>NZ_AUHV01000001.1 GCF_000423365.1 Maritalea myrionectae DSM 19524 | reverse complement strand
TCGAAGTCTTGATGATCTGGTAAAACCAGATCCGCAAGGACCTCGCCGTCCACGTTTCTCTTTCTTCTTTTCTTCACAATGTCAAAGAACCGACAAACAGCACGAAGGCTAGATGTCATCGGCTGATCAATTTCTGTCACAACCGCAAAGCATTCTCTTACCGGCGAACCGGCAGAACAGACTGCCTTTTTATGGAAGCACTGTCAAACTGCAAATCAGTTTGGTCAGCGCTTGGGGGTTATAAGACTAACGGATTAGCCTGTCAACCAAATCTTTCAGCTAAAACTCAAAAAGTTTTTCGCGGAAAGCGACCTGAACATCATCTGTTAAAAACAAACTCAATTCAGAGTGGTGTAGATAGTTTGATCATCTCATCCTGTCAACACCCTAATTGAAAATTTTGAATTTACTTTCAATTAGTTAACTCGAATTCTTCAGTTGGCGGTGCCGCCCGTTTCGTTCAAGCTGTGGGCGGTGATAAGGGTTGCCCCGGTTAGAGTCAACACCTTTTATCTTGGCCCCTTCATTTATTTCATATTCGGGCCCATATTTCACCATCGCGGCAGGTTGATTGGGGACAACATGCTTACAGCCGATGCGCTTCCCCGCCTTTTGGCCGGAATGCTGCTCGGAACACCAGGACAGCAACGATCGCTTCAATGGCATAACCGACGCCAAATAGCAGATATACCCATGGAAAATTCGGCTCTTCCCATACAGGAACAAATCGATTCGCAATTTCAACTGGCAGAATCAGTAGCGCAAATAGAAGAATCGCGCCGGGCGGCCAAGCTTTGACGCGGAGAATCGCTTGTTCATAGACCATCGCCATCGCAAACATCATCAAAAAATAGCCCACCAGCACAAAGCCGGCCACGCCGGCGATGCCGTTTAGAATCGGTGTGTAGTGCCACAAATCAAAGAAGATGCGGACAGCCTCTACACCGATTCCCATAAAGACAGAGGCGAGATAGAAGAACAAAAGTCCCGATGCTGTAAAACTGTGCTGTGATGGTGGTGCGAGAAGGCTCGCCGCGCCAGCAATCGCGGTCAGATAAAAGCCATACCACCAAAATGGGGACGACCCGACATAAAGAATCAGTGTGCTCGCAAGGAAAATCAGAGCGAGGGTAAGAAAAATGAACGACCTTCGACGGCGAAAAGCCACCATGGCGGAACCTTCAAGAGTTCGTCGGATGAGTGATGTTAGACCTAACACTCCCCTAAACGCAAGAAACCCCACCGGCTATTTCTAGCGGGTGGGGTTTTTTGTATATTTTACATCGTAGAGATAATTTTGCTTTTAGCAGACTTGGCAACG
>NZ_AUHV01000011.1 GCF_000423365.1 Maritalea myrionectae DSM 19524 | reverse complement strand
GAGCAGATTAACCAAGCGGTTCGCGACATGGATGAGACCACCCAGCACAATGCGGCTTTGGTGGAAGAAACCAATGCGGCGATTGAGCAAACCGAGAACCAGGCCAATGAACTCGATAATATTGTTGAGGTATTCGTGACCGAAAAGGGTGGTGAGCGCAAAATAGAACCGACAAAGCCCGCAAACATTCAACAGTTTGAATCTAAACCGAAATTGGCTGCAAAGCCTGTTCCGCAACGGGGTAATCAGGCGGTGGACATAAGCCAAGACTGGAACGAGTTTTAGAATTGTATCATAGCGAAACAATTTCTTAAGCGGTTTTTGGTTTAAATTAATTTGTTCTGAATGTGTCTACCCGTCAGCGCCTCCCTAAATGTGAAAAATGAGATAAAAATGAGTATCTTCAGTGCATTAAATAAAATGACCATTGGATCCCGCATCCAGCTTTTGACAATTGCTGGTACGTTGCTTTTTGCCCTTTTGGGTGGGGGCTATCTTTTTAGTTACTTCGTGACCAATGATGTAAAGCTAAAAGAGACACGCTTTGAGCAGATCAGCACTGCTGCACAACATATTCAAAGCTCGGTTCTTGAAATCCGAACAATGGAACGTGATTTCATGAACGCACCGAATGATGACAAGGTGGCGCTGATTGAGGCAGAACATGCCGAGATCGCGACAGAGTTTGCCCTGTTGGACGAACTGGTCGTCGAGCCTGAGCTTGCCGCGATGGTTCAATCGGTTGCGGATGGAGTTGCCAAACAATCAGGGGTGTTTGGTGAGGTCCAGATCTTGGTTGAACAGATCGGCTATTCCGAAGAAGAGGGCTTAAGAGGGGACCTTCGCGCTGCCGTGCAAAGCGCTGAAGAAAAAGTCAACGCGGCCAATTTGGATGCATTGACCGTCAAAATTTTGATGATGCGCCGCCATGAGAAAGATTTCATTATTCGGGGTGGTGAGAAATATATTACGCGTCTGTCAGACCGAGTGTCTGAATTCAATGCGTTGCTTGTTGATAGCAATCTTCCGGCAGCTGACAAGACTCAGATTTCCAGCTTGATTGATCAATATAAATCGACCTTTGATGAATTTGCCGTCGTGGATACTGAATTGTCGGCCAAGGTTGCAGAGCTTGACGCTGACTTCCAAGCGCTGTCGCCTCAGGTCTCTTCATTGGCAAAAGAAGCGGAAACACGTGCTGCCACCGCTGCGGCTGAATTGAACACTGTAAACCAAATCACATTATATTCTTCATTTGGCATTATCGCTTTGGCCACGATCATGATGCTTGGCGCGGGCCTGGTTATTGGTCGGTCAATTTCAGTGCCATTGAAACGCCTGTCAGATAATGCGGAAGAATTGGGCGAAGGCAAACTCGATATCGAGATTAAGCCAGATAGCTCGAAGAGTGAAATTGGCGTTTTGACACGTGCGTTGGAAGTGTTCCTTGAGAACGCCATACGGGTTGCAAAACTTGGTGAAGAAGAAGCCATTCGCCAACAAGAAGTTTTGAAACGGTCAAAGATGATGGACGAGTTGCAAGCGTCTTTCCGCAGTGTTGTGGGCGCCGCGTCGGCTGGTGACTTTTCACAACGGGTGGACATGGATGTGCCTGATCCAGAATTGGCACAGCTAAGCAACAATGTGAATGCCTTGGTGGATACTGTAGATCGTGGCCTAAAAGAGACAGGCGAAGTGATGGCTGCCCTGGCGAACACCAATTTGACGGTGCGGATGGAAGGCGATTATCAAGGTGCCTTCTTGCAGTTGAAAAATGACACCAA
>NZ_AUHV01000010.1 GCF_000423365.1 Maritalea myrionectae DSM 19524 | reverse complement strand
CTCTCATGTCGCATCATGATCTCATAAAGGTGGGCCTTCGTCTTCCTATAGAATCTCTAAGGGGAAACCCCACCTTTTTATGTCTGACTCCTAAGGTGTCGCTTAGCCCCAAGAAAGGGTCCAGCGCGAGCTTCGGCCTCTCCCGGATTGACTTGGAGAAACACCAAGAGCTTTGAGAGCCTGAGGGAGACAGTGGGTCGGACTAGATAACGCTCTATGCACTTCTCCGAGTTGGCTTTTTGTCCAACCTAGAAAGTCGCCAATCTCTCTAGTCGTATAGGAGCCGGATTTTTTACATTTCATAAAATCAATCAAGTTCTTTTGTTGCACACTTTTAATCCTCCCATACCCGTTAGTGTCGGGTATTATCCAATCTTTCACCTGAATGCCGGGCATCTGTTTCTTGATCAGATCGATCAATCTGTCTCCGTCTAACCCCGCGGGTAAGAAAGTGTATATGTCAGTCTCCTGGCACCCGCCAACTTCGTCCGATATCGAGCGACAAGCACTCCGATTGATTGCCTGAACAAGCCTTCCCGCAATCTCTGAAAACTCATGTTCTCTGAGATCATTTGGCAATTCATCTTTAATCGATTTTGGAAGAGTAGCCGCCCAATATTTTAGCTTGGCAGCATGTGGAGGAGTGTAAGGAAGGCTAGTGATGACAACTCGGGTGCAATTGACCCAATGGTTCTTGCCGTCGATTGCAAACCAATACGCATAATGATGTCCTTTCTTTCTTTTCATCTGTTTCTTTGCGAGGTCTAAGCGGTCTTTGTGAGAGACGAACAAAGTCTCAGTGTGATCTGCCGAATTGGCAAAATACTCTTTAATTCGAGCCAGGCGATTTTCGAATTGCTGTTTTGTGCAGGATTTACCCAACCCCTTTTCGCGCTGAACATGAAGAGTGACATTGTGATAACTGCGAGCCTCCGCAACAGGCGTAGCGATATTGACCTGAGAAGACATGTGTCGCCAGGTTTGCCAAAGATCGCCAGTCGCATCGAGAACGACAGGCTTGTTCAAGTGTTGAGGCCACATAAACTGCGCTGTCTCGACCACGATACCGCCTTTGTCATTTCTCAATGTGACCCAACGCTCCCCAACGCTGGTGAGCAGATGGGAATTTGCTTGCTCCCTAGCTCTTTCAATCAGACCACCTGGTAATCGGGCCAACTGTTTAATTGCTTCGAGAAAGTGCGTGGCCTTTAACAAGGAGAGCGGCGGCAGCGGACAGTCGGCATCGGAGGTCCAAAGTAGTTCTTCATTCTTCCTTTTGCTATTTTCGAACGTATCGACCAGCTTCTCAACGTAGTGAATAGCCTCTCGATGTTCGTGTTGATCCAGAAGTGACGATAACGCTTTAAGGTGCCTCAGATAATTGAGTGGAATCTGCTGTACTCGAAAAAGGGCCTCTGGTGCTTCATCGAAAACAATAAGATCGCTGTGAGAGATTAAATATGACTGATGCGGCTGAAGCACCTCATCAACTTCGAGGCTTGCTATTGCACTTGCTATGCCTTCGTGGGTGACAACCAGGATATCTAACTTTTGTTGTTCCCCTCGCTCTATATGGTGGCCGGTATAGTGAGAAGATGCCACATTTTCACCTGCAGCTATGTTGATACGATCAACCATCTCATCAGCTTGTGTTTTTTCGCGCACGGCAATTACCATTCGCTTTCGATTTTCCATATCTAGGGTATGATTTGTACAAGCCAGCTCGGCGGCGTAGACACTTAACGCGTGGGTTTTGCCAATACCAGTCTTATGTGGGATCACTTGAAACCTCGAGTGTTTTGCTTGGTCCGTTGCCAGTTGTTGGTTGCAAATAGATGCTTGCTGAACCCAAAGCTTCACTTGGTTGTCCGAGGGGCCACATGGCGCACACGCGGGATAAGTCGCGCGAGCTGTTCGCTCAAACGCGTTTAATCTGACGTAGTTCTTCATTAGAAACGCCTTCTGTATTTAGATTTATTTTTGTGAGCCGCGGAAATGGTAGCCGCGAATAGCACCGGATAAGTGCCCAAAAGAGTGCGGTCATTTGTATTGTCTCGCACTGAAAGGGGATACTAATTCCAAGCCTGGTTTTCGGGCATGTAAATTGAGATTTTTGCTATCGAATGAATGCGTTATCCTAAAGGGGATATAAATATAAGTTGTTGTTATATATAGATATTTATTAGCATCACGTGCGGGGATAACGTCGCCTACAATATCATCTGTCGCTATGTCAATCGACATTTTGGTTGCAACGCCAATATCTTGCGCCACCAATCCCCTCTGGATTTACCTGCGTCACACAGATAGCATCCATCCATATTCAATTCAGAATCAGCTATTTGTCAGTCGAAAAATCCTATGCAGCTCAGCGAATTACTTAATAGATACCGCGAAGAATCCACCAACGAACGCGAAAAGGGCGACTACTTTGAACGTGTCGTCAAAGTCTATCTGGAAAATGATGACGTCCAAAAGCAGTATTATTCTGCTGTGGAGACGTATTCTGAATGGGCCAAAAAACAGGGCTGGGCTAGCAACGACACGGGAATTGATTTGGTCGCCACGCTGGCGGACGGTTCAGGCTATGCAGCTGTTCAATGTAAGTTTTATGCACCAAACTACAGCATCCAAAAACCCGATTTAGATACCTTCATATCCGCCTCATCAAATGATGTATTTAGTCGCCTCATCATTGCTGACACTACACGAAAAGACTTTGGGCGAAACGCCAATGAAACGCTGAATAACCTGTCAAAAGACTGGAACCGAATTGGGATTGATGAACTGGAAGACAGTCGAATTGATTGGTCTCAATTTCTTCGTACTGGCAATATCAGCTTAGAGCCGAAAAAGCAGCTTAGAGATCACCAGCGTGAAGCCTTAGAGTTAGTGCGGTCTGGCTTGCAGGAGGCTGATCGCGGCAAGTTGATCATGGCTTGCGGCACAGGCAAGACCTTTACGGCTCTACGCATCGCCGAGGAATTGGCTGGCAAGGGCAAGCGCGTCCTGTTTATGGTTCCTTCACTTGCGCTGATGTCTCAAACAGTGCGCGAATGGAAGAATGACTGCCAAGAGGATTTTACAGCTTTCTCTGCTTGTTCAGACAAGAAGGTCGGGCGGAATGAAGACGCTGACACATTAGACTTAAATGTCCACGACCTAGCGTTCCCAGCGACCACAAGTGCTGAGAAGCTATCTCACCAAGTCCAGACGGCTCCCAATGAGAAGATGACAGTTGTCTTCTCGACATATCATTCGATTGACGTGCTATCACGCGCCCAAAAAGACTTTGGTTTACCTGAGTTTGACTTGGTGGTTTGCGACGAAGCCCACAGAACCACCGGGGTAACACTTAAAGACCAAGACGACAGCAACTTTGTGCGCATTCATAGCAATGATCACGTTGCCGCTAAGAAACGCCTCTATATGACTGCCACGCCGAGGATTTTTGGTGATGCCGCAAAGCGCAAGGCTGACGATCACGACGCCGAACTGGCGTCAATGGACGATGAAAGCAAGTTTGGTAAGGACCTCTTCCATAGAGGGTTTGGTTGGGCGGTAGAAAGAGAATTGCTCACCGACTACAAAGTGGTTGTTTTGGCGGTCGATGAGGGCTTGGTGTCTTCAACAATCCAAACACGCCTAAAAGAAGGCGCTGAGCTTTCTCTTGATGACGCGACCAAGATCGTAGGTTGCTACAAGGCGTTGACCAAAAGTGACATTAAGGCTGACTTAGGTTTTGATCCGTCGCCGATGCGCCGAGCGCTTGCATTTTGTCAAAGCATCGAGAAATCGAAAATTATTGAGGATGAGTTTGCTCAGGTTGCCGATGAGTACGCTACCAATGAACTCGTGAATGAAATGCCGCATCTCAAAACAGAAGTGCGGCACGTCGACGGCAGCTACAATGCAACTGCCAGAGATGAGATGCTTAAATGGCTCAAGGCGGAAACAGATGATGATACTTGTCGTATTCTGACCAATGCCAAGGTGCTTTCCGAAGGTGTGGACGTTCCTGCACTTGATGCGATCATGTTTATGCATCCGCGCAAAAGCCAGATCGACGTGGTCCAGTCTGTAGGGCGCGTTATGCGCAAAGCCGAGGGCAAAAAGCTTGGTTACGTTATATTGCCAGTCGCAATTCCGCCAAATGTAAAGCCCGAGGAGGCGCTGAACGATAATGAGCGCTATCGTGTTGTCTGGCAGATTCTGAATGCCCTCCGTGCACACGATGAGCGCCTTGATGCCCGGATAAACCAAGCAGAACTCGGGGAAGACATCAGCGACAAGATTGAATTGGTCAGAATCTCTTCTGAGACGGAACTGAGAGAACTCACAGCCGTTGTTGAAGACTTTGACACGAATAAGTCCAAGTCAGAGAAGAAAAGCGCTGGTATAGGTTCTGACGTACAAGACAAGCGTCCTCGAAGCGAAGAACCCAAACAGGGCGAATTGGTATTTGACGAATTCACTCGCGCGATCATGGCTAAAATTGTCGCCAAATGCGGCACTCGCGAATATTGGGATACTTGGGCAAAAGACATCGCAAAGATTGCTGAACGCCACATCACCAGAATTACGACAATTGTCAAAAAGGAAGGTCCCGAGCGAAAAGCCTTCTTAGATTTCCTTGAAGAGCTTCAGGATGATCTGAATCCAGAAATCTCTGAAGCTGAAGCCATTGAAATGCTGGCGCAACATTTGATTACGCGGCCAGTGTTTGACGCCTTGTTTAAAGGCAGCCAATTCACCAAGCAAAACCCGGTGTCCAAAGCGATGGAAACGGTGCTGGGACAGTTGCATGAGCATAACTTGTCGAAGGAATCCGAAAGCCTCTCCAAGTTTTATGCCAGTGTAGAGAGACGCGCGGCTGACGTAGTGACAGCGCACGGTAGACAGGAGCTTATCTATAAGATTTACGACAGTTTCTTTAAGGGCGCATTCCCTGTGCTGACTCAGCGCCTAGGCATTGTGTATACACCTGTTGAGGTTGTAGATTTCATCATCCACTCAGTTAATGATGTGCTCAAAGCGCAATTCGGGCAGACTATAGGGTCACCGGGCGTTCATATTCTCGACCCGTTTACAGGCACCGGCACCTTCATCACCCGGCTATTGCAATCTGGTTTGATTTCGGCGAATGAGCTTGAACATAAATATCGTGAAGAAATCCATGCCAACGAAATTGTACTACTTGCTTACTATATCGCTGCAATCAACATTGAGACCGTTTATCACGAGCTGAAGCAAGGTGAGCTTAAAGACGAAGCACCGTATGAGCCTTTTGAGGGAATTCTGCTTACCGACACTTTCCAACTTTATGAGCAAGAGCGGGATATGGTGGCAAACCTTCTGCCGGACAACTCCGAACGGCGTTCAAAGCAAAAGGCACTTGATATTCGCGTCATTATAGGAAACCCACCCTACTCAGCGGGACAAACAAGCGCCAACGACAACGCTGCAAACATAAGATATAAAAGCTTAGATAAGAGTATTCGACAAACATACGCCGCTCAATCCAGTGCAACAAACAAAAACGCTTTGTACGATAGTTACATTCGCGCATTTCGTTGGGCAAGCGAGCGGATTGGCGACGCTGGGGTAATGGCTTTTGTTTCGGGTAGCGCTTGGATTGAACGTTCATTTGCAGACGGTATGCGTAAATGCCTAACAGACGAGTTTAGCGAATTGTATGTGTTCCACTTACGCGGAGATATCAGAAAAAACATGTTGTCCAAAGGGACTGCCGGGGAAGGGCAAAACATATTCAGATCGAGCAGTATGACCGGAATATCAATCTCTATACTCGTAAAAAATAAAAACCGTACAGTTCCCGGTAAGATTTATTTTCACGATATTGGCGCTGATCTTTCAACTGACGACAAACTAAAAATAATAAAGGCCTATGGTTCAATTGAAGGTATTAGTGCAGCAGAGGCTTGGCAGCGGATAACGCCTGACGACAACGGTGACTGGCTTGATAAGGTGGACAAAACCTTCTCTAAGCACTTGTTAATAGGCAGTAAGCTCAGTCGAAATAAGGAACCAGTAGCATTCAAAACATATTCTAATGGCATCAAAACAAATGGCGACGCTTGGATGTTCAACTCATCCAAGACGACGCTTTTGGCCATTATGAAAAGAATGAGTGAATACTACAATAGCGAGATTGATAGATTTATCGAGGAAGGTAAGAGTAATGAGTTGAAGAATTTTCTGGATTTTGAGACTACATCGATAAATTGGCATAGTGGGATCATTCCAAAATTTAAACGATTGCACCGTTCTACATTCAATCCAAACCTCGTACGAAAGAGCCTCTACCGACCATTTCAAGTGCAGTTACTGTTTAACGACCCACTTTTCATTCAACGGGTAGCTCGAATTCCCCGTATTTTCCCACAATCATCATTGCCAAATCTTGCAATTCAAGTCAGCGGCGTGGGAAGCCGAGCCGGTTTTTCAGCTTTGATGACAAAGTATATTCCTGCCCTTGATTGCCTTGAAAAGGGGCAATGCTTCTCACTTTATCTTTACGACAAGGTTGAGCAAAGCGATGGATTGCTCTCGTTAAATGAAAATAAGAATTCACACGATTTTATTCAAAATGACGCAATAACCGATGGTGGTCTAGCGAAAATACGGTCCGCGTATCCTGGTCAGAAAATTACAAAGGAAGATTTGTTTTTCTATATTTACGGATTGCTTCATTCACCTGAATATCGAGTTAGGTTTAAAAACAACCTTGCGAAACAATTGCCTCGCATTCCCACCGTAAGATCCTTCGATGACTTCAAAGCAATCCGCGACGCCGGTCGTGCTTTAGGTGAGCTCCATGTGAACTTCGAAACAGTCGAACCCTTCATGGTAACTTTCAAAGAGGGTAACCACCGTTTGATCCCCGAGTCTCGAACCGATCCCAAGAAATTCTATCGCGTCAAGAAGATGAAGTTTGGTGGCAAGGGCAAAGTAAAAGACAAATCAACTGTAATATACAATGAAAACATCACGATGCAGAACATTCCCTTGGAAGCTTACGATTATGTGGTGAACGGCAAACCTGCCCTTGAATGGGTAATGGAACGTCAAGTTGTCAAAACCGATAAGAAAACCGGCATTGTCAATGATGCCAACGACTATGCAAATGAGACGGTGGGAGATCCTAAGTACCCACTGGAGCTGTTTCAGCGTGTAACAACGGTTAGCCTCGAGACGATGAAGATCGTGAAGTCGCTGCCTCCCTTGGATATAGATTAAATACGATGGACCGCTTAGGATTAAGAGATGATCGCTTGGGTTCTTACTGATCTAACTCTGATAGTTTTTGGAATTGGCGCGTCAAGCAAGTGCGAAACTCATCATATTCGCTTGATGGTGACATCTTGCGACGACAATGTGTTAACGCCATTACATCCTGTATGGCTTGGAAATTTGCGGCACTTTGCTCTAGCCCGTCAAAAGTATAGAGCGCTGTCATGCATTCAACTGATTGTTCAACCGAAATACCGCCCTCTTCGGATAGAGCGCAAGTGGAAAAAGTCGCCATTACATGATCCGCCCTTTTGTTCAGTACGTCATTCTCGAAACCTGTATAAGCAAATGACGCCAAAAGACCTAAGCCGACCGTCCAAGCGGCAAATTCTAATACCTTTCTCCAATTTCGGACTAGCTTTAAACCTATTGATTTGAGCACAGGTGCGCCCTTCACATTTCGCTATTAATGACCAGTGCTTCTAACGAGTTTCAAGAGACGGCGAAAGTCCGAATCTCGTGAGGCTCCCTTCCAAAAATTGATGAATTTCGCTACTACTTGAAGATTTCCCTCCTCGTAATGTCCGTAACTGTCTATTCTATCAAGCGAAGGCAAAAGTTGAGCGTCTGATCCGTCCAATTTTAGCTCCAACCCGCTGATTGCACAGCGGTAATTGTTCTCTCTAAGCAACTCGTTTAGATGTGTCGTCAGTCGCTCCTTGTCGAGTCTCAGGTCTTTGTTTTTGACGCGTCGAGCAACCTTTTGACCCCTTGCGTATTTGGTAGTTTGGACAGCTGTATTTACCATCCTATCTATTTCGTCAGCCCAACTGGATTTCTGGTGATCAGTTATTTTTTCTCTTTTAAAACCATCAGCTCTCCACAAGGCGTCTAGGGACCATAAGTCAATATCAAGTTCTCGAGATATCTCTAGGAGAACGTCATTTACGATCTTAAATCGTTCCCCCTGCGATGAACCTCGGGGAAATTCAGGCCATGCTTGCCATTCTTTCAGTTTGCTTTCACTCGTACTATTCCAAACTCCATAACGGTCAGGATATGCCACTAATAGTATTGCCGATAGTATGGCCTTGCCCACACCTTTGATCTGGCTGTTTGCTGCATCAAATCTCTCAGAAAGTGGCACAGCCTCATCTAGCAATATGATTAGTCCATGCCGCAGACTTTCCATGTCTGTTGCAGCGGCCCCGCCTCTGCGAACTAAGTTGGTCCAATGATAATTGTGTTTGAAATTCAAGAAGCTCAAATAGTCATCCCTTGAGAGGCTTGTGGGAGCGCGAAACATAGGACCAAATCTGCCTAGGACTTCATCTCTTCTTTCTAAGGTAGTGTTTATTTCCGAATTCACTTTTATTCCGAGAGTGTTTAATCGCGTACCCATCCACTGGACCTCCCAATATAGTTATCGTTGATTTTGACCAAAAAGCAGTCGGATGAAATCCTCATTATTTTGACAATGTTGCACCAATCAAAACAGATTAAAATCAAAGCCGCATTTTTCAATACGTGTTTCGCCTGGGGCCTCAATGTCTTGCCATCATACCGTGTCAAGATTATCAGGGGTTAGTTGAATTGTTTGGAGGTTTTTATGAGCGAGCTAAAGGCGACTATATCCGCTATGCAGCTATTTAATGAGCTGGACACAAAGATGCCTTTGGAAATGGTACTTACCTTTTTAGACATTGCGAGAGCTGAACAGAATGGTGAGTTGAACACTATTCATGAGCTAGAAAGACGTCTTGAAATTCCGTATCGAGTTGCGGCAAAAAGAGCCTACTACCTGGCGGATGGGAATAAACAGTCACCTAAAGGTGGGTATAGGCTAATACGCGTTAGTATTGGCAAAGACAACCATCGAGAACGGGTCATTAAGTTGACCAGAAAAGGGATTGCCCTTGTTGACCAAATTTACCGATTCCATTCCGAGGCGCGAGCTGCTTAGGAGTCAGACATAAAAAGGTGGGGTTTCCCCTTAGAGATTCTATAGGAAGACGAAGGCCCACCTTTATGAGATCATGATGCGACATGAGAG
>NZ_AUHV01000009.1 GCF_000423365.1 Maritalea myrionectae DSM 19524 | reverse complement strand
GCTGTCAGGGTCGTCTTACCATGGTCAACGTGACCAATAGTCCCAATGTTTACGTGCGGCTTGTTCCGCTCAAACTTTTCCTTCGCCATATCGCTCTCTCCGTATTTCGTTCAGCGTAGTGCTGGCGTTTCAATTCAAATTAACCGGCGTGTTTCGCCATGACTTCATCAGCCACATTTTGTGGCACTTGCTCATAATGGCCAAACACCATCACAAAGTTAGCGCGACCTTGGCTCATAGAGCGCAAAGTATTCACATAACCGAACATGTTTGCCAAAGGCACGAAGGCGTCGATCACGGTCGCATTGCCGCGCACGTCTTGGCCTTGAACCTGCCCACGACGGGAGGTCAAATCACCGATGATTGAGCCGGTGTATTCTTCTGGGCTTACCACTTCAACCTTCATAATAGGCTCAAGAAGTTTTGGACCAGCTTGACGGATAGCTTCACGGAAGCCGGCACGACCGGCAATCTCAAAGGCCATCACAGAGGAGTCAACGTCGTGATATGCACCGTCGTTCAACACGAACTTCACGTCAACCAACGGGAAGCCTGCCAAAGGACCTGCGCCCATCACAGATTGGACACCTTTTTGAACACCTGGGATATATTCCTTAGGAACGTTACCGCCAACAACAGTGTCAGAGAAATCAAGGCCAACACCAGTTTCGCCAGGTTCAATAGTGAACTTGATGCGCGCAAACTGACCAGAACCACCTGATTGCTTCTTGTGTGTGTAATCGTGATCAACAGCGCGTGTAATCGTCTCGCGATAGGCAACCTGAGGCTGACCAACATTCGCTTCAACTTTAAATTCACGCTTCATGCGATCAACAAGAATATCAAGGTGAAGTTCGCCCATACCAGCAATAATTGTCTGGCCACTCTCTTCGTCTGATTTCACGCGGAAGCTAGGATCTTCGGCAGCCAAGCGATTAAGGGCCAAGCCCATTTTCTCTTGGTCAGCTTTAGATTTTGGCTCAACCGCAATCTCAATAACCGGATCAGGGAATTCCATGCGCTCAAGAATAACTTTTGCGTTCGGTGCGCAAAGCGTGTCACCAGTTGTGGTTTGCTTCAAACCAACAATCGCAACAATATCACCGGCATATGCCTCTTGGATCTGCTCACGGCTGTTAGAGTGCATTTGGAACATACGACCAACGCGCTCTTTCTTCTCTTTAACCGTGTTTTCCAACGCACCACCAGCTTCAAGCACACCTGAATAGATACGGCAGAACGTCAATGTACCCATGTGTGGGTCGTTCGCGATCTTAAAGGCAAGCATAGAAAGCGGTACTTCGTCAGAAGCTTCGCGAGAAACTTCTTCCTCAGTCGCGACGTCGATACCCTTAATCGCGGGAATATCAACAGGCGAAGGCAAGAAATCAACCACTGCATCAAGAAGAGGCTGTACGCCTTTGTTCTTAAAGGCAGAACCACAAAGAACTGGGAAGAACTGCACGTCAATTGTACCCTTACGGATCAACTGACGGATCTTATCATTGTCAGGCATGTCGCCTTCCAGATAAGCTTCCATAGCTTCTTCGTCGACCTCAACAATAGTCTCGATCATTTTCTCACGGAATTCGTCAGCACGATCCTTAAGGTCTGCAGGAATATCAACGATATCCCACTCAGCACCCAAGTTTTCACCCTGCCAAACGTAAGCTTTCATCTCGATCAGATCGACAACACCAGCAAAATCGTTTTCCGCACCAATAGGCAACTGGATTACAACAGGTGTTGCACCCAAGCGCTTCTTGATCATCTCTACTGAGTTGTAGAAATCAGCACCGATCTTGTCCATTTTGTTGACAAAGATCATACGAGGCACTTCGTACTTGTCAGCCTGACGCCAAACAGTTTCGGTTTGAGGCTCAACACCAGCGTTGGCATCAAGCAATGCTACCGCACCATCAAGCACCCGCAAAGACCGCTCAACTTCAATAGTGAAGTCAACGTGGCCTGGTGTATCGATGATGTTGAAGCGACGCTTTTTGCCATCACGACCTTCCCAGAAGGTTGTTGTGGCCGCAGAGGTAATTGTAATCCCCCGCTCCTGCTCTTGCTCCATCCAGTCCATGGTGGCCGCACCATCATGAACTTCACCGATTTTGTGGCTTTTGCCTGTATAGAACAAAATGCGCTCAGTTGTTGTGGTTTTACCCGCATCAATGTGCGCCATAATGCCGAAATTGCGATAGTCTTCGATCTTGTAATCGCGAGCCATGATCGTGATACCTTTAAAAACTTACCAGCGGTAATGTGAGAAGGCACGGTTGGCGTCTGCCATCCGGTGCGTATCTTCACGCTTTTTAACAGCCTGACCGCGACCGTTGAGTGCATCGAGCAACTCACCAGACAAACGATCGACCATTGTATTCTCACCACGTGCCCGTGCAGCAGAAATCAACCAACGAATGGCCAATGCTTGCTGGCGCTCAGTGCGCACTTCAACGGGAACCTGATAGGTTGCACCACCAACACGGCGAGAACGTACTTCAACCGCAGGACGCACATTGTCGAGGGCCTGATGGAACACCTCAACTGGGTCTTGCTTCGTACGCGATTCAACCGCATCGAATGCACCATATACAATACGCTCAGCAGCTGACTTTTTGCCATCTACCATGAGCGAATTCATGAATTTCGTAACGACGAGATCACCGAATTTAGGATCCGGGTTAATCTCACGTTTTTCCGCGCGATGCCGACGTGACATTGAACGTAAACTCCTTACTTAGGCCGCTTAGCGCCGTATTTAGAACGACGCTGCTTACGATCCTTGACGCTCTGGGTATCCAAAACGCCACGCAAAATATGATACCGCACACCAGGAAGGTCACGGACACGACCGCCACGAATAAGAACAACAGAGTGTTCTTGCAGATTGTGGCCTTCACCCGGAATATAAGAAATAACTTCACGTTGGTTGGTTAGACGCACTTTGGCGACCTTACGCAACGCTGAGTTAGGCTTCTTCGGGGTCGTTGTGTACACACGTGTGCAAACACCGCGTTTTTGCGGGTTTGCTTCCATAGCTGGAACTTTGTTCCGCTTTGGCTTCGCCTGCCGAGGCTTGCGGATCAGCTGATTAATGGTCGGCATATTGCTCGAACCTTCTTTCCATCCGTTCAAAACTCAATTCACCAGATCACAACAACCAAATGGCGCTCCCCATCGACCCGAAGGCTCGGCGGCACCATTATAAAACAGAGGATCGCTAGGCTGTTTACCCAGAGATCTTGTGTCTCGCAATTGTCGCGTCTGTTACCCGACGGTGTGTTTGAAGCATATGGGTAAGGACTTTTTTGTTAGCCGAAACCGATCAAATGCTTCACGACCTACCGCGAAGGTAGGGCGTTACTAAATCGAACCGGGCTCTACGTCAAGGGTTATCGCTGATTTTTTCAAATATGGCCGAAAAAACCGCCTTTAAGATCGTCTTAACGCCTACTTTGTCGGCATAGCCCAGTTTGGGGCAAAAATTGCCGACTTTTCGTCTGCAATAAAGGCTCATAATTGAATCAATTTGCCGCTGATTCAAGGCGCTGATTCCGTTGTGCACTGTTCATCAGAATCGATTCCCAAAAAATAAAGGGCGCCCGAATGGACGCCCTTTAAACACTTTAGCCATCAGACTGCAGTTTGAGCTATTCGCCCGCACCGTCAGTTGAGGTTTCCGCCGCAGCTTCAATGCGCAATGCATTCTTTGCCGCCAGCTCTTCCTCGGCCTGGCGCTGACGCTCGGCCAAGATGAGATCGTCACGTTTGGCAGCGATCTTCTGGGTTGCGGCGGTGAACGCCCCTGTACCCACTGGGATCAAACGACCAACAATGATGTTCTCTTTCAAGCCTTCAAGCGGATCAGCCTTGCCGCTCACCGCAGCTTCGGTCAACACGCGTGTCGTTTCTTGGAACGATGCCGCTGAGAAGAACGAACGGGTCTGCAAAGAAGCTTTGGTGATACCCAACAGAACCGGCACACCTTGTGCTGGCTTGCGGCCATCAGCTTCCAAACGCTGGTTCAACTCATCAAAGTCGATTTGGTCAATATGCTCTTCTTTGATCAAGCCTGAATCACCTGGATCAGTGATTTCAACTTTTTGAAGCATCTGACGCACGATCACTTCGATGTGCTTGTCGTTAATGCCCACACCTTGCAAGCGATAAACTTCTTGAATTTCATTGACCAAATATTTGGCCAACTCTTCAACGCCTTTAATCGCCAGAATATCGTGTGGAGCTGGGTTACCGTCCAACAAATACTCGCCACGCTCAATGGTGTCACCTTCTTGAAGGTGGAACGGCTTACCTTTTGGAATGAGATATTCCACAGGATCGCCACCCTCTTCATGAGGCTCAATCACAATGCGACGCTTGTTTTTGTAGTCACGACCAAAGCGGATGATACCGTCGATCTCTGCGATAATCGCATGATCTTTTGGACGACGCGCTTCAAACAATTCCGCAACCCGTGGCAAACCACCGGTAATGTCTTTTGTTTTCGCACTTTCCAAAGGCGTACGGGCGATAACGTCACCTGGGTTCACTTTTGAACCAGGATCAGCAGCAATCACCGCATCCACTGAGAGCAAGTAACGTGCGTCGCCACCACGGTCCAGCTTAACGGGCTTGCCGTCTTTGCCGGTAATGGCCAATGCAGGCTTCAAGTGCTCCCCACGTGGGTTTGAACGCCAATCGATCACCAAACGTTTGGTAAAGCCTGTGCTCTCGTCAGTTTGTTCAGAAACAGACGCACCCTCGACCAAATCTTCAAAGGCAATTTCACCTTCAACTTCAGCCAAGACCGGACGCACATATGGATCCCATTCAGCAATACGCTGACCAGCATCAACCTTTTCGCCAACCTTGATCCGCAACAACGCACCATAAGGCACCTTGTGTGTACCGCGCTCATTGCCATCATCATCTGAGATGGCAAGAACAAGGTTCCGGCTCATGTTAACGGTGCGCCCTTCACTATCCTCAGCCACTTGGCCAGACTTGATCGAGACAACACCAGAGTGGTTCGCTTCAATAAAGGAGCTATCCACCACCTGCGCTGTACCACCAATGTGGAAGGTCCGCATGGTCAATTGTGTACCAGGTTCACCAATAGACTGCGCCGCAATAACGCCAACCGCTTCGCCCATATTCACAGGGGTACCGCGGGCAAGGTCACGGCCATAACAGGTGCCGCAAACGCCTTGACGCTGCTTACAAGTCAACACTGAACGGATCTTGATCGACTGCACTTTGGCCGCCTCAATGCGCTCAACATCAGCTTCTTCAACCATCACGCCGCGCGCAACAATCACTTCACCTGATTTCGGATCAACTACATCCTCAGCCGTTGTACGGCCAAGCACGCGGCTGCCCAAAGACGCGATCACGTTACCACTATCGATGATAGGGGTCATGGTGAGGCCTTCTTCAGAACCACAATCCTTGTCGGTAATGATGCAATCTTGCGCAACGTCAACCAAACGACGAGTCAGGTAACCTGAGTTCGCAGTTTTCATCGCAGTATCCGCCAACCCCTTACGGGCACCGTGGGTCGAGTTAAAGTACTCGTTCACGGTCAAACCTTCTTTAAAGTTTGAGATAATTGGCGTTTCAATGATGCCGCCATCCGGACGCGCCATCAAACCACGCATACCAGCAAGCTGCTTCATTTGCGCTGGCGAACCACGCGCACCTGAGTGAGACATCATGTAAACTGAGTTGATCTGCTTTTGACGTCCGGTTTCTTCATCGATTTGAACCGAAGAAATCCGGCTCATCATCTCATCCGCAACCTTGTCACCACACTTGGCCCAAGCATCAACAACCTTGTTGTACTTCTCGCCGCGTGTGATCAAGCCGTCATTATACTGCTGCTCGAACTCTTCAACCTGCTTACGGGTTGTTTCGACAATACCCACTTTGGTGTCAGGGATAACCATGTCATCCTTACCAAACGAGATACCCGCCTTACACGCATAACGGAAACCGAGATCCATGACTTGGTCACAAAAGATCACTGTGTCCTTCTGCCCGCAACCACGATAAACCGTGTCGATCAACGCCGAAATCATCTTCTTCGTCATCAACTGGTTACATGCTTCAAATGGAACGTTCGGGCTTTTCGGCAGCAATTGCGCAATCATCATCCGACCTGGTGTGGTCTCGTGAATTTGGCTCACTTCATTACCATCCGCATCAATGGTCTTAAAACGACCCTTGATTTTGGTGTGCAATGTGATGACGCCGTTTTCAAGCGCATATTCAATTTCGCCCATATTGCCGAAGGCCATGCCCTCACCTGGCTCATTGTCATTCATCAATGAGAGGTAATAAAGCCCCAGAACAATATCCTGAGACGGCACGATAACCGGCGAACCGTTCGCAGGGTGCAAGATGTTGTTGGTAGACATCATCAATACACGTGCTTCCAACTGCGCTTCGAGCGACAATGGCACGTGAACGGCCATTTGGTCACCGTCAAAGTCAGCGTTAAACGCGGCACAAACCAATGGGTGCAGCTGAATGGCTTTACCTTCGATCAATGTCGGTTCAAACGCCTGAATGCCCAACCGGTGCAACGTCGGCGCACGGTTCAACATCACAGGGTGTTCACGGATCACTTCGTCCAAGATATCCCAAACTTCAGGACGCTCTTTTTCAACCAGCTTTTTCGCCTGCTTCACGGTTGAAGACAAGCCTTTGGCTTCAAGACGTGAATAGATAAACGGCTTGAACAATTCCAAAGCCATTTTCTTGGGCAAACCACACTGGTGCAGCTTCAATTCAGGACCAACGGTGATCACTGAACGGCCAGAATAGTCAACGCGTTTACCCAGCAAGTTCTGACGGAAACGGCCCTGCTTACCTTTGAGCATATCTGACAAAGATTTAAGCGGACGCTTGTTGGCGCCAGTGATGGTGCGGCCACGACGACCATTATCGAACAACGCATCAACAGATTCCTGCAGCATACGCTTTTCGTTACGGATAATGATGTCAGGTGCACGCAGCTCCATCAAACGCTTCAAACGGTTGTTCCGGTTGATCACGCGACGATAAAGGTCGTTCAAATCAGACGTTGCGAAACGGCCACCATCCAACGGCACCAACGGGCGCAATTCAGGTGGAATAACCGGCACAACAGTCATGATCATCCATTCAGGACGGTTGCCTGAAACGATAAAGTGCTCAACCACTTTCAAGCGCTTGCCGAGTTTTTTCGGCTTCAGCTCAGTTGTGGCTTCGGCAATTTCAACGCGCAATTCTGCGGCGAGTTTTTCCAACTCGAGCGCCGCAAGCATTTCGCGCACCGCTTCCGCACCAATCATCGCGGTGAAGGCATCGGCACCATATTCGTCTTGGGCGTCGATATATTCTTCTTCCGTGATCAACTGGTTCACAGCAAACGGGCTGAGGCCTGGCTCAATCACCACATAGTTTTCGAAATACAAAATCCGCTCAACATCTTTCAATGTCATATCGAGCAGAAGCGCGATACGGGATGGCAATGATTTCAAGAACCAGATGTGTGCAACTGGCGCGGCAAGTTCGATGTGGCCCATGCGTTCACGACGGACGCGTGACAAGGTGACTTCAACGCCACACTTCTCACAGATCACGCCTTTAAACTTCATGCGCTTATATTTGCCACACAAGCACTCATAGTCTTTTTGTGGACCAAAAGTACGCGCACAGAACAGACCGTCCCGCTCAGGCTTGAACGTACGATAGTTGATGGTTTCAGGCTTTTTGATCTCGCCATACGACCATGACAAAATTTTCTCAGGGCTCGCAATGTTGATCTTAACCTGATCAAACACTTGAGCTTGGGCCTGCGGATTGAAAAGATCCATGACTTGATGGTTCATTTTCCTGTCTCCTTTAATGCAGGGGTGGGATGAAATCGCCGCTCATCCTCAACCCGCTGCTAAAAATTAAGCGATTGAGTTACGTGTTCAGTCCGCGGCTTATTCAGCTGCATCCTGTGAAGACTCTTCAATAGCCTCCAACGCATCTCCGTCATCATCACCATCGTCTTCGCTGGAGCTCAATTCAACATTGAGACCAAGAGACCGGATTTCTTTGACCAACACGTTAAAGCTTTCTGGAATACCTGCTTCAAACGTATCATCGCCTCGTACGATCGCTTCATAGACCTTTGTGCGCCCTGCAACGTCATCTGACTTAACCGTCAGCATTTCTTGCAAGGTGTACGCTGCACCGTAAGCCTCAAGCGCCCAAACTTCCATCTCACCAAAGCGCTGACCACCAAACTGTGCCTTACCGCCCAATGGCTGCTGAGTCACAAGTGAGTATGGCCCGATAGAACGCGCGTGGATCTTATCGTCCACCAAGTGGTGCAATTTCAGCATGTAGATGTAACCCACGGTTACGTCACGGTGGAATTCTTCACCGGTACGGCCGTCGATCAAGCGAGATTGACCAGAACCTTCAAGCCCTGCCCGCTCTAGCATGTCTACAATGTCAGGCTCTTTGGCACCATCAAACACAGGTGTTGAAATAGAAACACCGTTTTGCAGATAGTCGGCCAAACGAACAACGCTGTCATCATCGAGATTTTCAACGTAGTCATCGTCTTTATAAACGTGGTTCAACTCATCACGCAGCGGGGTCACGTCTTTGGTTTCTGCACGACGATAAGTGTCATACATTTCACCAATGCGCTTGCCCATGCCGGCACAAGCCCAACCCATGTGTGTTTCAAGAATCTGACCAACGTTCATCCGGCTCGGCACGCCAAGCGGGTTCAAAACGATGTCTACTGGTGTGCCATCAGCCAAGTGAGGCATATCCTCGATTGGCATAATGCGAGAAACCACACCTTTGTTCCCGTGACGGCCAGCCATCTTATCGCCAGACTGGATCTTACGCTTAGTCGCAACGAAAACTTTGACCATCTTCATCACGCCTGGTGGCAATTCATCACCACGCTGTAGCTTATCAACCTTGTCAATAAAGCGCTGTTCAAGCTGTTTACGGCTGTCTTCATATTGGCCTTGAAGGGCTTCAATTTCAGACATGACCTTGTCGTCATCAACCGCAAACTGCCACCATTTAGAACGTGGATGCGCTTCGAAAATTGCATCGTTCAATTTGGTGCCTGCAACATAGCCTTTTGGCCCTGCTGTTGCTTCTTTGCCGAACAACATCTCTTTCAGACGTGCAAACACGTTCCGATCGAGAATGGACTGTTCGTCGTCGCGGTCTTTCGCCAAGCGTTCAATTTCTTCACGCTCAATGGCCATCGCACGTTCGTCTTTGTCGATACCGTGGCGGTTAAACACACGCACTTCAACAACAGTGCCTGCATCCCCAGGAGGAACACGCAATGATGTATCACGTACGTCAGAGGCTTTTTCACCGAAGATGGCACGCAACAGTTTTTCTTCTGGTGTCATTGGGCTTTCGCCTTTTGGTGTGATCTTACCCACCAAAATGTCACCAGCTTCAACATCAGCACCAATGTGCACGATGCCTGCTTCGTCCAAGTTTTTCAAAGCTTCTTCAGAAACGTTTGGAATGTCGCGTGTGATTTCTTCAGGACCCAATTTGGTGTCCCGCGCCATCACTTCAAATTCCTCAATGTGAATTGAGGTGAACACGTCATCCTTCACGATGTTTTCTGAAAGAAGGATCGAATCTTCGTAGTTGTAGCCATTCCAAGGCATAAACGCGACGAGCACGTTACGGCCAAGTGCCAAATCACCAAGATCGGTTGAAGGACCGTCAGCGATAATATCGCCAGCTTCAACATGGTCACCCACCACAACCAACGGACGCTGGTTGATGCAAGTTGACTGGTTGGAGCGTTGGAACTTCATCAAGGTATAGATGTCAACGCCGGTTTTAGATGCGTCTGTTTCTTCGGTTGCCCGAATAACAACACGTGTCGCATCCACCTGATCAACAATACCTGTCCGCTTCGCCACAATCGCAGCGCCAGAGTCACGGGCCACAACGGGCTCCATGCCTGTGCCCACAAATGGGGCTTGCGAACGCAACAACGGAACAGCCTGACGCTGCATGTTTGAACCCATCAAAGCGCGGTTCGCATCATCGTTTTCCAAGAATGGAATAAGCGATGCCGCAACCGAAATCACCTGTTTCGGGTTAACGTCCATCAAGTCGATATTTTCGCGAGGGATCAACATCACCTCACCTGCCCGACGGCCAGTGACCAGATCATTCTGGAATTCGCTGTCGTCTGTCAGTTTGGCGTTCGCCTGCGCAATGTTGTAACGCGCCTCTTCCATAGCGGAGAGGTAAACAACATCGTCAGTCACTTTACCGTCTTCCACCTTACGATAAGGGGTTTCGATAAAGCCATATTTGTTGACGCGGGCAAATGTCGCCAATGAGTTGATCAAACCAATGTTTGGACCTTCAGGCGTTTCAATCGGGCAAATCCGACCATAGTGGGTCGGGTGCACGTCACGCACTTCAAAGCCAGCACGCTCACGGGTCAAACCACCTGGCCCAAGCGCTGAAAGACGACGCTTGTGCGTAATCTCAGACAATGGGTTTGTTTGGTCCATGAACTGAGACAATTGTGATGAACCGAAGAATTCACGCACCGCAGCAGCCGCAGGCTTCGCGTTGATCAAATCCTGTGGCATCACAGTGTCGATCTCAACAGAAGACATGCGCTCTTTGATCGCGCGCTCCATGCGCAACAAACCAAGGCGGTAATGGTTTTCCATCAACTCGCCAACTGAACGCACACGACGGTTGCCAAGGTTGTCGATGTCATCGATTTCGCCGCGACCATCGCGCAGATCAACCAATGTGCGAACAACTTCAACAATGTCTTCTTTGCGCAATGTCCGCACAGTGTCTTCACACTCTACGTTCAAACGCATATTCATTTTCACCCGGCCAACAGCAGAAAGGTCATAACGCTCTGAATCAAAGAACAATGATTCAAACATCGCTTCGGCTGTTTCAACGGTGGGTGGCTCGCCCGGACGCATTACGCGATAAATATCGAACAGCGCATCTTCGCGGCTTTCGTTCTTATCCACCGCCAATGTGTTGCGCAAATAAGCACCGATGTTCACATGGTCGATGTCCAGCATTGGAATTTCGTCCAAGCCAGCTTCAACCAGTTTCTCGAGCAAATCAGCATCAAGCTCATCACCTGCTTCGGCATAGATTTCGCCGGTTTCAAGGTTGAGCAAGTCCTCAGCCACATAGCTGCCAAACAATTCGGCGTCTTCCACCAAAATGTGTGTCATGCCGCCTTCAGCCAATTTCTTCGCTGCACGTGCTGACAATTTCTTGCCCGCTTCATGCACAACGTCACCACTATCAGCGTCGATCAAATCAAATGCTGGCTTGGTGCCGCGGAACTTTTCCCATTCAAATGGCTGACGCCAGCCATTTTTGGTACGTTCGAATGAAATGGTGTTGTAATATGTGGCCAAAATTTCTTCAGCGTCCATGCCCAAAGCTTTGAGCAATGAAGTCACTGGAATCTTACGACGACGGTCGATACGGGCGAAAACAATGTCTTTCGCATCGAATTCGAGGTCGAGCCATGAACCACGGTAAGGAATGATCCGCGCCGCAAACAATAATTTGCCTGAAGAGTGCGATTTACCTTTATCGTGATCGAAGAACACACCAGGTGAACGGTGCATTTGAGAAACGATCACACGCTCGGTGCCGTTCACAACAAATGTGCCGTTAGATGTCATAAATGGCATATCGCCCATATAAACATCTTGTTCTTTAATGTCTTTAACGGACCGTGCGCCGGTCTCTTCATCAACTTCAAATACGATCAGACGCAAAGTCACTTTCAGCGGCGCCGCAAAGGTCATATCGCGCTGACGACATTCGTCTACATCATATTTTGGTTGTTCAAAATCATAGGACACAAAGTCCAATGACGCCGTATTGGCAAAATCTGTGATCGGGAAAACCGACTTAAAAACAGATTGCAAACCCTCGTCGGCGCGCCCGCCATCGGGTTTGTCGACCAATAGAAATTGATCGTAAGAAGCTTTTTGAACTTCAATGAGATTTGGCATCTCCGTGACTTCACGAATGCTGCCGAAGGACTTCCGTACCTTACGTCGACCATTATAGGTGGTGGCCATGCCCGCTCCTATGCTTTTTAAAATGCCTGAAGGGCAAGTGTCCAGAACACCGACAATCAGCCGACGGTGCTCGGGACATCTGCCCTCATATCAAGGTTTCCGCAACTTCGTCTGATTTGGTTAACAAATCAAACCTATATGCTGAATTACGCCAGCAAATTCGGGTGGCAAACCGCGAAGGCTCGCCACCCAAAAAGAACTATTTAAGTTCGACTGAAGCGCCTGCAGCTTCGAGCTTTGCTTTAAGCTCTTCGGCTTCTGCTTTCGCAACGCCTTCTTTAACAGGCTTAGGTGCGCCTTCAACAAGATCTTTAGCTTCTTTCAAGCCAAGACCTGTGATGCCGCGAACTTCTTTAATCACGTTGATTTTCTTGTCGCCTGCACCAGTAAGAATGACGTCAAATTCGTCTTTCTCTTCTGCAGCAGCACCGCCAGCGTCGCCACCGGCTGCAGCAACTGCAACAGGAGCAGCAGCTGACACGCCCCATTTTTCTTCAAGCATTTTTGACAATTCTGAAGCTTCAAGAACTGTAAGGGCAGATAGGTCTTCAACGAGCTTTTCTAGATCAGCCATTGTATTCCTCTTTTGTGTTTAAATGTTTCGAACCGTGGGTGGTTGCGAAGCGCCTTATGCCGCTTCGCCCTTTTGTGAATATGCCGAGACCACGCGGGCAACTTGACCGCCTGGAGCTTGAAGAACAGATGCAATCTTGGCAGCAGGCTGTGTAAGCATACCAGCAAGTTTCGCACGTAGTTCATCAAGAGATGGCAATTCTGACAATGCTGCAACGCCAGCGGCGTCCAGTTTCGTTTCGCCCATTGCGCCGCCCAAAATAACCAATTTATCATTGGTCTTGGCGAACTTGGCAGAGATTTTCGCTGCCGTAATGGGGTCTTCCGAATATGCCAGAACAGTCGGACCAGTGAGATATTCACTGAAATCCGCAATCTCTGCATTTTCAAGAGCGAGCTTGGCAAGGCGGTTTTTCGCAACCTTGACCTGACCACCTGCCTGTTTCATCTGCACGCGCAGATCTTCCATGTCGGCAACTGACAAGCCTGAGTAATGAGCTACGACGACAGAACCTGACGCATTAAATGCATCGTGCAATGACGAGACGAGCTCACGCTTTTCCGCTTTATCCACTGCTTCTCTCCACTTTAAAGCCCGGAATAATTCCGAACTATTTGCAGATTTGCTGCTTGTTTAAGCATTGGCCGAAACCAAACTTCCCCAAGCAACGGTGAAATGCCTGTAGATCAGCGGCAATAACGCCAAACCAATCCGGTTCGAACCAAACACACATGGCTTAACGCCAAATCTGTTTCATTCTCACCCCATCTATTGCAGGCTTTTATCGATTAAGCACCAAAGGTGCACCCACAGTCTCGGACAGGACTTTAAGGAACCCAATTTCTCGGGTTCCTCCATCAGGCTTTCGCCTGAAACTTTGATGCGCGCAACATCAGCCACGCGTATATGTTGGCGTTCAATTAGCCTTGAACGCTTGAAACGTCAATATGCACGCCTGGGCCCATTGTCGAAGACAACGCCACACGACGGATATATGTGCCTTTTGCACCAGCAGGTTTTGCTTTTGAAACAGCGTCAGCAAAGGCCTTGATGTTTTCAACCAATTTGGCTTCATCAAATGAGGCTTTGCCTACACCAGCATGCAAAATACCAGCTTTTTCAACGCGGAATTCAACTGAACCAGCTTTAGCAGCTTCAACAGCAGTTTTCACGTCAGGTGTCACTGTGCCCACTTTTGGGTTTGGCATCAGGTTACGAGGACCCAAAACTTTACCCAAACGACCGACCAAAGGCATCATGTCTGGTGTTGCGATACAGCGATCAAAGTCGATATTGCCTTTTTGAACTTCTTCAACAAGGTCTTCTGCACCAACAATGTCTGCACCAGCAGCTTTAGCTTCGTCAGCTTTCGCGTCACGTGCAAAAACAGCAACACGTACGTCACGGCCTGTGCCGTTAGGCAGTGAAACAACGCCGCGAACCATTTGGTCAGCGTGACGAGGGTCAACGCCCAAGTTCATCGCAACTTCGATGGTCTCGTCGAATTTAGCGCCAGCATTGCTTTTTACCAAAGCAACAGCTTCGCTCAAATCATAAAGCTTCTTACGATCAACTGCTTCGCGGGCAGCTCTAGTCCGTTTACCAAGTTTGGCCATATCGCTTACTCCGCTACCGCTAGACCCATGGACCGAGCAGAACCAGCAATTTGAGCCATTGCCGCTTCAACTGTATCCGCATTCAGGTCTTTCATTTTCTTTTCTGCAATGTCGCGCAACTGATCTTGTGTGATCGTGCCAGCTACATCGTGACCAGGCTTTTGTGAGCCGCTTTTCAGGCTCAAAGCTTGTTTCAAGAAATAGCTTACAGGCGGCATCTTCATCTCGAAAGTGAAGCTCTTATCCGCAAAAATGGTGATCACAACCGGAACCGGCGCGCCTTTATCCATTTCCTGCGAAGCCGCGTTAAACGCTTTACAGAATTCCATGATGTTCAACCCGCGCTGACCTAGCGCAGGGCCGATTGGAGGTGACGGCGTGGCGCTGCCCGCCGGCACTTGAAGCTTGAGATAGCCTTCAATCTTTTTTGCCATTTGTCGTGCCTTTATTTAGTTGACCTCAAAGTGAGACCGATTTAACGACAGTGCGGTCACGAGGTTGAATGCATTGATGTGGCAACACCAACACCCTCTCCCGCACCATTCAAATGATCAGAGCTTTTCAACCTGACCATATTCCAACTCAACCGGGGTCGCCCGGCCGAAGATAGAAACTTCAACTTTAAGCCGCGCGCGCTCTTCATCAACCTCTTCAACCAAGCCGTTAAAGCTTGCAAAAGGACCATCAGAAACACGCACTTGCTCGCCGACCTCAAAGCTAACAGAAGGCTTGGGACGCTCAACGCCCTCTTGCACCTGAGTTAGAATGGATTGGGCTTCTTTTTCCGAAATCGGGATTGGCTTGTGATCAGAACCCAAAAAGCCTGTGACTTTCGGTTGGTTCTTGATCAAATGGAATGTCTCATCCGTCAATTCCATTTTCACCAAAACATAGCCAGGGAAGAACTTGCGCTCTGCATCGACTTTACGTCCGCGGCGCACTTCCACCACTTTCTCGGTGGGCACCAACACCTCATCAAACAAATGATCAAGCCCCGTGCTCGCCACTTTTTCTTTGATGGATTCCGCAACCTTACGCTCAAAATTTGAGTAGGCCTGGACAATGTACCAGCGCTTTGCCATGCGTTTAAAACCTTACCGCTTTTAGTTAAACCTCAGCCTAAGCTGAGCAACAATCCAACAACCCATGAATTAATCTGATCCGCCGCCAAGAAAAACAGGCTGGCCAATGTGATCATGATCAAAACCATAACAGTTGAAATCAATGTTTCGTTACGGGTTGGCCAAACGACTTTCGTAACCTCTGCGCGAACTTGCTGCAAAAATGTAAAAGGATTCGTCCGTGCCATATCTTATCCTGACTGTTCAAACTGTGACTTTTCAACGGCTTACAGCCGTTTCTTCACAAATACAGATACCCATAACCAAATAGCCGCGCGAAAGTCCCGCACGGCTGGTTGCGCCTACATAGCCCTATCCCCATCAAAACGCAACCCTTTTACTGCCAATTTCTCATCAGGTGAAGCGGGCAATACGCCCCACATTTTCATCACCTAAATATCACGTTCAGTCTCAATTCAGCTTCACTTTTGCATGTTTGCCCCACATCGAGGAAATGCAAAGGGAAACTCATGAAACATACATTCAAAAAACTGGCAGCGTTCGGGCTGATCGCCGCCCTCACCGCACCAACAGCTTCTTATTCAGCGGATTGGATTGAATCTGTCTCCATCAGCATGAATGGTATCGACATTGTGCCAATCGAAGTCAATTCCAATGGCAGCGAATATACCAGCATCAAAACCAACAGCCATCGCTTTATCTTTAAGCTTAGGGCACGCGCCACCAACGGCGAACGCATCGTTGCTGCTGCGCTGGGTACTTTGCAGGCAACAGATTATTTTGAAGCACAAGGCCCCGGCGAATGGATCAAACGCTTCACCGGCCGCGATGTTGGTTCAGGCAGCCTCCGCACTTGGGAAATTGGTTATGATCCACATATTCCAGTTTCTAAACTCAACTGGGTTGGCAAAGATCCTGTTGAACGGTGCAATGCTTTGCTTGCCAGCAAGCGCCAACAAGGCAGCTCGCGGTTTAGCGTGCTCAATCAAAAGCAAATGACCACGGCCTATGCCTATTTTAAGCTGGACGCCGTCGCTGCACGCAAACGCAAGGCGAAAAACAACAGCTGGTCTATTTCCAGCACCACCCAGCAAGCAGCCTCAATGCACTACAAAGTGCAAGTCACCTGCTTGCCGAGCAGCACAATGGTCGACAAGATCACCAACTAATGTAAACGCGCCGCTGCCCGCAAAAAAGTCATTGTGGGCAGCGGTAAGTTCACCTTCACCGCCCCCGCACCGGCGTGCCTGCAAAGCAGCCAAGCGTATAGGGATATTCATCGGTCAGATGATAATGATACATCGTCACAAGCTGCCCATCCCAGTTTACTGCGCCAACATGCCCATGGCAGGCATCTAAATCCGCATTGCTCAAATGCGCGCCGTCGCGATCCTGATTGCCGTAAATACCAAATCCATCCAGCGCATAACCGATCAGGCCACTATGCTTTCCCGGTCCCGGGTCCTGCTCAATCATGCAATCGGACCCATTATGATAATGATATTGGCCGCGCCGCTCTGGGTGGCCGCCACATTCATCCTGAATTTCGTGGGCTGGCGCGTCATCGCCACGGGCATCCAACGCGTTATAAATCGCCGCACCAGTAAGTGCGACACCAATCATACCCATCGGCACACAGGACGCACGCGAGGCAAGCTCGGGGTTAGCTGGCAGTTCCAAATTGATCGATTGCGATCGAATTGAATTGGGGTTGCGATCATAACGATAAGCATCATCATTGCGCTGCACGGGATAAACGCCCGTCCCATGGCTCGGCAAATTATTGGCCCGGATTTGGCGGGTGTTGCCTGAAAGCTGGACTTTGATCTGCGCATTGGACCAGACCACATCGCCATCAACTGTTGGTTTCAGCTCTGGATACCAATAATCACCTTTGATCCACGCGCCACTGCCCCGCGCACCGGGCGCATTGGGGTTAAAGCGTGTTTTGCAGGAATAGACATGGTCTTGCTTGGGCTGGCTGGACACTTGTCCATTCCCGAGCGGCAATTTGGTTTCATGGGCTGAAGCGGGAAGTGATGTGAAATTGGTCATCACGAGAAATGCGGCGATCCCGGCGCCTAAATGCTTGTTTTTAGAACTGGTCATTTCAGTTATCTTTCTCGCCCCTTGCGACAAAGATACGAAAACTCCAGCCAAGAACCTAGTTAAGCTTTTGTCATAAAATGAACTTTTGGTAACAAATCAATCAATCGCTTTCGGATGTCCTGTCCAACGCCTCGACCCAATCAGCCGACCAGGCACGCAACGGATCAAGCCGATCCATCAACTCTTGCCCCAAATCCGTCAGCACATATCCGCCCTCGCCCACACCAATCAACTGCACCGCTTGCAGTTGCTTGATCCGGCCATTCATCACGGATGGCGAAACCCCACCGCATTGCGCCTGCAAAGCGCGAAAAGTAAGCGGCCCAGCCCGCAGCTCCCACATAATGCGCATGTTCCACTTGCGCCCCAAAATATCAAAGAGCGCCATAATGGGCACGCCGCTGGTTGAACCCCGCACAGATTGGTTAGGTAAAACGCTAGACATATCACCGCTTCTATATTAGTAGCACTATCGCTACCGAAAAAGTAGCATCGATATCCAGCAAAGGCAATCCAATGTTTCTAATCGACTTTCATTTCAATGATCTTGACGCGCTCACCCCGGAACGGACCGCAGCCCACCGCAAACATCTGGGCGCCGCATATGAACAGGGTGATTTAATGTTCGGTGGCCCCAAAGTGCCGCGCACGGGGGGAATCATCTTGTCCACCCACGCCACCGAGGCGGCGCTGCGCACCTTGCTGGACACCGACCCATTGGTCCAAGCCAAGTTGGCCAGCTACACCATTACCGAGTTCACGCCAATATTGGCGTCACCAGCACAAAGCCACGTGATCCAGCAAATCTGATATGTTTGGAAAATGGCAGGGGCGGAGAGACTCGAACTCACGACCCTCGGTTTTGGAGACCGATGCTCTACCAACTGAGCTACACCCCTGCAAATCGGCAAAAAAGCCGCTGGCATGGTCTAATGCCAACGGCGCATTCTTTCAAGTCCATTTATGTGCTTTTTTGAAATTTCTATCCAAAAAGTGGCAAGGCCATCATGATCAGGCCGACAAATCCAGCCACCCACACAATTGAACGCAACCATGGCACGGCCAGAATATAGGAGATCACATAGATCACACGTGCGGCCAAAAACACTTCCGCCCCAACCAGCGCATCCACTTCATGCCCCTGAACGATCACCAAAATCGCCAGTGGCAAAAACAGAAACAGACTTTCCTTTAGATTGCTGAGCGCCCGTTCAGCCCGCTGCCCAGCCTGCGGCAACGAAGGCAAATCATCACGACTGCCAACATATCGGTTCAAGCCAATTTGCGAGAACCGCACTATCGCGGGCGTAAAAAGCTGCACCAGGTACAGCGCAAGCACAGCCAAAATCATGTTTATCATAACGAATCTCCTCGGGCGCATAGCCAGTTTTACTTAGGCTCACAATCCGCTTGTTTACATACATAGTTGGGCCAACTGTCCAACCACCTGCCCATGGTCAATAACTGACATGCAAATCGCCAAACTGAATCAGGCGAACGAATTGCGGCTGTAATCAGGATAGTCAAATCAACACCAATAACCAATCTCTACTTTTACAGCGGGTCCGGCATATTTCAGTCAAAAACGGGGCCCTACGCGCGATAATTACTTCATATGAATTTTGAGAGGATATTTTATGTCTTTATTCAACTGGAAAAGCGTCGGCGTTTGCGCGTTGCTTTCCGCAATGGCTCTGGGCGCCCCCGCCTTCGCGGCCGACCCGAACGGCTCACGCTATGACGATTGGTCACAAAACGAAGTGTGGCTCGCCCACTATGGTCGGTACACCGATAGCGGCTGGGTCTCTTCCAAATACCCTCGGATGTTTGGCGACATAAATGGCGACGGCATGCAGGATGTCGTCGCATTCGGCCAAACCGGCGTTTACATCGGCATTTCGAACGGCACGTCCTTTATCAATGACTCTAATGTGTGGGTCAGCGCCTTCGGCTATGGGGATGGCTGGCGCGTGGGCACCGATCCGCGCTTTACCGCAGATATGAACGGTGACGGAAAAGACGATTTGGTCGGCTTTGGCAATGATGGCGTCTATGTCGCCATTTCCACGGGCACATCCTTCAATGCCGCCACCAGATGGTCCGATCAGTTTGCCAGCTCCGTTTGGCCAAACAGCAATTGGATTCGCACACTTGGCGATGTCAATGGCGATGGCCATCCGGATGCGGTGGGCTTCGGCACAGACGGTGTTTATGTGGGCTTAGCTGATCCTACAAACAGCAAGTTTGGCGATGCCACCAGGTGGATCGAGAATTATGGTACTGATCAAGCGTGGAACACGACAGAATATACCCGCCTGCTTGCTGATGTGAACGCGGACGGCAAGGACGACATCATCGGATATGGCATTCAAGGCACCTATGTGTCCCTCGCCCAATCCAACAACACGTTCAATGCGGCCAGCTTAGTGGTGGCCAATTTTGGTTCGGACCAAATGTGGAGTAATGCCAAACATTTGCGCACCGCAGCAGATGTGAATGGTGATGGTAAAGCCGATTTGGTCGGTTTTGGTGATACGGCAACCTATGTCGGTTACTCCAACGGCACCAACACGGCCAATTCATGGACATTCGCGACCCTGACCGACCAGTTTAGCCTCGGGAGCGGCTGGACCAATGACGGCACGCTGCGCATCATGACAGATGTAAATTCGGACGGTAAAGCCGACATTGTAGGCTTCAATGCCCCGGGCATGCAGGTAGCCCTGGCACAAGGACAAGATCAGGACGTAACCTATTCCACAGCAAAGCAGTGGGTAAATGATTTTGGCTCTAACCAGGCATGGGTGGTTGGCGAAAGCCCTCGTTTCATGGTGGACGTGAATGGTGACGGACGGCCCGAACCGGCAGGCTACGGCTATTATGGCGTCTATGTATCTGCATCCGCCTCGCTCTATTGCTGTGACAAGGTGAACTTTCTAGATACCGGTTCCAATCCGCCAAACAAGCAGGTTGATGGCGCATGGATTGGCCGCACATATTTGCCGCGGGCCCAACTGGTGCTCAATGCACCGAACAAACCGACCACCTGCGAAAACAATCCCACCTATAAAAATCCGGTGGAACCGATTGTCGCCAACAGCACAGGTTATGGTCCTTGGAGCAACCAATACTCAGCCCGGCTTTTCATCAACGCCAACTTCTTCGACATCAATGCGGGCAATCCCTATACAACGCCCTGCACAACGGCTTTGGGCTGGACCATCGGCAACACCGAAACCGTTTCAACTTACGGAACCGTGCACGGCGGCGCCACGCAAACCATGGCGTTTTTCACCCCCGCTCACGCGCAATCAACCGGCATATATGCTGAAATCCTGGGCAACAACGCCGTGTCGTCCCAGCGGGACAACATCCAAAATGCGGTGTCTGGCTTCACCTTGGTATCGGATGGCCAGTTTAACGACCAATCAAGCGGCATTGCCCCAACAACCAACCGCGCCCGCGCGGGCATTGGCCTGACGCAAGACGGCAAAACGCTGATCTTGGCCATAGTGAACAATGGCAATGATGGTGGCACCTACCCCAATGGTGGCACAACCCTCAAAGGGCTGGCAGATTTATTGATTGCCAACGGCGCCTACTCCGCCCTCACCCTTGATGGGTCCGGCTCTTCACAGCTCGTCTTTAGCAATGGTGCTGTAACCTACAAATCAGTGGGCAGCGACAACGCCCAGGGCGGCACTCATCAATATCGGCCAGTGCCGATATTCCTCGGGGTCCGATAAACACGAAAAAAAGGCGGTCCCACGGGGCCGCCTTTCATTCTGCCAAACTCTAAACATTTACGGGTTAGCCCGCTGCCGCAGTGGCCCAACTCTTTTCGTCAGAAATTGGTCCACAAATTCCATTTGCCGCAAGAAAGAACAGCGCGCCAAGTTCGTCAAGCCGCGCACGTGTCGTTGCATCATCCACCTTTACAACATGAATATTGGCAATGCGGCTCGGCGCAACATAATAAGCACCCGACGCAACAATACGCGACATATAGTCGGCATCACTTTGGAAGGGCGGGAACACAACCGCCATTTCTCCCGTCTCCGGCGCTTTGGCTAATCCTACGACGCCGAAACCAAACATGACCACCATCAAGGCCATCGCTGGCAGAAAGGCGCGCAAACCGCCACGGTCACTGTCCGATTGCGGTGGGCGCTCATCCTGATGGAAACCTTGGTCGTTCATTCAGTTTCGCCCCTAAGAGGCTTTTGACATTTTAGTGGGCATCGCCGCCTGTCCGGACACACGGAACACGTCGACAATTTGGTCAAGCTCTGCAGTCTGAGCTTCTGTTTGCTCAATGGCTGCATTGGTCTCTTCCACCAAGGCGGCGTTATGCTGGGTCATTTCTTCCAACTGCTGCATCGAGCTTGTCACACCTTCAATCGAAGAAGCCTGCGTTTCGCTGTGCTCAGCAATGTCTTCCATCAACCCGGTCATTTCCCGCACAGCCTCAACAATACCAGTCAGGCTTTCAGATGCTTGCGATACCAATTGTGTCCCGCCATTCACTTCGCTGGCCGATTGCTCAACTAGCGCTTTGACGTCCGACGATGCTTCCGCAGCCGATTGCGCCAAGCGTCGCACTTCAACGGCGACCACCGCAAAGCCCTTGCCTGCTTCACCTGCCCGTGCCGCCTCAACAGAAGCATTCAAAGCCAGCAGGTTCGTTTGGAACGCAATGTCATCAATCAGCGAGATGATTTCTGAGATCTTGCTGGAGGCGGTCGTGATCCGGCTCATCGCTTCATTGGCATGCGCCATTACTGAAGCCCCCTCATCCGCCGTGCTTTGCGCTTTTCGCGCTGACCCGCGTGCATTTTGTGCCTTAGTCGCATTTTCGGCAACGGTTTCCGACATTTTGAACATCGCATTAGAGGTCTGCTCCAATGTGGTCGCCTGCCGGGTGGTGCGCTCATTCAAATCGACAACACCAGAAAGAATGTCGCTGGTTGCCGCGCGCAGCGTGCCCGAAGTTTGCTTAAGCTGACCAATAACCTCCGACAAATTATCTGCCACGCGATTTGTATCGCGCTTTAGTTTGTCAAACGCACCATGGTACGAACCCGTCATACGCTGTGTGAGGTCAGCATCGGCAAGCGCCGACAACACGCGCCCGGTCTCCGACACGCCGCGATCCACCTCTTGCACCAATGTGTTGATGCCTTCTGCGAGCTTGTTCAACGATTCATTGTTGAACTCGCTTTTAACGCGATGGGAGAAATCCCCCTTGCTGGCAGACGCAACAACTTCACCGAACTCTTGCTGCAGCGCCTCGAGCATGCGCGTACGCTCTGCGCGGTTGGCTTCCGATTTGCGTGCATCTTCTTCACTCATCACCCGAACTTGGTCTGCTTGCGCAGCGGCTTCTTCGGATTTGCTATCCGCAAACGCCAAAAGCTTTGTTGTGTTCCATGTCATCCACACCAGGGCCACAGCTTCAAAAACAAGCACCACAGCATGCAACAACACACGACCGAGCGAGCCACCGCCGTAAAACACCAAGGATTCAAATGTGAGGCCAAGCCCCAAATGGTGAACGGCTACGACCGTGGCACCAACCAGGATTGCGCGAAAGTCATAAAGCAAGGCGCAAACCGCAAGGGCGGCAAAAAAGGTCATGTGCATATCGATTTGGTAAAATTGCCCCTGTGTGGCAATCAACAGGGCAATCACCTGCGCCATCATCACGGTTACAGCGAGATAGCGAAAAGCGGGTGAAGTGCGGTTCCAAAGATAAGCCCCGGCAAGCGAAAGCAGGCCAACGAATGCCAAGCCCGTGCCCAAACCAAAACCACCTTGGACGAAATATTCCACAACGGCCACACACAGCGAAAGAACCAAGGACGCAATCGAAATCACAACCGTCCCTCTCATGCGCAAATCATCTACGGTCAATGCTGCAACTCCCAGTCAAATTCAAACTTAATGATGTTTAAAAAAAGAATGGATTTAACTCGTGAAGAATGTGTTACGCGGCAGCCCAAATCCGCGCCCTTTTCGTACACACACTGTTGCGATAAATGCGAACAAACAAAAAAGGCGGCCCAAAATGGACCGCCTTTCAAAATGCGATTGGTCTTTTAAAAAGACTACTCGATGATTTTGGCGACGACGCCGGCGCCAACAGTGCGGCCACCTTCGCGGATAGCGAAGCGCAATTGCTCTTCCATCGCGATCGGCACG
>NZ_KE384009.1:1175-126337 GCF_000423365.1 Maritalea myrionectae DSM 19524 | reverse complement strand
TTCTGGCGTCTCGCCCGGGGCGGACAACACATCGCCGCGCGAGATGTCGACTTCACGGTCCAACACCAAAGTGACGGCTTCACCCGCTTGGGCCACAGCCAGATCACCATCCATGGTCACGATACGTTTGATCTTGGCAGGTTTGCGCGAGGCGGCCACCAGCACATCATCACCTGGCTTGATTTGGCCAGACGCCACGGTGCCAGAAAAGCCGCGAAAGTCGAGGCTGGCACGGTTCACCCATTGCACCGGAAAGCGGAATGGCTGGGCTACCCGATCTTCCGCCACATCAATCTCTTCAAGGTACGGCACCAATTGCGGCCCGTGATACCAATCCATATTTTCGCTTTTGCTGACGATGTTGTCGCCGCGCAATGCAGAAATCGGCACGGTCACCAAGCTCCTAAAGCCAAGTTGGGCCGCAAATTCGCGATATTCCGCATCAATCTGGTCAAAGATTTTCTTGTCGTAATCGACCAGGTCAATCTTATTGACCACGGCCACCACATGTTTGACCCCAATCAGCGACAGAATAAAGCTATGGCGCTTGGTTTGCGTCAGCACGCCCTTGCGCGCATCAATCAGCACAATGGCCAAATCAGCGTTCGACGCGCCCGTGGCCATATTGCGGGTATATTGCTCGTGGCCCGGGGTATCGGCGACAATAAATTTGCGCTTTTCGGTGGTAAAGAACCGATAGGCCACATCAATGGTGATGCCCTGCTCGCGCTCTGCTGTCAGCCCGTCCACCAAAAGTGAGAAGTCGATCCCCTCATCGCCTGTGGTGCGGTTGTGGCTTTCTTTTTGCAGCGAGGCCAATTGGTCATCAAGGATCAACTGGCTATCATAAAGCAAACGACCGATCAGGGTAGATTTGCCATCATCCACCGAGCCACAGGTCAAAAAGCGCAAGATGCTTTTGTCTGTCTGGGCGCTCAGCCATTGTTCAATCTCAAGAGGTTGGGCTTGTTCTGTCACAGTTGCGTTGCTCATTAGAAGTAGCCCTCTTGCTTTTTCTTCTCCATCGATCCGGCCTGATCGCTATCGATCAGGCGCCCTTCCCGCTCTGAGGTGCGCGAGGCGTTCATTTCCATAATGATTTCGGGCAAGGTGGCCGCCTCAGATTCAAGAGCGCCGGTCAGCGGATAGCAGCCGAGGGTGCGGAACCGCACCATTTTTTCTTCTGGCACTTCGCCTTCTTCCAAAGGCAAACGATCATCATCGACCATGATCAAGGTGCCAGAACGCTCCACAACCGGACGCGGCTTGGCCAGATAAAGCGACGGGATCTCGATTTCCTCTTTATAAATATAGGTCCAAATGTCCAACTCGGTCCAATTGGATAAGGGGAACACGCGCATGCTCTCGCCCGGGGAGATGCGGGTATTGAACAAGCGCCAAAGCTCGGGTCGCTGGTTTTTGGGGTCCCATGCATGTTGGGCATTGCGGTGCGAGAACACACGCTCCTTGGCGCGGGACTTTTCCTCATCCCGACGTGCACCACCAATTGCCGCATCATATTGTCCAGCGTTCAACGCCTGGCGCAGCGCCACGGTTTTCATAATGTCCGTATAGCGCGCCGAGCCATGGTCAAACGGGTTGATGTTCTCAGCCACCCCTTCTTGGTTCGTGTGGGTGATCAAATCAAAGCCATGCTGCTCGGCCATGCGATCGCGAAAGGCGATCATTTCGCGGAACTTAAACGTGGTGTCCACATGCAAAAGCGGGAACGGAATCTTTGAGGGAAAAAATGCCTTGCGCGCCAAATGCAACAGCACGCTTGAATCCTTGCCAATCGAATACATCATCACCGGCCGCTCAAAACTGGCCGCGACTTCGCGAAATATCTCAATGCTCTCCGCTTGTAAGGCTGAGAGGTGGGAAAAGGATTTGAATAAATTCATTGATATCTCAAACGTTGTATGTCAATCAGCGTTCTTAAGTCACGCCATAAGCAAGACCCATTTATGGTAGTTTGTGTTAAAACAGTATATTCTCCATGAGAAGCAATCAATGCTCACTTATTTCAAAACCCTATTGATACCTATATTGATGGGGTTGGGCCTAATTGCGGGCTTCGGGCGCGAAGTTATCGTTGCAAGCCTATTTGGTACTTCGATCAATGCTGAAATTTTCAGAGTTGCCTACGGCCTACCATCAATCTTCAGCGACAGTCTAGCAGTATCGCTCGTCGCTATATTGATTCCATACTTTTTGTCCAATCAAGATGGGCAAGAAAGTCTCAATTCTAGCACAGCTTTCAGAAGCACCTTTCTTATCGCCGCCGTCACGATGGTAGTTGGTATCCTCACGATGCCCATGCAAGCAAGCTTGTTTGCACCTGAAATTAGAGGCGCTGACAGGCACAACCTTATAGTCGTTGGTGCTTTGTGCTGGTGCATGTTTTTCTTTGTATTTCTTTCAATTCCCCTTAGAGCACTTCTGAGTAGCAAAAAAACCATTTGGCCAAATGCAGCATCGCAACTGATAAGGTCCGGTTTTTTTGTGATATTGTTGTTGGCACTAATTTTTGTAGGCTTGCCTAATCAAACATATGCAATTGGCCTAGCTGGTCTTGGTTCAGGTGTCGCAATATTCGCAGTTAGTCTATGGCTGGCAAATAAAGACGCCAATATTGCGCATCTCTACCATCAAAGAGGAAATCGACACTTTAAGTCCAACCTTCCGCTCATTTGGGCAATAGTTTCCATTATTTTGATCCAACTAATTCTGTCAAGTGGTCGGCTGATAGACAGGTCAGTGTCCAACCTCATAGGTCCTGGCTACCTTGCAGCGATAGAGTACAGTTATGCGATAATGATGGCGGTAGCTGCACTAATTGGGACCTCAACCAATATCATATTGGCCCCAAAAGTCGCAAAAGCAATTGCGAAAACAGGTGAGATCGGACCAGAAAACAGGCGGATCGTAACCATTATATTTCTTGTTGCGTGTTGCACAGGAGTATTAATGTCCGTTCTCGCACGCAACATAGTTTCGATATTATTCGAACGAGGAAATTTCGACGAAGTCGACACTTTGTTAACTAGTCAGATATTCGCTATACACGCCCTTAGCCTAGGTCCTTTAGTCGTCTCATTATTGTTATTTCAAATATTGCTGCAAAAGAAGAAAACCGGCCTCATATTCTCCGTAGCAATTATAAAACTGGTTATAAAAATAATCTCAATATTTCTAGTTTTTGTAACCGATATCGACATTTACAAGGTAGCTTTAACTTTTATCATTGCAGAGTTTTCATTTGCAATCGCCATTATTTTTATGATCCAAATTTCTAATTCGCACCCTAGAAAAATCGCAAAGTATTGACAAAAATAATATCGTTATTGGCGAAACAAATGAAAGATTTACCAAAACAATGAATGTAAGTACTAAAAAACTAAACAAATTCATCTTGATATGTTTCAGATAAACAAATATTGGGACAAGAGCAAAAAATCCCAATATATAAAACAGATAAGATAAAAAATTTGAAACAAAGTTTGTTCGTTCAGGAAATTTTTGGTCAAAGAATTTCTGTTCCGCTTCCTCAAAGGTGTGCGGTACAAAAAAATCATTTATCGCGTTAATGATTGGATTGAAAGCTCGACTTATTCTCACATTAAAACTTTGATCTGCAAATAAATTCTGCGGATCTTGTAGGATTGAGCTTACTAACTGTGCAAAGCGCCCACCTTCTATCATAAGCATAATTATTGCTAATATAGAAAAGAAAACAAAGGAAATTACTAAAAGGTATTCTTTTTGTAAAGATAGATATACAAAGATCAAGAAGACTGTAGGACCGATAACGGTCAGTGAACCAGACAAAAAGACCAGTCCCAATGCAGCCAAACACCAGACAATGCCACATCTAAATCTCAAAAATCCTACCAATAGCAACAAGGCTGTTAGGCCAAGATACGAAGGCTCGCTAGTAAAGGAATTGAAACCGCGCGATCCCAAATTTCGGTAATTGGAAACGACAGCTTCTACAAATTCTGGCGCAACTATTTCCAAAAAAATTCCGTAATAGTATAAAACGAGTGCCACCTTAAATGCACTTTCTACCACATCCTTTTCCAGTGTGTTTAATGCATAAACCGTAGTTGGAACAAAAAAAACTGCTAGCGCATACTTTGGGCTCCCCAACAAATATGTGAGTACTGAAAGATATAAACCTAACAATAATACTGACAGCAGGTTTTTCATACGCCCCCGCCTAGCAGCAACCGCCAATAACAGAACAAGTAGCCCGAGATATGCATGGGGTTGCGTATCGCTTTCCAGCGGGCTGCTCAGAATAAACGGGAACAGTGTAATAAACAAAGAGACTATACTTAGTATTTTCACGAAGGAAGCACTAAAGAATTAAATATTTTAATGAATTTTGCTGATAATGCACATGCCAAATTTGGTACTTCTACGTCTTTCTTATCTCCCGACAATGTTGTCTGCAACCGATTGAATAGCTCTTTAAAATCGTCCGGACCCAATCCATCTTTATCGAAATTGGGACAACCATTTGTTACATGAATCCACTTTCCCTCCACCAATACTAATATCGGTAAACCGAGTGCTCTATAAGTGCTAATTTTTGAAGGATACGCAACCCGGTAAATATCTGGCGCTAGCGAGACCAAACCGATATCCGCCTCCCGCATGATTTCTTTTGCTTGCTGGTATGGTAAAAACGGAAAAAACTTAATTTGAGGATGTCGTTCCCATTTCTCCTTCAACTCGGCAAGCGCTTGCCCATCTCCCATAAAGACGAGTTCCAGATTTGGATATGCACTGAAGCATTCAGCAATCCCCTCTGCCAAGAGATGTAAATTTTGATATTTGCCGAGATTGCCAGCAAATATTGCCCTGATTTTTCCTTTGGGCTTGAGAAACTCGCTAGGTGGTTGACCTTGTTCACCAAAGTCTTCAAGTGGCAGATTTTCTATGATTTCAAGAGGCAAATTGTCCAAGCCGCGTTCAACAAGCGTATTCTTCATATCTTCGGACAAAACAATGATCTTGCTTGAGCGCCGTAAAGTTTGATTATCCAGCCAAGTCAATATTCTAAGTGGCACCCCCTTGCCGAGGAATCCGTTTGTAAATTTTGAAACTTCAGGATGAATGTCCATTACATGGTAAATAAACTTGGCGCCGACCAACTTGGCAAAAAAGCTAGCGCACCATGCTGCAATTACAGGAGGATATGTGGAAGCCATGACCACATCTGGCTTGACTCGCAGAATATGGAGGCACAACCAAAAACAATAGATGGCAACGTTAAAAATCCGAGCGAGCGGGTTATTCTTTTCGCCTTGGATAACTGTTACCCGGCGCACACTCAACTTTCCCAATAGCTCTCTCTTTGGGGATGACTTTTCTGCCTGGCTTGCATTCCGATAGCTTGGCTGCGACGAAAACACGCTGACTTCATGTCCATCATTAGCGAGGATATCGCCTATTTTTCTCAAAATCAGTGCATAAGGTGCTGTGTCTGGCCAAAAAAAACGATGAGTGAGCAAAATGCGCATGTCTATCGCCCGATCGTTTTTTTGATTATGCCTATTACTTCATCTTGCTCATCATTTGTGAGATCACTTCCTGAGGGCAGGCAAAGACCACGTTCGAAAAGCATTTCATCAAAACCTGAGCCGTAATAGTTTGCACCCGCGAATACTGGCTGCAGATGCATTGGCTTCCAAAGTGGCCGACTCTCAATTCCTTCCCTAGCGAGGGCAACGCGAATTTGTTCACGATCGACGCCGATAATTTGAGGATCAAAAACCGCAGCTGTTAACCAACGGGAAGATCTATAGCCAGTGGGTTCCGGCATGAACTCCACACCCCGGAAATCAAGGGCCTGTCTATATCGCTCAAAAACTGCTCTACGCGCTGATACTCGATCATCAAGCACCGTCATTTGACCGACACCAATTGCCGCAGAAATATTGCTTAATCGATAATTATATCCAATATGTGAATGCTGATAGTGGGGCGCAGGATCACGTGCTTGAGTTGCCAGAAATCGAGCCCGTTCAATGAAGTCCTTGCTCCGAGATACCAACATGCCTCCACCGGACGTCGTTATGATTTTGTTTCCGTTAAATGACAAAATAGAAGCATCGCCGGCCGTGCCGCATTTCCTACCCCGTTTAAACTCAGCCCCTAAACTCTCAGCAGAATCGAAAATCAGTTTGAAGCCATACTGGTCCGCAAGGCTTTCAAGTCGGTCCATATCACAGCCTTGTCCATATAAATCTGTCGGAACGACTGCTGCAGGAATTCTATTTTCTTTCTTTGCCTTAAAAAGGCGTTCTTCCAGCAGGTCGCAGGAGATGGTCCACGAAGACGGATCAAGGTCAAAAAACTCTGGCACCCCCCCCTGATATGCAACCGGAAATATGCCACCAGCAAAAGTCATTGACGAAATCCAAACCCTGCTTTCACGTTCCACGCCTGCAATGATAAGCCCAAGGTGCAAAGCAGCTGTGCCGGACGCAAGGGCCAGACAATAACAATTTTCACCAAGATAGTTGGCAACCTTTTCCTCGAATAGATCCAACTGATGGCCGATAGGCGCGACGAAGTTGCTCTCAAATGCATCGTTTATGAACGAAATCTCAGTGCCAGACATGTGTGGCTTTGACAAAAATATCCTAGTTTGAGAATTCATAATTGAGTTTTCTTCTGGTTGGCTCGACGATCTCTTTTATTCGGCTTGGCAATGCACCGTAGACTTCTTTTCCTTTGCCAACAGAGTTATTCCTAACTTGCTTGGCGACGTCTGAGACCACTTTTTGAGCGGTTGTGTATTCGAGAAATCGGGAAATTTTTTCTAACTCAATTCCTGGATCTGACACTAGGTTTTCATATTTAAGCGAATGCACATTTGAGTTGGGGACGGTGTGTAGATCCGTCATGGCCTTTTCCACACATATCACCCACTGGGTGGCACAAAGCTCCTCTAGTGAGTATTCAGCGAGGCCATCCATACCCTCAAATCGAGGACCCCAACTCCTAAGGTTTTTTTTGTTTCCAGCAATAAGACCGATACGGCTTTGAATAAAGCTGGCTGCGTACCAAGGCAAATCCAATTTTGGTGCGTATTTTGCTTTAGAATAAAAGTAATTGAATTTAGGTAATTCTAATTCACCTTTCCACCTATGCTTGGATGAGGCGATTACATCTATACCATCGCGGACTATGAAAACAAATTTTGCTTCTGGAAAAATTGTATGTACAAAGGGAACCCTTAAAGAGTTCGCACAAGTTTTCTCCACCACAAACCTTGGTCGGCCTTTTTCCTTCCAAAGCCTTATGAATTGATTCCTCACGTATGACTTAACATTCTCGGTTGCCTTTTCAACAGGAATCTCATCGTTTGGATACGTCAAATTTCCGTGCCGCCAAATCGGATTGATCTCGTCACAGTCCCAAGTTTCAAAGCCCTCTAAACCGGTAAGACAATCCCGCAAAATATTTGTGCCCGATCGCGCAGCACCAATAATTATGACCGGAACAAATGGCAAACTAACAGTCAACGAAAAAATGTCCTCTTTATATAAGCAATATCTTTGTGAAAAGACCAGTTTTCCAAATACTTCTTATTGATTCTAACTTTATCTGGCCAAATCACCCTATCATTATAATCTTGTTGGTTTTCCACTTTAGACAAAATTTCCTCTTCATTCCTGTATTTTAAAGTGGCGGGACCAGTAATACCGGGACGTAGCGTTGCTATATCAGCATCTTGCCCCTGGAGCTTATCTAGATATCCAGGCACATCTGGCCTCGGCCCAACAAAAGACATGTCCCCTACCAATATATTCCAAAGTTGTGGCAACTCATCAATTTTCCACTTTCTGAGAATTTTCCCCGTTGGAGTAATCCGATGATCATCAATCGATGTCACATGTCCTCCAGGGATATCCATCATAGTTCTGAGTTTGACTATTTTGAAAGGTCTACAATTGCGTCCAATTCGTACTTGAAAGAAAAATCCATTCTTCCTTGTAGAGATTGTTGCCAAAACCCAACCAAGAATTATTATTGGCGTGGTTAGAACAAGTCCAAGTAGGGAGAAGATGAAATCAAAGGTGCGCTTTTTAAATCTATCTGATTTTGTCAATTTTTGAATTCTCTAATTCCGTCCCAACCATTGCTAAGCTTTGCAGTTCCCAGGATTAACGACACCACTCGTTCTGACGTGTTGGTAACTCCATAGTCTTTAGGTAAAGGCATCTCGCCGTGTCTAGCGTGCATTTTGGTGACTGCTTCTACACCAGCCAGAATTGCATCCTTTTGTACACCGGTCATAATAATACTGCCAACATCAAGAGCTTCGGGGCGTTCAATGGCATCACGTGGAGTGATGGCGGGAAAGTCCAAAATTGATGCTTCTTCTGCAATCGTGCCGCTGTCTGAAATTGCACAAAATGAGTTCATTTGAAGATTGTTATAATCATGAAACCCAAATGGCTTCGCAAAGCTGACGATATCATTCATCTGATAGGCAAGAGCTTCAAGTCGGTTGCGGGTTCGCGGGTGAGTAGAAACCAGAATTGGGAAGCCATACATATCAGCAAGACCGTTAAGCGCACTCATCAGTTGGCCGAGGCGGTCCTTGTCGTCTACATTTTCCTCACGATGTAATGAGACGATGAAATACTCTTTCTTCTTAAGATTGTTCGCTCCTAGAATGTCAGACTTCTCTATCTTTGAGCGGTAATGTGACAATACCTCTTGCATTGGGCTTCCAGTCAAATAAATACGACGATGTGGAAAGCCCTCCGACAACAAATGCCTACGGGCATGCTCAGTGTAGACAAGATTAAAGTCAGAGATATGGTCAACCAACTTACGATTGGTCTCCTCTGGAACATTCCTGTCATATGACCTGTTTCCCGCTTCCATGTGATAAACAGGCACCTTCATGCGTCGTGCCATAATCGCGGAGATGGCTGAATTTGTATCCCCAAGAATTAAGATAGCGTCGGGATGTTCTTCCGCAATAACTCTTTCGGTCTCACAGAGAATGGCACCTAAAGTTTGACCAAGTGACCCCCCTCCGACGCCCAAAAAATAGTCGGGTTTACGCACACCGAGATCTGCAAAAAATATCTCGTTCAATTCATAATCCCAATTCTGCCCCGTATGAACAATCTTATGATTACAATATTGATCCAGCGTGTCCATCACCCTTGAAAGTCTAATTATTTCCGGACGGGTGCCTAGAATTGTCAAAACCTTAAGTTTGTTCATGAAATCACTCTATCTGCAAAAGTATCTGGGGCCTTCGGATCAAAAATCTCATTTGTCCAAAAAAGCGTGATGAGTGGTTCACTTCCTACATTCTCTAGTGAATGAGTGTAAAGTGTTGGCATATCCACGATGCAAGGTTCTTCACCAGATACATCAAATTCCCAAACTTCTTTCGTTAAAACTCTGCGCATTCGGACCTTCGCTTTTCCTCTCAAAACAAGAAAACGCTCAATCTTATTAATGTGAAAATGGTCACCTCTTGTGACACCTGATAGAGTTGTTGAAGCAAAGCTCTGGCCCCCGCCACCCTTTGATTTTATGGCCTCAAACAGGCAGCCTCTGCTATCTTTGTTCAGCTTTAACTTGCGCGGCCAACTATTAGGGTAAGTAGATGCTCGATACGCATTGAAAAGGCTGATATCGAAATCTGATTCCAGCGACGGAAATACGTTTTCCATATATGCACTGTGAAACCGGTCCAACTTTTCAAATAGCTCTGATATGGACATTTTCAGGCCGGCCAATTCAATTTCACCCTCTTGCCCATCTTTTGCGAGGTTAATCATCTGATCAACAGCACGCCCGGCATGCAGCAAATTAACTTGCCCATTCTCATCAATTTCTGATGATTTATCATTAATAAGGTTTTCAATCAGCGTTGCCGTCACATTGTTGTAGTAGGGGCGGGCGCCTTCGCCAAAAATGTGGGGCAGTATCACGTTCGTAAATTTGGAAGCGCGTTGCTCAAATGCGACCTGCGCGGCCCGTTTCGAGCGACCATATACTGAATCATTTTTTGAATGGATTGAATTTGCATATATAATGTGTGGCTTTGCGTTTACTGTTTCACATGCCCACAGCAACCGATTTGCGATATTTACATTTGCTGTTTCAAGTGCTGTTTCCTCCGCACGGTTCACACCTGCAAAATGCAAGACAACATCGGCCGACTGAATAGCGCGCAAAAGCTCGTTATCATCGGCAAATTTTTGTCGATCAATTGCCGATATCTGGTATGGGCTTGGATCACCCTTAAAATTTGCAGCACAATTTTCAGCGTGCAAATGGGCAGCAGCATGCCAACCCAACAAACCGTTTGCGCCAGTGACTAATACTTTTTTTAAAGTCATCTGTTCTTCCAACTCGCAAGCTCAGATTGCAATTCAGGAAGAGAAAGGAGCAGTTTCTTAATCCCCTCCCGGTCTAGTTGTTGCGTGTTGTGTGAATGATAGTCTTCAAAGTGAACAGCGGTTTGATCACCTTCGGTAAAATACGGTTTGTAATTTAGGTCTCGTTGGTCAAGTTTAATCCGAAAATAATCACCCATATCGTCAGCCTGCGCCAACTCTTGGGCGCTAGCAAGCGTCTCATAAAGTTTTTCTGCATGACGCCAGCCAATCGCTTCAACAGCATGATTTGGCACTTCAAACAATTCAATTAAAGCGCTTACCAAATCCTCGATTGTGGACGCGGGCGCCTTTTTAATGAAAATGTCCCCTTGATGTGCATGTTCAAATGCATAATGGACGAGGTCAACTGAGTATCTCAAGGGCATTAGAAATCGTGTCATTCGAGGCTCGGTAATGGTAATCGGTTTGTCAGATTTTATCTGTTTGACAAATAGAGGGATCGCAGACCCCCTCGAATACATCACATTTCCATATCGGACACATGAAATTGTGGTTTGATTCCCCTCTCCCAACTCTCTAGCAGCAGCTTGTGCCACTTTTTCCATCATTGCTTTTGACATGCCCATAGCGTTTACCGGGAATACCGCTTTATCCGTCGACAGGCATACCAAGTTCCTCACATTGTGGCCAATTGCAGCACGAATTACATTTTCGGAACCTAAAATGTTGGTCTTCACAGCCTCAATCGGGAAAAACTCGCAACTCGGCACCTGTTTCAACGCTGCAGCGTGAAATACGCAATCAACACCTCTAACAGCACGCTCAACGCTCTCGCGATCTCTGATGTCACCGATGTAAAACTGGACTCGATCGTCGCGCAATTCATTTCGAAGCGCATCCTGTTTTTCTTCGTCCCGACTAAGGATTCGAATTTCATCGGTGTCGTTGTCAAGCAGACTGCGCAACATGGTTTTACCAAATGAACCTGTGCCACCCGTGATCAAAATTCGTCTTTTTGAAAAATTCAAAGTTCTGTATCCTAAATTGCTATTCATGTTCTCTGGGCATTGGCCTATCAGATGGATGATTCAATTTGATTGTGGTTGTACACTCAAAAATCCATTTTTATGAATCCTTTTATGATTAGTATGTCAACAGTATGATTGGCGGAGCAGCACCCTTAAAAAATGAAAAATGTTGTAATCAATTTAGTTCATATCATTTTTCTGGTTGGGTGTTTCATCCTGCCAATGATATTTGGTTCGGCGGCAGGTGCCGCAGCACTTCTCATCAGCTTAGGCTGGACGATTTATCTTTTATTCTTGAGAAATTACAACGTTCCAACACACCAGTTTCAGATTATTTGGACCTGCATTGCACCAATGTTTTTCATTATTTTCAGTTTATCTAGTATTGGCTGGGATTCAATGAAATATGGCTTCAACACAATAGCGTTTGTATTAGCCCTTGGTGTTTTTATACATTTCAGTTCATATAGAATAAAAAGTTATATGGAATATCTACCTTTATTTGCGACGTTAGGTCTTTTATTTGGAGTTATTTGGGCCCATCTTCAACAAGATCTTGAAATTACGAGAAGACTAACACCACTTATTGGCGGAGGATCTAATCTGGCAGCGCGAATTGCAATTTTGCTTGCTGCGTTTTCCACCATTTTCATATTATTGAACCACACCAAATTGATGAAGGCAGCTGTGTATGTCATCATTCAAATCCTGACTATACTTTTGGTAATTTACGCAGGATCACGTGGAGCCCTATTGGCAATTCCTATCCTCATCGTTGCACCAATTATTTTTGTTTTGCCTTGCCTTTGGCTAAGATCAGTTGCTGTATGGATTTGCATTTTTGCAATGATTGGCATTGCAATATTTGGATTTTCGTATTTTGACCCAAACGAATTGGCGAGTGACCTTAAAACGCGACTATTGTCAGTCGCAAATGGCGAAGGTATGGATGCCTCGACTGAACGTCGCTATCAAATGTGGCAGGTGGCGTTTCAATCTTTCCTCGAACATCCGATAATCGGCACAGGTTGGCATAGTTTCATTGAAGTTACAGAGGGCACAATACTGGAGAGTTATGCTGAAAATGGAAACTACTTCAATTTCCACTCCGACATCGCCAATTTTGCTGTTGCAGGCGGTATTATTGGCCTTTTACTTTATTTTCTGCTCTTGTTTGCACCGCTTATTTTCTGGGACACACCTAAAGATCATCCCTACTTCCGGGTGCGCCTTTATTGGGCCGTGATTATGCCTATCTTGTATCTTGTACTAGGCCTCACGGATATGGTGATGGGGTTTGACTATCCCACCATGTTTTACGCTTTTACCTTTGCGATTATCTGGGGGCTGACTGAACAAAAGAAGGGATCTGACATAAAAAATGGAGCACAAACTTTGGTGAATTAAACCGATCGGCACAGTTGAAGTCAACATTAGGAGCCATAGGATATAGCCCTTTCTTTTCAAAAAGATAGCAGAATGACATCTTGCTTCCGAGTGAGGAATGCGCGTGCTGTTCTAAAGTGCAAATTCTTCGTCTCTCGCTAAGCGGGCGAAGATACTGCGACCGAGATGGAGCGTGCCAATTTGTGCTTTTTTTGCCATGCCAGACAAATAGCCAGGTGGATTATTGACCTCACCAGCAATGTGTTTTTCGTAAGTTAGTCCAATAGCCACAGATGATGAATGAGGGCCTAGCTGTGTGGTTAGACGTGTCCAATGATCTGGAGCGATACCGATCATCAATCCCATTTGCTGTGAAGCCCTTCTTAAATCCTCCCAACCTCGGAGCGGACCACAAAGCTCTGTTGCTAGCTTTAAATAGTTGGGGCAGGCTTGGGTGAATGTTTCAAATGTAAACCCACGCTCTGACGGTTCATTATTTGGCACATCTGGTTTGGCTTTACAGTTTGAATGAGATTGAATTGTATTTTGTATGTGGGGTTCAATTTTGAGCTGACAGGGGTTCGCTTCTGTGGCGATTTTTTCAGATGAAACTATTTGTGTTGAGGCCAAATCCAATGCCCTGGCGAATAAATTTTCGATAATGTGATAGAGATTTGTGAGTTTCTCCACAATCGCATTCAGTGTCCCCTGCCCGTTTTTTGATTTCGGCAAATTGGAAAGCAGTTCATTGAACTCTCGCTCCAATCGTTCCCATGGACCTGAGAGACCGGCTTCAAGGGCCTCCACAAGCCGTGTCCGGATGGTACGGCGGGTGCAGGTAAGCTTTTTGCGCAATTGCTGCTCTACGGCTCGTTCAGCCATGATTTTGTGGTGAAGCGCCTCCAACTCCCCTGCCCTAGCGGCCAAGGGGCTGAGATCAAACCCATAGGCCTCCACAATGCGCCCTGCCCCATCGCGGTGGCCATAACGTTTGCCATTTGGACTGTCGTGGAAACTGATGAGCCCGAGTTCACCCAAGCGGCGCAAATGGCGTTTAAGGGCTGGCAGACTAAACCCTGTCTGATCCATCAAATATTGATTGGACGGCCATACAATTGCGCGTTGCCCCTCTTCCCAGTCTTGGGGCTTTGAAAAGGCAAATAGAATATCGAGCAACATAAGTTGCGCAGGTTTCATGCCGATATGCGCCGCCACTTTTTTTACAGCTATGATTGCCTTCGATTTGGGTACAGAAAGCCCCTCGCCGACTTGCGCATGCATCTCTGCAGCCACAAGGCCCGGCGTCGGCTTGCGCCAACCTAAATTTTGCATGGTTTTTTAAAATTCAGACAAAGAAATACACCCTGCCAAACATGAATGCTTGACATTTTTTTCCGAAAGTGATTCCTTGATAGGTGCTTAAGTTATCGAGGAAGGCTTTCGAACCGTCGGGTTTGGAGGCCTTTTTCTTTGCTTAAATTTCCTTTCCTGGTTCGTTGTGGTTTAAAAACCTTGTCAGTTGACAAGGTCTGTTATTGCCCTTTGCGGAGCTGGTTGTATTTGGCCAAAAGCGCATCCATCTCGCGCTCTAAAAAACTGGCAAATTCAACCTGATGTTGCTTCTTCAGTTTGATGCGAACCTCGTTTTTGCCTTTTTGCATGGTGCCCACTTCTCCAAGCGAAACTGATGGCGCGCGGGCCTTCGTTGGCTTTTCCGGTTTGGCAAGCTTTATAATAAGGCCGAATCGGTCATCCGGGGATAAGTTTTTTTGCACCTTGTCAGCTGACAAGGTTTCCAAAAGCTGGTTTTCGTCGGTGCCGTCCTTCAAACAATCAGCCAGTTCAATCCAGCGTGGTCGACCAATGCCTGGCGCGCGGCCAATCAGTTGGATCAGTGGCGTGCCCACCTGTTTGATGACATAGCGGAATTTAGACAGCTGGGCGTCATCAACACTCAGCGCCGCTTTAATGTCCTTGGGCTTGAGGCCGGCGCGATGCATTTCATCTGCAAACAGGGCGCGTTCAATCCAGCTTAGATCCTGCCGGTTAGCGTTTTCGATGCCTTGGGCGACCACAAGGTCACGATCAGAATAATCGACCAAGATCGCTTTGACGGGCAGCCCCAATTCTTTCAGGGCCCGCCACCGACGATGGCCATAAACAATCTGATGACGGTCCGGCTGTCGTGGGTGCATGCGCACGGTGATGGGGACCTGTTGGCCCTCATCGCTCAAGCTTTGTTTGAATTGATTGAATGCCTCCACATCATCGTCCGGCAAACGATCCTGAAATGGCGACGGGTCGATCTTATCGGCATCAAGCCTTAAAATCTTGTCCGCGCTCTGCGCGTCCGCCAGCAATTGGTCGCGTTCTTCTCGTAATTGAGAAAGCGTGCGTTGTGTGGTGCCAATAATGCCTGCGGCAACCCGGCCCGGCGTCTTTTGTTTTTCGTCAGGTTTTGGGTCGGGCGTGTTGGTTTTCGGTGTGTCGCCCGTTAAATCGCCAAAGCTAGAAACAATGGATTTGCGCTTGCTCATTTTCGTCCCCATGCATCATGGATTAAATCGAGCATGGCGCCATTGACCAAATCCATGGCTTCGCGCGCCCGCTTCAATGTGTTGCGCTGCACTTCGCCCGCTTCCACTTCATAAATGGAACGCTTGCCCAATCCAGCCGCTTCCACGGCTGTGCTTTCAAGTGCCGTGGGCAACAACACATCAGTGGCAAAGAGGTGGCGCAATAGCCCCACAATTTGCGCTTGCGCCTGATCGTTCGGGTCGTGGCGCGTCACCAAATAGCGCATAAAATCTTTTTGCATGGTGGCGCCTGCATTGCGGATCACGCCCACAAGGTCGCCCATCATCAGCAAAAATTGGTTCATGGACGCCACGTCCATCATCGCGGGGTGCACAGTGACCAGCAGACCGGTGGACGCATAGAGCGAGGCGAGGGTCAAATAGCCAAGGGAAGGGGGCGTGTCCAAGATCACGATGTCATAATCATCGTCGACCTGTTTTAGCGCCTGATCCAGTCGTTCAAAAAAGATCGATCCATGATTGTTTTCGTTGAGCGCCAGCACCCGCGGCGTGTCATATTCAAACTCCATCACCTCAATATTGCCGGGAATCAGATCCAAGCCGGGGAAATAGGTTTTGCGGATTACTTCGCGAATGGGGCGTTGTTGATCGTCATAGCGCAAGGCAGCATAAATGGTTTCGTTGCTGGCCACATCAAATTCTGGCTGGGTGCCGAACATGGCGGACATGGAGGCTTGCGGGTCCAAATCAATGGCCAAAACCCGATAGCCATGTAGCGCCAAATAATGGGCGAGGTGCACGCTTGAAGTGGTTTTTGCGCTGCCGCCTTTAAAGTTGGCGATGGCCAAAACCTGCATATGTTCACCGTCGCGCCGATGCGGCAGATAGGTGAGGGCATCATTGGGGTTTTTCTCGGCAAAGTATTGCCGCAGCTCGTTAATTTGCTCCAGCGTATAGGCGCGGTGGTTGTTTTCCAGCCGTTCAGGGGTGGGGCCTTTGCCCTCAATGGAAAGGGTGCGCAAACTGGACTCTGAAATCGAGGTGAGCTTCGCCACCTCCGGCGTCATAAAACGGCGCAAAGATTTTTGCGCCTGCGGCGGATACATGCGCTCGCGCAGATTTTGCAACTGATTTGACAGCATCTCTGCATGCCGCAAAATCTTGTCGACGGAGTCTTCCTCATTTGGGTTGACGCTGATTAAATCTTCTGTTGCCATTTTCTGCTCTGACGTAAAAAATCACTTGGACGGTCTTTTTGCGTCAGAAAGTTGCCACAGATTCGTGATTCCGTCCAGAAATTTAAGGTTAATGCTTGGTTAAGGGGTGGGCAAGGCCTCTAAGTGGTCCCGGATCACTAAAGATATGCCGTGGGGCACTCGCGCATATCATGCCATTCCGCCCTCAAAAATGTGCCAAAATTCGTTCAAACACGACAGGGCCGTACACCCATTTTTCGCGGCCTACGGCCGCGTTTCGCTTTGGAACAAAGCGGGTCGAAATTTTTGGTTTTTGGGGCCGATTCTGCGGGTATCCTAGCATTTGTTGGGGCAAGGCCATAGGGCCGGGCACCCAATGGGCGCCCGGCGGGTGTGTTAGATCATAGCTAAGGCGAGATAAAGGGGCAGGCCGAAGGTGAGGTTGAAGGGGAAGGTGATGCCCAGGGAGAGGGATAAATAAATCCCGGATTTGGATTGGGGCAGGGCCAACCGCATGGCGGCGGGGACTGCGATGTAGGAAGCTGAAGCGTTCAGCACCATAAACAGGAAGGTGCCGCCGGTGGATAGCCCGATGGGTTGCGCTACGGCCCAGCCGATCAGGGCGCCGAGCAGGGGCATGATGATGCCGAACGCTAGAATGCCCCAAGAAAGGTCTGCGCGGTTCAACAGGAGGCTGCGGCCGGCCGATAGGCCCATATCCAGCAAAAACAGGCACAAGACGCCGGTAAAGGGCAGCACAATGAAAGGTTCGATCTGCGCCAGGCCGGGTTTTCCCGTTGCGGCACCGATCAAAAAGGCGCCCACCAGCAGCACTATGGAGCCATTGGCAAGAATGTGCCGCGCCAAATTCGCGTCCACCTTGGTTTGGCTTTTGCCGCGGCTGGCAAGCCAAAGGGCGGAAACGATGGCGGGTGCTTCCATGATCGCGGCCACCGCGACCAGATAGCCTTCGCTGTCCATGCCGCTGGTTTCCAGCAGGCTGGCGGCGGTGACAAAGGTGACGATTGAAATGGAGCCGTAGTGGCCAGCCACGGCGGCGGCGTTGATCCGATCCAGCTTGGTGATGGCGCGCAACAGGGCATAGGCCAAGACGGGCAACAGGAGGGACAGGAGCGCACCCGCTGCCAAACTTGCGAGCAATTGCCCGGATATCCCGCTTTCTGCCACGCTGACCCCGCCTTTAAACCCGATGGAGAGCAGCAAATAGATCGACATGACCTTGGCCGCACCCTCGGGAATGGACAAGTCGCTGCGGGCAAAAGCAGCCACCAAACCGAGCACGAAAAACAAAATGGTGGGGGCCATTAGATTGCTGGCCAACATGTCGAGGGAAAAGGTCATCAATTCTCCTTTCAAGAGGGGGCGGATTTGAACCGGTCCTGCTCTTGACGGAGTTGGGATATAATTACAAATATATATAAACGTTGATATGCATAGGATGAAGCTATGGTAAGGCCGACCATTCGCCAGCTCGAATATATTGTGACGGTTGCTGATGTGGGGCGCATTGGCGCGGCGGCGGCCAAGCTGCATGTGAGCCAGCCCAGCCTTTCAGCGCAATTGGCGGAAGTGGAGGCTGACCTGGGGGTGGCGTTGTTTCATCGGGATCGACGCGGGGCGACACCCACTGAAGAGGGGCGTGAAATTGTGCGCCGGGCGCGGCTTATCTTGCGCGATTTGGCGGATTTGCGGGCGGCGGCGAGCGGGGGAGGGGCCTTTGTGGGCCGATTGCGCCTGGGCGTTCTGCCCTCGATCAGCCCCTATTTGCTGCCCAATGTGGTGAAGCGGCTGCACTCAGATTATCAGGATTTGCGGCTTGTGGTGCGCGAAGAAAGCACGCGGGACCTGGATGAGGGCCTGCGCTCGGGGCGGTTGGATATGATCATTTCCACGCCGGAAGATCATGCTTCCGGGTTGGCCACGCCCTTGTTTAAAGAGCGTTTGTGGGCGGCGCTGGCGCTTGATGATCCGCTGGCGAAAAGCGGGGCGGCGATCCGGTTGGATAAGCTGGCCAACCGCACCTTTTTGACGCTTGGCCCGCAACATAGGCTGTCGCACATTGTGGCGGGATTGGCCGGGCAGGTGGGTGGACATCTCTCTGACGAATATGAAGGCACCAGTTTGGACGCGATCCGCGCCATGGCCGCCGCTGGGGTGGGGGTGGCGATTTTGCCCGAAATCTACACCAAAACTGAAGCCCAACGCGGCACGGATGTCCGGCTGCGCCGGATTGATGTTGCCCGGGCTCAGCGGGATATTGCCCTCGTGGAACCACACCGCAGCACGGCCAGCCAAAAAAGCGGGGCACTGGCGCAAGTGTTGCGCGAGGAAGCCGCCAAACTGCTCAGCAAGTAACAATCAGGCTGTCAGGCCCAATTCCTGATCACTCGCGCGATGCGCATATTTATCCTTTGGCGGCCACGGCCGATCGCGCCAATCGGGCGTAAACGCAAAGCTCGATTTCTCACGTCCCGCCAACAGCGCCCCATTGCCGGCCCCCAAGGCGTAATCATAATAGAGTTTCACAATTTCTTCGCGGCTGACCTGTTGTGTCGCCGCGTGAGCAACGCAGGCATTGCGCAATTTTAACAGCCGGGCAAACTCTTCTGTTTGCGGGATGTCGAAATCCTCAAAATAGTCCAGAAACCAGAACCGCATAAACAGTGGCGTATAGACGGCTTCCGCCAGCCCAAACTCTTCAAAAAGGAAAGTGTTGTTGGGGCTATGATGGGCCAGAAAATCGTTTAGCGTGCGATAATGGCTGAGCATTTTATCGATATAGGATTGCCGCTCGTCAGGCTTCTGGTTCATCACCATCATATAGCCGGTCATGGTCAACGGCCCTTCAAAGGCAATCAGCATATTTTCAACCGCATGGCGCAGCGGATCTTGCTGGCGTATCGGCTTGTCCCCGATCACTTCGTCCAGATAGCGCAGGATCACCAGGCTTTCTTTCAAGATGTCCCCATCCGCCGTTTCCAAAACGGGGAGGGATGTTGTGCCGCGCGTTTTGGCCAGCAATTCCGGGTCGCGCGGCTTGGTGATGTCCACCACATGAAAGTCAACTGCGTCTTGCTGACCTTTTAGGTCCAGCAAGATTTCAAGCCGTTGGGAAAAAGGACAAACCGGAATGTGGTACACGTTGATCTTTTGGCTCATTTGGTCTGTCCTTTTCGATTGGTTTATTGCTTTACGCCCACACCATGACGCAGGATCATAAAGATGAATAGGCCCATTGTGGCAATGGTGACAATTGACCCCACCTTAGCCAAAGTTTCCCCCGCGCCGCTGATGGCCATGGCAATGCCGGGCACCAAGATGATCACCGCCAACAGGCTGATGCCCAAATGGATGGGCGCGAGTTTTGTTTGGGCGGCACCGGGCGTTAGCGCGTAATAAATGCCGTAAATTGTGAGCGTGACAAAACCGATCAGGTTCAAGTGCCCATGGGCAGGCGACAGGGTGTGATCATGGGTGGCAGACATTTGAATGCCCCATGCCATGCCCGCCAGCGCACAAAGCGCGCCTGCGGCAAAAAACCATTTTGATAAATCTCTCATTCTTCCTCCTCCATTTTCTGAACCAGAGCTCTCCCATTGCCCAATTGTTAAAACTGACGCTAAAATAAGCCAAATTGATTTTGCTTATTTAGGTTATTGATCAGATGAATTTCGCGACTTTTGATCTGAATTTGATGCGGGTGTTGGACGCGCTGTTGCGCGAGCAATCCACGGTGAAGGCGGCGCAAAAACTGAACTTGTCGCAATCAGCGGTCTCCAGTGCGCTGTCGCGCTTGCGGCATACGCTTGATGATCAATTGTTTATTCGTCGGGGCAACCGACTGGTGCCCACCGACTATGCGCAGAAAATTGCGTTGCCCTTGCGGGAGGAGCTGGATCGGCTTGAAGCGCTGTTCGCGCAACCGAAATCTTTTGACCCTTCCGCGGAGCATATGGATTTCCGCATTGCCGCGTCTGATTTTTTTGCTGAGCTTTTGATGCCGGTCCTCGCCAACGATATGGCAAGTGCCGCTCCTAACATACAACCCAAATTGATTGATTTGGTGCCCGATCGCTATATTCAAACGGTGGAGCAGGGCAGTTCCGATTTGGCATTAATTCCAGATGAAACCGTGGGCAACTGGGCAGAAAAAGAGTTTCTGTTTCACTCGGCCTTCGCCGTGATCGCAAGGCGAAATCACCCTGCGCTTCAAAAAGCCAACATTAAAGCCGGCGAATTGATGCCGCTGGATTTATTCTGTGCGCTGCGACATGCCCTGTTTTCGCCAGAAGGCAACTCCTCCGCCATGGGCGATGCCGCCTTGGCCAAACTTGGCCGCACGCGAAAGGTGGGCATGACCTTGCAGGTTTTTTCCGGCGTCTGCCGCGTGGTGAGCGAAAGCGATATGATCGCGCTGATTCCCTGGCAGTTGGGTCAAAAATGGGCCGATCAGATGCAGCTCGACATTTTTGTGCCGCCCATGCATGTCCCCGTCGTCAAAATTGTCGGCGTCTGGCACAAACGCTCCACCAACAACCCAGCCCACCGCTGGGTCCGCGAGCAAATCTTTGCAGAAATGAAAAAGCTGGATGCGATCCAGCCCGACCTGTCCGCATGGCCGCAGGCTGGGGCGTAAGAAGTCGCTGAACAACTGATAGACGGTAAGGGGTCGACGCGTGTCTTTGCCGGCCCATATCGACAAATGCGGCGCGATGATTGATACTTCTCAGCAATATTTTGAAGCATTTGGGCTGCACCCTTTTTACGACCACGATTTTTTTGAATTTTATTGAGACATTTTATGAGACTTTTGACCGTACTTCTCGGCTTGCTTGTGACTGTTCCCCTCACCGCGTGCACCTCACTCAACGAAATGACGCTCAGAGATATTTCTAGTCCCGAGCCGGTGGCGATGAGTGTAACGACCGAAGTGAACCCGCATAGCGGATTGAAGAAGTTCGGGACCAAACCCGTCTATTTAAGGACCAAGAATAATGACATTCTCTACTTACTAAGGGGGTGGCGAAAGTCTGAGTCCAACGCGTTTAAGTCAGCACAAATTTATGTGACCTTTCCCTTGTTGGACAATTGGGTGTTTTTTGACGCGGCGCATAGCGAAGGCAAGGCTTTGGACGTCACGGTGTTAAGCCGCAACGTTAGAAGCTGCTCACAAGATGGGTGCAACATAAGTGAAAGCATCGCCATTCACCTGACGCAGGGTCAATTGCGCCAATATGCCAAAACGGGTTTTTTAGGCGAGATAAGTGGTCGGAACGGAGCTGTTGTCCTCCGCATTCCGGCTAAGTTTTTCCAAGGCTTTTTGATGCGATTTGATGCCGTCTAGCGGCGACCAAAATTCCCCTAAATCGCCTTCATATTCACCCGTTTTGAAAGCTCTTCCGCGCTTTCCACGCGCTCGGAATAACGGTCAACGAGATAGTCGGCTGTGCCGCGGGTGAGGAGGGTGAATTTCATCAATTCTTCCATCACGTCCACGACCCGATTGTAATAAGGGGAGGGGAACATGCGGCCCGCTTCGTCGAACTCATTGAAGGCTTTGGGGACCGAGGATTGGTTGGGGATGGTGATCATGCGCATCCACCGGCCCAGCACCCGCATTTGATTGACGGTGTTGAAACTTTGCGAGCCGCCGCAGACCTGCATCAATGCCAAGGTGCGGCCCTGGGTGGGGCGCACGCCACCGATGGGGGCGAGGGGGAGCCAGTCGATCTGGGTTTTCATCAGCCCGGTCATATTGCCGTGCCGCTCCGGCGAGCACCAGACTTGCGCTTCTGACCAAAGCGAGAGTTCGCGCAACTCCTGCACCTTTTCATGCTCTACATTGTCTTCATCCACCAGCGGGAGACCTTTGGGATTGAAGAGTTTCACTTCCGCACCTAAGGCTTCCAATATCCGCGCCGCTTCCTCGGTCAGAAGCCGGGAGAAGGAACGTTGGCGCAAAGAACCATAGAGCATCAGCACGCGCACTGGATGGGCGGGCTGGGCCGCGAACAATTTGCTGTGGTCAATCGGGTGCAGCTGGTCGGCGACCAGATTGGGCATATCGGGTTTTGGATCGGTCATTGGGTTGTTATCCGGGGAAATGTTGCTTGGTGCGGTTGGCCAGGGCGACGAGTGACAGCATCACCGGCACTTCCACCAACACGCCGACCACGGTTGCGAGGGCCGCGCCGGAATTGAGGCCGAACAGGCCAATGGCGACCGCGACCGCCAGCTCAAAAAAGTTGGAGGTGCCGATGAGGGCACAGGGCGCGGCGATGCGGAAGGGTACCTTCATTTTCCATGCGGCCAGATAGGCTACTGCAAAAATGCCATAGGATTGCAGCAACAAGGGAATGGCGATCAACAGGATCAACAGGGGGTTGGCCAAAATAACATCGCCCTGAAAGCCGAATAACAGCACCACGGTGGCCAACAGCCCGGCAATGGAGGCGGGCTTGAGTTTGGCGGTGAACTCATCAACGGCAGCAACACTATGCGCGCGGGCGATCAGCGCTTTGCGGGTGAGATAACCCGCCACAAGCGGCACCAGCACATAAAGCACCACGCTCAACACCAGCGTGTCCCACGGCACGGGAATATTGGTGACGCCCAACAGCACCGCCACGATGGGGGCATAGGCGAAGATCATAATGAGATCATTGACGCTGACTTGCACCAAAGTGTAGTTCGCATCGCCCTTGGTGAGGTGGGACCACACAAACACCATGGCAGTGCAGGGCGCGGCGCCCAACAAAATCAGCCCGGCAATATAGCCATCAGCTTCGGCAGGGGGGATGAAGGCCGCAAAGATATATTTGAAAAAGACGACGCCCAACAGCGCCATGGTGAAGGGCTTGATTAGCCAGTTCACCACCAAGGTGATCGCTAGGCCCTTCGGTTCTTTCGCCACATCTTTGATGGAGCTGAAATCGACCGATACCATCATCGGATAAACCATCGCCCAAATCAAAATCGCCACAGGCAGATTGACTTTGGCCACTTCCAACTGCGCCAGAAACTGCACCAATCCGGGCATCACTTGCCCAAGACCGATGCCGACAATGATGGCGAGGGCGACCCAGATGGAGAGGTATTTTTCAAAGGTGCCAATGCCGCCCGGCGCGGCGGTGGTTTGCTTTGGGGATGACATTTATGCGTCCTCTTTCATCTGGCCGATGGCCATCATTTCTTGTTTTAATGCAGTGGGGTCAAGCTGATCGAAAGGTAATGCTAGGAACCGCGAAATCCGCGCTTGCAATTGGTCATAGGCCAGATCAAACGCAGCTTCGACCGCCTTCGGCGGCGCGGTCACCGCGGCGGGATCTGGAATGCCCCAATGGGCGGTGGTCGGTTTGCCAGGCCAAATCGGGCAGGTTTCGCCAGCGGCATTGTCGCAAACCGTAATGATATAATCGAGCGTTGGCGCATCGGCCCCGGCAAACTCGTCCCAGCTTTTAGATCGAGCAAAGCCTGTATTGATCCTATGCTTTTCCAGTGTTTTTAGAGCTTGGGGGTGCGGCGCGCCTTTGGGCTGCGACCCGGCGGAAGAGGCAATAAAGTCTGGGGCGCCGAGATGGTTGAACAGCCCTTCGGCCAAAATAGAACGGGCTGAATTGCCCGTGCACAGAATGAGAATGTGAGCGGCTTTACGCGTCATCGCAATTGTCCGTTGAACAGGTGATTTGTTGAATAAATGGCTGGCATAATTGCGGCTGGCCACCACAACAATCTTCCAGCAAAAAGGAAAGCATGGCGGTGACCCCATCCATATCCGCATAATAGCGAATAGTGCGGCCCTCGCGCTGGTTTTTCACCAGGCCCGCATTCAGCAGCACCGAAAGATTGGCCGACATGGTGTTTTGCTTAACCTGCAGCTTTTCGCCAATTTCCCCTGCCAACAGCCCATCCTCACCGGCTTTCACCAGCAGGCGGAACACGTCAAGCCGGGTGGCTTGGCTCAGGGCGGCAAAGGCCTGGGTTGATTTGTTTGTATCCATATATCATGAATAATTGATATATTTGAGTGGGTCAACCGACTTTCCGAAAAAGGGAATAATCGATGGCCTAGTGGCTGGTCATGGGGTGAGAGCTCACCCAGAGTTCAACGCTTTCTTCAGCGCTCACCACCTTGGAGAAATGTGGTTCTGTGGTGTCATGATGGATCGTGTCGCCGGGCTTCATATGATAGATCTTGTCGTCCAAATGATATTCCAGTTCACCGGATATCAAATAGCAAAATACTTCGCCCTTATGCTGCATCTTCTCCGCCACATGCCCTGGTGGTCGATGAATGATGCAGGGGTAAAACAGGGCACCCGAAAATCCTGGCCCGAGCTTTTCATACCAACGGCCATTTTCCCCCAAGCTATAACTTTGACGCTCATCAGCTTTGGTGAGCGGTTCAAACGGTTCGCTCACATTCAGCAATTGCTCGATAGAGGTGTTCAGCACCCGCGCAATCCGCATAAAGGACGACAGAGATGGCGCGCTGATGCCGCGTTCCACTTGCGAGATAAAGCCCACCGTCAGCTCGGTGGCGTCGGCCACATCCACCAACGTTTTGCCCAAGGCTTTACGGCGCCGCCGAATGGCAAAACCGATTTCTTCATTGCTGGGTTCGGGACGGGAATTGCTCACGGTGGGACCTTTCGAAAAACGCGGCTGAAAAGCCAATGTGCAACGGCAGCACTCGAAAGACAAGTCCTATAGCATTACTATAATAAATTTTAGCTTGACTAAATAAGAATAGGTCGTCAGTTTGAATTGGATACAATCTGCAATAGTGCAAAATTCATCTCTGAGGGAGGAAACTAGGATGAAAAAACTATTGATGGCGACCGTAGCTGCCGCCGCAATGTTTTCAGCAGTGCCCAGCATGGCCATTGAACGCGGCGGGTCTTTGACCTTTGCGCGCTATGATGATTCCACGCTGATCGACCCAATTTACGCTGACCGCAATCCAGATATTTGGATGGTCACCAACCTTTACGACACTTTGTTGCGCACCGAGGCGGACGGCAAAACCGTGACCTCTGGTTTGGCCGAAAGCTATGATGTGGCTGAAGACGGGCAAAGCGTGACGCTGACCTTGCGTGACGGCATCAAGTTCTCTGATGGTACGCCGATTGAGGGCAAAGATGTTGTCTTCTCGCTTACCCGTGCCTCGGATGCCGATCTCAGCCCATGGGCTGGATTGCTGAGTTCAATTGACGAGGTGACCGCCGATGGCAACCAAGTCACCATCAAGCTGAACCGCCCCGACCCAACCATCGTTTTGATGTTGGCCACGTTCAACACCGCCATTGTTTCGGCTGATGCGTTTGAGGCAGCGAACGGTGAAACGGATCAGGAAAAGGCTCAAAGCATCGCGATTGATGGCTTTGTGGGGTCCGGTCCCTTCATGATGAAATCCCATCAGCGCGGCACCTTGATGCAGTTCGGGGCGAACCCGCATTATTGGCGCGAAGGCGAAGATGGCGAACCCTTGCCTTATATGGATGGCATCAACTTCCTAGTGATCCCCGACGATGCGACCCGCATTTTGAAACTGCAGGCTGGTGAAGTCGATGGCGCTGAATTTATCCCGTTTGCCCGCGTGGGTGAATTGGAAGCGGATCAGAACATCAATATGGAGCTGTTCCCGTCCACCCGTATTATCTATTCGCCGATCAACACCCGCGAAACCCGCGCCGATGGTTCTGCCAATCCGTTGGCGGATATGAAGCTGCGTCAAGCGCTTAACTATGCGACAGACAAGAACGCGCTGGTGCAATTGGTGCTACAAGGGGCAGGCAAGCCTGTTTCATCTGGCTTGATGGCGTCCACCACCCAATTGGCCACTGATAATGGCCCGATCTATCAATATGATCTGGATAAAGCCAAAGCGTTGATTGCCGAGGCGGGTGTGCCGGATGGTACCGAATTGACCCTGACCATTCTGGCAGGCTCGGCTGATGACGCGATCATTTTAAGTGCGTTGCAGCAAATGTGGTCACAGATCGGCATCGATTTGAATGTGGAACAGGTCGATGGACCCACACGTGGCGCGAAAAACCGCTCTGGTGAGTTCGACATTCACACCTATGGCTGGGTGAATGATGTGAACGACCCGGCGCAGGTGGCTGGCTGGTTGGGCTATTACCCAACAGCAAAAGCGGTCGGCACAGGCTGGAACAATGAAGAGTTCAACAGCCTTTATGAAGCCTCCAATGTGGAAATGGACCCGGCAAAACGCGCTGAACAATATGCGCGGATGCAGGACATCTACAATGAAGCAGCACCATTGCTCTTTATGTATGAAACGCCATTTGCGGTCGCTTTGTCCTCAGATGTGCAGGGCTATGTGCAAACCCCATTGGGCAATAATGAGTTCGCATCCACCTGGATCGATCGCTAAGTCCTCCTCCTATGGGTCTTCATCTCACTGACCCTAACCTCGGCATGTGGGCGCCTTGGCGCTCACATGTCCTTTGAGATCAATTATGTCGACCATATCCTATTTCTTTTCACGACTGTTGCAGATCATCCCGACCTTTTTGATTGTGATGGTCATTATATTTTTGCTGGTGCGCGCCTTGCCGGGCGACCCTGCCATTGCGATGGCCGATGCAAAGGCCACCACAGAACAGTTAGAGCAAATCCGCCAGCGTTTGGGGCTTGATCAACCGCTTTGGATGCAATTTGGCATTTTTGTCAAAAATGTTTTTACCGGCAATTTGGGCGATTCCATTCTGATGAAAGCGCCAGTCACTCAAGTGATTTTGGAGCGCTTGCCCGCCTCAGGCTTTCTCACCCTTTACGCGGTGCTGTTCTCTTTGCTGATTGCGGGGCCGTTGGCTTTTGTCGCCGCGCTTAACCGCAACACATGGCTCGACACATCCATTCGCACGGCGTTTCAAGTCGGGCTATCTACACCCGTCTTTTATATTGGCTTGTTATTGCTCACCTTTCTGGCCGCGCAGTTGCGCTGGTTTCCGGTGGGCGGGTATGGCACCACCTTTTTGGAACACATGTATCATTTGCTTTTGCCGGCGCTTACCGTGGCACTCTACACCTCTGCGATCATCATGCGCAATTTGCGGTCCTCGGTGATTGAAGTGGTAGATGCGGAATATGTGCAGTTCGCCCGCGCCAAAGGCCTGCCAGAACGAATTATTCTGGGTCGCCATGTGTTGCGCAATGCGTTGATTTCAACCGTCACCCTGTTGGGCCTGTCCATCGGCAATTTGATGAGCGGCACCTTGGTCACCGAAACCGTGTTTGCGGTGCCCGGCGTGGGCCGTTTGATGCTCGATGCGATCTTTGCCCGCGACTATCCGCTCATTCAGGGTCTCACGCTCACCTTCGCCGTGCTGGTGTCCATCATCTTTTTGCTCACGGATCTGATCCAGGCTTGGCTCGATCCCAGATTGCGGGTGGCGTAAATGGTCAAAAAACTCTTTTTCCGCTTGCCGCGTAAATCGCACATGGTGGCGCTCAAGCGCCCCAGCTTTTTGCTCGGCCTTTTTATTCTGATCAGTTCCATCTCGCTGGCACTGTTTCCAGATCTGTTCGCGCCTTATGATCCGAACGTGTTTGATTATACGGCGATCAAACAACCGCCTTCGGCGCTGCATTGGTTCGGCACCGACAATTTGGGGCGAGACACTTTTTCGCGGGTGATCTGGGCCTATTCGGTCAATATGCAAATGGCGCTGTTCGCCACCATTTTTTGCTTGGCCATCGGTATCTTTGTCGGGGCGTTGGTGGGCTATTATGGCGGGGTGGCCGATATGATTTTTGGCCGCTGCGTTGACGCGATCATCACCTTTCCCTTTTTGGTGTTGGTGATTGCGGTGGTCGCGGTATTGGGGCCGGGCCTCACCAATATGTATATCGCCATCACCCTTGTGGGTTGGGTCTATTATGCGCGGTTGATGCGCGCTGAAATCATGGGCCAACTCGGCAATGATTATGCCGCCGCGGGCAAGGTGATGGGCTATTCTGATCGCCGCATCATCTTCCGCCATTTGCTGCCCAACGCCATCACCCCGGTGATTGTCTATTGGATGACCGATATGGCGCTGGCCATTTTGCTCGGTTCTTCCCTTGGCTATCTCGGCTTGGGCGCGCAACCGCCCCAGGCAGAGTGGGGCGTGTTGATTGCCGAAGGGCGCAACTTCATCACCACCGCATGGTGGCTCAGCCTGATGCCGGGCATTGCGATTGTGTTGACGGGCCTAGGCTTTTCACTGGTGGGCGATGGCATCACCGATTTGATGCGGCCACGGGGATAGGGGACAGATATGACACAATCAAATTCAGCCCTTCTATCGGTCAAGAATCTCAGCACCTCCTTTCATGTGGGCGGGCAAAAACTCCGTGCGGTTGACGAGGTCAGCTTCGACCTAGCGGCGGGGGAAGTGCTGGGCATTGTGGGCGAAAGCGGTTCGGGCAAATCCATCACCTTGCGCTCCATTATGGGGCTGGCGCGACGCTATGGGGAAGTGACCGGCGAAGTGATGTGGCAAGGCGAAAATCTGGTCACCAAGCCCGAAGCGCAAATGCGCAAAATTCGCGGCAAAGACATTGCGATGATTTTTCAAGAACCCATGTCCTCGCTTAATCCGTTGCTGACAGTGGGCGTACAGATCAAAGAAAATCTGGTGGCCCACACAGAACTGGACAAAAAAGCACGGCACCTTCGCGCCATCGAATTGTTGGATCTGGTTGGGATTCCCGATGCATTGCGACGCTTGAATGATTACCCGCACCAGTTCTCCGGTGGCATGCGCCAACGGGTGATGATCGCCATCGCCTTGGCCTCCTCACCAAAATTGCTATTGGCGGATGAACCCACCACTGCGCTTGATGTGACCATTCAAAATCAAATTCTGAAATTGATTTTGGACCTGTCGCATGAGTTGGGCATGTCGGTGATTTTGGTGACCCATGATCTGGGCGTTGCGGCGCAAACCTGTGATCGATTGGCGGTGATGTATGGCGGCAAGCTGGTGGAAAAGGGAAGTACGCGCGATGTGCTGCGCAACCCGTTGCATCGTTACACCATGGGATTGCTGCAATCGGTGCCGGAAAATGTCGAGCCGCGCACCCCGCTCTTTTCGCTGCCGGGCACGCCGCCCAGCCTGATGAATTTGCCAAAAGGCTGCGCCTTTGCCCCGCGCTGCGCCCATGCTGTTGACGCTTGTGTCGAGACAAAGCCGCCACTTGAAGGTACGCAACATCAAGTCGCCTGTTTCAATCCCACCCAACCGCCCGTTGGGGCAGGGGGGCAATCATGACCGAAGTTCTCAAAACCGAGAATATCGTGCTGCATTTTGCCAAAAATCGCTCTCTTGCAGATTGGGTGATGCGGCGACCGCAGCATAAAGTGAAGGCGCTCAATGGCGTGTCGCTGCGGCTGGAAAAAGGCGAGACCCTTGGCATTGTGGGCGAAAGCGGGTGCGGCAAATCCACTTTGGCGCGGGTGCTCGCCGGGCTTTATCAACCGCAGCAGGGTGCGATTGAGTTTTATGGCGAGACCATCCTCAACGCCAAAGGCAAAGCTCAGCGCGACTATAACCGCCGGGTGCAGATGATCTTTCAAGATCCCTATTCGTCTTTGAACCCCCGGATGCGGGTGGGGGACATGTTGCGAGAGGCCCTGAGTGTGCACAAGATGCGCGCCGAACGTGACATCCCCGCCCGCATTGCCGAGCTGCTGGAACTGGTGCGCCTGCCGCAAGATGCGGCGGACAAATTCCCGCACCAATTTTCCGGTGGCCAGCGCCAGCGCATCGCCATCGCCCGCGCCTTGAGCGTTGAGCCGGAGGTGCTGATTGCCGACGAACTGGTTTCTGCCCTTGATGTGTCGGTGCAGGCGCAAGTGGTGAACTTGCTGCTCGGCTTGCAGGAAGAACTTGGGCTGACTGTTTTGTTTGTGGCGCATGATTTGCGCCTGGTGCGGCATGTGTCGCATCGGGTGGCGGTGATTTATCTCGGGTCTGTTGTTGAAATCGGCCCGGCGAAAGAATTGTTTGCCGCGCCGCGCCATCCTTATTCCGAAGCTTTGTTGAGTGCGGCCCCATCGCTCGACCCAGACGATAAGGGCAATGCCATTCCCCTCAAAGGCGAGTTGCCCAGCCCACTCAACATTCCCACCGGGTGCGCCTTTCATGGGCGCTGCCCCCTCGCAACAGATGTGTGCAAAACCACGTTGCCGCTATTGAAGGGCGACCCGGCAAAGGGTCAAGTGGCGTGTCACCATCGTGATCCGATTGAATGAAAGTCTTCCCATGTTGAATAGCTCCCCCCAAGCGAAGCGCCTGAGCGATATTCGCGACGCGCTGAAACGCCAAGATTTGGACGCGTTGATTGTGCCGCGCTTTGATGCCCATATGGCTGAATATGTGGCGGATTGCGACAAACGTTTGCTGTGGGCGACCGGCTTTTCCGGGTCCGCTGGGCTGGCGCTGATCACACAGGATCAGGCGGTCCTTTTTGTGGATGGGCGCTACACGGTGCAGGTGCGCGAGCAATGTCCGGAAGGCTTGTTTTCTTATCGTCATTTGCATGATCAACCTTTGGCGGATTGGCTCAAACATACCGAACAACGCGGTTTGCGCATCGGTTTTGATCCGATGCATATCCCTGCCAGTTGGCATAAGGACCTCTGCGCCGCCACGACCCAGTCGCACAATCATCTGATCGCGACCGAAGACAATATCATCGATCATCTCTGGACCGAACAGCCTGCCCCCGTTGCAGACAAAGCCCGCCCGTTTGGCGCGCAAATGAGCGGTGAACATTCTGCCATCAAGCGGAAACGCATTGCGGCGCATCTGGTGGCGCAAAACATTGATGTGCTGGTGGAAAACCAGCCCGACAATATCGCCTGGCTCTTGAACATTCGCGGCAACGACATTGCCTATAATCCCTTTATCAACTCGTTCCTGACCTTAGATCGGGAAGGGGCAGTGCAATGGTTTGTCGATCCGCAAAAGGTGCCGCAGGACCTGACCGACTTTGAGTTGGATGGCGTTGAAATCTGCGCGCCGGAACGGTTTTTGCCCGCCATAGCCGACCACGCGGCCAGCGACAAAGTTTTGGGCTATGACCCGCAATTCACCCCCGTTGCTGTTCAGTTTGCGGCAGGTGAGGGCGGTCAGATCAAGCATGGCCGTAGCGCCATCACCCTGACCAAAGCCATCAAAAATGCCACCGAGTTGGGCGGCATGCGCGATTGCCACAAGCGTGACGGCATTGCGTGGACCGAGCTTGGCGCATGGCTGCATGGGGAAGTGGGACCGCGATTTGAAGCGGGCAACCCGATCACCGAATTGGAAGTGGCGCAAAAGATTGAACAGCTGCGCGCTGAGCTGCCCGGTTTTGAACAACTCAGCTTTGATGTGATTTCTGGGGCCGGGCCAAATGGGGCCATGTGCCACTATAAAGTCACCGAGCAATCCAACCGTGCGCTCGACCCAAGCGAAATCTATTTGCACGATTCCGGTGGTCAATTTGCCGATGGCACCACCGACAGCACTCGGACCTATAATTTTAGTGAAACTTCACTTGAATTTCGCAAAAATTACACTTCGGTTTTACGTGGGTTTTTGGCGCTGGCGACTCTCAAATTTCCGCAAAAAACTTTCGGCCATCACATCGACGCCATCGCCCGCGCGCCGCTCTGGTCGATCAAAAAAGACTATGATCACGGCACGGGCCACGGGGTTGGCCACAATCTTTCCGTCCACGAGCAACCTCAACGCATCGGTCGCGCCTTCAATGATATGGAGTTGGTGCCCGGTATGGTGCTGAGCATCGAGCCAGGTTATTACGTGGCGGGTGAGTATGGTATCCGGATTGAAAACCTGTTCGAGATTATAGACTTAGGCGATGGCTTCTACGGGTTTGAAACGCTGAGCTATATGCCCATCGAAACTTCTTCAGTGATCCCTGAAATGCTCGCGCAACCGGAACGTGATTGGCTCAATGACTATCACAAAACATGTTTTGAATTGCTCAAGGATCAAGTTAGCGCGCAAGCGCAAATCTATTTGCAGCAGGTGACACAACCCATTTAAGGGGCAAGGGCGTTGTGCCTATTTTTCACGGCTTGTCTGCATATGGTGACAAAAAGACTGTTTTGTAATCGTTTTTCATGATATTGTGAATTTAGACCTAAATTTCACAATGAATGTGCACTTTTCATGCAAAACGACCAGAATCATCAATTTTCAGGCGCCGTCCGCATATTTCACGAGCTGCGCTTGCCTGAGGCGGCGCAGCCGGTCGGCTATGCGGCGTTGATTGATGCTTATGGTCTTGCGGTCCCGCTGCCGCTCACCCTTTGTGCCATCGGGCAAAAACATCAAGTCTTTGAAGCTGAAGGGTGGCGGCTTTATACGCCGCGCCACGCGCCAAAAGCCAGCCTTCAGGGCCACCTGACCTTCGCGCTCAAATATGAGGGCTTGGATTTGGCAGTGTTGAAAAAACTGTTCGAAACGCTGCCCGCGCGTGAATTTGAAACGATGATCAAAGCGCAACCCAGCAGTGCCTATATGCGGCGGGTTTGGTTTTTGTATGAATGGTTGCTCGACAAATCATTGGATTTGCCAAACGCCAAAAGCGGCACCTATGCCAAAGTGGTGGACCCGAAGCTGCAATGGGCCATTGAGGGAAAAACCTCCACCCGTCATCGTGTGCACAATAATCTGCCGGGCGACCGGGCCTTTTGCCCCATGGTGCGCCGCACCAAAAAGATTGATCAATTTGTTGCGGCAGAGTTTGACGCCGAGGCGCGGACGATTATCGGGAAAATCTCCAATTCCATTTTGGCGCGTACCGCTGCTTTTTTGCTGCTCAAAGATTCTAAATCAAGCTACGCCATTGAAGGGGAAGCGCCGCCGCACGATCGGATACAGCGGTGGGGCAAAGCCATTGGCGAGGCCGGGAGGCACCCGCTGGACGAAGACGAGTTTTTGCGACTGCAGCGATTGGTTTTGGGCAAAGACCCTCGCTTTATCCAATTGGGGTGGCGCACTGAGGGGGGCTTTGTTGGTGAGCATGAAATGGACACCCGACTGCCCCTGCCGGAACATATCAGCGCTAAGCCTGAAGATTTAACAGATCTGATGGGCGGGCTGATTGCCTTTGATCAAGAATATGCAGATGGACTGGACCCCGTGATCGCCGCGGCGATCTTGGCCTTTGGCTTTGTCTATATTCACCCGTTTGAAGATGGCAATGGGCGCGTGCACCGCTATCTCATCCATCACATTTTAAGCGCGCGCGGCTACAATCCGCCAGGCATGGTGTTTCCCGTTTCGGCGGCGATTTTGGACCAGATCGAAACCTATCGACGCGTACTTGAAAGCCATTCAGCCCGCATCCTGCCATATATTGAATGGCGCACCACGGTGCATATGAATGTGGAGGTGACCAACCAAACAGTCGACCTCTACCGCTATTTTGATGCCACGCCCCATGCTGAATTCTTGTTCGCCTGCGTGCAACGCACCATCACCCACGACTTGCCGCAAGAGGCAGCATTTTTGACCAAATATGATCAGTTCAAATCACGCATAGAGGCCCACACCGAAATGCCGGCCTCTATGGTCGATTTGCTGTTCAACTTCCTCAAGCAAAATAACGGCAAACTCTCCAACCGCGCCCGCCAAAAAGAATTCGCGGCGCTGACCGATGAAGAGGTGAGGGCGTTTGAGGTGATTTACGGGGAGGAGTTTAGCGGTTAGGCGTCCCCAGATTGCAGCCAGATGACATCGCCAATTTCGTCTTGCGGTTGATAGCCGGTATTGGCGTTTTGCAATAATGTCCGAATTTTCGGCAAATCATATGCCGCACAGGCATCGAACAGATCTTTAAGAAATTGCTCCAGTTCCGCAGACGGTAGGCTTCGCTCTTGCGCGCACATGATACGTTCATGGCTTGTTGGTGTTGGGTTTTCACCAATCAAAAGCTCTTCATAAAGCTTTTCACCGATCCGCAAGCCTGTGAACACAATTTCAATATCCCCGTCTTTTTTCACCGCGTTGTTGCCATCGGCGATATAGGGCTTGAGACCTTGTAGCCGGATCATGCGTTGCGCCAGATCGACAATTTTGACCGGTTCACCCATATCCAGGACAAAAACCTCACCACCCTTTGCCATAGCCCCAGCTTGAATGACAAGTTGCGCCGCTTCGGGGATTGTCATGAAAAAACGGTTGATCTCTGGGTGTGTTACCGTCACGGGGCCGCCGCTATCAATTTGGCGCTGAAACCGCGGGATTACTGAGCCTGATGAGCCCAGCACATTGCCAAAGCGGACCATGGAAAACCGCGTTCTATTTGATTGGCTCGCATGGGCCTGGCAAATCAGCTCTGTTACACGCTTGGTTGCGCCCATAATGTTTGTGGGCCGTACGGCTTTGTCAGTTGAGATCAAGATGAAGGATGACACCCTGGCGGCAAGTGCCGCTCGCACGATCGTGTCGGTGCCAAATATATTATTTCGAATGCCTTCAACCACGTTTTGTTCAACCAAAGGCACATGTTTATATGCGGCAGCATGGTAGATTGTGTCTACCTTGAAGCGCTCAAGAATGGCTTTGATGCGTTTTTCATTTTGCACCGAACCAAGCACTGGTAAAATCTCAACATTGCAATTTCGGTCGTTCGCCTCGAGTTCATCATGGATGCGATAGAGGGCATATTCCGATACTTCGAGCAGCACCAATTGTTTGGGGCACTGGCTTAAAATTTGGCGGCAAAGCTCACTGCCTATCGACCCACCTGCGCCAGAAACCAACACGGTCTTGTCTTTGATATTTGCGGAAAGAAGATCTTGGTTCGGCGGCACAGGGTCCCGTCCCAACAGGTCTTCAGGCTTAACTGTTTGCAAGTCAGCAATTTCTGCTTTGCCCGACACGAGATCTCGCATGCCGGGGATTGTGCGCACTTGCACCTCAAATGGTTCAAGGCGTGTGATGATCGCTTTACGTGCACTGACGGGGGCGCTGGGCAGTGCCAGCAATATGGCCTTAATACCGTATTTTTCGATCAGACTACCAATTTTGTCTGGTCCGAATACGGGGATGCCAGCCACCTCGACCCCCCGAAATTCTTTGGCGTCATCGATAAAGGCAACGGGTTGAAATTCAGCACCTTGTTTGAGCGCGTTCAAAAGTTGCCGACCGGATTCGCCCGCGCCATAAATGAGAACATTGTCGTTGAGTTTTGCCCGCTGTTGGAAATAGAGCGCACGCAAAAGAAAGCGCACGCCGCCAATCAGGAAAAAGGCGATAAAGGCATAGATAGCTGGCACCGAGCGGGGTACTGGCAAGTTCAACAACTGACTGAACAGCAACATCATCGCTGCTGAGACCAAAATGCCCGTTCCAATGGTGAGCAGGGCCTGACCACCAATATATCGAATGACAGCGCGATATAGTCCTATACGTGCGAACAGAAAAATACTGGCTGGAATGATAAGCAAAAGGATCGTCCAACGATCAGCGTACGCAGCGAACCAGATTCCGTCTAATCGCAACATCATCGCCAGCAGATAGCTGAATGTGATGAGAAACACGTCCACCGCAACTTGAATGCTGCGTTTTGCCCAGCGATTGAGACCAAAAAGAAAGGTCAGGAATTTATTTATCATTTTTGTGCCGTCCCAATGTCGGCTTCAGACTAGTCGGGTCCATTTGATTTGCCTATCTCTTAAAGCACGCGCATGCTTTTTCAAGACAATTTGTGACATTTGTGAGCCGCCAAACATAATCTGGTTTGGGGGACAAAGGAACGTGGCCACTCTTTATCATTTAGGTGCAATCGTTGATGCCGTTTATGGAAACTGATCAAACCCTTCATAGGTTTCATAATGTTGATGCCAGTGCGGGCGTTCTGATTGGAAAATGCGGCGGCGGATGGATACGTTGGGGTCGCCTTCAAGTCCGCCGGCGGGCACCATGACTTGTTTGCCGTTGGGGCTGATTTTGGGCACGCCACTGCCACAGATTTTGCAAAAGGTTCGGGCGAGTTTACGGCCGGGCAAATCGTAGCGGCCAAGATGTTCTTCGCCCTGTGTCCAACGAAATTTGGCGCTGTCGGTGAAAAGGTTGGAGGCGAAGGCTGAGCCGGTGATCTGACGACACTGATCGCAACTGCAAAAGAACATTTTGTCAAAACTGTTCTCAACCTCATAGCGCATTGCGCCGCAAAAACAGCGTCCAGTCAGAATATCGCTCATAAATTTTGTCCCTTTCAAACCAGTTTGATGGTGCGGTAATATTGAGCATTTCAGATTTGGCGTGGTTCGTCACCCCGATGATGCGGAATTGACTTCACCGCGAAAATTGCGGCACAAAGGTTTGGGCGATGAGGGGCAACAGCGTGGCGCGCATGACGACAAAACAACCAACGTTGAAAATGATTGCGCAACGCACGGGCTATGCGGTGACGACGATTTCCAAGGCGCTGCATGATGCGCCCAATATCAGCGTGAAGACAAAGCGATATATTCGCGAAATTGCCGAAGAGGTGGGCTATCAGCCCGATCGGGCGGGCCTGTCGCTACGCACCGGCAATACCCACAAAATCATTTTGCCCATGCAATTGTCGGATGACATTTCAGATTTCTCGCGGCGGTTGATTTTGGGCATGGCGCGGATATTGGAAAGCACGCCTTATGAACTGGTGTTCCACCCGATTTTGCCGGGTCATGATGAATTGGAGCAGGTGCAAAACATTGTACGCAATCGAGCCGCCGACGGCATCGTGTTGGCGCAAACGGCGCCTGACGATGCGCGCGTGCAGTTTGCACAATCTTATGATTTCCCCGTGGTCACTCACGGTCGAACCCGGTTGGAACCTCCGCACGCTTATTATGATTTTGATAATGAGACATTCGCCCATCAGGCTGGTCTACGCTTGGCCGAGTTGGGATGTACGCAGGTGGCCCTGCTGACCCCGGAATGTGAGTTCACTTTCTATCTGCATTTGCAGGCAGGCTTGCAACGCGCGGCGCGCGAGGGCGGGTTTCAAATTGCGGATTATTGGAACAAGGCCAGCGGCGGTGATGATTATATTCATTGGTTGCGGGCGCAAAGTGCCAATGCCGTTCAAACCAAAACCATGCCGCAAGGGGTGATCTGCTCGTCAGAAATTGCAGCCTTGGCCATCATGGATGGGGTGACAGAAGCCGGCGGCGAGGTGGGGCGCGACGTGCACATCATCGCCCGGAAAACCTCAAATCTTTTGGATTATTTGCACCCGCGCATTGATTGGGTGGAGGAAGATCTGATTGTGGCGGGCGAACATTTGGCGCAGCTTCTGCTCCAACGCATCAATGGGGCGGACCCCAAAGATTTGCAAATTATCGGTTCGCCCGCCCCAAGCTGGGGAAATTAAACCCGCGCCCTAATCCAAGGCCGCAGCCAAGGTGACGATCTCAAAGGGCGCCAATTCAATCTCCACCAATCCATCTTCATTGCGCGGGAACGCTGCCACCACTTGCTCCAGCAAATTGGTGCGCTGCACGTCGCCCAAGCGCTCATCAAATTTAACGGTAAACCGCGTGCGTTTGCCGCTTTCTTCACAAAGGCGGAAAACCACGCCTGATTGATCTTCGCTAATCTTTGCCGCGTGCAAAATCACGTTGGGAGCTGACCAACCGATTAAGCTTCCTGGTTGTGTGGCGTTGCCCGCACCTTCTTTTAGAGGTGCATGCACTTGCAGCGGACAGGCGAAATCAAGCGCTTGCTGGTTGATGGCCACCACCGGGTGTGGATCATCGCTGACTATGATTGCATAGCGACAAAGATGTTCTTCCTGATCGGCGGTTGGGTGTGGGTAGATCCCGGACTTGATGAGGGTGAGGCCAAAATGGGTGTCGGTGGCGCTATAGCCATATTTGCAATCATTGAGCACACCGATCGCGAAGTCGGTTTCCTCAAACGCGACCCAACGGTGCATGCTGGCTTCAAACCGCGCCTGATCCCAACTGGTGTTGCGGTGCGTGGGGCGCGTCACATGACCAAACTGAATTTGTGATTTGATCTGATCGCTGACCACATCAAAATCAAATTCGGCTTTCAGCAATGACTGGCTTTCCTGCCAATCGGCATAAAAATCAAATTCAACCTGCCGCGCATCCACCTGCAAGGAGATAATTTGCACAAGGCGTGATTGATTATAGGCGCGCTCAATGCGCAAGGCCGCGCGGTGCGGGCCAGTTTCGATCACTTCGATTTTGGTCGCCGTGTCGATGGCCCATGATTTTTCTTCGTAGAACCAATCAATGTCCCACGCGTCCCAATTAAGGGGCTTGTCTTGATAGACTTTCAACTGGTTGCCCAAGGTGCCTTTGCGCAAAAGCTCGCGCCGGGCGCGTTTATCGAAAATGCTGGTGATCTCGCCATTGTTCGCCACCTCGACGCGCAAGAAGGCATTTTCGAGATGGTGTTGATCGATGGAAAGTTCGGCAATTTGATCGGCAGCTTTTGGGGCAGTGGTGGCCGTTTGACGGGCAAAAGGTGCGATCTGCTCAATGGGCGCCACCTGATGGCGCTGGCCATCGGCCCGGTGCACAGCTTGGAGCGCACGGGCACCGTACCCGAAATCAACGGCGGTGGCGGCTGTGTCCGCTTTAAACTGCACCAGTGCATTTTTGCGCACAACGCCCTGGCTGTTCAACAGCTGAGTTTGGGTCTCAAACGCCAATGGCGACAATTTTTGCCGCAGCGCTTCGCCCCGCTCAAACAGGTCCGCATAGTCCGCATCACTATCCACATAGACCTGCGGGATGGAGGTGCCAGGCAAAATATCGTGGAACTGATTGAGCATCAAAATCTTCCACAATTCATCAATTTCAGCGAGGTCGGCTTCAATGTCATGGCCGTTCAGTTTGGCCAGCACGCTCAGCAATTCAAGTTCGCGCAGTATATGTTCGCCTGCCGCATTGTTGCGTTTGTTTTTGGCCAGCGAGGTGAGGGTGCCGCGGTGATATTCGAGATAAAGCTCGCCCACCCAGCGGGGAAACGGCGTGTCGCTGTTGGCGATGGTTTGACGCAAGCGATCAAAATAGGGGCGGATGCCCTCTAGCTTCACTTTGGGCAGACCGGGCACGCCTTTTTCCATGCGCTTGGCATTTTCAAGCATCACCTTGCAGGGACCGCCGCCGCCATCGCCATGACCAAAGGGCACCAGCACATTTTGGTTGAGGGCTTTTGGCTCATAGCGGTTCCATGCGCCAACGGTTGAGCTGACATCCAAATGGGGGCCATAATCTGTGCGATGGTCGCCGCGATGGCCCTTATCGTCGGTCTGGGCAGTGATCAAATAGGCAGTGACGTTGGTGCCGTCGATGCCCTGCCACTCAAATGTGTCATTGGGCATGCGGTTGGTGTCGTTCCACGAGCATTTAGAGGTGACGAAAATATCGAGGCCCGTTTGGGCCATCAATTGCGGGATCGCCGCCGTGTAACCGAACGTGTCGGGCAACCACAAGACGCGCGGGGTGAGGCCAAACTCGTCTTGCTGAAACTTTACGCCGCGCAGAATTTGGCGCACCAGGGACTCACCGGAGATGATGTTCACATCCGGCTCAAGCCACATGGCGCCTTCAATTTCGAACTGGCCGGATTTGACGTGTTTTTTGATGCGTTCAAACAGGTCAGGTGCATCCTGTTTCAGCCAATCGAACAGGATGCATTGATTGTACATGAACACAAAGTCTGGATATTCATCCATGAGCTTGCAGGCGGTGGACATGGAGCGCACCATCTTTTCGCGGGTTTGCGAAATTGGCCAAAGCCACGCCACATCAATGTGGGTGTGGCCGACGGCGGAAATGGTGGGCGCATGGGTTTCTTGATCAAACGCATTTTGGGCGATCTCAAGGGCTGCCTCAACCGAGGCCGAAAAGGAGGCGTCGCGGGCGCGGAGATCAAGGCTGTTTAGAGCCCGATCGATCACATTGAACAAATGGTGGCGACGTGCATCATTTTCATCAAGGCGAATGGCGGCTTCAAATGAAATGGCGAGGTCATAATAAAGATCGGCGGCGGCATCATGTTGTTCGCACCACACAAGGGCCACGCCGAGTTGGCGTTCAATCTCGGCCGTGTAGGCGTTAATGTGGATGGTGGCGCGGCCGGCCGCGCGCTGGGCTTGTGGCAAATAGAGTTCGCGGTGAAACCCGTCAAACGCCTGGCAGATTTGTCCGTCGAGATAGACTTGGCATTGCGGATCGGTGCGCCCCAGAAGAATTTCATTTTTGGCGATCAGCTTCAGATAGGGGGTGATGCCCTTCTCGGCAGCTGGCACGGTGATTTCGCCGGCAAACCAATGATGCCCTTCCGGCGTACCCCAGGCAAAGTCGCCTTCAATTTGTGGCCAATTTTGCCAAGATGCGGCCAACATTTCGGCGGCGGGGGCTTCGCTTTGCTGTTCATGCAGCGGGACCTGCGCCACATGTTCGCGCCATGCCATTTGCTTGAGCAAGTTGAGGTGATGTTTGAGTTTTTGTTCTTGTTTTTGATTACGCATAGATTTCGGCTTGCTCAGTATAAGATGAAATAGGGGCGAGATAGGCGGCACCGCGCGCTGCTTGCAGGGCGCTGTCGGTGACAATCTCGAATGTGGTTTTGATTTCTTTGGAAAAGCACAAAGGTTCGACTTGGGCAAAAATGTCCTGCCACAATGTGGTTTGTGCCGCCATGCCGCCGCCAATGACAATGCGGTGGGGATCGACCAGTTGAATGATGGTGGCCAAATATTTGGCAAAACTGCGCTTGAATTGATCAAGGCTGGCCTGCGCTGCATTGTCGTTCGCTGCTGCGGCCGACACAATTTCAACGGCGGTTTTATGCTGATCGGTTTGCCGCAAATGGAATTGCGATAGGCCGGTGCCCGATAAAAGTTGTTCGGTGCATCCGTGTTGACCGCAATAGCATTCAGGCCAATCAGGGGTGAGGTCCGGCAGAAGGCTCAAAGGCACGTGGCCTGCTTCCGCCGCCAAGCCGCCCGCGCCTGAGATCAAGCGACCATCATGCACCAGGCCGCCCCCAAGACCCGTACCAACGGTGAGGGCATAGACCATTTCCGCACCCGTTTGGCGCTCATGATGGGCACAGGACAAGGCAAAGCAATTGGCGTCATTTTCAATGATCACTTCCTGCTCCAGGGCGTTGGCGAAATGGGCCGCAAGGTCGTGCCCGTTCAACGCCAGAATATTGGCATTACGCCATAGATTTGTATCCGGATGGGCGCTGCCGGGCGCACATATGCCGATAAATTGGAGCGGGCCGAAATAGGCGCGAAAATGGGTCAGGCCATCCACCAGCACTTGGGTGATGTCGGCCAAGCCCTTGGGCGTGTTCACCCGCCGCTCGGCCACCAGCTCGCCATCGCGCAGCAGCACAAATTGGATCTTTGTGCCGCCAATATCGATGCCGAGCCGGGGAGGAGAGGCTGCGCTATCGACCATAAATGTCCTCATAACGCACGATATCGTCTTCGCCCAAATAGGCGCCATACTGCACTTCGATGATGTCTACGGGCGCATCGGAGAAATTCTCAATCCGGTGGATTGCACCTTTGGGAATATCGATAGATTGCCCGGCTTCCAGATCAAACTTTTCCTCCCCCAACGTAACGGTAGCGGTGCCTTGCGCCACCACCCAATGCTCGGCCCGATGCTTATGGCTTTGCAAGGAGAGTTGGCCAGAGGGCTTCACCTTGATGATTTTGCTTTTAAAGCCTTCGCCTTCGGTCAAAACGGTGAAGCTGCCCCAAGGACGTTCTTCATGGATTGGGTTGGTTTGCTCACTCATACTATTTCTCCGAAATGGATTGGCCGTCAGCGTTGAAACGGTGCAGATCGTTTGGCTGGAAGATGCAGCCGATTTTTTCGCCCAGGGCCGTGCGATCGATGCCCGGTACGCGGACAACGAAAGGCTGTTTGGCCCCGTGATTGATGTAAAAGATCGTGTCTGACCCCAACCGTTCCACCACATCAATGGTGCCGATCAGATGCGCGTTGTCGTCCGGCGCGGTCACCTGAATATGCTCGGGGCGAATGCCATAGGTTTTGGCTTTTGGGTGTGTCAGCGCTTTGGGCAAACTCAGCGCCGGGTCATCATGGGACACAAAGTTCATTTTGGGGGAGCCCAAAAAGCCTGCCACAAACAAATTGGCCGGATTGCTGTAAAGATCGAGTGGGGTGCCCACTTGCTCGACATTACCCGCATTCATCACCACAATGCGGTCAGCCAACGTCATGGCTTCGACCTGGTCGTGGGTCACATAGACCATGGTGGTGCCCAAGCGTTGGTGCAGCTTGGCAATCTCAATCCTCATTTCAATGCGCAAGGCCGCATCCAAGTTGGACAAGGGTTCATCGAACAAAAAGATTTGCGGATCACGCACAATGGCACGGCCCATGGCCACGCGTTGGCGTTGCCCGCCGGACAAGGCTTTTGGAAAACGATCCAACAGTTTGTCCAATCCCAAAATGCCTGCCGCATGGGAGGTGCGTTTTTGCTTTTCCGCCGCATCGCGTTTGCGCAACTCAAGGCTAAAGCCCAAATTGCGTTCTACATTCATATGCGGATAAAGCGCGTAGGATTGGAACACCATCGCGATGTCACGCTCGCGCGGCTCAAGATCATTGACGCGGGTTTCGCCAAAAATCAAATCGCCAGAACTGACCGGTTCCAACCCGGCAATCATGCGCAGCAAAGTGGATTTGCCACAGCCTGATGGACCAACAAGCACGACAAATTCGCCTTTGTTGAATTCAAGAGAAATGTCTTTGAGCACGTGCACCGGCCCAAAGCTTTTATTGATGCTGTTGAGAGTTATCGCAGTCATAATCAGCCTTTCACAGCGCCTGCGGTCAAGCCTTGGACCAAGAACCGCTGGATAAGAATAAAGAAGATGCAGCTTGGGATGAGGGCGAGGGTGCCCGCGGCCATCATCTGACCCCAGTCCACTGCAAATTTGGAAACGAAGGTTTTCAGCCCCACAGGGAAGGTCATCTTGTCATCAGAGTTGATGAGCATCAGCGCGAACAAGAGCTCGCTCCATGCCGCGGTGAAGATGAAGCCCAATGTGGCGGCCAAGCCGGGCAGGGTGAGCGGAAAGATCACCTTGCGCAGCGCTTCAAACCGGGTGCAGCCGTCAATCATCGCGGCTTCTTCCAAATCTTTGGGGATGCCGTCGAAAAAGCCCTGCATCAAGAAGGTGGCAAACGGCACGTTGAACGCGGTGTACACAATGATCAAACCGGTCAGACTGTCCAAAAGACGCAAGCCCGCCATGATCTTGTAAATCGGTGCGATGATCATCAAGAGAGGGAACATCTGGGTGATGAGCATCAGCGCGATAATGATCGCTTTGCCGCGAAAGTGAAACCGCGAAAAGGCATAGCCTGCGGCCGTTGCCACCAATGTGGTGAAGAAGGCCGTGCCCAAACTCACAATCATCGAGTTTTTGAAATAGACCAGAAAGTCTGTCAAAAACAGCACCGAGGTGAAATTGTCCAGGGTGAATGTGGAGGGCCAAATATGGGTGCCTTCTGTGTAGATCAACCGATCCGGCGTGATGGCGATTTTCACCAGCCAATAGATGGGGAACAGCGCAAACAGGACATATAGGATAATGGCCGCATAGCGCAGGGTGCCCGCAACTGAAAACGAAGTGCGACTTGCCATTTTATATTCCTTTCACAAGGTGTTTGCGCATTTGCAAAATCAACATGGCATAGGCCAACAACAGCACCAGCAAAGCGATGGCGAGGGTTGAGGCATAAGCAAAGTCGAGCCTTCGGAACGCGGTCGTGAAAATGTAGGACGAGATGATGTGCGTTGAATTTGCCGGTCCGCCACCAGTCATGATGTAAATCAGGTCAGCGAAGTTTGCGATCCAGATGGTGCGCAACATCACTGTAATGGCAATGGTGGGCGCCAAAAACGGCACGGTGATTTTGGTAAAGCTTTGCCACACGCTGGCCCCGTCGATGGAGGCTGCTTCATAAAGATCGCGCGGGATCGATTGCAGCGCCGCCAAAAGGGTGATGGCGAAAAACGGAATACCAAACCAAATATTGGCAACGATGGGACCCCAAAGGGCCATTTTTGGATTGGCCAGGATATTTTGTGGCTCATCCATAATGCCAATCGCCGCCAGCCAATGGGGAATGGGGCCGATAATGGGGTTGAACAACCATGCCCAATTCAGGCCGGACAAGAAGGCCGGCACGGCCCAAGGCAAGAACACCAATGCTTGCACCAAACCACGGCCCGCAAAGGGGCGGTTGAGCAGCAAGGCCAAGCCGAGACCAAGGAAGAATTGGAAGAAGAGAGAGCCCAGGGTCCACCAAAATGTGTTGGTCAAGGCCTTCCAGAACAGTCGATCCGCCCACAATTTCTCGAAATTGGCAAAGCCAACCCAACCGGTTTCAAACGGGTTGAGCAACGAGATTGATTGGAACGCATAGGAAATGCCCACCACCAAGGGGACCAGCATCACCAATGCGATCAGGATAATGGCTGGGGACAGATAGAGATAAGGCTCAACCAACCAATGAAGTTTTTTGAGGGGTCTCCCCCGGCCTTTGCCGGGGGAGGTAGGGAGCGCCATCGTCATTGTGCGGCTTTCCATGCTTTATATTCAGTTGTGAGGAATGTTGCCCATTCTTCGGCCAAATCCTCAGCGGTGCGTTCGCCCAACAGGGCCTCTTGGCTGGAAGAGATCGCCAACTCTTTGAACACGCCGAATTTTTTCAAATATACGGGCATGATGGTTGGGATATATTCTTCACCATTGAGGGTGTCGAACCAGCCTTTATATTGTGGTGTGGCGAAGTGAGAATCTTGCTCTGCGCCTTCGTGAATTGGGATCACACCAACTTGCTTGGTCCAAGTGAGGTTGGCTTCAGGTGAAGACAAGTGTTGCACCAGATCAACCGCTTCTTGCTGATGTTCTGTGGTGTTGAACACAGACCAACCGGCAAAACCGATGGTTGGGAAGGCTTTGCCTGACGGGCCAACTGGCATCGGTGTCACAGCAAAATCTTCTGGGTCCATACGTTCAGCAACTGAAATCAGCGCGTCTGGATCTTGGTCCAAGAAGGCACATGTGCCGGAATAGAAGCCTGCAACGATCTCGTTGAAGCCCCAGTTCACGCTGGCATATGGTGCATATTCTTTTTGGTACATATCGATCAGGAACTGAAGGCCTTCGATTGAACCAGGCTCATTAAGACGGCTTTCGCCTTCTTCCGTGAAGAACTCGTTAGAGCCATTCATGGTGGCCGCATACATGATCCAAGCGTTCAAACCGCCGCCGCCACCGCGTAGGCAGTAGCCTGATTTGCCGGGCAATTCAGAGACCTTGCGCGAGGCTTCCATGAATTCTTCCATGGTGTGTGGTGGGCCATCAACGCCTGCTTCTGCCAACAATTTCTTGTTGTAGAACATGGCGCGCAGATAAAAGCCGTAAGGAATGGTGTAGGCTTCGCCTTCAGCCAAACGGGCCATATCGAGTGTTTTTTGCGCCAGCGTGTCGCCATGCTCCCAACCAGAGATCGCGTCTTCAAGGCTGAGCAACATGTCGTTGCCAGCATAAAGAGCCAACCACGCATCAGGCATTTCCACCACGTCAGGCACTTCGCCGCCGGCAACCATGGTTGAAAGCTTTTCAAACGCTTCGCCCCAAGGCAATGAGATGATTTCCACATCCACATCAGGATTGTTGGCTTCATATTCAGAAACCAATGTGTTGAGTGTCTCGGTCCGAGCTGGACTTGTGATCACTTCAACAAGTTTAAGTTTTGTTTCAGCCAAAGCGGTGCCTGCAGACAAAGTTGCTGCAAGAATGGCGCTTGTGGCCATTGTACGAAATAGGTGCTTCACTATTTCCTCCCTTTAAGTTGCACCACAATTGTGTGGCACTTCGCATTTCCGGCGATGCCGGAAAACCTCTAGTTTAACGTTGTACTTACGACATACATCGTTGTACTGACGTTGCAAAAATGAGGCGACCTGATGGGGCCGCCAAAACTCAGCCCAGCAATTCTTTGGTTTGCTGTTCTGTGCTGTCCAAAATTTCCTCCATGGCCTTCACAGCGGCCGGGGCATCGCCCGCGATCACCGCCGCGGCCAAAGGCTTGTGCAAAGGAATGGAGGGCAAGCCATAGCTATCATCCATAAATGGCTCGATATAATGCTGGTGAAAGGCGCCGTGCACCTGCTCGATCAATTGCGAGAAGAGCGGGTTGCCAGACGCGGCATAAATGGCGCGGTGAAAATTGGCATCGGCTTGCCGCCAGGGCAGCCCCTTATCCACCACATCAAGCAATGTGTCCAATGTGGATTGAATGGCCGCGCGGTCTTTTTCGTTGGCATGCAGCGCTGCCAAATGCACCACTTCTTTTTCCAACGCCCGCCGCACCTGCTGTGTCCGCAACAGCCCTTCGGCTTCAAATTGCAACACCACGGGCACATGCACCGAGTTGGGCACAATATCCATGGCCAAAATGGTGCCCGCACTGGTGCGGCGTTCCACGATGCCCAGATTTTCCCAAACCTTTAGCGCTTCGCGCACGGTGGAGCGACCCACCTGCAAGCGCGCGGCCAGCTCGGTTTCGGTGGGCAGTTTATCGCCCTCTTTCAGGTCCGCCTGCTCGATCATTTCGGCCAAGGCTTCCAAAACCTCCACATCACGGGTGCGCCGCTTGATCGGGCGCAAAAACTGCGAGGCTGAACCTGATGTCGCCGCAGCTGATGTTGATTTTGGGGTCAAGGCCATGTGTTTGTCTTCATCTGTTTATTCGTTTGTCCGACAAACAAGCATAGTGAAAAAATGCTGTCAAGATTTTTTGTGCAGGCTGTGTACAGAATTTCGTGCAGCGAAATGTTGGATGCGCGGCAAACCCAGACCGTGCGGGCCGTCGGGCAGGGGGCTAAACCGTTCCGAACAGGTCTTCAATTACAGGGCAAACATCCGATTTGTTTTGGCGACATTGTCCATTTAAGTCGGCCAAGGTTTTCTCGAGCTTTTGTAAATCCGCGATCTTCTCTCGCACTTGCACAAGGTGGTCGGCGGTCATTTCGCTGACTTGCGCGCACGAGAGGGCTTGTTGGTCGGTCATGGTCAGCAGCGAGCGGATTTGTTCAATGGAAAAGCCCAAGCTGCGCGCCCTTTTGACAAATCCAATGCGCTTTAGATGCGCCTTGGCATATTGCCGATTGCCCCCGGGTGTCCGGTCTGGCGCCGGCAGCAACCCAATGCGTTCATAATAGCGGATGGTCTCAATATTCACGGCTGTGATCGTTGAGGCCGTGCCGATGGAATAGGATTTTTCGGTCATCACGCAACCTTGCAGCATTTTTCTCTTGCATCTGTAGTTACTACAGATCGTAGACTTGTACAAATGACGATCTGTTGAGCAATGGATTGCATAGTGTGACGGACCGCAATGCGGGGTTGGAATGCCGCCTGCACCTGATCAGCCATTTGCTTCGCCGTCGTCAACATAGAATTCGCTGAGCGGAACGATCAACGGGATAGCCCCGATACTGAACTGAGGTCACCGAGATGGACCGGATGATGTGTTCAATATCCATCCCGTTGATTGGCGAATTTTCAACCCTCAAAGCAGGTCGGAGAATGACACAGCATGGCTGAGCAGACCTCGCATTTGAATGATGCAACGCGGGCGCCCGGGACATCAAAAGCTGGTGTCGCAACATTGGCTGGCCTATTGGCGGCCATCGGCGCGTCGAGCTGCTGCATAGTACCGCTTTTATTGTTCAGCCTGGGGGTGAGCGGCGCATGGATCGGCAATCTGACCGCGCTTGAACCCTATAAACCTGTTTTCATCCTGATCGCCCTCGGTCTTTTGGGATATGGCTATTGGCAGGTCTTTCGGCCCAAACCTGCTTGTGATGCCGATGAGGCATGCGCGCGGCCTTTGCCAAATTATTTGGTGCTGGCAGGGCTCGTGCTGGCGACGATTTTGGTGCTGGTGTCGTTCTTTTGGCCGTGGATCGTGCCCTTAATTCTTGCCTGATGGATTGGAGATATTCGATGAAGAAATTGCTTATTCTCGGCACCGGTCTTTTGGTGTCCGGTGTGGGGGCCAGCTTCGCGGCCGAGCAGAAGGTCACCCTTTCTGTGCCCGGCATGTATTGCGCCAGCTGCCCCTTTATCGTGAAGGGCGCGATATCGCGTCTTGATGGCATTGTTTCAGTGTCGGCCGATGCCGATTTGCGGCAGGCGGTTGTTGTGTTTGAGGACACGGCAACAAGCTTGGATGACATTTTATTGGCCACAAAAAATGCCGGATATGAATCCGAACTTTTAGCGGCAGATGAAGAGTGAACCCTTCGCGCGCATCCTTATTGGTTACATACAAAAGAGGAGATAAATATTGAAAACGCCGCAGCAGGACGTGAACACACAGTCCAAATTGACGTGCCCGGCATGTGGACATGCAGAGACCGAGACCATGCCAACAGACGCGTGCCAATGGTTTTATGAATGCAAAAGCTGCCATATGCTTTTAAAGCCAAAGCCCGGCGATTGCTGCGTTTATTGTTCTTACGGCACCGTGCCTTGCCCACCAATTCAAGCGGGCAAAAGCTGCTGCCCCTAAAACCCGACTGACAGGCCAAACTTAGCGCTGAGGGCGCGATAATTGGGGTCCCCAATGCCGTCATAGGCAAGGCTGAAATCAAGCGACTGATTGGCATCACCTTTTAGCGTGAAGCCAAATTCCGTTTTGGCACGTAAATGTTGGCCTATGGTGCTGGCCCCGTTTGCAGCGGCAGAGTCAAAGGTCCAAATACCATCCAGAGTGACATAGGGGGTCATGGTCCAATTATTGTCCAAGGGCTGCGCCCAAGCGAAGGTGGTGCCGAATGTTAGATCGCCCAACCGTGTTTCTTGTTCTGCGATGGAAACGCCAAAACTGTTCACAAATGCATCGGTGCGCTCATAGAAATAGTTGAGGCTAACATCGGGTCGCACAGTGAGCTGGTCCAATTCGACTTCACCAAACAAAGACGCATTGAACAGGCCGCGGGTGGCGCCGAACTGATCTTCGGTGGTCCCGACCGTTGCGATATTGTTATAGGAACGACCAAGTTTTGCACTGATGTCGAGATAAAGATTTTCGCTGATCTCGCCTGTATAGTAAGGACCGACCATAAAGCCCAAACCGTTGGTGTAAGCCGTGCTGCCGATCACATCCGCATGGGTGTAATCAATGGAAGCGCCAATGCCCAAAATGCTGGTTGGGGTGATCAAATAGTCAACGCCCATATGCAGGGTGGCAAAGCTGCCTTCATCAAAATCCGTTTCGAAACGGCTGAAGGTTGCCTCTGCCCAGGCATCCCATCCCTTTGCCAAACCTTCTTCTTGTGAAGTGGGATAGTTCACCTCAATCGCATCATTGGCGACACTGACGCCAACGGGCAGATGGCCTGAATCCGGCGCTTTATAACCCAAGACATTCAATCCACCGGGTTGTGGTGCGGTGCCTTGGACTCTGGCCAAGCGACGGCTTTGGCGAGGCTGGTTACCCACAATCTGGCGCGCGCGGCCATCGATGAAATTTTGCACTTGCTTGGCGGTTTCGCCAGCACTATCGGACATGGAGAGTGTACAAACAATGGTCTGCCCAGAGGCCAAATTGAGTGCGATTGTCTTTGTCCTTAGGTCAATCTGCACTGCTGGATTGTCACAGCTTGCATTGGTGATCACGAAACCCGTAGACGGGACATAATTTGCTGAATAGGTGCTGGGGTGTATATGGAATTGACCTGTGCTGCCATACCCACCTGTCACATTGATCATATGATTGAGGTTTGGTTCCGAAGAGGACAGAGAGACATTGCCATCGGCATTTGAGTTAATCTCAAATTCAAGTGTGGCTGGCGGCGTGTTCCCAACAATCACATTGAAGCTTTGTAGCACTTTATTGCCAGCATCATCCTCCGCTTGATGGGTAACTGTAGTCGTGCCGACGGGGAAGGCACTGCCGGATGCAAGGCCGCTCGTACGCGTTATCGTGACGCTGCCAGAGTTATCTGTCGCGGTCGGCATTGGATAGGTGACAATCGCAGAATTCTCATTAAAGGGGACATCTATAGTGATATCGCTCTGGGTTGAAGTGAATACGGGATTTTCATCATCATTGACTGTAACTTTGAACACCTCGGTGAAGGAATTTCCGACCGAGTCTTCAGCGTATGCCTGCACTTGAGTTGTGCCGATAGGAAATGCAGACCCTGAATCCAATCCAGTAGTCGGCGATGTTGTAATAGTGACAGGAAGGACGCCATCCACATTGTCAGTCGCGCCTACACTGAACGTAACAACTGCTGTATCTTCGCCAGGGTCGGTTGTGGTCACAATGTCAGATATGGACGTAACGACCGGCAACTCAGTATCAACGATTGTAATGTCAAAACTTTCCGTGCTCACATTTCCCACGGTGTCTTCTGCACGAACGGTTACAGTGGTGGTGCCGAGTGGAAATGCATCGCCGGACTCTAAACCTGTTGTGGGGGACGTACTGACTGTGGTCGCCACCGGACCGTCAACGGCATCATTGGCACTGTGCGAGAAGGTCACGATAGCTGTGTCCTGACCGGGATCAGTTGATTGAATGATTTGTGTGGGAATATTTATGACTGGCGCCGTTAGGTCTCTCACGCCCGACAGAACATTCGATGCATTATTGGCGTTTCCAGCGAAATCATTTGCTCGACTGGCTGGTATGCTGATTGAATATGGCCCTTCACCGGACAAAACCACATTGGCCCAATAGGCGTCTTGGCTACCGCCAAAACCAGCGATAGAAGTGGCCGTGCCGCTCAACTGAATATCCGAAACATCAAAGCCAGTTACGGTCTCATCAAAGTCGATTTCTATGGGAACCGTTGCAGCATCTGTTGGTGAGGATAAGGACGTTGAAAGTGTCACGTCAGGCGGGTTAACATCATAATAGTAAGTTGATTGCTCGCCGTTGATCACCGTATCATCTACCATCGGATTACCCGCCAAGTCGGTGACCGAGTGAGTGGGACTGACGACCATTCTCACCTCGCCATCAACCGTATGGGATGCGAAAGGAACGGTGCGGGTAAATCGATAAACGCTGGGCGACACTTGTGTCATTGAGCCAGTCATGGAGTTCGAAAGCGCACCATATACGTGTACTCTGGTGTCTGCCACATCCACACCGGTCACAGCTTCTGTAAATGTGACTTCCCATGTGAAGACGTTATTTGTTGAATAGGGTGAAATCGGATCATAAAGAGTGATGGATTGAACCCTGGGCGGCGTTGTATCCTGCGCATTGGCTTGGATCGCAAATACATTCGATGCGAGCAGAACAAGTGCAGTTAAGGCGAAGGAATGAAGTAGGCGTTTCAAATTCGGTTCCCATCAATACAGGCGTCAAAAAGCAATCAAGCAGTCGTAACTGCTTGGAGAAATTGGCTTGTAAGATGAGATGTTCCACGCCTGCTAAACTGCAACAATCCCCATTTGGGACCAAAATTTGCCTGCGGGCTGAAATTGTCGGCAACGCTTAGTTAGAACCCGACGGACAGCCCAAACTTGGCGCTGAGGGCGCGATAATTTGGGTCCCCAATGCCGTCATACGCAAGGCTGAAATCAAGCGTCTGATTGGCATAACCATTTAGCGTGACGCCAAATTCCGTTTTGGCACGCAATTGCTCGCCTATGGTGCTGGCCGCGTTTGCGGCGGCAGAGTCAAAGGTCCAAATACCATCCAGTGTGACATAGGGGGTCATGGTCCAATTATTGTCCAAGGGCTGCGCCCAAGCGAAGGTGGTGCCGAATGTCAGATCGCCCAACCGTGTTTCTTGTTCTGCGATGGAAACGCCAAAACTGTTCACAAATGCATCTGTGCGCTCATAGAAATAGTTGAGGCTAATATCTGGCCGCACAGTGAGCTGGTCCAATTCGACTTCACCAAACAAAGACGCATTGAGCAGGCCGCGGCTGGCGCCGAACTGATCTTCTGCGGTGCCGACCGTTGCGATATTGTTATAGGAACGACCAAGTTTTGCACTGATGTCGAGATAAAGATTTTCGCTGATCTCGCCTGTATAATAGGGACCGACCATAAAGCCCAAACCGTTGGTGTAAGCCGTGCTGCCGATCACATCGGCATGGGTGTAATCAATGGAAGCGCCAATGCCCAAAATGCTTGTTGGGGTCATCAAATAATCAACGCCCATATGCAAGGTGGCAAAGCTGCCTTCATCAAAATCCGTTTCGAAACGGCTGAAGGTTGCCTCTGCCCAGGCGTCCCACTCCTTTGCCAACCCTTCTTCTTGTGAAGTGGGATAGTTCACCTCAATCGCATCATTGGCGACACTGACGCCAACGGGCAGATGGCCTGAATCCGGCGCTTTATAACCCAAGACATTCAGGCCGCCGGGCTGTGGCGTTGTGCCTTGGACTCTGGCCAAGCGACGGCTTTGGCGAGGCTGGTTCCCTACAATCTGGCGTGCGCGGCCATCGATGAAATTCTGCACTTGCTCAGATGTGTCAGCAGCACTGTTGACCATGGTGAGTGTGCAGACAATATTTTGGCCGGACACAAGACCAACCTGAACTTCATTTAGGCTTGGAAGCACTTGCCCGTCAGCGCTATCGCAGCTTGAGCTGGTGAGGACAAAGCCAGCGGGCAAGGCGTAAGTTGCTGCATAGCTGCCAGGGCGCACCAACATCTGGCCAGTTGTGCCGGAACCGCCAGTTACACTGATGGTTTGATTGAATGCAGCGGCCGATGAGGAGAGGACAATATCGCCGTCCGCACTCGAATTTACGCGCACCTCAAGTGTACCGGGAGGAATGCGGGCCACGGTCACATTAAAACTTTGGTCGACAAAATTGCCTGCCGCATCTTCCGCCCGATGGGTGATTGTTGTTGTGCCAACTGGGAAAGCGCTGCCAGAGGCCAACCCACTTGTCCGCGCAACAGTGACGCTGCCGGAATTATCTGTGGCGGTTGGCGTGGGATAAGTCACGATCGCAGAGTTCTCATCAAAAGGAATATCAATATTGATATTGCTTTGGGTTGAGGTGAACACGGGGTTCTCACCATCGCCAACAGTGATGGTAAATTGCTTTGTATCAGAATTGCCCGCCGCATCTTCTGCGCGAACTGACACGGTGGTGGTGCCGATGGGGAAGGCGGAGCCTGAATTGAGCCCTGTCGATGGCGACGTGGTGATGGTGGGCGTGATCGAGCCGTCGACAATGTCCACCGCACTTGCGGTGAAATTGACAATAGCCGTGTCTAAACCCGGATCAGTTGTGGTCGTGATATCAGCTGGCACAGTGATGGCAGGAATCTCATTGTCATTCACCGTAATATCAAAAGTATCTGTGGTCACGTTGCCCGCGGCATCTTCTGCTCGCACCGACACGGTCGTGGTGCCGACAGGAAAGGCGTCGCCTGAATCTAAGCCCGTTGTCGGGGATGAGGAAATGGTTGGGGTCAAGGTGCCATCAACATTATCCGTTGCGCTGGTGCTGAAGCTCACGACAGCATCGGCCTCGCCAGGATCAACTGAGACCACAATGTCTGAGGGCACGGTGACGACGGGTGGGCCATTATCAGTTACAACGACGCTAAAGCTGTTGGAGCCCACATTGCCAGCGCTATCTGTTGCGGTGGCGGTGACCGTTGTGGTGCCGACCGGGAAAGCATCTCCAGCGTTTAGACCTGTGGTGGGAGATGTGGTGATGGTTGTTGGAATTGAACCATCAACATTGTCGTTTGCCGAGGTGCTAAAATATGGGGTCCCGGTATTGGCAGTTGGGCCTGTATTTGCGGTAACAAGCAAAGGGACACTCACCACTGGGGCTTCATTGTCAACCACGGTGACGGTAAAGCTATCGGTGGTAGAATTGCCGGCGGCATCTTCCGCGCGGTAGGTTATAATCGTGTCGCCCAAAGGAAATGTTGCGCCGGATGCGAGACCTGCGGTGCGCGTTGGGGTCACCGCACCATCAATATTGTCATTGGCGGTTGGCGCTGTGTAGGTCACCACGGCCGTGTCGGCACCGGGATCAGTGTTGACACTGAAATTTGACGGCACGGTGAGAACTGGTGGTGTGGTATCGCCAGTGTAGCCACCAGGTACGTTCTTACAACCGGAAGCATCATAATTGGGATCGGACACTGGGTCATAGGGATCAAAACTGGCTGAGGTAAAGAGTACCGCTCCGTTGGCCGCATAAGGCGGGCTGTTTGTGGAGGTTGTACTTTCAACTATCTGGACCCGGAAAGGTCGTTTTGTGGGCGCAACCACGCTGTCTGTGGAATTGGTGGAGGTGCCGATACGAACGGGAAAGCCGTATTGTATCGACGCCCTTGGGTACTCGTAAGCAAGGCCAAGGCTGGCAATAACATTATTGTCCGCATCAATAATACGCAGAACAGAATAGTCATAGGGAAATGCCCCCCCGTCTGTCCGATCATTTGTTGTGGTTTGGAGTGTGTATTGCAGACTGACTTCAGCATCCGTGCAGGCGGTTCCGGAGGTGTCTGTTGCGTTTTGGGCGCTGCTGGTCGTGATGCTGGTTACAGATGTCGCCATGGCCACATTTGAAAGCAACAACGCGGTTGCCGCGCCCAAAAAGAAACGTCCGGCCAGCTTTGACCTTGATCGAAGTTTCAACATTTTCCCCATCCAATTTGCTTAATCGGCGCTGCATTGATTGCGCGCGAAAACCAGCACGTTGAATGAGATGTTTCATGCCCATCCGAAGCCAACAATCCCCATTTGGGACCTATTGCCGAATAAACTATTCTGGGTTGGGTGCCGCCAGTAATGACCCGCGCCGAGAGGCCGGGGGCGGATTGAAAGACTGCGTCGGCGGGTCAAGCGCCAGCGGCATCATCCAGTCCCATTCGGCCAGCATGTGGTGATGTCCCATGCCGGGCAATTCATGCAATGTTGCATTTGGCAATTGGCTGGCCAATTGCCGCGCACCGGCCAACGGCGCATGTTGGTCTTCTTCGCCATGAAAGAGCGTGATTGGCGTTTGGATGGAACCAAGATCGAACAATCTGGGTCGGGCGTGGAGTTTAATTTCTTCAATGAAGTGCTCAATTTCTGCATCATCAAACACATCCATCAAGCGCCGCGACCGTTCTAGGAAAAGCGGGCAGGTGAAAATGGCTCTCTCGTGCGCGCACTTCGCCAATCGCGCTGTTTTAGCATTAAACCCATCAATGTCTTTGCGCATCGATCGAGATAAGAGCGGCAAAACCCGTTCCAAAAGTTGCGGCCATTTGCGCGCCACCACATGTATGAGGTGGTAGGAGAAGTCCATCTCGCGCCAATTGTTATGTTTAAATTCTGGATTGCTGGGTGACACCAGCATCATATGGGGGAACAGGTCAGGCCGCGCATGTGCGATGCCAAGGGCCGTGTGCGCACCATAGCCATGGGTCAGGACGGGAAGTTGCGAAAATCCCAATTCTGCAAAAAGCTGCCCGACATCCTCTGCAAGTTGCGCAAAGTCTGTCCAGATGGCCCCCGGCTTTGGGCGGGTTGAATAGGCTTGGCTGTTTGCGATCAAGCGCAAATTCATTTGTTTAAGCTGGGCCGACACCTCATTGTAATGACCGAGGCAATCCAATGTGCCGCCGCGGATCCCATCGATATAAAAGATCGGCCGCCCCGACTCCGGCCCCAAAGTGAAATAACGATAGGTACGCCCATTGGGCAACAGCGCAAAGCGCCGCAAGGCGCGCACCGGCTCGGTGGGTTGTGTCGGGGTTGGCAACAGCATGAGCGGGTTCAACAACAAGGCGCGGATCAGCTTTGCCTGTGAGCTCTGCCCGGATTTGGAGAAGATGGACTTGAGATATTTGCGGCTGGTTTCATAGGTGATGTTGAGCGCCGCCGCCGCCTGCCGCAAATCAGTTGTGCGCAAAAAAGCGATCAGCAACTGCGTTTCGGCTCCGCTTAAATCATGTTGCGCGGCAAATCGATGGACCACATTGGTTAAGTCGACCGCGCGCGACAGCAACACATGATGGGCCGGGCTGGCGATGTCCAATTGCTGCGTTTGCGTGCGGGGCACTAGAATGTAGATGTGCGGGTGACCGTCGGTGGTTTCCAGCCAACTCTCGACCGTGTTTTTGGCAACACAACGGGCCAACCGGGTACGCACATTTTGGGTTGCTTGCTGACCGCTTGCCCCATCCGTGTTGTAAACCACGGTGCCGTCGTCATCTATCAATTGAATATCTGGCCCGGCTTGCCCCAGCGTGTCCTGCACCCGCCGACCTGCCATTTCCGGGCCGACCAATTGTGTGTTTAACACATCTGCCCGATCAAAATGATCCAGCAATTCCTTATTCTGGGCCGCAATCTGTTCGGCGGTGGCCGTGCGGTCCACATGATCGGCCAGCCCAAGCACCAATTCCGGCCAACTGCCACCATCTACCAGCGATTGATAAATTCCATGCACAAGTTCAGAAGGCGCTTGATTCATGTCGATCAGAATTTCCCAAAAAATAGGGGCCGGAACGGCCCAAGAGTACTAGACATCGATTTCAGAGCCAGCCGCTTGAGGCAGTGGTCCGCAAATCAATATGGGCAAATACTAACCCAGCAGACCATAAGCCTCAATAAACCTAATCGATAAAGCACAATCAATTGGGAAATGTCGGGGCGGTTAGGCCCCTATTTCTTTTAACAAGTCATCTGTTGTGACCTGCCGACAATAGCCTTTGATGGTGTTGAGCGAGTTGGTGTGACGCTCTGGCGTATAGGTGGCGCACGCGTCGGTCACCTGCGTGACCAGATAGCCCAAATCGCACGCATCGCGAATGGCGCTTTCCACACATTGATCGGTGATGATGCCGGAGATGACCAATTGTTTGACGCCCAAATTGCGCAACACATAATCAATGTGGGTGGACACAAACACTGAAGACGAAGATTTGGGGAACACAATTTCGTCGTCGGTAGGGGCCAATTCGTCAATCACTTTGCCGTCCCAAGAGCCTTTGGGCACATTGAAGCCGGTGATTTTATAATCAAGCGAACGGTCGCGCCCATCAAGGGTCAGGCTTTCAATGGTGGTATAAAGCACCTCGATGTTCTTCGCGCGAAAGCCAGCTTGAAGCTTTTGCATGTTGGGCACAACATGGCTTTCCATCTGCTCAAAGAACCAACCATGTTCTTTTTCAAACTCATCATCGCTCATATCTTTAAACTCGCCGCCATTTCGTTTGGCCGCAAAGTTTTGCACATCGATAAACAAAAGCCCTGATTGAGCCGGTTCCAAGGGAATATTGCGTGACAAGATGGTCATAGTTTTGTTTCCAATAATTGTGTGGTGGCCTTGGCCAATTGCATGGCCCAGCGGTTTTGCCCCTCAGTATCTTCAATTTGATCATTGCGGATTTCAATCAAAGAATGAGGAATATTGTTGGTTTCGCCGTGCTGCGGCACAAACCAGTCGCTTTCATCATCAATTTGATAAGGCTCATTCATGCCAATGGCGAGGTCTGGTTGTTCTTGATGAATAAAGCTGGCCAGTTTGGTCGGCGTTGCCACATCGCCGCGATAGAGAAAAGCGAGGGGCCATGGCCGCGCCTCATCGCCCAATTGCGGCGTGAAGCTGTGAATGGACAACACCAAGCGAAAGCGCTTCGAGTGGATGGCTGCTTCGACCGCATGGTGAAAGGGCCAAAAAATCTCATCAATGCGCTGTTGGCGCGCCGTACGATCTAAATTCTGGTTGCCAGGGATCGGTATATTGTCGGCGACTTCAGGCATGGCATCTGGCGCTTCGGGCGGGCGATTGCAATCCACCACCAAACGGCTATAGCGTTGCAAGATCGCCGGGGCATTGAGCAATTTCGCCATTTCCCGGGTGACGGCCGCCGCGCCAATATCCCAGCCGATGTGCTTGTCCATATCGCTGTTGGAGAGCTGCAAGCCAAACAGCTTTTCCGGCACTTTTTGCCCCGCATGTTCGCACACCAACAATATATCGGCGTCGCCTTCGGGGTTAAAAAAGTCAATGGGGTTCGGGTCAGCGTCTGTCAAAAGACGCTGAGCATGTCTGTTCAAACTCATTTTGCGTCTCCTAGACTTTTTCGGCTTTCAACGAGGCAGCAGGCAAGAGGCCATTGGGGCGCATCAGCAACACCAGCACCACGAGGCCAAGGCCGATCGGGTCTCTAAATTCTTGCAATGCAGGCGGCAGGAAGGCCGCGAGATAAATCTCGATAAAGCCGAGTAAAAATCCGCCCGCTACTGCGCCGCGCAAGCTGCCTAACCCGCCCAAAATGGCGGCGATAAAAGCCTTGAGCACGGGGGTGAAGCCCATAAGCGGATCTACTGATGCCCGCTGGCTGACCCATAGGATGGCGGCCACCCCAGCTAGCAAGCCGGAAATGGCAAACGCCCCGGCAATCACTGTGTTGGCGCGAATGCCCATAAGCCGGGCAACCGCAAAGTCTTCAGCGGCAGCGCGCATGGCGATGCCATATTTCTGCTTGGACAAAAAGCGATCCAAAAAGATCAGCATGATGACGGTTGAAATGATGGCGACCAATTTATTGACGCCGATCACCAAGCCACCAATGGTGATGCTGCCGGACAGGGCTTCGGGCAACAAAACCGGTTGCGAGCGCACGGAAATGAAGTTCTGGAATATCACCTGCAAAATCATCGCCACGGCAAACGAGGTGACCAGCATGGTCGCCCCCGAACTGTTGCGCACGGGCCTGAAGGCCACGCGCTCCATCAACACCGCGGCAAAGGTGGAGGCGAGAAGAGCGAGCGGCACGGCAAAAACAAATGAGATGCCCGCCAAGCCGCAATACATGAGCACATAGCCCGCAATGGTCATCAACTCGCCATGGGCAAAGTTGATCAGGCCCATAATGGAAAAGACCACCGCCAGGCCGAGCGCCAACAGCGCGTAGGTGCCGCCAAGGGCGAAGGCATTGACCGTTTGTTGTAAAAAGAGTTCCATTTTACGCGCCCCCTAAATAGGCATTTTGCAAATTATTGCTGGCGGCCAATTCTTTGGCGTCGCCAGAGGTGGCGATCTGACCATTGGCCAGCACATAGGCACGGTTGGCCACTTCAAGGGCCATGGAGACGTTTTGCTCCACCACCAAAATGGTCACGCCCTGCTGGTTCAATGTGGTGATCAATTCAAAAATCTGTTCGATAATTTTGGGTGCGAGCCCCAAGGACGGTTCGTCCAACAGCAACATTTTCGGGTTGCTCATCAAGGCGCGCCCCACGGCCAGCATTTGCTGTTGTCCGCCTGAAAGCGTGCCCGCAAACTGGTCGCGCCGTTCCGCCAAAATGGGGAAGAGTGTATAAACTCGATCCCAAGCGGCAGCAATTTCTTGCGGGTCCTTCATGCCGAATGCGCCCATTTGCAGGTTTTCTGCGACGCTGAGCGTGCCAAAAACGCGGCGGCCTTCGGGCGACAAGGTCATGCCCAAACCGGGCAACATTTCGGGCCGCAAATTGGTGATATTTTGTCCGTCAAATTGCACCTCGCCGCCAAAGGTGGGCACAAGCCCGGCAATGGCATTCAAGGTGGAAGATTTACCGGCACCGTTGGCGCCGAGCAGGGCAATAATCTCGCCCTGCTCAACTTCGAAATTGATCCCGTCAACCGCCTGGACCGCGCCATAGCGCACATCAAGCGAACGGACTTCTAATAGCGGTTGAACCATGATCAGTGCTCCTTAAGCCCTACTGCATCCGAGGCGCAGGAATGATGTCTGGGTTAGGTGAAGGCTGACCAATCAGCTGGCGCTCGCCATCCATAACCCCGATCAATGTGACTTCACGCACAGGCATACCGTTGGTGCCTTTGTAGGTGATCAGGCTTGTCGCGCCCTGCACATTTTCCAAATTGGCAATCGCATCGCGCAATTCTTGCGAGTTGGCATCTGGACCGGCTGCAAGGCTTGCCGCCTCAATCACTTTCGCCAAATCATAACCAATCGCGTTGAACACGGTTTGTGACTCTTCGCCATAGGTTTCTTTATATTTGGCGTTGAACTCAGCCATCGGGCTGTTTTCAGTTGGGTGACCTGCGGTGGTGAACACCAAGCGATCTGCTGCTGGCCCAATTGAGAACGTGGTTGGGCTATCGATGCCGTCAGAGCCAATCACCTGACTGGTCACACCCGCTGCACGCAGGGCTTTGATGAAGGATGGGAAATCTGGCTCGTAAGCAGATGTCATCACCACATCCGGCTGTGGGTCCATATTGGCAATGCGGGTGGAAATCGCAGAAAAGTCCTGCTGGCCAAGTGTGTAGGTGTCTTTGCCCACAACTTCACCGCCCAATGTTTCCATCACATCCGCGAAGTAGAGCGGCATGGATGTATATTGGGTATCTGGCGAATAAACGATATAAGCCGTTTCCATCCCTTGGTCATAGGCCCATTGCGCAGACACGGTGGCTTGCACATTGTCGCCTGGGAAGTTGGCAAACATATAGTCGCCGCCGATCATCGGCAGAGTTGGCGATGATGCACAGGTTGAAATGGCCGGCACTTGCGCGCTGCCCACAATTGAAATGGCTGCCAATGATGGGTCCGCATCACAGGGCAGGATCAATACTTTGACGCCAGCATCAACCAGCTCTTGGGTGGCAATGGCGGTTTGTGCAGCGTCCGACCGCACATCCTTTTCCACCAACTCAATTTTGAGCGTGCCACCAATGCCGCCTGCTGCGTTGATTTCATCAACGCCCATTCGCAAGCCTTCAACAACCGGGCCGTCATAGTGCGCCAAGGCGCCTGTTTGCGCGGTGGCGACGCCCACTTTAAGCGTTTCAGCATGGGCGCTGCCGGTTACGGCCATGGCCAACATGCTGCTCATCAGCAAAGTTTTTTTCATGTCTTCCTCTCCTTTTATGGCGGATCAGCTAGGCTGACCGCCCCAAATAGGCTTCCACAACAGCCGGGTTATTTCGGACTTCTTCAGGTGTCCCCTCAGCAATCATTTTGCCTTCGTTTAAGACCGCGACGCGGTCACAAAGTTCATTGATCAGTTTTAGATCGTGATCGACGATCAGGATGCCGATGCCTAACTCCGCGCAAAGCTTGCGCAGCGTTTCCATCAGATCATCTGTTTCTTCGCGGTTCATGCCCGCGGCGGGTTCATCCAAAAACAGCAAGGTTGGTTCGCAGGCGAGGGCGCGGGCAATTTCCACCCGGCGTTGATCGCCATAGGAAAGCGTACCGGAATCTTCATCCGCGCGATCCAAAAGACCCAACCGATGCAGCGCGGCGTAAGTGCGTGCCTCTGCGTTTTTGCCCTGGCGGGTCGAGAGCGCGGCCACATGCACATTTTGATAAACTGTCAAATCCGGGAACAGGCGGATATTTTGGAAGGTGCGGGCGATGCCAAAATTGGCGACCTCATTGGATTTGCGCCCGATCAATTCTGTGTCACCCAACTTAACGCTGCCCACTGTTGGTTTGAGCACACAAGACAGCATGTTCATCACCGTGGTTTTGCCCGAACCGTTGGGGCCAATCAGGCCAAAAATTTCACCCGGTTTCAGCGTGAATGACACATCATTCACCGCAGTTAGACCACCGAACTGCATAACCAGTCCACTTGCTTGCAGTTCGGTGTGCTCTTCAATCGGCTGAGATGCCGTGGGAGCATTCTGGGGTGAGATTTCGCGGTCGAACAGGCGTTCTTCCCATTCTTTAAGGCCGGCCAAACCATTGGCCTTGCGGAACATGGCGAACAGGATGATCAAGCCAATGCCGATTTGGGTGGTGCCGAAAATGGTGGGCATTTCAAACCCGAACAGGGTGAAGCCACTTTCAAATCGGCGCAATATTTCCGTGATCAATGTGATCACGACCGCCCCCGTGAAGGCGCCTGTGACAGTGGACATGCCGCCCACAATCAACATCGACAACAAGAAGAACGTGTCTGTGAAATAGAATTTTTTCGGGCTGAAGGCCCCAAGAAAGTGGGCCAGCAACGCCCCGGCCAAGGCCATGATCATGGCACTGACGATGAAAGATACAAGGCGCTCTTTTTGAATATTAATGCCTACGGCGTTGGCGGCGATGGCATTGTCGCGCCCAGCGCGCAAGCGCAAGCCTGAAATTGAATCGCGGTAAAGCCGTGCGGCGATCAGCGCAATGACACAGGCGATGGCCGCCGTCCAAAGCGTTGTTTCACGCGGTACACCAAAAAAGGTTTGCGCCCCACGGGTCACATCGCGCCAGCCAATGGTCACCCCGTGCACAATAATCAAAAGGCCAAGGGTGGCGATGGTCGCGGCTGACCCTTCAAGCCGACCGATAGCCGCCCCGATAATGGCCGCAACCACACCAACAAATAGCACGGCAATGAGGGTTGCCAGTACAAAGTCGAGCTGTGTGGTTGCAAGCCAGCTTGGGAGGTTAGGAAGGGTTGCCGTTTTCAAGGGGACGGGCAGGGTAAGCAAAGATGCACAATAGGCGCCGATGCCCATAAAGCCCACATGGCCAAAGCTCAAAATGCCACTATTGCCGCTGTAAACGCCAATGCCAGCCACCCCGATCAGGGACACAAAAAAGACGATCATTGTGCGTTCAAGCGCACCTGAGCCGAAACTGGCGAGGCCGGCAATGGCCAATATCACCATGAAAATCGCCGCAGATGCGAAAACAATATGGCGTTTTGGTGCTGTGATCATTTATTCTCCCCCACCAGGTTGGTTGTCCTTAGGATTTGAGAAAACTTTTTCAAAGTCAACACATAATTTTTTAATTGACGAATTTTTTTCATTTGCGATAATGGGCGCTATTGGGAGGACAATTATGACGGTTCGCGTGCAAATTGCGGAAAAATCAGACGAATTTACCGCCAATGAGCGCAAGCTCAGCGCCACGATTATGGCCGACTATCCGTTCGCGGGTTTGGCGCCAATCCAGGTTTTGGCTGAGAAAACAAGCGTTTCCGCGCCGACGATTTCGCGTTTCGTCAATAAGCTGGGCTATGGGGGGTTCCAAGAATTTCAACAAGAGCTGATCGCTGAATTAAAGGAGGGGCAAAAGTCACCCGTTGATTTGCACCCCACACGGCGACAGGTCGAAGGCGACTATTTGCAAGGATTTTTTCAGCGGGCTGAGCAATTGCTGCACGACACGTGCGAGATGATTTCGGCCAGCCAATTTGAACGGGTATGCCAATTGCTGTCGGACGACAAGCGCGGCCTGTATTTGATTGGTGGGCGCATGAGCGACCCGATTGTCCAATATTTGTCGCGCCATTTGCGGCAATACCGCGCCAATGTGTTTCACCTGCCGTCTGATCCTGAAGTCTGGCCTGAATATTTGCTCCGCATGCGCCCCAAAGACATTTTGGTGACCATCGATTTTCGGCGTTATCAAAAATCACTCGCCGAACTGGCACAAATGGCGGTGCACAATCGCGGGGCCCGCGTGGTTTTGGTGACCGACAAATGGATGTCGCCCATTTCCAAAGACGCACAAGAAGTTTTGCCGGTGCCCATTGATAGCGGCACCGTGTGGGACAGCTACACCGCTGCATTGGCCCTGGTAGAGGCCATTGTTGCCCGCGTAACCGAAACCAATTGGGATCAAACCCGAAACCGCATCGAAGCCTGGGATGCGGCCCGACTGAATTTTGAAGGAAAACGACATGAATAGAAGCCCACTCATTTTCGCCGCAACCTGTGATCCTTCCGGTCAAGTCCGGGGCAAGGCATTTCCGGCGACCGAGCGGGAAAGCCGGATGAACAAGGGCGTCGGATGGGTGCCAACCAACAGCCTGATCACGTGTTTTGATACCATTGCCCCATCACCATTTGGCGCACTGGGCGACACTGTAATTGTGCCCGATGAAACGGCTGAAATAAGTGTGAATTTTGGCACCGACGCCCCAAGTGAGCGGCTGGCGCTGGGCGATATTTGCAACCTCGACGGCACACCATGGGCCTTGTGTCCGCGCTCAATTCTTCAATCCGCCCTTGATCGGTTGGATCGGGTTGCTGGCCTTCAGGTTAATGCTGCGTTTGAGCATGAATTTCAAATGCCGGACTTGGATTTACAGCCCGGCGAGGCCTTCAACTATGGCGCTTTTGCCAAAAATCGCGACTTTGGTGAGGCCCTTGTGGCAGCGATGGGCGACGCCGGAATCACACCGGACACCTTTTTGAAAGAATATGGCGCGCGTCAATTTGAAGTGACAAACGCGCCATCGCAGGGCAAAACCGCGGCCGATTGGGCGGTTTTGCTGCGCGAACTCACCAAGCGCCTGGCGCATATGATGGGTCATCACGCCAGCTTTGTGCCGATTATCGATCCGGATGGGGTGGGAAATGGCGTGCACATCCACATCAGTTTCTTGGACCAACAAGGTGCCCCCGCCACCTATGACAAAGCCCATCCATTTGGCATGAGCCAAAAAACCGGGTCGTTTATCGCCGGTATTTTGAAATATCTGGATAGCTTTTTGGCATTAACCGCACCGAGCGACATTTCCTACATGCGGCTCACCCCGCATCGCTGGAGCGCTGCCTATAATAATCTGGGCTATCATGACCGGGAAGCCGCCGTGCGGATATGTCCGGTGACGGCGACCAGCGAGAAGAAAATAGCCAAGCAATATAACTTTGAATTCCGCGCAGCCGATGCCGCCGCGTCGCCCTATTTGGCGCTGGCTGCACTTGTGCATGCGGGTGCGCAAGGCATCGAAGAAAAACTGCCGATTCCCGAAGTCGGGCAGGAGGATTTGTCCGAATTGGATGCACAGACTTTGGAAGCGCGGGGCTATATCCGGTTGCCCCAATCCCTGAGCGAAGCACTTGATCGTTTCGAAGAAAATGACACCGTTCGCTCCTGGTTTGATCCACAGTTTAGCGACGTTTATCTGGCCATCAAACGTGCGGAGATCGAGCATGTAAAGAACATGTCTGATGTGGAGAAATGCCATCTTTATTCAAAGGTCTATTGATCTTCGCAGTGCCTGATCGAAACCCAGAATGATTTGATTGGCCCAGCAGGACAGTCTGCGCGGCGCGTTCACGACATAAAACCAATCTGACGAATGGAGCGAGCATGACCGACACATCACTTTTTGCGCGCGATGGAGCGGCCCTGTCGCCGCTTCAAAAGCTGCGGTTCTTTCCACTTGCTGTCACAGGCGGCGCGGGAAGTGTGCTGATCGAGGAGGGCGGACGGGAACTGTTGGACCTGTCTGCATCCTGGGGTGCTGCAAGCCTTGGGCACAGTCATCCGGCCATCCGCGCAGCTGTCGACCGGGCGCTGGCCAATCAAGCTGGCGCATCGATCCTTTCGGGCACAAATGCGCCTGCCGTAGACCTCGCCGAAACTTTGTTGCGATTGACGCCGGGGTCGGATGATCGCCGCGTGTGGCTCGGGCATTCCGGCAGTGATGCAAATGAAACTGTTGCACGGGTTGTTCCAGCGGCAACGGGGCGGTCCCGCATTATGGCATTTTCGGGTGCCTACCACGGCGGCACGCAGGGGTCGATGTCCGTTTCAGGGCACACCGCGCAGGAAGGCGCGACAAAGGCCGGCGGCCTGACGCTGGTGCCATATCCTGATCCCTTCCGCCCGTTTGAAGGCGACCCTTCTGGCGAAGCCTTACTGGCACATATTGAACATCTACTCGCGACCAGCTGTCCCGGCGACGAGGTCGCTTGCTTCTTTATGGAGCCGATCCAGGCCGATGGCGGGTTGATCGTTCCCCCCGAAGGTTTCCTGGCGCGGCTATCGAAATTGTGTGCGCATTACGGGATATTGACGGTTTGTGACGAGGTCAAAGTGGGGCTTGGGCGGACCGGCCTTATGCACTGTTTTGAGTATGAGGGCTTTGTGCCAGACATTGTCGTGTTCGGCAAAGGGTTGGGCGGCGGCTTGCCAATCTCGGCCGTCATCGGCCCATCTTGGATCATGGACCATCAACCAGCGTTCTCCATGCAAACACTTCATGGCAACCCCATTTGTGCATCAGCAGCAATGGCTGTGCTGACGACCATTCAGTCAGATGATCTAGCTTCAAGAGCGCAGGCAACCGGCAACATCCTTATGGACGAGATTTCTCTTGCGACATCTCAGCTACCAGAAGTTGGCGATATACGCGGGCGGGGATTGGCCATTGGAGTTGAGCTCGTCAAAAATGAGGATGGTAAACCACACCCGGATCTGGCGCGAAAAACCGTTTATCGCGCATGGCAGCTTGGCGCCGTCTTTTATTATGTTGGCATGAACTCCAACGTGCTTGAACTGACGCCGCCACTCATATTGTCTGAAGACGAAGCAAGAACCGGTGGTCGGATATTGGTGCAGGCGATAAAAGATGTCGTAGCAGGCAAAATTAGTGACGAAGACGTAGCCGATTTCGCCGGTTGGTGATTGGCGGCACTTGGCAGACCACCGTCGGCCTAAACAACCTCTTTGCAAAAACTGGCAGCACATAATGCTAACGATTTGCATTTCGGATGCGGATGCAAAAATTTGCATAAGCGCTTGAGTTTAATGTATCACTATGGGCCTTAGGTGAGGAGACCCATGAGAGCAATATTGTTTATGATCGCCCTGCTGGCCGCAGTGTTGGGCGCGTTGAGTAGCGGATATGCACAGGCTCAGCAGCAGCAATTGCGTATTCTTACTTCCATGTCAGCGCGGGTGTTTGAACCGTTTGTCAAAGCGTTTGAAGCACAAAATCCGAACATCGATGTGTTGGTGCTGAACAAAAACACCAACCATGCGCTTGGCGAAGTTGCCTTGGGCAATGGGCGCAAGTTCGACATTTTTTGGGCCTCATCGCCGGAAGCGTTCGACATGCTCGATGATTTTGATCATCTGGCGCCCATGGACGGCAAGGTGCACCATGCATTTGCCTTGTCTGCAGTGGGGTGGAGTTGGAAAAAAGATCATCTCGCAAAAGTGCCGCAAAGTTGGAATGCTTTGTTGGAGCGCAAATATGAGGGGCGCATTGGCATTGCGCGTCCGTCGCGATCTGGCACGACCCATTTGATCGTCGAACAGTTTTTGCAGGATCGCGGATGGGAAGATGGGTGGCAATATGTGCTGCAGCTCAGCGCCAACTTTGCCACCATCACCTCGCGCAGTTTTGGAGTAATTGACGGGCTGAAATCCGAGCGGTTTGACATTGGCCTCAATATCGACTTCTTGGCAATTTCTGAAGATGATTTGGCGTTTCAATATGGGCGGCCCGTGATGCTGGTGCCCGGACGTATTGCGAAACTGAAAGGCAGCGGCGCCCCCGAACTGGCCGATCAATTCATCAATTTTGTTCTGTCAAAAACCGGACAGCAAATCCTGCTCACCCCAAAAATCAACCGCATTCCAATCGAACCGGAAATCAGACAATCGATTGATTATCGCGCCTATCCGTCATTGGATGCGGCCTTGCGGTTGAGCTGGGCTTCTTATGACCCCAAATTGGCGGCGCGGCGCTATTGGATGGTCAACGAAATATTTGATCAATTCATCACCAATCAATTTGGCCGCCGCCGCGCGATTTGGCGGGACCTTCGGCTGATTGAGGACGATCCAGAACTCGCGAAAAAACATCGCGCGAAGCTGGATTTGGCCCGTACCTATTTGTTGACCATGCCCATCGCGGAACATGAAGTGGCGATCATGCAACCAAGCCCAATGCCCGGGCCGGGCATGCGCTATGCGCCCATGACAGCGGAGCAAAAGAAGTTTCAGGTGCGGTGGCAATCGCAAGCGGAAATGCTGCTTGGCTTGGCCGAAAATGAACTGCGCGAGATCAAAGAATGAGTGCACTGAGCAAGGCGCGCGATCGGTTGTTCACCTATTTACCCGGCGCCTACAGCGTGTGGGGTCGGCTCTTTGCGTCTTTCCTTTTAATCTCCGGCATCCTGTCGATCATCGCCTTTGCCGCCGTTTTGCGCTTTACCGATATTAGCCAAGACATGTCGGAATTGGTGGAACAGCAAATGCCAGAAATCGTGCAGGTGAATGAGGTGGCGGCCGCAGTGACCGAACTGGCCGCGCAGGCGACCATTCTCAGCGAGCCGCGTTTGCGCAAAGATCGGCAGGCCTACCAGGAAGATTTGAACGCACAATTGTTGGACCTGTCGGCCACCATCAATCGAGTGCGCGATCCCGAACTGCTCTCAGCCCGCGATGAAATTGAGGCCCACATCCGGTTGCTGTTGCAATTCTCTGATCAGCAATTCAGCCTTGAGGAAAATCTTGTGGCCAAGGCGGCCAGTTTGCGGTGGTTACAGGCTGATTTTCAATCGGAGATTTCGCCGCTGCTCCTCGATATTTCATTTAATATCGACAATGCCGTGTCGCGGATAGAGGCCTCACAAGGGGCAGAGGGCTTTCGCGATGCGTTCGATCTTTTGAGTGCCGAAAGCGAAAAACGGGACCTGGTGCAAGAGGTGGGCCGCGAAGGCAGCTTCGCCATCAACGCCATGCTGCAAGGCACAAGCGCGCAAAGCCGAGAGAGCCTTGCCCAATTCTCAGACATTACCCTTGAAAGTCTTGATCGGGCCAGTCGCCTGCTGGACGAATTGGGCGATGCGGACACGTTGATCACCCTTGATCAGTCGCTGTCGGCGCTGCGCGAATTAGCATTGTCACCACAAGGCATTTTTGCCATAGCGCAACAATTGATTGAGGCCCGCGAAAAGGTGCTGCTTGAGCTTTCGGCAGCGCAAGAAAGTCTCTCCCAATTTCAACGGACCCTTTCCGAAACAGGCAATCAGCGCCGCGCCACCGCCATTGGTTTGGCCGATCAGGCCATTGCCGAAATGCAGGGGGCCAGCGCCAATATTGTCGCTTTGACCGTGACGGGTTTGATGGCCACCTTTTTCATTTTGATCTTCTATGTGCGTCGCCGCATTGTGGCCCGGTTGCAGCACCTGTCCGTTGCCCTTCGGGCCATTGCCCGGGGCGAATTGACCCAAAAAACCCATCCGGTGACGGGCAGCGATGAAATCGGGCGCATGGGCCATGCGGTGGATGTGTTTCGGCAATCGGTGATCGAGCGCGAGGAAAGCCTGCGCCGTCTGCAAAATGAAATTGTCGAGCGCGAGCGCACCAACAAAAAGCTGCAACAAACGCAGGTGGAATTGGTGCAAGCGGGGAAACTTGCGGCCTTGGGCCGGCTTTCGGCCGGCATTTCCCATGAGCTTAATCAGCCCATCGCCGCCACACGCTATGCGGCCCACAATAGTCTCACCCGCCTGGCAAAGGGCGCTGATCCGCAGACATTGGAGAAACCGCTGCAAAAGATCGTGCGGCTCACCGATCGCATGTCGGCACTGGTCAAGCAATTCTCGCACTTTGCGCGCCGCTCCGATTATCAAATCAAGCCAATCTCGCTTTATCCGGTCATTGAGCGGGCGATCGAAATTTTTCAGGCGCGACTGGCCGAAAAACCGGAGATTCAGATCTCCACGCAAGCTGCTGAGCTGCAGCAAAAGGTGAACGGCGACCCGCTTTTGATTGAGCAGGTGCTGGTTAATCTGATTTCCAATGCCATTGACGCCATCGACGAAACCGAGCAGAAGCACGGCAAGATCATCCTGTCCGGCCGGATGGAAGGGGACCTGTTTATGATCGATGTGATCGACAATGGGGCCGGCATCCCTGAACTGGAGCATGATATTTTCGAACCCTTCGTCACCTCAAAAGATGTGGGCAAAGGGACCGGGTTGGGCTTGAGCATTTCATACACCATCGCCCAGGATTTGGGCGGTGTGCTATATTTGAAGAACAATGACGACAAAGGGGCCACGGCCACCTTGGGATTACAACGAGCATCATGAGCACTGCACAAAAACAACAAGTGATGCTGATCGATGATGATCAGGACCTTTTGGAAGAAATCGCCGATACGCTTGAGCTAGAGGGCCACAATGTGGTGACCTATGCCCGCGCAGATTTAGCATTGCCCCACATTACCAGCCAGTTTAACGGCGTGATCGTGTGCGACATTCGCATGCCAAAAATGACTGGGCTGGAACTGCTTGATCATTGCACCCAACTGGATTCAAAACTGCCGATCATCATGATCACGGGCCATGGCCAAGTGGCGGAAGCCACAATGGCCATGAAGGCCGGCGCTTATGATTTTTTAGAAAAGCCTGTTGCGCCGGATCGGCTTTTGACCACCTTGAGCCGGGCGCTTGAACGGCGGCAATTGGCGCTAGAAGTGCGCGCGCTTAAAGGCATGGTGGGCGAAAATGACCTCAGCTCCCGAATTGTGGGCAACGCCCCCGAAACCAACCAACTCCGCGAACAGGTGGCCGCGCTAACTGATTTGAATGTCGATCTGATCGTGCGGGGCGAAACCGGCACGGGTAAAGACGTGGTCGCGCGTGCCTTGCACGATCTGGGCCCGCGCAAGGCAGGTCCGTTTGTTGCGGTCAATTGTGCGGCGCTGCCCGAAACGCTCGTCGATAGCGCCTTTTTCGGACATGAACGCGGCGCTTTTACCGGCGCCGATCAGGTTCATGTGGGATATTTTGAGGCGGCGAACGGGGGCACATTGTTCCTTGATGAGCTGGAATCCATGCCGCTCAGTTTTCAAGTGCGTTTGCTGCGCGTGTTGGAAAACCGCGAGGTCACACGGTTGGGGAGCCAAAAATCCTTGCCGCTCGATTTGCGCGTGGTGGCTGCGGTGAAAGGGGAGCTGGACGATCTGGTGGAGGAAAGCAAATTGCGCGCCGACCTGGTCTATCGCCTCAACATCGCCTCGCTGGAAATCCCGCCCTTGCGGGCACGCCGTCCAGACATTGAACTTCTATTTATGCATTTTTGCGAACGCGCGGCAGCGCTACATCACCGAACGGTGCCCGTGCTCAATGATGAATTGCGGGCACGATTGTCCCGCCATAATTGGCCGGGCAATGTGCGCGAGCTTAAAAACACGGCGGAACGGTTTGTGATTGGCATGCCGCTGAACTGGAGCAAAGCCGAGCCTGACGTGTCGCAACCCACTATTGTGGATGCTGGCCTGGACGAGGCCGTGGGGAAATTTGAAAAATCTTACATTGAAGCGGCCATCGCCGCGTGTGATGGCAACATCACCCAAACGGCCGCTCTGTTGGATGTCCCGCGCAAAAAACTCTATTTGCGCATGAAGAAATATCAAATTGAAAAAGCCGAAATTGACACAGATGAGTGAGTCAGAAAGGGGACAATGAGTCATTTTTGACACACAAATCCCGCACCTGCGAAATCACTAAACCTATATATTTCAATATCTTATCTTAATCTAAAACTTGGCACGCCGTTTGCAATGAAGAAGGCGCGGAGGATTCCGCATACCTAAATTCGGGAGGAAAAACGGTATGAATTTATTGCGTAATGCATTGCTTGCCAGTGTTGCTTTTGCAGCGACGGCAGGTACGACATCAGCAATTGCAGCTGAAAAGCTCGTTGTTGTCACCTCATTCCCCAAAACACTGACCACACCCTTTGAACAAAAGTTCGAAGAAATGTATCCGGATGTGGACGTTGAAGTGGTGAACAAATCAACTTCATCATCAGTGAAATACATTCAGGAAACAGCATCATCCAACACAAGCGACATTTTCTGGGCTTCGGCACCAGACGCGTTTGAAGTGTTGAAATCAGATAATTTGCTGCAGCAAAGCGGTGTTTCAAACGAAAATATTCCGCCGGATGTTGCGGGCTATCCAATGAACGATCCGGATGGCTTCTATAATGGTTTTGCCGCCGCTGGTTACGGCATCATGTACAATGAGCGCTATTTGGACGCTAAGGGTCTTGAGCCTGCCATGCAGTGGGTTGATTTGGCTGCGCCTGAATATCACGGCCATGTGGGCATGTCTGCGCCATCACGTTCAGGCACAACTCACCTAACGGTTGAAGCCGTGTTGCAAGGCGATGGCTGGGAAGACGGCTGGGCCAAATGGAAGTTTATCGCGGGCAACTTTGCCACCGTTACAGAGCGTAGCTTTGGTGTGCCAGATGGTGTTAACTCCGGCCAGTTCGGTTTGGGCATTGTGATCGACTTCTTCGGTCTTGCCTCAAAAGCTTCCGGTTTCCCCGTAGACTTTGTCTACCCTGAAACAACAGCGATCGTGCCGGCCAATGTGGGTGTCATTGCAAATGCACCTAACCCCGACACAGCGAAAGACTTCATCGCTTTCTTGCTGTCTGTTGAAGGCCAAGAATTGTTGTATCGTCCTGAAATTCGTCGTTTGCCGGTCAACATTGATGCCTATGCAAATGCACCAGAGAATTTCCCCAACCCATTCAACGGCACAATCAAAGCATCTGTGAACTTTGACGTGGAGAAATCTGGCGCACGTTACAATGTGGTCAATTCCTTGTTTGACGTGATGATCACGTACCGCATGGATGATCTGCGTGAAGCCGTGCGTGCTGTGCAATTGGCTGAGGAAAAACTTGGTGACGGCAGCAACGCCGAAGCACAAGCTTTGATCGATGAAGCCCGCGCATTGATCGCGGAAATGCCAATCGATGAAGCCACATCAATGGACCCAGACTTTAACGCCATCTTCAAAACGAAGCGTAAAAAAGCTGAGGACGTTGTTGAAGGACGTCAGGCCGAAGTTGAGCAAGATTGGGATGCTCAAATCGTTGCCAACTACGCCAAGGCGAAAGAACTCGCCAATAAAGCAGCCTCAATGCTGTAACTGACCCAAAGATGCGTTGGCCCCATTCGGGCCAGCGCATGCTCTGGCACAAAGGTATTCCATCATGACTCATCAATCCGCTGGCGCGGCACCTGCACGCCGCCGCTTGACAGATGTGCTGTTTCCAAAACTCTCGGGCACGGTGCTCGCAGCCATCTTTATCGCAACGCTTTTGTTCGGCTTTCTTATTTTGCCCGTGGCCAAGGTGATTTATGTCGCCTTTGTCGATCCGCAAACAGGCGGCCTGACGCTTCAGAACTTTGGCGACTTTTTTAGCTCCGCCCTGTTCCGAGAAAGCTTTTTCAACTCATTCTACGTGTCCGCTATGTCGGTTGTGTTGGCCAGTGTCTTTGCTTTGCCTTTGGCCTATATCACATCCCGATTTGAATTTAGCGGCTCGATGCTTATTCAAAGCCTTGGCTTTATCCCCCTGATCATGCCGCCTTTTGTGGGCGCGATTGCCATGCAATTGCTGTTTGGCCGCAATGGTACATTCAATCTGCTGCTGGCAAATATGGGGATCAACATTCCCTTTATGGAGGGGCTGAACGGGGTGATCTTGGTGCAAAGCGTGCACTATTTCCCCTTCATTCTGATCAATTTGTCGGCCAGCTTGCGCAACATTGACCGCTCGATGGAAGAAAGCGCCCAAAATCTGGGTGCGCACGGTTTGCGCCTGTTCCGCCGCGTGGTGTTCCCCTTGGCCGCACCAGGTTATTTGGCTGGCGCGTCGCTGGTGTTCATCAAAGTGTTTGATGATTTGGGCACGCCCTTGCTGTTGAACGTCAATAATATGTTGGCGCCGCAGGCTTATCTGCGCATCTCCTCGATCGGTATTTCTGATCCGATGGGCTACGTGATTTCCTTTATTCTTGTCGCCTTCTCAGTCTTCTCCCTCTGGGCCAGCTTCTTGCTGATGCGCGGCAAAGACTATGCCACCACACAAAAGGGTGGGGGCGGTTTGAGCCGTCGCAAGCTCTCAACCAAAGAGAACATTGCCGCCTACTCAATTGTTGTATTGATCCTGCTGTTGGTGCTTTCGCCGCATATCGCGCTGGCGCTGCTCGCTTTCGGTACCATTTGGTCCTATAGCCCACTGCCTGATGGGTACACGCTGGAAAACTTCAGCACCATGTTTAGCCAATCAGGTGTCTATATCAAAAACACACTGGTCTATGCGGGTCTTGCTGCGCTGATCGATGTGATCCTTGCGACCGCAATTGCCTATATCGTGTTGCGCACCAAGATTATTGGTCGCCAATGGCTCGACTATATGGCCACCGCAGCACTGGCTGTGCCTGGCGTTGTGCTCGGCATCGGTTATTTGCGGACCTTTAATGATCTGGAAGTGCCGTTGGTGGGTAAACCCCTTGCTTCATGGTGGGTGATCATCATGGTGGCGCTGACCATCCGGCGTTTGCCTTATGCTTTGCGGGCGTGTACCGCCGCGTTGCAACAGGTCAGCATCTCCTTGGAAGAAGCGGCTGAAAGCCTTGGGGCCACACGCTCCAGCACCATTCGCCGCATTGTTGTGCCTTTGATGTCCGGTGGTATTTTGGCTGGCTTTGTCACCAGCTTTGCCACCGCAGCGGTGGAACTCTCTGCCACCATCATGCTGGTGTCGACCGACCAAGATGCGCCGCTGGCTTATGGCATCTACTTGTTTATGCAAAGCCCATCAGGGCGTGGTGCAGGTGCCGCCTTAGGTATCTTCGCTGTCATCATCGTTGCCGCGGGGACACTGCTGGCACAATACATCATTGATCGTGACCGGAAAAAACGGACGGGCGAGCGCTAAGCGCCGCCCCTGTGGAGGAAAATTATGACTTTATCACAAAAAAGCACAGCGATTTCGATCCAGGACGTTCACCTCTCCTTTGGCAGCACCAAGGTGTTGACCGGGGTGAACCTAGAAATCAAAGCGGGCGAGTTCTTCGCCTTTTTGGGACCATCTGGGTCCGGCAAATCCACTTTGTTGCGCGCCATTGCAGGCTTTGGCCCGCGCCCAAGGGGCAAAATTCTTGTGGGTGATCGCGATCTGGCGGGCTTGCCGCCTTGGGAGCGTAATGTGGGCATGGTGTTTCAAAGCTATGCGCTTTGGCCGCACATGACTGTGCGCAAAAATGTGGCCTTTGGCCTGGTGGAAAAGAAAGCACCGCAAAAGGAAATAAACGAAAAAGTTGAGGCGGCCCTATCCCTCGTCGGCTTGCTAGATTATGCCGAGCGCATGCCGTCTCAACTTTCAGGTGGTCAGCAACAACGCGTTGCGCTCGCTCGCACCATTGTGGTGGAACCTGATGTCTTGCTCTTGGATGAACCCCTGTCCAACCTTGATGCAAGCCTTCGGGTGCAAATGCGGCGCGAGCTTTTAGCGTTGCAACGCAAATTGGGGCTGACCACCATTTTTGTGACCCACGACCAAGAAGAAGCCAACACAACAGCCGATCGAATGGCCGTGTTGGACCAGGGTGTGGTGCAACAGGTGGGCACACCACAAATGTTGTATGACCACCCTGAAAACCTGTTCGTGGCCAACTTTTTGGGCACCGCCAACATTTTGGAAGGCAATATGGTCAAGGGGCCAGAAGGCTCAAGCATCATCTTGAAAACGGGCGAACAGATTGCCATTGATTCCTCAATTTTAGGCCAAGGCAATCTGGTGTTGCGCCCCCAAAACATCATGGTGCGTCCTGAAAACGCAAACACGGCCCTGCGCGGCAAAATCAGCCACCGCGAATTTTTGGGCGGGCAGGTGCGCTATTTGATTGATGTGGCGGACACACAAATGGTTGTGGATCAAAGCCACTCAATTGACCAACCGGTGATGGAGATTGGTGCTGAGGTTGCCCTCGACATAAATCGCAATAGCGGTGTATTCCTGCCTCAAAAAGAAGTGACAGATGCCGCATAAATATAAAGCCATCATTTTTGATCTCGACGGTACGCTGGTGGATAGTCTTGGTGACTTCCACCACGCGGCCCGCGTCATGCTCAACAGCATCGGCCATGCGCCAATTCCAGCGGAAGTGGTCAAAACATTTATTGGCAATGGGCAAGAAATGTTTATTGCCCGCTGCCTGGTGCATGTGGGGGCCAACCTCACCGCACAGCAATTGATTGATGCCACCAAAGTGTTTGAGCAGGCCTATGATGAGGCAGACGGTCAGTATAGTCGGTTGTTCGACGGTGTAGAGGCTTTAATCCAGTTCTTTAAAGCTGATGGGGCCAAAGTGGGCCTTTGCACCAACCGTCCGGTGGCCCGCGCACACAAAATCTTGGCCAGCTATGGCATCGCCGACTATTTCGATGAAATTGCGGGTTTTGAAACCACTGAAAAGCCTAAGCCCGCACCCGATCCGATTTTGCATTGCCTCAAGCAATTTCAATGTGCGCCCTCACAGGCTTTGTTTGTGGGCGACAGTGATGTGGACGCAGAGGCCGCGGATAAGGCCGGGGTGGAATTTGCGTTTCATACACAAGGATTTGGCAGCCTGAAATCGCAGCCCTGCCAGATATTGATTGATCATTATACAAAGATCGATTTTTTACCCACCAAAGAGAAAGCCCAGCCTTAGGCCGGGTTTGCTCTATGTTTCGATTTTTGTTGATGCGGCCCGCTGGTTTACGACGGGCCGCATTTTACAATTTACACCACCAAGACGGGGCACTTGGCCAGCCCGGTCACTTTATGTGACACGCTGCCCAACAAATAGTCTTCAACGGACCCCATGCCACGGCTGCCAATCACGATCAGATCTGTCTCGTGTTTTTCGGCAGATTTGACAATGGTGCGTGCCACGCCACCGGGTGACACAAAGGCATGAACATCTTCACATCCAGCCGTAAGCGCCATCTTTTTGGCCCGGTCGGCAACCTCTGTCGCATGCTCGCGCATGATGTCATCAAGATTGCCCGGCTCGTTGGGGCGCACCATCGACAAGGACGCCTCAAGCATTGAATGGTGCCGATAAACGGTCAGGATGTTCAGCCTCGCATTTTCACCGGCTGTTTTGACCAAATCAATGGCCATTTTTAATGCCTTTTCCGCACCGGCAGAGCCATCAAACGGGACCAATATGGATTTAAACATAATGTCCTCCTTTATTTCGCAAAGGCCAGATCACGCAGGAACAGCGCAATTTGCGGGAAGAAGATCATGGCTACAGCCACACCGAGCAATATGAAAATGAACGGCGGCGTGCCGCGCACCACATCCATATAGGGGCGTTTAAACACCGCGATGGCCGTAAAAATATCGCAGCCAAACGGTGGCGTCGCTGAACCAATGGCGACTTGCAGCGTGATGATTGTGCCCACGAGCACGGGGTCAAGACCCAAGGATTTCACCACAGGTGCAAATACGGGAACCAAGATCAAGATCACCACAATCGGGTCAACGAACATGCAGCCGATGAAGAAAGCAATGGAGATGACGAACAACACCTCTATGCGTCCCATTTCGGTGATGCCGATGGCGCCCAGCAATTCCTGCGGCACTTGCGCAAAAGAAATCACCCAGGAAAAAGCCGCGCCGGCCGCCACCAGAATGAAAACAACTGCGGTGATCAAGCCTGTGGATTTTGCCGTTTCATAGACATTGGTCAGTGACAAGGTGCGGAACACCACAACCTCAATGAACAGGGCATAGAGCACACAGGCCGCCGCCGCTTCGGTGGGGCTGAAAATGCCGCCATAGATACCGCCAATAATAATGACCGGGAAACCCATGGGCCAAATGGCGTCGCGTAAACTCACGAGGCGCTCGCTCCATGTGGCTTTTTCTTCCGTCGGCACATTGTTGCGCACCGCATAGATGTAGCTGTAGATCGAGAACAACACCAAGATCAAAAGCCCAGGGCCGATGCCCGCGATGAACAGCTCAGCGATTGAGGTTTGTGACACCACGCCATAAATGATCATCCCGATTGAAGGGGGGATCAAAAACGCAATGTCGCTTGAGTTGACGATCAACGCCAACACAAAGCTGTCTTTATAGCCAGCCTTCAACATGCGCGGCCGCATGGGCGAACCAATGGCAACCACGGTTGCTTGCGTGGAGCCGGAGACTGCGCCAAACATCGTGCAGGCCGCCGCAGTGGACACGGCAAGCCCACCTTTCAGGTGCCCCACAAAAGACATCACCAAATTGATCAAACGGCCCGCCGATTGACCCCGCGTCATGATGTCAGCCGCAAAGATAAACATGGGCACGGCAATCAGTGAGGCCGGTCGGATACCGCCCATCATTTGCTGTACCATGGTTTCCATCTGGCCGAAGCCATTGAACATCATAAAAAAGCCGATGCCCGCGCCCACGAGCAGCGGCACCATCATTGGAAATCCAAGCAGCAGCAGGATAACCATCGCAGAAAAAACTATTGTAGCCATGATCTCCCCCTCAGACTTCCGTTTCGCTTTCATCATATCCCTCAAGCACCGCGGTGGAGAGATAGATGTCTTTTGATGTGATGTTCTTAATGGCCGTCAGCAAATATTGAGCACCCGTCATGAAGAGCCCAACAGGTACCCAGACCAAAATGATCCAAACTGGAATTTGCAATGAGGGTAAAACCCGGCCGCGAGACGCCTGCGTGCCAATATAATTGATCGCGTAATAGCAAAGGGCAAACATCAAAGCGGCGGTGACCAACGATATGATGATCATCAGCAGCTTGCGCAGCTTTGGCGGCAGTGCATCATAAATCGCCGACATGCGAATGTGCCGACCATGGCGGGCGGCATAGCTGATGCCCGCAAAGGTGATCAGGATAATCAATATCCGGTTGAGTTCTTCTGAAAAAAAGATCGAATTGCCAAGAAGATATCGGCCCACCACATTGGCAACCGTGTTCAAGGCCATCAGCAATACGCCAATCGCCAAAAAAAGGGATTCAACGCGGCCAATCACCGTGTCGATTACCCCTAAAAAACCCGGCAATGCTGACTCGAGTTCTTTTAAGTCCTGTTCGTCGCTCATCGTGTCCTCCCCTACACAGATCAACACTTGCCCAGCCCAATCAAGGGCCGGGCAAGTTAAGCTTTCAGGTCTGACTATTCAGCGGTTGCTGCCAAGTCTTCCTTCATCTGTTCGAGGATCGCCTTGCCGCTTTCACCAGTCATTTCGATGAATTTGGCTTCAACGTCCGCCGCAGCCTCTTTAAAGCACGCGCGCTCTTCTTCGCTGAGCACGGTCACTGTCATTTCAGGCTTGGCTTCCTTGATCTTGGCCAATTCTTCATCAGCCAGCGATTTTTGGAACTCCACAATATGATCATAAGCTGCATCAGCCGCATCTTCGATCACTTGCTGCTCTTCTTCACTCAAAGAATTATAGAAATCCTGGTTGGCCATAAGGGCCGTGGTGAAGTTGTTGTGGCCAGCATAAGTAATGTGGTCGGTCACCTCATAGATCTTGGTTGAATAGAGGAAGAAGGTTGGGTTTTCTTGGCCCTGAATGATGTTGGTCTGCAAACCGCCATACACTTCGCCCCAAGGCAAAGGCGTTGGTGTGGCGCCAAACGCTTTGTAGCTTTCAACCAAAAGCGGGTTGGTCATCACACGGAATTTTACCTCGTTCAAATCTTCACAAGTTTTGACGGGGTCTTTCGTGGTCATGGCCACTTCGCCTTCAGGATACATGGAAAGCAACTCAAGACCCTGCTCAGCATAAAGCTCCTCAAAGTCCTCATTGATGGCCTTACTTTCTTTATAGAAGCGGGCCAAATGGGCTTGGTCGGTTGGCAGCAGATAAGGCACGAAGAAGACTTGTGCTTCAGGGATCAGCGCGCCGGTAAAACCGGGGGACTGGTTCACAAACTGCAAAATACCAGCTTGTGCCTGCTCCATAATATCAGCAGATTCACCCAATGTGCCGAACGGGAAAAGCTGAATTTCATGATCTGAATTTGCTTCAACTTCTTCTTTAAATTTCTGCGCATAAACGCCTTGAACGTCCGTTAGTGCTTCCTCAAAAGCATAGCGCCACGTTGCGGCCTGAGCAGCAGAAAAGCTCATTGCCAATACGCTGACACCCGCCAGCGCGCCAAGCGTGCGTTTCGTGAAATTGTTCACAATTACCTCCCAATAATTTGTGGTATTTGTCCACGATGGACAAATGCAACTCCTCATCAGCACGTCGCAATTTACGTGCCGAGCGCGCCCACTATTGCGCGGCAAAACAACGCTGTCCACCCCTGGGGATTTCCGGTACGCCCTTGTTTTTATAAGGTTTCAAGGTTTTTGACCTCGAATCCTTAGGCGCAAATTTTCAAATTAGTCTCAAAGTTATTTAACAAAACTGGACCCTTTTGAGGGGCGAAAAAAGTCAGATTTCGACCAGCTATTTTTGGTCCAACGCCAAACGGTCCAGAAGTGTGATTGTTACAAAAAATTGAGCGAATTCACGTGCTTGGCATTTAATTATCATAATAAATGGCTTGGGCATAAATCGTATGCGCCGCGCGAAATGGAGCACAAATTTCGACGCCTCAGCACGCTCGTTTTTCTCATTCTGCAGGCCGCAAAAATGCTGACAAAATGTCTAGCTGATTTCAGCCATTCTTTTTTCTAATCGGGTCATCAAAAAAATTACTTCCTGCTGTGAGGTTGGGGACAAATCTGCTCCCGGCTGTCGTTGAGAAGCATGGGCAATTACCCCACGCCTGGCCAAAATAAACTTGCGCACAGCCAACCCAAGGGCAGGTTGTTGCTCATAACGCATCAGCGGCAAATAGGCGTCGAATAGATCATGGGCTTTGTCATATTGGTCGACATTGCAGAGGCGACAGATCTCGACCATCATCTCAGGGTAGGCAAAGCCAGTCATGGCCCCATCGGCACCGCGTCGCATTTCTTCTGGAAGGAAAACCCCGGCATTGCCGCAAAGAATAGACACCCGTCGGCGCCCTTTCTTTTCTGCCTCGCGCAAATCGGAAATCTTTTGTAGCCCTGGCCAATCCTCATGTTTCAGCATCACGATGGAGGGATGATTTTCAAAGATCGTCCCCATGGTGGCCGATGAAATACTAACCCCGGTTGCAAGTGGAAAATCTTGTAACACCACCGGCACATCCTCGCTTATGGTTTTGACCAAATTGGCATAATAGGTGATGATTTGCTCATTGGTTTTCAGATTACCGGGTGGGGCAACCATCACACCTGCTGCACCTTCATCCATCACCGCTTTGGTCAATTCGCCAATGGCGGCGAGACCGGGCGCAGACACGCCCACAACAATGGGTTTGCCCGCAGCGCGCTTGATGATCTGCTTGGTGATGGCCAGAGATTCCGACTGGGTGAGTTTGGGTGCTTCCCCCATCATCCCCAGAATGGTCAGCCCGTCCGCGCCTTTGTCGAAATAGAAGTCGACCATGCCATCAAGACTGTTGTGATCAATCTGCCCGTCTGGCGTAAACGGCGTGGCGGCAATGACAAAAACGCCTTTGGTGTTCGCATTAATCATGCTCATGACGGGTCTCCTCATCCTCAAACCAATGACCATTGCCGCGCGGCACAAAGGTGCCGCTGCCCGGCTGGCTGCAAATGTTTTCGCCATCCCAGGCCAATTGCCCGCGCACATAAGTGCGGTCCACCGTGACACTGAACACGCGGCCATCAAACGGGCTCCAATTGAGATCGTCATGGGCGTTGGCCGAATCCCAAATCTGTGGTTGATGCTTTAAAATGGCGAAGTCGGCATCTGCGCCGATGCGAATGGCCCCTTTTTGCGGGAAAAGGCCAAAAAATCTGGCGGGGCGTTCGCTCAGCATTTCGGCGGTGAGGGCGGCCGCGTCGAGCCCGCGCTGTTCAGCGGCGGTGTAAAAACAGGGCAACAGCGTTTCCATCCCCGGAACGCCAGCGCCTGCATCAAAAATTGACGGGGTCAGCTTGTTGTCGATAGGCCAACTGGAATGGTCCGAACTGATCAGCGCCACGCGACCCGCCAATATCTCTTCCCATAAGGCGTCGATCTCGCCGGGCCGGATCGGCGGGTTCACCTTCATTTTTGCGCCAAGCTCTTCGCCATCAATTTCTGGATCAAACCACAAATAATGCACGCATAATTCGCCGGTGGCGCGATAACCATCAAAGGCATAATTGTCGACGAGTTGAAAGCCACGCGCCGTGGTGAGGTGCACAATGTGTGCGTGCGCATGGGCGGCAGCCCCAAGCTCTAGGAACTGCGCGGTGGCCGACATTTCCGCAGATGCAGGGCGGCTTTCAGAATGGGCCACAAGGCCATTTTGACCCGCTTTTTTGGCCGCAGCCATAAAGGCATGGACCATTTCCTGATCTTCATTATGCACCCCCAGCGGAATGTTGGTCGGCGCCAATGTTTCAAAAATACTCAGGATTTGGGGCGTTTGAATGCGTGGGAAGCGCGTGGGATTGCTTTCAAAAGTAGAAATCTTAAACGCCACCACACCGCCCTCAATCAGTGGGGCAATTTCGCTGTTGTCCTGCCCTGGTGCGACAGTGGCATAGAGCGCCATATCGGCGTAGGCGACCGCGTTGATGGTGGTAATTTTCTCGTCCAGCCGCGCTTTGGTGTTGAGCGGATCAGGGTTGTCATAAGGCATATCAACCAGAGTGGTCACGCCGCCCGCCACGGCCGAGCGGGTTGTGCTTTCAATGCCTGGCAAGCCGCCATATGAGCACGCATGGGTTTGGCCATCGACGACACCGGGCAAAATAAGACCGTCCGTGACAATATGAACTTCTGCCGCGTCGGGCGCATCGCCTTGACCGATCGCGGCGATCTTGCCTTCCCGTACCCCGATCCAACAGGCATCATGACGACCATCCGACAGCATGGCTGGCCCTTGCAACACCAAATCAAACATCAAACGTTCCCCCCATAATTCAGATCAAGTGCGTTGATGGCGTGCATCACCCCCGCTTGCACGGGGTCGACCACTGGCAACTGCAACAGCGCCTGCAAATCTTGCCGATAGTTGCCCAGCCCGGCACATCCTAAGATCAGCACGTCGGCGCCGTCTTGATCCCGCAATGCCCGTCCGGTTTCCCCCAACCCTTCAATCACATTGCTGGTCATCAACTCAGGCACAGTGATGTTTATGGCCCTGTCGCCTGCAAGGCGTTTGTCGAGTTGTAAGTGCTGCAAATAGCGCAAATGCCGCCCAATGGATGACGGGCCCATGGAGATGATGCCAAATGCGCTGCCCAAGCTAAGGGCGGTGAGGTAGGCACTTTCAGCAATGCCAAAAACTGGCTTGTTGGTCGTCGCCCGCACCTTTGCGATCCCCGGATCAGAAAAACAGGCGATCACGAACGCATCCGCGTCGGACGCGGCGACTGCCTCCAGAATGTGCGGCACCACTTCTGCCACATGTTCATCGGTTTCAATGCCCGGCGGCGATTTCGACAGCTCGATGCAAATAATGTCGTGAGATGTCCGCCCGTCAATCTCTGCCAAACAGTGCGCCATGGATTGGGTCACTGACTTTGAACTATTGGGATTAATCACCAAAATCTTCGGCATTTCGCGGTCTCCTCAGTGGAGAGGCTAAAATATTAGCTGATATATCACAAGAATATTATTTTGACTTTGAGATGGTGATTGGTGAAAAGGAAGGGCATGCCCCGCTGCGAGGACAACCAAAATGAGTGCTGACAACACAATGAAAAAATCTGTTTCCTTGACTGAGCAAGCCTATTTGTCGCTGCGTGAACAGGTGATCACATGCGAGTTGGCACCGGGCACCGATGTTTCAGAAAAAGAGCTGGCCGAGCGGCTGGCGATGAGCAAAACACCCGTGCGGGAGGCCATGGGGCGGTTGTGTCTTGAGGGGCTGATGGAATCTTTTCCCCGGCGTGGCTATCGGGTCAGCCCGGTGACGGTGAAAGACATGAATGATCTGTTCGCGGTGCGCGGCATTTTAGAAGGCGCAGCGGCGGCGTTGGCGGCGCAAAACCTGACGGATCAAGAATTGGACCAACTCGCACAATTGGCTAAAGCCGAATATGTGGTGGGGGAGGGGCAAAGCACCAAAGGATTTGTCGCCAGCAATGAGATGTTTCACGCCGCGATTGCCCGCGGCTCAAAAAATCCCCGTTTGCACAGCCTGATCATGAGTCATTTGGAGGAGGGAACCCGCTTTTTATATATGGGTACCCGCGCCCGTGATGTGAATTTTGAAACCCATAGCGACCATAATCAAATCGTCACCGCTTTGCGCACACGAAACGGCGAGACGGCACGACAGGCCATGCTCGACCATAATGAGCACACACGAGAAGGCTTGTTACAGGCCCTGATCTCGCAAACGGAACTCAGTGTGACGTTTTAGCGATGTTTGGAAGTGAGTGTGTGAACAATGCCAGTTTTATTAGGCTTTTGAAGCGGCATCTTTTGCGAGGCGCAGCGCTTTAAGGCGGGCTGTGTTATCGCTGATGGACTTAGCTTTTTGTTCTTTGTCGCTTAGCTTGATATCTGGTGCCCGTTGAATGGCAGCAAATCTTTTTTCAGCGCGATCTCGCGCATCATCTGTCATTTTGGTGATCTTTCAAAGACAAAAGGGCCGCACGAATGCGACCCAATATCGTCTTAGTCAACCAAAGAAAGGTTGGCAGCTGATTGCTTGCCATCACGGCCGCTCTCTAGCTCATAAGAAACTTTCTGACCTTCAGCGAGGCCTGAAAGACCTGCACGCTCTACTGCAGAAATATGAACGAATGCGTCCTTGCTGCCGTCTTCTGGAGAAATAAAGCCGAAGCCTTTAGTTGTGTTGAAGAATTTAACTGTGCCGGTTGTCATGGCATATACCTTATTTAGATAGCTTGGCGCTCAAATGGCGCACAAGTGAATTTCCCATGGGCAACATGCCCAAAGGTTGCAACGTTTTAGAAATCAGAGAGAAGCCAAGCAAACCGGTAGTCCGGCAGATCAGATCGCCAATGATGGCGTTAAACGTGGGGCTTATATGCGCCTTATTCGCTCAAATAGCAAGCGAAATAATTCAAACATGTTTCCGCCCGGCAAATTCGCCGCTGTTGGAAAGCTGCCAGAAGCACCCCAAAGCGCTGCTTTTCGAGGCACCCGAAAAATTCCTCAACTGATCTTTATGCCTGCCGACGTCTCGATAATGGCCAGACGCGCCAACGCTTCGGGGGACCAAGTCTCGCTAATTTCATAAAATGTTTCGGCGCGCCGATCATTTTCAGGCAGGCGAACCCACGGCTGTTTGGAACAGGTATAAATGTGCACGTCTGGTGGCATTTGGTCCGGGTCATCAAGGGTGCCCACGCGGATAAACCGGATATTTTCCCGCAGCCCGCCCATATTATAATTGCTCCACACAGCAATTTTGCATTTGGCGCAACGGGTGATGTCCTGCCCTGTGCCACTGGGTGTTGGAACGGTTATTTCCTCAACCTCGCCAGAAAGCAGCGTCACCCGATCCGCTTCGAACAAAGCATTCAGTGCAAAGGCGGTTCCAGAATTTTTCTGACAGCCGCGGCAATGGCAACAATGCACAATCAAGGGGTCCGACGACACCTGATATCGCACATGGCCGCATATGCAGCCACCTTCGCTTGCTATTGAATGGTTAGTCATCGTGATCTCCATTATTGATTTTGCACTGGCAGAACTGTTCCAAGAGCAATTATACGATCAGCAGATCGTAACTTCCAACGTCGAAGGTGTTGCGCGGCGGCAAACATCTGCGACCGGGGAATGTGTCACTGCAAAATCAACAATCTCCCGCAGCACATCTGCTTTTACGCCCACGGCACCAATCTTAACACGGGTTCTAAGGCTTAAAGAGCCTGCGGGAACCGATTTATCCATGCCGAACAAACCCCGGTCATCGTCAACGCTATCGGCGGTCACTTCGAGCGTGTCTAAGGCAATCCCGAGCTCGGCTGCGCGCAATGCGATTCTGGTGGCATCGCAAGTTGCCAATGCAGCGCGCGACAACCAACCGGGGGAGGGGGCGGAACCGCCCCCGCCAACCGCTTTCGGCATGTCGGTGATGATGGTTTCGCCATTTACGCCCGTCGCCCGACAGCGCAGATCATCTTCCATCACCGCAGTGATGGGCGTGCTGGTGCTTTGGGTGTTTTCAGGGTGTTCAGACAGGTAAGAAATAACGTCCTTGACCGAGTTTTGAATGTGCTCGACAGACATCGCAAATTCCTCTTCATCAACAATATTGAATTTGGGTTCTATTTCGCTTCAATAGGCACCATGACATGTGCAAGCGGTGTCTCGCCCCACATGACATAAGGGCCGCCAGCAAATGGATCTCTGGGCAAGTCAGCCAGCATATCCATGTTTGGAAACAGCATCATAATATGCGGTCCATCCTGCACCCACACACCACCATCATTGGGGTCGGTGGCCATCGGATTGTCATTATTGACCATTGCATCCCCTTGAAGCATGTATGACACGCCGACCACGTCCGTAGAGAACTCGGTTCCTGCGCCAACGGCCGCCATCCATTTCATCCAAACGGCGTCGTTGCACATGGGGTGCTCGTCGCCGGGGATCAAACCAACACCGGGCAAACACACCCAGCCGTTCGTGCCTTCGCGCAATATTGTGCCATCCACATCCATAATTGTTGCCTCGGCAGAAACGTCCGACGGGGCGGCCGACATGGCGCGCGCAATTTTGTCATCCACGCTTTCCGCAAAGCTGAGTGCGGGCCCCCAAGCCAGTGTCAATGTGATCGCGCCTAAAAGCGCTGCGCGGCTCTGTTTTTTGATGGTCATGGTCATTTGATCTTCTCCCTATTTGTTTTGGTCGCGGCGTCGCTTGAACGGCTCTCTCCTAGAGCCAGCGTGCCTGTCAGGTCCGTTTCCGCTTGCAAATAGGGTTGCACTCGATCATGATTTTGGGAATTCGGGAAAAATCGACACCGGCTTTGCAATAATGCACACAGCGGGGAACATTGGATGCAATGGGACGATGCGCGAATATTTCTAGCGGTAGCTCGTGAAGGGTCCTTTAGCTCTGCGGCCAAACGGCTGGGGGTGCGTCACTCAACCGTGTCGCGCCGTATTCGTACGTTAGAAAAAACGCTTGCCGCACCTTTGGTTGAACGTAAATCGACCGGCTATGTTTTGACCGACGCTGGTGAAGAGTTAAGGCACGCAGCACTCCGAGTTGAAAAAGAGATTTTGTCTTTTGAGGGGGCCGTTGGAGGGCAAGACGAGGACATTGCGGGGGAGCTTCGTGTGACCGCCATAGCCAATATGGCCTCAACCGTCTTAATGCCAATTTTCGCGCGTTTCAGCGCAGCCTATCCAAAGATTGAGCTGAATATTCAAGTGACCAACAATTCTGTGCGCCTTGCTGAGCGCGAAGCGGATATCGCCATACGTCAGACCAACAGCCCTGTTGAAACACTGATCGGAACGCGCCTGACAACGGTGGCATCTGCCGTCTATGGCGCGCGGGCCTATTGTGAGGCTGTTAAATCCGGGCAAGCGCCAGAAAAATGGATCGGTGTGGATTGCTGCGATTACCACAAAAACTGGACCAAAAAGGCATGGCCGAGTGCCGACCACGAGTTCTACGTTGATGAAACCTCCCTTACGCTGGCAGCGCTGAAGGCGGAGTTGGGCGTTGGCTTTTTGCCATGTTTTTTGGGGGACAGTGAGCCGGAATTGGTCAGGTTTCACAAGCCAGAGAAGCAGCATGAGCTTGGCCTTTGGCTGCTCTACCACCGAGACTTGCGCAACACCAAACGCGTGACCTTGTTTCGGGAACATATGCAGCGCGAAATTAAGAGTGTCACCAATCTATTCGAAGGCGCTTTGCCCGCCCCGCAATAGCGCCAGCCCAACGCCAATGAGCGCAAATAGACCCGCAGCATCAGTACCCCCAAAGCAGCCCAAACTGTAAAATTATCGAAATCAAAGACCGATATTATGGCGAATGGATTGACGATTTGATCTAAACCAATATAACGCCTCTAACCATTTGGACCTTGGTGAGATGCCAAGGTGGCTCTTCCAGCCGCCGATCCGCTGGACAATCATAAATATGAACTCCAAACACAAATAAGCCAAACGCGCTTATGGGTATAAATCATTATGATGAATTTCTCTTATTACCGCCAACAATGGTTCGGTAACATTCGTGGCGATGTGTTGTCAGGTATTGTGGTCGCCCTTGCCCTCATTCCTGAAGCCATCGCCTTTTCTATTATTGCTGGGGTGGACCCGAAGGTCGGGCTTTATGCCAGTTTCTCCATCGCGGTAATCATCGCCTTTGTGGGCGGTCGCCCGGGCATGATTTCTGCGGCCACTGCCGCCACTGCCGTGTTGATGGTGACCTTGGTGAAAGAACATGGGCTGCAATATTTGCTTGCGGCCACCGTGTTGGCCGGTTTGCTGCAAATCGGAGCAGGCTTTCTCAAGCTGGGCTATGTGATGCGCTTTGTGTCAAAGTCGGTGATGACCGGGTTTGTGAACGCCCTCGCCATTTTGATCTTTATGGCGCAATTGCCTGAGCTGGATCCCAGCAAGGTGCCGCCGCTCACCTATCTTTTGGTGGCGTTGGGCTTGGCGATTATCTATTTGTTCCCCCGCATCACTAAAGCGGTGCCGTCGCCGTTGGTCACCATTATTGTGCTGACCGTTTTGGCGGTTGCCTTGGGCTTGGATGTGCGCACCGTTGGCGATATGGGCGCGTTGCCCGATACGCTGCCTGTGTTTTTGATCCCAGACATTCCGTTGAATTTTGAAACCTTGCAGATCATCTTCCCTTATTCCTTGGCTGTTGCCGTTGTGGGGCTGCTCGAGAGTTTGATGACACAGCAGATCGTTGACGATTTGACCGACACCAATTCTGACCGCAATCAGGAATGTATCGGCCAGGGCATCGCCAACACCGCCACCGGTTTTATCGGCGGCATGGCCGGTTGTGCCATGATTGGCCAATCCATCATCAATGTGAAATCTGGCGGCCGTGGCCGACTTTCCGCTTTTATTGCGGGTTCAGTTTTGCTGGTGATGGTGGTGATCCTTGACGATATCGTTTCGATCATTCCCATGGCGGCACTTGTGGCGATCATGATCATGGTGTCGATCGGCACATTCTCCTGGTCATCGATCAAGAATTTGAAAGAGCATCCCAAATCATCATCCATCGTGATGTTGGCCACTGTGTTCTTCGTGATCTACACCCATAACCTCGCCATTGGCGTGATGGTGGGCGTGTTGCTCTCGGGCATTTTCTTTGCGTGGAAGATCGCGCAATTGTTCCGTGTGCGCACTGAAATCAATGAAGAAGGTAGCCATCGGACATACTTTGTTGAAGGCCAATTGTTCTTTGCCTCGAGCGAGGATTTTATGAAGTCGTTTGACTTTAAAGAAGCGCCTGAAAAAGTTACCATCGATGTCAGCCGCGCCCATATTTGGGATATTTCGTCGGTGGCGGCGTTGGATATGGCGGTGCTTAAATTCCGTCGTGACGGGGCCGAAGTTGACATTGTGGGGCTGAACAAAGCCTCTGAAACCATTGTCGACCAACTCGCCATTCACGACAAACCCGGTGCCCTTGACGAATTGATGGGCCATTAAAGGAGCGTAACGATGCAAAGCCAAACCATTTTAGCCTTGGTTGATGGATCTGCTTATTCTGAAAGCGTGTGTCATTACGCCGCCTGGATGGCCCAACGCACCGACTCGAAGGTGAAGGTCTATCACATTATGGGGCGGCGCTCAGCGTCTGCCTCTGATGATTTGAGTGGCGCCATTGTTTTGGGTGCCCGCACCCAATTGCTCGACAAGCTCAGCGCCCTGGATATGGAGCGCTCCAAACTGGCGCAGGAGCATGGTCGGGCCATTCTTGAGGATGCGAAGTCGATCATCCAAGGTGATGGCGACATTGAAGTGCAAACCCGTTTGCGCCAGGGCGACCTAGTGGAAACTATTGCCGCCAAGGAAGAAACCGGCGACATCATTGTAGTGGGCAAACGTGGCGAAGCCGCAAAAATGGCCTCAGGTCATTTGGGGTCAAATCTGGAACGGGTGATCCGCGCCAGCCATAAGCCCGTTTTGGTCGCCAATCGTGCTTTTACCCCGGTGGAAAAAGTGCTGGTGGCATTTGATGGCGGTGCCTCTTCCTTGAAGGCGGTTGATCAAGTGGCCACTTCGCCGCTTTATAAGGGCCTGTCGGTTACGCTCGCCTATGTGGGCAAACCTTCAGACAAGGTGCAAACAGCACTCGATGCGGCCGCGAAAAAGCTCAGCGATGCCGGGCTTGAAACCGACCAACAAGTGCTGAGCGGAGATGTCGACAAGAAATTGGCGGAGCTCGCCAATTCGCAGGATTATCAATTGCTGGTGATGGGCGCCTTTAGCCACTCGCGCCTGCGGTCCCTATTTATCGGCTCGACCACCATGGAGATGATCCGCGCCTGCAAAACAGCGATCATGCTGGTGCACTAAACGGTTCGCCGGTGACGCGACATTATTGGCCGACACGGAAAGCGCCCGTGTCGGCTTTTTTATGCCCGGCCTGATCGCGCGAAAAGTGCAATACGCAACTCTTTGTCGACTTTGGGAAAAGTCAACGCTACACAGGAAGCCAAAATGGGAGAGGGCATATAAATGAAACACTTACTGTTGGCCGGCGCGTTGGCGCTTTTTTCAACCCCAGCCTTGGCGGCACTTGAGATTTGCAACAACACCGCACTAAGCCTCAGCCTGGCCATCGGTTATGCCAGTGAAGATGAATGGGTTTCTCAAGGATGGTGGAACATAGCCGCAGGGGAGTGCAAAACCACCGTTAGTGGCGACCTGAAAAGCAGATATTATTATTATCACGCCATGGCTTCGGGCACCCCGTTCGCCAGTGGCGACTTTACGTTTTGCACCACCAACGACGCTTTTTCGATTGATGGCGACGAAAACTGCGCGGCACGGGGGTATGAAGCCACAGGCTTTCGCAAGCTCGATACGGGCGAGACGGCAACGCACTTCACACTGACATTGAACGACAATCGCGACAGTGAAAAAGATGCGAGGGCGAAGCCCACTTCGTCGTCGAGCTCCGCACCCGGCACCTATGGCGATCCCTATTCTGACAATGTGATCTTGCAGGGATGCAGCAATGATGGTGAACGTCAGTGCAATTTCCATGCGGGCGGCACAAACTTTTTTGTTTTTGACGATGGCCGCACCCCTCAACTTGCGTTCACGGTGATGGAAGCACTTGATCCGGGCACCCCCCTGTTCATCGATGGGGACCTTGAGGCTATCTATGACCGCACCGCCGACATGGTGCTGCGCGATGTCACCGTGCGCCCTTGGACCGAATATGATGCGCTGCTGAATAAATTGCAGGGGCAGTGGTATTCGGAAGATGACCCCAATTCGCAATTCACCGTTTTAGGGGCCGAACGCGAAAACACCTATGAAGGCAGCTTTAGCGGCGTGGATTATTTGTGGATGTCTGACAGGTGCGACCGCTTTGAAGGCGAGGGCCCCTATCTTTATGTGCGTGAGGAGGAATCCGGTGAGAGCTATTGCTACCAGCTATCCTATGTCGATCAGCGTCAGCTCGAATTGATGTATTTGCCCAGCGGCAATATTCTGCGCTACCGCAAGCTGGACTAAAAATAGACGGCGCGACCCGCAGGTTCTGGGGGTCACGCCAAGACTTAACGTTGGGCGATATAGCGGGCAATCTTGTCCGCTTCTGCGGCACTGGTGCGCAGGCCCATTTTGGTGCGGCGCCATAAATAATCTTCAGCCGTTTGCACCCATTCCTTATCGACCACCCAATCCAGCTCGCATGCGTAAATGCCATGACCAAAATGTTCACCCGCCTGATTTTCACTTTCAATGCCGGAAAAAATGGTCAGGGCATCAGTGCCATAGGCTTTGATCAGCCGCCGCGCAGTTTTTTCATCCAAAAAGGTGCTGTTCGCCTTTAGCTTTTCGATCAGCGTGTCGCGGCCATCGTGCGGGAAGTCACCACCGGGCAGGGGCACGCGCGCGGTCCACTCGCCCTGAATATGGGGAAAAAAGTGCGCGCATTTGGCAATCGCGGATTCCGCCAAGCGGCGATAAGTTGTGATCTTGCCGCCGAAAATATTCAGCGCCGGGGCATCGGCACTTTCATTGAGTTTGAGCACATATTCGCGGGTGGCCGCAGTGCTGGAGCTGGCATTGTCATCATAAAGCGGGCGCACGCCAGAATATGTCCAAAGAATATCCTGTTCGCTAACAGGTGTTTTGAAATAATTTGACGCGAAGTCGCACAAATATTTCTGTTCTTCCGGGGTACATTCCGGCGGCTGAGAAATATCCTCATGGTCCGCATCGGTGGTGCCGATCAAGGTGTAATCTTCCTCATAAGGAATGGCGAAAATAATGCGTCCATCCTCGCCTTGGAAGAAATAGGCCTTGTCGTGATCGAACAGTTTTTTCGTGACAATATGGCTGCCGCGCACCAGCCGAATGCCTTCTTTTGTGCGCATATCAGCCACATCATGGATGATATTTTCCACCCACGGGCCGCCTGCATTGATCAGCATTTTGGCCTGAAACTCCTGCGTTTCACCACTATTTTGATCTTTTGTGGTCACTGTCCATATGCCGTTGGCCGAAGTGGCGCTGACCACTTTGGAGCGGGTCATTATCTTGGCGCCCCGCGCCGCCGCGTCACGCGCGTTCAGCACCACCAGACGTGAATCTTCCACCCAGCAATCGGAATATTCATAAGCCGTCTCAAACTTATCCTTGAGTGGCTTACCCTCCTTAGCCTCGCGCAAATCGAGGGTTTTGGTGCCCGGCAAAATCTTGCGGCCACCTAAATGATCATACATGAACAGCCCGAGCCGAAGCAGCCAACCGGGGCGCTGTCCCTTCATCCAAGGCATCACCGTGGAGAGCAATTTGGACGTTGGCGTCTCACTTTCAAACCGCATGTCTGGATGATAGGGCAACACAAACCGCATGGGCCACGAAATGTGCGGCATGGCCACCAATAGGTTTTCCCGCTCGATCAGCGCTTCACGCACCAGACGGAACTCAAAATATTCAAGATAGCGCAGACCGCCATGAAATAGTTTGGTGGAGGCGGAGGAGGTGGCTTGGGCCAAATCATCCTTTTCCGCCAGCGCCACAGACAAGCCGCGCCCCGCCGCGTCACGGGCGATGCCGCAGCCATTAATGCCGCCGCCCACAATAAACATGTCATAGGGCTGATTGGGATCTGTGTTGCTCATAAATTTTGTCCTGCAATAATTATCTGGGTGCCCGCCGCTTCGGCTGCGCGGGCAAAAGCGTCAGAAGGCGCGCCGTCCATGACGATAAAGTCTAATTCGCCAATGTCAGCGATGCGCACCGGCGCGTTAATTTCAAACTTGGATTGATCGACCACCAAAATGCGCGTGCGGGCATTTTTTAAAATGGCGCGCGCCACGGCCACTTCGCGGGCGTCAAAATCGAGGATTGTGCCGTCATCATCAATAGAGGAGGCCCCGATCACCGCATAGTCGGGCCGATAGCCGGAGATAAATTCAACCGCATCTTCACCCACAACGGCCCCATCACTTTGGCGCACGGTGCCGCCCACCTGCACAAGGCTGGCGAGGGGCGCTGACTGCATAAGCCCGATAATGTTGATATTGTTGGTGATCACCCGCAAGCCTTCATGCTTGGTGAGGGCGCTGGCCACCTGCTCGGTGGTGGTGCCGATATTGAGGATCACCGAACAATTGTTGGGAATAAGCTCAGCCGCCTTGCGCCCGATCTGGCTTTTGGCCGTGATATTGTTCATGCGCCGGGCTTCATAGCTGAGTGATGCTGTGGACGCCAATCGACGCGCGCCGCCATGCATGCGCGTGGCCAACCCGCGCTGACACAAAGTTGCCAAATCGCGGCGCACAGTTTGCTCGGTCACATCAAAAAGCTGCGCCAGATTGATCACATCAACCTGACCCTCGCGGTTCAACATGTCCAATATTCTTTCAACCCGCTCGGGCTGTTGCATGGGTTTAATCTCCAACTTTCGTTCAAACAATAGTATGTTCGAACGAACATGTAAATTGCCTAAACGAATATATTGGTCTTTAAAAATATTGCCAAATTCCGCCATAAAGCCCGGAATTGCGGGATTTATTTAACTACTAAAAAAATAGTTTGACAAATTTAATAGTTCATTCGAATATGAATTGTGGCTGGGATATCCGGTCAGGACTTTTGGGAGGAACCTATGAAGAAGCAACTTCTTGGTGCTGTAGCGGTGATCGCCGTTATGGCCGGGGCGCATTCAGCCTATGCGGGCGCGGATGAGGCCAAAAAATGGATTGAGGCTGAGTTTCAGCCTTCAACTTTGAGCAAAGACGAACAGATGCAAGAGATGCAGTGGTTCATCGATGCTGCACAGCCTTACTCAGGCATGGAAATCAACGTTTTGTCAGAAGGCATTCCAACACACTCTTATGAGAGTGAAGTGTTGGCGAAGGCCTTTTTCGAAATTACAGGCATTAAGGTCAATCACCAGATTTTGGGTGAAGGCGAAGTGGTGCAGGCGGTGCAAACCCAAATGCAAACCAACCGCAACCTTTATGATGCCTATGTCAACGATTCAGATTTGATCGGCACCCACTCGCGGATGCAATTAGCGGTAAACCTATCTAAATTCATGTCAGGCGAGGGGGCAGATGTCACCAACCCGACATTGGATCTGGATGACTTTATGGGCACCCAGTTCACCACGGGGCCTGATGGCGATCTTTATCAATTGCCTGACCAGCAATTTGCCAACCTTTATTGGTTCCGCAAAGACTGGTTCGACAATGAAGAATATCGTTCGGCCTTTAAAGAGCGCTACGGCTATGAACTGGGCGTACCCGTGAACTGGTCAGCCTATGAAGACATTGCTGAGTTTTTCACCAAATATGTTGTCGATATTGATGGCACCACCATCTACGGCCACATGGACTATGGCAAACGCGCACCTGACCTTGGTTGGCGCATGACCGATGCGTGGCTTTCCATGGCGGGCGCTGGCTCACCCGGCTTGCCAAATGGTGTGCCGATTGATGAGTGGGGCATCCGCATGGAAGCCGACACTTGTAACCCTGTGGGCGCATCAGTGACCCGTGGCGGGGCGACAAACGGTCCTGCAGCGGTTTATGCGATCCGCAAATGGGACGAATGGTTGCGCAACTACGCGCCCCCAGCTGCGGCCTCATTTGACTTCTACCAATCATTGCCAGCATTGAGCATCGGCAATGTGGCCCAGCAGATCTTCTGGTACACCGCATTTACAGCCGACATGGTGAAGCCGCGTTCAGAAGGCAATTTGACCGTTGATGAAAATGGCACGCCATTGTGGCGCATGGCTCCAAGCCCACACGGCCCTTATTGGGAAACCGGCCAAAAAGTTGGCTACCAGGACGTGGGTTCATGGACCATCTTGAAATCAACACCAATGGAACGTGCAAAAGCAGCATGGCTCTATGCACAGTTCGTTGTGTCTAAAACCGTTGATGTAAAAAAATCACATGTTGGTCTGACCTTCATTCGTGACAGCTCAGTAAATCATGAGAGCTTCTCTGAGCGTTCAGAAAAGCTGGGTGGTTTGGTTGAATTTTACCGCTCACCTGAGCGCAACAAATGGACACCAACTGGCGTGAACGTTCCCGACTATCCAAAGCTGGCCCAAATCTGGTGGCAGCAAATTGGTGACGTGAACTCAGGTGCCTTCACCCCGCAAGAGGCGATGGATCGTCTGGCTCAAGAAATGGACATCACAATGGCCCGTATGCAGGCAGCTGACGAAGCGGCTGGCGTATATGGTGGCTGTGGCCCACGCTTGAACGAAGAGCGTGATGCTGAATGGTGGATGGCCAATGGCGGTGCCAAGCCGAAGTTGGACAATGAGAAGCCACAGGGCATGACCGTGCGCTACGAAGATCTCGTGGCCAGCTGGGACTAAACATCTCCCCTAGATGCAGGCAGTTTCATTCTGTCCTTGTCAGGTTGGGGCCTATGGGCCCCGACCGTTTCAAATTCAACCAGCCGCAGGCTGAAGGTGGCATCGCGAATATGCCATGAACAACAGGAACGGGTGTGTAATGGCACTGGAACTCAAAGACATTACCAAAAAGGTTGGCGGGCAGACCCACATCAAACCCACCAATCTGGTGCTGGAAAGCGGTCATTTTAATGTACTGCTGGGCGAAACCGGCGCAGGTAAAACTTCGTTGATTAAGATGATGGCTGGGCTGGACCCGATCGCTGGCGGCCAAGTTTTAATGGATGGCGAAGATGTGACCGGACAATCCACGCAAAAGCGCAATATTTCGCTCGTGCATCAGTTTTTCGTCAACTACCCACATATGAGCGTTTTCGAAAATATTGCCTCCCCCCTCAAAGTGACTGGCATGGCCAAGTCCGAGATTGAGGACAGGGTTGAAGAGGCCGCAAATATTTTGCAGCTCAAGCCGATGCTCAACCGCAAGCCGCATGAGCTTTCCGGTGGGCAACAGCAGCGCACCGCACTGGCGCGCGCGATTGCCAAGCAAAGCAAAGCCGTGTTTCTGGATGAGCCATTGGCCAACCTCGATTATAAGCTTCGCGAGGAATTGCGCGATCAATTGCCCGAATTGTTCAAGGGGCGCGGCGCGGTGGTCGTTTACGCGACCTCTGAACCGGAAGAGGCACTCTTGCTCGGCGGCAAAACCGCGTTGATGCAAGATGGAAAGGTGGCGCAATTTGGCCCGACTGCCGACATATATCGCGCGCCCAATAGCCTTATGTCCGCCGGCATTTTTTCCGATCCCCCGATCAATATGGCGGAGATCACCAAGCAAGGCCGCACCGCAAGCATGGGCAAAGACATCCGATGGGAGCTAAGCGGCAAACAAGCTGATCTCGCCGATGGGCTTTATAAGCTGGCCGTGCGTCCGCACCATGTTTTGCCGTTTGAAACCGAAGAAGCCAACGTGCCGATTGTCGGCAAAGTGTTGGTGACCGAGCTAAGCGGTTCTGAATCTTCCGCACACTTTGCGGCGGATATGGCCAATTGGGTGTCTCTCGCCCGGGGCATTCATCGCTATCAGGTGGGCGAAAACCATCAATTTTTCATGGACCCGAACCAGTGCTTTGTTTTCGCATTGGACGGCACCTTAGTGGGATAGGACAGAACATGGCAAAAATCACCCTGTCTCAATTGCGACACAGCTATTTCGACAACCCGAAAACCCCTGATGATTATGCGCTAAAGGAAATCGACCTTGATTGGGATGATGGCGGCGCCTATGCGCTGTTGGGACCATCCGGTTGCGGCAAATCTACACTTTTGAACATCATCTCAGGCCTGCGCGCGCCATCCGAAGGCCGCATCCTTTTTGACGATCAGGACGTGACCGATCTGCCGCCAGATCGTCGCAACATCGCGCAGGTTTTCCAGTTCCCAGTGATCTACGACACGATGAGTGTTTACGACAATTTGGCGTTTCCGCTGCGCAATCGCCAAGTTGCCGGACATTTGGTGGACAAGCGGGTGCGTGAAATTGCGCAAATGCTGGAGGTCGAAGATATGCTCGACCACCGGGCTGCGGGTTTGTCTCCGGACAATAAGCAAAAAATCTCCATGGGACGTGGCCTGGTGCGCGACGATGTGAATGTGGTGATGTTTGATGAACCGCTCACCGTGATCGATCCGCACTTGAAATGGAAGCTGCGCTCAAAGCTCAAAGAGCTGCACCAACGGGTGCGCGCCACCATGATTTATGTGACACACGATCAAACCGAGGCCCTGACATTTGCCGACCAGGTGGTGGTGATGCAGGAAGGGGAGATTGTGCAGATCGGCACGCCGGTCGATTTGTTTGAACGCCCGGCCCACACCTTTGTGGGGCACTTTATCGGCTCGCCCGGCATGAATGTTTTGCCGTGCGAGGTTAAGGCAGGCGGCGCCTTTATTGAAGGGCAGAATGTGGCCCTTGAAGGCGACATTGACCGCAATAAAGCCGGCAAAACCCAAATCGGTATTCGCCCTGAATATGTGGCGCTCGGTGATCAAGGCTTGCCGGCCATAGTGAAAAAAGTGGCCGATGTGGGCCGCCATTATGTGGTGGAAGCCCTGATGGGCGAGCAAAAAGTCTCCGCCATCATCAAACACGATGTGCCCAATCCGGGGGAGCAAGTGCATCTGCAATTCAAGCCCGCGCAAACGCGGCTTTATATGGATGACTGGTTGGCCACAACCGCGCGGGAGGGTAGCGCATCATGAAAACCGAAAATCAAAAAGCATGGTTCTTTGTGCTGCCGGTTCTGTTGCTGGTGGCCTTCAATGCGCTGATCCCGATGATGACCGTCGTCAATTATTCGGTGCAGGAAACCTTTGGCGACAATATGTTTTTCTGGGAGGGCCTGACCTGGTTTGAAAACCTGCTGCGGTCCGAACGTTTCCACGCTTCTCTTGGGCGTCAGTTCCTATTTACCGGGTTGATCCTTGCCATTGAAATTCCTCTTGGGATCGCCATTGCCATGTCCATGCCGCGCAAAGGTTTTTGGGTGCCATTTTGCCTGGTGATTATGGCACTGCCCATGCTCATTCCCTGGAATGTGGTGGGGGCGATGTGGAATATTTTCACCCTGCCGGACATCGGGTTGATGGGCTATTTCCTCAACCATGTGCTGGGCATTTCCTATGACATGACACAAAATGTGTTTGCGGCATGGGTGACCATCATCATCATGGATGTGTGGCACTGGACCTCTTTGGTGGTGCTGTTGAGCTATGCGGGGTTGGTCTCAATCCCCGAAGCCTATTATCAGGCAGCGAAAATTGATGGCGCGAGTAATTTTGCAGTCTTCCGCTTTATTCAACTGCCGAAAATGAAAAATGTGCTCACCATTGCGGTGCTGCTGCGCTTTATCGACAGCTTTAACATCTATACCGAGCCGTTCGTTTTAACAGGCGGTGGGCCGGGCAATTCCACAACACTGTTGTCGATTGATTTGGTCAAGATCGCCTTGGGGCAATTCGATCTGGGCCCGGCAGCGGCGATGTCGCTGATTTACTTTGCCATCACACTTTTGGTCAGCTGGCTGTTCTACACGCTGATGACCAAAGACGATGCGCGATAGGAGAATATCATGCAAAAACGTTCCATCGTCACCATCACCTATATCTTGTTTTTGTTGCTGCCGATCTACTGGCTCGTGGCCATGAGTTTCAAACCGACAAACGAGATTTTAGGTGGGTTCTCGCTGTTCCCGCAAACATTCACCTTGGCGAATTATAAGGTTATTTTCACCGATCCGACATGGTATTGGGGCTATATCAACTCCATCATCTATGTGACGTTGAATACCCTGATTTCGGTGGCTGTGGCACTGCCTGCGGCTTATGCCTTTTCGCGCTATCGGTTTTTGGGCGACAAGCAATTATTCTTCTGGCTTTTGACCAACCGCATGGCCCCTGCGGCTGTGTTCGCCTTGCCCTTCTTCCAGCTTTATTCGGCTGTGGGCCTGTTTGACACCCATTTGGCTGTTGCCTTGGCTCACACCTTGTTCAACGTGCCACTGGCCGTGTGGATTTTGGAAGGCTTTATGGGCGGGGTGCCGAAAGAGTTGGACGAAACCGCCTATGTGGATGGCTATTCCTTCCCACGCTTTTTCACCACTATTTTCATCCCGTCCATTAAGGCCGGGGTGGGGGTCGCGGCGTTCTTCTGCTTCATGTTTTCGTGGGTGGAGTTACTGTTGGGCAAAACCCTGACGGCAGTAGCCGCCAAACCCATCGCCGCCACCATGACCAAAACGGCCTCCAGTGCTGGCTATGAATTGGGGCTGCTGGCAGCTGCGGGCACGCTCACGATTATTCCCGGGGCGATCGTGATTTATTTCGTACGTAATTATATCGCGAAAGGTTTCGCGATGGGGAGGGTTTAATCATGAGTTGGATGGCATGGACTTGGCCAACAGCCTTATTATTTATCGGCATCTTCAGTGCCATGGGCGTGTTGACCATTCTTGAAATCAAATCCCCGGGCGGGGCCGAGCGCAAAGGCGCGCTTGGCCTGGTCACCACCCGTGGCGATAGATTGTTTCTCTCGCTCTTGGGCAGCGCTTATATCTTTCTGGCCTGGCTTGGCTTTTTTGGCACGCCGCTTTGGGCACCATTGGTGATTGCCATCTGCTGGGCAACATTCTGCTTTTGGAAAGTCTAACCCCAATGCCGACGGACTATATTCTGGCGATTGATCAAGGCACGACATCGACCCGTGCAATCATCTTTGATCAATCGCTCAAGCCCATCGCCACCGCGCAGGAGGAATTTGAACAGATTTTTCCGCAGTCTGGTTGGGTTGAACATAAGCCTGAAGATCTATGGGACACAACGCGCCGCATGTGCGCACAAGTGCTCACGAAAGCGGATGTTAAGGCGCGCAACATTGCCGCCATTGGCGTGACCAACCAGCGGGAAACCACCATTGTTTGGGAAAAGGCGACAGGAAGACCGATCTATAATGCGATTGTGTGGCAGGATCGGCGCACGGCTGATTTTTGCCAACAGCTCCAGCAGGCAGAACATGAGGATTTGGTTCGCGCCAAAACCGGATTGCTCCTCGATCCGTATTTTTCCGCAACCAAGATCAATTGGATTCTCAATGAGTTGCCAGACGCACGGGCCAAGGCAGAGCGCGGTGAGCTCTTGTTTGGTACAGTCGACAGCTATTTGATCTGGCATTTAACTGGCGGGAAGGTGCATGCGACCGACGCCACCAACGCGGCCCGCACCATGCTCTATAACATTGTGACGGGCGAATGGGACCGTGAGCTTTGCGCGCTTTTTGATGTGCCCATGTCGATGCTGCCGGAAGTGAAAGACAGCGCAGATGATTTTGGCCGAACCCAGCCTGATTTGTTTGACGGGGTGGACATCCCCATTCGCGGGGTGGCCGGGGACCAGCAGGCTGCCACGGTGGGACAGGCCTGTTTTGAACCCGGCATGGCCAAATCCACCTATGGCACAGGATGTTTTGTGTTGTTAAACACGGGGGATCAGCCCGTTTTTTCCCAAAATCGCTTGCTCACCACCATTGCCTATCAGCTTGACGGCAAGCCAACCTATGCCCTTGAAGGCTCAATATTTGTCGCTGGGGCCGTGGTGCAATGGTTGCGTGATGGCTTGAAAATCATTGGTGACGCTGCGGAGACCGACACTCTCGCTGCTGCCGCTGACCCGGCACAATCGGTTTATTTCGTGCCTGCCTTTACCGGATTGGGCGCACCCTATTGGGACGCGGAAAGTCGCGGTGCCATTTTTGGGCTGACGCGCAATTCTGGCCCCGCCGAAATCGCCAAGGCCGCATTAGAAAGCGTCGCCTTTCAAACCCGTGATTTGGTTGAGGCCATGGATGAAGATTGGGGCGGTGCGGGCGCCCGGGTTTTGCGCATTGACGGCGGCATGGCCAATAATCAATTCGCGATGCAAAAACTGGCGGACCAATTGCAAGCGCCAGTTGATCGCCCGCAGATCACAGAAACGACGGCGCTGGGCGCGGCCTATCTGGCCGGGCTAGGGGCAGGGCTTTTGGAAACCCCGCATCAGTTCACCCGCCAATGGCGCTCGGCGCATCAATTCATCCCTTTGGTCGACAAATCAGCCGCCGATCAAGATTATCAGGGCTGGCAAAAGGCGGTGCAGCGAGTGCTTTACAAAGGTTGATCAGCACACGGCTTGCCAAACCTAGATATTTAGTACTAAATTTATCGTATCAGTACCTTAACAGAAAAAGCAGCTCTATGGCCCGCAAGCATGATCCCGATTTTCTAACCAGTGTAGAGTTGGAGTTTATGAACGGCCTGTGGGCAATTGGCAGCGGCACGGTGCGCGAGATTATGGCCAATATGGAGGCGCAGACGGATCGCGCCTATACGTCCGGGGCCACCGTTATGCGCATTCTGGAGCAAAAGGGCTTTGTGTCCAGCTCGAAAGAAGATCGCGCCTTTGTTTATCACCCCACTGTCAGCAAATCAGATTATCAGGGCCGCTCAATCCGGCAAATGTCCAAATCCTTGTTCGGCAACACCCCAACCGCGCTTGTGGCCCGGCTGGTGGATGATGAAATGCTGACCGACGATATGATTGAACAAATCCGCGACATGCTCGACACAAAGCTAGAGAAAAACGATGATTAGCGGCTTGGTGCATTTTTACTTCGACCTTAATATTGCACTTCTCGCTGCATTCAGCATTTGGCTGATCACGCGATTTTCACTTCGCCTCATCGGTTACCGTTTTTCCTTTTCGGCGGAACAGTCGCTTATTTTCTGCTTTATTGGCTTGGCCGTTTTGGCCCCCATTGTTGCGCGATTTGCGCCAATGCTCTTGCCGACCAACTTCAACATCACGGATTGGCTCGTTTCCTGGTATTTAGGCGGCGGCGTGCAAATGAGCGCGCGCGAGTTCCAAACGGTGATCAGCGCCAAGAGCTCGTTTATTGACCAGATTTTGCACCCCAATCATGTCCTCAGCCTGATTTTTGCGGCGCTGATGGGCCTGGCCTTCACCTATTTTGTGGTGCGCTTGGCGCGCAGTGTTTTCGGGCTCGCCAGCATTTTGCGCCATAGCTATGTGATCCATAAAAACGGGCGCGTGCACATCGTGGCCTCCGATCAGGTCAGCGTGCCGTTCACCACATTGGGCTTGCGCCATTATTATGTGGTGGTGCCAATCACCATGCTCTCGCATTCGGAACAAATGCGCATTGCCATCGCCCACGAGATTCAGCACATTCGCCATGGGGATGTGGCGTGGGAATATATCTGGAGCGTGCTGCACCCGCTCCTATTTTGGAACCCGGCCTTTTTGATGTTCCGCAAGCGGTTGAACATTTTGCGCGAATTGATTTGCGACGCCGCCTTGTTGCAGCGCACCAGCTTTTCGAAGCGACGCTATTGCGAAACATTGATCAGCGTTGCACGCAGCATGAGCACGGCGCGCAACAGTTCAAGCACGCTCACTGTGCCTTTTGTTGAACCCAAGCGCCATCTGGCCCGCCGCGGCCAATCCAATCTTGAATACCGCATCCTTTATGCGTTGGAGCTGCCAAGCGCCAAGCGCAGCATTGGGCTGAACAGTTTAGGCATTTTCGTGCCGCTCGTTCTGGCCACGCTGTTTGTTGTTTTGCTGCTCCAGGGTCCCAGCGAGTGGAGCCATGATCGGATCATGCTCTCCACCATCGCCAATCTTGAGCATCTAGAAAGCCTCAATCGCGGCAATTAGGATAAACTCTGTTTCAGCGCACCCCAGCTGCGCCCTTCACTGCATTAGTCCGCCTGTGTAAACAGGTGTGATCACGGCGTTTTACGGCGAGAACATCAAACGCACCCGAAGCCCTGCAAACTTTTTTCAAATTTGACCCTTGCCGAAACCGGTTTCGGAACTTTTACTCGATTGTGGAGGAGGAGACGAGCAGATGAGTGCTATTGGCAAACGCACGACCATTGATGATCTGGCGCGTTCACTTGGGCTGACCAAAAGCACGGTGAGTCGCGCGCTGAATGATTATCCGGATATTTCGGAAAAAACGCGATTGCGCGTGCGCAATGCCGCGACAGCTTTGTCCTATCGTCCGCTCTCTCACGCCCAAGCCATCAAAACAGGGCGCGTGCGCTCGATCGGCTTGGTGCTGCAAGTTTCTGAACATGACGGCCACCGCCCGTTTCTCGCAGACTTTTTGGCAGGCATCACCGAAGCATCCGCTGCGCAGGATTGGACCTTGACGCTGGCCACCGCCAACAGCACTTCGGACGCAGTGCGCTTGCTCGAGAAACTATCGCAAGAGCGCAAGGCAGATGGCTTCATTTTACCGCGGACCTATAGTGAGGACCTACGGATCGATGCACTACGGGCCGCGCATATTCCGTTTGTGCTCTATGGGCGCACAGACAATATCGCCGATTGCGCATGGTATGACATTGCCGGTGAAGCGGCCATGTTTGAAGCCGTAGAAACGCTTTATAATTTGGGACATCGCCGCATCGGTTTTGTGCCAGGCGGCGCAGGCTATCACTATGCCAAATTGCGGCTACACGGATACCGCGATGGCTTGGCCGCGGTTGGCCTTGATTTTGACGATCAGCTGGTCTCCGCAAATGCAGTTGATAAGCCGCAAGGGTTTAATGCCGTTTCCCAATTGTTGGCGCTGAAACAGCCGCCCACCGCAATCGTTTGTTCGGTCGATCATGCTGCCGTTGGCGCGTATGACGCCATTCGATCACTGGGCCTGAAGGTTGGACATGAAGTTTCGCTGATCTCTTATGACGGCATCCCAGAGGGGGCGGTGCTGTCGCCAGAGCTCTCCACTTATTCTGTAGACACAAACCTTGCCGGCGCCCGCCTCGCCGAGCTCTTGATCCGGCGGGTGCGCGGAGAGCCGCCACAGGATTTACGAGAAATCGGAAAGGCACGTTTTTTGGATCGTGGATCGCACGGTCCCGTGTTGCTCTCGTCAGCTGACTTGGCAGCACAAATTGCACGATAACCACATCATCGGGAGGAATAGATGAGGAAAACGACAACACTTATGACGACGGCCGCTGTGGCTGTGTTGATGTCATGTACATCCATTTACGCGGATAGTCTGCGTTTTTGGACAACAGAAGAACAGCCAGAACGCTTGGCAAAACAGCAAGAAATGGCAGCTCAATTCAAAGCTGAAACCGGGACCGACGTGGAAGTTATCCCTGTTTCTGAAAATGATTTGGGCACACGCGCCACCGCCGCATTTGCGGCAGGTGATTTGCCAGATGTGATTTATCACACGCTGCAATATGCATTGCCTTGGGCGGAAGCTGGCATTTTAGATACAGATGCGGCCACTGAAGTGATTGAGGATCTGGGCGTCGATACATTCGCACCTGGCGCCATCGCCATGGCCGCCTATGAAGACGGCACAGCTTCTGTGCCTGTCGACGGCTGGACACAGATGATCGTTTACCGCAAAGACTTGTTTGAGGAAAAAGGCCTAGCGGCACCAACAACTTACGCCAATGTTGAGGCGGCACTTAAAGAGTTGCACAATCCACCTTCCATGTTTGGCTTTGTGGCGGCAACCAAAGTGGACGAAAACTTCATGTCTCAAGTGCTGGAACATGTGTTCTTGGCCAACGGAGTTTCCCCCGTATCGAGCGATGGGTTCTTCCCGCTGGACGAAGCCAAAACCACCGAGGTACTGGAGTTTTATAAAGCGGTCGTTGAAGCCTCACCACCGGGCGATCTTTATTGGAAGCAATCGCGTGAGCTTTATTTCTCCGGCAATGCGGCGATGATCATTTGGTCGCCGTTCATTCTGGATGAATTGGCAGGCCTTCGCGATAGTGCGCCACCAACCATCAATGATGATCCAACCTCGCCAGCGCTCGCGTCGAAAACAGGCGTTGTGACCAACTTTGCAGGACCATCAAATCCAGACGGCGCCGCCTGGGGTGACATTCGCTATTTCGGCATCACTGCCGACGCGGACACAGACACGGCGATGGATTTTGTGAAATATTCAATGGATCAAGGCTATACGCAGACATTGAGCATTGCGCCGGAGGGCAAGTTCCCTGTGCGCCGTGGCACAAGCGAAAACCCAACGCAATTTGTTGATGCATGGGCGAAGCTGCCCGTTGGCGTTGATCGCAAAGCCCCATTGGGTGATCTTTACGCGCAGGATATGATTGATGAAATCGTTGGTGGCTTGGATGTTGCCCAGCGCTGGGGCGTGAAAGAAGGCCAATTGAGCCTTGCGTCTAAAATCATCAACTCACAAATCATCAACCGCGTGGTGCGCCAGTATCTGGACGGTGATGTTTCAGCCGCTGATGCTGTAGCCGCCATGAATGATGAATTGTCCCAAGTTGAATAATTGATGTGCCCCGGCGCTTCGGCGCCGGGGCCGTTCAAAGAAACGAAACCATGCAAGACAATCTGAACCGTCCGACCGCAAAAACACCTATGGCCAAGCGCGAAGAACGCTTAGCGTGGGGCCTTTTGGCGCCCACACTGATCAGCGTCGCCCTTGTTGTGGTGCTGCCGCTTGTCGCCATTTTCTGGATTAGCTTTAAGCCGATTGAACTGGCCGATTTGCGCCCACCAACGCCCATCGTAAAAGAGGCGTTGCGCGGCTCGGCTGAGAAGTTGCGCATTGAATATCGTTTGCGCAATTCCAGCAGATCCGAGGCAATTCGGGACGTAAAAATAGTTGATGAGTTGCCCGCCGAAGTGACTTTGCGCGAGCCCTTGCCGCAATCCTGTGCACTTGATGGACGCCAACTCACCTGCAGTTTTGAACGATTAGAACCCGGCCATAATGAGAAGATCATCTTTCCGGTCACTGCCGACAACGAAGATGCGGCAGAAGAGATTGTTGAAAGCTCAGAACCGCAGGTCACTGGCACGGCGGATAACATTTTGACCAATTTTGAATTCACCCTTGAGAACTTTGCGCGGGTTTTTGATGGCAGCCAGTTTATTTCTGTGCTTGGCGTGACGTTGTTCTACACCGTATTCGGCACCATTGGCGCGCTCGTCGTGGGCCTGTTCGCAGCTTTGCTTTTGGACAAATCCTTTAGGGGGCAGGGCATATTGCGCGGACTTTATCTTTTTCCCTATGTCGCGCCGGTGATCGCCGTGGCCTTTTCGTGGCTCATCCTATTCGACCCGTTTTCCGGGTCCGCCAATGCGCTGTTGATCCAAATGGGCGTGACCGATGAAGCGATCAATTTTTTTGGTGATCGACCGCTCGCACTGATCATGGTGACGGTGTTCGAGATTTGGCGTTATTTCCCCCTTTCTTTCTTGTTCATTTTGGCGCGCATGCAATCCATCGACAGTGAAATGTATGAAGCAGCAGATATGGACGGCGCCAGCCCGTTCCAAAAGTTTTGGTATCTCAGCATTCCGCAATTATTGGGCATTTTGTCGGTGTTGTTTTTGCTGCGCTTTATCTGGACCTTCAACAAATTTGACGACATCTTCCTGCTCACCGGCGGCAATGCGGGCACGCGAACCTTGACTGTGAGTGTTTACGAAGAAGCATTTGCGATTTCGAACATTGGCGCAGGGGCGGCTGTCGCCGTGGTGATCTTTATGTGCCTTGTGGCGTTCTCCTTGTTCTTCTTCCGCTTCATTTCACAGGAGGAAGGGCTATGATCAAATTACGCAGAAAAGCGATCACCTCTATTTTTGTTGGGTTGGTGTGGACCTTTGTGGCCGCAACGATCACTGCCATTGCGTTGAGCTTTGCGACTGGCTTGCCTTACAAACCAGATATGGTTTGGATCGTTATTGGTGGCGCGCTGACTGGGTTTTTCGTAACCCACAGTCGATTGGCTGCATTGGCCAGCGGCGTGGCCCTTGCCATTGCGGGCATGCTCGGCTTTGGCATTGTGACCAGCGGCGATGCCGCAGCGGTGCTCACCAACAGCTTCACCCATCTTTTGTCAGCGACCATTGCTGTGGGTGGCACTTATGCCATCACTAAAGTCGCGCCCAAAGGGGCATTGTCGCGCCATGAATTTGAAGAGATCATCATACGGTTGCTCACGGCAATTGGATATGTGTTCTTCACTGCCATTGTGCTGATCCCCTTTTATGTGATGGTAATGACCAGCTTTAAAAATCAATCTGAGTTGGTGCAAAACCCGTTGGATTTCTCCCTGGATTTATCAAAAGGGTGGGGCCTGTTCCGCTCCTATGTCGAATTGTTCGCCGACTTTAATTTTGGCATTTATTTGGCCAATTCGATGGTGATTTCAATTCTCACCGTGTTCATCACGCTGGCCTTTTCCATTCCCGGCGCTTACGCCGTGGCGCGGCTGCGGTTTTCCGGCCAAGCTGCATTTTCACGCTCCATTTTGCTGATCTATATGGTGCCCATGATCGTCTTGGCCCTGCCGATCTATATCGCCTTTTCGCTGACCGGATTGCGCAACTCGATCTTTGGGATCATTTTGATCTATCCCGTCACCACCATTCCCGTGGCGCTTTATATGCTGCAAGGCTATTTCCGCGGCCTGCCGGGCGAGATTGAAGAGGCGGGGTTGATGGATGGGTTGTCGCGCTTGGCCGTGATTTGGAAGATCACTTTGCCTTTGTCGCTCCCGGCCATCGCCTCGGTTTCACTCTATGTGTTTATGATCGCGTGGAACGAATTTTTGCTGGCCTTTATGCTGCTGGACGACCCGTCCAAATTCACGCTGACGCGGGGCATTGCCAGCCTCAACTCCTCTGAAATTCCCCGACAACATCTTATGGCCGGTGCGGTGATCGCAACCGTACCGATCATGGCGCTGTTTTTGGGGCTTGAACGATTTATGACCAAAGGCCTGACCGCAGGCTCTGTCAAAGGGTAATTTATGACAAAGACGATCGATTTAGACGAACAGGCGCGCGACATTTTGAAAATGAATGATCGCGGCGGGTACACCATCCCAACCAAAGGGCTTTACCCCTATCAGTGGAATTGGGATAGCGCCTTTGCCGCGCTTGGCTTTGCGCAGTTTGACTGCGCGCGCGCCTGGGCCGAATTGGAGACGCTGTTTAGTGCCCAATGGGCCGACGGCATGGTGCCCCATATTGTGTTTCACAAGGCCGATCCCGGTTATTACCCCGGGCCAGATGTTTGGGGTGGCACCGGGCCAATTCCTTCATCCGGCATCACGCAACCACCAATTGCCGCAACCATGGCGCGGCTGATTTTTGAAAAGGACCAAACACTAGGCGAAGAGCATTTGCGGGCGCTGTTCCCCAAGCTGCGCCGCTGGCATAGTTGGTTTATGCAATGGCGGCTGGACCGAGGCGCCGTTTGCGTGACCCATCCATGGGAAGCGGGGCGTGACAACACGCCGGAGTGGGATGCGCCGATGGCTCGCATCGACCCGACAGATGTGGGCGAATATGTGCGGCGCGATACCCAGCATGTCGACGGCTCTATGCGCCCGACAAAATATGATTACGACCGCTATATCTGGCTGGTGCAAATGGGGCGGCGCCTGCATTGGGATCAGCAAAAACTGTTAGACGAAAACCCGTTTCGTGTTGCCGATCCCACCATGACTTTCACCTTGTTGCGCGCACAGCGCGACTTGCTGGCCATGGGGCAAATGCTTGGACTTGATGTTGGCGGCATCACCGAAGAAATTGAGATTTTGGAGCAGGGCGCGCAAACACTTTGGAATCCTGAGCTTGAAAGTTTTGATGCGCGGGATGCCCACAGCGGCGAATGGGCGAATTGCGTATCCAATGCCTCATTCTTGTGCTGGTATGCCGGTCTTGATTCAGAGGGACAAACCAAGCAATTGCAGCGGGTGCTCGACAAAGTGCAATATGGCGTACCCAGCCATGATCCCGAAAGCGACAAATTTGATGGCCGTCGATATTGGCGCGGGCCAACTTGGGCCGTGATGAATCTGCTGATCGGGCTTGGCCTCGAGGAGAGAAACCATCCGCTTGCTGAACGTGTGCGCATCGCCACGAAAACGCTGATCGAGGAGAGCGGTTTTTCTGAATATTTTGATCCGACGGACGGCAGCGCTGCTGGCGGACAAGGATTTACGTGGACAGCCGCCGTTTGGCTTAGCTGGGCTGGCCGCACCTAAGGAGGATATGATGGGTTCAATTGAGTTGAAATCAGTTGAGAAATGGTATGGCGATGCGCAAGTGATTAAGGGCATCGATTTATCCATCCATGAAGGGGAATTCCTCGTTTTTGTCGGGCCGTCAGGCTGCGGCAAATCCACCTTATTGCGCATGATTGGCGGCTTGGAGGATATTTCGCGCGGCACCCTGGAAATCAATGGCAAGGATGTCACCGGCCACCCGCCGGCCAAGCGCGGCCTGGCCATGGTGTTCCAAAGCTACGCGCTTTATCCGCATATGTCGGTATGGGACAATATGGCCTTTGGGTTGAAAACCGCAGGTGCACCAAAGGCTGAGATTCAAGAGAAGGTGGATTATGCGGCACAAACGCTGCAACTCGAGCCCTATCTGCAGCGCCGGCCCAAAGATTTGTCGGGCGGCCAGCGCCAACGCGTAGCCATCGGTCGCTCCATCGTGCGTGACCCAACGGCCTTTCTGTTTGATGAGCCCCTATCAAATCTCGATGCGGCACTTCGGGTCGAAATGCGGCATGAGATTGCCAAACTGCACCGATCGCTGCAATCCACCATGATTTATGTGACCCATGATCAGGTGGAAGCCATGACCTTGGCTGACCGCATAGTTGTGTTGGAGTTTGGCAAAATTGCCCAGGTGGGCACGCCGCGCGAGCTTTATGAGCGGCCGCAAAACACCTTTGTCGCGCAGTTTATTGGCAGCCCGAAAATGAATCTGATGTCCTGCACCACGCAGGACGGGGCCTATAAACTAGATGGCGCGCGCGGAGGCAATTATGATTTTACCGATAATGCCATCCAGATCGGCGTCCGCCCCGATCACATTGCATTGGGAAAAGTGGGAACGGGCCAATGCGATGGCGTTGTGGATTTGATCGAATATCTCGGCTCGGACAGCTTTGTGATTGTTGATTGCGGTGCGGTAGGCCGGATCAATGTGCGCTGCGTCGGCGGCACCGAACTCGACATTGGTGAAAAGGTGGGCCTCAGCTTTGATGCAGATAAATTGAGCTTTTTCGACAAAGACGGCATGCGCGTTTCGTGATTTCACCCACCAACTGGTTGAGTATTTGATTGATGCAAAGCGATGCCACCCGCCTGCTGCAAAACTTGTTTGAACAAGCCGTCGCAACCGCAGATCCGATGAATTGTTTGGCGGCCCATTTACCGCCGCCGCCGAAAGGGCGCTTGATCGTGATTGGAGCGGGCAAAGCCAGCGCGCGGATGGCTGAGGCTGTTGAGCGCCATTATGATCAGCCCTTGGAAGGGTTGGTTATCACGCGATATGGCTATAGCCGTCCAACCCAGCAGATTGAGATTGTGGAAGCGGCACATCCGGTGCCCGACCAAGCCGGTGTGGACGCCACCCGCCGTATTCTAAATCTTGTCGACAATCTCACCCCTGATGATTTGGTTCTGGCGCTGATATCTGGCGGCGGGTCGTCGCTCTTATGTGCCCCACGCGATGGCCTTAGCCTCGCGCAAAAGCAACAAATCAACAAAGACTTGCTGGCCAGTGGTGCCCCTATTTCACAAATGAACGTAGTGCGGCGGCATTTATCTCAGGTGAAGGGCGGCAAACTCGCCGCGGCGTGTGCGCCGGCGCAAGTGCTTGGCTTGATCATTTCCGATGTGCCCGGCGATGATGTTGCCGTCATCGCGTCCGGACCCACAGTGCCGCAGCCGCCGTCAGCAAATTCGGTGTCAGATATTTTAGAGCGCTGGGGCATAGACCCGGCTCCGTTCGCCCAATTTTCCGTAGACCCAGATCAAGATTTTGAGGCTTTAAAAGATAAGGTAAGCAACAAAGTGGTGGCCGCACCGTCTCAGTCTTTGGCCGCCGCGAAAACAGTGGCTGAACAAGTTGGATGTGACGTATTGATGTTGGGCGATGACCTTGAAGGCGAAGCCCGCGAGTTGGGCGCCGCCCATGCCCATAAAGCACTTGAGATTGCCGCAAATCGCGCGGCCACGCAAAAACCACTGCTGATCCTTTCTGGAGGCGAATGCACCGTTACCAGAACCGGAAATGGAGTGGGGGGCCCAAATGCAGAATATGCACTCGCTGCGCTTATCGCCTTGAACGGCAATCCTCGCATCACCCTGCTGGCCGCCGATACAGACGGTGTGGATGGCGCGGCAGAAGTTGCAGGCGCATTTGTTTTGCCCGACAGCTTACAGCGCGCGACAGATCTCGGCTGCGCTCCGCAAGACTATTTGCAACGAAACGATGCACACCACTTTTTTGAGGCCTTGGGCGATCAGTTTATCACTGGCCCAACACTGACCAACGTAAACGACTTCCGCGCCATCCTAATCGAATAGCATCGCGCGACGACACAAGCGTGCTCCAATTAGGCACCAGGTCTACTAGACGCGCTCTTCAAAATAGGCTGCGTGTTTGCGACGCAATATTTCCAGATGCGGTTTGATCCCGGTCAGGTGTGCACGCAAATTCTTTTCGGCAAGAGGCAGATCGCCTGCTTCTAACGCGGAAAGAATTTCGTAGTGTTCACCGCGCACGCGTGCACGATGTTCTTGTGACAAGGTGAGATAACGCACGCGGTCAAGATGCGCTTTGTGATCTTGAATGAGACCCCACACATGCTCATGCCCCGCATGTTCACACACCAAGCGGTGAAATTCTTCATCCAAAGCGTGAAAGCCGGCGGGATCGGTTGAGTCGAGGGCGTTTTGCTGGGCGGCAATATTTTCACGCAGATGTGCAATCAATGACGCGCCATTGGTTTCAAATGCGCGCCGCAAACATTCCACTTCCAAGGCAATCCGCACAAAGGCCGCATTAAGAACTGCGGCCTCTGAAATCTTGGTCACCAAGGTGGCCCGCTGAGGGCGCACGGCCAGCAGCCCGATTTTCGAAAGACGATAAAACGCATCGCGCACCGGCTGACGCGAGACATCCAGCCGAGCGGCCATTTCGGCTTCAGACAATTTTGTCCCCGGCGGCAATTCCAAAGAAATTACAGCTTGATAGAGCGTGTCAAAAATTTGGTCGGTTGCAGTCTGAGGCGGCGTTGTCGCCAAAGAAGCAAGTCTGGTCCCCATCACATCGAGCTCCGTTTCTATTGTGAATTTCTTTCTATCCGCTTTTTTGGTTTGACTCAACTAGTAATCTAGCATATTAGTCGGCTAGAAACACAAAAGTGGACGGATATTGATGGCAATTTTGGACCCAGACAGACTTTTTCCGGTTGACCCAAATGTGCGCTCTATGGCGCGGGGGCTTTACCAGTCTGTTTGCGACTTGCCGATCATCAGCCCCCATGGCCATTGCGACCCAGCCTGGTTTGCGCAAAACCAACGTTTTTCCAACCCCGCCGAATTGTTTGTCGTGCCCGACCATTATGCGTTTCGCATGCTGGTGAGCCAGGGCATTGAATTGGATGCGCTGGGCATTCCCAAAGCTGATGGTCAAAAAACCGAGCGCGATCCGCGCGCCATCTGGCGATTGCTGGCTGAGAATTTTTATCTGTTTCGTGGGACGCCCACCGCCATGTGGCTGGAGCATTCATTTGAACATGTGTTTGGCCTAGATGCGCCACTCACGGCCGACAATGCCGATGCATATTATGACCATATCGACCAAAAGCTGGGCGAGGAAGATTTCCGCCCACGAGCGATTTTTGAGCGGTTTAATATTGAAGTTTTGGCAACAACAGAATCGGCTTTGGACGATCTGAAGTGGCACAAGCAGATCGCGCAAAGTGACTGGACGGGCAGGGTGGTGACCACCTATCGGCCGGACGCTGTGGTCGATCCTGAATTTGAGGGCTTTCACGCCAATATTGAGCAGTTCGGCGCCATCACTGGCGAAGACACCACCAATTGGCAAGGCTATTTGAACGCCCATCGCGCGCGGCGTGCCTTCTTTAAAGAACATGGCGCCACCGCCAGCGATCACGGGCATCCCACCGCCCGCACTGCCGATCTCGATCAATCCGAAGCGGCGGCCCTATATCAAAAGGTGATCAGCGGCACTTTTTCCGCCAATGAGGCAGATCTGTTCCGTGGGCAAATGATTACGGAAATGGCGCGCATGTCTTTAGACGACGGCCTGACGCTGCAATTGCATCCGGGCTCGCGCCGCAACCACAGCCAAGATGTGCTGGCCACATATGGGCGCGACAAGGGCTTTGATATTCCAGGACGCACAGATTATGTGGACGCGCTGCAGCCCCTATTGAATGCGGTTGGCTTTGAGCCGGGTCTAACCATCATCATGTTCACGCTGGATGAAACAACTTATGGCCGCGAGCTGGCGCCGTTGGCGGGGGTTTATCCCGCGCTTAAGCTGGGGCCGCCCTGGTGGTTTTTTGACAGCTATGAAGGCATCAAACGGTTCCGCGAGGCCACAACGGAGACTTGCGGATTTTACAACACAGTCGGGTTCAATGATGACACGCGAGCCTTTTGCTCTATCCCCGCGCGACACGATGTGGCGCGCCGGGCCGACTGTTCTTATCTCGCCCAATTGGTCGCCACTGGCCGATTGCGCGAAAACGAGGCGTATCAGGTCGCTTATGACCTGACGTATGGACTGGCCAAAAAAGCGTACGCGCTTTGATCAGTTAATTGGTTTCAATTTCTTGGGAGGAAAACATGAAACATCTTAAAACCAGTGTCGTCGCCCTGTTGGCGTCTGCATCATTCGCAACAGCGGCGACCGCTTGCGACATCACCCTCAAATCATCTGACACCCACCCTGAAGGCTATCCGACCGTTGCAGCGGTTCAGTATATGGGCGAGCTTTTGGAAGAGCGCTCAAATGGCCGAATTTGCGTTGAAGTGTTCCACTCCGCGCAATTGGGTGAAGAAAAAGACACCATCGAGCAAACCCAGCTGGGCGTGATCGATCTGAACCGTGTAAGTCTTGGGCCATTCAATAACATTATTGAAGAAACCAAAGTGTTCTCGCTGCCCTATATTTTCCGTGGCACGGATCACATGCACAAAGTGGTTGACGGCGAAGTCGGTGAATCCATTCTGAACGAATTTAGCAATCACGGACTTGTTGGCCTTGCTTATTATGATGGCGGCTCACGAAGCTTTTACAACAGCAAAAAGCCCATCACTTCCATCGAGGATGTTGAAGGTTTGAAATTCCGCGTGATGCAATCTGACGTGTTTGTGGACATGGTAAGCGCATTGGGCGGCAACGCGACACCATTGCCTTATGGTGAGGTTTATTCCTCAATTCAAACAGGTGTGATCGACGGTGCAGAGAATAACTGGCCCTCATTTGAATCATCTGGTCACTACGAAGTGGCAGGCTACTACACCCTTGATCAGCATTTGATCGTGCCTGAAGTGTTGGTGATGAGCAAAAAGTCTTGGGACGGTCTTGCCCCTGATGATCAGGAACTCATTCGCGACGCAGCGAAAGATTCTGTGCCCGTCATGCGCGAGCTCTGGGCTGCCCGTGAAAAGGCATCTGAGGAAAAAGTACGCGCTGCAGGCGTGGAGATTGTTGAAGACGTGGATAAGACGCCATTCATCAACGCCATGGACCCCGTGTATGAAAAACACGTAAAATCCGACAAGCTCAAAGATTTGGTCCAAAAGATCAGAGCAGTTGAGTAAATTTTAGGATGCGGGCCGGGCTGCCTGGCCCGCATTTTCGGATTGGAGTTCACAATGGTCGATTTTGTACTCGCTTTCTCGCGCATTCTGGCCGTGTTCTCTCGCCTTGTTTTGTGGATGGCTGGCGCCGGGTTGGTTGCCATGACGGTTTTTATCGGCATGCAAGTGTGGGGACGTTTTGTTCTGAATGATACCCCAACCTGGACCGAAACGTCCTCCATACTGCTGATGGGCTGGGTGATTTTCCTCGGCGCTGCCGTTGGTATTCGCGAGGGAAATCACCTCAGCTTTGATGTCCTGCTCTATGTGCTGCCGCGCCCATTGGTAAAAATCTGCCACTCTATTTCCGATCTGGTGGTGATCGCGTTTGGCGCCGGCATGATCGGTTATGGCTTGCAACTTGCGGCCACAACGTGGGCCACCACCATACCCAATTTGGGCATCACCGGCGCCACCAGCTTCTTTTCGCTGATTTTTGGCGGGGTGTTGATGGTTTTGTTTTCCCTGGAACGGTTATTGCGACGCGTTGTGGGCTTGCACACGCCCCGCTTTGGCGACGACGTGATTGAGGAATAATTTATGGAACTTGTTGTTCTTTTCGGCACATTCACCGGGCTTTTGTTGATCGGGGCTCCCGTGGCCTTTTGTCTTGGCGTGTCCAGCTTTGCCACCATCGCCTTTTTGGGGCTGCCCCCCGTTGTTGTTTTCCAGCGGCTAAACTCCGGCATTTCAGTTTTTGCGTTGTTGGCAATTCCCTTTTTCATTTACGCTGGTGAGCTGATGGTGCGCGGCGATATTGCCCGGCGCCTTGTGGCACTGGCGGGCGCGGCCGTGGGGCATTTGCGCGGCGGTTTGGGACAAGTCAACATCACTGCATCAGTCATGTTTGGCGGCATCTCAGGTTCCGCAGCAGCTGATGCGTCAGCCATTGGTGGCTTGATGATTCCGCAAATGGCGGAACGCGGCTATGGCCGCGACTATGCCGTCAATATTACTGTGGTTTCATCGATCATTGCGCTGATGCTGCCGCCCTCGCATAATCTGATCATCTATTCGATTGCCGCCGGCGGGCGTATGTCCATCGCCGACCTGTTTACAGCTGGGATTATTCCCGGGTTGTTGCTTGCCGTGGCTCTTATGATTGTCGCCTGGTTTGTGGCCAAAAAGCGTGGCTACTCCACCGAGCCATTTCCGGGCGCGCGCGCCGTGTTCGGCCTATTGGTTGGAGCCTTGCCCGGCCTCATTCTGGTGGCGATCATGTTTGGTGGCGTGCGCTCCGGCGTGTTCACCGCCTCTGAAAGCTCAGGCATTGCCGTGATTTACGCGATTGCGGTCACCATTCTCGTTTATCGATCCTTGCCGTGGAACGAGTTTGTTGCCGCCACACTGTCCGCCGTCAGAACATCATCAATGGTGCTCCTCGTGATCGGCTCTGCCGCCGCCTTTGGCTGGCTGCTCGCCTATTTGCGCGTACCCGCCGAGTTGGTGCAATGGATGAAAGGCGTTTCACAAAACCCACTTGTCATCCTGTTGATGCTCAACATCATTCTGTTGTTGCTTGGCACCTTTATGGACATGTCACCCTTGATTGTGATCACCACGCCGATCTTTTTGCCAGTGGCGTTGGCCTATGGCATCGACCCGGTGCAATTCGGCATCATTTTGATCCTCAATCTGGGGATTGGCCTTTGTACGCCGCCCGTAGGCGCCGTGCTGTTTGTCGGGTGTGCCGTCGGCAAAATCAGAATTTCGGAGGCCATCAAAACCATTTGGCCATTCTATTTCGCCGCCATCTTTGTGTTGATGATGGTGACCTATATTCCAAGCCTTTCACTTTGGCTTCCCTCCGTTTTCAAATGAGATTGAGATGCTAAAAACCTATCCAGCAATTGCTGCAGACCGCGGCGTCACACGCCAAGTCTTGAGCGAACACAAAGACCTAATGATCGTTTCATTTAAGTTTGAAGCGGGGGCTGAAGGTGCCCTGCACAACCATCCTCATGTTCAATCCACTTTTGTGCGTAGCGGCAAGTTCCGCTTCACGTTGGGGGAGGAGCAGATTGAGGTTGGCCCAGGCGACTCCTTCATCATTCCATCAGAGGCGACACATGGCTGTGTTTGCCTTGAATCCGGCGAGCTGATCGACAGCTTCACCCCGCGCCGCGACGACTTTCTTTAAAAGGAGCCACCATGCCAAATGTAGAAACACGTCACGCGATTGACCCGGTCTCGGCGAAATCATTCGACACCCAATCCTTGCGACAACATTTTCATGTAGATGGCTTGTTTGTCCCCGGCACGCTCAAGCTCGTCTATACCCATTATGACCGCATGATGCTTGGGTCAGCCGTGCCAACTGACAAGGATATTGTGCTCGAACATGTGGCGGAAACCGGCACCCCCGGTGTGCTTGACCGACGTGAAATGGGCGTTTTGAATATTGGCGAGGCGGGCACGATCACTGTCGACGGCACGACCTATGAAGTGGGTGCGGGCGAGGTGCTCTATATTGGCCGTGGCGCAGGACCAATTACGTTCAGTGCCCCTGGACGCTATTACATTTTGAGCGCCCCGGCACATCACACCTATCCCACCAAGCTGATCAAAATTGCTGATGCCAGACGGGTTGAGTTGGGTTCAGCGGAAACAGCAAATGAGCGCGTCATCATTCAGTTCTTACACCCTGAAGTGTGTGAAAGCTGCCAGCTTCTCATGGGCTACACCCAATTTGCGCCTGGTTCAGTGTGGAACACCATGCCCGCGCACCGTCATGATCGACGCATGGAAGCCTATCTCTATTTTGATCTCTCAGAAGAACAGCGCGTGTTCCACTTTATGGGCGAACCGGACGAAACTCGCCATATGGTGATCGCCAATGAGGAGGCAATTATTTCGCCACCTTGGTCGATCCATAGTGGGGCAGGCACTGGTGCTTACACATTCTGCTGGGCGATGGCCGGAGATAATGTCGATTTCACCGATATGGACATGGTTCCCATGGAGACGCTGCGATGAATGCTTTCACTCTTCAAGGCAAGCGCGCTTTGGTGACCGGCGCCAACACCGGCATTGGTCGGGCCATTGCCATTGGTTTGGCGGAGGCGGGCGCCCATGTGGTCGCTGCCGGGCGTTCATCTTGTGATGAAACCGTCGCCACGATAGAGGCGGCGGGCGGCACTGGCGAAGCGCTTTATATGGATCTGGCGGACGGCACCCATGGGGTAGCGGCGCTGCAAGAGGCGGGCGACATCGACATTCTGGTCAACAATGCGGGGATCATCCGGCGCGAAGATTCCGTCGACTTTGCTGAAAAGGACTGGGATGAGGTGATGGATGTCAACCTCAAAGCAGTTTTCATGTTGTCTCAAGCCTTTGCCAAATCTGTTTTTGCCCGCTCGGCAACAGGTCGCATTGTCAACATCGCTTCACTGTTGAGCTTTCAAGGCGGCATTCGTGTGCCCTCATATACCGCGTCCAAACATGGCGTGGTGGGGTTGACCAAAATTCTCACCAATGAATGGGCCGCCAAAGGCATCAATGTGAACGCGGTGGCCCCCGGTTACATCGCCACCAACAACACCAAGGCCTTGCGCGAAGACCCAAAACGCGCTGCCGAAATTCTGGGGCGTATTCCAGCCGGTCGCTGGGGCGATCCCGCTGACATTGCCGGCGCTGTCACCTTTTTGTGCATGCCCGCATCCACCTATATTCATGGCGCGGTATTAAATGTTGATGGAGGCTGGCTTGCCCGCTAATCCCCGTCTCACACGAACATTACCTGCCGCTAAAGCTGGCATTGTGCATTTTGGCCCCGGCGCTTTTTTCCGCGCCTTTGGGGCGATTTACACCAATGATGTGATGGACCCAGCCAAGGATAAATGGGGCATTGTTGCCGTCAGCCTTAAAAGCCCAACTGCGCGCGATCAATTGATGCCGCAAGGCGGCACCTATACCGCGATTGAACGCGGACCAGATGGGGAAAAGACCCAAAAGATCAATTCGATTGTGAATGTGTTGGTGGCGCCGGAAGACCCACAGGCGGTATTGGCGCAGATGGCCGATCCTGCGATTGAGATTGTCTCACTGACCATCACAGAAAAGGGCTATTGCTACGCGCCTGCCACCAAGCGCTTAGACCAAACCAACGCCGACATTCAGCACGACATTTCAAATCTCAGCACGCCCCGCACAGCGATCGGCTTTATCGTTTCTGCCCTCAATCAGCGGCGGCAAGCGGGGCAAAAACCGTTCACACTATTGTCGTGCGATAATTTGCCGTCCAACGGCCAATTGCTTCGCAATTTGACGCTAGAGTTTGCAAAGCTGGTGGACCCGACGCTGGCACAATGGATCAGCACCCATGCCACATTTCCCTCCACCATGGTCGACCGGATTACACCCGCCACCACACAGGCGGACATTGACCGCCTGGCGGAAACCGAAAGCTATGTCGATCTTGGCTGCGTGGTGCATGAACCCTTTCGCCAATGGGTGATTGAGGACAATTTTGTTGGCGCACGACCCAACTGGGAAAAAGCCGGGGCGCAAATCGTGGCCAATGTCGACGCGCACGAGCTGATGAAATTGCGGTGCTTGAACGGCACCCATTCCAGCCTCGCCTATCTTGGGTATCTCGCCGGATATGAATTGATAAGTGAAACTGTGGCCGATCCGTCGTTCTCAAAGCTTTGCCACCAAATGTGGCAGCAAGAAATCACACCCACACTTCCCACGCCAGAAGGTGAGGATTTGCCTGCTTATTGTCAGGCGCTCATGGAGCGGTATGAAAACAAGGCCATCAAGCATCGCACTTGGCAAATTGCCATGGACGGCAGCCAAAAATTGCCGCAGCGGCTTTTGGGCACCGTGCATGATTGCCTGCAAATGGGCCGCGTGCCGAAAGGTCTAAGTTTGGCGATTGCTGGTTGGATGCGGTTTGTCGGCGGTGTTGACGAAAAAGGCCAGCTTATTGAGGTGCGCGATCCGATGGCCGAACAACTAAAACATGCCTATGACGCAGCGAATGATCCGGCAGAAAAGGTGCTGTCGCTTTTGGCGATCCACCAAATCTTTGAGCCCCAATTGACCGAAAATCAGCAATTTGTAAGCGCTGTGCAGGCGGCCCTGTCCGGGCTGATCCACAAAGGTGCGCGCCAAATGGTTGCGGAGTTAACACAATGAAACAAACATGGCGCTGGTTTGGCCCATTGGACAAAATCAGTTTGAAGGAAGTGCGGCAGACTGGAGCAAGTGGCATTGTCACAGCGCTGCATGAAATTCCCTATGGTGAGGTGTGGCCACGCGAAAAAATCGCAGCTCGAAAAGCTGAGATAGAGGCAGCAGGTCTCACTTGGGAGGTTGTCGAAAGCTTGCCCGTGCATGAAAAAATCAAGCATGGACAAGGCGATCTTTCCGCACTGTTCGCCAATTACCGCCAGTCCATGGCGAATTTGGCGGCCGAGGGGATCACAACCATCTGCTATAATTTCATGCCGGTACTCGACTGGACGCGCACCACCCTTGATGCACCAGAGGAAAATGGCGGCACAGCATTGCGCTTTGAACTGGCAGAATGCGCCGCATTCGACCTGTTTATGATGGGGCGTGAAACTGACGATTACACACCGGACATTGTCGCAAAGGCGAAAGACTGGTGGGAGGGTTCGACCGAAGCGCAACGTGCGCAGCTCACCCATTCAATCATGTCCGGTTTGCCCGGTGCTTATAAGCGGTATGATGCAGCTGGTTTGCACATTGAGCTGCAAAAATGGGCTGGGTTCACAGCCAATGATCTGCGCAATTCACTTACGCGGTTTTTGCACGAAATCATGCCAACTGCGCGTGAACTCGGGATCAAAATGTGCATCCATCCGGATGATCCGCCGCGGCCGCTTTTCGGCTTACCCCGTATTGTATCCTGTGCAGAAGATTTGGCCTTTTTGCTCCGCATTGACGAGGCACCCGAAAACGGGCTCACCTTATGCTCGGGCTCGCTTGGGGCTAACCCGAACAATGATGTGCCAGCCATTGCCGCGCAATATGCTGACCGGATTCACTTCGCCCATTTGCGCAACGTCAAGCGCGACGCCGATGGATCGTTTCAGGAATCTGAGCATCTTAATGGCGATGTCGATATGGTCAGCTTGGTGGCCAATCTGCTTGCTGAAGAACGTACCCGCGCCACAAATGGCCGCGCGGATGCTGAAATACCATTTCGTCCCGATCACGGGCATGCTCTGTTGAACGATGATGAGCGCGGGACCCATCCAGGTTATCCACTTGTTGGCCGCCTCAAAGGTTTAGCAGAACTGCGCGGGGTGATTGCAGGGCTCCGCCATGGGGGTGGCTGAAATGCGGCCGCCACGTCAGCTTCACCCGGATGACAATGTTGCGGTGTTAATTGACAATGCCCCAAAAGACAGCCGCCCACTGGGCGAGGGGGAGGCTCTCACTGCCGCCTTGGCACCCGGGCATAAAATCGCAACCCGTGCCATTGCTTCGGGCGAACCGATTATCAAGTTGGGCCAAACTATTGGCTTTGCCGCGGCTGAAATTGCACTCGGGGCTCATGTCCACAGCCATAATTGCGTGTTCCGCGCGCACGCTGCCGAATATGATTCAAGTGCAGGGCTTGAGGCGGCAAGGGCTGCCATCCCAAATGTTACATCGCGCCAGTTTGCTGGATTTCAGCGCGACAACGGACAGGTCGGCACCCGCAACATGATCGCACTGGTCTCCACCGTCAACTGTTCGGCCACCGTCATTCGGCAAGCGGCGATGCAGGTGCAACAGTCGGGTATTTTACAGAACTATCCGAATGTAGACGGCATTGTGGCCTGCACCCACAGCCTTGGTTGTGGCATGGATTCGGAAGGCCCCGGCTGGGACAATTTGCAACGTGTGCTTTGGGGGTATGCCAATCACCCGAATGTTGGCGCTGCCCTGTTTGTTGGGCTTGGTTGCGAAGTCATGCAGATTGCAAAGCTCAAGCACAGGTTTGGCAGCAAAGACCAGACCCGCATTTCAGGACTTACAATTCAAGAATCCGGCGGCACACGCGCCACCATTGTGCAGATTGTGGCCCAGATCCATCAGCTCTTGCCGCAGATCAATCAAATCTCACGCACACCTTGTAACCTTGAGCATTTAACCATCGGTCTGCAATGCGGCGGGTCAGACGGCTATTCTGGCATTACCGCCAACCCGGCTTTGGGCTATGCCAGCGATCTGCTGGTGGCGCATGGGGCAACGGTGATCCTTTCGGAAACGCCTGAAATTTACGGCGCGGAGCAGCTTTTACTGCAGCGCGCTGCCAGCAAAGAGGTGGCCAACAAGCTGCTGAAGCACCTCGACTGGTGGCAAAATTATGTCGACATCAATAACGGTACGCTGGACAATAATCCCTCGCCTGGCAACAAGGCTGGCGGCCTGACCACCATTTTGGAAAAGTCCCTCGGCGCCGTCGCCAAAGCGGGCAACACACCATTAAATGACGTGGTTCATTATGGCGAAAAACCAACCGCCAAGGGGCTCGTGTTCATGGATACCCCGGGCTATGACCCGGTTTCTGTAACGGGCCAAATCGCCGGTGGTGCCCAACTAATTGTGTTCACAACCGGTCGCGGCTCGGCCTTCGGTTCCACCCCCGCGCCAACCCTGAAACTGGCGACCAACGACCGCCTTTTTGAAACCATGCACGAAGATATGGACTTGAATTGCGGCGACATGATCAGCCAAAATATCAGTGTTGAACAAAAGGGACGGGAAATTTTCGAACAAATCATCGCCACCGCGGAAGGCGCAACCACCAAAAGTGAACAGCTCGGCCTTGGCGATCATGAATTTGTACCCTGGCAAATCGGCGCCGTTATGTAAGCTGACACCAATCCACTTCACCTCGGCGGCGCTTGATCGACCTTAGACGTGGGATCGGTTGGCTGCAGGAAGTCTATATTATTTGTTCCATAAGATATGTTATCCGAACAACTTGCATAAGCGCAAAGCTAAAATGTCACCTAGATATAAAATCATTATCGTCGAACGACAACGATCCTGACAATTAATGCCCTATCCAAACCAAGCGCACAGTCAATGATTGTGATTGCAGATTTCTTCGAACTAAGTACTCACTATTCAAATAGTCTGTTCAAAAACCTTTAGCTCAGCTGAATGAAATAGCGGTTGAGTTACAAATTCAGCAAGCTGAGAAAAATGGACTTGATGCACCAAAACTGTCTGACCTGAAGAAAAAATTTGCAGTGCACATCATGCATCAAAAGGATGCAAGTCGCGAACATAAAACTGACAAAGAACGCGACGATCGAGAACACGCCAAAAGCGAAAAATCTAATGAAAAAGAACTTTAGCAAATCCTTATATACGTGGGACAGCACCTCCTTTTTTGTGGGACAGGTCGCAAATTTGGTGGGACACCTCAGAAATACCTTGGGCCACACACCCCTAACCCATTGAAATCATTAGTTTTAAAAAAACATGCCATTAAAAACCGATAAAATCACTATTAACTTGCTGAAAAACATCGGTTTTTCGGCCTCGACACAAGGGTGCGTAGCGTGTGACCTCTTTTACATTCAGAATGAATGTTCTGAGCCTGATGCGCCGCAACCATGGCTCGCATGTGAAACGGGCAGCGTCCTTCTCGCTGCTCCTTTCGAGCCTCTAAAGCGTGAGAACGATTTGGAGGTGAGCCTGCCAAAAACCATCAACGTGATGGCTTTTGCGCTCGCCATAATTTTGGCGATAGGCATCTCTCCATCTGTAGCCAATGATTGGGGCAAAGACGGTGATTTCAAACTCGCGGTAAAAACTGAACCCAACTCGATTTGGAATTTTTCCAAAAGCGAGTGGGAAAAACAGCACTTCTTTGAAAAGTCGGTTCGAGGCTATGAGTTCAAGCTAGCAAAGCTGCCTTCTCGATATGAGGGCAAGACAAGGCGTGATCAGCTTCTATCGCTGATCGCCTCAGTCGAAGCCCCTCACCGGCAATATGATGCGGTTCATTACAAGGCCAAGGTGAAGCCCCCTGCACTGCCTTCAACCTTGACCATTGGCCAGATATTGCGGTGGATCGAAGATACACCAGGGCAATTTCACGCCATAGGCCGGTATCAGATCATTCCTGATACTTTGGCCTATCTGATTGAAGCTGAATCGATCTCACCTGGGGCTGTGTTTGATAAGAGGCTTCAGGATCAGCTCGCCATTCGCCTCTTGATGGATGCGGGACTTGGAAAGTTTGAAGCTGGAACACTCTCCATAGAACAGTTCATGGACCGCGTTGCTGGTGTTTGGGCTGGATTGCCACTTCAAAATGACAAGTCAGCCTATGATGGCATTGCGGGCAATCGCGCCATCATCAACCGCGATCAATATAAAGCCGCTATGAGCGCGATTTATGGCTAGAAGCTATATCCCACCAAAAAGATGAAAAATCGTCTGTATGGCCGAAAAAACGGCCATATCAGCGAAATTTTCATGCTCTGAACCACCACATTTCAAGAAATTGACAGAACAGACCACCTTATGGGGAGACAACTTACAAAACTACAAAAGTGAAAATTAGCAAAACAGCAAAACAGCAAAACAGCAAAACAGCAAAACAGCAAAACAGCAAAACAGCAA
>NZ_KE384009.1:0-1135 GCF_000423365.1 Maritalea myrionectae DSM 19524 | reverse complement strand
AGCAAAACAGCAAAACAGCAAAACAGCAAAACAGCAAAACAGCAAAACAGCAAAACAGCAATGATGCATGTTGGCAAAAGTACAAAAAGGCAAGCATGAAAAATGACAAATCTACAAAATAGCAAAGCTGCAAAACGCTGCTCGCCTTCAAATCATCAAGAGGCGGTCAATGACGGATTTTCAAATCCAGTCATTGCCGAAGCCGATGCTTATGAGCTGCGATTGCTGATTAAGCCTGATCAAGACCTTGGGCAAAAGTTTGAGGCGTTTGATCGTGATGAACAAGAAATGCTGACCATCAACGGTTGGCTCTTCTTAATTTATGACGACCCTGAAGGTCGAAAAATGGAGGCAATATGAAAACCATTTCTATCGTGCACAAAAAGGGCGGCGCGGGAAAAACCACCCTCGCCTATATGCTTGCATCAGGCGCGCTTAATCTCAGTTGAAGGCTTCGTCTTTTTGATCGAAGTCGAAATCTTCAACTCACAGAGTAAAGTACATCGGACGGGCGATGGCGGCCATCATTAAAGCTTCCGATACTGATGTCCTTCAAACAGCAGGTCGTAGAGTTCGTTGGCGAGATCGGTTGGATCATGCTCTGCCGCGTTGAGGGTAATGTCGGCGCGTTCAGGGGCTTCAAAGGGTGAATCCAGCCCTGTGAAGTTTTTGATTTCCCCAGCCTTGGCGCGGGCGTAAAGCCCTTTCGGATCACGCTCGGCGCACACCTCAAGAGGTGTGTTCACATAGGCTTCGACAAAATCAATGTCGCCTGCCACCTCGCGCGCCAAGCGGCGCTCGTTTTTGAACGGTGAGATGAAGGAGACGAGTACGATCAAGCCTGCGTCGGCCATGAGCTTCGCCACTTCGGCCACACGGCGGATGTTTTCCACCCGATCCTCATCGGTAAAGCCAAGATCTTTGTTGAGGCCATGGCGCACATTGTCCCCGTCCAAAATATAGGTGTGTTTGCCTTCAGCTGTAATCCGCTTTTCGAGCAAGTTGGCGATGGTGGATTTGCCGGAACCGGACAGGCCAGTGAACCACACAATGCGTGGCGTTTGCCCCTTCATCTCAGCCCGCACTTTGCGGTTCACATCAAAATCCTGATAGGTCAGGTTTTGCGCCCGGCGCA
>NZ_AUHV01000006.1:152500-154690 GCF_000423365.1 Maritalea myrionectae DSM 19524 | reverse complement strand
AACGCAAGAAACCCCACCGGCTATTTCTAGCGGGTGGGGTTTTTTGTATATTTTACATCGTAGAGATAATTTTGCTTTTAGCAGACTTGGCAACGACCTACTCTTCCATGCCTTAAGACAAAGTACCATCGGCGCTGAGGTGTTTAACGTTCGAGTTCGGAATGGGATCGTGTTCTGAGCACCTCGCTATAATCACCAAGTCGGCAAAAAGCAAAATTTCGTGAAGTTAAATATGCTCAGGATGTTTATCCTGAGTGATGATGTTCGTGTTTGGTATTGGTGTTACGGACATTGATTAATGAGAACAATCAAGCCAATCGAGCTATTAGTACCAGTAAGCTTCACACATTGCTGCGCTTCCACACCTGGCCTATCAACGTGGTGGTCTCCCACGGCTCTCAAGGGAATGCTAGTTTCGAAGGAGGCTTCCCGCTTAGATGCTTTCAGCGGTTATCCCGTCCAGATATAGCTACCCTGCTATGCTGCTGGCGCAACAACAGGTCCACCAGAGATCTGTTCACCCCGGTCCTCTCGTACTAGGGGCAACTCTTCTCAACATTCCTACACCCACGGCAGATAGGGACCGAACTGTCTCACGACGTTCTAAACCCAGCTCGCGTACCGCTTTAATTGGCGAACAGCCAAACCCTTGGGACCTGCTCCAGCCCCAGGATGCGATGAGCCGACATCGAGGTGCCAAACAATGCCGTCGATATGGACTCTTGGGCATCATCAGCCTGTTATCCCCGGCGTACCTTTTATCCGTTGAGCGATGGCCCTTCCACGCGGGACCACCGGATCACTATGACCGACTTTCGTCTCTGCTCGACTTGTCAGTCTCGCAGTCAGGCGGGCTTATGCCATTGCACTCGACGACCGATTTCCGACCGGTCTGAGCCCACCATCGCGCGCCTCCGTTACTCTTTGGGAGGCGACCGCCCCAGTCAAACTACCCACCACACACTGTCCCGGACGCTGTTACGCCGCGGTTAGACATACATGACGATAAGGGTGGTATCTCACATTGCGGCTCCATAGCAACTAGCGTCACTATTTCAAAGCCTACCACCTATTCTGCACATGCCGACACGAATGCCAGTGTGAAGCTATAGTAAAGGTGCACGGGGTCTTTCCGTCTAACCGCAGGAACCCCGCATCTTCACGGGGAGTTCAATTTCGCTGAGTCTATGCTGGAGACAGTGGGGAAGTCGTTACGCCATTCGTGCAGGTCGGAACTTACCCGACAAGGAATTTCGCTACCTTAGGACCGTTATAGTTACGGCCGCCGTTTACTGGGGCTTCAATTCAATGCTCTCACATCTCCTTTTAACCTTCCAGCACCGGGCAGGCGTCAGACCCTATACGTCGTATTGCTACTTCGCAGAGCCCTATGTTTTTAGTAAACAGTCGCCACCCCCTGGTCTGTGCCACCCTCCCTGAGTTGCCTCAAAAAGGGTCACGCTTATCCCGAAGTTACGCGTGCAATTTGCCGAGTTCCTTCAGCATAGTTCTCTCAAGCGCCTTAGTATTCTCTACCTGTCCACCTGTGTTGGTTTAGAGTACGGTCTATGTTGGTGGAGCTATTTCCTGGAACCTGCTCACGGCCAGAACCAATCCGATAAGGACTGACCGATCTACAAATTCGTCACTACCACCAGGTACAGGAATATTAACCTGTTTCCCATCGTCTACGACTTTCGTCCTCGACTTAGGGGCCGACTAACCCTGCGCTGATTAGCATTGCGCAGGAACCCTTGGACTTTCGGCGAGAGTGTCTCTCACACTCTTTATCGCTACTCATGTCAGCATTCGCACTTCTGATATCTCCAGGACCCCTCACGGGTATCCCTTCGCAGACTTACAGAACGCTCCGCTACCGCTTACACTAAAAGTGTAAACCCTAAGCTTCGGTGCATGGTTTGAGCCCCGGTACATTTTCGCCGCAGGAACGCTTGACCAGTGAGCTGTTACGCTATCTTTAAAGGATGGCTGCTTCTAAGCCAACCTCCTGGTTGTCTGTGCATTCCCACAAGCTTTCCCACTTAACCATGACTTTGGGACCTTAGCTGTAGGTCAGGGCTGTTTCCCTCTCCACTACGGACCTTAGCACCCGCAGTGTGTCTGCCAGATATTACTTCCAGGTATTCGGAGTTTGGTTAGGTTTGGTAATCCGTTGGGGACCCCTAGCCC
>NZ_AUHV01000006.1:0-147500 GCF_000423365.1 Maritalea myrionectae DSM 19524 | reverse complement strand
CAAATGCTGCAAACTGAGCCAGATGCCGATGGCAACAAGGAACTTCTTTATATCGGCCTTCAACTCGCGGGGACAGAGCGCCACATGTATCGCTTCCAAACCGAAGATGGCGTGGTCGATTTCTTTGATGAAAACGGCCAAACGGGCAAGAAGTTTTTGATGCGCCGGCCGCTTGAAGGTGGCGGCCGCTTGCGCTCAAACTATGGCTACCGTATTCACCCGATTTTCAAAACCCGCAAGCTGCATACCGGCGTTGACCTGGCTGCGCGCACAGGCACCCCGGTTTATGCCGGTGGCGACGGAGTGGTGAAACGGGCGCAATGGGTGTCGGGCTATGGCCGCTTTGTCGAGCTGAACCACGCAAATGGCTACCAAACCGCATATGCCCACATGAACCGCATCGCCAGTGGCATGCAACCGGGCACCCGCGTGCGTCAGGGCCAAATCATTGGCTATGTCGGGTCAACCGGTTACTCCACCGGGCCGCACTTGCACTACGAGATTAAAATCAACGGCCGCACCGTTGATCCACTCAGCGTGCGCTTGCCACGGGACAAATCATTGCCCAATAGATATCGCGCAAAGTTCGACCAGACCATGGCTCAAATCGATGATTTGATGGCGCGCGAACCGAGCGCGCCAATCAATGTGGCGGATGCAGGCAATTAAAGCCTAGGACGCAATATAGTCACGCAAGGCTGCGGCTTCCCGCTCGGTTTGCTCAATCTTGCGCTTCACAATATCGCCGATTGAAACCAACCCAAGCAATTTGCCTGATTCCACAACTGGCATATGCCGAATACGTCGCTTGGACATGGTGCCCATCACCTCGTCCAACCCAACATCGCGTGAACAAGTAAATGGATCGCGCGTCATGCATTTCGACAGGCCGGTTTCGATCGCCGCGGCTCCATGTTCCCGCAAACGGCGCACAATGTCACGCTCCGACAAAATACCCACTACGCCGCCATCGGCGCCTGTGATCACCACCACACCGATATTGTTCTCACCCAGCACATCCACTGCGTCGGCGACCAGCGCTGATTCCGACAGCGTAAAGACATCGCCACCCTTCTCGTCCAGAATATCACCAATTCGCATAAATTCCTCCTCATTTACCGGGCTGCTTAAAGTATCATTTTGGTTTAAGCGATTGTGCATGTTGATGGCTCTTTTCAAACCAGGGCACCATCGCCGTAATATCTAGCAATAAATCATTGGGCACTTTCACATAGTCGCGCATCACCGCACCATGTTGAATAAAATCGCCACTCTCATATTGCGCGCGAAACCTGGCTTGATCCGCTTTACTCAACCGAATGCCCAACACGCCATCCTTGCCCAAAAGGCTAAACATATGTCCGTTTACAGATGTGTAGGGTGACGTTTTGCCTTTGCGCTCAATATCAGCGAAGCGTTCAACCAAATGGTCGAACGCCGCCAATTGCTGGTCTGGTATCTCAACTCTGGTCGATTTACCCATCCGATTCCGCGCTCCTTAATCCAAGAATATGACGAATCGCACCGCCGTGCAATTAGACTATTGCTTGGTTCGTTCCCTTGGCCTCCTGTTGCCCGTTTGGCTGGCCCAAAATACAAAGCCGATCAACAGCGCCTGATAAGGCACCCGCACCAACAAATAGGCAGGCCCCATCTCAGCGCCGCCAAAAGGAATATAATTCAGCGCTGCAAATATATTGGCGGGGAGAAACCCAAGCAGCATTGCCATAATGGCCCAGCCCACAAGCCGTTGCACCTGCGGCACCAAAATTGCCAGCCCCAATGCAATTTCCAAAAAACCGGTCAACACCACAATCTCGATTCGCAGGGGCAAAAAGCCGGGCAACATCGCCGCCATCGCGCCGGGATTGCTAAAATGAGCACTGGCGGTCATCACCAAGAAGATCGCGATGCCCAATCTACCCCAGAGTTGCGGGGCGAAATGTCGCCCCAAGCCCACTTGTCGCGCCACCAGGGCCACCAAACTTGGCGCCAACAATGCCCCGGTTAAAAACAGCAGATTTTTGAAGGGGGACAACACCCCGCCAAGTTCAGTCAAAAAAGTCATACCACCTCGCAAGCTCAATTTGAGCCTGCGACGTGCCGCGAATATGCCGCCTGTTGAAGCGCCTATTCGCCAACGGTCAGATTCATTCGTCAATCAAAAACGCACCATTTGCGTGGCGCGAATGCTATGCCTCACCTTCGGCCCAAACAGCCAGCACAAAGATCGCTGCGCCTGAAAGGCACAACGTTGATGTGGGGCGCGAGGCGCATATGGTCTCGTTCGTATCGACAATGAAGTGAGACGATAAACGCCTCGCGCGGTCGGTTTATGCGCTCCGATTTGAGGAATCCGGGGTGCTGACCCAATAGTCCCGCAATCTGACCAAAGCAGATTGGCCCTCGGTGTCGGGCTGAACTCAAAAAGGGCGACAGATCCTGCGTCCAAAATCTGCCCCAACCTCTTCTTTCATCACAAAAGCGATGTGCCACCACTGCCCGTCAGCAGCCCACGCGGCCAAAAGAAGATGACGCCAGTATACCCGCACAAACTCGCCCGGAGATAAGTTTGTGTTTTTTAATGCGGTCACGCACAAAAACCCAAGTTAGTCAGGCAACTAGAGGTCGGCGAGCGTGACGCAAGCGGGAAAATAGCGAAATGGCCATTCGTTGACCCTAAAATTGAATTATTGGTCTCGCGACAAGAGATCCGGCAAGATTGTGATCCCCGGCGCTTTCGATAATGTTTCAAACAAGGTTTTTTGAAATAGTTTTGCCCGAGCTGTATTGCGCACCTGCTCACGCTGAATCAGAAAAAATGGTTTAGGGATGGGCCGACATCCCGGCAACACTTCTTCAAATAGCCCCCTATCGATACGCTCCTGCACAAAAAAAAGCGGGGCCTTTGTAAACCCAAGCCCTTTTTCAAGCGCATGCGCGATCAGATTTGGGTCCTCTGCCGTCAAGCTGGGGGTAACGGGCACCGTCAACTTTTGCCCACGATAGGTTACCCCAACAACGGACTTCTCGGTGTCGTCCTTATATTGGATAAAGTCCAACTGCTCGATCTCGTCTGGAGAAGTGGGTCGTCCTCGCGCGTTCAAATAGGCTGGGGTCGCTGCCAAAACCGACTGAACATCTCCAATTTTGCGGGCAACGCCACCGCCCCAGCCAGGCGAACCGAAGCGGATTGCAAAGTCAATTTTCTCTTTTTCGATATCCAACAACTTGTCCGAAACAACCAGCTCAACCTCAAGGTCGCGATATTTGGACTTGAGCGCGATCACCACCTCCCCCAGATAGGTCTGGCTCAACGATTGGCCCGCGGTAATGCGAATATGCCCTGAAATGACGCCCTGCAACGAATCGAGTTCCACGCGCAGTTCATCCAACTCCTGCCCAATGCGTTGACCAAAGCCATAGGCAACTTGCCCCGCCAACGTGGCCTCAACCCCTGACCGCGTGCGCGTCAGCAGCTTCTGCCCATAAAGGGCTTCCAAGGCTTTGATCTTTTGCGAGAGCGCGGGCTGACTGATTCCAAGTGTTTGGGCTGCACCCGTCAGCGACCCCACATCCAATGCGGACACCAAACAACGCAAAGGGTGCAAGTCTTCCATAAGCATTCCTTATGCCCGAGATAACAAATCAGCAGATACAACAAATCCATCAAAATCATTACTTATATTGTTGTCTGAAATCAATAAGAGAGCAAAAATGAGCAACTCCCCCAGCAACAAACCAATAGATCGCCGCAGAGTTCTGTCCTTTATGGCGGCCGCCCCGATCATGCTCGGCGTGGTCCCGCAAGGACGGGCCAACACAGAGCAGGCGACAGCTTCCTCGGCAACACCAATGCACGCTGAAACCGAAATTTTCCGGCATATGGTCGGCGAGATCGAGGTGATCGCCATCGCCGATGGATATACGGCTTTGCCAAGTCAAATCATGCTGGGTCTTGATCCGGACGAAGCGCAAGAGGCAGCGCGGCTGGCATATAAGAATTATGATCCCAATTTGATTTCGATTGCGGTCAATAGCTACGTCATCCGCACCGCTGGCACGATCATCGCCATAGATGCCGGCGCACCCAGCTTTTTGTCGCCCACCGTGGGCGCATGGCGGAACGGATTGGACCTGGCGGGCATTGCGCCGGAGCAAATTGATATGATGTTCCTGACACATATGCACACTGACCACGTGGCTGGACTTGTTGACGAAAACGGCAAAAAGACCCTGCCCCAAGTCGAACTTGTGCTCTCAGAAACGGAATGGACTGATTCCTTTGACGACGAGAAAATGGCCTATTTGCCAAAAGAGTTTGCGCCATTCGTGCAATATTCACGCGGACAGGTGCTGCCGTATAAAGATCAACGCAATTTGGTCAGCATGAAAAAAGAAACCGAAATTGCGCCCGGCGTGTTTGCGGTGCCGTTGCCCGGCCATACCATGGGACATATGGGCGTGCGCATTCAAAGCCAAAATCAAAGCCTGATGATTTGGGGCGACATTATTCACTCGCCAACCTATCAGTTCAGCCATCCGGAATGGTCCACAATTATTGATGCGGACCCGGCCCTTTCGGCCGCAGCGCGCACCAAACTGCTTGATCAATCCGCCGCAGATCGGACCATGGTGGCGGGGATGCATTTGGACTTCCCCTCACTTGGATATGTTGAACGCCAGAACAACAGCTATCGCTATATTTCTGCCCCACGTAACTACGGCGGCTAAAGCGCAAGGCCCGGCGTGCAAATGCCGGGCTTACGACCTCTTGTGGCCCGACACCTCACCGTGCCCTTGACAGTTGTGAAAAGGCGGCGCGCAATTAAAGCTATGTTTAATTGATATTTGGGAGGTAGCTATGTCCAGATGGGTCACTGCGCCGGGGCGCGCCGACGACTTGAATTTCAAAACATTGCAGGAGGGCGAGGTTTCAACCGCCAAAAAAGACAATGCGATCGAACGCATTGCCAAATATGTGCCGGCTGAGATTTTGGCGGGGTTTACCGCGCTCTATTCAGCACTGATCGCCATGGCGCTGAGCGACAATGAAAAGCTGATCGGTGCGGCAATTCTAATTGCCGTCTTTTTTGCCACTACCATCGCCTATATCATCAAATACACGCCTGATGATGCCAGCCGAAAAGCCCATTTGGCCGTAACGCCACTGGCGTTTCTCGCGTGGTCCTACGCGATTTCCTCCGCGGTCTTGGGCGATTATTATCTGCCCCTCTTCGCCTTTGCGGCGCAGGTTGTGGTGATCGCCCTGTCGATCATCGTGAAGCCGGGCGAATAGGCGCGATGGAAAAAAGAAAACCCGGCACTTAAAAAGCACCGGGCTTCCTTCATCGTTGAGGAGGAGTGTGAATTATTGGGCCGCGCTGGGCACCTCATTATCGTCAATGGTGGTCCCGTCGGTGGAGAAGGCGAGCTTATCGCCTTCCACATCAACCGTGACCTTTTGGCCATCAACAATTTTGCCGCTCAAAATCTGCTCGGCGAGTTCGTCTTGCAGATTGCGCTGAATCACCCGTTTCAAAGGCCGCGCCCCGTAAGCCGGGTCATAGCCTTCATTGGCAATCCAATCACGCGCGGCGGGACTGAGTTCGATCTCAATATCGCGCTCATCAAGCAGCTTGCGCAAACCTTTCAGCTGCACATCCACAATGGCACCCATATCGGACCGGGCCAAGCGGTGGAACAACAAGATCTCATCCACCCGGTTCAAAAACTCAGGCCGGAAGTGACTTTTCACCGTGTCCATCACCTTGCCGCGCACCAGATCAACCGGCTCGCCTTCTTGCTGCTCAACCAAATATTCAGAGCCAAGGTTTGAGGTCATGATCACCAACGTATTGCGGAAATCGACCGTACGGCCCTGACCATCAGTCAGGCGGCCATCATCGAGCACCTGCAACAGCACGTTGAACACGTCTGGGTGCGCCTTTTCGATCTCGTCAAACAAGATCACCTGATAAGGCCGACGGCGAACCGCTTCGGTCAACACGCCCCCCTCATCATAGCCAACATAGCCTGGAGGCGCGCCGATCAACCGAGCGACGGAATGCTTCTCCATAAATTCAGACATATCCAGCCGCACCATGGCGGTTTCATCGTCGAACAGGAAGTCGGCCAAGGTTTTGGTCAATTCGGTTTTACCCACGCCAGTTGGCCCAAGGAACATAAATGAACCCATGGGGCGATTCGGGTCTTGCAACCCGGCCCGCGAACGGCGCACCGCTTTCGAAACGGCGGTCACGGCTTCGTCCTGGCCGATCACGCGCTTGCCCAGTTCATCTTCCATGCGCAACAGCTTGTCGCGTTCGCCCTCGAGCATTTTATCGACAGGCACACCGGTCCAGCGGCTCACCACATGCGCAATGTGCGCCGGACTCACCACTTCTTCCAGCATCGCTTCGGTGACATTGTCGGTGTCGCCATCATCTTCCGCTTCAGCGGCAGCAATCTTTTGCTCCAGCTCGGGAATGACGCCATAAGCCAACTCACCAGCACGACCCAGATCACCGGACCGTTGGGCGTTTTCAAGCTCGGTGCGCGCGTGGTCCAACTCTTCTTTGAGTTTTTGCCCGGCGCCCAACCGTTCTTTTTCAGCCACCCAACGCTGGTTCAGCGCATTGGCTTCTTCTTCCAGATCGGAAAGCTCAGCTTCCAATTTTTCCAACCGCGCCTTTGAGGCATCGTCGGTTTCTTTTTTCAACGCTTCCCGCTCAATCTTCAATTGAATGATGCGGCGGTCCAACTCGTCCAAGGCTTCGGGCTTGCTGTCCACCTGCATGCGCAAGCGTGCTGACGATTCGTCGACCAAATCGATGGCCTTGTCCGGCAAAAAACGATCTGTGATGTAGCGATTCGACAAAGTGGCGGCGGAGACCAAGGCGCTGTCGGAAATGCGCACCCCGTGGTGCAGCTCATATTTTTCCTTCAAGCCGCGCAGGATCGAAATGGTGTCTTCAACCGTGGGTTCGGACACAAAGACAGGCTGAAAGCGCCGCGCCAAAGCTGCATCCTTTTCAACATGCTTTTTATATTCGTCCAACGTGGTGGCGCCCACACAGTGCAACTCGCCCCGTGCCAAGGCAGGTTTGAGCAAGTTAGACGCATCCATCGCACCATCGCCTTTACCCGCGCCCACAAGCGTATGCATCTCGTCAATAAAGAGGATGATTTTCCCCTCTTCAGACTGCACTTCATTGAGCACGGCTTTCAAGCGCTCTTCAAACTCACCGCGATATTTCGCGCCAGCAATCAGCGCGCCCATATCCAATGATAAGAGCTTTTTGTTTTTCAGGCTTTCAGGCACATCGCCATTGATGATTCGCAGAGCCAACCCTTCGGCAATCGCGGTTTTACCCACGCCCGGCTCACCAATCAAAACAGGGTTGTTTTTTGTACGGCGTGACAAAACCTGCACCGCGCGGCGAATTTCTTCGTCACGTCCGATCACAGGGTCCAATCGCCCGTCGCGGGCATCTTGGGTCAAATCACGTGCATATTTTTTCAACGCGTCATAGCCTTCTTCAGCGCTTTGGCTGTCGGCAGTGCGGCCTTTGCGCAAATCATTGATCGCGTCGTTCAAGCCATTGGCTGTCACCCCGGCAGCGGCCAAGGCCTTGCCGGCATCGGTGTCTTTTTCAATGATTAAGGCCAGCAACAACCGTTCAACGGTGACATAGCTGTCGCCCGCCTTATCAGCCGCCTTTTCAGCGGTTTCAAAAACACGCGCCATTTCCCGGCTCAAATAGAGTTGGCCAGCATCACCGGATACGGATGGGATTTTTTTCAGGGCCGCTTCTGTTGCAGCGTGCACAGCTTTCGCATCACCGCCTGCCCGTTGGATCAAACCAGAGGCCATGCCTTCATTATCGTCCAAAAGGACTTTTAATAGGTGCAAAGGCGTAAATTGCTGGTGACCCGCAGAAAGCGCGCCAGATTGGGCAGATTGAACAAAACCGCGTGCCCGCTCGGTATATTTCTCGATATTCATATCTCAACTCTCCATCTCTCGCCCATTCTAAGCCGCCTAAAAAGCACGGGTTAAAACGTCTCGAAGCGTTGTTTGTTTCAACTTATCCATTGGCGCCCATCTTGGCACGCCGGACTGTTAAGTTAGATATAGGTACGCTTCGGGGGGATAAAAGAGCCAAATTCAAAATAAAGCGCTCTTTTGGCTCCCTTTTTAGAAAAAATGGGTGATGCCACCAACCACAATCATGGCCGCACCAAGCTTGAAAATCCAGCCCGCAACCTGCTGCTGGCGATAGCCTTTTTGGCCCTTCTTCACTTCTTCAAAATTGCCCAAAACCGGCACTTTGGAGGGGCCATCTTTAAAGCCACCGCCAATCATATGCACAACCCCACCGGCCAGCGCGACAATCCAGCCGATCATAAACAAATTAAAACCGTTGCTCTCCAACAGCGCCAACAATGATTCAAACATACTTTTCTCAATTATTTTAAGGACGGTCGCAGCTTACCGCCCTTTGGCCAAATGTGCCAGCCATTGGCAGAAATGCGCACATGCGTTAAATTACCGCCAACACATTTGGCAGGCCAAACACAATGAACCAAATCTCATCAATCCAATCACCAGTCGCGCCCCGCAAGGTCACACCGAAAAAAGTCGCGATATTGATCTATGATCAACTTTGCACCTTTGAATATGGCATCGCGGTGGAGATCTTTGACACCGTCCAATCCAAAACCGCGCCGCTATATCAATGCGAAACCGTGCCGATCGAATCGGGTGAGTTGCAGTTGGCCGGCGGGTTGCGCACATCTTGCCAGGCCCAACTTGAGAGGCTTTTCACCTTTGATCTGATCATCGTGCCCGGCTGGCCGCCCCACAAATCAGTATCGCCAGAAATCGCAAATGCACTTCAAGCCGCCATGCACACGGGCGCACGCTTTATGACCATTTGCTCCGGCATCTTTTTGCTGGTGCGCGCAGGGCTCACCCACGGCAAAACCATCACCACCCATTGGCAATATATAGATCAATTGGCGACGGAAGCCACGACCGCCCAAGTGGAAGAAAATGTCCTTTATTGTGGCGATGCGCAGATCATGAGTTCCGCCGGGTCAGCAGCGGGATTTGATCTCGGCCTGGAAATTGTGCGGCAGGATTTTGGCACCCAGGAAGCAAACCGCGTGGCGCAACGTTTGGTGCTGCCCGCGCACCGCGAAGGCGGCCAAAAACAATTTGTGCCGCGCCCCATCGCGCACCCGCAAAAGGGCAGCTTGGCAAAATATCTTGATCAGGTGCGGCAAAAGCTGGACGAACCTTGGCCGATCAAAAAACTGGCCAATCTGTGTCACATGTCTGAACGCACTTTGATGCGAAGATTTCAAGAAATTGTTGGCCTTAGCCCAAGCCAATGGCTGAACCAGGAGCGAATCTATTTCGCCCGATCACTGTTGGAAAAAGACCATTTCACCATGGATGAAATTGCGCAAAAGGCGGGCTTCAACACGCCTGAAACCATGCGTCATCATTTCCGCACCCAGCTTAACATCAGCCCGGCACATTATCGCAACCAGTTTTTGGCCATAAAAAAGGACGGCTAAACCGTCCTTTGAATTATTCTGCTGCAGCGGCTTTTTTAGCAGGAACTTCCTGCGCCACATCATCGTCAGATCCCAGCTTGGGCTGCGGTGCATCGGCCAAATCAGAATCGCCAGTCGGCTTGCGACGTGGACGACGCGCACGCGGTGCGCGCTTTGGCTTTTCTTGCGCCATCTCATCATTTGCTGGCGACTCCGACGCATTGTCGTCGTTTTGCTCAGTTTCTGATGTGGGCGTTTCTTTCTCCGCCGTCATTTCAGCTGACTTATCGTCATCGGCTTGATCATCATCGTCGCGCCCTTGGCCACGATCTTGATCATCCCGCTCACGACGTTGCTCTTGCCGTGCCTGATTCTGCGCTTGCGCGGCAGAAATGATGCGGAAATAGTGCTCGGCGTGCTGAAAATAGTTTTCGGCCATGACTGAATCGCCAGAGGCCTGTGCGTCGCGCGCAAGCTGCACATATTTCTCAGCAATGTGAGACGCGTTGCCTCGCACCTTCATATCAGGTCCGTTGCTCTCATAATTGCGAGAAAGTGGATTGACGTTTTTCCGACCGTTACCACGGCCGCGTGAACGTTTATTCTGTTGTCCAGGTCTCATACGATGACTTCAAACTTTTCTTACATTTGCGCCGAAAAGAACGCACCAAACCGTAACTATCACATTGCCCCCAAAACGTGTGGTTTGGATGTGACTTGTTGTTGGTCGCTATATGCCGGCTGTCCAGCTTGCTGGGGGGCAAAATCACCCTAGATGTACAGGTAAAATTTTGCGGTCAATGAATGAACATCAATCCCAACTAGCACTGGCAACCTATATGCTTCGGAAAAATTTTCCAAGTGAAAAATTTTAACTCAGGCCATTCCTATGGGCATTTGCCCAGTTTCACCAAGAAATCTGGGCAACTCTATTGTGCCCAGAAAGATCTTTGAAAAAGGTTACTTGCGTCGCCCCAGCATTTTCCGCCGCATTTTGCAGCCGGGTAGTCTGCTGAAAACCAATTTCAAACAATATGATTCCATCGGGCTGCAACCAGTTTTGTGCGGCGGCCAAAATCTCAAAATAAGCCGCCATCCCCTCATGCGCGGCGAACAGCGCGGCCTCTGGATCGAAATCCAAGGCCTCCTGATTCATATCTGCACGCTCGCTTTGCGCAATATAGGGCGGATTAGAAACGATCAAATCAAATCGCTGATCAGTTGGGACAGGGTCAAACCAACTGCCACACTTGAGGTCTAGACGCCCATCAACGCCATGCGCGGTGGCATTTTGTGCCGCCATCTCCAACGCGCCCGCAGCAATATCCGTCGCCAAACCGGAAACATCGGGGCGCTCCGCCAAGATACTCACGGCGATGCACCCCGTGCCGGTGCCCAAATCGACAAATCGCCCGCCTGAAGGTAGCGATTTGATCGCATGCTCCACCAGCAGCTCCGTTTCGGGCCGTGGCACCAACGTGTCTTTATTGACGCCAAATGGACGCCCATAAAACTCGGCCCGCCCCAAAATGCGCGCCACCGGTTCACGCGCCAAGCGGCGTTCGCCAAATTGCGCCATGCGCGCGACGATCTCAGATGGCACAAGATCACGTTCTTTAGAGATCAATTGAGCTTGCTCGACGCCCGCGGCGGCACACAACAACAGCCGGGCATCCAATGCAGCGGTTTCAATGCGGTTTTCGGCAAATTTTTGTCGCCAATATTGGCGCAATTGCCCAAATCGCATGCCGTCAGAATGCGGCTGATTAGCTATTGTCGTCATCCATCGCTGACAATTGTGCCGCCTGATTCTCAGTGATCAGGGCATCAATCATCTCGTCCAGCGCCTCACCTGCGATCAATTTATCCAGCTTATAAAGCGTGAGATTGATCCGGTGATCTGACACCCGACCTTGCGGGAAATTGTAAGTTCTAATCCGTTCTGAACGGTCACCGGACCCCACTTGGTCGCGCCGCGCTTCAGCCCGCGCGCTGTCGCGCTCTTGCTGCTGCATATCATAAAGCCGCGCGCGCAAAACCTTCATCGCGTTGGCGCGGTTTTGGTGCTGCGACTTTTCCGATGAAATCACCACAACCCCTGTAGGAATGTGGGTGATGCGCACCGCACTATCGGTGGTGTTCACGTGCTGACCACCCGCGCCAGAGGCCCGCATAGTATCAATGCGCAAATCCTCATTGCGGATATCAATGTCGATATCTTCCACCTCAGGCAACACAGCTACGGTGGCGGCGGACGTGTGAATACGACCGCCCGATTCAGTTTCCGGCACCCGCTGCACCCGGTGCACACCGGATTCAAATTTCAGGCGGGCATAAACGCCGTTGCCCTTAATGCTAGCGACAATTTCCTTATAGCCACCCATATCGCCTTCGCTTTCCTCAAGGATCTGGACTTTCCAGCCATTGAGTTCAGCGTGGCGCTGATACATGCGGAACAAATCCCCCGCGAACAACGCAGCCTCATCGCCGCCCGTGCCCGCGCGCACTTCCAGAATCGCTGATTTGTCGTCAGCCGCATCTTTGGGCAACAACATCAGGCGGATTTCTTGTGTTAGCGATTCGATCTTTTCTTTCAGCTCATCGCGCTCAAGTTCAGCCATTTCGGCCATTTCCTTGTCGCCCGACGCCAAAATCTCATTAACCCCTTCAAGATCAGACTGCGCAGATTTGAATTCACGAATCTTATCAACATAGGGCTGCAGATCCGAATATTCCTTGGACAGCTTCACATAGGTTTCCGGGTCGGGATGGGCCGCCATCTCGCCTTCAACCGTTTCAAAGCGGTGCAACAAAGCATCCAATTTTTCTGCAGGTAGTTTCGCCATAACAGCTCAGACTTTCACTTATAGAGGTAGATGTTGGCGGTCCGCCAAATCATAAATCAAATCGCGAATGACAAGCGGCTCGCCGCCCTCATCCAACGCGGCGCATATTTGCCCGCGAAAGGCTTGAAGATCAAGAGACAAGACAAGTTCTTTGATCTGGCCAACCGAGGACGCTGCCATGCTCAATCGATCAATGCCGATGGCCATCAGGGCCAGCGCTTCAATCGGGCGTCCGGCCAACTCACCACACATGGTCAGCGGCACATTATATTTTTTCGCTGCATCTGCAATATGTTTAAATGCGCGCAGACGCGGAATGGCAATCGGATCATAGCGCCGCACCACACGGGAATTGGCCCGATCCGACGCGGTAAGGAACTGCACCAGATCGTTGGACCCGATGGAGACAAAATCCGTCATCGGCAACAAATGATCCAATTCAAACAATAGTGACGGCACCTCAATCATTGCGCCCAAGCGCAATTTCGAAGGCCGCTCAAAGCCTGCATTGTCCAACCGCTTCAATTCCACATCGAGCACCTTGCGTGCTTCGCGGAATTCTTCAGCGTCAGTGACCATGGGCACCAAAATATCCAACTCGCGGCCGTTCGCCGCCTGCAAAAGGGCGCGAATTTGTGTGCGGATCAGCCCGGGCCGATCCAGCGCCAAACGCAGTGAGCGCCAGCCCATCGCTGGGTTTTCTTCCGCTTCAGCCCGCAAATAAGGCACCACCTTGTCGCCGCCAATATCGAGCAAACGGAATACGATGGGGCGATCGCCAACCAGTTCCATTGCTTCGCGATAAAGCTCGACCTGTTCCGCCAACCGCGGCAGCTTCGAGGCGATCATAAATTGCAATTCGGTCCGAAACAGGCCAATGCCTGCCGCGCCCGTATCCTCAATCGCGGGCAAATCAGCAATCAACCCGGAATTGTGCAGCAAAGTGATCTCGGCCCCATCACGCGTGATCGCAGGCTTGTCACGTAATGCAGCAAAGCGCTCCTGCCGCTTGGCACTCATGCGCACTTTGTCGGCATAAGTTGCGGCCACATCAACCGATGGGCGCAAATGCACAACGCCTTGCTGGCAATCCAGAATAATATCGTCGCCAGTCTCGCACATGGCGGCGATATTCTCGACCTGTCCGCAAACGCTGAGCCCCAGCGAACGTGCCACAATGGAGACGTGGGCGGTCATCCCGCCCTCTTCAAGCACCACGCCGCGCAGCTTGCGCCGATCATATTCCAGCAATTCAGCCGGGCCCATATTCCGCGCCACCAAAATGGTGTTGTCCGGCAGTTCATGGCCGAACACTTTGGTACCGCCGGTCAAAACCCTGAGCAATCGGTTGGCCAAATCATCAAGATCATGCAGGCGATCACGAATATAAGGATCGGTTTGCCGCATCATGCGCGCGCGGGTGTCATTTTGCACCCGTTCAACAGCCGCTTCCGCCGTCAGGCCCGCGCCCACCGCCTCGCGCAGCCGCCGCACCCAGCCCCGGTCATGGGCGAACATGCGGTAGCTTTCCAAAATCTCACGATGCTCGGAACGCGCCTGCATATCACCGCGATTGAACATGTCGTCAATCGTCACCCGCATGGTGCGGATCGCGGATTCGAGGCGCTCTTTTTCCTGGTCCACATCCTCGGCAACAAAGTTCATCACCACAACCCGAGGGTCATGCACAAACACTTTGCCCAGCGCGATGCCATCGGAATAACCAGCCGCCTCAAGGCTGCGCGGCCGCCGCAATTCAATCTCGGACCCTGGTGTGATCAGGCTGTCAAACTCGGTGGTCGAGACCATTTCAGCCAACAAGGTGGCCGTGGTCATCAACGCTTCGGTTTCATCTTCCCGATAAAGCCGGCTTTCAACCGACTGAACGTCCAACACCCCAAGGGTTTGCCCCGCACGCAGCACTGGCACCCCCAAAAAGGATTGGTAAGGATCTTCACCGGTTTCCGGGCGATAGGCAAAGGCCGGATGTTTGGGCGCATCAGCCAGATTGAGCGACATGGCTTCTGACGCGATAAGGCCCACAAGGCCCTCGCCCAACCGCAAGCTGGTTTTGTGCACCGCTTCGCGCTTCAAACCATGGGTGGCAAAAAGCTCCAAGGCACCATCATCGCGCAAGACATAGAACGAGCACACATCGGCCCGCATACTGTCCGCGATCAATTCAACGATCTTATCCAGCCGCTCCTGAATGCCCAATGACTCTGCCATTGTTTCGCGCAACCTGCGCAGCAATTCACGTGGGCCAGCTATTGTGTGTGCCATCCGCCCCTCAGCCCGCCGTAGCGGGCTGCCTTATTGGGCCAAATCGGCTTATGCCTCTGCTATATCCAGGCCATAATAGGTGTGGAGTGCCCGCACCGCCAATTCGGCATATTCCTCCTCGATCAACACACTGGTCTTGATCTCAGATGTCGTAATCAATTGTATATTAATACCCTTATCAGATAGGGCGCGGAACATGGACGCCGCAACGCCCGCGTGAGACCGCATCCCCACCCCAATAACCGAAATTTTGGCCCCGCCTTTGGAGCCGGAAATCGAATCAAATTCTAAACTTGTTTCCCCCGCTTCTTTAAGCACCGTCAGGGCCTTGTCAAATTCAGCGTCCGGAATTGTAAAGGTGATGTCGGTGGATTTGCCGTCATCAGAAATGTTTTGCACAATCATATCCACAACGATTTGCGCATCGGCCAACGGGCCGAATACGGCGGCCGCCACGCCCGGATTGTCTTTCACGCCGCGCAATGTGATTTTCGCCTCTGATTTGGCGCAGGTCACACCGGAAACAATTTGCTTTTCCATAATCTCATCCTCATCACACACCAATGTGCCTGGACCTTGCCAGTCGCCATTCTCACCCAAGGCCGGAACCTGATCGGGGTCATCAAAACTTGAGCGCACCACAAGGCGCACTTTTTTCGCCATTGCCAATTCAACTGAACGGGTTTGTAGCACTTTTGCCCCAAGCGAGGCCATTTCCAGCATCTCTTCAAAGCTGATCCGCTCAATCCGCTGTGCTTTCGACACAATGCGCGGGTCAGTCGTATATACCCCGTCCACATCTGTATAAATATCACACCGATCAGCGTCCACCGCTGCGGCAACTGCCACCGCGCTTGTGTCCGACCCGCCGCGGCCAAGCGTGGTGATCCGCCCATGCGGCGACACGCCCTGAAACCCGGTGACCACACAAACGAGCCCCGCATTCATCCGATCAAACAGCAAATCCGGATCAATATTGGTGATCCGCGCCGACCCATGGGCATCGCTGGTTTCAATCGGCACCTGCCACCCGGCAAAAGATCGCGCAGGCACGCCCATCTCTTGCAACACAACCGACATCAACCCGGCCGACACTTGCTCACCTGAAGCCACGATCGCATCATATTCACGCGCATCATGCACCGGCGCCGCTTCGCGTGCCAAAGCCACCAACTCATTGGTCTTGCCAGACATGGCAGACACCACAACACACACCTTGTGGCCCGCGTCCACTTCACGTTTCACATGCCGAGCCGCATGTCTAATCCGCTCAATGTCGGCCACCGAGGTGCCGCCAAATTTCATTACAATTGTCGCCATGGCGCGCTTTCCTAGTATTATTCTGCCCGATTGGCGTTAAAATGCCTCGGGTTGGGCCGCGAGTTGTTGGCCCCGCGCCGACAATGCCCGCGCGCGTCAATTGCCACAAACTGGCGTTTTGATCAACTAAAACGGCGTCAAATTCGCGATTTGCGCGCATTTCGCGCCATTTGTCATATTGACAGCTGCACAAATGTGCCTGATTGATCCGAAAGTGTTCGGTGCGCCGTTTCCAAGGCGAGCCTGAATTGATTAAAGCGTGCAAAGGACAGGAAAATGGCCCAAACAACCATCCACCAAGATGAAGTTGAACGGTTCAACGCCATGGCCGATGAGTGGTGGGACCCCAAAGGCAAATTCAAGCCCTTGCACAAATTCAACCCCGTGCGCCTGAGCTATATCCGCGAACAGGTGATCAACCATTTTGGGCTGGATCAAACCGCGCGTGAGCCATTCAAAGGCCTGCGCTTTCTCGATATTGGCTGCGGCGGCGGGTTGCTGTGCGAACCCATGAAACGCTTGGGTGCTGATGTGGTGGGCGCCGATGCGGGCGAAAAGAACATCAAAATCGCACAAGTCCATGCGGAACGTTCACAACTCGACATTGATTACCGCGCGACCACATCAGAAGCCCTGGCCGAGGCGGGTGAGCAATTCGACGTGGTGCTCAATATGGAAGTCGTCGAGCATGTGGCCGACATCAATCTCTACCTCACCAGCTGCGCCCAACTGGTCAAGCCCGGCGGGCTGATGTTTGTCGCCACCATCAACCGCACCTTCAAAGCCTACGCCCTCGCCATTATCGGCGCGGAACACATTCTGCGCTGGCTGCCCAAAGGCACCCACTCCTACGACATGCTGGTGACCCCGGAAGAAATCACCTCCACCCTCAAACGCAACGGCATGCAGATCAAAGATCGCCTCGGCGTGAGCTATCACCCGCTTGAAGATAGCTGGAAAAAATCAAAAGATCTGAGCGTCAATTATATGATGCTGGCGGAGAAGGTGAAGGGGTAGGCATTTAGCGGACGAGTCCAGCGGCGGTTGTGCGGACAAATGCCAAATGGCGCCACTTTGGGAAAAGCTTAACCAACGAAAGATTGGCGCAAGCTCTGGAGCAAATCTATTTCGCAAACTGCTGCGATTATACAACGCCCAAAAATCTATATTCAAAACTTTGTTAGAATGGTAGTTACATAGACATTCTCTTTGCGCAAATATCGAGGACGCCTGTATTTGATGCGTTTGGAGGGAATTATTATGTATCGAAGCGGATCTAATTCCATTTATTTAACATATTGTTTGAAATAATTAAGAGCAAACTTGGGAATTTTAGTCGAGGAAAAATGCGAGATCCATTGCCAGATCCATTGAATGTATTTCTTGATTTCTTAAAAGACCGCATTCCCAAAAAGATATATTATGCAGTTATAACAGTAGTTTTGATAATCACCCTTGTATATGTATATTTTTATTTAAGTACATATGGGGTTTTTCAAGTGAACCCATAATTGCATGTCATACCTAGTAAGGTGTGGCCCTCGCTATTATCGGCGCGGAACACATCTTGCGCTGGCTGCCCAAAGGCACCCACTCCTACGACATGCTGGTGACCCAGGAAGAAATCACCTCCAACCTCAAGCGCAACGGCATGCAGATCAAAGATCGCCTCGGCGTGAGCTATCACCCGCTTGAAGATAGCTGGAAAAAATCAAAAGATATGAGCGTCAATTATATGATGCTGGCGGAGAAGGTGAAGGGGTAGGCATTGACGGGACGAGTCCTGCGGCGGTTGTGCGGACCAAGCGGCAACCAACTATTTGTTTGATATTGCCAAGGGGCAAAAAATCACATGCGAAAAAGTGGATTCCGATAAATTCGGACGTACCGTTGCCCGATGCTTTTTATCAGATGGTCGAGAGATCAACCGCATGATGATTGAGAGCAGAGCAGTGCTTCTTTAGCTATCCGAATCGAGATTGATGTTGGCGCCAGCCTCTTTCACGCGATCATCAGAAAACTTGTCCACCCCTTCTTGTTGTCGTTGCTCAATCTGCGATGAAATCTTGAGAAGTGCGGTCATCCATTTCCCTGAATGAAATGCCATTACATCGCTAAATTCCCATCTTGAGTATTCATTTGAATAGTCCTCCACCATCGAGAGCTTTAAGGCCAGTTTTTCATTAGCCCAAAATTCAACTTCTCCAAATTTGTATGCGCTATCGGGAGCGGAGGAGTATCCTTGGTCATGAATTACACAACAGTATTTTGATCCTTCAAAAGTAAAAGAGATCGTGTCCGTATTGATGTTTCCAGACTCGCCTTCGGATTTAGTGCGTGACGCAGACACATTCTTAGCGTCGAAGTGTACATATTTTTGAAAGTCATCCATTTTCACCCAAGACGACCAGTGCATTATATGATCGACTAATTGGCGTACTAAGGCATAGGCAAGGCGACCATCTCTTACGATCTTTCGGGCGGCCTCCAGCTTTTCTTGAGCCTCCAATAATTCTGCATCTGGCTCGGTTTTTTCTAGGTTTAGCGCTTCTTGCTCGTAATTACGCAATTCGGTTGCGATTATTTCTGCCGAATCCATCATCCTCTCAGATGCTGATTTTTCTGGCATTGGGGTTACTTTAGTTGTGATGATTTCTGGCTCAGCGCTTTTATTTTTTCGCTTCCAAAACATTTTGTCCCTTTAAGTATCTTTGGGGGTATTTACGGAATATGTAATTTCCCATTCGCGTTTGATAGCTTCTGCAGTTGGATCGTAAGAGTCAGATGGTGTTAGTTCCTCTAAGAGAGCTTTGTTCTTCTTGTGATGTTGCCACCAAGCAAAAACTATTAGCCCTATTGAAAATGCGTATCCAACAAAGGTGTGGAAATATCCATTTCCTAAGTAATAATAATATGCCAATGCAATCGCAAAAGCAGTGGCCGCTATAGCACCGTAGAAGGAGCTATTTCTCTTAAGTTCAATCAGATCAAACTCAAGCGAGTTGATATAACTTTGAACATCTCCGGGTAAACTATCGGGATCGGTAGCGGGGTGTTTTTCCTGCATACGAAATCCATCGAGTTGACGTTTTTGGTTTTCTGTCAAATTACCCTTGTATTTCTTGGAACGATACCAAGGCAGTTTTTCAATCTCTTTTGGCACGCACGCTTCCCTGATTGTTCCCCTGATTTATGGTTTTGATATTACTCAAGTTGTCTAACTTTGGAAGCGACCAAATCCGATAATGTCCAAAACGGGCTCAAAGCAGATCACTAAAGTCGTTTCACAACATGCCTGATTGGGCGAAGCGCGCACCAATTACCTTATCGTCATTACCGGACTTGATCCGGTAATCCATTTGAGTTGCCCGCTTGCTGATAAATGTAGTTCTTTCCGCTTGCGCTTCAGAATTTTGAGATCGCAATTGGATTGCAAGATCAAGTCTTGCAATGACGGCTGGGTTTATGGCGATCATCGAGCAAAACACCGACCTAGCAATTGGTGCCAGCTCAGGGCCGGGATGGCCCCATCCATTGAAAGCCTTTCATCGCCTCCCCCGCCGTCACCCTCGGGCTTGACCCGAGGGTCCAGGCAGCGCAGGCAACAGCACGCTCACCCACGCAGGTCACATTATGCGCCGTTCATCTTGTTGCGCATGGTGCGAACCCACCCAGCCCCGGGGGAAACCCAGCTGCTACATGGATTACCGGGTCATGCCCGGTAAGGACGGGAGGGTGTGCGGTCGCCCTATCTCAATACTTTGACACAGCGCGGCGGCACTATGCCCAGCATCCCGTGCCCAAAAGTCCCGGTTTTAACGAAGAGGCTTGCAATTCCCCGCCGGCACGCAGCGCCATCTCAAATGCGCGGCAAAATATCCAAAATGGTTAAAATTTAACAAGTTTTTCAGCGGCTGAAACAAGACTTGTTAACAATATCAACCTAAAATTGTCATCAAATTAAAGAAGAGGTTGTGATGTTTGGGCATCTTTTTGGACAGGCAAAGTCCGTCGACGCAAATGAAGCGCGGTCAATTATTGACGCCATTTCGAGATCGCAAGCCATGATCGAATTTGATCTTGAGGGCACTATTCTATCGGCAAACTCAAACTTCCTGGCAACGCTGAAATATGAGTTGGACGAAATCGTCGGCCAACACCATCGCATCTTTGTTGAACCCGAATATGCGGCCGGTGAGCATTATGCAAAATTCTGGGCCCGATTGGCGAAGGGTGAGTTCTTTGCTGATCAGTACAAGCGCATTGACAAAAATGGCGACGAGGTCTGGATCCAAGCCTCCTACAACCCGATTTTCGATGCCAACGGCAAACCGATAAAGGTGGTCAAATTCGCCACCGACATTACCGAGCAAAAACTGCATGCCGCAGATACGAACGGCCAAATCACCGCGATTGGACGCTCGCAAGCCGTTATCGAATTTGACCTGGACGGCACCATACTGCACGCAAATCAGAATTTTCTTGATGCTCTTGGCTATCAGCTCGATGAAGTGGTCGGTCAGCATCATCGTATTTTTGTGAAGCCGGAAGAAGCGGCCAGCAGCGATTACAAAGAGTTTTGGGCGCGCCTGGCACGGGGCGAATTTGACTCGGCAGAATATGAGCGGGTGAGAAAAGACGGAGACTCCATCTGGATTCAAGCGTCCTATAACCCAATCCTGGATGCGGACGGGCGCCCTTTTAAAGTGGTGAAATACGCCACCGATGTCACAGGACGGAAAAAGGCGGTCGTTGCACTCGGCCACGCGCTAGAGCGCATGAGTGAAGGCAATTTGTCCCAAAAAATCGACATCCCCTTCGAAGGGGAGTTGGACGAGGTTCGCCAAGCCATCAATAAAACTATGGACCGGTTCAAGTCGATTGTGCAGCGCCTAAGAGAAACCTCCATGTCGTTGCGCGCAGCAACCACTGAAATTTTGGCCGGGGCAAATGATCTGAGTGATCGCACAGCAAAAGAGGCGGCAGCTGTTGAAGAGACATCCGCCTCTGTCGAAGGCATTTCAGCGGGTGTGAGCGACACGCAAAAAAAGGCATCCGAAGCCGCCAATGCAACCACGCAGGTCTCGCGCGACGCCACTGCGGTTGGTGAAGTCATGGGCAATGCCAATCGCGCCATGGAAGGCATTGCGGCATCAGCGACGGAAATCTCAAACATCATAACGGTTATCGACAACATCGCGTTTCAAACCAACTTGCTTGCCTTGAATGCGTCGGTGGAGGCAGCACGCGCCGGAGAAGCGGGCAAAGGCTTTGCCGTCGTTGCGGTGGAAGTCCGCCGTCTCGCCCAATCCGCGGCAGAATCCTCACGCGAAATCAAAGAGCTGATTGAAAAATCAACTCAGGAAGTGGTGCAGGGCACCAAGCTGGTGGCCGACGCCAGCGGCCAGGTCGGGCAGATCGTAGAAAAAATCTCCTACAGCAGCGCCTTGGTTGAAGAGATCTCTGTTGCCATGACGGAACAAGCCTCAATACTCTCTGAAGTTGGTCTTGCCGTGCGGCAAATTGATGAAATGGCGCAACAGAATGCTGCCCTTGTTGAAGAAACAAATGCGGCAATTGAGCAGTGTGAAAGTCAGGCGCACAATCTCGACAACATCGTCGACACCTTCAAAATCGAACAGGTCGCGACCAATAATGCCTATGTAACGGCGGCCGCTTAATTGTGCGCTTTGGTATCGGCCGGAATTCAAAACTGCCATTGATCCCGGCTCAAGGCCGGGATCGAGACGTGCTGCCCAAGCTCTAAATCGCCCAGGCATAGCCGGGCAAGCGGCCCAAATTGAAGTTGACCTTGCTCACGCCATCGATGCCTTCCAAGGCGATTTTCATGGCATTTTCTTCTTCATTGGAAGCGGCAACACCCCAAATTTCCACTTCATCACCATCAATAATCACATTGAGGTGGCTGACGTTTAAATTGGGCACGGCAGACAAGGCTTCCAGTATGATGTCGCGCTTTTCCACATCGGTCGAGACCGATTTAAGGGATCGGGCCGGCACCGCCGCCAAAGCATGCATCAGGTTGGCGCGACTGACGATGCCCTGCAACTTGTTGTCTTGCACCACCGGCACGCGCTTGATGTGGTTTTTGGCAAGGATGCGCGCCACTTCACCCACCTGCATTTCCGGATCAACGCAAATGACGTTTTTCGTCATCACGTCCTTCGCATAGCGACCGCGCAACGCCACAAACTCTTTCACCGAGTCATCCGTGTTGGCAAAAAACCGCAACCACCAAGACTTTTTGTGGTCACTCGCGCCCTCAACACGCCGCAGCAAATCGCCCTCACTGACGATGCCCAGCACCGTCCCTTCAGCGTCAACAACTGGCAGGGCACTGACATGGTGCTCGATCATCAAATGGGATACCTCTTCCACTGTCGTGGTCGGCTCCACCGTAATCACCTTAGGTGTCATAATATCGTGTGCTTGCATCGTCTTCGTCCCTTCTCAATCCTCGGTTTGCGATATTGAAATAAACTCTCAAAAATTTGCGCAAGGCCCTGATTGACTCAGACTTAAGAAAAGGCGGTGCGACAAAGAGACAACAGCAAAGCCGTCCAAGATGAAATGACGAACGTCCTCTGACATTGCCTCACCTTAGCAATAGCAGCTTCGCCCGTACCGCTCTTTGACCTGTATCAACATAAATCGATGACCCAAGCTCTCGTCCGGTCAGCACGGCACCAACGTTAAGCGCCCCGCCCCAACGAAAATCGAATGCGGCAAATCGCAAATCGTGTTAGCCTGATCACACCAAATAGTGTGCGGACGCGACCACATGAAACAGCTTTATCTCGGCATTTTGCCGCTACTCGTCGGTATCTTTTTTATCATGCTTGGCAATGGCATGCAGTTCACGCTTGTGGGTGTGCGCGGCGACATTGAAGGCTTTTCCGCCAGTGCGCTGGCCGTAGTCACATCTGCTTATTTCGGCGGCTTTTTATTGGGCGCACGGTCGGCGCCAATCATGATCCGGCGCGTGGGCCATGTGCGTGCTTTTGCGGCGGTGGGTAGCTTTATGTCTGCAGGCCTTATCGCTTTAACGCTGGTGGTCGAGCCTTGGGCGTGGATCGTCCTGCGCGTCTTGATCGGGTTTTGCATGGCGGGCATCTATGTGACCGCGGAAAGCTGGCTCAATGCCGAAGCCACCAACCAGAACCGTGGTCAAATTCTTTCAATCTATATGATTGCCCAAACGCTCGGCGTTATCGGCGCCCAGGGGTTGCTTGCCCTCGGCGATGCAGCAACCGCGTCGCTTTTTATCGTCGCCTCTATTTTGGTGTCGATTTCATTTGGGCCTATCCTCTTGTCAGTCTCGCCCACACCCGCAGCTGAAATGTCGCGCCCCATGCCATTGATTGAGCTGTTTCGCGGGTCGCCGCTCGGCACCGTCGGCATTTTCTTTCTCGGCACTATTTACGCGACGCAAGCTGGCATGAGCCCGGTCTATGGCGCGCGCATTGGTCTTTCGCCGCCCCAGGTGGCGCTGCTTATGGCCATGCTGTTTACCGGCCCCTTACTGATGCAGGTGCCCATTGGCTGGATCTCCGACCGGGTCGACCGGCGCTATGTCATTTTCGCCACCTCCGGCCTCGGGGCAATCTTCTGCCTGATTGGCGCCAGCATCGGCGACAACCAACCCGCGCTTCTGGCCATCGCCTTCCTCTCAGGCGGGGTGACCATGCCCCTCTATGCGCTGCTGCTCGCCTATGTAAACGATGCGCTGCCAACCGAAGATATGCCCGCGGCCTCGGGCGGCCTAGCCCTCACATTTGGCCTTGGCGCGATCCTCGGCCCGCTGGCGGCAGGTACCGTGATGCAGATGTTTGGCTCCCATATGTTCTGGATCATGCTCGCCACCACCTGCCTATTCATCACCTTATTCGCGCTCTATCGGATGACCCAGCGCCCGATCACCCCACCAAGCGAGACAGAAAGCTATCTCGGCGTCGTCCCCTCGGCCTCTCCAATTGCTGTTGAGGCCGCCGGACAATGGGCGACGGAGCAAGCCAATGAGGAAAATGCAGAGTAGGTATGGGTTTGGGGGCACCAGGCCGGATGATGGTCGAGCGGTGTATCACTTGGCGCGGGGTGGTAAGTTAGTTTTGTCTCACGGCTATTCGTTGCTGCGCATCGGCCTGCGACGGCGCGAAACCTGAAGGTTTCGGGGTCCTCGCTATGCTCGTCCACTCTTTTCCCTCACTTGCACTGCGTTTGTGAGGGGCACCAATTGGCGGGGATGCCGGGGTAGTGAGCGAAGCGAACGACGGCGGCGCGCAAAATCCCGGGGGTGCCGGGGACGGGAGCAAAGCGACCGGTGGCGGCGCGTAAAAAATACCGGGGTGCCGTAAAGCAAGCGCAGCAACCAAAACTGCCGCACAGCTAAAACCTAATTATGCTCTTCGGGCAGGCGAGGCAGCGGCATAAAGTCAATCTCATCTTCAATCAATGAGGTAACTTCTTCGGCTGTGGCTTCGCCATAGATACCGCGCTTTTGCTCGGCATCGTCAGCCATTTTGCGGGCCTCTTCGGCAAACCGATCGCCCACATATTCCGCCTCGCTCTCCACTTTGGAGCGCAAACGGCGCAAGGCTTCGCGCACTTCTTGCTGCTCAGGATGGCCAGCAGACAACGCCATGGTCTTTTGTGGTGCGGCTTCAGCTTTTTGATTGGACTTTTTGCCCACGGCGGGTGCCATCAGCGCTTTATTGACTGTGCGGGTGCCACACAAAGGGCATTCCAAAACGCCTTTTTCAGACTGCACATCATAGGCGCTGGCATTTTTAAACCACGCTTCAAATTTATGATCATTCTCGCAGATGAGCGAATACTGAATCACGAAGTTCACCTTTTAACTTAACGATACATCTCGATTATGACATGTGTCGGTTAACGCTTAACGAAAATTCACGCCGGTTGGCAAATGTCGGCAACCGCATTCGGGCCTCCTTTATAAGGCTTAAATCGAGCGGCGCAATAATCAAACCGGGCTCATCGTCCGCTTTTTCGGCCAAAATGCGCCCCCACGGGTCAATAATGAGCGAATGACCATAGGTATTGCGGCCATTTTCATGCGCGCCACCTTGCGCCGCCGCCACCACAAAGCTGCCCGTTTCAATCGCCCGCGCCCGCAACAAGGCGTGCCAATGGGCTTCACCCGTTGGCACCGTGAACGCCGCAGGCACCGCCATCACATTGGCTTCCGCCTCGCGCAATGCCGCATAAAGATGGGCAAACCGCATGTCATAGCAAATAGAAAAACCAAGGTTCAGCGCCCCAACAGGACACACAACCGCCCGCTCGCCCGGCCGATAATTGTCGCTCTCGCGATAGGGATCGTCCCCTTCCACGTCCGCGTCAAACAAATGGATTTTTTCGTAAGTCTCTAACAGATCACCATTGGGCGAAAACAGATAGGCGCGGTTGTAAAGCCGACCATCACCGGCGGGCACCGCCATCGAGCCCACATGCAAAAACAGCGCATTGTTACGCGCAATATCTGCCAATCCGCCAAGGGTGCGCTCGACATTCTCGTCCGTGGCCCAATCATCAAGCTGCGCACGCCGCTCGGCAAACATCACCGACATTTCCGGGGTTTGCAAATAGCTCACCCCTTGCGAGGCAGCAGCCTGCGCCGCCTGCGCAATGGCGTCAATATTGTCATCAGCCTGCATGGAACTGCGCATTTGCAGTGCGGCAATTTTCATTGGTTTCACCTCATTTAGGAGGCGGCACGCCCTTCAAGCATCGGGTCAAGCTTGCCTGCACGATCCATCGCGGCAAGCTCATCAAATCCGCCCACATGAAAATCATCGATAAAGATTTGCGGCACCGTTTGTTTGCCATTGGCACGCGCAATCATTTTTTCCCGCTCTTGCGGGTGGCCCACCACAGTAATCTCGGTGAAGGCAACTTCTTTTTTGTTCAGCAACGCCTTTGCGGCCAAGCAATAGGGGCAAGTTGGCGTTGTATAAAGCTCAATCTTCGGCATATTTCACTTCTCATACTCTTCGTTTGCGCCATCAGGGTTGGGAGGTAACCCGCGCAAAGCAAATAACATCAACTTGAGTGATATAATGCGAACGAAGCAATTTGGCTAGGGCTGTGATTGTGGCCCCGGTCGTCATCACATCGTCCACCAATATGATCCGCCGCCCCAAACGCCGCTCCAGCGCCATTTCATTGACCGCAAACGCGCCACGCACATTTTGCGCCCGCGCCCTGGCCGACAACCCCACCTGTTGTTGGGTCGATCTAATACGCCGCACCAGTTCAAAATCCACCGGCAGCCCCGTCTCTCGCGCCAATGCGCGGGCCAGCAACCCGGATTGATTGTAGCGGCGCGACAAGTGCCGCCGCCAATGCAAGGGCACCGGCACAATCACCCCGTCGCCCGCCCAGAATTCGGGTGCCGCATGCGCCATCATCCGGGCACAAAACCGCGCCATATCGTGGCGATCACGATATTTCAAATGATGAACAATTTCCCGCGCTTTATCGTTAAACCGCACCGCATAGCGCGCCCGATCAAAAGCTGGCGGCTGCGCCAACGCCTCAGCGCTTTTGGCGTCGCGCCCCAAATCCATGGCAAAGGGCAAGCCCATCACGGGGCAAATCGGCGCAGTGATCGGCGACAATTGCGCCCAACAGGGCGCACACAGATGCTGATGGTCAGAAATTGCCGCATCGCAGGCTAGACACACCGGGGGAAAAACCCTATCCAACACCCCAAGCGACAATGCTTTGAATGTCCGCACTACCCGCGCATTTGTAGCGTTTGCGATGCCTTTACCGGTCCAACGCCCTGACATGAAAGGTCTTTCAATGGCACAAAAAAATCAGGTTAAAAAATTGTTTGATCGGGAGCTTATTGCAAAACGATTGCAAAAGGCCAGCATTTTCCAAACCGCCTCAGGGCCAGACAATTTTATCGCCGATCTAATGATCAATGATCTGAAAGATCGTTTGAGCACCATCACCCGGAAATTTGAGAAAGCGCTATTACTGGCCCCACACCCCGACTTTTTTGCGCAAAACATCAAATCAGCAGAAGGGCCAATCAATTTCGAGTATGGCCTCACTCTGCCGTCCGACGCAAAAGGCGACGTTCCTTTTTACGATCCCGCGCGCCTTGATTTGCCTCATAATGATTATGATCTAATCGTGTCGCTGGCGGATCTACATATGATGGATGATGTGCCGGGCTTTTTCGTCCAGGCGCAGCGCTATTTGCGCCCCGATGGGCTTTGTGTTGTGGCCGCGCTTGGCGGCGACAGTCTCACCGAATTGCGCCAAGCATGGCTCAACGCTGATGTCGCCCATTCAGGCGGCGCCTATGCCCGCGTCGCGCCCTTTATCGACATTCGTGATGGCGGCGCTTTGTTGCAACGGGGCGGATTTGCCCTCCCCGTAACAGATTTGGAACATCATGTGGTGCGCTATGGGCATCCCATCGCCCTGATGGAAGAGCTGCGCCAGTTCGGGGCATCAAACCCACTGCTCGAACGGCCACAAAACTTTGTCAGCCGCGGCCTTTTGACCAAGGTGGTTGAATTTTATGCGGATCAGTTCACCGATGAAGATGGCCGCTGTCGCGCGACCCTTGATCTGCTGTGGTTGATGGGATGGACGCCGCACGAAAGTCAGCAAAAACCGCTGCGCCCGGGCAGCGCCACCAAAAGCCTAAAGGATGTGTTGGGCGATAAGTCGGGTGAGAACTAGCTCGGCATCGCATTGGTGAAGGCGGTGGCAACCGCGTCAAAAACAAGGCCCAAATTGCCCGAAAGGGCCATAACGCCGCCCAAAATTGCCACTGAAGCAAGGGTGCCAATCAATGCATATTCAATTGCTGTAGCGCCGCTTTCATCGACCCAAAATCGCTTTAGAATAGCCATATCCGCCCCTTTGTGCCCTATAAAAGATCGCACAAATGGGCGATCAATGGTTCATCCGCCGGGGGCATATCATAGTCACGCAGCTTTTGCGGGCGCACCCATTTCAACGCTTGATGTTCAAGCGCTTGCGGGGTGCCTTGCCACTTCCGACAAACGTAAAGTGGCATGAGAAGGTGAAAACTTTCATAAGAAAAGGAAGCGAAGGTCAACGGCGCCAGGCACGCCTCTTGCGTTTCAACAGCCAGCTCCTCACGCAATTCGCGAATGAGCGCCTCTTCCGGGCTTTCGTCCTTTTCCAGCTTGCCGCCAGGAAACTCCCAAAGCCCGCCCATATTTTTATCTTCTGGGCGCTGGGCAATGAGCACCCGTCGATCTGCATCGATCAAGGCACAGGCCACCACAACCAAAAGCGGTTTGTCAGTGCTCATTCATCTATCCTTTGTCGCTTAGCTGCGGTAATCGCCATTGATGGTGATATATCCGTGCGTCAGATCACAGGTGTAGATGGTGGCGGCGCCATCGCCTAGCCCCAGATCAACACCAATCTCGATCTGATCATTTTTCATGTAGGCTGCCGCATCTTCTTCCCGATAATGGGGGGAGCGCTGGCCTTGGTCGGTCAGCAAAAGATCGCCAAATCGAATTTGTAGCTTGTCGCGGTCCGCTGGCTCACCAGCCTTGCCCACGGCCATCACCACCCGTCCCCAATTGGCGTCTTCCCCCGCCACAGCGGTTTTCACCAGGGGCGAATTGGCAATTGAGCGGGCGATCACATCGGCGCTTTGATCAGATGTTGCGCCCTCAACCTTCACAATGATCAGCTTTTGCGCCCCTTCCCCGTCGCACACAATCTGCAACGCCAAATCATGCAGAACAGCACGCAACGCTTCAGCAAAAAGCGCACAGCGCGGGTCATCCAATTTGGTGATCGGGTCAATGTCAGCTTTGCCCGTGGCAAAAACCAAACAGCAATCTGATGTAGAGGTGTCGCTATCGACAGTGATGGCATTGAAACTGGCGCGGTTGGCAGGCTTAAGCAGCGCGTCCAGAATATCGGCCGCGATCGGCGCATCTGTAAAGACATAGGCCAGCATCGTCGCCATATTCGGCGCAATCATGCCTGACCCTTTGGCGATGCCTGAGATATTGATCTCCACCCCATCCAAATCCAACGTCGCCCCGGCGCCCTTGGCATAGGTGTCTGTCGTGCGGATGGCGTTTGCGGCGGCTTCATATCCACCCCGTTTTGCGTCATCCAATTGAGCCAGCGCATCCATCATGGGTTGCGGATCAAGTGGCTCGCCAATCACCCCGGTTGACGACACAAAGATTTCTTGCGGGGTACAGCCAATAAAGGCCGCAGCGGCTTGCGCTGTCTGCTCGACCGTTTGCGCCCCCACCTTGCCAACAAAGGCATTGGCGTTGCCCGCATTGACCATCAGGCCCCGGGCAACGCCATTGTCGATATAGGCTTTGCACCAATCAATGGGTGCAGACGCACATTTAGACGTGGTGAACACCCCGGCCACGCTCGTGCCTTCGCAAAATCTAGCCAGCAACAAATTATCACGGCCCTTATAGCCGCCAGCAATTGATGTGGTGAAAATATCCACCCCATCAATGTCGTTGAGTTCAGCAAATTGCGCGGGCGCCAATGGCGAGATGTCCAACTCCATCAAGGCTGTCCTATTCTACGATTTCGACGGTGATGTTTTCTTTATTGTCCGCCACGATTTTTTCGAATTTCTTCGCCAAAACTCGCTGACGCACTTGTTGCTCAACCTGTGCCAATGCAGGCGGCTCAGCAGCCTTGCGGTCTTCCAGCTTGATCACGTGCCAGCCAAACTGTGATTGCACGGGCGCAGAAACATCGCCAACTTGCAACGCATTTGCGGCTTCATAAAACTCAGGCACCATGTCGCCCTGTTTGAAATAACCAAGGTCGCCGCCTTGTGCACCACTCGGGCCAGTGGATTTTTCTTTTGCTGTTTCCGCAAAGTCAGCGCCGCCATTGATCTCTTCAACCAATGCTTGCGCTTCTTCTTCAGTTTCCACCAAAATATGACGCGCGCGCAGCTCTTCCTGACCTTCAAAATCTTTGAAGATGGCATCATATTCAGCCTTCACCTCTTCATCGGTGATCGACTTGGCCACAACCTCTTCCAAATAGGCCCGGCGCAATGCCCGGTCTTCAAGATAGGCTTTGCGGCGTTCAAACACTTCGCTCTCCGCCATGCCTTCATCCCGCGCCACTTGCGCCATCACTTTCATATCCACCAGCATTTGAATGACAAACTGCCGACGCTGTTGCGGTGGGATCTGTGCAATATCTTGGCCCAAATCTTCAATGGCATAAATAAGGTCAAGCTCAGTGATGGCTGAATCGCCAACCTTAGCCACCACTTTGTCCGGATCAAATTGAGGCGCTTGCTGCTGAGTGGCGTCCTGCGCCAGCGCACCAGAGACCGCAAAAACCGAACCAACGGCAACAACCCCTCCCAAGACAAGCGCTGAGGTAAAGTTTTTCAGTTGGTAAAGCATTCCGGTCATAAGACGTTCCTTTTCTTTGTGTGGCTGGCCATTTTTGCGGCCAGATACAATTAGCTGTGAGGTTTGCGTGATTTGTGAAGCGTTGACAAGACACTTTGCCAGCACTACATCTCCCAACGCTGCTTTTTTAGTGGCCAAATGTGGCATTTGATCGTGTCACATTTAAAAAACGAACACATTCCTGTCGCCTTAAGGGCCTAAAACCCGATTTTGAGGCATCAATAAGGACATCTGTCATGGCATTAGCTGCACTGGCTAAAAAAATCTTTGGTTCCGCAAATGATCGTCAGGTCAAGAAATATCAGCCACTGGTTGATGCGATCAACGCGATGGAGCCGGAAATCGCAGCGCTGAGCGACGATGAACTGCGCGCGAAAACGGAACAATTCAAGCAAGAATATAAAGACGGCAAGACGCTAAAGGATCTTTTGGTCCCGGCCTTCGCGGTTGTACGCGAAGGGGCCAAGCGCGCCCTCGGTCAGCGCCACTATGATGTGCAGCTGATTGGCGGCATGGTGCTCAACGACAATGCAATCGCTGAAATGCGCACTGGTGAGGGTAAAACCCTGGTGGCAACATTGGCGGTATATCTCAATGCCATCGCCGAAAAAGGCGTGCACGTTGTAACCGTGAACGATTATCTGGCCAAGCGTGATGCCGAATGGATGAACCAGGTCTACAGCTTTTTGGGCCTGACCACCGGCGTCATCATCCATGGCATTTCAGAAGATCAACGTCGCGCGGCCTATCAAGCGGACGTAACCTACGGCACCAACAACGAATTCGGCTTCGACTATTTGCGCGACAATATGAAATACTCGCGCGAGCAAATGGTGCAACGCGGCCATAATTTTGCGATCGTCGATGAGGTGGACAGCATCTTGATCGATGAGGCGCGGACGCCCTTGATCATTTCGGGCCCGTCCGAAGACCGCTCCGACCTCTATGTCAAAATCAACGCCCTGATCCCCTTGGTGGAAGAAGGCGATTATGAGCTTGACGAAAAGCAACGCTCCGCCACCTTCACCGACCAAGGCATTGAAAAACTGGAAGAGGTGCTGCGTAAGGAGGAGCTGATCAAAGGCGAAGGCCTTTATGACGTTGAGAACGTCTCAGTGGTGCACCATTTGAATGCTGCGTTGCGCGCCCACAAACTCTTCACCCGCGACAAAGACTATATTGTGCGCAACAATGAAGTGGTGATCGTGGACGAGTTTACCGGCCGCATGATGCCGGGCCGTCGGTTCTCCGAAGGTTTGCACCAAGCATTGGAAGCCAAAGAAGGCGCTGAAATTCAGCCTGAAAACCAAACGCTGGCCTCCATCACATTCCAAAACTATTTCCGGCTTTACGACAAGCTGGCTGGCATGACCGGCACCGCCTCCACCGAGGCCGAAGAATTTGCCGACATTTATAAGCTCAATGTGGTGACTGTACCCACCAACCGGCCAACTGCACGGATTGATGAGGAAGACGAAGTCTACCGCACCCAAGAAGAAAAATACGAAGCCATCGCCAAAGAAGTGGCAGCGTGCCAGCCCAAGGGCCAGCCTGTTTTGGTGGGCACCACCTCGATTGAAAAATCTGAGCAATTGGCCAAGATGCTGGAAAAAGAAGGCGTGAAAGACGTTAAAGTTTTGAACGCGCGCCAGCATGAGCAAGAAGCGCACATCATCGCCAATGCCGGCATGCCCGGCGCCGTGACCATCGCCACCAACATGGCAGGCCGTGGTACCGACATTCAGCTCGGCGGCAATTTGGAAATGCGCGTTGATCTTGAATGTGATGGCCTTGAAGGCGAAGAGCGCGAGAAAAAGATCGAAGCGATCAAAGCCGAGATTGAAGAAAACAAGCAAAAGTCCCTCGCCGCTGGCGGGCTTTATGTGGTGGGCACCGAGCGCCATGAATCACGCCGGATCGACAACCAGTTGCGTGGCCGTTCTGGCCGTCAGGGCGATCCGGGCCGTTCGAAATTCTACTTGTCATTGCAAGATGATTTGATGCGGATCTTTGCGCCCGAGCGCATGGAATCCATGCTGACCAAATTGGGCCTTGAAGATGGCGAAGCCATTTCTCACCCATGGGTCTCCAGTGCGCTTGAACGCTCACAATCCAAAGTGGAAGCGCGCAACTTCGACATTCGGAAAAACATCCTCAAATATGATGATGTGATGAATGATCAGCGTAAGGTGATCTTTGAACAGCGCCTTGAATTGATGGATGATGACAATGTCAGCGAAACCATCACCGAAATGCGTCACGATGTGGTGGAAGACATTATCCAGCGCTTTGTGCCTGAACGGGCCTATCCTGAGCAATGGAACACTGAAGGCCTGAACGAAGCGGCCAAAACATACCTCAATATTGAGGTTCATACGGACAAATGGGCGGAAGAAGAAGGCATCGACGTTGCCGAAGTCACCGAGCGCCTCACCAAAGTTGCCGATGAAGCCGCCGCCGCAAAAGCAGCGCAATACACACCAGACGTTATGCGCCAGATTGAAAAGCAGTTCTTGCTGCAATCATTGGACGGCCTGTGGCGCGAACACCTTGTGACCCTCGACCATTTGTCCAAAGTGGTGGGTTGGCGCGCGATTGCCCAGCGCGATCCGCTGAACGAATATAAGCAAGAAGCCTATGAATTGTTCCAAGGCCTGTTGGACCGCTTGCGCGAATTGGTGATCACCCAGATCAGCCATGTGCAAATCGAAATGCGGCCACCAGAGCCCGAAATGCCACAAATGCAAGAAAGCCATATCAACCCGCAAACCGGCAGAAACGAAGTGGGTGAAGATAGCGATCTCAACATGGAGAATTGGGGCAAAGTGCGCCGCAACGATCCATGCCCTTGTGGTTCAGGCAAAAAATACAAGCATTGCCACGGCGCTTACTAGTCGCCAAGCAAGGCAGAATAATTTCAAAAGGCGCTTTATCCAAAGCGCCTTTTTTGTCTCTAGGGGAACCAAATGACCGCCACAGATTTCGACAAGCTCGCAAAGATTTACGACGCCGAAAAGACAAGCCCGTGGAACGATCTTTACGAACGCCCCAACTCTATAGAGCTGATGGGCGATGTGAAGGGCTTAACGGTGCTGGACGCGGGCTGTGGTGGTGGCAAGCATTGTGCCGACCTGTTGGCCAAAGGCGCAAACGTGCATGGCTTTGACATGAGCGAAAATATGCTCGCTTTTGCCAAAGAGGCGCTTGGCGATCGGGTCAGCCTTAAAAAAGCGAACCTGGCAGAACCCCTGCCTTATCAAGACACGCAATTTGACCGCATTCTATGTGCGCTGGCCCTGCACTATGTGGAACATTGGCAAACACCGCTCAGTGAGTTTTATCGATTGCTCAAGCCCGGTGGCGAAGTGGTGATCTCCACCCACCATCCTTTTATGGATCATGAATTGGCCGGGGGCGAAAACTATTTCGCCCATACGCTGATTGAAGATAGCTGGGACAAGCCGGATGGCACCCTTTATGTGCGCTATTGGCGGCGCCCCCTCACCCAAATGGTCGAGGAGATCAAAGTCGCTGGGTTGCAGATCGATAGGATCAAGGAACCCATGCCGCTGCCAGAAACCGAGGCGCAATTTCCTAACGCTTACAAAAAGCTCACCACCCAACCGCGCTTTATTTTTCTGGTGCTGGAAAAGCCGAACTAGCTAGCGCGCCGCATCTGCCACCGCTTCCAAATCCGCCACAATGATTTTGCGCATTTTGAACTTGGCCTCTGTGGCCGCTTTTGCCACTTGCGGATCTGACATGAAGGGCAGATGCGCCCCTTTGGGTGTTGGTTCTGCGGGATGCAGCATTTCTGCACGCTCAAAGATGGAGCAATAAAAGCGCGCGGCCTCTTCCGCATTGTTGTCAAACCAAAGACAGGGGGTTGGCGTGGGCATTGGCGTTTTCCTCAAAAGCGATGTGCAATGATAGGCAAGAAGCGCCACATTGCAAATATCTGCGAATGCCAAGCACGTCTATCTTGGGTCGTACCGATAGGCATCAAGTTGACGCTCAAGCGCTTCCAGATCAGTGATCGGTGCGGGCTTAAACACTGCCATTCGCCCCACCATATGCGCTTTTGGCACAAACTGCTCAATGCAATGATAGTGTGGCCGATCCACATAATCATCGACAATAATGGTATAGTCGCGCGCGCCATCCAGCGCTTTGATTGCTTTGAGAAAACAGGCGACGCGAAACCGCCCGTCGATCAATACCAGATCTGGCGCGACCTCCATTTCTGGAAAATCCGAATAGGCATCAAACTTTGCCAATCGCGTTGAATTGGGTCGCCTAAATCCGCCTGGATAGCCCCAATTTTCCGTCGGCCCAATATCGGCATGCACCAGATTTTGCTCTGGCGCCGACAATCCCGCAGCGGCGATGGAATGTGCAACGCTACGACAAAATCTCAGGTCGCTCTCTTTGCTGAAAAACGGTTTCTTCAACTGCGCCGCTGCAAAAGTGGTGCCGCCGCTGCCATATTCCAAATAGCTTTTTGCCGCAGCAAGTTGCGCCAAAAACCAAGCACTTGACGACTCATTGTCGAAATAGGGCGCCGTGCCTGTCTTAAACAAAAAGGGTGATAAAAGCTGCGGCGGAAGCTGCAACCCAACGGCGGCGTAATGAAACAATACTGACCGAAAATGCGGCGGCTTTAAGAGAGCAGACAATCGACACGCCTTTGAAGTGCAGGAACAATGCTTTGTTCATACCATGGGTTGCGCCGCAACCATATATTGTTTCGCGGGCTGGGATGCGGCAGCACCATATGGCGGGGTTGAAAGTCCTGCCAGTTTTTCACGGTCTCTGTGAGGGTCTTATAGGCCCGCTTGCCCAAATGATAGTCGACGGCGTAAGCGCCAATCACCACAATCAATTCAAGCTGATCCATTTCTTCAAAAATCCGGTCGTGCCAGGTGGCGCGACATTCAGGCCGCGGTGGCAAATCACCGGATTTGCCCGTGCCCGGATAGCAAAAACCCATGGGCACAATCGCAAACAGGTCAGGATCGTAAAACTGGTCGCGGGTCACCCCCAGCCACTCGCGCAATCGATCCCCGCTTTTATCGTTAAACGGCAATCCCGTCTCATACACCACGCGCCCCGGCGCTTGTCCGGCAATGGCAATTTTTGCCTTTTGACTCAATTGCACTACAGGCCGAACCCCATGCGCCAAATGCGGCAAACAAAGGGTGCAAGCTGCAATTTCTTTCTTTAAACTTTCAACCATCTCTTTATTTCATTTCTGCCCCCAATTTGGGGCAAACTTTCCCGTCAAAAGACTGGCCACACGCGCCACAGTTTGCCATCATGCGCCAAAATTGACAAAGGAAAGTGGCAGGTTGGGAGCCCCCTTTTATGACGCTCGATCAAATTATTCTGTTTAGCTTGTTCTTTCTGGTTTTTGTGGGACTGCTGTGGGGCAAATGGCGCTACGATCTGGTGGCGTTCACCGCCCTCATTGCCGGTCTGATCGCCGGGGTCGTTCCAACCGAAATTGCCTTTGAGGGCTTTGGCCACCCGGCCACCATCATCGTGGCGCTGGTGCTGGTGGTTTCACGCGGCCTCACCAATTCAGGCGCTGTGGACCTGATCACCCGCTCGGTGATCGATCACTCCCGCTCCATTGGCATGCACATCACCATTATGGGTGGCATTGGCGGCATACTTTCCGCCTTTATGAACAATGTGGCCGCGCTGGCGCTGCTGATGCCTGTAGACATTCAAGCCGCGCAAAAGGCGGGTCGCACGCCGGGTCAAACCCTGATGCCGCTTTCCTTCGCCACCATTTTGGGCGGGCTGATGACCCTGATCGGCACGCCGCCCAACATCATCATTGGTTCTTTCCGAGAGTCGGCGTTAGGTGAACCCTTCGGCATGTTCGACTTTGCGCCCGTCGGCATCATTGTTGCCACCATCGGCATCATTTTTGTGTCCACCATTGGCTGGCGCTTGATCCCGGAACAAAAGAAAGCCAAAAACTCGCCGCAAGATTTGATGGAGCTGGAAGGCTATGTCGCCGATTTGGTGGTGGCCGAAGGTTCATCCGCCATCGGCCAACAGGTCAAAGATTTGGATTCCATTGCGGAAGAAAACGATTGCATCATTCTTGGGCTTTCCCGTCGCGGCAAACGATTGGCCGGACGGGCTCGCAATGAAGAAATCCGTGAAGGGGATTCCTTGATCATTGAAGCCGCACCCGCTGCCATCAACGCGCTGGTCGGCGCATTGAGCCTGCAATATCAGGGCCAAGCCTCCTCGTCTAAAAACGCCCTGTCCGGCGATCTGATGCTGGCCGAAGCTGTGGTCGGCAATGACAGCCGTTTGATTGGCCGCACTGCGATGAATATTCGGTTGCTGTCGCGCTATGGCGTGTCGCTTTTGGGGCTTTCGCGCCAAGGCCAGACCCAGCGTGAACAAGTGCGCAAAACCAAACTGCAGCCTGGTGATATTTTGCTGCTGCTCGGCGCGCCTGAGGCCATTGACGATGTGATCCCGCGCATGGGCTGTTTGCCTTTGGCAGATCGTGGCCTGCAAGTGACCCAATATGAGCGCGCCGGATTGGCCATTGGCCTATTTGCCGCCGCCCTGATTGCCGCCAGCATTGGCTGGCTCTATCTGCCTGTCGCCCTCGCCCTGGTGGCCGTGGTGTTCGTTTATACTGACATTGTGCCCATCCGCGAATTATACGACACAATCGAATGGCCCGTTGTGGTGCTGCTGGGCTCGATGATCCCCTTAGGCAGCGCGTTAGAAAGCTCCGGCGGCACCCAATTGATTGTTGATGGCTTGGCAGCGGCCACCGCAGGGTTGCCTGCCTGGGTGGCCCTCACCCTGCTCATGATCGTGACCATGACCCTGTCGGACGTGCTCAACAACACCGCCACCGCCATCGTTGCGGCCCCCATTGCCGTCGGCCTTGCCAGCCAAATGGGGGTTAACCCGGACACCTTTTTGATGGCCGTGGCCATTGCCGCCTCTTGCGCGTTTTTGACCCCCATCGGCCATAAAAACAATATGCTGGTGCTGGGCCCGGGTGGTTATTCCTTTGCAGATTACTGGCGCATGGGTCTACCATTGGAAATCTTGATTGTGGCTATATCCGTGCCCGCCTTGTTGGTCTTTTGGCCGCTTTAGGAGAAATGATGAGCGAAACTGAATTCGATGCGCAATTGTTGGAAGCGGTGCGCAACCTCAATAATGCCCATGAGGTGGAAACATCATGGTTAGAGCCCGAAGACCTGAAAAAGCTGCTGGATGTGGCTTATTTCGTGGAGGTTGTGGATGAAGCAGATGCGTTCTTGATCGCCATGAATGAGCAGTCGGCTCATGACGGGATCAATTTCGGCTGGTTCAAAGACCATTATGAGAATTTTGTCTATATCGACCGGATCGTGACCGACGCACGCGCCCGCGGCCAAGGATTGGCCAAAAGCCTTTATGAAGCCCTGTTTGATGCGGCCAAAGCTGATGGACAAGAAATAGTGGGCTGTGAAATCAACCGTGAACCGCCCAATCTCGGTTCAGAAGCTTTTCACCAAAAGATGGGCTTCGACAAAATTGCCGAAGCATCTTTGCCCAACGGCAAGACCGTTGGCTATTGGATCAAGAAACTAAACTGATCAGTCGCGTGCTGGCGGTGTTGGCGCGTTCGGATCCGTTTGGCCGCTTTGCGCGCCATCACTGCCGCCGCCGAACAAACTGCCAAACCAGCCCGTCACTTTTGAGGTTTGCTGCTCAATCGCAGCTTGCCGTTCCGCAGCGGCTTGTTTTGCTTCGAGCCGCCGCTGTTCAGCCTCAGCCTCATCCAACTTGGTTTGTTCGATATCCGCCTGCGCCTCTTTAAACGCGACATCGTCTTTGGCTTGCTTGGCCATCACGGCTGCCTTGATCGCCGGATCCAAAGTTGACGCGCCACAGGCCCCGGAGCGGTTAAAGCTGTAATCGCCTGAACATACATCCCACTGGGGCTTGGTCTTGCTGACCTCAAAAATGTCGTAGCCCTCTTTGATGTTTTTCCAAAACGCCATATGCGGGCTGCTGGCGTTGAGCGCCAGGTTTTTCCCCGTCATGCGGAATGGATAAACCTGCACCTGCACCGACCGATTGCCACCGCTATGGCTCTCGCGCACCAAAGCATAAATCTCACCGACCTGTTCATCCGTCATGGCATAGCAGCCGCGCGAAGTGCAGTCGCCATGCACCATGATGTTCGAACCCGTGCGGCCATGACTGCGGTCAAACTTGTTGGGGAAGCCAAGATTGAATGACAAGAAATAGTTGGAGCGCGGGTTCATGTGCCCCGGCGTCACTTCGTAAAACCCTTCAGGCGATTGCCGGTCGCCCTCTTTAAATTTAGGGCCCAAATCACCAGACCAGGCGCAAATATCATAGGTGCGGAACAGCTCATATTTGCCAGTCGCCTTCACCTGTTTCCACACTTCAAGCTCGCTATCTTGCTTAAAGATGCGAATAATCATCGGCGCCCCGGGTGAAGAGCCCATGCCCTCCAACTGGGCTGTGGTGAAAGACGATAGGGGAATGTTACCACGGTCTTCAAACCCAGTGGTACACGCTGCCACAAACAGTAGCGAAGTGAACAAAAATACGAGTTTAGTGATGCGTGTTGCTTTGGCCACAAATAGTCCCCGACGCGCTGTTGGCTCAACCTTGCCCCTAATTATGTGTAAATCTTTACACATAATAGGACGTTAACGTGAAGCAATTGCGCCGCAAAGCGCAATCACAATCAAGTGATTTTAGTACCAATATTCAGGAACTTTTCGCGCCGCTCTTCGCGGATTTCTTTGCGGTCTTTTCCATCATAGCTTTTCAAAAAGTCGCGCACCAGATTGCCGGTCGCCTCGATGACTTGCGCTGAATGCCGGTGGGCCCCGCCAGCCGGCTCTGCAATAATCTGATCCACCACACCAAATTTCAGCAAATCTTGCGCTGTGATTTTCATGGAGTTTGCAGCTTCCTGCGCCTTGCCCGCATCACGCCACAAAATTGAAGCCGAAGCCTCTGGCGACGCCACGGTGTAGATAGAATGCTCAAGCATGGCCACTTTTGAAGCGGCGGCGATGGCGATGGCCCCGCCGGAGCCGCCTTCACCCGTCACCACGGCCAAATTGGGCACGCCCAGTTCGAGGCATTTTTCAGTTGAGCGGGCAATCGCTTCGGCTTGGCCGCGCTCTTCCGCGCCAACACCGGGATAGGCCCCGGCTGTATCCACCAAATACAAAACCGGAATATCAAACCGATCTGCCAATTCCATGATCCGCACGGCTTTACGATAGCCTTCCGGGCGGGCCGAACCGAAATTGTGCTTCAGGCGCGATTCTGTATCTGAACCTTTTTCAATGCCAACCACCGCAATGGATTGGCCATCAAACCGACCAAAACCAGCCTGGATCGCCGCATCTTCCGAAAATTTGCGGTCACCTGCCATCGGGGTGAAATCGGTGATCAATTCCTTGACATAATCAACAAAATGGGGCCGCGAAGGATGGCGCGCAATTTGTGTTTTTTGCCACGGGGTCAGCTTGGCGTAAATATCCGCCAGCGCCTCATCCGCACGCTGCTGCAGCCGCTTCACCTCATCTTCAATTTCAACCGCCTCACCGCTTTGAGCAAGGGATTTCAGCTCTTGTACTTTCGCTTGTAGATCAGCGACAGGTTTTTCAAACTCAAGATAAGATTGCATAATTACCAGCTTTACTTATGTCCTATTTGCGCCGTTCACGCCATTTGGCGCGGAAAGTGGCGATTTGCCCCTTAAATGTCAAGCTTCATAAGGGTGCGCGGTTAACTCTATTGCGCCAAAGGATGATGCTTTTCCACCAACTGCGTCAAGCGCTCATCCAATATATGGGTATATATCTGTGTGGTCGAAATATCAGCATGCCCCAGCAAGACTTGCACGACCCGAAGGTCCGCGCCTCTTTCCAACAAATGTGAGGCAAAAGCATGGCGCAATATATGCGGTGAAATTTTTGTTGGGTCGATCCCCGCGTCAATGGCAATTTGCTTCAACTCTCGGGCAAAAACCTGCCGCGCCAAATGACCCTCTTTGGTGTTGGCGGGAAAGGCGAACCGCCCCGGGGGGAGTTTTTTCAAATAGTTTAAAAGCGCATCCTTTGCCCGATCATTGAGCGGCACCATACGTTCTTTGTCACCCTTGCCGCGCACCACCAGCATCGCCGCTTCCTTAACAATCGCCGACCGCAACAAGGCAACCAGTTCCGAGACCCGCATGCCCGTGCCATAAAGCAGTTCCAGCAACACATAATTACGCTCTGCCTTCAGCTGCGCTTTGGGCGACAAATCCGGCTGTGCCATCGCCGCCTCCGCCGCATCAAACAATCGATCAACCTCATCAATACTCAACGTTTTGGGCAATCGCTGCCCCGCCTTTGGCGCTGGCACAATCGCGGTGGGGTCGTCTTTGCGCAAATTTTCCGCCACCAGAAACCGATGGAATTGCTTGATGGCGCTCAGATGTCGCGCTTGGGTGGTCGCGGCAAATCCTTGGCGCTCCAACTGCATCAAATAGGCCTGCACCCCATTGCGGTCTACGGTCAGCAAAGAGGTGCGCTTTTCGCTGAGATGGGCAACATATTGTTGCAAATCGCGTTGATAAGCGTCGAGCGTGTTTTGTGCGGCACCGCGCTCTGCGCTCATCATATCCAGAAATAAATCTAAATGACGCTCATGAGGGTCAGACATTATGTGTTGTTGCCAAATAAATCACGCGCCGGAATGCGCTCGGTCATTTCCCGTGGTGTCGGCTCCACAAACACGGTGAGGGCCACCATGGACCCAAAAACCAACGCCGCCAAAAATGCTAAAAACACAACAAACCTGATCAAGGTCGGCATATCGACACCCTCCATTGGCCCCTTTTTCGCTTATTTAGCCCATCATTTCAAGAAATTACCGCGCAGGTGGTGAATAAGCACAGGCCCACCACGCCGACAACAAGGCTTGACATTAAACCCAACAAATGGCTTCAACAGCGTAGAATTCAAAGGAGAGTAGAGTGGGCGACGGGCTGACCAGCACGGATGTGAGTGAAAAGAGCAAACTGGTCAACCAACAGCTGGGCACCAAGCCAATCGTGCTGATTGGATTGATGGGCGCCGGCAAATCCACTGTGGGCCGCCGCATCGCCAACTATTTGAACCGCCCCTTCATTGATAGCGACAACGAAATCGAAAAAGCGGCAGGCATGCCCATCCCCGATATTTTTGAAACCCATGGCGAAGACGAGTTTCGCGCCGGGGAAGTGCGGGTGATTTCGCGGCTGTTGACCGAAAACAAAAATACCGTGATTGCCACTGGTGGCGGCGCCTTCATGAATGAAGAAACCCGCGACAATATCAAACGGCACGCGATATCACTGTGGTTGGATGCAGACATCAATTTGCTGTTTGAGCGCGTCTCGCGCCGCAACACCCGCCCGCTTTTGCGCACGGCAGATCCCTTTGGCACGCTGAAAGCCCTTTATGATGCGCGCAATCCAACATATGCTCTGGCCGACGTGAAGGTCACTTCATTTGACGGCACCCACGAGGCTGTGGCGGCAAAAGCCATCGATGCCCTCGCCTCTTATCTGACCGCTTAACCTGTAAGAAGAAATTATGTCGACCGAAAACGCCCTAAAACCGATCATTGTGCCTATTGATTTAGGCGACCGCGCCTACGACATCGAGATCGCACCCGATGTATTGGACCGCTTGGGCGGCATTTTGAAAGAAAAGTTTCCCGGCGCGCGTTTCGGCGTGGTGACCGATTTGAATGTGGAAAAGAACCAATGGGCGCGACTGCAAAAAAGCCTCGAGGCCCACGGCTTGAACTATGCCCTCATCTCCATCCCCCCCGGTGAAAATGCCAAAAGCATGGCCCGTCTCGATAGCGTGGTGTTTGCCCTTTTGAAAGAGAAGCTGGAGCGCAACGATATTGTGCTGGCCTTCGGTGGAGGGGTGATCGGCGATCTGGCGGGCTTTGCTGCTGCCATCATGCGGCGCGGCATGGACTTTGTGCAAATCCCCACCTCCCTTTTGGCGCAAGTCGATAGTTCCGTTGGGGGCAAAACCGGGGTGAACTCGCCCCACGGCAAAAACCTGATCGGCGCATTTCACCAACCGCGCTTTGTCGCCGCTGATTTGGGTGTACTCGAAACTTTGTCGGAACGTCATTTCCGCGCTGGTTATGCCGAGGTGGTCAAATATGGCTTGATCGATGATGAGGAGTTTTTCTTCTGGCTTGAAGAAAACCAACCCGAAATCTTTGCAGGCGGCCCGGCCCGCGCCGAGGCGATTGCCCGCGCCTGTCGCGCCAAAGCCCGCGTGGTGGTGGCTGACGAGCGCGAAATGGGCCAACGCGCCCTACTTAATCTGGGGCACACTTTTGGCCACGCGCTTGAATCGGCCACCGGATACTCAGATCGCTTGATCCATGGCGAAGGGGTGGCCATCGGCATGGCCTTGGCCCATCGTTTCTCCACCAAGCTCGGCCTGTCCAACGCCCAAGATGATGCGCGCGTGGTGGCGCACTTGAAAAAAGCGGGCTTGCCCACCAATTTGAGTGACATTCCCGGCGATCTGCCGCCCACGGCGGATTTGCTCGACCTGATTACCCAAGACAAAAAGGTCTCGCGCGGCGCGCTGACCTTTATTTTGACAAAAGGCATAGGCAAGGCTTTCATTGAGAAAAATGTCAATCCTGACCAAGTGTTTGAATTCTTGAACGAAGAACGGCAAAAATGACCGAATTAACTCTGACCTTCTGGGTTTCCGTTGGCGCCATCATCTTTCTGCTGGCGCTTTCCGGCTTTTTTTCTGGCTCTGAAACGGCGCTGACCGCTGCCAGCCGCGCCCGCATCCACCATTGGGTGAAAGCCGGAAAAAGCAAAGCATCCGTCGTAGAAAAACTGATCGTCGATAAGGAACGCCTGATCGGCGCCCTGCTGCTGGGCAACAATCTGGTCAATATCTTGGCCTCGTCCTTGGCAACCAGCGTGTTGATCTCGCTGTTCGGCGATTCCGGCGTCATCTACGCCACCCTGGTGATGACGCTATTGGTGGTGATTTTTTCTGAGGTGCTGCCCAAAACCTGGGCCATCTCAAAACCCGACGAATTCTCCCTCAATGTGGGCCCCTTTGTGCGGCCCGTTGTGGTGGTGTTTGCCCCCATCACCTATGCTATCCAAAAGCTGGTCAATTTGATGCTCCGCCTTTTAGGTGCGCGTGCCGAAGATGATGAATATGGCCTGACCGGGCATGATGAGCTGCGCGGCACCGTGGATCTGCTGCACCGCGAAGGTGAAGTGATCAAAAACGACCGCGACATGCTGGGCGGCATTTTGGATTTGAGCGAATTGGAAGTGAACGACGTGATGGTGCACCGCACCAAAATGTTGGCCTTTGACGCTGATTTGCCCAAAGAGCAATTGGTGCAGGATATTTTGGAAAGCCCCTATACCCGCATTCCATTGTGGCGCAATGATCAAGACAACATTGTCGGCATCGTCCACGCCAAAGACTTGCTGCGCGCCCTGTTCCGCGCCGGCGGTAACGTGGAAAAGCTCGATTTCTCGAAAATTGTCTCAAAGCCCTGGTTTGTGCCCGACACCACCCCCGTACAAGCGCAGCTGAACGCCTTTTTGCGGGAAAAAGCCCACATCGCAATGATCGTGGATGAATATGGCGAAGTGGAAGGGCTGCTGACCCTTGAAGATATTTTGGAAGAAATCGTGGGCGAAATTGCCGACGAGCATGACGAGATTATGGAAGGGGCGCAAAAGCAACCCGACGGCAGCTATATTGTGGACGGCTCCGTGCCGATCCGTGATTTGAACCGGACGCTCGATTGGCATTTGCCCGACGAAGACGCCAACACCATCGCCGGACTGATCGTGGAAGAAGCCAAAATGATCCCGGAAGTGAATCAGGTCTTCACCTTCCATGGCTTCCGCTTCAAGGTGCTAAAAAAGGAACGCAACCGGATCACGGAAATCAAAATCGTGCCGTAATGCACCGATTGGTCATTTCACCTTGATCACGAGGGCATGGACGCGGTCTTCAAGCTCTTCGGCCAAACAGCCATTGATGGCGCGATGCTGTTCAACCCGGCTTTTGTCCGCAAGGCTTTGGGCCGAAATCACGACGCGAAAATGAGTTTCGCCGCCTTCGCGCCAGCCGCCATGACCGCGGTGAAGTTCGGATTCATCGATCACTTCGAGGTGTTCTGGCGAGAATGTCGCATTTAATTTTGAAATAATCGCGTCTTTTACCAACATAGGGGTTTTTCTCTTTTCCATTTTTAGGCTAAAAGGGGTCCCCTTTCATAAATCAATTGAGCCGAGAAATTGCAATCCAAGCTGTTCGATAAAATTCGCGTTAAAAAAAGAGCCTCTTCATCCGGCAAGCCTGAAGATGGATCACCACGCTGCGCATGGAAAGGTTGTGAGGAACCGGGAATCCACAAGGCCCCCAAAGGCCCAAACACGCCCGGACATCACCAATTCTGCTTGGCCCATGTGCGTGAATATAACAAGAATTACGACTTTTTCTCTGATCTGGGCGACGACGAAATCAAAGATATCGTCTCCGACCGTTCCTATGGCCGCCCCACTTGGGACACGCGCGCAGGCAAAGGCGGCAGCGTTGGCGCCGACTCTAACGGCCGCACCAAAAAGAAAAAGCGTCACGATCCATCCAATGTTTTTGCGCGCTATGCCCGCATGCAGGGCAAATCGAGCGGCCCCAACCGCTCAGCAGATCGCAAAATTTTGGAGGCCGACCGCAAGGCGCTTGAAATGCTGGGCGTGAGCCCCACCGACAGCGCCGACGCCATCAAATTGGCCTATAAGGATTTGGTGAAAAAGCACCACCCCGACATTAATGGGGGCGACAAAAGCTCTGAAGAGCGCTTGCGCAATATCATCACCGCTTATAACCATTTGAAGGCCAAAGGGTTCGTTTAACCCTTGGGTACGCCACAATTTGCTGTTATAGAAATCTCAACTAAAACCTTACCCGCCATTTTCGGCACTATGCCGTGCTTCGGCCAGACCTGACGAAGGCATCCGCTATGACTGAACAAACCGCTCCATTACCCGATACCGAATATAATGCCCGTGACCTTTTTGGCATTGATTCCGACCTTGTGGTGAAAGGTTACAAAGAGCGCACAGAACATGTGCCGCCCCTTGATCCTGATTATTTGTTCGACAAGGCCACTACTTTGGCCATTTTGGCCGGGTTTGAGCACAACCGCCGTGTGATGGTGCAAGGCTATCACGGTACGGGTAAATCCACCCACATCGAACAGGTTGCCGCGCGATTGAACTGGCCTTTGGTGCGGGTAAACCTCGACAGCCATGTGAGCCGGATCGATCTGGTGGGTAAAGACGCCATTGTGTTGAAAGACGGCAAGCAAATCACCGAATTCCGCGATGGCATTTTGCCATGGGCGCTGAAAAACAATGTCGCCATCGTGTTTGATGAATATGATGCGGGCCGTCCCGACGTGATGTTCGTGATTCAGCGCGTGCTGGAAGTGTCAGGTCGCCTTACATTGTTGGACCAAAACAAAGTGATCGAACCACACCCTGCCTTCCGCTTGTTTGCCACCACCAACACCATCGGTTTGGGCGATACGTCCGGGCTTTATCACGGCACGCAGCAGATCAACCAGGGCCAAATGGACCGTTGGTCTTTGGTGACCACGCTGAACTATTTGCCGCACGAAAAAGAAGTGGGCATTGTGTTGGCCAAAGCCAAGCAGTTCCAGAATGAAGAAGGCGAAAAGACCGTTTCCAACATGGTGCGCCTTGCTGACATGACCCGTCAGGCGTTCATCAATGGCGATTTGTCGACCGTGATGAGCCCACGGACCGTGATCACATGGGCGGAAAACACCCAGATATTCGGCGATATCGGCTTTGCCTTCCGCCTCACCTTCCTCAACAAGTGTGATGAGCTGGAACGCCCTGTTGTGGCTGAGTTCTACCAGCGTGTATTTGGCACAGATCTGCCAGAATCCGCTGCGAACATCGCCCTGAGCGCCTAACCGCCAACCCAAAGAGGCACCATGTCTTTATCCGGGAAAAAGCAAAACCGGGCCGACCCGACCGCCACGCTGAAAAACGCGATTGGCGCAACGGTGCGGACCGTGTCTGGCGAACGCGAATTGGAGGTGGCCTTCACCTCCGATCGACCGCTTTTGACCAAAGACAAGGCCCGGCTGGCCAACTTGCCGCGCGTGCCCAAAGCTGAAGACATTGCTATTGCCCGGGGCCAGGGTGACGCCATGTCTATGCGCCTGGCGGCCCATGACACCAAAAAACACAATCGTTATGCCCCGCAGGACCCCGAAGCCCGCGCGGTGTTTGATGCGCTCGAGCAAGTACGCGTGGAGGCGCTTGGGGTGGAACGCCTGCCCGGCATGAAAGACAATTTGTCGGCCATGCTGGAAGACAAAATGTTCCGCGCCAACTATTCCAACATCAAAGACATTGCCGATGCGCCTTTGGCCGAAGCCATGAGCCTGGTGTTGCGCGAAAAAATCGCCGGCATGAAGGTGCCCCCCTCCGGTGAAAAACTGGTGGAGTTCTGGCGCGATACCATTGAAGACAAAGTTGGCGATGGCCTTGATAATCTCGGCGATTTTCTTGATGACCAAGTCGAGTTTTCCAAACTGACCCGCAACGCCCTGCGCAATCTCGACATGATGATTGATGCTGACCCCACCGATTTGGATGGCGACGAGGACGAAAGCGGCGAAGATGCCGATCCGCAAAACGCACCAGACGAAAATGCGGATAAGCAGGATGGCTCTGCGGACCAAGAAGAAATGGATATGGACGCCGAGCAAGCGCCCGGCGACACCGAAGAAGAAGGCGAGACCGACGGTCAAGAAGCCAGCTTAGAGGAAACCGAAGAGCAAGAAGCGCCGATTGAACAAGGCGAAGACGCGGCCAACACCCCGCCGCAAAACGACATTCCAGATCATTTCCGCAATATGCCGGAATATAAGATCTTCACCACCAAGTTTGACGAGATCATTGGCGCGGCCGAGCTTTGCCCACCTGAAGAATTGGCGCAATTGCGTGCCTTACTCGACAAGCAATTGGATAGCCTGACGGGTGCTGTTGCGCGGTTGGCCAACAAATTGCAACGTCGCTTAATGGCGCAGCAAAATCGCTCTTGGGAATTTGACCTTGAAGAAGGCCTGTTGGACACGTCACGGATCACCCGCGTGGTGACCGATCCGCTGCAGCCTTTGTCATTTAAGATCGAAAAAGACACAGACTTCCGCGATACCGTCGTGACCCTGTTGATCGACAATTCCGGCTCCATGCGCGGTCGCCCGATCACTATTGCCGCCATTTGCGGCGACATTCTTGCGCGCACGCTGGAGCGTTGTGGCGTGAAGGTTGAGATTTTGGGCTTCACCACCCGTGCCTGGAAAGGCGGCAAATCTCGCGAAGCGTGGATGCAAGCTGGTCGCCCGGCCAATCCTGGTCGGATCAACGATGTGCGCCACATCATCTATAAAGCCGCGGATGAGCCTTGGCGCCATGCCAAAGACAATCTCGGCCTGATGATGCGCGAAGGCTTATTGAAAGAAAATATCGATGGCGAGGCGCTGCAATGGGCGCATAAACGGATTTTATCCCGGCCCGAAAATCGCCGCATATTGATGGTGATTTCCGATGGCGCGCCTGTGGATGACAGCACACAATCCGTCAATCCCGGCAACTATTTGGAAAAACATCTACGGTTCGTCATTGAAGATATTGAAACACGTTCGCCTGTTCAATTGGTGGCCATCGGTATCGGCCACGATGTTACCCGCTATTACCGCCGGGCGGTCACGCTGCTCGACGCGGAAGAGCTGGCGGGTGCGCTTACGGACAATCTGGCCGATTTGTTTGACGAAGAACCGCCATCAAAAGCCCGTGCACGCCGCCGCTAGGCGAATAGCATTTGCACTTTTTGCCAGCGGCCTTTGCGCCGCTGCGCCCGCCTCTGCGGAACCTCTCACAATTGACCTGCAGCCCATCGAGCGCTTTCAAGGGCGCAATAAAGGCGACAAGATCGACAAGCTGATCTGGCGCGGCGGGTTTGTGCTGCGCAATGATCATGAACAGTTTGGCGGCTTCTCCGGCATCACATTCACCTCTGACGATGGCAAATTTGCTGCGGTGAGTGATCGTGGACATTTTCTAAATGGCAAAATGTCCTATGATCAAGCAGGCAATTTGGGCGACCTCAACAACATCACCCTCGTGCCAATTAAAAACTCAAAGGGCGCCAATTTACCCACCCGCTTTTCGCGCGATTCTGAAAGCATCGAGACCATTTTTCGCGACGGGGTCCCGAGCGCCGTCCGGGTCGCCTTTGAGCACCTGACCCGCGTCGCAGATTTCGAATTGGTGGACGGTTGGCCGCAAGGGGCGGCACGCGAAGTCTCCATCCCCGATTGGTTGCGCAGAAACCGCCACAATGGTTCGTTGGAGGCGCTTTGCATCGCCCCACCCGCTTCCCCGATTGCCGGCTCCACCTTAATGCTCACGGAGAACGTGAAAGCCAGCGGCGGTGACCATGCTGCATGGCTGAAAGGCAATGAGGACCGCGGCGAACTCAGCTTTGCGCGCGAAGGCGGGTTTAAACCCACAGCTTGCGCCTTTTTGCCCAATGGCGACCTGCTGATTCTCAAGCGCGACGTCTCCCTGATCGGCTTCACCATGCGGCTGGAACTGATCACCAGCGACAGGATTAAGCCCGGCGCGCGGATAAGGGGGGAGACCATCTTGGCTGCCGGCGGCACCGCAGTGGACAATATGGAAGGACTTGCGGTAAGTATTGGTCCGACCAATAATCCACGAATCACACTTGTTTCCGACGACAATTTTAATGGCTGGCAACGCACAATGTTATTGCAATTCGATATTTTGTATTAATTATGCGGCATTATGCTTGAGTTTACGGCAAATAAAAGTAACTTGATTTACCAAGTTTCGAGCGTCTAACGAAACGTGACATAACAAGGGATAAATATATGAATATCGACCTGCTTAAGCGCCTGTGTGAAACACCCGGCGTACCCGGACGCGAAGACCGTATTCGCGAGGTGATCAAAAGCGAAATTGAAGGCCTTTTTGACGAAGTCACTATGGACCCGATGGGTTCACTGCTGTGCAAGCGCAACCCCACCAAAAAGGGCAAAGGCACCCCGAAAAAAGTCATGCTGCTCTGCCATATGGACGAGATTGGCTTTTTGGTTTCACACATCAGCGACAAGGGTCACATCTATATTGATCCCGTTGGCGGCTTTGACCCACGCAATTTGTTCTCACGCCGGGTTTTGGTGTGCACCGATGATGGCGATTATAAAGGCGTGATGAACCCCGGTGGAAAACCAATCCACATTCAAGAACCTGGCGACGCAAAAAAAGTGCCCGGCCTGTCAGAATTTTTCGTGGACCTCGGCATGGGCGAAAAGACCAAAGACAAGGTCAAAATCGGCGATTACATCGTGATGGACGAGCCCTTGCTCGATCTTGAAGACAAAGTTGTCTCCAAGGCACTGGATAACCGCGTGGCCTGCTGGCTCGGCATCGAATCGATCCGCAAGCTGGTCGAAGATGGTGGCAAACATGAATGCGAAATCCATGTGGCCTTCACCACCCAAGAAGAGGTTGGCTTGCGCGGCGCCCGCACAGCGGCCTATGCCATTAAACCCGATATCGGCCTTGGCATTGACGTCACCCTCGCCTGCGACACGCCCGGCGTGCCTGAGCATCAGCGTGTGACCGTTCAAGGCGAAGGCGTTGGCCTGCACATCAAAGATTCCAGCTTCATTGCCGATATCGGCCTTGTGCGCGAAATGGAAGAACTGGCTGAAAAGAACAAAATTCCGTATCAGCGCACCATTTTGGCCCGGGGCGGCCAAGACGGCGCGGCAGCGCAACAAGCCGCGGCTGGCGCGAAAGCCATCGGCATCGTGGTGGGCACACGCTATGTGCACACCGTGACCGAAATGATCGACAAAACTGACCTAGGTGCCGCCCGCGATATCCTGGCGACCTATTTGTCGACACACTAGCTGTTATATCCAGTTGAATAATCAAAAGCCCGCAGCATCTGCTGCGGGCTTTTTTACGCCTATACCTGCGCGCTTTCTGCCGGCCAAGTCCAAGCAAGATAGGCGATATAGAGCATCGCCAATACTTCGATTGAAGCAAACAGGATGTAATGCGGCGCAAGCGACCCGCCGCCAACCACAAAAAGAATGGTGACCACCACCACCACCCAATTGGCGATGCGACAGCTTTTGCGCGGCAAAACCCGCGATAGAAAAATCATGGCGATGGCGATTTCAATAAATATCGCCGCCAACAAGATGAACATGGGCGTGATTTCAATCCCATCGATCACGCCCGTCGCGGCCTCGGCCAAAAAGCCAGGGCTGATAAACGACAGAACATCGGCAAAGACCATGTTGAACATGACCACAATCCATAGGGTTGAGATTTTTTCAGTAACAGACATTGCGCCTCCAATAGGCTGGCTAAACTTGCATTATGTATACAGTGTATATTTGACGGCATTGAGCTATAAATATACACTGTATATGAGTCAAGCCTCTTTTTACGTCCAACTGGAATTGATTGCCCATGAGCCGCACATCCCAAGCTGACAAACGCCGCACGCTGAACGCACAAAAAATTACCGAAGCGGCCATCGAACTGGCCGACAGTCAGGGCATTGAGGCGCTATCCATGCGCAAGCTCGCCACCCAATTGGGCGTGACCGCCATGTCGATTTACAACCATGTGGCCAACAAGGACGATTTGCTCAGCTTGATGCTGGACCATGTTGTGAGTGAATTTGAACGCCCTCAAATTAAGGGCGACTGGCAAGAAACGATGCGACGGCGCGCGCACTCCATGCGCCAAGCCTTTTTAAGGCACCCCTGGGCACCGCCGCTGCTGATCTCCACCATCACCAATGGCGAACAAACCATGCGCGACACGGATGCAACGCTGGGATGCCTCATCAATGTTGGCTTTACATACGCGACCGCAGATTGGGCGCGCAATGCCATCGATAGCCACATTTATGGCTACACCATGCAAGAGCTCAATTTCCCCGTTGAACCAGACGAGTATAAAGCCGCCGCCGCACACTATCTGCCAATGATCGAGAAATCGGACTTCCCCTATTTGCACGGTGCCACCTTGGCCTTGGTCAATGGGGAATATGATGGCGTCACTCAATTCGATTTCGGCTTAAACTTGCTGCTGGAAGGGCTTGCCCGCCAGCTCCAATCCGGCCAACTTAGCTAATCTCCACCGCGTTGAAAGAACAGTAATTATGCCCACCATCGAATATGTCTATTCGGCCCACTCTGCCTTCGCCTATATCGGATCGGCAAAGCTGAACGCGATTTGCACCGCGCATAAAGTCACGCTGACTCATCGGCCCATTCTGCTGTCGCCAGTGGTGCAAGCCCAGCGCAGCCAGCCGTTCCGTAATCGCACCCAAGCCAATGTTGGCTATTTCTTCGGACGTGAGATCGAACGATGGGCAGAATATCGTGACGTGCCGATCATCACATTTCGCCCCACCTTTCACGATGCGGATTATAGCCTCGCCTCCGGCCTGATCCTCGCCCTCGGCGATAGTGGCCCTGCCCCCGACAAGTTGGCGCATAGGCTGCTTGAAGCCCATTGGCGCGATGATGCAGATCTGTCTGATACCGACACGTTGAAAAAGATCGCAACGGAACTGGGCCACGACGCCGACGCCCTTGTGGCAGAGGCCAGCTCGACCCGCATCCAAGCAAAATTGCAGGAAAACACGGACTGGGCGATCGCGCAGAACATTTTTGGTTCACCCACCTATATTGTCGAGGGCGATCCCTTTTACGGCCAAGATCATCTGGAACTGGTCGAACGGGCCCTAACGAAGCCCTTCGCGCCAACCCGTTGGCAAAATCCACCGGTCGCCTAAACCCAGATGAAGACAAAAAACCCCAAGCACGGATTACCATGCTTGGGGTTCGCTCACGATTGCGCTGCGCCTTAAAAAAGGCGCGGCGCTTTCAATTTATGCAGACACTGTTTCCACGCGTGCAGCAATCACCCGACGCAATGCCTGATAAGGCAGCAGCAAGGCGATAACCATCAGGGCTTTCACCAGCATGTCACCCACAGCAAGTGAGAGATAGAGCGGGGTTTCTGCCCCAAAGCTGAGGAACGGCACGGGGAAGCCCAATGAACTGTCGTCCATGCCAAACCACCCATCGATAAAGGCGAAAGCCGGGGCCATGGCCAATGAAAAGAACAACAATGTATCAACAACGGATGCAATGCCGGACGACACAAGCGGCGCTTTCCACCACACACCTTTGCGCAAACGGTCAAATATCGACACGTCCAACAATTGCGCGGTGAGGAAAGCAGTGCCGGACGCGATCGCGATCCGCGGCGTCGCCATAAAGATGGAGAGAACAACTGCCAATGCAAAGCCGACCAACACCACGATGCGTGCCTTTTGCGGCCCGAAAAAGCGGTTGGTCAAATCTGTAACGAGAAAGGCGAAGGGATAGGTGAACGCGCCCCAAGTGAGGATGTCTGCCAAATTGGCAGGCCCCAATTGCGCTTGCACCGGAAATTGAACAAGAAAGTTCGACGCCGTTACCACAACGGCCATGGCCACAATGGCCAACAATAGACGAGTGAGCACCATTTCATGCACCTCTATTATTTGTGGCTGACCCGGCAGGTGACCAGCGCCACATCCAATAAAAAGCACCGCGCAAAAACTTTGCGCGGCACCAACGAAAATCTTTAAATTTTCAAACGTTCAAGCCGCAGCTTAAGACGCTTCAGCAAGTGCCTTACGCACTTCTTTTTTCACGTTCAAAGCGCGTGTAGACAATTCGGTGTCCTTTGCTTTCAGCAAATAGGCATCCAAACCACCACGGTGCTCAACGGTGCGCAATGCTGCAGCAGAAACTTTAAGTTTCACGCTTTCGCCCAGCGCTTCTGACATCAAAGTCACGGAGCACAGATTAGGCAAAAATTTGCGACGGGTCCGGTTGAGCGCGTGGCTCACATTATTGCCTGACATCACGCCTTTGCCAGAAAGTTCACAACGTCGTGCCATTTTACTCACATCCTGTTCGGTCAAAACCAACAAATCCGCTCTAACAGGCGGTGCCTTGTCGATCTCATATTAATGAAAAGTCGCGTCTAATTAGAGAACTCTGCCCCGTTAGTCAAGCGCTTGCGTGCCAATTTGTCCTATTCTTGCCTTGAATCGACCCGGATCACCGTTCAGTGTGAAGAAAAACTGATTCGAAGCAGCCAATTGGCGATAATAGCGGCTAGGGAGCATGGGCGAAACGTGGCGATAAATGTGTTGACCGTCAAGCGTTTTTCGAAGCGTATATTCAGCAATCTCACCGGGGCGTCAGTCGCCCTTTTTTGTGCCAGCACACTGGCCGCCAATGCATTCGATGCCACCGCCAATTATGTGGTGACCCTTAGAGGCGTCAACATCGCCCAGGTCGCTGTTGATTTTGACAATAATGGCCAAAACTATGCTGTGGATATTGATGGTGTGGTTTCCGGCTTGGCGAGCCTTGTGGCCGCGGGCACCGCAAATCTCGATTCCAAAGGCAGCCTGAACGGCGGCGACCTGCAAGCCGAGCAGTTTCAACTGGCCACAGAGGCCAATAATGAACTGTTCAAAGTGCAGTTTCGGGCACAAGGCGCCAAAGTGAACAGCTTTCAAGTGATCCCCGAGCTCACCGACAATGTGAATCGCGTGCCGGTCAAGCAAAGCCAACTCACAAACATCAATGATCCGGTTGCGGCATTCTTGATCAAAGCCGATAGCCTGTCGCCCGCCATTTGCAATCGGCAAATGCGGATCTTCACCGGCATTGAGCGCTTTGACATCAATATGAGCTTTGCCGAAAACCAAACCGCAACCTCGCAACGCACCGGCTATCAAGGCCCTGTTGTGCTGTGCAAGTTGAAATACAACCCGGTATCGGGCCATTTTAGCGACAGCGCCAGCACCACCTATATGAAAAACAATCAGCGTTTTCTAATGTGGTTTGCGCCGCTCAAAGACACGGGCTACGTCATTCCCTACCGGGTTTTGGTCGGCACCGCCTTTGGCGATCTCTCCATGGTGCTCACCCGCCTCTCCGTTCAATAACCACCCTTATTGTGTTGAGGCAGAAGGGCTGCTCCAGCCCGCGATTCTGCGCGCCCTCATTCTCAAAATGGAACGGCAACCGCTTTTTTGTAAATTTTTGCGCTCAAATGCCTTATTTTCAGCACCACAAAAGTTAAAATCGCAATTAATTTGCAATTGATGCTGTTCACACAAAAACAAGGCAGGTAAACAAAGTTACAATTTTAACTAAACCTTCATCAATCTAAACGGAAAAAGCGAATTTTATGGTAAATTTTTGATTAAGAATTCAAAAATTGTGGGCAAGCCACCCTCGCCCTACTATATACGGTATAGAACGAAATCAGAATACAGGATAAACCGCGATTCGGACCGTATTTGTTCTCACTTTGTACCAATCGTAAATTGAACTGGCGAACCAATCCAAATATGTTTCAATTTGAAACCAACACCAAGCCGCGTTAAAGGCTGCTAAAATATTGTTTTGCCAAAAGATCTTATGAACGCACCTCACCATTTCATTCGCCCCGCCAAAGGCCCAAACCTTAAAGCCATTTTGGGGCCAACCAATACGGGCAAAACCCATTATGCCATTGAGCGGCTGTTGGCCTATCGATCTGGCATGATCGGGCTGCCCCTGCGGCTGTTGGCGCGCGAGATCTATCAAACCCTGTGCAAACGCGCGGGCACGGACGCCGTGGCGTTGGTGACGGGTGAAGAACGCATTGTGCCAGACAAAGCCCGCTATTGGGTTGCCACGGTGGAGGCCATGCCCACCGAACTGGTGGTGGATTGCGTGGTGGTGGATGAAATCCAAACCGCCACCCACCTGGATCGCGGCCACGTTTTTACCGACCGGATTTTACATTGTCGCGGTACGCAAGAGACCTTGCTATTAGGGGCCGGCACCATGGCGCCGATCATTTCGGCACTGCTGCCCGATGTCGACATCATCATGCGCCCGCGCTTTTCCAATTTGGATTATGTCGGTTCAAAAAAGATCACCCGCCAACCCCGGCGCTCAGCAATTGTCGCCTTTTCCGCCAATGAAGTCTATGCCATTGCCGAATTGCTCCGTCGCCAACGTGGTGGCGCAGCGGTGGTGATGGGCGCCCTCAGCCCCCGCACCCGCAACGCCCAAGTCGACCTTTATGAAAATGGCGATGTGGACTTTTTGGTCGCCACCGATGCCATCGGCATGGGCCTGAATCTGGACATTGAACATGTGGCCTTCGCCGCCGACATGAAATTTGACGGCAAACAATTGCGCCACCTGACGCCCGCAGAAATGGCGCAGATTGCCGGCCGCGCCGGGCGCTACAAACGCGATGGCACCTTTGGCATCACCGCCGGGTTGGAGCCCTTTTCCGACGAAGTCATCGAACAGCTGGAAACCCACCAATTTGCCCCGGTGAAAGTGCTGCAATGGCGCTCCCGCGACTATGATTTGCGCTCGCTTGATGCGCTGCGCCAATCTTTAGAGGTGCCTGCACAGCATAAATTGCTCACCAATATCCCCACGGCAAAGGATCAACTGGCGCTCGAATTTTTGCAGCGCCACCCCAATATTGGTGACATTAAAGGGCGAGAACAGACCAGTTTAGCGTGGGAATGCGCCCAGATTCCTGATTATCGCAGCATCTCCCCTGCGCAACATGGTGAGATAATTGCCACAATCTTTCAAAATCTTGGCTCCAACGGCTATATTTTTGAAGACTGGATGGACGAACAGGTCAGCTTTTGCGACAATAGTGTCGGTGACATTGACACATTGTCCAATCGGATTAAACAAATTCGCACTTGGACTTTCGTGGCAAATCGTAAAGACTGGCTAAAAGATCCGACCTATTGGCGTGAAAAAACAAGTGAAATCGAGAACAATTTATCAGACGCGCTCCATGAGCGACTTACCCAAAGATTTGTTGATCGACGCACCAGCGTCCTTCTGCGCCATTTAAGAGATAAGAATATGACGACACCTGAAATTTCCCAAAGCGGCGACGTATCCCTAGAGGGTCATAAAATCGGATCTATCGAAGGGTTTCGATTTAACCTGAGCCCCGGCGAAGGCGACGACGCAAAGAATTTACGCACCGCCGCTGGTGTGGCCATTGCCCCTGAAATCAAAAAACGCGCCGAAAAAGTGACAGACGCCCCAAATGATGAATTTGTGTTGGCGACGGATGGTCTTATTCGGTGGCGCGGCGAAGTGATCGCCGATCTGGCGCAGGGCGACGACATGTTCCGCCCGCGCGCTGTGATCCTGGCGGATGAGAGCCTGAGCGGTGCCGAACTTGAATCCGTGCAAGAACGGGTGACCCTTTGGTTAAAGCACCATGTGAACACGCTGCTTGAACCACTCCTGCAATTGCGCGAACCGACAGAGTTGGAAGGCACCGCCCGCGGCGTCGCCTATCAGATTGCCGAAAAACTTGGTGTTTTGCCGCGGCAAGAAGTGTCGCAAGATGTCAAAGCACTCGATCAGGATGTGCGTGGCATCATGCGCAAAATGGGCGTGAAGTTTGGCGCCTATCACATTTATGTGCCGCTTTCCCTGAAACCCGCCCCGCGCGAATTGGCGCTGGTGCTGTGGGCCTTGCAAAATGGTGGCGTGCGCCAGCCCGGCGTTTCTGAATTGCCGCAGATCATTCTTTCAGGCCGCACATCAATTGATGTGGACCCCAGCTTTGCCAAAGAACTTTATGAAATCGCAGGCTTTAAAGTGGTGGGCCAACGGGCTGTCCGCGTGGATATTCTTGAACGCTTGGCCGATTTGATTCGCCCGCTGATCAGCTTTGATCCAGCCCGCAATCAAGAAGTTGAAGCCCCGGAAGGCGCGGCCCCAGGCAACGGTTTCCGCGTCACGGTGGAAATGACCTCATTGCTCGGTTGTGCGGGCGAAGAATTCAATTCTGTATTGAAAAGCCTTGGCTACCGCGTCAATCGCACCAAGATTGAAGCCAAAGCCGAAAGCGCCGACGCACCCGCAAAGGCCGAAGAGGCGGCTGCCGAGACACCTGCTCCGGCAGAAGAAGCGGCGGCCCCTGAAGCTGACGCAACAGCCGAACCCGCTGTCACCGCAAAAGAGACAACGGACGAAGCTGATGCTGCTGCAGAAGCTGAAGAACAGTTTGATGAAATCTGGTTCCCCGGCGGGCGCAACAATAATCGCAAGCCACAAGGGGCCAAGTCCGGCGCCAAGCGGCCCGCCAAAGGCCAAAAGCGCGGCAAGCCGCAACAAGGCAAAGGTCCGAACCGCCACGCCAACCAAAATCAACGGCCCGCGAAAAAAGAAAAGCCAATCGATCCCGATTCGCCTTTTGCCGCTTTGATGGCCCTCAAAAAGCAATAAATGAACGCGCCAGCGGGCAAACAACGCATTGATAAATGGCTGTGGTTTGTCCGCTGCGTCAAAACGCGCACCCTGGCGCAAAAGCTGGTCAATGGCGGCCACGTCAAAATCAACAAAGAGCGCTGCAATGATTGCGCCCACAAAGTGAAAGTGGGCGACGTGCTCACGGTCACCTTGCCCCGGCAGATTAAAATATATCGCGTGGTCGAACTGGGCGAAAAGCGGGGATCCGCCACCCAAGCCGCTGAACTTTATGACGATTTAAGCCCACCGCCCATTCCCAAAAGTGAAGGGCCACGCCCCTTACCCCAAGCCGTGCGGGAGAAAGGCGCGGGCCGCCCCACCAAGAAGGAACGCCGCCAAACAGAGACTCTTTTGGGCAAAGATCCGCTCTGATTTTGCGACTATTTTGTTTTTCATCCAAAAACAGCTTTGCTTTTTCAAAAATCACCAAACTTTGAAAAAGGAAACCCGGTTTCATGACTTGCACTTTTTCAGAAAAGGCTTTAGCCAATAAACCAATTCTGAAACCGTTCTAAAACGGGTCAATAAACAAAGTGGAATTGGCTTCATGACCTATATCGTCACCGACAATTGCATCAAATGTAAATATATGGATTGCGTTGAAGTTTGCCCTGTAGACTGCTTCTATGAAGGCGAAAACATGCTGGTGATCCATCCTGATGAATGTATTGATTGTGGCGTGTGCGAGCCAGAATGCCCTGCCGAAGCCATTGTACCCGATACAGAGCCTGGCCTTGAGAGCTGGTTGGAGATCAACACCAAGTTCGCTGAAGTTTGGCCGAACATTACAGAAAAACGCGATCCGCCAGCGGACGCGGAAAAGCATGATGGCGAAAAAGGCAAGTTTGAGAAATACTTCTCAGAGGCCCCCGGCGAAGGCGACTAAGCTTCGCTCTATTAGCCGCTTTTTTACTATAAAAAATCGCTGGACAAGTCCTAATGCCGCCAAAATTGATTCTGGCGGCATTTTGTGTTACAAATAGATAACAGTCGCGAACTTATTCTAACCAGCCGTGCCGGAGGGCACGTTTTTTTTGCTTCACAAGGACAGGATTAACATTTTGGTAACCAATGAGAATTGGGGCCTAATCCTTGCGTCAGAATATAGCTGCGACTGGGGGCGATAAGAGCCAAAACAAACGTGGAAAACGTTTGGGCGTCAACAGGAGTACCATTAATATGGCAACTAAAAAATCAGTACAACGTCAAGGGTTTAAAACAGGTGAGTTTGTTGTTTACCCGTCGCATGGCGTTGGCCAGATTACCGGCATCGAGGAGCAAGAAGTTGCAGGTCTTTCACTTGAGCTTTTTGTGATCAATTTTGAGCAGGATAAGTTGACCCTCCGTGTGCCACTTGCAAAAGTCAAAACCGTTGGCATGCGCAAATTGGCAGACGAAGAAACAGTAGAAAAAGCACTTTCAACCGTCACAGGTCGCGCCCGCGTTAAGCGCACCATGTGGAGCCGTCGGGCACAGGAATATGAAGCCAAGATCAACTCAGGCGATTTGATCTCGATTTCAGAAGTTGTGCGCGATCTTTTCCGTTCGGACGATCAGCCTGAGCAATCTTACTCAGAGCGCCAACTGTTTGAAGCAGCGATCGACCGCATGAGCCGTGAAATCGGTGCCGTCAACCGCATCTCTTTGACCGAAGCGGTCAAACTGATCCAGAAGAACCTCGCTAAAAGCCCACGTCGTGGTGCTAAATCAGACGAGTCAGGCGAAGAAGCCGCCGCATAAGGCGCCATAGCCAATTCATTCTAAAAGGCCGTATCCCGTCATAGGGTTGCGGCCTTTTATTTGTCCTTCCGAATGATTTTATATCCCTGCCCCGCCACAAGCGGATCGCCCGGATAAAGTCCATTCAAAATCAAGAACAAATCGTCACGCCGTTTCACCCCAGCCATGAGGCGCGAAAGATCGCCCGCCCGCTGGCCACTCTTTGCGGTCACAATATCAATTTCAAAGTTTTGAATCTGATTCAGGTCTGATGCCCGCACTTTTCTAAAGCTGTCGATCGTGGCTTCAAATTCCTGGCGGAACGCTTTGCTGTCACGCTCAGCCGCAAAGATAAAGCGATAGACTTGCCCCTCATACCGCACCGCAGCAATGCGGAAAAACCACTTCTCAGTGGTCGCTGTTGCGATCACCCGCTCCACGCCATTCTTTTGGCCTGTGCGCACGCTGTCATCATTAAGGCCTGCCACCCAACCGGAACGCAAATAGGTCTCCAATGGCAGATCACTTGGCACTTCAGCGCTGTCGAACCGAAGCGCCGTGCCACTTTCCGCCACCGCCACCACAGAGGCAGCACCATTGCTCAACTGATAGGATTGGGGCACCGAGAAGGTAAATTTAAGCGCAGGATAGATGAATTGCTGCCCCACAATCGTGCCGTTATTCGGGTTCGGGCCAAATGCAATACCATCAATGGCCCGCTGATAGCGCTCGCGCTCATTTGCCCCAATGCCTGGCGCGCCCAACTGCCGCGCCGACTTGACCGCTTCTTCAATGCGTGACGGCGTGGAAGGGTGAGAGGACAAGAAATCATCGCCGCTTTCATTACCCTCGGTAAAGGCCGCAAAGCGCCCCATCTGCGAAAGGAACCGTGCTGCCGCATGGGGATCATAGCCCGCCGCGCCAGCCACCAACACGCCCCGGCGGTCCGCCGCCAATTCTTGCGATTGCGAGAAGGCGGCCAAAGAGAGCTTTGACCGGGCCAAGGATTGATCCGTATCCGGATCAGCGCCCAAAATGCCGGAGATGACCCGATCAACAATTTTGCTGGTGCGTTCGCGATTGGAGCGCTCACGCGCGTGCCGCAAGGTGAGGTGGGCGATTTCGTGGGACAGCACAGCGGCCAACTCAGCTTCATCGCTGGCGAGCGCCAAAATACCCCGCGTGACGTAAATATAGCCGCCGGGCAAGGCGAACGCATTCACCTCAGGCGAATCCAAAATCGTCACCGTCAGGCTTTGGTTGGGCTGCTCCGCCGCCACCAGCAATTTGCCCGCCATACGGGCCAGCATAATCTCCGCTGAACGATGGTTATAAACCCCGCCATAAGTCGCCACAATTTTGGGGTGTTCGCGCAGCCCGATCACACTATCGCCGGGGTCTGCCCCTGCGGGCACACGATCCGCCGTGCGGTCACCCAACTGCGATGTGCCGACCCCACCGGTAAATACGCTCGTGCAGCCAGACAAAAGACCAGCCAGCGCCACTGCAATAACAATGTGACGTCTCTTCATGCTCTTTCCTACTGCGCCGCCAATATTTCTATCTGTTCTGGATGGGTCACATCAATGCGCGGCCCGTCATGATCGTCAACCCATCCTCGCACGCGAATTAGGGCACTTGTGAGTTTTCTGGGATCAAAATCAGCCTTTTTAAAGGCACTTAGCGCCCCGCGTTGAATGACGACGGTAAAATCTGTATCCCAGTCACGCCCGAAATTAAGATAGACGCGCCCATTGGCTTCGCCCACATCAAAAACACGGCCCTCTACCAACTCGTAGCGCCCGGCCAGCTTCACCAATTGGTTGGGCTTGCCCGCTTGCCGGATTTGATAATAATCAAGCGCCCAGATGCCCTTGCGGTCAACTCTTGCTTGCCGCTCCGCCGCATAAAGCTCGTCCAAACAATGGCGGTTGTCATCAAATGAATACACCCGCGCCAGGCCATTGGCGATTACCGCCTTTTGCGCCCATTTTTGCCGTTCACCGTCAACAAACACATGGCCCAACACCCGGCCATGCCGATCTTTTCGGGTGCTGCCGTAAAAAACCTGCACAATTTCACCCAAAGCAAAATCCGCCAAAAAGTCCTTGGCTTCCTCGGCCAAAGGCCATGTGTCAAATCCGATCCGACCCAAGGGCAGTTTTGGGGCTTGCATACCAATCAGACGCACCTTCTGGCTGTTGTCCAAAATGAACGTGTCACCATCGGTGATTTCCACCACGCGCCCCTTTGGCCCGGGCGTGAGCGTCTCGCACGCAAATGCCGACATCGCGCAACCTGCAAAAGAAACAAGACCCGCCACAAAAACTGCTCCAACTTGGCTGGAGAATCCCATAAAGACCCCACTAAATTTTCTCATCAGCGATGTTGCACCAAAATAAGGCAAAAATCATCCCTGCAAACTGCTTTTCTCTCAAGCAATGTTTGGGTAGATTGCCACCTGTGGTCCCGTAGCTCAGTTGGATAGAGCACCAGATTCCTAATCTGGGGGTCGCGCGTTCGAATCGCGCCGGGATCACCAGCTAACCGATTGACAGGTGTTGTAAAAATATATTGAGCCACGGGTTTCGCCGCCCCCGCGACATTGCCTGCAAATTAATGTTGAAATAAGATTTCCTCACACGGGAATTCAACACCCCAAACAAGGCTGTTTCAGCAGATCTAGGATATAAATTTGATCAGACTCTTATATGTAAGCACCGCGGTTCCAAATCTGAGTGAAGACGATATTGCAGAGATCGTTGCCACAGCGAACAAACATAATGCGGAATTCGATATCACAGGGGCCTTGGCCTACAATGGGGTGAATTTCGCGCAAGTGCTTGAAGGTGCGGAGCACCATCTCAATCAATTGATGGACAATATCTCAAAAGACCATCGCCATTCTGGTGTGATCGAAATGATGCGCAACCCAGTTGAATCGCGGGCCTTTGACGGTTTCCATATGAAGCATATTGAAGGGCTCCAGTTTGATGAACTGGTAAGCGCCATGAACACTTAGAAGGTGGCGCGCCGCCTTTTAACCCCAATCTTTCAGAATTAATTTAGCCTCAGCAGTTAAACTGGCCCGCATTGCGCACCAAAATTACTGATGAGGCATTATGATCAGACTATTATATGTCAGCACCGGTCTCGCCAATTTAGACTACAAAGATGTTTCGGCCATCCTTGAAGCTGCCCAGAGAAAGAACGCCACCAAAAACATTACTGGCGCCCTCGCCTATAATGGCAAAAACTTTGCCCAAGTGCTTGAGGGTAGTGAGGCCGACATCGACAAACTGATGCGAAAGATCAAAGATGATAGCCGCCATGCCAATGTCATTGAGATGATGCGCAAACCCATCACCGAACGCGCCTATAGCGACTGGTCCATGAAGATGATCGACAGCAAAGACTTTGATGAGCTGATTGCAGCGATGACGCTTTGAAGCCTCTCGCCACATTGCGGTGATGAAGGCGCGACCCGGATAATATCTGGCGTTTGTTTTTAAACTAGCTCAACTCAAGCTCGGCACCGGCAAGCCAAGGCTCCACATCATCGAGCAAACCAATCAAAGCCAAGCCATGGGCCACCGATTGGAACTGATTGCCATCAGCCAGCTTTTCGGGGCCGAACCGATCAGCAAACAAACGCTTTACCGCCGGGATGAAAGATGAACCGCCGGTCAAAAACACATGGTCAATATCTTCGATTTTGATGTGCTCGCGCGCAAACAAACCATCAACCGCTTGGCCGATTTTATTGAGGTCTTTTTCAATCCAATGCTCAAAATCATCGACCTTGATCTCCTGATCGATTTGAATTTTGCCCAGCTTGATCTGCAGATTGGCCGTGGGGTTTGATGACAATTGTGCTTTGGCACCGGAGACGGCCCGATAAATATCAAAGCCCCGATCATCCATAATCGTATCGATCAACGCTTCCAACTTATCCGGCGCCAGCGAGGCATTCCACAATTCTTCCAGCTCATTCATATTTTGCGGCGTTTTCAACACCGCCAATTGGTGCCAACGCGCGAAATTGGCAAAATAATGCTTGGGAATTTCAAGGATTTTGTCGAAGGACTTATATTCGGTGCCTTTGCCCAATTCCGGGCAAATCACCGCATCAATAATCCGATAGTCAAAACTATCACCAGCAATGCCCACGCCCGCATAGCCCAAAGGATGCGCGACAACCCGATCGCCATGGCGCTCAAACCGAATGATCGAAAAGTCGCTCGTACCGCCGCCAAAATCGCCCACCAACACGGTCGCATCTTTTTTCAACCGTTTGGCATAGGAGTAGGCCGCGCCCACTGGCTCATAAACATGTTGCGGGGTGGGAAACCCAGCTTGCTTATAGCCCAGCTCATATCGCTCCATCGCCAATTGATCGTCTGGGGACGCGCCAACGAAGGCCACCGGCCGCCCCGAAATAAAGGTGGTACCCATTTCATCAAGTCCATTGGCCGCGCTCTTGCGCGCGGTTTGCAAAAAGGCGGCGAGTAAATCCTCAAACCGATATTTTTGACCAAAGACCCGCGTTTCTTCAAACAATCGACTGGCTGCATGGCTTTTAAAGGACTGAATAAAACGGATTTCAGAGAGGGCGGATAAATAAGATTTGATGGCCTCCAGCCCCGCACTTACCTCCACATCAAACGAGCGTTCGCGTTCGATCTTTTGAAAACACAAGACCGAGCGGTACACATCGGACATTTGCTCGCCCATGCCAAATTGCACCGTGTCCACATCGCCATTTTGATTGGCCCGGGCAATCACTGTGTTGGTGGTACCGAAATCAACACCATAGGAATATTGTGCGCCCATATGCCCCTCCAAAGAACGTAAAAACCCTGCCCGGATCGCGATGATCTATCCGTGCAAGGTGACAAGCTGATAAAATGCGGACGCGCTTCCTATCAGGCGGGGATGCCGATGGCAAGTAAAGGAAAAGGGCCTAAGCGCACTTAGCGCATATACCGCGAATTTCGAGGCTGGTTTTTACCGGCGTGAAGTCGCGTTCTTTCGCCCAAAGGTCGAGGCGTTTGCTCACCTCATCATCTGAGAACTCCCACACCTTGTTGCAATTCTCGCAAATACCAAAAGCGATCAGTTCATTCTCATGACAGTTCGGATGGGCACACGCCACAAAAGCATTAAGCGTTTCCAGCCGGTGGGCGAGGCCCATTTCGGTCAGCTTATCCAACGCCCGATAAATCTGTAGCGGTGCCTTTAAGCCCTTTTCACGCAACTTATCCAGCAAATCATAAGCGCTCATCGGGGTTTTGGATTTGCCCAATTGGTTGAGCACCAGATCCTGATTTTTGGTCAAGTTTTGCTCACTCATGAGGGGCCTCCACAGGCTGGTTTTTGGCGCCGCGCAAATTTTTCGGCATCAAGGAAATCAAAAAGATGATCAACGCCGCCACCACAATTGAGGGGCCAGACGGGGTGTCATATTGTAAAGAACCATATAGACCGCCGATCACAGCGACAACGCCCAAAATAGACGCCAGCACCGCCATAATCTCGGGCGTGGCCGCAAAACGACGGGCTGTCGCCGCAGGAATAATCAGCAAGGCGGTGATCAACAAGATACCGACAATTTTCATGGCGATGGCGATCAACAGCGCAAGCAAGACCATCAGAATAAACCGACTGCGTTGCGGCTTCATATTTTCCGCCTGCGCCAATTCCACATTCACCGTCGCCGCCACCAAGGGGCGCCAGAACCAAATCAAGATGGCAAGGACCACGGCACCAAGCCCATAGACCATTTGAATATCGGTGCTGGTCACGGCGAGAATGTCGCCAAACAAAAGCCCCATCAGATCAATGCGCACACTCGTCATCAAGCTGACAATCACCAAACCCAGGGCCAGCGTGGAGTGCGAGAGGATGCCCAAAAGCGCATCCGCTGAAAGGGATTGCCGTTTTTCAAGGATCAGCAAAGCGAAGGACACCATCAGCGCCACAGCGATCACGCCGACCATCAAATTGAGATTGAACACAAAGCTGAGCGCCACACCCAACAAGGCCGAATGGGCCATTGTGTCACCAAAATAAGCCATGCGTCGCCACACAATAAAACAGCCCAACGGGCCCGTGACCAAAGCAAAACCGATACCAGCAATCATCGCCCGCATAAAGAAATCATCTAAAATACCCATTAGTGATGCTCCTTTTCATGCGGCCGATCCTGCCCATGATCACAATGATCATGAATGGTGCCATCGGCGTGCATCACCCGGCCATCCGGCAAATGGGTGTGGTCATGATCATGCTGATAAACCGCAAGACTTTGCGCCGCCCGCGCGCCGAACAGACGCTTATATTCATCGCTCTCTGCCACCAGTTTCGGCGTGCCGCGACAACACACATGCCCATTCAAGCAAATCACCGTATCGGTTTGCGCCATCACCACATGCAAATCATGAGAGATCAATAAAATCCCGCAACCTGTTTCATCGCGTATGGTTTTGATCAAATCATAAAGCGCGATCTCGCCCGCAAAATCGACGCCCTGCACCGGCTCATCCAACACCAGCAAATCTGGCTGCATCAGCAAGGCGCGGGCCAACAGAGCCCGCTGCGTTTCCCCACCCGAGAGCGATTGCATATCCGATTTCTTGAGATGCGAGATGCCGACCAAATCCAAGGCATGATCAATATCGTGCTCGGTTTGTTTTTTGGTCAACTTCATCAACCGGCTGACCGGCATGGGCAAGGTCCAGTCCAAGTTAAATTTTTGTGGCACATAGCCAATCTGTAAATCGGGTCGGCGGATCACCTGGCCTTCGGTGGGCTGCAGCACGCCCAAGGCGGTTTTCACACTGGTGGATTTGCCTGACCCGTTTGGCCCAATCAGCGTAACAATTTCTTTGGGATGCACGTCAAAAGTGACACCGCGCACCAGCCATTTGCCGTCGCGATAAACGCCAACTTTGTCTAAACGCACCAGCGCCTCTTGCGCTAAATTTTGATCGGACACAAATTTGCACTCAATTTGAAAAGAACGGTTGCACCTCTTTTTGCCATACGTTATATCGTAACGCAACAATGTTATGTTATTACATTAATGGAGATGGAAATGCGAATGAAATTTGGTGCAAGCGCCTTGGTTTTGAGCTTGGCAATGACGGGTTTGGCCTCAGCGAACGAACTTAATGTGGTGACCTCCATTCGCCCGCTTCATTCGCTATTGGCCAATGTAACCCAAGGGGTGACCACCCCCACCAATATTGTACCCGCCAACGCGTCGCCCCATGATTACGCGCTGAAGCCTTCTGATGCGCAAGCGCTGCAAAATGCAGATTTGGTGTTTTGGGTCGGTGAAGATTTGGAAAGCTTCTTGGCCAAATCCATCACCTCCCTGCCGCAAAATGCCAAGGTGATCGCACTGCAGGATCACGAAGACCATTTTGATTTTCTGCCCACTCGCAAGGTGAGCTTGGCGGACGATGACCATGGTCATGATGAAGCCCACGACGAACACAACGACGCCCATACTGATCATGCGGACGACCATGATGAACATGATCATGAGGATACGTCTCACGAGCACGAAGACCATGATGAGCACGCCCATGACCACGAAGATGAGCATCATGACGATCATGGTGAAGAAGGCCATGACGATCATCATCATGGCAATGTGGACCTGCACCTTTGGCTCAATATTGAAAATGCCAAACATTTTGTTGAACTGGCGACGGAAGAATTGAGCGCAGCTGACGCGGCGAATGCGACGCAATATCAGGCAAATGCCGCAAGCACCCTTGAACGGTTGGACGCGCTGAACGCCGAGATCAAAGCGCAACTGGCTGGACTTGAGGCAAAAAAATTCGTGACCTTCCACGACGCCTACCAGTATTTTGAAGCCCAATATGGCCTTTCCAATGCCGGCACCGTGACCTTAAGCCCGGAGATTAAGCCCGGCGCAAAACGACTGACTGAATTGAAAGCGCATTTGCAGGAAGATCAAATCAGCTGCATTTTCGCCGAGCCGCAGTTTGACGCCAAATTGGTTGATCTTGCCGTGGAAGGCACCGCGGTCAAACAGGCCGTGTTGGACCCGCTGGGTGCGAGCCTTGAAGATGGCGCTGACCTCTATTTCAACCTGATCCGCGATATGGGCAACAATTTTGCCGACTGTTTAGGCGAATAGCCTAATCCAACATCTCATCCTGGGCGCGGCGGAGATCAACGATCTTCAAGCTCGCGTCCGGGGTGGTGTTTTCTGCCGTGATCAGCTCGCCTTTTTTAATCGGCGCGATCACTTTGCCCCCCTCGATCAACCCTACGGGATGCGCCGCTTTCGCCTTCGCATCATCCCGCGTCATGGTGAACGAGCGATAGCAATATTGCCCAATCGCATCCAACGTTTCGCCCGGCTGCATATCCTTTTTCGCCACCGCACACACGTCAGCCACCGGCCGATCCATCGGCACCATATCTGACTGACCATAAAGCGCGATCCGCGCGCAGGTGAGCGGCACTTCCAAACTGGTCAGATGGAATGGGCGATAAAGCGTGAAATACGGCCCGCGCCCCACTTTCAAATCAGCCATGCGCTCATGAATACGCTCATGCGGGGCTTTGACCACCACAAACACGCCCGGCGCGACGCCCTTGCCGATCGTGTAATCCACTTTGCCCGCACCGGAGAGAATGCCGCCATCCTCTTTTGGGATCAAAATATCCTCAAGCGTATCAATGGTCGCTTCCGGCCCATGCATGCCCGGCACATCGGGCAGCAACCCTGTGGCATTAGCCAGCGCCGCCATTTCCACCATGGTTTTGGACCCGTCGACAAACTCAACCAGCATGCGCGGGTTCATGTTGCGCGCGAAGGCTTCTTCTTCGTAGTCCGCAGGCACCGCATCAAATTTCAGCGGATTGTTTTTGCCTTTACCGGCAGAAATGATGGGCAGTTCCAGCGCGTTGGCAAAATCAACCAGCTCCATAATGGATGAAGGCTCATCCCCCGCCCCGACGGAATAGACAAGGCCCAACTCTTTCGCGCGGCGATGCAAATAGGTGCCAACGGTTACGTCCGCTTCCACATTCATCATCACCAAATGCTTGCCCGCCTCCAAGGTCAACAGGCCAATTTCAGCGCCCACACTGGGCTTGCCCGTCGCTTCGATCACCTGGCTCACATGATCATTTTGCGCCACCAAACGCGCATCACCACACACAGCAATCTTGCCCATTTCAATCGCGCGAGATATGGCGGCATCATTTTCGCACACCATCGCCATCTCGCGATCGCCATAGGCAATCTCAACCGCTTTAAGCGCATTTTCAATATTGCGCACGGCAACGGCGCCAACGCGCATGCCGCGCATCCGACCGATTTGCAAAATCAAATCGGTGCCCATTTCACCCGCACCAATCAACCCCACAATGATCTCTTTGCCGCTGTCCGCCAGCTTATAGAGATCGCGGGAAAGGCCCGTCATGCTTTCGCGGCCCATTTGGAAAGGTTTGAACGTTTCAATGGTCATAGGTGCGCCAGTTTGAAATTGAATTTGCGCCTTACTAGCGCAAAATACGCAGCGATGGCGACCCCAAACTCACTTCAAGTTGATTTTCTTAAAAATCATCGTCAATTTAGATTGATGGAAAAGGAGCGCCTATGACGGTCACCGCAAAAGACATTATTCAATTCTGGTTTGTCGACCATGGAGAAAAAGATTGGTTCACCGGAGGCGAAGCGTTTGACGCCAAAATCATCGACCAGTTCAAAGATACGCACACAGCCGCCGCACGCGGTGATCTGTTCGATTGGCGGGTAGATGCCGAAGGGCGCCTGGCGGAGATCATCATTCTGGATCAATTCAGCCGCCAAATTTACCGCAAAGACAAACGCGCCTTCGCCTCTGACATGCAGGCGCTCACCTTGGCGCAAGAGCTCGTGGCCAGCGGCGACGATCAACATTTAGAAGTGCGGATGCGCACCTTTGCCTATATGCCCTATATGCATGCAGAAAGCCTGAAAGTGCATGATGAGGCGGTAAAGCTGTTCAAAAGCCTCGGCAATGAGAATAGCCTTGAATATGAAATCAAGCACCGGGACATTATCGAGCAGTTTGGCCGCTACCCCTATCGCAACCAAGTACTGGGGCGCGAAAACACGCCCGCCGAGGAGGCGTTCCTCTCCAGCGAGCATGATAGCTTTGGCCAATAGGTCGGGGCGCTAACGCGCCTCTTCCCCGATCAGCTTAGTGCGCAAATAGTTCGAGATATTGTCAAAGACAAACACGACGATCAGGATCAAGATCACCATATAGCCGACATTTTCCCAGTCGGTGCCGGTGCGCATGGCTTCGAGCAGTTTGAGGCCAATGCCGCCCGCGCCTACCGCCCCGATAATGGTGGCGGATCGGGTGTTGGATTCCCAGAAATAGAGCGCTTGCGACGCAAAAAGCGGCAGCACTTGCGGCACCACGCCGAAGCGCTGTACTTCCACTGGCGACGCGCCCAATGACTTCACGCCTTCGCGTTGCTTGTCGTCGACATTCTCCAAGGCTTCGGAATAAAGTTTGCCGAGCGTACCCGTGTCGGTGAAAAAGATCGCCGCGATACCGGCAATCGGTCCCGGCCCGAATGAGCGGGTGAAAAACAGCGCCCAAATCAGCATATCGACCGAGCGCAAAAAGTCGAACGCCCGCTTCATAAACCAGTTGGCGGCGTTAGACCGTGTGATATTGCGCGCGGCAATAAAGGCCAGCGGGAAGGCAAGAATGCCCGCAAACAACGTACCCACAAAGGCCATCACAATGGTTTGCAGCAATTTCACAAACACGTCTGCATGCTGCCATTCGGCATTATAAAGAAAGTCATTGATCGCCACGCTCAGATTGCTTTGGCCCTCGGCAAGTTGCGGCCCAGCAGCAATCGTCGAGATCACTTCAAATCCGTTCATACCCCAAAAAGCTGAACTCGGATCAAAGAAGAAATTCTCCCACCCCCAAAAGCGGCGCCAAACGCGCACTTGGGTGTTGCGAATTTCAATATTGCCGGCAAAGCCAAAACTGAATTTCACGCGGCCGTTGCGGGCTTCAAAAGCGCTGGTGGCGTTGGGCGGCAAAAGAGCTTCATCATCGGTGATCACCACCTCAAAACGCTGTCCGCCCTTGGTGATCTCCACCAGACCTTCTTGCACGACGATAAAATCGCTCGGGCCAAAATCGACACGATAGGCATCGGCGGTTTCATTGGCGATCACCCAACTTGGATCTGGCTCGGCCCCAAGGGGTGAAAAGCGCGGATATTGCAGTTCCAGCCCATCATCGCGGAAGCGGAACTTTGGCTGCGCCTGCCAAGACACCCAATCGGCCATATAAAGCCCGGCCCGGTCCCATTTGGCATCGGAGAAAACCTGCGGAATATTGAAAAAGAAAAAGCAGGCCACGAGATAGGCCAGCAACGCCGCGACAATCGCCAGCGGGCGAAACTTTTTCACCGGGTCTTTGTGAAACACCTCGGCATATTGCTCTTTTAGCTCGGCTTGCCGTTCGGCGGTGAGGATTGTGGTGGTCAACATGGTCATATCCCCCTATGCGCCGAACTGGAACGCTTGATCGCCCACCATCTTGCGGCGCAGCCAGCCCGACAGCTGATCCACGGCGACGATGGTGACAAACAGCAAAAGAATAATGGCGTATGTTTTCGCCGCATGATCGCGCGACAAAGACAGGCGAAACACTTCGCCAATACCGCCGCCGCCCACCGCACCAATGATGGTGGAGGCACGCACATTGATCTCAGCGCGCAGCAAGGCATAGGACGTGAAGTTGGGCAGCACTTGCGGCACAATGGCAAAGCGCACCCGCTCAACCCAACTGGCGCCCGCGGCCCGCAAACCCTCATCCGGTTTCATGTCGGCATTTTCCACCACTTCGAAAAACAGCTTGCCCAACGCGCCGATCGTGTGGATCGACACCGCGGCAATCGCTGCAATTGGACCCAGCGACAAGATCGCAGCCAACAAGCCTGCAATCACAATTTCGGGGAAGGCGCGCAGCAGCTCCATGATGCGGCGCACCACAAAGCGCACCGCTTTGGAACCCACCAGATTGGAGGCTGCGAAAAAGCAGAGCACAAAGGCAATGCCGCCGCCCAACAGCGTGGACACAAAAGCAATATTGAGGGTGACCAGCATTTCATAAAAATATTCAGGCAGATAAAAATCGCCGAACAGATAATGCCGCCCCTCTTCATAATCATATTTCAACGAACCATCGGCATAGGGCGACGGCAAATCAAACAGGGCCCGGAAAATCTCCAAAGGATCGTCCGGCAAGAAATTCAAAACAAAATCGAAAAAATACGGGATGCGATCAATAAATTTGCCCGAGTTCGAGGCATTGGCAAACCACAAGGCCGCCACAAGAATGGCCCCGAGAATACCGATGGTGAGAAAGCTATAAAGCTTTTTGGTTCGCGCCAGCTCTTGATAATGTTGATGCACCTTTTTGGTGGCATCAGAAAGTTTTGGCGGTGAAGATTGGCTAACAGCACCCATCAAATCGCGCTCCACATAGATATGCAAAAGGACCGGTCAACATGACCGGTCCTTTCAACGAGGTTTTAGAATTAGCCGCCAATTTTGGCTTTACGGGCGTCAACGATTGTTTCGTAGAATGAGTGATCTACTTCCACGAAACCGTTATATGTGCCGCCTTGGATGGCAGAAAAACAATCAGGATTTGTTTCTGGCAAGCTCAACATGAAGTCTTTGAACTTGGCACGTACATCTTCCTCCAGATCGGCACGCACAACAATTGGACCATTCGGGATCAAAGGCGAACGCCAGATCTCTTTCACGTCTTCCATGTCGAGAAGGCCTTTATCCACCATCTTGCGGATATTGCCCGAAGTGTAGCCATCCAAATATTCACCAACGCCTGATGACCAGGTCACACCGCCGTCAATTTTGCCGTCCAGCACCGCCAACACATTGTTTTCGTGCCCGCCATTGAAGGAGGTTTCTGAGAAATATTCATCAACGGGCATGCCCAATTCTTTAGGCAAGGCAACGGAGGGGACCAAGAAGCCTGAAGTTGAATCTGGGTCAGCATAACCAAGATGCTTGCCCTTCATATCGTCCAAAGATTCAATGCCGCTATCTGAGCGGGCCAACATGATGGAGTGATAGCCCGTTGCACCATCAACTTGTTCGGTGGTCAAAATCGGATCTACAGCCTCTGGGTCTTGCAGATAAACAGCTGCATAGCCAGACGCACCCAGCTCGGCATAATCAAGCGTGCCGCCCAAAAGGCCCTGGATTACACCGTCATAGTCTGCAGCTGGGAACAATTGAACATTGTTCACGCCAATGGCTTCAGGCAATAGATCGATCAAGCATTGGTTGTTGCGCAAACGGTCGGCTTCGTTTTCGCCGCCCAAAATACCAACGCGGAATGTATCAAGCGCCATGGCGGTTGAGGACATGGCCACAACAGCTACAGCAGACAAAAGGCCAGTACGGATCGCATTCATGGGGATTCTCCTAAAATTATGCGGTTTACCGTTGAAATTCATTGCTGCGCCTCAGCGCATCAATTCAGCGTCACGTGCGCCTCGTCGGCATCACGATAGGGCCCGCGGCGTTTTTGCGCGGGTGTCTCATTGTCGTCTTCAAGAGAAGTCGAGGTCATGCTTTCAGAGAAGGCATCTTTCAGCCCTTCGGCACCATAAATGCGGCGCGCCACCTCAGTGGTCAGCGCTTCAGGCGGGCCATCAAACACCACCTCACCATGGGCCATGCCGATGATCCGCTCGCAATAATTGCGGGCCGTATCCAGTGTGTGCAGATTGGTGATCACGGTGATGCCGTCATCTTCATTGATCGCCTTCAAACTATCCATCACCACTTTCGCGTTGCGCGGATCAAGCGATGCAATCGGCTCATCGGCCAAAATCATTTTTGGCTGCTGCATCAGGGCGCGGGCAATGGCCACGCGCTGCTGCTGACCGCCGGACAAAGTGCCCGCGCGCTGCAACGCGGTTTGCGCAATGCTCAACCGTTCCAGCGCTTCAAGCGCTTCAAGCTGCTCTTCTTCGGTGAAACTTTTGATGAGGGAAGAAAATGTGTTGCGCCGGTTCAAACGCCCCAACATCACATTGGTCAAAACATCTAGGCGCGGCACCAGATTGAACTGCTGAAAGATCATGGCGCAATCACGTTGCCAATTGCGCAAGTCAGCGCCTTTCAGGCTGGAGACTTTGGTGCCATCAAACTCGATGGCCCCGTCGCTGGTGGCAATCAATTGGTTGATCATGCGCAGCAGGGTGGATTTGCCCGCCCCGGATTGACCGATCACCCCCACCATTTCGCCTGAGGCGATGGAGAGGTTGACATTTTTCACCGCCAATTTGTCTCCAAATCGACGATTAATATTTTGCAGCTTCAACATGTAAAGATGTGCCCCTATTCGAATTCGGGCCCATCTCTATTGCTGCTGCTTTACATAAAAATGTCGGTTAGATGTCAGATTTGTGAAAGTCGCTATTCATAGACAAATATAGGTCGCCAAACGCGCTGCGCCTAGCTTTCGATCTCCAACTGCACCGTCTCGCCCCGAAAGCGGGAACGGGTATATTGCAGTTTTTCCCCTGAATCTGACACATTCACGCTGGTGATCTGCATCAGCGGATACCCCACCTCCACCTGCAACAGGCGCGCATCATCTGCCGTAGCGGCAATGGCGGTCACCCAGCTCTTGTCGCGCTTGTAATTTTCATAGCCCGCCCGGGCCAATGCTTTTGAGATCGACCCCAACTCGGCATAGTGCGGCACCAGATCAGGCAGCAAATCTTTACGAAACCAGATGGTGGCCACGGTGATCGGCACCCCGTCGGCCACCCGCAAGGTCTCGATGCGCAGCACCGAATCGCCCGCCACTATGTCGAGATGCTTGGCCACGTCCTCAGTTGCCGCTTCCTCTGCTGAAGAGATCAACCGCCCACCCGGCTGGCGCTTCTGGGCGCTGATAATTTCAGAAAAGCGCGTGCGCGATGAAATCGGATAGGTGATGGGCGCATCTGCCACAAAGGTGCCGCGGCCACGCGTCGCGGTGAGAAACCCGTTCTCCGTGAGCGCCGCAATGGCGCGCCGCACCGTATGGCGATTCACTTCATAATCATTTGCCAATTCGACTTCTGTCGGCAATTGCGTGCCCGGCTTGTAGGTACCCGCCACAATTTCATGCTGCAATCGCTCGGCGATTTGCCGCCAGAGGGACACGCCCTGCCCCCGCTCAATCTTGCTCAAACTCCACACTCCCAAGCCTTTGATGCCGTCATATGACTGCAACAATTTCGCACTTTAATAAACCATACAAACAAAAGTATACAAATATATACAAATAATATAGACAAACTTTTTGAAATGCTTTAGGACAGCACCCGTTCTGATCGTTCAAAAACTGAAAAGAGCCAATCTATGACCGCGCCTTCCTCCCCTGACACACAAGCTGAAAATGCTGAGGTGATTGCCCGCCAGCGCGTGATGCGCGTTTTGGCGCAAGCGCCCGACCAACAACTTGAAGATCTGTATGAGCAATTTGCTGACAAGCCAGACTGGACATTCGCCCGCAAGCCTGAAACAGGCCTCGTGATGACGCGCGGGCGGATCGGCGGCGGCGGGGCACCGTTTAATCTGGGCGAAATAACTGTGACCCGCGCCGCCATTCAATTGGAAAGTGGTGAAGTTGGCCACGCCTATTGCCAAGGCCGCAACCAACGCAAAGCCGCCATTGCAGCTTTCTTCGATGCCGCCTGGTTGAGCGAAGCGCACAAGCAAAGCGTTGAAGCCAACATCATCGCACCGCTGGAGCAAGAGCAAGTCACGGCCAAAAAAGACAAACTGAAAAAAGCAGCGGCCACCAAGGTCGACTTTTTCACCATGGTGCGGGGAGACGGATAATGACAATGCCACAACGAACCATTGCACAAGGCTTCACCGACCTCACCCATCAAAGCCAGCAGAGCTTTAAATCCATTATGGATGCCATGGCGCAGCCAGGCAAAATCTATGATGCGCCACATAAAGTGGACAATGCGGGCGCCCTCAATCCGGTCGCTACTATGGTTGCCTTGACCCTTTGTGATGCGGAGACGTTGATCTATCTCGATGAGGCACTCAATTCGGCCGAGACAAGGCAATTCCTGGCATTCCACACCGGCGCGGCCACAACAAGTGACCCGCAAAAAGCGCAGTTTGCCTTTCTGAGCAGTGCGGAAGCCCTAGAAGGCGACCACGCTTTCAATATGGGCAATCATGAATATCCTGACCAATCCACCACGGTCATTATCGCCGTGAACGATCTGGCCAATCACGCAGGCGCCACGCTTTCCGGACCCGGCATTGAAACCAGCCGCGCCTTCGCTTCATCTAGTTTGAGCGAAAAATTCTGGCAGCAGGCTGAAGCCAACAATGCGGAATATCCCTTGGGCATCGACCATATTTTCGTGACCGAAACGCAACTGGCTGCCCTGCCCCGCTCCACCAAAATCAATCTTGACCCGGCGCAAGGAGAATAGACATGTATGTTGCTGTAAAGGGTGGCGAAAAAGCCATCAAAAACGCCCACACATTGTTTGCTGCCAAACGTCGTGGCAATGAAAATGTGCCCGGCCTGCGCCTCGATCAGATCACCGAGCAATTGTCATTCGCCGTGGATCGCGTGATGGGCGAAGGCTCGCTTTATGACCCGGAATTGGCGGCCATGGCCATTCGGCAGGCACAGGGTGATTTGATCGAAGCGATCTTCTTGATCCGCGCCTACCGCACCACCCTGCCGCGCTTTGGTTATGCGGAACCCATTGAAACCGGCAAGATGGCCATCGAGCGCCGCATCTCGGCGACCTTTAAAGATTTGCCCGGTGGCCAAGTGCTTGGGCCAACTTTTGACTATTCCCACCGCCTGATCAATTTCGATTTCGACGCGGAAGCGGCACCGGAAACACCCCCTTCAAGTGACGAAGACATTGATCTGAATGCGGAAGTGCCGCGCGTTTCGGACATTTTGGGCAAGTCCGGCATGATTGAGCCAGACCATCGATTTGACGAAGGCCATGAAACAGGCGACTTGACCCGCACCCCGATCGACTTTCCAACTGATCGCGATGTGCGGCTGCAAAATCTGGCCCGCGGTGACGAAGGCTTTTTGCTGGCGCTGGGCTACTCAACCCAGCGCGGCTATGCCCGCTCGCACCCTTTCGCCGGCGAAATTCGCTTTGGCGAAGTCGAGGTGGAGTTCTTTGCGGAAGAGCTTGGCTTTGCCGTGCCCATTGGCACCATGGAAGTGACCGAGTGTCAAATGATCAACCAGTTTAAAGGCAGCGCCAAAGCGCCACCGGCCTTCACCCGCGGCTACGGTTTGGTGTTCGGGCAAGCGGAACGCAAAGCTATGTCGATGGCGCTGGTGGATCGTTCGCTCCGCTGGAAAGAGCTGGGCGAAGAATTTTCCGCCCCGGCACAAGATCAGGAATTTGTGCTGTCACACTCCGACAATATTCAGGCCACAGGCTTTGTGGAGCATTTGAAGCTGCCGCACTATGTGGATTTCCAAGCCGAATTGGACCTGATCCGCACCATGCGCAAGGAATTTGACGCGCAGCAAAATGAAAATGGCGACGATGATGCGCCAAAAATGGAGGCAGCCCAATGAGCCTTGATCAATTGACCAATGCGGCCCCGGCCTACAATTTTGCCTATCTCGATGAGCAAACCAAACGCATGATTCGCCGCGCGATCCTGAAAGGCATCGCCGTGCCGGGCTATCAGGTGCCGTTCGCCGCACGTGAAATGCCCATGCCTTATGGCTGGGGCACCGGTGGCGTGCAGGTCACTGCCTCCGTTTTGGGCGAAAGCGACATTCTCAAAGTGATCGACCAAGGCGCAGACGACACAACAAATGCCGTGTCTATCCGCAATTTCTTCGCGAAAACCGCGAATGTGGAACTGACCACCCACACCAAAGAGGCCACGGTGATTCAAACCCGGCACCGCATTCCGGAAGAAGAGCTGCAAGCGCATCAAACATTGGTCTATCAGGTGCCGATTCCCGAGCCGCTGCGCTTTTTGGAACCACGGGAAACCGAGACCCGCAAAATGCACGCGTTGAGCGAATATGGCCTGATCCATGTGAAGCTCTATGAAGATATCGCCACCCATGGCCACATCGCCACCACTTACGCTTATCCGGTGATGGTGGAGGGCCGCTATGTAATGGACCCCTCGCCGACCCCAAAATTCGACAACCCGAAAATGCACAAATCCAAGGCATTGCAATTGTTCGGGGCAGGCCGGGAAAAGCGGATCTATGCCCTGCCGCCCTACACCGATGTGGTGAGCCTCGATTTTGAAGATCACCCCTTCACCATTCAGGAATGGCCCGACACAAAATGCGCCATGTGCGGCGCTGAAGGCGTCTATTTCGACGAGGTGATTTTGGATGATGCGGGCAACAATATGTTTGTGTGCTCAGACAGTGACTATTGCGAAACCCGCCAGAGCGAAGGTCATCTTGGCCCGCTAAATGCCGACTATAAGGAGCGCATGCAATGAGCCTTGATCAAGACTTGCCTTTGTTGAGCGTGAAAAATCTATCCCATTTCTACGGCCAGCAACTGGGCTGCAAGAATGTCAATTTCGATCTCTATCCCGGCGAAGTGCTGGCCATTGTGGGCGAAAGCGGGTCGGGCAAAACCACTCTACTCAATTGCCTCTCCACCCAGATCATTCCTACAGATGGCGCAGTCTATTATCGCAATCGCAAGGGGCAGTCGGACAATCTCTATGAGATGAACGAAGCCCAGCAGCGCATTTTACTGCGCACCGATTGGGGCTTTGTGCGCCAGCATCCGCGCGATGGGTTGCGCATGAATGTCTCCGCCGGTGCCAATGTGGGCGAGCGCCTGATGGCGCTGGGTGATCGCCACTATGGCAAGATCCGCGACACCGCCCTCGACTGGCTGGAGAAAGTGGAAATTCAGGCAGATCGCATCGATGACGCGCCCCGCACCTTTTCTGGCGGCATGCAGCAGCGATTGCAAATTGCCCGCAATCTGGTGACCAATCCACGCCTTGTGTTTATGGACGAACCAACCGGCGGCCTCGACGTGTCTGTGCAAGCGCGGCTTCTCGATTTGATTCGCCGTTTGGTCTCGGAACTTGGCCTTTCCATCATTATCGTGACGCACGATCTGGCTGTCGCACGTTTGTTGTCTGACCGGATTATGGTGATGAAAGACGGCGAGGTGATTGAGCAAGGTCTAACCGACCAGGTTCTTGATGATCCACACCAAGCCTATACCCAACTTTTGGTGTCATCCATTCTGCATGTGGGGAGCTAATCATGACACAGCCAATTTTGAGCGTTCAAAGCCTGACCAAATCCTTCGTGATGCATTTGCAAAATGGTTTGCAATTGCCCGTGATGGACGGGGCAGGATTTGAAGTCTTCGCTGGCGAATGCGTGGTGCTTGGCGGCCCCTCCGGCGCGGGCAAATCCACCTTGTTGAAAATGATCTATGGCAACTATGCAGCTGATGCCGGTGAAATCATCATCGCTCATGGCGACCAGCACACCGATTTGGTCCAAGCCTCTCCCCGGGAGATTTTGCGCCTACGCCAATCCACCATCGGCTATGTGAGCCAGTTCCTCTCCGCCATCCCCCGCGTGTCCGCCCTCGATCTGGTGGCGCAAGTCGCACGGCAATGGGGCCACAGCGAAGAGGTGGCCCAAGAAAAGGCCGCAAAAATGCTTGGCCAATTGAATATTCCCGAGCATTTGTGGGGCCTGCCCCCCGCCACCTTCTCTGGCGGCGAGCAACAACGGGTGAACATTGCGCGCGGCTTTATGGGCGAACATAAATTGCTGCTGCTCGACGAGCCAACGGCTTCGCTTGATGCAGCCAACCGACAAGTTGTGCTGTCTTTGATTGAGGAACGCAACGCCAACGGCACCGCCATGCTGGGCATTTTTCACGACGCTGACACCCGCGACAAGGTGGCGGATCGTGTGATTGATGTCACCAAATTTGCGGTACAACAGGCAGCTTAATTTGATCGAATAAATGACTGTCAAATTGCTGACATTTAAATAGACTATGTGAAGGCGCGAGTTCACGCCTTCCAATTCTTAAGGTCCCTCATGTCTGAGCGTTATGCGATATATTATGCGCCAGCCACAAATGACTCTTTGTGGCAAAAAGCCAGCCAATGGCTGGGGCGCGACTGCCACCAAAATTGCGAACTGGCGCAACCTTCCATTGAAGGCATCACGCCGGTGGACCAATATGAGTTCACTGCCTCGCCACGGCGTTATGGATTTCATGCCACCATCAAGGCACCATTTCATTTGGCGGAGAATACGAATATCGATTCTCTGCGGCGCGACCTGAAAGCCTTTGCAGATGCGCAAAAGCCCGTCGAAATTGGCAGCTTAAAAGTGCATCAGATCGGCAGATTTGTCGCCATCGTGCCCGCGCATCAAAGTGAGGACGTGACCGAACTCGCCCGAAAAGTGGTGCACCACTTTGATCACTATCGCGCGCCGCTGAGCCAAGAAAAACGGCAAGAACGCATCGCCGCTGGCCTCAATGACCGTCAAATCGAACTGCTCGACCAATGGGGCTACCCCTATGTGAGCGAGCAATTCAAAATGCATTTGACCCTGACAGGGCAAGTGGATGAGTTGGCCGGAAAATTGTTCTTCGAGGCGGCGCAACAATGGTTTACGGCCGAGTTGGAACGCACCTACACCTTCAACAATTTGGCGCTTTATCATGAACCTGAAAAGGGCGCGCCTTTTGTCCGATTAGAAGATTATCCCCTAAGGGGCTGAACGAAAGCTGAGATGAAATGACCGAAAATCTAAGCATTAAAAATGCAAAGCTGATCCTTGCCGACAGCGAAATGACAGGCGCCCTGAACGTGAAAGACGGCATGATCGCCGACATGGCGAACAGCGGGGAGTCGGGTCTCGACTTCGATGGCGACTATCTCGTGCCTGGCCTGGTAGAGCTGCACACCGACCATCTTGAAAGCCACTACCGTCCGCGCCCCGGTGTCTTTTGGGACCCCATGGCCGCGTTGCACGCCCACGATGCGCAAGTCACCTCATCTGGCATCACCACGGTGTTTGACGCGGTGCGGATCGGCTCCGACACCGATATGAAAAATATGGGCGAGCATGTGGACGTCTTGGTGGGCGCCATCACCAAAGCCAAAGCTGAAAAACGCCTTCGCTCAGATCATTTGATCCATTTGCGCTGCGAATTGTCCAGCCATGATGCCTTGGAGCAGTTCGAGCAATATTGCCAGAATGAGTTGGTGAAACTGGCCTCGCTAATGGACCACACACCCGGCCAGCGGCAATTTATGCAGCTGGAACAATATTACCTTTATTACCAAGGCAAAACTGGCATGAATGATGCGGAGATGGAAAAATTCATCGCCGCGCGGATCGCCGAGCACGAGCAATATTCCGCACCAAACCGTCAGGCTATCGTGAAACGTGGTCATGAAATCGGTCTGACCCTCGCCAGCCACGATGACGCGACAATCGATCATGTTGCTGAGGCGCAGGCAGATGGTGTCGGCATTGCCGAATTCCCCACCACCATCGAAGCGGCGAAAGCGTCGCGCGACGCCAATATCGCCATTTTGATGGGCGCGCCAAACGTGGTGCGCGGCAAATCTCATTCTGGCAATATTTCCGCCACATCATTGGCCAGCGAAGGCCTGCTCGACGTGCTCAGCTCCGACTATGTGCCCTTCTCACTGATGCAGGGGGCTTTCAAGCTGGCCAAAAATGTAGAGCAAATCAGCCTGCCCGACGCCATCGCCAAAGTCTCGCTCAATCCAGCGAGAGCGGCAGGGCTTGATGATCGAGGCGAACTGGCTGTGGGCAAAAAGGCAGACTTTGCGCGGGTGCATTTACCCGAAGACGGTGTGCCGATCGTACGCGCCGTTTGGCGCGATGGCGAACGCGTGATCTAGGGAACACACTATGTCGGACGCCTATAAGGGCATTTTGATCTTTGTTGTTGGGCCGTCGGGTGCGGGCAAGGACAGTTTGATGGCGGGCGCGGCAAGTGCGCTCAGCCAAGAACCCAATATCAGCTTTGTACGTCGCCTGATCACGCGGGAGGCCATGGCCGAACTGGAAGATCATGGCACGATCAGCGAAACCCAATATGAAGAGATGGTGCAGCAGGGCGACTTTGCCTTGCATTGGCGCGCCCATGGGCTTGGCTATATCATCCCGAAAACCATTGAAGATGACCTGCGCGCGGGCAAAACCCTGATCTGCAACACATCGCGCAACCAACTGCCCATCGCCCACCAAAAATATCCCATCCACGTGATCAACATCACCGCACCTGTGGAACTGCGCGCGGAGCGATTGGCTGGGCGTGGCCGGGAAAACAAAGAAGAAATTGAGCAGCGTTTGAACCGCAAGGTGGATGCGCTCGATCCGGCGCTACCCCAAACCACAATTAGCAACGATCAGTCGCTCGTGGTCGGGGTTGAAAAGCTTGTTCACCTCATCCGCGCCGTTCAAAAATAGGTACCGCAATGGCAAAGCAATTATCCCAAGCCCCAACCATCGGCCCCAACACCGAAACCCAAGGCAGCGATTTAGGCGTTTGGACCGAGTTGGGACACGACACCATTTTTGTCGACTCGCGCTTGGGTGACTATTCCTATGCCATGCAGCGTTGCCAGATCATTTGGACCAAGATCGGCAAGTTCTGCTCCATCGCCAGCGATGTCCGGATCAACCCGGGCAACCACCCGACCTGGCGCGCCAGCCAACATCATTTTTCATATCGTGCAGCCGCCTTTGGCTTGGGCGACGATGACACCGAGTTCTTTTCCTGGCGAAAAGAGCATGAGGTGACCATTGGACACGATGTATGGATCGGCCATGGCGCGACGATTTTGGCCGGCGTTTCGATTGGCACTGGCGCAGTGATCGGCGCCGGAGCAGTCGTATCAAAAGATGTGCCGCCCTATCACATTGTCGGCGGAGTGCCTGCCAAAACGATCAAAGAGCGGTTCACACCCAAAATCGCCGAACAGATGCAAGACTTGGCCTGGTGGGATTGGCCGCGGGAGAAGCTGAAAGACAGCTTAAAAGATATGCGCAGCTTGCCCGCCGAAGCCTTTTTAGAAAAATATGCCGCCTAGGTGAAATTCGGGTCGCCGAAGGTGTGTGCCTAAGCCATTTTACTCCCAAAAAGGAGCTTTACATGGCGATCAAATTTACACCCATCCCCACCACAACAGCGGAAAGCTGGCGCAATGGCGGCACAGATGCCCATGGGCAAAAGCCCGAGCGTCGCATCTCAGATGGCCGCGCACCCTGCCGCCATTGCCTCAAAAATGTGCCGGAGGGCGACACCGTTCTGCTCGGCGCCTACAAACCCTTTGACACAGTCGGCGCCTTCACCGAAACCGGCCCCATCTTCATATGCGAAAAACCGTGCAAGCGCTTCCAGGGCGGCACAAACGAGGTGCCACCAGTGATTGCCCAACGTGATCAGTTTCTAATCCGCGGCTATTCGGCAGACGAGAAAATCGACTATCGCACCGGACAAATCGCAAAGGTGAGTGATCTTGTCAGCCAAGCCGAGAAAATATTTGCGCTTGAAGACGTGAACTTTATCCATGTGCGATCGGCGGCCTATAGCTGCTTTACCACCCGCATTGATCGCGCACGCTGATCTCATTTCCGCCGCACTTTTCAGGCACATTTTCACGCAGCCGGCAAAGCTTTGCTGGCTGTTTTTTATGGTCTCTGCTAAGAGCCTTTTTTGATAAGCGTCGTTGGGAGTTTTTATGCGTAAATTATTGCTTGGATTGATGTTGATCGTGCCGTTGGCCGCCTGCACCACCATGACCAGCCAATTGCCTGCAGCACTGACCGCACGCATGGATACCAACAACCCGCAATTGGATCGGCAGGCCGCCCTGAACCTGATCAACCAATACCGCACATCCCAGGGCCTCAACATGTTGACCCTTGATTCAGGCCTGCAAGTGAAAGCGCAAGACGCAACGCTCGAATATGCCCAAAATGGCAACAGTCAGGCCGCCACTAAACCCCTAAACGTGCCCGGCGAAACCGCAAGCCTCACCAGTGCTGGCTACGCCACATTTGCCGACACGTTCTCTGGTTGGCGCAACAGCACCAAAGATTCAAAAGTTTTGCTGAACCCCTTCGCCTCAAAAGCCGCAATCGCTGTGCATTATGACGCCAATTCAACTTACGGCACCTATTGGGTGCTCGGCCTTGCCAAATGAGCGGGTTGACCGTGGATACGCGCGGGCTGAACTGCCCGCTGCCGGTAATCAAGGCTGAAAAGGCGCTGGCCAACGTAACAAAAGGGCAATCCATTTGCCTGTTGGCCACCGATCCGCTGGCGGAGATCGACATCCCCAACATGTGCAACAAGCAGGGGTTTGAGCTGGTGTCCCATGAAAACGAAAATGGCGTGATCCGCTTCGTCATCCAAAAATAATTAAACGCCCGAATTGAGACAGACAGGTCGATTTTTATCGCCTAAATTGGGCACATGTTATTTCAATTACCCAATGATGATCAGCTTTATCAGGCCCTCTTAAACCGCGACCCGGCGTTTGACGGACGTGTTTTTGTCGGCGTTGCCTCCACCCGCATTTTTTGCCGCCTCACCTGTCCGGCGCGAAAGCCAAAACGGGAAAACTGCACCTTTTTCGAAACCGCCAGCGAGGCGCTCGAAATGGGTTATCGCGCCTGCAAAAAATGCCACCCAACCACCAGCGAAGCCGATGGCAACAAAGCCATTCGCAGCCTTGTGTCGGCATTGGAGGAACGCCCCGATCATTTCTGGCAGGAACGCGATATTGTCAAGTTTGGCTTAGATCCATCCACCGTGCGCCGCGCATTCAAACGGCAGTTTGGCATCACCTTTTTGGAAATGGCGCGCCTTCGTCGATTACGCAAAAGCTTCACCACCTTGCAGGCAGGCGGCAAAATGATCGATGCGCAGCTCGATGCAGGCTTCTCATCGGCCAGCGCCTTTCGCACGGCCTTTGCCAAACATATTGGCCTTAAACCAAGTGATTTCTGCGCCGATGCCCCGCTAAAGGCCGATTGGTTTGACACGCCCTTGGGCACCATGGTGGCGGTAGCCGACGCGACCCATTTGCATTTGCTGGAATTTCATGACCGCAAAGCCCTGCCCACAGAACTCGGCAAATTGTTTAAAACCGCCAAAGGTCAAATGGGGTTTGGCACCACCCCGGCATTGGAAATCACAAAAGCGCAATTGGCGGAATTTTTCACCGGTGATCGGCCACAATTTGATTTAAAACTCGCATTGCACGGCACCGCGTTCACCAACCAGGTCTGGCGCGAATTACAGGACATCCCCGTAGGCGAAACCACAAGCTATGGCGCCTTGGCAAAAAAGATCGGCCAACCCAATGCTGCACGTGCCGTGGCCCGGGCCAATGGTGCCAACCAAATCGCAATCATCATTCCGTGCCATCGCGTCATCGGCGCAGATGGCCAGCTCACCGGCTATGGTGGCGGCTTGTGGCGCAAGCAAAAGCTGATTGATCTCGAATTGAAGTATAATAGAGCGCGCTTAGCGTAAAATGATCGGCCGTGGGCGCGGCAAAGCCACTTGCTCCGGCACAAAAGCATAGGCCGGGCGCGGACGCGGCAGTTCAACATCCACCAGTTTACCCAGCGTGTTTATCCGCACTTCACGCCGCACCAAATCATCGTTCAAATAGCTGATCTGCCCTTCAAGTCCGAACGGAAATTCAGCCTTACGAGACGCCAAATAGGTTTTGGCTTCCGCCCCGCACACCTGCGGCCGCATGTCGACCGGCGCAATCGCCAAATTTGGAATTTGCGTCACGCTTTTGCGCGTGCCGCCATAACGCCCCTGAAAGCCGCGCTCCAAAAGCAACGCGGCCAACTCTCCGCGTTCACGCGCGGTGACGCCACCAAACACCACGGCCATAAGCTCGCGGCCATTGCGCCGTGCGGTCGCAACAATATTCAACCCAGAGGCACAAACGAATCCTGTTTTCATGCCGGTGGTGCCACGAAATTTTTCCAACAAGATATTGTAGGATTCTAACGTCGATTTGCCGAACTTGACCGCGCGAGTTTCGAAAATCTCATCATATTGCGGATAGCGCGACCGGATCACAAACGCCAGGATCGCAATGTCTCGCGCGGACGTGACCTGGTTGGGGTCGTGCAACCCGTTGGGATTGGCAAAGCGCGTGGCCGTAAGACCCAAATTCGCAGCGTGACTGTTCATCAACCGCACAAATTCAGGTTCAGTTCCCGCAACAGTCTCCCCAATAGCGATGGCCACATCATTGGCAGACTTCACCAGCATCAAATAAAGCGCGTCTTCCAACGTCACGGCCGTGCCCACCGGAAAGCCCATTTTGCTCGGCGGCGCTTTCAATGCATTTTCGGACATCACAACCGGCGTCTCAAGCGTAAGACGCCCCGCGTCCACCGCTTCAAACGCGGCATAGGCGGTCATCAATTTGGTCAAAGAGGCCGGATGCCAAGGGCGTCCCGCATCCTTTTCAAACAATACCTCGCCTGTGCGCATGTCGATCAGGAGCTGCGGCAACGCAATCCCCGGCCCAGCGCTCAACAAAAACGTCAAGACGAGCAAAATGACACGACAAAATGAACGCATGAAAACCCCGACATCAAATTTACGGCTTAAGTTCTACCCTCACGGGGCGCTGCTGGCAATCACTGGCCCAATATTGCGGCAAATTTTTGCCCTGGTCTAAAGTTTTGTCCGGTCGGGGTGCGCTCAAATGGCACGCCGAATATCGCCCTGAACAACACGACGCCTCTTGAACCTGAGGATGCCGCGCACTAGCCTAAATAGGCGAAGAAAAGTGAGCTCAACATGCTTCATCACACCCACTCAAAACCGATTATCGCCCTAACCCTTTTGACCCTTTTGACGCAAGGTTTTTTCATGTCGGCCCAAGCCCAAGAGACGAACCGCCAAGACATAGACGCCAAAATTCAAACGCTGATCGACCAACAGCTGCCGCGCATTGCACAAGAAGCCAGCCAATTTGGCAATTCGGGTGTGGTGATGCAGGACGGCAAAATCATTGCCCAAGGGGTTTTCGGGTCACGACAAAAGGACCGCGACAACCCCGTCGCCTCAAACGATAAATGGCATTTGGGGTCGATCACCAAATCAATGACCGCCACCGCGATCGGCCGTCTCGTGGACCAAGGAAAACTGTCCTTTGATGATACAATAGGCGATCTTTGGCCCAAAAAGGCAGATCAAATTGATCCCGCTTGGCGGCAAGTCACCATTGCCCAATTGCTGCGGCATCTCAGTGGTGCCAAAGCCAATTTCGGCCTTGGCGTGCTCTTTAACCGCACGTTTGAAAATCAGGCCGCGCTTGATCAGGCACGGGACGAGGCAGTGCTGAAAATTATGGCAAAAGCGCCCACCCACCAACCGGGCACGACATTTGAATATTCCAATATCGGCTATACCATCGCGGGCGTTCTCGCCGCGAAGGTCGCTCAAATGCCATGGGAGAGATTGATCGAACAAGAGGTTTTCGAACCGCTGGGTTTGGACAGCGCCGGCTTTGGCGCACCCAAAGGGGACAACCCCTGGGGCCATGCCAAGAAATGGATGTTGTTGACCACAGCCATTGATCCAGAAAAACCAGAGTCTGACAATTCAGCGATCATGGGACCAGCTGGCATTGCGCATATGAGCCTGCAAGATTTGGCAAGCTATGGGCAGATGCACCTCGCTGCCGAACGCGGCGAAAGCGATTACCTTTCCGCCGAAACCGCCAAATGGCTACACACGGCACCACCGCAAGTCAGTGATGATCACCCGCTCTATGCCGCGGGATGGATTTGGTTGAGCTATCGTGATGATGGTGGCTTGAGCCTGTTTCACAATGGCTCCAACACCATGTGGTATGCCTTTTTGGTCAATGATCCAAAAACCAACGCCTCAATCGCATTTGCCACAAATGTTGGCAACAATGAGCCGTCTGGACGCGGCTTCAGCGAACTCACACGGGAAGTGCTGAACTTGCTTGACCAGCAATAGAACAAAAAAAGCCCCGCACCGAAGTGCGGGGCTCTCTTGGAATTTAGCGTCGTGCAACTGGTGAAATAAGAGGTGTAATCCGCTTAATTGTCACCCGTCTGTTTCGCCGATCAGCCTGTTGCGTACGGATCTTGAGATAGCGTTCGCCATATCCTTGTGTCGCCAAGTTCTCAGGCGGCACACCAAAGGCTCGGCTTAAGATCACCGCAACCGTTTCCGCACGTCGATCAGACAGCGCCAGATTATAAATCTCGCCGCCAACAGCATCTGTGTGACCCTCAATAAGGAAGGTCTCAGCTGGGTTTTCTTCCAACATGTCAAGCATAGCGTTGGCCACATTGGTCAGGCTGGCCACTTGATCGGTTGGGATCGTGGCTTTGTTGGTCTCAAAGGTGAGGCCACCAATCTCGAGGCGACGCACCATATCGCGAACCCGCGCAGAACGCTTCACCTCATTCACAGAATAGAGGCGCTGCACACGCTCAACGGGCGGCTGGTCTAGAAACTGTACCAGTTCATCCTCATTGGCATTGTCGGCATCCAGCACATATTCTGAAACTGGGATGTCCAAACGCAAGGGACCAAGATCCAAGGCAGGATCGCGCCACTCCAACAAGTCCTGTTCATAGGCTTCGTCGACATAAACCAAAACCTGTTCCTCACCATCAGCGGTAAAGCGTGATCGGCGGATAATGTCGCCATTGCGGTTATAAATGGTCACAATTTCAGTACCGTTTGCGCGCAGAATGGTTTCGCGGATGCGGCCATTGCTCAAACGCTCAACATAGGTTTCGTCCGCTTCCTGCTCCAGACGTGAATTGTCCTGATTTTCAACGATCACTTGATTGTTGAATTGGAAAACAACTCTGAAGTCGGTGGTGCTTTGCTCCATCACTTCAGCATCTTCGGGCGCACCACGCGTGACAGCGCTTTCGTCAGTGGCGGCAAGGCGCTCACCTTCTTCTGCGGTAATTGAGGTGACGTCCCTCTGCGTTGTCGCTTCTTGAGCCTCGGCATCATTTTCTGGTGGTGCTGTATCGGCAGTGTCTTCTGCTTTTACGTCTTCTTTCACCTCAGTTTCACTGGAAGCGCTCGCCTCAGTATCCGCTGCCACCTCGGCTTCACCTTCAACCGGGGTTGAAGTTTCTTCCTTAGCACTGTCGAGCACCGGCGCGACATCTTCCGGACCTGTCTCAGCTTCTGCATTTTGAGCTGGTTCAAGCGACTCCGTGGCTTCATCAACAGGCTGGTCTATGCTTCCTGCATCCATTTCAGATGTTGAGGCTTCTGCTTCAACCTGACCTTCAGTTGTGGCCTCAGCTTCTGGAGCTTCGAGTACCCCTTCGCTTTCTTGGGTTGCCTCAAATTTCAACGGCGCCAAATCGTTCGCTATGCGCATGTCAGGCGCAATATACTGATCAAGGCACGCCTCTAGCTCTGGCACACCCAGACTTGCGCACACCTCAACAAGATACTCGCGCGCCATCATCGCCGTATCGGCCGCAGCTTCAACATCGCCACCTTCGGCCTGAACCTGATCAAAGGCAAACCGGGCAGACACATATTCTTCATATGCTGCAATCAATTCGACCGGCGCTTCTTGGTTTGAAGTTTCCTGGCTCGCAGTTTCTTCAGTGGCTGTTTCCTGGGTAACTGTCTCTTCGCTTGCAGGTTCTTGTTGAACTTCTGCTGCTGGCGTGTCCAACACACCCTCACCTTCAAGTGGTTCCGCAGCCGCTTCAACTGCGGCCTCAGTTTCAACTTCAAGGACGCTCGAAGACTCTGCCGCCTCAGGCTCTAGAGGTTCAATATCATTGGCGACACGCATTTCTGGTGCGATATATTGATCGAGGCAGGCCGACAAATCCGGCATTTCAAGACTGACACAAATGTCCAAAAGGCTTTCGCGGGCTTCAAGCACAGTTTCAGCTTCAACCTCAGCCTGCCGGAACGACAATATGGCCTCTGCATATTGCTCGTAAGCCACAACAACATCAGCTGGCGTGGCTTGGCTTGCATCCTGTGGCGCTGTTTGCTCTTGCGGCGCTTCCTGACTGGCTTCCTCTTGGGCTATCGCCTGCAGGGGCGCTAAACTGAGCACCGCCAGCATCGTGTTTTTTATAAGCGCATTGCGCATGGGCATATTCCTTATTGTTCTGAGAAATCAAACGATTATATGCTCGACCGCAGGCACTAACCTGTCCCGCTGTTCATGTTTTTTTGCATATGTTTTGATATGCACACGTTAAACAAGAAATGCGTGAGTTGAGTTTCGGTTCCATTTTCGCCAACACATTGTTTTGCGTAGGGCACCCAATTTCATCAGCGCTATAGAGCATATATCGTTGCCAAATCGGACAATAAGGGATCGGCGATGAACCTCACATGAAGGGAGGCAACAGATTTGCGAAGGGCCAAATTTCAAACAGCACAATTAAGGCTGCGACAATGGCCACAGACATTTCGGTCACTAGATTTTTTGGGAAGATCATCAAGAAAATATTTGGTGCGGGTGGAGGGAATCGAACCCCCACTCCCGAAGGAACGGGATTTTGAATCCCGCGCGTCTACCAGTTCCGCCACACCCGCACTAAGGTGATGGAGATGCGAAATATCGTAAAGTTTCGCCCCCGTCAATCACTGATTGACACTAATTTGAAACTGTTTACATCTAAACCCTCATTTTACCCGGGTTTGCGGGATAAATTTTTGGGAAATGCTTGTGATTAGAAAACTTTATGACTGGGTTTTGGCGCTGGGCGCGTCAAAGGATGCCCCCAAAGCGCTGGGCGCCATCTCGTTTGCAGAAAGCTCATTCTTTCCGATTCCGCCAGACATTATGTTGATCCCCATGGTGCTTTCCAAACGCGAAAGCGCTTGGCGTTTTGCCCTTATTTGCACCATTACATCGGTTGTTGGCGGCTTGTTCGGCTATTTGATTGGGGCCTTTTTGCTGGAAGCTGTGGCCCAACCCATCCTCGAGTTTTATGGCTATTGGCACAAATTTGAACAATTCCAGGAGGCCTTTAATGAATGGGGCTTGCTGATCGTTTTTGTGTTCGGGCTCACCCCCTTCCCTTACAAGGTGATCACCATCGCCTCTGGGGCCACTGGCCTTAATCTGCCCATATTTATCCTGTCATCCATAGTGGCGCGCGGCCTGCGCTTTTTCATCGTCGCTGGGCTTCTCTACTTCTTTGGTCCACCGATTAAGGAATTCATTGAGAAGCGCTTGGGGCTGATGTTCTTTTTAGGCTGCGCCCTGCTGGTAGGCGGCTTCGTGGCCGTGAAGTTTATGTTTTGATGGGGGACGAGATGAACTTTGATAATTTGAGCGTGAAGAGCCTGACCATTATTGGCTTTGGTCTTTCGGTGTTGACCATCCTCAGCGTCTATTTCTTCCAATATGTGATGAATTATCAGCCGTGCGAATTGTGCTATGCGCAACGCAACCCCTATTATATCGCCATTCCCATTTTGCTGCTGGCCCTGATCTTTTGGAGCAAATTGTCCAAAATCATGGTGACCACTTTGGTCTCCGCCATGTTGCTGATCTTTTTGTGGAGCACCTATCAAGCCGGATATCATGCTGGGGTAGAATGGGGCTTTTGGCCCGGGCCCAACACCTGTAGTGGCATGGGCGACGGCATTAGCCTCGATCAGTTGAGCAATATTGACGGATCGCGCGTGGTGCCCTGCGATCGCGCCAGCGTGCGCTTTTTCGGCCTCAGCTTTGCCGGCATGAACACGATCGTTTCATTGGTGATTGCTGCCATCTTTGCGCTGGCAACCAAAAAGAGCGTGCAAAAAATCGCTTAAACGCGACAGCCACAGCACGGAGCAAAGGGGCCGATATTACGGCTCCAGCTCAATATCCCAATAAAGATAATCCATCCAACTTTCATGCAAATGGTTGGGTGGAAATTTGCGGCCATTGGCCTGCAAATCATAGGTCGAGGGCCGATAGGGCATTTGCGTTGGCCACATATTGATGTCTTTCGGCATCTTGTTGGCTTTGCGCAAATTGCAAGGCGAACAGGCCGTGACCACATTTTCCCACGTGGTGCGCCCGCCGCGCGACCGCGGGATCAAATGATCAAAGGTCAAATCATCTCGGGAGTGGCAATATTGGCATTCAAAATGGTCACGCAAAAACACGTTAAAGCGCGTGAACGCCGGGTTTCCCGTGGGCTTCACATAGGATTTGAGGCTAACCACGCTGGGCAATTGCATCTCAAAGCTGGGGCTTTTGACCACCCGATCATATTCAGAAACAATGTTAACCCGCTCAAGGCACACGGCCTTAATCGCGTCCTGCCACGACCACAAGGATAGTGGATAATAACTCAGGGGCCGATAATCAGCATTGAGTACCAGCGCCGGAAGAGATTCGGGTGACACATGCAAGGTCACGCCTTCCTCCTTAAAATGGAATCACTCAGTTAACTTGTATTAACTATTGTAGGCTGAACATGTCAGTTATGTGAAGCGTTTGTTCCATTTTTGCAAAATCGGCGCTGGCGCGTCACAGCCAATTAGGCGCCCTTGCCCAAGTGCTGGCTTAAGAAAGCTGCCGCAAACTCAAGCCCGTCCATTGAAATCCCATGGCCCGTGCCAGGACATTGCTTGAGACGCACATCAAGACCTTGCGCTTCCAGCGCCGCAGCGGCATCAATGCTGCCCGCCAGCGGCACCACCTCGTCCATTTCCCCATGCACCAAGCAAACAGGGGGCTTCGATTTAATGACTTCACCAGCCTGGTCGAGATCGATCATTTTGCCGGAGAACCCTAAAATACCTGCCAACGGTGTTTCAAACCGCAACCCGGTATAAAGCGCCATCATCGCCCCTTGGGAAAAGCCGCCCAGCAGTACATCACCCAGCTCCAAGCCCGCCTCTTCCGTGCGCGCCAATACAAAATCGCGAATGGCCGGATAGGCGCTTTCCGCACCGCCCCGATAATCGGTGTTCTTATTCCCGATCCGCTCCACCGCCAAAGGAAACCATTCATAGCCCATGGGGTTCATGCCGCACTGATGCGGTGCATTGGGCGAGAAGAACCCCACATGCGGAAAATCTTTAGTCCAATATTGGCCCAATCCGATCAAGTCTTGCCCATCCGATCCATAGCCATGCAGCAAAATCACAAGTTTTTTCGCCTTTTCGCCATTCGAGGGCGCAAGGGTCGGGCCGTTCAATTGGTGGGAAGAACTCATAAAACAATTCCTTCTTTATCTTTCAGCACGGCAAAATAGCGCCACATCAATCGTGAGGCTGCGCCGCGATAGGGCGACCAGATTTCGGTCAGCGCCCGCGTTTCTTTTTCTTTTGGCACATCTTCCAGCCCGTTTATATGCCCCACCATTTTTTGCAAGGCCAGATCGCCCGCGGGGAAAATATCTGGATGCCCCAAACAAAACAGCAAATAGATTTCTGCCGTCCATGGCCCAATGCCTTTAAGCTGGGTGAGTTGGTCAATGGCTTCGTCCGGGGGCAAATGCACCAACTGGTCGAATTGTAATGCACCCGACTGCTCTGCCTCGGCCACACCACAAAGGGTGCGGAACTTGCTGGCGGATAAGCCCGCCCCGCGCACCACTTCCTCCGGATGGGCCAAAAACTCGGCAGCACACACATTATCCATCAGCCCAGCGAACCGTCCCCAAATGGCAGACGCCGCCGCGACGGACACTTGTTGCCCCACCACAATTTTGGCCATTCCTTCAAACCCATCCGCCGACTCGCGCAATGGTACCTCTTCGCACTGGGCAATCACCGGCTCCAACCGAGGGTCACATTGCGCCAGCCCCTTTAAATGCGCGTCCAAAACTTCTCGGCTTTTCAATCGTTCTTTATGCATGGCATGGGTCCGTGCTAGACAAAGATATTGTTCAACACAGCTTTGCTCTATGACAACAAAAACACAACCCGTATTGCGCTTCGCGCCCAGCCCGAATGGGCATTTGCATTTGGGCCATGCTTTCTCTGCGCTGCTGACCAACCGGATCGCCCATCAATTGGGGGGCCGCACATTGCTGCGCATTGAAGATATTGATCAGGCGCGCTGCACCCCAGAACTGCTGCAACAAATGCTGGATGATTTGGACTGGATTGGTTTTGAACATGACGGCGAAGCCACAAGGCAATCGGACAATTTTGACCGCTACCGCACCGCCGCCGAAACACTGAAGCAACGCGGGTTGCTCTATCCATGCTTTTGCAGCCGCAAGCAAATTCGGGAAAACGCCGACGCACGTACCGACCCGGATGGCGCGCCGATCTATCCCGGCACCTGCAGGCAATTATCGGCGGATGAGATCAGCGACAAGCTGGCAAAAAACATGCCCCATAGCTACCGGTTGAATATGCAAAAAGCACTGGCGCAAACCGGCACGCCCATCTGGATGGAAATGGAAACCGACCTCAAAACCATCCATACGATCAATGCCGACCCTTTGGCATGGGGCGATGTGATTTTGGTGCGCAAGGATACACCCACATCTTATCATCTCAGCGTTGTGCTGGACGATGCTGTTCAACACATCAGCCATGTGACGCGTGGTAAAGACCTCTATTTCGCAACGGCTATTCACCGTGTGTTGCAAATAGTCTTGGATTTGCCTGAGCCGCTTTATCACCATCATGATTTGATTCGCGACGAAGCGGCGGAAAAATTGTCAAAATCAAAAAAGGCGCAAAGCCTGAAAGAGCTGCGCCAGCAAGGCTGGAGCGCACAACAAGTGCGCGCCGCCATTGGAATGGATTGAGGCCACGTGTTAGGCCGCCAACTTGATCTTAAGTTTGGCCAACTCACTCTCCGGCAAAAGACTATAAGTGGTTTCGGCCACAGCCCGCTCAAACGGCGTGCCGAAATTTGGCCCTAAAATTTCGTCGAGTTTCGGGTCCACCAACTGATGAGGCTCCTGCCACAAATAACGCATCTTCACGATCTCGCGCATCATTGGATTGAACAAGGCCATGGTGTTGAACACCCACCACGGCAGTTGCACCACTTTAAAGCTGGTGGGCAGCGCTGCCTGAATGGTGGCGATCAATTGATCACCCGTCACCCGATAGCCGGCGAAATGGAAATTCTCATAGGCGCCAAGCTGGTCGCGATGCCCCGCAATCTTCTCAAACACCCGCCCCAAATCTGGCAAATAGGCCCAACTGTGCAAGGTTTTGCCATCGCAAATGCGGGTGATTTTGCCTTTGTTAAACTCACGCCCAATCGCCAAATCAAACCAACTGCCTGTCGCATCCGGCCCAAAGAAATCACTGGCGCGAATGATCAGCACTTGAAAATTATGCGCGCGACCAGCGTCGACCATTTCCTGCTCCATCTGCACCCGAATTTCGCCTTTGTCCGTGGCCGGACGCTGCGGCAAGTCTGGCGTCAGCTTGTGATCTTTGGCGCCATAATTATAGATATTGCCTGCAAACAGGAGTGTTTTGCCACTGCCCTTCATCGCCTCAAGCACCACGCGATTGAGTTGCACAGCACCTTTCTCATCATCAGCCCACTTATCGTAAGGCAGGTTGAGCGCATGCACGACCACATCGGCGCCTTCCACAGCACGCTGCATATCTTTTAGATTGAAGGCGTCGCCTTCGACAAATTCAAATCCTTGAAATGGCGCCCGATTGGCGCGACCAAACCCTTTCACCTGCCATCCCGCATCGATAAAGGCTTTGGCGGCGAACTGGCCAATCCGGCCATTAATGCCCAAAATTGCGACTGTTTGATTGCTGTTGTCTGTCATGATCTTGATCCCTTCATTGCTGATGGACCTAAGATGGTATATTCATATTCAAATGAAAATTGACTGAAACTGCATTTGAGATATTCAAATATGAATACCCATACAATCGAACCGGATTGGTTTTTGTGGCGATCTTTTCTCGCCGTGATGGAAGAAGGTTCGCTTTCCGCCGCGGCGCGAAAGCTGGGCGCGTCGCAACCCACCATTGGCCGCCATATTGAAGAATTGGAAACCAACCTCAATGTGGTTTTGTTCGACCGTACGGGACGCGGCTTAAACCCCACCCAACTCGCGCATCAAATGGTCAACACTGTGCGCAGCGCCAAATCATCACTCGCCGAAGCGCAGCTCATGGCCAGCGGCAGCACCCAATTGCTGGATGGCACGGTGCGCATCACCGCCTCGCAAATATTATCCCATCACATCTTGCCCGGCATTTTGAAAAAGGCGCGCCAAACCTATCCGACAATTCAATTGGAAATGGTGCCCTCCGATTCAGCAGAAAATCTTTTGTTGCGCGAGGCCGATATCGCCATCCGCATGTTTCGCCCCAGCCAGTTGGATGTGGTGGCGAAAAAGATTGGCATGGTGCCGCTATGCGCCTGCGCCCACCAATCCTATCTCGATCACCATGGCACCCCCACCACGCCGGACGAATTGTTTGGCCATGAATTGCTGGGGCTCGATCGGCAGGAAGACATCATCAAAGTGGCCCGCATGATCGGCTTTGATCTAAAGCGGGAAGATTTTGCCATCCGCACCGACAGCCAGACTGCCATCTGGCAAATGGCCATGCAAGGATTGGGCATTTCATTCGCCCAGGCCAGCTTGATTGATTCGACCCCGGGCATGGTGCGTTTGGTGCCTCAGCTCAAAATTCCGCCCATGGAAATGTGGCTCGCCGCCCACAAGGATGTGCACCGCGCAAAGCGCATCCGCGTCATTTATGACCTATTGGCGGAGGCACTTATCCCCTATACTGACGCCCAAATCAGTTAAAGAAAAAGTTGTCTTATGGATCAAGCACTCAACTATCTCATTTTCGCGGCCATCGCCGTGGTCGCCCTCATTCTTGGCGCTGGCCTGATTAATATGTTCCGCGGCGGCAACCCGAATCTCAGCCAAAAGCTGATGCGCGCGCGGGTGATTGCCCAAGCCGTAGCGCTGCTGCTTTTGTTTATCGCCGCGTTCTTCTTTGCACCCAAATAGGAGGCAGACATGGTCAAGCTCAACAAGATTTACACCAAAACTGGCGATGATGGCACGACTGGACTTGTGGTTGGCCCCCGCCGCCCAAAATATGATCTGCGCGTCGCCGCCTATGGCACCGTGGATGAGGCCAACTCAACCCTTGGGCTGGTGCGGCTAAACTGCAAGGATCATGAAAAAATTGATGCCGTATTGCTGCGCGTTCAAAATGATTTATTCGATTTGGGCTCCGATCTGGCCACACCGGATACGGGGGAGGATCTCGGCTTTGAGCCGCTGCGCATTATTGAAAGCCAGACCATTTGGCTTGAAGAAACAATTGACGAGTTCAATGAACATCTGGAGCCCATCAAAAGCTTCACGCTGCCTGGCGGGTCGGCTTTGGCAGCACATTTGCATTTGGCCCGCACTGTGGTGCGCCGTGCCGAGCGCGACGCCACCGAGCTAAAAGCACAAGAAGCTGATGTGAACGCGCAGGCGATTAAATATCTCAATCGGCTCTCAGATTTATTATTTGTGTTGTCGCGCATCGCCAATGATAATGGCAAATCTGATATTTTGTGGACACCGGGAAAGCACCGCTAATCCACGCCAAAAAAAAAGCGAAGCGTTTATGTTTTTGCCCCTTTATGACCAAAACCCCAAACGCTTCGTCATCAAACCCTATGTCAATTACGCCCTGATTTTGCTGACCACATTTCTGTTCACCATCCAATATCTATTGCCAGTAAATGCAGAAAATTATGTGATCGCCACCTTTGGCATGGTGCCCTATTGGTTGTCCGACGCTCGCATCGACCAAATCCCGTTTATTCCCGATGAGTTCACCTTCGTCACCTACGCATTTCTGCACGGCGACTGGCTGCACCTCTTATCGAACATGCTGTTTTTGTGGGTCTTTGGCGACAATATTGAAGATGCCCTAGGGCATTTCCGCTATTTGCTGTTTTATCTTTTGTGTGCGGCAGGCGGCGGCGCGCTGCACTATTTCGTTTATCAAGACGATTTGTCGCCCTTGGTCGGGGCATCCGGCGCCGTGGCCGGGGTCATCGGGGCTTACATCCTGCTCTACCCCAAAGTGCGCGTATATGTGTTGGCGCGGATCATCATTCCGCTGCCTTTACCCATTCCTGCGCTTTGGGTGCTGGGCGCTTGGATCGCCATGCAAATCTTTTATGTGATTTTGCCACAAACAAGCGCGGTGGCGTGGTGGGCGCATATTGGCGGCGTCATCGCCGGCATGCTGCTGGTGCTGTTGTTCAAACGGCCGGAAGTGCGCCTATTTCAAAGCTAGGCGCTAAAGCCCGGCCCCATCCAGCAAATACCCCATATTGGTTTGGACCTGCCGATACATTTTCGTATCCCAATTGAACAAGGCCCCCAATACATTGGAGCCCTCAAACAACGACATCAGGCCAAAGGCAATATCCGACGCCGGGGCAGTGGATTGCCCGCGGGTGGACAATGCCTGCTCAATCATTTCGGTGAGAATGCACCGAAACTCGACAAAAAAGCCATGGACCATTTTCCGCGCCGCCTCATTACGGCCAGCATAGGAATAAAACTCCAACCCGATGGCGACAAAGATTTGATTTTCGCTCAGCATTTCTTCGGTCTGGTCCACCCAGTCGGTCAGAATTGTTCGAAAATCTCCCTTGGTCAGCCGTAAATGCTGCAACACATCCATATTCTGTTCAAAGAACCGTTTCATCAGCGCCGCGATCAAATCATCCTTGCTTTTGAAATAGAGATAGATGGTCGCCTTGCTCACACCAGCGGCCAGCGCCACCTCTTCCAGCCGAGCAGACTGTAACCCATTCCGCGCGAACACCAACATGGCAGCATCCAGTATTTGGGGAATCCGTTTTGCACTCATATTCGGGCGGGGCATCAATCTTCCTCATCAAGCGATTTGGTCATCACAACATATTCAACGCCATCATCCTCATAGCGTGCAACCACCTGATACCCCATATGATGATAAATCGCCACATTTTGCGGGTTACCAGTTTCCAGCGCCACGCTTGCCGGCCGATGAACCTGATCATAAGCGGCGTCGAACAAGCGGCGGGCCAATCCCTGGCCGCGCACATTTTCATCAACCGCCACAAACTCAATCACCAGATCAGCATGTGCGCTATAGGTCTCAAGCCGCTTTTGCTCATGGCGCATCACGTTGAGCGGCACGCTTGGGCCAAATGCAATGCATTGTTGAGCGAACCATATCAGCAAAAATTGCCAATCCGGCGGCTTGTTGCCGAAGCTGACAATATTGCTGCCAACCAACTCGCCATCCTTCACTGCAACCAACACTTGTGAAACCGGCCAATGCTTTAAGGTCAAGTCGAACCATTTTGTCATCCGCCCAACCGCATTGTCATCATTGGCATTGACCATTGCGCGCATCGCCGCGTCTTGGGCGAAGGCCCGCGCGAGAAAGCGGGCCAATTCCTGCCGTCGGTTGCCCGACCATTTTTGAATTTCAATCGACATTTACCGCTCCGGCTGAAAAGGCGCTTCTTTGACCAAATGACCCAGCAACAATTTGAGTGCCAATAAGGGCAACAACCAATTCAAATTGGGCAGCGCCAAAAGCGGCACAAATGACAACAGAATAAACAAAGTCGCCACACCAAAGGCCACGGGACGTTGCAAATAGAGCGGGGTGAACAGAATGATCAAGGTGCCCAACACCAAGGCACCTGCCGCGATGCCAAAGAACGCGACCGGATCGTCAGCAAACAACCACGCGGCCAGCCCCAAATGCAGCATGTGCGCACAAATAAACAAGAAATGTTGTCGCTTGCCATGCCCCGCGCGATGATACCAGCGCTTCGCCGCAGATGTGGCGTTGGTGACGATGCCGCCGCCAATGTCGAGTGCCAACACCACCACAAATGCCCACTGCCAAATTGTAGTGTCTGGCGTGGCGCCCTGCCAAAACAATGCCACAAGCGCAACAGCGATGACCGCGCCCAACCCAAGTTGCACCACTTCTTCAGCATTGGTGGCACCGGGGCCAACAAATTTATCCCAGCTGCCTGAAAGCCCATCTCGAGGTGCCGGTGGTTCCCAATCTATACGCATGTTTCACACTTTCTATAATAACTGACGAGTCAGTCATAATAGAAACGCCTTATTTTGGCAAGTGGTTTTTTGAGCGCTGTCAGAGGTGCCCAACAATGCCGATGCACCTAAGAAGAATGAAACCTGCTTCTGCCGAAATAAAAAAGGCGCACCGAAGCGCGCCTTACATTCATGATAACGACCAGACTGAATTTAGCCGTTTTGCAACTCGTCCAAAATTTGGTCGATGATTTTGTAACCTGAGCCCCAACCATTATCCATGCCGCGCATCATTTTGGCGAAGGTCTCGTTTTCCTCTGGCGTCGCATCCATTGGCACCTGCACCAAAGTCACTTTGGTTTTACCACCCGCCTCTTCAAAGGTTACCGTGGTGTGCAGCACTTTTGGCCAATTGGGCATCATCGGGTTGGACACAATATTCCAATCCTTATCCGCCGAACAATGATGCCAAACGATCTTTTCCTCGGGCGCCACCTCTTGGAATTTCATCACCGAATGATCGGACTTATCGCCCATCACCATCTCATTGCGCCATTCACCGCCGGGCTTGAGGTCAAAGTGATGAATTTTCGTTTCGATATTGGGTCCATACCAGTGGGCCAATAATTCCGGATTGGTCCACGCCTTCCACACCAATGATCTTGGCGCGTCGAACTCTCTTTCAAATACATATTCTGCTGGGTTACTCATCCTGCCCTCCCTTTGGTTCGGCTTGAAGCTTCACCAGCAGCTCATCAAGCTGATCAAAACTGTCTCCCCAAAACCGTTTAAAATAATTCATCCATTCCACGGCCTCAGCCATCGGCTCCGCCTTCAAGCGTGCCGGGCGCCGCTGCTCGTCAATGGCCCGCTCAACCAACCCTGCTTTTTCCAAAACTTTCAAATGTTTTGAAATCGCAGGCTGACTAATTTTAAAAGGCGCAGCCAACTCCCCAACCGAGGCTTCCCCTTCGGCCAACCGTGTAAGCATTGCGCGCCGCGTCGGGTCCGCCAATGCCGCAAAAACGGCATCCAAATTCTGCGCACCCATTTCATAACCAACTTGTTCCATAACCATATAGTTATAGAAAGGATTTGATTTGTCAATAGCCGGATTTGGGGCGGTGTTAAGTTCCTGTTAAGCCTGACTTGCGACAATAGCGGCGACTGAAAAGCTAGGAAGGCACTTCAGATGAATATGTCATTGGTGACACAGGTCGTCGCCCAACAATCAGCTCAGCGCCAGGAACAAGCGCAAATGCTCATGGTGAAAGCGGCAAACGACATGCAAAAAGCCATGATCAACATGCTGGATCAAGGCTTGGCAAACGCCAAGGCCATGCCCGCCCCGGGCACAGGCACCATCGTCGACAAATCTGCCTAATTTCTGACTAGCCAAATCATCAAAAGCCCCGTAAAAAATTGGCGAATAAAACCAATTTAAAACCTACGGCTTTTTATGACCCGCTCCGATAAAGAACGTATGCTTGCCGGGGAACCAACCCTGTCCGGCGATCCCGAATTACTCGAAATTGCCGCCCGCGCCCGCCGCGCCTGCCATGCGTTCAATTTTGCTCACCCCGACGATGAAACTCGCATGGATCATTTGCGCCCCATCTTTGGCGAAATCGGTGATCCGGTGTGGATTGAGCCCCCCTTTTACATCGACTTCGGCGAACTCGCGAAAATCGGCAGCAAGGTCTTTATCAACACCAATTGCTCGATTTTGGACGGCGGCGGCGTCACCATTGGCGACGATGTGTTGATTGCTCCCAATGTGCAAATCATGGCGGCCGGACATCCGATCAAGGCTAGCGAGCGCATGGTTTATCCTTTTGAAGATGAGCCCGAGCGGATGAATTTCGTCAATTTGGCCGGCCCCATCAAAATCGGCAATGGCTGCTGGATCGGCGCAGGCGCCATCATCTTGCCCAACGTCACCATCGGTGATCGTGCAGTCATCGGCGCGGGGGCGGTTGTCACCAAAGATGTGCCTGCCGACAGCTTGGCCGTCGGCAATCCAGCACGTGTGATCAAACAGATTTAGCGCCTAACTTTTATCGGCAAGTTCAAGCGCCGTCTCGACGAACGCCTTCGCATCATCGCCATGCCAGGCGGCTGGTCCGGCCAAAACGCCCCATTCGCAGCCATCCGGCCCCAAGATCAGTGTGGCGGGCAAGCCCAACGCCACACCGCGCTTTTTCAACACTTCAAACGCGTCGAATGTCGGGTCGCGATGCAGTGGTAATTGGCTGAGATTTTCCTCTTCCATAAACTTTTGCGCTTTAGCTAGGCCATCATCGCCAATATCGAGATTGATGGTGGCGACGGTGAACCCCTTATCGCCATAATCCACTTGCAACGCTTCCAGCTCCGGCATCTCGGCCCGGCACGGCGCGCACCAGGTGGCCCAGAAATTGACCAACGTCACATTGCCCTCAAAGGCGCTGAAGCCAACCTCATCACCATTTTCATGAATAAAGCTGATTTCATCATAACGCGCGCCTTTGGCCGTGACCTGCACAGCAGCCAAATCGCCAATTGCCTTTTCATCCAGCGCCGTCTGCACCTCAGGATTTGCGTCGCACGAATTGGCGACAGCCGTACCATTTCCGCCCTTGTTCCCATTGCTAACCCACACACCGACCGCTATAGCTACGACAATTGCAGTGATTGCGCCGATACCAATGCCCTTTTTGCGCACAGGTTTGGCACCATTATCGCGATCATTGCCGTTTGGATTTGATGGTTGAGAGGACATGAGTTCTCCTAAAAGAGGGTACAATGAGCAACAAAATGTGGGGTGGCCGTTTTGCCACCGGTCCAGATGCGATCATGGAAGAAATTAACGCCTCCATCGACTATGACAAGCGCTTCCACACCCAAGATATTGCAGGCTCAAAAGCCCATGCGGAAATGTTGGCCAGCGTCGGCATCCTTACTCAAGAAGATAAAGATGCAATCCTATCTGGTCTAGATCAGGTAAGTGACGAAATTGCCGCAGGTACGTTCACTTTTTCGCGCGCACTTGAAGATATTCATATGAATGTGGAAGCGCGGCTGAAAGAAATCATCGGCGAACCCGCTGGTCGCCTACACACAGCCCGCTCTCGCAACGACCAGGTCGCGACAGATTTTAAACTCTATGTGCGCGATTGCCTCGACACTTTTGTGACCCAAATCCAAACCTTGCAGCTGGCCATGGTCGAGCGCGCCGAAGAACATGCAGATAGCGTGATGCCCGGCTTCACCCATTTGCAAAGCGCCCAACCAGTGACGTTCGGTCATCATATGATGGCCTATGTGGAAATGTTAGGCCGCGATGTCGGCCGCTTCCAGGATTCGCGCAAACGCCTCAACGAAAGCCCCTTGGGCTGTGCCGCACTGGCGGGCACCTCGTTCCCCATTGATCGCGACATGACGGCCAAAGCCCTGGGCTTTGATCGCCCCACCGCCAATTCTCTGGACGCTGTGTCAGACCGTGACTTTGTGCTGGAATCCTTAAGCGCGGCAAGCCTGTGCGCCATGCACCTTTCGCGTCTATCGGAAGAATTGGTGATCTGGTCCACTGCCCAGTTCGGCTTTGTTCGCTTGTCCGATAAATTCTCAACAGGCTCTTCCATCATGCCGCAAAAGCGCAACCCGGACGCAGCCGAACTGATCCGCGCCAAAATTGGCCGCATCTCTGGCGCGTTGGTGTCGCTGATGACCGTGATGAAAGGTCTACCGCTCGCCTATTCCAAAGATATGCAAGAGGACAAGGAAGTCACCTTTGATGCGTTTGACAGCCTGTCCCTCGCCTTGGCTGCAATGACGGGCATGATCAAGGATTTGAAAGTAAACAAGGACGCCATGAGCAACGCCGCGGGCGCTGGCTTTGCCACGGCCACCGATTTGGCCGACTGGTTGGTGCGCGAGGCCAATGTGCCGTTTCGCGATGCCCACCATATCACTGGCTCAGCCGTGGCGCGGGCGGAAGAAAAAGGCTGCGACTTGGCAGGCCTCACGATTGAAGATTTTAAAGAAATCGACGAGCGCATCGACGCCCGGGTGTTCAAAGTGTTGACCGTGCAGGATTCGGTGAAAAGCCGCACCTCGTTCGGCGGCACATCACCTGCCAATGTTAAAGCCGCCGCCGCCGTTTGGCGCGACCGTCTCACCAGCGCATAAGGGCAAATTATGGTGCACCATTTTCAATATCGCCACGGCGAACTTTATGCCGAAGATGTGGCCATCGCTGACATTGCGTCAGAAGTGGGCACGCCTTTCTATCTTTATTCCCGTGCGACGTTCACCCGCCATATCAAAGTGATGCAGGAGGCCTTTGCCGACCGCCCTACCCTTGTCGCCTATGCGGTGAAAGCCAATTCCAATCAGGCCATTTTAAAATTGGTGGCAAGTCTTTGCGCGGGCGCTGACGTGGTCTCCCTTGGCGAGCTAATGCGCGCCGAGCGTGCAGGCATTCCTTCGGACAAAATTGTCTTTTCCGGCGTCGCCAAAAACCACGAAGAAATCGCTTATGCGCTCAATATGGGCATCAAATGCTTTAACGCCGAGAGCGAACCAGAACTGCTGCGCATCAATGAGGTGGCAAAATCGCTGGGTAAAATCGCACCGGTCTCCGTGCGCATCAACCCCAATGTAGACGCCAAAACCCATGCAAAAATCTCAACCGGCAAAGCGGAAAACAAGTTCGGCATCCCGTTTGAACGCGCCAATGAAGTCTATCAAACCATCGCCGAATGCGATCATTTGAAGGCTGTCGGCATCGATATGCATATCGGCTCGCAAATCACCGATCTGGAACCATTCGACAATGCGTTCAAACTGATGGCAGAACTCGTCGAGAAGCTGGGCAACGCTGGCCACAAAATCGAGCATATCGATGTTGGGGGCGGCCTGGGCATTCCTTACGATAATTCCAATCAAGTGCCGCCAGAGCCTATGGCCTACGCCCAGATCGTGCGCAAAAATCTAAACCATCTGGATTGTGAAATCGTGCTGGAGCCGGGCCGCATGGTCGCGGGCAATGCGGGCATTTTCATCACCAAGGTGGAATATGTGAAAGAAGGCGCCGAACGGCAATTTGTAATAGTCGATGCCGGCATGAACGATCTGCTGCGTCCAACGCTTTATGAAAGCTATCATACGGTGCAACCGGTGAAGGAAGACGCCAAACTGCAAGAACGCATGGGCGATGTCGTCGGGCCGGTGTGCGAAACAGGCGACTATATCGCCAAGGGCCGCCATCTGCCGCATGTGGAAGAAGGCGATCTGCTCGCGGTGATGAGCGCGGGCGCCTATGGTGCCGTCATGTCAGGCACCTACAACACGCGGCCCCTATGTGCCGAAGTGATGGTGGATGGTGATCAGTTCCATATCATCCGCCCCCGCCAAACCCATGAGGATCTGATTGGCCAGGATTCCGTCCCGGATTGGCTTTAAAAAAATTGGCCCCGCACTGTGGGGCCTTTCAACTTAAGCGGTAAATGCACGTAAAAATCCCGTGCTGGAACGTCCATCCGCCAAATACCAAAAATGATTTACGCTTCTAGCTGCTGCGCCAGCGTGATCGTTTCGGCTTCACGGCCATCAAGCGCTTCCTTCACCTTTGCCCGAATATCGGCCAGCGTGAAGGGTTTTGGCACCACATCGTGCACCAATGCATCGAGCCCATGCGCCCGTTCGCGTTGATCAGCAAAGCCAGTCATCAGCAAAATGGTTACATCTGGAAATTGATCTGCCACACGCAAGGCGAGCGCAATCCCGTCCATCACTGGCATTTTGATATCTGAGAGCAACAGGTCAAAATTGCCTTCATGTTCGAGCATCGCCTCAGCCGCAAGGCCGCCATCCTCAGTAGCCAGCACAGCATGACCATCCATCTCAAGCGCCCGGGCCACAAACCCACGTACACTCGGATCATCTTCCGCCAACAAAATCCGTGCCATTACCCAATACTCCTTACCCACGTCCCAGTTGTATTTCTAGTTAGAGGCATTTGAACTCGTCGATTGCCAATCTAGAAACGATAGCTTTACACGTCGCACATCATTGGGTGGGGAAAGCAATTGAGTTGAAAACTCAAACGATCCACCAGCCTCTAAGACGGATACGCCCGGCGTCATGTTCCATTCGTAAATGACTGTTTTGTCATCTCTAACCAGCGCCACCCTAATAGGAGGTAAATACGCAATCTTGCTGGTCACATTTTGGATGTCGCCTGTTACATTTAAGACTTCATGCCCGTCTTTCCATGACCGGATTGTACGCACATTTGCGAAATCAAGTCCAACAACATTCACATTTGTGCCAAAAAGCCTATACAGGCTGGCCATTTCCGGATAAAGGCGAACCACTTCAACCCGGAAAGAAAAGAGCCCCAAAAGAATGGCTGCACTCAGGGCTAAACAGCTTGTGGTGATCAGTCGACGTGTGCGCGCCATCGGCAATCCGCGCGCAATATCCCGGTGCCGCTTGGCCACCCGCCGCGCCCGCTTCATACGGTCGATTCGCGTCCGGCGTCTTGTTGCATAAGATGCTGATTCTATTGCACTATCTTCACCATAACCAAAGGAGGATTCATCGGACTTATCCGCATTGCCTCCGGCATCACCTTTGGACTTAGATTTGCCCCCACTCGCGTCCAATTCCTCAAGCTCGCGATCCATCGCCGTCTCGTCGAGATCGCTATTGACATTAACGGCGCTTTGCGGGTCATTTTCCGCCGCATCCCCTTTTTGTGTCTTCTCGGTGCGTTTGATGGGGGCCAGCCCCTCCTCCTGCATCGCATCATCAAGCAACCGGGCAAAATCGTCCGAATCATCTGCCAATTCAACTTCGCGTACCAGGGGCCTTTTGGGCGCTGGAGGTGTCTGCATGGCGCGCCAGGATTCGGCGCACTTCGCACACTGTACCACCCGGCCAGTCTCACCAATCGCCTGATCGGCCACCTCATATTCGGCGTTACAATTTGGACATACAATAATCATTGCTACTCGGGGACACTTCTTCCAACATGCGAGCCCCATCTTAAACTGCAGAATCTTAACACTCCGAAAAAACCGGGCTAGCTTTCGCCCAAACAATGCTTCATCACTGCTAAAATGAATGCGAATGAGTGATTCGGGAGTTGCCAGTGATCGAATTTGATAATGTGGGTCTGCATTACGGCACAGGTCCAGAGATCCTAAGAAATCTCAATTTCAAAATTGACCCCGGATCCTTCCATTTTCTGACAGGCCCCTCCGGCGCCGGCAAAACCTCTTTGCTGCGGCTATTGTTGCTATCGTTACGGCCCACCTCTGGCAAACTCACCATGTTTGATAAGGATGTGGCCGGGCTCGACAAAGAAGCCATGATGGCCATGCGCCAGCATATCGGGATCGTATTTCAAGAATTTCGCTTGCTGGAACATCTCACCACATTTGAAAATGTTGCCCTGCCCCTGGCCGTGCGCGGCGAGCCCGAAGCCTCTTACCGCTCAAATGTGCAGGAATTGCTGGATTGGGTGGGCCTTGGCCACCAAATCAATGCCCGACCAGAATTGCTTTCCGGTGGCGAAAAACAACGCGCTGCCATCGCCCGCGCCGTGATTGCCAAGCCCGAACTTTTGTTGGCAGATGAACCCACCGGCAATGTTGATCCTGAATTGGCAGAGCGACTGCTGCACCTGTTTGTCGAGTTAAACCGGATGGGCACCACCATCATTTTGGCCACACACGAGCTGCACCTTCTGGATCAATTCCGTTTCCCCAGACTGCAATTGCAAGATGGCGAGGTGAGCATTCATGATTGATCAATTTCTAAACCGCAATCGCAGTGAAATCTCCGTCGTGCCCCGTTCCTCAATTGCCGGGCGCACTTTGGCCTTACTGGTCGCCATCATGACCTTTTTGAGCTGCGTCACATTTGGCGCCGTCTATATGGTGCAAAATTCGGCCGTCGCATGGTCGTCCGAAGTGGGGCGCGAAATCACCATTCAGCTCCAGCCTGTTCAAGGCGATGAGATGACATCAAATGTGCGCACGGCCATCAGCTTGGCGCTCGATAGCCCCGGCGTCGGCAGCGCCAAAGAACTCACGATTGAAGACAGTGAACGGCTGTTGGCCCCATGGCTGGGCGATGAGTTTGACCTGGAAGGGTTCGATTTACCTCGCCTTGTCGTCGTGCATTTGTCAGACCCCCGCGCATTTGACCGCGCCAGCTTGGAGGAAAAGCTGAACCAATCGCTGCCAGACGCCACAATTGATTCCCATAAGCCTTGGCAACAAAAGCTCAACGCCATGTCTGGCACCATTGTTTTCTCCGGCCTGTTGGCGCTGATGCTCATTATGGCCGCCACCATTCTGGCGGTGATCTTCGCCACAAATGGGGCCATGGCCTCAAACCGTGAAATTGTGGACGTGTTGCACTTTATCGGCGCGTCCGACCGATATATTGCCGGTGCCTTCCAATCGCGTTTCTTCGCCATTGGCCTGCAAGGGGGCATTGTGGGTGGCGCAGCGGCCCTTGTCTTTTTCATCCTGGCCGGGATCATCACCAACTATTTATTGCCCAGCCAAAATGCAGAGCAAGTCGAGCTTTTGTTCGGACAGTTTTCATTGGGTTGGCTCGGCATTATCGGGCTCATTATCGTGGTGGCCATCATCGCCGGGCTGACAAGCATCACATCGCGCATTACAGTACACCGGTTTTTGGCGCAGGTTGCGCCTTAGCCCCTTTGTTCTGATTCGATAGGCCGCAATATGATTGTGCAAACCATCCGCTCGCTGATTTTCTACGTCTTTTTTATCGGCATAACCACATTGCTGGCGATACCAATGGGCCTTTATTCGCTTGTGGCCCCAAAATTTTCCGGCTACCCGATCGTGTGGCTCTGGTATCAATCAAATCTGCTCTTTCTGCGCCTTTTTGTTGGCATCAAATCCAAAATAGAAGGCGAGGAAAACCTGCCCGACGGGCCGTTTATCATTGCCTCAAAACACCAGTCAGACTGGGACATTTTTGCGCTTTTGCCCGCCACGGGCCGGCGGCCTTCCTTTATTGCCAAAAAGCAATTGCTGGACATTCCCTTCTTCGGTTGGGCCGCACGCAATTTTCATACGATTTCGGTAAACCGGAAAAGAGGCCGCGAAGCTCTGCCGCAAATGATTGAGCAATCCAAAGAGGCCATCAAACATGATTGTCGGATTGTCATCTATCCCGAAGGCACCCGCAAAGCACCGTTGGCAGATCCAAATTACAAATGGGGCGTCGTAAAACTATATACGGAGTTGAACATACCCGTGGTGCCGGTCGCGCTCACTTCTGGGCTGTATTGGCCGCGTAACTCACATGTGCTTTGGCCAGGCACCGCGCGCGCCCGTTATCTCAAACCCATCCAGCCCGGTCTAAGCTCAGACGAATTTCACGCTGAATTACAACGTGTTATCGAAACTGAGACCGATAAAATGATCTTTGAAGATCTGGAAAAGGGAATCAGTTTGCCCATTTCTGATGCCTTCCAAGCCCGCATCGAAGCACGCAAGTCCGCATAACTACTAGATATTGACAAACTGCCGCCACAATCCATAGATATAGTCCATACTATTAATCTATTTGACTAAATGCGGAACTTGTTCTAGTTTTGTTCTTTACCGCACTGCCGCAAATGAGCCGGGGAACTTGTGAGGCAATTATGATTGAGGGATCACTTTATGCATTCGATTCGACAAGAATCGAAACGGAAGAGCTTCACACCTCTTCCCTTGGCCTACCAACCACATCTCTTGCATCCGATCTTTCTGATCGCATGACCGATAACGCTGCGCATAATTCCGTATCGCTTGTTGGACGATCCGGAAAAACCTATGCCGCAAAACCGACCGCACTTGAAAAACTCCGCATCCGCGACGATCAATTATGCCTGTTAAGTGTTCGCACGCGCGCTGGCCTAGACGTTGTGTGGGTTGGATCAGGCCAAAGCCTTGTGCATGATCAACCGAACCGCGCCGAGTTTATGGATGTGGTGAACACAGCCGACAACGCTTACATTATCGACATTGAAGATAGTGCAGAACAATCGCTTGCAAGCTGGGACCTGACAAACACACATCATGATTTGCCCCGCGCGGCATAAACATCTTGGACCTGATGGTTGTGATTGACGGCAGCCGACCACCGTCAATCCTTTTTCAACGCGTTCACAAGTGCGTCTAGCCCGTGATCTTGAATGCCCATTTCCACCAAGTGCGCATAGGTATTGACCACATATTCTGTGTTCGGCCCTGCTTGCCCCTGCCCCTGCCGCACAAGTTTAAGCTGATCCTCAAGCCCCAAGCGCCCCGCATATTGTTTATGACGTGGGTCCGCAAGATAAACCAGTGCATCCACATGCCGCCCGTCATCCAAGGTCACACGACGCAATGTTTCGCGGTAAACGCCATTTTGCTGCTCCCGAGCATGCAAATAGGCGTAAGTTTTATCCCAAAATTGCGGGTCAACCTCGAATGCCATGCCCCGACAGGCACCACCACGATCCAAACCAAACACAAGCCCCGGGCAATCCTCGGTGCCGCGATGGGTAAATGAATAGATGCAAAGTTGCCGATGCGCGCCACGCAACAAAGCCGGCGCTTTATTCATAAAATCAAAGCCAGGACGCCAGATTAGGGAGCCGTAGCCGAAAACCCACTTTCCCATTAAATCGCCAAATCACTTGTTTGAAAAACCATCATAGAGATGTACAAACTTCTATGAACTGACACAAGGCGCACACGAATTCACTGTTCAAGAATTAGGATGTGAACATGGCAAAATTTAAAATCATGCTGGCAGCAATCATTCTGGTTTGTGGCGCCGCCACAGCGGCATGGTTCTATATCGCGCACCAAATTGATCAGCATATTCAAATCGCCATGGACGACCCTGAGCTCGGCCTTACCTGCGCAGACCGCAGCGTGAGCGGTTTTCCCTTCCGCTTTGATGTCAGATGCCTCAACGCCACTGTGCAATCTGGTGATGCCACAATCGCCATTCCACGCATTGAAGCGACGGCGCTGTTCTATCGCCCAACCCACATTCTTGCCTTTATTGAGGGCCCCATCGACTATCAAAACGCTTTCACCGGCGCTCACAAGCAATTGCGGTTTGAAACTGCAGAAGCCAGCGCCCGTGCTGATTTTTCAATGAACCTTCAACGGGTCTCAGCGCAAATGGTGAAACCTATTTGGTCCGACCAGCTGATCGGCACCGTCGATGTGGGCAGCGCCGAGTTGCTGGAAGCACACTTGCTGGCACATGCCGAAAAGGACACTGGGTTTTTTGCTTACGCCAAGTTCAATAACGTGCAGGCCCAACAAATGGGCGTGGAAAAACTGAACACGACGATTGAAGCAGAAATCACTGAAATTGACCAAAACCTCAATAATTGGATCTTCCCCGACATGCTGCAACAATTTGCAGCCACGGAAGGCAAACTGATCATCCAAAAATATGAGACCGTTGGACAAGTCGTGCCGCTCGGCCAAAGCCAGGTACAAGAGATCGCGCTGAACGCCGAAGGCGAATTTACCCTCACCGACCAGGGCATGCTGCAAGGCATTTTGCGCACCAACTCGCAAAATATCGTTGATCAATTTGACCTGTCGGCCCTTGGCCCCATGGCCGCCGCCATTGTGGGCGCGCCGGATCAGGACGGCAAACACAACATTCCGGTGATGGCGAATGCAGGCGTGATCAGCGTGGGCATGGCACCAATCTATTTGGTGCCCCCCCTATTCTAGATCGTTAATCGCTGTCGGTTTCCGCGTGATGCTGACGACCAAAGTCAGGCGCATCTGTTTCTTGACCAGCGTCAATGATTGAGCGGCGAATATTGCGGGTGCGGGTAAACAGGCTCTCAAGCATTTCCCCATCGCTATCGCGCACCGCCCGCTGCAACATGCTCAAATCTTCCAAGAACCGCCCAAGCATTTCAAGCACCGCATCGCGATTGTTTAAAAACACATCACGCCACATGATCGGGTCTGACGCAGCAATCCGGGTAAAGTCGCGAAAGCCACCAGCAGAAAACTTGATCACTTCCGATTTGGTCACGCTTTCCAAATCATCCGCCGTGCCCACAATATTGTAGGCGATCAAGTGGGGCACATGGCTGGTGATGGCCAGCACCAGATCATGGTGCTTGGCATCCATAATCTCGACCTCTGAGCCAATCGCCTCCCACAACGCCTTTAACCGGTCCACAGCCTGTTGGCTGGCATCTTCCGTTGGCGTCAAAATACAAAAGCGGTTGTCAAACAGTTCAGCAAAACCATGCCGCGGGCCGGATTTTTCCGTGCCCGAAATCGGGTGCCCAGGGATGAAATCCACATGCGCCGGCAACACATCTTGCAACGTATCGACCACATGTTCTTTCACCGACCCCACATCGGAAACAATCGCACCAGCCTTTAGCGCTGGCGCAATCTGCTCGCCAATCGTGCGGTAAGTGCCAACCGGCGTACAAAGAATCACAAGGTCCGCATCTTGAACCGCCTCAACAGGATCATGATGGAACGAATGCCCCAATTCCAACTTTTCCGCCTCAGACAAATGTTGCGGCGATGCGTCGGAGATTGCGAGCTCGCGGGTTAGATCGGCACGCAAAATTGCGCGCGCGATAGATGAACCGATCAAGCCAATCCCGATCAGCGCAATACGGTCAAACATTATAGCATCAGCCATGGTCACTCATTTCTTGTAGCGTTTGGATCACCAATTTCATCTGCGCTTCAGTCCCAATAGAGATGCGCAAGCAATTGGGCAGGCCATAGGAGTGCATTTCGCGCACAATCAGGCCTTTTTCCATCAATAGATTAAAGGCATCCGCTGCGGTGAAACCCGCCTCGTCGCCAAATTCGGTCAACACAAAATTGCATTGGCTGGGATAGGTTTTAAAGCGATTAGACTGCAACCGCTCAACCAACTCGTCCCGCATTTTGGAATTGTGCGCTTTCAACTCAGCGGTAAATGCTTCATCCTGCACTGCGGCTGTGGCCGCCGCTTGCGCAATGCCGTTCACATTGAACGGCCCCCGCAAGCGGTTATAAACATCCAAAATATGCGCCGGGCCATAAAACCAACCAACCCGCAAATTTGCGAGGCCAATCTTGGAGAAGGTGCGCGTCATCACCACATTGTCGGCGCGGTTCACCAGATTAATGCCCGCTTCATAGTCAGGCGCATTCACATATTCCGCATAGGCCGCGTCCAACACTAGCAAAATGTCCGGTCGCAAGCCCTGATGCAATCGATCGATCTGATCTTCGCCAAGATAGCTGCCGGTTGGATTGTTGGGATTTGCCAAAAACACAATCTTTGTTTTCTCAGTCACCGCATCCAGCAGCGCATCCACATCCGCTTTAAGATCCTTTTCCGGCGCTTTCACGCAGGTGCCGCCCGCCGCATTGGTGACGATGGGATAAACCAAAAAACCATATTGCGACATTAGCGTTTCATCGCCCGGACCAACATAGGCCTGCGCCAACAGGTGCAAAATTTCATCCGAGCCCGCGCCAACACCAATCCGCGCAGGATCTAACCCATGCACCGCGCCAATTGCCTCGCGCAAGGCAGTTGCTCCGCCGTCAGGATATTCGGCCAAATGCGTCGCATAATTACGATACGCCTCAATCGCTTTCGGGCTGGCGCCCAAAGGTGATTCATTGGCTGACAATTTAGCCAATGCCTGACCAGATGGCGATTTGGACTTGCCGGGCATATAGGCCGCGATATCCATAATCGAACGGTGTGCAATCGGTTTGTCTGACATTTTATACTTCCTGACGATTTAAGCCGCGCGCACCATAGGCAAAGCACCGCCCAGACGCAAAGAAAACTGCTTTATCCATTGGTCTTTATCGTTACGAGCGAACGATTTCTATCGAATATGTCCAGAAGGCCAAGCCGGTTGCGACACCAACCCGGGTATTTGCGAGAATTGTGGCGCCCGCCGCCGCCGTGTCACCGCCGGGTACATTTCTTTGCGGGCCCGCACCAACATCACCCCGGCCAAGCCGGACCCAAGTAAGCGCCCAAGGCTCTCAAACAAACGCGCTGATTTAAGCAAAGGGGCAAAATTTGACGGGGGCAAATAGAGTGCCTCACGCCACACCTCCGGGGTGAAGGAGTGGTCCTTTAAAAGCCGGGCCAACTGATTTTGCGAAAAGGGATGGCCATGGCCAAATGGTGTTGTGTCCCGCTGGGCCCAAAATCCCCTACGACGAGGCACAACCAGAATCACGCGGGCACCCGGCGCGGTAATGCGCCACAGTTCTTGCATAAATTCTTCAAGATCAAACAAATGCTCAAGCGCATGAATGGCCACCACCACATCCACAGCACTATCTGTTAGCGGCAGTTCGAGCGGATCGACAAGCGCGGCCAGACTTGGCGCATCGAGCGGCCAATGGGCCACGCCTTGGCGTTGCGGCATAAAGGCCATCACCCGCTCCGCATCATTACGCAGCCGGTTGAGATAAGGCGTTGCATAGCCAATGCCCAACACTCGCTGACCTTTAACAGGTGCCATCGGCAGCAAGGTGTCCGCAATCAACCGCCGAGATATACGCCCCAGCGGCGAGCGGTAGAACTGCATCAAATCCTCAATCGTTACCGACATGGCTCCGGTTCATCTTCGCATTGCACATGTTATATGTGTACTGTGCCAAGCACCAAATTGCCAACATCATTTGAGGAGATCAAAACATGACGCAAAAATTCGAAATCGAAATGCTGCCGGTGCTGGACACCAATTATGCGATCTTCATCAAATGCAGCATCACCGGCAAAGTGGCGATGGTAGACGCCCCGGACGATGACAAGATTGTTGCGTTTTTAGAGGCCCGCAATTGGCGGCCCGATTTGGTGTTGGTCACACACCGTCACTGGGATCATGTGGACGGGCTGGAAAAAATCAAGCAGCGCTATGACCCGATCATTGTGGTGCCTGATTCGGAAAAAGATCAAATCTCACCGTTCACAGAAACAGTTGCCCCCGGGGCCATCTTGCCCTTTGGGGCTGGGCACTTCACCGTGCTATCCACCCCCGGACACACAAGCGGCCACATCGCCTATTTCTTGCAAGAGCAGCCTGCCCTGTTTGCAGGTGATGCGCTGTTTTCTATTGGCTGCGGCCGGATGTTTGATGGCCCGCCCAATGCCATGTGGGAGGGCCTCAAGCAATTGCGCCACCTTCCAGACGAAACCGCCCTTTATTGCGGCCATGAATACACAATCGACAACATCAAATTTGCCCTCAGTCTGACCCCTGAGCACGAAGCTTTGCGCCAACATCTGAATTGGGCCGAAGAACGCCGCGGGCAAAACCAACCCACCTTGCCCTCCACCTTAGGGTTCGAAAAGGCCAACAACCCGTTTTTGCGCATCGACGACCCCGTCATTGCCCAAGCCGTTGGGCAAGCCAATGCGCCGGAACATGAGATTTTTGCCGCCGTGCGCAAAGCCAAAGATCAGTTCTAGCGTTAACCGCGCGTCTTAACCACGCCATCAGATTTCGGGTCGCAAAGGTTAACAAAACCTTTATGTCGCCATCATTTTCTGCCATCATCAGTGTCAAATAAGGGCAAAAATGTCCCATTTTGATACAGGTAGGCGAAATAATGGCTTCACAGCATGACAATACTAGCGTGGCAAATGTGCCGATTGTGATTGAATCACAGTCGCATCAAGCCCGCCGCCGTCATGCCTATCGGCCAGAGGCCCACTTTGTGGCGCATCTATTGGCGCAACGCCCCAATCCGGCAGGTCGGCGCAAAGCACGCCCTGGCACCCACGTGGCCCAAACAGCCTACCGCGCTAATGCCGAGCGCATCATCAAGCGCATGCCCGCGGGCTACAACCGCACAATTGATGCTTAGCTTTTTTGATTAGGCCTTCGGGCCGATCATATGTTCTGGCCGTACAAATTCATCAAATTCCTGCGCACTTAACAGTTTCAGCGAAACCGCAGCTTCGCGCAATGAAGTGCCGTTTTGATGCGCATATTTGGCGATTTTCGCCGCCGAATCATAACCAATCTTTTGGTTCAGCGCGGTCACCAGCATTAAAGACTGTTCCAAATGATTTTGGATGTTCTCCAGATTTGGCTCCAACCCTGCCGCACAATTGTCGGCGAAGCTGTTCAGCCCATCGGTGAGCAAGCGCACCGACTGCAAGAAATTATAGACAATGACCGGCTTGAACACATTCAACTCAAAATTGCCCTGGCTGGCGGCGACACCAATTGTTGTGTCATTGCCCATCACTTGCGTCGCAATCATGGTCAGCGCCTCCGATTGCGTGGGGTTGACCTTGCCCGGCATAATCGATGAACCGGGTTCGTTGGCAGGCAGGTTCAATTCGCCAATGCCACACCGTGGGCCAGAACCCAACCAGCGCACATCATTGGCAATCTTCATTGACGCAGCAGCCAATTGTTTGATCGCCCCATGCATGCCCACAAAGGCATCATGCGCCGCTAAATAGGCGAACTTGTTATCCGCCGTCACAAAGGGATGCCCGGTCAATTCAGCAATCCGCGCCGCCACTTTGTGCGCATAGTCGGGGTGCGTGTTCAGCCCGGTGCCCACCGCTGTGCCCCCCAGCGCCAGTTGCAGCATTTGCGGCTCATGCGCTTCGATCGCCGCCAACGCAAAATCAAGTTGGCTGACCCAGCCACTCATTTCCTGCCCCAAACTCAAAGGCGTAGCGTCCTGCAAATGGGTACGGCCAATTTTGATGATGTCGTCATATTGCTTGGCCTTTTGATGCAGAACATCCCGCAAATGCGTAATTGCCGGCTTGAGCCGTTTATTGACCTCTTCCACCGCCGCAATATGCATGGCGGTGGGGAAACTGTCGTTCGAGCTTTGCGATTTGTTGACGTGATCATTTGGGTGGATCGGGCTTTTGGTGCCCATCTGCCCGCCCGCCAATTCAATGGCACGGTTGGAGATCACCTCATTCACATTCATATTAGTTTGGGTGCCTGACCCGGTTTGCCAAACTTTGAGCGGGAAATGTGCATCAAGTTTGCCCGCGGCCACCTCATTGGCGGCCTCCACAATCAAGTCCTTCTTATCCGCTTCAAGCGAACCCAGCTCGCAATTCACTTCCGCAGCGGCGCGCTTCAACACCGCAAAGGCATGCACAAGCTCTATCGGCATCAGCTCATTGCCAATGGCAAAATTTTGCATCGACCGTGCTGTTTGCGCCCCATAATAGCGATTGACCGGCACCTCAATTTCACCCATTGAATCTGTTTCGATACGTGATGTCATTGTGGCACTCCTTTGATCGTGCGTGAAAATATGCCGCCAACTCTAATGCTTTCGCCCCCCATTGCAAGCAACCACGCAACACCAGCTCACCCGCGACAATCTTGCCCTTCCCATGCTGACCAAAACAGCCTTTAATGCGGCAAATTTTTAAAAGGATTGACCATGCGCGCGAAAGCAGACCGCTTGCCCCTTTCTGCCAAACTTCATGAACATATCCGCAGCGGCGATTTCGTTGATTGCTTCAGCATTGAGTTGGGCGAAAAAGGCACCAAACTCTCCATCGATGATCTTGCCCGCAGCCTGGCCACCACGCCGCCCAAATGGGCCCAATTTCTGCTCTATCTGCGCAATATTTTGGTGAAGCCCTTTGGCCTGCGCACCGAATTTGATGGCGCGCAAACAAAAATGGGCGAGTGCCAACCAGGCGAACTGATCAATTTTTTCCGGATCTATCATCGCGACAATAATGAAATTTTGATGGGTGACGACGACAAACATCTTGATTATCGCGTCTCTGTCTATCGTTCGCCCAGTCGCCCGAGCAAGCTATATGCCGCCACTTGGGTGCACCGCCACAATTGGCTGGGCCACACCTATCTGTTTTTGATCAAGCCGTTCCATAAAATGATTGTACGCTCCATGGTAACTGGCGGCATGCGCACATTAGGCTAACCAAAGAAAAAGCCAGCCTCCGATGGAGACTGGCTTAAAACTGTTCGCAAAAGCGCTAACGACTTAGCTGTCGCGAGGCTCCATGATTTGACGGCCACGATACATGCCGGTTTTCAAATCAACGTGATGCGGGCGACGCAATTCGCCGCTGTCTTTATCTTCAACATAAGTTGGTGCCTTCAAGGCATCAGTAGAGCGACGGTGGCCGCGCTTCATGCCGGAGATTTTTTTCTTTGGTACTGCCATGGTTCTAACTCCATCAACAAAACGGCACCTGCACCAAAAAGTGAAAGCGCCATCTAGCAATCTTCAATCTGTTGGCGCGGGTTATAGCTGTCTTTAATGGCTTTGGCTAGTCTTAATTCGCAACAAAACCACTATTGATCTTGTCAATTTGGCCCGATAGTACTCTTTTTACCCGTCAACCTGCTGCAACGCAACAAAGGCGCTATGTCTGACCTGAATGCCGCCATGGCCACGATTGCTCAAAAAACCGAGCAGTTTTTGGAAGCCCACCTCACCGCGCAACAGCTAAGCGCACCCCTGCCCGCGCCCGAACGGTTGATCAATGCTGTGCGCCACGGGGCTTTGAACGGCGGCAAACGATTGCGTCCCGTCCTGGTTCATTTAACAGCAAATCTGTTTCCCCAGCCCGCAGGCGATTTGATTCAGGCAGGCGCCGCGATTGAATGCGTGCACTGCTACTCGCTGGTACACGACGATTTGCCAGATATGGATGATGACGATCTGCGCCGTGGCAAGCCCACCGTGCATAAGGCTTTTGACCCGGCAACCGCGATTTTGGCGGGCGATGCCCTACTGACCCATGCATTCGCCTTGTTGGCCGATGGAAACTGCCATCCAGATCCGGCGCTGCGCAACCAACTGGTGATCGAGCTGGTTGAAGGCGCAGGCGTTGGCGGCATGGCCGGCGGGCAGATGCGCGACATTGAAGGTGAGCGCAAGGGCTATGATCCCGAGACCATTTCACTCATCCACGCCATGAAAACCGGCGCACTGATCCGCGCCTCTGTGCGCATCGGCGCGTTGATGGGCGGCGCCAACAAGGATGAATTGGCGGTGCTCACTCAATTTGGTGAAGCGGCAGGTCGCATCTATCAATTGGCTGATGACATTCTGGATGCCACCCAAAGCTCAGAGCAATTGGGCAAAACGGCGGGCAAGGACGAAGCGCAGGGCAAATCGACTTTGATCGCCAGTCATGGACTAGCGCACGCACGGTCAGCCCTTCAAGAAGAGTTGAACGATGCCTTACCCCTGCTCACCCCATTTGGCGACCGCGCTGCGCCGCTGGCGCAATTGGTCACCCACTTTGCCGAACGGCAGAGTTAAAGCAGCTCTTTCAACACGGTCTCAACCATCATCACATCATCGCGCGTGCAGTCGAATTGTCCGACCTGCATGCGGATCACCAAGCGCCCCTTATGGTGCGTTTGCGTGAGGTAGATACGGCCATCATCATTGATTTTTTGCAGCAGTTTTTCCGTCGCCGCATCACCCGCTTCCAGCGCAAAACTGAACAATGACAGACGGGGAGAACTGGTCATTTCAATGCCGGGCAAAGCTTCGATCTTTGCATAAAGCTCTTCAGCCCAAGCCACATGGTTTCGGATACGATTGCGCAAATCTTCCAGCCCGTGGGCCCGCAACAAGAACCAGATTTTAAGCGCGCGAAAGCGACGCCCAAGTGGAATCGTCCACTCGTTAAAGTTCGTGACTTCTGACGTGCCCAGCGTTTCCAAATAGGTCGGACGCAAGCCAAGCGTACGCACTTGCTCGATCGGATTGCGCATAAATTGCACCGCACAATCAAATTGTGCGCCCAGCCATTTATGAGGGTTGAAGATGATGCTATCTGCGCCTTCAGCCCCGGCCCACAAGGGGCGGAATTCGGGACAGATCATTGCGCTACCTGCCCAAGCGGCATCAATATGCGTTGGCAAATCTTCTGCCCGCGCAATAGCGATGCACTCTTTCATCTTATCGAATGCCCCAACCGAAGTACCGCCCGCACAAAGCACAATGCCGATGGGCAGATAGCCCGCCGCGCGATCTTCTTTGATCGCCTGTGCCAGCAAATCGGGCCGCATGGACAGATCCTCATCCACCGGGATTTTCACCAAATTGTCCTGGCCGATGCCCGCAACGCGCACCGCCTTATCAATGCTGGAATGGGTTTCGCCGCTGGCATAAATCCGCATACGCGGCTGGCCAGAAAGCCCTTCATAAAGCCCCTTCCATTCAAGCGCCGCTTCGCGCATGGTCAGGATCGCGGAAAGGGTTGCCGTGGTGGCGCTGTCGTGAATGGTGCCCGTGAACGCATCGGGCAAGCCGAGCGCTTTGCGCAACCACACCATCATTGCCTGTTCCACTTCCGTGGCCGCAGGTGCCGCCTGCCAGATCAGCGCATTGCTGGCCATGGCATTGACCAACTGCTCCGCCAACATCGAGACAGGCGCTGCATTGGCCGGGAAATAGGCAAAAAAGCGCGGATGCTGCCAATGGGTCATCGCATCAGGCACCAGCGAGGTAAAATCCTCCCAGATTTGCTCCATCGCTTCGCCCTGCTCCGGCGCCGCCGTCGGCAATTGATCGCGCAACGATCCCGGCTCCATTGTCGCCCGCACCGGACGGTCTCTTAGGCCTTCATGATAATCATGCGCCCAATCCGCCGCCTTTTTGCTCCACTCTTTGAGGCCCTTATGGTCCATTTATCTCCCCCCGGCTCACCCGTTTGATCGCGCGACGCACGATTGGATGTTGTTTCAGCACATCAATAGTTTGAGAAAAGGCGACGCCTTTTTCATTTTCCCGAATAATCTCAAAACCCAATTTACGGTGAAAGTCCATAGACAGCTGATTGGTCTTATAAACATTACTTTCCACACGCCTCGCGGGTCCGGCTTTTGCGTGCGCCAGCAGCTGCACCATCAATTCACCCATGATTGCCGCATTGCGATGCTCTGGATGAATTGCAAAACCGTCCACAAACCAACAATCGTCCTTGGGCCAGATAAAGCTATAGGCAATCAGTTTATCGTCACGCCAAACAGTTGTAGTCTTGGCGCTTTCAAACCGCTCTTTCAGGGCCTGCCGATGGCTCTCGCGGTCAAAGTGATCCCCTGCAGCCTCGGTATGATCCTTGAGCAAGGCGATGTCGAGATCGACGATGGCATTAAGAGTGTCCTCGCTAGAGTACACGCAGAATTTCTTCCCGAATGCGATTGCGCAACTCGTCAAACTCACCGGACATAAAATCCGGCGAACCATGCCAATCATAAAACCAGATCGGCAAAGGTCGGCGTTCATCCGTCTCGGATTGATAGCGCGGGATAATGTGGGCATGAAGGGCCTGGTCCGAATTGCCCAGAATTTCATAATTGATGCGATAGGCATCTGTCGCTGCCAACAGCGCATCGCCGACCAGCGCCATATCCGCCAAAAATTGCGCCCGCTGCTCACCGCTCAATTCATTGAGCGAACCAACCATCGGATCAGGCAACAGGATCACATAGCCCGGCTGCACCTGCTTGTCGCACATCACAGCCCAGCCAGATGGCATTTGGCAAATCAGCCATGGATTCTCGCCTTTGCGCGCAAGCTCGACCCGCTGATGGCAAACCGTTTCGCTTAAACTAGCCACCAAATCGGCCTTCAATATAATCGGCCACCATCGCCTTAAACTCATTGGCAATGTTGGGCCCCCGCAAAGTTTTGGCCTTTTGCCCATCGATAAAGACAGGCGCGGCGGGCGTTTCCCCGGTGCCGGGCAGCGAGATGCCAATATCCGCGTGCTTGCTTTCGCCCGGTCCATTCACAATGCAGCCCATCACCGCAACGCTGAGGCCCTCAACGCCAGGATATTTTTCTTTCCAAACGGGCATCGAGCTATCCAAGTGGTCTTGAATATCTTTGGCCAGTTCCTGGAACACCGTCGAGGTTGTGCGGCCGCAACCTGGGCAAGCTGTGACCACAGGCAGAAACTGGCGGAAGCCCATGGTTTGCAGCAATTGCTGCGCCACTTGCACTTCCAACGTCCGGTCGCCGCCCGGTTCTGGCGTCAATGAGATACGGATGGTGTCGCCTATGCCGCGTTGCAGCAAAATGCCCAAAGCGGCGGACGACGCCACAATGCCTTTGGCGCCCATGCCCGCTTCGGTCAGCCCCAAATGCAGGCCATAATCGCAGCGCTGGGCAAGGTCGGTGTAAACTTCGATCAGATGCTGCACATTGGACACTTTGGTCGAAATCAAAATCTTATCGCGCCCCATGCCCAGCTCTTCCGCCCGCGCCGCCGACATCAATGCCGATTGAATGATGGCCTCGCGCTGCACCCGCGCGGCACTCCATGGCGTTTCGCGCTCAGCGTTTTCATCCATTAATTTGGTGAGCAGTTCTTGGTCGAGCGAGCCCCAATTGACCCCGATCCGGACCGGCTTGTCATGGTGGTTGGCAATGTCGATCATTTGCGAAAATTGCGTGTCGCGTTTGGCCTTAAAGCCCACATTGCCCGGATTGATGCGATATTTCGCCAAAGCTTCGGCACAAGCCGGATGTTCCGACAATAGCTTATGGCCGATATAGTGAAAATCACCGACCAGCGGTACATTCACGTTCATCGCCATCAAACGGTCGCGAATATGCGGCACGGCAACGGCGGCCTCATCCCGATCCACGGTGATCCGCACAATCTCCGATCCAGCGCGCCAGAGTTCGGCGACCTGCCGCACGGTTTTTTCAATATCAGCTGTGTCCGTATTGGTCATGGATTGCACCACGATGGGGGCGTCGCCACCCACCTGCACATCGCCAACCATAACGCCTACCGATTTTCTGCGGGAAATCACTTCCGACATGAGGCACTCCTTTTTCGCCCTCCAGCATATAAGCGCTACACAAGGATGGCGCAACCAAACACTTTTTGATCAGAACGCCCCGCGCCGCAGCATGGATTTGTCGCAATTTGCGCGCCAGACTTGGCAAAAACATGAAATCATGTTTTTTTCTGTGCCCGACTCGCTTTTCCTGTCCTGCCGGGGCAATGCGCATTGGCTGCCTGTCACGCAATAATGCCCATTGTCTTATACTAATTCGTTCATTCTGCTTCTGATCGAAGCACCCATTGAGAGATTACCATGGACCGCAATCTACTTAAATTCTCCCTTATACTCGGGCTGATGAGCGCCGTTGGGGCCTTTGCCATTGATATGTATTTGCCTGCGCTGCCGTTATTGGCGGAAGATTTGCAGTCCTCCACGTCCGCCGCTCAAATGACCCTGATGGTCTACTTTATCGCCTTTGGCGCCAGCCAGCTCTTTTATGGCCCGGCCAGCGACATGTTTGGGCGTAAAAAGCCGATCTATTTTGGCTTGGGCCTGTTTATGGTCACCTCTGTCGGGTGTGCTTTTGCGCCCAATATCGAAACGCTCATCGTGTTGCGATTTTTGCAAGGCATCGGAGCCGCCGCACCCATGTCCATTCCACGCGCCGTCATCCGCGACCTTTATACCGGCCAAAAGGCCACCCGCATGATGTCCACCATCATGATTGTGATTTCGATTTCGCCCATGCTGGCCCCGCTTTTGGGCAGTGCGGTAATTGTGCCCTTTGGCTGGCGCGCGGTGTTTCTCACCATCGCTCTAGCCACCTTGGTGGCGATGGCCTTAGCGGCCTTTGCCCTGCCCGAAACCTTAAAGCCAGAAAACCGCCGTCCATTTGATGCCAAATCCATGTTCGCCAGCTTTGGTATTTTGCTGCGCGACACAAACTATCTCGGGCTCACCTTTATTGGCGGCTTGGGCATGGCCGCTTTCTTCACCTTTTTGGGCAGCGCGTCTTTCGTTTATATGGAGCATTTCGGGCTCACCCCAACTCAATTCTCACTGGCCTTCGCGGTCAATGCGTCCGGCTTTTTCGTGGCCTCACAATTCTCCGCCACCATTATGGGCAAAATCGGCCCCGAACGGCTGATCCGCGGTGCAACCCTTGGCTATGCCATTATGGTGTTGATCTTGCTCGGCGTGTTCTTTTTTGGCTGGGGCAGCCTACCAGCCCTGATCATATTGTTCATCATTGCCAATGCCTTTATGGGGCTGATCATCCCCACATCAATGGTGCTGGCGCTGGAAGAACATGGGCCCATCGCTGGCGCAGCCGCGTCACTGGGTGGCACCATGCAGATGCTGCTGGGGGCCCTGGCCATGGGCGTTTCCAGCGCCATTTTTAACGGCACGCCTGTGCCGATGTTGGCGGTGATCGCCCTTTGCGGCGTTGGTGCATTTGTCTTGGCCCGCATCACGGTGCGGCACCCGCTGCCCTCGGCTGCGCAGTAGGCAAAAGCCCTGAAAGCTCCCGCCCTCTTGAATTTGGCCCCGCTTAACCTATCTATAAAGCAGGTGGGGCCGATCTCCCGCCCCAATTGAGGAGGGTGCACATGAATTTGATCATTCAACGTTTGATGCGGTTTCGCCGTGAAATCGTGCAATTGTGGTATGCCTTTTGGCATCCGCTGACCCCGACCTATCTCAAAGTCCTCACCATATTGACTGCCCTTTATGTGATCAGCCCGATCGATCTTGTGGCCGATTTCATCCCCGTGCTGGGCTGGGTCGATGATTTCATCATTGTTTCATTTGCTGTGTCATGGATTGTATCGCGCTTGCCGCGCGTGACGCAGGATCCGATGCCGCACGATTACGCGCAGACGGATACACAAGAAAAAACCATTGAGGGCAAAGCCCGCCGCCGATAGATTGCCCTATCATAGCGTAATGAAAAAGGCGGGCCAGAGCCCGCCTTAATTGTATTCGCATTGATTACTGCACAGATGAGGGTCTATTCGCCCTCAAACCGCACCAGCAAATCCTTGGCGTCGATCTGATCGCCCGGCTTTACGAAGATCTCAGCAATCGTGCCATCGTTCTCGGCGTGGATAGCAGTCTCCATCTTCATCGCTTCAATAGACAAGAGCACGTCCCCAGCCTGAACCTCTTGCCCGGCTTTCACCGCCAAGGTGGAGACAACGCCCGGCATCGGCGCGCCAACATGGTTGGCATTGCCAACCTCAGCTTTCGGCCGTGCAACAATCTCGCTGGCCATGGAGCGATCTGGCACCGCAACCGTGCGCGGCTGGCCGTTCAGTTCAAAGAATACACGCACCATGCCTTTGTCATTTGGCTTGGATTGGCCCACCAACTGGATGACCATGGTTTTCCCTTTTTCAAGGTCCACCAACAATTCATCGCCCGCTTCCAGCCCGTAGAAATAGGCAGGAGTCGGGATCACAGAAGTTGGCCCATAGGTTTTCTGCGCCGCCATAAATTCAGTGAATACTTTTGGGTACATCAAATAGGACGCCAACCGGAAATCATCAATTTCCAACTCGGTGATCTCTTCGATCTCTTTGCGCTTGGCTTCAAGATCAACAGGCTCAAGATAGGCACCCGGACGCTTATCCAGCGCCTTCTTGCCTTTCAGCACCTTGTCCTGCAGCGCTTTTGGGAAACCGTTGGGCGGCTGGCCCAAATCACCAGCAAAGAAGCCCACTACTGAATCCGGGAACGACACGTCGCGGTTCGGGTCTTCCACATCCGCGCGGCTCAAGCCGGAGGACACCATGGCCAACGCCATGTCACCGACAACTTTCGAGCTTGGCGTCACCTTCACAATGTCACCGAACATATCGTTCACATCCGAATAGGTTTGCGCCACATCGTGCCAGCGAGACTCAAGCCCCAATGACCGCGCTTGCTCTTTCAGATTGGTGAACTGACCACCTGGCATTTCGTGCAGATAAACCTCTGAAGCACCTGAGCGCAGATCACTTTCAAAGGCACGATATTGCGTGCGCACCGCTTCCCAATAGAAGGAAATTTCGCGGATCGTTTTCGCATCCAGGTCCGGATCACGCTCGGTGCCGCGCAAGGCCGCCGCGAGTGAGCCAAGACATGGCTGCGACGTGGTGCCAGAGAAGCTGTCCATCGCCGCATCAATCGCGTCCACGCCCGCATCCACAGCCGCCAAAACGGTGGCCGCTGCCGCGCCTGACGTGTCGTGGGTGTGGAAATGGATCGGCAGATCGGTTTCTTCCTTCAAGGTCGAAATCAATTTGCGTGCCGCCGCAGGCTTCAACAACCCGGCCATATCTTTAAGGCCAAGCACATGGGCGCCTGCTTCTTCCAACTCTTTGGCCAGACCCACATAATATTTCAAATCATAGGTGGCCCGATCCGGGTCCAGCATATCGCCGGTATAGCAGATCACGCCTTCACAGACTTTGCCTGCCTCGATCACCGCGTCCATGGAGACGCGCATATTCTCGACCCAGTTCAGGCAGTCAAACACGCGGAACACATCAATGCCGCCCTTGGCCGCCTGTTCCACAAAGAACTTCACCACATTGTCGGCATAATTGGTGTAGCCCACGCCATTGGAGCCGCGCAGCAACATCTGCGTCATGATGTTTGGCGCTTCCTCGCGGATGATCGCCAAACGCTCCCATGGGTCTTCAGTCAAGAACCGCATAGACACGTCAAAGGTCGCCCCGCCCCAGCACTCAAGCGAGAACAGATTGGGCATGCCATGGCTATAGGCCTTGGCGATTTTCACAATATCATGGGTCCGCATCCGTGTGGCCAACAGGCTCTGGTGCGCGTCGCGCATGGTGGTGTCGGTAAACAGCACCTGCTTTTGCGCCTTCATCCATTTGGCCAATCCGTCCGGCCCATCGCGATCCAGAATTTGTCGCGTGCCCTCCAAAATAGGTGGCGGCGTAAATGTCGGCACCACGGGTGCGGCAGCTTCGGCTGGTGGCGCAGGCCGATCCTTGACCTCTGGGTGACCATTCACCGACACATCGGCAAGATAGGTCAACAAGCGTGTTGCCCGGTCGCGCCGTTTGGGGAAATCAAACAGCTCAGGCGTATTATCGATGAAGCGCGTGGTGTAGCTATTGTCCCTAAAGTTCGGGTGAGAAATAATATTCTCGAGGAAGTTCAAATTGGTGGTCACGCCGCGAATACGGAACTCGCGCAAGGCGCGGTCCATCCGCGCAATCGCGTCTTCAGGTGTTTGCGCCCAACACGTCACTTTTTCCAACAATGGATCATAATAGCGCGTGATCACCGCACCCGAATAAGCGGTACCACCATCCAAGCGCACGCCAAAACCTGTCGCCCCACGATAGGCGGTGATGCGGCCATAATCGGGAATGAAGTTTTCTTCTGGATCTTCTGTCGTCACCCGGCACTGCAACGCGTGGCCATTCAAATGAATGTCTTCTTGTTTCGGCACACCCGATTTCGGATCACCGATCTTTTCGCCTTCCAGCACCCGAATTTGCGCCTTAACGATATCAATGCCGGTCACTTCTTCGGTGACCGTATGTTCCACCTGAATGCGCGGATTCACTTCGATGAAGAAGAACTCATCACTGTCCGCATCCATCAAAAACTCAACAGTGCCCGCACCGCGATAATTTGCGGCGTTACCGAGCTTCAAAGCTGCGTCTGTAAGGCCCTTGCGCACCTCTTCAGTAAGATAGGGCGCAGGTGCCCGCTCCACCACTTTTTGGTTGCGGCGCTGCACCGAGCAATCCCGCTCAAACAAGTGCACCAGATTGCCGTGATCATCGCCGATCAGCTGCACTTCCACGTGGCGCGCGCGCTCAATCAGCTTTTCAAAATACATTTCATCTTTGCCGAAGGCCGCCTTGGCTTCACGCTTGGCTTCGGCCACTTCAGCCCGCACGGCCTTTTCATCGCGAATGGTGCGCATGCCGCGGCCACCGCCGCCCCAGCTAGCTTTCAGCATCAAAGGAAAGCCAATCTCCTTGGCCATTTTGACAACTTCGTCGATATCGTCAGGCAATGGGTCCGTAGCTGGCACCACTGGCACACCAGCTTCAACCGCCAAATTTCGCGCCGCAACCTTGTTGCCAAGTGCGCGCATGGTTTCTGACCGTGGGCCAATAAAGATGATGCCTGCATCCGCACACGCATCGGCAAATTCAGGGCTTTCAGACAAGAGGCCATAGCCTGGGTGGATCGCATCCGCGCCCGACTTTTTGGCAATGCGGATATATTCATCGATCTGCAAATAGGCTTCAACAGGCCCCAAGCCCTTGCCGATCAAATAGGCCTCGTCCGCCTTGAACCGATGCAATGCCAATTTGTCCTCTTCGGCAAAAACAGCAACGGTTTTTAAGCCCAGTTCGTTGGCCGCGCGGAACACGCGGATGGCAATCTCACTTCGGTTGGCAACAAGGATTTTCTTAATCGACATAGCAACTCACTTTTCAAAAAAGTGTTGAACATAAAAGCCAAGCCCGTGCGCCACAACGCACAAAGCTAGCTTGCGTGGGGAATTACTGGCTCAAATGAGCCGCTAGATGAGATACATCATAGCCCGCATTGGCTGCAGCTTTGATGATGTCATCCGCAGGCTGTTCACCCGCTTGGCTTAGCGCCCATAGCGTGGTGGACCGGGTGCCTGAGCGGCAATAAGCAAACACTTTGCCGTCATTGGCCAGCGCATCTCGTGTCGCCGCAATCATCTCTGCGGAAACACCATCTCGACCCATAGGGATCGAAACATAGTTTAACCCTAGCTTTTTCGCTTCTTCTTCAATCAATGCGCCAGCCGGTTGGTCCGGGGCTTCGCCATCTGGGCGATTATTGATAATGGTTTTAAAACCCGCTTCTTTGAGGGCAGGCAAGTCATTGGGCGAAATTTGCGGTGATACACTCACCTTCTCATTGATGGTTTTAATGTCCATCCTATCGTCCTTTCATCTCGACCGCATAGATCAACATGCAGGTCTCAAGGTTTATAGGCGGCGCAAAAGGCCCATGGCAAGCACATCTGAAACCAAAACAGGGCAGATTGAAGAAATAATTTATCAAATGGGATAAGTGGACCCAATTTACGTGACCCGCCTTGAAATTTTAGACCAGATGATTGAAATTCTTCAGTAAAAATCTCAGTGGGAGGGCGTACATGTCTATACAAGATAAAAAATATTTACTGGCCATCGATCAAGGTACGACATCCACCCGCGCTATTATTTATGGCGAAAACCTGATTCCCATCGCCAGCGACCAAACAGAGTTTCAACAATTCTTCCCCCAAGATGGCTGGGTGGAACATGACGCCCATGAAATCTGGCAGACCGTGGTCACCACGATCAAGGGCGCACTCAAAAAAGCAAATCTTGCCGCCGATGATATTGCCGCCATCGGCATCACCAACCAACGTGAAACCATCACCTTGTGGGATCGCAACAGCGGTGAACCGCTCCACAAGGCCATCGTTTGGCAGGATCGACGCACCGCCGACTATTGTGCCGCGTTAAAAAAAGCGGGTCATGAAGAAACAGTCACCGCCAAAACCGGGCTGCTGCTTGACCCTTATTTTTCGGCCACCAAGGCCAAATGGCTGCTGGACAATGTGGAGGGTGCACGCGACCGCGCTGCAAAGGGCGAATTGGCCATCGGCACCATCGATAGCTGGTTGATCTACAAGCTCACCGGAGGTGCATCGCACACAACCGACGCCACCAATGCCTCGCGCACCCTGTTATATAATATCCATAAAGGCGAGTGGGATCAGGATTTACTCGATTTGCTCGATATCCCCGCCGCTCTCCTGCCCGAGGTGCGCGATTGTGCCGCCGATTTTGGCCAGTGCGACAAAGACCTGTTTGGCGCCGCTATTCCCATAACAGGTGTTGCTGGCGACCAACATGCGGCCACCATCGGCCAAGCCTGCTTTGAAAAGGGCATGATCAAATCCACCTATGGCACCGGGTGCTTTGCCATGATGAATGTCGGCGACAAGCCCCTCGCCTCATCCAATCGCCTGCTTTCCACCCTTTGCTATCAGCTTGACGGAAAACCAACATACGCGCTGGAAGGCTCCATCTATATGGCAGGTGCCACCGTGCAATGGCTGCGCGATGGCTTGGGCATCATCGAAAGTGCAGCGCAGGTGAATGATCTGGCAGCAAAAGCTGACAACACCCAATCTGTTTATTTGGTACCCGGCTTTGTGGGGCTGGGCGCGCCCTATTGGGACAGCGATGCCCGGGGGGCCATTTTTGGCCTGACCCGCAATTCTGGCCCGCGCGAATTGGCTAGGGCTGCGCTGGAATCCGTGGGCTACCAAACCCGCGACTTGATCACCGCCATGAATGCAGATTTTGGCGATGATGTGAGCCGGTTGCGGGTGGATGGCGGCATGACCGCATCAAATATGACCATGCAATTTTTGGCCGATATTTGCCAAGTGCCCGTTGACCGCCCCACTAATCTGGAAACCACCGCCAAAGGCGCTGCCTATCTCGCCGGGCTTCATGTGGGTCTTTGCCCCCCACCTCAAGATATGATGGCGAAATGGGAACTGGACCAGCAATTCACCCCACAGCAAAGCGCAGACTGGGCCACCCAAAAATATGCGGGCTGGCAAGATGCCGTCGCCCGCACATTGTCAACGCATAGCGGCTAAATCACCCCGATACGCCACTATGGCGGGCCAGAGCCTTGATCACTTGTTTGGCAGTCACCTTGCCGATCACCTTGTCATTCGCATTGGTGACGCCCACCCAGTCATGCTCGGCAAAAAGCGGCAGCACGTCTTCGCAACGGGCATTTGCTGATACAGTGGCGCCGCTCGTGCCAAAGTCGCCGCGCTCCATAATGGTGTGCACATGGATGGCGCGCGCTCGGTTCACATCCCGCACGAAGTCTTCCACATGCGCGTTGGCCGGGTTGAGCACCACTTCTTCCGGCCGCCCGGACTGGATCACCGCCCCATCCTGCAGCACCGTCACCTGATCGCCAATTTTAAGGGCTTCGTCAAAATCATGGGTGATGAACAATATGGTCTTGTTCAGCTCTTTTTGCAGTGCCAGCAACTCATCCTGCATGCCAGAGCGGATCAGCGGATCGAGCGCCGAAAAGGCCTCATCCATCAGCAAAATATCAACATCCATGGCCAAAGCGCGAGCCAGCCCTACGCGCTGTTGCTGGCCACCGGACAATTGGTGCGGGCGCGACTTTTCATAGCCCTCAAGCCCCACAGTGGCGACCCATTTTTCTGCAATCTCTTTCCGCTCTTTTTTGTCGATCCCGCGAATTTCCAAGCCATAGGCCACATTGTCCAGCACCGAGCGGTGCGGCAGGAGGCCGAACCTTTGGAAAACCATGGCAATTTGCGTGCGCCGGAAGGTGCGCAACTCATCAAGGCTCATCTCCAGCACATTCTGCCCATCAACAAAGATTTCCCCTGAGGTTGGATCAATCAGTCGGTTCACATGCCGGATCAGGGTGGATTTACCGGACCCCGAAAGCCCCATCACCACATGCAATTTGCCCGGTGCCACCTGCAAACTTACATCGTTCAGGCCAATCACATGGCCGGTTTCCGCCTGCAACTTGTCCTTGGACTCCCCGGCCTGCAGCTTTTCCAACACCGCCTGCGGTTCGGGCCCGAAAATCTTGGTCACGCCGCGCATTTCAATTTTATATTGATGGCTCATGAGCGATCTCCTGCCAGCCCGATCTGCTCCTGCAATTGCTTGCCATAGGCCTGCGTGATCCGGTCAAAAATAATCGCCAGCACCACAATGCCCAGCCCGGCAAACACACCACGACTGACTTCCAACCGACCAATGCCCTGCAGCACCTGATAGCCAAGGCCCCCCGCCCCAATCATGGAGGCAATCACCACCATGGCCAGCGCCATCATGGTCGTCTGGTTCACCCCGGCCAATATGGTGGGCAAGGCCAGCGGGATCTGCACCCCGAACAGCCGTTGCCGCGGCGAGGCCCCAAAGGCCTGCGCGGCTTCCATCACACTCGGCTCCACCTGCCGAATGCCCAAATTGGTCAGGCGCACCAGCGGTGGCGCCGCATAAACAATGGTGGCCAGAAGCGCCGGAATTTTGCCGGGACCAAAAATCATCACCGTGGGGATCAGATAAACAAAGCTGGGCATGGTCTGCATCAAATCCAAAATCGGCGTGACAATGCGCTGCACAATTTCTGAGCGCGCCATCACAATGCCCAGAGGTATCGAAAAGACAATGGCGGTCACCGTGGCGGAGATCATTAGCGCCATGGTTTCCACGCTGTCTTCCCAAAGCTCCATCAGCCCCATAAACACAAGCCCCACCACCACAATGATCGGCAGGGCCTTGCTGCGGGTTGCCCCATAAGCCAGAGCGGCAAAAGCCAGAATGATCAACCACCAGGGCACCATCAACAGCCCGTCCTCAATACTATTGAGCATCACCAGCAAAGGATAGGCGGCATCCTCGAACGCGCCACCCCAATTGCGCACCACCCAGTTCAGCCCATCATCCACCCAAAACCGCAAAGGCCGCGTATTGATAAATTCTGGAAATTCACCGCTGAAGAAAAACTCGAACATCGCCCTGATCCCTTTATGCAAAAATGGCCAGGTGAACCTAATCACCCGGCCACTTTCAATGCTTTATCGGTAGCCCACTAAAGGGCAGCTTTCACTTTTTCAGCCACATCTGCTGGCACCCATTGGGTCCATACATCTTCTTCTGTTTTCAAGAAATGTTCGGCTGTTTCTTCAGCGCCAGCTTTGTTCTCTGCGCCCCAATTCAACATTTTGGAGATCTGAACATTGTTAAGCGCCACTTCGCTCAAATAGTCAAAAACCACAGGGGCTTCTTCAGCAAGCCATGCCGCAGTACCCACCGTCACAGGCGGTGTGGGGAAAGCGCTTTTGCCTTTGTCTTCGCAGCTAGACTCAACATTACAGGCCCAGATTTCCGGGTCATGCTCAGGCATTTCGAGCTGCACCATGTCATATTTGCCCATAATGGCCGTGGGGCCCCAATAGTAAAATACGATCGGCTCTTCACGCTCAAAGGCGCGCACGATGGAGGCATCCAGATTGCCACCGGAACCGGGTGAGAACAGATTGAAGCTTTCTTCCAGGTCATAGGCCTCAAACAAAGCCGCATTGGCGATTTCGCAACCCCAGCCTGGAGGGCAGGAGTAAAAACGGCCCTGATCCGGATCGTCAGGATCGGCGAACAATTCGGCATATTCAGGCAAATCTTCAACCCGTTTCAGGCCCGGATTTTCTGCCGCCACATAGGCGGGAATCCACCAGCCTTCAACTGCACCGTCTGAAATGGCAAGGCCCGCATCCTTCACGGCACCTTCCTCGAGGCCCTTTTTCCACTGGTCTTGCACCGTGCCGATCCACAATTCAGGGGCAATGGCCGGACGACCTTTCGACAGCATAGACGCAGATGTAGGTACGGAATCCCCCGCAACCAGCTCCACATTACAGCCATAGCCCTCTTCCAAAATGGTGGCATGGATGTGCGCCAGCGCTGCCGCTGACGGCCAATTCATCTCGGCAATATCAATTTTGCGGTCCGTGCCACACTCGGCCGCCATCGCGCCACCCGTCGCACCCAAAGCGACAAACACGGTCGCCAATGCCAATTTAAACTTTTGCATACCTAGTTCTCCCGACTTTTCTGCAATTTTTAGATTGAGCATAACCAGCCCCAACCACCCGGTCAAATGGCGGAGAACTAAGGAAAATTCCGATATTTACTTAAACAACGCCAAATGAAGGACAAAGCCAACACCGCGTTTGCCGGCGGATATTTCGATTTCAATACCGCCTGCCAAGTGTTTCTACCGACAACCTTTAGTCAGTTTTTTTGTGAACACAGTTTCAACTAAAGCGAAAAACTATGGCGCACTTACCCACGCCTGCCACGTCTCTGGAAACGCTTCAATAAAATGTGTAGCCGTTTGTTGCGCTGTAAAGGCTTGCCGTTCCTGAACCGCCAACAATTCATTCATGACCGCTATGGGCATGGTAGCGCGACGCAAATAGCCCAACAATTCGGGCATATCAGCCCGCACATCGCTGGCGGCGACAAGGCCGATTTGCTCGCTTGGAAAATCACTTCTTTTGGGCGTACCGCAGTTGGATTGTGCAAGGCAGGGATAGGCATCCGCAACATAGTCACCCAAAGAGAGCGCCGCGAAGTCAAACTGGTGCAACACGGCGTTGGGCTGCCAATAATAAAACACTGCCGGTTCACGCGCAGAGATAATCTGACCGATCATTTGGTCCATTTCAAAACGGGATTGCGGCACCACCACCTCAAACACATTCTGAAGGCCGAACGCACGGATCAAATTATCATTCAGCACATGACACGCCCACTTTTCCGGACACGTGATAAAGCGGATCTTGTCGCGTTCATAAAGCCCGGGCATGTCAGCCAGTTTTTCAGCCGCCCCAAGTTGCGGAAAATCAGCGACCACTTTGCTGGGCACAAACCACCCTTCCAAGGTGGTTGCATCAAAACTAGACGCGGCCATAAAAGCCCGCTGCGCTTCACCCAGCTTATTCCATTGGCCCGCCACGCGATTGACCCAAAGCTCGGGCACAATTTTGGGTTCCTGTGCCGCATCAATCGTGGCTGCCACATTGGCTAAATCACTTTGCACCACCTGCGCATCACAATTAAACTCGGACCGAAAAAGTTGCTGATGAATATGCGCCAAAATACTGGCGGACGGCCATTGTAAATCAGCGATGGTGACCACTTCACCCCGGCACCCTTCATAGATCAACTCAGCATCTGCGCCAGATTGGGCAAACGCACCTTGCGCGCCAAAGCTGCCCAAAACGATGATCATCGCCGCCACTAAATTGCGCATATATTGTGCCTTATCTCGCCCAAATTTACGGCCAATGTGACCATTTTACCCTGACAAATCAATCCCGACCGGTCGAATAGTCGACCAAGCAACCCAACGCAATAATCGCGGTAGATTGCCTGTAACCCACTCAATTTGTAACCATTTTTGTTGCAATTGAAATTAACACTATTCGCAACCTTTTGCTGATTATTGCGACAAAAGCTGGTGACTCTTATTAAAAAATCGTTATTGTTGGCGCAACGAGGGAGGAAAACGACCTCGGCCATAAGGCGGATAAGACCTAATAAAGAGCTGGGAAAAAGTTCGTTTTATCCGTTGATGAAAGATGTACAAATTAGAGGGAAATTATGCGTCATCTTAAACTTGCACTCACAGCAGCCGCCGCACTTAGCGTTGCAACACCGGCTGTGGCTGAAGACGTAAACATCGGTATTCTTCTGGGGTATACCGGTCCACTTGAAACATTGGCTCCACCAATCGGTGATGCAGCCAAATTGGCTTTGCAGCATGTAAATGAGCAAGGCGGCATTTTGGGCGGCGAAGCAACGTTCACCATTGGTGACTCGACTTGTGCCGACGCCACTGCAGCCGCAACAGCCGCTGACCGTTTGATCAACGCCGATGGCGTTCATGCAATCGTTGGTGCGATGTGCTCAGGCGCCACCATTTCAGCAGCAAACACCGCTGCTATTCCTGCTGGCGTTGTGATGGTTTCACCATCTGCCTCTTCACCTGCTGTAACAACAGTTGAAGACAATGACTTGCTGTTCCGTGTTGGCCCATCTGATGCCTACCAAGGTGAAGTTGTTGCCCGCATGTTGCTCGACAAAGGCATCAACGACATTGCCATCACTTACGTGAACAACGACTACGGCAAAGGCTTTGCTGATGCCCTGTCTAACGCCTACGAAGCAGGCGGCGGCGATGTGATGATCTCTGAAGCTCACGAAGAAGGCAAATCAGACTACCGTGCTGAATTGGGTTCTTTGGCAGCTAGCGGCTCACAAAACCTGATCATCCTTGCTTATGCATCTGGCTCAGGCCAAACCATTCTGCGCCAAGCGATTGAAGCAGGTGACTTTGTAACCTACTTCGGTGGTGACGGCATGGTTGCTGATGCGTTGGTAACTGGTATTGACCCATCTGCAGTTGAAGGCATGTTGGCATCTCGCCAAGGTCGCTTGGAAACTGAGGGTACAGCCGTTTATGAAAAATTGGCAACAGACGCTGGTCTGGACCCAATCGCTTCATTCGGCCCACAAGCCTATGACGCTGCGTTCTTGTTGGCTCTTGCTTTCGAGCAAAAAGGCAACACAGACCGTGAAGGCGTAAACGAAGCCCTTCGTTCAGTAGCAACAGCTCCTGGTGAAGTGATCCTTCCTGGCGAATGGGATAAAGCCAAGCAGCTGATCGCTGACGGCAAAGAAATCAACTATGAAGGCGCTGGCGGCGACCACGAGTTCGACGAAGCTGGTGACGTATCAGGTGCCATCGTAGAAATGACCATTAAAGATGGTGTGTTTGTTGAAGTTGGCCCACTTAAGTAAGCCAACCCCACAACAGCATTAGTATTGAACCCGACGCTTCGGCGTCGGGTTTTTTATTGCGCAAATCATACCTGCACCCTACGATCCCTTTCTGCGTAATTTATGGGTGCGATTATGAGCTACGATCCAAAGACTTTCGCCTTCTATGCTGAAAATGCAAAGCAGTACGCGCATCGGCGCACGAAGCCTTCCGAGACATTAAGCAAGTTCATCGCCACCCTCCCACCGGGCAGCCACATCCTTGAGCTGGGTTGTGGGGCCGGGCTGGAAGCGCGCCATATGCGCGATAATGGCTTTGAGGTAACCGCAACCGAAGGCAACCCGGCACTTGCCGCCGAGGCCGAACGAAATTTCGGAGCCCCCGTAAAAGTGATGCGTTTCGACGAGCTGGACGACGAAGCGGCATATGATGCCATCTGGGCCAATATGTGCTTACTGCACGCCCCGTGGGAGAGCTTGTCGGATATCATTGAAAAAGCCCATCGCGCTCTAAAACCAGACGGGCATCTCTGGGCGAGTTTCAAAGTCGGAGAAGGCGCTGGTCGTGACAAGCTTGGACGCTATTACAATCTACCCACTCCCGAAATGCTGGAACAAAAGTTCAAAGCATCCGCACCCTGGCAGCTTTTTGCCCTCAAGGACGGCGCGGGTGGCGAAGGGGCCGATGGGGAATCTTATCAATCCATCTGGTGCATCGCGCAAAAATAGGCGTCAGGACATTCGCCGATAAGATCCATCCCTTTTGATGCAGTAGTGCTGACGAATGGATATGGGGCGCCATCGATATTATAGCTTTTGTCCCACTCAATTGACCGTATCCATCGTACTCAAAAAAAAACGCCGCCTCGATAAAGGCGGCGTCTTTTAACTTGTCAGTATAAGCAGACTACTTATTTCTCTGTCCGTATCCGTTCCGGAATGACCCCTTGTGGGAAATAACGTAGGGCGAAGGTAATCACCAAACCCAACACGAACACGCGCATTTGCAACGCACGCGATTCAATGTTCGGAATAGCACCAATGCCAGCCCCTTCAGAGAAATCGGAAATATAGCCAAACAGCAGCACCGATGCGGGTTCAGAAACGGTCCACACAATGTAGATGAACACGCCGCCAAACAAGGCACCATAATTGTTGCCCGCACCACCAACGATGATCATCACCCAAACAATGAAAGTATGGTTGATCGGTTGATAGCCACTAGGGTCCAAGATTTGTGAGAATGACGCCAAGATCGCGCCGCCAATGCCCATCAGGATTGAACCAAGGATAAACACCTCAAGCTCACGCTTGGTCACGTTTTTACCGATTGCCGTTGCCGAAACATTATTGTCTCGAATGGCACGCATCATGCGTCCCCAAGGGCCTTCATAGGCCTTTTGCAAAAAGTAAAAGATCACCGCAATCATGAGAACGGTCAAAGACAAGAACCCAACCCGTGCCAACACAGTGGACATGGTGGCATCTTCAAGCCCGCTCGCCACAATATCGGCCGGCGAAGGTGTCGGCCAAGGCAGCGGCGACACAGTAAGCGTGCCCCGTGTGAACCAATCCATGTTTTTCACCAAGGCCCGGATAATTTCGGAAATCCCGATGGTCGCAATCGCCAGATAGTCTGTGCGCAGGCCCAAGCAAATCCGGCCGACGATATAAGCGATTGCCCCGGCCAAAACGCCGCCAAACAACCAGCCCAAGACAACTGGCAGGCCAAGGCCGCCAATAAAGCCCGCCTCATCCTCAATCAAGCGGGCAGCCGGATCGATCTGTGAGCGATAAACGATATAGGCTGTGGCCCAAGACACCACGATCAAAAAGGTGCGTAATTTACCTTTAATGCCGAACCGTTGTGAATTGGTGGCCAGATAAACCAGCACCCCGCCAAATATCGCCGCCAGAAGGGCCTTAAACAGCATGAACGGCCCATCGGACGCCCAGAACGCTTCGTTGATCGGATAGGAAACGAAGGTCACGGCAACGCCGCCAACCATCAAAAAGCCCATCACACCGAAGTTAAATAGACCGGCATAGCCCCATTGCACGTTAAGCCCCAACGCAATTAGCGCATAAGCCGAGGCGGTGACCAACATAAACAAAGTCGTTGGAATTTGCTGCCAAACAGCGATGGCCAAGAGGAAAACGCCCAGGGCCAAAAACAGCATTGCATCGCGACGCATCATGATGAGACTCCTTTAAAGATACCCGTTGGACGCACCAGCAACACAACCACCAAGATCACGAACGCGACGGTAAGTTTATATTCGGTTGGCACAATGGAAAGGTCATTCGGCACCCATTCAGGCAAATTATCCCGGAAGGGGCGCAACATGATCGCCCAGTTAAACACGGACATGGTTTCAGCAAAGCCGATGATCAAACCACCGGCAATGGCGCCATAGGCTTGCCCCAAGCCGCCAACAATTGCCGCCGCAAAAATCGGCAACACAATGTTAAAGGCCAAGTCAGGCTTCAAGATCACATCAAGCGCCAGCATGGTACCCGCCATTGCGGCCAAGCTGCCCGCGATAATCCAGGTGGCCCGAACCACTTGGTTGGTGTTGATGCCTGACACAAGCGCCAGGCTTGGATTGTCAGCCATCGCCCGCATGCCTTTGCCCAACCGCGAACGGGTGAGGAAGAAATGCAACGCGACCACTGCAATCACCGTCACAGCGATCAACAAGAGCTGCGGTTCTGACACATTGACCGTGCGCGATGCACCCAACCAGGACACATCGAAGCGGAACAATTGTTTGCTCTCATTTTCGAAGAAACTGCGGGTTTGAACCCCACCAAACAGGCGGATCAAGCCTTGGATCATTAGGGTCACACCGATTGAAGCAATCAATAGCGTAACGGGTTTCACCCCTTTGGCCCGCAAGGGTTGATAGAATGTGCGGTCAATCCCAAGCGCCAAACCTGCGGTGATCACCATGGCAAAGGGCAACACGATAAAGCCGGTTGGCCAGAAGGTTGAAATGCCCAAAGCGCTGGCGATCGAGGCCAGCACGAAGGCCACAAATGCCCCCATGGTCATCATGTCACCATGCGCAAAGTGCGCAAACCGCAAGATGCCAAAAATCAAGGTAATGCCGACCGCACCGAGCGCATAAACGCTGCCCAATACTGCGCCAGACACAATAACCTTATTAAAGAAAAAGATGAGTTCGTTCATCATAGCGTCTACGTCCCCCGTTAGCCGCCAAGGAAGCTGCGTGCGACTTCTGGGTCGTCAAGCAGTTCCCGTCCAGTTCCTGTGAACCGATTTTTACCATTCGCCAAAACAAAACCTTTGGAGGCAAACTCAAGAGCTTGCCGCGCATTTTGCTCCACCATCAAAATGCCAACACCGGCCTGATTGATGTTTACGACCGTTTCAAAGATTTCCATCATATAGCGTGGACTAAGCCCGGCTGATGGTTCATCCAACAACAGCAATTTTGGCTGGCTCATCAACGCCCGGCCCATGGCCACCATTTGCCGCTGCCCGCCTGAAAGCTCGCCCGCATTTTGCTTGCGCTTTTCTTTGAGTGGCGGAAACATGTCGTAGATCGAAGCGATTGTGTCTGAAAAATCGTCTCGGCGAATATACGCGCCCATCTCCAAATTCTCATGAACAGACATGGAGGTGAACACATTAAATTCCTGCGGCACAAAACCAAGGCCCATTGGCACCAATTTATCTGCCTGCATATTTGCCACTTCAGTGCCCTCAAGCAGAATTGAACCGTCGGTCACTTCCAACAGGCCAAAAATGGCCTTCAAAGTTGTCGACTTACCGGCCCCGTTTGGCCCTACAATCACGCCCACATCTTCTTTATCGATGGACATGTTGACGCCATTCAAAATCGGTGCACCGCCATAGCCGCCATGCACATCTTTTACTTCCAACAAACTCACGATACAGCCTCCACAGCGGTGCCGAAATAAGCCTCAATGATTTCAGGATTAGCCCGGATTTCCTCCATTGGCCCTTCGGCGATCACCGTACCCTGCGCCATCACAATCACGGGATCACATAGCTCCGCGATCAGATCCATATCGTGCTCAATCACAAAGAACGTATAGCCTAGCTCTTTGTTCATGCGCTGAATATTGGCCGCCAAATCCTTGAGCAAGGTGCGGTTCACGCCCGCAGCCACTTCATCAAGCAGTACAGCTTTGGCATCGGTCATCATCGTCCGGCCCAACTCCAAAAGCTTCTTTTGCCCGCCAGACAAGTTGCCCGCCAGTTCATTGCGCACATGGCCCAGCTTCAAAAAATCGATCACATCTTCGGCCATCTTGCGAATTTCATGATCAAATTCAGCCACATGCTTTGGATTAAACCAGCTTTGGAATAAGGATTCCCCTGGCTGATCGGCCCCGGCAACCATCAGGTTTTCCAACGCGGTCATGTGTGAAAATTCATGCGCAATTTGAAATGTACGCAACATCCCTTTTTGGTAAAGCTGATACGGCTTTAGCCCGGTGACGTTTTCACCGTCAAAAATGATCTCGCCCTCGGTTGGCTTCAGGTTGCCCGCGACCATATTAAACAGCGTGGATTTACCTGCACCATTTGGCCCGATTAGCCCTGTGATCGAGCCTTTAGCCACCGTGAGCGAACAATCATTTACGGCCTTCAAGCCTCCAAAACTTTTGGAGACATGACGCACCTCAATCATGTTGTCTTTTTGCACCCCGTAATTCCCCTCTTGTCGGAGTTTATTCTGCCTAGTTGCACATCTATGGCTGGTTCGGTCAACCGAGCCAAACATAGCAATTAGAACAATGTCAGCACCGCATCTGCCGTCGCTTTGTTGCACGCGAAAGGCACATCATACAATGTGGCCAAACGGATTAACGCTTTCACGTCAACATCGTGCGGCATTGCGGTTAGGGGATCAATGAAAAAAACCAGACCATCAAGCTCTCCCTCGACAATCATGGCGCCCAATTGAGCATCACCACCCAATGGCCCGCTTTTCAAAAGCGTTATCGGCAATTGTGTGGCGTCGATAATTGCCTGTCCGGTCGTGCCGGTGGCAAACAAATCATATTGAGCTAACTTCTCTTTTACTTGGCTGCACCAGACCGTAAGATCTTGTTTTTTCTTGTCATGTGCGACCAAACCGATTTTTTGCTCAATATACTACCCTTTGGATCATACGGATCCAGCTTCTCCCAAAGCTCCCTAGCCCGCGACAAATACAACAAAGCACTTCGCGTGAAAAGCTGCTCTGTTGAAAAAAGTTGCTCTTTTTACTGCTTTTGATCCATGACGCGCGCCAACAACATCGAAAGATGCAACAATAAATGCAAATACCGCCGCTTTTGCCCAGATAAGGAAATAAAAGCGACGGCATTATTGGCAATTTATAGTAATAAATTAGATGGCAAGTGAGAGCACACTCGTTGCTCCGCCCTAGAACTCCTGCCAGTCAGAATCATGGTCCACCGCGACATTGCCTTCGCGCATATAGGCCTTTGCCGTCTGCGTGCGTTTTTCCGGCGATGGCTGCGCCGTTAGCATCGCGCGGTCCGCCTGCACTTCATCAAACGCCGACGCATCGCTACGTTCAATAACAAACTGATCAACAATCTTATCAAGTTGCGAGGCTTGGGCCTCCGTTTGATCAATGGCAGCATTGGTCTCTTCCACCAACGCCGCATTGTGCTGGGTCATTTCATCCATTTCACGGATCGATTGTGAAATCTCATTGATTGCGGATGATTGTTCTTGGCTTTGGCTGGCAATTTCATCCATCAAACCTGTCATGCCGCGCACAGAATTGACGATACCCTCGAGATTTTCTGATGCCTGTGCCACCAATTTCGACCCACCATCCACTTCCGTCACGGATTGCTCAATCAATGTCTTAACCTCGCTCGATGCCTCAGCAGCAGATTGCGCCAAGCGCCGCACTTCAACGGCCACCACCGCAAAGCCCTTGCCTGCTTCGCCCGCACGTGCGGCCTCAACAGATGCATTCAACGCCAGCAGATTGGTTTGGAAGGCAATATCGTCGATCATGCCGATAATATCTGAAATCTTATTTGACGATGCGGTAATGCGCGCCATGGCATCGTTGGCCGAGTGCATAACCTCGCCACCTTTTTCGGCGACCTGACGGGCCTCAAGTGCAGAGGTGCGCGCCTGTTGCGCCCGTTCCGTATTATCATTCACCGTGTTGGCCAATTGCTCAGTCGCCGCCGAAGTTTCTTCAATAGCCGCGGCTTGTTTTGTCGTCCGTTCTGACAAATCATTCGCACCGGACAAGATCTCACCGGTCGCCACTTTCAACCCGCGCGAGGTGGACCGCAACTGGCCAATCACCTGGCTCAGTTTTTCACCCACGGCATTTGTATCGTTTTTCAGTTGCAAGAAGGATCCGCGATAGTCGCCCTCAACACGATGTGACAGATCGGTATTTGCCATCGCAGACAACACAGAACCTGTCTCTTGCAAACCACGATCAACCGTCTCCACAAGGCTATTGACCCCTTCCGCCAATCGATTGAGTTCTTCATCCGGGAATGTCGCCTCTACCCGCTGGGTAAAGTCACCATCAATCGCCGCGTCAACCACTTGCCCAAACGCGCTTTGCAGTTCGCTCATCATGGCTGCGCGCTCAATGGTGCGCTGTTTGGCGGCTTCCTTTTCCTCTTCCGTCATTTCATTGACCCTAAGGCCATTGTTCCGGAAGACCTCAACCGCACGCGCCATCTCACCCAGTTCGTTCTTACGCTGGGTGAACGGCACTTCGGCTCCATATTCACCATTGGCAATTTGCCCCATAACCCCAGTAATCCGGTTCAATGGCTTGGTGATGGACCGCCCAATGACAAAGCCCAAAATCGTGATGGCCGCAAACGCAATCGCGATGGTGCTGAACATAAAGATCTTGGTTTGCTCAGTCATGGTTGCCAGACTAGTGCGCGCCTCCTGGCCTTTTTCCATCGCAAACATGATGATTTTCTCAAGCTCACCAGCGATGGTGTCGTAAAGAGCATCCATTTCCGCACTCAACGCGTTGTGCCGCTCTTTCGCGCCCGCATATTCGTCAAACGCAACATTGTAGACTTCAAGCTTATCGGCGATTTCAAATTGGAAAGTGGGTTCCGCACCGGCCTTGCCAGCCGCACGTGTGACACGCTTGATCTGCTTGTCCACGCCCATAATATTCCGTGCACCGCCAAACAGCAAAAATTCGCGCTCGTAATTGCGCATTTCGGAAAAAGCCAACTCTGTGCTGTCACTCTTCAGGCTGCCAACGTCCTTGGACACATCTTTCGCCGTTGCGCGGAAGCTGTTCAAAAAGCTCTCTTCCTGATTGATCGAGATTTCAGCGGACGTCTCCACCAGCAAATCAAAAAGGCTGGCATATTTGGTCAGGGAATCTTCAACTACATTGAAGCTGCCCGCGATCTCCTCTTGGCCAAGCGAGGTGCGCAAATCTGCCAAACGCGTTTGCGCTGCGGCAATCTGGTCGCGCGTCATCTGCGCATTTTCATCGCTATCATTAGCAATATAATCTTTTTGGAACCGACGGACCTGAAGCACATCCAAGCCAAAGATCTGCGCGGTGTTCTGCGCTTGGCTAAAATTCCGCTCTTCTAGAATAGTCGAGGCTTTTTGCTGTTCCGATACAAAAAACATCACGCCAATCAGCGCGATTGTTAAAGCGCTCAATGCAGTACTAAAGACTATGCGTGTCGAAATCTTTGTCGACCGCACGGATGGCAGCCTAAACTGCAATTTAGACCGCACTTTCTGCACAATTGACCGAACCATTTGAATACCCCCGATTGCTATTATTGCCAAAATACGGTGAATTGGTAATAAATTGGTTATCAATCGGCACAAAAAAATAGGCGCCCTGAGGCGCCTATTCAATTGGTTATTTCAGTCTACTTAGAATTCTTGCCACTCAGTGTCTTCAGCAACCGCTTGATTGCCTCCAGACAAGTAAGCCTTCGCCGCTTGCGGTGGCGCCGCCCGCTTTGGCGTTTCTTCCAAGTCTGCCATCTGTTGGTCTGCCGCTGCTTCATTGAAGTGCGCAGCAGCTTGTCCGGGCTCAACCTTGAATTGCTCGACCACGCGATCCAGCTCAGACGCTTGGGCCTCTGTTTGATCAATGGCAGCATTGGTCTCTTCCACCAACGCAGCATTATGCTGTGTCATCTCATCCATTTCACGAATGGACTGCGAAATCTCATTAATCGCTGTGGCCTGCTCCTGACTTTCTTGAGCAATCTCGTTCATCAGTTCGGTCACCCCGCGCACTGAACTCACAATGCCCTCAAGGTTTTCCGAAGCTTGCGCCACGAGCTTTGACCCGCCATCCACTTCGGTGACAGACTGTTCAATCAGTGCCTTCACTTCATTTGAAGCTTCTGCGGCCGACTGTGCCAAACGCCGCACCTCAACCGCCACAACGGCAAAGCCTTTACCCGCTTCACCAGCGCGCGCAGCTTCAACGGATGCGTTCAGGGCCAACAGGTTGGTTTGGAACGCGATGTCATCAATCATCCCAATGATATTGGAAATCTTATTCGATGACGTTGTAATCCGCTCCATGGCCTGGTTGGCTTCGTTCATAACCTCACCGCCGGTCTCCGCAACGCGTCGTGCGTCTTGGGCCGTGCTTTGAGCTGTTTGCGCCCGTTTGGTGTTTTGATTGACCGTATCTGCCAATTGTTCAGTCGCGGCAGATGTTTCTTCAATCGCGGCGGCTTGCTTGGTGGTCCGCTCTGACAGGTCGTTGGCGCCAGACAAAATATCGCCTGTTGCGTGTTTCAACTCACGCGAGGTGTCGCGCAATTGCCGCACCACATTACCCAGTTTTTCACCCACGGCGTTGGCGTCATTTTTAAGCTGCAAGAATGCACCTTGATAATTACCTTCCATCCGCCGGGTCAAATCTGCATTTGCCAGAGCCGACAACACTTCACCAGTCTCGGTAACACCACGATCCACCGTTTCCACAAGGCTGTTTACGCCATGTGCCAGTGTATTCAGTTCGTCATCAGGGAATTCAGCGTTCACCCGTTGGGAGAAGTCACCTTGCGAAGCAGCGTCCACCACTGCGCCAAAAGCGCTTTGGAGCTCACTCATCATCGCCGAGCGTTCGATCGCGCGCCGTTTCGAGGCTTCTTTCTCTTCTTCCGTCATTTCATTGACGCGTTCGCCATTGGCGCGGAACACATCAACGGCACGCGCCATGTCACCCAATTCATTTTTGTTGTGCAGATAGGGCACTTCATATTCGAAATTGCCATTGGCAATCTCGGTCATGGCAGCCGAAATCCGCGGCACGGGGCGCATCAATAATTTAGCAGCAATCGCGGCGACCACGGACGCCACCGCCAATGTCACCAACGCCACAATCATGATGGTCTGCAACAATGAAGTGACCGTCTTATCGGCCACACTGGTCGGTGTCGCCACAAACAGGATGCCGGCAACGCCTTCCTTGTTTTGGTTCAGAATAGGCTGATAAGCACTGAAGTGCCGCTTGCCAAACAGGTCAACTTGACCCTCAAACCGTTCGCCAGCAAGCATTTGATCGTACAAGGGGTGCCCTTCATCGATCACCCGCTCTTTATCGCGGGTGCCATCGGGCAATTCCAAAGTTGTTGTGAACTGTTCAAATTGCGCCGTTTCTTCATTCCAACGGAACAGCGACATCTCGCCTTCGGTCAAACGCGAAACCGCGTCGACGAGATCGTCAGTGCGCAAGCGCGGCATACGACGCGTCTCAACAGCTTCCAAATTGCCATCTTCTGACCAAATCACATTTGTGCCAGGCAACTGAACTTCAAAGATCGACAAAGCAACCGACATATCAACCATTTGGTTGCGTTGCGCTTCCCGATAGGTATCCGACGACATTTGCAGATAGATTGCGGCAGCAACGGCCATAATCGACACCGCAATACTCACCACCACCAACAATGCGATTGAGGTTGTGAGTTTAAAGCCGCTAAAGCTTGGCTTTTTCAATTGAAAGCGTTTGTTCATTCTTATCTAAGGCACCACCGTACCTTCCCCCGATTTCATACGCTGAATATTAGACCCGGGAAGTAAAATCATACTTAACGATAAGATTATGTAGTTTTAATACAAATACGGCGCCCGTAGGCGCCGTAAAACTTCAAATTATTGTTGAAAGGGCCTAGAATTCAGACCATTCATCTTCATTTTTCACCGCCGCACTGCCGCGGGAAAGGAATTGTCGCGCCGCCGATTTCGCTTTCGCCTGCAATTCTTTGACCTGCCCGAATGCGTGTTTCGGTTGCTCCTCTGGCGGCTGGCCATTCACGCCGATTGGTTGACGCGGACGCCCACCATCGTCAGTCACGAATACATCGACAATATTGTCGAGCTCGTTGGCCTGGCTTTCGGTTTGCTCAATCGCCGCATTGGTTTCTTCCACCAAAGCCGCATTGTGCTGGGTGGTCTCATCCATGTCGCGAACCGCTTGGTTAATCTGCTCAATTGAAGAGGCCTGAGACTTACTCTTATCCGCAATCGACACCATAATGGTGTTGTTGGAGCGCGCAGCCTCCAACATTGCCTCAAGGCTCTTGGCAGCTTGCGCCACAAGCTTGGACCCACCATCAACTTCAGTGACCGATTGTTCAATCAAGGCTTTCACTTCATTTGAAGCTTCTGCCGCCGATTGGGCCAAGCGCCGCACTTCAACCGCCACAACCGCAAAGCCTTTACCCGCTTCACCAGCCCGTGCAGCTTCAACCGAAGCGTTCAAGGCCAACAGATTGGTTTGGAAGGCAATGTCGTCGATCATGCCGATAATATTGGAGATCTTGTTCGACGAACTGGTAATCCGCTCCATGGCCTCATTGGCCTGGCGCATAACATCGCCGCCTTCTTCTGCTGTCGTGCGCACACGATCGGCAATACCGGAGGCTTCTTCAGCTTCTTTGGCGTTTTCCAAAACTGTAGTGGCCAGCTGTTCCATTGCAGCCGAGGTTTCTTCAATCGTTGCGGCCTGACGTGTGGTCCGGTCTGAAAGATCATTGGCACCAGAAAGGATCTCGCCTGTGGCTGTTTTCAGCGCCCGCGAGGTTGTGCGCAATTGCTTGACCACTTCGGTCAACCGATCACCCACCCGGTTGGTGTCATTTTTCAACTGCAAGAAGGCACCTTGATAATCGCCTTCCATCCGCACCGTCAAATTGGTGTTCGCCAGGGCAGCCATCACTTCGCC
>NZ_AUHV01000005.1 GCF_000423365.1 Maritalea myrionectae DSM 19524 | reverse complement strand
TCGGTTTGCTCAATCGCCGCATTGGTTTCTTCCACCAAAGCCGCATTGTGCTGGGTGGTCTCATCCATGTCGCGAACCGCTTGGTTAATCTGCTCAATTGAAGAGGCCTGAGACTTACTCTTATCCGCAATCGACACCATAATGGTGTTGTTGGAGCGCGCAGCCTCCAACATTGCCTCAAGGCTCTTGGCAGCTTGCGCCACAAGCTTGGACCCACCATCAACTTCAGTGACCGATTGTTCAATCAAGGCTTTCACTTCATTTGAAGCTTCTGCCGCCGATTGGGCCAAGCGCCGCACTTCAACCGCCACAACCGCAAAGCCTTTACCCGCTTCACCAGCCCGTGCAGCTTCAACCGAAGCGTTCAAGGCCAACAGATTGGTTTGGAAGGCAATGTCGTCGATCATGCCGATAATATTGGAGATCTTGTTCGACGAACTGGTAATCCGCTCCATGGCCTCATTGGCCTGGCGCATAACATCGCCGCCTTCTTCTGCTGTCGTGCGCACACGATCGGCAATACCGGAGGCTTCTTCAGCTTCTTTGGCGTTTTCCAAAACTGTAGTGGCCAGCTGTTCCATTGCAGCCGAGGTTTCTTCAATCGTTGCGGCCTGACGTGTGGTCCGGTCTGAAAGATCATTGGCACCAGAAAGGATCTCGCCTGTGGCTGTTTTCAGCGCCCGCGAGGTTGTGCGCAATTGCTTGACCACTTCGGTCAACCGATCACCCACCCGGTTGGTGTCATTTTTCAACTGCAAGAAGGCACCTTGATAATCGCCTTCCATCCGCACCGTCAAATTGGTGTTCGCCAGGGCAGCCATCACTTCGCCCGTCTCTTTGAGGCCGCGATCTACGTTTGAAACCAGGCCATTTACGTTCAGCACGATTTGCTGCAGCGCATCATCATCCATTTGGAGATCAATCCGCTGCGTAAAATCGCCCTCAGCAGCCGCACCGACGACTTGGCCCAACGACATTTGCAACTCTTGCATGGCCTTGTTGCGTGCAGCCAAGCCTTCAGCTCGCGCCCGCTCTTCAGCGTCAAGCGCCGCAATCTTTTCCGCATTATCGCGGAAGATCTCCACGGCACGGGCCATCTCGCCCACTTCGTCAGCACGGTCGGTATCCTTAACAACCAGATCAAGTTCATTCGCAGATATCCGGCCCATTGTGGCAGAGATATTGGCCATCGGACTTGTGATCGTGCGAGAAAAGGCCCACGCAGCAACGGCGACCAAAGCGGCCACCAAAAGGCCCACACCAGCCATGATTTTCGTGAGGAAACCGATCGCAGCCAAAGCCTCGTCCCGATCTTGCAGCGCAACCACCGCAAAGCTCTTGCCGCCAAATTCGACCGGCGTAGCCGCAAACAAGGAGGTCATGTCGCGATATGTTCGCTCAATGCCAGAAGTCTCTAGCCCATCAAACACCTTGGTCAAAGCAGGACTTTCATAGGCGGCACTGAGGATGTCATTGGCTTCAGTGTGGCTTGAATCATTGCGCAACAAGCGATCTTCCCCGATCAAGATTGTCTCGCCGGTCTCACCAAGGCCCGCTTTGCCGTTCATCACTGAATTGATGCGATCGATGGGCATTTGAAAAGCGACAACGCCGATTCTTTTATTTCCCTCAAACACAGGTTGAGAAATAAATGCCGCCGGGGCATCAGCACTTGGCGCATAGGGTTGGAAATCAAAGAACTGTGTTTCGCCAGCATTGAGGGCGATACCTGCGCGAAACGCATTGCCCAGATCAGTGTCGGCCCATTCACCACCACCTGCTTTGAAATTGGTGGCATAATCCAATTCCTTAAAGACCGTATAAATCAAATCGCCATTTTCATTGAACAGGAAGATGTCGTAATAGCCGCGGGCATCAAGTTGCGCCCGGAATAGAGGGTGAAAAACCGCGTGGGCAGCATTGTATGTGTTGTCCCCGCTCGCGGCATCAAGCAAATGCTTTTGCCCGGCTGGGTTAGGGTTTTTCTCAATATAGTCCGTTTGCAATGTTTTGGTGGCTGCGGCGCCGAGTTCTTTATAAGCGCTATCAAATTGTTTGACGGCATCAACTGTAAATGGGTGCACCGCAGTGAGGCCGAGGTCGGCTTGAATCTCGTGGAGATATTCTTCCAATTCATGCTTGCGCCCTTCGGCACTGGCAATGAGTTTTTCTTCCTCAATACCAGTAATCACTTGGGAGCCGACCAAGATACTCACAGCTCCAAGGGCAAGACCCACCGCAACCGCACTCGCAATCGCCAAAGCTGGTATTTTTTGTACAATTTTCATTTGCTTCAGCAGTTTCATGTCGACTCCATCTGTTTTTGCCAAAAAATAAGGCGACATTCACGACCCCTGTGGGAACTGCGAATATCGCCTCAAAAATGTGCAAATCTATAATGTGACTATGTTGATCGCGGTAGGTTAATTCAGGGTTACCAACACAACACAAACCGCGACAAAAAAGGGCCCGCATAAATGCGAGCCCTGAATAATGTTCGATAAGGAAGTGTGGTCAGCTAGTGGACCATGCCACCCGCATCCACTTCAAGCAGCAGGTTCTTCCAACCATCAAGATTGTTTTGCGCTTCCTGCTTAGCGTGGTCGTCTGAAGCTTTGGCCAGAGCGTCCTGAGCACTCACAATCGCTGCGTCAACTTCTGACCGATCAAAGTCGGCACCAGTTTTTGCTTCTTCAGCCAAAATAGTGAGGCCCGCATTGGACACATCGGCAAAGCCACCGCGGACAAAGAATGACCGCACATCGCCGCCTTCAGAAGTCACGGTCACAAAACCAGCTTTCAATGTGGTCATCATCGCAGCATGGTCACCCATGACGGTGAAATAACCATCAGTACCGGGCACTGTGACCGAAGCCACATCGTCGCTCAGCACCAAGCTCTCTGGTGAAACCACTTCGATTTTAATGCCTTCGGCCATACTTACCTCTTATCCTTACGCAGCTTCTGCAGCCAGTTTTTGCGCCTTTTTCACAGCGTCATCAATGGTACCAACCATGTAGAACGCAGCTTCTGGAAGGTGGTCATAATCACCAGCAACCAAGCCTTTAAACGCTTTAACAGTTTCTTCCAACGGTACGAAGATACCAGATGTACCGGTAAACACTTCCGCCACGTGGAATGGCTGAGACATGAAACGCTCAATCTTACGCGCACGGGCCACGGTCATTTTGTCTTCTTCAGACAATTCGTCCATACCCAAAATCGCGATAATGTCTTGCAGTGCTTTATAGCGCTGCAAAATTTCTTGAACTTCACGAGCAACACGATAGTGCTCTTCGCCCACAACTTGTGGATCCAACAAACGTGAGTTTGAATCCAATGGATCAACCGCTGGGTAAATACCCTTTTCAGAGATCGCACGGTTCAAAACGGTTTGCGCATCCAAGTGAGCAAAGGTTGTCGCCGGGGCAGGGTCAGTCAAGTCATCGGCAGGCACGTAAACCGCTTGCACAGAGGTAATAGACCCCTTTGAAGTGGTTGTAATGCGCTCCTGCATGTCACCCATGTCAGTCGCCAATGTTGGCTGATAACCCACAGCTGATGGAATACGACCCAACAGCGCAGACACTTCAGAACCGGCTTGTGTAAAGCGGAAGATGTTATCCACGAAGAACAACACGTCCTGACCTTCGTCACGGAACTGTTCCGCAATGGTCAAACCTGTCAACGCCACACGTGCACGAGCACCTGGAGGCTCGTTCATCTGACCGAACACCAGTGAACATTTAGAGCCTTCGCCGCCCTTTTCCTGGTTCACGCCTGATTCAATCATTTCCCAGTAAAGGTCGTTACCTTCACGAGTCCGCTCACCAACGCCCGCAAACACAGAATAACCACCGTGATTGTTCGCAACGTTGTTGATCAATTCCTGAATAAGAACGGTTTTACCAACACCAGCACCACCGAACAGGCCGATTTTACCGCCCTTCGCATATGGCGCCAAAAGGTCAACAACCTTAATGCCAGTTACCAAGATTTCCGCTTCTGGTGACTGTTCCACAAACTCAGGCGCTTCGGCGTGAATTGGACGCCGTGCCTTTGTTTTGATTTCACCCGCTTCGTCAATTGGCTCACCAATCACGTTCATAATGCGGCCAAGTGTTTCCTTGCCCACAGGAACAGAAATTGATTCCCCTGTGCTGGAAACTTTTTGTCCACGAACAAGACCTTCGGTCGTGTCCATCGCGATGGTACGTACAGTGTTTTCGCCCAAGTGCTGAGCCACTTCCAGTACCAACCGGTTGCCATTATTGTCTGTTTCAAGCGCGTCCAAAATTGCCGGAAGGTCGCCGTCAAACTCAACGTCCACCACCGCGCCAATAACCTGCGCAATGCGTCCGACCTGTTTCGCTTTTGCTGCCATGGTCTGTCCTCGTTTGCCTTAGAGCGCTTCCGCGCCTGAGATAATTTCAATCAATTCTTTTGTAATCTGCGCTTGGCGCTGACGGTTGTAGCTGATGTTCAATTTCTTGATCATATCACCAGCATTACGGGTCGCGTTGTCCATTGCGGTCATTTTCGCGCCCATTTCACCGGCACCATTTTCCAGCAAAGCATGGAAAATCTGCACAGAGATATTGCGGGGAAGCAAGTCCTCAAGAATCGCTTCTTCGCTCGGCTCATATTCATAGTTGGCTGAATCTGCGCCGGCGTCTTCCTCTGTCTCATCAAACACAGCAGGGATCAGTTGGTGCGCCGTTGGCACCTGAGCGATCACAGACTGGAATTTCGAATAGAACAAGGTTGCAACGTCAAATTCGTCATTTTCAAACATATTGAGCACACGCTCGCCAATCTCTTGGGCGTTTGTGTAACCAACTTGCTTAACTTCGCGCAGGGTAATCAAATCAAGAATTTGATCCGGGAACAAACGCTTCAACACGTCGTGCCCCTTCTTGCCTACGCACAAAATTTTAACCGTTTTACCTTCAGCCAAAAGCTTATTGGCATGATCACGCGCCAATTTCGCAATATTGGAGTTGAAGCCACCACAAAGGCCACGCTCAGCTGTTGCAACAACAAGCAGGTGCGTTTGGTCTTTGCCATTGCCACCCAGCAGTTTAGGGGCGCCTTCACGCCCCTTATAGGCTGTGGCCAGCGAAGAGAGCACATTGTTCATGCGTTCGGCGTAAGGCCGTGCATTTTCTGCGTTCTCTTGCGCACGACGCAACTTTGCCGCTGCCACCATCTGCATGGCTTTGGTGATCTTCTGGGTCGACTTGACCGAAGAGATCCGGTTTTTAAGGTCCTTCAATGAGGGCATAGCACCTCAGCTCCTTAGTTAAACCACTCAGTTATGCAGCGAATGTCTTGGCGTAATCGCCAATCGCGGCGTCGAGCTTGGCCTTCAGATCATCTGAAAGGGCTTTTTCTTTTGCAATTGTGGTCAAAAGATCTTCGTGCTTAGAGCGCAGGGCTGAAAGCAAACCAGCTTCGAACTTTTGAACATCGCGAACTTCGACTTTGTCGATATAGCCGTTCACACCAGCAAAAATCACCGCAACCTGTTCTTCGGTTTTCAAAGGTGAGAATTGAGGCTGCTTGAGCAACTCAACAAGACGGGCACCGCGGTTCAGCAATTGCTGTGTCGCCGCATCAAGGTCAGAACCGAACTGCGCAAAGGCCGCCATTTCGCGGTACTGCGCCAATTCACCCTTAATAGAGCCGGCAACCTGCTTCATCGCTTTAATCTGCGCTGATGAACCCACACGTGACACAGACAAACCAACGTTCACCGCAGGACGGATACCTTGGAAGAACAAGTCAGTTTCCAAGAAGATCTGACCATCTGTAATCGAAATCACGTTTGTTGGAATATAAGCAGAAACGTCGTTCGCTTGTGTCTCAATGATCGGCAAAGCGGTCAATGAGCCTGAACCATGATCTTCGTTCAATTTCGCAGCACGTTCCAAAAGACGTGAGTGAAGATAGAACACGTCACCAGGATAAGCTTCACGGCCTGGTGGACGACGAAGAAGAAGTGACATCTGACGATAAGCCACAGCTTGCTTTGACAAATCGTCATACCCGATCACGGCGTGCATGCCGTTATCGCGGAAATATTCGCCCATGGCACATGCTGTAAATGGTGCCAGGAACTGCATAGGTGCAGGGTCAGACGCTGTAGCGGCAACAACAATAGAATATTCCATTGCGCCTGCATCTTCCAATGTCTTCACAAACTGCGCCACAGTTGACCGCTTCTGGCCAATCGCAACATAGATACAGTAAAGCTTGTCATCCTCATTGCCCGCATCGTGCGCAGGTTTTTGGTTAAGGAATGTGTCCAAGATGATCGCTGTTTTACCAGTCTGACGGTCACCAATGATCAATTCGCGCTGACCACGACCAATCGGGATCATCGCATCAACTGATTTAAGACCAGTAGACATCGGCTCATGCACAGACTTACGTGGCAAAATACCAGGGGCCTTCACGTCAGCCAAAGCACGGGCTGATGATTTGATTGGACCTTTACCATCGATTGGGTTGCCCAAGCCGTCAACAACACGACCCAACAACTCTTTACCGACAGGCACGTCAACAATCGCGCCGGTACGCTTAACCGTGTCACCTTCTTTAATGCCCCGGTCAGAGCCAAAGATAACAACACCGACATTGTCGGCTTCAAGGTTAAGAGCCATACCCTTAATGCCACCTGGGAACTCAACAAGTTCACCAGCTTGCACATTATCAAGCCCATATACACGAGCAATACCGTCACCTACTGACAATACTTGCCCAACTTCTGAGACTTGCGCCTCTTTCCCAAAGTCCTTGATCTGGTCTTTTAGGATGGCGGAAATTTCCGCAGCTTTAATGTCCATTAGCCGACCTCTTTCATGGCGATCTTCATGGCAGTCAATTTCGTCTTAAGCGAGGAATCGATCATTTGCGAACCGACCTTAACGATCAAGCCCCCAATCAGATCGGCATCCACATGTTGCTCAAGCGTGACATCCTTGCCAATTTTCTTTTTCAGAGCAGCAGCAAGGCTGTCCTGGTGTGCTTTCGAAAGCGGTTGAGCAGAAGTAACTTCGGCGTGAACTTCACCCCGATCTTCAGCAGCAAGCGCTTTGAACTGGTTGATCATGGCAGGCAAAGCGAACAAGCGTCCGTTTTTGGCCACCAATGAAACAAAATTGGCCACAAGACCTTTGGCCTTGGCCTTAGCCAAAAGCGCAGCAACAACTTGCTCTTTTTCATCGCCGCTGATGACAGGGCTTTTCAAAAAGTCAGCAAATTCTGCGCTTTCATTAATCATTTTGGATAGGCCATCGAGCCCCTTTTCAACACCGGCGACGTCTTTCGCGTCACGCGCAAGGTCAAAAAGTGCTGACGCATATGGCCGTGCGATCTGAGTTAGAACTGAGTTTTGTGCGCTCAACGCCTCTATTCCCCAATCTTGCTGAACTTTGCTCAAACCCGGATTGTAAAGCTAGAATAACTTTCAAACGCGAGACAAAATTCAGTGGTGTTTATAGTTGGACCTGTCGATCCCCCTCAAATGTCGCGCACCGTCTATCACATGGCTTTCGGGTGCGCAATATGCCGGGGCCATTTTCATGCCCTACTTTGGGCGGAATCGTCAGATTCACACATGGAATCTGAAAAGATTGACAAATTGTCGCACTTCAGGGTCAATTTGCCCGACAATACCACCCTTCCACACCCTTGTCCGCTAATAAAAGCTCATCGGGTCAATATCGACTTGAACCCGTAAATTTCCGGTGGGTTTAGGCCCTTCTGCCAACCAAAATCGCACATAGCCCGACAAATCAAATTGCTTGTCGCTTTGCACCAGCAACCGCACCCGATGCCGCCCCCGCACCATCGATACGGGCGCATCTGCCGGACCAAAAAGTCTCAGCTTTGCCTCGTCCGGCGCTTTCGGGGCCACCATGGCCAAATGCCGGGCAAAGCCAAAAGCCACATCATGCTCTGTCGCCGAGATGATCAATGCCGCCAATCGCCCAAAGGGCGGCAGGCCCACCGTGCTCCGCGCTTTAATCTCGTGCGCATAAAACGCCTCACGATCGCCGCGCACCAGCGCCTGCATCACCGCATGTTCAGGCACATAGGTTTGCAAAAAGGCACGCCCTGACTTGCCTGTCCGCCCGGCACGTCCTGTGACCTGGGTCAAAAGCTGAAAGGTTTTCTCCGCGGCGCGGGGGTCGCCATGGGCCAGGCCCAAATCCGCATCGAGCACACCCACCAAATTCAGCTTGGGAAAATGGTGCCCTTTAGCCACCAATTGCGTGCCGATGATCAAATCGTAGTCACCCCGGGCAATTTCCTCGAATCGCGCCTTGGTTTGCGCCATGGTCCCCATGTCGGAAGAAAGGATCACCCGCCGCGCGTCCGGGAAACGCTTGGCCGCTTCTTCGGCAATGCGTTCAATGCCCGGCCCAATCGGCACCAGCGAATCGTCAGCCCCACATTTGTGACATTCCTTCGGCACCCCAATTTCGTGGCCACAATGATGGCACGTCAAAACGCCCCGGAACCGATGCTCCACCAACCAGGCCGAACAGTCCGGACATTGATATTGATGGCCGCAGGACCGACAAAGGGTGAGCGGCGCATAGCCCCGCCGATTGAGAAACAGCAGGGCCTGCTCGCCACGATCCAGAACTGAAAAAATCTCGCGCGCCAACTTGGGGGCGATCCATTCGCCCTTTTCTGGCCCGTCCTCGCGCATATCAATCGCGGTAATGTCCGGCATCGTCGCCTCGGCAAACCGGCCCAGCATTTTCACATGCTGGTAGCGCCCCTGATCAGCATTATTGCGGCTTTCCACCGACGGGGTGGCGGAGGACAGAATCACATGCCCTTTGGTCAGATTTGCCCGCACCACAGCCATGTCCCGCGCATGATAGTTCACGCGGTCAGACTGCTTAAACGCCCCATCATGTTCTTCATCAATCACGATCAAGCCCAAATCCGGGAACGGCAAGAACAATGCCGAGCGGGCACCGACAACAGCTTGAACCTTGCCCCGTGCCACTGCGCGCCACATGCGGGCCCGCTGTACAGGGGTCATATCCGAATGCCACTCGCCGGGCCTTGCGCCAAAGCGCTGCTCAAACCGATCCAAAAATGTGTGTGTGAGGGCAATCTCCGGCAGCAAAATCACCGCCTGCCGCCCTGCCTTTAAACACGCGGCCACCGCTTCGAAAAATACTTCAGTTTTCCCTGAGCCCGTCACCCCATCCAATAGCGACACGCCAAATTCGTGAAAGCCGTTACCAGTAATGGCATCAACAGCCGCACGCTGCTCGTCATTTAGATCCAACGGATTGTGGTCCGCATCTGGCGGTGAAACAATCGGCGGTGGTGGCACAAAATGCTGTTCAAGCACCCCTTGCTTCACCAACCCCTCAATCACGGACGGCGAAACACCGCTCGCCCCTACAAGTGCGGTCTTGCCCCACGAGAAGCCATCTTCCATTGTTTCGATTACCCGCTGACGGGCCGAGGTCATGCGCTCAGGGCGCGCATCGGTAAGCTGATAAACGGTCACCGGCTTGTCGGGCTCGAACGCTTCGGGCGACCGCAGCACACCGCGCAACACCATGCCCGGCTGAGCCAATGTATATTTGGCCACCCAATCCACCAACCGCATCAGTTCCTCGGTTAAGGGCGGCGTGTCATACAAGGTTTCAATATCGCGCAGCCGATTATGCGCCACCTTGTCCTTCGGTTCACCCCACACCACGCCCATCACTTTGCGTGGCCCCAGCGGCACTTGCACAACGGAACCACGTTCCACCTGCATGTCATGCGGAACACGATAGGAGTATGGCCCATCAACGGCCACACTCACCATTACCGCCACAATATCAGATGCAATTTGTTGGCTCACACACGCTCCAAAAGATTCGTTTGCGCAAGGCTAGAAAGTTTCAGCGCAAATGTCAGCCATCTTTGCGAATTAGTGAGCGCTCTGCATTAGCTCGGCACAAAATCCGGCAATGGCGTAAGCCCAAGGCTTGCCGGGTCGACAATCTCAGCATTCGTCGCCGCGCTGAAATTGGCGTATTCGTAAAAGTTCGCCCAAGCGTAGATATTGTTGGCCAACTTCTGATCAATCTTGCCCGGGTTGGCCGCCATATACTCGACGAGAAAATTGCCCATCGCGAAGGAACCGCTGGGGTCATTATTGCCCGTGATCCAACCGCCATATACATTTTGCGGCGATGGCGTATTCATCTGTGATGCCAACCACGCCCACAAATATTCGCAGGGCAACATCACAATGATGGCATAAACAGGGTCATATTGGGTCACCACATTATGCTCAAACTGAGAATAGGCTTTTGTGATTTCTGGTGGCGTCACATCGGCAGCGCTCGCCACATGCCATGTGCCGGGGAACGTGGCATTATATTTTTGATACCCATCATATTTCTTCAACAAGAAGGCTTCTAAAGCAGAGCCCGAAGGCGCGGCGTTGGCCGCAATTTTGTAGTCGTCAGCACCATTATAGCAATAATAGGCATCCGCCACATTGTATCCGCCATAAACATTTGGGTCCAACAACCCACTATTGATGCCCTGCAAATAGGACAGATTCAGAGTTGCTTTGGCATTTTGCTGAACAATGTTTTGGTTCCACATTTCCCAAAACAATGAATTTGCTGGCGGCGGCGCGGTGGACAGTGAAAAATCTTTGGCCAATTGGGTGATGTCACCGATCGATCTATTATTCTGCAAGGCAATATCCTCAAAGTTAAAAGTTTTAAAAATATCCGAGCATATGTGCTCGGCACAGCCCCATACTGGCGTGTCATTTCAGCCCTGTATAGGTCGTATAATGACTCACAATGCACACGTATTTGCGCTTTGGTAAGTGGTTCATGGCAAACTGGGACAATCCAATCTAATGAGGCAGGCATGATGGCGCTCACAGTTCACAGCAAGGAAGTCGGCAAATGGCGCGAAATGTGGCTCGATGAACTGAGCTCTCTGCGCCGCTTATCTGAGCAAACGCTGATCGCCTATGATCGCGATCTCGACCAATTGCTCCAGTTTCTTGTCAATCATTTGGGCGAGCCGGTACACACCAAGCATTTGCAAAACCTCACCCCAACAGACTGGCGCGCTTTTCTGGCCTATCGGCGGGCCAACGGTGCCAAAAACCGCTCCATCGCTAGAAGTCTTTCAGCGCTGAAAAGCTTTTATAAATTCCTCGCCAAAGAGGGATGGGCCACACCCGACAGCCTCAACGCCATTCGTGCGCCGAAAAAAGATCAATCCTTGCCCAAGGCGCTGACCGCGATAGATGCCAAACGCATGATTGAACAAGGCGGCATGCTGGACGATGAGCCGTGGATCGCTGCGCGCGACATCGCCGTAATGGCGCTTTGCTATGGCGGGGGATTGCGAATATCCGAGGCACTGGCCCTGACCCCTTCAGATTTTGATGGCAATGATGCCCTGCGCATCACCGGCAAAGGGGGCAAAACACGCATGGTGCCCATCATCAAGCCCATCTATGCAGCCATTGAGGACTATCAACGCAAATGTCCCTTTCAACCGGGTCCGAAGGATGCCCTTTTCCGCGGCGCCCGCGGCGGGCCGCTAAGGGCGCGTCTGGTTCAACTCAAAATGCAAAAACTACGGTCAGCTTTCGGTTTACCCGCCAGCGCAACGCCACACGCCCTGCGCCATTCTTTTGCTACCCATTTGCTGGGCGCTGGCGGCGATTTGCGGGCCATCCAGGAACTACTCGGCCACGCCTCTCTTTCCACGACGCAGATTTACACCAAGGTAGACAGCGCCCATTTGATGGAAGCTTATCTAAAAGCCCACCCGCGCTCCTAATTCAGTTTTCGCGAACCAAACTGCGCCAAGCGTGTATTTACATCATCAGTTAAATCTGGTGAGATTGAGGGCAATCATCCAGCCAAGGTTTTATCCCCTATGACGTCTCCAGCCGCGCCCAACCGTTTGGTGGGCTATTTCATCGGTGCTTTGGGTGCCAGCTTTTTTTCCACCAAGGGCATTGTGATCAAACTCGCCCTTTTGGAAAATGTTGACGCCGTAACGACCCTAACATGGCGGATGATTATTGCTGTGCCGTTCTTTGCGCTCATTGGCTATTTCGGCTACCGCAAACAAAAGGCCGCCAATGGCGGGCAACCGGTTTTGAGCTGGTCGATGGTTCTCAAAGTCTGCGCCGTCGGCGTCATCGGCTACTACGTTGCCTCCTATCTCGATTTTGCAGGCCTCAACTATATTTCCGCCCAGTTTGACCGCCTGATTTTGTTGACCTATCCCATCTTCGTGGTGGTTATTGGCGCCCTATGGCAGCGCCGCAAAATCAGCGCCGTCGCCATGCTGGCATTGGGCATTTCCTATGGCGGGCTTGCGCTCATTTTTGCGCACGATTTGCAGCTGGAGGGACGCGACACCGTGATCGGCGCCCTGTTGGTGTTGGGCGCTGCCCTCGCCTTTGCCATCTATCAGCTATTGGCCAAGCCATTGATTGATCAGATCGGCGCACGCCTGTTCACCTCGATCGCAATGAGCGCTGCGGGCGGCATGGTGATCCTGCACTTTTTGGCCACCCATGAATTCACCGATCTGATCCTGTCGCAAAACGCCATGTGGCTGATGTTGGCCATCGGCACCATTTCGACAGTGGCGCCCGCTTATTTGATTGCCATTTCCATCGGCATGGTGGGTCCGGAGCCCACAGCGGTTTTGGGCAATGTGTCTACAATTGTCACCATCGTGCTGGCCATCACCATTTTGGGCGAGCCCTTTTCCATCTATCACGGGCTGGGCGCTGCCCTAGTATTATGCGGTGTTCTTTTGTTTACGCTTATGGACCATCGGGCCCGCAAATTGCCTGCAGGCACACCGGCGCTTAAAAAACAGCCATAATGCACCATCAATATCCCCCAATGGGATCAATTCAAAAAAAGATGTATTTATGAAAAAGATATTGCTTTCGGGCCTATTGTTCGGCCTTTCCACCAGCATTGGCTTCGCCGCCTGCGACGCACGCAATTTGGTCGCCGAGCTCAAACAAAATGAGCCCTCAACATATGAAGCACTGCAGCGCGAAGCTGCTCAATATGCAAATCCCGAGGGCGTTTTTTGGGAAGTCAGCCACGAGGCCTTGTCTCACACATCTTACGTGTTCGGCACCTTACACAAAGCCGATCCGCGCATTCTAGATATCCCCTCAAACGTGCGCGCCGCATTGGAAGGTGCCGATGTCGTGGCGGTTGAGATCGAAAATGCCGACGACCCCAGCGCCGTTGGCGCGGTGATCGGCAAACGCCCACAATTATTGCTGCAACCGCAAGGCGAAACCCTCGCCGACGATTTATCGCCCGAAACCATCGCATCCATCGATGCATATCTCAATGGTTTGGGCATGGATTTTGACACCATCAATCCATTACAACCCTGGATCGGGGCCACCACTTTGTCCTTTACCCAATGCGACATGGAGTGGGGTGGGCCCGGCGCGCAAGTGCTCGACACAAGCCTTATCGCTCTGGCGAAAAGCAAAGATATTCCGGTGGTGAGCCTTGAGACCATTGAAAGCCAGCTTGAAGCCATCGCCGCCATCAATGAGGCCATGTTCATCCGCTCCATCGAAAATGTCGCCCAGCTTTATGATGAAGGCATTTATGATGCGGTGCTGCAAACCATGAACGAGCTTTATCTCAGCGAACAGATCGGCATGATCATTCCCGTACAGCTGCACTATACGGGAAAATATGATGGTTTTGACGATGATTGGGCTGCCTTCCAAGAAGCGCTTTTGGATGCCCGAAATGATTTGATGGTGGAAAACGCCGCACGGCTGATGGACGAACAATCCACATTTTTGGCCGTTGGCGCATTGCACCTGATCGGTGAAACGGGCTTGGTTGAGGGCCTACGCAATGATGGTTTTGCCGTCAAACGTGTGCCGCTGGAACGTTAGGGCTGCAAGCAATCATGTCAGACGACAATGCCGACCTGACAAGTTTGGCGACACAAACGCGGGACATCTACGAGCGGAATGCCGACAAATTTGTGGCCCAACGTTCAAAAAGCAATATTGAGGCCACTTGGCTGGATCGCTTTTTGGGCCTATTGCCGCCCGCGCCTGCCATTCTGGATATGGGCTGCGGGGCCGGTCTGCCCATCGCGGCCCATCTGCTAAATCAAGGCGCACAGGTGACCGGCATCGATGCCAGCCCCAAATTGATCGCCATGGCGCAACAAAACCTGCCGCAAGGCAGTTGGCATCTGGCCGATATGCGGGCCATGGATATGCCAGAAAAATTTGATGGCATTGTTGGCTGGAACAGCTTCTTCCACCTCACCAAAACCGAGCAGCGCACCCTGTTGCCGCAACTGGCCGCACACCTGAAGCCAAAGGGCGCTCTTTTGCTAACCGTCGGCCCGCAAGAGGGCGAAGTAGTGGGTCAGGTGGGCGATGACCCCATCTATCACGCCAGCCTGTCGCCAGGTGAATATAAAGACCGGCTCGCCGCCTGCCATATGTCGGTTGTTGATTTTGTGCCCGAAGACCCGGATTGCTTTGGCTTGACGCTGTTGCTGGCGCAGAAGCGATAAACAAAAAATGCCGGGTCGAGACCCGGCATTCATTGATTCACTTAAAGATACAAACCTACATATGAATGGTGCCATCACCACAGCCGAGGGCTGCTTCGCGCACGGCTTCAGACATGGTGGGGTGGGCGTGGCAGGTGCGGGCCAAATCTTCAGCCGAACCACCAAACTCCATCAACACCGCCAGCTCATGGATCATCTCGCCAGCGCCTTTGCCCACAATATGGGCGCCCAACACGCGGTCGGTGTTTTTGTCGGCGATGATTTTCACAAACCCATCTGTTGCCAACATGGCTTTGGCGCGGCCATTGGCGGTCATTTGGAATTTACCCACCTTATAGTCGATGCCCGCATCTTTGACTTCCTCTTCGGTCTTGCCAACCGAAGCCACTTCCGGGCTGGTGTAAACAACACCGGGGATCACATCATAATTCACGTGCCCCGCCTGGCCGGCCAGGATCTCCGCAATGGCAACGCCTTCATCTTCGGCTTTGTGCGCCAACATCGGGCCAACAACCACGTCGCCGATGGCGTAAATGCCATCCACATTGGTTTTATAGTGATTGTCGATTTTCACCCGACGGCGTTCGTCAAGCTCAACGCCAACTTCTTCAAGGCCAAGCCCTTCGGTATATGGCGTACGACCAATCGCCACCAACACCACATCAGCATCCAGCTCTTCTGCGTCGCCGCCAGCGGCTGGTTCAACACTTACTTTCAAGCTATCGCCCGATGTATCAACATTGGTCACTTTGGTGGAGAGCTTGAATTTAAAGCCCTGCTTTTTCAGCGTCCGTTGGAAGTTTTTCGCCACTTCCCCGTCCATGCCCGGCAAGATGCGGTCCAAATATTCCACTACCGTCACTTCTGAGCCCAAGCGCGACCAAACAGAGCCAAGTTCAAGGCCGATCACGCCCGCACCCACAACGATCATTTTTTCTGGCACAGTTTCAAGATCAAGCGCACCTGTTGAAGTCACCACGCGCTTTTCGTCAATTTCAATACCCGGCAGGTTCGCTGAATCTGAACCGGTGGCAATAACGATATTTTTCGTGTCGATCGTCTGGGTTTCACCCTCATCAGAGGTCACGGAAACTTTGCCCGGACCTTCAATTTTGCCCAAGCCATGGAACGCGGTGATTTTGTTTTTCTTCAACAAAAACTCGATACCGCCAGTGTTGGACTTAACGGTTTCATCCTTATGCTTCAACATGCCCGGCAGATCGACATTTAGCCCGTCAACGGCAATACCAAGCTTGGCGAAATTATGGCCCGCTTCTTCATAAAGCTCAGACGCGTGCAACAAGGCTTTTGAAGGGATGCAGCCAATATTGAGGCACGTACCGCCATGAGTTGCGCGTTTTTCGACAACGGCAACCTTCATGCCCAATTGTGCCGCACGGATGGCACCCACATAGCCGCCAGGGCCGGTGCCGATAATGGTGAGATCAAATTGTTCTGACATAAATGCCTCTCTTATTTAAAACCCTTATGGAGGCGATGTGCTCGCCTTCTTAAACTTGTTATCGTTGTGTCAGCGCCACTTTCGCTGCCATGCCAATCAACACAGCACCCGTGGCGCGGTTAAACCATTTGCCCATGGCGTAAAATCCAGCGCGCACTTTCGGCGTGGTGAAGAAAACCGCCACCAGCGAAAACCAACTGAACAGCACAAACGCCATCACGCTCACATAGCCAAATTGAATGTGGATCGGGGTCGACAAGCTGACCAAAGTGGTGAACACCGATACGAAAAAGATCGTGGCCTTTGGGTTCAGCAGATTGGTCAAAAATCCAATGCCGAAGCTTTTGAAAATGCTCTGGCTGGCGTTGACTGCGCCGACATCAAGTTTGGCCGGTTCCGGCGCGGGCGCACGCAACGACTGAATGCCCAAATAGAGCAGATAGGCTGCGCCCAAAAACCGGATAATGTTAAACGCCAAGATGGATTGAGAAATGATCAGCCCGACACCCAAAATGGTGTAGGTGGCGTGCACAAACACAGCAGATGCAATGCCAAGGCTGGTGAAAATGCCGGCTTTGCGGCCATTGGCGATGGATTGGCGCAGCACCATGGTAAAATCAATGCCCGGCATGATTGCGGCCAAACCAAAAACGGCCATAAGGCCGATAAACTCTACCCAATAGGCGTGCATCAGACGCGTCCCTTATAATGCGTTTTAAAACGCTTATCGTATAGGGGCGCCATCAAACCGATCGCGCCCCCAATATTCATTAAAGATCAAGCACCAAGCGCTGAGGATCTTCCAAGCTTTCTTTCAAGCGCACCAGGAAGGTCACCGCTTCCTTGCCGTCCACAATCCGGTGGTCATAGGAAAGCGCCAGATACATCATCGGCTTGATAACGATCTCACCATTCACCACCACGGGACGCTCTTGAATTTTGTGCATACCCAAAATGCCAGATTGTGGCGCATTGAGGATCGGCGTTGACATCAAGGAGCCGTAAACACCACCATTTGAAATAGTGAACGTACCGCCCTGCATATCGGCCATAGACAAATCACCATCGCGGGCAGCAACACCCAAGCGACCGATTTCTTGCTCAATCTCAGCAATCGACATCTGGTCCGCATCGCGCACAACCGGCACAACCAAACCTTTTTCCGTGCCCACAGCCACGCCAATATGGGCGTAGTTTTTGTAAACAATATCCGTGCCATCAATCTCTGCATTCACCGCTGGAATTTCTTTCAACGCGTGGCAAACAGCTTTCGTGAAAAAGCCCATAAAACCAAGCTTTACGCCGTGCTTTTTCTCAAACAGCTCTTTGTAAGATTTACGCAAATCCATCACGGGCTTCATGTCCACCTCATTAAAGGTGGTCAACATGGCCGCAGTGTTCTGCGCATCTTTCAAACGGCGTGCAATGGTTTGGCGCAACCGGGTCATTTTCACCCGCTCTTCGCCTTCACCATCTTCACGCGGTGCTGATGCCGCAGCTTTCTTTGGTGCGCTCTCTTGCTTGGCGCCCAAATTGGACACCGCAGACATCACATCTTCTTTCAAGATTTGACCGCGCTTGCCTGAGCCTTCTACGTCACCCGCATCAACGCCTTTTTCCTTCATCATCTTTTGTGCCGATGGTGCCGGCGGCATATCACCAGAATCGCTTGGCTTTTCGCTTTTGCTCTCTTCTTTTGGTGCGCTGCTTTGCGCCGGGGCAGAGGCAGCACCTTCACCAACAGCGATTTTTGCAAGTACAGCGCCAACTTCAACAGTTTCACCTGTTTGTGCCACGATCTCTACGATCTTGCCCGCTTGCGGTGCAGGCACATCCATAGCAGCTTTGTCAGTTTCAAGTTCAACAACGGCTTCGTCAGCATCAACGCTGTCGCCCACTGATTTGAACCATTCGCCCACATCAGCTTCCACCACAGATTCGCCAGAACTTGGCACCAAAAGCTCAATTATTTCAGCGTCACCGCTGGATTTGTTCTCGTCCGCCATCGAAGCCTCGCTTGTCTCGGCATTATCATCATTGTCTTGATCATCATCGGATTGCGCTGGAGCTGCATTTTCATCGCTGGCTCCAATGGCCCCAATCAAGGCGCCAACCTCAACTGTTTCACCCACTTCTGCGCTTATTGCTTCCAAAACACCATCGCTAGGCGCTGGCACTTCGATGGTGACCTTATCTGTTTCCAACTCAACAATTGGCTCATCAGTTTTGACCTGATCGCCAACTTTTTTAAACCACTGGCCAATCGTGGCCTCTGTGACGCTTTCACCCAATGTGGGCACTCTAATTTCTTGGGACATATTATCTTCCAATCAATTCGCGTTATTCGGCAAAAGCTTCGTCCAGGAAGGCCTGCAATTGGGCCAAATGATTACGCATCAAGCCTGTCGCAGTTGAAGCAGAAGCAGCACGGCCCACATAACGTGGACGTTCACCCGCGCGATCCATCTGTTCCAACACCCATTCAACATAAGGCTGAATGAAGGCCCAAGGACCCATATTTTTTGGCTCTTCCTGACACCACACAATTTCAGCATTTTTGAAGCGTGACAACTCATCATGCAATGCCTTGGCAGGGAATGGATAAAGTTGCTCCAACCGCATCAAATAAACATCATCAATGCCGCGCTTTTCGCGATCTTCCAGCAAGTCATAGTAAACCTTGCCCGAACACAGCACCACACGACGGATTTTGTCGTCGGCCTGCAGCTTGATCTCGGTTTTGCCACCCGGCGTCTCCGCATCATCCCACAACAAGCGGTGGAATGTGGAGTTTGGCCCCATCTCCTCAAGCGAGGAGACGCACCGCTTATGCCGCAACAGGCTTTTTGGCGTCATCAACACCAAAGGCTTGCGGAAATCGCGCTTTAGCTGGCGCCGCAAAATATGGAAATAGTTGGCTGGTGTCGTGCAGTTCGCCACTTGCATATTGTCTTCTGCACAAAGCTGCAAAAAGCGCTCCAAACGGGCCGATGAGTGTTCAGGGCCTTGGCCCTCATAACCATGCGGCAACATCATCACGAGGCCAGACATCCGCAACCATTTGCGTTCACCTGACGAGATGAATTGGTCGATCACCACCTGTGCACCGTTCACAAAGTCGCCAAACTGCGCCTCCCAAATGGTCAGTGCATTCGGTTCCGTCAGCGAGTAGCCATATTCAAAACCCAACACAGCTTCTTCAGACAGCATGGAATTGATCACTTCATAGCGTGCCTGACCATCTTGAATATTGTTCAAGGGCGTATACATGCTGCCATCGGTTTGATCATGCAACACTGTGTGGCGCTGCGAGAAGGTGCCGCGCTCACAGTCCTGACCGGACAAGCGGACCGGATGGCCCTCTGTGGCCAATGAGCCAAACGCCAAGGCTTCGCCTAAGGCCCAGTCAATGCCCTCGCCCGCCTCAATCACCTTCTTACGGTTTTTCATAAACCGTTTGATGGTTTTGTGGGCTTCAAAGCCTTCTGGGATGTCTGTGATTTTGGTGCCAATTTCTCTCAAATGGTCGACATCGACACCGGAATTACCACGTCGCGCGCCGTCTTCGGCGTGCTTGATGTTTTTCCAGGCCCCATCCATCCAGTCGGCTTTATTGGGCTTATACTCATCACCTGCAGCGAACTCTTCTTCCAAAAAGCTGCGCCACTCAGAAATGAACTTATCCACTTCGTCTTCGCTGACCACGCCATCTTGCACCAGCTTATCTGCATAAGTTTGCAACGTGGTCCGGTGCGCACGGATTGCTTTGTACATTTCCGGCTGAGTGAAGGAAGGTTCGTCGCCTTCATTGTGGCCAAAACGACGATAGCAGATCATGTCGATCACCACCGGCTTTTTGAACTTTTGGCGATATTCAATCGCAATCTTCGCCGCAAACGTTACCGCTTCAGGATCATCGCCATTCACATGGAACACTGGCGCTTCGATCATTTTCGCCACATCTGTTGGATAAGGCGAGGAGCGCGAATACATCGGCGCCGTGGTAAAGCCGATCTGGTTGTTGATCACAAAGTGGATCGAACCGCCAGTACGGTGGCCGCGCAGGCCAGATAGGCCGAAACATTCAGCCACAACGCCCTGCCCGGCAAACGCCGCATCACCATGCAGCAGCAAGGGCAAAACGCTTGAGCGATCAGTTTCCTTCGGCGGTACAAAAATGCCGTTTTCCGCATTGTGCTGATCCTGCTTGGCGCGGGCCTTGCCCAACACAACCGGGTTCACAATTTCCAAGTGCGACGGGTTCGCGGTCAATGACAAGTGTACATTGTTGCCATCAAACTCGCGGTCAGACGAAGCACCAAGGTGGTACTTCACGTCGCCCGACCCTTCCACATCGTCCGGGTGCGGCGCGCCGCCCTTAAATTCGTGGAACAAGGCGCGGTGGGTTTTGCCCATCACTTGGGTCAAAACGTTCAACCGCCCGCGGTGGGCCATGCCCAACACAATGTCTTTAACGCCCAAAGCGCCGCCACGCTTGATGATCTGCTCGAGCGCGGGGATCAGGCTTTCGCCGCCATCAAGGCCGAACCGCTTGGTGCCGGTATATTTCACGTCCAAAAACTTCTCAAAGCCTTCCGCTTCAATCAGCTTTTTCAAAATGGCGATCTTACCTTCTTTGGTGAAGGCGATCTCTTTGTCTGGCCCCTCAATCCGCTCCTGCAGCCAGCCTTTGGCTTCTGGATCGGAGATGTGCATAAATTCAATGCCGAAGGTCGAACAATAAGTCCGGCGCAAAATCTCGAGCATTTCGGGGATCGTGGCATATTCCAGCCCCAAATAATAATCGATGAAGATCTTGCGATCATAGTCTTTTTCGCTAAAGCCATATGAAGCCGGATCAAGCTCAGGCGCATGCGCCCGATCTGAAAGGTTCAACGGGTCAAGATCCGCATGTAAATGGCCGCGCATACGATAAGCGCGGATCATCATGATGGCATGAATAGAGTCCCGCGTGGCCTGCTGCACTTGGGTAGAATCAATCGCGATGCCTTTGGCTTTGGCATTGTCGCGCACCGCTTTTTCCGCCTTGGCTTCAAAGCGGCTCCAGTCGCCATCAAGGGCGGCAACCAGCTCGCCGCCTTCGGCGCGAGGCCAATCTGAACGCTCCCAAGATGGGCCGGACGCACTCTTTTTGACGTCCTCAGCATTATCCTTGAGCTCGGCAAAAAAAGACCGCCACGTGTCGTCAACGCTGGCGGGATTTTCTTGGTATTTGGCGTAAAGCTCTTCAATATAGCCGGCATTGCCGCCATAGAGAAAAGATGTGAGCAGAAACGCTGAGTTCTGTTCTTGTCGTGTCATTGACCTGCCTGGCGAGGCGTGACCTCGTCGTCCCCTATTCCAACAAAATATGCAGCTGTCACGAGCTGCGTCCAGTTTAGTATCGCGCGGGAGGCGTTAGGTTTCAATTAACGCTAACCCCGCGCAATAATTTGATTTTTTAGCCCTTAAGGACTTCCAAAAGCGTTTCACCGATTTTGGCGGGAGAGCGAGACACTTTAATGCCTGCATCTTCCATGGCGGCGATCTTGTCTTCCGCGCCACCTTTGCCGCCAGAAATCACAGCACCCGCATGGCCCATTGTACGCCCTGGAGGAGCTGTCAAACCAGCAATAAAGCCAGCCATCGGCTTCGAACGGCCTTTTTTGGCTTCCTGCTTGATGAACTCAGCTGCTTCTTCTTCCGCAGAACCACCAATTTCACCGATCATGATGATGCTTTCGGTTTCATCATCATCCAGGAACATATCGAGCATGTCGATAAATTCAGTGCCCTTAACCGGGTCACCACCGATGCCCACAGCTGTGGACTGGCCAAGGCCTGCATTGGTTGTTTGGAACACAGCTTCATACGTCAATGTGCCTGAACGCGACACAATGCCCACTGAACCTTTGGAGAAAATGTTACCGGGCATAATGCCGATTTTACATTCGTTCGGTGTCAAAACGCCGGGGCAGTTTGGCCCGATCAAACGTGAGTTTGATTTCTCAAGCGCCGCTTTCACCTTCACCATGTCCATCACAGGCACGCCTTCGGTGATGCAAACGATCAGCTCGATCTCAGCTTCAATCGCTTCCATGATCGCGGCTGCTGCACCTGCAGGTGGCACATAAACAACTGACGCATTTGCGCCTGTTTCTTTTTTACCTTCTGCAACGCTGGCAAACACGGGCAGATCCTGTGTGCCGTCGCCCACATTACCTGTCCAGGTGGAGCCACCCTTTTTCGGGTGAATGCCGCCCACCATTTTGGTGCCGTGATAAGCAAGTGCTTGCTCAGTGTGGAACGTACCTGTTTTACCGGTCAGGCCCTGAACCAACACTTTTGTATCTTTATTGATCAAAATAGACATTGGTTACGCCCCTTTCACTGCAGCAACAATTTTCTGCGCCGCATCGTCAAGATCATCTGCTGGGATCACGTTCAAGCCGCTCTCTTCAATGAGCTTTTTGCCTTCCGCAACCTTCGTGCCTTCAAGACGCACAACCAAAGGCACGTCCAATCCAACTTCTTTCACCGCGGTCAAAACGCCCTCTGCGATCACGTCGCAGCGCATAATGCCACCAAAGATGTTGACCAAAATGCCTTTAACATTCGGGTCAGCCGTGATGATTTTAAAGGCTGCAGTCACTTTTTCAGCGTTCGCGCCGCCCCCAACGTCAAGGAAGTTGGCAGGCTCTTCGCCATAAAGCTTGATGATGTCCATGGTCGACATGGCCAAGCCAGCGCCGTTCACCATACAACCGATGGTGCCGTCCAAAGCGATGTAAGCCAAATCATATTTGCTGGCTTCGATCTCTTTGTCGTCTTCTTCAGTCAGGTCACGCAGTTCAACAATGTCCGGATGGCGGAACAAGGCGTTGCCGTCAAAAGAAACCTTGGCATCCAACACGCGCAAATGACCGTCTTTCATCACGATCAGCGGGTTGATTTCCAGAAGGCTCATGTCTTTTTCAGTGAACGCCTTATAAAGAATGGGGAACAGCTTCATGCCGTCGGCACGCGCATCACCATCCAATTTCAACGCATCACAAATCGCAGACGCGTTGGCTTCAGTTACGCCAGCATCTGGGTCGATTGAAATATTGTGGATTTTCTCAGGGGTTTCTTCGGCAACCGCTTCAATATCCATGCCGCCTTCAGTGGAGACCACAAAGGCAACCTGGCCGGTTACACGATCAACCAACAGCGAAAGATATAGCTCGCGCTCAATGTCCGCGCCATCTTCCAAATAAAGCTGGTTCACTTGCTTGCCAGCTGGGCCAGTCTGCTTGGTCACCAATGTGTTGCCGAGCATCTCGTCCACATGGGCCTGCATTTCGTCCAAATCAAAAGCAAGACGCACGCCACCTTTGGCATCTTCAGGCAATTCTTTGAATTTACCTTTGCCGCGACCACCAGCGTGAATTTGGCTTTTTACCACCCACAATGGGCCACCCAATTCTTCAGCCGCTTTGCGCGCTTCTTCTTTTGAAAAAATTGGAATACCTTTGGCCACTGGCGCGCCATAGGAGGCCAAGAGCTTCTTGGCCTGATATTCATGAATGTTCATCGCATCACTCCGTTGGTTTCGCGATTCAAGTTTAAGCGCGCGTTACGCCAATTTCGGTGCAATTTTCTTGCACGCCTCAACAAGACCATCGACAGACGCGACAGACTTATCAAATTGAGTTTGCTCAGATTTGGTCAAGGAGATCTCAACAACCCGCTCAACGCCGTCCGAACCAATTACGGTTGGTACGCCGACATACATGCCTTTCACGCCGAACTCACCCTTCAGGTAAGCCGCACAAGGCAGAACGCGCTTCTTGTCTTTCAAATAGCTTTCAGCCATCGCAATCGCAGATGTCGCTGGGGCGTAGAAAGCTGAACCTGTTTTCAACAAGCCCACGATCTCCGCACCGCCATCACGTGTGCGCTGAACGATCTCTTCCAAACGCTCTTTGGTGATCCAGCCCATTTTGACCAAATCTGTCAGTGGAATGCCGGCAACAGTGGAATAGCGTGTCAATGGCACCATCGTGTCGCCGTGGCCGCCCAATACGAATGCGGTTACGTCTTGTACAGATACGTCAAATTCATCCGCGATAAAGTGACGGAAGCGCGAGCTATCCAAAACGCCAGCCATGCCCACAACTTTGTTGGCAGGCAAACCGGAGAAACGCTGCAATGCCCAAACCATGGCATCCAGCGGGTTGGTGATACAGATCACAAAGGCGTCTGGTGCATATTTTGCAATACCCGCGCCAACCTGTTCCATCACCTTCAAATTGATTTCCAACAAATCATCGCGGCTCATGCCCGGCTTACGCGGCACGCCTGCGGTTACGATCACAACGTCCGCACCAGCGATGTCTTTATATTCTGAAGTGCCTTTCAAACGGCTGTCATAACCGTCTACCGGCGCAGATTGTGCCAAATCAAGCGCTTTGCCCTGCGGCACACCATCAACAATATCAAACAAGGTTACGTCACCAAGTTCTTTTGCAGCAGCCAAGTGAGCCAAGGTGCCACCGATCTGTCCGGCGCCGATCAGAGCGATTTTTTTACGAGCCATTTCCCAAGTTTCCCTATAGGTAAAGTAAGTTGTTTCCAGTCCCTCAATAACGCTAAGTGACTAGTTGTGCAAGTGAACCCTTCGTATTAGTTGCACCCTAAACCCAGCGTTTCCAGACCTGTCACGCCTCACCTGAATTCTCATCCGTCTCTTCCACATCATTGAGCGGTGCGCCCAAATATTCAAGAGAACGCATTTCCATCAAACGCGACAGGGTGCGTTGAAATTCAAAAGCCGTTTTATCGTCGCCACTTAACTCGTTCAAAGGGGCCGCAAAAGAGGCCGCCAACTTGCACCCGCGATCATATAAAGTATCGATCAGCAGGATAAATCGCTTGGCCGCATCGCTGCGCGCCCGATCCAAATAGGGGATCTCATCAATGATAAAGGTGTGATAATGGTGCGAAAGCCGCAAATAATCGCGCGCGCCCAGCGGCGCTTCACACAATTGCTTAAACCCGATTCGCATCACGCCCATGGCCTGCTGCGGCACTTCAAAGCGCCGCCCCAGCAAATTGATCTCTTCAGGCTCCCCCGCCTGTCCACCAGTCAAATTGCGCCACACGCGATCCAACCCGGCCCGCGCCTCCTCGTCATGACCAAAGAAATAGATCGGCTGCTCTTCCAGCTTCTCTCGCCGATAATCATGATCAACATCTAGGCGCAGCACATGTGTTTGCTGTTTAAGCAGCGCAATAAAGGGCAACACCAATTGTCGGTTCAGCCCGTCTTTATAAAGACCATCTGGCGGTACATTCGATGTGGCCACCACCACAATGCCTGCGGCGAACAATTGTTCGAACAAGCGCGAAAGCAACATGGCATCGGTGATGTCATTGACGTGAAATTCGTCAAAACACAGCAATTTGGTGGAATCGATGATCGGCCCGGTCACATGCGGAATGGGATCTCGCCCACCCCGGTCTTTGCCGTCATCGCTTTTGCGATAGGCGGTAATCGCCTCATGCACTTCCGCCATAAATTCATGAAAATGCACGCGGCGCTTTTTCTTGATATCAATATGGTTGAAAAACAAATCCATCAGCATGGTTTTGCCGCGCCCCACATCGCCCCAAATATAAAGGCCCTTGGGCGCATCGGCTGCATGATCGCGGCCCAGCAGACGCTGGATCAAATTTGGCTTATTGTCCTGATGGCTGCGCAGATCGGACGCAAGCTGGTCAAAATGGCGCACAATATCGGCTTGTGCCGGATCAGGCTTAAGCACCTGATCAGCGACCAGCTTTTCATAATGCGCGAAAAATGTTTGCCCCATAAAGGCGTTTACCCGCTTGGCGTTAGCCGACCATGGAAATGCCCTGGCCCCCTGCCATGGTGCCCACAAAGCGGTCCCCATTTTGCAGCAGATTACCGATCATTTGGCCTTGCTCGTTAAACAATTGCACCTGATTGCCTGCCAACTGCCATGAGCTGACCGCAGCAACTGCTGGCAACGCACAATTTGGCGCAGACGCACGGTAGCGTCCAGTCGATCCCTTGGCCGATTGTGTCAAATTGAGGCGACACGTTTCTTCACCCGCCTGTACCGTCCACACACCCAAGAGCTTCAACACCGTCAATGGCCCGGTCAAATCGCGACCAGCCACATTTGTGTTCTCATTGACATCGTCAAGCGACACGAACGATCCATCGCTCTCGCCAAACAATGACTGCGCTTCGCCATCTACCGTTTGATTGCCGGCCAATTGCGGGTCTTGTGATTGAGGCTGGCTGCCATCTGCGGGCGGCAATTCCGACTGGTTCACTGTGCCAGTGCTCACCGGCGTCAATTGTTCAGGCGGCGGCGCATTACGAGAGGATGATGTAAATGGCGAACGTGTGGTTGTACACCCGGCCAGCGCGAAGACACCAACAACGCACCCCAGTTGAACAAGTTTCACAATATTTTTCGCCATGCACGGATCTCCTTGGTGCGGAATGTTCTGTAAGCCTGCTTGAAAAAGGTTAAAAGGCCATCAACCATAAGTTTGTCAAGCCCATTGCCCACATCAAGCGCCGTCTATGGCGAATAGGCCTTATTGTGTTCTAGTCAGGAATGTGGCGAGTTTACGTCTCTTGGTCGGATTGATCCGGAATTGACTCTTTTTTGAAGTCTTCACGCAAACTATCGAGCAAAAGCTTGGCGTCTTCCGCTTCGCTACCCGGCACCACAATGGGCACCCCGCTTGGGCCGATGGCGCCAGCAAAGCCCGCCAAGCCGACCTCATTGCCCTCAATGGGATGAAACCCGTGCGATTTGAGCGCCAAGATCAACAAGCGTGCCTCGCCCAAATCGTCAATCTTTGCAATTGTTGTAAGGCTCATCTCCGCCCTTTCAAAAGAAAACCGCCCCAAAGAGGCGGTTTTCGTCTCGTGGCTAAACAGCGCGTTCAACCATCATCTTTTTGATCTCACCAATCGCCTTGGCCGGGTTCAACCCTTTTGGACAAGTGTTGGTGCAGTTCATAATTGTGTGGCAGCGATAAAGCCGGAACGGATCTTCCAGATCGTCCAACCGCTCGCCTGTCGCTTCATCGCGACTATCAATCAACCAACGATAGGCCTGCAACAACACTGCTGGCCCCAAATAGCGGTCGCCGTTCCACCAATAGCTTGGGCAAGAGGTAGAGCAGCAAGCACAAAGGATACACTCATAGAGCCCGTCGAGCTTTTCGCGGTCTTCCCGCGCTTGCAGCCATTCTGTGCGTGGCTCTGGGGTCTTGGTTTGCAACCAAGGCTTAATGGAGCGGTGCTGGGCGTAAAAATTGGTCAAATCCGGCACCAAATCCTTCACCACCGGCATGTGCGGCAATGGATAGACATTGATCGGGCCCTTAAACTCATCAATGCCCTTGGTACACGCCAACGTGTTCAGGCCGCCAATATTCATGGCGCAAGACCCACAGATCCCCTCACGGCAAGACCGACGCAAAGTCAAAGTGGGGTCCACCTTGTCTTTAATGTACAACAGCGCATCCAACACCATGGGGCCGCAATCGTCCAAATCAACAAAATAAGTGTCGATACGTGGATTATCGCCGCTATCCGGATCATAGCGATAAATATGGAATTCACGCACATTGCTGCCCGAAGGTTTCGGCCATGTCTTGCCCTTTTTGGGCTGTGAATTTTTAGGCAGGGTCAATTGAACCATTCTTATCGGCTCCCTAGTGTAAATGCCGCTGATCTTTGCGAATGACGAGCTTTAACCCGGACCAAATCGCATCAACAGCACAGACTTTGACATCAACAAGATCAGTTTGAAGCGCCAGCGCCCGCACCACATCTTCTGTGACATCCGTTTCAACTTTAGCGGCCTTTTTGGGCCATGAAATCCAAATCATGCCATCCGGCACGATCACCCGCTGCATCAGCGGCATATTCTTCTCAAGTTGGCTTTTCGCTTTCGTAAAGCCATGTACCACGTCAAATCGCGTGATATCTGCAGTCAAATCGTCCCAACCACATTCTGCCACCAACTCAAACTCGCGCGCGCTTTTCAGCGCCTGTTGGCTTTGCGGCAAATCCAAAAACATCACTTTGTGGCCATCCTTTAAGCCAAGCTTTTTCGGCAGTGGCGTCCCGGAATAGCCCGCATCGGCACCCATCTACGCGCTCCGCACAAACGTTGCCGGATAGCTTGCACCAGTGGTGATGGTGAACTCACCCTGATAGCGATATGTGGTGGCCGCCTCAAACATGCCGATTTGACGGGTCTTTTCGTCAAACAGCACGATCTTGCTATCGGCCAAAGCCCATCCCGCCACATTGCGCATGCCTTTCACACATTCCGGTGTGGGCACAGCGCTGCGCACGGCGGCGCCATTTTGCATGCCAATCCGCAACTCCACCAGACACTCCCGATCTGAATTGTCAGCCAAAATCCAAAAGCCAGCCAAGTCTTGCTCGGGAATGTGTCCGATGTTCTGCGCACCGCCACTTTGTGCTTCAGCGGTTACCCCTTTGCCCATTTCGTCCCGGTTTGTTTCGCCGCCCCAGGTTTCCGCGCGCCGTGCTGTTGGCTCGTCAGTGACAAAGCACCCCGCCAACACCACCGCCGCAACACCTGTTGCCGCTATCAAACCAAAACGAAAGCGCATTTTAGTAAACCCGCGCTTTCGGTGCGATCTTTGCCAAATCCACTTCTTCAGAGATCGGGTCCACATGGACTTCGCGCAAAGACAATTCGACCTTACCATCTTCAGACAGGCGGGAAATCGAGTGCTGACGCCAGTTCTTGTCGTCACGATCAGGATAATCTTCCCGCGCATGCGCGCCCCGGCTTTCCTTGCGGGCCTCGGCTGAAACAACAGTGGTCATCGCGTTGGCCATCAGGTTTTCAAGCTCAAGTGTTTCCACCAAATCTGTGTTCCAGATCATAGAGCGGTCATGCACCTTGACGTCGGCCATCTCACCCCAAATCTCGGTCATGCGCTTGACGCCTGATTGCAATGTCTCTTCGGTGCGGAACACGGCCGCATCTTCCTGCATTGCCCGTTGCATCTTGTCACGCAATTGTGCGGTCGAAATCGATCCATCCGCATGACGCAACCGATCAAAGCGTGCCATAGCCTTTTCAAAGCTGGCTTCATTCACGTCAGGTACAGCGGCTTCTTTATCCACCACTTTGCCCGCACGAATAGCAGCTGCCCGGCCAAACACCACCAAATCGATAAGTGAGTTTGAACCCAAGCGGTTGGCCCCGTGCACAGAAGCACAGCCTGCCTCGCCCACAGCCATCAGGCCGGGTACGATTGCATCTGGATTGTCTTCGGTTGGGTTAAGCACCTCACCCCAATAATTGGTCGGCACACCGCCCATATTGTAGTGAACGGTTGGGATCACAGGGATCGGCTCACGGGTCAAATCGACGCCCGCAAACACTTTCGCGCTTTCGGTGATGCCCGGCAAGCGCTCGGCCAGCACATCTGGATCAAGGTGATCAAGGTGCAAGAAAATATGGTCCTTGTTCGGGCCAACACCGCGGCCTTCACGAATTTCCATAGTCATGCAGCGTGAAACCACATCGCGCGACGCCAGATCTTTGGCGTTTGGCGCGTAGCGCTCCATAAAGCGTTCGCCTTCTGAGTTGGTCAGATAACCACCCTCACCGCGCGCACCCTCGGTGATCAACACACCTGCGCCATAAATGCCTGTGGGGTGGAACTGCACAAACTCCATATCCTGCAACGGCAAGCCCGCACGGGCCACCATGCCGCCGCCATCACCCGTACAAGTGTGAGCAGACGTCGCAGAGAAATAGGCACGGCCATAACCGCCCGTCGCCAACACGGTTTGCTTGGCGCGGAAACGGTGAATGGTGCCATCGTCCAATTTCCAGGCGATCACGCCCTGACACTCGCCATCTTCGCTCATCAACAGATCGGTGGCGAAATATTCAATGAAAAACTGCGCATTGTTGCGCAAGGATTGGCCATAAAGCGTATGCAAAATCGCGTGACCTGTCCGGTCAGCCGCCGCGCATGTGCGCTGCACTGGTGGGCCTTCGCCGAAATTTTGCATATGCCCACCAAATGGACGCTGATAAATCTTGCCCTCTTCGGTGCGTGAAAATGGCACGCCATAATGCTCTAGCTCATAAACGGCCTTTGGCGCTTCACGTGCTAGATATTCCATCGCGTCATTGTCGCCCAGCCAATCAGAGCCTTTGACTGTGTCATACATATGCCACTGCCAGCTATCCGGGCCCATATTGCCCAAGGATGCGGCAATGCCGCCCTGCGCCGCAACTGTGTGCGACCGCGTGGGAAACACTTTTGAAATACACGCCGTGCGCAAACCCTGCTCAGCCATGCCAAGCGTTGCCCGCAAGCCCGCGCCGCCAGCACCAACAACAACCACGTCAAATTCGTGGTCGATAACTTCATAATCGCCATGCTTTGCCATTGCGGGCCTAACCTCCAAAACTCAATTTCAACAGTGACACGGTGGCGATAATCGCCACGCCAAACGCAAAGAAACTGTTGAGCATCAACAGCAGCCATTTGGTGCTTTCAGTGTGCACATAATCTTCGATCACCACTTGCAGCCCCAAACGCATATGAATAGATGCGGAGACAATGGCGAGAATGGCAAAGCCAGTGATAAACGGATTGGCGAACGTGGCCACCATCTGCGCCCGATCGGCACCAACAAGGCTGATCACCAACCAAACGGAAAAAAGCATCAGCGGCACATTGGCCAACGCCGTTAGGCGCTGATTCCAAAAATGCTCAGTGCCGCTCTTGGCGGACCCAAGCCCAGTCACCCGAGATAAAGGTGTACGAAAACTCATTTCTAGCCCCCCAAAGCGCTAAATCAAAAACAGCCAGACAATGCCCGTGAGAATGACAGATCCACCAAGGGTTGCCCACGCCATGGTGTATCGCTCAGGCCCGTAGCCCTTGCCAAGATCCCAAACGAAGTGGCGCAAACCGCCCAGCATGTGGTGGAACAAGGCCCACGTATATCCAATCAGGATCAATTTGCCGAACCAATGGCCGAAAAAGCCCTGCGCGACGCCAAAGGCGCCGTCGCCAATCGCGGCCGCTGCCAACCACCACACCACAAGGGCTGTGCCAACAGTCAAACCAACACCAGTAATGCGATGCACGATCGACATCACCATGGTGACTTCTTCTTTATAGATCAAAATATGTGGAGATAAGGGTCGATTGGGTTCAGCCATGGCGTCAATTGCCTCTTCTATTTGCCCTCGCCGCGCAAACGGCCATTGGTCGAGTGTGGTCAATGATTACCCTTTGGCCGTCAATTCGTCAAAGAAAACCATATCCACCTTAAGTCGGATACCAACGCTTACCTATAGGTAAAGCGTAAATCAAGTCTCATTTGACCGATCAGTTACTCATAATCGGTTAATTTCCGATCTGGATCATAAGGCTGATCCGCGACCTGCTTGATCACCGCTTGGCCGCACCGCATTTTGCCTGCGTCCGGATCGAAACAATATTTAGGCTCACCATAGAGCACCCACCCCTCCGTCAGGGCCTTAGTTACTTTGTGACAAAAGCTTGAATCATCATCTGCAGACAAGAAACGATAGATGTCCATTTATTCCAATTCCTTCTTAAAACGGCATGCAAATAAACACAGACCATAAATATAGTGGTAGAAACATACTGTTTATGTTTTTTTGACCTTGCCTGCATCCAGGCGATCAATAAATTATCAGAAGTGCAAACAAATCAAAGAGACTGATGGCAAATTTTCCAGATCGACTCATCCAAGGGTACAAAGAGTTCACATCTTCCGCACTGGAAACTGAACGCGCAAGATATAAGGAACTTGCTGAAAAGGGGCAAAACCCTTCAGTTTTGATTATCGCCTGCTGCGACAGCCGCGCCGCGCCAGAAACCATTTTTTCCGCTGGTCCGGGTGAATTGTTTGTGGTGCGCAACGTCGCCAATCTGGTGCCGCCCTATGCACCAGATGGCAACCACCACTCCACATCCGCAGCCATTGAATTTGCCGTTAAAGGCCTGGGCGTTAAAGACATTGTCGTGATGGGCCACGGCCGCTGTGGCGGCATTCAAGCTGCGCTTTCAAATGACGGCAGCAAGCTTGATGAGGGTGACTTTATTGGCAAATGGATGAGCCTTCTGGCACCGGTCGCCGAACAGGTGGCGGCAACAGAGAGCGTAATGACACCCGCCGAACGCCAAAACGCGCTCGAGCGTGTGTCCATTCGCAAATCGGTCCATAATTTGCGTGACTTCCCTTACATTTCAGAAATGGAAAAGGATGGCAGCCTCAATCTGCACGGCGCATGGTTTGATATCTCAACGGCGGAGCTTTGGGTGATGAACGGCGAAACGGGCGACTTTACGCGCGCGGAGAGCTAATCGCGCACCCAGCGATAAAGCCGATCAGGCAGGCCTTCATCATTTTCACCCTCCGTGGTGCGCACCAGATCAAAGCCTTGCTGTTCATAAAACTGGCGCGCGCGCAAATTGGCCTCAAAGCACCAAAGCTCAAGGCGACGCGCGCGCGATTTGGCATCATCCAATAGCGCTTTACCCACCCCTTGAGCGATTAAGTCGGGATGTACGTACAGATGCGCCACCCAATGATCAATTCGCACTAAAAACCCCGCAACCTGCTGACCCGACAGGCCCAACCGCACCTCACCACGGTTCAACAAGTCTTTGAGATGCGCAAAATCCTGTTCACGGGAATAAAGAATGGGCAAGAACGGCAACAGCCTTTGCCGGGAAGCGCGAAAGATCTCCACCAAACGTGGCAGATCTTTTTCCGTTGCTGCACGAATTTGGATGTGTTGGTCGACCATCTTACCGCCTCAAACAAAACACCCGCTGGCCATGCCAGCGGGTGCTCATCATAACAAAACTTGTCGGCGAAATATGCTTATTTGTTCAACAAGCCGCGATTGATGATCGCTTCAGCAATCTGAACCGTGTTGAGCGCCGCGCCTTTACGCAGATTGTCGGCAACCACCCACATGTTCAAGCCGTTCTCAACGGTGGCATCTTCGCGAATGCGCGAAACAAACGTCGCATCTTCGCCAGCCGCATCAATTGGCGTCACGTAGCCGCCATCTTCGCGCTTGTCGATCACCATAATGCCCGGTGCTGCACGCAAAATATCGCGCGCTTCATCAGGCGAAATTTCATTTTCAAATTCAATGTTCACGGCTTCCGCATGGCTGATAAACACAGGCACACGCACCGCTGTGCATGTCACTTTGATTTTCGGGTCGAGCATCTTTTTGGTCTCGGCCAAAACCTTCCACTCTTCCTTCGTGTATCCATCTTCCATAAACACATCAATGTGTGGGATCACGTTGAACGCGATCTGCTTTGGATAGACAGATGGCTCAGGAATATCGGTGACAAAAATGCCTTTTGTCTGGTTCCAAAGCTCATCCATAGCCTCTTTGCCAGAGCCAGAAACAGACTGATAGGTCGACACCACAATCCGTTTGATTTTCGCATGATCGTGCAACGGCTTCAGCGCCACAACCAACTGCGCAGTCGAGCAGTTCGGGTTGGCGATAATGTTCATGCGCTCTTTTTGCGCCATATATTCTTCAAGATGGTGCGGGTTCACTTCAGGCACGATCAACGGCACATCTTGGTGGTAGCGCCAGCAAGATGAGTTATCGATCACAATACAGCCGGTCTTGCCGATTTTTTCCGCCCATTTGGTCGAAATTTCAGACCCGGCGGACATCAAGCAAAAGTCGACGCCTGTGAAATCAAATGTTTCAAGGTCCCGGCATTTCAGCGTTTTGTCGCCAAATGAAACTTCACGCCCTATGGAGCGGGACGAAGCCAATGCATAAACTTCATCGGCCGGAAAACCGCGCTCGGCCAAAATGCCCAACATTTCTTGTCCGACATTGCCCGTCGCGCCTACGATTGCAACCTTATAACCCATAATGATTATTCCTTGTCTCACCCCCGCTTTTGACTTTATCTAGCCTATTGTCCCCCTGGCGGGGGCGCGCAGGGAAAGCTTAGCGGATTTCGGTGGTTTTCTTCTCGGCCTTCTTGCCAACGCCAAGCGCCACGTCTCTGGAAAGAGACATGGTTTTCACAGTCATCATCGTTGTGTGCATCAACTGCATCATGATTGTCGCGTTAGCCGAGTTAATTAAACAAGCGCCGTTGTTGTATCGCATTGCGAAGATTAGTCAACAAAGCTTGCCGAAATATTATTTTGCCCATTTACCTCGCGCCAATAACGCAGCGCGAGGCATATTGTTCCGACAAAGTCGAAATTATATTTTGGCGATGATCGCGTCGCCCATTTCTGCAGTGGAGACCTTTTTGCAGCCCTCTTGCATAATATCGCCCGTGCGCAAGCCTTCATCCAGCACAGCAGAGATTGCACCTTCCAGCTTGTCAGCCAGTTCGATCATTTCAAAGGAATAGCGCAAGGCCATCGCAAAGCTGGCCAGCATCGCAATCGGGTTGGCCATGCCTTGGCCCGCAATATCAGGTGCAGAGCCGTGTACCGGTTCATAAAGCGCCTTGCGTTTGCCGGTGTTCGCGTCTGGCGCACCCAATGAGGCTGAAGGCAACATGCCCAAAGAGCCGGTCAACATCGCCGCCGAATCTGACAAGATATCGCCGAACAAATTGTCTGTGACGATCACATCGAACTGCTTCGGGTTCCGCACCAATTGCATGGCGCAATTGTCCGCGAGAATATGATCAAGCTGCACATCGGCATAATCTTTGTGCACCTCGGTCACCACCTCGTGCCACAACACGCCGGATTTCATCACATTACGTTTTTCAGAAGAATGAACACGCTTGTCACGAGTACGGGCCAAATCAAACGCCACGCGGGCAATTCGGTCGATTTCATAGGTGTCATAAACTTGGGTATCAATGCCGCGTTTTTGGCCATCACCCAGATCAATAATCTCTTTCGGCTCACCGAAATACACACCGCCCGTCAGCTCGCGCACGATCAAAATATCGAGGCCTTCCACCAACTCTTTTTTCAATGAAGAGGCATCAGCCAAGGCGCTATAGCAAATGGCCGGGCGCAGATTGGCAAACAGACCCAGATCTTTACGCAGACGCAACAGGCCAGCTTCCGGGCGCACCTCATAAGGCACATCGTCCCATTTCGGGCCGCCCACTGCGCCGAAAATCACCGCATCGGCCTTCAGCGCCTTGTCCATATCCTCTTCGGAAATGGCCTGGCCGTGGGCATCATAGGCAGAGCCGCCAACAAGACCGGTATCAAAAGAAAAATCGGCAAGGCCTTTTTCTTTCAGGTGCGCAATAAGCTTTTCCACCTCAGCCATAATTTCAGTGCCAATTCCATCGCCGGGCAACAGCAAAAGATGATTTTGTGCCATAGTCACATCCTGAATTTGAATTAGAAACTGCCGCTTTGCTAGCGCTCTCCGGCGCAAATGGCAAGGCGTTGCCGCCAGAATGCGTTCTGCTCAGCTCTTATGGATCAACGCCGCAGCCTCTGATTGCGATAGACGGCATAAAGATGCAGGGCGCCAATCACCAACGCCAAGGACGAAAAGGCAAAGTCGCGGAAAACCGGGCTTTCACCATCGGAAAACAAGGTGAGCCCGAAAAACTGAAAGAATAGCGCTGACCCGCGCAGCACAAAAACCGCCCCGATCAACCCCACCAGCACCCGCACCATCTTGCCAAACCGATCCTTGAACGCCGCCCAAAAACAAATCAGGCTCCAGATCAGAAACACGGTGGCAATCGCCAAGGTCAAAAGCGCAGGCCAGATGTCTCCGGCCACATCCGCCGCCGCCATCACTCTACCAGCGCGCAAAAAGATATAGGCGTCGCCGCCCACCACAATCACCAGCACATGCAACAGGGACAAAATCAAATCGGCCAACCCAGCAAACACATAAAGCATAACTCTCTCCACCATACGCTAACGTATGGAGGTATAGCTGACCGACACGCAGGTGACCAGTGCTTGTTTCGCCGCAGGCTAAATCCAGCCGGCGAGCAGCAACACAATCACATAGGCCGCGGCCAGCAAATCTACCACGATGCACATGGGCGGATACCAGCTCACCACTTTCGCCCCGCGACCCGTATTATGTTTGATAAAATCCCAAACCGCATGCGCCGCCAACCCGATGGGCACGGCCCAGGGCCAGATCGCCAACCCAACCACCGCCAACCCATAGGTCACCAATGCGGCCAAAACTTCATCACGCTGTTGCTGGGCACTGTGATGATGGCCGAGCAGTAAAATGGGATAGACCAGCCCGATCAGCATCAAAGCCCCGGCGGCCACCTGCAGCGGATAATGCGGAAAAATCAGGTGTAATGCGACCAGAAAGGCCAGCATGACAGCGACACCAAAGAGGATCGCGTCTTTTGAAAAGGAAAACATAAATGATCACCCCAAACTATGGCGTGATCATAAAACCGCTTCCACTTAGGGAAAGGTCAAGCGCTATCGCCTGCCCCAATGCGCGCGGTGACTTCAATTTCCACCTTCATTTCAGGCTTGATCAAACCACACACCACCATGGTGGCCGCGGGCCGGACCTCGGCAAAATATTTGCCGGTGATCTCGAACACTTTTTCCGCATCATTGGCATCGGTGATGTAATAATGCGCGCGCACCACATCCTTGAGCGATGCGCCCGCCTCTTTCAACGCTTTTTCAATGGTCAAAAGGCAATTGTCGGCCTGCACCTGCACATCGTCCGGCATCTGCATGGTTTCATAGTCGTAGCCGGTGGTGCCGGCCACATAGACCATATCACCATCCACAATCGCGCGGGAATATCCCGCCTTTTTCTCAAAAGGCGATCCTGTGGAAATGCGCTTGATGCCCATCGACTAGATCCAAGGCCGATCTTCAGCCACTTTATCTTCAAATGTTGAGATCGCTTCGCCTTTTTCCATGGTCAGGCCCACATCGTCCAAACCTTGCAGCAATGCATTTTTGCGCGACGGGTCAATATCAAACTCAACCGTACCCCCATCAGGGCCCTGAATGGTTTGCGCTTCCAGATCCACGGTCAACGTCGCATTCGACCCGCGAGACGCATCATCCAGCAATTCTTTCAACTGCTCTTCAGTCACCACGATTGGCAAAATGCCGTTTTTAAAGCAGTTATTGTAAAAAATGTCAGCAAAGCTGGTGGAAATCACGCAGCGAATACCAAAATCTTTCAGCGCCCATGGGGCGTGCTCACGGCTGGAACCACAGCCAAAATTGTCGCCCGCGACCAGAATGGACGCATTGCGATAAGCTGGCTTGTTCAGCACAAAATCCGGCTTTTCGGTTTTGCCATCTTCTTCATAGCGCATTTCAGCAAAGGCAGCCACGCCAAGGCCCGTGCGCTTGATGGTTTTGAGATATTGTTTCGGGATAATCATATCGGTATCGATATTGATCAACGGCAATGGGGCGGCAACCCCGGTCAATGTTGTGAACTTATCCATCTGTCGCAATATCCTTTCATCAGGGCTTGAACCACTTTTAAAGCCCAGACCCTTCAAATGCACCAGCGGCAAAACCGCGTCAAGTCGCCCGCGCGCGCCATCGTTGAATTTGGGCGCAAAAAGTGGCTAGATATGCGCAGATATTTTGACCAACAGGAAAAATCATGACGCCACATAACCATGCCCCCACAGATGCCTATGCCGAAACCGTGCTGCTGCCCGGCGATCCCTTGCGCGCCAAATGGGTGGCCGAAACCTTTCTGGACGAAGCAAAACTGGTCAATTCTGTGCGCAATTGCCTCGGCTATACCGGCACCTACAAAGGCAAAAAAGTCTCGGTGCAGGCCACGGGCATGGGCCAACCCTCCCTGGCCATTTATGTGCATGAGCTGATCAATCTTTACGGCGCCAAAAACTTTATCCGCATCGGCACCTGCGGCGGGCTGAACGAAAAGGTCAAGGTGCGTGATGTGGTGTTGGGCGTTGCCGCCTCCACCGACAGCGCCATGAATGCAGGCACCTTTGGCCGTTATCATTATGCCCCGCACGCCGATTTTGATCTGCTGCGCAAAGCCGCCAATCTTGCCGACGAGCGTAAAATGAAATTTCACGCTGGCGGCATTGTCTCATCAGATGTGTTCTATGTTGAAGGCGGGGCCAAGGGTTACCAGCCTTTGCTCGACCACGATATTCTGGCCGTGGAGATGGAAGCCGCAGCGCTTTACACGCTCGCCGCCAAGTTCAACCGCAAAGCCATCGCCATCTGCACCATGACCGATTGCCTGATCACCGGCGATGAAATTGATGCGGATGCACGCCAGAGCTCACTTGAAGAAATGGCAACCCTGTCGCTAGACCTGGCCGCCACGCTCTAAACGTTCCTCAGCCATTGCAAAGATCCTCTCCCGACCTACATTATCCAGATAAGATGTGGGACGGGAGGATCAAATGAACAAGCCAAAGCTGGCCCTGGTGCTGACAATTTTGAGCTATCTCTGGATTATGGTCACCGTGGCCATCGCCGGGGCAAATTTTCCCGACTATAGTCATATATCGCAATTTATGAGCGAGCTTGGGGCGGCAGATTCGCCCTTTCCCAACCTTGTCAATTTTGGCAGCTTTTTTGCCGCCGCGCTGATATTGCTTGGCGCCTTGGCGCTGGTCTTTTCCAGCTTACCCCGCAGTCTGCCCGGCACCGTCGGGCTGGCGATTTTGGCGCTCTATCCTTTGCTGGTCATTGTTGCCTCCTTTTTCCCTTGCGATGCCGCGTGCCGCCCGGCAACCCCATCGACAAGCCATATCATTCATATGACCAGCGCCCTGCTCGCCTATCTCTCCGCCATTATCGGCATGGCGATCCTGTCGCTGCACGCCCGCAAATGGCTGGGCAAAAGCCTGCTGACCCCATTGGGGCTGATCATGCCGGTGATTTTGCTGGTGCTGTTGGCAAACTTGATGCCGGACAATCCCCGGGTCGGGTTGATCCAGCGCTTGTTTGAAACATTGGTCTATGGCTGGCTGGTCTTTTATGTCGTCACCTTGATCGCCCCGCCCAAATCTGACGTCGCACGCCATTAACCGCGTCTTAACATTTGCGGCCTTTGCCCTTTTATGGCCGCGTTTTTCCCGTTTTAATGGGCCAACAGGGAAACCAAAGGCACATCTATGCTTGATCAGAATAATGCGGCACGCCTGAAAGAGGGCGTGAAGTCACTTGAATTGATGACGCGGTTTGCGCTGGCCACATTGGCACTGGCCAGTGGCGTTTATACCTATCTCGGCGTGCGCAGCCTGATTGATGGTTCCGCCGATCTGGTGTTCTTCGCTGCGATCGTTTATTCCGCCGCTGTGTCCGTGGGCATTTATGCCTTCTGGACCTACATGATGCGCTTTCTGCCCCTGATGCGCGACAGCGCCCGGCGCGGCGCCCTGATCGCGGTGATGGGGCTGGGCAGCCTCATGATTGTCGCCATGTCGTCATGGTTGAATGCTGCGGCCCTCGCTGGCTCCGCCGCCCTAGAGCAGCATTTGGCGGTCACCCTTGAAGATTATGTTGCCGATCTCGACAAAGCCCACGATAAGGCTTTGGCCGCCCAAAGCCTATTGCCTGACGTGCAACGCGCCTCGGTGCGCTTTTCGCGGCTTGCGCAGGATGAGCGCCAGTCCGGCGCCCTCACCGGCACCTCTGGTTCCGGCTCCGTGGTGCAATTGCTCACCCAGATGTCACAGCAACTGGACGAATTGAGCGCCTCGATCCTCGCCTCCCGCGAAACCGCGGCCACCCAATTTGAACAAGGCTCACAGCATTTGGCCAATATGCGGGCGCTGGTCTCGGGCGATGGGGAAGTGCAGCCCCGCGCCGATGAGTTTGCCGCCGAAGCACTGGCGCTGACAGGCGTTATTTCGTCCCTGCAGGAAACGTCCATCGCCGCCTCGGTAAGCCGTGCGGCAGAAGATTTGTCCTTAGGCTTTATTGCCCCCGTCGCCGATGGCGGCACCCAGGATCTGGCCAACAGGCAGGATCGGGTGATGCGCTCCATCATGGAGGCTGTCGCGGCCCAATCCAAAGCCTTGCAGGCCGCAGCGCAGGATATTCTCAACCAGCCCGGCGTGCCCGCCCGGCGCTTTGTGCCGCTCTCCACCCCGGAAGCGGTGTTGCTCTATGCCCGCGACTTCCTGCCCTCCTGGGCCGGGGCGATCTCCATCGACTTGCTGCCTATGGTCTTGGTGCTGATCCTTTCGGTGGTGCATTCCGCCTCTCGCCGCGAAGCGCGGACGCTTGATGTGGCCGACAAAATCACGGCGGCAGAAATGATGCGCGCCGTGGCCTTGTTCCGCGACATGAATGCAGATTTGCCGCCCGAGCAGGTGCAAAAGGCCATCGAACATGCCGCCAGCGAAAAACTGCCCACGGATGAAGCGCCCGAGCCGGACAGCAATGCTGAAGACGACAAAACGTCAACGGATTCGGACGATCCAAAAGACAAGCGCGACGACAATATCACGCCCCTCAGGGACAAAAAGCATTAGGCGATGAGCACGAAAACCAAAACCCGATTTTGGCTGGATGATGGCCGCTTAATGCGGGCGGTGTTTTTTGTGCTGCTCTTTGCCAGCGGCGTGGTCCTATGGCTCGATTTTGATCAGCTCTATAACCAGCAGTCCGCCGCCCCCTATAACCCGCAACAGGGTGATACGCCCATCCTGCCCGCAGTGGACCGGCCCGAAATCAACCCCAACAATCCGCAATTTTCCCCCAGCGAACGGGTGGAATTGCCACGCGAAACCTTGCAACAACCGCTGACCGCCACCCTCGAGTCGGGCAACCGACTGACCTTGCAGGGCTCGATTGATGTGGGGGCCTTTGCGCGGCTGGAGCCGGACCTCAAGCGCATGGCGGAATATGTGGATTGGGTGGACATCAGCTCCCCCGGCGGTTCAGTTGATGATGCGCTGGCCCTAGCTAAATTGGTGCGCGAGTTGAAACTGAATATGCGCGTGCCGGCAGGCGGCTATTGTGCCTCATCCTGCCCGCTTATTTTTGCCGCCGGCATCAAGCGCGATATGCACCAGCGCGCCAATCTTGGCGTGCATCAAATCTATGTGCCCGCCAACGATCCCAACGCCACCCGCAATCCGGCGCAGGCCATGTCCGACGCCCAATCCATCACGGCGCTGATCACCAAACATCTGGCCGATATGGGGGTGGATAGCGCCCTATGGGTACATGCCCTCGAAACCCCGCCACAACGACTTTATTATTTCACGCCTGAAGAGGCTAAAGCCTATAAATTGGCGACCCTGATCAGCGATTAACGGCTGACGGTGCAGGCGGCAGATAGAGCCAAAACCAGACAAAACTGATCCCAAACATCAAGCGTTGCCAAACCCCGGCATAGTCCGGCATCTGCCACATTAGAAGCGGCAAGACGATGGAGGCCAACGCGGCCAAGCCGCTAAGGGTCAATTCAAGCGGCGCACGCATATAAATCATCCGCCACCCCACCCCAAAGCCAAAAGCAAAGCCCATCAGCGTGGCGAAAAAGCTGTGCAGCCAATCATCGGTCAGATCATAGGTGAGCGTGAGATCAATCGGCCGCGTTGAAAAGGCGGCCACCAAAATCATCGCCAGGCCGAACACCAGAAACAGGCTGTTTGCCCATTGGCGCCGCTTTGCCACTTCCAGCGCGTCGATAAAAATGCCCAGCCCCAGCGCCACAAAGCCAAACCGCATCAAATAGGCCCCGGCGGTGAGCTGTCCGGCCTGTTCGGAGGTGGTGTGGCGCACCCAATCAAAACCAGGTGGACTGAACCAAGGGCCAACCACCATGGTCAGCGCCATCAGGATGATCCCGATACGGGTTGTCGTGATCTGCACCATGCCCTCCAACAAAAAGCCCCTCACCAGCAAAGCTGATCAGGGGCTTTCTTGTCAATTAGGGTGGCGGTGCCAGCGCTTAAAGGTCGCGCACATCCACAAACCGCCCCGCAACTGCAGCAGCCGCAGCCATAGACGGCGACACGAGGTGCGTCCGGCCCTTAAAGCCTTGGCGACCCTCAAAGTTACGGTTTGAGGTAGAGGCACAGCGCTCTTCTGGCTTCAGTTTGTCGGCATTCATTGCCAAGCACATGGAACAACCCGGCTCGCGCCATTCACAACCCGCGTCGAGGAAGATTTTGTCCAAGCCTTCTTCTTCGGCCTGTGCTTTCACCAAACCAGAGCCCGGCACGATCATCACATTCACGCCTTCAGCGACCTTTTTGCCCTTCAGCACTTCAGCAGCAGCGCGGAAATCTTCGATCCGGCCATTGGTGCACGAGCCGATAAACACGCGATCAATGGTGATGTCGGTGATCTTGGTGCCCGGCTTCAGGCCCATATAATCAAGCGCACGCCATTTTGAATCCCGCTTGTTTTCATTTTCAATATCATCGGGGTTCGGCACTTCGCCATTAATGGAAACCACGTCCTCTGGGCTTGAGCCCCAGGTCACGATTGGAGGCAAGTCAGATGCATCAAGGGTAATTTCCTTGTCGAACTTTGCGCCTTCATCCGTGTGCAGTGTTTTCCAATAGGCTTTGGCCATTTCAAAGGCTTCACCTTTTGGCGCGCGCGGACGGCCCTCAATATATTCAAAGGTCTTTTCATCCGGCGCGATCAAACCAGCACGGGCGCCCGCTTCGATCGACATGTTACAAACAGTCATCCGGCCTTCCATAGAAAGCTCCTGGATGGCCTCGCCGGCATATTCAATCACATGGCCAGTGCCGCCCGCGGTGCCGATCTCACCAATGATGGTCAAGACGATATCTTTCGCGGTCACGCCTTTGGGCAATTTGCCGTTCACGGTCACGCGCATATTTTTGGCTTTGGATTGAATCAGGGTCTGAGTGGCCAGCACATGCTCCACTTCCGAGGTGCCAATGCCATGCGCCAACGCGCCGAATGCACCATGGGTGGAAGTGTGGCTGTCGCCACAAACAATGGTCATGCCCGGCAGGGTGAAGCCTTGCTCTGGCCCCACAATGTGCACAACGCCCTGGCGCTTATCCAACTCGTTGAAATATTCAACGCCAAAATCGGCAGCGTTTTTCGCCAGCGTATCCACCTGGATTTTGCTGTCCGGATCATCAATGCCCTGAGAGCGGTCAGTTGTCGGCACATTATGATCCACCACGGCCAAGGTGCGCTGCGGCGCCCGCACTTTGCGGCTGGCCATGCGCAGCCCTTCAAAAGCCTGTGGGCTCGTGACCTCATGCACAAGGTGACGATCAATATAAAGAAGGCTCGTGCCATCTTCATTATTGGCCACCAAGTGATCGTCCCAAATCTTGTCATAAAGTGTACGAGGATTACCCATTTTACACGGTCTTTCGTTCAAAAATTGCCTGAGTAAACCGTTTCTAAAACCCGCGCAAAGCGCGGTCAAGTCACGATCCGGGGAGAATCGTCCATCCGCTGCAGTCAATTGGTCTGCACACGCGCAAACAATTTCTCTTTGACCCCTCCAAAAAGACTACTGACATTCTTTACTATCCCTGTTTAAACTCAACATAATTAAAATCAAAAAGGGGATACCCAAATGGCGCAGGCCACGAGCGCTTACAAGTCTCAGCTCATCGAACTTGCTCACTCTAGAAGTCTCACCGATCAAAGCTTTCTCAACTTTTTGGGCCATCTGGTGGACTCGATCGAAGATGGCGATTTGAAGAACAAAGATTTGTCGGAACTGCTGGATGCGGCGATCAGGGCCTATGAACATCTCGGCCGACGCGAAACAAACGGCCATCATATCTCCAATTGGGTGCCAGAAGACCTGCACCGTGACCATATTGTTGATGTCTTCAATGCGGACATGCCCTTTATTGTCGATAGTGGCTTGGCCGCTATTCGATCTTCGGGCGCGGATATCATCTTGTTTGCCCACCCCATTTTGCCCGTGCGCAAAACTGAGCAGGGCATCGAGGTGCTCGAAAAATTTGAAGAAGGCGGTCAAAAAGAAAGCCTCTTGCACGTTCATTATCGGCCCGGGCTGAGCGCCAACAACCAGGAAGTGCTGGTAGAAGAACTGGACAACACCCTCACGCAAGTGCGCCACGCTGTGAATGGCTGGCGGCCCATGCTGGAAAAACTGGGTGAAACCGTCCGCCATTATCGCGACAACCCACCCAAAATCGAAGAAGCCGTTTTGGCCGAAAGCATGCACTTTCTCGGCTGGCTTGCGGACCATAATTTCACGTTTTTGGGCATGCGCGAATATCGCCTGATAAACGAAAACGGCGCACCCCATCTTGAACCATTGCGCGAAAGCGGGCTCGGCATCTTAAAAGACCCCGACCTCTATTTCTTGCGCCATGGTTCCGACTATGTGGAAATGACCGATCAGCACGTGGCCTTTTTGCAAAAAGCCGATCCCTTGATGGTGACCAAGGCCAATATCAAATCCGTTGTGCACCGTCGCGTGCACATGGATTATGTCGGCGTAAAATTATATAATGACGAAGGCGAACTCAGCGGTGAGTTGCGCATTCTCGGCTTGTTCACATCGATGTCCTTGGCCACGCCTCACACCTCAGTGCCCTTGCTGCGCCGTAAGGTGATGCACGTGATGCAACGTTCTGGCCACTCGCCAAACTCGCATTCTGGCAAAGCGCTTATGAATGCGTTGGACAATTATCCGCGTGAAGAACTATTCCAAATTGACGAGAAACTGCTGTACGAGTTTGCCACCACCATTTCGGAATTGGCAGACCGTCCGCGTGTTCGCGTGTTGCCGCGCATTGACCCGTTCGACAACTTTGTGTCGGTGTTGCTGTTTATGGCCCGCGACAAATATAATTCGCACATTCGCCGCCAAGTGGGCGAATATTTGGCCGAAAAGTATGACGCAAGGGTCTCCGCCTTCTATCCCAATTTCCCTGAAGGTGAATTGGCATCGGTTCATTTTATTCTGGGGCGCAATGGCGGCAAAACACCCCAACCGGATCGCGATGAGTTGGAAGAACACATCACCAACCTCACCCGCTCTTATGGCGACTGGCTTGCCTCTTTGGTCGATGATCCACGCTCGATCGCACCCTATGTGAATGCGTTCACCATCGCCTATCAGGAAAAATATCCTTATGCTGCCGCGCTCAACGATATTGAGCACTTCAAACAGCTTGATGATGACGTCAAAATCGGCGTGCGCCTAGACAAACATGCCCGCCGCGAAAACGCCTATTCCCTCAAGATTTATCACCGATCAACAGCAATCCCTCTAAGCGCCCGCGTTCCCTTGCTCGAGAATTTCGGCTTCACCGTGGTCAACGAACGCACCTACACGGTCAGTCCGGAAGACGAAGAAGAACGTGTGCTGCATGACATGACCCTGAAAGTGGCAGAGTTTGAAGGCGATTTGACAGAGATCGCGGCCAACATTGAGCGGGCGATCAAAGCGGTCTGGTATAAAGAAGCCGAAAATGATGGCTATAACCGACTGGCATTATTCGCCGCAATGTCGTGGGACAATATCGCTATTATCCGTGCTTTGTCGCGCTATTTGAAGCAAACCGACATCACCTATTCCCAGCGCTATATGTGGGAAACATTGTCGAAACACCCACTGACCGCCAAAGCGATCGTGGATCTGTTCCATGCTCGGCACAACCCGAACTTTAACGGCGACGCGCAATTGGTTGAGCAAAAAGCGCGTGAGACCATTCGCGCAACGCTCGAGCAAATCACCAGCCTCGACGACGACACTATTTTCCGCCGTTTCGTCAATCTCGTTGATTCAAGCTTACGCACCAACTTCTTCCAGCGCCCCAATGGCGAACGCCGCCCGGCACTGGCCATCAAGTTCGACGCGTCCAAGGTCAAGGGTTTGCCTGACCCGCGTCCCTTCCGCGAAATTTTCGTCTATAGCCCGCGCGTTGAAGGCGTGCATTTGCGTGGCGGCATGATCGCTCGCGGCGGCCTGCGCTGGTCCGACAGACCAGAAGATTTCCGCACCGAAGTGCTGGGCCTTGTGAAAGCGCAAATGGTTAAAAATGCGGTGATCGTGCCCGTGGGGGCAAAGGGTGGATTTGTGCCCAAGCAAATGCCCACCAACCCAAGCCGCGAAGAATTTATGGCCGAAGGCACAGCGAGTTATAAAATCTTTATCGGCTCCCTGCTCGACATCACGGACAATCTCGATGTGGATGAGATTGTGCCGCCTGAAAACGTCAATAGGCTCGATGGCGATGATCCCTACCTTGTGGTGGCAGCAGATAAAGGCACAGCAACTTTCTCCGACACCGCCAACGCCATTTCTGAAGAACGCAATTTCTGGCTCGGCGATGCCTTCGCCTCCGGCGGGTCCGTCGGCTATGACCACAAAAAAATGGGCATTACCGCCCGTGGTGGCTGGGAAGCAGTGAAGCGTCATTTCCGCGAAATGGACCATGACATTCAAACCCAGCCTTTCACCGCAGTCGGCGTGGGCGACATGTCCGGCGACGTGTTTGGCAATGGCATGCTTTTGTCCGACCAAACCAAGCTGATCGCAGCATTTGATCACCGCGATATTTTCATCGATCCAAATCCAGATCCGGCCAGTTCTTACGCCGAGCGGAAACGGCTGTTTGAAATGGGACGGTCATCTTGGCAGGATTACGATCAATCCAAGCTTTCAGCAGGTGGTGGCATTTATCCCCGCTCCTCAAAGTCGATCACCTTATCGGTCGAAGCCAAAGCCGCACTGGGCGTCGAACAAAATGAAATCAGCCCCAATGATTTGATGCAGTCCATATTGAAAGCAAAAGCGGACCTGCTCTGGTTCGGCGGCATCGGCACCTATGTCCGCGCCACCACCGAAAGCAATGCTGACGCGGGCGACCGCGCCAATGACGCTATTCGCATCACGGGCAAGGAAGTCGGCGCCAAAGTGATTGGCGAAGGTGCGAATTTGGGCATCACCCAATTGGCCCGGGTTGAATTTGACCAAAATGGTGGACGCATTAATACCGATGCCATCGACAACTCCGCTGGGGTGAACTCATCTGACCTTGAGGTCAACATCAAGATTGCGTTGGGCAGCTTGGTCCGCGATGGCGACATCGATATGGCCAAACGCAACAGCTTCTTGGCCGGGATGACCGACGAAGTAGCCGAATTATGCTTGCGCAACAACTATTTGCAAACGCTGGCCATTTCCTTGGCTGAACGACGCGATGTGGCCGATTTGCCCTACCATGCAGATTTCATTAAATCCTTGGAAACGGCAGGGCAATTGAACCGCAAGGTTGAATATTTGCCCAAACATGTCGATCTGATGGAGCGGGAAAGTCACAATCGCGGCCTGACCCGACCAGAATTGGCGGTGATTTTGGCCTACGCCAAAAACACCCTCTATGCCAAATTGCTGGAATCGGATGTGCCGGATGACCCTTATTTGGGTAAGGAGCTGTTCCGCTATTTCCCCGAAACGCTCACCGCAACATATCCCGATACCATCACCAACCACCGCTTGCGGCGCGAAGTGATTGCCACCGTATTGTCAAACGCTATGATCAATCGCGGCGGGCCTGACTTTGTGCACCGGGTGGCCTCTGCTACAGGGTCTGATCCCGCACAAGTGGCCGCTGCATACGCCGCCGCCCGCGACAGCTTTGGCTTAACGGATATGAACGCCGCGATCGATGAGCTGGACAACAAAATGTCCGGACAAACCCAATTGGCGCTCTACGATGAGCTGCGCAGTCTGTTGCTGCAACAAACCGCTTGGTTTATCCGCAATGTCAACTTGGAAGATGGTTTGTCCAAAGTGGTCGAACGCTACGCCGAAGGGATCAATATTATCCGCGACATGCTGGATGAATTGTTGCCTGAATTTATTACTCAAAGCGTCAAAACCCAGACCAAGGGCTTTGAAGATGGCGGGACGCCTAGTGCATTGGCGAAACGTGTCGCACAGCTTTCTGCGCTCACTTTGGCGACAGAAATTGTGCTCATCGCCGAGCGCGCGGATACAAGCGTTGAAAACGCAGCGCGCGCTTATTTTGCCATATTGGCAAACTTCAAACTGGGGCGCATCACCGAACAAGTTGATACCATTGCGGTGCATGACTATTACGACCGCCTGGCTCTCGATCGCGCCTTGGCCAACTTGATGCGCGCCCAACGCGACATCACCCTTGATGTGTTGGCCTTCGATGCCGATGACATGAAAAAGGCCTTTGCCGATTGGAACAATGCCCGTTCGGCGGACATTTCGCGCACCCGCGAGATGGTTGAGAACATCACCGACACGACACTTGGCGTGTCAAAATTGTCCGTTGCGGCTGGTCTGCTCTCTGATCTGGCAAAAGGCTAATGGCGATACAGCACAATATCGAGCAAGGCCCGGCACGAACACGTGTCGGGCAGTTCGCATGGATGTTGTTTGATTTTGCGGCCCAGCCGTTTCACACCCTCATCCTCACCTTCATTTTTGCCCCCTATTTCGCCACCAAACTCAGCGCAAATGCTGTGGATGGCCAAGCCATGTGGGGCTATGCCATTGGCATTGGTGGCTTCGTTATTGCCATCATGGCCCCCATTTTGGGCGCCATGTCTGACGCGACGGGGCCACGCAAACCCTACATCGCCTTCTTTTCAATATTCGCGATACTCGGCAGTTGCTTAATGTATTTCGCTGCCCCCGGCACTGAATCCGGGGTGTTTTATGCCGTCATCGGCGTCTTTCTTGCCATTATCGGCTTTGAATTTGCCACCGTGTTCAACAATGCGATGATGGCCAATCTGGCGGAGGACGAGAATATCGGCCTCCTGTCCGGCTTTGGCTGGGCGCTTGGCTATGTCGGCGGTGTATTGGCCTTGGTTGTGGTGCTGGCCCTGATGTCCGCCTCGCCAGAGACAGGCACAACACTTTTCGGGCTCACACCGATCCTTGGCCTTGACCCAATGACACATGAAGGCGATCGCGCCTCTGGGCCGCTAACCGCCATATGGTATGTGATCTTTGTGATCCCGATGTTTATGTTCACCCCCGATGTACCGCGCATCGCCCCGGTGAAAAATGCCGTACGCAACGGCCTACTCAAATTGCGCACCACCCTCAAAACCCTGCCCCAACGCAAGAGCTATTTTGCCTATTTATTATCGTCCATGTTTTACCGCGATGGCTTGAATGGACTTTACGCCTTCGGTGGCATTTATGCCGGCGGTGTCTTAGGCCTTTCCATCATTCAAATTGGTGTTTTTGGCATTATTGCCGCCGCGGCTGGCGCTCTTGGCGCCACCGCGGGTGCTTTTGCTGACAAAAAGATGGGCCCCAAATTCGTCGTCACGCTGTGCTGCAATATATTGATATTGACCTGTCTTTTGGTGGTGTCGACAACAACAAAAACAGCGTTCTTCATCTTGCCCCTTGAGGACGGCAGCTCCACCCCATTGCTCATCTTCTACATAGCAGGCGCACTTATTGGCGCAGCAGGCGGCGCGTTGCAGGCTGCATCGCGCACATTGCTGATCCGGCAGGTGCCAAAAACAGAAGTGGCAGAGGCGTTTGGGCTTTTCGCCCTCACCGGGCGCGCGACAAGTTTTATCGCTCCTTTGAGCGTGGGGGTTATGACCAGCCTGAGCCAATCGCAACAAGTCGGCATCACCCCGATCATCGCGCTCTTTGCCATGGGCGCCGTGGGCCTCATTTTCGTGACAAGAAAATAGGCTTATTTTCGCTCTCGAGCACATTACTTGCGCGGACGCACCAATCGGCGGGGGTGCCGGGGACGGGAGCGAAGCGACCGGTGGCGGCAAGAAAAAGTGCCACTGCCGAGCAACTCTACCCAACAAAAAAGGCGGGCCCCAAAGCCCGCCTTCTCATCAAAAAACAGCGAAAAGGCCTTAGCCTTCTTTTTTCGCCAGTGCCACTGAATCCATGATCACTTTGCGGGCCTCTTCAATGCCCTTAATGCCTTCAATCTTGGCCCATTTACCTGGCTCAAGGTCTTTGTAGTGCGTGAAAAAATGTTCAACTTTTTGCACTTCAATCTCAGGCATATCGGAAATGTCTTTGATATGCTCATAGGATTTGGTGAGCTTTGAAATCGGCAAGGCGAGCAGTTTTTCGTCCATGCCGCCATCATCTTCCATGATCAACACGCCGATTGGACGACATTTGATCACCGCACCAGGCATAATCGGACGGGAGTTCATCACCACAACATCCAGCGGGTCACCATCACCACACAACGTGTTGGGCACAAAACCATAATTGCCCGGATAGCGCATTGGCGTGTGCAAAAAGCGATCAACAAAAATCGCACCGCTCTCTTTCTCAAATTCATATTTGATTGGCTCGCCACCAACAGGCACTTCAATCACCACATTGATTTCTTCAGGTGGGTTTTTGCCCGCTCCAATTGCGTTCAAGTCCATCACGGTCTCCATTGGTCATATTGAAACTTTGCCTGCACTAATGCCTAGCCCTCGCCGTGATTGCAAGCCATAATCAGCGCACACAAGTGCTTTGACGATATTTTGGAGGAAATAATGGCGCGAAAACGATTGTGGGGTGTGGCCCTTTCTGCCCTCTGCGGGCTCACTCTAGCTGGCAGCGCGTTGGCCGCTGATATTGATGTGGCCTACACCGATACAGACCTGAACGAGTGCACCATCATCAATGCAGATGATTTTGGCGCCACCTTCGCCTGCCCCGGCTGGCGCGGCATCCCGGTTATGATTGCCGAAGGCGATCTGCGTTTTTTCGTCAGCTATGGCCTCAATGCGGTCAATGAAGTGGCCGCACAACAAACGCTGCCCCAATTCAACACGATCGGCGCCAAAATCGAGTGGCGCATCACCAACCGCACCGGCGATTGGCGGCCTTATGCCACCATCTTGCGCTATTACACCGACAATGAAGGCGGCCCTGAGGGCCAAACCTTAGTGGTCACCAAGATCGAACAGGGCGCAACCTGCCAAGTGGCGCACGTCGATGCCCGCAAATATAGCAATGCCAATGAAATTGCCCGCAATCTGGCCGACGAGCTGGCCATCGATTTTGATTGTACAAACCAGCCAATTGAATACCGGCCTTGATTTTCGCGCACTCCTGAGCAGTTGGTCAGTGTGACTGGGATCGCGTGTGCAACAAACGAATGGCGGCACAAACAATGTGCCGCCATCTATATCTATCTAGCCGAGCACCTAGTGCCGGAAGTGGCGCATACCCGTAAAGACCATGGCGATGCCTGCTGCATCCGCAGCTGCAATCACTTCATCATCACGGATGGAACCACCTGGCTGAATCACTGCCGTGGCGCCCGCTTCCACAGCTGACAGCAAGCCATCAGCAAACGGGAAAAATGCATCTGAGGCGACAACTGAATCTTTGGTCAGGGCACCTTTGATTTTCAGCGCTTTGGCCGCATCCTTGGATTTACGGTGTGCAATCCGCGCCGAATCAACACGGCTCATTTGGCCCGCACCGATGCCCACTGTTGCGCCGTCCTTAGCATAAATAATCGCGTTGGATTTCACATGCTTGGCCACAATCGCCGCGACCTTCAAATCAGCCATTTCGGCGTCTGTCGGTTTGCGTTTCGTCACAATCTTCATATCGCAATCAAGCACGTTTTTATTGTCGCGCGATTGCACCAGCATACCGCCTGAGACAGATTTGACGGTCAAACCTTCGGCCTTCACGTCAGCCAAGCCGCCCGTCAACAACAAGCGCAAATTCTTTTTCTTTTCAAAGATCGCCAAAGCCTGCGGCGTAGCCGATGGCGCAATAATCACCTCGGTAAACACCTCAATGATCTTTTTCGCGACGTCTTCATCGATCTCTTTGTTCAGCGCCACAATGCCACCAAAGGCCGACACCGGATCGCAGGCCAAAGCCTTATCGTAAGCTTCGGACAAATCGCCGCCCAAACCGACACCGCAAGGGTTGGCATGCTTGATGATCGCAACCGCGGCACTCACTTTCGGATCAAACTCAGACACCAGCTCAAACGCCGCATCCGTATCATTGATATTGTTGTAAGAAAGTGCTTTGCCTTGCACCTGCTCGGCACTGGCCACACCACACCGGTCAGAACCATCTTTATAAAACGCGGCCCACTGATGCGGGTTTTCACCATAGCGCATCACCTGATCGAGCTTGCCTGCAAAACTGCGATAGGCCATGTCGTCATTTTCCAGCACCTTGGCGAACCAATTGGAAATTGCTGAATCATAGGCGGCCGTGCGCGCATAAGCTTTAGCGGCAAGCTTTTTACGGGTGGCCAAATTCATGCCTTCAGTAGAGCTGATTTGATCCAACACATCGTCATAATCGGTAGGATCAACCACGACCGTCACAAACGCATGGTTTTTCGCGGCAGAGCGGATCATCGCGGGGCCACCAATATCGATATTCTCAATGACCGTCTCGTAATCCGCGCCCGACTTTACGGTTTCCGCAAAGGGGTAAAGATTGACCACCACCAAATCGATCGGGGAGATCTGGTGAATGCGCATCGCACTTTTGTGATTGTCGTTATCCCGACGCCCCAACAGGCCACCATGAACTTTCGGGTGAAGCGTTTTCACACGTCCGTCCATCATTTCGGGGAACCCGGTCAACTCAGCAATGTCGATAACCGGGATTTGCTCCTCTTCCAACAATTTGCGAGTGCCGCCAGTTGAAATCAGCTCAATGCCTTGAGCCACAAGCCCGCGGGCAAATTCAGCAATACCAGTTTTGTCGGAAACAGAAAGTAAGGCGCGTTTCATGGTCACTTTTTCGACCCCCAATCTTGTGCGCGTGGTCAGAATTGGCATCGCCGCCGATGGCGCAACGCCTCAAAATTCAGGATTTCGCTAGCACGGTCTGGGCTAATTTAAAACCATTTTCGGCCATTTTCAAAAAACGACCCGCCAAACACACCAATTATTGCCCTTCGGGCACAAAAGACCATGCCACATCGATATTCGGCTGCACGGTGCCATAGAGCACAATTTGTTGAATTGGTGCCAACCCAGTACGTAAATTTTGGCGCGCACTGTCTTCAATCATGGCTGACGCGCCTTCAAACAAAAACAGCCATTTCGACTTTGACCGCAATGTCAGCTCAATCATGTTTTCTGCATCATTAAACTGCGCTTCCACGCCCAAGCCCAAATGGAATCGCAGCAAAAATTGATCCGGCGCATTATTGTGCGACAAATCACAGGTCAAAATATCCTGCCCCACCAACGCATCGCCGTGATTTGGCAACACGGTCAAAACCCGCTTGTGCTGCACACCCGTGATCGCTTCATAGCCGTTATTATCAAAAATCAGGCTGTTTTCAGCGCTGTCCAACCGCATCGGCCCTTCGCCATTGGCAGCAATAAAATGATCAATAAGTTTCTTCGTGCTGATAGGCGGGGTGCCCTGATAATCCAACTCCAACGCGGAGTGCGCGGCAGGCAGGCTAAACAATTGCGCATCGCCCCCCAAATCAGCATCACCGGGGCCACAATTGCCGACGATCAAATCATTGCGGTGGGAATATTCAAAGCTGCCCGCGCCCGCCATCATAAAATCATTCATATTCGCGGGTGGCCGCTTGCCGCTATCTGCGATCAGCTTCGATTCATCACCCAACAAAACGCCATAACCGGCCAACATGCGCGATTCGCCAAAAACAGCTTTAGTGGCACTCCGCGCCGCAAGCGCCAAACTGTCTTCATGCGGGATTTGACCCGTCATGTTGAAATAAGCCAGATCGCCATTGCTCAAGGTTAAACCGCCAAGCGCTGCATACATTTTGCGCGTGATGGCGATAAATTTCTTGGCGCCATCCGGGGAAAAAGTTGCCAAGCCCTGGCGCAAACTCACCAGGTTCAACAACAAATTGAAATGAACCGCTCCTGACCGTGACAAATGCATGCCAAAATCACTAAGTTGGGCGTCCAGCGTTTGATTAAGGCGGCTAATGCGTTCGTGAACATCTTTGGTGTCGCGCCCCAAGGAAATGGCTGCGCCCAGCAGGGCCATTTGGATCAAGGCCTGAATATGGGGATGCAGTTCAAAATTCTGGCGCATCTCAAGCGATTGGATCTGGCGCGATAAGGATTGCACAATGGCATCCCGCTGGCTCTCATTTGCGCCATAGGTCAACACATCGAAATGCTTGATCCAGTTGATCACCCGTTGGGCAGTGGTTTCGCGCCCCCAAACCATGGGATCAAAAGCACCATATCGGGCCACCCAGTCCAACGCCAAAGTCATGGCGAAGCGCTTTTCGCCCTCGTCCCGCGCCGCCGCAAAATGATAAAGCCAAGAAAAGCGGTGCAATTCGTCAGACCATTTCGGCGATGCATGTTCCACCGCAAAGGGGCTAATGCCCTGCGTGTCTACATGCTTATTGCCCAGCACATAACGACCGGCCATCATGTCTTTGATGCTGAAATGATCGGCCGCCCGCACTTCCACAAACTTGGATGAAACCACGCCAATATGGTCGTTGGCCCATGTCCACCGAAATAGCGGGCTGGTGACGAACGAATCCATCACAGCCGTATATATACGCTTCGAAATTTGCCCCGCCGCAATGACCAAATCGAAAACCCCGAACTTTACTCTATGGTGATAGGATAGCATTTGCGGCCCATCCAATGGACCCCTTAAATGCATTTCGAACAATTTTTAAAAAATCGGCGCGATTATGCCACACGCTGCAAACGTGCTGCGAAGAAACCATCCGTGCCGCCAGTGCAGCCATTTGGCAGTTCGACACACGGCAATGCACGCACATAGCCATTTAAATCAATCGGCCCTGCCCACCCTGCGAGCTCGTCGCTTTTAATAGGTGCCAGCGCAAATTCACTATGCTGTTTCAAAAACTGCTCAATCTGATTCTCGCCCTCTTCAGGCTCCAACGAACAGGTGCAGTATATCAGTTGACCACCTTTGGCCACTTTTTTTGCCGCAGACCCCAACATTTCGGACTGTAAAGCAGCCCGATGTGCAAAATCGCTTTCTTTGCGATGCCATAGCACTTCTGGATGCCGGCGAAACGTACCTGTGGCGCTGCACGGTGCATCGAGCATGACCACATCAAACTCATCCAAGCCGTCCAACTGTGTCGCATCCGCTTCAAGCATTTCAGCGTGGAAGTTCAAACGTTCCAAATTTTCTTTCAACCGTGACAACCGATCTGGTTCAATTTCCACAGCCGTCACAAGCCCGCCCATATCGCACAATTGGGCCGTCTTGCCGCCAGGCGCCGCACATAAGTCCAGCACCTTCTTGCCAACCAGCGACCCGGCAAGTCGCGCGGGCAATGTTGAACTTAAATCCTGCACCCACCATTGACCATCGGCATAGTCGGGCAAATCGGCAACACTGGCATCCCGCGTCGCCAAGCGGAAACTTTGGGGCAACAGTGCCGCAAGGCCGTCAAATCCGTTGGCCCCCGTCTGCGGTTCCACGCCCGATTTGAACACCAGATCAAGTGGCGGCTGCGCCAATAGCAGTTCCGCCATTTTATGCGCTTGCGTCTCACCATATTGCTTGGTCCAGCGCTTAAACATCCATTCAGGCACCAAATCTTGCACCCGCAATGGCCAATCATCAGCCTGTCGTTGCACCGAGCGCAAGGCCGCATTGGCCAGCTTTGCAAAACGCGAGGCGCGGCGATCACGTTTGATGGTTTCCACCGCCAAATGCAACGCCGCATGAGCACCCTGCTCGGGCATAAACAGCAATTGAGCAATGCCAATGCGCATGGCTGGCTCAAAAAGGCCGGCCCGCTTTGGCATGCCCTTATCCAACACACTGACCAAAACCTGATTGATTTGGCCATGTCGGCGCAACGCAGTGGTCACCAACCGATTGGCTAGCGCCCGCTCGCGCCCATCTTCAAAATCGTCGGCACCAAACGGAATAAACGGCGCACCGGTCAAAACCAATTGTAGGCGCTGCGCCGCTGCCCGCCGAACGTCTAATCCGGCGGTATTGCTTTTTGCTGACATATTGATTTAACCCCAAGGCCCTTTAGACGTGTCGTTATTGTCGCGCTGATCTCGCGCTGTTTTTGGCACCCGCCAACCCGCAGATCGCGGTGCGCTTTGTGCGTGGCCCGTTTGTTGCGCCGCATTATGGCGAGAACGGGGCCACGACTCATTTTGTGACAGCTGTTGCTCTTTTGCCATTTCCATCAACGCCGCCACCCGGTTTTTCACATTCGGGTGGGTGGAGAACCAATTGTCCCCCCGTTTGCCCGCAAGCGGGTTGATGATGTACATATGCGCCATGCCCGGCGAGCGACGAGCATACACATTGCTGATTTGTTTCGCATGATTGGCAATCTTATCCAGCGCCCGCGCCAGCGCTTCTGGATTGCCGGTGATCTCGGCCCCATCGCGGTCCGCTTCATATTCGCGCACACGGCTAACGGCCATCTGCACCAACAATGCCGCAATTGGCGCCACGATGACCATCAGGATGGACCCAATTGGCCCGATCGGCGAATTGCTGTTCCGCGCGCCGAAGAACAGACCAAACTGCGCCAACATGGAAATGGCACCGGCCAATGTTGCAGTAATGGTCATGGTCAATGTATCGCGTGAGCGAATGTGCGCCAACTCATGCGCCACCACGCCTTCAATCTCATCGTAACTGAGCCGTTTGATCAAACCCGTCGACACGGCCACTGCCGCATTTTCCGGGTTGCGTCCGGTGGCAAACGCATTGGGCTGGTCACTTTCAATCAGATAGATTTGTGGCGCAGGAATACCTGCATTTTCCGACAGGCGCGCCACCATTTCGTGCAAATCTGGTGATTGTTGAAAGCTGATCGCCTTGGCGTTTTGCATCCGCAGAACGATCTTGTCGGAATTCCAAAATGAAAACATATTCATCATCAACGCCATCAACAGGGCCAGCATCATGCCGCCACGCCCGCCAATGACAAAACCAATTGCCATAAACAAGCCCGTCAACACGGCCAACAAAAATGTCGTTCTGATCGCATTCACCATTCGAAATTCCTTTCAGACCTTTAAATGGGCATGTTTACGCCTTGTGGCAAGTGCCCCGGGGGGAAAATTTGCCTTGCTATGATACCCGCCCTATTGTGCCCAAACTGCGGCACTCATCTCAAAGGACTACACCTTCATATGACAGACCGACCTTCACCTTCCGGTTCAAATAGCTGCATGAGCCATCAATTGGTGGATGGGCATGTGGTGGACCTGGATACAGTGCGCGATGTCACCCGTTTTCGCAACGCCACCCGCCAAGAGCTCTATGCCAAACGCAAAGCAGTTTCGTTAGACGCACGACGCGCCACGGCCACAGCAATTGGTACGCTGTTAAATGAAGCCATAGGTGACCCCAAGGACAAGGTTATCGCGGCCTACTGGCCCATTCGCGGCGAACTAGATCTCCGCGATTGGATGGCCAATATGCATAAACGTGGCGCAATCCTTTCGCTGCCTGTTATGCCCGCCAAACATCAACCGCTCGAATTTCACCATTGGACGCCGCGAAGCGAAATGCAAATGGGGCATTTCAACATTCCCATTCCCGCCGCCTCAGCCCCGCTCGACCCTGACATCATTGTTGTGCCGCTCTTAGGTGTTGATGCGGCACAATATCGGCTGGGCAATGGCGGCGGCTATTACGACCGGACATTGGCGCGTCGCCCAAATGCCCACACGATCGGTATTGGGGCCGAATTCTGCCAAATCCAAACCATCTTTCCGCAACCATGGGACATAAAGCTGAACACAATTTTGCTTGCACCCTAGGTCGCACTTGATAAACTCCGCCCACATTTAAGGGGATCGACAATGGATAAAAAACCAGACCCAAAAATCGCTGAGCAAGCTTTAGCTGAGGCCCAGGCCCGCCGCGCTGAAATTGACCAGAAGCAAAAATACGCCCCCAAAGAAATCAACGGCAAAAAGGGACCAGACCCAGCACGTTATGGCGATTGGGAAAACAAGGGCATCGCCTCAGATTTCTGATTCCATTTGAGCGGCGCGCTCATCCTTGTGCTTTTCATAAGCGGCCAACGCCGCTTTGCGTGATTCTTTCAAATTCACCATGGGTTCGGGGTATTTAGAGCCGTCGAGCCCATATTTTTTGCGCTCATCATCCGGCGCTTCCCACGGCGCAAACAAATAGCGCGTCGGCACATCGCGCAATTCCGGCACATAAGTGCGAATATACTCGCCCTCCGCATCAAATTTTTGCCCCTGCAAGGCCGGGTTAAACACACGAAAATAGGGCGCAGCATCAGCCCCCGTGCCGGCAACCCACTGCCAAGAAGCACTGTTGCTGGCCAAATCTGCATCAAACAAGCAATCTTCAAACCAGGCCATGCCGTCCCGCCAATCCTGCCGCAGATTTTTGGTCAGATAGGACGCGACAATCATGCGCACCCGGTTATGCATATAACCCGTACGCCAAAGCTCACGCATCCCCGCATCGACAATCGGCACCCCGGTCTGCCCGCGCTGCCATCGCTTCAAATATGTCTCATTTGGGGTCCATCTAAACCCTTCAAATTGCGGTTGAAAGTTTTTTTGCGGCAAGCTGGGGAAATGATAGAGCAAATAGGCTGAGAATTCACGCCAACCAAGTTCAGAGCGATAATGTTCGACATTCCGATCTTGATCGTAGTGATCTAACGCCGCCCACAATTGGTGCGGCGAGATTTGCCCGAAATGCAAATAGGGCGACAGCCGCGAAACATAAGGCTTTGCCGGGAAATCACGGCCCTGCTTATAATTGAATAAGCCTTCATCGACGAAAGTGTCCCACATGGCCCGTGCACCCGCTTCGCTGATGTCCCAGCCTTTGGTAATTTTCGCCCCCCAATCACGATCAGGCAACAGCTTAAGGTCGTCTAGTTTGACCGCATTCTCAGGCTGCACTGAACAAAGATTGAGGTCCGCAGGTGCGGCGATCGGCTTGCGCGGCGGATCCGCATTCAGGCAGCCTTTTTTGTAAAAGGGGGTAAAAACCTTGTAGGGGCCGCCATCTTTTTTCTCAATCGTCCATGGTTCAAAAAGCAAGCTTGCATTGTGGCTGCGCACCTCAATATCACGTTCTGTCAGCCAACTCTTTAGCGCCTTGTCCCGCGCAATCGCTGCAGGCTCATACATGCGGTTCCAGTGCACAGCGGCAATGTCAAATTGATCTGCAAGCGTTTCGAAGACCGACTGGGCACTGCCTTTAAACAACACCAGCCGCCCATCCATGCTGCCGTCCAGCGCCGATAGGGCATGATGCAGCCAAACATTGGACGCCCCGCCCGCTTTGGGCTGATCGCCAAAACCCTGATCGTCGATATAAAGGGGCAATACAGGCAGTTTGGCCTCATGGGCCGCACAAAGTGCCGGATTGTCGGCCAATCTCAAATCTCGCCGAAACCAGCAAATGACAACTTTTTGCTTTGTCTTACTCAAAATAAACCCTCACGCACCTGTTTTAAAACAAACGCATGAGGGCCATCATCAGATCAAATACCTAGAGGCATTTTTCAGGTTTTAAGCGACATTGCTGGTGCGTTGAGGTAGCTCTGGCAAAGAAATGTCTTCTTTGTCGGTTTTGAACCGTTTCACAACAGAGTCCAAATCGCTTGCTCGACCCTCTGTTTGCTCAATCGCTGCATTGGTTTCTTCCACCAGGGCCGCATTGTGCTGGGTCGTTTCGTCCATCTCGCGTACCGACGCATGCAATGTTTCAATTTTGTCTGCTTGCGTGCGACTGTCTTTTGCAAAACCCTGCACCAAAGTTGAAAAACTGGCGACAGCCTGAACAATCTCTTCAAGGGATTGGCCAGCCCGGGCAACAAGTTCGCTGCCGTTTTCCACTTCGCCTGTGCTTTTTTCAATCAAGACCTTCACCTCATTCGAGGCATCGGCAGCGCTCTGCGCCAATCGCCGCACTTCAACGGCGACAACCGCAAAGCCTTTGCCCGCCTCGCCAGCTCGCGCGGCCTCCACCGAGGCGTTCAGCGCCAGCAGGTTGGTTTGAAAGGCAATATTGTCGATCATCTCGATCACTTTGGAGATTTGCTTCGAGCTGTCGCTGATCCGGCCCATGGCATCATTGGCTTCACGCATAACATCGCCACCCCGTTGCGCGATGTCTTGCGCCCGTTGTGACCCCGCATAGCCTTCTTGCGCCCGCTGGGCATTGGTCTCGACCATCTCGGCAATTTCCTGCATGGCCGCAGAAGTGTGCTCAAGCGTCGCCGCCTGGCGCATGGTGCGCTCAGCCAAATCATCCGAACCGGTCAAAATTTCACCCGTGGCAGATTTCAACGCACCTGAAGTCGACCGCAAGCTGCCAATAATGTTGGTCAATTCTTCCGCCACCTTGTTGGTGTCCCCTTGCAATCGCGCAAATGCGCCTTGGTAATTGCCTTCAACTCGCTTGGAGAGGTCCGCTTTGGCCAGATGCGACAACACCGTCCCCGTGTCGGAAATGCCCTGATCAATCGTGGACATCAACAGATTCACATTCTGCCCCAGTTGGTTAAGGCCTTCATCGCCGAAATCAGCATTAACCCGTTTGCTCAAATCGCCTCTTACTGCCGCGTCAACAACTTCACCGATTTCGCTGCGCAAGCTTTCCAACATGCCCGCAAAGTCACCCATGCGATCAATACCCGCATTCACCCCGTCAACGGCGTGCGCGTATGAACCCAACATGCCTTCCTTGCGAATTTTGCGATAATAGCGCCCTTCGCTGGCGGCTTGCATCGCCAAATAGCTTTCGCGCACAAACGCATCGGCCACATCGATCATGTCGTTGAATGTGTCTTTAACATCACTGCACTCGCCGTGCGCACCAACGGCAACAAGCCGCACGTCAAAATCACCACGGCGAAGCGCCTCGCCTGTTGTCTTAATGCGCCGGATAAACCGCCGTAAGCGAATAAACTGATGCGTCAAATAGGCAAGAACAACCAGTGACAGGGCCCCAATTGTGAGCTCCAAGAAAAGCGGCGCGCTGAGCACGCTGCATACGAGATTGGCCACAAAAAGCACAAACAAGGCACTGGAGGCCGCAATAACTCTAGAGAGTGAATACGAATTCATCATAATCCATGCCCTTCTCGGCCAAAATAGCATCTAATTTCTCGGAAGAGGCCTGCAGCCCTGCCTTGCGATTTTTGTGACTTTTCTCTTCATTCAGAAGCAACTCATAAATCGAACTGATTTGCGCAATCGCTTCTGGGCGGGCATAGCGTCGATTTGAATGAAATGAAGTGATTTCGCCCTTGCCATTTCGGCTTGGCGTAACATGTGCGAACACCCAATAATGATTGCCATTTTTGGTGCCATTCACCACATAGGCGAATACCTCACGCCCGGCGAGCAACCTGTCCCACAAAAGCTTAAACACACAGCGGGGCATGGCATCTGACCGAATGATGCTGTGGGGTTTTCCCAGCAATTCCTGCTCACTATATTCAGCAAGATCGAGAAACACTCGGTTTGCATATTGGATGTGACCTTTAAGATTGGTCTTTGAAACAACAATCCGCTCAGGATCGAAAGACCGCTGCGCGCCTTCAACAGCAAGCATAAGCACCTCTAATTAAAATAAATTCTACAACCTAAAATATAACGAAAATCAAAGCAAAGTTATACTTACACCATCCAATTAACATTCGATGAATGCAGTTCATTTACTTATTTTTCTTGAAAACAGCGTTTTGGTTACACATTTAGACTGCAGGAAGATCACACAACGACACAGAATCGTAAATTCGTCTTCATGGTTACATCTGATACTTTTAAAGAATCATTAAAAAAACCGCCACGACTTCGGCCCGTGACGGTAAGTAATTCAAATCGCTATGAAAATTTTTTAGATGGACGGCTGAACTATGCCAGCAGCCCCAGAATCACGCCTTGAACGATCATTACACCCAATAGATACCCGCCATCAATCAGCGTGAGTGTATATTTTTGGCCCTGATAGGCATGGTTTAGCACCATCGAAGTCATGATAAATCCAATCCACATGTGCCCCCCAATCATGACCGCATCCCAAATCTGGATATCCGTGGCACTGCTGTCCAAAATCGTGCGCGTGAGCAGCAATAAAAAATACGCCATAATGAGCTGACAGACGGCGGCAACCACAAACGGCATTGGTGATGCCTTGCCGTCAGGCATCAAGTCTTCTCTGGTTTTGCCCAGTGCATTCATCCACTGCTTGCCCAAGGCTGAGTACCAGCCCATGCCGAGCACCATGCTCCCCAGCGCGGCCAGCAAAACTGCCAGCCAATTCACACCTACAAAATGTGTCATCTTCTTTCCTCCCCAAAAGATGAGACGAGCACGATTTAATACCCGTGAGTAATTATGGCTTTACGCCCCCCAGTTTGCAAATAATTTCCCATTCTTTCTCAGTAACGGGTTGCACAGAAAGACGTGAATTATTGACCAATACCATGTCTTCCAGATCAGGGTGCTGTTTTACATTTTCAAGCGTGATGGGGGTTTTAAAGCTTTCTACGGCTTCTATGTCCACACACTCCCAACGCGGGTCATCTGTGGTGCTGTCAGGGTGCGCTTCCGCAGCCACCTTCACCACACCAACAATGCGCTTTTCATTCACGGAATGATAGAAGAAACCTTTGTCGCCCACTTTCATCTCACGCATATTGTTGCGGGCCTGATAGTTGCGCACACCATCCCACTCTTCCGGCGCGCCTTTTTTCACCTGATCATCCCAACCCCATGTGTTGGGTTCGCTTTTAAACAACCAATAGGCCATTATGCATTCTCCTCGGGTGGATTGATGGCCCAGGCCCACTCCGTCACACCAACGGATTCAAAAACCCCCTGTGTCACGTAAGGGTCGGCCTCGGCATAAGTTCGCGCTGCGGTTAAAGACGGCACATCAATAATGATTAAACTGCCCGTCGGGTTGCCATCTTCGTCGAGATAGGGCCCCGCCAGCTTCAACTGATCTCCCAAATCTTTCCAGTAAGCAAGGTGAGCCGCACGAGTCTCCTTGCGCAATTCCAACGCATCGGGTCGATCCCGTCCTGAAACCACAAAATACATTTAGTTCTCCATCTTATTCAGACCGCAAGGGCCGTGTCATCAATTGCGCCACCAGGCTCTCAATTGGCGCCTCGCCTCGCAATAGCGCATTCACCGCCGCAATGATCGGCGCCTCAACCTGATATTTTCTCGCCAGTTCCAAACCAACCGGGCTGGAATGCACGCCTTCGGCCAGTTTCGCGCCGCTCTTTACGATTTGCTCAACTGTTTCACCCGCGCCCAAGCGGAAACCGAAATCGAAATTGCGTGATTCCCGCGCTGTACAACTTAGGGTCAAATCGCCCAGCCCAGCCAGACTGTTCAGGCTTTCGCGTTGCCCGCCCATCGCTGCAATCAGCGGCCCCATTTCAGCAAAGGCGCGCGCCATAATCGATGACCGCGCCGACAAACCAAGCTGCGCCCCGTCAACAGCCCCACAGGCCAAGGCGTAAATGTTTTTGAGCGCCCCAGCCAACTCAACGCCTACAATGTCGTCGCTGGAATAGGGGCGAAAGGTTGGCCCTGCCAACACATCAACGATCTGCCGCGCGGCCTCAATATTTGGTCCCGCGAGCGTTACCGCCGTCGGCTTGCCCTGCGCCACATCCACGGCAAAACTGGGCCCCGACAGCACAAATGGCACCGCTTTCGGACACGCTTCAGCCAAAATTTCACTCTGGCGCTCTAAGGTCTGTTTCTCTAGCCCCTTGGCGCATAGAACCACGGGCATACCGGCCAAGCGGTCGGCTCCAATTTCCGCCAAAACGGCGCGGCTGGCCTGTGCGGGCACCACCAGCAAAACGGCCAGTGCCGCCTCTATGCCCTCATAGCCCAATTGCGCCTGCACATGGGCATCCATCTCAACGGTTTTCAGATAATGCGGATTGCGGCGCTCTTCATTGATCGTGCGAATGGCCACGTCGTCGCGACCACATAACACCACCCGATTGCCACCCAGACCGAGCATATGCGCCAACGCGCTGCCCCACGCCCCGGCACCAACCACAAATATGGGTTTCTCGCTCACTCTGCATCCCCTTTTTCTGTCAGCGCCATATCTTCAGAATCCAAAGGCCATCGCGGCCGCGCTTGAAAATCCGGGCCGTCGCGCTCGCCCAGATTAAACCGTTCAATGCCCGCCCATGCAATCATGGCGCCATTGTCCGTACACAGTTTAATCGGCGGCACCACCATTTGCGCCTCATATTCAATCGCCAAATCCTTCAGCAATTGGCCAATGGCCTTATTGGCCGCCACACCACCAGCCACCACAAAGCGCGGCCTTTGATCAGGAAATTCTGCTTCAAAGCGCGCCAGTGCCAAACGGCACCTATTGTCCAATATTTTTAAAATCGTCGCCTGGAAGCTGGCGCAAATATCAGCCACATCCTGATCGCTTAAGGGCGCCAGTTTTTCCGCGGCCAAGCGCACGGCTGTTTTCAGACCAGAAAAAGAGAAGTCGAGCCGCTTTTCTTTCAACAATGGCTTGGGGAAAGAAAAGCGATCTGGATCACCCTTTTGCGCCCATTCTTCCACCAAGGGGCCGCCGGGCATGCCCAAATCAAGCATTTTGGCCACCTTATCGAACGCTTCGCCCAACGCATCATCAATGGTCGTGCCCCACCGTTCATATTGGCCAACGCCTTTCACCAACACAAATTGGCTGTGCCCCCCAGACACCAACAACAGGAGATAGGGAAATGCCAGACCGTCCGTTAGACGTGGTGTCAGCGCGTGACCTTCTAGGTGATTGATCGCCAACAGCGGCAAATCATGGGCATAGGCCATGGCCTTGGCGCTGGTCAGCCCCACCAGCACGCCGCCGATCAAACCCGGCCCGGCTGTCGCAGCAATCCCATCCAGATCAGCAAAGCTCAACTGCGCCTCGGCAAGGGCTTGCGCGACAATATGATCCATATATTGCACATGGGAACGGGCAGCGATTTCCGGTACAACCCCGCCAAAGGCTTTATGCTCATCAAACTGGGAGCGCACCATATTGGCCAAAATCTCGGCGCGGCCATTGCCGTGGCGGCGCACAACCGCTGCCGCAGTTTCATCGCAGCTGGTTTCGATGCCCAGAATGGTCGTTGCTTGCCCCATAGCTCTGATTTCGCTAAGCCTTCACTAAATGATTGATTAAAGCCCTATATCAAGTGGATTGAACATTGCAAACAGAACCCGCCACAAAACCTATTCTCACCATCGGCACCCGCGGCTCGTTGCTGGCCTTGGCGCAGGCCAAACAGGTCCGTCGCGAATTGGCCCAAAAGAACGGTTTAAACCCCGATGAGATCGCCATCGAAGTGATCAAAACCAGTGGTGATATCATTTTGGACCGGCCATTATCAGAGGTGGGCGGCAAGGGCTTGTTCACCAAAGAAATTGAAGTGGCATTGTTTGACAAGCGGATCGACTTGGCCGTTCATTCCGCCAAAGACGTGGCAACGATTCTGCCTGACGGCATGATCCTGCCCGCTTTTTTGGAACGCGAAGACACCCGCGATGCTTTTGTTTCTCTGCGACACAAAAGCCTGGACGATGTTCCCCAAGGCGCCAAATTCGGCACCTCCTCAATCCGGCGCGGCGCGCAAATTTTGCGCCAGCGGCCTGACCTGCAGATTGTTGAATTTCGTGGCAATGTGCAAACCCGCATGAAAAAGCTGGAAGATGGGGTGGCCGAAGCCACCTTGTTGGCCTATTCCGGCTTGAAGCGATTAGATATGAGCCACATTGCCAAGCAATTGATCGACCCCACCATTATGCCCCCCGCCCCGGGCCAAGGCGCATTGGCAATCGAGACTCGGGCAGACGATGATCAGGTAAACGAATGGGTGCGCAAGCTCAACCACGCGCCAACGGCTGCCAAAATGGTTGCCGAGCGCCACTATCTGCATGGTTTGGATGGCTCTTGCCGCACCCCAATCGCCGCCTATTCCACATTGGAAAATGATGAGTTGCATATCTTTGGGCAAGTTCTATCCTTGGATGGACAAACGGTCTATGAGGCCGAGGTGTCTGGCCATGCTGCCGACGCAGAAGAAATTGGCAAGGAATTGGCCAGCATCATCAAAAGCGCTGCAGGCGACAAGTTTTTTGAAACATTCGAAAAGCGCGAAGATTAGATAGTGACCCTAAAGGTGACATATGAGCGAAGCCGGTAAATCTCTTTTGGTCACCCGCCCTTTCCCCGGCGGGCAAAAAACAGTTGCCGGCCTGATGGCTTTGGGCCACCGCCCCATGGCGGTGCCGCTTTTTTCCAAGCGCATCTTGCCGCTTGATATGCCTTCACCATTTCAAATCACCGCAACGATTTTCACATCCGCCAACAGCGTGCGCGCACTTTCGCGGGACGATATTGAAATTGGCCATCAATTGCTGCCCTGTTTCACCGTGGGCGACACAACGGCCCAGGCCGCAACTCATGCGGGTTTCACAAATCTGCTTTCCGCCAAAGGTGATGTAAAAGAACTGATCGCGCTGATCGAGAAAATGGAACTCACCGGCAACTATTTTTACCCTTGCGCCATTGATCGGAAGCCAGATCTTGAAGATCATTTCCGCGACACCGGCGTCAACATTCAACCAAATCCCGCCTATGAAATGATCCCCATTAAGGATTTGCCGCCACCTGTGGTGACGCAATTGAAGCAAGGGGAAATTGACGGGGTCCTGATCTATTCCGCGCGGGCCGCCACACAATTTGCAAATCTATGTGCCAAGCATAATATAGAAATAGGTGATTTGCCGTTTTATTGCCTTTCACCCAGCATCTGGGCGACACTTGAGGCAGAAGGTGCCAAAAACGGATTTGTTGCAAAAGCACCAAATGAAAACACTTTGTTTGAACTCTTAGATTAAGTTCCAAAACCAAACACCAAAACACTGGCTAAAAAGGTTTTTTATGGTCGAAGATAATAAAAAGGGTCCCGTGCGGCCGCCGATTTTGGATGCAGAAGCCAAGAAAAGTGCTTCATCGTCTGAGCGCTCGACCAAAAGCCAAGCCGAAAGTGAAAAACCAAAACCAACTGACGGCAACCCCGCCGACAAAAAAGCGACATCTGCCGCCCCAGAGTCGACTAAATCCGCACCTCCAAAGGATTCGAACAGAAAGCCTTCTGAGCCGACAAAATCAACGGCGCCAGTCGACGAGGGCAGCGGCACCGGCACCTTTATCGCTGCCATTGTTTTAAGCGCTGCACTTGGCATCGCGGGCACCGCCGGACTGGCCTATTATAAGGTCTTTCCCTTCAACCAATGGGCTGAGCAATCAACACTCGAGCCGGAGATTGCCAAGCTGCAAAAGCGCATCTTTGATTTGGAAAATGCACAAGAGGTGGACCTTACACCTTTTGCCACGGTCGATGATTTGGGCGCGTTGCAAAGTGAAATCGAAGCGATTGATACCGACCGCATCAACCAGGCAATTGCAAATATTGAGCAACAGCTGGAAAGCATAAGCACACCTGCGGATGAACCGACACCGATCGATCTTGGACCCATCGAAAACGCACTTACGGCCCTTGAGCAAGATGTGGCCAATTTAAAGCAAACACAAATCGAACTTGCGGAACGGGCGACAGCAAACCCGGAGGTGAACGTGCCCCCGGCCGCAGCACCGACTGTGGATCTGGCGCCGCTTGAGGCGCAGATTTCGACGCAAGCAACAACACTGGTTGAGTTTGAAGAGCGCATCGCCGCGCAAAATGCACAGATCGCCGATCTCAAAGAAAATTTGGCCGCGCTTCGCGTTCAAATCGCCACTTTGGAAGAAGACCAATCAGCTCGCCAGGCCGCCAATAGCGCGTTAGCCGCGGCGCGATTGCCGATTTTGATGAGCGAGATTGATGCCGCCATCAACAGCGGGCAGCCTTTTGCCACGCGCTTGCAAGAATTGGCCAGCGTCACCAATGCCACCCCCGCTGATGATGTGTTGGTCATCGCACAAAATGGCCTAACCCCCGCAAACACCCTTAAGGCACAATTTGAAGATCTGCGCCCCCAATTTTTGGCAGCGCGCCCAGGCATTGCTGCCGACGCGCCGTGGCAGGATAAACTGCTGGGGGCCGTCAAAGACGCCGTCAATCTGCGCCCTCTCGATGCCGAAGGCGATGACCCGCTGGTGCTGCTCGATGAAGCAGAAGCCGCACTTGCCGCCCAAAACCTGCGCGCTGCCCAAAGCCATTTGCAAAAATTGCCGCCGCAAATACAGCAGGTGGCAACACCGCTGATTGAACAAATCAACGCCCATCTGGTGGTTGAGCAGTGGCAAACTGACATGCGCGCGGCGCTATTGAACCAAAACGCCCCAGCCGAAGGAGACGCGCAATGATCCGCATCTTTATCATCGTCGCCTTTTCGCTGGCCGTTGCGTGGGGCGCTAGCTTCATCATGTCGGTGCCCGGCAGTGTGGCCATCACCGGCTTTGGCTATCAAATGCAGCCCAGCCTGGGCGTCGTCTTGTTCGCCTTGATCCTATTGATGCTCCTGACGATTTTTGTTTGGGCAATCATTCGCCGCATCTTTGGCATCCCGGCGCTGTTCTCACGCGCTAATGAAAAGCGCAAACAACGCAAAGGCGTGGATGCGCTATCAAATGCCATCATCGCCCTGCAAACGGGCGACCCAAATAAAGCCCGACAATTGGCGCGGGAAGCGCGGCTGAAACTGGAAGGCAACACCGCCGCCCAATTGCTGGAAGCCCAAGCAAATATGCAGTTGGGCGAACTCAAACAAGCGCGATTGCAATATCGGGAGATGATTGAAGACCCGAAAACGGCCATTGCTGCGCTTTCTGGACTTTACGAGCAAGCACGTCGGCAAAACAGAGAAGACGCTGCGGTACAATTTGCCCAAAAGGCCGCCAGCCTGTCGCCCAAATTGGCGTGGGCGCAAAAAGCAATTTTTGCCCATATGGCCAAGCAAGGGGATTACGAAGATGCCCTCGCCCAATTGGACCAAATCCCCTTCGATCGCAGTGCCCGCGACGAGCAAAAGCGCCTCGACGCCGTGTTGCGCACAGCCCTGGCCAAAGAACTGGAAGAAACCGAACCACAGCGGGCCATCACCTTTGCCAACGAAGCGCTGAAAAAGCAGCCCGAATTTGTGCCTGCAGCATTGATCGCGGCGCGACTTTATATTTCATCCGGCGAAGTGCGCAAAGCCTCTGGCCTCTTGCGCCGGGTTTGGCGGACCAGTGCACATCCACATATTGGGGAGCTTTATATCCACGCCCAAACTGGTGCGTCAGCCGTGGAACGGCTTAAACGCGCCAAAACAATGGTGGTCGAACATCCCGACCATTTGGAAAGCGCAATCCTTTTGGCCAGCGCCGCAATTGCTGCCCATGAATGGTCGGATGCCCGCGCCGCGCTGCAACCCTTCACCGATCAGCGGGCCACTCAAAAAGTGTGCACACTGATGGCAGAGGTTGAACAGGGCGACAGCGGCGATCAGGGCAAGGCCCGCGCTTGGCTGTCCCGCGCGGTCACAGCCAAGCCCGACGCCACTTGGATCGCCGATGGCATTAGTGCTGATGAGTGGGAACCAACATCGCCGCTAACCGGCAAGTTGGACAAATTCACTTGGACCACGCCATCACGCAGCGTCGCCAAGCCGACAGGCACGCACAAACCTGCCCAAACGAGCGCTGCTGCTGAGCCGAAAAAAGCAACGGCGCCAGAGCCCCTTCCGGCGCCGCCAAATCCCGCAGGCGTCTAATCATTTCAACAATCGGCGTCGGGCATCACTGCCCCGCGTCGATTAAGCGCCAGCAGCATGTTTCTGCGGATAAGGTTTTTCCAAATCAGAACCGGGAGGCCTTTGACGAAATCAAAAAATGAACCTTTACCACTGCGCCCCATGGTGCGAGCCAAAACCGGTGGTGGCACAGGCATAAAATAGCTTTTCACATTGGCAGGCTTGCCTTTAAGCAACAATTTCAATGCTTTGGCTGTTGCCTCCGGATTGTTCCAATCCGCGTTGAACACAACACACCCATTCCTATTGATAATAAAGACCGCGTTCGGATAACCGCCATAGGCCATATGGGCGCTGCCTTCGATCCCGTCCACAACAATGGTCCTGAGTTCGCCATCTTCAGTGCGCAGCTTATTCGCCACCTGCTGTTTGGCTTCCAAATTTCGGTGAGCGCCAATGGATTTGCCCGGATGCGCCTCTCGCACATAAAGGATTTTGAAATCAATATGCGGAAACTGGTCTTTCAGCCGTTTCATACTTTTGCGCCGCCCCTGAAACAAGGGACACGTGATCGACCCAAGTTCCAAAACCAGAAACTCACCGTCAAAATCGAGTAAACGATGCGGTGCACCATTTACATCCTGCAAATCAAAATCGGGCGCCTTCTGGCCAATTTGCGGCCCGCGAAAATTGTCCAGATCATAATCACCCGTTGAAAATTCTGCATAATTGTAATTGGTCATTCGTGCCTCCTTTGGCAGGTCAGCCTATGCTTTGGCCAACAAATTTTGCGTGGCTTTTCGCAGCAAAAAGGTGAGCTGCTCGACTTCTTCTGCGCTCATACCGCGCAAGGATTTGGCGATCAGCTCTTGCGCGATGGGCTTGAGTTTACCTTCCAAATCCTGACCGTGATTTGTCAGGAATACCTTGGATTTTCTGCGATCTTGCGCATCGGATTTCCGAACAATTAGGCCCTTCTTTACCATGCCATCCAAGAGCCGAGTGACTGTGGTCCGGTCTCGAAATGTTATGTCCGCCAAGCCACTGGGCGACCGCCCATCTTCCTGCCACAACATCAACAACACGGCCCATTCCTCGGCCGAGATTTTGTGCCCTGCCTCGGCAAATCGCTGCCCAAGTTCGCGTCGAGATAAAAAGCTCAATCTGTTCACCCAATGAATGGGTACATCTTCATAATTTTCCATAATATGTGCAATATACAATAGTTGTATTATACAATCAACTACATATTTTGCGCTTGACCGATTCAGTTTTGGAGAGCAGAATCTGAGATAGTTTCAACAATTCGGAAGGAGGTGATCCATTGTCTATTCGATATCAAGATCAGAAAAAGGGCTTTGGAAGTGAGGTGCTGTTAGAGGAGCCAACGCACCGCTAACATCTTCTTCCAAGCAGCCAAAAGGCGCAAAAGTACCTTTATGCTGATATATATCGACGAAGGGTTGCCGGGGTTTCCCCGTGCAACCCTTTTTCATTTCTGCCACCGAGAAACCGTCCCTCCACAAACACCTTGTCTGCATCACACGAAAAAATGTAAATTGCCGTTAGGCCGCTGTAGCTCAGTTGGTAGAGCACGTCATTCGTAATGATGGGGTCGTAGGTTCAAGTCCTATCAGCGGCACCAGTTCCCCAAATAAACAGGTCATTCAATGGCACATATCGTCCTTTTTCATTCTATCCTGGGTTTGCGTCCCATCGAAAAGCAGATTGCAGCGCAGTTTGAAGCGGCGGGGCATACGGTGATTTTGCCCGACCTGTTTGGTGGGCAAACTGCAGAAACCTATGAAAACGCATTTGCTATGCGGCGCGAGATCGACAATGACACCATTATGAAACGCGCCACAAGCGCGGTGGACGCCGCCCCGGCAACCGCCATTTTGTCCGGCGTATCATTCGGGGCCGCGCTGGTGGGTGAGTTTTGGTCCTCTCGTCCGCAAATGCCCGGCACCTTACTCTTCGCCGGCATCACCGAATGGATGACGCCCCGCCGAAGTGAGGTGAAAATCTCCGCTCATATTGCCAAACCTGATCCGTTTGACGATGAAGACTATTTTGAAAATTGGGTGAACGCGGCCGATGGCCCTCAGATTGCGCTCTACCGCTATGAAAATGCCGGCCATTACTTTCTGGACCCGAGCCTGCCCGATTATAATGCCGAGGCCGCTTCCCTCTGCATGCAGCGGGCCAAAGCCTTTCTCGCGCAATTCTGATTTCAAATCATTAGCCCGTGTGGCGACGCTAAAAATTCACTGCCGCCTTCGCTGATGCTTTTGCGCTCAAATCACCAGCCAGAGAGCTGGCCACTTCACCTGAAAAAGTCAGTTGGCCTTGCCCATCGGCAAAGGGTCGACTGACAACAAAGCCGACAAAGCCAGAAATGCTATTGGCAAGATTGCCATTAAAGCCAATATCCGTTCCCAAAAGCGTGGCATTCACTTGCGACGACCCTGCGTCAATGACGCCATCCACACCGGCACGCCAATTCATCTCAAGGTTGCTCAACTCGATCGGGGCGCCAACTTCGCCGCGCAAATTCAGCTTCGCCACGTGCCGTGCCTCCACCGACAGTGGGGCAGGACCGCCTGTTTCGTCATACCCATCGAGGTGCATATAGCTATAGCCAATTTGCCCTTTGATATAGCCGCGTTGATCCAACACATCGATTGGCATGGTCACTGCAAATGTCGGGGCAAAAAACTGTCCCCAGAACGCGCCATCTGCTGCCGTGCCATTCACATATCGCTCTGTTTGATTCGATACGACACCAGCCACCATTTGCGCCGACAAGATCAAATCATTGAAATCTTGCGTCCAATAGGCGCCGCCAAAGATGCCTTCAGCGCGCGTATGATCGTCATTGGCGCCAACTTTGAAATTGGACTGGCCAACACCAGCAAACAGGCCGAACTGCCCACTTTCCGCGTTTAGATTATTTTCAAAGCCACCGACCGCGCCAAACTCTGTTTCAGTGAACGCGGAAGTGCCCGTGCGTGCACCAACATGGCCCAACCCGCCAAAGGTCTTGCCCCAAAGTCGAGCCATACCCGCCTCCGGTTCAAAGCCGGGTTGCCCACCATCAAGATTGCCGATGGCCTGCCGGTTCAAATTGAACAATAACCGATCCTGATGCGCAAAAATCGTCGGGTCAATGGTGGCGAGGCGCGTGCCGCCATTCAGCAAAATGCTAAACCCATCATAATTGATGGTTTCAGGCGCACTTTCCAAATCGCTATCACCCTGACCGGTGCCACCTGTGTCCGCAAAATCTAAAACCGCGCTCACACCGGTCTCGATATTCAGCGTATCAATATCATCAGGATTTGTGCCGCCCGCGCCGTCATTGCCATTGCCGAAATCAAGCGCCCCGACAATCACCGTACCATTGAGCAGATTGAGCACATCATTGCCGTCCGATTGCAAATCCAACGCGTGAGTGCCTGTGCTCTCTAACCGTCTTGAATTCACCACCTGCGCCGCCGCCACATCAAAGCGTTCACGCACCAATATGCCCACATCAGCGAGCACATCACCATGGTTGGCGATGTAAATTGCACCTGTGCCCTCAACGCCCGCACGCAACCCCTCATCAACGGCATCAATATTGCCAAAATTATTGATGGTAACCGCCCCATCATTGGCAATATTCGCGTCAATGCCAATGTCTTGGCCGACCAATACCGCACTATTGAGCACCGTGATATTGCCATTGCCAGCACCCTTGATGCTGGCATCGATCGTCTCATCTTCTGCGGTAATAGCGCCCTGCGCGACAATAGTGATATTGCCATCACCGTCCACAATCTCACCATCAATGCCCTCGCCACCATTGGACAAAACATTGCCGTTGGACGAAATACTGACATTGCCGCCTTCACTATACGCTTCTATGCCGTCTTCCAGCTGGCTCGTGATATCGCCAACGCTATTGATGGTCACATTGCCATCAATCGCCTGGCCGGCAATTCCCCAAAGGCCGGCTGAGACATTACCAGTGCTGTTGATGACAACGTCGCCAACACGAGAATAGCCAAAAATACCTTCACCCGAAGTGCTGCTTATGTCCCCCTCATTAAGGATGCTAACCAAGCCATCATTGGTATCAGCCAATATACCATATGCATCCAGACCCGTTGTATTGATTGAGCCCTTTTGGTCGATAAGAATGTCCCCTTGATCGAACACCTCTGCCTGAATGCCGTCGCTCGTTTCGCCGGCAGTCTGGATATCACCTTCATGGGTAATCGAGATACTTCCGGGCCCCCCGGAAGTTTCGGCATAGATTGCATCTGCGAGAACGCTGCCACTGGTCGAAATATCACCTTCATGGTTGATCGTAACGCCGCCATCACCCGTCTCTAGAACAATGATGCCACCACCTCTGATGTTGGTGGCCACAACATCGCCCTTGAAATTCACCACCACATCGCCAGCGCCATCTTCAACAATATAAATTGCCGGCTCGCTATCCACACTAATGCCGAAACGGCCCAAATCCGCATCAATCATGATGCCGGTTGCCGCACCACCATCGCGAAAGTCGATCCCTTCAACGTCAAACGCTGGAGTAATATTCTGGGTGAGGTTTTGCACAATGAGGTGATCGATCACCGATCCATCCACCTCGACGCCAGCAGACAGATCCCCTTCGCAAACGGCGGTGCTGCCATTAACGACACATGGGCCTGAACTGGGTGGAAGTATTGTTTGAGCATGTGCGCTAACGCTAAGTGACATCCAGATCAGGGCACCAATCAGCCCAATTGACGAATTCGATGTCGTTAGCATTTTGCCCCCTACCCAACACAAAACAGAGATAAATAAAGATTTATCAAGGTGCTAGGCGCACTAACTCCTTCATTCGGGTTTTATAAAACGTTAACCAGAAAAGCAACGTTTGTTGTTGAGGACATTCCTATTCGTCAACATGCCGGTCAATGAAGGACTTGATCCGCTCAACAACCGCCATTTTCTCCCGCAACGGTCGGCTAAGTGAAAACAGGATTTTATAATGGCCCGTGTCCGGCAACACATGGGTGTCGTGCGGCACATTGTGGGCGTTCAGCGCTTTTGCAAGTTCTTCCTGATTCCACAGCTTGACCACATCATCGCGATCACCGTGAAACATTAGGCTTGGCGGGCTATTATCATTTACAAACGCAACGGGTCGTGCCGCATCCGCCTGATCCACGTCTGCAAAAATATCCTGGGTGCTCGGCCAATCAGTTGGATCAAACGAATAGGGCCCGGCCAGCCCCACCATCGCCGCTGGTCGCGGCGCTTCCCCCAATCGATATTGCTCGCCATAAGCCAACAATGCTGCCATATGGGCCCCGGCAGAGTGGCCCATCACCACAATCTCTTTGTTAGCGGGTTCGGCCAGCTGCTCCCAAACCCATTGATAGGCGCGGCCAGCGTCACCCATAAAGCCTTTAAACTGAACCTCCGGAAACAGTCGATAATCGGGGATGACAACGCGATAACCCTGCGCCGCCAACGCGGCTCCCGCAAATTGATAAAACGACTTCTCGCCCATGCGCCATCCGCCACCATAGTAGAAAATCACAATGGGATTCTTCAGGCTTTGCGCATAAGCGGGGTGACGATCAGAGGGGGCGTAAATATCCAGTCTGTGCATCGGATCTGGTCCAAAGCTTATATTCTTTTCGATCTGGATATTCTTATCGGCAATCGCTGCATTCGTCGCAATAAGGGCCTGATCGCGCGCAGGCGGATAAAGCGCAATAACTGCCAACATCCCCACCACAATTGCTGAAATCGCAAAAAACCAAATCAAAATGCGCACACGGCCTCCAAAGCTTATTTAACCTATATACGGCCACAGGCCGCAAAAGGTTTCGCCAAAAACCAAACTCTTGACGCGTTTGCGCAAATATCCAATCAATTAGCTCATGACGGCAGCGCACTACACCATGGTCACAATACGCGCCTACCAAGAGGCAGATTGGCCGCAACTTTGCAGCATCCATGACGCCGCCCGCAAAACAGAGCTCGGAGAGGCCAACATAAAGGCGGGCGCGTTCCTGCCACTTGAAAAATGCGCACAAGATAAAAGACTGGTGGGCAGCAAAATCATCGTCGCTGAGCGCGACCAGAAAATCCTCGGTTTTGCCGCATATTCATCGCACCAACTTGTCTGGCTTTATGTAACGCCCCACCATTTTAGCGAAGGCATCGGCCAACAACTGATCCGCCACATACTGGCCCGAACCGACCGCCCGTTAGATGTGCAAATGCTGGATGGCAATCGCCGCGCCTTACGGCTTTATCAGCATATGGGCTTTGAGATTTATAAGCGAACGCAGGGCCACATTGAAGGCACAAATAATGTGCCCGCCACAGGCCTGACCCTGCGCCTGCGTTAATTTATACCACCAGCTTTTTATAAAGATGCCATGTGGCATGGCCCAAAATCGGCAAGGCAAGCACAAGACCCAAAAACGCTGGTACCATCGCCACAAAGGTGAACAAGACGATCAGTGCCCCAAAGGCAATCATGGGCAGAAAATTCTTGGTCACCGCTTTAAAGCTGGTGATGATCGCTGAAACGAAATCCAACTCGCGTTCAAGCAAAAGCGGCATAGCCACCACAGTGGAGGCGAACAACACAAAGGAAAGGCCAGCGCCCACCAAGGTGCCAACCGCCAAAAAGCCCAGCCCTTCGGACGTGGTGGTGATCACCGTTAGAAACATGCCCACTGACGAGAAGCTCTTGAACCCCAGAAACAGGGCCAGCAGCAACCGCACCTGATAGACCCAAATCCAGAAAATGAACAGCACCACAAAGGCCATCCAGCCCAATTGCCGATCCTTTTGCCGGAACATCAGCCCAAATATTTCGCCCATTTTGAGCGGTTCGCCTGCATGCAATCGACGCGACACGTCATAAAGCCCCACGGCGATAAACGGCCCCAACAGCGGAAAGCCAATGGCAACAGGTATGATCATCCACGGCATATCGTAAACCGCGAGCGCTGCCAGAATGGCAAAGCCACCCAAAACATAAAAGCCACCAAAGATCAGCCCATATTGTGGGGCGCGCATAAAGTCGTGCCACCCCTGGCCCAATGCCTCGCCAATGTCGGAAAATCCAATTTTATTAACTTGCGGCAACCCACCCGGTCGCGTTGCAACTTGTGTATCTTCGGTCATGTCTCCCCCCAACCGAACAGATGAAAACAGTCGCCAATCCCAATGCATCATGCCTGCGCATTCAGCACGGATTGATCATCCCTTTGCGCATCAAATCAAGGAAAAGGCCCGCTGGCAATTTGTTTTTAAACCGCTTGTCCGGCCACCCACGCCGAAGACCAGGCCCATTGGAAATTATACCCACCAAGCCAGCCGGTCATATCCACCACTTCGCCGATAAAATAAAGCCCCGGCACTTTTTTCGCTTCCATGGTGCGGTTGTCCAACTCGTCGGTGGCCACGCCCCCCAACGTCACTTCGGCCGTGCGATAACCTTCCGATCCCGTGGGCTTCAACACCCATTGCGCCAAACGGTCCGAAAGATTTTTGAGCTTCTTGTCACTCATATCCGCCAGATTACCGCTGATATTCTGTTCGTTGATCACAAACTCAACCACACGCTTGGGCAAAAACTGGCCCAAAACCGTCTGCACGGCACGCTTGCCATTATCCTGTCGCGCGGCGCGCAACTGGTCAAATATGTCTTGTCCCGGCAGCATATTGACCTTGATTTGATCGCCCTCGCGCCAAAACGACGAGATTTGCAAAATTGCCGGACCGCTCAACCCACGATGGGTGAACAAGAGCGCCTCATTAAACTGCACTTTACCGCGGCTCACCTGCACAGGATCCAGCGCCACCCCGGCCAATTCCTTGATCGGCGCTAAAGTGGATTGATCGAACGTCAGCGGCACCAGCCCTGGTCGCGTCTCCACCACCCGTAACCCAAATTGGCTGGCCAAATCATAACCAAAACTGGTGGCCCCCATTTTCGGAATCGATTTGCCACCGGTGGCCACCACCAGTTTTTCCGCCTCGACCTGTCCATCATCCAGCTCAACAACAAATCTATCGCCAGTTTTTTGCACCCCATGCACACTGGTTTTCAGCCGCAGCTCAACGCCCGCATCCCGCAAATCGTTCAGCAACATGTCAATGATCTGTTGCGCGCTCTCATCACAAAACAACTGCCCCAGGGTTTTTTCATGAAACGCAATTTTGCGTTCCCGCACGCGGCCAATAAAGTCCTGCGCCGAAAACCGTTTGAGCGGCGAAATCGCGAAATGTGGGTTTTCGCTCAAAAACTGTTTGAAGCTGGTGTTCACATTGGTGAAGTTGCATCGCCCGCCGCCCGAAATGCGGATCTTATCGCCCGCCTTCTTGGCATGGTCCACCAGCAATACCCGGCGCCCGCGCTTGCCCGCCTCCGCCGCCGCCAACATCCCCGCCGCCCCGGCGCCAATTATCAACACATCCACTTTATGCAAAAGGCTCACTCCTTGGTTGAAGCGAGCCTTACGCGGAAATGACAATTAAAGGCAAGAAAATCCTCGCTGTGCGATATCAAGAATCTGCCAAGCAATCAGCTATTTTTGATCATAACTTTCAGCTGTTTTATTTTTCAGACTTAGCCGAGAACCACTCCATTCGAGAAGTTCAAATCCCAAAGTGAAAACAAAAAGGAAGAGGTACCAATATAAAAAGAAAGAGAGAACCCAACCTATAGGCGTTGCGACATAAAAGAATATCATCATCGCCAAGCCCAAAAACTCACTCGAGCCAGATCCGCCCAATAATTCTAACAAAAAGCCAATGGGTGCGAAAACCGCAGTAACCGATACCGCATAAAGTTTATCCCTAATGTCAAAAGAATACCCGGTAAGATGGTGGATTAGATAGGTGGTCGCAAATACAAATGCACAAAGTAGTACAATGGAAAAGAGTGGAATATTCTTATCTACAAACGCTCGGTAAGCCATAAATGTGAATATCAAGATCACTGCAAAGCCGAGAATACGCACTGAAAAGAGAAAGCCAAGAACGTTGAATTGATCTATCAGCGGCTTAACAACGGCACTCTTCCAGATCATTGGCGACACAAAAATAAAGATCGCAGCGATACAAAACGCGAGAACCACAGGCACTGACGGGAAAGAGTTTTTGTTATATAGAATCCATCTGGGCTGAGTGCCTGTAACCCAATATCTTGTCCAATTGCTAACGATGAGTGTTACTAAAACCAGAAGAAAATAACGCTTTAAAACGAACCAATTAATAAAACTGGAATCGAATGTCTCCCTCGGAAGAACAAAGATCCGAGACAATTCAAAAAAGCAAAACAATAGAGCAGGAATAAATACAACTGCAGTCGCTGCGCGGGCGTGAACAAAGAATATTTTAAACATACACAAATCAAAAAATTCGAGAAAATCTGCTCAACTATCGCATCTTATTCTTTGTCTACAAACATTGAATGCTTTTAAGGTAAACCTTGCCTTTCAATTTCCTTGCCATCGTCAAATCCCCCATGCTAAAACAGCGCGCTTTCGGAATGGTCCGGGGGCAAAACCTTCTCAGGGCGGGGCGAAATTCCCCACCGGCGGTGAATGGAGCAACCCATAAGCCCGCGAGCGCCTTTTGGTCCCGCCAAAAGGGTCAAGCAGATCTGGTGCAATTCCAGAGCCGACGGTCAAAGTCCGGATGGAAGAGAAGGGGTCGAATAGCCTGCCACACGATTGCCCCTGTCGGGATTTCGTTTGGTGCTTGTTCGGGTCACCCTCATCACGCCCTGATTCATATCGGTTCGGAAAGGAACTCGACACATGGATCAGTCCGCAAATCTAACATTGCGCAACCCTGCGATTTTGGCCGGGCTTTATATGGTGGGCGCTGGCATTGCGTTCGCCGCCGTCAATTCGCTTACCCAATTGGCCACCCTCACCCACGGCACGCCCTCCACGGCTGCCGCCTTCTGGCAATATTTGCTGGCCTTTTTCATTATGCTGCCCATGGTCAGTCAACTTGGCTCCGGTGCGCTGAAAACCAAGCGCCCTGTCATGCATGTATTGCGGGTGATTGCCGCATCTATCGGCGTGCAGCTTTGGGTGCTGGGCCTCGCCAAGGGCGTGCCCATTTGGCAGGCCATCGCCTTAATTATGACCTCCACCTTCTTTGTCACCATCGGTGCCGCACTCATTTTGCGTGAAACCGTGGGCTGGGCCCGCTGGGCCGCCACGCTTTTGGGTTTTGTTGGCGGCATGATCATTTTGGAGCCATGGGCCGAAGGTTTCACGATCAATTCGCTACTGCCCGTGGGCGCTGCCCTATTTTGGGCCATCACCTCCTTGTTCACCAAAGAGCTGACCAAAACCGAACACTCAGATTCCATCACTCTTTATTTGCTGCTCCTCACCGCACCTGCCAATGCGCTATTTGCCTTTTCCGCCGCCCAAGGTAATCCCGAAATGGGCCTGCTCGACGGTTTCGCCATCTCAAACAATATGGCGCTGATCTATATTATTGCCGCAGGCCTGTTGGTGGCGCTGGCGCAATTTATGATCACCAAAGCCTATGCCACTGCCGATGCCGCTTATGTGCAGCCATTTGATCATCTGAAACTGCCCTTCAACGTGTTGGGTGGGCTCTTGGTGTTTGGCTGGGTGCCTACGGGCAATCTATGGGTCGGGGCGGCCTTGATTATTGTCGCGTCTTTATATATTGCCCAGCGCGAAGCGAAACGCAGGCCCTAAAGCAAAGACAAACAATAAAGGGGGACTAAGCGCCCCCTTTATTGATCTAGATCAATAAAACACATGTTATCTTTTTGATTTATAAAATTTTTTTCAATTTTTGAGCGTGTCTATTTGATCTAGAACAAAGAAACCTCTCAAAACTTCGCCTACCTTCTCCTCATCAAGACCAACAATGAGATCTTAAAGGAGAATGTCATGGTTACTCGTCGTCAAACAATCTTTGGAGCCCTCGGCACAGCAGCAGCGCTGACCGCAGTGGCCAACCTTACACCGCAAGCAATGGCTGCGGATAACGTAGATGAGATGCCTCGCAAAAAAGTGAAGTTGGTACCTCCTCCATTCGTACATGAGCACGAGCAAGTTGCTTCAGGTCCTCCACAGGTCGTTGAATTTGAAATGACCATCCAAGAAAAAGTTTGGGAAGTGGATGATGAAGGTACAACAACTCACGCCATGACTTATGATGGCTCTGTGCCTGGTCCTATGATGGTGGTGCATGAAGGCGACTATGTTGAGTTGACCCTCATCAACCCAGAAAGCAACGAACTGCTGCACAATATCGACTTCCACGCCTCAACAGGCGCGTTGGGCGGCGGTGCATTGACAGAAGTTGCCCCTGGCGAACAATGCGTGTTGCGCTTTAAAGCCACTCGCCCAGGTACCTTTGTTTATCACTGTGCCCCTGGCGGTTCTATGATCCCATGGCACGTTGTCTCAGGCATGAGCGGCACCATTATGGTTCTGCCTCGCGAAGGCCTGAAAGATGATAAAGGCAACCCACTGCGTTATGACCGTGTGTACAACATCGGTGAGAACGACTTCTATATTCCTCGCGATGAAAATGGCGAATACAAGACCTACGAAACCGTGTCTGAGAGCTTTTCAGATCAAATTGAAACCATGCGTGGCTTGATCCCAACCCATGTGGTGTTCAACGGTAAAAAAGGCGCACTTACAGGCGAAAATGCGCTGACAGCCAAAGTGGGCGAGAAAGTCTTGTTCGTGCACTCACAAGCCAACCGCGACACACGTCCACACTTGATTGGTGGTCATGGTGACTATGTTTGGGAAACAGGCAAGTTCAACAACGCCCCTGAAAAAGATCTCGAAACATGGCTCATCCGCGGCGGCTCTGCCGGTGCAGCATTCTATGAGTTCTTGCAGCCTGGGGTTTACGCCTATGTGAACCACAACCTCATCGAGGCAGTTGAACTCGGCGCCACAGCCCACGTGTTGGTGGAAGGCGATTGGGACGATGATCTGATGAAGCAGGTCAAAGCACCCGGCCCAATCAGCAAATAAAGCTGACAAATAGCGAATTGTTGATTGCCCGGCCGACTTCTCCTCGGCCGGGCTTTTTATTCAAGGAGTGGTGAGATGACCGCTGATCGTTTGAAAACTGCAAGTTCCATTTTCCTGCCCATGGCTTTGTTGGCCGGGGCAAGTTTTTGGCTGATCCAAAGCCTGACAACGCCACAACAATCCACCTTGCCACATCCAACCATTGCCACAGATACCACGATCGATACGCCAGCGCTGGTGACCATTCCCCCGCGCAACTTCGAATATCGCGACCCCACTCGCTATATCGAAAATGAATTGCCGCAGATCTCTCCATTGGTGCACGCAAAGGTGCAAACACAGCTTGAAGTCACTCAAGACCTTGTAACCAATAAGCAATATCGTGCGTGTGTGGTGGAAGGATATTGCGCGCCTGCCATCACCGTTAAAACGCCCATTGATGATCATCCCGTGGTGGGCATCAATTATGAAATGGCCGCGAAATACGCCGAATGGCTCAGCATTAAAACCGGCGACAATTGGCGATTGCCCACCGCTTTGGAATGGGCACAATTTGCGGCTGAAAAATATGATGACCCCGAAAAAGATATTCAATCCGACCCCAACAACCCTGCTGTGGCTTGGCTGTCAGACTACCGCGCCAAATCCAAAAGCAAAGGCGAAGCACCCCGTCAAAGCCTGAGGCCTGTTGGCCTTTTTGGCGCCAACAGCCTGGGCGTCAACGATGTGGCGGAAAATGTGTGGGTATGGACCTCTACCTGCTATGAACGCATCAATGTGGACGCGGGCGGCACCAAATCTAGCGCCACCAGCTGCGGCGCAAGGGTGGTGGAAGGTGCCCACCGGACCTATCTGTCCGTGTTTATTTCCAACCCACAAGGTGGTGGATGCACTGTGGGTGATCCACCAAGTCACTTAGGCATTCGTCTTGTGAAGGGGGCCGAGCAGCCCAGCTTCTGGAGCCTTTTGCGCAACCTGTCCCCCTTCGGGTAACCGCTTTAATGCGGTCAGCGCTTCGGCTGTGCCCTGGGGCGCATCAGTTTGCCACCATAAAGAGCTACAAATCCCCAAAACCCGATGACCCAGAATAGGTGCGAGCCACGCATCAGCATGACGCTGGCGTCTGAATCAAACGCCGCCAAAATCCGCAAAATGGATGCCAAAAGAATCGCCGCAAATAAAATGAGCGTGCCGCGCGTCGCCACCAATGGATGCCCGGTATGCCCCAAGGTAGCCCGCGACATCACGCCAATCACCATCAAGCCAACAGCGCCCGTGCTCAACGCGTGAATCGCGGCAACAATAGGCACCAATCCATCATCCAGAAAACTCAGCGCCATCAAGGAAAAGCCAATTGGCACAAACGCATACCCAGTGTGCAACACCAGCAATAGCCCGTCACGCCAGATCAACTCTGGGTGCCACCGCATCAGGCGCACGAGATGCAGGCCAGCCAACAACATAAAACCGAAAGCAAAGAATATTGGCCAATTAAATAGCCCCGTGCTTTGCAGCACAAAACCCAAAAGGATCACCGCACTGGATAAGACAGTGATTTTATCGAAACCACCAAAGGGATGGGGCAGCGTCTCGCTTTGGCGTTTCACCAAGTAATTGCGCGTAAAGCTGGGCACAATCCGCCCGCCAATAAGCATAATCAGCATCAGCACCACACTTAGCGCCAAATAGGCAGCAGGACGCGTGCTGAACCCGTTTGCCCAGGCAACGTAGAACCAGATTTGCGCCATCACCAACAGGCCAAACATGACGAGCACTTTCAGGTTACGCCAGTTTTTCCCTGCCAAAATCTCTCGGCACACAGCTGCTGCAAATAGCGTGGGGAACAATAGATTTAACGCCACCACGCTCCACAAGGGCATCAGCGCCGAAATATTGGTGACCACGCGTCCCAATGCCCAGGCCAAAACCAACGCGATCAATGCGGTCCCATTCACCGGCAATCGCCCAGTCCAGTTGGGCACCGCCGTCAATAAAAAGCCCGCAATCACAGCCGGCACGAAACCAAACAATGTTTCATGCATGTGCCAGTCAGCAATGCCCATCGAAATGGGCAACTCGATCTCGCCAAAATAAAATGGCACCCACAACAAGATTGTGAGGCCAGCATAAAAGGCGCCAAACAAAAAGAACGGGCGGAACCCATAGCTAAAAAGGGTTGGACCCGAATAGGCATTGGTGCGGGGGATTGCCATTTCGAAATTCCTTCAAGTAGATACAAAAAGGGCAGGCATTATTTCTGCCTGCCCCAAAAAGCTGCTGCTTACTGAACTTGTTCGAACAATTCTGCGAACACTTTCTTGGCTTTGCCTTTTTGCTTCACTTCTTTGGCTTCTTCCAGATTGCTGGTTTCACCAACTGTGATCAGCGCAACCATGCCCATGGCATAGTGAGGTGTGCATTTCACACCATAGACGCCTTCTTTATCCACTGTAAGCACGTATTCTTTGTTAAACTTGCTTTTGAACTCTTCGACACCTGCGGGCAGCATGCCTTTGATGCTTTCAACATTGTGGCCCTTATCTGTGGGTACAAACTTGATGGTATCACCAGGCTGAGCGGCCACAAAATCAGGTTCGAAAACCATTGTGCCTTTTTCGCCTTTGTTGAGCATTTGAACTTCGAACTCTTCAGCCAAGGCTGGGCTCAATACCATGCCAGTTGCAGCGACAAGACCGAAAACAGCGATTACTTTTTTGAACCCGTTTTTCATTTTGATATCCTTTCAAGAAATCTTTGTGCGTTGACCAATCTTGTAACTGATCTGGAAAACTGATTATTTGCGTTAGATCAAACAAATGGACGGCCATGCAAAAAAAAGCACCAAAGATAGATCCAAGCCTTGTGGCAGACTTCCCGCTCTTCAACGACATGAAGAAAGAAGACATCGGCGACATCTTGGAAAAAGGCGTCGCCAAGCACTATAAGAAGGGCGACCGCTTCTTTGACCAGTTCGATGAAGCCACCCACTTCTTTTTGATGTTGGATGGCTATTTGGAGGTGAGCAAGACCACCGAGGAAGGCTCACAAGTCATCATGCGGCATTTTGGCGTGGGCGAATTGTTTGGCGTGGCGCCCGCCATCGCCCAGAAAAACTATCCCGCCACCTCGCGCGCCTTGGTCGATTGCGTTGCCATCCTTTGGGAAAACAAATTTTGGGATCTGTTTTTGGTAGAGCATCCACAATTTATCAAAAATGCCTACAGCGCCATTGGCCAAAGGCTGGCCCAATCGCAAGAGCGCATCGTAGAAATGTCTACCGAGCAAGTAGAACGTCGTGTCGCACACGCGGTCATGCGCCTCACCCACCAATGTGGTGTAAAAACAGAATCTGGCATTTTGATTGATTTTCCGGTGTCCCGGCAGGATATCGCGGAGATGACAGGCACCACTTTGCACACTGTATCGCGCTTGTTTAGCGCGTGGAGCACCAAGGGCTTGATGCAAGTGGGTCGGCAAAAGATTGAAGTGCTGGAAGCGCACAAACTGGCGCTATTGGCACAAGGCCACTAAGTATTTCGGCCTAGAAGCGCTTGGCGGAACCAGCAATGGCCAGGGCCAGTTCTTCGGCAAACTGATCTTCGTCGAGGTGATATTCCTCCGCGGCGTCCACAATGGTGTGAAAGCTCGCAATGGGACACCCAACGCAAGACATGCGTCGTTTCATAAACACAGACACAGTTACCGGCCATCGACGCATAATTTCGTCCAGGCTCATATCTGGATCGATAGCGCTTGGCTTTGACGATGCAAACATCATAAGACAAATCCCTTCATCTCATCACATTAAACAATCGTTGCGGAAACAACTTTGCGCCAGCGCAAAGAAAAAAACTCTAGCCGCCCCCATGAACGGGCAAAATCGCGCCGTTCACATAGGACGCTTCTGGCTGCGCCAACCACCAAACGGCCTCGGCAATATCGTCAGGTGTGGCCACGCGCCCAAGCGGGCTATTCTGCGCCACCATTGCCGGACGGTTGGGGTTGCCCTGCGTTTGGTGGATCGGCGTATCCACGGTACCCGCGCGCACCGCATTGACCCGGACACCATCAGGCCCCAATTCTTTCGCAAGACCCACCGTCAAGCTATCCAACGCGCCCTTGGACCCGGCATAATGCACATATTCATTCGGGCTGCCCAACAGGGCCGCGATCGAACTGATATTGATGATGGTGCCGCCGCTGCCGCCAAAAGAATGCCCCATACGCCGCGCGGCCTGCTGCGAACAATAAACCGCACCAAACAGATTAATATCAAACACGTTGGACAATTGCTGCGGATCAAGATCCACTAATTTGCTGGCCCCGCCAATAATGCCTGCATTATTGACCAGCACGCGGATTTCCCCCAGCTGCGCCTGCACACCATCAAACAACCCAGCCACCTGCATTGGATCGGCGATGTCACACCGATGCGCCAAGCATTTCACGCCGTGGGCCACACATGCCTGCTCCAATTCATCAGCGCGTGCCCTATCGCGCTGAAAACAAAAATCAACATCATAGCCGCGTGACGAAAAAAGGGTGCAAAGCGCGGCACCGATTCCCCCGGTGCCGCCCGTGATCAAAACTGTTTTGTCCATCCACCATTTGTGTGATGGCTGGGCCTATTTGTCTAGGTCCAAAATCACCTTGTTGGCCTCGCCTTTACCAACGGCTTCAAAGCCTTTGGCAAAATCTTCGAACGGCAAATGATGCGAAATGACCGGGGTCACATCCAAGCCCGATTCCAGCATGGCCAGCATTTTATGCCAGGTTTCAAACATTTTACGCCCATAAATGCCTTCAAGAGTGAGGCCTTTAAAAATCGCCTTATTCAAATCCATTTCCACCTTGCCGGGGAAAAGGCCCAAAAGTGCCACGCGACCGCCGGTGATCATATGCTCAATCATCGAATCCATAGCTGGTGCCGCACCGGACATCTCAAGGCCAATATCAAAGCCTTCACGCATGCCCAGTTCGCCCATTACATCGCGCAAATTTTCCTTGTCAGCCCGCACGCCACGGGTGGCACCCATCTTTTCAGCCAATGCCAATCGTTCGTCATTCAGATCGGTCACAATAATATGCCGCGCGCCCACATGGCGGCACACCGCCGCAGCCATGCAGCCAATTGGCCCCGCCCCGGTGATCAACACATCCTCGCCCGACACATCAAAGGTCAGCGCGGTGTTCACCGCATTGCCCAACGGGTCAAGGATCGAGGCCACTTCATCGCTCACACTGTCTGGCAAAGGCCGAACATTGGCTTCCGGGATCGCCACATAATCGGCAAATGCACCGGGACGGTTGACCCCGATCCCTTTGGTCTCTGCACAAATATGCGCCCGACCGGACTGGCAGTTCCGGCATTTGCCGCACGGAATATGCCCTTCACCAGACACACGCTGGCCGACCTTTAGGTCTTTCACCTCGTCGCCGATCTCCTCGATAAGGCCCATATATTCATGGCCAACCACCATGGGCACAGGCACGGTATTTTGCGCCCACTGGTCCCATTTCCAAATGTGCATGTCCGTGCCGCAGATCGAGGCTTTCTTCACCTTGATCAACACATCATGCGGCCCCACATCAGGCTTTTCCACCTCATGCAGTTCGAGGCCCGGTTCATCCTTTGCCTTCACCAATGCGCGCATCAGATCACTCCCAATTCTTTGCCAACCTGTTCAAAGGCCGCAATAGCTCTATCCAAATCTTCGGTCGTGTGTGCCGCCGACATTTGCGTGCGGATCCGTGCCAATCCTTTCGGCACCACGGGGAACGCAAACGCGGTGACATAAACCCCCAGCTCGAGCATGCGCTTGGCAAATTTTTGCGCCAGCACCGCATCATTCAGCATCACCGGGATAATCGCATGTTCGCCAGGCACCAGTTCAAAGCCCAATGCCGCCATTTTTGCGCGGAAATATTTCGCATTATCAAACAGCTTTTCCCGCAGATCGGGCGACTGCTCCACAATATCCAGCGCTTCCAAAGTGGCTGCCGCGATCATAGGCGGCAAGGCATTGGAGAACAAATAAGGCCGCGCCTTTTGCCGCAACATGGTCACCAGTGGTTTCGCCCCAGCGATATAGCCGCCCGCTGCGCCACCAAGGGCCTTGCCAAAAGTGCCCGAATAAAGATGCACGCGATCTTCAACGCCAAAATGATGTGGTGTGCCTTGGCCGTTCGGGCCCATAAAGCCCACCGCGTGGCTGTCATCTACCATCACCAGCGCATCATATTTTTCGGCCAGATCACAAATGCCCGGCAAGTTGGCCATGATCCCGTCCATAGAGAACACGCCATCCGTGACGATCAAGCGATGTCGCGCATCCTGCGCCGCCTTAAGCTGTTCTTCCAGCGCATCCATATCATTATTGGCATAGCGGAAACGCTGGGCCTTACACAGACGCACCCCGTCAATGATCGAAGCGTGGTTCAGCGCATCAGAAATAATCGCATCTTCCGGCCCCAGCAACGCTTCAAAAACACCCGCATTGGCATCAAAGCACGCGATAAACAGAATGGCATCTTCAGTGCCCAAAAACTCTGAGAGCCGCGCTTCGAGCTGCTGGTGGATCGCCTGGGTGCCGCAGATAAAGCGCACCGACGCCATGCCAAAGCCTTCGCTTTCAATGGTTTCAATCGCCCGTTTTTCCAACCGCTTATCGTCTGCTAGGCCAAGGTAATTGTTGGCGCACATATTGAGCAGCGGCACATCTTCGCCATTTTCACCGCGCACGGTGATGTTGGCCGATTGGGGGCTGGTGATTCCATATTCGGATTTGAACAAGCCTTCTTCGCGCAATTGGTTTAGCGCCTGTTCGGTATCTTCGATCAGCTTTTTCGACATAACAGATAAATCTCTATATATTGGACTAAATCCAATATAGTGGAAATTTATCTAGTTGCCAACATCGTGTGGGCAAGAAATATGACTCAATGCTGCGGTTGCGCCACCACCAAAATCGCCTTTGCGTCCACATTGCCAATATTACGGATTGTGTGGGGCTGATCAGCACGATAGCGCAACGTATCCCCTTCTTCCGCTTTGGCGCGCTTGTCACCCGCTTTAACTTCCAATGTGCCCACCAAACAGGTCAAATGCTCAAATGTGCCCGCCGCATGGGGCTGCGAGTGCAACGCGCCGCCAGGCGCCGCGCTAAAATCATACCACTCGATGGGCATGGGCGTGCGCGGCGGGTTCAGCAGCTTCACAATGCATTTGCCATCTTCACTTCCCTTTGACGGGGTTGAATAGGCCGGAATATGCGTAATCATGTGATCACTTGCGGCTTGCTCACCCAAAGTGGACAAATCCAAACCAAGCGACTGCGCCAAATTCCAGACCAAAGTGAAGGTCGGGTTCACGGCCCCCCGCTCAATCTGGCTCAACATTGACTTGGATACGCCGCACCGCTCAGCCAGCATTTCCAACGTTAGTCCCTGTTCTTTGCGCGCCTTGCGCACCATCTCGCCCAAATGTGGGGGTGGCATCAGTGATCGGGACATAGACACGCCTTTTACCGTTTGAAACAAAAATACAATATAGCGGAATTCTGCCGCAAACAATGGTTACAAGTGATTCTATTCCGGCTGTGGAACACCTCGAAAAAGTGCACATGCAGCATCTACGGTTTAAAAGTCACGTTTTTTTCACTACGCCGCAATGAATCAGGCGTGAAAAACTCCACAATTCCGACGGATTTACGCCTATCGCGACCATTTGCGCTGCGACGAATCGTCAAATGGGTCGAAAATCAAAAAATTTATGTTATGATTCTGATTGGAGGATAACCTCTGGGGATGAAAATGAGTTCGCGTAAAGACATTCATAATTCGGATATTCCGATACTGTGCCAATCTTGCGAGGCACGACATAAAGGCATCTGCGGTGCATTAGAGCCGCAACAATTGGTCGAGCTGGCGCGACACACAAGACAGGTGCGTCATAAACCAGGCGAAGAGCTGATTGGCGACACCGAAGAGGTCAAATCCTACGCGAACGTAATTTCGGGCGTTGTGAAACTGACAAAAATGCTCGCTGATGGTCGCCAGCAAGTAATCGGCCTGCAATTTGCGCCTGATTTTTTGGGCCGCCCCTTCGCCGAGGAAAGCCGCCTCAGTGCCGAAGCCGCCTCGGGCGTCAATTTATGCAAAATCCCGCGCTCCGCGCTCGAATCGATGATCAAAACGTCGCCAGAGCTTGAGCATCGCTTGCTGATGCAAACGCTCAAAGAACTTGATTTGGCTCGTGATTGGATGGTGACTTTGGGGCGCAAAACCGCTTCAGAAAAAGTGGCCAGCTTCCTTTATTTGATTGCCACCCATATCGACCCCACCAAAGATATTGAGGAAATGGACAGCATCAAATTTGACCTGCCCCTCACGCGTGTCGATATTGCTGACTTTTTGGGTCTGACCGTGGAAACAATTTCCCGGCAGCTCACAAAAATGCGTAAGGACGGGGTCATTGAGATCGAGAATAACCGCACCTTTTTCGTGCCAAGTTTAGAGCGGCTTGAAGATCGCTGCGGCTAGGCTGACCAATTCGCTATCAATCCTTGCGTCCAGCCGCCAAATAGACGTTTTCAAACTCAACGCAAGTCATCCCTGCGATCACCAGCTGTTTATGACGGCTGGTTTCACCGCGCACCACGTCGACAGCACTGGGGCGACACCCAACAGTTTTTGCAATTAGCTTGGTGACAGCCTTGTTGGCTTTGCCTTTTTCAGGCACGGCCTGCACCCGCACCACCAATTGCCCCTGCCCGTCCACGTCAGCAACCACAGGACCAATTTCATCCTTGGCGGCATTGGGTGTCACCTTCAAAAACAATAAAAGCCCAGCGCTTGTTTCGCGCCAGGCTTTCAAATCCGGTTCCGTCATTGTTCTCGACTAGAACGCGTACGGATATAAATAAAGCACGATAATTCGTTGCAGCGCAAAAATGCCGATAAACAGCACGATGGGCGAAATATCCAACCCGCCGATACTTGGTACAACACGACGAATTGGGTTGAGCACAGGCTCTGTCAACCCGTTCACAATCCGCCAAACGGTCGCCACGAACTGGTTAGAGTAGTTGATGACGTTAAACTGCAACAACCAGCTCATCACAATCATAATGATCGCGACCCACCAATAAAGGTTGAGCACCAGCATAATAATTTCCAACAAAACCCGCATAGATGTCTCCGCTTTGCGCTTTTTCTCTTCCTATGTAGCCATTTGCACCGCACATCACAAGGGTCCGAACAGCTTGGCAGCAATCAAAGTAAACAAGCTCAACAAAATTAAACCCGCGCACCCCAAACAGGGCCACGCGGGTTCAAATACTAAATACCTAGATAGGATACGCAAAACTAAATTCCCATCACGTCAATTAAAGTGCACAAACTGTGCCAACCCGGGGAATGCAAGTAAATGTCCATATGTAGGGGCCGTTTACCGGCCACACCTACTAGACCACCTGTTTATGAAGAGATCTTAAGACTTTTCAGCCCGCATTTTGCGAGTGAAGTTGCAATTTGCAAACCTCCACTTGCAGATTGCACTATCTGATTTTCGCTGCATGACGCACTTCCGCGCGCAACATTGTGCGTTCTCGTGCCGAAACCCCGATGAGTTCAGCAACCCGCCAAACCATATTGTCTTCCAACTCATGATTGTGCTGGTCCACAAACACCACCTGCCACATCATATTGATAATGGCGTGCTTTTCTTCCACTTCAAGCTGGTTCAGCACTGAGGTGAACGCATATAAATCAACCGCTTCGCTGTTTTGCTCAGTCGCCAACTTAAACAAATCTTTCACCTCATGCGGGTCGAGGCCGTAGTAGGATTGCAAAGTCTTTTTGATTACTTCTTTTTCCTCGTCGCTGCTTTCCCCGTCCACAGCGGAAAGGTGAACCAGCAATGCGGCCACACACAATTTTGGCTCCAAATTGGGCATATCGGCCTTCTTCTTAGCCGAAAACAATTTCGTAATGGCGTCAAACATATCTGTGCATCTTCCTTCCAAGCGACTCAGATTAAGGGTAGAATAATTCCAATAAAAAGGGAATTGTCCTTTAACCTCAATCCCTAACCTCAAACGTCAAAGCGATTTCTATGTTACGCATCACCATGGCCATCGGTGCATTTCTTTTTTTAATGTCTGAGCTGATGCGTGTTCTGGCGCATGAAATCGATGCCGCAAATGCCGGGGTGCAACTCCTCGCCGCCCTGCTGCTTTCAATTGGATTTTTGGCAGTCGCATTCGGGCCGGAAAACACCAAAATCAAGCGCAATGCCGGGTTGATGTGGGTCGGCAGTTGCTTTTTGTTGGCATTTCTTGCTTTTGATCTGTTGGGCTACGGGCGCACCAGCTTGTTTTTGCACCATGACAATTATCTGTTTTGGGCCACACATCTTGGTCTGGCTGTCAGCGCCCTGGTGCTGGCATTTGCTCATTGGCAAACGCGGGATATGCAGGATTGGCACCCTGCCCCATTGTTGCTGGCGCTCACAACACTGCTTTTTGTGGGTGCACGCTTGCAAGCTTTGCCCCTCAACTGGCAGTTTGTCACCAGCCTCTTGTGGAGCTTCAGCCTTTTATTTGTCGCTGCAAATCGTTTGAATGATCGCGTTCGCTGACGCCTAAACCAATTTCTCGATTGCGTGCGCCAACTCAATATCCTTCTCGGACAAGCCATTGGCGTCGTGCGTGGTCAACAAGATAGACACCTTGTTGTAAACATTAAACCACTCAGGATGGTGGCCTTGCTTTTCCGCCAAAATCGCAACGGAACTCATAAACCCAAATGCTTGCACAAAATCGTCAAACTTAAAATCGCGTTCAATGCCGTTCTTCACAGGGTTAAATACCCAATCCGGCAACTGGCCCAAGGCATGTTCGCGGCCTTCAATATCTAATGGCTCTACCATAAAACTCCCTATTCATTCTTCTCCGCGCGGCGTGGCCGATCATCTTGATCGTCTTCCAATATACGCATCGCCGCACCGTCCAGATCTTCATATTGGCCGCTTTTTAAAGACCACAAAAACGCGCCTAAAGCCAGCACGCCAATAATCAAAACAACTGGAATAAGAATCAGTAGAGGGGTCATTCAGCAGCCACCGCTTTCAATTTGGACGCATTTGTAGAATGCGTCGGGAGTTCTTTGGTTCCATTTTGTTGGCCCAAACGCAAGCGCAATGCATTTAAGGTGACCACCAAAGAGGAGGAAGACATGGCGATTGCTGCCAACAATGGCGTTGCAAACCCCATCACCGCCAAGGGAATGGCAACCGCATTATAACACAGTGCCAAGCCGAAGTTCTGTTTCACCGCACGCGATGCCCGCTTTGAGATCTCAACCGCAAAATTAACATCGGCCAAACGGTTATGGGTAAAAATGAAGTCTGCCGCGTTTCGCCCGACGTCGGCGGCGCTTGATGGCGCCATGGACACATGTGCCGCCCGCAATGCCGGCGCATCATTAATGCCATCGCCAACCATCAGCACTTTTTCGCCCCGATCACCGGCCGCAGCAATCGCTTCAACTTTTTGATCTGGGGTTAGCGCGCCATGGGCGTTTTCCACCTGCAAAGCCTGCGCAATGCTGGCCACAACTTGTTGGCGGTCCCCCGAATAGATCGCCAAATCATACCCGTTGGCCTTTAGCTGCGCCAAGGCCGCTTGTGCATCTGGCCGCAACACATCTTCAAAACCGAAACCGGCAACCATTTTACCATCGCAGGAAAGGTAAACCTCGCTTTGCGCTGCATCAGAGCCTTTATAGTCCGGGTCGCAGAAATCCGCCCGGCCCCAGCGCCACTCATGCCCGTCGATTTGCGCCAATACGCCAGCTCCGGGCACTTCTTCCGCATCTGTCAGAGACGTCACATGTTGATCCGAATAGGCGCGGGCGAAGGCTTTTGAAAATGGATGCCGCGATAATTGTGCCAATTGTAGCGCCCGCTCGACATGCTTCGGCTCACCAAAAATCTGACCTTTCAATATCGGCGATCCCAAGGTAAGCGTGCCAGTTTTGTCAAAAGCGACACTTGTGATCTGTGCCAGGCGTTCAAGCGCCGCACCATCCTTCATCATCACACCACGTTCAAACAAACGGCCCGCGGCAACAACATGCACGATAGGTACAGCCAAGGCCAGGGCACAGGGGCACGTGATGATGAGAACAGCGATGGCGGTGACGGTGGCATGATACCAATCGCCATTGTAAAGGCCCCAGCCCAGAAATGTGAACAGCGCCAGCAAATGCACAAAAGGCGCGTAAATTTCAGACGCCCGATCCGCAATACGTTTGTAGCCCGCACGACTGCCCTCAGCGGCGTCCATCAGTTCGATCATCCGCGCCAAGAAACTCTGGTGTGCCGCCTTTTCCACTTCGATCTTCAGTGCACCCGACAGGTTTGTCGCGCCGCCTAAAACCGACGCGCCCTGCACACACCGCTCTGGCACCGTCTCTCCGGTCACCAACGACATATCCAAATCGCTTTTGCCTTCAATGACACGGCCATCAACTGGAATGCGCTCCCCGGCGGCAACTTCCAAAATCATGCCAACTTGTACGTCGTTCAGTTTGATGAAATCGCGGCGGCCATCGGCCAGAATCTGCACGGCCCCCTTCGGTGCCAATGAAGCCAGGCTGCGCACCGCAGAGCGTGCCCGTTCACGCATCACATGGTCCAATGTGCGCCCAATCAGCAAAAAGAACAAAAGGCTCACTGAAGCGTCAAAATAGGCATGTTCGCCGGAATTGATCGTTTCATAAAGGCTCAAACCCAGCGCCAGCAACACCGCCAATGAAATCGGCACGTCCATGTTCAACCGCCCATGGCGCAAAGCGCCCCACGCAGATTTGAAAAAGACCTGACCTGAGAAAAACACAGTGGGTACAGCAATCAACGCCGAAATCCAGTGAAACAAATCGCGGGTGCTTTCGTTGGCACCCGACCAGATGGACACGGAAAACAGCATGATGTTCATGGCGGCAAAGCCCGCCACCGCAAGCGCCAAAATCAGCTTAGAAAGGCTCTTGTCCTTGCCCGGCTCCTCTGCATCAAGCAAAAAGCAGCGATAGCCAGCGCGGCCAATGGCAGCTACCAAATCCATCGGGGCCGCACCGTTTTTAGCGGTAAACACCACCTTCACCCGCTTGGTGGACATATTCACCCGCGCTGATTGCACCATGTCCAACCCATTCAATTCCGTTTCAATGGATTTGATACAGGCGGCGCAATGCATATCCGGCACGCCAAATTCGACCTGCCGCTGTCCCTCACCAAGGTCAGCGGCGGCGGCGATGATCGCTTCATTGCTTATCTGGTGGTCAGCATCCGCAACAATTTGCGAACCCGCTTCCACCCCAGGTGCACAGCAGCTCATTTGCTTAGTCCACTATTAGCCGCTCACGATAAGTGAACGGAATATCGTTGGCACTGATCAATTGCACTTCCACATCCCATGCGCCTTTGGCAAGCTCATGCTCAGCTGTGAAATCGCCATTGGCAGCGGGCAACATGGTGACCATATGGTCCTCACGCTCATGGCTTGGGCGCATCAATTTCACTTCAGCTTCCGACGCAGAAACCGGCGCCCCTTTTGCGTCCAACAGGCGATACCGCAAAACACCACCTTCAATCGCAAAGCTTGGTGTCCAGCCCAGTGCATCCTGCACCCGATTGGCTTCCAGCTTCTCATTGAAATGCTGGCTGGCCACATATGAGTTTTTCACCACGAGCCCCGTCCAACTGGTCGTGGCGAAATAGGCCATGATCAGATTAACGGTGATAATGGTGCCGAAGAACAGGCCGATCACCATCAACATATGCTTGCCTGTAAACTCTTTTGGCTTTTTCGTCTGCGCCATTGTTTGCTCCATCATCTTCACTCCCGTGGCATTTCAAATTTCACGGTTTCTCGTGAGCTTTCTTCGCCGAACACATCAACGACGACAAAGTCAAACCGTACAGGATTTTCATTCAATTGTTGAGGCATTGCCCGCACATAAACACGCAGCGGCAAAACCCGGTCTGGCTCAACATCCAACACAATATCGGTCTGCGGCTCGTCAACAGAGCTCGCCAAGGTCATTTCGCCACTCGGCAAGCCTTCAATCGACAAGCGAATCGTCCGGGGTTCGGGCGTCATATTCAAAATCTTGACGTCATAACCATTGCGCACCGCACCATCTGAAAGCTGCACATAGAGCGGATTCCGGTCATGCTGCACATTCACATCCAACCGATCGCGCAAGGACAATGCAATCAACATGCCCAAACCAATCGCGGCCCAGAAGCAGAAATAGACCAGCGTGCGCCACCGAATGATCGAACGCCAATTGGTGCGTTTCACCCGATCAAGCAACTTGCCCTTGTCATCCCGCACTTTGGTGGGATCAATCGTGGCAGAACCTGTCGTCGCCAACTGCATGTTTTCGTTATAGTCATTCAGCGTTGTGTAGGAGATCAGGCCACGTTCGCGGTCCAACTTGTCCATCACATTGTCACACGCATCAATACAAAGCGCACAGGTGATGCATTCAAGCTGCTGCCCATCGCGAATATCAATGCCCATTGGACACACCGCAACGCAAGCGTTGCAATCGACGCAATCACCAACGGTCTTGCCTTCCTTCAACGCCTTTTTGGAATGTTTAGTGCGCGGCTCACCCCGCCAATCATTATAGGTCACCGTCAGCGAGTGCTCATCGAGCATCGCGCCCTGAATGCGCGGCCAAGGGCACATATAGGTACACACTTGCTCGCGCATCAGCCCACCAAAAGTGTAGGTCGTCGCCGTCAAGATCAAAATGGTGAAATAGGCCACCATCGGCGCTTCGAATCGGATCACGTCCATAAACAGCGTCGGCGCATCGGCGAAATAGAAAATCCACGCGCCGCCCGTGGCCACGCCAATCAGAAGCCAGGTGCTGTGTTTGGCCACCCGCCGCCAAATCTTGTTTAGGGACCAAGGTGCGTCGTCGAGCTTCATCCGCTGATTGCGGTCGCCTTCAAAAAAGCGCTCAACCACCAAAAACAGATCAACCCACACGGTTTGCGGGCAGGTATAGCCACACCAGGCCCGGCCAACGGTGGAGGTGATCAAAAACAACCCCACCCCGGCCATCACCAAAAGGCCGGCAACATAATAAAATTCTTGCGGCCAAATCTCGATGAAAAAGAAGTAGAAACGGCGATTGGCCAAATCCACCAGCACGGCCTGATCCGGGGCATATTCGCCGCGGTCAAATCGCAGCCATGGCGTGATATAGTAAATGCCCAAGGTCACGATCATGATGATCCATTTCAACCGACGGAAATTACCATTTACCCGTTTGGGGTGAATTTTTTTTCGCGCAGCATAAAGTGGCGCACGTTGCCCGGCGCGGTTAACCGCTTCCACGTCATAGTCTTCAACGTGGGTTTCACCCTTGGAGGTGGCTGTATCTGTCATGCTAAATGATCCCTATCCATCGCATTAGAGGCAAGACTAGATTATTCCACCCAGACGAGTGTTGATATGAGTCAATTCCCCTCGCGACAATTTGTCAGTCTCGGAACAAAGACCTTGCTCACCAAATTATGATTGTGAGGCGCATCCAGCACCGATTATAGTTCAAATTCCTTGCAAGAAGTATGGTGACCATCATGGCAGATCACAAAGACTATCAAAAGACCCAAGACGCCCTCGAAAAACTGACTGAGGAGCAGTTCTATGTGACCCAAAAAAATGGCACTGAGCGCCCATTCCAAAATGAATATTGGGACCATAATGAAAAAGGCATTTATGTCGATATCGTCTCGGGTGAGCCGCTGTTTGTTTCATCCGATAAGTTCGATGCCGGGTGCGGCTGGCCCAGCTTTTCGCGGCCCATCAACCCAAGCTGGGTGAAGGAAAATACCGACACCACCCACGGCATGGTGCGCACCGAAGTCCGCTCCCACCATGGCGACAGCCATTTGGGCCATGTGTTTGATGACGGGCCAGCAGAAATGGGCGGCTTGCGCTATTGCATCAATTCCGCCGCATTGCGCTTTATCCCCTCTTCCAAAATGGAAGAAGAGGGCTATGGTGAGTATTTAGAGCTACTCGACACATAGGGATCAAGTCATGGGCGACAAAGCAATCAATCTAAGCGAAAAATTCTCAACCTTTACCGAACAGTGGTCGCCCAAAATTGTCGCCCAACTCAACGATTATGACATCCTGATCGCCAAGGTTGAAGGCGAGTTTAATTGGCACAATCATCCTGACACCGATGAAATGTTTATGGTGATTGAGGGTGAAATTACCATTGAAATGAAAGATGGCGACGTAACCCTTGGTCCCGGCGAGCTTTATGTGGTGCCCAAAGGCAAACAGCACCGCCCGGTGGCCAAGGCTGAAGCCAAGATCATGCTGTTTGAACCAGCAGGTGTGCCCAACACAGGCGACCCGGCCACGGCGGCGACCAAAGAATTGGTCTAACCCACTTGTTTTAAACAATCTTGCCCTCATAATGGCCGCACAACTCATTCGTCAGCCAAGGCACGTTCATGCCCCATGAATTTCAATTCGCCCTGATCTTGATCGGCATAATGGGCTTTGCCCTTTTTGTGCGGCCGATTGAAAAGTCATGGATCACCCTGCCGATATTCTTTGCCGGGTTGGGGTTTGGCCTTGGTCCAGCCGGGTTAGGCATCATCAATCTTGAAATTGACGACAGCACCATCCACACCGTGGTCGAAATCACGCTGATTCTCACCCTGTTTCTCGACGCATCAAAAATCCGGCTACGCAATCTTAAAACCCATTATGGCTTGCCCGCACGCATGTTGTTGATTGGCATGCCGCTCACCATCGCCTTGGGCACAATTTTGATCATCCTGCTCTCCCCAGACCTGCCCTGGGCCATGGCACTGTTAACGGCTGCCATCTTAACCCCGACAGATGCAGCGCTGGCCCAACCGATCTTGGCAGATAAAGATGTGCCCATGCGCCTTTCAGAGGCAATCAATGTGGAAAGCGGCCTCAATGATGGCATGGCCCTGCCCGTGGTGGTGTTCGCGGCATTGCTGATGGCCAATGAAGCCAGCAGCAGCATCAACCTCACCCCTATCGCCATTGGCCAATTTGTCGGCGCGCAAATCATTTTTGGCCCGCTGGCGGGCATTATGATCGGCTATCTCGGTGCCAAATTGCTCGATTTGGCCACCCATCACAAATTCACCCAACCCATTTATGAAGGCATCTTCTTCCTCAGTGTGGGGCTGGCCGCCTTTTTCGGCGCTGAAACCATTGGCGGCAACGGTTTTATCGCCGCCTTTGTTGCCGGGCTGACCTTCGGCAATGTGAAAATGACGCGCCACAAATTCATCACCGAGTTTTTGGAAGGCGAAAGCACGTTCCTTACTATTCTCACTTTTATGATTTTTGGCGCCGTGCTGGCCCCCATCGGGTTGGCCCATGCCAATTGGACCACACTGCTCATCGCCATTGGGTTTTTAACCCTTGTGCGCATGCTGCCCATCGCCATCAGCCTGATTGGCGAAAAGCTGCACCTTTATGAGCGTTTTATTCTGGGTTGGTTTGGCCCCAAAGGATTGGCCTCAATTCTATTCGCGCTGTTTGTCGCCGAGCAATATGAGCTGCCCTTTGTTGATGAAATGCTGGCCTGCACCGTATTGACCGTTGGCCTGTCCATTCTGGCCCATGGGCTAAGCGCCAAACCCCTTGCCCATCACTTTGAAAAAACCATGCAGAAAGTCAAAAAACCATGAGCAAATGGTTCGCCCCCATCACCCTTGAAGCCCAAACCGCAAAATTGGTGCCGCTGAGCCACGACCATCTGGCCGACTTGCAAGCCGCCAGCGCCGAAGGTGAATTGCATAAACTTTGGTACACCAGCATAGCCGCGCCGGAAAAAATGGAAGCGGAAATTGATCGACGGCTGGGCTTGGAGGCCGAGGGCATGATGCTCCCTTTCAGCGTCGTCGATCAGCGCACGGGTAAAATCATCGGCCAGACCACATTTCTCAATCTTAATTCGACGAATCGCCGCGCCGAGATTGGCGCCACCTGGTATGCCAAAGCGGCCCAACGCTCACCCATCAATACCGAATGCAAGCTGATGCTGCTCACCCACGCCTTTAAGGACATCAAAGTAAATGTGGTGGAGTTCCGCACCCACCATTTAAACCATCAAAGCCGACGCGCCATTGAGCGATTGGGCGCAAAGCTGGATGGCATTTTGCGCAACCACATGATCATGCCCAATGGCAGCTTGCGCGACACGGCGGTCTATTCAGTGTTGCCCCACGAATGGCCCGCCATAAAAGCCAACCTGCAATGGCAATTGGACAAGCCGCGCGACTAGGCGTGGCCAATCCAATCAATTTTGCACTCAGCTTGGCAGCCCCAGGGCAGCGCGGCCCTCTTCGGTTTTCATGGAGAAATCCTGCCCCAGATAATCGTCACCAGCGGGGCCACATAAAAAGGCGATGGCCTTGGCCACCCATTCGGGTGAAATATGCACCGATGGGTCCAATGCGCTGACCGGGTTGATGCCAGAGGCTTTGATCTCAACTTGCATCTGTGTTGCCACCGTACCGGGACTCAACCCAATCGAACGGATGCCCTGTGTTGCATATTCCTTGTGCAATGTGCGGGTCAGCTGCAGCAAGCCCGCCTTGGTGGCACAATAATGGCTCCACCCTTCAAGCGCGCCATAGGCCGCGCCGGAGCTGATATTGATGAAAGTGCCACCCTTTTTCGCCAGCATCTGCGGCAGCGCCGCATGCATCATATAATAGGGGCCCTTCAAATTCACATCGACCATGTGTGACCAGGCGGTAGGGTCACTATCGCCAATGCGGGCGATGGGGTCGATCAGCCCTGCATTATTGACCACAATATCCACGCCACCAAAGCACTCGGCCTTTTCAACCGCCGCCCGCACCGCGTCATAATCCGCCACATCACAGGCGACAACTTCCACACGCTCGCCACTCGGGTCCAACGCCTTGGCAAGCGCCTCCAACTTGTCTTGCGATCGGGCCAGCAAAATCAAATTGGCGCCAAGCTCAAACAAATGCCGCGCCGCGGCTTCGCCGATGCCCCGGCTGGCCCCAGTGATCAAAATTGTCTTGTTTTGAAAATTCATCACATACTCCTCAATTGCATCGACGTTAGCAAAGCGTGATTGCGCAATAAATAGCTTCGCATACATGATTTTATTGCTATATTTGCAATAATGCAGATTGAAGATTTAGACATCGCACTAGACGTGGCCCGCAGCAAAAGCTTCGCCCAAACTGCGCGCGACCACAATATGGACCCCAGCAATGTGACACGCGCTGTAGCACGGCTGGAAGATCGCTTGGGCTTTCAATTGTTTCAGCGCTCTACCCGGCGGGTGAATCTCACCGATAAGGGCCAGCAATATCTGGATCAGATCGCCCCGCTTTTAGCTGGGTTGAAAGACGCCGAACGCGCCGCCCGAGCTCAAATCCTGGAGCCGGAAGGCCAAGTGCGCCTCACCTGTTCCGCCGCATTTGGCCAAGAAGTGCTGCTGCCAGTTTTGCAAAAATTTCGGGCCAAATTTCCGCGCATCGACCTAAAGATCTATATGACCGATGATAATATGCCGCTGCTGGAGCGGCAGATCGATATGGCTTTGCGCTTTGCCCCCACACCCCGCGGCAATATGCACGCCACCAAATTATTGTCGCCAATTTATCATTGCGTCGGCAGCCCTGCATGGCGAGACAAAATCAACACGCCACAAGATTTGTCGAACGCCGATTGCCTTTTGCTGGATTTGCCGCCGGCGCTCACCCCATGGCATTTCAAAAAGAAATCCACCAATCAGAAGTGCACCATTGATGCCAAAGGCACATTATCGCTGTCCGCACCATTGGCCGTGCTGAAAGCGGCCTGTGCGGGACACGGCCCGACCCTATTGCCAAACTGGCTAACAAAGTCGGCCCTGGAAACTGGAGATCTGGTAAATTTATTGCCGGAGTGGCAGGGGCAGATGCACGAAGCGCAAACGCATTTATGGCTCCTGCACCACCCGCATCGCCATATGCCCTTCACCATTCGCCTTGTAAGGGACTTTTTGATTAATCACATCGGCGGGCAATAGATCAGGCGGTTTGCGCGACGGCGTTGCGCTTTTGGGCAAAATTCGCGCGGCCCCAATCGCCCAATGAGCTCATCACCGACTCCAGGCCTTGGCCCACCTCAGTTAGAGAATATTCCACATGCGGCGGCACCACCTCAAACACGTGGCGGTTCACAATGCCGTCTTCTTCCAGTTCGCGAAGGGTCAAGGTCAGCATGCGTTGGGTGATGTCGGGAATGGCGCGCCGCAATTCGCCAAAGCGCAGCGGCCCATCAATCAGATTATGTACGACAATCAATTTCCACTTGCCGCCCAATTTTGACACCGCATAAACGACGGGGCAAAGCTGACTTCTTGTCTCCTCATCCATCGATTCGGGCATCTTGAGCCCATGGATATGTAAATTATCGCACATTTTTTTCTCCGCACATTTTGCGCTTTTCCCGGCGCAATGGCCCAGCTTTGCTTTAGGCACATTTTTGTAAGTATACTTTATGTACCTACATATCAAAATAGTGCCTTCTTGCGATTTTTATCCCAATGCCCCCATTTAGGTCAAGCGCCGCCACCAATTGATGGACTATCCCCATCTGGCGACAAGAAATTTTGACCAATTAGGAATGTTCAAATGACGAAAGTTGCAATTGTTTTTCACTCTGGCTATGGCCACACCGCCAAACAAGCTGAAGCCGTGCGCAATGGTGTTGCCCGCACCAACGCAAACCCTATTTTGATCCCCGTGGAAGAAGCGGACAATCATTGGGATGATCTCAAAGACGCCGATGCCATCATTTTCGGCAGCCCCACCTATATGGGCAGCGTTTCCGGCGAGTTTAAAGCCTTCGCCGACAAAAGCTCCAAAGTTTGGTTCGAACAAGGCTGGAAAGACAAGGTCGCCGCAGGTTTCACCAACTCCTCCAGCTTGAATGGTGACAAGCACTCCACCCTGCAACAGCTTTCATTGCTGGCCGCCCAGCACGGCATGCATTGGGTGAGCTTGGGCCTGATGCCGGGCAACAATTCGTCCACCGGTTCGGAAGAAGATTTGAACCGCCTGGGCGCATCCCTTGGCGCGATGGCCCAATCCAACGCAGACCAAGGCCCCGAACATGGTCCCATTCCGTCAGATTTGGAAACTGCAGCCCATTTGGGCGAACGCGTCGCCACAATCGCCCGTCAATTCGCCGCCGCGAAAAAGATTGCTGCCTAACCCGGGCAGAACCTCAACCTCTTTACCAAATCAAAAGGGCCCCAAATTGGGGCCCTTTCTTCGATCTGTGATCTGTTATAGCGAAAGCCTACTGTCCACCGCCCAGTGAGTGCACATAAACCGCCAATTGCTTAACAGTTGCGTCACCCAAGCGCTCTTGCCAGGCAGGCATTGCCCCATGTTGTGGATTGTTGATTTGCGCAGAAATCGCCTCAACGCCACCACCATAAAGCCAAATGGCATCATTCAAACTTGGTGCACCAAGTTCAGCGATACCGCCAGCATCTTCACCATGGCAGGCTGTGCAGTTCTCTTCGAACAAGGTCTTACCTTCTTCAAGATAGGCCTCGTCATGTTCGTCACCGGAAAGGCTGGCCACATAATGCGCAGTTGCGCGAACTTGATCACGTTCCCAAAACTCACCAAAGGCGGGCATTTCACCAACGCGTGTATCGTCGTCAGCTTCGTAGCGCACCCCGTGAGAGATCGTGGCATAGATCTCATCGATCGTGCCGCCCCAAATCCACTCATCATCATTCAAGTTCGGGAAGCCAACGGCCCCTTCAGCACCAGCACCGTGACACTGAGAGCAATAGACCTTATAGGCAGATTCGCCACCTGCAACCGCAAAGCGGGTCAGGTCTGAATTGTCGAGAACCGCACCAACTTCCATATCGTTGATCTGACTGACAAACTCCTGTTTCGCTTCATCCGCCGCCGCAACATTTTGGGCCAATTCAGCCCGGCTTGAATAGCCAAGAATGCCTGGTGTTGCACCATTGATCAGCGGAATAGCAGGATAGAGAATGCAGTAAATCACCGCCCAAACGATTGTGCCGTAAAACGTCCACAACCACCAACGAGGCATAGGTGTGTTAAGCTCTTTAATCCCGTCCCACTCGTGACCGGTGGTTTCAACGCCGCTGATTTCATCAATTTCTTTTTTACTCATCGGCCTATTCCTCTCCTTGAGGCGAACGATCATCTTTTAAAGGAATCTGGGCTGCCATTTCCGCGTGTTTTTTGGCGCCAGGGCGGAACATAAACAGCACCACCCCAACAAAAACCACGAACAAATACAAAAGCCCCCAACTGTCCGCGAAGTGTCGAAAAGCATTGTAATCCATTGTCTTTTCTCCCTTAGCGATAGTTTGCTTGCGCGTCGTATGAGCTGAAATCAACCAGCGTACCGAGCATTTGCATATAGGCCACCAACGCATCCATTTCGGTCAAACGTGTTGGGTCACCATCAAAGTCACCCAAAACCGCTTTAGGATAACGCGCTTCCAAACCATCCCAGTCTGCATCCGGGTCGGCCTGCGCCTTCAGATCAGCGTCGGCATTATCAACCATTTCTTGCGTATAGGGCACGCCCACACGCTGGTTAGCCACCAGATGGTCCTGTGCTCTAAAGCCCAGATCCGCTTCCGCCAAGAAGCTGTAACTTGGCATCACGCTTTCTGGCACCAGCGATTGTGGATCTTTCAAATGCTGGACATGCCATTCATTTGAATATCGATCCCCAACCCGCGCCAAGTCAGGCCCGGTCCGCTTTGACCCCCATTGGAAGGGGTGGTCATACATCGACTCTGCAGCCAATGAATAATGGCCATAACGCTCAACCTCATCCCGGAAAGGACGGATCATTTGTGAGTGGCAATTGTAGCACCCTTCACGAATGTAAATATTCCGGCCAGCCAGTTCGAGCGGGGTGTAGGGCCGCATGCCCTCCACCTCTTCAATGGTGTTTTCCAAGTAGAACAAAGGCGCGATCTCAACGATACCACCAATGGACACTGTCACCAGGCCTGCGACCAGCAATAGGGTTGCGTTACGTTCAATAACACCGTGTTTATCTAACAATCCCATGGTTCAACCCCTTATTCTGCTGGTTGCGCTGTGGCAACGTGCGCGACAGCGATTGGTTTTTCGTTGCGGGTTTTGCCTTTGATGGTCATGTACACATTGTACGCCATCACCAAACCGCCCACGAGGTACATGGCCCCGCCAACAGCCCGAAGGATGTAGTATGGCTTCAACGCAGCCACAGTTTCCGCGAAGGAATAAACCAGGAAGCCTTCAGCATCATATTCGCGCCACATCAGGCCCTGAGTGATGCCAGAAACCCACATCACAGCGGCATAAACAACGATACCGAGTGTGGCGAGCCAGAAGTGCCAGTTGACCATGCGCATTGAATACAACCGATCACGGCCCCAAAGACGTGGCACCAAGAAGTAGATCATGCCAAAGCTGATCATACCAACCCAGCCCAACGCACCAGAGTGCACGTGTCCAATGGTCCAGTCAGTGTAGTGAGACAAGCCGTTCACCGCTTTAATGGACATCATTGGTCCTTCAAAAGTGGACATGCCGTAGAACGCCACCGCAATCACCATCATCCGGATAATCGGGTCGGTCCGCAATTTGTCCCATGCGCCAGAAAGCGTCATCAAACCATTGATCATGCCGCCCCAAGAAGGCATCCACAACATGATGGAGAACACCATGCCCAAAGTCTGTGCCCAATCAGGCAACGCTGTGTAGTGCAAGTGGTGTGGCCCAGCCCAGATATACATAAAGATCAGTGACCAGAAGTGGATGATGGACAAGCGGTATGAGTAAACCGGACGCTCAGCCTGTTTCGGCATAAAGTAATACATCATGCCCAAGAAGCCGGCGGTCAGGAAAAAGCCCACCGCATTGTGGCCATACCACCATTGGGTCAACGCATCCTGCACACCAGCAAACGCTGAATAGCTCTTGATGGAGAAGGGAGAGACCGGCATCGCCAGATTGTTCACCACATGCAGCAGGGCGATTGTGAAGATAAAGGCAAGATAGAACCAGTTGGCCACATAAATGTGTGGCTCTTTGCGTTTAAACAAAGTTCCCATGAACAAGATCAAATAGCCTACCCAAACAATGGTAAGCCAGAGATCGACATACCATTCAGGCTCTGCATATTCGCGCCCCTGGGTAATGCCGAGCAAATAGCCGGTGGCCGCCATCAGAATGAAAAGCTGGTAGCCCCAAAATACAAATTGCGTCAGACCGTCAGATATCAGGCGGGCACTGGTGGTGCGCTGCACAACATATAAGCTGGAGGTGATCAACGCCGTGCCGCCAAATGCAAAAATCACCGCGGAGGTGTGCAAGGGGCGCAAACGGCCGAAATTCAAATAGGGTTCAATATTGAGCACCGGGAAAGCTAACTGCAATGCGGCAATAACCCCGATCAGAAAGCCCACAACGCCCCAGAATGTGGTCAGGATCACACCTGCCCGAATAGGGTCGTCAAAATAGCCCGATTTATCAACCGGTGCCGCATCGCCCGCAAAATCTACCTTGCGAAGGACATAAATTGTGCTCAGCGCGAGCGCAAAAAACACCACCCACGCATGTGTTTGAAATAATACGTCTTGTGCAAAGCCCGCCGCCAAAAGCGACAAAACGGCCCCAAATGCCAGCAAGATCGTCCAGCCTAAATTTCTCATATTTCCCCGCAGAAAATAATCTCGGTTTAAGTTTAACCGGAAAGTCGACCCGGTTTGCCCCATCCGCAACTTATCGAGATGCGGTTGCTACCTCGTTGATCTAGGTCAAGGCCAAATGCAATTTTCAGCGTCATCATACGCTGAGTTTGGTACAACCCTTTTAAAGAACAAATCAAAGCAACATGAAAACCGATAGCACATCCGCACGGCAGAAAAATAGATCGCAATCGATGCTTGACGATTTTGACGCACACCAGCATCAAATGGAAGTGCTGTGCGGTCGTCTGGAATTGATCGCGGATTTGCTGCCTGATCAGGCAGATCCGACATTGTGCAAATTCACAAGTGACGGCATGGTTAAAACGCTTTCAGATGCACAAACATTTGAAGAAAAAGAGCTTTTTCCAGCGCTTGAGGCGGTCGGTGCATTAGAGTCGGACATGAGCAAAATCATCGCACAATTGCGCGACGAGCATTATGAAGATTTGTGCTTTGCCGAAGAAATCCGTGAAAATCTGCGCACAATCATTGAGGGCGAACCCACTCAGTCAGCCAATGCGACCGGATATATGTTGCGCGGTTTTTTCGAAAAGCTGCGTCGCCACATGGCTTATGAACGCCACCTCACCGCCAGCCTGAGACAAAAAAAAGCGCCAGGCGGACCCGACGCTTCTTAACTTCCTAGCTTGAAAGCCTCAATTATGAGGCTTTTGCCGCAGCGCGCGATGCACGCTTACGGTCATTTGGATCAAGCATAATCTTGCGCAGGCGAATGCTCTTTGGCGTCACTTCCACATACTCATCGTCAGCGATGTAAGAAAGCGCTTGCTCCAACGACATCTTTTTCGGCGTGGTCAGCTTCACTGCTTCATCCTTGCCGGATGCACGCATATTGGTCAGCTGCTTGCCTTTAAGCACGTTCACTTCCAGATCATTGCCACGTGAGTGCTCACCAACGATCATGCCTTCATAAACATCAACGCCTGGTTCGATGATCATCGGCCCACGATCTTCCAGATTGAACATGGCAAACGCAACCGCTTTGCCCGTACCGTTGGAAATCAGAACGCCCGTGCGTCGACCCTGCATTTTGCCCCGGAACGGTGCATATTCGTGGAACACACGGTTGAAAATGGCAGTGCCGCGCGTATCCGACAACAGTTCTGGCTGATAACCGATCAAGCCACGTGTGGGCACATGGAACACCAAACGGGTGCGACCACCGCCAGAAGGCTTCATCTCGATCAAATCGCCCTTACGTTCCGCCAGTTTTTGCACCACAGGACCAGAAAATTCTTCATCCACATCGATGATGACTTCTTCAATCGGCTCCAGCTTGACGCCGTTTTCTTCGCGGTAAACCACTTTTGGACGCCCAAGGCACAATTCAAAACCTTCGCGGCGCATGGTTTCAATCAAAACGGACAACAGCAATTCACCACGGCCAGCCACGTCATAGCTGTCGCCATCAACGCCATCAGTCACTTGCAAGGCCACATTGCCTTCAGCTTCCGCATGCAAACGATCGCGAATAACGCGCGATTGCACTTTGTCGCCTTCTTGGCCAGCCAATGGCCCATCATTCACACGGAACGACATGGTCAAGGTTGGCGGATCGATCGGCTGCGCTTGCAAAGCTTCCTTCACAGTTGGCGCCGCAATGGTGTCCGCAACCGTTGTGGTCATAAGGCCAGACAGCGCCACAATGTCGCCCGCCTTGGCTTCTTCCACTGGCACGCGCTCCAACCCCTTAAAGGTCAACACTTTAGAAACACGTCCGCGCTCAATCACCGTGCCGTCGCTCGAAAGGCCATGCACTTGATCATTTGGCTTGATGGAACCAGATACAATCCGGCCCGTCAAAATTCGACCCAAAAACGGGTTGGATTCAATCGTTGTGGCCAACATTTTGAACTCACCTGGCTCAACATGCGGCTCAGGCACATGATCAATCACCATGTCCAACAATGGGGTCATGCTCTCTTGCGAACCGCTTGGATCGTCTGCCATCCAGCCCTGCTTTGCAGAACCATAAAGCACCTTAAAATCCAACTGTTCTTCGGTGGCATCCAGCGCCACAAACAAGTCAAAGATTTCGTCAAGCACTTCGTCGGCGCGTTGGTCTGGCTTATCAATTTTGTTGATGGCCACAATCGGCTTCAAGCCAATTTTCAGCGCTTTCGACAACACAAACTTGGTTTGTGGCATTGGGCCTTCGGCGGCATCCACCAAAATGATAGCCCCATCCACCATGTTCAAAATACGTTCAACTTCACCACCAAAATCGGCGTGGCCTGGCGTATCCACAATATTGATGTGCGTGTCTTTCCAATCAACCGAAGTAACTTTGGCCAAAATGGTGATGCCACGTTCGCGCTCCAGATCATTGCTGTCCATAGCCCGTTCTTCAACGCGTTGGTTTTCGCGGAAGGAGCCTGACTGTTTCAAAAGCACGTCAATCAAAGTCGTTTTGCCATGGTCAACGTGCGCGATGATGGCGATATTGCGCAAAGCCATTTTATAGATCCAATCTATTGGGAGTTTTATCTGAGGCTGCTTTACTGCTGATCTGGCTTTGGAGCAAGTTATATTTGCCCAAACAGCTGAAAAACCGGGTCTTAAGCGGCTTCATTTGTTGTTTTAGGTAAATATGTGGGCCTTGCGCAACAGCAACCCACACCCAAAGCAAAGTTTAAATGTGCTTGCCCTTGTTCCAATTTTGCTTGGCCAGCAGTTTGTCACCGGCGGCTTCCGCGTCTTCTTCCAACGTGGTGCCCATGGAATCGTTCCACCGATTGAGATAGCCGAATAGCGCAATTACGCCCAGTATTTCGACAATTTCACCCTCATCCCAATAGGTCCGGACCAGCTCTATCAACTCCGCGTCGACCCGATTGGGCACACTCGCCGCAGCAATTGCCAACTCAAATGCAACTTTTTCGGCTGGCGTATAAAGGTCGCTGTCGCGGAATGACCAAACATTTTCTATCCGCATTTGCGATGCCCCATAGCGTTCAGCCGCTAGCGCCGTGTGGGCCTGACAATAGCGGCAGCCTGCCGTCGTTGAAGCAATATAGCCAATCAATCGCTTTTGCTCAGCAGTGACACCGCCCTGATTTTCCATCACAGCTTTGTTCAGCTCGATAAATGCTTTCGCAATGCGGGGGCGCCGCTGCATGGTCAATATGGAATTCGGCGGGAAGCCCAAGGTTTCGTTAAAAAACTCAGCCAGCTCCATCACGTCTTTATCGTGATCTCGCGCCAACGGCGTCACCAACGGCATATTCCCCCCCTTTAGTAGCTCATAGAATTGTCTGACAATTTTTACCGAGTCCTTGAAGCAATGGCAACATGCAATTTTTGGCATGTTTTTGCCCTCACGCGCCCCTACAATTGGGCTGCCTTTGAACTATGCAGACGGCAAATTTTATGTAGAGTGTGATAATCTTCATTCGCACTCTGGCCCACCATCATGCTCAAAGACTTTTCCGCGCAAGCTCTGTTCATGGGCATTCTGGTTGCCTTTGTTGGCTTCGCCAGCTCATTTGCCGTCGCGCTACAAGGCCTGCGCGCCACCGGGGCAACAGACGCACAAGCTGCCACCGGATTGATGGCTCTTTCCATTGCCATGGGCCTCGGCGGCATCTACCTAGCACGCAAATATCGCATGCCCATTTCGGTGGCCTGGTCGACCCCTGGCGCAGCGCTCCTGATCAATTCAGGCCCCGTAGATGGTGGCTTCGAGGCGGCTATCGGTGCGTTTATCATCAGCGCCATCTTGGTCATCATCGCTGGGCAAGTGAGGCCCTTTGGACGCTTGATCAACAAAATCCCAAGCGCTATCGCCAACGCAATGCTCGCTGGTATCCTGGTGATCCTGTGTTTTGCCCCCTTTAAGGCCATCGCCTTCAATCCGGCTTTAGGCTTGCCAATCGTGCTGGCCTGGTTGATCGTCGGGCGGTTCAACAAAGTGCTCGCTGTGCCAGCCGCGTTGATTGCCTTTGTGATCGTGGTGGTGCTGGCCATTAAGTTGCCCGACAACAGCGCCGAGTTGCTGGCCGCGTCATTTCCCCCAAATGTGGCGATCGTGATGCCCAGCTTTAGCTGGCCCGCTTTGTTTGGGCTGGCGCTGCCCCTATTCTTCGTCAATATGGCCAGCCAAAATATACCCGGCATTACAGTTCTGCGTGTGCATGATTACGATCCGCCTTCGGGCAATTTATTCTCGACAACGGGCTTGTTCAGCTTGTTTTCAGCCCCCTTCGGGGCACATGGGGTCACCTTGGCGGCCATCACTGCCGCCATGTGCGCCAGCGAAGATGCCCATACGGATCCGAGCAAACGCTATTGGGCCGCAATTGTTGCGGGCATCGCCTACGTCTTGCTGGGGCTGGCTGCCGGCATCGCCGCCACATTCATCACGCTGGCGCCTGCCATCTTGATTGAAGCGGTGGCAGGCTTGGCGCTCATCGGCGCTTTCGCCGGTTCAGCCAAAGCCGCCTTCGAGCAAGAAAACCATCGCGAGGCCGCGGCGGTCACCTTTTTGATCAGCGCATCCGGGGTGAGCTTTTTTGGCGTTGCCGGGGCGTTTTGGGGGCTGTTGGCGGGCATCTTTATCGTAACCGCAAATAATCTGGTGCGCCGTCGGCGAGACAAATCCGCCAAAAAGTAAAGGCCTCCCATCTGGCGCTGGGAGACCTTTTAATTCGATTGATCAGCAGTGAAACGGGAGTCCACGATGCTTGAAAAATCAAGGACATAGTGCCTGAACTCCCCCATAAAGCTCAAGATGACCCAAATGATACCAACGCGCTTTCGCGCTGAAATCATTGCAGAACAGCTATTGTGCCAAATTTGATTTAGAATTGAATGGTTTGACCAATGGAATTCCGGATCTGAAGGCCCGAATTGTCCGGCAAATTACCCTGTTGCGAACAAGGCCAATCTAAGTCCAAGGCCAAATCGTGCGGCCAGCTTACCTGCGTCAAGGTCAGGCCCTGCGAGATGACATTGTCCAATGGGTGACCCTTGGTCCATTCAATCAAATTGGGGGTCGGACTAGGAAAGCGATAGGGACCGACTTGCAACCCGAATTGCCAAGTCAGTGCGCCACGGGCCAACGAAACCACTTCATACTGATCCGCGCCCAACTTCTGTGTCGCTTGCGCGATATCGTCGGTGCGCACCACCAAACCAATATACCCCACCTCGTCGGATTCAAACGTGAAATCATCCAGCCCAAACCATCGGGCGCGTTTAGGCGTCGCCGCAGGATTGGGAGCAATCAATTCAAGATAAAGGGGATAGCCGGACGCCTCCAGCCGCCATAATTTGTTGTGAGTGGCAAACAAATCATGTTCGCCACCCCCAAAGGGTGCAGCGCCAAACCATTCGGTAAGTTGTGCGGCACCGCGCGCCAAGTCGGCAGTGCCCAACACCAAATGATCCAGCGTCAATTTCATTTGTTCTGGTCGCGGCGCGCCGCGTAGGTTTTCAACCGCAATCCATTGAGCTGAATAAAGCCTTGGGCATCCTGATGGTCATAGGTGCCAGACCCTTCTTCAAAGGTCACCAGATCTTCAGAATAAAGCGAGAATGGTGAGGAACGGCCAACCACTGTGGCGCTGCCTTTATAAAGCTTCAACCGCACTTCACCAGCAACCATTTCCTGGCTCTTATCGATCAAGGCCTGCAGCATTTCACGCTCGGGTGAATACCAAAAACCATTATAAATCAGCTCGGCATAGCGTGGCATGATCTCATCTTTAAGATGCGCAGCGCCGCGATCAAGGGTCAAGGATTCCATGCCCCGGTGCGCTTCAAGCAAAATGGTGCCGCCCGGCGTTTCATAGATGCCGCGAGACTTCATGCCCACAAAGCGATTTTCCACCAAATCCAAGCGACCAATACCGTGCTTGCCGCCCAATTCGTTCAGTTTGGTCAGCAACATGGCTGGAGAAAGCTTTTCACCATTGATGGCGATCGGATCACCTTTTTCAAATTCCACGGTGATATATTCAGGCGTGTTCGGCGCATCTTCCGGGTTTACCGTGCGCTGATACACATAGTCCGGCGCTTCCACAGCTGGGTCTTCCAGCACTTTGCCTTCTGATGAGGTGTGCAACAAGTTTGCATCCACCGAGAACGGCGCTTCGCCGCGCTTATCTTTCGGCACAGGAATTTGGTGCTGCTCAGCAAATTCAAGCAAACGTGTGCGCGATTGCAAATCCCATTCACGCCAAGGTGCGATCACCTTAATGTTCGGGTCAAGCGCATAGGCTGCCAATTCAAACCGCACTTGGTCATTGCCCTTGCCGGTCGCGCCATGCGAAATCGCATCCGCGCCCACTTCACGGGCAATCTCCACCAAACGTTTCGAAATCAACGGGCGGGCGATCGATGTGCCGAGCAGATAAACCCCTTCATAAAGGGCGTTGGCGCGGAACATGGGGAACACAAAGTCGCGCACAAATTCTTCGCGCACATCTTCGATAAAGATTTCCTTGATGCCCATCATTTCCGCTTTTTTGCGGGCAGGCTCTAGCTCTTCACCTTGGCCCAAATCGGCTGTGAAGGTCACCACTTCACAATCATAGGCTACTTTAAGCCACTTCAGAATGATTGAGGTGTCCAAACCGCCAGAATAGGCCAACACCACTTTATTGATTTTCTTGCTCATCGGCTCAAACTCTTTGCTTTTATGCTATCTCGCGCCCCTTATAGATTTGCGCGGGCCAAATGAAAAGCCATTCAACACAAAATTGGCCCTTTCAATCATTGGACAAGCCAACAAAAGCAGGGCATATATTTCGAAGGCCTGCATAAAGGGGGGATCATTCGACATGATGGCATATCTGGCTGATTTAAGCACCATACTGCTGCCCAACCCGGCGCTGCTGGCAGCGTTTGCCCTCGCCACCATTGTTTTGGCCATCACCCCCGGCCCGGACATGGCCCTCTTTTTATCTCGCGCCCTCAACTTTGGCCGCGCCCATGGCTTTGCCGCACTCGCTGGCGCCTGCTCCGGCATCTTGATCCATACTTTGCTGGTGGCATTGGGCATTTCCGTGCTGATCGCCACCGCACCCACCGCCTTTTTGGTGCTGAAAATCGTCGGTGCGCTCTATTTGATCTGGCTGGCCATCGGCGCCCTGCGCGCTGGCAATAATGTGCAATTCAACTTTGGCAAAAGCACCAAACAGCCAAGCCTCAAAAAATCTTATCTGACCGGCGTTGGTATCAATTTGCTGAACCCGAAAATCGTTTTGTTCTTTATGACCTTTTTGCCGCAATTTGTAGTGGCGGGCGATCCATACGCCGCCCATAAATTATTCACCCTCGGCATCCTGTTCATCGTGATTTCATTGCCGCTCACTGTGGCGATGATTGCCGGAGCGGATTGGCTCTCCAAAGCCTTGCAAAAATCAAAATGGATTGGCCGGGCACTCAACTATTCCTTTGCCGCCGTATTCACTGCCTTCGCCGCAACAATCCTAACCGCACAAGCGCGACACTAAGACCCCGAACTTCATCCGACATTGGCACGCATGATTTTTTGGCGTAAATTGTCCTAAACATGTCGGTGTAGCGCGTATTATGCTTCATGATAAGCGCGTAAGGTTTGACGATCACTCAAACCAAAAGGCGTAAAATGTCATATAATTCACACGCTTTGCTCATCATTGATGTGCAGGAAAGCTTCCGCCATCGCGATTATTACCAGGAGCACTATCTCCCGGATTTTATCGACAACATCCAAAAGCTGATCACTGCAGCAAAACAGGAAGGCATAAAGCTGGTCCAAATTTTCCATACGGAGCCGGAAGGTGTGTTTTCCAAATCTTCCGGTTTTGTCAAAACCCTGTCACCCATCACCATCACCCCGGATCTGGTGATCGAAAAAACACGGCACAGCGCCTTTGCGGGCACCGCGCTGGACATCTGGTTGAAAGAAAATGGGATCAATGAGCTGACCATTTGCGGCATCCGCACCGAGCAATGCTGCGAAACCACCACGCGCCATGCCAGCGACATCGGCTATAAGGTCAATTACGTGACCGATGCCACGCTCACCTTTGATATGCAACATCCGGACGACTCGTCTCTTTCTGCCGACCAGATCAAGCACCGTACAGAAACCGTATTGTCCAAACGCTTCGCCACCATCCGCAGCTTGGATGACGCGATCAGCCATTTCGGAGACTAAAATGGATAGAGGGTCAGCGCCGATCCCCATCAAAACCTATTTTGCCTTAGGTCCTAACGCGTTGATGCTGGATATTGCTGGCCCTTGCGAGGTGTTGCGCGGCGCCAATATGGTGCAAAATCAATGGCGCTATGAGGTGCAATTTGTCAGTGCCACGCCTAACGCCCCCACCTCACTGGGATACGCCCTTGAAAATGTTGCCCCATTGCCGGAGCATATTGAACCAGACGCCATGGTGGTGGTGTGCGGCAATGCCAGCGAAATGCCCGGCTTTGCCAACATGCCCGCCAATCAGGATACCCGATCTGCCGACACGCAATTGGAAACTTGGCTGCGCCGCACCATCGCGTCCAGCCATCAGCTTGTTACCGTGTGCAGTGGGGCCTTACATGCAGCCCGCGCGGGCTTGTTTGATGGCAAACACTGCACCACCCATCATAAATGCCTGGATGAGTTGCGCGCCATCTCCCAAAAAATCAAAGTGGAGGAAAACCGTCTCTATGTTGAAGATGGCCACCGCTTTTCCAGCGCTGGTATCACTTCAGGCATTGATTTGATGTTGCATATTGTGGGCAAAAGGCTGGGTCTGGCGGCCACGGCGCAAATCGCCCAACACATGGTGGTGTTTAACCGACGTAGCGGCAACGAACCGCAATTGTCCCCCTTCTTGCAGGGCCGCAGCCATCTGCACCCCACCATTCACCGCATTCAGGATCAGGTCACAACCAACCCCACCAAGGATTGGACCGTGGAGCGTTTGGCCAACGAAGCGCACATGAGCACACGGCATTTTTCACGCCTGTTCAACAAGGAGACTGGCGTGACCGTGCCCGACTACATCAATGGGCTACGCATCGCCATGGCGGAGAATATGCTCAAGGCCCAACATGTGAGCATTGAAAATCTGGTGGACAGGCTGGGTTATAATTCAACGCGCCAATTCCACCGCGCATGGAAACAGCGGCACGGCAAGTCGCCCCGTCAATGGCAGCGCGAACAGGCGGTTGAGGCTTAGCCTATTCAGCCGCCGCAATGGCATCGCGTTCTTTTTTGCTCATGCGCTCAGTTTCAGATTTCAACTGACCACATGCGGCAAAAATATCTCGACCGCGCGGGGTGCGTACCGGGCTGGCATAGCCGGCCATATTGACGATATCTGCGAATTTCTCGATTTGCGCCCAGCTCGAACATTCATATTGTGAGCCCGGCCATGGATTGAACGGGATCAAATTGATCTTGGCTGGAATACCATCAAGCATGCGCACCAATTTCTTGGCGTCCTGCACGCTGTCATTCACATCCTTGAGCATCACATATTCAAAGGTAATGCGCTTGGCGTTGGACAGGCCCGGATAATTGCGGCACGCTTCCAACAAATCTTCGAGCGGCCATTTCTTGTTGATCGGCACCAACTCATTGCGCAGCTCATCATTCACCGCGTGCAGCGAAATCGCCAGCATAACGCCGGTTTCTTCACCAATTTTCGGAATAAAAGGCACAACGCCAGAAGTCGACAAGGTGATGCGACGACGCGACAGAGAAATCCCTTCGCCGTCTGACATCAGCAACATGGCTTTTTTCACATTGTCATAATTGTAAAGCGGCTCACCCATGCCCATCATCACCACATTGGTGACCGAGCGAATGCCTGCACGCGGCACAATGCCATCTGTTGGGCGCTCGCCGCCGGGATAATCGCCCAAACGCTCCCGCGCCATCAAGATCTGCGACACGATTTCACCGGCGGTCAAATTGCGCACCAGCTTTTGCGTGCCCGTGTGACAGAAGGTACAGGTGAGCGTGCAGCCAACTTGCGACGACACACACAGAGTGCCGCGGTCTTCTTCAGGAATATAAACGGTCTCAACATCAACAGGCGGCATATTGGGCTGCATAGGGTCTTTAAACCGAAACAACCATTTGCGCGTGCCGTCGGTGGACACCTGTTCAGACACAATTTCTGGACGAGATAGGTCAAACTTGTCGGCCAAATCTTGCCGCAAGCCTTTTGCGATATTGGTCATTTGATCAAAATCGCTGGCGCCATTGACATAAAGCCAGTTCCACAGCTGCGCCACGCGCATCTTGCGCTGCTTTTCAGGCAGACCCAATTCTTCCAACGCGGCCATCAGATCGTCACGATCCATCCCCACCAAAGACGGTTTGGAGGCGGTTTTCACATTGGCATTGGCGATATCTAGGCTGATCGACATGTTATAACCTCATCAATTCAGAGGCGAGCCAATACCAGACCCTAGGCCAAAAGGCAAAGAATTTTGGAGTTTGACCCGCTAGTTGCAGGCGTTATCAATGGCCCGCATGGAGGCCGTGGCCCCCGAAAGCGAAAACACCATGCGTACCTTGGTGCCGCGTGCATCAATGCCTTCCACCACCATGGTCGACCCGCGCCGCATGGCCGCGGCCATATCCGCGCTTTGGCTGATATCTTCCAACCAGGCGGAATCCCCTTGTGTAAACAAGGAATAAGATTGGTTGCCAATCCGTGCGGCTGCCAAGCTATCGGTTTGAAAATCAAAGCCCGCCACCAGATTGATTTCGTGGCGCACGCCTTCATTCGGCCGATGCGTCACGTAAAAATAAGGATCATCCATGCCCTCAATTTGCGGTTCGATCTCAACCGGCTTTGAATGAACAAAACAAAGATTTGTCGCAGATTTCACCGTGGAATAGGCAGACCAAGCTTTAAAATCACCCAACGATTGCACAGATTGGGCAAACCCAGCCTGTCCCATCGCCAGCACCATAATCATGGCCAGAAAACCAAATTTGATCAGCACGCAGTGAGAAAACCAAAATTTACCGGTGCGCATATAACCTGCCCTATTTCATAAGATCGACTAGCATGGGGTTAAACCACAGCTTTGGGTAAAATGCACCCCAAAACGCGCCAAAGCGCGAAACCAGTTCGCGCTTTGGGCTCTTCAGATCATTCAATCAAGAATTAATTGCATTCTTTGTCGATGGCATTCATCGCGGCGGTCACGCCGGACAATGAATAAGTATCTGTTGTGCGGGTTCCCCGCGTGGAGATACCGCGCACCACCATTTCAGATCCACGTTTCATGGCGCCAACAAAACTTGGCTCGTCTGCCGTTGAGGCAAGCCAACCTGCTTCTTGTTCGGTGTCAGTGACCATCGGGTAAGCTTTGCCATCCACTGTGGCGCTGGCTTCTGCCCCAGGCTTGAAGGGATAGCCAATCAAAGTGGCCACTTCGTTGCGCTTGCCACTTCCCATGCGGTGCGTCACCAGAAAATGGATCGGGCTGCGTTTTACATTGGTCGGTTGCGCATCTTGAGGTTGCGAGGAGATGTAGCAAATCTTGCCTTTGCTGTCCTGATCGGTCCACGCGGTCCAAAAATTGTACGTGCCGATCTTGGTCGCCGCTGCTTGCGCCGCGCCCGTTGAAAGCACGCCTACCATCAGCGCAACACCTGCTTTAAGCGCAAATTTTTTCATTTGTTTTGCTTCAATCATTCCTTTGGGTCCTTTGTCCAATTACCCACGTTCCCGCTTATTATCCGCCAATGAGGGTTACCAAGCCGCAAACATTTGTAGCTTTTTAATCAAATTCTCAACATAAGCGGAAATTTGACCTTATTTTGGCATATGTCTATCCATACACCCTGTTTCACAATTCAAAGTGAACGAAGCGTTAAAACCCGCTGGTAAAGGAGCCAAAATGCCCACTTTTCCTACCTCAATTTTGCTGGTGTGCCTTGGAAATATCTGCCGTTCACCCACCGCGCACGCTGTGTTGCAGCAAATGGCACAACAACAAGGCATCAATTTGACCATTGATAGTGCCGGTACGGGTGATTGGCATATTGGCCACACACCGGATGAACGCGCGATGAACGCCGCAAAATCCCGCGGCTATGATTTATCACAACTGCGCGCCCGACAGGTGGAACCCGACGATTTCTACCGCTATGATTTGATCCTTGCGATGGACCGTTCAAATCTCAAAAACCTGAAGAAGCTGGCCCCCAAAGATGCGACGGCGCAAGTCGAGCTATTTCTGCCCTATGGCGACAGCGCAACCGAAGAAGTGCCAGACCCCTATTTTGGCGGCGAAGGCGGCTTTGACCATGTGCTTGACCTGATCGAAAACGCGAGCCGCAAGATTTTGGCGCGGTATCAGGGATAATATTACGCGGGTTGCTCTCGTATGGACGGTGCGGCCTCACGGCTATTCGATGCTGCGCATCGGCCCGCGACAATCCAGTGCAAAAGTGCGCAAAGCTGTTTTTCGCTCACGGTTGAGCGGCGGCTATGCCGCCTAACCTGCGCGGACGCGAAACCTGAAGGTTTCGAGGTCCTCGCTATGCTCGTCCACTCTTTTCCCTCACTTGCCCAGAATTAGTGTGGGGCACCACTCGGCGGGGGTGCCGGGGTAGTGAGCGCAGCGAACGACGGCGGCGCGTAAAAAACTGGGGGTGCCGAGGACGGGAGCGAAGCGACCGGTGGCGGCGCGTAAAAAAACCGGGGTGCTAAGAGAAAGGGCGCATAGCACACATTGGCGGCAAGCCCCCCGCTCAACCGCAAGGCAACCTAAGCCGCCAGAGGATAGGCTTCTTCCACCAAATAAGGGCCACCGCCAATCGACTCTCTGGCCGAATACAGCACAAACTGGCGCACACGGAACCGAAGTGGATAGAAGGCACTGGACACTTCCAAATGATGCGCCATGTCCTGAGGCGTCGTATCATGAAGGCGGGCCAAGGTGACGTGTGGCGCATATTTGCGCCCCGACGGCTCCAACCCCAATTGTTGCATCACCCGTTCTTGCTTGTCGTGCAATTGCATCAACTCTGGCGCCGGGTCGACACCTGCAAACAGAGCTCGCGGCCGCTTACCACCAAACACGCCAAGATGCGAAAGGGTTATGTCAAACGGCTCCTCAATCGACAATCGACCCAGCTCATACACAATTTCGTGTGCGGTACGATGATCAACGTCACCAATATAACGCAATGTAATGTGATAATTTGAGGGATCGATCCAACGCGCGCCGTGTAGGCCGCCTCGTTTTAAGGAAAGCGCGAAACCAACATCGCCCGGAAGTTCCAGGCCAGTGAAGAGACGGGGCATAAAACCTCCCAACCTTCTGATGTAAAAAACATCGCCTAAATCCAAGCTACCATGATTCGTGTGACAATTTGGCGAAAATTTTATATGTTACCTCAAGCACTAAACCGACATTGCGTCGCACACGTACATCTTGAAATTGTCGAATTTGATCGCCATATTACGGGCAAGATTGTATAGACAAGGCATCACGCCACAATAATTTGCTGAAAGGGAACTCATCTATGGCAGAATATGATCGTCAAACAATGGCCTCACGAGGCGGCGCTCAGGCCGCAATCGATGAGGGCCTACGCGCCTATATGTTGGGCGTTTACAACTATATGGGCATCGCCCTGGGCATCACCGGTGTGGTTGCCTATTTCTTGACGATGCTCACCACCACCAATAATCCTGATGCTGCTGTGGTCCAAATGGGCCAACACTACCTCACATCTTTGGGCGCCACTCTATATGGTTCACCATTGCAGTGGGTTGTAGCGCTTGCGCCATTGGGCTTTGTGTTTGCCTTAAGCTTTGGCATCCACAAAATGAAGTTTGCGACCGCACAATTGGTGTTCTGGGGTTTCTCCGTCGCCATGGGTCTTTCGCTGTCATCGATCTTCTTGGTCTATACAGGCGAAAGCATTGCGCGCGTGTTCTTCATTACCGCGGGTACATTTGGTGCCATGAGCCTTTATGGTTACACCACCAAACGTGATCTGACCGCGTGGGGTTCTTTCTTGATGATGGGCCTGATCGGTATCATCATCGCGTCAATCGTAAACATCTTCCTCGCATCTAGCATGTTGGCGTTTGCCATTTCTGTGATCGGTGTGTTGGTATTTGTTGGCTTGACCGCATACGACACGCAAAAGATCAAAGAGAACTATTATGAAGGCGACGGGTCTGAAACCATGGGCAAGAAAATGCTGATGGGCGCTTTGGCCCTCTATCTGGACTTCATCAACTTGTTCTTGATGTTGTTGCGCTTGTTCGGCAATCGCGAATAGCGACCCAACATCACAATGCTGAAACAACAATCCCCGCTTCATTCGAGGCGGGGATTTTTTATGGGGGCTCTATTCTTGCCGCCGTCAGCCCGCACCTCCGGCATTTTTTACGCGCCGCCGTCGTTCGCTGCGCTCACTCCCCCGGCCCCCCCGCCGATTGGTGCCCCACACAAATTCTGCGCAAGAGAGGGAAAAGAGTGGACGAGCACCGCGAGGACCTCGAAACCTTTAGGTTTCGCGTCCGCGCAGGTTAGGCGGCGTAGCCGCCGCTCAACCGTGAGCGAAAAACAGCTTTGCGTACTTTGCACTGGGTTGTCGCAGGCCGATGCGCAGCATCGAGCAGCCGTGAGACAAAAGAAGCTACCGCACCAAGCTGATGTCCCCATCCAGCACTTTGAGCACCTGCACCAATTCATGGCCGCGCTTTAAAATCTGTCCGTTTTGTCCCACGACACGATATTGTCCCTGCTTCCGGCGGAGGCTGGGGTCCTTTTCAATGCGGAACACGGGCATCTCGCTTGCACGCTTAAAAATCGAAAACACCGCGCGATCCTTCAACATGTCGATGGCATAATCCCGCCATTCACCGTTGGCGACATTTCGACCGTAAACATTGAGAATGGTAGAAAGCTCGCGCCGATCGAAGCTGACATTCATGGGCGCAAGGGCGGATTTGTGGGAGGATTCGTTGGAGTGGACCAAGCGAATGTGCTGGCTTTCGCCTTTGCTTCGAGATGACGCCAAATTTCACACCTTATGGTTCAAATCACTTCAGCGAATGATCGCGCCAATTCGCAAATGTGACAAGCCCCAAAATTGGCCCCAATTTAATCACATTTCCGGCAAACTGTTGCCGAATTACATCGGTAGAAAGAGATCATAGCCTCCAGTACCCAGCCCCTGAGCGGTTTGCCCCCAAATAAGCCTGCTCAGGGCGCTGGACCTCCAAAATCAGTTTGGATGGCCTCCAGATACCCTTTGCGCCCCCCTTTCGGGGGCGTCTTTATTTTTGGATAGATGCTGCACCCAGAATTGGGCCAGGGCCGCCGTCACGCTTGGTTTGCACCAAAACGGCCATACCGTCCGCCCCATCAACCAGTATGTCACGCAAAGGCAGTTCCAGCTGATGCTGGGCCTCCCCATGCCACATGCCCACAGGCAAGCGGTTGCGGGCGATAAAACTATAGGTCAGTTTTTTGCCTTCATTTTCCCCGCGGCGGATATCAGTTTCTGCTCGGGAAATATAGGGAATAACCCAAATGGTCGCATCAACGCTTTCCGCGCCATCGCTGGTCAGATCAATCGTCAAATTGCCATCTGCAACCGCCAAATCGACCTGTACATCGAGCTGCGCGTCTTCCACCAACTGTTCGACATCGGTGCGCCGTGACCCAACCGCATCGCCCTTGCCATTGACGATCAGTTGGGGAGTATACACCCGGCCTGCGCCAAAGGATTTGGCATAATCCCGTTGCAATTTGGAATATTTTGGTGCTGAAAACACATCTTTCCAGCCGATATAATTCCAATAATCCACATGGTAGGCGATGGTGATTAGATCATCCTGCTCACCCCATTGGCGCAAGGCTTCATCTGCTGGGGGGCAAGATGAGCATCCCTGCGAGGTGAACAACTCCAAAACCGCCTTGGGATTGGTTTTCATTTCCATGGCCGTCGCCACAGCGGAAAACCCTGCCAATTGCGCTGCCACCAACAATGTTGAAAAAATGTGCTTCATAGCCATTTTATTACGCCAAGCAAGCGTAACAAACCAGTCACATTGGAGTGAGCTCTACCGGTTTTTGAATATATAAGCGTCCAACAGGGCGGCAAATTCATCCACCACGGCTTCACCGCCGTCGCACGCACGATACATCACCGCCGCATGCACGAAAAAGGCGCGTACCGCAACAATATCCAAGCCACCCCCGTCGCCGCGATTACCGAGTTTTTGCGCCAATGCTTCAAACAGCTCGGCTTCCACCGGCTCAATCAATTGGCGACAAATATTTTGCCCTTCACCAACAATCAGCCGAATATAAACATCATCTTGCATGATGAAGGCGAAGAAGGGGTCAAAGATCCTGCGCACCTGCGCTGCGCTTTGCAGCTTCGATTCTGCCTCAGTGCGGATGAGACATTGGCCCAGCTCCTCAGCGAACAGCGTTGCAGCCAAAGCCAGCTTCTCGCTGAAATGCGCCAACACTGTGCCTTTGCCCACCTCAGCTTCTGCCGCGATCTGCGCAATTGAAATTTCGTCATAGCTTTGTTGGCGCATCAGGCCGGCAAAACTTTCCAAAATATGCGCGCGGGTGGCCTGCGCCCGCTTCTGTTTGCCTTCAACACGTAAATTCATAAATTTTGCTTAGCACAATTGACCGCGGTCAAAAAGTAAAATATGTAAGTTGACCACGGTCAATTATTGAAAGGTTTCGACATGAATATTGTGATTATCTCCGGCCACCCCCGTGCCGATAGCTTTACCCACGCCCTCGCCCAAAGCTATCAACAAGGGGCTAAAGCAGGCGGGGCAAAGGCAAATCTCTTTTCTCTTTCGCAGGGCAATCTAAACACAGGACCCATGGTCAGCGGCCCAAGCAAAGAAAACTGGAATGACGAAATTAGCGCCCTTTGGACGGCGATCAAAAAGGCGGATCACATCGTGGTGGCACACCCCTTGTGGTGGGGCAGTATGCCCGCTGAATTGAAAAATCTGTTTGATCGGCTGCTGTTGCCCAATCTCGCCTATAGCTACAAAAAGGGCAGCCCGCTGCCTGTCGGTCATCTCAAAGGCAAAAGCGCTGAGGTGATCATGACGTCGGACACGCCAGACTGGTATTACCGTTTGGCCTATGGCAAGGCCCAAACCAAATTGATGAAAAATCAGATTTTAAAATTTGTCGGATTGAAGCCGCTACGCTTCACCCATATTTCGCCGATCCACAACATGCCCGCGCCAAAGCGCCAGATGCATTTAAATAAGATTGAAGATATGGCGAAAAAATTTGTGGCCAAGCACAAAAAAAGCGCGGCCTAAACCGCGCTTCTTAATTCAACAAATGCTCGGCCACATTGGGCCGAGTTGCATTGCGTTAGGCAACCAGATTGCGCAACACGTAATGCAAGATACCGCCATTGCGGTAATATTCCATCTCGTCTTCGGTATCGATCCGGCAAAGAGCAACAAACTCTTTGTCAGTGCCGTTTGGAGACTTCACTTTGACGGTCACATCGCAACGCGGTGTGATCTTGTCCAAGCCCTCAATGGTGATTTCTTCGTCACCTTCAAGATTGAGACTCTTCCAGCTCGCACCATCTTTAAACTGCAATGGCAAAACGCCCATGCCAACCAAGTTGGACCGGTGAATACGCTCAAAGCTTTCCACGATCACCGCACGCACGCCGAGCAAACGTGTGCCCTTCGCCGCCCAGTCCCGTGAAGAGCCTGTGCCATATTCCTTGCCGCCAAACACAACCAATGGCTTGCCTTGTTCGGCATAATCCATCGCAGCGTCATACATTGCAGCAACTTCGCCATTTGGACCCTTGGTGAAGCCACCTTCAACGCCGGGCACCATTTGGTTCTTGATGCGGATATTGGCAAATGTGCCGCGCATCATGATCTCGTGGTTACCCCGACGAGAGCCATAAGAGTTGAAGTCTTTTGGCGCCACTTGACGGTCCTTCAAATATTGACCCGCAGGCGTATCCGCCTTGAACGAACCAGCAGGTGAAATGTGGTCAGTGGTGATGCTGTCACCAAACAAGCTCAAAATACGCGCACCACGCACATCTTCGATTGGCTTGATGTCTTTGCTCAGACCTTCAAAGTATGGCGGGTTCTGAACATAGGTTGAAGAAGAGTTCCACGCATAGGTTTCACCACCTTCAACTTTAATGTTCTGCCACCCGGCATCGCCTTTGAACACGTCTGAATAGCGACCTTTGAACATTTCAGGTGTCACTGTTTCGCGAACGATGTCAGCGATTTCCTGTGCACTTGGCCACACATCTTTCAAATAGACGGGTTGTCCATCTTTGCCTGTGCCCAAAGGCTCAGTTGTGATGTCTGTGGTCATTTTGCCCGCCAACGCATAGGCCACAACCAATGGCGGAGACGCCAGATAGTTGGCTTTCACGTCTGGGTTGACCCGGCCTTCAAAGTTCCGGTTACCAGAAAGCACTGAACACGCCACCAAATCTTCGGCATGTACGGCAGCAGAAATAGGCTCAGGCAATGGGCCAGAGTTACCAATACAGGTGGTGCAACCATAACCAACAAGGTTAAAGCCAAGCTTGTCCAAATCATCCTGCAAGCCAGATGCTGTCAAATAGTCGGTTACGACTTGTGACCCAGGTGCCAATGATGTTTTCACCCAAGGCTGCACTTCCAACCCAAGTTCAAGCGCTTTGCGGGCCACAAGGCCAGCCGCCACCAAAACAGCAGGGTTTGAGGTGTTGGTACATGACGTGATCGCCGCGATCACCACATCACCATGGGTGATGGAATAGTCTGTGCCTTCAACTTTGGCTGCAGGCTGATCAGTTTTTGCAAACTCACCCGCCAAGGCCTTCGCGAACTTCTCTTTCGCCTCAGCCAGCACAACACGATCCTGCGGACGCTTTGGACCAGAAATCGCTGGATCAACGTCATTCAGATCCAAATAGAGCACATCGGTGAACTCTGGATCCGCGCTGTCGGTGGTGCGGAACATGCCTTGCGCTTTGGAATATTCTTCCACCAAAGCCACGCGGTCATCTTCGCGGCCAGTGGTGCGCAAATAAGCCAATGTTTCATTGTCGACAGGGAAGAAACCACATGTCGCGCCATATTCCGGTGCCATGTTGGCGATGGTCGCTTGGTCTTCCAAGGTCAGATTGTCGAGGCCAGGGCCGAAGAATTCAACGAACTTGCCCACAACGCCGCGCTCACGCAACATTTCGACAACACGCAACACCAAGTCAGTTGCGGTGATGCCGTCTTGCATTTCGCCTTCAAGCTTGAAGCCAATCACTTCTGGCAACAGCATAGAGATCGGCTGGCCCAACATGGCCGCTTCCGCCTCAATGCCACCAACACCCCAGCCCAAAACGGCCAAGCCGTTGACCATGGTGGTGTGGCTGTCTGTACCCACCAGCGTATCTGGGTAAGCAACGGTTTCACCATTCTCTTCTTTGGTCCAAACAGTTTGGGCCAAATATTCAAGGTTCACCTGGTGACAAATGCCTGTGCCGGGAGGCACAACGCGGAAATTATCAAACGCTTCTTGGCCCCAGCGCAAAAATTCATAACGCTCGCCATTACGCTCATATTCGCGCGCCACGTTCTGGGTGAAGGCTGTCCCTGTGCCGAAAAAGTCAACCATCACAGAGTGGTCAATCACCAGATCAACAGGTACTTGCGGGTTAATTTTTTGCGGGTCAGCGCCCAAGTTGGCGGTGGCATCGCGCATGGCGGCCAAATCAACAACGGCTGGAACGCCGGTAAAGTCCTGCATCAACACCCGTGCTGGACGGTATGAGATTTCATGGGAAGAGGATTTGTCTTTCAACCATGCGGCGCAAGCTTCGATATCGGCTTTGGTGACCGTACGGCCATCTTCAAAACGCAAAAGGTTTTCGAGCACCACTTTCAAAGAATGCGGCAGGCGCGAAATGCCTTCAAGGCCGTTTTTCTCTGCTTCAATTAAGGAATAATATGTATAAGTTTTATCGCCGACCTGTAGGGTCTGTTTGGCGTTAAAGCTGTTCAACGAGGTCTGTGTCACGTGCATTGCCTGTATGTTCGGAGTTTCAACCTGAGCCCTGGTCATTTTGCCAAAAATTCTCGACAAAAACCAACAAGCGTGAAACGAGTTACCATTGTCCCCTAAATGGCGCTCGCGCGCTTTATAAAGAATAACACCGCCTCTTGCCAGCCTCAACTTAATGCCATTATGTGCTTCTCATGAGAAAAAACGGCAAAAACCCTGAAAATATTGCATTAAATGTGACAGATTTGGCCTGCGAGCGCGGCGGATTTGAGATTTTTGCCAATGTTTCCTTCACGGCAAAGCCCGGTGAAGTGATTCTTTTGCGCGGCCCGAACGGCGCAGGCAAGTCCACATGTCTGGCCACACTTTATGGGGTTTTGCCCAAATCTGCCGGCGATATTTCATTTGAAAATATCGATCCTGAACGCGAGCCGCGGGAATATCTGCACATTGTGGGCCACGTGCCTGGGGTAAAAACCACCCTCACCGTAAAAGAAAATCTCAGTTTCTGGGCGCAGCTTTATGGCGGCACCGAAAATGTGCTGCCCGCCATCGAGGCCGCCGGGTTAGACGCCATTCAGGATTCCGAAGCCTCTATTCTCTCCGCAGGTCAAACCCGTCGATTGGGCCTTGCCCGGCTATTGGTGGCCAACCGCCCGATCTGGATTTTGGATGAACCTACTTCGGCTCTTGATAAACAAGGCGACCAATGGGTGGGGCAATTGATCGCGGACCATTGCGCCGAAGGCGGCATTGTGATCGCCGCGACCCATTTGGAAATTCCGCATCTCGCGCCAGAGGCCGTGAAAACAGTGATGATCGGGCAGACAGCGATGGACCATGCCTCATGAAACCATTTCTCGCTGTGTTGACCCGCGATATGAAACTGGCCACCCGGATTGGCGGCGACAGCCTGACTGTGCTGCTGTTTTACATCATGACCGGCGCGATCATGCCCTTTGCTATCGGCCCGGATAAGGACCAATTGGCCCAGCTCGGCCCGGCCATCATCTGGATCAGCGCTTTGCTGTCGCTTTTGTTGGCGCTCGACCGCCTGTTTCGCATGGATCATGAGGACGGTTCGCTGTTGGCCATGCGCCAGGCCAGCCTGCCGCTTGAGATGATTGTGGTCGCCAAAATCTGCGCCCACTGGGTCACAACTGCGTTACCCCTGATTGTCGCCACCCCTGTTTTGGCGATATTGCTCAATCTTGAGATAGATCAAACCCTTCGGGTGATTTTCACCCTATTGGTTGGCACACCGGCGCTCATTTGCTTTGGGGCCATCGGCGCGGCGGTGACCGTATCCATCAAACGCGGGGGCTTGATTGCACCGATCTTAATCTTGCCGCTCTCGATCCCTACATTGATTTTCGGGGTCAGCGCGGTCTCCAGCGGCGCAATCGCCAACGCACAGGATGCGGCACTTTTGTTCCTTGCAGGGTTTACCCTGCTCAGTTTAGTGTTCACCCCGTTTGCGGCGGCACTCGCATTAAAAATGGCAGCAGAATAGTCTATGACAGAGTCAAAATCTCAAGAACCAACGCCACAAGATTTGGGCTTTTTCTCGCGGATCGCCCATCCCGGCTATTTCCTTGAATGGTCCCGCTATTTCATTTGGCCGCTCGTGGGCATCGCCGCCATTTTGATGGCCTATGGGCTTTATCTCGCCTTCTTTAATTCACCGGCTGATTATCAGCAGGGCGAAACCGTGCGCATCATGTATGTACATGTGCCCAGCGCCTGGCTCTCCCAGTTCTGCTATGCGATCATGGCCGCGGCCGCCATCGGCTCACTCGTATGGCGTCATCCATTGGCCGACGTCTCAGCCAAAGCTGCTGCACCTCTTGGCGCAACCTTCACAGCCATCGCTTTGATCACCGGCGCGCTTTGGGGCGCACCAACTTGGGGCACCTTCTGGGAGTGGGACGGGCGCATGACCTCCACCCTCATCATGCTCTTTATTTATCTTGGCATTATCGCCCTGTGGCGCACTTTTGAAGATCAGGTGCGCGCGGGTCGCATCATCGCGGTGATCACCTTGGTTGGAGCGATCAATGTGCCCATCATCAAATTCTCGGTGGACTGGTGGAACACGCTGCATCAGCCCGCGTCTGTGTTCCGTTTGGATGGACCAACCATGCCACCCTCCATTCTGCTGCCGCTATTTGTGATGTTCTTTGCCTTCTCATTCCTGTTTTTGCTGCTGCATTTCATTTCCATGCGCACAGAAATTTTGCGCCGCCGCGCCCGCGCGATTGAACGGCAATATGCGCAACAATTAAGGACCCAAAAGCCATGATCGAATCCGGCAAACATCTCGAATATATATTCGGGGCCTATGGCCTGTCTGCACTCCTGATTGTGTTGCTGAGCATCTGGGTAGTCCTGTCTTACAAAAAGCAGAAGAACCGTTTGGACACCCTGAAAGCCATGGGGTTGAAACGGCGGTCTGAACGCACGCAGATCAAGCCGGAGTAGCGCACCATGAAACGCACGTTGATTTTCGCCCTGCCCTTGGTGCTGACCATTGCGCTATTTGCGCTTTTTGCCAGCCAGATCAATCGCGATCCGGACCTGCTGCCCTCGGCCTTAATGAACAAGCCTGCCCCTGAATTCACCCTTCAGCCCGTCGAAGGCCATGATCAGCCGGGCTTTTCCAGCGCCGATCTGAAAGGTCAGCTAAGTCTGGTGAATGTATGGGCCAGCTGGTGCGTGCCCTGCCGGGAAGAGCATGAATTTTTGATGCGTTTAGCCGAGCGCGATGACATCAAATTGTTCGGCATCAATTATAACGACCAGCCCGAAAATGCGCGCGACTTCTTGCGCAAGCTGGGCAATCCTTTCGACGCTGTCGGCGACGACCGGAACCGCCGCGTCAGCCTGGAATGGGGCGTTTATGGCGTGCCGGAGAGCTATCTCGTCAATAAGGACGGGGTGATTGTTTACAAACACACCGGCCCGATGAGCGAAGACAGCTTCCAAAACAAAGTGCTGCCCGCCATCGCTAAAGCCTTAGAGGCGCAAGAGGCGTCTTAAGCCTCTTCGCCGCTTGGTGCATATTTGTTCAACACCGGCACCACCAGCGCAAATGAGAAAATCAAGGTGAGCGGCATAATGCCCCACACTTTGAACGCAACCCAAAAGTCGGTTGAGAAATTGCGCCACACAATCTCATTGATCAGCGCCAAAACGAAAAAGAAGATCGTCCAGCGCCATGTGAGAATGCGCCAACCTTCGTCACGCAATTTATAGACATCGCCAAACACATAGCGCAGCAGCGAATGGCCGAAAAGCAGCCCACCCAGCAACACACCGCCAAACAGCACATTCACAATGGTCGGCTTGAGCTTGATGAAGGTATCGTCCTGCAAATAAAGCGTCAGCCCGCCAAAAATCAGCACCACAACGCCAGTGACCAGCGGCATCACCGCCACGCGCTTGAGGATCAACCAGCTCAAGATAAGTGAAAGCACCATGGCGCCCATAAACCAAGCGGTGGCGACAAAAATGCCCGCGCGCGCATTCAAAATAAAGAACAGCACCAAAGGGCCAAGCTCCAAACCCAACTTGATCAGCTGCGGCTTAAGCTCATCCCAGTTCAGCTCTTCTGCGGGATTTTTCTCTTCGCTCATCTAAACCTCAATCTCGTTCCGGGCTGTGCCCACACTTTGCGACAAATAATCGGCCCATTCTTCAACGCTCAGCGACATGCTGCCCGCGCCAATGGCCACTTCAATCGCCTGCACTTCATCATAAATAGTGGGCAAAGCATGACCCGATAGCCAAACCTTATCCGCTTCAATCTGCTTTTCAAAGGCCGCTTCCAGTGCCGCCTTTGGGGCTTCAATATGCACTTGGAAATTGGGCGTCTCGGGCACCAAAGGCACCGTACGCACCCCATCAATTTTGTTGAACTCAACGGCCAATTTCTTGGCAAAAGCAGTAAACTCGCCGATACGCGGCAAAAACTCGTCCAACCCGATCAACGCTGTGATCGCTTGCGGAAATTCAAACGGCACATTGGCCCCATGGCGGGTGAACCACACATCGCTTTCGGCCAAAAATTCCTCATCCGCCAGCAAACCACAACCGCCAATATTGGCCAGCTCTTTGTAAAAGCTGCAATAAAGACTGTCGCACAGCGCCATAATCTCTTTAAGGCTTTTGCCATAAGCCTCAGCCACACCAAAAACCCGCGCCCCATCGAGATGGAAATGCACACCCCGTTCACGGCACCAATCCGAAATTTTCACCAATTCTTCAAGGGGGGTCAGCTTATAACCTGCCCGCCGCACCGGCAGTTCCACACTGACCACGCCTGGCACTTCACCCATCTTGTCCAGATCATCGACCGTAAAGGGCTGATAGGCTGTGCCCAGCCGCCGAAACTGGATCGGATGCAGAATCTCCACCGCTTCCATTTCATCAATATCGAAATGGGTCATGCGGTGAATGGCCACCAGATTATTTCCCTGCCGCTCCACAGCCGCCCGCAAGGCCGCCATTTGCGCAATCATGCCCTTGATGCAGAAGCGTGCGCCGCTGGTGCCGAACAGCTCTTTCAGCCGCTCCACCACCAAATCGCTCGCGCCGCCCGCACCATACACATCGCTGGGCAATTGCGCATAGTCCGACTGCGCCAATTTTGCGAACAAATCTGCCGGTTTAAACGGCGCAAAGGCATGCAACACATGGGTGCACGCCAGCATTTTTTCCCGCGCCACCATTATTGCGCCCCCGCAATCGCGGCCGCAAAATCATCAGCTTCAAACGGCTCCAAATCTTCGATGGTTTCGCCGACACCGATAAAATGCACTGGCAATTTATGCTTTTGCGCAATCGCCACCAAAATGCCGCCGCGCGCCGTGCCATCCAATTTGGTCATCACCAAACCAGTCACCCCGGCGCGTTTACCGAAAATCTCCACCTGATTAAGCGCATTCTGCCCAGTGGTCGCATCCAGCGTCAGCAAGGTGGTGTGCGGCGCTTCGGGATCAAGTTTTTTGATCACCCGAATGATCTTTTCAAGTTCCGCCATCAGCTCATCACGGTTTTGCAAACGGCCCGCCGTATCAATGATCAACAGGTCGCAATTTTGCGCCTGCGCTTCTTTCACCGCGTCATAAGCCAGACCAGATGCATCGGCCCCTGTTGGTCGCGTAATCACCGGCACATTGGAGCGTTCGCCCCAAACCGTAAGCTGTTCAACCGCTGCCGCGCGGAACGTGTCGCCCGCCGCCAACATCACCTTTTTGCCTTCACGGCTATATTTTGCCGCCAATTTGCCAATGGTGGTGGTCTTGCCGGACCCGTTCACACCCACCATCAACAAAATATGTGGTTTGTGCGCAGTGCCCAGCTCGAACGGCACCGCCACCGGTGCCAAAACCTTACTAACCTCATCGCGCAAGACGGAGCGAATTTCCTCGACGCTGATTTCTTTATCAAAGCGATCTTTGGCCAGTTTTTCGGTGATCTGGATTGCAGTTTCCACACCCAAATCCGCCTGGATCAGCGTATCTTCCAACTCTTCCAGCGCTTCATCATCCAGCTTGCGCTTGGTGAAGATGGACGAAATATTGTCCGTAAGCTGATCGGATGAGCGTTTCAGCCCATCGCGCAACCGAGCGAACCAGCCTTTTTTCTCGCCGGAGTCTTCTTTGTTGCCGCCACCGGTCGCTACGCTCCCGTCCCCGGCACCCCCGCCGGATGTATCGTCGCCACCGTCCGTCGTGACAACGCTTTCACTTTCAGGCTCAGGCTCAGGCTCAGGCTCAGGCTCAGGCTCAGGCTCAGGCTCAGGCTCAGGCTCAGAGGCAGCTTGCGCAGCCTGTTCCAGCTCGGAAATCTCTTGCAGCTCTTCTTCCACCGTTTCAACCGCTTTAGCCGCAGCCTCTTCTGGCGCAGGTGTGGGCGGCTCGGCGTCCGGTGCTTCCTTCAGATCTTCTTCAATCTGATCCAGCGCCTTGTCGATGGACTCATCAATACTGTCTTTCGGCTCTTGCCAAGGCTGTTCTTTTTCAAGCGCCGCAGCTTCTTCTGGCGTCACATCGGCAGAAGTCTGATCTTCACTTTGGTCTTTCGGCGTCTCTTTGGGTTGCGGCTCATCCTTGCCCCCCAACAGTCGCGACCAAAAGCCTCTTTTTTTGCCGCCGTCGGCTCCTTTGGAGCCGTCCCCGGCACCCCCGCCTGATTTCTTCTCCGCCATAAAGCCCTCTTACGCCACTGCCAGTTGCTTTTCGCCGATCAGCCCATGCTGATCCTGGCCAGTCACTTTTACATCCAAAATCTCGCCGGGTGCGCCTTCAACTTTGATCGGCACAAATTGTTCGGTGCGCCCCACATTATCGCGCTCGATCAACACGGATTTGGTGTCCCCAATCTGGCTGGCGCAGAACGCGTCGAACTGCTGCTCGCCCAAGGCCCGCAATTTCGCCGCCCGGTCCTTGGCCACTTTTTTTTCCACTTGCGGCATTTTCGCCGCCGGGGTGCCCGGACGTGGCGAATAGGGGAACACATGCAAATAAGTCAGATCACATTCTTTTACGATCGCCATGGAATTGGCGAACATCTCATCGGTTTCCGTGGGGAACCCGGCGATAATGTCGGCGCCAAACACCATATCCGGGCGCATCGCTTTTGCGTCATTTACAAATTGGATCGTATCCTCCCGCAAATGCCGCCGCTTCATGCGCTTCAAAATCATATTGTCGCCCGACTGAAGCGACAAATGCAGATGCGGCATCAAGCGATGTTCAGACTTGATCGCCTCCATCAACGCCCCATCCGCTTCAATGGAATCGATGGACGAAATGCGCAGGCGCGGCAATTGCGGCACATGTTTCAAAATCGCTTGGGTCAACGCGCCAAGGCTGGGATTGCCTGGCAAATCCGGGCCATAAGAAGTGATGTCCACCCCGGTCAGCACCACTTCGCCAATGCCATTGTCGGCCAGCTTTTTGATCTGATCGACCACCACGCCCATGGGCACCGAGCGCGAAGGCCCCCGGCCATAAGGAATGATGCAGAAGGTGCAGCGATGGTCACAACCATTTTGCACCTGCACAAAGGCGCGGGCGCGCCCGTCCATACCCTCGATCAAATGGCCTGCGGTTTCCTTGACGCTCATAATGTCATCGACAAGGATTTTCGAATTGCCGCCTATGCCGAACTTAAGACCCTCATAGGTCTCGCGCTTCATTTTCTCGCCATTGCCGACCACAAGGTCCACTTCGCCCATTTCGGCAAAGCTTTCCGCATCGGTTTGCGCCGCGCAGCCGGTCACCACAATTTTGACGTCCGGATTTTCCCGCCGCGCCTTGCGAATGGCCTGACGGGTCTGGCGCACAGCTTCCTGCGTCACCGCACAGCTATTGACGATGAGAATATTGTCGAGCCCCGCCGATCCGGCATGATCTTTCATCACTTCAGATTCAAAAGCGTTGAGCCGACACCCGAAGGTGAGGGTTTCAATACTCATGCAGCACTTTCCTCAAAAAGTTCGGCCGGTAATGTCCCCTCCCCGTCCAATTCATACGGGCCTGTCATGATAATATGATGGTCGCTCGCGCGCCATTCCAGTTGTAAATCACCACCGGGCAGACTGATCGTCACTTCGCGGTCAGTCAAATCCTTGCGCACCGCCGCCACAGCCACAGCACACGCTGCCGTGCCACAGGCTTGGGTCAACCCGGCCCCGCGCTCCCAAACACGGATTTTGATGTGATCCCGATCAAGCACCTGCGCCAATGAGATATTGGCCCGTTCTGGAAACATAGGGTGATGTTCAAGCATCGGCCCGAACCGTTCCAAATCATGCGCATCCAGGTCTTTCACCCAGAAAATCGCATGCGGATTGCCCACATTCACCACGCTCGGCGTGTGCAATACAGGCGCATCAATCGGCCCGATCTGCAATTCAATCCTAGTCGTGTCTTCAAATTCTTCGGCCAGCGGGATCTGATCCCACTCTAGACGCGGCGTGCCCATATCGACACTCACCACATCGCCGTTCAGCTCAGCATTTAAAAGGCCAGCATTAGTGTGGATGGTCACCGCTTTTTTGCCCAGCTCTTCCGCCACCAAATAGCCAACGCAGCGCGTGGCGTTGCCACAGGCATCCACCTCGCCGCCCTCAGCATTATAGATGCGCATAAACACATCCACGCCATCAAGCGGACTATATTCCAAAACGATCAGCTGATCACAGCCAATGCCCTGCTCCCGATCGGCAATCCAGCGCACTTGATCATGAGACAGCTTGAGCGGTTTCTGCCGTGCATCCAGCACCACAAAATCATTCCCCAAACCATTCATTTTCAAATATTGGACTGCATCAGTCATCGGTTTTACCCAACCCTTGATCAGGATTTGCATCAATTCACCGCCCTATATGGCGCAGATTGGGTTAAATTACTACCCTTAGCAGCGCGCAGAGATTGACTCTTTTGTCAGCTTGCCGTAAAGCAACACCCGATATTTACCGTGTCGAGTTGTGCTCGAGTCACTACCCAAAGCGAATTAAACGATTTTGGGGGTCAACATCCATCAGCGCGTTGCGCCCGTGGATGCTATTTTTGTTTGCAAAATTTGATTTTGCACAGCGAAAGACCCACTTTGGGAAGATCAAGCACAAGCGACATATAAAGAGGTGACCATGTTTCAAAGTCTGGGCGATCGGTTAAGCGGCATTTTTGATGGGCTGACACGGCGCGGCAATCTGTCTGAAAGCGACGTGAATGCAGCCCTGCGCGAAGTGCGCCGGGCCCTGATTGAAGCTGACGTGTCTTTGGAAGTGGTGCGCGGCTTTGTTGAACAAGTGCGCGACCGGGCTGTCGGCGCCGAAGTCACCAAATCGGTCACCCCGGGCCAGCAAGTGGTCAAAATCGTCAATGACGAATTGGTCGCCGTGTTGGGCAATGAGGCGGTGCCGCTTGATCTAAACGCCCCGGCTCCCGTCGCCATTATGATGGTCGGTTTGCAAGGTGCGGGTAAAACCACAGCCACAGGTAAGATCGCCAAGCGCCTCAAGGAAAAGCAAAACAAAAAGGTTTTGTTGGCCTCTCTCGATACACGCCGCCCCGCCGCGATGGAACAATTGCGGGTGTTGGGCGAGCAGATCGACGTGGATACGCTGGAGATCGTTCAGGGCCAAAACCCGGTTGAGATCGCCAAGCGGGCACAAAAGGAAGCCAAACTGGGCGGCTATGATGTGCTGTTTCTCGATACAGCGGGCCGCACCCACATTGATGAAGACTTGATGGCGGAAACCGCCGAAATTAAAGCGGCCACCAACCCACACGAAATTTTGCTCGTTGCTGACGCGCTGACAGGTCAAGACGCGGTAAACCTCGCCCGTTCATTTGATGAACGTGTGAGCGTAACCGGCATTATGCTGACCCGTATTGATGGTGATGGCCGCGGCGGTGCCGCCCTCTCCATGCGTGCGGTGACCGGCAAGCCGATCAAGTTTCTCGGCACAGGCGAAAAACTTGAAGATCTAGAGGATTTCTACCCATCCCGCGTCGCTGACCGGATTTTGGGCATGGGCGATATTGTGTCGCTGGTGGAAAAAGCCGCCGACACCGTGTCGCAAGAAGATGCGGCCAAAATGGCCAAGAAAATGAAGAAGGGGGTTTTCGATCTCGATGATTTGAAAAACCAACTGCTTCAGATGAAAAAAATGGGCGGCATAGGCGGCCTGATGGGCATGATGCCTGGCATGGGCAAAATGAAAAAGCAGCTTGATGGCGCAAACTTTGACGAAAAAGTTTTCGACCGCCAAGTGGCCATCATCCAGTCCATGACCAAAAAAGAACGCGCCACACCTGCCTTATTGAATGCCTCGCGCCGCAAGCGCATTGCCGCCGGCTCTGGCACCTCAGTACAAGACATCAATAAGCTGATCAAAATGCACCGCCAAATGGCCGACATGATGAAAAAAATGTCCAAAGGCAAAGGCGGTTTGGCCGGTATGCTTGGAGGCATGATGCCCGGCGGTATGGGCGGCATGCCCAATATCGACCCCTCAAAGCTGGACCCCAAAATGCTCGCCGAGATGGAAAAGCAAATGGGCGCAGGCGGCGATATGCCGGATTTGCAGCAATTGCAGGACCAGACAGGCGGCAAAAAGGAATTGCCCAAAAGCGTTGATGATCTGCTCAAAGGCGGCGCGGCACCGCGCTTCCCCGGCCTGCCCGGTCTTGGACCCAAAGGGGGCAAGAAATAGTGGTCACCGCCCCTCGCCTGGAAACAGAACGTCTGATTTTGCGCGGCTTTGAGCCGGCTGACTTTGAGGCGGTGGCTGAACTGATGGGCGATGGAGAGTGGTCAAAGTTCATCGGCGGACCGCTGAATCGCAACGATGCTTGGCGGTCATTTATGGTGCAGTTCGGACATTGGGAATATCACGGCTTTGGTATGTTCGCATTAGAAGAAAAGCAAAGCGGTGATTTCGTCGGTCTTGCTGGCAATTGGTATCCTGAAGGCTGGCCTGAGCCGGAAATGGGCTGGAGCCTGATGAAAAATGCCGCAGGCAAAGGCTATGCCACTGAAGCGGTGACCAAATTGCTGGACCACACCTTCAACACGCTGAAGTGGGACACGGCAATCAGCCTGATCGCGCCGGCCAATGTGCCGTCGCAAAAAGTGGCCGAACGGGTCGGCGCTTTTCACGAAAAGAATATCGAGTTCAAGGATGAAGATGTGCGGGTTTACCGCCATCCAAATCCAAACAAAACAGTCAACTAACGAAATTACCGCCCGAAAGCGGTTAAAAGCCAAATTAGGAGAAGTTCAATGGCCATTAAAATTCGTTTGTCACGCGGCGGTTCTAAAAAGCGCCCTTATTATCATGTTGTTGTTGCTGACGTTCGCGCACCGCGCGACGGCCGCTTTATTGAGCGTATCGGCTCATACAACCCTATGTTGCCAAAAGATTCAGAAGACCGCATCAAGCTGGACAAAGAGCGCGTTGAGCATTGGTTGAGCGTTGGCGCCCAGCCAACAGACCGTGTGCACCGCTTCTTGGACGCAGAAGGCTTGTTGAAGCGCGAAGCGCGCAACAACCCGAAAAAAGCCCTTCCAGGTAAAAAAGCGCAAGAGCGTTTGGAAGAAAAGCGTCAAGCTGAAGAAGATGCGAAGGCTGCTGCTGAAGCTGAAGCCGAAGCACCAGCAGAAGAAAACGCTGCAGAGTAAGTCTTCTGAACCTTTTCAGAAATTGACTGCATAAGGAATACGCCATGGGCAGTACAAAAAACGATAATCTGGTTCTTATGGGTCAGATCGGTGCTGCCCACGGCATCAAAGGCGAAGTGCGGATCAAGAGTTTTACTGAAAATCCACTTGATCTGGCCGCCTATTCGCCGCTGTTGACCAACAGGGCAAACCAAACCATCACCATCAAAAAAGCGCGTTTGCAAAAAAACATGCTTGTCGCGGTGCTTGAAGAATCCAAAAGCCGCAACGATGCTGAAGCGCTGAACGGCACCAAACTCTATGTGCCGCGCGAAAGCCTGCCGCAAACCGAAGATGAAGATGAGTTTTATTATACAGATTTGATCGGGCTAAAGGCCCGCACACCGGATGGCGAAGAACTTGGCTTGGTTGCTGCGGTGCAAAATTATGGCGCTGGCGACGTGCTGGAAATCCGCCCCGCCAAAGGCCCAACCGATCTTTATCCCTTCACCAAGCAAAGCGTGCCCACCATCAATTTGGCCGAAGGCTATTTGATCATTGTACCTGCTGTCGAAGTGATCGTGGACGATGATGAGGCGTTTGAGTGATGGCGTTTAAAGCCGACATCATCACGCTATTTCCTGACCTTTTCCCCGGCCCCTTGGGCGCATCAATTCTTGGCCGCGCCGCCGAAAAAGGCACATGGTCCCTAAAAGCCACGCAGTTGCGCGACTTTGCCACCGACAAGCACAAAAAGGTGGACGACACCCCCGCTGGTGGTGGCCCTGGTCTGGTGCTCAAGCCCGATATTCTGGCCAAAGCCATTGACCATATCTCCCCGGAAAACGATCCGCGCCCACGCATTCTGATGAGCGCTCGGGGCAAACCCTTTGATCAACAAATGGCCCGCGATTGGGCCGCTGGCCCCGGCGTGGTGATCATATGCGGTCGCTTTGAAGGCGTCGACCAACGGGTGATCGACAAGCGCAATCTCACCGAAGTTTCAGTGGGCGATTTCGTGCTGTGCGGTGGCGAAGTGGCGGCCATGACCATGCTGGAAGCCACCGTGCGCTTGCTCCCCGGCGTGATGGGATCTGCCGAAAGCGAAGCCGACGAAAGTTTCGAAAACGGCCTGCTGGAATATCCGCAATATACCCGCCCCGCAGAATTTGAAGGCGAACCGATCCCCGAAATCGTCACCTCCGGCGACCACAAAAAGGTCAACAAATGGCGACAAGAACAATCTGAGCAATTGACCAAACAAAACCGCCCGGATTTATGGGACAAATATAAAAAGACCTAAAGCCCCGCTTTTTGGCGCTTTTCGCCAGAAAACCCATAGACTCTGTCCGTTTTTTGCGCTATAGCCCGCCAGACTAATTTTGTCTTTAAACACCAAGACCGGTGTATTCGTCCCTTTTTCCGGCCCTCGGGCAATGAGAATTGCGGGACGCTCTGACTGGCATGAAAACAATCGGACGAAAAAATGAACATTATTCAGCAGCTCGAAAAAGAGCAGCGCGAAGAGCTTGAAGCAAAGCGCGCAATTCCAGATTTTTCTCACGGCGATACCGTAAAAGTATGGGTACGCGTACGTGAAGGCGACAAAGAACGTTTGCAGGCCTATGAAGGCGTTGTGATTGCCCGTTCAGGTTCAGGCCTTCATGAGAGCTTCACCGTTCGTAAGATTTCTTACGGCGAAGGCGTTGAGCGTGTATTCCCAATCTATTCACCGATCGTTGATAGCATCGAAGTGCTGCGTCGCGGTAAAGTCCGTCGCGCGAAGCTTTACTATTTGCGTGAGCGTCGCGGTAAATCTGCACGTATTTTCGAAGCAACAAATGCCCGCACAAAGCGCATTCAAGATGGTGAGCGTCAAGCTGCCGCTGATGCCCGCGCCCAACGCGAAGCAGATAAAGTTGCTGCAAAAGAAGCACAAGAAGCTGCTGCTAAGGCCGAAGCCGAAGCAAGCGCTGCAGAAGAAGAAGCCAAATCTGAATAGATTGATTTCTTTCTCTCTCCTTTTGAAAAACCCGGCCTTTGCGCCGGGTTTTTTGTTTTAGGGGGAAGAACGGCAACTTTGGGTGCCTACGCGGTTGCCTTGTCTCACGGCTATTCGATGCTGCGCATCGGCCTGCGATGTCGCGAAACCTAAAGGTTTCGGGGTCCTCGCTATGCTCGTCCACTCTTTTCCCTCACTTGCACAGCATTTGTAAGGGGCAACCATCGGCGGGGGTGCCGGGATAGTGAGCATAGCGAACGACGGCGGCGCGTAAAAAACAAGGGCGCCAGCAACGGGCACGTCGTGTCCAGTGCAACAACGGCGACGCCGATGCGGAAGCCTACGCAACACCCACCAGAGGCGCAAAAAAGGCGACCCGAAGGCCGCCTTTTCAATTCTCAGTTAACGTCAGCCTTAGCTCGTTTGCGCCAACAGTGACGCATTGCCGCCCGCGGCAGTGGTATCAATACACACCGCCCGCTCATGAACAAATCCGGCAATATCATTCGGGCTGGTGACGAAGGAGATGATCGGGCCATCCAACTGGGCAACGGCCCGGCGCAGCTGAGCGATGCCTTCACCCTGCCCCGCAAGCGCGATGCCATCAATAGCCAAGCCATCCAGCTTTTCAGGATCAACAGCACCTTCAATTAAACTGATCGGTGCGCCTGCGGCTTTCAGTCGGGCCAACTCGGATGGCAATGACGTGCCAACAACCACTAACCTGTTGCCCCACAACAAAGCGGCCTGCGACAGCTCAATCAAATCATTGCCGCCACCTACAGCCAAGATGCGGCCGCGTGGGGAATAGCTGATCCGGTTAAACTCACCGGTCGGGCCGGGCAGCTCTTTCGCCATTTGCGGCTCTGCCGCCCCCAAAATTTCGGCTCGATCATCACGATCAACCCACTCAATTGAGGAAATCTCCTCAAAAGCCGTTGCAATATCGATCGCGCCGATCTGCCCGGTTTGTTCAACCTTATGATCATGTTTGGCAACACGGAAGCGTGGCAAATAGTTTGCGCCGCCAGCCTTTGGTCCCGTGCCCGAAAGGCCTTCGCCACCAAATGGTTGCGAACCGACAATCGCCCCGATCTGGTTTCGGTTGACGTAGAAATTGCCGACCTTGATCCGCTTGCCAATTTCTTCAACCCGCGTGTCCATGCGGGTATGCAAACCAAAGGTCAGGCCAAATCCTTTCGCGTTCACCGCGTCAACAACCTTATTGATGTTCTTTGCCTTAAAGGTCGCCACATGCAGCACCGGACCGAAGATTTCGCGTTCCAGTTCTTCAATGCCGCTCACCTTAAAGATGTGCGGCTCCACGAAATGACCGTCCTTTGGGGCTTTGATCTTCTTCAATAAGCGGCCTTCACTGGTCAGCTTTGCGCAATAATCCGAAATCTCTTTTTGCGCCTCCGCATCAATCACCGGACCAATATCTGTGCTGATGTCCCAAGGCTCGCCAACCTGCATGGCCTCCAACCCGCCATAGAGCATTTCGAGCACATGGTCAGCTACATCTTCTTGCACATAGAGCATGCGCAACGCCGAACAGCGCTGACCCGCACTTTGGAAAGACGACGCCAGAATATCGCGAATGGCTTGCTCCGGCAGCGCCGTGCTATCAACGATCATAGCGTTCAACCCGCCGGTTTCCGCAATCACCATCGCGTCGCTGTCTGAGGTTTTGGCCAATTGCTTATCAATTAGCTTGGCCACTTCGGTCGACCCGGTAAAGCACACGCCGCCCAGATCGGGTTGCGAGGTCAATGCGGCACCAATATCGCCTGCCCCGGGCACCAAAATCAGGGCATCCTTCGGCACGCCAGCTTCGTGCAACAGCTCAACGGCGCGCGCACCCATCAAGGGGCTTTGCTCCGCCGGCTTGGCCACCACGCCATTGCCCGCCACCAATGCAGCGGCAACTTGACCCGTAAAGATGGCCAACGGGAAGTTCCAGGGTGAAATACAGGCGATCACGCCCCGTGCTTCATCCTGCTCGCCCAAGCGCTCGGCCTCATTGGCATAAAACCGCAAAAAGTCGACGGCTTCGCGCACTTCGGCAACACCGTCCAACAGGCTTTTACCAGCTTCACGCGATGCCAGGGCGAACAATTCAGCGGCATGCGCTTCATAAAGATCCGCTGCTTTGCGCAATGCGGCAGCACGGTCGGCCGGGGCTTTGCTGCCCCAGGCTTTTTGCCCTTTCGTCGCCAGCTTGATGGCCTTTTCAACCACTGAAGGTGTTGCGTTGGCAATTTCGCCCACTTGATCATCCGGCACAGCAGGGTTGATCAGCTTTTGAACCTTGCCCTTCGCGCCCAGCGCTTCATCCAGCGCAAACTTCCATTGATGTGGATGGGCAAATTTCGAACGCGCCGCATCCAACTCGGCATATTCAAGCGGATCGGTAATGTCCCAGCCCTTGGCGTTCAATCGCTTCTCACCAAACAAATCCTTCGGCATGGGGATTTTGTCATTGGCGATTTGGTCCAATTCCTGCACTTCAGAAATGGGGTCCGAAACAATCATGCTGGGCGGAATCTTTTTATCATAAACCTGATTCACAAAGCTGGAGTTGGCCCCATTTTCCAGCAACCGCCGCACCAAATAGGCCAGCAGATCACGGTGGGCGCCCACCGGCGCATAAATCCGGCAGCGGGTATCATTTTGGCTGCGCAATGATTCGTGCAAGCCTTCGCCCATGCCATGCAACCGCTGGAACTCAAAACCCTCGCGATCATTCCCAGCCATGTGCAACACGGCCGAGGCGCTATGGGCATTGTGCGTGGCGAACTGCGGATAAATTCGGTCGCGCATATCCAACAATTTGCGGGCGCAGGCCAAATAAGACACGTCCGTGTTCACCTTACGGGTAAACACCGGATAACCCTCAAGGCCCATAACCTGCGCACGCTTGATTTCTGTATCCCAATAGGCGCCTTTCACAAGCCGCACCATAATCTTACGGTCCAGCTTTTCTGCCAGCGCATAAAGCCAATCAATGGCATAAGAGGCGCGCGGCCCATAGGCCTGCACCACAACGCCAAAGCCTTCCCAGCCTTCCAGCGCCGGATCGGCCAACACTTTTTCAATGATCTCCAACGACAGATCGAGGCGATCAGCCTCCTCCGCGTCAATGTTCAAGCCCATTTGCGCGTTGGCCGCTGGTTTCACCAATTCAAGCACCCGTGCGACCATTTCATCCACCATGGTCTCGCGTTTGCCAAATTCATAACGCGGATGAAGCGCCGATAGTTTGATGGAAATACCTGGATTTTTCCGCACATCGCCGTGCACCGCATCTTTCACCAAACGTTGGATCGCATCCATATAGGCGGCGTGATAGCGCTGCGCATCTTTTTCGGTGCGCGCAGCTTCCCCAAGCATATCGAAGGAATATGTATATCCCTTGGCCATGGGTTTGGCGCCGTTTGAAAGGGCCTCTTCAATCGTGCGGCCCAACACAAATTGCGAGCCCATAATACGCATTGCCTGGCCCACCGCTGTGCGGATCACCGGCTCAGACATCCGCCGCCCCAGCAAACTCAATGGCTTGAGCACACTTGGTGCGCGCTTGTCATTCAACAATGTTTTGGTGACTACCAGCCCCAGCGTCGAGGCCTCAACCAACAGGCTTTCGGCGGCCCCCAAATGCTTTGACCAATCTTCGTCAACGATCTTATCTTTGATCAAATCATCAATGGTTGGGCCATCAGGCACCCGCAACATGGCTTCAGCCAAACACATCAGGGCAATGCCTTCATCGGTAGACAGGCCATACTCGGCCAAAAATGTCTCCATCAGCCCCTGTTGCGCTTCATCGCGCAATTGCTGCACCAGTCGCGCGGCTTCATCGCTGATTTTTTCCCGGTCAGCTGCGCTCAGCGCCGCCATGTCCACAAGGCGTTTTACCGCCTCGGCCTCATTGGGCATATGATTTGCCCGCATCGTCTCACGAATTTGGTCCAACATGTGACCTCCCAGAACCTTGCTTGTTTTGCCCAGTCTATCCGATACGTAAAAGATCATTGATCTATAGAGATAAATTATTCAGTACAAAAAACTATAAACATGATAGAAAGAGCTACTTTTAGCATGCATATCTCGCCAAGGCAGATCAAATGGACTCCATCGATCATAAAATCATCAACGCGCTGGCCAAAAATGCCCGTATGTCCATGGCCAATTTGGCCGACAAAATCGGCCTGTCAAAAACGCCAACGCAAATGCGCGTCAAAAAGCTAGAGCGAGACCGCATTATTTTAGGCTATCACACAAGGGTCAATCATGAAAAATTGGGCAACGGCCATATCGCCTTTGTGCAGGTAACCCTTTCGGACACCCGCGCCAAAGCGCTTGATAGTTTTAATGATGCCGTGCGAGCGACGCCGGAAATTGAACAATGCCACATGATTGCGGCCAGCTTCGATTATTTATTGAAAGTGCGTACCAAGGACATTTCAGCCTATAGGCGGATATTGGGGGAGGTCATTTCAGCCCTCCCCCATGTTGCACAAACCTCCACCTTTGTGGCGATGGAGACGGTGAAAGACATTTAGGCGGCACCCCACGTACCGGTTTAAATGACTTTACCGGTGCAACAATTCTAATAAGCCGTGGTGGGCCGATCGAAGACACGACGCCCAAAGCCGCTCTCGGTCAAATTGACCAACATGCGTGTGCTTTTTCCGCGCTCATCCAGATAAGGGTTGAGCTCCACGAGATCGAGTGAAGTCATCAAACCGCTGTCGCAAATCATCTCCATGGCCAAATGGGCTTCGCGATAGGTCGCGCCGCCCGGCACGGTGGTGCCGACGCCCGGTGCACAGGCCGGATCGAGGAAGTCCACATCCAAACTTACATGCAACATCGCATCATCGCGCTTCACCGCTTCAAGCACTGACCGGATCAGGCTGGCGACCCCCCTCTCGTCGATATGACGCATATCCATCACGTCGACACCGCGTTCGCGCAGCAATTCACCTTCTTTTTGGTCAATAGAACGCACACCAAACACATGAAAATGTCGCGGATCCACCGGATCAATCGGTTGCTCTAAAATGCCGTCAAATCCAGGCTCACCACAAAAGAAGGCCGCTGACATGCCGTGCATATTACCCGAATGCGAGGTATCCGGACGGTTGAAATCAGGGTGCGCATCGAGCCACAAGACATGCAATGTCTTGCCCATTGCCGCCGCATGGCGCGCCGCTGCGGTCACCGTCCCCATAGACAAGGAATGATCCCCGCCAAGGAATATCGGCAACATGCCTTTGGAAAAGGCATCAACGCCATTTTTATAAAGCGCCCGGGCAAACCCAGCCACTTCATTTTCATGGTGAGTTTGGCCACCAAGGCTCAAACTAACCTGTTCGGGCGTCACATCGCCCCAATCTTCGACAGCAAAGCCCAGATCACTAAGCGCGCCACCAATATTGGCGACCCGTAGGGCCGCTGGCCCCATAATGCAGCCAGACATGCCCGCGCCACCGTCAACTGGCGCCCCAATCAATGCAATTGAGCGTTTTGCCATACTATGATCCTAAAATTTTACCCTAGCTCTCGCCATTTTTCGGCGTTTTGCGCAGTATGCCGCCGCCGATGATCAACGAAAAGATAGATATATGTGCAAAATTGCGATAGGCTTTCGCAAATCGAAACCAATTAATGTGCATTTTGTTCAATGGATGAGCTCGACACCCGCCTAATTGCCCTTTTGCGCCATGACGCCCGCACCCCCGTGGCCAGTTTGGCCCAGACACTCAATGTGTCCCGCGCCACCATCAAGGCGCGCATAGATCGCTTAACGAAAAATGGCGTCATCAAAGGCTTCACCATCATCACCGGCTCGCCGCGCGATGACAAAAGCATTCACGCCATCACCTTGGTTGAAATTGAAGGCCGGTCCGCTGAAGCCGTGATCAAAACCATGCTCGGACTGCCGCAAGTGCGCACCTTGCACACGACAAACGGCAAATGGGACATCATTGCCCAACTGGAAACCGAAGATCTGATTGAGTTCGACGACGTGCTCCGCCGCATCCGCCTGATCGAAGGCGTTAGCCTCACCGAAACCAATATATTGCTCGCCCCGCGAAAATCTCGCCTCGACTAGAGCAGCCACGCGATTCACAAATGCGTCAAGGTTCGGCCCGCCGCCGCCAATAAGAAATTTTGCCCTTGAGCGTACGGCATTGACGGCAAGGCACCTTGTTAGTTACAAAAACAACTATTAACGCTTAACGCGATAAGCATATGGTTTCTCATACCATCCCTGCATGCTATTTATGGATGCACAAACGTGCGTCAGGCACGTCGCAACCAGCCAGTTCAAAGGAGTATATAATGGCCAAAGCATTCGCTTCCCAAGGGGACACAACTGAAAAGAAAATCTCCTTTACCGAAGTAGGCGACGGTCTTTATGCCTTCACCGCAGAAGGCGACCCAAACTCCGGTGTGATCATTGGCGATGAGTCAGTCATGATCATCGAAGCGCAGGCAACGCCGCGCTTGGCCAATAAAGTGATTGAGTGCGTGCGCACAGTTACCGATAAGCCCATCTCGCATGTGGTGCTCACCCACTATCACGCCGTACGTGTGCTCGGCGCCTCGGCCTATGGTGCGCAACAAATCATCATGTCGGACAAAGCCCGCTCCATGGTGGTTGAGCGGGGTCAAGAGGATTGGGACAGCGAGTTCCAACGCTTCCCACGTCTATTTGAAGGCCACGAAAGCATTCCCGGCCTCACTTGGCCCACAACCACCTTTAACGACAAAATGACCGTTTATCTCGGCAATCGCAAAGTTGAGATCATGCATTTGGGCCGCGCCCACACGGCAGGTGACGCGGTAATTTATGTGCCGGACCAAAATGTTATGTTTACCGGTGACATCGTGGAATATCACTCCGCTTGCTATTGCGGCGACGGCCATTTTGCCGATTGGGGGCCAACGCTTGATGCGATCAAAGCCTATAATGTCGACGCCATTGCCCCAGGCCGTGGTGATGCATTGGTGGGCGAAAAAATGGTCAATGCCGCCATTGAAAACACTCGTGATTTTGTCGCTTCAACCTATAAGCCGGTGCAAAAAATTGCGGCTCGTGGCGGCAGCCTAAAAGAAGCATGGGATGCAGTGCGCGCCGAGTGCGATCCAAAATTTGCGGACTATGCCATTTATGAGCATTGCCTGCCGTTCAACGTGGCCCGCGCCTATGACGAAGCCCGCGGCCTCGACACACCACGCATCTGGACCGCCGAACGCGACATGGAAATGTGGGAAGCTTTGCAAGGCTAAGCCACAAATTTGGGGGGAGACCAAATGACCAAGATTTTTGAAACGCCGCTCTATCCTTATGTGCGGCATGCTGATCAGTCTGCGCAACCACCCGTGCGGCGCAAAGTGGTGATCATTGGCGCTGGCCCTATTGGGCTGGCGGCCGCCATCGATTTGGCGCAACAGGGCATTGAAGCCGTCATCGTTGATGACAATGATAAGGTCAGCTTTGGTTCCCGCGCCATTTGCTTTGCCAAACGCCCCTTAGAAATTCTCGACCGCTTGGGCTGCGGCGATCCGATGGTGGATAAAGGTGTGGTATGGAATTTGGGCAAAGTGTTCTTTGACGAGCGCCAAGTCTATGATTTTAACCTGCTCCCCGAGAAGGGCCATAAGTACCCAGCCTTTATCAATCTGCAGCAATATTATTTCGAAGAATATTTGGTCAATCGCGCCCGTGAACTTGAGCAGCAGGGCGCACCCATCGAAATTCGCGGCGGCAATAAGGTGATCGAAATGACACCTCATGCCGACCATGTGGACCTCACCATTGGCACACCTGACGGCCCTTACCAGCTGCAAGCCGATTGGGTGATCGCTTGCGATGGCGCTGCCTCTCCAGCCCGACAAATGTTGGGGCTCGATTTTGTGGGTCGCGTCTTTGAGGACAATTTCCTGATCGCCGACGTGATCATGGATGCCGATTTTCCAACTGAACGCTGGTTCTGGTTCGATCCCCCATTCAATAAAGGCCAATCTGCACTGCTGCACAAACAACCAGATGGTGTGTGGCGCATTGATCTGCAATTGGGGTGGGACATCAACAAAGAAGAAGAAAAGAAGCCGGAAAATGTCATCCCGCGCCTGAAAGCTATGTTGGGCGATGATGTGCAATTTGAATTGGAATGGGTCTCAATCTACACCTTCCAATGTCGCCGCATGGAAAAGTTCCGCCACGGCCGCGTGCTGTTTGCCGGCGATTCGGCCCATCAGGTCTCGCCCTTCGGCGCCCGCGGGGCCAATTCAGGCCTGCAAGATACTGATAATCTGTGCTGGAAGTTGAAACTGGTGATGGAAGGCAAGGCGCCGGAAAGCCTCTTGGACAGCTATGATGATGAGCGGATTTATGGCGCGGATGAGAATATTCTGAATTCATCCCGCTCTACCGATTTCATCACCCCGAAATCTGAAATGTCACGCTTGCTGCGCGATGCGGTGCTGGATTTGTCCGAGCATTATGAATTTGCCCGTCCGCTGGTGAATTCGGGTCGCCTGTCAGTGCCCTGCACCTACGATCAGTCCCAACTTAACTCTCAGGATATGCTGGACGGTCCTGCACGTACCCGCCCCGGCTCTCCTTGTCCCGATGCCCCGGTGGGCGATGGATATTTGCTCAACCAACTGGGCGACGCGTTCACCCTGTTGAGCATTGATGCTGAAGCCCCCGATGATTTCGAGGTTGATGGCATAAAGATCAAGCATTTGGCCCTATCCAGCGCCGATATGGAAAGCGACGCGCTGGCTGCCCGCTATTTGGGCATGGAAAGCGGCGCCGTCTATTTGATCCGGCCGGACCAACATGTGGCCGCCCGTCATCAACAGTTCGATAAAGATTACTTTGCGAACGCTGTGCGCCGTGCCATCGGCAAATCAGTTTGAGGGAGACCAAAATGAGCAGCACACTGAACCTAAGCCCAAACATCCCCAATGCAGACGATTTCTACGCTGACCTGTTGGCGGCACATGAAGGGCTGAGCAAAGATGAAAGCGACGCGTTCAATGCAAGGCTATTGCTGATTCTCGCCAACCATATTGGCGATCGCAATGTCCTTGCCGATGCACTCGACGCAGCAAAGGCCAAAGACTAGCAAAACGACATCTTCGCCAACACATGAAACAAGACATAAAAAAAGCGCCCTAGTGGCGCTTTATTTTTTTCGGCTGGGGTAATTGCCGAATATTTGGAGCGGGCGATGAGATTCGAACTCACGACCCCAACCTTGGCAAGGTTGTGCTCTACCCCTGAGCTACGCCCGCCTCCGGAACAATGATCCTGCGATCAACGTTCGGCGCTTATATGCCTAATGAGGAACGCAATTGCAAGTCAAAAATTGGCATCTGTGAAACTTTTATGTTATCCGCTGATCTAACGTTAAATTTCGCTGATGAATTTTGCGGCTTCCCGGGCGGTATTTAGCGCTTTTCTCTTGTTTTTCAGAATCGCCCGCGCCACATTCATCTCAATCGCGACCAACCCATCAGGTGTTTTATGGAATTCTCAATGCAGGCCAATCTGACCCCACAAAATGGTCAAGCCACGCCAAATGATCTGATTAAAGATTCAGACACAGCAAATTTTGCAAAAGACGTGATGGAAGCTTCAAAAACCACCCCCATATTGGTGGATTTTTGGGCGCCTTGGTGTGGACCATGTAAACAATTGGGCCCGATGATCGAAAAAGCGGTCACCGAAGCTGGCGGTAAGGTGAAACTGGTCAAAATTGATATCGACCAAAACCAAGCCATCGCCGGCCAATTGGGCATCCAATCCATTCCAGCCGTAATCGCCTTTGTTGGCGGCCAACCAATTGATGGCTTTATGGGCGCTGTGCCCGAAAGTGAAATCAAGGCCTTCATCGATAAGATCACCTCGCAAGCCCCACAAAATCCAAACGACCCCGCCGCCCAGATCGAAGCGGCGTTGGAACAGGCCCAGGGCGCACTCGATGCGGAAGATTTTGGCACCGCCTCACAAATCTATTCGCAAATCCTGCAGTTTGATCCACAAAATGATGCAGCGATTATCGGCATTGCCACCATTCACCACAAAATGGGCAATGACGACAATGCACGAGAAACCATGGCCAAAGTCTCCGAAGAGGGACAACAAAGCGCGTCCTACAAAAGCCTGGAAGCGGCCTTTAAGCTCGACGAAGAAGCCGCCAATCTGGGCGATACGGCCAAGCTGGAAGCCGAGCTGGCCAATGATCCGGAAAACCATCAATTACGTTTCGACCTTGCATTGGCCTATAATGCACAAGGTGAAAAATTGAAGGCGGCAGAAATGCTCATGCACATCATCAAAACGGATCGCGAGTGGAATGATGATGGTGCGCGCACCAAACTGCTCGAACTGTTTGATGCGTGGGGCCCTGCGGACCCAGACACCGCCAAAGCCCGTCGGATGTTGTCCGGCCTGTTGTTCAGTTAGGATCAAAATCTATGCCGCTACCCTCTCCCATACCGATATTTCCGTTAGAGGGGTTATTGCTGTTCCCGCGTGCGGTGCTGCCATTGCACATCTTTGAGCCGCGCTATGTGGCCATGGTGGACGCTGCCTTGAAAGCAGATCGGCATATTGGTGTGATCCAGCCCGCGCTCGACGATAAGGATGCCCTGTCCGCTGTGGGCACCTTGGGGCGCATCAGCCATTTCGAGGAACTGCCACAAAATCGGTATATGATCGGACTGACAGGCATTTCGCGCTTTAACTTGGTGCAAGAGATCGAAGATCTGAGCGATGTGCCCTACCGTGTGGCCGATGTCAACTATAAAAGCTTTAGCGACGACTTGGAAATGCCAGAAGATTTAAGCGAGCTTGACCGAAAGCGGTTCGAAAAGGTTTTGAAAAATTACGCCAAGTTTGCGGAATTTGAGCTCGATTGGTCTGAAATTAAAGACACGGACACAGAAGATTTGGTCAATAGCTGTGTGATGGCCAGTCCATATCAGCCGCGCGAACGTCAAGCCTTGCTCGAAGCCGCAACGCTAAAAGAACGCGCGGAAATGTTGATGGCTTTGGCCGAGGTTGAAATGTCCCGCAGCGACCCAACCCAAACGATGCAATAATGGAAAATCACAATATCGATCCCAAAATGCTGGAAATGCTGGTCTGCCCGTTTACGAAAACGCGGTTGGAACTTTCAGCAGATGGGAAAGAATTGGTGTCGCACGCCGCGCGGCTGGCCTTTCCCATCGAAAAGGGCGTTCCCCTCATGGTGCTCGATGGCGCCCGCCACCTCAAAGAGGACGAGTTGTGCTAATCCTATTTGATCTCAATCCTGTCCGCTGTACCTCGCCCCCAGGCTGATCCCACTAAAGCGGCAAACCTTTGAGCAAGCGCAATTCATCATTTGCTGCAGCCGCATGGCCAATAAAGGCATTCTTTAAAAATGGCGCGCGGTCCACAAGCCCCAGCCCTACATCGCGCGCAACGCGCACCACAGGCTGGTCATTAGAAAACAGCACATTGAGCGCATCTGTGGCCAAGGCCATAAGTCCCGTATCAAAACGGCGCAAGCGCTGATAGCGCTCGAGCACCTCTACCGAGCCCAAATCCTGGCCGTGGCGCACAGCTTCAACCAGAACTTCAGCGAGCGCCGCCACATCTTTTAAGCCCAGATTCATCCCCTGCCCGGCAATCGGATGCACCACATGTGCCGCATCTCCAATCAGGGCAACCCGATCTGCCACAAATTCCTTGGCAATTTGTAGCCGCAGCGGAAAGGCTTGTGCCGGGGCGAGTACTTTGACTTTCCCCAGACTTGAGCCCATTTTGCGCTCGATTTCCCGTGCCAATTTCTCTTCTGGCATCGCCAGAATTTCAGGCACCAAATTCGATTTTTCGGACCATACCAAGCTGGATCTTTTATTGGGCAACGGCAGGCTGGCAAAAGGCCCATGGGGCAAAAAATGCTCATACGCAATGTTGTTGTGGTCGAGCTCATGCTCAATGGTGGTCACGATACCGGACTGGCCATAATCATGACCCGTTGTGGCAATACCCATCATCTCGCGTACCATGGAGCGGGCCCCATCCGCGGCAACAACCACACTGGCTTCAACCAACTTGCCACTTTCAAATTCCACCGTGGAAAATGCATCTCCCGGCACAATTGAAGTGACCTTATCCGGCGCGATCATCTCAACATCAAACTCATCGAGCCGATTGAGCAGTGCGCCGATTGTGCTTTTGTTCGGCACCATATGGGCGAAGGGTTGCCCGGGCTTCACATCGCCTTCAAACCGCAAGAACAGCGGACGGGTCAAATCATTGTCGGAACTGTCGGTAATATGCATGCCATCAATCGGGCTGGCATCAGGCAACATATCGGCCCACACGCCAAGGGCTTCAAAAACGGAGGTCACGCCCAAAGCCAAGGCAGAGGCACGGCCATCCTTTTGTGGCACCTCAATCTTGTGCACATCGTTAAGGCCCACCTGCAACTCCGGCATGGCCTGCTTAAGCGCCAGCGCCAGGGTAAGTCCAGCCGGGCCTGCCCCCACAATCAAGATATCCAGCTTTTGTGCTTTGTTTTTTGCCCGCGCCATATTGCACCTATTGATTTGAGTTGGCCGCACTTTGAACCCAACCCGACAGAAAAACAAGTTCCCCCTTGTCGCAGCCGATGAATCTTTAGGCACGCATGCGATTCTGCACATTTATTGTGCATGTAAAATAAGCAGACGGTAAATTGATCGTCAGACAACTTTTTGATTCGCTAGTAGAATCAGCCACTTACTTTGCATTCAAAAACTGGCACGCATCTTGATTCCTTTGATGACGAGAATTGTCCCGCCGGGCAATCAACGAAGAGGAACCGATCATGAAACTGATAAGTGCCATAATCAAACCGTCCCGTCTTGAAGATGTACGCACCGCTTTGAGCGATAAAGACATCCATGGGATGACCGTTGCGGAAGTGCGCGGCTATGGACGGCAAAAAGGCCATACCGAGATTTATCGCGGCGCCGAATATGCGGTAAATTTCATGCCTAAACTCAAGCTCGACATTGCTGTCTCTGATGAAGCCAGCAGCGATGTTGTGGAAACCATTGCCACTGCCGCCCGCTCCGGGCGCATCGGCGACGGCAAAATCTTTGTCCTCAATCTCGAAGAAGCCATGCGCATTCGCACCAGCGAAACCGGCGTAGAAGCGCTTTAACTCAAGAAAAATCATGCTGGAGAAGAAAATGACTCGCTTGTCTTTTAATCGCGCGCTCAAAGCTGCGCCGCTGATCGCTTTGGGCCTCTTGTTGCCCACGGCAGCGCAAGCGCAAGAAGCTGCGCCGACCCCTGAATATGCCATGATCTTTAACACCTTGCTGTTCCTGATCGGTGGTTTTTTGGTCATGTGGATGGCCGCTGGCTTTGCCATGTTGGAAATGGGCTTAGTGCGGTCCAAAAACGTTTCCATGCAAGGCCTCAAAAACATCGCCCTTTACTCCATCGCGGGCATCATGTTTTGGCTCACTGGCTACAATCTGATGTACACCGGCGTTGATGGCGGCTTTATCGGCTCTTTCGGCCCTTATGATTTCCCAGCCCCTGGCGCTGACGATGGCAGTGCTGGCTATTCAGTGGCCTCAGACTGGTTCTTCCAAATGGTCTTTTGTGCCACCACGGCTTCAATTGTGTCGGGTACATTGGCTGAACGGATCAAATTCTGGCCGTTCTTTATCTTCACTGCAATTCTGACTGGCATTCTTTATCCGATTACCGGTTCCTGGCAGTGGGGCGCTGGCTGGTTGGCTGGCATGGGCTTTGCTGACTTTGCAGGTTCAACACTCGTCCACTCCGTTGGCGGCTGGGCAGCTTTGGCTGGTGCAGTTATTCTGGGTGCACGTAAAGGACGCTACGGACCAAATGGTCACATCACGCCAATGCCAGGCTCGTCTATCCCGCTAGCAACCTTGGGTATGTTCATCCTATGGCTCGGCTGGTTCGGCTTTAACGGTGCATCGCAGTTGGCCATGGGTACCATTGCTGACGCCGGCGACATTTCACGTATCTTCGTGAACACAAACCTCGCAGCTGCTGCAGGTGCTGTCGCCACAATCATCCTGATGCAGTTGATCTACAAAAAGATCGACGTGACCATGGTGATCAACGGCGCATTGGCTGGCCTTGTGTCCATCACCGCTGAGCCATTGGCACCAAGCGTGCCGTTAGCCTTGCTCATCGGTGCTGTTGGTGGCGCGATCGTGGTATTCGCTGTGCCGATGCTCGATAAGTTGAAAATCGACGACGTGGTCGGTGCTATCCCCGTTCACTTGCTTGCGGGTATCTGGGGCACAATGGTTACCCCACTAAGCGGTTCCGGCAATTTCGGCGTGCAGCTGGTTGGCATCTTGGCCATCGGTGCCTTTACCCTCGTGGCATCTACGCTGGTTTGGATGGCGCTGAAAGTCACAATGGGTATCCGTGTTTCTGAAGAAAACGAATCTTTGGGACTGGATAAAGCTGAAGTTGGGGTGGAAGCCTACCCTGAATTCTAATTAAACAACAAACAAACCATGTCCCAAGGCCCGGCCATTTTGGCCGGGCTTTTTCGTGCCATACGATCAACGCTTTTTTGAATAAAATTAGGCTCAAATTAACTATAGCATTCTAGCTTTATCGTTTGAGTAACTGCGTCAAAAGAGATCTGTTGAACCCGCATGCCAACGTCAACTGCCATTGAAAAAAAAGAAAAACGCGACGCGGCCATTGCCGTGAAAATTCCCTTACGCCTTATGGGAATTCTTTCACTGTGCGCCCTCGCCATCATCTTTTTGGCGCTCATGTCCTGGTCGGTCAATGATCCCAGCTTGAGCTTTGCCAGCGATTCGCCAGTTTCAAATTGGCTCGGCTTTCCCGGCGCAGTCATTGCCGATATTGGTTTTCAATTTTTCGGCCTTGGCATTTTGGCGCTGATGGTCCCGCCCGTGCTGTGGTCCATGAAAATGATCAAACGCCAATTGCCCACCCATATGGCGCTGCGCAGCCTATTGTGGATTATTGCCTCGATGTTGATTTGCGGCATGTTGGCGTTTTTCAGCGCGCCGGAAACGTGGCCCCTCCCCTCAGGATTGGGCGGCATAATTGGTCTGGGCTTTTCTGCGCTTGCAACATTTGTGGCCGGAGACCTCGTCGTGCAGCAAGCCGGCTGGCTTTTTGCCTTAATCCTGTTCACCCCGGCGGCCGTATCGTTTTGGCTGGCGGTGCGCAGCATTGATCCATTCGAAATGCATCAGCCAAAATCCAAGGGGAAGTCAGATTCGCCCAAATCGGTGACCATGGCCATCTTGTCCGCCGTGGGCAATCTGGGCGCGATCACCCTCGGCGCGATCACCCACTCGATTTTTTCTGCCAACATTGCGTTGAAAAAAGCACGCGCAAAACAACAGGAAAAACGTGCACAGCAAAATGATTCACGTGAAAACATCGAACCCGTTTTCGCAGACGCCGCCACACCACAAGTCCACGCCCCTCAGCGCCGAATTGAACCACGGTTCGAGGAAGACATGGCCCGCACCGCCCAAAGCCATGTTGAGGGCAATCAAGCCCCAAGCGATTTCGCTGAAGATTATATCGACTATCCAGATCTGGACGACGACCCAATTGAGCCGCATGTGGCCCAGCCCGCCGCGGCACACCAACCTGCCAACGCAGCGCCGCTGGCCAAGCCACGCGTTACCGCGCCCGCGCCGCGCCCAGCGCCCGGCCGTCGTGTCACCCAAGAAGCGCAAACATCTTTGCTGCGGGATGACGGATTCGAATTGCCAGAATTGTCCTATCTGGCCGATGTGCCCAACACCGGCACCGCCAAGGAACATATGCCCGAAACGCTGGAAGAAAACGCGCGGCGGCTTGAAGGGGTGTTGGAAGATTTCGGCGTTAAGGGCGACATCATCAATGTGCGCCCCGGCCCAGTCGTCACGCTTTATGAATTGGAACCTGCGCCCGGCATTAAATCTTCACGCGTGATTGGCTTGGCTGACGATATCGCCCGCTCCATGAGCGCCATCTCGGCGCGGGTCGCAGTGGTGCCTGGTCGCAATGCAATCGGCATCGAATTGCCCAACGAAACCCGCGAAACTGTTTATTTGCGTGAATTGCTGGCATCGCAGGACTTTGAAAAAGTCAAAGGCAAGCTGCCGCTCTGTTTAGGCAAAACGATTGGCGGTGAGCCGATCATTGCTGATCTAGCCCGCATGCCGCACCTGCTCATCGCCGGAACGACAGGCTCGGGCAAATCCGTGGCCGTGAACACATTTATCCTGTCGCTTCTCTATCGCTGGACGCCAGAGCAATGCCGGTTGATCATGATCGATCCGAAAATGCTCGAGCTCTCGATCTATGACGGAATTCCCCATTTGCTCACCCCGGTGGTCACCGATCCGTCCAAAGCTGTGACAGCCCTTAAATGGGCCGTGCGCGAAATGGAAGATCGCTACCGGAAAATGTCAAAGGTCGGCGTCAGAAATATTGATGGCTTTAACCAGCGGGTCGCTGAAGCAAAAAAGAAGGGTGAAGTGATCACCCGCACAGTACAAACCGGATTTGATCGCGATACCGGGGAAGCGATATTTGAGAGCGAAGAGTTTGATCTCGAGCCACTCCCCTTCATCGTGGTGATTGTCGATGAAATGGCTGACCTGATGATGGTCGCCGGTAAAGACATTGAAGGCGCCATCCAGCGCTTGGCACAAATGGCACGGGCCGCAGGCATCCACTTGATCATGGCGACACAGCGCCCATCCGTGGACGTGATCACCGGCACGATCAAAGCCAACTTCCCCACCCGGATTTCATTCCAGGTTACGTCAAAAATCGACAGCCGTACTATTCTGGGCGAGCAAGGCGCGGAGCAATTGCTCGGCATGGGCGATATGCTCTATATGGCAGGCGGTGGCCGCACCCGTCGATTGCATGGTCCCTTTGTGGCCGACGGCGAAGTGGAAGCGGTGGTGCAGCATCTCAAATCTCAAGGTGCGCCTGAATATTTGGAAAATGTCACCGAGGAAGTCGAAGACGATAGCGGCCCCGGCAATTCCAATTTGGGCAATTCCGGCGACGAGCTTTATGACAAGGCCGTCAACATTGTGCTGACAGATCGCAAAGCATCCACCAGCTATATTCAACGCCGCCTCTCCATCGGCTATAACCGGGCCGCCACGTTGATCGAACGCATGGAAGAAGAAGGGGTCATCTCCCCCGCCAACCATGCTGGCAAACGCGAAGTCTTGGTCGGCGATGACGAATCGGCCCTTTAAAAGCTATAGTTTCATCATCATTTACTCATGTGTTCGCCACATTGTTTAAACATACTGGCAAAAAGCAAATGTGCGACAAAGGACAGCTTCATGCGTTTTTTCAAGCTTAGCATCGCCGCCTTGGTATTTTCCATCGGCGCCATCTTTTCTGCTCATGCCCTTGATCGGCCATTGAGCGAAGAAGAAGTGGCCATCATCAACGAGATTAGCGCGCACCATTCAGCCGTTGAACAAATGGCTGGCCGCTTTATCCAACTCGATAGCGCTGGCAATCGCGCCGAAGGTATTTTTTATATCAAGCGGCCAGAAAAAATCCGCTTTAAATATGCGCCCCCATCACGCGAAGAAGTTGTCTCCGTCGGCCGCGGTTTCTATGTTTTGGACCGCAAGGAAAAAACAAAGTTCGCCTACCCGCAACACCGTGTGCCGCTGCGTCAGTTCTTGTCCGACCAAATCGATCTGTTCCAAACCAACATTACCAATGTCACCAAAACCGAAGAAATGATCGCCATTTCCGTATCAGACGAAACACCGATTGGCTTGGTCTCGGTCACAATGATTTTTGATCTCGCCACCAAAGAGCTCAACCAATGGACGCTAACCGAACCGAACGGCAATGAAGTGACATTTTCAATTTACGATGTCACCACGGACATCGACATTCCAAAATCATATTTCTATATCCCTGCCGACTATAAATCGCGCAACGAATAGAAACCTCGCCTGAAATTTCCGGGTTGCTCCCCCGCCCTGATCGGTCATTATGTTCATTCATGATTCGAACGATCTGGCGGGGATGCCGTTGTTACGAACAGCGTTCGTGACCACGGCAACATCATAAAGAGGATATTTTAATGGCGCTTTCAATTGCAACATGGAACATCAATTCGGTGCGATTGCGCCTGCCCATGGTGCTAGAGTTTTTGCAAAAGCACCAACCTGATATTCTGTGTTTGCAAGAAATCAAATGCCAGGACGAGCAGTTTCCAGCAAAGGCACTCGCCAAAGCAGGCTATGAATATCAAGCCGTGAACGGACAAAAAAGCTATCATGGGGTAGCGACAATTTCGCGCCTACCGATCATTGATCAGGACAAGCGCGAATTTTGCCAAATGGGAGATGCCCGTCACGTCTCCGTGAAACTTGATGCGGGATTCGCCCCCCTGAACATTCACAATTTTTATGTGCCCGCCGGCGGCGACGAACCGGACCCTGTCGCCAATCCAAAATTCAAGCATAAGCTCGATTTTCTCGATGAGATGGAGCAATGGTTCAACGGACCGGAGTTTGACGCGGGCCATGTCATTGTTGGCGACTTTAACATCGCGCCCCACGAAAATGATGTGTGGTCACATAAGCAATTGCTCAAAGTGGTAAGCCACACACCAATCGAAACGGAAAAGCTCAACGCCATTCAGGCCAAGCGCGAATGGGCTGATTTGGTCCGCCAGCATATTCCACATGACGAGCGGCTTTATTCCTGGTGGAGCTATCGTTCAAAGGATTGGTCTGCATCAGATCGGGGCCGTCGACTGGACCATATCTGGGCCACCAAAGATGTTGCACCCTACGCCCATAAAACTGAAGTGCTGCGCGATGCGCGGGGATGGCAACCAAAGCCATCTGATCATGTGCCGATCATCACACATCTGAAATAAGGTTCAACCGCTTTTCAGTTTCGCCCGAATAGAAGTCAGATTGCCCACATAGTTGGAAAGCGATTGGCGTATGTGGCTCGACATCATTTCGCCCAGTTCAGGATAAGTCTGAATCAATTTTTTGAAATGGGTGCGCGGCACAAACACCACCTCGCATTCGGTGAGGGCACGCATGCTCGCGGCGCGTGGGGTGGCTGCCAACAAAGCCATATCGCCAATCAAAGCACCGGCATCTTCAATTACGCTATCATGATGGGTGCCGCCTTTGTGTTCTACAGCCAATCGACCGGACACCAAAATAAAGGCCCCCTCGGCCACGTCACCTTCCTGCACCAGCAAGTCGCCCTGTTGCACATGGCGAAAATCGGAAACAAATGCCACCAATTTGATCTGGTCTTGTGAGAAGTTTTGGAAAAAGGACACCTGCCCCAAAACTTCAATCATTTTTTCAAGTGCCATCGTCAACGTCCCCCAAAACGTTTCACAGCTTTTATGGGACTAAACGATAGCCCCCTTCTTCGGTCACAAGCAAGCGGGCATGGGTAGGATCACGTTCGATTTTTTGCCGCAGACGATAAATGTGGGTTTCCAATGTGTGGGTGGTCACCCGATTATTGTAACCCCAAACCTCTTGCAGCAGCACATCACGTGAAACAGTTTTCGCGCCCTGACGATAAAGAAACTTCAAAATTGAGGTCTCTTTGTCGGTCAACCTGATCTTGCGCTCATCATCTGCTTCAAGGGTTTTGGTCGATGGGTGGAACCGGTAAGGCCCGATGGAGAAGACCACATCTTCGCTTTGATCATGCTGCCGCAACAAGGCCCGGACCCGCGCCAGCAACACTGAAAACCGAAACGGTTTGGTCACATAATCATTGGCACCGCTTTCAAGTCCAAGGATCTGATCCGCGTCACTATCGTGCCCGGTCAACATTAGGATTGGTGATTTCACACCGTCCTGCCGCAAGATCTTGACCGCCTCGCGCCCATCCATATCCGGCAGGCCCACGTCCAAGACCAGCAAATCGAAATGCCCCTCTTTCGCGAGTTGCAAAGCGCTATTGGCGTTTTCGGCTTCAACAATTTCGAATTCACGATAATGCGCCAGTTGGTCCACCAGGCTTTGACGCAATTCAGCTTCATCATCAACAATCAACAAACGACGTTTATTCATAGGTCCAGTCCAAAATGTTCAAGCCTAAGGGCAAATCAGCAATAACTCTGTCTAGCATCATGCGCACTTAACATGCTCATCACAAGGGCGTTAGCAATTTGTGTAGTTAACAGGCGCACTCACGTGTAATCCCGCGCACCGAAAATCGCCGACCCAACCCGCACATAACTTGCCCCCATTTCGATGGCCGTTTCATAGTCGGCGCTCATGCCCATGGAGAATTTGGCCAAACCCGCATCCTTGCCCAACTCCACCAAGCGGGCAAAAAATGGCGCCGGCGGTTCACCAACCGGCGGAATGGCCATCAGCCCTTGAATATCCAAGCCCAAATCTTGTTGGCAATAGCGCACAAATTCGATCGTTTGATCCGGTGCGATCCCGCTCTTTTGCTCTTCTTCGCCAATATTGACCTGTACGAATAAGGGGATGGATTTGCCTTGCGCCTCCATTTCTTTTTTCAAATAGCGCGCAAGCTTTTCACGGTCCAATGAGTGAATGACGTCAAAAAGAGAAACGGCCTCTTTGGTCTTGTTGGTTTGCAAAGGACCAATAAGGTGCAGGGTCAGATCGGGAAATTGCTCGCACAAAGCGGGCCATTTGCTCTGTGCCTCTTGCACCCGGTTTTCGCCAAAATCCCGTTGCCCTGCTTCAAGGATCGGTAAAATCTCCTCGGCGCCGTAGGTTTTAGAAACGGCGATCAGTTGTGGTGCCTCTCGCTCCACCCCATCAAATCGCTTGGCCGCACGGGCCATATTTGACCGAACTTCATCTAACTCTTTCGCGCCCATCTTTTACCTCTTTTTCAATGTCCCTGCCCTATCATAACCGACGCTTGCATTGGACCCCTCAGCCCGATGAAAGCTTGACCGACAAGGCAAATTCTGGTGAAGGTCAACATCAAGGTTTGAACCACAGATCAATATTATTCAAGGACAAAAGAAACCGGTATGACTTCGGAACGTTACAACCCGCGTGAGAGCGAACCCCATTGGCAAAAAGTTTGGGCGGATAACCAAAGCTTTGCTCTAAATGAGGACAGCGACAAGCCGAAATATTACGTCCTTGAGATGTTCCCCTACCCTTCTGGCCGCTGCCATGTTGGCCATGCGCGGAACTATACTATGGGGGATGTGATCGCGCGGTTCAAACGCGCCAAGGGCTACAATGTGTTGCACCCGATGGGTTGGGATGCATTCGGCATGCCCGCCGAAAACGCCGCCATGCAAAACAATGCCCACCCCAAAGAATGGACCTACAAAAATATCGAGTCCATGAAAGAGCAATTGATCGCCTTGGGGTTGAGCCTTGATTGGTCCCGCGAGTTCGCCACCTGTGATCCTGAATATTACCATCAGCAACAAAAGCTGTTTCTCGATTTTTTGAGCGAAGGCTTGGTCTATCGCAAAAGTTCAAAGGTCAATTGGGACCCAGTTGACCACACCGTGTTGGCCAATGAGCAAGTGATCGATGGGCGCGGTTGGCGCTCAGGCGCGTTGGTGGAGCAAAAAGAACTCACCCAATGGTTTTTTAAGATCACTGATTTTGCCGAAGACTTGTTGAATGAGATCGACAATCTGGAGGGCTGGCCTGACAAGGTGCGCCTGATGCAGAGCAACTGGATCGGCAAATCAGAAGGCTTGTTGATCCGCTGGGCATTGGACGAAAAGACCGCCCCTGCCGACCATTCGGAGTTGGAAGTCTATACTACACGTCCCGATACAATTTTCGGCGCGTCCTTTATGGCTGTCGCCGCCGACCATCCTTTGGCGCAAGCTGCTGCCAAAGACAATCCTGAGCTGCAAGAATTCATCCAGGAATGTCGCCGCATGGGGACCTCCGTCGCCGCATTGGAGACCGCCGAGAAAAAAGGCTTCGACACTGGGATTCACGTGAAACACCCGTTTGACGACAGCTGGACCCTTCCCGTTTATGTGGCCAATTTTGTATTGATGGACTATGGCACCGGCGCCATTTTCGGCTGTCCCTCTGGAGACCAGCGCGACTTGGACTTTGCCCGCAAATACGAATTGCCTGTTGTGCCAGTGGTCATGCCTGAAGAGGCAGACGCTGCCAGCTTCGAGATTGGAGATGAGGCCTTCACAGATGATGGTGTGATGATCAACTCCCAATTCTTGGATGGCATGACACCCGAAGAAGCATTTGAGGAAGTGGCCCGCCGCTTGGAAAACATCTCCATCAACAATCGCGAGCAAGGCGAGCGCAAGGTCAATTACCGGTTGCGCGATTGGGGCGTTTCCCGCCAACGCTATTGGGGCTGCCCTATCCCGATTATCCATTGCGACAATTGCGGCGTCGTCCATGTGCCAGACGAACAATTGCCCGTGGAATTGCCCCACGATGTAACATTCGACGAGCCCGGCAATCCATTGGACCGTCACCCCACATGGAAACACACCACCTGTCCAAATTGCGATAGCCCGGCGCGTCGTGAAACCGACACCATGGACACATTCGTCGATTCCTCATGGTACTTTGCCCGCTTCACTGCGCCGCGTGCCAAAACACCAACCGTCAAAGAATTGGCTGACCATTGGTTGCCCGTCGATCAGTATATTGGTGGCGTGGAACACGCGATTTTGCACCTGCTGTATTCGCGCTTTTTCGCCCGCGCCATGAAAGAAACAGGCCATTTGTCCGTGACGGAACCTTTCAAAGGCCTCTTCACTCAGGGCATGGTGACCCATGAGACCTACAAAAATGAAGCTGGTGAATGGGTTGCCCCAACCGAGATTGATCTCAAGGGTGAGGATGGCAATCGTCAAGCCGTTCTGAAAGGCACCGACAAGCCCGTGAAAATTGGCTCCATTGAGAAAATGTCGAAGTCGAAAAAGAACGTTATCGACTTGTCGTCAATGGCCGAAAGCTTCGGCGCCGATGCCACACGTTGGTTCGTATTGTCAGACTCGCCGCCAGAGCGCGATGTGCAATGGACCGAATCTGGCATTGAAGGGGTTTGGCGTTTCATCCAACGGGTGTGGCGCTTGGTGGATGACACAACTGCAAAGCTGGCGAATGAAAATGTGGGTTCGAAAGCCCATATTGAAACCGAAGATTTGTTGAAATCGGCCCACCGCGCCATCGCCCAGGTGACCGATGCCTATGATAATTTGCGGTTCAACCGCGCAATCGCACAAATCTATGAATTGGCCAACGCTCTGTCCAAATCGATGGCCAAGATCAAAGGTGATGCGACCAGCGATGAGCGCAAAGCACTGAAATTTGCCATCGAAACATTGGTAAAATTGTCCAATCCCATCGTGCCGCACCTGTCAGAAACCTGCTGGGCCCACCTTGGTCACGACACATTGCTGGTGGATGAAGCATGGCCGGAAGCCGACAAAGCCTATTTGTCTGACGACACCATCATGCTGCCAATTCAGGTGAACGGCAAAAAACGCGGTGAATTGACGATCGCCAAAGACGCAACCAAAGCGCAAATCGAGCAAGCTGCCTTGTCAGAAGAACCGATTGCGCGCATGCTAGACGGCAACGCACCCAAAAAGGTGATCGTGGTACCAGGTAGAATTGTAAATGTTGTTATTTAGATCATTTAAGCTGGCCGCATTGGCCGCCCTTTCTGCCGCCCTATTGGCCGGATGCACCTTGCGCCCGGCCTATCAGGCGGACGGACAAGCTCAAGCGAACTTTGATATTACCTATGCAGAGCCGGACACACGGCTTGAGCAAATTGTGATACAAAAGATTCGCTTTGATTTGGGCGAGACCAAAACCGCAGCTTACAAACTTGATCTAGGTGTCAGCGCTTCTGCCCGTAGCCTCTTTAAGGCTGGCTCTCAATTTGCCCGCAATGAAAAAGAGATGAAGGCAACCGTCAGCTATAAGCTGATCGACGTGAACACTGAAGAAACCGTCCTTTCTGGCTCCCGTTTTGCCACCGCAACCTACCAGACCTCGGGTCAACTCGTTGCGGATAAAGCCGCAGTGCAGGATGCTGAAAAACGGGCCAGCGAAGCAGCGGCCAAACTCGTCGAAATCGACCTTTTGCAGTTTTTCAATGAGGCCAACACACAGTGACCGCCCTAAAAGCGCGTGATGTCTCGGGATTTTTGAACCAGCCGGATCTCAAATCAGGCATTATCTTGATTTACGGGCCAGATGCTGGCCGCGTTCGGGAAACAACGGATCAACTGCAAAAGTACTTTCAGGGTAAAGATGCCGACCCGATGAATTTGATCAGCTTGCAATATGCTGATCTTGATAATCCAGACGCGACCATCGAAACCGAGGCGAACACCAGTTCCATGTTCGGTGGCCAGCGAATTGTGCGGGTGCGTGGCGCCACAAATGCGGCCGCGCCAACACTTGAACGGTTGGCTGCAGAAAATGTGCCCGCCATTATTCTGGTGGAGGCGGGCAATTTAACGCCCAAGGACAAGCTGCGCAAAGTCTTAGAAAAGGCCAAATCTGCCCGTGCCCTGCCCTGTTTCGCAGACGACGCCCGCAGTCTTGACCAATTGATGCGCGAGATGTTTCGCGAAAATCAGGTGCAAATTGACAATGATGCGCTGCAGGCGCTCAAAGATCAGCTCGGTAATGATCGGCAAATCACCCGATCAGAGGTTGAAAAACTCATCCTCTTTGCCGCCCACACGAAAAAAGTGTCCCTTGAAGATGTCATGACCCTATGTGGCGACAATGCCATGCTAGCGCTTGATGAGATTATTGATAGTGCGGGCACCGGACATGTGCAAAAACTCGATCAGGCCCTGTCCCGAGCCTTTGATAGTGGCATTCATTCGTCGGCGATCCTCACCCGTTCACTTATGCACTTTACCTGGCTGCGCACCCAACGGGCGAAAATGGAGGAAGGTGCGTCGTTAGATCAACTTGTAAATGGGGCGCGACCGCCCATTCACTTTTCACGCAAGGCGAAGGTGCAAACACAAATTCGGACCTGGTCATCGGGCAACCTCGCCACCGCCTGTACCCGCATTTTTGATGCCATCGCCCAGACCCGGAAGAACGCCTCATTGGACATTGCCCACACACGCCAAGCGCTTTTGGCAATCGCAACCATCGCCGCACGCCACTAAAAATCAAAGATTCACGTGAAATCATGCAAAATTGACGTTTTTGGTGCGTTTCTGTGGTCGCCTTCAGGGCCGAAGGTCGGGTCATTGCACGCTGAAGGTCACGAGAGAAACGCACTAAAAACGAGATTTTTGGTCCTTTTTCGGCCCAAATCCTATTTTTCCGACATCGGCCTGATCCACTTTTTCGAAATGCGCACAATTTGATCTCGACGCAACCCGATGTCCTCAAGTTGGCGATCGCTCTTTCGACCCAGCTCATGCCTTAGGCACATGATTCGAAATGGACGGGCGAGTAACAGAATGAACCCATGAAACTTGCTGTGGTGACGCATGGTCAAAAACTCATTTTTCAATTACATTTGATTAAGCAAGCATATGAGCCGGAATTCCGCTAAAACAGCGACAAGAATGCAACTTCTTTTGCAGGAATGAAAAATGAAATTCGAGTGGGACGATATTAAACTCTTCGTCGCAGTGGCCGAGGCGGGTGGCCTAACAGCCGCAGCAACGAAAACGGGAATGAGCCCGGCCACACTTGGTCGCCATATCTCCGCATTGGAGAACATAGTTGGGAATTCACTGTTTCATCGCTCGCCGCGCGGCTATCAACTCACCCCTTTGGGTGAGGATCTGCTGGCCCATGCGCAAAATGTGTCAAATTCCATGTCCGCACTTCAACGCTGGAGCGAGCAGTTAAGCGTAAAACCCACAGTGCGTATCTCCGCTGGGCCCTGGACGTCGTTTTTTCTGGCACAACACATGGCTGACCTTTGGCAGCAGGATACTGACCTCACGATTCAATTGGTTTCTGGACTAGAGCGCGTAGATATTGGCCATCGTCACGCCGAAATGGGCGTACGCAATGTCCGGCCCCACGAGCAATGGTTGGCGGGGCGCAAACTTGGCGAGGTCGCATACGCCTTATATGCCCGTGCGGATGGAAGTGAATACAATGAAACGCGCTATATTGGCGTCACTGACACAATGTCGAGCGCCCGCTCTGCCCAATGGTTGGATCAAAATCACAGCGACAACGTCGTTCTGCGCGCCAGCGATTCTATGAGTGTGCGCGAAATGGCCGCTGCTGGAATCGGCCAAGCCGTTTTGCCCTGCTTTATTGGTGACCAGGACCCGCGCTTGAAGCGCTCAAGTGAATTGATCGATGCATTGCGTACAGAACATTGGCTGGTAATGCATCATGACGAGCGGCACCGACCCGCTATACGCAAAGTGGCAGATCGTCTTGTCAATTTGCTGCAACACTATCAAACGCTGTTTGAAGCAACAAAAAAGGCGGACATAAAGCCCGCCTAATGCACTCATTTTTCAATCAAAATGCTAGCCATTGCGCTGCAAGCGCGCGCACACATCATCGAGCTGGTCCAATGTACGATATTTAATCTCAATTTTACCGCCGCGCTCTTTATGATCAATCGATACTTTTAGGCCCAAGCGGTCTGAAAGCTCTTTTTCAAGCGCCAGCGTATCTGAATCTTTTTGCTTCTTTTTGGCGCTAGCAGGTGTATCGCCGGCTTCTTCATCAGCCCGCAATTGCTTTTGCACCAGATTTTCTGCTTCGCGAACGCTCAAACCACCCTCAACAATGCGTTGGGCCAGAGCCGAGGGGTCTTTTGCAGTAATCAGGGCGCGTGCATGTCCTGCGGAAAGCGCGCCATCAGCAACATAGCCTTGCACACTTTCTGGCAATTTCATCAGCCGCAACGTGTTAGCCACATGAGAACGGCTTTTGCCAATCACTTGTGCCAAGTCGGCCTGTGTATAGCCGAACTGTTGCAATAGCTGATCATAACCCCTTGATTCTTCTAACGGATTTAGATCTGCCCGCTGCACGTTCTCAATAATCGCCAGCTCAAGTGCCTCACGGTCATCGAGCTCACGAATAATAACAGGCACTTCATGCAGCCCAGCACGTTGTGCCGCGCGCCAACGCCGCTCACCCGCCACCAATTCATATTGATCGGGTTCAACCTGGCTCGGCCGCACCAAAATCGGCTGCATGATACCTTTTTCTTTGATCGAATTGGTTAGATCTTCCAATTCGTCCGCAGAGAAATGACGCCGTGGGTTATTGGGGCTGGCGACGATAAACTCAACAGGCAATCGACGAATGCCAGAGCTATCCGCATGGCGCGGCGCGTCTATAGGCGGTGTATCACCAATTAAAGCTGCTAAACCCCGTCCCAATCGGGCGCTTGAATTTTTTTCGTTCATCGTTTCAACCCTTATGCCGCCTTCAACTGGCGTTCACGCTTAATCACTTCAGTCGCCAACCGTAGATACGCCTGAGAGCCCGCACATCGCAAATCATAGAGCAATGCTGGCTTGCCATACGAAGGTGCCTCAGACAGCCTTACATTTCGCGGTATAACCGTATCATAAACCAATTCGCCCAAATGCTCCCGCACATCTTCCAAAACCTGCATCGACAGATTGTTGCGCTTATCAAACATGGTCATAATCACGCCTTGAACATAAAGCCCTGGATTCAGGTTGGTCTTAATTTGTTCAATGGTTTGAAGCAGTTGGCTCAAACCCTCTAGCGCAAAAAACTCACATTGCATCGGCACAAGCACGGCATCTGCAGCGGCTAGCGCATTAATCGTCAATAGGTTAAGTGAAGGCGGACAATCAACCAGAATGTAGGTAATTGGCTTGCCTTCATGGTAAAGGCTACCGGCATTCTCAAGTGCATTACGCAAACGGAAAGCCCGATCACCCTTCTCCGCAATCGCCAGTTCAAGACCCAGCAAATCCATGGTTGAAGGCACAATGGCAACATTTGGCACATTTGTGTGCAAAATCGCCTTTTCCAGCTCAACTTCGCCTGTCATCAGATCATAAGCTGAATATTGCCGGGTGCTGCGTTCAACTCCAATACCTGTACTGGCGTTGCCCTGCGGATCAATATCAACGATCAAGACACGCTCACCAATCGCGGCCAAAGCCGTCGCGAGGTTAATTGCTGTAGTGGTCTTACCCACACCGCCTTTTTGGTTCGCTAAAGTCAGAATACGCGGCCGCATCGGCGCCTCCTGTCAACAATTACCCTAGTTCGACTTCAAATCGTACATTTGCACAATCGCCGCATCTTTGAGGGTCTTACTCTTCACTGTTGAATAAGTATAGCGCCATTTTTGCAAAGATTCTTCTATTTCTTCGCTATATCCCCGGCCTTTTTGAAATAAGCCCACAGATTTTTGCTGCCAAAGTGGCTCAACATAGCCGCAAATATCCGAAAGTGACGCGAATGCGCGCGCCGTAAACACGTCTATAGGCCCGATTTCTGCAGGTTTGAGCATTTCTACCCGCATTGTATGCACCTCTGCTTGCAGACCCAGCTCACGCACAATTTGCCGCAAGAATGAACCCTTTCGACCATTAGATTCCACCATATGTACCGTCAAATCGCGGTTTTTTAGGGCAATTGCGAGGGGAATCGCAGGGAATCCACCACCACTGCCGAGGTCAAGAAGACGTCGCGATTCGATGGGAATCATGGGGATGAGTTGGAGGCAGTCCAAAAAATGCCTTGACCAAATCTCGGCCAATGTTTCACGTGAAACAAGGTTCTGCACTTTTTGCCACTTAATGAGCTCAGATTCATAAAATGCCAGCGAATCCACGATCTCTGCAGCTTCAGCGCCAGCCATCATGTCCGCAGGAAGGCCGGATAGAAAGAGCGCGACCGGCTCACGAACTTGTAGCATTATGCAGCGCCTGTATTCTTGATCAAATATCCCCGCTTGATCACCGCGAGGATTAAGGTGATGGCGGCCGGTGTGATGCCTTCGATCTTTTGTGCATGTGCAATGGTTTTAGGCCGCGCAATCTCCAGCTTTTGTCGCATTTCGCCCGACAGACCAGAAAGCTGCCCATAATCCATCCAGTCAGGGATAGCCCGCTTCTCATCACGGCGCATGGCATCGACGTCCGCTTTTTGCCGTTCAAGATACACAGCATACTGCGCATCAACGCTAACCTGCTCAACTGTCTTAGGATCGATATCGTTAAGCTCAGGCCAAATCTCCTGCAGATCCGAAAGATCAATGTTGGGGTAAGACAAAAGCTCAAACGCGCTGCGACGGACACCGTCCGCGTTTACCTTCAGACCATGCTTTGCAGCTTCGTTGGGGGTAATGGTTAATGATTTCAATAGCGCGCTCGCGTGATCAAGCGCCACCATCTTTGCGGTAAATACAGATTCACGGGTCGGATCAACGAGACCATAGGCCAGGCCAATTGGCGTCAGCCGTTGGTCCGCATTGTCGGCGCGCAAATGTAACCTAAACTCTGCCCGCGATGTAAACATCCGGTAAGGCTCTGTTACACCCCGTGTCACCAAATCGTCAATCATCACAGCAAGATAGCTCTCGGTGCGCGACAAATGCATGCCGTCACGCCCCAGCGCGGCAAGGGCCGCGTTGGCCCCCGCCAAAAGCCCCTGTGCGCCAGCCTCTTCATACCCGGTCGTGCCGTTGATTTGCCCGGCTAGGTAAAGCCCCGATTGCTTTTGCAGCTCCAGTTCGTGGGTCAATTCTCGCGGATCTACAAAGTCATATTCAATCGCGTACCCCGGTTGCAGAATTTCAGCGTTTTCAAGCCCTGGCAACGCGCGAATAAATTGTTCCTGTACAGTCTCAGGCAGACTCGTTGAAAGACCATTTGGATAGATCGTATGATCATCAAGTCCTTCTGGTTCCAGAAAAATCTGATGGCTTTCGCGATCGTTAAACCGAACAATCTTATCCTCGATTGAGGGACAATAGCGCGGGCCTTTGCTGTCGATTTGCCCCGAATACATAGCTGACAAATGCAGATTATCTTCAATGATCTGGTGCATCGCCTTGTCAGTTCGGGTGATGTAGCAAGGCACCTGCCGCACCGTGATTTCGTCGGTCAACATTGAGAACGGCTCTTTATCCGCATCTCCATGCTGCACCTCGAGCACATCCCAATTGATGGTGCGGCCATCCAGACGCGGTGGCGTGCCGGTTTTAAGCCGTCCAAGCTGTAGTCCAAGACTTTCCAACCGATCCGAAAGCCCCAAAACCGGTGCTTCCCCTGCTCGTCCAGCAGGAATTTTCTTTTCGCCAAGATGGATAAGGCCGCGCAGGAACGTACCCGTCGTCAAGACCACCTTCGCACAGGAAATAGTGGTGCCATTGCCAAGCGCAACACCCGTTAAAATACCATTTTCTACAATGATATCATCGACTTCGCCTTCAATCACATCAAGATTGGGCTGTGCATCAATGGCAGCTTGCATTGCTGCTTTATAAAGTTTGCGATCCGCCTGCGCGCGAGGTCCGCGCACTGCAGGACCCTTGCGTCGATTGAGCATGCGGTATTGAATGCCCGCCTGGTCCGCCACACGCCCCATCAAGCCATCGAGCGCGTCAATCTCGCGCACAAGGTGGCCTTTGCCCAATCCGCCGATTGCGGGGTTGCAGGACATTTCACCAATCTTTGCATATTGATGTGTGATCAGGGCTGTGCGTGCGCCTACCCGCGCAGAAGCAGCAGCAGCTTCGGAGCCCGCATGTCCTCCGCCAACAATGATGACATCATAGTCCATAGTCTGTCTCATGATGAGCTAACCTTTTGTTTCACGTGAATCCAACTGGTGGATGTTTCACGTGAATCATTTCCCTATGCAAAAGCCCGCAAAAAGCCGATCCAATATGTCTTCGGCATCTACCAGACCAATAAGTCTGGAAAGCGGCAATGTCGCTTGCCGCAAATCTTCCGCGATGAATTCGAGAGGTTTAGTGAAATCTGACGCAGCACGCAAGTGTGAAAGTGCGTCTTCTAAAGCAGAGCGATCACGTTGATGGGAAATCAATGTGGTTTCACTTGAATCCATATGGTGGTCCACAAGATCGGTCAGTTTGCTCAAAAGAGCGTCCATGCCTTCTCCAGTGGTCGCCGAAATACTCAGCGTTTCACGTGAATCCTTACCTTGATTTTCTACAAGGTCGTGTTTGGTGCGGATCACCCAGTCCGCAAGTGGGTAAACCATTTCCGCGCCGTTTGTGCTATCTACCAATTCAATGACCAGATTGGCCCGTTCAATGGCTTTATAAGACCGAGTAATACCTTCCAGCTCGATTACATCGTCGGTTTGACGAATGCCTGCTGTATCAAAGAAACTGAACAGCTGCCCGCCAATGTCGATGTCAACTTCGATCACATCCCGTGTCGTACCTGGTATATCCGTCACAATGGCACGATCCGTTTGAGACAGTGCGTTCAACAAGGTTGATTTGCCCACATTGGGCCGCCCCACAAGGGCAACCTTGAACCCGTCTTTGATGATTTGACCGCTTTCAAAGCCACTTAAACCTTGTTCAACGCTTTGGATAAGCCTGTTGAGATCATGTTGAAATGCTGGGGGCAAGCTGTCATCAACGTCTCCCTCGTCACTGAAATCAAGCCGCGCCTCAACTTCTGCCAGCAAGTCGATAATCTGGCCACGCCACTGCTCAACATTTTGAGATAGTCCCCCGCGCATCCGCGAAATAGCCAGTTCCCGCTGGCTTTCCGTTTTTGCATCGAGCAGATCGCCTAGACCTTCAATTTCTGTCAGATCCATTTTGCCGTTTTCAAATGCCCGTTGCGAAAACTCTCCCGGCATTGCCAACCGGACATCTTTATGTGTTGTGGCGATGCGCAAAATGGTTTGCACCACCGCCTGGCTGCCATGGCATTGCAGCTCAACAACGTCTTCACCAGTAAAGCTGTGGGGGGAAGGGAAGTAAAGGACTACGACCTCGTCGAGCGGTCGGTCCTGATCATCCTTGAGGGTGCAAAAGGTGGCATAGCGGGGCTTGGGCTTGCTTATGCCGAAGCCTGCAAGGACTTCTAGCGCCGCGGGCCCAGACAATCTGAGCACCGCAACACCTGATGGCAGGCCGCCACTGGATAACGCAATAATGGTTTCCATTCGCAGCCTCGCCCTATCCTATGTGTTCATAGAATCGAAGAATTCAGCATTGGATTTGGTCTGACGCAGCTTATCCAACAAGAACTCGATGGAATCCACCGTGCCCATTGGATTGAGAATGCGACGCAATACATACATTTTCTTCAATGTATCCTTGTCGACCAGCAAATCTTCTTTGCGTGTGCCAGATTTGGTGATGTCAATTGCTGGGAAGACGCGCTTATCTGCCACTTTGCGATCAAGAATAAGTTCAGAGTTACCTGTACCTTTAAATTCTTCAAAGATCACTTCATCCATACGGCTACCCGTATCGATCAATGCAGTGGAGATAATGGTCAGCGAGCCGCCATCTTCAATATTCCGTGCCGCACCAAAGAAGCGTTTCGGCCGTTGCAACGCATTGGCATCCACACCACCGGTCAAAACTTTACCGGACGATGGAACAACTGTGTTGTAAGCACGGCCCAAACGGGTGATCGAATCGAGCAAAATCACGACGTCGCGTTTATGCTCAACTAGGCGCTTGGCCTTTTCAATAACCATTTCAGCCACTTGCACGTGGCGAGAGGCAGGTTCATCAAATGTTGAAGAGATCACTTCACCGCGCACAGAGCGCTGCATGTCGGTCACTTCCTCGGGGCGCTCATCGATCAATAGCACGATCAAATAGCATTCTGGATGATTGGTAGCGATTGATTGCGCAATATTTTGCAGCAATACGGTTTTACCCGTACGAGGTGGCGCCACAATCAGAGCCCGTTGGCCCTTGCCCAAAGGCGCAACCAGATCAATGATCCGAGCGCTTTTATCTTTGGTGGTGGGATCAGCCACTTCCATATTGAAACGCTCATCCGGGTAAAGCGGCGTCAAATTGTCAAAATTGACTTTGTGACGCGCCCGATCAGGCTCTTCAAAATTAACGGAATTAACTTTCAGCAACGCAAAATAGCGTTCCCCATCTTTGGGAGACCGAATTTGGCCTTCAACCGTATCCCCGGTGCGCAGGGAAAATCTACGGATTTGCGACGGGCTGACATAAATATCGTCGGGACCGGGCAAATAATTGGCATCAGGACTGCGCAAAAAGCCAAATCCATCCGGCAAAACTTCAACAACGCCTTCCCCGGTGATGTCGACGTCATTTTCCGCCAATTGTTTAAGTATCGCAAACATCAATTCTTGCTTGCGCAAGGTGCTTGCATTTTCGACTTCAACTTCTTCGGCAAATGCCAAAAGTTCGGCTGGTGTTTTAGCCTTAAGCTCGCGGAGCTTCATATTCTGCATGAAGGACGTATCCTAGTGTGGGCAGATAAAACTAAGGGTGGGATTTTCGAGGTGAGGAACTGAATGAAACAAATCAGTTCGCCTCAAGTGGGACAGCTATAACGCAATTCCTTTGGCGGTTCAAGAAAACTATTGGCTCAACCAATTTAACTAAAACGGCTTCACAACCACCATAATAACAATAATGACCATCAATAGAGTTGGCACTTCATTGATCATGCGAAAGAACTTCGCACTATTTTGATTTTGATCTTTGGCAAAGTCTTTTACTTGCCGGGCCAAAAAGCCATGCATGCCGGACAGCAGCAAAACACCCGCAAACTTAATCAAAAACCAAATGTCCGTGAAACTGGCCATTTGAAAACCAAACACCAACCACAAACCAAATACCCAGCTGGCAATCATGGCAGGTGTCATAATCGCTTTCAGCAGCCGGCGTTCCATTATTTTGAAGGTTTCGCTTTGGGTGGAGCCTTTTTCAGCATCTGCATGATAAACCATCAAACGCGGCAAATAGAGCATGCCCGCCATCCAGGCGATGATGGAAATAATGTGTAATGACTTCACCCAAAGCATAATTTTAGCCTTTTACCCGGCGGACCAATTGTTCCACATGCGCAATCGGGGTTTGCGGCACAATACCGTGGCCCAAATTGAAGATATGTGGCGTATCGCTAAAAGCCTCTAGGATGGCATCTACAGCGCGATTCATTTGGTCTCCGCCTGCCACCAGCCTCAGTGGGTCCAAATTGCCCTGTACGGTGGCCAGAGGCGCTATATGGTCCTTTGCATAGTGAAGCGGCGTGGCATAATCCACCCCAACCGTATTTACGCCTGTTGCTTTGATATATTTCGGCACATTTGCGGCCGCGCCACGTGGAAAGCCAATAATAGGCGCATTCGGAATTTCAGCCCGAACTTTATTGATCAGCTTAACCGTCGGCGCAATCACATATGAATCAAACGCCACTTCATCCAAATTCAAGGCCCAGCTTTCAAAAATCTGCACCACATCGGCACCGGCTTTAAACTGCGCGATCAAATATTGTGCGCTGGCTTCCACCAAAACATCCATCAATGCCGTAAACGCCTCAGGCTGCTGCAGCGCAAATAAACGCGCCGCGGCTTGGTCAGCCGAACCTTTGCCGCCGATCATATAGGTTGCCACGGTCCAAGGCGCACCACAAAACCCAATCAAGGTCTTGTCATCATCAATCGTTGACCGCAAGCCGGAAACGGTTTCCAGCACTGGGTTGAGGTGATCCAACACCCTATCCACGGACAATGCCTTCACATCATCCATACCCTCTAACGGCTCAAGCAAAGGTCCCTCGCCTGGTTGGAAGCGCAGAGACTGTCCCAAAGCATCTGGAATGACCAGAATATCTGAGAACAGAATGGCTGCATCCAGATCAAAACGTCTCAAAGGCTGTAAGGTGACCTCGATTGCCTTTTCTGGCGTATAGCAAAGATCCAAAAACCCTTTTGTTGAGGCACGAACTTCACGATATTCGGGCAAATAACGTCCAGCTTGCCGCATGATCCACATGGGGGGCACATCAAATTTCTGTCCTAACACGCATTGAAGCAATTTCCGGTCGGTCAATCGGTCCACCTTTTCCCTATAAATCTAATAGATAAGAGTCATATTTCTTTCTTCTTTTTCTTCTTATCTGTGTTTTGCAGGAATTCTTTCTTTCCCACAACCCTAATCCACATGCGGCACATGGACCCTTTTATGTTGATCAAAAATTTGCATCCAACGACAAAAAGTTAACGAAACGTAAAATTTGCCCGTTAACAAAGGATTAACGGTTAAAAAAGCGTTACTGGATAACAGGTGGAAATGCTGTGCATAAATCGGGTACAGTTTTGGATAAGGAGTCTTATGCCCGAAATCCACATTTTCCTTAATTCTTTTTTAACCACGGCAAAAGCTGTGCATGAAATTTGAGCCAGTGGGGGAAAAGATGCGAAAAACAGGCCAACGAGGCCGATTGAGCGCCTCTTCACACATTTGCCCACAGTCCATTGGGGATAACTGACTAAGCCTATGAAAAATAATATTATTTTAGCTTCTAAAAGTGTGTATCGCCAACAATTATTGCGCAATGCAGGCGTCAATTTCGATGTAGTCGCGGCGCGTGTGGATGAACGTGCCATCGAACGGGATAACCAGCTTTCAAAGCTGGATCAAGCCGCCCGCACCGCCCATTTGGCGGCAGCAAAAGCATATGCCGTAGCGCAACACCATCCCGATTGTTTCGTTATTGGCGCAGATCAAACCATCATGCTCGGGCAGATGCCGCTGCATAAGCCGCGCGACATGAGCCATTTGCGCGAGCAATTAAAAATGATGCGCGGCAAGACCCATCGCCTGGTGAGTGCGGCTGTGATCGCCAAAAATAACCAGATTTTGGCTGAAACCAGCCAAACCGTTAAGCTCACCATGCGCGATTTTACCGATCCAGAGATGGAAAAAGTGATTGATCTCGCCGGAGAAAACCTTTTGCAATGCGCGGGCGGTTATCAATTGGAGGGACCAAGCATAAATCTGTTTGAAAAAATCGATGGCGACTATTTCACGGTGCTTGGTTTACCCTTGTTGCCCCTTCTTAAAGCCCTTCGCAATCTAGAGGCCCTATAAATGACTGAACCAAAACGCGCCTTCGTCACTGGCTCCCCCATTAAACATTCAAAATCACCGCGGGTGCACAGCTATTGGCTGCAAAAATATGGCCTTGAAGGTAAGTATGAAGCCGTTGAAACTGATGAGGCCGGGTTACGGGATTTATTCAGCGCGGTGCGCGCGGGCCAATGGCAAGGCGGCAACATCACCCTGCCCCACAAGCAATTGGCGTTTGAGCTGTGTGATCAACTGACCGACACGGCCCGCAAAATTGGCGCGGTCAACACGATTTGGCAGCAGGATGGACAGATTTTCGGCGACAATACAGATGCTTATGGATTTTTAGCCAATCTTGATGATCAGGTGCCCGACTGGGACACCCACAAAAATATCGCGATTGTTTTGGGCGCAGGCGGCGCTGCCCGCGCTATCCTCAATGCACTTGTGGAAAAAGGCTTTGAAACCATCTATCTGCTCAATCGCACCCTTGCCCGTGCCGAAGAGTTGGCGGATGAATTCGATGGTCCGATAGAGCCACAACCCCTTGATAAATTTAACGAACTTGCCAAAAAAGCGGACTTCGTTGTCAACACCAGTTCCATCGGCATGAACGGCACGGGATTTGAAAATCTCGATGTGGATAAATTGCCCAAAACAGCTTTGGTCACTGACATTGTCTACACGCCGCTCATGACACCTTTGCTGCAAGAGGCACAAGATCGCGGCCTGAACATTGCCACGGGCCTCGGCATGCTGCTGCATCAGGCTGTGCCTGGGTTTGAACGCTGGTTCGGCAAAAAACCTGAAGTGGACCGGGATCTGTTCCTTTATATTCATGGTGAGGTTGAAAATGACGAGCGCTGATAAACCAGTGGTGCTGGGCCTGACCGGCTCTATTGCCACCGGCAAATCCACCGTGGCCGGCATGTTCGCCAAGCGCAATATTCCCATTTACGATGCAGATAAAGCGGTGCATGAGCTTTATGCCGGTGAGGCAGTTGCCGCCATGGGCAATCTTTTCCCCGACGCAATTGTTGACGGCAAGATCGATCGGGCGGCTCTATCCAAAAAAGTGCTGGGCCAACCAGAAAATCTTGCCAAGCTTGAGGCCCTGATCCATCCGATGGTGCAACAAAAGATGCACGATTTTCTGGATCAAGCGACTGAAAACAAAGAAAAATTGGCCATTCTTGAAATCCCGTTGCTGTTCGAAACGGGCAAATCCTACCCCACCGACTTTATCGCGGTTACTTTTTGCGCGCCGGACATTCAAAAACAACGGGCGCTGGCGCGCCAGGGCATGAATGAACAAAAATTTGAGGCGATTTTGGCGCGTCAAATGCCGCAAAGTGAAAAGCGTAAACGGGCTGATTTTGAAATCGATACGGGCACCAGCCTGGAGCAAACACAATCGGCTGTGGATGAGATCATCAAAGCTTGTTTGGCCGCAAAAGCCGACTAAACTGATGGCTCACCGAATGATGGATAAAGGCGAGTGCTTTGAAACGCGAAATTGTGCTGGATACAGAGACCACAGGGTTAAGCCCGGCCACGGGTGACCGGTTGGTGGAAATCGGGTGCGTGGAGCTGATTAACCACATCCCCACAGGCAGCAATTATCATGTTTATTGCAATCCCCAGCGGGACATGCCGGAAGAAGCCTTCAAGGTGCATGGGTTGGGCAACGAATTTTTGGCCGACAAGCCCCTATTTAAAGATGTGGCCGACGATTTCCTCGATTTCGTCTCTGATTCGGTGTTGGTGATCCACAATGCGCCGTTCGATATGGGCTTTTTGCAGGCAGAACTGGAATGGGCCAGCAAGCGTCGACTTGAAAATGAAGTGATCGACACCGTGATGTTGGCGCGAAAAAAACATCCCGGCGCCCGCGTAAATTTGGACGCGCTCTGTCGTCATTATGGCATCGATAATGCCCGCCGCACCTTGCACGGCGCACTGCTCGATAGTGAGATTTTGGCCGAAGTCTATTTGGAATTGATTGGCGGGCGCCAAGTTGGCCTGTCTTTGGCCGCACAATCGCAAAGCGACGAGGAGGCGGGCAAAACCATAAAAAAAGAGGCCGCGCGCCAGCGCCCGACCCCTTTGCCATCTCGTCTAAGCGAAGATCAAATTCAGCGCCACAAAGATTTTGTGCTTCACATGAATGATGAAGCGTTGTGGGCCAAATATTGGTCTTAACCTGAATTAGTTTGGCTTGGCTTCGCCATTTTGCTGCTGCTGTTGCGCTGCGGCTTCCAAATTCTGGCGATAGATCGATGAAAAATCGACAGGTTCCATCAACAATGGTGGGAAACCACCAGTTTGTGTCACTGTGGCCAGCAATTGACGCGCAAATGGGAAAATCAAACGCGGGCACTCGATCATCACCAAAGGATGAAGTTGGTTTTCAGGGAAGTTCTTGATCGCGAACAACCCGCCATAAACCAATTCAACACTGAACAAGACTTTTTCGTCGCGCTCTGCTTTGGCATTGATGGTCAATTCCACTGCATAAAGCTCATCTTGCTGCTTTTGCGCGCCCACATTGATGGAAATGCTAATTTGTGGTGCTTGGCCAGCGCTAAGCGATGCTGGCGCATTTGGGTTTTCAAAGCTCAAATCTTTGATGTATTGCCCAACGATATTGAGTGAAGGCGCAGGTTGATCCCCTGCGGCTGCTTTGTTTTCTTCTTCGGCCATGTTCCTGCCCATTTCGTTTAAAATTAATCGAACAAGTGGCTATCACTTTTAGGCCGAGACGACAAGAAGCCTGCAGCGGGCAAAATCCTGCGCTAAATCAACGCTCATCATCGCGCCAATGATCGCGGTCCAAATCGATCACGTCTTCGTCGTCTTTGCGTCGCGGCCCATCGTGAGGGGGCCGCTGTTGGTAAGATTGATAGGATGTGGCGGACACGATTTTCACCCGCTTGCGCAACTCGGTGAACAAAGTTTGGCGCACCAGCGGCACAAACAGCGAAAAACCAACCGCATCGGTGAAAAACCCTGGGGTCAGCAACAAGGCACCCGCAATCGCCAACATGACCCCATCAACAATCTCTTGCGCCGGAAAACCGCCAGCATTGAGCTTGTTCTGAATGGAAAATAAAACCGACATGCCCTGTTGCCGCAACAGGAACGACCCCAAGATCGCGGTGAAAACAATGCCGCCCATGGTCCACCAAAACCCGATTAAGCCGCCAAGAGCGACAAAAATAGCAATTTCAATGATGGGCACCACAACAAACAGGGCAAATAAAATCCGGGACAAGGTGGCTCCTTATAGGCGTTCATGTGACAAAATGACATTTCTTTGGCCAATCGATGGTCTCAAAGCTGGCCATAAGCGTATCTTGCCATATATATAGGGAGAAACAATGAAATTGCGAGCGCGCTCCGGCGCATGACGAGGCAAATATGCAAGACTTTTTAGATCCAACCACCCTTATCTTCTTGATTATTGCTGTGGTTGTGCTGTTCCGGCTGCGGTCCGTATTGGGCACACGCACCGGTGAAGAACGCCCGCCATACCAGCAACAGGATAAAAACGACAAAGAAAATGCGCCCGACGGTGAAAGTGCCCGCGAAAAAGACGCTGGCAATGTGATCGATTTGGGCCGTCGTGAAAATAACAATTCGCGCCCTCAATTGGATGCACAAAAACGCCGTTTGAAAACGGAAGCTGAAATTGAACGCATCGCAGGCGAACGTACCAATGTCGCCAAAGGGCTGCAGGAGTTGGCCGATTTAGATCGTGACTTTTCGCCAAAGCAGTTCCTCGACGGGGCGATCTCAGCCTATGAAATGATCGTGGTGGCCTTCGCGCAAGGTGATAAGAAAACCCTGAAAATGCTGCTTGATCGGTCAATTTATGACGAGTTTGAGCAGGCGATTAATGCCCGTGAAGCTGAAGGCCAAACCAATCAGTTCACTTTTGTCGGCTTTAAAAATGTCGAAATTGTTGACGTGGAATTTGAGGGCAAAGACGCTCTGGTCACCGTCGATTATCGGGCGCAAGTGGTTAGCGCGGTGCGCGACAAGTCAGGTGAGGTGATTGAAGGCGATCTTGAAGCTATCGTTGATATTGCCGATGAGTGGACCTTTGCGCGTCCCATCAAATCACGCGATCCGAATTGGAAATTGGTCCGCACCGATCAGTTGGACTGATCAATGGGGCGAGGCGGCAAAAAAAAAGCGCAAGACTTGGGCGATTGGCATTTATGGACCGAGGTGACTCGGTCCGTATCGCCTTTAAAGCCTGAAAAAATGCAATCTTTGCGCAAAATTACGCCGCCAGATGCAACTGACAAGCTGAAAAGCAAGCCAGACAACTTAAAAACCAGCGCAGCACAGAACGCGCCGGGCAAGCGCGAATGGGCGCCGCTGGTGCCACACACCCCACAGCAACAACTAAATGCACAGCCGCACATCAATTCGGTGATCCGGGCCAAAGTGGCCGATAAGCGCATTGACGCCAAAACACAGCGTAAATTGCGCCGCGGCCGAACCCCGATCGAGGCGACATTGGATCTGCACGGCATGCGCCAGCATGAAGCACACGGTGCGCTCAGTCATTTTATCGCCAGCGCATTTGCGCGCGGGCGCCGCAATCTGCTGGTGATTACGGGTAAGGGCGTGCGCCGCACGGATTTTGCCCAATTTGAGCAAAAGGGTGTGTTGCGCTATCGTGTACCCCAATGGCTCGAAGAACCTCATTTGCGTGGCATGATTGCTGGTATTGAGGGGGCTGGCCAATCACATGGTGGCGAAGGTGCGCTTTATATCAGGCTGAAACGGAATTCAAAATGACCCCTCTCGGCGCAAAAATGCGCCAAATGCGCCGTGACCGTAAGATCACGCTGAAGCAGATGGCGGCAGATCTAAATGTATCGAGCGCGTATTTGTCGGCGCTCGAACACGGCCATCGCGGCAAGCCCACCTGGTATATGCTGCAACGCATCATCGCTTATTTTAACGTCATTTGGGATGAAGCTGAGGAATTGCAGCGTTTGGCGGATCTATCTGATCCAAAAATCACCATCGATACGGCCGGTCTTGATCCCAAGGCAACGACATTGAGCAACAAATTGGCGCATAACATCAATTCGCTCGAACCGTCAGACTTGGAATTTCTCATCCAAGAAGTTGAACAGCGTGGTGCGCGGGCGCGCGCGAAAAAGTAATATGATCCAGTTTTGCAAACGCACCGTAAACTAGACTAAGCCCTTTTTAGTCTGTGGCTCATATTGGCCAAAGGTGAGGATAAATGACTGACGCGCACCGCAATATCAGTGCCCAAACCCTCGAATATTTAATTGGTCGTACCGCCCTGGGCGACAAATCTGCATTTTCTGAGCTTTATTCTTTGATGGCGCCGAAACTTTTTGGCGTGTGTTTCCGTATCTTAAGGGAGAAGCAAGAGGCAGAGGACGTGCTCCAAGATGCGTTTGTAAAAATTTGGCAAAAATCGGATCAATATGCCATGGGGCGCGCAACGCCAGTGGCTTGGCTTTCCACCATTGTGCGCAATCAGGCAATTGACCGTGTGCGATCCCGGGGGAAGCCAACAGAGCAAATTGATGATCATTTCGATTTGCCGGACGCAGAACCATCGCCCGAGCAACAAACAATTTCGGGCCAAGTGGCCAAGCAAATCGACCTGTGCCTTGAGCAGTTAAAACAAGACCATGCCCAATGTGTGCGCCGCACCTATTTGAGCGGCTGGTCTTATCAGCAGGCGGCGGATGAATTAAAAGTGCCGATCAATACGGTGAAAACATGGATAAGGCGCTCGCTGCTGTCGCTAAAGGAATGTCTAGGAAATGAGCAATAGCGTGAACAATTCTGATCTAACTGAAAAAGAGCGATGGCTGGCCGCCGAATTTGCCATGGGCGTTTTGGAAAAAGACGAACATGACAAGGCCGCTATGCTTTATGATCAGAACATCAGTTTTCAGCACGAAGTGGATGGGTGGACATCGCGTCTCACCCCCATGTTGGATGATGTGGAACCACAAATGCCATCGCCGGCAGTGTGGTCGCAGATCGAACATCGCTTGGGCCTTGTTGAAACACCGTCCACCGCGCCGAAAGGTTTGGCCGCCTGGTGGCAAAGCGTCAATCTTTGGCGCGGTCTGAGCCTGGGTACCAGCGCCGTGGCTGCGATTGCACTTGCGATGTTGATTTATGGCGGGCCACTTGCACCAACCCAACCTACATTGACGACGCAGGAACTGGTAGCGACGCTCACCAGCGAAGGCACAAGCCCTGCCATGGTGGCGCGACTGGATCGAGCCAAGCGCCAAATGACAATTTTGACCGCCATGCAGTCCAGTGCTGAACATGACCATGAATTATGGCTGGTGCCGGCTGAAGGCAACCCCGTGTCCATCGCTTTGGTTGAGGCACAAGGCACAACTACACTGGATTTGGACGAGGCCTTGCTGGCGCAATTGGATGAAGGCGCAACTTTCGCCATCTCCGTCGAGCCGCTTGGCGGGTCGCCAACTGGATTGCCAACAGGCCCAGTGATCGCGTCCGGTCAGTTGCGCACCATCTAGGGCACGCCATTTATTGCCAAACTCTGCAAACCGGGATGGTCAAACCATCTCGGTTTTTTCGTGTTGAACGGAAATAGATCTCGCGCCGGAAAAAAGACATGAAGAAAATTTAAATGTAAGCGTCTGAAATAAAACAATAATTCATAAAATTTCAAAAAAATCGACACATTCTGAAACAAAGCCGAAAACCCTCCCGTATCTGCAGTAACCCTTTTGATGAGGGTGTTTAAAAACAACGGAGAGGTAATCATGCTAAAATCAATTTTGAAAACATCATCAGCCCTATTTGTAGCCACAACCATCGGCTTTGCGTCAGCAGGCGCGGCGTTCGCCATGGACGACAACCCAATGGTAGGCGGCGCAGCAATGTTCGCAGATAAAAACATTGTTGAAAACGCTGTTAACTCAAAAGACCACACCACATTGGTTGCTGCTGTGAAAGCCGCAGGTCTTGTTGAGACATTGCAAAGCGAAGGCCCATTCACAGTGTTTGCCCCAACTAATGCGGCATTTGAAGCATTGCCAGAAGGCACAGTTGAAACATTGCTGAAGCCTGAAAACAAAGACATGCTGACCAAAGTGTTGACCGCCCACGTTGTGGCCGGTGACGTGAAAGCTGCAGACTTGATCAAAATGATCGAGGACAATGGCGGCACATATAATTTCACAGCTGTGAGTGGCGACGCACTATCTGCCCAGTTGAATGACGGCAACGTCTATATCATCGACGAAAATGGCAATGCTGCGAAAGTAACCATCGCCGATGTGAACCAATCAAACGGCGTGATCCACGTTGTGAACTCAGTTTTGGTTCCAAAATAAGCTTATCGTGAGCGGTGGGTTGGCCTTCGGGCCAGCCCATTTTCATCCCCCCAACAAGGAGTTCGGCAAATGTCTAACGAAACCAAAATAGAACGTCGCGGATTTTTGAAAAAGATCGGGCTGGGTCTGGGGGCATTTGCGGTCGCTGGTGTCGGTGCAGGCACATATTTCTGGCGCGCAGGAGATCAGGCCAATGCCAATGACCAAGGCGAATTTGAAATCACCCGCACGCCGGAAGAGTGGAGGGCGCTGCTGACAGATAATGAATTCGCGGTTTTGCGTGAAGAACAAACAGAGCGGCCCTATACATCTGACTTATTAGAAGAAAAGCGGGCCGGCATTTATCATTGTGCCGGGTGCGACCAAGCGGTCTATCCCTCAGACACAAAATATGACAGCAAAACAGGCTGGCCGAGCTTTTGGGCGCCCGTCGACGAGGCAGCCATCGGCACCAAGCCAGACAATTCGTTGTTCGCGACCCGCACCGAAGTGCATTGCAGCCGCTGCGGCGGACACCTGGGACACATCTTTGATGATGGACCGCAGCCTACCGGCAAGCGCCATTGCCTAAACGGCGTCGCGTTGAATTTCAAAGCGGCCTAAACCGAGATCGGGGTCAGAAGTCATCCTCCAAAATCGAGAAGTTTCCAACTTTCTTCTTTGACCCCCTTTTGAACCATGTTCCCGCCCCGAACAGGTTCAACCAAAGCGCCTCTGATTGAGTTCAGGGGCGTTTTTCTTGTGGATGGCGCTTTGTCGCGAGACCTGATTTTTGAAAATTTTCTCAAAAATTTCGGCGTAAGTCATTGAAATATATACTCACAAAAACGTTACCTTTTGCAAATGATCGAGTCTCAATCTCCCGCCGTTTCTATCCTGACCGTTGGCCAGCGGATAGAAACCTTTTAACTGGAGAGAAACATCATGCTTAAATCAATCTTGAAGACTTCTTCCGCCGCTATTGTTGCAATGTCACTTGGCTTTGCTGCCGCTCCTGCCTTGGCTGATGGCCATGGCGCGAAAATGAACATTGTTGAAACAGCAATTGCTTCTGACGCCCACACAACCTTGGTTGCTGCTGTACAAGCTGCTGGCTTGGTTGAAACATTGCAAGGCGACGGCCCATTCACCGTGTTCGCGCCAACCAATGATGCATTTGCCGCTTTGCCTGAAGGCACTGTCGAGACATTGTTGGAGCCTGAAAACAAAGACATGCTGACAAAAGTGCTGACAGCACACGTTGTTGCAGGCGATGTACGCGCTGCTGATTTGATTGCAGCGATTGAAGCCAATGGCGGTTCATATGAGTTTGAAGCCGTAAGCGGCGACACGCTGAAAGCCGAAATCCGTGACGGCAATGTGTTCATCATCGATGAGAATGGCAATGCAGGTCAGGTAACAGCAGCCGACTTGGCCCAGACCAACGGTGTGATCCACGTTGTAAACGCCGTTTTGGTGCCAAAATAAGCTTTAGTAATGCCGTGATGTCAGATGTAGGTTGGCCACAAAGCCAACTCCTTCTTCCCCATCCATAGAACACTGACATAGGCAAAAACGCCCTGATCAATGATCAGGGCGTTTTCTTTTGTTTTGAAGATAAGAGCTAGAGAATAAACCGACTGAGGTCAGTGTCCTCAGCCAACTCGCCAACAGCTTTGCGCACGTAAGCGCCATCAATTTCAATGGTTTCGCCACTCTTATCTGGCGCATTGAATGAAATATCTTCCAGCAGTTTTTCCATCACGGTTTGCAGCCGTCGCGCCCCGATATTTTCGATTTTGGCGTTGATCGCCACCCCGAGCTCGGCAATGGCGTCAATCGCATCATCTTTGAAATCAAGGGTGACACCCTCCGTGCCCATCAACGCGACATATTGCTTAATCAGGCTGGCGTCCGTGTCGTTTAAAATCCGCACAAAATCCTCATGGGTGAGGGCGCGCAATTCCACACGAATCGGCAAACGCCCCTGCAATTCAGGCAGCAAGTCCGATGGTTTGGCCACATGGAAGGCGCCCGAGGCGATAAACAAAATATGGTCGGTTTTCACCGGGCCATGTTTGGTCGAAACGGTGGTGCCTTCAATCAAGGGCAGCAAATCGCGCTGCACGCCTTCGCGGCTCACTTCGCCACCAGAACGGCCATCTTTCACGCAAATTTTGTCGATTTCGTCGAGGAAAACAATGCCGTGATTTTCCACCAGCTCAATGGCTTCAGCGATAATCTTGTCCTGATCCAGCAGCTTGTCGGCCTCTTCATTGATCAGCAACTCATAGCTGTCGACCACTTTCACCGTGCGCTTCACGCCTTTTTGGTTAAAGGCTTTGCCCAACATGTCCGAAAGATCAATCATGCCCATTTGCGCCCCCGGCATGCCCGGCATATCAAACATGGGCGAACCAGATTGACCCGTCAGCTCTACTTCGATCTCTTTATCGTCAAGCTCGTTATTGCGCAGCTTTTGCCTATAGCTGTCACGGGTTGCAGGACTGGCAGATTTGCCCACCAACGCATCCAAAACCCGCTCTTCCGCCTGCAAATGCGCTTTGGCTTGCACTTCCTTGCGCTTTTTATCCTTCAAAAGCCCAATCCCGGCTTCCACCAGGTCGCGCACAATCTGCTCCACATCGCGGCCCACATAGCCCACTTCAGTGAATTTGGTGGCTTCCACCTTCACAAAAGGCGCTTGCGCCAACCGCGCCAAGCGGCGGGAAATTTCAGTTTTACCCACGCCGGTTGGCCCGATCATCAAAATGTTTTTTGGGCTGACCTCTTGGCGCATCTCAGCGTCCAGTTGCTGGCGGCGCCAACGGTTGCGCAGGGCCACGGCCACAGCGCGCTTGGCGTCTTTTTGGCCCACAATATAGCGGTCCAGTTCAGAAACGATCTCGCGCGGAGAAAAACTTAGTTCACTCATCATTTTTCCTTCCGGTGCCTTATAAAAAGCGCACCATCAAATCTTCATCATAATAGTGGCCATCATGCAAAATGGCCTTGGGCGCGGTGCCAAACCGCTCAAACCCGAGCTTGCGATAGGTCTTTTGCGCCGCCTGATTGTCCACCGTCACGCAAAGCGTGATCTGCTCAATGCCCTCTTGCCGGGCATCCTCGCACATCGCCTCAATCATTTGCGCCATAATGCCTGTTCCGCGCGCTTGCGGGCGGGCATAAACGGCGATCAAATTGGCGGTGTGGCGCACATTGACACCTTTGCCACGGGCATAAGCAGCCACCGCCACCAACTCATCATCCTCAAACACCCCATAGGCATTGAGGTCAGCGAGCCAGCTTTCAAAAAAGCTCAGTGGCTGGTCAATCACATTGGCCAAGCCAGAGCCAAAGGCCGCCGGATGTTGGCGAAATCCCTCAATGCGGATTTCTCGAAACCGTTCCGCATCTTTTGGCGTAAGGCGACGAATGGAGGCCATTACTCGTCCAAGTCAATGGTTTCGACGGTGAGGCTTTCATTGGTGTATACGCAAATCTCTGCCGCAATTTTCATGGACCGACGGGCAATCTCTTCCGCGTCATAATCGGTGTCCATCAACGCGCTGGCCGCCGCCAGCGCATAATTGCCGCCCGAGCCAATGCCCATCACCCCGCTATCGGGGGAAAGCACATCGCCCGTGCCGGTCAACACCAAACTGTCCTTCTTGTCGGCCACAATCATCATGGCTTCCAAACGGCGCAAATAGCGATCAGTCCGCCAATCCTTGGCCAATTCCACGCAGGCGCGCATCAATTGGTCCGGATATTGTTCCAGTTTGGCTTCCAAGCGCTCAAATAGAGTAAAAGCATCTGCGGTCGCGCCGGCAAATCCTGTGATCACTTTGCCGCCTGCCAAGCGCCGAACTTTACGCGCGCCATGTTTAATAACAGTTGGTCCAAGTGAGACTTGACCGTCACCAGCAACAACAACCTTGTTGCCTTTGCGCACGGTCAAAATAGTGGTTCCCCGCCATCCGGCAGAACCTTGTTGGTTTTCTGGCATATAATCGTCTCCGTTATTGCGACCTCATATTTAAGAACTTCCGATATGATTACAATCATTGTGAGGCAACCTTTTGACCCTTTGTCGACCTTCCCCATTTCGATTCAACCTGATAAGAGGAAGGGGAAAATCGGCATCAAAGCCCGAATGGATGGGCCACAAGGCAGATGTCGCGGCGTTTAATTCGAGGGGCATTTTTATGCGCAGTGCAAAAATTTCTCGCAAAACCAACGAAACCGATATTGCGGTTGAGGTGAATTTGGACGGTCAGGGCACCGCCAAAATTGAAACCGGCATCGGCTTTTTGGATCATATGCTGGATCAAATTGCTCGCCATGGGCTGATGGACATCACCATCAAAGCCAAAGGCGATCTGCACATTGATATGCACCACACGGCAGAAGATGTGGGCATTGCTCTGGGCCAGGCGGTGAAAGACGCGCTGGGCGACAAAAAGGGCATCCGCCGCTATGCCTCATGTGATTTGCCAATGGATGAAGCTCTATCTCGTGTGGCGCTGGATATTTCTGGCCGCCCCTTTTTGGTGTGGCAGGTTGAATTTTCCCGCGACAAGGTGGGCGATATGGACACGGAACTGTTTCAGGAATGGTTCCAGGCCTTCGCCATGAATGCGGGCATCACCCTGCATGTGCGCAATGAATATGGCAGCAACAATCACCACATTGCCGAAAGCTGCTTTAAAGCCTTGGCCCGCGCTTTGCGCGAGGCGGTTGAAATTGATCCCAAGCTTGAAGGGCGCGTGCCTTCAACCAAGGGCGCGCTATAGGATTGTCCCATGCGGCTATATTCAATTTATGAAAAAATGATCGATGACGAGCAAGAGCTCGTCGTGGTGCCGGACAAATTCTCGTGGTTTGCGGCGCTGCTCACCCCAGTCTGGTGCATCGTGCATTTGATGTGGCTTGAGCTGCTGGCCTATGTTGGCGTGGCGTTTATCCTTGGCTTTGTCACCTTTTTCGTCGGTGAAGATGCCTCATGGTGGATCGGCATATTGGTGGCCATTCTAATTGGTTTGGAAGCCGGGTCGATCCGCGGCCGCTTTTTGGAGCGGAAGGGTTATGTACTCAAAGCCATCGTGCCCTCATCTTCCAGTGACGATGCGGCCTATCGCTACACCGCTACGCGGGTCTTTGCGCAACGGCAGGAGCCAAAACAGCGGCCTGCTGCGCCTATGTCGCCATTCGCGGAGACGCAAAATCTATGAGTGAAAAGATCATTATTGTCGATTATGGCGCTGGCAATCTGAAGTCGGCCCATAAGGCGGTGGAACGCGCCGCCACAACCGCCAATGGTAGCTTTGATGTGCGCGTCTCCGACAAGGTCGAGGATGTTAAAAGCGCCGACCGGGTGATCCTACCCGGCGTGGGCGCCTTTGCCGATTGCCGCAACGCGCTGTTCGGGCTGGACGGCATGGTCGACGCGCTGGAAGACCACGCTAACAAAAAGATGAAGCCCTTTTTGGGCATTTGCGTCGGCATGCAGCTTTTGGCCAGCAAGGGGCTGGAAAAGCAGGTCACAGAGGGCCTGGGCTGGATTCCCGGCACGGTGGAAATTCTCACCCCCAATGACCCGACGCTGAAAGTGCCGCATATGGGCTGGAACAATCTGGATCTGTTGCGGCCCCACCCGGTATTTGACCATATGGCGGGGCATCCGCACGCCTATTTTGTGCATTCCTATCACTATCTGGCCGACAATCCGGACCATGTGATCGCCACCTTCAATTATGATGGCCCGCATGTGGCCGCGATTGGCCGCGACAATATTGTCGCCAGCCAGTTCCACCCGGAAAAATCACAAGCGGTGGGCCTGACCATGATCGAAAATTTCCTCAATTGGAAAATCTAGAAAGACGAATTGATGATCCTTTTTCCCGCCATTGATTTGAAAGACGGCAAATGCGTACGCCTGCAAAAAGGCGATATGGACAAGGCCACCATCTTTAATGATGACCCAGTGGACCAAGCCCAGCAGTTCCATGCTCAGGGCTTTAAATATCTGCATATGGTCGATCTCAATGGCGCCTTTGCGGGCGAAAGCGTCAATGGCGATCCGGTGGAAAAAATCATCCGCGACGTGGATATGCCGGTGCAATTAGGCGGCGGCATCCGCACACTCGATCACATCAAAGCCTGGCTCGATCGCGGCCTGACCCGCGTCATTCTCGGCACCATCGCTGTGCGTGATCCTGATCTGGTCTATAAGGCGTGCGAGCTCTATCCCGGCCAAATCGCCGTGGGCATTGATGCACGCGGCGGCAAGGTTGCTGTGGAAGGCTGGGCCGAAACGTCTGAACTGGACGTGATCGAACTGGCGCAAAAATTTGAAGGCGCGGGCGTTGCCGCCATCATTTTCACCGATATTGACCGCGATGGCATTCTCACCGGCATCAATTGGGACGCCACGTTGGAGCTTGCCAAAGCCACCACCATTCCCGTGATTGCCTCGGGCGGCCTGGCCTCAATGGACGATATTGAAATGATGACCAAGCCGGAAATGCAGGCGCTGGAAGGCGCCATTTCCGGCAGGGCGCTTTATGATGGCCGCATTGATGTGCCTGCGGCGCTCGAAAAGCTCAACAAGGTCTGACAGAGATGCAGCGCTCAACAACCCGTTCTCTGCTGCTAAAATATGCCCTTGTGCTGGGCATCATCATCTTGGTGGGCATCGGGCCAATTTTGTTGACATTGGGTGCTGGTATGGTTGCCGAGGCCAATGGTTGCACCTTGCATGAGGGGTACGTTAATCCTTGTGTCATTTGGGGCGCTGATCGGGGCGACACCCTCTATGAGATGGGCATGATGTTTTGGTTCAGCTACTTCACGCTCCCGTTCGCCGCCGCTGCGTTTTTCGTGTGGCTGATTGTCTTTTTCCTGCATGTGGTGCTGCGCATTTTAAGAAGGGTCGTAAAACGAAATGCTTAAAACCCGCTTGATTCCCTGCCTAGACGTCAAAGACGGACGCGTCGTCAAAGGCGTCAATTTTGTTGACCTTGTGGATGCAGGTGACCCTGTGGAAGCCGCCATCGCCTATGACGCCGCTGGCGCCGACGAATTGTGTTTTCTGGACATCACTGCCAGCCATGAAGAGCGCGAAACCATCTATGATGTGGTGGCGCGCACGGCAGAACATTGCTTTATGCCGGTTACGGTAGGCGGCGGCATCCGCACAGTCGATGATATTCGCAAGCTGCTGCTGTCCGGCGCTGACAAAGTGTCGATCAATTCCGCCGCGGTACGCGACCCGGATTTTATCAACCGCGCCGCCGACAAATTTGGCGACCAATGCATTGTGGTGTCTGTAGACGCGAAAGCCGCGCACAAAGAGGGGGAAACCCCGCGCTGGGAAATCTTCACTCATGGTGGCCGCAACGCCACGGGCATTGATGCGGTGGATTTTGCCACGGATATGGTCAAGCGCGGGGCAGGGGAGTTGCTGGTCACCTCCATGGACCGCGACGGCACCAAAATCGGTTTCGACCTGGAATTGACCCGCACCATTGCCGACGCGGTGCCCGTACCTGTCGTCGCCTCTGGCGGTGTGGGCAATCTTGATCATTTGGTGGATGGGGTGAAAAAGGGCCATGCCAGCGCTGTGCTGGCGGCCTCAATTTTCCACTTTGGCACCTATTCTATTGGCGAGGCTAAACGCTATATGGCCCAGCAGGGTGTACCAACCCGATTGGATGGATAGATGACCTTTGACCTGAAAGCGCTGGAACGCATCATTGCCGAAAAGGCCAATGCCTCAGCAGAAAAATCCTACACCGCTCAGCTTTTGGCCAATGGTGGCGCGCGTGCTGCCAAAAAAATGGGCGAAGAGGCAGTGGAAACTGTCATTGCCGCCATTCAGGGCGACCGCGACGAGCTAAAGGCCGAAAGTGCTGACCTTTTGTATCATTTACTTGTGGTGCTCAAAGCCCACAATATCAGCCTTGATGAGGTGGAAGCGGTGTTGGCCGAACGCACGGGCCAATCCGGGCTTGAGGAAAAAGCCAGCCGTACGGAATAGAGGGAAAAGGTATGAATCCTTTGTCATTGGGGCCGGACCTGTCCCCCTATCACGAGTTCACCACCGAGCAATGGGCCGCGCTGCGCCATGGCGAGCCCATGACGTTGAATTTGCACGATTTGAAACGCTTGCGTGCGCTCAATGACCCGATTTCCTTGGAGGAAGCCCAACAGGTCTATTTGCCCATGACACGGCTTTTGGCCTTCTATGTCGAAGCGGTGCAGGGGCTCCACACCGCTGCGGGCAAGTTCTTGCAGCAAAATGGCGATAAAACGCCTTTCATTATCGGCGTTGCGGGCTCTGTTTCGGTGGGTAAATCGACAACTGCCCGTGTGCTACACGCCTTGCTGCAACGCTGGCCCTCATCCCCCAAGGTCGATTTGATCACCACAGATGGATTTTTGTTGCCCAATGCGGAGCTGGAAAAACGCGGCCTGATGGAGAAAAAGGGCTTTCCTGAAAGTTATGATCGCCCGGCCTTCTTGAAATTTCTGGCCTCTATCAAGGCGGGCATGCCCAATGTGAAAGCACCCACCTATTCCCACCTTGTTTATGACGTGGTGGAAGGCGAGGAGGTGGTCATTGACCGCCCCAATATTCTGATCGTGGAAGGCCTCAATATCTTGCAGCCAGGCGATCTGCCCCGCGATGGCCGCCCCATCCTGTTCGCGTCAGATTTTATCGATTTTTCGATCTATATTGATGCCGCAGAGGCCAATCTGCGCCAATGGTATGTGGAGCGGTTCCTGCAATTGCGTGAAACGGCCTTTATGGACCCGCAAAGCTTCTTCCACCAATTCTCAAAGCTCAATATTGATGAGGCGAAGAAACTGGCCGTCTCCATCTGGGAGCAGATCAACTTGCCCAATTTGCAAGAAAACATCCTCCCCACCCGCGGCCGCGCCGACCTTGTGCTCACCAAAGGCGCCGACCACGCGATCAACAAGGTGCAATTGCGGAAGTTGTAGTGACTTTTTTCTTGCCGCCACCGGTCGCTGCGCTCTCTACCCCGGCACCTCCGCCGATTGGTGACCAGATTTAGTTTTGTGCACGACCTGTCACCCACCCACCGCCGTCACCCCGGACCTGATCCGGGGGCCAAGCAGCGTGAGTGCAGTTACGGGGCATAAGCGTTGCTCTGCCAAATCTCAACCGCTACATGGATTACCGGATCAAGTCCGGTAATGACGTGAGAGGCTGTCGTTGCGCCTTGCACAGCATAAGAGCGGGGCACCAATCGGCGCGGGGGCCGGGGTAGCGAACGAAGTGAGCGACGGCGGCGCATAAAAACACCGGGGGTGCCGGGCCAGCCCGTCCGACGTGAGGACAGAAAACTAGAGCGAAGCGAATGACGTCGGCTCAAATAATGCCGGCACGCCAAAAACCAACCCCTACTTCTTCCCCGCTTCCATCACCTTGTCCTTGAACTTGCACTCCTCCACAATAATGCAGTGATAGCACTCCGGTTTGCGCGCCTTGCAGATATAGCGGCCATGCAAAATCAGCCAGTGGTGGGCGTGCAGCAAATAGTCCTTTGGAATTGTTTTCAGCAACAGTTTTTCAACCGCCAGCACATTTTTGCCCGGGGCTAGCCCGGTGCGGTTGGCGATGCGGAAAAGGTGCGTATCCACGGCAATGGTCGGATGACCAAACCCGATATTGAGCACCACATTCGCCGTTTTGCGCCCCACGCCCGGCAGCGCCTCAAGCGCCTCGCGGTCTTCCGGCACTTCACTATTATGCTGCTCAATCAATGCTTTACACAGGGCATATACATTTTTCGCCTTGTTGCGATAAAGCCCAATGGTTTTAATATAATCGCGGATTTTGTCTTCGCCCAAGGCATACACTTTCTCCGGCGTATCGGCGACCTCAAACAGGGCCTTGGTCGCCTTGTTCACCCCCGCATCCGTGGCCTGCGCGGATAAGACCACCGCCACCAGCAGGGTGAAGATATTGACATAATCCAATTCCCCTTCAGGATGCGGATTGTTCGCCTCAAATTTGGCGAACATGTCATTTATCGTTTGCTTTGTCAGTCGTGTCCGTTGAGCCATTTGGTCCTCTTATCCGTTAGGTCTAATAGGCCATGATCAAAAAGGAATGAAAAGCGCAAATGTCTGCCGATCACCAATTTGATGACCAGCTAGACCCACCCCTGTTCCGCGCCACCCTGCGGCCCCACCGCTCTTTAAGTGAGCGCGGGATATTGGTGGTGACCATTATTGCAGGCACGCTGGCGCTGATCCCCGGTCTCACCTTCTTTTTGATGGGTGCTTGGCCAATTGTCGGCTTTATGGGCCTCGATATTTTGCTGCTCTATTGGGCCCTCACCCGCTCCAAACGCGGTGAAAAACAATATGAGGAGATTGGCCTTTGGCATGATGCCATCCGCATCCGCAAGGTGGATATCAAAGGCCGCATTAATGAGATTGAACTCAATCCCTTCTGGGCCCGTTTGGTGACCAAGCTGAACGCCGAAAATGAAGTCGAAAGCCTGCACCTGATCGCCCGACAACAGCGCATTGCCTTAGGCGAATTCCTCAATCCCGCTGACAAAACCAGCTTCGCCCGCACCTTCGGGCAGGAGCTTTCACGGGCGAAACGGTAGGGGTTTTTGGGGGCGTGCTGTCTCACGGCCATTCGATGCTGCGCATCGGCCTGCGACGGCGCGGCCAAAAAGTTGGCCGGGGTCCCCGCTACGCTCGTCCACTCTTGTCGCTCGCTTGTTCAGAGTTAGTGTGTGGCACCCATCGGCGGGGGTGCCGGGGTAGCGAACGCAGTGAGCGACGGCGGCGCGTAAAATCGTCAAAATCGGGTCGATGCTCAAATCCACCTTGCGCTATCCTTCGGTCCACGTTCAAATGCAGGAGCTTGAAAATGGACCAGACCATGCACCAACTCGAAATTTGCGCTTCTGATTATGAAATTGTGCGGCAGGTGGTCGAACAGCTGCACGAAACCCCGGCTGACGAGCATCAGATTGACCGCATCGCTGCCGATCTGGGCATGACGCAGCGGCAGCTGACAGACCTATTTCGTCGCTGGGCCGGGCTAACGCCGAAAGCCTTCTCCCACTGCATCACGCTCGATCGGGCACGCCAAATGCTCAAGGCAGATTTACCGATTTTTGACGCGTCTTTGGAGCTCGGCTTGTCGTCGCCCGCGCGGCTTTATGATTTGTTTGTGACTCATGAAGCCATGCCGCCGGGCTTATACAAAGCAAAGGGCGAAGGATTGGAAATCCGCTATGGCTTTCATCCATCGCCTTTTGGCCAAGCGCTATTGATGGTCACAGATTATGGTTTGGCGGGCCTCGCCTTTGCCGATGCTGGCCAGGAGCAGCCCGCGCTGGAAGATATGCAATCACGCTGGCCCAAAGCCACCTACGTTCAAAACGATGCCGAAATAGGGCGCTGGGCTAACCGGGTGTTTCTGCCCCACCAATGGCAGCAAGATCAGCCAATTCGCGTGGCGATGATCGGCACAGACTTTGAAGTGCGCGTGTGGCAAACCCTTCTGAAAATCAAGCCGGGCGAAGCCAATTCATATGGCGCAATTGCAGAAGAGGTTGGTTCCCCAAAAGCCGCACGCGCCGTGGGCGCCGCTGTGGGCCGCAACCCGATTTCCTTCGTGGTGCCCTGCCACCGTGTGATCGGCAAAAACGCCGCCCTGACGGGCTATCATTGGGGCCTGACTCGTAAAAAAGCTATGCTGGGCTGGGAAGCTGGGCAGTTGCAGGGTGGCGCTGGTTGATCTCAGGGGGTATCGAAACATATCCTCGTTCTAAGCGTCGTCGAGAAATTCAAGCAAGGTGAGAGAAGAGCCTAAGTCCCAACCACCACTCCCGTCATTGCAAGACTTGATCTTGCAATCCATTTGAGGGTAGCGGCGGGGCACCTAATTGTTTGGTAGGAAACACCCGCTGAATTGATCACATCAAGACCACTCTGCATTTTGGCCAGTGTGAAATGGACCCCAAGATCAAGTCTTGGGGTGACGCTGGAGGGGATGACAGGGCGCGAAAAACGCTGGCGTGTGGCACTATTCGGCGGGGATGCCGGGGTAGTGCGCGCAGCGAACGACGGCGGCGCGTTATTGCCGTCGGCGAAAAAAAGAGCCCCAATCGGGGCTCTCTTACATTAGATATTTTCCACGTTCAGCACTTTGCCGTTTTCATCTAGATCATAAATGATCGGCTTGCCGGTGGCGATTTCGCGCTTCAAAATTTCTTCTGGTGAAAGACCTTCAAGCGCCATCACCAAAGCCCGCAGCGAGTTGCCATGGGCGGCCACCAAGATGGTGCCGCCATCCAAAACGCGGGGTTCAATCTCGCGCTTATAATATGGCAACACGCGGTCTGCTGTGTCCTTGAGGCTCTCGCCACCCGGAGGGGGTGTATCATAGGACCGACGCCAAATATGCACTTGCTCGTCGCCCCATTTTTCCCGCGCGTCATCTTTGTTCAGCCCGGCCAAATCGCCATAGTCACGCTCATTCAAATCCTGATTGCGGATAATGGTCATATTGGTGATGCCCATTTCTTCAAGCATCAAATCAAGCGTATGCTGCGCGCGCTTTAGGGCTGACGTGTAGCAAAGTTCGATCTCATAGCCGCGCGATTTCAGCAATTCGCCTGCGGCTTTGGCTTCTTCAATGCCTTTGTCGGTGAGGCCTGGGTTTTTCCAGCCGGTGAACAGGTTTTTCAAGTTCCATTCGCTTTGGCCGTGACGCACCAAAATCAATCTACGATCCATGATTTATTCCTCTAATCCCAAAACATCTATCATTGAATAAAGCCCAGCAGGCTTGTCTTTCGCCCAAAGGGCGGCGTGAATAGCACCTTGCGCAAAAACCGAACGGTCTTCGGCAATATGCCCCAATTTGATCCGCTCTTTTTCGCCCGCAAAAATCACATCATGCTCACCGGTCACCGTGCCGCCGCGCAGTGTTGCAAAACCAATGGTGCCTTCTTCGCGTTCTCCGGTGATGCCATCGCGGGAGCGGACGGCCTGTTCAGCCAAATCAACATCGCGCCCCTTGGCAGCGGCTTCGCCCAACAGCAAAGCGGTGCCGGAAGGCGCATCCACCTTCATGCGGTGATGCATTTCCAATACTTCAATATCAAAGCTTTTTGGCAAGGCCCGCGCGGCCTTCTCCACCAGCGCCGCCAGCAAGTTAACGCCCAACGACATATTGCCTGATTTCACCAAGGTGAGATGGCCAGCCTGGGCTTCAATTTCAGCATCTTGTTCGGCGGTCCAGCCGGTGGTGCCCACCACATGCACTTTGCCTTTGGCCCGCTTGGCCACATCGATAGAGGCGTCCGGTGTGGTGAAATCAACAATTGCGTCGCTTTGCGCAATTGCTTCATCCAGATCATCGCTGATCAACACACCCAGCGGCTCCAGCCCGGCCAATTGTGCGGCATCCTTGCCCAGATGCGGGCTGTTTGCGCGCTCAACCGCAGCGCACAGCACAGCACCCTTGGTGGCGTGAATGGCGCGAATATTGGCGCCGCCCATGCGGCCACCCGCACCCAGAATCAAAATTTTAAGATCGCTCATTGAGAAACTCTCCATTGCTGGCCCTTTGATAGCCAGAAAACGGGGTGGTGGAAAGGGGAGGTGACCTAAAACCGTTCGCCAAAAATCATCCGCTCGCCAATGGTGTTGAGTTTTTGCTCGTCCGAACTGGCCGCAAGGGTGCGCAATTCCGGTCCCGCTTGGTCCAAGGACCATGCTTGAAAGCCGTTATGGAGATAATAGGGGCCATTAAAGGGCACATCTTTCCAAGTAAGACCCGCCAATCCCTTAAACTCATTTTCCCGCGCATAGCGGCGCATATGTGCCAGCAGACGGCGGCCCAGCCCTTTACCCTGATGGGCGCGAGCCACACCGATTTCCGCAATATAAAGCAGATCATCCACCGGCTTGGCGCGCACAAAGCCCACGGGCAGGTCGCAATGCTCAATAAGCCAGAGCAATTCATTTTGGCGAAATTTTTCCGCATATTGGGCTGCGGTCAGCCCGGTTAAATGCGCACTGGAAAAGGCCCCGCCCATATTGGCAAAGCGTTTTGAGGCGTCATTGTCGATATCGGACAGAACAGTCGCATCCTCCGGGTCTGCCGGGCGAATGCGGGTCACCGCATCATTGGCGGCATGAATTTCATCATTCACCGCCCCGGCGGCGGCGTAAGGATCATTCGCCTTATAAACCGGCCGCCCCACCACAAGATGCGCCGCGCCCGCTTCAATGGCCTGATAGGGGGTGAAAATCCGCTTCTGATCGTCCGCCGCGCTGCCTTTGGGGCGAATGCCTGGCGTTACCGCCATCAGCTTGCCGCCCGACAAGTCGCGCACCATTTCAATTTCCTGGGCCGAGCAAATCACCCCGTCAATGCCGATTTCCGTCGCCTGTTCCGCCCGCCGCGCCACCAGATCGCTCACACCATAAGCATAGCCAGAGGCCTTCAGATCTTCATCATCCAGCGAAGTCATCACCGTCACCCCAAGCAGCTTGGTGTCGGTGCCTTCAACCGCGCGTTTCGCGGCGGCCATGCAATGGGGTTCGGCGTGGATGGTCACAAAGTCCGCGCCCAACTCGGCGAGGCCCGCCACGCCTTTTTCCACGGTGTTGGGAATATCGAGCAGCTTCACATCCATAAAGATCTTTTTGCCCGCCCGCTTCAACTCGCGCGCCAGCCCCAGGCCGTCACCGCCATAAATCAGCTGATAGCCAATTTTAAAAAACACCCCACGATCATCCATCCGCTCCACCAACGCCTCCGCTTCCTTACGGGTCGGCACATCAAGGGCGGTGATCAATTGGGGGGTCGCATTGCTCATTTGGGGGCTCCGGCGGCTGGTGGCGTCGGAGTTACGGCATCGCACAGTTCGGGGAAAACGGCAAGTTTTATTGGTGCTTTATGTTTTGCCGGCATTGTTAAGCGCCGCAACCGGTAGCTCTTTTGCAGCGCTCACGCGGCGCAGGCAGGCTCCCGTCCCCGGCACCCCGGCGCTTTTTTGCGCGCCGCCGTCGCTCACTATGCTCGCTACCCCGGGCACCCCCGCCGATGGGTGCCCTGCTCTTTTGCTGTTCAGGTCGTAGCAACACCCTCTCACGTCATTACCGGACTTGATCCGGTAATCCATGTAGCGGTTGCGTTAGGTCCAGTTTTCCAGAGCGACCCAATCACTGAGCAGGTGCTGTCCCGTCCAGTCAAAAGCAAACATATTGCCGCCGCCGGGTGCACCGAAATAATGCTGATCTTCATCGCGTGAAATGGGGCGTTGTGCCAGATGGCATTTAAGCAACGTGCCAACGGCACCATGTCTAACAAACAGAATATGCTGTTCAACCGCCACCTTCATATGGCTGTGCACGGCGTCTACTATCCGTTGTTGCGCGTCTATCGCTGGTTCCCAACCCCGAATAGATTGGGCTGGCTGCGCGAAAAACTGGGTGGCTACCGCCTCGAATTCCTCTTTTGGCAAAATGCCGGTGGCAGACCGATCATTCTCGCCGCAGCATGAATCAGTTTGAAATTGTATGCCTAGATGATCGCCAATGAGCGTGGCCGCATCGATGGCCTTTTGCTCGTCGCTGGAAATGATCTTTTCGACATGATCGAATATGCCCCGATCAATGGTGGCCTCAATGCGTGCCTGCCCTTTAAAAGAAAGCCCCCATTTGGTCACGTCCAAATGAGGGTCAACTACAACTTCCGGATGGGTGAGATAAACCTCTTATCCCCGCTTAATACTCGTCAACTCATCCACCAGCTTATCCGCTCGCGCCTTCACGCGGGGGTCGGCGATTTCGCCATCCTCGTCAAAAGCGGTGGCGCCCATGCCGATGCCGAGGGGTGTTGGCGCCATCAGGGCGCTGAGCTTGGACAGAATATCGCGCATATGCGAAAGCGCCATCACGCCAGCCAGCGCCCCTGAGGACACAGAGCCAATGCCAAAAATGGCATGAGAAAACGCGCCTTGGCCCTGCCGGGTCAGCCAGTCGATGGTGTTTTTCAAAAGCGGGGTGATTGAACCATTATATTCTGGCGTGGCGAGGAAAATGGCATCTGCTTGCGCAAATTTCTTGGCCAGTTCCAGGGCGCATTCAGGTTTTCGAGCTTGTTCTAAATCTTCATTGAACAGGGGCATGTCGTAGTCGGCCAAATCGACATATTCCGCATCCCAGCCCTTTTCTTTGGCTCGGCGCACCATATAGTGCGCCAGCTCTGCATTGTAGGAGCCTTGCCGAATGGAGCCTGACACCGCCAAAAAAGTACCCATAATGATCTCTCTTTCCGTCTGGCGGCAAACAAACTCATTCCAAAGCCTGCGTCAAGCCTTTTAATAAGTTTTTTCTTTTTTATTTGCTGTCAGCAAAGCCTTCAAAAAGGCTTTTAATCTTTGCAAAGAAGCCGTTTGAGGACGGATTGTTTTCCTTGGTCGACAGGTCGTCAAACTCTTGCAAAAGCTCTTTTTGACGTTTGGTCAGATTCTGCGGGGTCTCCACATCCATCTGAATATACATGTCGCCAACCTGCGACGCGCGCAGCACGGGCATGCCTTTGCCTTTAAGGCGCACACGCTGGCCCGCCTGGGTGCCTTGTGGCACTTTCACGCGGGCGCGGCTGCCATCGAGCCCGGGCACCTCAAACTCGCCCCCCAGGGCCGCTGTGGTCATCGAGATGGGGACACGGCAAAACAAATCCGCGCCATCGCGCTGGAACAATTCATGCGGTCGAATGGAAATGAAAATATAGAGATCGCCTGAAGGCCCACCGCGCATCCCGGCTTCCCCTTCGCCCGAGAGGCGAATGCGGGTGCCATCTTCAATGCCTTGCGGCACATCAATGCTGAGATTGCGGTTTTCCTGCCGTCGGCCTTGCCCAGAACAATCTGTGCAGGGCTGATCCATGGTTTCGCCTCGGCCATGACATTGCGGGCAGGTGCGTTCAATGGTGAAAAAGCCTTGCGCGGCGCGCACCTTGCCGTGGCCCGAACAGGTGCCACAGGTAGAAAAGCCGGTGCCCGGCTTGGCGCCAGAGCCTGAACAGGTGTCGCATTCGGCCATGGTGGGCACGTCGATTTCAACCGTGCGCCCCTCATAGGCTTCTTCCAGATCAATTTCCAGATTATAGCGCAGGTCAGAACCGCGCAATTGTGAGTTGCGTCCGCGCCGTTGGCCACCGCCGCCCATAAAGTCGCCGAAAATATCTTCAAAAATGTCTGACATTGATGAAGAAAAATCCGCGCCAAAGCCGGGGCCACCAGCGCCGCCGCCGCCATTTTGAAACGCTGCATGACCAAATCGGTCATAAGCCGCGCGTTTTTGCGGGTCTTTCAGCGTGTCGTAAGCTTCAGAAACTTCTTTGAATTTAGCTTCCGCTTCGTCATCCCCGGGGTTACGGTCCGGGTGAAATTTCATAGCCAATTTGCGGTAAGCCGACTTGAGGGCCTTGTCGTCAACAGATTTGTCGACGCCCAAAACCTCGTAAAAGTCACGTTTTTCCATGGCGCTTAAGCTCCAAGATTGATGGCGGGCACAGCCTTAGACTGAACCCGCCATTTTTGCGTGAGAGGTGTTTATGAAGACTTCTTATCGTCTTCGTCGTCTTTGACCTCTTCAAAATCTGCGTCAACAACGTCATCTGCATTGTCGTCGCCAGCATCATCTTGGTCGCCATTTTCCTCATCTTGTGAGGCTTGGTACATGGCTTCGCCAAGTTTCATGGAGCTTTGAGCAAGCGCTGCGGTTTTCTCTTTGATCACCTCAGCATTGTCGCCTTCAAGCGCTGTTTTCAATTCAGCCAAAGCATCCTCGATGGCTGATTTGGTTTCGTCATCCAGCTTGTCGCCATGCTCAGACAAGGAGCTCTCGGTGGAGTGCACCAAGGCTTCCGCCTGGTTTTTCGCTTCCACAGATTCGCGTTTCTGCTTGTCTGCGTCCGCGTTGGCTTCAGCATCCTTGACCATTTTTTCGATCTCATCATCGGAAAGACCGCCAGAAGCTTGAATGCGGATTTGTTGCTCTTTGCCGGTGCCTTTGTCTTTGGCAGAAACATTCACAATGCCGTTGGCATCGATATCGAATGTCACCTCAACTTGTGGCACGCCGCGTGGTGCGGGTGGAATGCCCACCAAATCAAACTGGCCGAGCAATTTGTTGTCCGCAGCCATTTCGCGTTCACCTTGTGAAACCCGAATGGTCACCGCTGACTGATTGTCTTCCGCAGTTGAGAACACCTGACTTTTCTTGGTCGGAATGGTTGTGTTCCGGTCAATCAAGCGTGTGAACACGCCGCCCAATGTTTCAATGCCCAAAGACAATGGTGTCACGTCAAGCAACAACACGTCTTTCACGTCGCCTTGCAACACGCCAGCCTGAATGGCCGCGCCCATCGCAACAACTTCGTCAGGGTTCACACCCTTATGAGGCTCTTTGCCGAAGAATTCTTTCACAGTTTCCTGGATTTTCGGCATACGGGTCATCCCGCCAACCAAAACAACTTCGTCAATTTCGCCAGCTGTGATGCCCGCATCTTTCAATGCGGCTTTACAAGGCTCAACGGTGCGCTTCACCAATTCCGCCACAAGCTGTTCAAGCTTGGCACGGGTCAGTTTCAACTGAAGGTGCTTTGGACCAGATTGGTCGGCAGTGATAAACGGCAAGTTGACTTCAGTTTGTGTGGCTGAAGACAATTCGATTTTGGCTTTTTCAGCTGCTTCTTTCAAGCGCTGCAAGGCCAGCTTGTCGCCACGCAGATCAATGCCGTTTTCGCGTTTAAACTCATCGGCCAAATAATCGACCATGCGCATATCAAAGTCTTCACCACCCAAGAAGGTATCACCATTGGTGGATTTTACTTCAAAAACGCCATCGCCAATTTCAAGGATCGAGATATCGAAGGTACCGCCACCAAGGTCATAAACCGCGATGGTGCCCGCTTCTTTCTTGTCCAAGCCATAGGCAAGCGCTGCAGCTGTTGGCTCGTTGATGATCCGCAAAACTTCCAGACCAGCAATTTTACCGGCGTCTTTTGTCGCCTGGCGCTGGCTGTCGTTAAAATAGGCAGGCACAGTGATCACGGCTTGGGTCACTTCTTCACCCAAATAGCTCTCAGCTGTTTCCTTCATTTTTTGCAAGATCATGGCAGACACTTGCGATGGCGAATGCTTTTCGCCGCGGGCTTCCACCCACGCATCGCCATTGTCGGCTTTCACGATTTTGTATGGGACAAGCTTTTTGTCTTTTTCCACCATTGGGTCTTCGAACCGACGACCGATCAGGCGTTTGATGGCAAAAAGCGTGTCTTCAGGGTTGGTCACCGCCTGGCGTTTCGCCGGCTGACCAACAAGGCGCTCATCTTCTGTGAAACCCACCATTGAAGGGGTGGTGCGGGCGCCTTCCGCATTTTCAATTACTTTAGGCTCGGAACCATCCATCACGGCGATGCATGAGTTGGTGGTCCCAAGGTCAATCCCAATTACTTTACCCATTTATTCAACCTCTTTGTTGGCAGACCCGCGTCTGACCCCGTTTCCAGCAGTCTTAAACCGGCTTAATGCCGCTCGGGTCCCGTAAGATTTGGAATGCGCCGCCGCACATCCCTTGGTATTGATCGACATATAAGAAGGCCGTATGCCTGCTTCAAGCGTTTAACCGAGAAAAACTAAAAAATTCTCGCGCCTTTTTATCGATTCAATGACAGGTAATCCTGTCCCCGAATTATCAAACGGGGCTATATAACGACAATTGCATCGAAAAGCGATGGCAGGAGCGACAAAAATGAAGTTTTTTCCGGGCTATTTGTCCACTGAACAGCAAAAAGATTTGCTCGACCAATTGGTTAGCGCCATTGAAGCGGCGCCATTTTTTGTGCCCCGCATGCCCCGCACCGGCAAGGCTTTCTCTGTCCGCATGACGAATCTGGGGCCGTTGGGCTGGGTGGCCGACAAAGAAAACGGCTATCGTTATCAATCTACGCACCCTGAAACAGGGCAAAACTGGCCGCAAATGCCGCAAACACTGCTTGATATTTGGGCGGATTTGACCAAATGCTCCGCTAATCCCGAAGCCTGTTTGGTCAATTATTATGCCACCAGCGCCAAAATGGGGTTGCATCAGGATCGCGATGAGGAAACGTTCGAGGCGCCAGTGCTCTCAATTTCACTCGGAGATCGGGCGCGCTTTCGCGTTGGGGGCAAATCGCGCAAAGACAAAACCTCCAGCTTTGAGCTGTCCTCAGGTGATATTGTCATGCTCGATGGTGACACGCGGTTGGCCTATCACGGCATAGATCGGGTCATTCCCCAAAGCTCAATGCTTTTGGATACACATCCGACCGTTTTCCCCGACGGTGGCCGGGTCAATTTAACCCTCAGGCGGGTGACGCCGTTTTAGCAAATGGGGCTAAACCGCCTTCAGCTTTTCTGTTGGCGAAATGGTATCCTTCTCCCAATATTTTGAAAGCTCTGCTTCAGGGGCGGGGCGACCCAAATAGAAGCCCTGAAGTTGATCACATTTCAGCTTATTGAGCATTTCCACCTGCCGTTCGGTTTCCACGCCCTCTGCGGTAACGCGCATTTCCAACGAGTGACCCAAGGCAATGATGGTCGAGATGACCTGCATGGCCTTGGCATTGTCTTTTTCGTCGCCGCCAAGAAAAGACCTGTCGATCTTGATCTTGTCGAACGGGAATTGCCACAAATAACCAAGCGAAGAGTAACCGGTGCCGAAATCATCCATCGCGATAGACACGCCCAGCTCTTGCAGCGCGTTCAATTGGCGCAAATTACGCTGGGTGTTTTGCATCAGCAAGCTTTCCGTGATCTCCAACTCAAGTCGAGCTGCGGGCAGCTTTGATTCCTCCAGCGCAGCATGCACATGGTCCACAAGCGAACCGCTTTCAAACTGCGCGGCAGAAAGGTTTACAGCCAAGCGCATGTGGTCAGGCCACTTCATGGCGGCTTTTGTGCCTTTGTTCAAAATTTGAAAGCCCAACTCATCCATGATGCCCATTTCCTCGGCCACAGGGATGAATTTGTCTGGCGGAATGAAGTTGCCTTTCGCATCACGCAAGCGCATCAGGGCCTCAAAGCCACAGGCCTGGTACTTAAGCTGACAATAGAGCGGTTGGAAATAGAGCTCGAAATCGCTATTGTGCACCGCGCGGCGCAAAATGGCTTCTAATTCACGGCGTTCGGCAATTTCGTCTTCCATATGTTCGGCGAATATGGCGGCACAATTGCGCCCCTCTGTTTTCGCCGCATAAAGCGCAATGTCTGACTTTTTCATCAAATCGGTGACATTTTCAGCTTTGCTTGGAAAATAGGCGGCCCCAATGCTGGCCGTGGCGATCATATTGTGGCCCTTGACTTCATAGGGGTGTGACAAGGCGCGTTGAAGCGCCTCAACAAATTCATCCGCTTCGGCTTCGCTATCGAACCGACAAAATGCCGCAAATTCATCGCCACCAATGCGGGCGATGGAGTCAAAATGTTCGCACTCATATTTGAGTTGTCCGGCAAATTGCACCAGCAATTCATCGCCCACATCATGGCCATAGCCGTCATTGATTTCTTTGAAATTGTCCACGTCGATCGAAAGCAGGACAATAATGCCATCACCATCGCCAATTTCGGCGCAGGCCGTTTGCATTTTTTCTAAAAAGTTTGTGCGGTTGGCCAACCCGGTCATCGGATCATGCTTGGCCAAATAGTGGGCCCGCCTATCCGCGAGCTCGGCCTGTTTGCGACTGCGCATGTGGAAAATTGCGGGAATGCCGACAACCAACAAGGCCGTGGCGGCCAAGACCGCCGTAATTTGCCATACAGCTGCCTGATAAAGATCAAAGCGTTCGGTCTGGTCCACGCGCACGCGCAAGGAATAGGCCAGTTCCCCGTCTTTTAAAATTGGATGTGTCACCTCAGCAAAATGCAAAGGGTCGTTAAAGCCATTGCCCGTGGCCAATCGCACCATATGTTTGGCATGGTCGCCTTGAACCTTTGGCGATGAATGATCATGGGCATTGCCTGCTTCCGCACCCTGCGTGTGTTCAGCCGTCATGTCTGTCATTGGCGTTGTGCTTGCGGTGGCTACCGGGCTGGGGCCCGCATGTTCATGCGCGTGATAGGCTGCAGCATCGGCGCCTGTGGCGGGGTGGTAAGAGCCTGTTTTAAACAATCGGGTGCCGTCTGGAGCCAGAAACTCAAACGAATAAATGTTACCCACTGTGCTCAAGCGGCCCAAAATACGTTCCGTAAGCGAAAATGAAGGTTCACCTGTGAGCAGGGCGTCAAGATTATGGGTTTGGTCCGCCACACTTTGCGCCCATCCCATGCCGTCGGTCCGCGCATCCTGCCGCAACAACCGATCCATGATCGTCTGAGTCATGAATATGCTCGCTACAGCGATCGAAATCGTGAACAAGCTCGCAATAATGAATAGACTTTTACCCTTAGAATTCAATCTCATCAGGCACCCCTTAATCGTAGAGCAAGTAAAGTAAAGGACACCCCCCTCAATTTGAGTTAAAAACAAAACACCAGTTGTGCGAACTTATCTTTAGGGTGAACCATCGATTAACGAGGGGGTAAAATTTAAATGCAAATCGGCAAATGCCAGTGTGGTGCCGTAGAAATCCAGGCGCCGGACAAAATGAATAAAATCGGGGCATGTTATTGTGCCACCTGCCGCAAAATAAACGGTGGCGGACCGTTGCTTGGTCTGCATGGCAATAGCGAACTGAGGGCCAGCGGGCAGGAGCATATTGAGCGATATGCCTCATCGGATTGGGCCGAACGGGGATTTTGTAAAAAATGCGGCACAACGCTTTTTTATCACCTCACCGTCGGCAGCCAGGACTATATTTATTCCGCCGGGCTGTTTGAAAATGCGGACTTTGAAATCACCAGCGAGATATTCGTTGATGCTAAACCTGACTATATGGGCTTTTTAAGCGAAAACAGCGTCAAAAAGACCACGCAGCAGGTCTTTGATGAGGTCAATAAAAACGACGCTTAGGGTGAGCCCCTAAGCGCCGTCTGATCAGTCAAAAACGATTGAGTCGGGATTTAGACCGACTTATCCAAATTGTCGCCTTGGTCCGCGGCGGCTGGAGCGCTTTTCGGGCCACCCTTGGCCACGCCCACCATCGCTGGGCGCAACACGCGCTCACCGATCACATAGCCAGCCTGCACCACTTCGGTCACAGTGCCTTCAACCGCATCAGGGTTGGGCACTTCAAACATGGCTTGGTGGAAGTGCGGGTCAAATTTCTGGCCTTTAGGCTCAATCTTTGTAATGCCGTTCTTTTCAAGCAGGCGGATCATTTCCCGTTCGGTCATTTCCACGCCTTCAATCAAAGACTGGAATGTGCCTGTGGCCTCATCGCGCGTTTCTTGTGGCATGATCGTCAGCGCACGAGACAAATTGTCTGTCGCCGTCAGCATGTCACGGGCGAAATTGGCAATCGCATATTGGCGCGCATCTTTCACGTCGCGCTCAGCTCGCTTGCGCAAATTTTCCATTTCCGCAACCGCCCGCAATAAACGATCTTTCAGTTTGGCATTTTCGCTTTCCAAAGCTGAGATAGGGTCGGCCGCCTCAGGCGCGTCTGCTTCGCTTTGCGCTTCGTCGGCGCCATCCTGAACTTCAGTTTCGTCCACTTTTTTCTCGTCGTCGCTCATCATTTGGCTTCTAACTCTATATTGTGAAAATCGCTGTTGCCCCGCATATCGACCATCATGCGATCAATTTCAAGCTTTGTCTTGGGTTCAGCCCCGCTTATGGATCAATTTTGACACCACATGGGCCGTATAATCCACAGCAGGCACGATCCGGGCATAGTTGAGGCGCGTCGGACCGATCACGCCCACAACGCCCACCACCTTGTCATTATGGTCCGTAAATGGCGACAAGATGACGGAAGAACCGGACAAGGAGAAAAGCTTATTCTCCGATCCGATAAAAATCCGCACTCCATCGGCATCGCGCGTGTCGGACAACAGGTCGATAATGGCCTTCTTGCTTTCCAACTCGTCAAACAGTTGCCGCACCCGGTCCAATTCTTCATTGGCCATGGTGTCATTGATCAAATTGGCCCGCCCGCGCACGATCAAGGTTGGGCTGGCATCATTATTGTCTTTTGACAGGGTGGCCAGACCCGCTTCGACCAAACTATTGGTCAAATGGTCCAATTCTGATTGCTGGCGTTGTTGTGCCTTTTCCATTTGCTGCAAGGCTTCGCGCAGCGTGTGCCCTGCCACAAAGCTGGACAAATAGTTTGACGCCTGCGCCAGCTCGCTCATGGTCAAACCGGGCGGCGTGGAGAAAACGCGGTTCTCCACATGCCCATCTTCCCCCACCATCACGGCCATGGCGAGGTTCTTTTCCAGCTGCACAAATTCGATATGCTTGAGCACCACATCGGCCTTGGGCGCCATCACCAGCCCCGCCCCGCGGGACAGGCCGGAGAGTACCTGGCTGGCCTGGGTCAGCACATCTTCCACCTTTTCATGGTGGGCAACGCCTTCAAAATTTTGCGTGATGGCGCGGCGCTCTTCTTCATTCACCGCGCCCACTTCCAGCATGGCATCGACAAAAAAGCGCAAGCCCGATTGCGTCGGCGCCCGCCCGGCTGACGTGTGTGGCGCAGCAATCAGGCCGAGATCTTCCAGATCCGCCATCACATTGCGCACCGAAGCGGGAGACAAGGAAATATCAAGGGCTTGCGACAATTGTCGCGACCCAACCGGCTCACCAGTTTCCAAATAGCGTTCAACCAGCCGCCGGAAAATGCCCTGCGAACGTGCGTTCAGCACAGATAGAAAATCTTGGTTGTTGGTCATCGATATCCCAAAGTTGCTCATCACTTAATTTATCATTGTGCACTCTATTTAAGCGCACTTGCTCTCAACGCCAAGCCCCCCTGCCACCGCACTGTTTGTTTGTCGCTATCCACAAACTGAAATCGATGTGTAAAATTACGATAAAATTACAGTAATCTTTGTGGAATCTGTTGGAAAGATTTAGCTTTTTCACCATTTGGTGGACGATGGGGGCCATTGGGGATTAACCTTCCCTTTACCTTGAGCCATGAAGCCGCTAAGAGGCTGGATCAAACGCCGCGAGCACAAGGAAAAAACATGCGACCCTCAAAACGCGTCCCCGATCAACTGCGCACTGTCAAAATTGAACGCAATGTCTCAAATCATGCCGAAGGCTCGTGCATGATCAGTTTTGGCAACACACGGGTTTTGTGCACGGCCAGCGTTGAAACAAATCTGCCGCCGTGGCGGCGCGGCCAGGGCGTGGGCTGGGTCACAGCCGAATATGGCATGTTGCCGCGTTCAACAGGTCAGCGCATGCGCCGCGAGGCCACAGCGGGCAAACAATCTGGTCGCACGCAAGAAATTCAACGGCTTATCGGGCGTTCGCTCCGCGCCGTTGTCGATATGCAAGCGCTCGGCGAAAACCAAATCACTGTCGACTGCGATGTCATCGAAGCCGATGGTGGCACCCGCACCGCTGCCATCACCGGCGCGTTCATTGCCATGAGCGACGCCGTGGCGTGGATGAAGGAACGCGAAATCGTTGGCGACAATGTGATCCGCGATCATCTGGCCGCCGTGTCATGTGGGGTTTATCAAGGCACACCTGTGCTTGATCTGGATTACGACGAAGACAGCGCCGCGGAAACCGACGCCAATTTTGTCATGACGGGTGCAGGCAAATTTGTTGAAATTCAAGGCACGGCCGAAGAAGAACCCTTCAGCGCGGATGAGCTGCAAAGCCTGATTGGCTTAGCGCAAAAAGGCATCAGCGAGTTGGTTGAAATGCAAAAGCGGGTGTTAAACGGAGAAACGATCTAGATGGCACTAACGTTAGAGCGCGGACAAAAATTGGTGGTGGCCAGCCACAATGAAGGCAAGGTACGCGAACTGCGCACCTTGTTGTCGTCATTTGGTTTGGAGCTTGTCTCGGCGGCAGAATTGGATCTGCCTGAGCCAGAAGAAACCGGCACTACTTATGAAGAAAACGCCAAACTCAAGGCCCTGGCCGCCGCAAAGGGCGCAAAGCTTTGGGCGCTGGCCGACGATTCGGGCTTAAGCGTGGATGCGCTGGAGGGCGCACCGGGCATTTATTCAGCCCGCTGGGGCGGCCCCGAACGCGATTTTGGCAATGCCATGGTGAAGGTGCATACCGAGCTGATGCAAAAGGGGGCCATGGGCCCAGGCCAGCGCACCGCAGCCTTTGTGGCCGTGTTGTGCTTGGCCACGCCTGAGGGGGAAACGGCCTGTTTTGAAGGTCGCGTGTCTGGCAGCTTGGTCTGGCCGCCACGGGGTAACAAAGGCTTTGGCTATGATCCCATGTTTTTGCCCGAGGGCCACAACCGCACCTTCGGTGAAATGACCGAAGATGAAAAGCACGCATGGGCACCGGATAAAATTGGCCTGTCCCACCGTTCGCGCGCGTTCTCCAAATTTGTAGAGGCCTGCTGCATTGGCTGATTTCGCCACAGATCCAGAATTGTTTGGCGTTTATGTCCATTGGCCGTTTTGCGCGTCCAAGTGCCCGTATTGCGACTTCAATTCGCATGTGCACCATGGCCCGTTTGATGAAACGGTCTATGTGGACCGCTACATCAAAGAGATCGAACATCAGGCGCAGTTGGTGCCCGACCAGCAAGTGAGCTCAATCTTTTTTGGCGGCGGCACCCCGTCCTTGATGGACCCGCGCAGCGTCGAAAAAATCATCTCTGCCATCAATCAAAACTGGCGGTTGACCAACCAGGTGGAAATCACGCTCGAGGCCAATCCCACCAGCGTTGAGCAGGAAAAATTTCAAAACTATCGTTTGGCTGGGGTGAACCGGGTGTCACTTGGGGTGCAGTCCTTGCGTGCCGAACCGTTGGCAGCCCTGGGGCGTCTTCATTCGGTTGACGAAGCCAAAAAAGCGCTGGATTTAGCGCGCACCACATTTGACCGTTTTTCCTACGATCTGATCTATGCCCGGCCGCATCAAACACTGAAAGAGTGGGAAGAAGAGCTGCTGGAAGCCCTTTCCATCGCGGATCGACATATCTCGCTTTATCAGCTCACCATTGAAGAAGGCACACGATATTTCGACCTGTTCCAAGCGGGCAAACTGCAAATGCCGGATGGCGATCTGGGCGCACATTTTTATGAGCTGACGCAAGAAATTTGCGAAGATCACGGGCTGCCCGCCTATGAAATTTCCAACCATGCCCAGCCCGGCGAAGAAAGCCGTCATAATCTAATCTATTGGCACTATGGCCAATATGCGGGCATCGGCCCCGGCGCCCATGGGCGGTTGGTGGTGAGCGGCAAACGCGTCGCGACCTCAACCGAACGCATGCCCTTTAAATGGGCCGAGCGGGTGGATGAAAAAGGCGTAGGCTTTGTGGAATATGATGCATTGTCGCGCACCGAGCAGGGCGACGAATATTTGCTGATGGGCCTGCGGCTCAAAACCGGCATTGACCCCAAGCGCCATGAAAGACTAACCGGTAAACCGTTGAAGTCTGAGCAAATCGAGCATTTGATGGGCATCGGCTTTATCGAATATCTCGACAATGGCAATTTGCGAGTGACCGACAAAGGCTTCCCCGTGCTGGACGCGGTGGTCGCTGATCTCGCGGCTTAATCTGGCCATTTTTACGCGCCGCCGTCGTTCGCTGCGCTCACTACCCCGGCACCCCCGCCGATTGGTACCCCACACAAATTTTGAGCAAGTGAGGGAAAAGAGTGGACGAGCGCAGCGAGGACCTCGAAACCTTCAGGTTTCGCGCCGTCGCAGGCCGATGCGCAGCGTCGAATAGCCGTGAGACAGAACAAACAAACGTACATAAGCACTGAAAGCTTGCCTTCTCCGGTGCGGGCCCTCTGAGATCGCACATGCGACGCTCTTTAAACCGGAGTGCGCTTGAATGCATTCAGCTCGTTGGGTGAACGGATATGAATGATCCGGCTGGTTTGTGCGTGTTTCTGGAGTTCGTTCAGCAGTCGGGGCCGAGATTTTTGATGCACGTGCCACATCATTTTATAAAGCTTGAACGTTACTGGCAGCATCGGACAGCGTTCGGGGCCGTCTGGGCGGCCGACAAACACGGATTTGATCTGCCGCTTGGTGGCCCACCAATAATGCCGCCATAGGGGGAAATCGACAAAAATGATTGTATCTGACGCGTTCAACCGCTCGACTACGCTTTCCCACGGGCCATAGCCATCAATCAACCAGCGGGATTGTGCCAAGGTTGCGTGGTGGGCCGCGGAAAACTGATCTGGTGGTGTGGGCACCCAGCCGGGCTGCCATTGTAAATGGTCTATCGAAATATTCGGCAAGTCGTGTTTGGCACAGATGGCAGCACTCAGCCTAGACTTGCCACCACCTGCATTTCCAATCACGCTGACTCGGGTCAAATGCCGCTACCGTGTCGTCACAACAGCCGTTGCGCTAGGTATTTTGGCCTCGTCCACCACGCGGCTGCCCCCCAATTCCACCTGCTTCATCACCAAAGCATGTGCGTTGGTGCCATTGTCCTCAAAGCGGAACACCCCGTCCTGTCCGGAAAAGCCGCTGGCGCGGGTCAGTTGCTGGCGATTATAGGGCGGTGTTGAGGTGGCTAGGCTTGAAGAATTGGCCAACAAAACAGACGTGTAGGCAAAGGTAACCATGGGGTGCGGTGTTGTGCCATAAATGGCTTCATATTCAGGCTTGAGCTTGTCATAGCCTGCGCCATCCACAGCCGGGAAGAACGCGCCCGCCAAAAAGGGTGTTTGGCTAATGCGTTCGTCGCCATCCCAGTCGGCAGACCCCAAAATGGTGATGCTGCTTTTGTCGATCTGTGCAGATTCGAGCAAGACCGCGATGGAAGGGGCCGTGGCCCGATCTGGAATAAACAGCGTATCAATTTGCCCGGAGATCAGGAACGGCACCACTTGTTCCACAGCGGTGCGGGCTTCTGTTTCGTCAGAGAATTGATAAATGCCTTGAATGCTGGCCCCCGATTGGGAGGCCGCAACCCGGAATGCGCCTTCCTGAATTTGGCCAAAGGCGGTGCGCGGCACAATTGCAGCAAAGCTCTGGCGACCAAATTTTTGCGCATATTGAATGGAACGTTTCACTTCGGTCTCCGGCAAAACATTCAGCAAATAGACGCCGGAAGCGGCTGCGCCAGAATTGTTGGAATAGCCAATCAATGGCACACCCGATGAACGGGCAACTGCGCCCGCGGCGCGCACCCCATCAGACCGGAGCGGTCCCAAAATCAAGCTTGCGCCTTCAGTGATAGCTTCCGCTGCAGCAGAGCGAGCGGTGGTTGCATTTCCCTGTGTATCCTTGATGACGATTTGGACATTGCGCGGGAACCCGGCCGAGCTATTGATCTTATCAATCGCCATCTTTGCGCCATTGCGCATGGAGGTGCCCACACTGGCCAAGCCTTCATTGCCGCTGAGGGGCAAAAGCAGCGCAACGCGGACATTGCCTTCGCCAATCACTTCGCCCAGAGCGGGGGGCAAATTGCTTTGGCTGCTCAAATCAGGGCGGTCTACACCACGATCAAGCCCGGACGAGGGGCCAAAATTAAAATCAGGCGTGCAGCCCAGCAACGCGATCCCGGCGCCAATACTGGCCAGCCATCTGAGACCGCGAGAAATTGAATTTTTGTGTGTGATATTGCTGGCTGTAGCGTGAATAAATGCCATGCCCAAACTCCTATTTGATTTGTGCGCGTTATCTGCCGTTTGGCACAAATCTTTTTGCATCATCATTGCCATGCATTCCGCCAAATTGGCCAAATCACGATGCTTGTCCCCGATGCGCGATACACTATAGTGTGAGCGCTTAACAGCTGAAATCAACATATATTTAGGAATTGAGCAAATTGTATGGCGCAATTATCCCCGGATCGACGCTATTTTATCGGCGAACATGGCTTGAATGCGCCCAAAGCCCCACCTGGCCTCTATATTGTGGCCACACCCATCGGCAACTTAAAGGATATGACCCTGCGAGGGCTGGAGATTTTGGCAGGCGTTGATTTGATTCTGTGCGAGGATACGCGCACTTCCGCCAAGCTTTTATCCGCCTATGGCATCAAAACACCCCGCAAAGCACTGCATGAGCATAATGAAAGCCAAATGGCTCAACATGTTGTGCAGCAGGTGCAAAACGGCCAGGCCATTGCCTTGATTTCAGATGCGGGCACGCCGCTTCTGTCGGACCCTGGTTTCCCACTGGTGCGGGAAGCTGCGAAATCTGACATTGATATTATCGCCTTGCCCGGCGCTTCAGCACTACTGGCCGGGCTCGCCGTCGCCGGATTGCCCACCGACCAGTTTTCATTTTTAGGCTTTTTGCCGCCAAAGCAAATGGCACGTGAGGAACGTTTGTCCGACCTTTTAGGCCGCACCGAAACCCTGATTTTTTATGAATCGCCCAAGCGTGTCGCCGCATGTTTGGCGGCGATGGCCAAAATATTTGGCGCAGATCGACAGGCCGTTGTGGCGCGGGAAATCACCAAAAAATTTGAGACCCTATATCGCGGCAATTTGGCGGATTTGGCCAGCGATTTTGACGGCCAGAGCGTAAAGGGCGAATTGGTGATTTTGGTGCAGGGCGCCAGCGCAGAAGCCGTTCCCGATCAGGATGAATGGCAAGCCGTGTTGGCTGAACGGCTCAAAGAACTGCCGCTGCGCACCGCTGTTGATGAGGTGGCCCAAGGTTTCGGGCTGAAGCGCAAGCAAGTCTATCAAGCGGCGCTGGAGATGAAAAAATGATCCACCGCCGCCAACAAGCCGAGCGCTTTGGGCGTAAAAGTGAAGGGGTGGCGGAACTGTTTTTACGTCTGAAAGGCTGTCGCATTTTGGCGCGACGGGTAAAAACGCCGGTTGGCGAGCTGGATCTGGTGGCGCAGCGGGGCCAGTCATTGGTTTTTGTCGAGGTCAAAGCCCGCCGCGGCGTGGGCGCGCTGGAGATGGCGTTGGCCCAAATCAAGCCGCACCGTCACCGCCGCGCGGCACAATATTGGTTGGCCAGAAATCAGCAATATGCTAGCCATCAAAAACAATTCGATGTGATCGGTCTTGCGCCATGGCGCTGGCCCATCCATATCCAAAATGCCTTTCAGGCTGAAGATATTTACGAAGGATGACACCGGCGCTATGACCGACAAAAAACTGAAAATTGCTGTGCAAATGGACCCGATTGCCGACATTGACCCGAGAGGCGATTCCAGCTTTGCCATGATGTTGGAAGCGCAGCAGCGCGGCCACGAGGTTCACTATTACACCCCAGCCACACTCAGCCTTGAGAATGGCGTGGTGAAAGCAGAAGTTGCGTCAGTCAAACTGTTCGATGATGTGGATCATTGGTTTGAGATGGGCGAGGCGAGCTTGATCGATCTCAGCCAGTTCGATGTGATCTTGCTGCGGCAGGACCCGCCTTTTGACATGCATTATATCACCACCACCCACATGCTTGAGCGGTTGCATCCCAAAACCCTGGTGGTGAACCAGCCTGATCATGTACGCAACGCGCCGGAAAAAATTCTCGTCACCGAGTTTCCAGAACTTATGCCGCCGACCCTGGTGACCCGCGATCGGGCGCAAATTGTTGATTTTCGCAAGCGTCATGGCGACATCATCGTCAAACCATTGTTCGGCAATGGCGGCGCGGGCGTTTTTATGCTGCGTCAGGATGATCACAATCTGGTCTCGCTGTTGGAGATTTTTGAATCCAGCTTCCGCGAACCCTTTATGATCCAGCAATATTTGCCGGATGTACGCAAGGGCGACAAACGCATTATCATCATTGATGGCGAGCCTGTGGCCGGCCTGAACCGCATCCCCGCGGAAGGTGAAAGCCGCTCCAACATGCATGTGGGCGGGCGGCCAGAGCTGAGCGAATTGACGGACCGGGAACGCGAGATTTGCGCCAAAATTGCCCCGGCTTTGAAAGAGCGCGATTTTATCTTTGTTGGCATCGATGTGATCGGCGATTATATCACCGAAATCAATGTGACCTCGCCCACCGGTATTCGCGAAATCAAACGCTTTGGCGGACCGGACATTGCCGCGCTGATTTGGGATGCGATTGAAAAACGCCGCTAGGCGTGCCAGACTTCATTTGTTTGGGGGCATCAAAGGGCTGATCGCGCATGCCAATTGAGACATTTCTGGTGTCATTCACGACCTATTTCGCCACCATCGGGCCGGCGGACATTGTGGTGCTGTTCGCCGCACTGACCGCAGGGGCCACGGCGGCGGAACGCCGTGCCATGGTGTTTAAAGGCGTGGTGATCGGTGGCGCCGTTTTGTTGTTCTTCGTGTTTTTCGGCGAACCGCTATTGTCTATTTTTGGCATTAGCTTGCCTGCTTTGCGCACCGCAGGCGGCATCTTATTGCTGCTGATCTCCATCGATATGGTCTTTGCCCGCTCATCCGGCGGCACCTCCACCACAGATGAAGAAAACGCCGAAGCGGCATCTTCTTCCGACATTTCAGTCTTTCCCTTGGCAACACCACTGATCGCCGGGCCGGGGGCGATTGGCGCAACGATCCTTTTGATGGCCGATGCCAGCGGCGATCCGTCCCGGCAAGTAGCAGTAGTTGCAGGCTTGCTGCTGATTTTGATGCTCACCTATTTATTTTTGCTGGGCGCCACGCAATTGCAACGCATACTGGGCTTCACCGTGCTGCATGTGATCTCGCGCATTGTTGGCGTGCTGTTGGCCGCCTTGTCTGTCCAGTTCATTTTTGATGGCTTGATGACCAGCGGCCTGCTGGGGCGCATGAGTCTGTAAATTTCTCTCTCGTCAGCTTTGCGAATCTGAGGTAGCCTCGTCAAAAATTGAGGAGGCCAAAATGGATGTGAGAGCTGCAATCGCGACCAAAGCGGGCGCGCCATTGGAAGTAACAACTGTACAATTGGAAGGGCCACGCGATGGCGAGGTACTGGTGGAAATCAAAGCCACCGGCATTTGCCACACAGATGAGTTCACCCTGTCGGGCGCCGACCCGGAGGGCATTTTCCCCGCCATTTTGGGCCATGAAGGTGCGGGCGTTGTGGTGGAAGTGGGCAAAGGCGTCACGTCGCTGAAGCCCGGCGATCATGTGATTCCGCTCTATACGCCGGAATGTCGCGAATGCGAATATTGCCTCAATCCCAAAACCAATTTGTGCCAAAAAATTCGCTCCACCCAAGGAGCGGGCCTGATGCCCGATGGCAGCTCGCGCTTTTCCATCAATGGCGAAAAAATCTTCCACTATATGGGCACCTCAACCTTTGCCAATTACACCGTGGTACCGGAAATCGCCTTGGCGAAAATCAACCCGGACGCGCCTTTTGATAAGGTCTGTTATATCGGCTGTGGCGTGACAACAGGCATTGGCGCGGTGATCAATACCGCCAAGGTGGAACCCGGCGCAAACGCCGTGGTGTTTGGCCTGGGCGGCATCGGCCTCAATGTGATCCAAGGGCTTCGGTTGGCCGGGGCCAACATGATTATTGGTGTCGACACCAACCCCGCCAAAAAAGAATGGGGCGAGCGCTTTGGCATGACCCATTTTGTCAATCCAAATGAGGTGGAAGGCGATATGGTGCCGTACCTTGTGGATTTGACGGGCGGCGGCGCGGATTACACTTTTGAGTGTATCGGCAATGTCAATTTGATGCGACAGGCGCTGGAATCAGCCCACAAAGGCTGGGGCGAAAGCATCATTATCGGCGTGGCCCCTGCAGGTGCTGAAATTTCAACGCGTCCGTTCCAATTGGTGACCGGCCGCACCTGGAAAGGCACCGCGTTCGGCGGCGCCCGCGGCCGCACCGATGTGCCAAAAATTGTAGATTGGTACATGCAGGGCAAAATTGAAATTGACCCGATGATTACCCACACGCTGAGCCTTGATGAAATCAATAAAGGCTTTGACTTGATGCATAGCGGCGAGAGCATCCGTTCTGTGGTGGTGTATTAAAGGTAGTTTGTGCCAAACAGCGCATTACGATGTAGGGAGACCCTCAACTTGTCATTCCCGCGCAGGCGGGAATCCAGATTGGACTGTCGTTGTGGCACAATGATAATGGCGGTGCGCCTTGGCATACGCACGACTGGATCCCCGTTTTCACAGGGATGACGTTTGTGACGTGGGCATATGTAAGAGCGAACGCGCATCCATTGGGATGAACAGAAAAGAACTTATCAATATGACACTAGAAACCATCTCTGAAGCCAAAGCTTTTGACGGCATCCAAGGCGTTTATCGCCATCAGGCCATCTCCACCAATTGCGCGATGACTTTTGCCGTTTTTCTGCCACCGCAGGCGAAAACCCAGAAGTGCCCCGCCCTGTTTTATCTATCAGGTCTCACCTGCACTCATCAAAATGTGTTGGATAAGGGCGAATATCGACGCATGGCCGCGGAATTGGGGATGATCATTGTGTGCCCAGACACATCACCACGCGGCGATGAGGTGGCGGATGACCCCGATGATTGGCAATTGGGCAAGGGCGCGGGCTTTTATCTCGACGCGACACAAGCGCCATGGGCCGCCCATTATCAAATGCAAACCTATGTGCGCGACGAGCTTTATGATCTGGTGCTGGCCAATTTCCCCATTGATCCAGCGCGTATCGGCGTTTTTGGGCACTCCATGGGTGGCCATGGGGCGTTGACCTTGGCACTGAAAAATCCGCAAAAATTTAAAAGCTGTTCGGCCTTTGCACCGATTGTGAACCCGTCAAGCTGCGACTGGTCCATAAAAGGACTTTCCGCCTATTTGGGAGACGATAAAGACGCCTGGCGCGCATATGATGCGGTGCATTTGATTGAAGATGGCGCCCGTTATGATGCGTTGTTGGTGGATCAAGGTGAAGCCGACGGGTTTTTAGACGACGGGCTAAAGCCCTGGCTGCTGCGCGAAGCCTGCGAGAAAGCAGGCATTGGCCTGACTTTGAATATGCGCGAGGGCTACGACCACTCTTACTATTTTATCTCCAGCTTTATGGATGATCATTTGCGCTGGCACGCGGCGCGGCTGGGGTAAGTTACAAAAGTGTGCAGGGCGGACACTATCATCAGTCTGGCAAATTGGGGTATCGAATAGGGTCCTCCCCATCCGGGCCAATTCGCCCGCCTTTTCTCGACTTATCGCTGGGCCAGGACGCCATGGGTTGGTCGATTAAACGACTCCCATTTGCCTGTTTGCGGCCAAAGATAAGCACATCTCTGGCATCCTATTCGTCAATATCACGTTATCCCCATTTTAGCCCATCAACGGTGCTTCGAAAACCTGATGTTTAAGGGAGTATATCAACTTGGCCATAAAGGCCTCCTTTCAACTTCCCAGAGGATCAGAACAATATAGGAACGAACGACTTTCGATTCAATGGTTAGTTAAATAATATCCTCAGTTAAATGTAAAACGTGCTTGCCGGCATATTTGCAAATTCTGGATCTACGATAGCATGGAGACAGTTTGGAGTGGAGACGACTCGGGAGTATCAAATGCGTACCGTTGTGATACCCGATGCCCAATCAATCTAAAATGGGAACAATCTTTTTGACGCTGCGTTTATCAAGCGATGACTCTGACTTTTAACAGTGTTATTGTCCCGCCGGGAGTGGCAAATCGGCCTTGTTGTGAGGCAAAAAGGTGTTTTGGAATTATGCGTAAAATTAGTGGTTCAGCGATTTTGATCGCAGCCTTTGCTGTGCTGCCAAGTCTAGTGAGCGTAGCCACCGCGCAGTCACAAAATTATTCGGAATATAATACTGTCGTTCCTGATTTCGACGAATCGGTATTCATATTCGGGGGGCGCTATCACAAAGGCTACTTCGGTCATTCCTTTACCCCAAATCCTATTCCTGAAAACAACTATGGTATCGCAGTTGGGTACCAAAGATTTTTCAAAACTGATCCCACTGGCTGGAACTGGGGCTTAGAGACAGGTGTGGCTGGCCGCTTTGGCGAGGACCCTGCAACAGCAGAGCTCTGGGCCGGGGGCGTTGGTCGCTATAATGGATGGGTGCTTGGTGATTCTATTCGTGTGTCGCCTTCACTTACCTTGGGCCTGAGCGTGGTGACCGACACATTTGGCATCGCCAAAGAGCGAGAAGAAGCACAAGACAAGTCTGCCAAGCTGCTGTTTTATGTCGGACCGGAAATCAGCTTTTCCCATGTAGACAACCCAGAATATGAAGTGTTCTGGCGCGCACAGCATCGCTCTGGCGCTTGGGGCACCACAGGATTGGCCCCCGTGGATGGCGCAAATGCCGCCATGGTTGGCTTTCGGTACAAATTCTAAACTCGCCGGTTGGGCATGGTTTCGTCCAGCTTGGCGAAGAGCCATTCTTCAAAACGTTTCACCTTTGGCCAGTTTTCACGCCCTTTGGGGTAGCATAGCCAGAGGGCCTTCTCCTCCCGGTGCACATAATCAAAGGGCTGCACCAGGGTGCCGTTGGACAATTCGGTATAAAACAAAGCAGGCGTGAGCAGCGCCAGCGCATGGCCGGCATAGGCGGCAATGCCGTTAATATACTGCACATCCAAAACCGGCCCCCGCGGCCTGGGCAATTCCCGCACATCGATGCCTTGCGCTTCGAACCATGTGGCCCACCAGGGGTCATGCGGGCTGGCCATGGATAAGCCCAAAATATCCTTAGGTGTAGAGATGGGGTTTTCCTCCAGAAAACCAGGTGCCGCCATCACTGTATAATCAAAATGAAATAGCTTTTTCGAGACCAATCCCGGCCAATCTCCATGTCCGGAACGGATCGCCATATCCATCCCTGAGCCCTGAAAATCATGAATCAGATGGCTCGAAATATCGATCTTCACTGCCACATCACCATTATAGATGTGGAAGCCACCCAAATGCCGCGCCAGCCACGCGCTGGCAAAGGTTTGCACCATGGTAATGGTTAACAAATCATCACGCTGGCCCTTTGCTTCGGCAAAGCCGCGCCGGATAATTTCAAATGCTTCCATCACTGATGGCGCAAGCCGTGCGCCCGCCTCGCTCAGTGTGACCTGCCGCGCACTGCGGATAAATAAGCGCTCGCCAAACCGATCTTCCAACAGTTTGATCTGATAGCTGATCGCGGCCTGACTCATGTTCAGCTCTTCAGCCGCCTTGGTGAAGCTGTTGTGTCGCGCGGCGGCATCGAATGCGCGCAGCGCGGTGAGCGGAGGCAGGGGATCCAGCGCCATACATAAAATCTCCTTATGCCAGAGGCCATAGCTTTTGTTGGTCAAAAGCTTGGAACAGGTTCATATTCGACGCAACCATTTTTCTAAAGGAGCTGAAGATGAACGGTACAGCATCAAAAAATCGTCGCCTTCTTGGCCGTTGGCGCAAGTTCACAACTGAAACAGAGCAAGCCATGGCGCATAAAAAGCCTGTGGCGACCTATGAATCACAACCTCTCCCCCCTCGCATGCAGCGGGACATCGGCTTGATGGGCGGCATGTTTTCCTCCGCACTAGGTCGGCGTTCCTGAAACGTTCTTGCGCGTGACCCGTTCCCCTGATAGGTTTTTGTAATTATACTTAAAGCTATTGGATTTTTATGGTCACGCGCATTCAAACGGTGGCGTTTCAGGGCATCAATACGGTGCCCATTGATGTACAAGTGCAGGTTGCCAATGGGTTGCCTGCATTTAATATTGTCGGACTGGCCGATAAGGCCGTAGCCGAAAGCAAAGAGCGGGTGCGCGCGGCGTTGAACGCATCGGGCCTGTCCCTCCCCCCAAAGCGGATCGTGGTCAATTTGGCCCCCGCAGATTTACCCAAAGAAGGCAGCCATTATGATTTGCCCATCGCCCTTGGGCTGATGGCCGCCATCGGTGCCATTTCGCCCGATATGGCCAATGGTTATTTGGTGTTGGGCGAATTGGCGCTGGATGGTCGGATTTCCCCTGTGGCGGGTGTGCTGCCGACCGCGATTGCCGCCCAAAGCATGGAGCTTGGGCTTATCTGCCCTAAAGTGGCTGGGCCAGAAGCGGCATGGGCCGGGGGCGAATTGGATATTGTGGCGCCAGAAAGCCTACTGGCGCTGGTCAATCATTTGAAGGGCACGCAAATGTGTGTGCGGCCCCAACCAAAGCGTCAAGAACTGGGCGCAGACCTGCCTGATATGGCTGACATTAAAGGCCAGGAAAGCGCCAAACGCGCATTGGAAGTTGCGGCAGCCGGGGCGCATAATTTTTTGATGGTCGGCCCCCCCGGGGCAGGCAAATCCATGCTGGCGGCGCGGTTGCCGTCAATTTTGCCGCCGCTCAATCCCCGCGAACTGTTGGATGTATCCATGGTGCAGTCAGTGGCGGGGCAATTGGCGGGCGGCCAATTGTCAGACCGTCGTCCCTTTCGGGCCCCTCACCATTCAGCCTCGATGGCGGCGCTGGTCGGCGGTGGCTTAAAGGTTAAGCCGGGCGAAGTATCTCTGGCCCATAATGGTATTTTGTTTCTCGACGAGTTGCCCGAATTCTCGCCGCAAGTGATCGACAGTTTGCGGCAACCGTTGGAAAGCGGTGAGACCATCATCGCCCGCGCCAACAATCGGGTGACCTACCCTTCACAATTTCAATTGGTGGCGGCCATGAACCCGTGCAAATGCGGCATGGCCGGGACCCCGGGGCACACATGCCGTCGTGGCGCGCGCTGCGCGGCAGACTATCAAGCGCGGCTTTCGGGTCCCTTCCTCGACCGCATCGATATTCGCATTGATGTGCCTGCTGTGTCGGCGCTGGATATGATCGATGGCGGCAAGAGCGAACCAAGCGAAGCCATCGCCAAGCGGGTGGCGCGGGCGCGACAATTGCAGCATGAACGGTTTGCCCAGATGGGCGCGGTGACCACCCACACCAACGCAAGGGCCAGCGCCGATGTAATCGAAAAAGTGGTGGAGCTGAAAGATAATTCCAAAAAACTCTTGGTGGACGCGGCAGAAAAGTTCAATCTCTCCGCTCGGGCCTATCATCGAGTGCTCAAGGTGGCGCGGACCTTGGCTGATCTGGACAATCAACCACAGGTGGAGCGACAGCACGTGGCCGAGGCGCTGGGCTATCGACTGAATTTCAATTTGGGATAAACGCAAATGACAGACAATATCGCGCGACCGTTCGTCAAGCTGGCGCAGAATAATCGGCTGGCCAATTATCGGCTGCTCACGGCAATTTCGACCATGGAGGCGGCAGAGTTTAAAAAGGAGCGCACCTCTTTTTTCCCGTCATTGTGGCAGACCTTGAATCATAACCTTGTGGTGGATTGGTTTTATGTGGACGCGCTGGAAGGCGGTGATTTGGGGGCAGATGCGTGGAAGGACGAGACGCCATTTGCAGACCCACTCGCCCTGCGCAAAGCCCAAAGCGAGGTTGATGAGCGATTGATTCAATTTTGCAAACAACTGACCACAGAAAAGCTCGATCAGATTGTGCAGCTGAACAAAACCACTGAGCCGGTAGAAAATGTGCTTTTGCACCTGTTCCAACACCAAATTCACCATCGCGGACAAGCCCATGCCATGCTGGCCGGCAGCCCTGTTAAGCCGCCGCAACTGGATGAGTTTTTGTTTGCCATCGACAAGCCCTACCGCACCGCAGATTTGGCTGCCATTGGGTGGACCGAAGCCGATTTGGTTTAGCGCTGATTACTTGTCGCTTGCCGTGGGCAGATAGCGCAGACCACGGGCATCAATCTTTGCTTTCTTTGCCAAACGTTTAAAGCTCGTCTTTCGCTTTGACAATTTGAACGGCATCTGTTGGCTGAGGCCAAAAGCATCGCCTTTGATGCGCTGCTTGTCCGTGAACATCATGTAGATCGATTGGGCGCATTGCCACTTGCCGCCGGGAACCTTTGTAAAGGGATTTACGCTATTGGCTTGGTATCGGAAGCATGTTTGCGGATAGCCATCCTTGCCTGTGCCCACTTTCCATTCGCCGCGCACCACGTCGCGGTTCCCCGGATACCAAAGAAACGTTTTCCCGCCCGGTGTAAAATATTCGATTTGCGTACCATAGGGCTTTTGGTAACTCATCACCGTGTTGCCTTTATAGTAAGCTTTGACCTTGCTGACACGCGCTGAATTTTCGATCAAAAATTCTTCATTGATTCCTTTTGGCGCTTGCGCCAATGAAGGGGAGGTGCCCATTCCAGCAAAGGCGAGCAAGAGGCCGATAAATAGGACAGGCCGAAGCAGGTATCTGGCTAAAATCATTTAAAAAATCCAATTTCCATCTGTTGGAAGTTCAACCAAAAATATATGAAATCACAATGACGAAAATTCAAATTGAACACAAGACACCCACGCCTGAAGAATATTGCGACATGCGGGTGAAAACGGGCCTGTCGCCCAAAAGCCTGGAAGGCGCCACGATCGGCATGGCCAACTCCCTTTACGGCGTGAGTTTGCGCGACGAAGCAGGACAATTGGTGGGCATGGGCCGCCTGATCGGTGACGGTGGCTGCTTTGTGCAAATCTGCGATATCGCCGTGGACCCAGCGCATCAGGGCAAGGGGTTGGGCCAGCAAATTATGCAGGCACTGGTGGACCATATCCATGCCCATATGCCGGATTTGACCTGGGTGAATCTGTTTGCCGATGGCGACGCCCACCATCTTTACAAGAAATTTGGTTTTGAAATGACCGCGCCAACAAGCCAGGGCATGGCCTTTCGTTTGCGGCAGCAGGGCTAGGCCGCAAAGGGCCGAAAAGCCCACGCCACAAGGCGCGGGCCTAGTTCTCAAACGGGATTGATTCGCCTTAAGTGGGGCGTTGATCCGTATGCGCGTTGGCTCAATTGGGCACCAAAAGCACTTTACCATCACGGCCTGCCTCGGCGGCGCGATCAGCCGCTTGACCAATCTCTTCCAGCGGAAAGCGTGAATCGATTTTTGTTTTCAGTTTCCCATTGGCCACCATCGGGATAAGGGTGCCAAAAACGTCCTGCCTTTCTGCCGGGCTGGCCGTTTCGAACCATTTGGCTGACCAGAAACCGTGAATGCTGATCTCCTTAAAAATGGCGGCTCCCAGATTCAATGCGGGTGAACGCATAGACAGCGCGCCATAGGTGGTGAGGGTGCCGCCATAGGCAAGCACATCCAAAATGCGGACAAATGTTTCGTCGCCCACACAATCAATGCCGTAAACGATTGGGGCGCCGCCAGTGGCTTCTTTCACGCGCTCAGCCAGATCTTCCTGATCCACCAGCACGATATCTGCTCCCAACGCCTTTAACGCGGGAATTAGACTTTCCCGCCGGACAATATTAACGGTCTTGATGCCACGCTGTGCCGCCAGTTGAATAATGAGTTCACCAACAGCCGAATTGGCGGCGCTTTGAATGATCCAGTCACCTGGCTTAAGTGTCCTGAATTTGGTGAGCAGCAAATGTGCGGTGACCGGATTTAGGGCGACCATGGACAATTGCTCAACATCACCTGGTGGCAGGGGAATAAAGCCATCGGCAGGGCCTACCATTTCGTCGCGCCATGTGCCCAAGCCGCCGGCAAGTAATACATTTTGACCTGCCTCTAAATGGGTGACGCCTTCGCCCAGCTCAACCACACGCCCAACGCCTTCAACGCCGGGAACGGAGTGCAATTGCGGTTTCTCACCATATTGCCCGGCAATCGACAGCAAGTTGGACGGGTGAATTGGTGTCGCCAAAACTTCCACCCGAACTTCACCTGGCTTCACTGTCGGGGTGGGTGTTTCTTTAAGCATCAAGACGTCAGCCGGATTTCCAATTTCTGTGATTTCGATAGTTTTCATTTCATGCTCCATGGCCCGAAGGGCGTTAATTGTTGCAGAACTGAACATAACAGCCCAGCATGCCCCTGATAATTGGGCGCTTTTTGACAATTGTATTGTCTTTTAGGCAATAAAAGGCGAGACTACGAAAGACGATCGGAGGGGTGCTATGGATAGGCTTCGCGCCATCAGATATTTCATTAAGGTGGCGGAGACCCATAATTTTACACTGGCGGCTAAGGCGCTGGGGGTGCCCGCCTCTTCCGTTTCACGGCGCATTCAAGACCTGGAAGCGGATATGGGCATCAGCTTGCTCACGCGCACCACACGCGTGGTGAAGCTGACAGAATTGGGCGAGATTTATCTCGAACAGGTGCGTGGCGCCGTAGCCGGACTGGATGCGGCGGAAAGCGTTGTTCGAGATCGACCCGGCGCGCCAACAGGTCTTTTGCGCATAACATGCACGCCCAGCTATGGCAGTTTTTGTCTGATGCCGGTTTTGAGAAAAATGCGGACCAAATTTCCCGATTTGGTTGTGGATCTGGAACTGACCGACCAAGTGTCAAATCTGGCGAGTGATGATGTGGATTTGGCAATTCGTGCCACAGCTGATCCGCCAGAACGCGCCATTGCACGAAAGCTGACCGACAATAGATTTACCCTGGTGGCCGCACCAAATTATCTTGAGCGTTTTGGCAACCCAAAGATTCTGGCGGATCTGGACCACCACAGAACGTTGCTCTATCGCGGGCCACAAAGAATAATCCATTGGCAAGCCAAGCTGATTGCCGGTGGTTGGAAAGAAGTGATGACCCATCCAAGCTTCATCTGCAATGCAGGTGCAGAAATGGTGGCTGAAGCCGAGGCGGGAATGGGCCTGGCGCTGCTCCCCCGGTGGGGTATCGAACAGCAGCTTGCGACGGGTGCGTTGAAGCCATTGTCATTGGAGGATGCAGAACTTGCCCCGTCCCGCAATGATCAATCCGGCATTTATCTGCTCTATCATCAACCCAAATACCGGCTAAACAAGATCAAAACGAGCGTTGATTTTTTGCTGACGCATCTCGCAAAATGATCTGTGGCCGCCGCCCGCCTATCGGAGCCGCAGGAAAGTCAAATCATCGATAGCGGAAAACCTGTGGCGGCCTTAGCGCTTTGGTTTTAAACTTCAAGGCCAATTCGCGATAAAAAAAGACAATTTTTGCATTGTCTGACAAAATCCAGCCCACATCTCTTTGGCATTCTGCCAAGGAGTACTTATATGTCATATTCAATCAAATCATCTGGGCTGGCCGCCACGGCAGCCTGTTCAATCTTACTTTCAATGGCCGGAGGCACAATGGCACCCGCATTTGCATCATCTTCCCAATATGACCTTATTCCGCGTGAAGCGCTGTTGGGCAATCCCACCCAATCACAAGGCCGCATCAGCCCTGATGGGAAATGGCTAAGCTGGCTCGCCCCAAAAGATGGGGTGATGAATGTGTGGGTTGCGCCCGCAGACACGCCAGACGAGGCCCGCGTGATCACCCAGGATAAGAAGCGTGGCATCAATGCCCATTTCTGGACACCCGATAGCGCCTATATTCTGACCCAGCAAGATAAGGGCGGCGATGAGAATTTCCATCTTTACGCCACCAATATCGAAACCGCAGAAACCCGCGACCTAACGCCCATCAAGGATGGGGCGCGGGCGCAAATGCTCAAAATGAATAAGGATTATCCCGGTCGCGCAATTATTGGTATCAATGAACGCGACCCGCAGTTTTTTGACCTGTTTGACCTGAATTATCGCACGGGCGAAATGAGCCTGTTGGCGGAGAATCCAGGCTATGGCGGCTGGGATATTGATAATAGCCTTACCCCGCGTTTTGGGGTGGAAACCATTCCCGGCGGCGGCGCCAACATCTATCATGTGAATGAGAAGGGCGAAAAAGGCGATCTGTTTCAAACCATTGAAAATGATGACTTCTTCAATACACATCTCATCGGATTTTCAAAGGATAATGAGAGCATCTATATGCTCGACAGCCGTGGGCGCGACAAAGCCGCCTTCACCAAGGTCGAGATTGAAAGCGGCAAGGTGACGGAACTTGCCAGCAGTGACCTCGCTGATATTTCCAATGTGGCAACCGACCCGGAAACCTTGGAGCCGCTCGCCTATGCGGTGAACCATTTGAAATCAGAATGGACCGCCTTGGATTCATCGATTGAAGGCGATCTCGAATTTCTGAAGTCGCAGTTCAAGGGCCAGATCAGCATCACCAGCGCCACACGCGACAATCGCAAATGGGTGGTGGTTGATGATGCAGCCGAAGCGCCGGGGACCTATCAGCTCTATGATCGGGACAGTAAAACATTGACCGAGCTGTTTTCCAGTCGTCCCGCTCTGGCCGACGCGCCGTTGCAGCCAATGCATCCTGTGGCGATTAAAGCCCGTGATGGGTTGGAACTGGTGAGCTATTACACCTTGCCCCCGGGCACAGACGAAGATGGCGATGGCATCCCTGATCAACCTGTGCCGACGATTCTGTGGGTGCATGGCGGCCCTTGGGCACGCGATGGTTATGGCTATAATGCCACCCACCAATGGATGGCCAACCGGGGCTATGCCGTGTTGAGCGTAAATTATCGCGGCTCCACCGGCTTTGGCAAAAATCACGTAAACAGTGCCATTGGCGAATGGTCAGGCAAAATGCATGATGATTTGATCGACGCGGTAGATTGGGCGATTGAAAAAGGCATTGCCGATCCAGATAAAGTCGCCATCGGCGGCGGCTCATATGGCGGCTACGCCACTTTGGTAGGCGTGACGTTTACGCCAGACAAATTTGCCTGTGGCGTTGATATTGTCGGCCCGTCCAATCTCGTGACTCTGATGGAGAGCTTCCCACCCTATTGGCGACCTGTTTTGGAAGGCACCTTTTATCGTCATATTGGTGACCCGGCCAAGCCAGAAGATCGCGAGCGCATTGTGGCCCAATCGCCATTGACCCATGTGGATGAGATCAAAGTGCCGCTTTTGATCGGCCAAGGGGCAAACGATCCGCGTGTAACGAAAATCGAGGCTGACCAAATCGCAGACGCGATGCAGGAAAAGGGCCTTCCGGTGACCTATTTGAATTACACGGACGAAGGCCACGGTTTCCAACGCCCGGAAAATCGCTTGAGCTTTTTCGCCACCATGGAAGGCTTTTTGGCCGAATGTCTGGGTGGCCGCGCTGAGCCAATTGGCGATGCCTTTAAAGGATCTTCCGCTGAAATTTTGGCGGGTATTGAAGGGGTGAAAGGCCTGGAGGCGGCGGCCAAAGCATTGGCCCCGGGGCAAAAAGCCGACTAAATTTGACATGAAAAAACCGGCGGGAAAACCCGCCGGTTGAGTTTTGACTGCTGGTCGCCAGCTGTGGGGACGACGACCTTTCGTCAAAGGGTTGGTCTTTAGAACTGCGCCGTTTCCGTCGAATCGCTCATCGCAGTTGTGGAGCTGGAGCCCTGGCTAACCGCCATGGAAACCGCATCAAAATAGCTGGTGCCCACTTCGCGCTGGTGCCGTGTGGCAGAAAAGCCGCGGCTTTCCGCCCCAAATTCGGCCTGCTGCAATTCTGAATAGGCAGCCATGCCCCGCTCTTTATAGCGGCTCGCCAGATCGAATGTGGTGTAGCTGAGATTGTGGAACCCGGCCAAGGTGATGAACTGATATTTATAGCCCATCGCGCCCAGTTCAGCTTGGAACTTCGCCATCTCATTTTCACCCATATGTTTCGCCCAGTTGAACGATGGTGAACAATTATAAGCCAGCATCTGATCCGGATATTCAGCCTTGATCGCTTCGGCAAAGCGGCGGGCATCATCCAGATTTGGCGTTGACGTTTCACACCAGATCAAATCCGCATAAGGCGCATAGGCCAAACCGCGGGCAATCGCAGCATCAAAGCCACCTTTCAAGCGATAAAAGCCTTCTTCGGTGCGCTCTCCGGTGACGAACGGTGCGTCATATTCATCAACGTCTGAGGTGATCAAGCGCGCGGCTTCCGCATCGGTCCGCGCCATAATCAGTGTCGGTACGCCCATAACGTCAGAGGCCAAGCGCGCCGCGTTCAATGTGCGGACAAAGGTTTTTGTCGGCACAAGAACCTTGCCGCCCAAATGGCCGCATTTCTTTTCAGACGCCAACTGATCTTCAAAGTGAACCGCTGCAGCACCTGCTTCAATCATCGCCTTCATCAGTTCAAAGGCGTTCAACTGGCCGCCAAAGCCAGCTTCCGCATCGGCGATGATCGGCGCAAAGAAATCATAATCGGTTGTGCTTTCGCCGGACAGTTTTTCCATCGTTTGGATCTGATCCGCCCGCTGCAACCCTTTATTGATGCGCTTGACGATCGCAGGCACGCTGTCTGCCGGGTAAAGCGATTGGTCGGGATACATATTGCCCGAATTGTTGGCGTCCGCCGCAACCTGCCAACCTGACAAATAAATGGCCTTCAAACCCGCTTTGATCTGCTGCACCGCTTGGTTGCCGGTGAAGGTACCAAGGGTGGGCACATAATCTTCCGTATGCAAAAGATGCCACAATTTCTTGGCGCCATTTTCAGCCAATGAATGCTGGATGGGCAGTGAGCCGGCCAATTTAGCCACATCTTCTGGCGTGTAATTACGTTTGATATTTTTCCAGCGGTCGGGTGCCCATTCGGGGGCTTTGAACTGGTTCTGTTGGTTGCGGTCGAGCATTATCTTCTCCCTTTAGATACACACCTCCCAGCCGCCGAGAAGGTCTCGGCGGTGGACACCGCATGAGCTACGGCATCTTTTGGAGGGAAGTTTATTCAGTAGATTTTGTGTTTAGCCTTGGCGTGGCATTGAGCGGCGGAATGTGGCGGCGATCATTTGCGCGCCTTCAAACATATCGGTGCTTGGATTGTCGCCATCCGCAAGGGCAAACCGATGTTTGTCGACAGGACCCACAATCGCATAGCCCTCTGTATCGAGGCCGCGCGCCTTAAACTGACGCATGGCGTCAGCCACAGTGCGCGCAATGATTGTGATGTACTGATCTTGCGTTTGCGTGTGGGGCATTTCGATTGTGTGTGTCATTGTTGTTCTCCATGTTCGGGCCAATCCCGAAGTGACAATGTAAAGATTTGACAAATGGGCTCAAAATGCAAGATAATTCGTAATATCAAGGTGTTAAGGTGTAAATCCTTGTAAAGTGACGCAGGAATTATTGTAAATTTCTGTAAAGTTCGGGAGGGCGAAATGGACAAGGCTGGGCCACAAATTGGCGGTAAAATCAGGCGCTTAAGGCGGCAAAAGCATGTGAGCCAAGCTGATCTGGCCAACGCGCTGGGCATCTCTGCGAGCTATTTGAACCTTCTGGAACACAACCGCCGCAACATAACGGTGCCGCTGCTTTTTAAGCTCGCGGGCCATTTTGGCATTGAGCCGGGTGAGCTGGTGGAAAGCGATGAAGGCCAATTGGTTGGTGATTTGATGGAGCTGTTTGGCGACGATCTTTTTGCCGATAGCGATCTCACCAACCATGAAATCCGTGATCTGGCCTTTTCCAACCCCAATGCGTCGCGCGCCATTTTGCGGCTGTTTGATAAATATCAGGAAACACGCGGCGGCAATGGTCAAACGCCGCGGACGGATCAACCCGCCCCCACCGGCTATCATATGGCGACCGAGGCGATTTCCGATTTCATCCAAGAAAACGCCAACCATTTTCCTGCGCTGGAAGCCGCCGCCGAGCGCGTGCGCCACGATATTGACCAGGCCTCCGACAATTTCGAATATGGCATGAAATCCTATTTGGCCAATGTGTTTGGCATCGAATGCAAGTTGGCGTCGCTGCCCCATGGCGTGGCGCAGCGCTTCGATGAAAATATATCACGGCTGTTCATCTCCGACGTTTTAGCGCCCGAAACTGCGCTCTTTGCTGTGGCCCATCGCTTGGCAATCCTGTCGGCAGAACATCAGATTAACGAAATCATCGACCAATCCACCTTGCCCGAAGAGGGCGATGCGCCGCTTTTGGCGCGCAATGTGTTGGCGTCCTATTTCAGTGCCGCTTTGGTAATGCCCTACGAGCCGTTTTTGCGGGCGTGCCGCGAATTCCGCTACGACGTGGAGCGGATTTCCCGGCGTTTTGGCGCCAGCTTTGAGCAGGTCTGCCACCGCATGACCACGTTGCAGCGCCCCGGCGCACAAGGCATCCCCATGCATTTGGTGCGCACCGATATTGCCGGCAATATCTCCAAACGCTTCTCGCTTTCCGGCATTCATATTCCGCGCCATTCGGGCGCCTGCCCGCGTTGGAACATCTATTCCGCCTTTTTGCAGCCGGAAAAAGTCAATATTCAAATCTCGCAAATGCCGGACGGCGAAACCTATTTCTGCATTGCCAAAAGCATTGCCAAGGGCGGCTATCGCCACAATGCGCCCCGCCGCCACCTGTCTATCGGGTTGGGGTGCCATATTTCTCACGGCAAGGAGATGATTTACGCCGATGGGATGGACCTCAAAGATATGAGCCAAGTGGTGCCCATCGGGGTGGGCTGCCGCATTTGCCCGCGGCTGGAATGTGGCCAGCGGGCCCACCCGCCTGCGGACCATCGTTTCCATCTCGACAGCTCGCAAAAACTGGAAAACCTTTATGCAAAAATGAGTTAGATGCATGCGCCCCGCCGCCTGCCCATTCACCATTGGACACCAAATCTTTTGCACCTTCTTTTTAAACCGCTTATAGTGTCCAAAAGGGCTTGAACCGTGCGCTCAGAAGCACGGAGTTGCAGGGGTAAAACGCGCAAAAATGTTTATGTTCGATCTAAAGGGCAGGGAGACTGCTCCGCAGCACCGACCAAATCCGAAATGGTACCATAATATCTTTGCTGCGATGCCCGGCCTCAGCAGTGGGCAGAGTTCGCCTATTAGCGCACTGGATCAAAAGTCAACTTTTGCGATGCCCATGACCTTGGCGCGCATTGGGTCGCTTGAGGTGCGTGTTGCCATGAGCGCCAGTGAAGTGCGCAAGGCGCAGGAATTGCGCTATAAGGTGTTTTACGAAGAAATGTCGGCCCAACCTGATGGCCGCACCCGCCGCACCAAACGCGACGCTGATGAATATGATCCCCTTTGTGACCATATCATTGTTGTCGATCATGAGAATTTGCAGGGCATGGCCGGACGGCCAAAAATTGTGGGCACCTATCGCGCGTTGCGCTCGGATGTGGCACTGGCGTCAAACGGCTTTTATTCGGCAGCGGAATTTGATTTGAAGCCAATGCTGGCCACCCATTGGCAGCAGGGCTTTTGCGAGGTAGGTCGCTCCTGCGTGCTGCCTGAATATCGGGACAAGCGCACAATGGAAGCATTGTGGGTCGGCCTTTGGGCTTATGCGGTCCTGCACAATATTGATGTATTTTTCGGCGTCGCCAGCTTTGAAGGCACCCAGCCGGATGAACACCAAGAGGCCCTCAGCTATTTGCGCCATTACTGCCAGGCGCCAAAAGAATGGCGGGTATCGCCGCAGCCGGAAGTGGCGGGCGAGCTGGACTATTTGCCCAAAGACGAAATTGACCAACGCGCAGTGATCAAGAAGCTGCCGCCGCTGATCAAAGGCTATTTGCGCATCGGCGCCTATATTGGGGATGGCATCTTTGTCGACAAACAATTTGGCACCACAGATGTGATGATCATCACGCTTTTGGATCAAATGCCCGAGCGCTATAAGCAACATTTCCGCAACCTGACCGGATTAGACCGGAAAAACTGAGAATATGCCCGTCATGGCTGTTGGCAAGCGGATCCCTCATGTCCTAGTGTTTTGAGCTCATTCGCCTCAAAATTGTGATTATTTGCCCATGACCCAAGACGTCAATAAAGACGCACCCCAACAAAACCATAAAGATGAGGCCGCTGCCCAAAACGGCGCGCCAAGCCTGGCTCATGATATTGAGCAAGAAGAATATGGCGCAGGCGATCCAGAGAAAAAGCCGAAAAAGACCACCAGCAGTGCCCAACCAACGCCCATGATGGCGCAGTTTTTGGAAATCAAGGCCGTCAATCCGGGTTGCCTGTTGTTTTACCGCATGGGCGACTTTTACGAATTGTTCTTTGAAGATGCCGAAATTGCCTCCAAAGCACTGGGCATTGCCCTCACCAAACGCGGCAAGCATCTGGATGAAGATATCCCCATGTGCGGCGTACCCGTGCATGCGGCGCAGGATTATTTAAAAAGGCTGATTGGCCAAGGCTATCGCGTTGCCGTTTGTGAGCAAATGGAAGACCCGGCAGAGGCGAAAAAGCGCGGCTCCAAATCTGTGGTGAAGCGCGACGTGGTCCGCCTGGTCACGCCCGGCACCATCACCGAAGATGATCTGCTGCCCACCAGCAGCAACAATTATGTCGCAACGCTCGCCATGCTGCGCCATGGCGAAAACACGTTCGCCATCAGCTATGCCGATATCTCCACCGGCGATATGTTTTATGCCGAGATGGAGCCCAGCGCGGTCACCGACGAATTGGCGCGCATTGAGCCACGCGAACTGGTGCTGACCGCCGCGACCCGCGACGCGCTGATCGAGGCAGGCGGGCTGCCGCCAAGTGCAGATATCCAGTTGGCCGAAGAACGCGCAGAGTTGTTTGATTCTGATCTGGCGGGCGATCGGATCGCCAAATATTTTGCGGCGGATCAGCTCGATCCCTCAGCCTATTCCCGTTTGGTACGGGCGGCCATCGGCGCGCTGATCGGCTATATCGACGAGACCCAGCGTGGCGCGCAAGTGCCACTGCGCTTGCCCCGCATCGGCGGCGCCAACACCATGATGATTGACGCGGCCACGCGCGCATCGCTTGAATTGTTGCGCACCAATCGCGGGGAAACCAAAGGTGCGTTGCGCCATTGCCTCGACAATTGCGTCACCGCTGGCGGGTCGCGCTTGCTCTCCGCCCGCATCGCCGCGCCCTTGGCCGATCCGGCATCGATAAATGACCGCTTGGATATGCTGGACGATTTTGCCCGTGATGGCCTGTTGATCACCGATTTACGCGGCAGGCTAAAGGCCGCGCCAGATTTGGTGCGGGCCTTAACACGTTTGTCATTGGATCGGGGTGGCCCGCGCGACATGGCCGCGATCGGCGCAAGTGTGATCGCCGCCGGGCATTTATTGGCCCCGCTGAGCCAAATTCACAACCCGAGCCAAGGGGTGCAAAAACTGTTGGGCGCGTTAGACGCCGCCCCGCAGGATTTGGCCGACCATTTGGCGCGGGCCCTCGCCGAAGAATTGCCGCTATTGCCGCGCGACGGCGGATTTGTGGCCAAGGGCTACAGCCAAGAATTGGATGAATATCGCAGTTTGGCGACGGAAAGCCGCCAAATCATCGCTGCATTACAGGCCGAATTCGCTGAGAAGACCGGGATCAAATCCATTAAGGTGAAGCACAATAATGTGCTGGGCTATTTTGTTGAAGTGCCCGCCGCTCATGGCGAAAAAATGATGAGTGCCCCACTCAATGAAAGTTTTATTCACCGGCAAACGCTGGCCAATGTGGTGCGCTTCACCACGGCTGAATTGTCGGAATTGCAAGGCAAGATCACCCGTGCCAGCGAGGCCGCAGTGGCCATTGAACAAGGCATTTTTGGCCAGTTGCGCGATGAAATATTGGCGCAGACAAAACCATTGCAAGATGTGGCCGACGCACTGGCGGAACTGGATTTCGCCAGCGCCATGGCGCTTTTGGGCTTAGAGCGCAACTATGTGCGCCCCAAAATTGATCAAAGCACCGCCTTTGATATCGATGCAGGGCGCCACCCGGTGGTGGAAATGATGTTGCAAAAAGAAGGCACCACCAATTTTGTCGCCAATGATTGCGACTTGTCCGGCCCTGAAGATAAGGGCGAAATGGGCTCGCTTTGGCTGATCACCGGCCCCAATATGGGCGGTAAATCAACCTATCTGAGACAAAATGCGTTGATCGCCATCATGGCGCAAATGGGCATTTATGTGCCCGCCCGTTCGGCCCATATCGGTGTGGTGGACCGGATTTTCTCCCGTGTTGGCGCCGCCGATGACATTGCCCATGGCCGCTCAACCTTTATGGTGGAAATGGTGGAAACCGCCGCTATTCTAAATCGTGCAACAGCCCGTTCACTGGTGGTGTTGGACGAAATTGGCCGCGGCACCGCCACATTTGATGGTTTATCTATCGCCTGGGCCGCTGTTGAAGCTTTGCATGAAAACACCAAGTGTCGCGCCCTGTTTGCCACTCACTATCATGAGCTGACCGCCCTTTCTGAGCGGTTGGATCGGGTGAGCAACCACACCATGAAGGTGCGGGAGTGGGAAGGCGAAGTGGTGTTTTTGCACGAAGTGGGCGCGGGCACGGCGGACCGATCTTACGGCATTCAAGTGGCCAAATTGGCTGGATTGCCGGATCACGTGGTAACCCGGGCGCAAGAAGTTTTGGATATATTGGAAAAACGCGAGGCTGGCAGCATGGAAGAAGGCATGAACCAATTGCCGCTTTTTGCCGCACGTCCGCAGCCAAAACCGGAAAAACACAAAGATTTGCTTGCACAAAAAATGAAAAGCATAAATCCTGACGAAATGACGCCCCGTCAAGCAATTGAATTGATTTACGAACTCAAAAAACTATCGAGGAACAATGCCTGAATCCAATCGTGTGCCCAAAGCATTTAAACTGCGAAAAGCAGACGATTTGATCGGACATATTCTCGGTCAGTTGGGTGACCTGTCGCCGTCGAGCAATGACGCGCGCAATATCGTGCTGGCCACCGCCAAAAAGGCCCTGGCAGATGCCCGCAGCCAAAGCGAGCAGGATTTGCTGGAAGATGGGAAGGGCAAGCGCTGCGCCAAAAACCTTTGCGCGGCCCAGGATGAAATCATCAAAATGGCGTTCAAATTCGCCTCGGGCTATGTGTTTCCAGTGGTCAACAGATCGGACGCAGAAACCCTCACCATCGCTGCCGTGGGCGGCTATGGCCGGGGCACGCTGGCGCCGGGCTCCGACATCGATTTGCTGTTTATCCTGCCCTACAAGCAAACCCCTTGGGGCGAAAGCGTCACTGAATATGTGCTCTATTTGCTGTGGGATTTGGGCCAAAAAGTTGGCCACGCCGTGCGCTCTATTGATGAATGCATCCGCATGGCCAAAGCAGATATGACCGTGCGCACCGCCACGCTGGAAAGCCGCCAAATCATTGGCGATTTGGCGCTTTATGACGAGTTGCAGCAACGCTTTGCCGATGAAATTGTTGCCAATTCCGGGCCAGAATTTATCGCGGCCAAAATGGCGGAGCGGGATGAGCGGCACGAAAAAATCGGCAATACCCGCTTTGTGGTGGAGCCAAACATCAAGGACGGCAAGGGCGGCTTGCGCGATCTGAACACCTTGTTTTGGATCGCGAAATATTTTTATCGCGTGCGCACCAGCGCCGAACTGGTCAAGAAAGGTGTGTTCTCGCGCGCCGAATTTCGCCGTTTCCAACGCTCTGAGGACTTTTTGTGGGCCATCCGCTGTCATTTGCATTTTCTCACCGGGCGATCCGAAGAAAAGCTGTCGTTTGAACTGCAACAAGATCTTGCCCAACGTTTGCATGTGAGCGGCCGCGCCGGACTGCGACCCGTGGAGCGCTTGATGAAGCGCTATTTCTCGGTGGCTAAAGATGTGGGCGATCTGACCCGTATTTTTTGCACCTCGCTCGAATTTAACCACGCCAAAGATGTGGACGTGTTGGGGCGGATGCGCAAAAGCCTTTCGGGCCGCCGCAAAATCAAGGGCGAAAAAGACTTTGTGGTGGATCGCGGCCGGATCAATATTGCCGATAAGCAGGTGTTTGAACGCGATCCCGTCAATCTAATCAAAGTGTTTTGGGTTGCCGGGCGCGAAGGCTTGTTGTTTCACCCTGATGCCTTAAAGGAACTGACCCGCTCGCGCCAAATGATTGGCAAAGAGGTGCGCCAGAGCAAAAAGGCCAATGAATATTTCCTCAAAATTCTCACCCATCCACAATCGGTAGAGCGGATTTTGCGGCGCATGAATGAAGCCGATATCTTGGGCAAGTTCATCCCCGAATTTGGCCGCATCGTCGCGCTGATGCAATTCAATATGTATCACCATTACACGGTGGATGAGCATTTGATCCGCGCCGTGGGCGTGTTGGCCGAAATTGTCGAGGGCGGGTTAAAAGACGAGCTGCCGCTCACCCATGAATTGCTGCCACATCTGGCCGACCTCAAACTCTTGTTTGTGGCCCTGTTTTTGCACGATATCGCGAAAGGACGGCCGGAAGATCACTCAACCGCTGGCGCAAAAGTGGCGCGTAAACTGTGTCCGCGTTTTGGCTTGACGCCTGCCGAAACCGACACGGTGGCTTGGCTCATTCAGAATCATTTGGTGATGAGCGAGATCTCGCAATCCCGCGATGTACAAGACCCCCAAACCGCCACCAACTTTGCCGATATTGTGCAAAGCCCAGCGCGACTTTCTTTGCTGCTGGTGCTGACCGCGTGCGACATCCGCGCCGTGGGGCCGGGTGTGTGGACCGGGTGGAAGGGGTCGCTTTTGCGGGCGCTCTATTACGCCACAGAGCCGCTCCTATCAGGCGGTCATTCGCAAATCAGCCAGGCCGAGCGCATTGAAGCGGCGAAAGAGCGCCTTAATCAGGCCTTGCGCGACTGGCCTAAAAACCAGCGCGAAGACTATATTGATAGCCATTATTCCACCTATTGGGTGCGCTCTGAGTTTGAGTTGCAAATGGAACACGCCAAAATGATCCGCAAGGCCAATCAATTGGGCCAATCATTTGCAGGCTGTGTGAGTGTGAAGGCCTTTGAGGCGATCACCGAACTGTCCATTTATACCCCCGATCATCCGCGCTTGCTGGCATTGATTGCCGGGGCTTGCACCTTAGCCAATGCAGACATTATGGGCGCGCAAATTTCGATGATGCGTGACGGCCATGCACTCGATACGCTGCGCCTGAAACGTACGTTCACCGCAGATGAAGATGAGCGTATTCGCGCTCTTAAAATCATCGAAACGGTGCAAAAATTACTGTCGGGCGAGAAATATCTGCCCAAGGATTTAGGGCGCGATTCCAAGCTCAATAAACGGCTCAAGCCTTTCTCCGTGCCGACGGATATCTACATCTCCAATTCGCTTTCAAAAAAATTCACCGTGATCGAGATTTCGGGATTGGACCGCACTGGCCTGCTGCATGATCTCACCCAGGAAATTGCGGATTTAAGCCTGACCATTCAATCGGCCCACATTGGCACCTATGGTGAAAAAGCCATCGACGTTTTCTACGTTACCGACCTGACGGGCATGAAAATCACCGACAAGTCGCGGCAGAAAAAGATCAAAGAGAGCCTTTTGGAAGTGTTTGCCGGGTTCGAACGCGAGAAAAAAGCCCAGCGCGCCAAACGCCACAAAAAGCTGCGCGCAGGCGAGTCGCTTAAGGGTCTTGCCTAATGAGCTTGGTGAAAAACTTCGCCTCGGTCGGCGGGGCGACGCTTTTGTCGCGCATACTTGGCTTTGTGCGCGACATCATGATGGCCGCAATTTTGGGCGCTGGCCCGGTGACCGACGCATTCGTCGCCGCGTTCCGTTTGCCCAACATGTTTCGGCGGATACTGGCCGAAGGCGCATTCAACACCGCGTTTATCCCGCTATTTGCCAAGGCCTTGGAAACGGAAGGCGATGAAGCGGCAAAAAACTTCGCCAAGAACATCATTTCATCATTGATTGGCCTATTGCTGGTGCTCACCTTGTTGGCCGAAATCTTTATGCCGCAATTGGTGATGGTCTTGGCGCCGGGATTTCAGGAAAATCCTGAAAAATATGACCTCACCGTTTTGTTCGCGCGGATCTGCTTCCCTTATCTCGCCTGCATGTCGATCATGGCAGCCTATGCCGGCATATTAAACTCGTTGCGGCGGTTTTTGGCTGCGGCGCTTGCCCCGGTACTGCTCAATGTGGTGATGGTGGGCTGCTTGGCAGCCCTCGCTTTCACCCGCCCGGAGATCGAACAGTCGGGTTTTTGGCTCTCCATCGCCGTGTTAGGCGGCGGCATCGCGCAAGTGGGAATGATCATCTTCGCCCTGGTGCGCACAGGTTTCTTGCCACCGCTATCCTTGCCCAAAATAGACAAGGATTTGCGCCGCTTTTGGACCTTGGCCGTACCAGCGATTTTCACCGGCGGTGTCACTCAAATCAATATTTTGGTGGGCACCAATATCGCGTCAAATGAGGCCAGCGCCGTATCCTATCTCTACTATGCGGATCGCCTCTATCAACTGCCCTTGGGCATTATTGGTATCGCCATCGGCGTGGTGTTGCTGCCTGAATTGTCACGGCGCCTCAAAGCGAATGATTTGGATGGGGCCGCGCAGGTGCAAGATCAGTCCATGCTGTTTGCCATGCTGTTGACGGTGCCAGCGGCGGTGGCGCTTTTTGTGATTGCCGAGCCGATCATCAAGACATTGTTTGAATATGGCGCATTTTCCGCCTTTGCGGCGGAACAGAGCGCCATGGCGCTGGCGGTTTTTGCGCTCGGCCTGCCCAGTTTTGTATTGGCAAAAATCTTGCAGCCCGCCTTTTTCGCCCGCGAAAATACCGCCACCCCAGCGCTGTTTGCGGTGGTCACCGTCGCGGTGAATATCGGCTTTTCATTGGCCCTGTTCCCGGCGTTCAAACATGTGGGTATTGCCGCCGCCACAACCATTGCGGGCTGGACCAATGTGGTCTTGCTCGCTGGGGGGCTGATCCGCAATAAGCAATTGAGCCTGACTCAATCCACCCGCGACAAGCTGTTATTGCTTGGCCTTGGGGCGGCGCTTATGGGCTGGGCGCTGGTGGGTGGCCAATGGCTGTTGGCGCCCTATTTTGACGCCACCAACCTTGTGCTAACTCGCTTTCTCGCGCTCTTCGCTCTGATCGGCGGTGGGGCGGTGATCTATTTTGGCTTGGTTCATGTTTTCGGCATCTATAATTTGCGCCGATGGCGGCAAATTGCCAGCAACCCAACCAAAGGCTAAACCCAAACGGGCCTTTTCCCTCGCGCGCCACTTCACCTTTTGTTTTATTTCGCTATAAGTATGCGCGTTAAATCATATCAAGTAACCAAATAGGTTGATCTATGACCGAGTTTCAAAACCGCCTTTTCTCAGGTGTCCAGCCTTCAGGTGATCTGCATTTAGGCAATTATCTGGGCGCGATCCGTCGTTTTGCTCCCATGCAAGAGCAGTTTGACTGCATCTTTTGCGTGGTCGATATGCATGCGATTACGGTCTGGCAAGAACCTGAAGTTTTGCGCCACAAAATTCGGGAAATTGCGGCAACCTATATGGCCACAGGCGTCGACCCGAAAAAATCCATTATTTTCAACCAGAGCCAAGTGTTGCAACATGCGGAACTGGCTTGGGTGTTTAATTGTGTGGCCCGGATCGGCTGGATGAACCGCATGACCCAGTTCAAAGACAAGGCGGGCAAAAACCGCGAAAACGCGTCTTTGGGTCTTTATGCCTATCCAAGCCTGATGGCGGCGGACATTTTGCTCTATCGCGGCACCCACGTGCCTGTGGGCGACGACCAAAAACAACATTTGGAACTGACTCGCGACATCGCGCAAAAATTCAACAATGATTTTAAAAAACAAATCATTGAGGAGGGCTTTGAAAGCGGTGAATTTTTCCCACTGACCGAGCCGCTTATTTCTGGTCCGGCCATGCGGATCATGTCACTGCGCGATGGATCGAAAAAGATGTCAAAATCTGACCCGTCAGAAATGGCGTGTCTGGGTTTGATGGACAGTGCAGACGAGATTGCCAAGAAACTGCGCAAGGCCAAAACGGACCCGGAACCCTTGCCTTCAGAGCTTGATGGCTTGGCGGAGCGTCCTGAAGCGCGCAATCTGGTCGAGATCTATGCGGCGTTGGCCAATATCTCCTCTGAAGATGTTCTCAAAGAGTATGGCGGTCAGGGCTTCGGCGCGTTTAAACCGGCATTGGCGGAATTGGCGGTGGAAAAACTCGCCCCGATTTCTGAAGAAACAAAACGCATGTTGGCGGACCCGGCTGAAGTGGACAATATTTTGCGAGATGGGGCCGATCGTGCCCGCGAAATCGCCGAAGAAACCATGAAGCATGTGCGTCAAATCATTGGTTTTGTGAGCTAAAATCTGTTCCGCCGAAATGCGCTTGGCAAAAGTGCATTTCGGTGGCAGCATGGCGCCATGATGGTTGAACACGCAGAACAAACGGCCCAAATGCCAGACTTTGGCGGGCGCAAATTTTTGGCTGTTTTGGACGGCACCGAGGAATGCTGGGTGGCCGTAACCTTTGCCGCTTATCGCATGAAGCGCACGGGCGGCATTGTGAAATTGCTCGTTGTGATCGAGCCTGACGATTTCCAACACTGGATTGGTGTTGAAGATGTGATGCGGGCGGAAGCCTATGAGCAAGCCAACCAATGGCTCGACGAAGCCGAGGCAAAAATCGCTCAAATCGGCAATATCGAAGTGGAGCGCGAAATTCGCGAGGGGCGCACCGCTGATGAAATTGAAGAATTGATCAGCGAAGACAAAAACATCTCCATTTTGGTTTTGGCGTCCTCAACCTCGACCGATGGCCCCGGCCCCTTGGTCAGCACGCTGGCCGCACGTGGCGCCAACGCGTTGCCGATCCCGGTTGCCATCGTCCCCGGCATTCTGACCGATAGCCAGATCGCTGAATTGGCGTAACGCAGAATTTATCAAATTTTGTTGGATTCAGCCTTGCCTTTGGCGCACAAAAGACTATTTTATAATCATTCTAAACTAAGTTCGGGTGGTTGCCGCCCGATAGATTATTGGAGAAATCGGTCATGTTCATTCAAACCGAAGCGACGCCAAATCCGCAAACCCTGAAATTCTTGCCGGGGCGAGATGTTATGCCCGGTGAGCCGAAGGATTTTCGCGACGAAGAGGCGGCTAAGATTTCTCCTCTCGCCAGCGCCCTGTTCACCATCGATGGTGTAACCGGGGTTTTCTTTGGCGCTGATTTTATTGCCGTGACCAAAGGCGATAGCGACTGGGCCCACCTTAAGCCTGCTATTCTGGGCGCGATCATGGAGCATTTCATGTCCAGCCAACCCCTGATCAATGATGGGGAATCGGCTGCGCCAAGCGGACAAACTGAAGAATTCTTTGAAGCAGACGACAAAGAAATGGTCGAAGTGATCAAAGAATTGTTGGACACACGTGTTCGCCCCGCAGTGGCCATGGATGGTGGCGACATTATCTTTAAAGGGTTCAAGCAAGGCACCGTATATTTGCACATGCAAGGCGCGTGCTCTGGCTGCCCATCGTCCACAGCGACGTTGAAAAACGGCATTGAAAATCTACTGCGTCATTTCGTACCTGGCGTTGAGGATGTCCAGCAAATCTAGGCCTTTGCTGGCCAGATGTGCACCACCGCACATTTTTTAACTTGATTTGCGGGCGGGGAATCGACAAACCATTTGCCTATGGAACATGAGCTTCGCCCCCAACACCCTGTCATTTTAGCGCTGGATACAGCGCATCAATATTGTCAGGGTGCGATTGTGTGCGCCAATGGTGAACTGCATCAAATTATCGAGCCGCGCAGTCGTGGTCATGCTGAACGTATCATCAGCATGGTGGACGAGCTTTTGGCGCTGGCCGACCTCTCGATCAAACAGATTGAACGTTTTGTGGTGACCACAGGCCCCGGCTCCTTTACCGGTCTGCGCGTCGGGCTGGCCGCTGCACGCGGGTTCGGTGTTGCGCTGAACACACCCGTTTTTGGTGTGTCCACCCTTGAAGCCATGTCCTTGTCCGCCCCGCCACAAACGCCCCATAAGGTGGTGTTTGATGCCCGCCGCGACCAGCACTATTTGCAAAATTTCTCCGCCCCCGGTGTGGCCAATGGCGCACCAAAATTGGTGGAAAATGCAGACCTTGGCGATCATATCGGCCCCACCGATTTGGTGCTGGGCACCGGGGCCACATTCGCGCAGGCGCATTGCGATGCCAAAGGCGATGAAGCGGCACCAGAGTGGCTCGATATTGCCCGTTTGGCCCGCTATGGGGCCTTGTTGGATGATCAGGGCGCCTATGCGCCGGAACCCCTTTATGTCCGGTCGGCGGATGCCAAGCCACAAACAGGAAAATCGATAGCGCGGGAGGCGACGGGATCATGAAAGTTTGGTCAGCGCCCATCGGGCTGCATATTGAAATGGCAGAAAGCCAGGATGCAGAGCAGTTGGCCAAACTGCACGCAGAAGGCTTTTTCCGCGGCTGGTCGGTGCAGGACTTTGTCGCCTATATTGGCAATAAAGACACCCCGATCTACATCGCGTGTGACAAAAACCGCAAGATTGCAGGCTTTTCAATGTTGCGGCTGCAGCAAGATGAATGCGAATTATTGACCATCGTTGTGGGCAAGCGGTTTCGGGGCAAAAAACTGGCCAACGCCTTAATGAAGGCCATGTGGCAGGATCTTTATTATTCCCCGGTCACCAAGATGTTTTTGGAGGTGGATGAAGACAACCAGGCCGCCAATAAACTCTATGCCAGCTATGGGTTTCAACAAGTTGGCACCCGCCAAGGTTACTACCCACGGCCCGATGGTCATACGGCCACTGCACTTGTCATGCGCGCCGATCTCGGCTACGCCGAATAACACTGTTTGCAAATTCTAAGAGGTTTCAATGAGCGATAACGGCCACGATAGCGTCAGTCATCTTGAAACCATGTGTGAAAAATCTGGCATGCGCATGACCGAACAACGCCGCGTGATCGCGCGGGTGCTCGAAGGCGCCACCGACCACCCCGACGTGGAAGAGCTCTATCGCCGCGCCTCCAGAATAGATGAGCGGATTTCGCTCTCAACCGTATATCGCACCGTCAATCTATTTGAAGAAGCGGGATTGGTGGCCAAACATGATTTTAAAGATGGCCGCGCCCGGTTCGAACCGATTCCCGATGAACATCATGACCATCTGATCGATGTGCGTTCAGGTCGGGTGATTGAATTTCGCAATGAAGAAATTGAAGCCATTCAAGAAGTGATTGCCCGCAAACTGGGCTACAAGCTGGTCGATCATCGCTTGGAGCTTTATGGCGTGCCCCTCAATGACCCGGCTGAAAAAGAGCCAACTCAGGAAGACTGAACAATTCTATGATCATGCGCACGCTAATATTCGCCCTGGTGGTGGTGCCCATCCTGCTGGTGCTGGGCATTGTTCAAAAGATCATCCTGTGGGTGAAACTTCCATTTTGGCACGCGGTGCCGATGCTAGCGCACAAGGTGGTGTGCACCTATCTGGGCATCAAGGTCACCCAAATTGGCGCCCCCGCGGCAAGCAAACCAACGCTTTTGCTCTCCAACCATATTTCATGGATGGATATTCCCGCCATCGGCAGCATTGTGCCGATTAGCTTTGTGGCAAAGGCTGAAGTGGGGCGATGGCCCATCGTCAGCACATTGGCAAAATTGCAAAAAACCATCTTTGTAGACCGCACCCGTAAAACCGATACGGGCCGCGTGGTCACTGAAATGAGCGACCGCATGAATGAAGGGCGCGGCGTTGTGCTCTTTGCTGAAGGCACATCCGACATTGGCAGCCATGTGCTGCCGTTCCGCTCGGCACTTGTCGGGGCAACCCAAGCCGCTATGAAAGCCGGTGATGCTACGGAAATCTACATTCAGCCCATGTGCATTGCCTATACCAAGTTGAATGGGCTGCCCATTTCCCGCGCTGAACGCACAAAGATCGCATGGGTTGGGGATATGGGGCTAACCGACAATATGAGCGACATTTTGCTTTCCGGCACAAAATCGGTTTCGATCATGTTTGGCGAACCCATGCTCATTGATGGCACGATGGACCGCAAAAAAATTACCCAGCAAGCCCACGCGCAGGTGTGCGAAATGCTGGTGGCGCTGAACCGGGGTTTGCCGTTGCCCAAGGCCCATAAGGGCTAATTTTACAACAGTTGAAAATTGGTCACACGGACGGTGGTTTGCAGCCGGGCAAATATGGTGTAACAACTCGCTCCTGAACTTCCCGAATGTGGTGAATTATTGTGTCTGCGATGAAAAAGCTCTTTATCAAAACCTATGGCTGCCAGATGAATGTGTATGACAGCGATCGCATGAGCGACGCGCTGGCCGCATCTGGCTATGAAGCCACCACCGAGATCAACGATGCTGATCTTGTGGTGCTCAACACCTGTCATATCCGCGAAAAGGCGGCTGAAAAGGTCTATTCAGAGCTGGGCCGCCTGCGCATTTTGCGCAAATCACAAGAAGCCAAGGGCAAGAAAATGATGATCGGCATCGCCGGTTGCGTGGCACAAGCCGAAGGCGAAGAAATTATGCGCCGCGCGCCGGTTGTCGATTTGGTGTTTGGCCCGCAATCCTATCACAAGCTGCCTGAATTGGTGGGCCGCGCCGCCAATGAAAAAGTGGTGGAAACCGATTTCCCCGCCGAAGACAAGTTTGAGCATTTGCCCAAAGCCAAAAGGGAAACCACCATTGCGCGTGGCCTGACCTCATTTCTGACGGTGCAGGAAGGCTGCGACAAATTCTGTTCTTTCTGCGTGGTGCCTTATACCCGTGGCGCTGAAGTTTCGCGCCCCATCGCGCAAGTGGTCGCCGAGGCGCAAAACCTCGTGGATGGCGGGGTGAAGGAAATTACCCTGTTGGGCCAGAATGTGAACGCTTATCACGGGCTCGACGAAATGGGGAACAGCAAGGGGCTGGCTGACCTGATCTATCGCTTGGCCGATATTAAGGGGCTGGATCGACTGCGCTACACCACGTCGCATCCGCGCGACATGGATGACGCTTTGATCGAGGCGCACCGTGACCTTGATATGCTGATGCCTTATCTGCATTTGCCGGTTCAGGCCGGGTCTGACAAAATTTTGAAGAGCATGAACCGTCAGCACACGGCGAAAGAATATATGGATTTGATCGATCGCATTCGCACAGCGCGGCCCGACTTGGCGCTATCAGGCGACTTCATTGTCGGCTTCCCCGGCGAGACGGAAGAAGATTTTGAAGCCACCATGCAATTGGTGAAAGACGTGCATTACGCCGCGGCCTATTCGTTCAAATATTCTACCCGCCCCGGCACCCCGGGCGCCGAGATGGACGAGCAAGTGCCCGAAGACGTGAAATATGAGCGGTTGCAGCGCTTGCAAGAATTGCTCAACGCCCAGCAAAAAGAGTTCAACCAATCCTGTGTTGGCCAGACATTCCCTGTGCTTTTTGAGAAAAAAGGCCGCGATGAGGGGCAGATCGTGGGGCGCTCGCCCTATCTGCAACCGGTACAAGTTGATGCAGATTTGTCTCTAATTGGCACAATTCAGCAAGTTTCTATGCATGATACGGGCAAATTTTCACTCTTTGGTAAGATTGTCACATAATAATCCCAATAATACGTATAGTTAGGATAGGGCTTAAACTTGATTCGACAGGAGCGCTGATTGACAAAAACTTGGTCGCCTGAGGGCCAGCAAAACACCACCAATGACGTGGAACTTGCTTTTGAAGATAACCGGCTGGTATCCCAGCTTTATGGTGAATTTGACCAAAATCTTGCGCTGATCGAACAAAAACTGGGCATCCAAACCATTTCGCGCGGCAATCATGTGTTTTTGTCCGGCAGCAATGTGGCCGTAGATCAAGCCCGTCGCACCCTGGAAACGCTTTATGAAATGCTGGAGAAGGGTCAGGCCGTCACCCCTGGTGAGGTGGACGGGGTCATCCGCATGATTTTGACTGAAGATAGCCAATTGACGCTGCCCACATTTGAAAAACGGGGCCGCGTGCGCATGGCGCAAATCGCCACCCGAAAATCGACCATTGTTGCCCGCTCGCCGGCGCAGGATGGCTATATCCGCGCCATGGATCGGCAGGAATTGGTGTTTGGCGTCGGGCCTGCGGGCACCGGCAAGACTTATTTGGCCGTGGCCTATGCAGCCACCTTGCTGGAGCGTGGGGAGATCAACCGCATTATCCTGTCGCGCCCTGCTGTGGAAGCGGGCGAGCATTTGGGCTTTTTGCCCGGTGATTTGAAGGAAAAGGTCGATCCCTATCTGCGCCCGCTCTATGACGCTCTATACGATATGATGCAGCCTGAAATCGTGGAACGTTGTTTGGAAAGCCAAACCATTGAGGTGGCACCTTTGGCCTTTATGCGGGGCCGCACCTTGTCGAACGCCGTTGTGATTTTGGACGAAGCCCAAAACACCACCACCCAGCAAATGAAGATGTTTTTGACCCGTTTGGGCGAAAATTCAAAAATGATCATCACGGGCGACCCGAGCCAGATCGACCTGCCTCGTGGCGTGCGGTCCGGCCTGGTTGAGGCGTTGGATTTGCTCAATGGCGTCAAAGGCATTCAAATCACCCGCTTTAGCGATAAAGACGTGGTGCGCCATGAGCTGGTGGCACGGATCATCCGCGCTTATGATGGCAAATCACAAGACGACGAGGCGTAGCGCCAGATGGCGAACCATAATATCGAGATCGATATTTTGCGGAATGACGAGCGGTGGCCCGAACATTTCGCAGACGATGTCGACGCAATTGTGGCCACGGTTTTGAACACATTGGCGCTTGAAGCAGAAGGGCCCGCGGAGCTTTCCCTGCTGCTGACAAATGACGAAGAGCAGCAAAAGCTGAACACCGACTGGCGCGCAAAAGAGCAAAGCACCAATGTGCTGTCTTTTCCGCAAATTGAGCCAGATGAGGCCATTGAAGGCATGTTGGGCGACATCTCTTTTGCCTTTGAAACTGTGCAAAAAGAGGCCGAGGCGGAACATAAGCAATTCCACCATCATTTCGCCCATTTGCTTGTGCATGGCTTCTTGCATATTCTAGGCTACGATCATTTGACGGATCGTGAGGCAGAGGAAATGGAAGCAGCGGAGCGTAAAATCCTGGCGCGACTTGACATTGCCGACCCCTATGCCGACATAGTTGAACAATAATTGGCCGTAAATTGTATGGGCCACAAGGACGGAGATAAAACGGCTTTTTAAAGCCGATCGACATGAACGACAAAGATCAATCTATCGCCGCGGCGGATCGGCCGCATCGCCAAAATGGCGACCATACTTCTCACACCGAAGAAGTCCCCCGTTCATTCTGGGCGCGTTTGCGCGCCAAGCTCACTGGCAAAGCCCCGTCGTTGCGCGAAGATTTGCAAGTCGCGCTGGATGATAATAACCACACCGAAGGCGATGGCGCCTTTTCCGCCGGTGAAAAAGCGCTGATTCAGAATGTCTTGAATTTGGCGCACACGCGCGTGGAAGATGTGATGGTGCCGCGCGCCGATATTGAAGCGTGTGAAGACAATGCGTCTATGTCCTATTTGATCGCGCGTTTCCGCGAAGCGGGTCACTCGCGCCTGCCCATCTATGGCGACAATCTCGATAACATTATCGGCATGATCCATATTAAGGATTTGCTTTTGTCTCTTGCCGAGCCGCAAAATGAAGCTGAAAAGCCGGATCAACCGGAAAAGCTGAAAAGCCCACTTTTGCGCACGCAGATTTCCAAACAACGCAAAATGGTGCGCGACGTGCTGTTTGTGCCCCCCTCTATGCCTGTGGCGACTTTGCTGCAACGCATGCAGACCACCCGCGTGCACATGGCCATCGTTGTGGATGAATATGGCGGCACGGATGGTTTGGTGACCATCGAAGATTTGCTCGAAGCGGTTGTGGGCGACATTGAAGATGAACATGATGAAGCCGAAGTCAGCCATGTTCGGCGCGTAGATGAAAATACGGTGATTGCCGACGCGCGGGTGGAGCTGGAAGATTTGGCTGAAGAATTGGGCCCAAATTTCCAACCCGGCGAAGCGGCTAACGAAGTGGACACACTTGGCGGATTGATCATCAATCTGGTGGATCGCGTGCCGGTGCGCGGCGAAGTGATTGCCAAAGTGCGTGGTTTTGAATTCGAAATCTTGCAGGCCGACCCCCGGCGTGTGAAGAAAATCAAGATCACTCGTCGTCGTCGCGGCCTTAGAGGGCGTGGTCGGAGCACCACCATGGGCGAATATGCAACGACCACCCAGCATATTGACGCAACGCGCGCGCGGCGGTCCAAAACCCCCGAAGCCAGCAACGATCCGGAAAAAGAAAAGGCCTCTGCCGCAGGTTAGGCCATTTTCGCCATTGAAGTTGGCGCCAAATCAGGATTCACTTGCCCGCAAATTAAAGCAAGACTGGCCATGCAAATGGCCCATTTGGCTGTGGCCATAGGGAAGGGAATGCGTCGTGAGACTAAGCGCGATTGCCGATTGGTGTATGTTGTCCCACGGGCCAAAGCGCTACGCGGCCCTGTTTAGTGCGGGGGCGTTGGCGGCATTGGCGCTGCCCCCGTTCAATATTCTACCGCTATTCTTTTTCGGCATCGCGGCGTTGGTGTGGTTTCTCGATGGGGTTGAGTTTCAATCTGGTTGGCGCAGGCTCTTCGGCCCGGCATTTTGGACTGGATGGACGTTTGGCTTTGGCTATTTCGCCGTGGGGTTGCATTGGCTTGGTGCAGCCTTCTTTATCGATGGCGATCTGTTTTTGTGGGCGCTCCCATTGGGGGTTTTGGGACTGCCCGCGTTTCTTGCCCTATTTTGGGGTTTGGCCACCGCTGCCGCGCATTTGCTCTGGTCTGACTACGCCCAGCGCATCTTCGCCCTAGCGGCCTTTATCGCCCTGTTTGAGTTTTTGCGCGGGATCGTCTTGACCGGGTTGCCCTTCAATGTGCCCGGCTATGTGCTGACCGCACATCCCTATTTGATGCAATCAGCGGCTTTTTTCGGGGTGCATGGGCTAAGCTTTTTCGCGCTGTTGATTGGGGCCAGCTTTGCCCTGTGGTTTTCGCCCTTGGCGCAGGATCGGGCAAAATATTTGCCCGTGTTGAGCCTCGTGGCACTGACCGTAATGGCTGGGCTGGGCGCGTGGCGCTATCATCAGCCGACATTTGAAATGCGGCCAGAAATGCGGTTGCGATTGGTGCAACCCAATATTCCGCAAAATCAAAAATGGGACCCGCAATATAGAGACGCGATATTCAATTCCTTATTAGGCTTGTCCCAAACCCGAATTGACGCCAACGACCCTGGCCTGATCGGCACCACCCATCTAATTTGGCCCGAAAGTGCATTTCCTTTTTACGTGGCTGAAGAGCCCGAAGCCTTGGCCCGCATTGCCCGCATGTTGCCAAAGGACACATTGTTGATCACCGGCGCGGCGCGGCGCAATTATGATTTTGGCGGATTTTCCGAGGCGGGCGGCGATGTCTTTAATGCCATATTGGCGATTAATGATGAGGGTGAAATCATCGCCTCCTACGACAAACAGCGTCTGGTGCCTTTCGGCGAATATTTGCCGCTCAAGCCGCTATTAACCCAATTGGGCTTGCGCAAGTTTGTGGCGGCTGCAGATAGTTTTGTGAAGGGCAAGGAAACAGGGTTGGCCTTTGCGCCGCAAAACACCCCGTCGCTTTTGCCACTGATTTGCTATGAAGTTATTTTTTCTGGCGCCCTTGGCGAAAAAACAGCCAACGCAGAATGGATTTTGAACCTGACCAATGATGCGTGGTTCCAAGGCACGATTGGTCCCGCTCAACATGCACACCATGCGCGCGTGCGGGCGGTTGAGCAAGGTTTGCCGCTGGTGCGGGTCGCCAACACGGGCTACACGCTGGTGACAGACTCCATCGGTCGTATCAACGCACAATTGCCGCCGAATACGCCCGATCAACTTATCGTACAAATACCATACCCCCTTGAGTATACATTGTTTTCACAATACAATTACCTCGTTTTTTATATTATTCTTGGCGCATCTATATTTGCCGTTTTATTGCGAAATCGCTGGCGCCACACATGGGAGACTTAGTTGGGACAAACACCACCCCCCCGGCAACCACATGCGATCGACGCACAAGTTGGCGCTTTTTTGCGGCAACGGCGGAAAGAACTCAGCATGTCGATGAAAAAACTCGCAGACGCAGCGGGTGTGACATATCAACAGATTCAAAAATATGAAACGGGCACCAACCGTGTGCCCGCTTCTCGACTGGCCGTTCTGGCCAGAATTTTGGGTGTCGACCCGGGCCGCTTTTATCAGGAAAGTGAAGCCAACGGCTTTGCTGAGGACGGGCAGGATAGCTTTATTGGCAGCCCGGCAGATGAGCGCATCCGTTTGCTCAAAGCCTATGACCTGATCAATAGCGATCACGCCCGTGACACGTTGGTGCAATTGGCCGAGCAAATGGCCAAAAATGGAGATGGCAATATTTCGCCGATGGCCAAAAGTCGACGACGCTGACGATATAACGTTTTCTTTATATCCTTGTTGCATAACAGAAGACCAACCTTTAAGAAGGTGACCCAAAGTGAGTGCTTAGGGTTTGGCAACTGTTTTGCCTTAAAGGTAAGACACTGAGTTATTAGACGAAAGGTTGTGCGCGTGGCGTCTTCTTCATATCTATTTACCTCCGAATCAGTTTCTGAAGGCCATCCAGACAAGATTTGCGACCGTATTTCGGACGCGATTTTGGATGGATTTTTGCGAGAAGATCCCTATTCGCGTGTCGCTGTGGAAACATTGGCCACGACCAACCGAGTGGTGCTGGCTGGGGAAACACGCGGACCGAAAACGATGGATGCGGATCGCATGGAGGCAATTGCCCGCGAATGCATCAAAAATATCGGTTACGAACAAGAGGGCTTCCATTGGCAAAACGCACAAGTGGATTGCTATGTGCATGAGCAATCGCCCGAAATTGCCCAAGGCGTTGACGCTGCTGGCAATAAGGACGAGGGCGCTGGTGACCAGGGCATCATGTTTGGGTTTGCCACCAATGAAACCGAAGAACTGATGCCGGCGCCTATCCTATTTGCCCATAAGATTTTGCGGTCTTTGGCCGATGCGCGCCACAATGGCGATGTCCCGCAATTGCGGCCCGATGCCAAAAGCCAAGTCACCTTGCGCTATGAAAATGGCGTGCCCATGGGCACGACCTCAATCGTTTTGTCCACCCAGCATGAGCGCGGCTTGACCCAAGATGATGTGCGCAAGATCGTGCGGCCCTATGTGATGGACGCGTTGCCCCAAGGCTGGATGTGCCCTGAGGACGAGTTTTATGTGAACCCCACAGGCGAATTTGTGATTGGTGGCCCCGATGGCGATGCGGGCCTGACAGGACGCAAAATCATTGTGGATACGTATGGCGGCGCCGCGCCGCATGGTGGTGGTGCATTTTCTGGCAAAGACCCCACCAAGGTCGACCGTTCGGCCGCTTATGCCGCGCGCTATTTGGCGAAAAACGTGGTCGCCGCTGGCTTGGCCGACAAATGCGTGATCCAATTGTCCTATGCCATTGGCGTTTCGAAGCCATTGTCAATTTTTGTTGACCTTTTTGGTACGGGCAAAGTTGAAGAAGATAAGCTGGCAGTGGTGCTCAATAAGGTGATGAACCTGTCGCCGCGCGGCATTCGCGAAGCGTTGGAGCTGAACAAGCCGATCTTTGAACGCACCGCGTCTTACGGTCATTTTGGCCGCCAACCCGATGCGGATGGTGGTTTTTCATGGGAGCGCACCGATTTGGCCGAAAAAATTCTGGCCGAACTCACTTAAAGGCGCTACATCGCCGGGCATGACTGAAAAAACCAAAAACGAGTTTGGCTTGGAAGCGGAACGTCGCGCCTTTTTTGGCCGCCGTTCTAGCCATAAGCTCTATTCCACCCAGCAAAAGCTGGTGGAGGAGCTATTGCCGCATATTGAGATCGACGTTGAAAAAGGTCAGCCAGACCTCAATAGGCTTTTTGGTGACCGCGCTCAGGCGCCGCTGTTTTTGGAAATTGGCTATGGCGGCGGTGAGCATTTGGCCCGCCACGCGCAGACTCATCCGGAAAACAACTATATTGGCTGCGAACCCTTTATGGGCGGTGTCGGCAAAATGCTCTCTTACATTGATCGTCAAGCCTTGGAAAATGTGCGGCTTTACCGCGAAGATGCGCTGCATCTTTTGCGGGCGCTGCCGGACAATGCGGTGTCGGGTGCCTATCTGCTTTACCCAGACCCATGGCCGAAAAAGAAGCATCATAAACGCCGCTTTATTAATCCGGTGACATTGGGACAGTTGGCGCGCATTCTAAAGCCAGGCGCGGAGTTCCGTGTGGCCACCGATATTGAGGATTACGCCACTTGGGTGTTGGCCCATATAGTGCGCATTGACGATTTTCATTGGCACCCGAAAGCCGCCAGTGAATGGCGCACGCCGTGGGCCGATTGGGAACCCACTCGCTATGAGCAAAAGGCGAAGCGCGAAGGTCGCGCCTCATTCTATTTCAGTTTCTACCGCAAATAGACCTCAAAAGAATTCAATCTTTGTCAGCTCGGCTTTAAAAAACGGAAAATAGTCGGGGGTGCCGAAATGGTTGCCCACGATCACCTTTTGCGCAATCTGCATCCCATCAATATCGACAAAACGCTCTGGCGTGCCGCCAAAAGGCTGATATTGAAATTGGCCTGCCGGATTGGCATTGCTCCATCGCTCAATCTTGTAAGCAGTTGGGGCGCCGCGCTCATCAATGCTGATCTCAATGCCATGGCGGCCCGTTGATGTGGTTACCCAAGCACGAGCCTTATTGGTGTCGATCTCTTCCCATTCCACGCCATATTGCGGCAACAAGGCAGCAGGCGACCACGCCGCCAACTCAATCAAATAACGCCCTTCTGCCGCCCGAAAATGATCTTTAGTGCCACCTTCGCGCGCAACAGGCACCAAACCATAAAGCCAGAAACGCGTCCAAGATTGGTCGCCCCACATGACATCGCTGCCCCCAATCACCATGGGAAAGCCCTTCGAGCGCAACGCCCATGTAAAACCCTTCTCCGGAACGATGATTTGACGCGCCGTGAATGCAAAATAGTTGGGCGTGTCATTGTCCCCCAAGCCAAGCTCACCCTGCATTTGAAGGCGTACCCTTGTTTGTAACTTGGTCCCGGGTTGGATCGAAAAGGCGAAATATCGCTGCGCAGCCTTGGGCAGATCGGCCACCATTTGCGGATCATACTGTTCGACAGTTGGTGTGGCCATGACTTGTGCACTTGAATTAATGCGTTGCAATTGCCACTTGTCAGCCACGTTGAGGGCGTAAAGCGTGCCGGCAGCCAAGACCAGCACCAAGGGCGGCAAAAACCAAATATAGATGAGCTTAAACGACATATGTATTTCCTCGTTGATCGATCCTAACGCGCGTGTCGGTCCAGGCCTTGATCCGCATCAAGTGTGTTTGCCGCGGTGCAATTTTGTCGAGGCATACCCCACAAACGCGCAAATGGGTTGCGAACGGGCGAGATTCGGACTATAAAGACCTCAAAATCACAGTTGAAAATGTGAGAGTGGGTCCAGCCGGTCCCGCTCTTTTTTAATATTAGGGTCCCATGAAACAGCTTTTGGACTTAAATGAAACAGCCTATGGCCGCACCGGTCCCGTCGAAGAGCGGGTTTGGGCAATCCTTGCGCCTGTGGCTGAAGATATGGGCTATCGTTTGGTGCGCGTGCGCGTCACCGGCGACAATGGCTGCACCCTGCAGATCATGGCGGAAAACGCACAAGGTGATTTCACCATCCAGGATTGCGAAAAATTCTCTCGCGAGATTTCGCCTATTCTGGATGCGGAAGAACCCATTGAGCGGGCCTACCACTTGGAAGTGTCTTCCCCCGGCGTTGATCGCCCATTGGTGCGCCTTTCAGATTTTGAACTTTGGGCCGGCCACGAAGCCAAGGTTGAATTGGCCCAATTGCAAAATGGCCGCAAAAAGTTTCGCGGCATCTTGCAAGGCACCGAAGAGAACAAAATTTTGATCCATATTCCGGATATGCCCAAGGGTGAAGAACCTGTTTGGGCCCTGAATATTGAAGATTTGGCGGAAGCCAAATTGATCATGACCGACAAATTGCTTGATGAAGCACGTGCCCGTCAGGAAGCGGCAAGCCCGCTGGATAGTCCTGATGTGGAAACGGAAATTGATGAAGCTGACCACGATAAGGATGGGACAGATGAAGCTTAATTTGATGCCTCTTAAGGAGACAAACTAATGGCTGTCAGTGCAAACCGGCTTGAATTGCTACAAATTGCCGACGCGGTTGCGCGCGAAAAATCAATCGATCGGATGATCGTGATTGAAGCAATGCAGGATGCCATTCAAAAAGCAGCTCGCTCGCGCTATGGCGCTGAGACTGAGGTGAAGGCGGAAATCAATCCATCAACGGGCGAACTGAAAATGTGGCGCCTGTTGGAAGTGGTGGAAACGGTTGAAGAATATAGCCGCCAAATCAGCCTTGAAGATGCCCGCAACCGCAACGATGCAGCGCAACTGGGTGACTATGTCACCGAGCCATTGCCGCCCATCGAATTTGGCCGGATTGCAGCGCAGTCTGCCAAGCAGGTGATCGTGCAAAAAGTGCGCGATGCTGAACGCGAGCGCATGTATGAAGAATATAAAGACCGCATCGGCGAGATCATCAATGGGTCCGTCAAGCGTGTTGAATATGGCAATGTGATTGTCGATCTGGGCCGTGGCGAAGCGATTATCCGTCGCGATGAACTGATCCCTCGCGAAACATTCCGCTATGGCGACCGTGTGCGTGCTTATATTCACGATGTGCGCCAAGAGCAGCGCGGGCCACAAATCTTCTTGTCTCGGACACACCCGCAATTCATGGCGAAATTGTTCACCCAGGAAGTGCCTGAAATCTATGATGGCGTAATCAATATCCGCTCCATCGCCCGTGATCCAGGTTCGCGTGCGAAAATTGCGGTGACATCAAACGATTCGTCCATTGATCCTGTTGGTGCCTGTGTGGGTATGCGCGGGTCGCGTGTGCAAGCCGTTGTCAACGAGTTGCAAGGCGAAAAGATCGACATTATCCCATGGACCGACAGCATTGCCGATTTGGTGGTGTCTGCCCTTCAGCCCGCTGAAGTGGTGAAAGTGGTGCTCGATGAGCAAGTTGAGCGTGTTGAAGTTGTGGTGCCAGATGAGCAATTGTCTTTGGCGATTGGCCGTCGCGGGCAAAATGTGCGCTTGGCTTCGCAATTGACCGGCTGGGATATTGATATCCTCACCGAGCAGGAAGAAAGCGAACGTCGCCAGAAAGAATTCACCGAACGCTCTGATTTGTTCATGAATGCCATGAACGTTGATGAGATGGTGGCACAGCTTTTGGCATCAGAAGGCTTTGCGTCTTTGGAAGAAGTGGCTTATGTTGAGCCAATCGAGATTTCTTCGATTGAAGGTTTTGACGAAGAAACGGCAGCCGAAATTCAGGCCCGTGCGTCAGAGTTTTTGGAACAGGCCGAGCGGGAACGCGATCAAAAGCGGACCGAATTGGGCGTCCAAGACGAGCTTTACGAAATTGACGGTCTGAACGCAGCCATGTTGGTGGCGTTGGGCGAAGATGGCGTGAAAACGGTCGAAGATTTTGCCGGCTACACACCTGATGATTTGGTGGGCTGGAAAGAGCGTGAAAATGGCGAAGTCAAATTTTTTGACGGCGTTTTCAAAGATTTCCCTGTAAGCCGTGAAGAAGCTGAGGACATGATCATGTTCGCACGCGTCAAGGTGGGTTGGATCACTCAAGAAGAGCTTGATGGCGACACCCAAGACCTGGACGAAGAAGCTGAAACAGCGGATGACGCAGAAGCGCAAGAGGAGTAAGACGCTGGAAACACCCCTAATGCCACAAGGTGAACACACCATGGGCGAAAAAGTGAATAAGAATTTGCGCACCTGTTGTGTGACCCGCGAATCCTTACCCAAAGCCGATCTTATTCGGTTTGCACTGGGCCCAAATGGTGAGATTTTACCCGATATTGCTGGAAAAGCAGGCGGACGTGGCGTATGGGTGGCTGCAAATAGACAAATTTTGGCGCAGGCGGTGGCGAAAAACGCCTTTGCCCGCGCCTTAAAAGCACAAGTAAATGTGCCTGATAATTTGGTGGAGATCACCCAGGCGCATTTGGAAAAGCGATTGTTGGGCGCACTCGGACTAGCCATGAAAGGCGGCCATTTGGTCACCGGCTATGCCAAAGTACGCTCCGCAATCGAAAAGGGTAAGATTGACGCTTTGATCGCTGCCAGTGATGGCAGCATGGATGGGCGGAAAAAAATGACCCAACTTCTACGCGCTTTGGAGCTGGAAGGTGAGGTGCCGCAAATTGATTTATTAAATGCCGAACAATTGAGTTTGGCATTGGGCGGCAAAAATGTGATACATGCAGCGCTGGTAGGCGGCGCCGCAACAAAATCTGCTTTGGATCGGTACCATCAATTGGATCGATTTATGGCTGAGAACAATGGGTGAGTGACGGATATATGAGTGATAAGGACAACGGATCAGATGCAACACCTGGTGGCGGGGGCAAAAAGACCCTAACGCTTAAAGGTGCGCCCGGTGGCGGCGCACGGCCAGGTGGCACACGGTCGTCCAGGACCGTCGTGGTGGAAACACGCAACCGCCGGATTAACCCGCCAGCAGCGGGCGCCAATCGTGCGCGGCCCCAGCAAGGTGGGCCAGCCCAAGGTGAAAATCGTCCACAGCAAGGTGGCGGCAAGAAGCCCGGACAGCGGCCTCAAAACCGTCGTCCCCAGCAAGGTGGTGGTCGTCCGCCAGCACAGCAAGGGCTGACAAGTTCAGAATCTGCTGCGCGCGAACGCGCATTGCGCGAAGCCGCGGCCCGTGCGGATGATGAAGCGCGTCAGGCACAAGAAGCTGCGCGTCGCCGCGCTGAAGAAGATGCACGCCGCAAACAAGAGCGTGAGGAAGCTGAACGGCGCCGGATTGAAGAAGAAGAGCGTCTTGAAGCCGAACGCGTTGCACGTGAAGAAGCTGAGCGCAAAAAAGAAGCGGACAAGCCAAAAGGCAAAGCGGAGGCACCTGTTGAGGCCAAAGCTGATCCTGTTGCCAACGCACCTGCGGCTGATCCAAACCGCAAAGGTGGCGGCAACAAGCATGACGGCCCACGCAATAAGAGCTTGGTCAATGAAGAAGAGCTGGAGCGCGCCAAACGGGCTGCGCGGCCACAACCTTCGAAAAAGCCAGCCGCGGATGATCGTCGTAAAACACGCTTGACTGTAACCACAGCGCTTTCCGGTGATAGCGAACGTGATCGTGGGCCATCTCTGGCTGCGATGAAGCGTCGTCGTGAGAAGCAAAAGGGTCGCGGTCCGCAAAAAGCAAAAGAGAAGATCGCACGTGAGGTAACCATTCCAGAGGCTATTACCGTTCAGGAATTGGCCAACCGGATGGCGGAACGCGCCGTTGATGTGATCAAATTGTTGATGCAACAGGGCCAGATGGCCACCATCAACGATGTGTTGGATGCAGACACCGCCGAACTGATTGCGGCAGAATTGGGCCACACAGTGAAACGGGTGGCGGAATCTGACGTGGAAGAAGGCTTGTTTGGCGAAGACACCGAGCAAAACCCTGAAGATTTGGAGCCACGTGCACCGGTTGTGACCATCATGGGCCACGTTGACCATGGTAAAACTTCGCTTCTGGACGCGATCCGGGAAGCCAATGTGGTTTCTGGTGAAGCCGGGGGCATCACCCAGCATATCGGCGCCTATCAGGTAAACCGCGATGGCCGGGAAATCACATTCCTGGATACGCCGGGCCACGAAGCCTTTACCGCCATGCGGGCACGCGGGGCGCAAGCCACCGATATTGCCGTTTTGGTTGTTGCGGCGGACGATGGTGTTATGCCGCAAACCATTGAATCGATCAAACACGCAAAAGCGGCCGAAGTGCCGATCATCGTGGCGATCAACAAGATGGACAAGCCAGAAGCTGACCCAAACCGCGTGCGCAACGAATTGCTGCAACACGAAGTGTTTGTGGAAAGCATGGGCGGCGAAATCTTGGATGTTGAAGTGTCTGCAATGAAAAAGCAGAACCTTGAAGGCATTCTCGACGCGATTATCCTGCAATCTGAAATCTTGGAACTCAAAGCCAATCCTAAGGGCCGTGCGCGCGGGATTGTGGTGGAAGCCAAGCTCGACAAAGGCCGTGGTGCCGTTGCAACCGTGTTGGTACAAAACGGCGAACTGGCCGTGGGCGACATCATTGTTGCGGGCGCTCAATGGGCGAAAGTGCGGGCCTTGATCAACGATAAGGGCGAGCAAATCAAAACCGCGGGTCCATCGACTCCAGTGGAGATTTTGGGCTTTACCGGCGTGCCGGACGCAGGCGATTTGATGGGCGCGGTGGAACACGAAGCCAAAGCGCGTGAAATCACCGAATATCGTCAGCGCAAGCAGCGTGAAAAATCTGCTGCTGGTGGCGTGACATCGCTTGAACAAATGATGAGCCAGCTCAAAACCGAAGATATGGCCAAAATTCCATTGGTCATTAAAGGCGATGTGCAAGGTTCTGTTGAAGCGATTAACGGCGCCCTCGACAAATTGGCCACTGACGAAGTGTCAGCCCAAGTGTTGATTGGTGGCGTTGGTGGTATCACCGAATCAGATGTGACCTTGGCAGCGGCATCAAAAGCCATCGTGATCGGCTTTAACGTGCGGGCCAACAAGCAGGCACGCGAAGCAGCTGCCCGCGAAGGCGTCGAAATCCGCTATTACAACATCATCTACGATCTCGTGGACGATGTGAAAGCGGCCATGTCTGGTCTGTTGTCACCTGAGGTGCGTGAAACCTTCATCGGTAATGCGGAAATCCTTGAGGTGTTCAACATCACCAAAGTGGGCCGTGTGGCTGGTTGTCGCGTTACCGATGGCATCGTGGAGCGTGGCGCAGGTGTGCGTTTGATCCGCGACGATGTGGTGATCCACGAAGGCAAGCTCTCCACCCTCAAGCGCTTCAAAGACGAAGTCAAAGAGGTGAATGCGGGCCAGGAGTGCGGTATGGCATTTGAAAAATATGAAGATATGCGCGCCGGCGACGTGATTGAATGTTACCGCGTGGAAGAGATTGAGCGGACGCTTTAGGCGGCTCAATTACTTTATGAACATGGAGTATGGCGCCATCAGGCGCCATCTCTATTTAGGCGTCACTGACATCTATTCTTACCTGTTTCGAGGTTTAAAGATTGCACGTTGCTGTACAGCTTTTTGCCGTTGCGTTGATTACGATAGCTGGAATATATGGGCTATTCGCGTCTATCGTGGGCTATTCGTCAGAAACCAACGTTGATCAAAAGGCTGTCCTTAAACTATTCCTCGAGATCTGCGTCTGGCTAGTTGTGGCCACAACCTTCATTCAAGCGGTCGTCTATATTGCCTGGATTTCCACAAGACCGGATTTTCATTTCAATAACATCGATCGAGTTTTGGCAAAAAACTACTACTGGAACTGTAACTCGTGTTCGGCCCCGATGTCACTGATACCAGAAGTGTTTGAGGATAACATAGATTTCCAGCAAGCAGAGACGCAAGTGCTCGATGCAGGGTACAAAAAACGCCTTTCCGGCCCGAAAAACATAAGCGAAGCGCTGGCAGAAGGTCTACCGTTGGTCTATGAAAAAGAGGTGCCAGGCTTCGGATGTATTCGCTGGTTTCAACTCAGTGTATTCGTTGACACAAGCGAACAGGTGTCAGATGTCACAGGTTATTTTGCAGGAAGATGCCTTCTATGATGCCCTATCGTTTTCTTCAGAACAAACAAGGCAAAGATTATGAGCGGTGAAAAACTCCCCTCCCAGCGGCAATTGCGCGTGGGCGAACTGGTGCGACATGCTCTGTCGAGCTTTTTGTCCCGCGATGAAATTATGGATGATGACCTCATTGGCGCTTTCATCACGGTGCCTGAAGTGCGCATGTCGCCGGATTTGAAACTGGCCAAAGTCTATATCATGCCTTTGGGCGGCAAAAATGCCGAGACTGTCGTGGCGGCCTTGAACCGCAATAAGAAGTTTATTCGCGGCCAAGTATCGCCGAGCATCGATTTGAAATACGCCCCTGAATTCCGCTTCTTTGTGGATGACACGTTTGATGAAGCCGGGCGCATTGATGAATTGTTGCGGTCGGATCGCGTTGCCCGCGATCTTGATCATGACGACGATGATCAAGACCAGTAGAGCCACTTAAAAACAATGTCGCAAAAAAAACGCGTGAAGCGCGCCATTTCCGGCTGGCTGATTCTCGATAAACCCTATGATTTCACCTCCACACAGGCGGTGGGCAAAATCAAATGGCTATTCGAGGCCAAAAAGGCTGGCCATGCGGGCACCCTTGATCCCTTGGCAACCGGCATCCTACCCATTGCATTGGGCGAGGCCACCAAAACCGTGCCTTTCGTGCAAGATGGCACCAAAGTCTACGAGTTCGATATTGCCTGGGGCAGCGCCACCACCACCGACGATGTGGAAGGCGAGGTGATCGCCACATCTGACCACCGCCCGAGCGCTGAAGAACTCGATAATGTGCTGCATTGTTTCACGGGAATCATCACCCAAGTGCCGCCTGCCTTCTCGGCCATTAAAATCAAAGGTGAGCGCGCCTATGATTTGGCCCGCGCTGGCGAAAAAGTTGAAATGCCACCGCGAGAAATTGAGGTGGAATCGCTAGAGGTGTTGAGTCATGGCGAAAAACAATCAACCCTGCGGGTGACGTGCCAAAAAGGCACCTATGTGCGGGCGCTTGCACGCGATATTGCGGAAAAGCTGGACACTGTTGGGCATGTGTCGCGCTTGCACCGCGCTGCGGTCGGCAATTTCACCGATCAAGATGCAGTGACCATCGAAGAGCTTGAAGCACTTGAAACGACGCTGGAGCGCGATCAAATGCTGCGCCCCATTGCGGACGCCTTGGGGCACATTGATGAGGTGAGCTTGGATCAAAAGCAGGCGCAAGCGGTGCGCATGGGCAATCCGGCTTTGTTGCTGGGCCGCAACGCCCCAATTCACCTCGACGTCGCCTATGCTACCCATCGCGGCGATGTACTGGCCATTGGCCGGGTGGAAAAAGGGCAGTTCAAGCCGAGCCGTGTGATTTTGCCCGATTCGCCCATCCGCAATTGAAGTCTTTTCTTTTATAGGATTTTCCTATATATACCCGCGCAACCGCCTTTGCGGGATAATGACCCTGTGCTGGACGACATCTCGGCGCATGGGTGACCTTTTAGCTTTCATTTTAGAAAGGATTGGCCGATGTCGATTACGCCTGAGCGCAAAGAAGAATTGATCAAAGAATATGCCACCAAAGATGGGGACACTGGTTCTCCTGAGGTGCAAGTTGCAGTTCTTACTGAGCGGATCAAAAATTTGACCGAACACTTCAAAGACCACAAGAAAGACAATCACTCTCGTCGTGGCCTTTTGAAAATGGTTAGCCTACGTCGTCGTTTGCTTGACTATGTTAAGAACAAAGACGTGTCACGCTACCAATCGCTGATTGAGCGTTTGGGCTTGCGTCGCTAAGGCAATAGACTTGATATGGAGGGCTTTGGCCCTCCATATTGTTTGAACGAAAGGGGCAATGCCGGAGCAGGATCGTCGGACGCTTTTTCTACGTGACCATAGGTGCATCGCACAGGTCAGATAAAAGCGCCTTGCCATCTTGCTTGCTGGTTTGTTCCTTTAAAATATCAAAATGGTCGGGTGCTGCGTTGACTTGGAGTGAACGGGCGCCAACGGCCTATTTAAAGGACGAAAATATGTTTGATCATCATAAAGTTGAATTGAACTGGGGCGGCCAACCGCTGACCCTTGAAACTGGCAAAATGGCCCGTCAGGCAGACGGCGCTGTTTTGGCCACATTGGGCGAAACTGTTGTTTTGGCCACGGTTGTTTCAGCCAAAGAACCAAAAGCGGGCGTGGATTTCTTCCCACTGACCGTGAACTATCAAGAAAAATTCTATGCTGCCGGTAAAATTCCGGGTGGCTATTTTAAACGTGAAGGTCGTCCAACTGAATCAGAGACATTGATTTGTCGCCTGATCGACCGTCCGATCCGTCCTTTGTTCCCGAATGGCTACAAAAACGAGACCCAAGTGGTCATCACTGTGTTGCAGTATGATTTGGAAAACCAGCCGGACGTTTTGGCCATGGTAGCCGCTTCTGCAGCGCTGACCATTTCCGGCATTCCATTCATGGGCCCAATTGGCGCAGCGCGCGTTGGCTACATTGACGGCGAATATGTGTTGAACTTTGCCCCTGAGCAAAATGCGGACAGCAAACTTGACCTGATCATGGCCGGCACACAAGACGCTGTGTTGATGGTGGAATCAGAAGCCAAAGAGCTTGACGAAGACATCATGCTTGGCGCGGTTATGTATGGCCACGAGCAAAGCAAAAAAGTGATCGACGCGATCATCAAGCTTGCTGAATTGGCAGCCAAAGAGCCACGCGAATATGTGCCTGAAGATCATTCAGAGCTTGAAGCTGAAATGCTTAAAGTTGTTGAAGATGATTTGCGCGCAGCCTACCAAATCACCGACAAGCAAGAGCGCTATGAAGCGGTTGACGCGGCGAAAGCCAAAGTAAAAGAACACTTCACGCCTGAAAACGAAGATGAAGATGCCAAATATACGCCAGAGCAAATCGGCGCGGTCTTCAAATCTTTGCAAGCCAAAATCGTTCGTTGGAATATTTTGGACACAGGTCGTCGTATTGATGGTCGTGATCTGGAAACAGTGCGTCCGATCGTTGCTGAAGTTGGCGTTCTGCCTCGGACCCACGGTTCAGCCGTGTTTACACGTGGTGAAACCCAGGCCTTGGTTGTGGCCACATTGGGCACTGGCGATGACGAGCAGTTCATCGACAGCTTGGACGGCACCCGCAAAGAAAACTTCATGCTGCATTACAACTTCCCTCCTTACTCAGTGGGTGAAGCTGGCCGCATGGGCGGCACAAGCCGTCGCGAAACCGGCCACGGTAAATTGGCTTGGCGCGCGGTAAACCCGATCCGTCCGAAAACGGAAGAATTCCCTTACACATTGCGTGTTGTGTCTGAAATCACTGAATCAAACGGTTCATCTTCAATGGCGACCGTTTGTGGCACATCATTGGCATTGATGGATGCAGGCGTGCCGTTGGCTCGTCCCGTCTCTGGCATTGCCATGGGCTTGATCCTTGAAGGCGAGCGCTTTGCTGTATTGTCTGATATCTTGGGTGACGAAGATCACCTCGGCGATATGGACTTTAAAGTGGCGGGTACGTCTGAAGGCATCACGTCGCTGCAGATGGACATCAAAATCGCAGGCATTACCGAAGAGATCATGAAAACGGCATTGGCACAGGCCAATGGCGGTCGCTCTCACATTCTGGGTGAAATGTCGAAAGCCCTTGAAGGCGCACGTGAAGAGCTGGGCGAATTTGCACCACGCATCGAGACGTTGCAGATCCCAACCGACAAAATCCGTGAAGTGATTGGTGCTGGCGGTAAAGTGATCCGTGAGATCGTTGAGAAAACAGGCGCGAAAGTCGACATTGATGACACAGGCACCATCAAAGTGTCTTCATCTGACGGCAAAGCCATCGAAGCGGCCGTGAAATGGATTAAATCCATCACCGATGAGCCAGAAGTTGGCGAAATCTACAAAGGCACCGTGGTGAAAACCGTGGACTTTGGCGCGTTCGTAAACTTCTTCGGCCCACGCGATGGCCTGGTGCACATTTCTCAATTGGCGGATAAGCGCGTTGAGAAAACCACAGACATCATCAAAGAAGGCGACAGCGTTTATGTGAAGCTGATGGGCTTCGATGATCGCGGCAAAGTGCGCTTGAGCATGAAAGTGGTGAACCAGGAAACTGGCGAAGAAATCGAAAAAGAAGACGACGAGTAAGTCGTCAACTTAATCTAAACAAAGAAAGCCCGACCTGCTTCGTCAGCGTCGGGCTTTTTTGTGTCCTATCGGACTTGGGACCAGCGTCTTCCAAAACAGCATAGCTACATGCGCGGCAATCATCATTGCTGTGCGCTTATCTTCGTGCCATCGCCAAACTCGTCAGCCTTTATGGTCGGGCAATACGCGATGTGGCGGTTGGTGTCCGTCCAGGAACGTCCGGATATTGACCAAAACGGTTTCGCCCATTTCGATCCGGCTTTCGAGTGTCGCAGAGCCCATATGGGCGGTGAGCACTACTTTGTGGGCGCGAGCGAGATTCAACAGCGCTGGATTGATGGGTTTGTGATGTTCAAACACATCTAACGCAGCGCCGCCAATCTTGCCGCTTTCAATAGCGTCAATCAGCGCGTCTTCATCAATCAAGTTCGGCCGGGCCAAATTCACCAAAATGGCATCCGGCTTCATCAATTGAATATTGTCGCGATTGATCAAATGGCTGGTGGCGCGGGTGGCCGGCGTGTGCAGGGTCACAATATCCACATCCGCCAACATATCTTCCAGATTATCCCAATAGGTGGCGCCCAACTCAGCTTCAAGGCTCTGCGGGCGCTTGGAGCGGCTGTAATAATGAATATCCAGCCCAAAGGCCTTGGCGCGCCGCGCAACGGCGGTGCCAATGCGGCCCATGCCCACAATGCCCAGCTTCTTGCCGGATAGGCGCCGACCCAGCATCCAATTGGGCGACCAGCCGGGCCACGACCCATCTTTAAGCAGCACCTGACTGCCTTCAATCAGCCTGCGGGGCACCGAAAGAATCAGCGCCATGGTCATATCGGCGGTGTCGTCAGTCAAAACACTTGGGGTATTGGTGACCGTGATGTTGCGCGCCGCCGCGGCATTCACATCCACATTATCGACCCCATTGCCGAATTGGGCGATCAGGCGCACATCGTTGCCCAATTGCGCAATCACATCGGCATTTAGATCATCAGTGATGGTGGAGACCAGCACCTCACAATTTTGCGACGCCTCAATCAATTGCTGGGTGGTAAAGGCTGTGTCCTCTGTGTTAAATGCCACCTTGAACAACGCGGACATGCGCGCCTCAACTTGGGTGGGCAATTGCCGCGTAACCAGAACACGGGCGTTCGTGTGAGGCATATATTCCCTTTCAACCCGTACTAGATCACCCAGTGCGAAACAATTGCGCAATTGAGTGTCGTTTTAGCTTAACATTAAGGTGTCTTTGCCTATTTGCGGGTAAAATATCGAGCCTTGGCCCCAATAACAAGAGATGAAATTGCAATGCGTTTTATTGCTGCCCAATCCCACCGCCAGATCAAATCCTTCTGCCTCGCGCTTTGCGCTGTTTGGCTGTGTGTTGCGCCGCTCTATGCTCAAACCTCTGGGCCTTCCGGCCTGCCTTTGCCGCGGTTTGTGTCACTCGGGTCGTCCAAGATCAATGTGCGCCATGGCCCGGGCCAAAAATATCAGATTGCATGGATTTTCACCCAATCAGGTTTGCCCGTTGAAGTGATCCAAGAGTTTGACACCTGGCGCAAGGTGCGCGATTCGGAAGGGGATGAGGGGTGGATTCACCAATCGCTTTTGTCCGGTCGGCGCACAGGGTTGATTGCGCCGTGGTTAAATGCACAGTCGCAAGCCATTCCCCTATATGCCCGAGCTGATCGTGGTGCGCCTTTGCGGGCGCAATTGGCGCCGCAAGTGCTGGTGACCGTCGAAGAATGCGATCAAAGCTGGTGTGAAGTGGCCGGTCGCTTTCAGCCAGGCGAAGACGACCGCCAGCAAAACTTTAAAGGCTGGGTTGAAAAGCAATTTGTTTGGGGCGTCTATAGCGACGAAACGTTCGACTAGTTCTCGCGCCGCACCCGCACAACCACATCGACGTGAGAAATTTTCATGCCCTTGGGCGCATCAGGCAGCCCCTGAATGACAATTTCATGCGATGGAATGTCAATCACCCGATCTTCATCTTCAATATAAAAATGGTGGTGATCTGATGTGTCGGTGTCAAAATAAGTGCGAGCAGCATCAACGGTCACTTCGCGCAACAAACCCGCATCTTTAAACTGGCGCAACGTGTTGTAGACCGTGGCCAAAGACACAGCGACGCCGCCTTGATCGGCTTCGGCATGCAAGGCTTCCGCGCTCACATGGCGATGACCATTGCCATAAATCAAATCCGCAAGCGCCAAACGCTGACGTGTGGGCCGCAAACCTGCCATACGCAAAACGGCCGTCAAACAAGGTCCACGCGAGCTCGGCTGACGAAAACTAGATTTTTGCAACTGGTTCATTCACACCCATCCCTATCTTAGTCAAACGCACTATAGGTGCGTCTCACACGGGCTTCAACAATTTCCCATGTACAAGATTAACGCCCCGAATGCAACAAATCCGGTACTTTGGGCCAGATTAAGCCTCTAGACACAAATTACCGCGCAAGTAAGTTGTTGCATTCCCAACTATATGCACACGATCACCCACTAGACGACACGACAAATTGCCGCCCCGTGCGGAGGCCTGATGTGCCGCCAGCGTGTTTTTACCCAGCTTCTGCGCCCAATAGGGAACAAGTGTGGTGTGGATTGAGCCCGTCACCGGGTCCTCATCAATGCCACTGCCGGGGACGAAGTAGCGCGACACAAAGTCAACATCGTCGCCCTGGGCGGTGATGATCACCCCGTCTGTGCCCAGTTTGGCCAAGGCGCCAAGATCGGGTTCAAAAGTGCGCACGGCGTCTTCATTCTCAAGAACCACAAAATAGTTCTCATAGGTTTTAAACAATGCTAACGGCGTTGCGGCAAAACTGGCCGCTATTTCCTTCGGCAAGGCGTCCATCGGCGTCTGGGCAATAACGGGAAAATCCAGCAAATAGCTGGGCGAGCGATCATGCGGTTCATGCAAGTCGACCTGAAGTGCACCGACTTTGCCAAAAAACTGGATTGGCCGCTCCGCTTGATATTCCGTGTGAAGGATGTGGGCGCTGGCCAAAGTGGCGTGGCCGCAAAAACTCACTTCGTGCGATGGGGTAAACCAGCGAATGTCCCAACCCGATTTGTCCGCCCGTTGCACCACAAAGGCGGTTTCCGACAGATTGTTTTCCATGGCGATATGCTGCATCAGCGCGTCATCCAACCATTGGTCGAGCACCATCACCGCGGCTGGATTGCCTTTGAACAATTCGGATGTAAAAGCATCCACCTGAAAAATCTGCATTTAAATACCCCATAGCTACATTCGCGCCAAAAACAGCACACGATGCCGCGACCAATCAAGGGTGACAAGCCACAAATTCGCAAAAAAGCCGGGCAATTGCCCCCTTTGGGCTTGGCGTTTTTCCTTACGCCCTATATGGGTTAAACAATTGCAATAGCTTTGCGCAAACGCCCAAAAATGCTATGGACGAGCAAATTTGTTTTGGGTTTTGAAATGGCGGCGGCATCAAGAGGCACCGCACAATGACATGAATAAGGGAAAAAGGGCTTATGACAGAGCGCGCCCATCAGTTTAGTTACGATGATTTGATTTTGCATGGACGCGGCGAGCTGCCAGGGCAAGGCGACGCCAAATTGCCTGCGCCGCCAATGTTGATGTTTGATCGCATCACCAACATCGATTCCGATGGCGGTGAATACTCAAAAGGCAGTGTAACAGCCGAATTGGATTTGAACCCTGATTTGTGGTTCTATCAATGCCACTTTATCGGCGATCCAGTTATGCCGGGTTGTTTGGGCCTTGATGCGTTGTGGCAAATGATTGGCTTTTTCTTGTCATGGTCCGGGTCTCCCGGCCGCGGACGTGCCCTGGGCGGTGCCATCAAGTTTGTTGGCCAAGCCACAAATGACAAAAAATTGCTGCAATATCATGTTGATATTAAAAAGCACATGCGGTCTCCGTTGCCCTTTGGCGTTGCCAATGGCTGGGTCAAAGCAGACGGTGAGATCATTTACAAAGCCGAAAACTTGCGCGTGGGCTTGATCGGCCTTGAAGACAAATAGTCGACGCCAATTTTGAGCCGCAAGATTTAAAGAGGACAAAATGAAAAGAGTTGTCATCACAGGCATGGGAATTGTTTCTTCCATCGGGAACAACCGAGCGGAAGTGCTGCAGAGCCTGCGCGACGCAAAACCTGGCATTACAACCGCTGAAAGCCATGTCAAATATGGTTTTCGCAGCCAAGTGCATGGCGAGCCGACCCTTGATCCATTTTCCGTTCTAGATCGTCGGACCACTCGCTTTATGGCGCGTGGTGCGGCGTGGAACTATGTTGCTATGCAAGAAGCGATCGAGCAGGCTGGGCTGGAAGAGGAAAACATCTCCAACCCGCGCACCGGCATTGTGATGGGCTCTGGTGGTCCATCAACGGAAACTTTGATCAAGGCGGCGGACATCACCCGCGAAAAACTCAGCCCGAAGCGTATCGGCCCATTGGCTGTGCCAAAGGCGATGAGTTCAACGGCATCTGCGACGTTGGCGACTGCGTTTAAAATTAAGGGCGTGAACTACACCATCACGTCTGCTTGCGCGACCTCAAAGCATTGTATCGGCAACGCCTATGAGCAAATCCAAATGGGCAAGCAAGACATCGTGTTTGCTGGCGGCAGTGAAGACCTTGAATGGTCAATGTCCAACATGTTCGACGCGTTGGGCGCGATGACCTCAAAATATAATGACACGCCAGAAACAGCCTCACGTGCATACGATAAAAACCGCGATGGCTTCATCATCGCTGGTGGTGCAGGCGTCATGGTTTTGGAAGAATATGAGCACGCCAAAGCGCGCGGTGCGAACATTCTGGCTGAAATCGTGGGCTATGGCGCCACATCTGACGGCTATGACATGGTGGCCCCATCAGGCGAAGGGGCCGAGCGCTGCATGCGCATGGCGCTGGAGACGGTGGATTGCCCCATCGATTACATCAACCCGCACGCCACATCGACACCGGTTGGTGACATCAAGGAAATTGAAGCGATTCGCAAAGTGTTCGGCAATGAAGACAAATGTCCGCCATTGTCCGCCACCAAATCACTGACCGGCCACTCTTTGGGTGCTGTGGGTGTGCAAGAATCGATTTATTCCGTGATGATGATGAATGAAGGCTTCCTGTGTGAAAGCGCCAACATCTTCGAACTCGATCCAGAATTTGAAGATATGCCGATTTTGCGTGAGCGCCGTGACAATCAGAACATCGGGTGCGTTATGTCCAACTCCTTCGGCTTTGGCGGCACCAACGCCACCTTGGTGTTTAAACACCCGGATGCCTAACCACGCCTATCCGAGGCACCAAATGGCGGCGGTGTCAGGGTAGTAAGCGCGCAGCGAACGACGGCGCGTCAAGAAGATGCGCCGATGCGGCGCAAATGATTTAAGGGGCCTTTTGGCCCCTTTTACTTGCCAGCCTTGGTGTTTTGCACCTGATCAAATTGCTTTGAGGAAGACAGATGAACGACCCCATCTACGCCATCGGCGACATACACGGGCAGCTTGAAATGTTACAGCACGCGCTGGAAAAGATTGAGCGCGATGGTGGGCCAAACGCAAAAATCGTCTTTCTCGGCGACTATGTGGACCGCGGACCCAACAGCCAAGGCGTGATCGAATATCTGGCGAATGGAGTCGACGCTGGCAAAAACTGGACATGCCTTTTGGGCAATCATGACCGCATGTTTTCCATGTTTATGGAAGATTATCCGCGGACGGACTATCGGCTAAAGCCGGGTTATGATTGGTTCCACGAACGCATTGGCGGCGTTGAAACCATGGCCTCATATGGTATCGAGGCAGATCAGGATCGGCGCATTTTCCAAATTCATGAGGATGCCAAAGCATCGGTTCCACAAGACCATCTCGACTTTATAAACAAGTTGCCGTTGACTCATATTGAAAATGGAACGCTGTTTGTCCATGCGGGCATTCGGCCAGGGGTGGCGCTAGAACAGCAAGAAGAAGACGATCTCGTTTGGATCAGAGAAGGTTTTCTGGATGACCCTCAGCCCCATGACTGGCTTGTCGTGCATGGCCACACCACCGTCCCCGCTGCCACCCATTATGGCAATCGGGTCAATCTTGATTCGGGGGCAGGGTATGGCGATCCACTCACGGCCGCTGTTTTCGAAGGGCAGGAAAGTTGGGTGCTAACAGATAAAGGGCGTGCGCCGCTCAAACCGTAAGGCTGGCGACGCCCTTTGCTGGATCAACTGGCGAACACGCCATCCATATCTTTGAAGCCTTTAACCTCAATCGGATTGCCGCAAGGATCGGTGAAAAACATCGTCCATTGCTCACCCGGCTCGCCCTCAAACCGCACCTGCGGTGGGATGATGAAGTCCACATTGGCGCGGCGCAACCGTTCGGCCAGCTTTTCCCAATCGCCATGCTCCAAGATCACACCCAAGTGTGGCATCGGTACTTTGTGGTCGCCCACAAGGCCAGTGCGTGCCGTCTTAAACGGCATGCCCACATGCAATGAAATCTGATGCCCGAAAAAGTCAAAATCAACCCAGCTTTCGGCGCTGCGGCCTTCATGACAGCCTAAAATCTCACCATAGAAATAGCGGGCCACGTTGAGATCAGTCACGTGATAGGCAAGATGGAAAATCGATTTCATAAGGGACAACCTACCTCAAATAGAATATGCACGATTGTTGTGATTTTTAATCGAACCGTCAAGCAAAGCCTGTTGATTTGGTTGAGCTTTTCTTAGCGACGGCCTGCTCGCAACATCCCTTCAATTTTTTCCTGAACACTGAGGGCTTCTTGTGGTGTGGCCAAAAGATGCGGCTGATCGTCGATCAATTGTTTAAAGTCATCCAATTGGGCATGCAAACCGTCAATTCGCGCATTGTCTCCCGGGTCAACAATCTGGTTGAATTCACCGCCATCGCTCACCCAAAGCTCGCTAAATTGGCGGACAGAAAAACTCTGCTTCTCACCTTTGACAAAAATCTCCTGACGGTCCGGCTGTGCGCCGCCAACAGCGGCAAAAACATTGAGTTTGATGCCGTCGCGGTTGGTCAGTCGCGCCGCCAAATTGGTCTCGCAGAGTTCGGCATCGGGATAATCCACATGCGCCCACTCCAACTCCACCGGGCCCATCAGTCGCTCGGCGAAAAACATAAAGTGGGAAATCACTTCCCTGGTCATGCCGCCCTCGGGACGAAACCGTAGCCAATCGGCTTTCACTTGCCAGGCGCGCGGCCATTGAGCATAGGAGACAAAAATATCGATTCCTGCCAAGGCACCCATGCCGCTGGAAGATTTGGCGGATTGAATGTGGGCGAGCGGCTCGCCAGTGGCCTGCACAAAATTAACCGCTGCAGCCACCTTGGTCGCCTCAAGATGACGGACCAGCTCGCGGCTGGCGGATATGTCGGTGCCCAAGGGTTTTTCCAAAAAGAGCGGCTTGCCCAGATCGGCTGCATATTTGGCATAAACGTGCCGGGGAGCGGGCGGGCAAGCCAAATAGACCAGATCTACGGCATCTACTGCCGCTTCGGCGGTGTCGGGAATGGTGGCATTGGGGGCAATGGCAAGCGCTGCGCTTTGGGCCGCGTCGCTCGGGTCCCACATATGGGTGACGTCAAATGCGGGATAGGTGCTGAGCGCCTGCAACATGCGTTGGCCCATAATGCCCAAGCCGATCACGGCGATTGATTTTGTCATCTTGTTCCCCTTTTTTGGGGCAAAGATAATCAAGCTTTGGTGCGGCGTCGATATTTCATTTTACGGGTGGTGACATCAAGGCTGTCATAAATCAGCACTTCCCCGACCAAGGGTTTGCCCACTTTGGCGATCAGTTTAATCGCCTCAAGTGCCTGCAAGCTGCCGATCACCCCGGTGATCGGGCCTAAAATACCCACTTCTTCGCAGGAGAACTGCGCCTCGTTTTGTGGCGGTTCTGGATATAGGTCGTCAAAGGACGGATTGTCGTTTTCATAGGGCATAAAAACCGTAAGATTACCGTCAAACAGATTGACCGCACCTGCCACCAAGGGTTTTTCCTGTCGCGCACAGAAATCTGCCACCAATTTGCGGGTGGTGAAATTGTCGGAACCGTCCAACACAAGATCGTATGATGCGATAATGTCCGCGCCATTTTCAGCCGTAAGCCGCACCGGATGGGCTTTGACCGATATATGTGGGTTGAGCGCTGTGGCGAAACGCTGAGCCGAGTCGGTTTTAGCCAGCCCCTCATCAACCGTGCGGTGCACAATCTGCCGCTGCAAATTGGACAGGGACACATGATCATCATCCACAATGCCGATGGTGCCGACCCCTGCCGCAGCTAGATAAGCCAAAGCCGGGCTGCCCAAGCCGCCTGCGCCAATGATCAGCACTCTGGCAGCTTTGAGCCGTTGTTGCCCAATGCCGCCAATTTTTTTCAACACGATGTGGCGGGCATAACGGGCGGTTTCGTCGGCACTAAGGGGCATGGGCTAGAGTGGCACCACGATAAAGCGACGGTCCGGCCCTTCAAAGCCATGCGCCCAAACAGACACCAACAGCACTGCATGATCCAGATTGTAGGATTGGAAAGGCATAAACACCGCAGTGGGTCGATAGGTGATCGGACAGCCACGCGATTTAGGAATATGCCCATCTTCGTAAACACGGTCAGTGTTGCCCTGAAGATCAGTCAAATTGACCGCAAACCCCATCGGTTCCTGACCCATATAATCCACGCAAGGTTCGGTGGAGGGGGCCTTGAAGATTTCCAGAGCGATTTCATACATGTCATCGCGCGGCGCGGGGCCCATAAAGCCAGGCACATTAAACTCAATGCTGGTCTGGTCGATCTCGGGTTCGCCTTCGGCCTGAAAGGCGATCATATCGGCAGGGGTGACGATGCCATAGGCTTCCAAATCCGCAAACGCTTCACTGGCCGCTTGGGCGCGGATCACATGTAGTGGCGTCATTTCTTCTTCGGAGCGCACACGATAGGGCGAACCCTCCACCCACTTATCTTCGGCCAGGTCGATCAGATAGATATTGGAATAGGCAAAGCCTGATCCATCCTGCACACCAAATTCTTCAAAGGCGAAATAGCGACCATCTTCTGAATAGCCGATGGCATTCAGTAAGGCGCGATCACCTGCAAGGCCAGCGGAATTAAAGGAAAAGACAAGAGCGAGGACAAGCGCAAAGCGCGAGATTAGCGAAGTTAAGGTCATTTGAGCACCTCTTTGCAAAGCGTGCCGCTTATGACGACACCCCAGTTGAACCAAACCCGCCCGCACCTCGATCAGTGCTAGACAGAGATTCTGTCTTTATCATGACCACTTTTTCAACGGGTGCAATCACCATTTGTGCAATCCGGTCACCGCGATTGATCGTGAACGGCGCTTTCCCGTGATTAATCAGGATGACCCGCACCTCACCACGATAATCGGCATCAATGGTGCCCGGCGCGTTTAGCGTGGTCACCGCATGCTTTGCAGCAAGCCCCGACCGAGGCCGAATTTGCGCCTCGTAATTTTCGGGCAATCCCAACGAAAAGCCTGTCGGGACAATATCATGACTGCCCGGCTCAAGAACCATCGGCGTGTCAGCGGGCACCGCCGCGCGCAAATCCAACCCGGCTGCACCCGTGGTGGCCTGTTGTGGTGCATCTAGACCCTCGCCATGGGGTAAAATTTTGAACTGAACGTCGACCATTACGCGTCTCCAAAATGCTTTGAGATGGCATCAGCCAGTTTTTCCGCCACATCAGACTTGCTCATCTTTGGCCAATCTTCAGGCTGATCAGATGCAAAGAATGTGATCTTGTTTTGGTCGCCACCAAAGGTGCCTGTTTCCGGGCTGACATCATTGGCCAGCAGCCAATCGCACCCCTTGCGTTGGCGCTTGGCGCGCGCATGCTCCACCAGATTTTCAGTTTCTGCGGCAAAGCCGACCACCAATGCCGGGCGTTTGGCCTGGTCCAGCTCCGCAACCGACTTCAAAATGTCGGGGTTCAGCACCATTTCAATCGAGGGTGTTGTGCCGTCATGCTTTTTCTTGATCTTTTCCGCACCCGCTTGCTTGGGACGCCAATCGGCTACAGCGGCGCAAAAAATGGCACCATCGGCAGGCAAAGCCTGATGCACAGCGTCATACATGTCTTGGGCACTGCCGATGGCAATGGCATCGACCCCGGCGGGTGGCGGCACGTCAGATGCGCCATAGATAAAGCTTACTTTGGCACCACGGTTCAACAGGCTTTGGGCAATGGCGGTGCCTTGCTTGCCGGAGGAGGCATTTGAGATATATCGCACCGGATCAATTGGCTCGCGCGTGCCGCCGGAGGTGACGATAAAATGCTTGCCCTTGAGGCTTTGGCCTTTTTCGAAATAGGCGCAGATGGCGTCAAAGATTTCTGGCGGCTCTGCCAAACGGCCAGGGCCAAATTCGCCGCACGCCATGCTGCCTTCAACCGGGCCCAAAAACTGCATGCCATCCGCCAGCAATTGCTTGTAGTTGCGCTGGGTGGCCGCCGATTCCCACATGCGCACATTCATGGCGGGCACGACGATCACATCCTTGTCGCGCGCCAGAATGGCGGTGGAGGCCAAATCATCAGCAAGGCCAAGGGCCATCTTGGCCATAAAATTACCCGTGGCCGGAGCCACCACAATGAGATCCGCGTCACGCACCAGTTCAATATGATTGATCTCCGCCTCGCGGCTCAAATCAAACAACTCGGTCAAGGTGGCTTTGCCCGAAACGGTGCTCGCGGTCATCGGGGTCACAAAATTTTGTGCCGCGCGGGTCATTAAAGGCTGCACCTCGCCGCCCGCTTTCCGGATCAGGCGCATCACATCAATCGCCTTAAACGCGGCAATGCCGCCCGTAATGATCAATAAAATTTTGCGGCCTTCGAGCATATGATCTCCTTAAGCCCCGTTAGGGCTGTCTTTGCGCCTAGAACAGCGAGTTCAGCGCCGCAGCGCCCAGCAAAAGCATAAGCGTCACGCTCAAAATCGCAAACCAACGTTTCATAAAAAACGGCGTTTGATCGCGGTGTTTCTCTGATAGTTCCAACATGCGCTCATACCGCCCAAGCAGGTCAGGCAGTTTTTTTGCGGCCAGCAAAAACTCATTGCCCGTCGCAATCGCGTCTTTGATGATGCCTTCCGGCCCCACTTTGCGCTTCACCCACTCAGACACAATCGGCTCGGCGGTGGTCCACATGTTCAGTTCGGGATCAAGCGAACGCGCAACCCCTTCCACCAACACCATATTCTTTTGCAGCATCACCAATTCAGTGCGGGTTTCCATATCAAATAATTCGGTAACATCCATCAATTGGGTGAGCACCTTGGCCATGGAAATCTCATTGGCCGCGCGTCCCACCAGCGGTTCGCCAATGGCGCGAAGGGCTTGCGCGAAATCGTCGACTGACTGGGTCTTCGGCACATAGCCAATGTCAAAATGCAACTGGGCGATGCGTCGATAATTGCGGGTAATAAAACCGTATAGAATCTCGGCCAGAAATTTTTGTTCTTCCGGGCCGATACGGCCCATAATGCCGAAATCAACTGCCCGAACCGTGCCGTCATCAGGCGCGACAAACAAATTGCCCGGGTGCATATCTGCATGGAAGAAGCCATCGCGAATGGCATGGCGCAAAAAGCTTTGCAGCAAATCTTTGGCGATCTTTTTGCGGTCCAAGCCCGCCGCATCAATCTTGGCGTGATCGCGAATTGGGATACCATCCATCCAGGAAGTGGTCATCACCTCCCGTGCGGTTTGCGGCCAAACCACGGTGGGAATTTCAAAGCCGGGATCTTGTTCTGTATTTTCACGCATTTCGGAAATGGCGGCGGCTTCCAGCCGCAAATCCATCTCTAAAAACGCAGACCGTTCCAACGTTTTGATCACGTCCAAAGGCCGCAAGCGCCGCGCTTTCGGCACCATGCGTTCCACAAGGCCGGCGGCGGCGCGCATGGAGGCTAAATCTTTATAAAAACGTTCCTCAATGTCCGGACGCAAAAGCTTTATGGCCACCTTTTGTCGGCCGGTTGGCCCCTCAATATAGGCTTGATGTACCTGCGCAATGGAGGCTGCAGCAATGGGCTCGGAAACATCCAACAGCTTGTCGGCACCGTTGCCTAGTGAGCGCTTCAAAATTTCGGGCACCAGCTTTTGGTCAAACGGCGGCATTTGATCTTGCAGCCCTTGCAGGTCAGTGGACACATGGGCGCCGACAATATCAGGCCGTGTCGCCAGCATTTGCCCTAGCTTGACATAGGTTGGGCCAAGCTTTTGCAACGCTTTGGACAAGCGCTCCACCCGCCCGGTTTTGCGCACAGAGCGCCGTTCAATCAGGCGTGCCAGCTTGATCGCACGTGCTGCAGGCCCCTTGATGCCTTGGCCTTCCGTGATCGACAGCGCCCCTTCGCGGGCCAAAACATAGCCTGCACGAAGCAAGCGAAAATAGGCTGAAAGTCCCATAAATGTTGTGCCTATCTGATTTTCCAAGCCGAATGGATGGTGGCAATGTTGCCGGTAAGCGGCGTATAATTGACGTTCTCAAATCCGGCATCGCGGATCATTTGCGCAAACGGTTCGGGCTTTGGAAACTGCCGAATGCTCTCCACCAGATATTGATAGGGGTCGCCATCACCGGTCACCATTTTGCCCATCGGCGGGATCAAATGGTCAGAAAACAGCTCATAAACTTTATCGAGACCGGGGACATCGACGGTTGAGAATTCAAGCACCATCAAACGGCCGCCACGTTTGAGCACGCGATAAGCTTCCCGCAGGGCTTTATCGATCTGCGGCACATTGCGAATGCCAAAAGCGATGGTGTAGGCATCAAACATCTTGTCGTCGAACGGCAGCTCTTCAGCGTTGGCTTCAACAAAGTCGACACCTTCTTGATAGCGCCAATTTTTTGCCCGCTCCGCCCCCACGCGCAACATATCGCTATTGATGTCCGAAACGGTCACATTTGCGTTGCCGTGGGAGGCAGCCAAAATGCGCTGGGCAATATCGCCCGTGCCGCCTGCCATATCCAACACATGATAATGGTCATTGCCCAGTTTGGGTGGCGCGAGCTTGGCCACAAACGCATCCTTCCACACCCGGTGCAAGCCGCCGCTCATCATGTCGTTCATCAGATCATAGCGGTCAGCCACCTTATGAAACACATCATTCACCAGCCCCTGCTTTTCGCCCAAAGGCACTTCGCGTTCACCGAAATGTGTGGTTTGTTGTGCGTCAGTCATCTTTTCGATATTCCTTCAATTTCCGGCACCATATCCCAAGCCGTTTTGGATTTCCAATAAAAGACGCCATGATATGGCTGCAGTGGATTGACGCAGGCACACACCTGCGGCCACCGACGAAAGTGAAAGAGAAAATGCCCGAATTACCAGAGGTTGAAACCGTGAAAAGAGGGCTCGAGCCCTTTCTGGCTGGGGCCACGATTGAGAAGGTGATCCTTAATCGGCCTGACTTGCGATTTCCGTTTCCCGACAATATGGCGGATCGGTTGATCGGCCAAACCATTATCCATGTGGGGCGGCGCGCCAAATATCTGGTGCTTGGGCTGTCGAGCCCTGAGGTGCTGTTGGCCCATTTGGGCATGAGCGGCAGTTTCAAGGTCGGCCAATATGTTCCTGACGCGGCCGCGCGGGTGCACAAGCAACAATTATCGACCAAGCATGATCATGTGGTGATGCAACTCACCCATCCCACACAGGGCGTGGTTGAGCTCGTGTATAATGACCCACGCCGTTTCGGCTATATGGATTTGATCGTCCAAGGGGCGCCCAACAAGCATTTGGACCATTTGGGGCCTGAACCCTTGTCCAACCAGTTCAATGCCGATCATTTGGCCCAGCGCTTCGCCAATAAGAAAAGCCCGGTCAAAACCGGCCTGCTGGATCAACGCAATGTGGCGGGCTTAGGCAATATTTATGTGTGTGAAGCCCTTTATGAAATGGGAATAGACCCGTTTAAGCCCATGGCGCAGTTGGCATCCGACTATGGGCGCGACCCGGCACTGCTGGAGGGGCTCACCCAAGCCATCAAACGCACCTTGCAAATCGCGATCGCGGCGGGCGGCTCTACCTTGAAAGATTTCAAGAACGCGCAAGGCGATTTAGGCTATTTTCAACATCAGTTTAAGGTTTATGGCCGCGAGGGCGAATTATGTGCTAATGAGGGGTGTGACACATCAATTGAACGTCGGGTGCAATCTGGGCGCTCCACCTTTATGTGTCCCGCCTGTCAGACTTAGGCCGAGTGCGGGCGTTTGCCCGCTATTTCACCTAATTTGATATTGACGTGATCGCCTAGGCGCTCTATAACGCGCCAACGAAATTTTGGCGGCAGCTGTGCCGCCGCTTTTATTTCGGTTTGAATTATTGAGAATTTGAGCCGAAAACGCATTACGAGGAAAAGCATGGCAAATACTCCGTCAGCAAAAAAGGCTGTACGCAAGATCGAGCGTAAGACCGAAGTCAACAAAGCACGTCGTTCACGCATGCGCACATTCATCCGCAAGGTTGAAGAAGCGATTACATCAGGCGACGATGCTGCAGCGAAGCAAGCGCTTCAAGCTGCGCAGCCTGAAATTATGCGCGCTGCAAACAAAGGCGTTATTCATAAGAATTTGGCCTCGCGCAAAATTTCGCGTTTGGCAGCCCGTGTGAAAGCTGTTTCTGCTTAAGCAGATCACACTTTGACATTGCAGATTTGAAAGCCCTTCTTTGAGTGATCAAGGAAGGGCTTTTTGCGTGCCTGCGCGAGCGGAAAAATATCGGCGCATTGAAATTGTTGCGTTTGAGACTATCTGCCTTGATAACAAACGCCTGCAAATTATTGAATCTATTTATGAATCTGTCGTAAAACCGACATGCAGCCCGAAAAAATATTTATTTTCAGATGTTTACCGAAGTCTCCTCTGCGGCGAATTTCGGCAAAAAATATAAAAAACGACCGAAAAACCAGAAAAAGTAAATTTTTTATTAACGTGCTTTTAGGGCTTGATTTATGAATTTGTAAGGAGAGTCAAAGCCTTAAAAAGAGGGGGGTAGACTCACCCCTGCTCACCCGCACTTTTGATTAAAGAGTCAATCCCCATTTTGCGAGATTCCACGGTTGAAACCGAAATTTTTCAAGGCTAATATGATCCTCGTTGGAACGAAGACTAAAGATATGTGAATAATAAAAACACACATATCAATATAACCGGGGGCATTGTGATGCGGCACAAGAAAAACGGGCGATCGGGGCCCGAGTTTCGGAATACTTTTAAGCATTTCGCATCATTTTTTTCTTAGCTCACCATGTCTTGTGAGTTTCAATAGAAAACTTTCTGGCGGCAATCGCTAAACTACAAAATAAAATGACAATTGAAGCGGCGAATACTTTCGGCGAGCGATATTGTTATGTTTACGGGGCAAAAACAGCCCGTCGTGCGGCCAACCTTGCGGGGTTGGAGACGGGTAAGATTTGGGCAAACAGAGGCACATATGAACCACACATCGCTTTTGGCGCGCGACATCAATCAAGAAACAGAACAACTAGATGTTGCGACCAATCAATCAGGACAAATGGGCGGAGAGCAAATGACAGATTTGGGGGCGGATCAGTCTAAGATTTGGGAACGCGCGAAGAAAAGACTTTGGGCAAGTGTGGGCGAAGATGTGTTTTCATCATGGTTCGCGTCGATGGAGATGGAGGAAATCCGCGACGGGGTTGCGCATTTATCAGTGCCGACCCGCTTTCTGAGCTCTTGGATTACATCAAATTATCAAGATCGCATTTTGGAGGCTTTTACCGCCGAAACAGATCAAGTGGCTCAATTGCATTTGACCGTGCGGGTAAATGGCAAGCCACGCGCCACAATCCAGCAGAATAATGGTTCTGAGGCACAAAAGCCGCAAGCCAAGTCCACCACCAATCAGGGTTTGCGCACAGGCGTGCAGCATAATGCGCGTATTAAGGCCGGCGATGCGCTTTCAGGATCAGCGCTTGATCCCAAGCTCACCTTTGATAGCTTTGTGACAGGGTCAGCCAACGAAATGGCTTTAGCTGCCGCCAAGCAAGTTGCACAGGCCGCCGCCCAAGGCACAGCCGCCTTTAATCCGGTTTATATTCACTCTTCCGTTGGCTTGGGCAAGTCCCACCTGTTGAACGCGATTGCATGGGCCGCCGGCGCTGGCGATAAGGACCGCAATATCGTCTATCTCACCGCCGACCATTTTATGTATCACTTCATCACCGCCGTGCAGCGTCAAAGCGCCATCGCGTTTAAAGAATGGCTCCGCTCGATCGATGTGTTGTTGATCGATGATATGCAGTTCTTGCAAGGCAAGTCCGTTACCGAGTTGGGTCAAGCGTTGAGCGCCTTGCTCACGGGGGCCAAACAAGTTGTGGTGGCAGGCGACGCGCCGCCACGCGATTTGGACATGTTGGATGATCGGTTGCGGTCACGCCTTTCCGGTGGTCTCGTTGTGCCCATCCAATCATTGGATGAAGAATTGCGCCGTGCGATCGTTCAAAAGCGCGCGGAACAAGCGGCAGCGAAATTCCCAGGTCTGCACATTCCGGCGCCAGTTCTCGATTATGTGGCCCGCAACGTGTTGTCCCATGGTCGAGATTTGGATGGTGCAGTGAACCGCTTGGTGGCAGCCAACCAACTCACCGAAGAGCCAATCACCATCGAGCTGGCCGAAAAAGCATTGCACGACCTTTTGCGCACCCGTGATACACGCCGCGTGAAGATCGATGAAATCCAAACAACTGTGGCAAAACACTTCAAGGTGTCTAAGCCGGATCTTTTGTCATCGCGTCGTTCGCGTTCTGTGGTGCGCCCGCGCCAAATTGCCATGTATTTGTCGAAAATTTTGACCTCGCGGTCATTGCCAGAAATTGGGCGCCGCTTTGGCAATCGCGATCACACCACCGTGTTGCACGCTGTGCGCAAAGTGGAACAATTGATGGGCGGCGATACTGGATTTGCGCAAGAAGTTGAACTGCTTAAGCGTATGATCGAGGAATAGACGACCGCGCAGAAATTCTCGGGGGAGGATAAAACGGTGCATCTTGACAGAAGATGCGCCGTTTTCTGTTGTTATTGCAGCTTTTGGGCGAGTTAGGCCTTGCCTTTTGCGCCAGAAAAAGCCAGTTTCGCAACCCCGAATAGATCAATGATAAGCGCCATCGAAAAAAACGATGGCAGCATGGGAGACGTCAGATGAAGGTCACTTTGGAGCGCAACCATTTGCTCAAATCTTTGGGCCATGTTCACCGTGTTGTGGAGCGGCGAACCACATACCCCATCCTGTCCAACGTTTTGATCAATGCGCATGATGGGCAGCTCGAATTGCGGGCTACCGATCTGGACATTGAAATCACCGAAAGTGTGCCCGCCATGGTTGGCGTTGCCGGCACCACCACGGTGCCTGCGCACACGCTCTATGAAATCGTGCGTAAATTGGCAGATGGCGCCGAAGTCAATCTGGAAACAGACGGTGCAAATGAGCAGATGAAAATCACCTCAGGCCGCTCAAATTTCAATTTGACCTGCTTGTCCCCGGATGGGTTCCCTGATTTGAAATCAGGCGATTTCGGTCACAAATTTAGCCTAAAAGCTGGCGCGCTCAAAAATCTGATTGATTGCACCCAGTTTGCCATCTCCACCGAAGAGACGCGCTATTATTTGAACGGCATCTTCTTCCACACCATGAGTGAAGATGATGGCGTGATCCTGCGCGCCGTGGCGACAGACGGCCACCGTTTGGCGCGTGCCGAAACGGCAGCGCCGCAAGGGTCTGAAGGCATGCCTTCAATCATCGTGCCGCGCAAAACTGTGGCCGAAGTGCAAAAGCTTCTGGGCGATGATGATCAGGACGTGGCGATTGAACTGTCGGACAGCAAAATCCGTTTTGAATTGGGCGGCGTGGTGCTGTTGTCAAAATTGATTGAGGGCACTTACCCCAATTATGAAGGCGTGATTCCGAAGGACAATGACAAACGCTTGGCGGTTGACCGCAATGCTCTGAAGCAGGCCGTGGACCGTGTGTCCACCATCGCGTCCGACCGGGGCGGCAAGGCTGTGAAGCTGGGCTTGAGCGAAGGTCTGCTTGAATTGAGCGTGACCAACCCGGACCACGGCACAGCCCGTGAAGAATTGCCCATCGAGTTTGAGCATGAAGGCTTTGAAATCGGCTTTAATGCCCGCTATTTGCTGGACATTATCGAGCAGGTGCATTCGGAGCAGGCGATCTTTATGTTCTCGGACAGCGGGTCACCCACCATCGTGCAATCAGAAGATGACGCCGATCAAGCGCTTTATATTTTGATGCCGATGCGCGTTTAGTCGCGTTATCGCCGGGGCAGAAAGGGGCAGGCCTTAAATGGCACATCGTGAACTGCCCACCCATTACATTTCCAGATTGCGGCTCTCAAACTTCCGCAATTATGCAAGTGCGGCATTGGACCCGGACCCGCGCCATGTGGTGCTGACCGGGCCAAATGGGGCGGGCAAAACAAATCTTTTGGAAGCGATTTCTCTGCTCGGACCGGGGCGTGGCCTGCGCCGCGCCGCGTTTGAGCAATTGGCACTGCATGCCAGTGAGGCGGGCTGGGCCGTGGCGGCAAGCTTGGAAACACCCGTTGGCCCAGTAGATATGGGCACAGGGCTTGATCAAGGCGTGCAGACCGGACGCAAGGTGCGCATCAATGGCAGCGCCGCCAAATCGGTGGAAGAGCTAGGCGAATATGCCCGCATTCTTTGGCTGACACCCTCCTTGGATGGGCTGTTTACCGGCGCCGCGGGCGACCGCCGTCGGTTCTTTGATCGGCTGGTGATGACGCTCATTCCCAGCCATGGGGCTGAGGCCAATGCCTTTGAAAAGGCCATGCGCCAACGCAACAAGCTGCTGGAAACTGACTTCGATCCCAGTTGGATGAGCGCCATCGAAGCGCAAATGGCCACCCATGCCGCGGCGATGCATTTTGCCCGCGTCGATATGATTACCCATCTCAATCAATTGCTGGAGAAAACGCGCGGCGACGCGCCATTTCCCGGTGCCCATGTGGCGCTTGCGTCGCAAGAGGAGCTGACCGAAGAGTTTGTATCCTCAAGCGCTTTAGAGGCGTTTCTGACCGATCTCTGGCGCAATCGTCGCCCCATTGACCGCGTGGCGGGGCGCACGACCCTTGGGCCGCACCGTACAGACATGCAGGTTACCCATCTGGATAAACAAATGCCCGCCGCCCTGTGCTCAACCGGGGAGCAAAAGGCGCTCTTGATCGGTCTTATTTTGGCGCAGGCCGCGCTGGTGCGCCAAATCACCCACATTTCACCGCTTTTGTTGCTCGATGAAATCGCGGCGCATCTGGATTTGTCGCGCCGCGCGGCCCTGTTTGAAATCCTCAATGGCCTTGGCACTCAGTGTTGGATGACGGGTACCGACAAAATGCTGTTTGATGCGCTGGGCGACGAAGCGCAATTTGTCAGCGTGAAAGACGCGCAGTTGACGCTTTAAGGCCCTTAAATCCGGCCAAATAAGCGCAACCATGCTCCCTGGCGCAACAATCCCAAGAAAAAGCGGCAAAAAACCGCCACAACCCTTTGGTTTAGGCTGAAAACGGTCTAGAAAAAGAGAAGCTAAACAGATTGTGATTCGGTGCAAATGAGCGAAGAAAATCAAACCCCAAAAACTGATGAATATGGTGCGGGAAGCATTCGCGTGCTCAAGGGGCTCGACGCGGTCCGCAAACGTCCGGGCATGTATATCGGGGATACCGACGATGGCTCCGGGTTGCACCACATGGTTTATGAGGTGGTTGATAACGCGATTGACGAGGCGCTGGCTGGCCATGCTGACTATGTGACCGTCACCATCAACCCCGAAGGCTCAGTTTCTGTTACCGATAATGGGCGCGGCATTCCAACCGATATGCACGAAGAAGAAGGCATGTCGGCCGCTGAAGTGATCATGACCCAGCTGCACGCTGGCGGCAAGTTTGACCAAAATTCCTATAAGGTTTCTGGCGGTTTGCACGGCGTGGGCGTGTCGGTGGTGAACGCGCTGTCGGAATGGCTCGAGCTGGAAATTCGCCGCCAAGGCAAAGTGCACCGGATGCGCTTTACCCATGGTGTGTCAGATGCACCGCTGGAAGTGGTGGGCGATGCAGGCGACGAAACAGGCACCAAAGTGACCTTTATGCCGTCGACTGAAACCTTCACCATGGTTGAGTTTGATTATGACACGCTGGAGCACCGCTTGCGTGAATTGGCGTTCCTGAACTCTGGCGCGCGCATCATTTTGAAAGATTTGCGCCACGGCGAAGACAAGTCTGTCGAGCTTTATTATGAAGGTGGGCTGGAAGCATTCGTACGCTATTTGGACAAATCCAAACAAGCGCTGATCGAAAGCCCGATCTACATCACCGTTGAAAAAGATGACATCACCGTTGAGCTGGCCCTGTGGTGGAACGAGAGCTACCACGAAAATGTGCTGTGCTTCACCAACAATATTCCGCAGCGCGACGGCGGCACCCACTTGGCCGGGTTGCGTGGCGCGCTGACGCGCCAGGTCACCGGCTATGCTGATCGTTCCGGCGTGTTGAAGCGTGAGAAAGTTTCATTGACGGGTGATGACTGCCGTGAAGGCCTCACCTGTGTGCTGTCGGTGAAAGTGCCAGACCCCAAATTCTCCTCTCAGACGAAGGACAAATTGGTGTCTTCCGAGGTGCGTCCGGTGGTGGAATCAGTGGTCAATGACCGCTTGAACCAATGGTTTGAAGAGCATCCTGCTGAAGCCAAAACGATCGTCTCGAAAGTGGCGGAAGCTGCTGCCGCGCGGGAAGCCGCACGTAAGGCGCGCGAACTGACCCGCCGCAAAACAGCGCTGGACGTATCGTATCTCGCCGGCAAGCTTAAAGATTGCTCGGAAAAAGACCCGACCAAATCAGAACTCTTCCTGGTGGAGGGTGATAGTGCGGGCGGATCGGCCACTCAAGGCCGTGACCGGGGCACCCAGGCCGTATTGCCGTTGCGCGGTAAGATTTTGAACGTGGAGCGGGCGCGCTTCGACAAGATGCTGTCGAGCCAGGAAATTGGCAACCTTGTGATGGCCCTTGGCACATCTATTGGTCGTGAAGAATTTAACATTGAAAAGCTGCGCTACCACAAAATCATCATCATGACCGATGCGGACGTGGATGGCGCACACATTCGTACGCTCTTGCTGACCTTCTTTTATCGGCAAATGCCGGAATTGATCGAGAATGGCCACATTTTCATCGCGCAGCCACCGCTTTACAAAGTGCGGCGCGGCCAGTCTGAGCAATATTTGAAAGACGAACGCGCGCTGGAAGAATACCTCCTCAATGCTGGCCTTGAAGATGCGGCGTTGATTACCGCCGCAGGCGTGACCCACACCGGCCAGGATTTGATGGATTTGGCCTCGAAAAGTCGCGATATTGTGCACACCATCAACGGGTTAAATGCGCGCTATGATCGGCAGATCGTCGAGCAATGTGCCATTTCTGGCGCGTTGAACCTTTCCGTTTTTGAAGATCCCGCCCAAGGCGAAAAAATGGCTCAGACCGTCGCACAGCGATTGGATTTGGTCTCTGCGGAGACCGAGCAGGGCTGGGAAGGCACGTTCGATCCGACAGAAGGCTACGTCTTCTCGCGCACCGTGCGCGGCGTTCTAGAAAGCCACAAAGTCGACAGCGCATTGCTGCGCTCAACAGATGCGCGCAATTTGGAAAAGCTGGCAGGCTATCTCGAAAATCTGTTCGAGGGACTGGCCAAATTGGAACGCAAGGATCAAAGCCAGCAAATCTTCGGGCCGTTCACCCTTTATGATGCGATGACCAGCTTTGGCCGCAAGGGCATCTCCATGCAGCGCTATAAGGGCTTGGGCGAAATGAACCCCGATCAATTGTGGGAAACAACACTTGATCCAGATGCCCGCTCACTGCTGCGCGTGCATGTGAAGGAAAGTGACGTTGCTGACGAAACCTTCTCTAAATTGATGGGCGATCTGGTGGAACCACGGCGCGAATTTATTCAAGATAATGCGCTGAGCGTCGCCAACCTCGACGTTTAGGTGGACCTCGATATTTAAGCAAAAAAGGGCGCCGATTGGCGCCTTTTTTTTAGGACAAGCGTTTGCAGAGCAAAATTGTGGTCAGACCGCTGTCCCATTCCTCATCAGGATATTGTTTGATCTCTTCAAACCCGTGTTTTTTGTAAAAGGCGCGCGACTGCGTGTTAAACGTGTCTGTTTCCAACCGCACCTTGTCATGAGCCTGTCGGATTTCATTTTCTACATAGCACAGCAACGCGCTACCAGCGCCACGCCCCTGAGCCTCTTGAGACACGTGCAGCGCCGCAACGAAATCACCAAACCAATGCACCATGCCTATAGCTTTGCCGCCTTCCGCCGCCACAAAAATGTGGGAGCAATATTGATCAAGATAGTCATCGACCCGTTGATCGAATTGCGCAGCCTTGGCCAATCCGCGCTCATTGAGCTGCGGTTTCCACGTGTGGGTGAAGGTTGAAAGCAAGATGCCTTTGATGTCGGGCTTATCTTCAACCAAGGCGCGTCTAATTTCAAAAGTCACAACAATACTCATAATTTGGTCAAAACATGCATTTAGACATTGATTCAGCGTTCAGCAATGCAATGAAACTGGTAAGTCTGGGCTGTTGCAAAAATGTTTACACCCCATAAACCGGCCACATTTAAAGTGAATAAGCACTTTTCTCGACTTTTAATCAAATCCGTGAGGGTAATTGGTGGCGCGTAAACCTTCCAAATCGTCAGACCTGAAATTGACCAATGCTGACCGTATTGGCGGCACAAAGGGCAAGAAGACGCGTGCGCGCACCAAGGCCAAAACTGCGGCCAGCAGCAAGGCGAATCCCAAAAAGAAAGTGACGCGTCGTAAGGCGAAGAAGCAGCAGAAATGGACGTTCTGGCGTGTGTTCCGTCGTCTGTTTTATTGGGGCGTTGTGCTGGGCGTATGGGCGCTGATTGCCGTTGGCGGCATTGTCGCCTATTACGGCATGCAGCTGCCATCATCAGACACGTGGGCCATCCCTGATCGTCCGGCGAATATCCGCATTGTTGCGGCCGATGGACAGCTTTTGTCCAATCGCGGCAAAATGGGCGGCGAGGCCATATCCATCCATGAATTGCCCCATTTTGTGCCCGCAGCCGTGTTGGCGATTGAAGACCGGCGTTTTTATGACCATTTCGGCATCGATCCCATCGGTATCGCCCGCGCCTTTGTGAACAACACCATTGAGGGCCGGATTACCGGCGGTGGATCGACCATCACCCAACAAGTGGCCAAAAATCTGTTTTTGACGCCGGATCAGAATTATGGTCGGAAAATCCAGGAAGCGCTTCTGTCGGTTTGGCTGGAACAAAATTTCACCAAAGATGAAATTTTGCAGCTCTATTTGAACCGGGTTTATTTTGGTGCGGGGTCTTACGGGATTGAAGCGGCGTCGCAGCGTTATTTTGGCAAGTCAGCGCGCAATTTATCCTTGGGTGAATCTGCAATTCTGGCGGGCCTGCTGAAGGCGCCGTCTCGCCTCGCGCCCAACAAAAACCCGGAAGGTGCAGCCGCTCGTGCCCGCGTGGTGCTGAACGCGATGGCGGAGGAAGGCTATATCTCTGAAGCAGAGGCCAAGGCCGCCGCGATCGACCCCAACAAGCGGATCCGGACACGTGTCACCGGCACCGAATATTATGTCGCTGACTGGGTGGAAACCTTGATGGACAATTATCTTGGTGAGGTGGAACAGGATGTGATTGTTTACACCACCATCAACTGGGAATTGCAAAAACAGGCCGAGTTTTTAATCAAAGAAATTGTGCGCGAACAGGGCGAAGAGCGTGCGTTTAGCCAAGGGGCGCTCGTGTCGATGACGCCTGATGGGGCAGTGCAGGCCATTGTCGGGGGCATTGATTACACCACAAGCCAATATAACCGCGCGGTCACAGCGCGGCGACAATCTGGCTCCGCGTTTAAACCCTTTGTGTATCTGACCGCTTTGGAAAATGGCTATCGGCCTGAGACCGTGGTTGACGATTCGCCCTTCACCTATAAGGGCTGGTCGCCCCAAAATGCTGGTGGCAAAACCCGTGGCACCATGCAACTGCGCGACGCATTGGCGGTGTCGTCCAATTTGGTGGCCGCTAAACTGGCCATCGAACTGGGGCCGCTAAATGTGGCGCAGACCGCCTATAAGCTTGGGATTTCCAGCAATATCGACCCCGTGCCCTCAAGCGCACTGGGCACCACGGGCATTTCGCTTTTGGAACTGACCGCAGCCTACGCCCCTTTTGCCAATGGTGGCGAAGGCATCATTGCACGGGTGATTTCGCGCATCGAAACCGCCGAAGGTGAAGTGCTTTATAATCATCAGCCAGCGGGCCCCGGTCGGGTCGTGGCGCCCGAACATATCCCAATGATGAACGATATGTTGGCCCATGCTGTCGAAGTAGGCACAGGCCGCAAAGCAAGATTTGGCGATTGGCCGATCGCTGGCAAAACCGGCACTTCTCAGAAGAACCGCGATGCGCTCTTCGTCGGCTACAGCGCCCGTTTGGTCACCGGCGTATGGGTGGGCAATGATGATGACACGCCCACCAATGCCAGCGGTGGCAATGTGCCGGTTCAAGTTTGGCACGATTTTATGCAAAAAGCCCATGAAGGGCTCGCTGTCGCCCAAATCCCCGGCGGCAATGTGCGGTTTGACAATCAAAGCCTTGAGCCAATGACCCAGCGGCCCCAAGAAGGCCAGCGCCGGAATTTGGGCGACCTGATTAACGAGATATTCTCGCGTTAAGCAGCGCTTTTCGTGTTGATGGCAAAGCCGATATCGTCTGGACCAGCCGGAATTATTTGGCGCGGATTGAGCGCTTTGACCGAATAATACCCCGCCTTGATATGCTCAAGATCGACGGTCGCAGCCACACCGTCCAACGCATATATGCGTTGGGCAAAGCGCAGCAAATGCGGATAATCCTGCACCCTTTTCAGATTGGTCTTAAACAGGCCGAAATAGGCCACATCAAACCGCGCAAGCGTTACAAACAATCGAATATCGCTTTCGGTCAGTTGCTCGCCAAATAGGTATGGCCCATCTGCTGCCAAGCGTTCTTCCAATCGATCCAGCGTGGCAAAGACTTCATCAAACGCCTCTTCATAGGCATCCTGACTTTGTGCAAAGCCAGCGCGATAAACCCCGTTATTCAGCCCGTGATAAAGCCAGCTGTTCAGGTCTTCGATCTGATCCGCCAGTTCTTCTGGATAAAGGTCATTTTTGGAAGGCACTAGCGCGGAAAAACTATGATTGAGCATGCGCAAAATATCCGCGCTCTCATTGTTCACAATCCTTTGGCGCTTTTTATCCCAAAGTACAGGCACCGTGGCACGCCCGGTGTAATTGGGATCAGCCCTTGTATAAATCTGGTGCATATATTTCGCCCCATTGAGCCGGTCCAAATCGGCCCCTTCAAAACCGCCAAAGGACCACCCCTCTGCGCTGAGCTGCGGGTTGACCACGCTTACGCTGATCACATCCTCAAGGCCTTTGAGCGCGCGTGCCATCAAGGTGCGCGACGCCCAGGGGCAGATCAAGGCGACATAAAGATGATAGCGGTCTGGCTCCGCCTCAAAGCCGCCTTCACCGGTGGGCCCTGGCGCCCCATCGGGTGTGATCCAGTTGCGAAACGCCGACTCCTGACGCACAAAGCGCCCCTTTTTGTCCTTGGCCTGATAAGGGTGCCAATCGCCCTGCCATTTTCCATCAACAAGCATAGTAAGCTCCTTAAAAAGGGCGCGACCCAAAAGATCGCGCCCTGTTGCACTTAGGCAGGCTGGCGGGAAAGCCAGGCTGGCGCGATTTGTGTGCCTTGGCCCAACATATAGCCAAACTGCACATTCAGATAGGCGAGCGGCTCCAGATAGCGCGCATTGAGCAGGCCGCCCGCATCCACCGCGTCAAACCCGACGTCAGCCAATAATGTGACCACCTTTTGTTTGGCCGCATCATCATCAGCCGCCACATAGGCGGGCACTTTCCGGCCCTCAAAAATCAGACCCTGCTCATAGACCTGGGCAAAGATCGTATTCAACGCCTTGACCACATGGGCATTGGGCAAAAGCTGCGCAATTTCTTCGGCAGCTGAGGAATCATAGCCAAAGGTCAGCCCGGAGAAGTCTGCCTTGAATGGATTGGTGACATCGACAACAATCTTGTTGTCAAAATTATAGCGGGCGGCCAATTCACTCACCGCATCAAACGGCACGGCGAGAAATACGATCTCGGCGGTGTCGAGCGCTTCATCTATGGCTACCGCGCTGGCATTTTTCACGGTGCTGACCAGTTTGTCCGCCTTGTCAGCGTCGCGTCCGGCAACCAATACCTTGTGCTTTGCGGCCAATGTGCGGGCCAAACCGCTGGCGATGTTGCCTGTACCAATAATTGCATATGTCATTTTTCTATCCTTTCTGAGGAGTTTGTTGAGTAAAGTCATTCGATCAGTCCAAGTTGACGGGCGTAGGTTTCATTGTCCCAGAACAGCCATTCATGGATCATGCGACCGTCCTGCCAGAAGGCGATGGTGGCCATCTGCAGTTCAAAAGATTCGCCGGTAGGTTCGATAAATTCGCCCTTGCCAATAGGCAGGGGCTCAGTGAAGGTGCCTTCCATTACCCCGACAACGGCGGTCCAATTGTCGGTGGCCAGGCGCACGGGATGGAAGCGGATCTGTGTGTCTGGCGCATGGACAAATAAGCGCTTCAGATCCTCAATGTGCACATCAATACCGCGGGTGGAGTGCCCATCGGGCCAGGTGACAATAATGTCCTCATCATGGCTTTCGTGGACCCGGTCCCATTCCTGATTAGAGAAAATCTCAAAATCGAGCGCATCGAACTTTTCGAGGTGCTTTTCATCCACCTCAGTGGCGGCACCACCGCCGGTATAATATTGCTCTTGTGTGATCCCGCCCGGAATGGCTTCTTGCGTTTCAGCAAATGCATTTGCGGTGAGGCCGGTGGCCAGAAGTGTTGTTATAAGAGTTTGTTTCAACATGTCTATTTCCTTTCAGTTTGTTGCACCGCATCATTTTGGAGGCTTGTGTTGTGCGGCGTTGAAAGGAATATGATTGAAATCTTTATTCCGAAAAACATAGATATTGACGAAATATTGTCGCCGGTATATTCACAATAATATGGATATGATTGATGGTATGCGGACCTTTCTTGCGGTGGTGGAAGCCGGCACAATTACAGCCGCAGCAGACCGACTGAACATTTCAAAAAAACTGGCCAGCAAATATTTGGCTGCGCTTGAAACGCAGGTTGGCGTCAAGCTGCTCAATCGCACGACCCGCAGCCAAAGCCTGACAGTGGCCGGTCAGCAATATTATCTTGATTGCCAGGACATAATTGCCCGCATTGATGAAAGCCATTCGGCGCTGAAGCAGGCTGAGGGACAATTAATCGGGCATTTGCGCATTTCAGCGCCAGTGAGTTTTGGCGAAGTGGTTCTACTGCCATTGCTCGCCAAACTTAAGCGAGAGCATCCGGACCTTAGCTTTGATGTGCGCTTATCAGACAGCTATGTCGATCTGATCGAAGGCGGCTTTGACTTCGCCCTGCGTATCGGCGCGCTCAGTGATTCCAATTTGGTGGCGCGCAAACTCACCGAATCGCACTTATGGCTGGTCGCAAGCCCGGCCTATCTTGATCATTATGGGACGCCGAAATCGCCAGATGATTTGAGCGATCATATTTGTTTGCAGGATGCCAACTATCGCGGCGGGGCGCGCTGGCCTTTTCAGATAGACGGGATAACCCGCAATATTGCGATTCAGCCGCAATTTGTCACCAACAGCGCTACCGCCATGCGCAATCTGGCAATGATGGGTGAAGGCATTGCGCTTGTGCCGGATTTTGTTGTGCAATCGGACGTGGCGGCGGAAAAGCTGGTGCGGCTTTTGCCGGACTATCCCTCGCTGACCTTGCCAATCCAGGCTGTGCTGCCGCTCAACCGGAATCGCCCGGCACGGGTGCGGGCCGCAATCGATTTTCTGGCCCGCGCCTTGTCCCGCTCTCAATAAATGAAAGGGATCAGCTTTTTGGTCCGCGCTTCATAATCTTTGAAAGCGTCGCCATAGCGGTCGCGCAAATAATCATCCAGCATGGGGACATTGTAAAACGCGAACAGGCAAAACAGCATCACCGGGATGGCTGCGCCCAACCAATGGCCCGCCACCAGTGCATAGGCGGCGACCCAAACAATGTCGCCAAAGAAATTGATGTGCATTGAATAGGCAAACAGTCCACCAGTATAAAGCTTGCCTTTGTTGGCGGGGTCTTTTTTAAAGATATGCCGCTGCAATTCGGACATTGTGTTTAAAATGCACCCCAGTGCAAATAGGCCAATGGCGAAAAAATCCACAGGCCCCAGCGGTGCCCCATTGGGCAGCACCAAAATAGCAAAGCCCACATAATAGATGGCGAAAGCAGACGGCACCGTGAATGCCTCTGACCAGGGCAAAGTGCGTTTCATCAGGTAAAACATCATGAAGCCCATACGCAATAAAATGACGATGTTAAAGGCAAGTATCACCCCATAGCGCGTAGGCGTTTGGGCGGGCAGCGTCCACCCAAAAAGACTTGCGAAAGTTTGGCCGCCATTGCCAAACATGATCCAACTTGAAAGCCCAATAAGGGCCAGCTCAATAAGGGTAAGGGTGATTTTTTGCGGAATGGATTTGGATTTCGAGCCATAAAGTTCCATGGGATGTGCTCCTAAAATGTGGCCGGAATAAACGAAAATTCAGGATCGCGCTGCAAGACGGTGGAGAGATAAATCTCTCCTTCGATCTGCCGTAAATAAGGCTGTGCATCAGGATGAAGCGCGGCTTCTATTTGTCGGTAATAGCGCGCAACAGCCGCAGCGAACTGTTCGTTGCGCGACAAGCTGTCGAAAAACAAAGCCAAATAACGTGCAAGCCCATATTTGCGCAGCGCGGCTGTTGGGCCGAAAAGGTTTTGATAGCCGTCCACCAACTGGCCGAGTTGCGAGTGCGCAGGCTGTTGCGCCAGCGCCTCAAAGTCCATCTGCGCAAATCCATCGAGAAAATAGCGCTGTAATATTTGAGCGATCAAATCGTCTTTCGATGTAAAATGATGATAGAGCGCGCCCTTAGAGACCCCCGCTCTTTTGATAACTTCGCTGATCCCCACACCGTCATATCCATGCGCCAAAAACATATCAAAGGCGATCTCGAGCAATTGTTCCTTGGTGGTAGTAGGCATCTCAAACTCCAATTTACATACAGACCGACTGGTCGGTATGTATGTAGGAAATGAATAGGCCTACGTCAAGTCAACCATCTCAATTTGTGAAAATTGCTGGTGCGATTAGCGATGTACTTGATAGCGCATCAAATCACGTCCATGCACTTTGAGCCAATCATGGCCACGCTTCATGTCGGGCAATGTTTCTTTCACCGTACGCCAAAAGCGCGGCGAATGGTTCATCTCGCGCAAATGCGCCACTTCGTGGGCGGCAACATAGTCAAGCACAAATGGTGGCGCCAAAACCAAGCGCCATGAAAAATTGAGCTGGCCCGACGAACTGCACGAGCCCCACCGGCTGGTTTGATCGCGAATGGTGATCCCCTTTGGTGATAGGGATAGGCGTTCAGCGTGCGCTGCAACCTGGGTGGATAAATCCCGTCGCGCTTCTGCCTTCAACCAATCGCCGAGCTTTCGTGCAAAATGCTCTGGCGCGCCTGGCACCATGATCTGTTGGTTGCCCGTGTCTTGGGCGACAAGGCCGCGAAGCTTGCCTGTCGACATGAGGTGGTGCGGTTCGCCCCGCAGCGGCAGCGCCATGCCGGGGGCCAAAATCGCGGGGCTTTGAATTTGGTCAAGACGGTCGCTCAACCAATCATGATGCCGATGAACAAAATTTTGCGCATCGCGCCAATTGCCGCGTTTAGGCACGGTCAGCACAACACCCTTTTTCGGATGCAACGACAAACGATAATGCTTGGCACGTGCATTCTGGCTCACCACAATCTCTAGTTCACCTGTGGCAAGATCAATCTGCAATTTTTCGGGAATCGCTGCGCGACGTTTCAACATCATGGATGTGATTTTCCCTCAATTGGGACTGATTTGGCAACAAAAAAGGCGCTCCAGATTTTTGGAGCGCCAGATCAAGATCAGATCTAAGTTTTTGGGGGTCAGGGGCCCTTGCGCAATTTGTTCGGGGGCAAAAGCGCAAGGGCGGGGAGAAGGCTGTTAAATCTTAATAGTCGTCCCGATCCTTGCGGTCGTCGCGGCGTGAAGATCGATCATCTTCATCATCATGACGCTTCGCACGGTGATCCGATTTAAAGCGGTCAAATTCTTCGCGATCACGGGCCATATGCAGATTGCGCAAAAACTCTTCAAACTCTTCACGTTCTTGCTCTAGGCGTGCACGCTCTTCCTCAATCCGGCGAAACTCAGCTTCGCGATATTCGTCGAACGCCGCATTGCCTGTGGCGTGGTGGCGACGGTAGCGCTTGCCACGACAGCCCTTCATTTTATGCTTCTGCTTGTGCATCCACTTTTCGGCTTTGTCGCTTGAACCGCCCCAATGCTCGCCCCACAAAATGTAGAACAACATGGCGAGGCCAAGCGGCCAGAAAACAATAAAGCCAAGAACCATAAGACCAATGGTCAGGGGGGACCATTCTGGTTTAATCAACTGTGTGCTCATTTTATCACCTCTTCATCAACGATGACTTAGATTTGGGGGGGATTTTGCTGGCTTCAAGCCGCAATTTTTTGCAAAAAGGGTCTTGAAAACACATCACGTAAGGCCCAGAGCGCCGGAAAATGGGGATTTTTGCATATTTTTTCCACGCGAAATCGCCACCAATAGGAGCGAAATTTGACCGAAACTGACAAATCAGAACCGATTTTGGCCTATAGCGCGCACCATAGATTGCGGCTCGACACGTTGGTTCGCCTGCGTTGGTTGGCCGTGGCCGGGCAAAGCGCCGGCGTTTTGGTGGTGGCCTTCATCCTTAAATATGATGTGCCGTTGGCGGCCTGTTTCACCTTGATTGCCATGTCCGCTTGGCTGAATGTGTTTTTCTTGGTGCGGTATCCCGCGACCCTGCGGCTTCGGTCGCAATTCTCAGCCGCCCAATTGGCGTATGATTCCTTGCAGTTGGGTGGGCTATTATATTTGACAGGCGGTCTTTATAACCCGTTCGCTTTGCTGTTGTTGGCTCCGGTTAGCGTATCCGCCACCACATTGCCCTATCGATGGACATTGGGGCTTAGCGGCTTGGCGATTGCCATCATCACGTTGCTGGGCCTTTTCCATATGCCGTTGCCTTGGTCCGGCAGCGAGCCGTTTTTGATCAACAATCTATATGTATTTGGCATTTGGGTGGCTTTGGTGTGTGGCGTGGTGTTCACGTCCGCCTATACCAACCGCGTCGCGCATGAAGCGCGACAATTGGCAGATGCTTTAAGCGCTACCGAACTGGTTTTGGCCCGCGAGCAGCATTTGTCCGCAATTGATGGGCTGGCCACGGCGGCGGCGCACGAATTGGGCACTCCGCTGGCGACAATCGCCTTGGCCGCAAAGGAAATGCAAACCGATCTCGACGATCCGCAATCTTTGAAGAAAGACTTGGAACTGATCACCGAGCAGGCCACGCGCTGTCGCGAGATTTTGCAAAAACTGCGCAACCTCAACACCCAGGAGCAGCATTTTTCTGAGCTCACGGCCAGCGACTTGGTGGCGGAAGTTTCCGAACCACAGCGCTTTTTTGGCATCGATATTGACGTGGACGCAAAAGGCGAAGGCACGCAGCCGAATTTGGCTCGTAATTCTGGGTTGATTTATGGGCTGGGCAATCTGATCGAAAATGCGGTTGATTTTGCCGAATCACGGGTTGAAGTCAGTGTGCGATGGACTGATCGAACGTTGGAGATATCAATTTGTGATGATGGTCCCGGCTTCACTCAGGATATGCTGATGCGCATGGGCGAGCCTTACCTTACGACACGCCCTAAGGATATGAATGATAGCGACCCGACTGAACCCGGCGGGCTAGGCCTTGGCATTTTTATTGCCAAGACTTTGCTTGAACGCACGGGCGCTCAATTGGCGTTTTTCAACCGTGATGAAGGGCGCCACGCCTGCGTCAAAATAGCATGGCCAAGACAGGTGATTGAACTGGCCAGGTGATTTAAACGTACAAAATGAGATGGTTTTGACCTTTCGGTTGAAATGATGCCATATAGCATCAATTGCGAGGATACCAAGATGACCAGCGTCCCAGAACTTTTGGACAAAGACCTGTCCTTACTTCTTGTCGATGATGACAAACCTTTTTTGACCAGGCTTGAGCGGGCCATGCAAAAGCGTGGCTTTGATGTGCGAACCGCAGATAGCGTTGCTGCCGGTATGGCGCAGGTGAAATCCAATCCACCCGCTTTTGCCGTTGTTGATATGCGCTTGGAAGATGGCAACGGGTTGGAGGTGGTTTCAACCCTCAAAGAAAGACGCCCCGACGCCCGCGCAGTCGTGCTCACCGGATATGGCAATATTGCCACCGCGGTGACCGCCGTGAAATTGGGTGCAGTCGACTATCTTGCCAAACCAGCGGACGCGGACGATGTGTTCAAAGCGTTGATGGCGCATGAGGACGAGATCAAAGCGGACCCACCGGAAAACCCAATGTCGGCCGACCGGGTGCGTTGGGAACACATCCAACGGGTTTACGAATTGTGTGATCGCAACGTGTCGGAAACGGCGCGTCGATTGAACATGCATCGACGCACATTGCAGCGCATTTTGGCAAAGCGCGCGCCACGGTAGAAAAAAAGATCGGGCCGCACTCCTGTTTGGCTTTTGTCTGTTGCCACCTGCTGCTAAGCTGATGTCTATACAGCAAGAAATTCGGCACAGAGGGTAAATTCATGGGCGTAGTTTTGTCATTTCACGGGGCCGCGGGCACGGTCACAGGTTCTTGCTATCGGGTTACCCACCCCAAGGGCCAATTCCTTGTCGATTGTGGTCTGTTTCAAGGCAACAAGACGGTCCGCGCCCTCAATTATAAGCCCTTCCCATTTGATCCAGCGAAGCTCGATTATGCGTTGTTGACGCACGCTCATATTGACCATGCAGGCTTGTTGCCAAAGCTGGTCAAACATAAATTTGAGGGGCCAATCCACAGCACAGCCGCCACCACGGGCCTGTTGGATTATATGCTGCCCGACAGCGCGGGCATCCAGGAATATGAGGCAGAGCGGCATAACCGCAAGCGCGCCCGCAAAGGCGAAGAACTGGTTGAGCCGCTATATACGCGTGAGAACGCAGAAGAAACGCTCAAGCGGACCAAGGGCCACCCTTATGAAGAATGGTTTGAGCCCGGCCCTGGCGTAAAGGCACGGTTTTGGAACGCGGGCCATATTCTAGGTAGTTCTTCCATTGAAGTGCATGTGCAGGATGATGATGGCAAAACCATCAAAATGCTGTTCTCCGGCGATCTCGGGCCGGACGAAAAAGTGTTCTATCTAGAGCCGCATGCCCCTTCCGGCTTTGATTATATTCTGTGCGAAAGCACCTATGGTGGCCGCGATCGTGACGATTACTCGCTGGACGAACGGCGCGCCGCGCTAAAAAAAGAAATCAATCGGGCGTTGGGCAATGGCGGCAATTTGGTGATCCCTGCCTTTGCCGTAGAGCGCAGTCAAGAATTGCTGCATGATATCGGCGTGCTGATCAAACGCGGGGAAATCGATCCGCAATTGGTGTTTCTTGATTCGCCGTTGGCACGCCGTGTCACGTCCGTGTTTAAGCGCCACGCTGCTGAATTGCAGGACGTGGAGTTGGACCCAGAAGAATTGTTCGCTGACGACCGTTTTCGCATTGTCGAATCGGTGGAGGAGAGCAAAGGCATCAATCGCATCAATGGCGGTGCGATCATAATGGCCGCGTCTGGCATGTGCGATGCAGGGCGCATAAAACACCATTTGCGCAACAATATCTCCGATCCCAAATCGACCATTTTGTTTGTAGGCTATCAAGCGCCCGGCACCCTTGGCCATGTGATCAAATCGGGCAAAGATGAAGTGCGCATCCATGGTAAAAACCATATTGTGCGCGCCGCCATCCGCTCCATCGGCAATTATTCCGCCCATGGCGACCATTCCGAGCTTATGGATTGGATTGCTGAACGCTTGCCGGCGCATGGGGCCATTTTCCTCACCCATGGCGAGGATGAGGGGCGCGATGCCATGAAAACAGCCCTAGCAGCAAAAGGCTTGGGCCCGGATAAAGTGATTGCGCCACAATTGGATGATCAGTTTGAACTGCGCGCCAATGGCGTTGGCGCGGTGCATCAACCCGAGCATTTGCGCATCGATCCGCAACAATTCACGCAAGATTGGTCTGCTGAATTTGCCCGTTTCTCCATTGAACTGAGCCATGCTTTGGCCAAGGAATCGAGCGACAAAAAACGCCTCGAGCTGATGAAGCGGCTGCATGCCGAATTGGATAAGGTCTAAAGCGCGCTTGGCCCCGGATCCATCAACTGATGAATGCGGTCGGCGCCCAACCGTGCCAGTTTGATCATCAGCGTTTTGCGGCGGGCGGGTGCCATTTTATCTAGGGATGCGGGCCGCATCATATCTGCGCCATGCCCGTCGGCAACGATAAGGCCTTCACTTTCAGGGAAAATCTCGGCCGCCAGCTCCGGTGGTTTGGCAAAGAAAAAACGGTCGCAGAACTCATGATATTGGGGCCACTTTTGGTCAACCCGATAATCTTCAAGGCTGGATTTGATCTCCACAATCCAAACTTCGCCCTTTGGCGTCACACCCAGCAAATCTGCGCGCCTTCCATTGGCCAAGGGCACTTCAGCAAAACAGGTAATATCATGTTGTGCCCGCAAAAAGCGCATGCAGCCGCGCTGCACCCGCAAGGCGGTTTCTGATTGTCGGCCATCCACAATGGGGGGCAAATTTTGCATCGAATCCGAGTTCATCAGGCAAGTTTAGCCCAATTGAAGCAACGCACAAGCAAAACACAACAGAATAGGGGCGCCCAAAAGCGCCCCTAGCTTTTATTGATGTGACGTGCGCTAGGCCGCCGCGACCTCGGTCAAAAACTGGTCTACCGTGGTCCTTAGCGTTTTGGCCTGTTGCGCCATATCTTGAGAAGCAACCAACACTTGATTTGCGCTTTGGTTGGTCTCGTCTGCGGCGTTGGTCACGGTGTTGATGGAGCCCGCCACCTGTTCGGTGCCTGTCGCGGCCTGGGTGACGCTTTGGCTGATTTCCGCCGTGGCGGCACCTTGTTCTTCCACCGCAGAAGCAATCGAGGTTGTGTACTGGGTCACCTCTGTCATGGTCCCCGCGATTTGCTCGATGGCGGCAACGGCATCCTTGGTCGAATCTTGAATTTCGGTGATCTGGGCCGAAATCTCTTCCGTGGCGCTGGCGGTTTGGTTGGCCAAAGATTTGACCTCCGTGGCGACAACAGCAAAGCCTTTGCCCATTTCGCCCGCCCGTGCGGCTTCGATTGAGGTGTTCAGGGCCAAAAGATTTGTCTGTTCGGCAATGTCTTGAATGAGGGCGACCACATCGCCAATCTTTTGCGCAGCGGCGGCAAGCCGGGTGACGCGACCATTGGTCAATTGTGCGGCATCGGCAGCGGAATTGACAATGGTGTTGGTTTTCGACACCTGCCGTGAAATCTCTTCAATCGAGGCGGCTAGTTCCTCGGCCGCCGCCGCAACCGCTTTCACATTGGTAGAGGCTTCTTTGGAGGCATTGGCTGCATCGCCTGCCTGACCGGATGTGTTGGTGGCAATGTCATTGAGCATATTCGCCGTTTCGGTCATTTGCGCGCTGTTTTTGGTGACCAACTCCAAGGCGTCTCCAACGGTTGTGCGGAAATGCGTGATCAGCTCCTCAATCCGTGCTTGACGTTTTGCCTGCGCTTTGGATTCCGCTTCGCTTTCCGTTTCAAGTCGTTGACGTTCGATGGCGTTTTGCTTGAACACATCCACAGCGCGGGCCATGTCTCCGAGCTCATCTTTACCTTCCGTGCCTTCAATGTCCACGTCCAGTTGGCCTTCCGCCAAGTCCTTCATTGTGGTGGAAAGCCGTGCGATGGGGCGCGTGATGGTGCGGGCAAAAAGAACCCCGGCCACAACAATGACCACGAGAAAGCCCGCCCCAATCATCATCATGGCATTGCGCAAAGCGATAACGGGTTGGTTGGATTCGGCAACGCCCTTCACGCCAGTCACCGCCCAATTGACCCCGCCAAAGCTAAACGGCACCGTGAGCAAATAGAGTTCTTGTCCGCGATAATCATCTGTGGTGGTGAAGCCACGTTCACCCTGAATAGCTTCATCGATCGCTGTATAGTCCAGGCTGGTGGTTAAAATGTCATTTTCTTCGGTGAAGTCTGAATCATTGCGAAACAGATGATCTGCCCCAACGATAAAGGTTTCGCCTGTTTGGCCCAGGCCAGTTTTATCGTGCATGATGGTGGTGAACTCTTCCACGGGCAGTTGGAAAGCCAAGACACCAATGCGGGTGCCAGCTTTGTCAATCAAGGGGGTCGACATAAAGGTCGCGGGCAAATTCTGGCTGGGCGCATAGGGCGCAATGTCGAAAAAAGCTGTTTGGCCCGGTGCAAGCGATTCCCCCGCCCGATAGGCTTTCCCCAAGTCAGAGGAAGACCAACGACCACCTCCCTCTTTGAAGTTAGTGGCATAGTCATTTTCTTTGGCCACTGTGTAGGTCAGATTGCCAGCGAGGTCGAACAGGAACACATCGTAATACCCGTTTTGGGTCATCAACTCGCTGAAATAGCTATGATATCGTTCGTGCACGCTATCATACCAAATGCCCAGATTGGCCTGTTGCAGTTTATCCTTTTCGCCGAGGGGGAATGGATTTTGCGCCACATAGCCCTGCTGCAAAATGGTTTGAGCATCTCCCTCGATGCGGCTCCATGCGGTCGCAAAATCTTTCGCGGCTTCAATGACGGTGGGATTTTTGGATTGCAGCAACAAATCATCTTCGACCTGTGCGAAATAGCGTTCAAGCGCGATCGCGCGACTTTCGACAATCGCTTCCAGCTTTTCTTTTGTCATGGAGTTGACGGTCTGGGAGCTGATAAAGAAGCTGGCGACCCCGACGCCAAGGCCAATGGCCAAGGCAGATATGGATAAAGCAAGTGGCAAACGGGCAGCAATATTGAGGGTTGGCAATTTGAACATGGCAATGGCTCGCAATAAGAGTAAATCTATGCGGCCATTATCTTGCAGCTTTGGTTAATTGCTGTTTCCGGCATGTGTACGGAATAATGCTTAGCCTAGCCAGCGGCGCTCCACGAGACATGGCTATGTCGTTTAGAAATATTTCCCACCGTCGTGTCGCCCAGAATTTGCACGCCGTGAGCAAGATCGCGCCGAATATCAATGCGGCGATAGCCTTGGCTTTTATGATAAACCTTGTCCGTCGACGGTCGTTTTTTGCCAAAACGACGCCGATCCGGCCCAAAATAGGTCGACGTCTCAAAGTAAGTGATTGGCGTGTTGAGCTGACGGCGCAAACGGGGCATCATCTGCTTGGGGTCCCATGGCAGGGTGAGAATATCGTCAAAGCCAATTTGAATGCATTGTGAAACCAGCATGGGCAACGGCACCTCAACAAAGCAGATAAGAGGTGAATAGCGCACGCGGGGTCGTGGGCTGCTGCGAATATTTTGGACTTGGGTTTTGATGGGCTCTAATTCGCCATCGCTGGCAAAAAGGAAGAAATTGTTCGGCACTTTTCGAGTCAATTCTTCCGTTGCCACCAAACCGGAATAGTGCGTGACCTGCCGAAAACCCAAATCGCGCGCCAAATCATCGATCAGCGCAATCTGGGCGCTGTTGCCGCCCATATTGGTCGCAACATCAAAAAAACTCATAAGATTCCCCTATCAGCACACAAAATCCCACTCTTATGTGCCGAACCAAGTTCTTATCATTCGGGCGTTAATTTTTTGTCGACAAAGAGAAATTTGTTGCTGCCATGGCAAAGGTTTGGCCCGGATGCAGCATGCGCACATAGGTGATCGTTTTCGCGTCCAAGGCGGTGCGGCGTTCGATCACAAACAAGGCTTCGCCTTCGGGCACACCAAGGGCCTGCGCCTGATGTGCATTGGCGTTAAGCGCCGAAAACTTATGCTCCGCCTCGGCATAGGGCATGGTTGCAATCAACCATTCATTGGGGTTGGAATCCGTAAACTCCTGATCTCTCGCGCTGGGCACCACATCCAAATTAATCCAGCGTTCTTCCAACTGGTGGGGCCGCTCACCGGCGTAATGCAAAACCTCCAGATGCAGCACCGGCTGGGTGGCCGATACGCGCAAGATACGCTGCGCAAAAGCATCATTTTGCACCACATTGCGGCTTACAATTTCAAATCGGTAGGGTGCACCGGTGCGTTCGATTTCCGTGCGTACCAAGGCAATATCCACCTTGGTGGTGCGCCCACCAGCCGCCGCAACGCGGGTGCCCGCGCGCCGCTTTCGTTCCACAAATCCTTCTTCGGCCAATTCCCGCAAGGCGCGGTGGACCGTGGCCCGTGCAACGCCATAATTTTGTGCAATGGTTTCTTCATGCGGCACCGCATCGCCTGGCCGCAATTGCCCGGCCCGAATTTGAGCAAGCAAATCGTTTTTGATGGTGAGATAGGGAGAAGCGGCGCTACGTTCTGTCATGGGGCGTTTTATAGGTCACTGCGTAATTTTTTCAAACAGGCAATATAGTCTGAGCGAATGGACGCATGATTTTTGTGCTGACCGCGCGCAACCATATGTCGCCCGGCGGACCACACATGATCGATCGCCCGATCATCACTGGCAAAAATCCAATGATCAAGCTGCTTGTCGCCCGTAAGCCCCTGCCCAAGCATGCGATCGCGATCCAGCGAGAAAAAGTCCGCCAGCTTCCCCGGCGCGATAACGCCGTGATCGCGCCCCAAGGCACGCGCACCGCCATTGGCTGCGCCCTTGAACAGGGTCGCGCCGTTCGACCCATTTTTGGGCGCCAACATGGCGCGACCGTTGTGCCGATAACGTTGGGAATGCTCCAACACGCGCAATTCTTCGCTTAATGAAATGCGGATGTCGGAATCAGAGCCAATGCCGAATATGCCATTCGCGCCCAAATAGTTGACGCCGTTGAAAATGCCATCGCCCAAATTGGCCTCCGTGATCGGGCAAAGTCCCGCCACTGCGCCAGATTGCGCCAGCTTTTGAGTTTCACCCTGCGTCAAATGTGTTGAATGAATCAGGCACCAGCGCTCATCCACTTCAGCATGATCAAACAACCAGGCCATGGGTCGTTGGCCATATTGCGCTTCGATTTCTTCGATTTCGGCAACTTGTTCGGCAATATGCATATGGATGGGGTCTTGCGGGCGCAGGGCGACCAACGCATCGAGCTGGTCTTTGCTCACCGCGCGCAGAGAATGAGGTGCCAAGCCGAGCCGATAGTCTTCAGGCATTTTGCCCAGCAGATCGCTACATTGCTCAAGCAGTTTTTCGAATTGAGAAAGCGCGTTGCCAAACCGCTTTTGCCCACCTTGCAACGGGCGCTGATCGACACCGCCATAGGCATAAAAAACGGGCAAGTGAGTGAGCCCGATGCCCACATCTTGCGCCGCGTGGATAATCGAATGGGATGTTTCGGCCAAGCTGTCATAGGCTGCGCCGCCCACTTGATGATGCACATAATGAAATTCAGCGACCGCGCTATAGCCTGCTTCCAACATTTCCATAAAGGCATAGCGGGCAATCACATAAAGATCGCCCGGCGTCAGCTGGTCAAGGAACTGATACATAAGGTGCCGCCAACTCCAAAAACTGTCGCGGTCTTCGCCGCGATATTCGGTCAGCCCCGCCATGGCCCGTTGGAACGTGTGAGAGTGCAAATTGCCGATTGCAGGCAGCAAGATTTGATCGCCCAAATCCAAATCGTCCGCGTGGGCGACAGTATTTGCTTCCGTCTGGATGATGCGGCTGTTCTCCCACACAACCCGAACATTTTGGGCCCAGCCAGTTTGCAACAATGCTGATTTGACAAAAAGCGAAGTCATTACTCACCTAATATGTATGGACATAATATAATTAAGCATATACATATTCGATTAAAGCGCAATCCTAATTCCGGCAAAAGGTGCTCTCACATGGCGAATTCAACCCAATATGTGCTGACCAATTTGCGCGTCGCACCCATGCAGGCGAATGGTGAAAACTATGGCGGTTTGATCGAAAATGGCGCCATCGCCATTGACGGTGAGACGATCGCTTGGGTGGGGCCAGTTGCTGATATTCCTATCGATTATCGCGAATGGCCAACAAGGGAATGCGACGGCGCATTGGCCACTCCCGGCCTCATCGATTGCCACACTCATATTGTTTTCGGTGGTCACCGCGCGAATGAATTTGAAATGCGGCTCGAGGGCGCAAGCTATGAAGAGGTCGCCCGCGCTGGCGGCGGCATCATTTCAACGGTGAAAGCCACGCGCGCGGCAAGTGTTGAAGAACTCGTGGCTGACGCCTTGCCGCGCCTTGATGCCTTGATCGCCGAAGGCGTCACAACTATCGAGATTAAATCCGGCTACGGACTAGAGCTTGAAAGCGAGCGCAATATGCTGCTTGCGGCACGTGAGCTTGGCGAATTGCGCGACATCAATGTGCGCACCACATTTCTTGGTGCCCACGCCACGCCGCCAGAATTCAAGGATCGCGCCGACGATTACATTAATCTGGTCGCGGACGAGATGCTGCCGCAATTGCACAAAGAGGGCCTGATCGACGCTGTTGACGGCTTTTGCGAGGGCATTGCCTTTTCCCCCGAGCAGATAAAAATTGTATTCAACGCGGCCACCGAACTGGGTCTGCCCGTTAAACTTCACGCAGAACAATTGAGCAATCTTGGCGGCGCATCTCTGGCCGCTTCATTCAAAGCGCTTTCGGCCGATCATTTAGAATATCTGGATGAAGCGGGCGCCAAAGCCATGGCGGCGGCGGGTAGTGCCGCTGTGCTGTTGCCCGGCGCCTTCTATACCTTGCGTGAAACCCAAATGCCTCCCGTGCAGCTATTGCGAGATCATCAGGTGCCCATTTCTTTAGCAACCGATTGTAACCCCGGCTCCTCGCCGCTCACGTCGCTTTTGCTGACCATGAATATGGGCGCCACTTTGTTTCGGATGACACCGGATGAATGCTTGGCAGCAACCACGCGCAATGCGGCCAAAGCCCTCGGCTTTGATGATCGCGGCACGCTGGCCGTTGGTCAGCGCGCAGACATTGCCCTTTGGGCCATTCAACACCCCGCAGAACTAAGTTATCGCATTGGGTTTAATCCACTCAAAGCGCGTATTTTCGGAGGAAAATTGTGAGCATGATCGTGCAGCCGGGGCGGGTTAGCCTCACTCAGCTAGAAGAGATTTTCCGGGCCGCCACGCCCGTGCAATTGGACCGTAGCGTCAAGCCGGACGTTGAACGCGCCGCCGCCATTATCACAAAGGCTGCGAAAGGCGATGCGGCGGTTTATGGGGTGAACACAGGCTTTGGCAAACTGGCCAAAACCCGGATTGCCGTCGAGGACACTGCCACCTTGCAGCGCAACTTGATTCTCTCGCATTCCAGCGGCGTGGGCGAACCATTGGCACCTCATATTGTCCGCTTGATGATGGTGCTCAAATTGCTCTCTTTGGGGCGCGGCGCGTCTGGCGTGCGCTGGGCGTTGATTGAGTTGCTGGAAGAGATGCTGGAAAAAGGTGTCACGCCTATTGTGCCGGGTCAGGGTTCTGTCGGCGCGTCAGGTGATCTTGCGCCATTGGCGCATATGACGGCGGTGATGATCGGCGAAGGCGAGGCAGATTATCAAGGCCAGCGTATGAGCGGTGCAGATGCGTTGCGCCGCGCAGGCTTAAAAGCTGTGGTGCTCGGACCCAAAGAAGGTCTGGCCCTGATCAATGGCACGCAAACCTCCACCGCGCTGGCGCTCGCGGGCCTTTTCGAGGCATGGCATTTGGCCAAAATTTCGTTGCTGACCGGCGCCATGTCAACTGACGCGGCGATGGGATCAAATGCGCCGTTCCATGAAAAAATCCAAACCCTACGCGGCCATCAGGGACAAATCGATGCAGCGGCGCAATTGCGCAACTTGCTGGAAGGGTCGCAAATTCGCGACAGCCATTTGGAAAATGACGAACGGGTGCAGGACCCATATTGCCTGCGCTGTCAGCCGCAGGTAATGGGCGCAGTGATTGGCATGTTGCGACAAGTGGGCGATACCTTGCGCATTGAAGCGAATGCGGTGACCGACAATCCTTTGGTGGTTGGCGACGATGAAATCATATCGGGCGGCAATTTCCACGCTGAGCCGGTTGCTTTTGCAGCGGACCAGATTGCCTTGGCCATCTCAGAAATGGGCGCCATTGCGCAACGCCGCATTGCGTTGCTGGTTGACCCGGTTTTGTCCTTTGGCCTCCCCGCATTCCTGACGCCAAACCCGGGCCTCAATTCTGGCTTTATGATTGCCGAGGTGACCTCAGCGGCGCTGATGTCTGAGAACAAGCAAAAAGCAGCGCCCTGTTCAGTCGATTCTACCCCCACAAGCGCCAATCAGGAAGACCATGTGTCTATGGCTTGCCACGCCGCCCGGCGCCTGTTGGAGATGAACCAGAACTTGGCTCACATCTTGGGCATTGAGCTGCTGTCCGCCACGCAGGGTATTCGCTTGCGCGCGCCCCTTGCCACTTCAACGAAGTTGCAAGCGGCCATCAAACTTGTACGGCAACAGGTGAGCGCGCTCGATGATGATCGCTACATCTCGCCCGATCTGGTGAAGGCTGGCGCACTGGTGCGTGAACCCTCGCTGCTTGACGGGGCCAGCATTGATCTGGCGCTGGAGGTTTAGATGGAACCCTTTGCCCTTCACCGCGGCACCAGCCCCCTCATTTTGGCCTTTCCCCATGTGGGCACCTTTGTGCCCGCCGATATTGCCGGGCGCCTAAACGAACGCGGCACGGCACTGGTGGATACAGATTGGTTTATAGATGAAGTCTATGACGGGTTGATGCCGGATGCGACCACGATCCGCGCCACGTTCTCCCGCTATGTGATTGATGCCAACCGCGACCCGGAAGGCACATCACTTTATCCCGGCCAAAATACCACCACACTGTGCCCCACCATCGATTTTGAAGGGCAACCGATTTATCATGAGGGGCAAGCACCAAGTCCAGGTGAAATTGAAGCGAGGCGCATCGCTTTTCACACGCCTTACCATGCGGCTATTCGTCAAGAAATCGCCCGAGTGAAATCGGAACATGGCTTTGCAGTGCTTTATGATGGCCACTCTATTCGCAGCGAATTGCCATTTTTGTTTGAGGGCAAGCTGCCAGACCTTAATCTGGGCACCAATGACGGCGCGACGCTACTGCCAGCAATGGAAAAACGCGCCCTCGAGATCGCCAATCAGTCTGGCTTTGAAAGTGTCTTGAATGGCCGCTTTAAGGGTGGCTGGACCACGCGCCATTATGGGCAGCCGGATAAAAACATCTGTGCCTTTCAAATGGAAATTGCCCAATGTGCCTACCTGAAGGCCGAGCTGGCCCCTTGGGCATTGGACGACCAAAAGTGCGCGCAATTGCGCCCCATCCTGAAATTGATCTTAGAAGCGTTGTTGGACGAGGCGGCAAACGCTTTCGCGCAAACGGGAGAACAATCATGACCGAAAATCCACGCAAAAATGCCCGCACCGTACGTTCGCCCATCGGGCCGGATTTGATTTGCGGCGATTGGACCACAGAAGCGCCCATGCGCATGATGATGAACAATCTCGACCCCGATGTGGCGGAAAATCCCCATGAATTGGTGGTTTATGGCGGTATTGGCCGCGCGGCACGCACTTGGGGCGATTTCGACAAGATTGTGGATAGCCTCAAAACCCTCAACACCGACGAGACCTTGTTGGTGCAATCTGGCAAACCCGTGGGCGTTTTTAAAACCCACAAAGATGCGCCGCGCGTGTTGATCGCCAATTCAAACTTGGTGCCCAAATGGGCCAACTGGGATCATTTCAACGAACTCGATAAGAAGGGCTTGGCCATGTATGGCCAAATGACGGCGGGCTCTTGGATTTATATCGGCTCGCAAGGCATCGTGCAGGGCACTTATGAAACCTTTGCTGAAGCTGGACGCCAGCATTATGGCGGCGATCTGAAAGGCAAATGGATTTTGACCGGCGGCCTTGGCGGCATGGGCGGCGCGCAACCGCTCGCGGCGGTGATGGCTGGGGCCTGCTGCTTGGCGGTGGAATGCAACCCCGACAGTATCGATTTTCGCTTGCGTACGCGCTATATCGATGAAAAAGCCGACAGCTTGGACGAAGCGCTGGAAATGATCGACCGCTGGACCAAGGCGGGTGAAGCGAAATCTGTTGGCCTTTTGGGCAATGCGGCCGACATATTCCCCGAATTGGTCAAACGCGGCGTTCGGCCCGACATTGTCACCGATCAAACCTCGGCCCATGACCCGATCAATGGCTATTTGCCCATCGGCTGGTCCATGGGGGAATGGCGTGACAAGCGCGAGAGCGATCCTAAATTGGTGGAAAAAGAAGCCCGTGCCAGCATGAAAGTGCAGGTGCAAGCCATGCTTGATTTCCACGCCCAGGGCATTCCCACCGTCGATTATGGCAACAATATTCGCCAGGTCGCCAAGGATGAAGGCTTGGAAAATGCCTTTGATTTCCCCGGTTTTGTGCCTGCCTATATTCGCCCGCTCTTTTGCCGCGGCATCGGACCGTTCCGCTGGGCGGCGCTATCGGGCAATCCGGAAGATATTTATAAGACCGATCAAAAGGTCAAAGAGCTGCTGCCCGACGATAAAAACCTGCATAATTGGTTGGATATGGCGCGTGAGCGCATTTCATTCCAGGGCCTGCCCGCCCGCATTTGCTGGGTGGGGTTGGGTGACCGGCACCGCCTTGGCATGGCCTTTAATGAAATGGTTGCCAATGGCGAGCTGGACGCGCCAGTTGTCATTGGTCGCGACCATTTGGACAGCGGGTCCGTGGCGTCGCCCAACCGGGAAACCGAAGCCATGCGGGATGGGTCGGACGCCGTTTCCGATTGGCCATTGCTTAATGCTTTGCTCAACACGGCCTCTGGGGCCACTTGGGTGTCAATCCATCATGGCGGCGGCGTAGGTATGGGCTATTCGCAACATGCGGGCGTGGTGATCGTAGCGGATGGCACGCCTGAAGCGGCCAAGCGCCTAGAGCGTGTTTTGTGGAATGACCCGGCGACCGGCGTGATGCGTCACGCCGATGCAGGTTACGAGATCGCACAAGAGTGTGCGCGGGAAAAAGGATTGAACTTGCCTGGCATTCTTTAGTTATTACCGGGGCGGAGGCGCTAAGCTTCCGCCCCATCTACATAATTTCGACAAATTTGCTGATGCATAGTAGGGTTGGGTAAAGCGCGGGGGCGCTTGAGGAGACGGACATGCATAGGCTCACTTCCATCAGCGCTCAAATTGGCGTTGTGATATTTTCCATTCTGTTGTTGGTGCAAGGTGCGGCAGCAGCGCGCATTCTCACCATCGAAAAAGACCCAGCATCAGTCGAACTGCAATCAGCCTTTATCAATGGCCAGCGGGTTGAGATTGTTGCACAGGCCGATCAATATGCCTTTATTGAGCTGGAGGACGGTGCACAATGCTATGCAACCCTTTCGCTCATCGCTGAAAATGGCCGCTTTTTGCGCAAGCAGCTCAATTTGTGTGATGCAGAATGGCAAGTGGCACTCAACTTTGGCGACACTGGCGCTGGCCCGTCGGTGCGCACGATTACGATCGTCCCATCACAAGATAATGTCCGCATTCTCGCCCTGAGTTTTGATGGAGAGCCACAGCCATTTACCGCATTTCCGAATTCAAACCGCGTCGAATTTGATATTCGTCGCGGGCCGTCTGGGTTCAAATGTGTGGGCGAATTGTCGGCAGCCTTGTCCGGTGCGGACGATTTCGAGCGCACCGTTGACCTTTGCTCTTTCGGTAACGAAGTGATTTTGGATGTCGAACCGACACGCTATTATGAAATTCTCACCGTACGCTCTGGCGGCGACGATAAAATAATTGGCATCAAACTGAATGGCGAAGAGCTGAACATCATTCGCCATATCGGCAACGATGCGAGGACTCGAGTTTTTGCCGACAATTCAGGCATCAATTGCACCGGCAATCTGGAAGTGGAGTTTGCATCTGGCGCTACAGGACAAGGCCAATTGGATCTTTGTGGCTCAAACTTTGATGTGACCATCACGCCGAAACCGCAATATGCCTCGGATACAAATCTACGCGCTGGTTACACTTGGCGCTTTAACGCCCCAAAATCAGAGGAAGATATTGCCTCGCTCGAATTCAAAGCGCGCAGCTTTAATCGCACGGGGTTCAGCGCAGTATGCGAACCAGGCTCACGCCGCGCCACCATTTATCTTGATGGGTTTCCCGCGCGGGCCAATTTGCCGCGGCGCACGCGGATCAATTGGACAACGGGTCGCTATAATGGTGTGGTCAACGGCGATCGTGGCCAGTCACCCTTGGCGTCCGGCCCCGCACCGAGCTTTTCTAAGTCGACAGATGACCGCTTGTGGAAAGGGTTGATTTCCGGCGCCAATTTCACTGGAATTGCCAACGACAACCATCGGCTAACGCTATCCTTGAATGGCAGCGCCGGGCCAGTGCGTGAGTTTTTGCAGGCTTGCAACACCCGCTTTAACGGGCCTTCAGTTTATGGCGATGTGACCGACGATTCCAGCTTGAAATGGAGCACACCGCCGTCGCGTCGCGATGGTGATTTGCGCTTGGTCTTTGGCGACGTGACAACGGATCGTATCGGACTAGAGGCGCGCTGCACTCCACAAGAAGACGTGGTGCGCATTATGTTTGCCTCCGCTCCGCGCGGCTTGACCAGCGGTCGCAACGTCAATGTGCAATGGCGCGTTGGCGATGATAATGGTCGCGTGCGGGCCACCACGCGCACGGTTGAGGGATATGATTGGGGGGCGCTGCCAGTCGCCGCAATCGACACGCGAGATCCCATGTGGCGGGCACTCGCGCTCGGCAATATTGTGCGGTGGTCAATCAATGATGAGCAAACGGCCACCTATTCGCTCAAAGGCAGTGGCGCAGCGATCCGTCGGTTCCTCAATGGGTGTCGCCCACCCTCCCAACCAGATATTGGCGATGGTGGGGACAGCGATTTCGGCGTAGACCCTGATCGCCCCACAACCGGCAATGAAGCTGTTGATACGATCATCAATATTTTCGATCTGATCAATCAGCAGTCCGATTCAAACGTGAACATCAATATCACCACCCAAAGCGCAGCGGCACGTCAGGCCCTCAACAATTATCGGGCCGACCCAAATTATATGTGCGGCCTGTCTGCCAGCAGCCAGCCGATGGGCAATCGTGCGGTTTCAATCGGGTTCAAAAATGATCGCGGACGGCCCGTCGAAGTCTATGAGATTGCGGGCAATGGCCAGCGCCAATATGTGCGCGATGTGCCCCCAAATGCTCGATTGCAGCTTACGCGCAATGCGGGGCAGGGGTTTGAAGTGCGCTCACCCAATGGCGGATGCTTGACCACAATGGTTGCGACCAATGCAGATATTGAATATCGCATTAATCCCAGCATGGGCGAAGCTGATCCTGACGTTGTGGCCAAAAGCTACAAATGCTCTGGCCGCGAAGTGGTGGCGCTGATCGAGCCAAACAAGGGCACCGCTTTGGTGGATGGACAATATGCCCTGCACCGCGCCCGTGTGAACGGAAGCTTTGCCAATGTGTGGGGCAATGTGCGCGCTAAAATCACCAACCAAGAGTTGGTGTTGGAAGAAGGCGGAACAACCCGCCTATCTTGCCGCGCGCGATAAACCAAACAAAGTGCTGGCTATTTGATTTTCTTAGATAAGTAATAGGAAAACGGGATGGCCAGCACATATCCCAAAATGGCAGCAGCGGCGATGCCGAGCCCCATATTGGGCACCATTTGTGTGACCAGAACAGCGATCACCAGCGCCCCTGCGATTGCAGAGCCAGAAATAATCCACAACATGCCAATCAGTTTATTCATTTTCTTCCCCCAACTGAAATAAAGCCTGCACTTTATAGCGCAGTTTTGGCGGGCGCGGTTTGACCTTGGTCAATTGATTTTGCGTTCCCCCCTAAGGTCATTGACCAGCTAAAAAATAAATATTACTTATACTAAAATAATTTTAGTATCCGATTATCAGTTGGATTCAAGGGGGACGTATGAACGAAATCGTAGCACAAAAATTCAAACGCTTGCGGCAGGAAATGGCGGCGCAAAACATCGATCTGGTGGCGCTCGGCCCCACCGCTCACACCCAATGGCTCTTGGGTTATACCCCTTATCCTGACGAGCGCATGTGCCTGTTGTTGATCGGCAAAACTAACGAAGCTTTTGTCATGCCAGCCCTTAATGCTAACGCTGTGCGTGAACACACGAACATTGAGTTCTTTGAATGGGCGGACGATCACGGACCATTTGATGCCCTCAATGCCGCACTTGAAAAGGTCGCTGGCGCAGGTGTGAAGCAGGTGGTGCTTGACGAAACCATGCGTGCCGATTTTGCGCTCAACCTGTTGGATAAATTGGACGGTGCTGCGCATCAATTCACAAAATCCACTGTTGGCGCGTTGCGGATGCGCAAGACCGAAGACGAGTATAAATTGCTCAAATTGAACGCTCAGATCGCTGATGAAGCGCAAGAAGTGGCGGCCAAAACCGCGCGGCCCGGCGTCACCGAAAACGACGTTGCAGAAGCCGTGAAAGAGCATTTTATTTCCAAGGGCGCCAAACCTGTTTTCGACATTGTTGGGGCCAACGAAAATGGCGCGTTCCCACATCACCACACCTCAGACCGTGTGCTTAAATCAGGTGATGTTGTGGTTGTCGATATTGGCGGCACGACCAAAGGCTATCCGAGCGATATCACCCGCATGGTGGCGGTTGAAACCTTGCGCGATGACTATCAAGAAGTCCATGACGTGGTGGAAGCCGCAGTGCAGGCGGCGCTGGCGGCGTGCAAGCCCGGCGTTAAAACATCAGATATTGATAAGGCTGCCCGCGATGTGATCACCAATGCGGGGTACGGCGAATATTTCACCCACCGCACCGGTCACGGCCTTGGCATTGAAATTCACGAAGAACCCTACCTCTCTGCCTCGTCAGATGTGATTTTGGACGAGGGTATGGTGTTCTCCATCGAGCCCGGCATTTATATCCCAGGCAAATTTGGCGTCCGCTTGGAAGAGATTGTCTATCTCCGCGCCGATGGCCCGGAAGTGCTGTCCGAACGCTCGCGCGATGTCGTGATTGCCAAAAACTAAATAAAAAGGGGCCGCATGGCCCCTTTTTTAGTCCTGCAGTTCGGGCAGGTTTTTATAGTCCTCCAAACACTCCACATTGGCCAAGGCAGTTGTGTTTTTGATCTTTCGGCCATGAATCACATCACGCACGGCAATCTCTGAAATCTTGCCCGAGCGGGTGCGTGGAATATCTTTAACCGCAATCACCTTGGCGGGCGTATGTCGGGGGGTTGCCCCCTTGCGAATGCGGGTTTTGACCAGTTTGATCAAGTCGTCATCCAAGGTGACGCCATCTTTCATGCGCACAAACAGGATGACCCGTTGATCGCCCTGCCAATCTTGCCCCACCGCAATGGCCTCTTCGATTTCATCAATGGTTTCCACCTGTCGATAAATCTCTGCTGTGCCAATGCGCACGCCACCGGGATTGAGCGTCGCATCTGACCGGCCGTGAATGATATAGCCGCCATTGTCGGTCTTTTCGACAAAGTCTCCATGAGCCCACAAATTGTCATATTTGTCGAAATAAGCGCTGTGATATTTTTCGCCGCTTTCGTCGCCCCAAAAGCCTGTGGGCATGGTCATATGCGCATTGCGGCAAACAAATTCCCCCGGTTGATTGACGACCGACTGCCCGTCATCATCCAAAATATCGAGATCCAGGCCGAGCTGCGCACCTTGCAACTCCCCTTGATAAACAGATTTGGTGGGCACACCGCCCATAAAGCAGCCGCAAATATCCGTGCCGCCAGAAATGGAGGCCAGTTGCACGTCTTCTTTCCAGTCGCGATAGACATAATCGAAGTTTTCAGGCAGCAGCGGCGAGCCTGTCGACAAGATGGTGCGCAAGCTGGCAAACGAATGAGTCTCGCGCGGCTTTACATTCATATTGCTCAGCGCGTCGATATATTTCGCAGAGGTGCCAAAAATATTGATCTGCTCTTTGTCGATCAAATCCAGCAATCGTGGCGCTTTGGGGTAAAACGGGTTGCCGTCAAAAGTGATCAGGGTCGCCTCCGCCGCCAGGCCAGAAACAAGCCAGTTCCACATCATCCAACCGCATGTGGTGAAATAGAAGAAATTGTCGTTTGGCTTAACGTCGCTGTGCAGCACCAATTCCTTCAAATGTTGGATCAACAAGCCCGCGCCACGATGCATGATGCATTTAGGTTTGCCAGTGGTACCAGAGGAAAACAGGATTACCATCGGCGCATCAAATTCCATCCGTTCGAATTGAATTTCCGCAGGGGCAAAGGGCGCGACAAACGCATCAAGCGTTTGCACATCAACCTCATACTGGGCATCCGCTTTTGGGTTGTCCAACAGCACCACATGCTCAATATCCGCAGCTTTCGCCACCGCGTTAATGCTGGGCGCAACATCAATATGCTTGCCCGCATAATTATAATGCGGCACCGCAAAAAGGATTTTGGGCTCAACCTGCGCCAACCGATCGGTCGCGCCTTCGGGGCCAAAATCCGGCGAGCAAGAGGCCCAAATCGCGCCCATGGCCGAGCTGGCCAAATAAAGCGCAATCGCCTCAATATCATTGGTGACGATGGCGCCAACGCGGTCACCCTTTTCAACGCCCTTCGCCCGCATGGCCTGAACCAACTGGCTCACCAGATCATAAAGCTGTCGCCGGGTTATTTCACGGCGGGTGCCATCATCCCGGTGACCAATAATCGCCAGGCGATCATCGGGCTGCTTCAGGGCATTCTCGGCGTAGTTCAGTTTGGCGTCAGGAAAAAAACGTACCTTACGAATATCAGGATTATCGATCAGGACGCGTTCGCCCTTTTCGCCGATAATGTTCAATTCATCCCAAAGGGAATTGTAAAATGCTTGCGGCTCGTCAATTGAAAATTGCAACAGGCCATCATAATCGTCCGGCGCGCACTGATGCAGCGCCTTGGTCTTTTCGGCAAACGCATAAAGATTTGAGGCGCGTTGGCGTTCATTGGACGGTGTCCACAAAACTGGATTGGGCATTTGTCCTCCCTGAGACCACTTATTCGGTATATTTTCGCAGGATTAAATTATAATGCTTGTCATTCGCCAAGCGTTAGTCGTATTTATACTGTAGGCGGTGTGGCGTCGCCTGCATCACGCCAAACACAATCGGGTCACTCATAAGCAGCTGATGGCAACAAATGGTACTCAACGCAACGGTTCAATCCCAGTCAAAATATAATTTCAATCTGCATGAAATGCCCGTGCCATTGGCCTATGCGGAGCATCGCATCATTTTGGAATGTAATGCAGAATTCGCGCGATTGTTCGGCTATGGCCGGGCGGAACTGCGCAACAAAAGTTTTCATCTGCTCTATCCAAATTTTGAAGACTTTGTGCGCACTGGGCAAATGTGGTCCACGAACATGACCATGGGCATCACCTATTATGATGAGCGGATCATGATCAAGGCGGACCAAACCCGGTTCTGGTGCAAGGTGCGCGGGCGGTCGATGACCTCGGCAAACCCATTTGCCAAAGCGGTTTATTGCTTTGAACCATTGCCGCGGGCCATTGCTGCCTCGGGATATGAGCTGACTGATCGCCAACGCCAGATTGTCGCTTTGGTGGCACAAGGCAAAACCAATGGCGTGATCGCAGATGAACTCGAATTGTCCAAGCGCACCGTGGAGGCCCACCGGGCGCGGATCATGAAAGCGATTGGCGTGAAAAACACGGCGGAATTGATTGCATGGTTTTCCGCCCACCATTCGGCGCGCTAATACCTCAAGAAGTCCATTAACCGCTTGTTAAGCATGATTTTTCCTCATATCATGTGGCTTTAGAGGGGAAGGACATTTCATGAAAAATCTATTGAAGCGGTGTGCCGTGATCGGCGCGCTAGGTGCTGGGCTGCTTGCAGGGTCGGCTTTTGCCCAGTCGGGCGCAGGCGGGTTGTTCACGCTGCACAACATTACGGAAAGCAATATCGTTGTCGGATTCTACACCAATGATGGCAGCGGCTGGAGCACCAATTGGCTGTCAGAAGAGATGAATCCAGGCGAAACTGCACAAGCGGAATTCTTCGCAACAACGGGATCTTGCGACCAAACATTTCAAGTGGGTTGGCTCGGTGCCGATGATGGCGAAGTTCTAGACGACCCGATCAGGATTGATATTTGCGATGCGTCAGAAGTCTATCTGGCAGACAACGAAATCTATTTCGAATAGATCGAACATAAAGTTGGGCAGCGCCATCAATTGGCGATGGGGCTGTCCACCTCATCCAAATGCATCACTGGATTTTTGATCTGCTTACGAATCCACGTGGTAAAGGCGATGACACCGGGTTTCTCCGCCTTGTCGTCTGGGATGGCGAGAAAATACGCATCTTCGGTGTTGAGCGGGGTCGGATCAATGACCTTGAGGCTGCCTTGCATCACTTGCTGCTCGATCAGGTAAAAGGGCAATAACCCCGCGCCCATGCCCGCAACAGCGGCTTCGATGATCATGGAGAATTGATCAAAGCGATGCCCCTTAAACGGTTCCTTGTTCTCCATGCCCTGTTGTTCAAACCAATCGCGCCACCCTGTTTGTCGTGTTTGCAGATGCAATAAAGGGGTCTCGACCAAGTGCTCAGGTTTATCCAATTGATATTGGCGCACCACACTTGGCGCCGCCACTGGCACCATCATTTCTGCACAAAGCGGCTGACAGGTGGCGCCAGCCCAAATCGGGCGACCAAAATGCACCGCCACATCAACAAACTGATCTTGCATGGCAAAGGGTGACCACCGGCTTTCAATATTGATGGCCAAATCAGGATTTTGCGACAAAAAGTCGGGCAGTCGTGGCGCCAGCCAATGCGATCCAAACGTCGGCAGCGTGGCGATGGACAACATGGCTTCTGCCTTTGCCGCCGCCATGGTGCGATAAACCAGCCCTTCAGTTTGCTCGATCAAATAACGCGCGTCAGCCAAAAATCGGGCGCCCGCTTCAGTCAGCACCACGCGCTTACGCACCCGCTCAAATAAAGTGACCCCCAACTGCAATTCCAAATCGCGGATTTGACGCGAAATTGCGCTTTGCGTGAGGTTCATTTCTTCCGCAGCGCGGGTAAAATTGAGGTGGCGCGCAGCGCATTCAAAAGCGCTCAACGTGTTGATCGAGGGAAAGTTGCGGCGACTGGTATGCATAAAATTTCCTCATGAAGTAATGAAAAAACATTGCTTCTTTAGGGTGTTTGCCTAAGCTATCATGAGAATAATGAATTTTTTCGACTTGACCAGCCTCAATTTGAGCATTGGGTTCGCCCAGCGCAAAAGTCGATCCACAACGAACATTGGCCGCGGCCAAAGGGGATAGAATATGTCAGCATCGTCACGCAAATCCGAAACCATTGAATTGATGGGCAAATTGGGCGTTAAGCCAGAAGCCCTAGAAGGCGGCGACTTGGCCGTTTATTCCCCAACCAACGGCGAAAAAATCGCGGACGTCAAAAAATCCAGCGCAAGCGAAATCAACGCTCAAATCGAAAAAGCACACGAAGCATTTAAAAAGTGGCGCACTGTACCCGGCCCTCGCCGGGGTGAGTTGGTGCGGCTGTTGGGCGAAGAGTTGCGCGCCGCTAAGGATGATTTGGGCCGGTTGGTGAGCCTTGAAGCAGGTAAAATCCCGTCAGAAGGCGCAGGCGAAGTACAAGAAATGATCGACATTTGCGATTTTGCGGTCGGCCTTTCTCGCCAGCTTTATGGCTTGACCATCGCCACCGAGCGTCAAGATCACCGCATGATGGAAACATGGCATCCTTTGGGTGTTGTGGGCGTCATCTCTGCCTTTAACTTTCCTGTCGCGGTTTGGTCTTGGAACGCGGCTTTGGCTTTGGCGTGCGGCAATGCCGTGGTGTGGAAGCCATCTGAAAAATCACCTTTGACCGCGCTCGCCTGTCAGGCGATTTTGGATCGCGCCCTGAAGAAGTTCGGCGATGCGCCTGAAGGCTTGATCACCACCTTTATCGCTGAGCGCGATGGTGGCGAAGTTATGGTTGACCATGAAAAAGTGGCACTTGTGTCCGCCACAGGCTCTACGCGCATGGGGCGTCAGGTTGGGCCACGCGTTGCCCAACGTTTCGGCCGCACTATTCTTGAACTGGGCGGCAACAATGCGGGCATCGTTTGTCCGTCTGCGGATATGGACATGGCCGTGCGCGCCATCGCATTTGGTGCCATGGGCACCGCAGGCCAGCGCTGCACAACCACTCGTCGCTTGTTCGTTCATGAGAGCGTTTATGACGATATGGTGGCGCAGTTGAAAAAAGCCTATTTGGGCGTCACCATTGGCGATCCTTTGTCGTCTGATGCTTTGGTCGGTCCATTGATCGACAAAGAGGCTGGCGACAATATGGAGAAAGCGCTTGAAGCGGCAAAAGCCGTTGGCGGCAAAGTCACTGGTGGTGAACGCGTCGATGTGAATGGCGATGCGTCCTATTATTTCCGCCCGGCTTTGGTGGAAATGCCAGAACAAACTGGCCCAATGCTGGAAGAAACATTCGCTCCAATCCTTTACGTCACCAAATATTCTGACTTTGAGGATGCCATCGCCATGCAAAATGCGGTGGGCGCAGGCCTTTCCTCCTGCATATTCACCCTGAATGTGCGCGAAGCTGAAACATTCCTTTCCGCAGTCGGGTCAGATTGTGGCATCACAAACGTCAATATCGGCACGTCAGGCGCTGAAGTTGGCGGTGCCTTTGGCGGCGAGAAGGAAACTGGTGGCGGCCGCGAATCCGGCTCCGATGCATGGAAGGCCTATATGCGCCGCGCCACAAACACGGTGAACTACGGCACAGCCTTGCCATTGGCACAGGGCGTAAGCTTTGATATCGACTAAACCGATGCGTTTCCAAAGGGAAATGTAAGGACATATTCGAGCGCATATGGCAAAAACGCGCCATATGCGCTCGGCTTTAGGGGAAGATAAAATATGTGCGCCGATCTGGTTTCTCATCCGGGCTTTTTCCGGGCTAACCGCATTGCCAAACTATCGGTTTCTGAAATCATCAAAATCAGCACCCGCGCCCGCGAACTGCGGGCAGAAGGCAAGCCAGTGATCATTCTGGGCGCTGGAGAACCGGATTTTGACACGCCGGAACATGTCAAACAGGCTGGCATCGCCGCGATTAATGCAGGGCAAACCAAATATACCCCGCTTGATGGCACACCTGAATTAAAGCAAGCCATTTGCGACAAGTTGAGCCGAGAAAATGAACTGGACTATCAGCCCGCCAATATTTCGGTTTCGGCAGGGGCAAAACAAGTGCTGTTTAACGCCTTTATGGCGACCATCAATCCGGGCGACGAAGTGATAATCCCGACCCCGTTCTGGACCACCTATGCCGACATTGTAGAAGTGTGCGGCGGCGAGCCTGTGCTGGTCAAATGTCCGGGTGAAAAAGGCTTCCGGCTGCAGGCTGACCAGCTTGAAGCGGCAATTACGCCAAAGACCAAATGGCTGATGCTCAACTCGCCATCCAACCCATCCGGCGCGGCCTATTCGGCTGAAGAACTAAAACCTCTTTTGGCTGTGCTGGCGCGCAATCCCCATGTTTGGCTGGTGTGCGACGATATTTATGAGCACATCACCTATGATGATTTTGAATTTGTCACCCCAGCACAATTGGCGCCTGAATTGCGGGATCGTATTCTGGTGGTCAATGGTGTGTCCAAATCCCACGCCATGACCGGGTGGCGCATCGGCTATGGCGCCGGGCCGGTGGAGCTGATCAAGGCCATGGCCGTGATGCAATCCCAATCCACGTCCTGCGCCTCGTCGGTATCGCAAGCTGCAGCAATCGAAGCCTTGAATGGCGACAATTCATTCCTCGAGGAACGTCGCTTGTCGTTCCAAGAGCGGCGCGATCTGGTGGTTGCGGGCCTCAACGAAATTGATGGGGTAACCTGCCGTGTGCCCGAAGGCGCCTTTTATACCTTTGCCTCCTGCGAAGGTCTCATCGGCAAGACGACGCCCAGCGGCAAGACCATCGAAAGCGATAGCGACTTCTGCCGCTATATTTTGGAAGAAAGCCATGTGGCCATCGTGCCCGGCTCAGCCTTTGGACTTTCGCCTTATTTTCGTATATCTTATGCGGCAGCGAAATCAGAATTGGTCGAAGCGATATCCCGCATACAAAAAGCGGCAAGCGCTTTGACTTAAAAGACTTCCCACAGAAGGGTTCTTTTAAGGACCTTTTCTTGCCCGCCAGACTTTGTTCTGGCGGGTTTTTTTAATCTGAATGTACAATCTGCATACCAACGGGCTTGTCAGCATGGTTTGGTTTGATAGCTAGTGGAGAGAACAAGTAGGGGAAGGTCTCATGGCAGCAGCAGTTTTTGATTCACGGCAAAACATTTTGGGTGAAGGCCCATTGTGGCACCCATTGCGCCAACAGCTTTTTTGGTTCGACATTCCCAATTGCAAATTGCGGTCGCAAATAAACGGTGCGCCGCTCGAGTGGGCGTTCGACGAAATCGTGACCGCCGCAGGGTGGAAAGACGAACGCACGCTGATCATCGCATCAGAAACCAAACTGTTCGCGTTCGATCTGAAAACAGAAGAAAAAAAGCATCTCGTTGATCTGGAACCAAACGTGCCGTCGCGTCGCTCCAACGATGGACGGATCGACCCCTGGGGTGGATTTTGGATTGGCACCATGTCCAAGACGGATCCAAGCAGCGAAAAAGGTGGGATCTACCGCTTTTATCAAGGCGAGCTACGTCTGCTGGTGCCGGAAGTGGCAATCCCAAATTCCATCTGTTTTGCGCACGACAAATCCTTCGCCTGCTACACGGACACGCCAACGCAGATTGTTTGGAAGCAAGCCCTGGATGGTGAGGGGTGGCCCGTCGGTGAGCCGACGATTCATGTGGATTTGCGAGAAACAGATCTCAATCCCGATGGTGCATTGATCGATGCTGCAGGCAACATCTGGATCGCCATGTGGGGCGCGTCATGCATTGTGCAGTTTGACAAAACAGGGCGTGAGCTACAGCGCCTTGATGTGCCGGCAAAGCAGCCAACCTGCCCAGCCTTTGGTGGTGAGAACTTTACAACGCTTTATCTCACCTCGGCGGCGGAGAACCTTGATGCGCCGAGCGCTGCGGATGGGCAAATATTTGAGTTTGCTGATGCGGTGCAAGGCCGCGCAGAATATGCGGTCAGCCTTGACTGACCGCACCGATTCTAACGCAATATTTGGGGCTTGATTTTCAGTTTCGCAGCCTGGTTTTCAGGCAGATGTTTATTCAGCCGTTTGTTGATCGCGCCATAGACCCCGATCACGCAAAGCGTGAGCAGAATAAAATAGAACGCCAAAATTGGATAAGGCACAAACGGGTTGAACGTTTTATCCGCGAAGTAGCTGGCGTAATAAAGCGCATCGCCTCGCTGTTGCCAGCTTGGAAAGCCTGAGAAAAACACCAAAGTTGTCGCGTGAAACAAAAAGATCGCTTCATTGGTGTAGGCGGGCCACGCCAAGCGCAACATGGTCGGCCAGATGATCTTTCTAAAACGAGGCCAACCTGTGATGCCATAGGCATCTGCCGCTTCCACATCCCCTTTGGGAATAGAGCGTAGGGCGCCATAAAAAATCTCGGCGGAATAAGCCCCTGTGTTGAGGAACAACACGAACAAAGCCCCAAGCCAGGCCTTGGTCAACCAACGTGTCTCCACCGTGATTTCCACAAAGCCAAGATTGATGTCGGTGCCCAGTCGAGGCAGCAAAACAAAAAGCTCGTAGGCGAAGAAGAACTGAATAAATAGCGGTGAGCCGCGGAAAATGAAAATATACCATTCAGCAGGCTTCCGCAGCAGCGGGTTTTTGCTGGCTTTTGCTGTGGCAACCGCCACCGCGAGGAAAAAGCCAAGGCCAAGCGCAATCACACCAAAATAAACGTTCCAAATCAGCCCTGAGCCGATCAGGGTGAACTGGTCGCAAAGGGTAAAATCCGAACGGGGCAAAAGCCGCTCGCCAAATCCCATTGAACGGAAGGCGTAATTTTGGATGGTTTCTAAGCAGCTCATGCAGCACCTCCAGCAGCGGACCCGCCGCCGGTTGTGGCTTGTCCCAAGCTGAGTTTGGTCATCAGCTTTTCAAACACAATTTCCGAAATCTTGGTCATGGCCAGATAGAACACCAAAAGGCCAAGGAAATAATAGATCCGCCAGTCGGGATGGGGGTACGAAAAGGCGGAGCTTTTTGAGCCGCCCAGTTCCCGCGCCCAATAAACGATATCTTCAACGCCCAGCAGAAACAGCAGCGGGGTTGCTTTGATCAAAATCATCCAAAGGTTTGAAAGGCCGGGCAGGGCGTAAATCCACATTTGTGGCATCAAAATGCGCCAAAACACTTGTCGGCGGCTCATGCCATAAGCTTCGCCCGTTTGCAGCTGGGCGTGGGGCACAGCGCGCATGCCGCCATATAAAACGTTGGCGGCAAACGCGCCAAAAACAATCGAAAATGTCAAAACGGCCAAAAGGAACCCGTAAGCCTCGTGCACCCATTGAGGTGAGCTCGACAAGGGCAGTTTCGCAGCAGCGCAAACCACAAAGTCGCTGCCTTGCCGTACAGGCTCCGTCCAATCAGAACACAGCGTTTTATGGCGCACATATTCAAAGGCTTGATCGAGCGCGATCACAAAGAAAAGGAAGAAGGCAATGTCAGGCACGCCGCGCACAATGGCCGTGTAGCCTTTGCCAAACCAGCGCAGCGGCGCAATGTGCGACCGCGCAGCTGTGGCGCCAAAAAAGCCGAACAATAGGGCGGTTGGCGCTGTAACCGCCAGCAACATCAGCACGGTGCCAAACGAGGCGTAAAAGCTCATGTGCTTGCCTGTTGTCAGATAACAGGTCAGCCAGGTGAGACCTTCAATTTGGTCCGGAGTTGCGCAGAATGAAAACATATTAGATCTACAATCAAATCAGGGCGGAAGCGCACTCCCGCCCTGTTATAGCTAACTTAGAAGCGTGGTGAATCTTCACCCAACCATTTAATGATCAGCTCGTTCAATGTGCCGTCATCTTTCATGGTTTGGATCGCTGCATCAAACTTGGCGCGCATCTCTGGATCAGATTTGCGGAAGGCCATGCCAATACCGCCACCCAATGGGATGTCTTCGCCAACAAAAACCATGTCGCCATTTGAATCTTCGACCAATGGGATCAAGAAGTCTTTGTCTGAAAGCACGGCGTCTGCTTCACCATTGCGCACAGCAGCAACAGTTTCGTCAGGCGTTGCGAACTCAAGCAAAGTCGCACCAGTTGTGGTGATGTGCGCTGATTGGATCGTGCCAGTTTGCGCTGCAATAACGCCGCCATCGAGATCAACATCTGCGCTCAAGGCTGCATATGCAGAAGGTGATGGAGGTGTGTAGTTTTGTGTGAAATCTACAACTTCTTGACGCTCAGGCGTGATCGACATGCCGGCGATAATCGCGTCATAGTTGCCAGATACCAAGTTTGGAATGATTGAATCCCAATCGTTGGTCACCCACTCACAATCCATTTCGGCACGCTTGCAAAGCTCATCGCCCAACTCGCGTTCAAAGCCGTCAACTTCGCCATTATCATTGATGAAGTTATATGGAGGGTAAGCGCCCTCGGTGCCAAGGCGCACAGTGTCCGCCATCGCAAAGCTTGTGCTCATTGCCAATACGGCAACGGAAAGCAAAAGTTTTTTCATTTTAGTCTCCCTTGGTTTAACCTCTTAAAAAGAGATCTTGAGTTGATTTTAGTCCGAAACGGTCGCACTCAAGAATTGCTGTAGCCGCTCGGTTTTGGTGTTCTTAAACACCTCATCAGGCGTACCTTGTTCTTCAATACGTCCCTGATGCAAAAAGATAACATGGTCCGACACATCGGCTGCCAACCGCATGTCGTGGGTGACAAGGATCATTGTGCGGCCTTCTTTGGCCAAATCCTTGATCACCTTCACCACCTCTTGCTCCAATTCAGGATCAAGCGCGGAGGTGGGTTCATCAAACAAAAGCGCTTGCGGTTCCATGGCCAAGGCGCGCGCAATCGCCGCCCGCTGCTGTTGGCCGCCAGAAAGCTGCGCTGGATAATTGTCACACTTGTCGCCAATGCCCACCTTGTCGAGCAATTTGCGGGCACGCTCTTCAACCACTGCAAGGTCTTCGCCCAACACAGTGACGGGTGCTTCCATCACATTTTGCAAAATCGACATATGGGCCCAAAGATTGAACTGTTGGAACACCATGGTCAGGTTGGTGCGGATGCGGATCACTTGTGCTTTATCAGCCGGATGACGATTAAGACCCTCGCCTTTCCAGTGCACAGGCTCACCGTCAAAAATGATGTCGCCCTGCTGGCTGTCTTCCAAAAGGTTCACACAGCGCAACAGCGTCGATTTCCCGGACCCTGAAGACCCAATCAGGCTCACCACATCGCCCTTGTGGGCAACAAGATCAACGCCTTTGAGCACTTCCAATTGGCCATAACTCTTATGAAGATCACGTACTTCAATGACAGGTGTTTGCGTGTCCGACATATTTTCTTTCATTCTTTGGTCGCTACCAACGATCTAGCCCAAAATGAGCTGGTACACAATTGGCTTTTGTTAGGCCAATGCCCCAAATGGGGGGTGTGCGCGTCCCGAATTAATACGAGACGCGGTAAAAATATAGGATGAAAGATCAAATGCACGCCGAAGTGACGCAACGATCAAGCTGACAACAAGAATCTGGAATGACCGCGCAAACGCGCTCAACAGCTCCGCCGGTCTGATGACCAGGTTCAAAAGCATCAAAACTACCTCCCTTACATCAGGTCCAATTTCTCGGGCCCGATTTGCGCTGTCCTCACAACGTCTTATCCGCAAATTCACTTTTTGCGATATGTTCAGTTTCAGTATGGCCTATTCTTTTTTGACTGAATAGTCACTTTTTTGTGCAAAATTTAACGTGCTTTTCGCACTTTGTGCAGGCCAATCCACCAAAATGAGAAAGGGTGAGCCTTGGCCCACCCTTTAATATTTATGCAGCTTTGTCGGTTTTTGTCGCTGTCTTGAGCGGCTTGCCGAGGAACATGCCGCCGAACCGATTGTCGAGGAATTCATCCAGATCAATCTGCTCTTGGCTCAAGAACCCTTTTTGCGGCAGTTTGCCCGTGCGCACCAAATCCATTGCCGCTGTCACGCCAGCAGCTGTGGTGATTTGAATGGCGGTCCATTCTTGCCCGGCCACTTCCATGGGGGTTGAAACATTGAGGAATGATTTTTCCTCAAAGCGGCCATTGATGGTGCCCGTTGCGGTACAGAAAACCGTCACCGTATCCTGCTTGGTCACAGGCAGTGCGGTGTTGAAGATTTCGCACATTAGATCCTGACGATTCTGCAATTTCAAATCTTGTAGCAAGATTTTCAAAATGTCGCGGTGGCCCGGATAGCGGATGGAGCGGTAGGATACGTTTTGGGCGTGGCCCGCCAACGTCTCGCACAATGTGCCCAAACCGCCTGATGTGTTAAAGCACTCAAATTCAGTGCCGTTTAGGGTAAATGTCTGCAAATTCTCGAGCGGTGGAACTTCCACCAGCTTTCCATCAACCAAAGCTTCGCATGGGTTGCAATATTCATTGACCATGCCTTCGGTGGACCAGGTGATGTTATATTTCAGCGCATTTGTAGGGAAGCGCGGCAAAGCACCCACGCGCATGGACAAATCTTCAACCTTGTCGAACTGCTTGGCAAGGTGATAACCGGCCACGCCCACAAAGCCCGGCGCCAAACCACATTGTGGCATAAAGGCCGTGTCCGCGTCTTTGGCCAAATCCCGCACGAATTTGGTGCCCTTAACGTCTTCCGTCAGGTCGAAATAATGGGTGCCGGCTTTTTTCGCGCCAGAGGCGATGGCTGGCGTCAAGAAGTAGGGCGCAGCGCTCAATACGGCTTGCTTGCCCTGAAGGGCGGCCACCAATTCATCTTCCTTGGTCACGTCCACTTTCGCGGTCTTCAGCCCCAATTTAGCCACTTCAGCCAAATTCTCTTCATTGGTATCGGCAATGGTCACGCTATATTCTGGCTGTGTTTCCAACACCACGCCTACCATGCGGCCAATTTTGCCCGCGCCGACAATCAAAACATCCCAATTCATATCTATCCCTCTGGCTTGATTTTTGTTCTGCCGAAAGTGTGACAGCGGGAACTGTCAGTGCCTAGAATCGGAACCGCCATAAAGATGACATAACGACGAATTTGGAGGCAATTTGCCGACAAAATGACGGAATTTAATATTTGAGAAAGGTCTTAACGCAATGAGGAACTTGCATATCGCCCAAATCTGGACCATCGTCATTTTATCAATCTATTGTCTTTTTGTCGGTGAGGAGCAGCGGCATGGATAAAGCCATTCGGGACGAATTGGACCGGCAATTGATCGCGCAATTGCAGTTCAACGCCCGCGCCAAAACATCCGACATTGCCAAAAAACTGGGCATTGCCCGCACCACGGTGCACGAGCGGATCGCCCGACTAGAGCGCATGGGCTATATCAAAGGCTACACGGTGCAATTGGCAGAAGATCCGGGTCGCCAGCATGTGGAAGCGCTTGTGATGATCGAAGTGCACCAGCAGCAGGGCAAGCAGATTGCCGACAAGCTAAAAGACTTTCCTGAGGTCAAACTCTGCCTCGCCATCAATGGCGAATATGATTTGCACCTGTCCGTGGAAGCGCCGCAGCTCGAAGATATTGACGAGATCATCGACGAAATCGCCCTCATCCCCGGCGTGCGCCGCACCCAAACGTCTCTGGTGCTGGGGCGCAAATTTGATCGGCGATAATCCCACTTTCGCCGCATCAAGAAATCTGGCTAAAGCACAAATAACCACCTCCACCGCGGTCATTACCGGACTTGATCCGGTAATCCATGTAGCCGTGGCCAAACGGCAAAGCTGTAGTGAAAAAACGCCGAGGCTGCACCTCGTCTCAACTTCTGCGTGGACCCCGGATCAGGTCCGGGGTGACGTTGGAAGCAAGCAGCTAATCCAACCTAATCATCAAACCCGACCAAAAAGCCCGGCTCATAAAAATATTCTTCCAGGTTTTCGCCCGGTCCGCCCCGGTCGATCACCACAAAATCGCTGGTCTGCTCCAGAGTGGTGAGCACCCCATGCCAGCACCCCATCTTTAAATTGATGCCCTGACCGGATTGGGTGAGAAATGCCAAGGGTGTACCCGGCGTGCCATTTTCATCTGGCGCAACAATCACCAAAAAGGGTCGTTTGGTCATCGGGATAAAGGCCTGTGAACCAAGCGGATGCCGTTCCACCATTTTGAAATGCAATGGAATATCATAAGGCTTGCCGCGGAAAATATTCACCAAGGGGCGCGGCTCGACGCCCCCCAGTTCCACTGTCGCCAGATCATTATAGCGGGTGCACATGCCATTATTGATCGGAAAGTGCTCGGCCTTATCCAGATCGATCACTTCGCCAAACGGCGCAAAAGCTTCAATACTCAGCGGCTTGATGGGGATGAAAGGAACTTCCATTTACGCCCCCAATGTCAGTTTCATATGCCGATTAACATCTTTGTAGAGCAGATAGCGGAACGGCTCCGGCCCGCCCGCATAGCAGGCTTGCGGGCAAAAGGCGCGCAGCCACATAAAGTCGCCTGCTTCCACTTCCACCCAATCTTCATTCAGCCGATAAACCGCCTTGCCCTGCAACACATAAAGCCCATGTTCCATCACATGGGTTTCGGCAAACGGGATGCTGCCACCCGGCTGAAACGTCACAATATTCACGTGCATATCGTGCGCCACATCATTGGGGTCAACAAATCGGCTCGTTGCCCAAGCGCCATCTGTGTCCGGCATGGGGATTGGATCGTGATTTGTTTCATGGGTCACAAAACTTTTCGGCGGCGCGATGCCGCCAACGGCTTCATACGCTTTGCGAATCCAATGAAAACGCAGCGGCGCGTCTGAATTGTTTTGCAATTGCCACGCCGCGCCTGCTGCCAGATAGGCATAAGAGCCTGCGCTTAGCTGATGCGTGTCGCTATCAAGAACCAGCTCACCTGCGCCATCGGTCACAAACAAAACGCCTTCGGCGGCTTGATCAGGCTCCGGCTTTTCGCTCCCGCCTCCGGGGGCGACTTCCATCACATATTGGGCAAATGTTTCGGCGAAGCCGCTCAAGGGGCGCGCAATAATCCATGCGCGGGTTTTGTCCCAGTGCGGCAGGTTAGAAGTCACAATATCTCTAAACACACCTTTGGGGATTACCGCGTAAGATTCGGTGAATTTTGCGCGGTCCGTCAGCAATTGGGTTTGCGGCGGCAAGCCACCTTTCGGCGTGTAATAATTGCTCATCTATTCCTCTTCAAACATATCTTTTAGCCGCAACAGCGCAATGCGCTCCACTTGCTGGCACGCCGTTGTGAATTCTTGATCGCGCTCATGATGCACGCGCTGTTGAAACTGTTCAAGGATCTGATCCTTGTTGAGCCCTTTTACGGCGATGATAAAGGGGAAGCCAAATTTGGCCGTATAGGCTTCATTCAACGCGGTGAATGTGGTGCGTTCTTCATCGGTGAGCGCGTTCAGCCCGGCGCTCGCTTGTTCTTTGGTGGAGTCAGCGGTCAATCGCTTTGCTGCGGCCAGCTTGCCTGCCAAATCTGGGTGCGCGTTCAACACTTTCAGTCGCTCGCTCTCCCGCGCTTTTCTAAATTGCGCCGCCAGCGCCGCATGCACCCCGGTGGCACAATTATGCGCTGGCCCCATCTCCGCCTCAAAAGCGCGTTCCGCGATCCAGGGCGAATGCTCAAACACACCGCCAAACTGATCGACGAAGGCTTTGCGGCTCATTTTGACCACATCAAATATTGGCGCAGCATAGGGGTGATGCTCCATCCAATGGCGGGCAATATCAATGCGGCGCGGCACCCACACATCGGGCTTGGATTGGACATAGTCGAGGAAACGCCTGAGCGCCATAATCCGCCCGGGGCGGCCAATCAGCCGACAATGCAAGCCGATATTGAGCATCTTCGGTGCACCCGCTTCGCCTTCGGCATAAAGCGCATCAAAACTATCCTTGAGATAGGTGAAGAACTGATCGCCGCTGTTAAAGCCCTGCACCGCGGCAAAACGCATATCATTTGTGTCCAGCGTATAGGGGATAATCAATTGCGGTACTTGTGCGTCGCCCATCGGTGCGCGCCAATAGGGCAAATCGTCGGCATAACTGTCCGAGACATAATCAAAGCACCCCATTTCCTGGGTCAGCGCTACGGTATGATCCGAGCAGCGCCCGGTGTACCAGCCTTTGGGATATTCGCCTGTCGCCTCATAATGCAGCTGGATCGCTTGCTTCATATGATCGCGTTCTTCGGCTTCGGTGAAGTCCTTATATTCGATCCATTTCAACCCATGCGACGCAAGTTCCCAACCCGCTTCCTGCATGGCGGCCACTTGTTCGGGCGAGCGCTTTAGGGCGGTCGCAACTCCATAAATGGTCAGCGGCAGATCAAATTGGGTGAACAGCTCATGCACGCGCCAAAACCCAGCCCGTGCACCATATTCATAGATTGATTCCATGTTCCAATGGCGTTGCCCCTGCCATTGCTGTGCGCCGACAATTTCGGATAAAAACGCTTCAGATGCCTTGTCTCCATGCAGCAGACAATTCTCGCCGCCTTCTTCATAATTGAGTACAAATTGCACCGCGATTTTGGCGCCGTTCGGCCACTTAACGGCAGGCTTGCGGCGGCCATAGCCGCGCATATCCCGTTCGTAGCGCTGAGGATGTTGCGTCATTTTTCCCTCAATATCTTGCTATTGATTGGCCATTGGCGAATGGCATTTATCCATGCACTATGCATGAAGCGGTGATTTGCGCCTAGGGGGAAATAGGCGCGCCAATCAATTTTTTGACCAATTGTTAAAAATTCTTGACAAAACGCCCGGAAACACTGCTAAAATACACCAATTGGGGGAGAAGAATTATGGCTTCAGGCAAACTCACAACACATGTGTTGGACACATCGCGCGGCTGCCCGGCAGCGGGATTGCAACTCTGCCTTTTCGAGTTGAACAATGGCGCCACGGAAAAAGTGTTGGACACGCGCACAAATTCCGATGGGCGCGTGGATCATCCGCTTATGGAAGGGACATTGAAAACCGGCACCTATGAGCTGCGCTTTATGGTGGCGGAATATTTCAAAGCGCAAGGTATTGAAGAGCCGCATGGCGCATTTCTGGATGAGGTGCCCGTGCGTTTTGTGATCGCTAAACCCTGCCAGCACTATCATGTGCCGCTTTTGCTGTCGCCCTATGGCTATTCCACCTATCGCGGGAGCTGATATTGGATTTTGATTCAAAGATTTCTTTTTGGCTGAACGATGAAAAAATCGAGCTGGATAAGCTCAACTCAGACCAGACTTTACTTGATTTTTTACGGCTTGAAAAAACGCTCCGCGGTACCAAAGAAGGGTGCGCTGAAGGCGATTGCGGTGCGTGCACCGTGCTGGTGGGACGGCTGAAAAAGGGCAAGCTGCGCTATCAGGGCGTCAATGCCTGCATCAGCTTTGTCGCCAGCCTGCATGGCACCCATATCGTCACGATTGAGCATTTGAAAAGCGATCAGGGACAGCACCCGATCCAGCAGGCCATGGTCGAACATCATGGCTCCCAATGCGGCTTTTGCACGCCGGGCTTTGTCATGTCGCTTTACGCCATGTGGATGGAAAATGCGGACCCTACAACGGCTGAAATTGAAGAGGCGCTGCAAGGCAATCTCTGCCGCTGCACTGGCTATCAACCGATCGTCAAAGCCGCCCGCAATATCGCAAAATTTGGCAGCTTGGAGCAGGATTTCCTGGTCAAAGAGCGCCAGCAAAATATCGACCGTTTGCAGGCGTTGGAAAATAATACGCCGATCGCCATATCGCAGGGCGACGATCAAGTCTTTGTGCCCAAAACCAAGGCGCAATTGGCAGAGCTTTATGCCGCCCACCCAGACGCGACTTTGGTGGCCGGGGCCACAGATGTCGGCCTCTGGGTCACCAAATTTATGCGCCCCATCTCCCCATCCATCTTTCTGACCGCACTCAATGATTTTGACGCGGTCCAGGAAAAAGACGGTCAGCTAATCATTGATGGGGGTGTGACCTACACCGACTTGCTGCCGCTGATTGATGAAAAACTGCCGCAACTCAGCACCTATTGGCGACGCATTGGCGGCGCCCAAGTGCGCAATATGGGCACCATTGGCGGCAATATTGCCAACGGCTCCCCCATTGGCGACACGCCACCGCCGCTGATCGCGCTCGGCGCAACCATCACCTTGCAAAAGGGCGAGGAAACTCGCCAGCTGCCACTGGAAAAATTCTTTATAGACTATGGCAAGCAGGACCGGGCGCCCGGCGAATTTGTCGCGCAGATTCAGGTGCCGCTGCCCAAACCCGAAGCGCATTTCGCCACCTACAAAATTTCCAAGCGCCGCGACGAAGACATTTCGTCGGTCGCCGCTGCCTTCTATCTCGAAATGGGCGGCGACAAGATCGGTGCCTTGCGCATTGCTTATGGCGGCATGGCGGGCGTGCCCAAACGCGCTTCTCACGTAGAAGCAGCGCTGAACGGCAAGCTGCTCACCCGCGACACATTTGAAAACGCGCTCAATGCTTTCGATCAGGATTTCACCCCGCTCACCGATATGCGTGCCAGTGCCACCTATCGCCAGCAAGTGGCGAAAAATCTGCTGCTGCGCTTTTATGATCAACATTTTGGCGAAGCGGAAAGTTTAGATACATTGCGCCAAGCTGCACTGGTGGAGGTGAACTGATGAGCCAAAAGCAATCTGCCCTCGGCCCAAAACCGCACGAATCCGCCCACAAACATGTGGCAGGCGCTGCTGATTATCTTGATGACATCAATGAACCGGCGGGCACGCTGCACGCCTATATCGGCCTCAGCACCATCGCGGCAGGCACAATTGAAGGCGTGGATTTCACTGATGTGTTGGCGCACCCGGACGTGCTCGGCGTGCTCACTGCCACCGATATTCCGGGCGAGAACGATGTCAGCCCCACGGCGCTGCATGATGATCCGATCTTCGCCGATAAAGAGGTGCAATTCCTCGGCCAACCCGTCTTTGCCGTGATCGCGACCCACCGCGATGCCGCGCGTCGTGCGGCGAAAAAAGCCAAGATCAGCTATCAAGAAAAACCCGCCCTCATCGATATTCGCGCCGCTGAAAAAGCAGGCGGAAAATTTGTGACCCCGTCACTGACTTTGAAAAATGGTGACGTGAAAGCGGCGATGGAAAAGGCCCCAATGCGCCTTAAAGGCGAAATGGAAATTGGCGGTCAGGATCACTTCTATCTGGAGGGCCATATCGCCATGGCCATTCCGGGGGAAGACGATACGGTCAAAGTCATCTCCTCCACCCAGCACCCGTCTGAGGTGCAGCATATGGTGGCCCACGCTTTGGGCACCCATCAGCATGCGGTGAATGTGGAAGTGCGGCGCATGGGCGGCGGCTTTGGTGGTAAGGAAACCCAGGGTGCTTTGTTCGCCTGCGTCGCAGCCATCGCGGCGAAAAAATATAAGCGCGCGGTGAAAATTCGTCCGGACCGCGACGATGATATGGTAATGACCGGCAAGCGCCACGATTTCCTCGCCACTTATGAGGTGGGCTTTGATGAAAGCGGCAAAATCCACGCGCTGGATGCTGACTTTGCCGCCCGCTGCGGCTTCTCCGCTGATCTGTCTGGTCCGGTAACGGACCGCGCGCTGTTCCATGCGGACAATTGCTATTTCTTCGAAAATGTCGAGCTGCGCTCGCGCCCGCTCAAAACCAACACTGTCTCCAACACCGCTTTCCGCGGCTTTGGTGGCCCGCAGGGCATGATCGGTGGTGAACGGGTGATCGAAGAGATCGCCTATCAGCTGGGCAAAGACCCACTTGAGGTGCGCCGCGCCAATTTTTATGGCCCAAACACGGGCAACACCACGCCTTATCACCAGATTGTTGATGACAACATCATCACCAAAGTGGTGGACGAGCTGGAAGAAAGCGCCGACTACCAGGCCCGTCGCCAAAAGGTGCTGGATTTCAACAAATCCCACAAGAACCTGAAGCGCGGCATTGCGCTCACCCCGGTTAAATTCGGCATTTCCTTCACCGCCACCTGGTACAATCAGGCGGGCGCTTTGGTGCATATCTATAAGGATGGCTCCATTCTGCTCAATCATGGCGGCACGGAAATGGGGCAGGGGCTATATTCCAAAGTGGCACAAGTGCTGGCGGACGAGTTGCAGGTCGATCCGGCCCGCGTCAAAGTCAGCGCCACCCGCACCGACAAAGTGCCCAACACCTCTGCCACCGCCGCGTCATCCGGCACGGACTTAAACGGCATGGCCGCCGCCGATGCGGCACGGCAATTGAAAGCACGGCTGGTGCGTTTCGCCGCCGACAAGTTTCAGATCGAAGAAGCGGACGTGAAGTTCGGCTACGAGCATTTGGACTGCGCAGGCAAGCAAGTGCCATTCGAAGAGCTGATCGCCGCCGCCTATATGGAGCGCGTGCATCTGTCTGCCGCCGGCTTTTACAAAACCCCCGAGATTCACTGGAACCGGGAAACCGGGCGCGGCACGCCGTTCTATTATTATGCCTATGGCGCCGCCGTGTCCGAAGTCGTGATCGACACGCTCACCGGCGAATATTTTGTGGACCGTGTGGATTTGCTCCATGATGTGGGCAACTCGATTAATGAAGGCATCGATATGGGCCAGGTCGAAGGTGGATTTATTCAGGGCATGGGGTGGCTCACCACCGAAGAGCTTTGGTTCTCCGATAAAGGCGAGCTGAAAACCCACGCGCCCTCCACCTATAAAATCCCGCTGGCGTCCGACCGGCCCCGCACCTTCAACACCAAGCTGGTCACCTGGTCGAAAAATGAAAAGCGCACCATCAAACGGTCAAAAGCGGTGGGCGAACCGCCCTTTATGCTTGCCATTTCGGTGCTGGAAGCCCTCTCCATGGCGGTGGCCAGCGTTGCCGACTATAAAACCTGCCCGCGCCTAGATGCCCCGGCCACGCCGGAGCGCATTTTGATGGCGGTGGAAAGGCTGAAGGGACAGCGCTGATGGGGGCGATTTCCACTTGGCAACAATTCTGGGCGCTGGCAAAGGGCGAGGCCATTCTGGTCGAGATCTTGGCCATCAAAGGCTCAACCCCGCGCGATATGGACGCAAAAATGGTGGTTAGCGCGTCAGAAATGTTCGGCACCATTGGCGGCGGCCAAGCCGAATATATGATGATGGACGAAGCGCGCAAAATGCTGCGTCAGGGCCAGGATCATCGCGAGATCGATTTGCCGCTCGGCCCACAAATCGGCCAATGCTGCGGCGGACATTTCACTTTCTCCCTGCGTCGCCTCGATGCGCGCGCCGCACAGATTTTCGAACAGAGCTTACGCAGCGAAGCGGACGCTCGCACACCAATCTATATTTTCGGGGCAGGCCATGTGGGCCGCGCTTTGGCGCAAGCGTTAAAGCCGCTGCCGTTCAGGCCGATCCTGATCGATCAACGTGCCGAAGAATTGTCAAAAATCGACAATATTGAAAAACGCCTCAGCCCGCTGCCGGAAGCCGAACTGCGCGTCGCGCCAGATGGGGCAGGCGTGGTGGTGGTGACCCATGATCACGCCTTGGACTTTATGATCGCGGGCGAAGCCTTGGCCATGAACCGCTTTTTCTATGTCGGCATGATCGGCTCAAAATCAAAGCGCAACACATTCCGCTCCTGGTTGGCCGATGCCTATTCAGATGCTTCATTTGATCAATTGGTGCTGCCCATAGGTGGCGCCAAAGTCAAAGATAAACGGCCCGAAGTGATTGCGGCGTTGGTGGCGGCAGAATTGATTGAACAACAGGCGGCGAATGCACAGAACGCCAAGGTGAATTTGGGGGGCGAATATGCCAGATAGTGCAATTTTTTACGAATGGATCGCCTTTGGCATGCGCTGGTTGCATGTGATCACCGCCATTGCGTGGATCGGCTCCAGCTTCTATTTCATCGCCTTGGACCTAGGTCTCAAGCCCAACCCGAAACTGCACAAGGGCGTGCGCGGCGAGGAGTGGCAGGTCCATGGCGGCGGCTTCTACCATATCAAGAAATATATGGTCGCGCCCTCACATATGCCCGAGCATCTGATCTGGTTTAAATGGGAGGCCTACACCACCTGGCTTTCCGGCTTTGCCCTGCTCGCCATTGTCTATTATGTCAGCGCGGATCTTTATCTGATCGACCGCAATGTGATGGATATGGGCGTGCCGCTCGCCATCTTCCTGTCGGTCGCCTCCATCGCCGGGGGCTGGATCATTTATGATCTCTTGTGCAAATCCCCCATCGGCAAAAGCGATACGGGTCTGATGGTGCTGCTGTTTGGCGTGCTGGTCTTTATGGCTTGGGGCTACACCCAAATATTCACCGGCCGCGCCGCGCTGCTGCATTTGGGGGCCTTCACCGCCACCATCATGTCGGCCAATGTGTTTTTCATCATCATCCCCAATCAAAAAGTGATTGTGGCGGATTTGAAGGCCGGTAAAGAGCCGGACCCAGCCTTGGGCAAACAGTCGAAACAGCGCTCGGTGCACAATAATTATCTCACCCTGCCGGTGATCTTTTTGATGTTGTCGAACCATTACCCGCTGGCCTTCGCCACCCAATATAATTGGGTGATCGCCTCAATGATCTTTTTGATCGGCGTGCTGATCCGTCATTTCTTCAACACCAAGCACGAAACCGGCAAGTCCTTGAGCTGGACATGGTTTATTTCGGCAGTGTTGTTTATCCTGATCATGTGGCTCTCCACCAATCCGAAAATCTCCGGCCTCACCGAAGATAAAATGGCCACCCTCAATGCCGCGCCTTTTATGGCGTCCGCACAATTTGAAGAGGCGCGCGACACGGTGATGGGCCGCTGCTCCATGTGTCACACCGAAGAGCCGGTGTGGGATGGGGTGCATCAAGCGCCGAAAAATGTCATTTTGGATAATGACCAGGCCATTGCCGCCCACGCCAAGGAGATTTATATCCAGGCCGGGCGCAGCCACGCCATGCCGCCGGGCAATGTGACCTACATGTCAGATGAAGAGCGCGAGCTGCTTGTGGCATGGTATGAAAGCGTAAATCAGTAGGACCGATCAATATGAGTGAAAAACTAGTCCGTGGGCGCTTGCTGAGCTTCCACGCGAAACCGCAGGCGCGCGATGATGACAGCGCCTATCGCTATATTGAAGATGGCGCTCTGCTGGTGCGCAACGGCACCATTGCCGCTATGGGCAGTTTTGACGAGGTGCGAACGCAAGCAGACGATGGCGTGCAAATCCATGACCATTGCGGCAAGCTGATTATGCCCGGCTTTATTGATCCGCATATGCATTTCCCGCAAATGCAGGTGTTGGCGTCTTATGCCGGGTCACTGTTGGAATGGTTGAACACATATACCTTTGTGGAAGAGCAACGCTTTAGCGATTCCGTGCATGCGGCGCGGATTGCAGACCATTTGATGGACGAGTTTATCCGCAATGGCACCACCACCGCCAGTGCCTTTTGTTCGGTGCATCCCGGCTCGGTTGATGCCTATTTCAGCGCCGCCTCCCACCGCAATATGCTGATGCTGGGCGGCAAAGTGATGATGGATCGCGAAGCGCCAGAAGCGCTCACTGACACGCCACAATCATCCTATGACGACACCAAAGCCGGCATTGAAAAATGGCATGGGCTCGGCCGCAATTATTATGTGATCACCCCCCGCTTCGCCATCACCTCCACGCCAGAGCAATTGGAAGCCGCAGGGGCCTTGGCGAAAGAATTTCCAGACCTGCACATTCAAACCCATTTGAATGAAAACAAAAACGAAATCGCCTTCACCAACGAGCTTTATCCTGACGCTGGCGACTATTTTGCCATCTATGAAAAATATGGGCTGGTGGGCGACAAATCCTTGTTCGGCCATTGCATCCATATGAGCGATCGCGAGCGCGACGCCATGTTTGACACAAAGTCCGTGGCGGTCTTCTGCCCCACCTCAAATATGTTTATCGGCTCCGGCCATTTTGATTGGCAAAATATGGAAGGTGACCACAAACAGGGCCGCATTGGCTTGGCCACCGATATTGGCGGCGGCACCTCCATCTCCATGCTGCGTACCATGGATGAGGGCTACAAAGTCTTGCAATTGCAAGGCCAACGCCTGCCACCTCTGGTTAGCTTTTACCAAGCGACATTAGGCAACGCTGAGGCCCTTTCCCTGCAAAGCCGTATCGGTACTTTGGACGAAGGCAGCGATGCCGACTTTATCGTCCTCGACGCCACAGCAACCCCTGTGATGAAGCTGCGCATGGAAACAGTGCACGATCTGGAACAAGAGCTGTTTCTCCTGCAAACCATGGGCGACGACCGCGCCATCGTGGAAACATATGTCGCTGGGGAAGCGCTAAAGTCTAAACTGGCAGGGTAACACCTCTAGCGGCCTCCCGGCCTTGAGCCGGGTCCGAATATCATCGCAAATATAGGCAAGTAGGCCCCGGATCAGGTCCGGGGCGGCCTAGTGGGTTTTGTGCGCTCAGCGGCTCATGTGAGTTTGTTTCTGTGTAAATCATCTGCCTACACTCCACCGTCATTACCGGACTTGATCCGGTAATCCATGCAGCACCAACGGTTACACAGGAGCGTCACTTATTGAACGACGCGCCCCTCACTTCACAAAATCAAACGCATCCACATCAAACAGCCCATAATCCGTCATCTTCAAATGTGGAATCACCGGCAATGCCAGAAACGCGACTTGCAAAAACGGTTCAGGCAGCGTGCACCCCAAACCATGTGCCGCATCGCGCAGCTTCTCCAACGCATGGGCCACTTCTTCAAACGGCAGTTCGCTCATCAGCCCGGCAATGGGCAAGGACAGCTCCGCCAAAATCTTGCCCTCATGCGCCACGCAAAAACCGCCGCGCATGTCAATAATGCGGTTGGCGGCGGCGCTTAAATCGTCCGGGTTGGTGCCCACCAAAGTGATGTTGTGGCTGTCATGGCCCACCGAAGAGGCAATCGCCCCTTGTTTCAGCCCGAAACCTTTCACAAACCCATGGCCAATATTGCCATTCTTGCCGTGCCGCTCCACCACGCTCACTTGGATGGCGTCCTGTGCCGTGTCTGGCTGCAAAATGCCGTCCTCGCGCGGCAACACGCCCTCTTCACGATAGGTGAGGATCAGGCCGGGCTTCACCCCCATCATCGGGGTCAGGTTTTTGCCCTCACTGGCCGGCACCTTAAACTGATCAGGGGTGGTCTTTTGTGCCTTCATCGAATGAAGACCAATCGGCTCAAGCGAAGGCCGCGCCGCAAAAGCGGCATCATCCACCAACTGGCCGGATTTGATCACATCGCTCACCGCGCATTGTTCCAAATCATCCAGCAACACAATGTCCGCCAGCCAGCCTGGGGCGACAATACCCCGATCATCGAGGCCGAAAATCCGTGCCGCCGAATGGCTCGCCGCGCGATAAACATGATGCATCGGGCAGCCTTTGGCGATCAGACGACGGATCAAGCTGTCCAAATGGCCTTCCTCATGGATATCCAGCGGATTGCGGTCATCGGTGCATAGCGCCACAAAGCTGGAGCTTTCCGCGGTCAGCACTTCCGCGAGCGCATTCAAATCTTTCGACACAGAGCCTTCGCGGATCAAAATCGCCATGCCTTTGCGCATCTTCTCCCGCGCTTCATCGGCTGTGGTACATTCATGGTCGGTACGAATTTTTGCGGCCAAATAGCCGTTCAAATCATCGCCGCGCAGCAGTGGCGCGTGGCCATCAATATGCCCATCCTGAAATGCCAGCAGCTTGTCGAGCACCTCATCATTGGTGTTGATCACACCGGGGAAGTTCATAAATTCCGCCAACCCGATCACGCTCGGATGGTCGCGATAGGGCAGCAGATCCTCAATCAGCAATTCCGCACCAGATGTTTCAAACGCCGTGGCGGGCACGCAGGAGGACAGATTGACCTTAATGTCCATCAGGCTGCGTTCTGACGCATCGAGAAAATATTTGATTCCGGCCGCGCCCAGCACATTGGCAATTTCATGTGGGTCGCAAATAGCGGTGGTCAGCCCGTAAGGCAACACACAATGGTCGAACTCCATCGGCGACACCAGCGAGCTTTCAATATGCAGATGGGTGTCAATAAACCCCGGCACAGCAAAGCGGTCTGCCCCATCAATTTCGCGTTCGCCCTCATAAGTGGAATGAGTGCCCACAATCCGGTTGCCGACAATGGCAATATCGCTGGTGGTAATTTCACCCGTGATGATATCGAGCAGGCGCACATTTTTGATCACCAGATCCGCTTTGCGCTGGCCCGCGCCCGCTTGGATCATCCTGGCCAATTCCGCCTTGTTCATCACCATTCCCCCAGCGTTCTATTTTTATCTTTTGGTCAAATATTATAGCGGTTTCAGCACCAATAGAAAAGGGCGGATCATACGACCCGCCCTCAAATCATAAAAAGCTATTCAGCCCTTATTGCGGCAATTGATCATCAACGCCTTCAACATAGAAGTTGAGGCCAAGCAATACGCCATCTTCGGCCACTTCGCCTTCTTCAAGCCAAACAGAACCGTCTTGCTTGTTCACAGGGCCAGTGAATGGCTTCAACTCACCTGAAACAATGGCAGCCTCTGTGGCTTCCGCCATGGCTTTCACATCGTCTGGCATGTTGGTGTATGGCGCCATTTCAAGAATGCCTTCTGCCAAACCATCCCAGGTTGACTGGCTTTCCCATGTGCCATCCATCACGTCTTGCACGCGCTTGATGTAGTAGGCACCCCAAGTGTCCACAATCGCAGTCAATTGTGTTTCTGGGCCGGCTGCAATCATGTCAGAAGCCTGACCGAACGCTTTGATGCCACGCTCTGCTGCCACTTGCATTGGTGCAGTGGAGTCAGTGTGCTGGGTCAAAATGTCAACGCCTTGGTCGATCAAGGCTTTGGCCGCATCGGCTTCTTTACCGGCGTCAAACCATGAGTTCACCCAAACCACTTTCAGTTTGAAATCTGGGTTCACACTCTGGGCACCCAGTGTAAAGGCGTTGATGCCTTGCACAACTTCTGGAATTGGGAATGACGCAATATAGCCTGCCACGCCCTTTTCGCTCACTTCTGCTGCGATCTGACCAAGAATATAGCGGCCTTGATAGAAGCGTGAATTGTAGCTGGTCACGTTTTCAGCTGTTTTATAGCCAGTGGCGTGCTCAAACTTCACGTCTGGAAAGCGCTCCGCAACAGCCATGGTTTGATCCATAAAGCCAAAGCTGGTGGTGAAGATCATTTCACAGCCAGAGCGGGCAAACCGTTCGATAACGCCTTCTGCCTGAGGGCCTTCAGCCACGTTCTCAATGAACGGAGTTTCGATTTTGTCACCAAAATGCGCTTGCAATTCTTGGCGGCCAATATCGTGCGCCTGTGTCCAGCCGCCATCAGTTTTTGAGCCAACATACACAAAGCACACTTTCATGGGATCTTCTGCAAGTGCAGAAGCCGCCATGCCAAGCGACATTGCGGCAACGCCAGCAAGTCCAATCAGCAGTTTCTTCATCTCTACCTCCAATGTTTGACCCGGCAACATGCCGAAATCTTTTTGTTTAACGGTCGGGCACAAACGGCCGACCAAGCATTGCGGGCGTGTTGATCAATGTCGCCCGAACATTCTGTGAAATCAGCACCAGCACCACAATAGTTGCCAAAAACGGCAAAGCCGTGAGCAATTGTGAGGGCACTGCAATTCCCAACGCTTGCGCGTGTAATTGTCCAATAGATACCGCACCAAACAAATATGCGCCAGCCAAAACCCGTGCTGGTCGCCAAGAGGCGAACACCACAAGCGCCAGGGCAATCCAGCCACGGCCAGCAGTCATGTTTTCCACCCATTGTGGTGTGTAAACCAGCGACAAATGTCCGCCAGCCAAACCCGCACAGGCCCCACCAAACATCACAGCCAAATAGCGATAACGCAACACAGGAATGCCCAAGGCGTGGGCTGAATGGTGGTTATTGCCAATCGAACGAAGTGTCAGCCCGGCGCGGGTGCGAAACAGAAACCAGCTTACCGCCACAACCAGCAGGATTGAGAGGTAAAAAATGGGGTCCTGTCCAAAAATAACAGGGCCAACAAGGGGAATATCTGTCAAAATGGGGATGTCTAAATTGCCCATTTTTTCTCCGGCTTGGCCGACAAACTTTTCGCCCATCAAGCTGGATACACCCAAACCCAAAATCGTCAGCGACAAGCCTGTCGCAACTTGGTTTGCGGCCAATGTCAGCGTGAGAAAACCAAATAGCAGCGAAGTGAGGGCACCCAACGCGATCGCGGCAAGTATGCCAATCCAAGGGTTGCCCGTAAGGTTGGCAATGACAAAGCCGCCCACGGCCCCCATCACCATCATGCCTTCAACACCAAGGTTCAATACGCCGGAGCGTTCCACCACCAATTCGCCAATGGCGGCGATCAAAAGCGGGGTTGCCGCGGTGGCAATGGTCAACAAAATGGCTTCTGTCATGCCCATTATGCGGCTCCCTTAGTTGCAGCGCCAAAACTGAGGCGGATTTTATAAAGAATGAGCGTGTCGCAAGCGAGCACGAAAAACAGGATAAGGCCTTGGAACACCCGGGCGATCTTATCTGAAAGCCCAAGGCTGATCTGCGCCGCTTCGCCGCCCAAATAGGTGAGGGCGAGGACCAGCCCGGCTACAATTGCGCCAATCGGGTTTAGCCGCCCCAAATAGGCAACAATGATGGCAGTAAAGCCATAGCCGGGTGAAACCGTGGGACGCAATTGCCCGGTGGCTCCGGCCACTTCAATTATACCCGCCAGCCCCGCACAGCCACCGGCCAGCAAAAAGGCAAAAAAGATCATCTTTTTGGAATCAAATCCCGCAAATTGCGCCGCTTTCGGGCTGGTGCCGATCACCTTCACCTCAAAGCCTTTAAGGCTTTTCGCCAACATCACACCCAAGGCAATGGCGACCACAACGGCAATGACAAAGCCCCAATTGGCGCGGCCATCTGCTGGGAACATTTCCGGGATACGGGCCCATTCATGAAAGCGACGCGATTCTGGAAAGTTCAATCCTTCCGGGTTCCGCCAAGGGCCGCGCACGATCCAATCGAGCAACATTTGGGCCACATAAACCAGCATCAAGCTGGTGAGGATTTCATTGGTCTTAAACTTGGCCTTCAACAAAGCCGGAATAAAGCCATAAAGCATGCCGCCCAAAATGCCGAAAATCAGCATCAAAGGCAGGATTAAAAAGTTCTGCACATCCGGGAGTAAGATCGGCAGCGCGGCGCCAAAAATTGCACCGACAATCATTTGCCCCTCGGCGCCGATATTCCAATTGTTCGATTGGAAGCAGATGCAAAGTCCCGCCCCCATCAAAATCAATGGCGCGGCTTTGATCAAAAGCTCATGCACGCTCCACATCTCGGAAACAGGTTCGATAAAGAAGGCATATAGCGCCCGGTCTGGTGCTTTGCCCAACGCCGAAAACATAATTGCCCCGGCGATCACCGCCAAAACCAGCCCCAACAATGGCGACAAAAAGCGCATGGCGGGGGCAGGGGCGCTGCGTTTAATCAGTTCCAATCGCATCAATGTGCCCCTTCCGCTGGCGCAAATACGCCTGTCATTTTCAAACCAACTTCATTGCGGTTGGTTTTTGCTGTCGGGACAAAAGGAGATAACTCGCCCGCGGCCATGGTGGCCAGACGGTCAGAAATCTCAAACAGTTCGTCCAGATCTTGTGAGATCACCAAAATGGCCGCGCCAGTGGCCGCGAGGTCGATCAGGTTTTGCCGCAACTGCGCCGCAGAACCGGCGTCTACACCCCATGTCGGCTGGTTCACGATCACCAATTTTGCCCCAGCCATTACTTCACGTCCGAGCACAAATTTCTGCAAATTGCCACCTGAGAGCGACATGGCAGGCGGATCATCATTGCCTTTGCGCACATCAAACATTTCGGTGATTTTATCTTTGAGCTTGCGCGCGGTGCCATGGCGCACAAACGGCCCGGTTTGCAAATCATCCTCAAGCCCATGGCGGGTCAGCACCACATTGTCAGAAAGGCTCATTTCCGGCACAGCGGCATGGCCCAGCCGTTCCTCAGAGACAAACATGGCGCCCTTTTTGCGTCGCTGCAAAATCGACAAGCCACCAACTGGTTCACCATCAATTTGCACCATATCGGGTGCTGTGGTCCGTTCACCGGAAAGCACGGCAAATAGTTCGTTCTGCCCATTCCCCGCAATGCCGGCAATGCCGGCGATTTCGCCGGTACGGACACTAAAATTGACGTCCTTCAAGCTGGTTTCAAAGCCTGTAAGGCCGGTGGCCGAAAGCCCAGTCACTTTCAATATTACTTTGGCGTCGTCGCTGCCTGTGGCCCGTGGGGCAATCTCATGAATGTCATCACCCACCATCATCTTCGCCAAACTTAACGGCGTTTCATTTGCGGGGATGCAGTCGGCCACCACTTCGCCATGGCGCAAAATCGTTGCGTTCTGGCAAAGTGCCTGCACTTCGGCCAATTTGTGAGAAATATAAAGAATGGCAGTGCCTTCATCAGAAAGCCGCCGCAACACTTTGAACAAATCTTCCGATTCCTGCGGGGTGAGCACCGAGGTCGGTTCGTCCAAGATCAACAATTTTGGTTCTTGCAGCAAGCAACGCACAATTTCCACCCGCTGCCGTTCGCCCACCGACAAATCGTGAATGCGCGCACCCGCCTTAAGCGGCAGCCCATATTCTTGCGATACGGCTTCGAGCCGCTTGGAAATGTCAGAGAGTTTTTGATCTTTCGGCATCGCGAGGGCGATATTTTCTGCCACCGTTAGCGCGTCAAAAAGAGAAAAATGCTGGAAAACCATGCCAATGCCCAGGGTGCGGGCTTCTGCTGGGTTGGCAATATTGACCTTTTGGCCCTGCCACAATATTTGGCCCTCGTCTGGCTGCAGGCTGCCATAGAGCATTTTCACCAAAGTTGATTTGCCGGCGCCATTTTCGCCCAGGAGCGCATGAATTTCGCCCGGCATGATCGAAAGGTCGATCCGATCATTGGCTTTGAAACTGCCATAATATTTGGAAATGCCGTCAAGCTGAAGCAGATGCTCCGCGCTTTTTTGCGTCATGTGATCCCACCCAAATTCCCTCGTTGGGTGAGATTATGACGTTTTCATGTTTTTTGCGCAAGCGCATTGAAAACAATTGTGGATAATTTGACCAAATGGCAAAAGATTGTTCGAGTTTTAAACCTTATATCCGATCCGCAAGCCGCCCCAATGTTGCCCTTCAATATAGATCGGTACAGATGCATCTTTCATCAACACGAATTCGCCATTGCCCATATCCCGGCGATAGGTTTGCACCAAAAATGGTTTGGTGTTTTGTCCAGCCGCCAGACCTGTGCGATCATCAAAAATGCGCCGATTTCGGCAGTTGGCCGCATTCCATTCCGGATCATCACCCTGCGGTTGCGAATAGACCACATTGTGGGTCGGCAAATAGCCATTCACGTCAACAGCCGCGCTGAACACAATGCGTGGATCTGCCTGTTGCACCTTTTCAAAAATGGGCTGCCAGTGCCGATCAGTCCAATCCACATATTCGGTAAAATATTGCGTCGGGTTGGTATGTGGGATTTGCTTATATTGCCGATCAAACGCAGCGCGGGGGCGCAATGTCCCTTGGTGAATGGCATCCTGCATCATCGCTTCGATGCGTCGGGCAGCCTTTTCGCCCAGACGAATGATTTTGGTGTCGCCAGTCTCCACGCCCGATTGGGCAATAAACACCATCAGATCCTCGGAGATATCCAAAATGGAATCTGAACGCGACTGCAACTTCTCCAATTGGCGTTCAAAATGTTTCACACTCTGATCAAGGCTACTGAGCTCTTCATTGATCGATGTGGATGCCGCAATATTCTCCTCCACCGGAGCGCGCAACAAATCGATATCGTGCACCAATTTCGACACACTTTGCGAAAGGCTGGTGAGTTGGGCGCTGGCCTCTTGCGCCGCAGCTGTCTCATCAATGGCTTGGGTGGCGGTCTCAGCGCTGATTTGGCTGCGTTCCTGCAAGCCGCTCAGCACACCAACCAACTCTTCCAGGCTCTGGGCGTTCTGGTCGGCAAAACCCTGAATTTGATCGGCAAGTGTTTTCACCGAAGCGGCGATCACTGCAAAACCGCGGCCCGCATCGCCCGCCCGCGCGGCTTCCACGCTTGCGTTAAGCGACAAAAGTTGTGTTTCACGCGCGATCTGGCCAATGGCGCGGCTGGCCACGCGCACTTCCTGCACATTGCCGTCAACACTTGTGAGGCTTTCCTTCAAATTGAGGCTATTGGCACTCAGTTCCTGCATCCGATCACTATTTTTCGTGATCGTATTTTGAATTTGGGCGGTGTTCGCGGTGAGTATCTCTTGTGCCTGCTCAGCAGATTGTGCCGCTTCGGCCATCGAATTGGCCATCTTGGTGCTGGTCGACAGCACCTGATTTGACGTGCGGGCAACCGTGCTGATATTCTGCGCTTGCTGCACACCAAGGGCGGCCAACTCGCTGGCCACACCGTTGACATCGGCAATCTCAATGCCCAGCCGTTCAACCCGATGGCCAATATCCGCCATGGTCTGGTCGTCGACTCGGTTCGAGTTCATTTTTGCTGTCGCGCTCACCATAAAGGCTTTCTCCCCCGCACATGCACGCGTCAGTGTAATGCAAGAGTGGTAACGAAACGTTTACGTTAATTAATCTTAAATAGAAAGGCCGCCTCATGGGCGGCCTTCTTTTAAACTCAACGGCTTAGTTGCCTCAAGAAAAGATCATCAATGGCTTTTCCAATAGTGATTTCACCCGCTGGATGAACACTGCAGCGTCATACCCATCCACCACACGGTGATCGAAGCTTGACGACAGATTCATGATCTTGCGCGGCACGAACTTTTCGCCATCCCATTTTGGCATGGTCATCATTTTATTGACGCCCACAATTGCCACTTCTGGGTGGTTGATGACAGGCGTGTTCACCACGCCACCCAAGGCGCCGAGCGAAGTGATCGTGATCGTCGAACCGGTCAGCTCCTCGCGCTTGGCGCTGCCATCCTTGGCCGCCTGTGCCAAGCGCGCGATTTCTTTAGCGCTCGACCAGAGGCCGTGATTTTGCGCATTTTTCACCACTGGCACCATCAAGCCATTATTGGTCTGTGCCGCGATGCCCATATGCACATGTTCGAACTGATGCACCACGCCCTTGTCATCGTCAAAGTGGGCATTGATACCGGGCTGCTCAGAAAGGGCTGTCACCATGCTCTTCATCAAAAACGGCAACAGGCTCAGCTTGGTCTGATCCTCTTCCTTTTGTGCATTCAGGCTTTGGCGCAAGCCTTCCAGCTCTGTGACATCAATTTCTTCCACATAGGTGATGTGCGGAATGCGGGCATTGGCCACGCTCATCTTTTCCGCAATCAGGCGACGCAGGCCCACCACTTTTACATCCTTTGTGGGTTCATTGCCGGTGCCCGCATAGGGCGCAGCAGGCGTTGATGCGGCAGCGCCGCCGCCTTTTGCCTGCTGGCTCAGCAAATAGCGGTCCAGATCTTCATGGCTGATGCTGCCTTCCGGGCCAGTACCAGTAAATTGGCTCAAATCCAGATTGAGGAATTTGGCACGATTGCGCACGGCCGGGGCCGCCAACACTTTTTCGCCAGACGTGCGCGGCGGCAAAACTTCGGCCTTGCTGTCCGCTTCGGGTGTCGCGGCGGGCATAGCGCCCGGCTTTGCCTCTGGCGTGTCGTCTTTTTCAATCACATGAATGTCGGCATCATGCGCACCGCTTTCGCCGTGCAATGTGGCCAGCTTTACAATCTCGGACCCAACCGACACCGTGTCGCCAACTTCCGCGCCCAACCAGGTGATTTCGCCTTGAACCGGTGAGGGAATTTCAACCGTGGCTTTGTCGGTCATCACCGCGCCCAGCACCTCATCCTCAGCGACCATGTCGCCGATTTTGACATTCCACTCGACGAGTTCAGCTTCAGCCACACCTTCACCGACATCCGGCAGTTTGATCACATAGCTGCCTTTGCCGCTGCCTTTTCCAAAATCGTCTGACGGTGCGGTGGCGGCCTCAGTTTCAGCAGGCTTTTCCGCCGCGTCCTCGGTTGGATCAATCTTGGCGTCGCTGGTGTCATCTTCGTCACCAAGGGTGGCCAGTTTCACAATCTCCGACCCTACAGAGACCGTATCACCAACTTCCGCACCCAGCCAGGTGATCTCGCCTTGCACGGGAGAGGGGATTTCCACGGTGGCCTTGTCAGTCATCACCGCGCCGATCACCTCGTCTTCCTTGACCACATCGCCAATTTTAACGTGCCATTCCACCAATTCAGCTTCGGCCACGCCTTCGCCCACATCGGGCAGTTTGATAATATGCGTACCCATTATTGTGCCTCCACAACGCGTTTCAGCGCCTTGCCAACTCGTTTAGGACCGGGGAAATAGTGCCATTCCTGCGCGTGCGGATAAGGTGTATCCCACCCCGCAACCCGCAGCACCGGCGCTTCCAAATGTTTGAAACAGTGCTGCTGCACCAGTGCGGTCAATTCAGCGCCAAAGCCGGAGGTCAACGTCGCCTCATGCAACACCACGCAGCGGCCGGTTTTTTGCACGGAGTTGACAATCGTGTCCAAATCCAGCGGCAACAGCGAACGTAGATCGATGATTTCCGCATCAATATTGTTTTCCCGCGCCGCGGCCTGCGCCACATAAACCATGGTGCCATAGGCCAGAATGGTCACATCCATGCCCGTCTCCACCACATTGGCTTTGCCAATCGGCACCGTGTAATGGCCTTCTGGCACCTCGCCCTTTTCGTGCTTGGCCCAAGAGGTCACCGCATTCTCATGGTGACCATCGAAGGGGCCATTATAAAGCCGCTTCGGCTCCAAAAAGATCACCGGATCATCATCTTCAATCGCCGCGATCAACATGCCTTTGGCGTCATACGGGTTGGACGGGATCAGGGTTTTCAACCCGCTCACATGGGTGAAAATCGCTTCAGGGCTTTGCGAGTGGGTTTGCCCGCCAAAAATACCGCCGCCCGTGGGCATGCGGATCACAATCGGTGCGGTGAACTGCCCGTTGGAGCGGTGTCGAATACGCGCCGCTTCCGAAACAATCTGGTCATAGGCGGGCAGCACATAGTCCGCGAACTGAATTTCAATGCAGGGTCGCTTGCCATATGTCGCCATGCCAATGCCCGCGCCCACAATGGCGCTTTCATTGATCGGCGCATCAAAGCAGCGATGCCTGCCATATTTTTCCTGCAGGCCCTGGGTGCAGCGGAACACGCCGCCGAAATAGCCCACATCTTCACCGAACACGACCACATCTTCGTCCATGCCCATTTTCACATCCATCGCATCGCGGATGGCTTCAATCATCGTCATGCGTGCCATGGTCTATGCCTCAAATTCCAAACGTTGACGGACCAGATGATCGGGCATTTCTTTATAAACGCCCTCAAACATCTTCTCAGGATCGGGGCCTTTGCCGCGATTGAGCGTGCCATATTTCTCGGCCTCTTTTTGCACCGCGATCACTTCGCTTTCAATTTCAGCCATCGCCTGGGTGTGTCGCTCTTCAGACCAGGCGCCTTTCTTGATCAGGTGCAGCTTCAACCGCTCCAGCGGATCGCCCAAGGGCCATGCATCGCTCTCTTCTTTCGGGCGATAGGCAGAGGGGTCATCTGATGTCGAGTGGGCGGCCACGCGATAGGTGACCCATTCAATCAGGGTTGGGCCAAGGTTGCGCCGCGCCCGCTCGGTCGCCCATTTTGAGGCGGCCAATACGGCAAGATAATCATTGCCATCGACGCGAAGCGACGGGAAGCCATAGCCATGGGCACGGGCGGCAAAGGGGGCATTGCGCCCACCGGCCAAGCCGTTAAAGGAGGAGATGGCCCATTGGTTGTTCACAATGTTCAACACCACAGGTGGCTGATAGACCGAGGCAAACAACATGCCGGAATGAAAGTCCGTTTCTGCGGTGGAGCCATCGCCAATCCATGCAGCGGAGATTTTGTCATCGCCGGAAATGGCCGACCCCATGGCCCAGCCCACGGCTTGCACAAATTGGGTGCCCAAATTGCCGGAAATGGAGAAAAAGCCATGGTCTTTAAAAGAATACAGGCACGGCAATTGGTGCCCGTCCAGATTGTCTTTTTCGTTGGAATAGATCTGGCAGATCATATCAAACATCGAGCACCCATCCGCGATCAGAAGGCCCTGCTGTCGATAGGTGGGGAAATTCATGTCGCCCTTGCGCATCATGCGCTGAAAGCCGGTGGCAATCGCCTCTTCACCCAGACATTGGGTGTAAAAACTGGTTTTGCCCTGCCGCTGCGCCGTCAGCATCCGTGCGTCAAACACACGGGTTTTCATCATATCTTTCAGGCCGCGCAACAGGCTTTCATCATTCAGATCATCGCCCAAAAACTCGGCCCAGGGGCCAACCGCTTCGCCTTTGCGGCTCAACACCCGCACAATGGAATAGGCCAGGTCGCGCATATCTTCGGGTTTGGTGTCCACAGGGGGGCAGTCGACAGCCCCAGCCTTGGGCACTTCAATATAGCTGAAGTCCGGCGCGTCACCCGGGCGTGTGGGCGGCTCGGGAATGGAAATGGATAGCGGGCCGGTGGCTTCCGGCATTTTATCGTCAGACATGATAATCTCCTCCGGCACTCAAAGTGCCTGGCATCGCGCGCAATATGACCGAACGCGGTACTGTATGGTTTGGGGAGATTGGTCAGTTATGCTGACTTTATTTTAAACCCTAGCTCCCCCCAATTATGCATATATTGGCACAAGCTTTGCGCAGTTTCTCACTAAAATACAGCTTGAACTATACGCTCATTAGCGATTAATCTCAATATAGATGTCGATTTTGGAGAAAAAATGAAGCTCGACGCTATTGATCGTAAGATTGTTGCCATTTTGCAGGAAGAAGGGCGCATGCGCACCAATGAGCTGGCGGAAAAGGTCGGCCTGTCGCCAACCCCTTGCGCGCGCCGGGTGGTATCGCTGGAAGATCGGGGCGTGATTACTGGGTACACGGCGTCGGTCAATCAGGAAATGCTGGGTCTGCCCATCTCCATTTTCGTTTCGGTCGAGCTCGACAATCAACGCGCCGAAGCGCTGCAGCTTTTTGAAAAAGAAGTGCAGACTTTTGATGAGATCATGGAATGTTTCATCATGACCGGCAGTCAGGATTTTTTGATGCGTGTGGTTGCCGCAGATCTGGGCTCCTATGAACGGTTTTTGCAGGAAAAACTCACCCGCGTCCCCGGCATCCGCTCCATCCGCTCCCGCTTCGCCCTTCGCCGCATCATCAAACGTGATCGCTTGCCCAACCTCACATAGTTGCCTCGCCGCTCTTGTAATGTTGCGGCGCTCCCCCATTTAACAAACCACGTTTAATTGCTGTGGGCGCCTGCCCACGATTTACATTTGATTTGTGGGGAGACTCCCGTGTTTATTTTAGAAATTACTATAATTCTGTTTTCAGTTTTGGCATTGGGCGCGCTTATATGGCGCAATTCCATGCCCACTAATCTGGTCTATGGCCTTATTTTAGCGGCGAATCTGGTTGTTCTTTTGCATTGGGGACTTGGCGCGGCGCGATGGCAATTTATGCCAGTATATGTCGCTGTCGTCCTGGCGGCGCTCTGGGCGCTCGGCTCAAAATTCGCGCCGGACTTTATGCAGACAATTCTACGCCGAATGGCCTATATTCTAGCACCCCTAGGCATCGGGTTGACCCTTTTGGCCAACTGGGCGTTCCCCATGTTTGAGCTGCCTGCGCCCAGTGGTCCAAATGCCATCGGCTATCGCGAATTTTACGTCGCGGATAAAGATCGAGCGGAAGATATGACCGCTGATCCAAACGATGTGCGCGAACTGATGGTAAAAGTCTGGTATCCCGCTGTGCCCGACCCGGCTGCGCCCCGCAAACCCTATTGGCAACAGTCGGATGTGATGAGCGCGGAAATGATCAAGGGATTGAATTTGCCCTTGCCCCCATTTCTTCTCGCGCACCTGGATCAGGTCAAAACCAACGCGATGTCTGGTGCAAAGCTAAAGCCGGGCGATGAAAAACTACCTGTGCTGATCTTTAGCCATGGTTCTGGCCTGATGGCCGAGCAAAGCACGATCATGATGGAAGAATTGGCCAGCCAAGGCTATGTGATCTTTTCGATCAATCACCCTTATACCAGCCTCGCCACCTTCTTGCCCGACGGTCGTATCGCCACCTTCAAGGAATATGCCGATGGCATGGGCGAGGACCCGATGGGTCAGTTTGAAAGCATCCCCGAAGTGGCCAAACTCAATCATTATTTATATGAAGGCGATGATCGGAAAAAACAGTTAGATGCCATCGAACAAATCCCCCAAATTGCCCCCGGAATGGTGGCGCTGGAGCAAGAGGAAGTTGACCGGCTGGCGGCGGACCAGATGCTAGTGCTGGATAAAGTTGAAGCGCTGAACAAGCAGGCAGGTGACCCGTTTGAGAATCGACTGGACCTGCAAAATATTGGCGTATTTGGCTTTTCTTCCGGCGGCTATGCCAGCCTTCAAACTTGTCTGGTCGACGAAAGATGTGCAGCAGGCATCAATATCGACGGCATGATTTTCGCCAGCCTGGTGGCCCCGGCGCTGGAAAAGCCCTTTATGTTCATCACTCACATCGAAAATAAACTGACCGACATTTTGCATGATAAATCAAAAGCACCAGTCTATTCCGCTCGATTGCAAGACACAGCCCATGCGAGCTTCACCGATTTAGCGATTGCCTCGAATGTCTTTCAGGCTGTTGGCTATTTCGGCGAAATGCCGCACGCGCGCAAAACCGAGATTGAAAACCTTTATGTGAACTCATTCTTCGACAAGCATCTGAAGGGCGTTCAGGTTCCGATGCTGGACGCGCCGGCAAAGCAATTTCCCGAAGTGGAATATCGAGCGGACAATCTGTCCGCCAGCACGTCTTAGGCAACCGGCTCCACCTGCGGGGTAAACATATAGCCCGCGCCATAGACGGTGCGGATCAGCTTGGGGTTTTTGGCCGTATCTTTCAGCTTTTTCCTGAGGCGCGAGACCTGTGCGTCGATGGAGCGGTCAAAACTGCCATCCCCATCCTGATCGTAAAGATCCATCAATTGTTCGCGCGACAACACTTTGCCCGGCATGCCCAAAAAGGCCTTCAAGAGCCGGGCATCGGCGGCGCTTAAAATCTCGGAGCTGCCGTCCTTATAGCTGAGCTCAAAGGTGGAAAAATCCACCTGCCAATCACCAAACTTCAGCTTGTCGCCAAGGCTCGCATTGGCGCGGGGTTGCGCCTTTTCCACCCGCCGCAACAGGCTGCGGGCGCGGGCGGCCAACTCAATCGTATTGACGGGTTTCACCAGATAATCATCGGCGCCAAAATCGAGGCCCAATACCCGGTCGCCCAACGCGCCGCGCCCGCTCACCACAATGGTGGGGATGTTCAATTGCCCCACCGTATCGCGCAGCAACATCAGCGCGTCGCCATCGGGCAGCGACAGGTCCAAAATGCACAGGTCCGGTGTTTGCTCCAGCAGCGCCGCGTCAAAACTTTTGATTGTGTCAAAAGCTCGCACGGCAAATTTTTGCGCCGTCAGCTCGCGGGCATATAGCGCACGCACATCTGCATCATCCTCTAAGATATAAATCAGCTTCTGATTCATATGGCGCTTTGCTCCTCCCGTGCCGGCGATGCCTGTGCCTCAGCGGCGAGGATCGCGCGGGCGAGACTATTGTGCTCAAACGGTTTGCGCAATATGGGGCAGTTTAGACCTTGGTCAAAGTCGCTTTTGGCCAGATTGGCGTGCCCTGTCATCAGGATCAGCCCAATATGCCCGAAATTGGCCCGCACATGGTGCCCCAGCTCCATGCCGCTCATGCCGCCGGGCATCGCAATGTCAGAAAGCACCAATTCTATCCCGCTCACCTCATCCATCAGCTCCATGGCCTCAGCCGCGTTTTCCGCTTCTAACACTGCATAGCCAAGCCCCACCAATTCACGTCGCAACACCGCGCGCACTTCTTCCTGGTCGTCCACCAATAGCGCCAGCGCCCCTTGCTTATGCGGCAGGTTGGGCACATCCATCGCTGCTTCTGCTTGGGTGGGGGGCTCAACCGAGGGGATCACAATTTCAAATTCGGTCCCCAAATCCATGGCGCTGTTCACGGCAATGTCCCCGTCCGACATCTGGGCAAAACTTTGCGCCATAGAAAGTCCTAGCCCGGTGCCGCCTGAGTGCACCTTGGTGGAAAAGAACGGATCAAAAATCTGCTTCTGCACCTCTTGGCTCATGCCCGTGCCATTATCGCGACACTGAATTTTAATGCGCTGATCTTGATCGGTCTCCAGCCGTAATTCAATCAACCCATTTTCTTTGCGGGCACTATCTTCAATCGCGGCCTGCGCGTTCAGCGCCAGATTCAGCAGGGCGTTCTCCAGGGCACCGGGGTCCACCTTGGCCCACAATTTTTGATCGGGCAGCTCCAGCCGCAATTGCGTGGTGGCGGGCAGGGAAGGCTTGAGCAAATTGGCCACCTCTTGCACCGCTTCGTTCAAATTCACGACCTTTGGGTCCAGCGGTTGTCGCCGCGCAACGGCCAGCAATTGTCGGGTCAGCTCCGCGCCGCGCTTTGCCGCGCGTAGGGACGGGGCCACCATTTCGTCGCGCAAATGTTTATCGTCCATCTGCTCGGCCAAAGGCCGCAAATTGCCCAAAATCACCGTCAGCAAATTGTTGAAATCGTGAGAAATCCCGGCGGACAATCGTCCAATCGCTTCCATTTTTTGCGCCTGCGATAGCGCCGCTGCCGCTTGCCGATGGCGGGTGAAATTGATCGACAGCACATAAAAGCCACGCACGGTTTGATCGGTGCGTAAATCGGGTCGCAAAAACACACGAATTTCCAGCTTCCGCCCATCTTCATGGTCAAATTCAAGATCAAACTCCACCGCTTCCCCCGCCTTGGCGCGGGCAAAATAGGGAGCCGAATCTTCATGCATATGCGGCGATAAAATCTCCTGGCTTTTATGCCCCACAATGTCGTCCACCGATTGGCCATAGCTTTGGGCAAACCGGCGATTGACGAACTGGAACACCTCGTCTTGATCGAGATAAGCGATGCCCGCAGGCACTTCATTTGCGATCAGGCGCAGCCGTTCTTCCGACCGGCGCAAATCGCGCGTTTGCGCATTGATTCGTTTTTCCAGCTCAATTTCATAGCGCCTTTGCTGGGTGATGTCGGTGTAAATGGTGGCAAAGCCGCCCATGGCCAAAGGCGCGCCGGAAACACGGATCACCCGCCCATTCGGCCGCACCCGCTCCACGGTGTGGGCACGAAATTCCCGCGCCACGCGCACCCGCTCCGCCACCTGTTCCTCCACATCGCCGGGGCCATATTCGCCATGCTCAGAATTGTAGCGGATCAGGGTTTCAAATTTGGTGCCACGGTTCAAAAGCCGTTCCGGCACATCCAGCAATTCACCCAGTCTTTTATTGGCAAAAACCAGCTCCAAATTCTGATCAAATACAGAAATGCCCTGATCAATATTATCAAGGCCAGCTTCAATTTGCATCAATAATTCAACGGCTTGGCTATCGCTGATGTCGTGATCGCCCATGGCGTATCTGTCCTCCTCAGCCCGCAAAACGCACTTGTCACAATTGCGTACAATTCGGGCATAATCTGGCAACCCCCCTTGGTTAAAACTTGGGTAAAGGCATTGCACTTGATTGAGCTTATAGACGAAACTCAATTTGATTTGAGGTCAAGCGCCTTTGGGGAGGAAAATTGTGACAGAACCAACAAAGATGTTGGATGTAACCGACATTTCTTTGCGTTTTGGGGGCGTGAAAGCGCTCACCGATATTTCGTTTCATGTTGATGAAGGTGAGATTTTCTCACTGATCGGCCCCAATGGTGCGGGCAAGACATCCATGCTCAACTGTATTTCCGGGCGCTACAAGCCGCAGGAAGGCTCAATTCTGTTTGATGGCAAGGATTTGCTGTCGCGCTCTATCAATGACCGGGCGAAAATCGGCATTGGCCGAACTTTCCAAAATTTGGCGTTGTTTTCTCATATGTCGGTGATCGACAATATTCTGGTGGGGCGCCACCATATGATGAAGAACAATTTTCTCACTGGCATGCTCTATTGGGTGGGGGGCGCACAAAAAGAAGAAGCGGCTGCCCGCGCCGAGATCGAAGACATTATCGATTTTCTGGAAATTCAGCATGTGCGGAACGAACCTGCAGGCTCGCTATCCTATGGGTTGCGCAAGCGGGTGGAATTGGCACGCGCCATTGCGATCAAACCAAAACTTATTCTCCTCGACGAACCGATGGCGGGCATGAACCTCGAAGAAAAAGAGGACATGGCCCGCTACATCATCGAACTCAATGAGCAATATGGCATCACCGTGGTGATGATTGAGCACGATATGGGCGTGGTGGTCGACATTTCCCACCGGGTTGCGGTGCTCGATTTTGGGCAGAAGATTGCTGAAGGCCTGCCAGAAGAAGTGGTGGAAGATGAACAGGTGAAAACCGCTTATCTCGGCATTGATGATTTCTCTATGGATGATGAGAAGGAGGTCGGATAATCATGGCCAACCTCACGGAAAAATCAGGCAACGACATCCAATGGGCTGACGGGTCTCATCACCTTAAAGCGGTCACGGATGCCGATACGCTGCCGAAATTGCTGGCGGCAAATGCCAAAGCGCACCCCAATCAGGTGGCTCAGCGCGAAAAAGATTTCGGCATCTGGAATGAAATCACCTGGAGCCAGTTTAACGATCACGTGGCCAAAATGGCGCTGGCATTTAAAGAGTTTGGCGTGGTGCCGGGCGATGTTGTGGCGTTGATTGGCGACAACCGCCCTGAATGGGTATGGGGCGAGGTGGCCGCCCATGCCAATCAGGCCATGAGCCTTGGCATTTATCGCGACGCGCTGGAAGATGAAATTGCTTACCTCATCAATTATGCCGAACCCAAAATCGTGGTGGCGGAAGATGAAGAGCAGGTCGATAAGTTTTTGATGCTCGGGGACAAAATCCCGTCCATCAAAAAGATCATTTATCACGACACCCGCGGCATGCAGAAATATGATGATCCGCGGCTGATCTATTTGGCGGATGTCGAAAAAATCGGCGCTGATATACTGGCCAAAAACCCAAATGCTTATGCAGATATGGTTGCGGCAACCAAAACAGATGATGTGGCGGTTTTGTGCACCACATCGGGCACCACATCCAATCCAAAATTGTCCATGTGGAAGCATTCGGCATTCCTCGGCCATGCGGTGAACTATTTGAAGGCGGACCCAATGAGCGCCGGCGATGAATATCTCGCCGTGCTGCCATTGTCTTGGGTGATGGAGCAAATGTATTCCGTGGCGTGGAATTTGGTCGCCCGGATGATCGTCAATTTCCCCGAAAGTGAAGACACAGCCATGTCCGACCTGCGCGAGATTGGGCCACACTTTGTGTTGCTTAGCCCGCGTGTGTGGGAAGTGGTGGCTGCTGATATCCGTTCACGCATGATGGAAAGCTCCCCATGGAAACAAAAGATTTTCGATTGGGGCGTTGAACGCGGCATTGCGGCGCTCGATAGGGGCGAACGCGATCAAGTGGCAGAGCTTATTTTGTTCCGTGCTTTACGCGACCGCTTGGGCTTTTCGCGGCTTAAATCCGCGGCCACGGGTGGCGCGGCCATGGGCCCCGATACGTTCAAGTTTTTCCAAGCCATGGGCGTGCCGCTTAAGCAGCTTTATGGCCAAACAGAAGGCTTGGGTGCCTATACGATCCATAAATGGGACGAGGTCGACCATAATTCAGTGGGCTACCCAATGAACGAATGCACAATCTCCATCATCAATCCCGATCATGAGGGGTTGGGCGAGATTGTTGTCAGCCACCCGAATTTGATGAGCGGCTATTATAAGAACAAGGAAGCAAGCGAAGAGGCCTTTGATGACCAAGGCCGCTTCCTCACTGGTGATGCGGGCTATTTGGATGACAAAGGCCATCTGGTGGTGATCGACCGGATCAAGGATCTGTCAGAAACCAGCACGCAAACCCGGTTCTCCCCACAATTCATTGAGAACAAATTGAAGTTCTCTACCTTTGTGGCCGAAGCGGTGATTTTGGGCAAAGACCAACCCTATATCGCGGCCATGATCTGTATTCGCTATCCGATTGTGTCAAAATGGGCGGAGCAGCGGCGCATTGCTTTCACCACCTATACCGATTTGGCTGCACGGCCTGAAATTTACCAATTGATGCGCGAAGAAGTTGAGCGGGTGAATGAGACATTGCCCGAAGCCCAGCGCATCCAAAAATTCGTGCTGCTCTATAAAGAACTCGATGCGGATGACGGCGAACTGACCCGGACCAAAAAGGTGCGGCGCAGCGTGATCGCCGAAAAATATGCCGACATTATCGGTAAGCTTTATTCCGACGATGAGCGCGTCGATATCGACACGGTGATTTCCTTCCAGGATGGCACCAAGCAGCGCATCAAAACCTCACTCAAGGTGGAAAATCTAAGCCAAGCCCCGAAAGCGGCTGAACAAAGGAGCCTTGCCTCATGAAATGGGAACTCTTCTTCCAGCTTTTGATCAATGGCCTCATCGTGGGCATGCTTTATGGCGTTGTCGCCATGTGCTTTGTGCTGATCTACAAATCCACCCAAGTGGTGAACTTTGCTCAGGGCGAATTTCTCGTGCTCGGCGCATGGGTGTGCTTAGCACTGGTCACCAATATGCAATTGCCATTCTTTTTGGCCTTCATCTTCACCCTGATTTTCATGGTGGCGTTCGGTATCATTGTGCAAACGGTGATCTTAAGGCCCTTAATTGGTGAACCCATCATCTCCGTGATTATGGTCACGATCGGTCTGTCGATCTTTATGCAGGCGCTGATGAACTGGATTTTCGGCAATGATGCAAAACGGTTCCCGGATGTGTTCGGCACCACCGATGTGATCAATATTGCCGGGTTGAATGTGGAAGTGGCCTACTTACTCTCCCTTGTCTTGTCGGTTGTGATTATGGCCGTCTTCTTTTGGTTCTTCCGCTTCACCCGGCACGGTCTGGCCATGCGCGCCACCGCGTTTGATCAGCAAATCGCCCAAAGCTTGGGCATTTCGGTCAAGCAAACATTTGCCATGGCATGGGCCATCTCAGCCATGGTGTCCGGCGTGGCGGGCATTGTGATTGGCATTGTGAACTCAGTGTCCAACTCGCTTGCCTTTGTTGGGATTAAAGTGTTCCCGGCAGTGATCCTGGGCGGCCTTGATTCCATTGTTGGGGCTGTTGTGGGCGGCATCATTGTGGGGGTTTTGGAAAACCTCGCCGAATTTGCCGATGGGCAATATCTACACCTCGGCAACCTCTACACGATCGCGCCATTCTATGTGCTGATCATCATCTTGATGATCAAACCCTATGGCCTGTTCGGCACCAAAGACATCGAGCGGATCTAAAGGAAAACAATTATGTCATACGTACCTAATCCGCGACCTGCTGGCGATTTCCGCACCACCTATAAGGACGATAATCGCCTGTTCAAAACCCACTTCGAAACGCGCTCCGCTCTGGTGTTGCTGGCGGTGGTAATTGTGGCCGCGCCATTTATCGGCAACTATTGGCTCACCCAGCTGATCCTGATCGGCATCTATGCCATCGCTGCCATTGGCTTGAATATTCTGGTCGGCACCACTGGCCAGATATCTTTGGGGCACGCTGCGTTCTTCGGCTTCGGCGCTTTTGCCAGCGCTTGGTTGGCCAACTCTTTCGGGGTGCCGGTGCTTATCGCCATGCCTGCCGCCGCCGTTTTGACCACAGCCGTGGGGATGATTTTCGGCGTGCCGGCCGCGCGCATTAAGGGCCTTTATTTGGCCATTGCCACGCTGGCGTCCCAGTTTATCCTGACCGACTTTTTCTCGCGGGCAGACTGGTTTTCCGGCGGTGTTTACGGCGCACTCGCCGAGCGGCCCAGTATTTTCGGCTTCGCCTTTGATAGTGATCTGCGTTATTTTTATCTGGTGATGTTCTGGTTGGTGGTGACAGCGGTGGCCGTGACCAATCTGCTGCGCTCTCGTGATGGCCGGGCCTTTGTGGCGGTGCGCGATCACTATTTGAGCGCCGAAGTGATGGGCGTCAATCTCACCAAATATCGTATTCTATCATTCGGCATCTCATCATTCTTTGCGGGCTTGGCTGGCGCCTTGTTCGGTCACTATCTCGAATATGTGTCGGTGGAAGGTTTCACCATTCTGTTGTCGATCCAATTCTTGGCCATGATCATTATTGGTGGTCTGGGGTCGGTCTATGGGGCCATTCTGGGCGCGGCGTTCATTTTGCTGCTGCCACAAGTGATGGAAAGCCTCACCACAATGGCAGCCTATGTCTTTCCGGCCATGGAAAGCGGCAAATCCTATGTGAAGCAAATGTCCATCGGTGCCGCCATCATCCTGTTTTTGATTTTTGAGCCAGAAGGGCTCATCCACCGCTGGCAGCAAATCCGCGCCAGTTGGAAACTCTTCCCCTTCTCGCGATAGCGCGAAGGTAGATCAAAAGGCGTTCATCCCCGGCTATGAAGCGCCAACAAAAACAATATTGCCGAGGGTAAAGAGGAGACAAAAGTGAAACGCAATAAATTGACATTACTGGCTCTGTCAGCATCCATGCTGATGAGTTCTGCCGCAATGGCGCAAGATAGCGTCTTTGTTGGCCATTTGGTTGACTATACGGGCCCAACTGCCTTTGTGGGTAAAGCCTATGGCCCTGGTGTTTATGATGCCATTCAATATGTGAACGCCAATGGCGGCATTGACGGCACGCAAATCGAACTCACCCAAGTGGATTATGCTTACAAAGTGCCAGAAGCATTGGCCGCTTATAAAGCATGGGCTGGTCGTGGCATGGTCGCCATGCAGGGCTGGGGCACTGCCGATACAGAGGCGCTGATTTCCTTTGTGGCGAAAGATAAAATCCCGGTATATTCCGCATCTTATTCTGCGCACCTAACCGATCCACAAGGGTCAAACCCAGCGACGAAAAAGCCTGCGCCATATAACTTCTTCTATGGCCCATCTTATTCTGATACTTGCCGGGCATTAGCACAGTGGGCGGCAACCGATGCGGAATCTAAGGGCATTGAAAACCCAACCTTCTTGCACGCGGGCGACAACCACCCCTATCCAAATGCGCCAAAAGAAGCGTGTAAGTCTTACGCTGAAGAGCTTGGCATGACCGTAGCTGAGCCCGTTGTGGTGCCAATGGCGCCGGGTGATTTTAAAGCCCAGTGTCTGACCATCAAGGAAAGCGGCGCACAATATGTCTACCTCGCCAATTTGGGCGGTTCTGTTGTGGCCCTGCTTAAATCATGCGGCACCGTAGGCGTTGAAGCCAACTATATGGGCAATGTGTGGGCTGGTGACTATGTGACCATCGAAGCCTCACAGGCAGAGAACATGATCTTCCCATCATCAACACCATTTTACGGTCAAGACGTACCGGGCATGGATTTGGTCACCGAAATCGCTGAGTCAGGTGAGTTTTCTGACGGCGGCAAGCCAACCCACCACTATATCCGTGGCATTTGCTCGGCTTACTACATGATGGACGCCATGAAATGGGCGAAAGCCAATGGCGGCATCACCGGCGAGAACATCAAAAAGGGCATGTACGCCAAGCAAGATTGGGTGCCTGAAGGCCTTGAGGGCGTGTGCTTGCCTTCAACTTGGACAGATAAAGACCACCGCGGCCTGATGACCGTGGCGATCAACCAAGGGTCTTACGAAGATGGTGAAGTGAAAATCGAGCGTATCGATGAAACCACATTGCCACGTCGTGACGACTGGTTGGGCCTGTAAGAAGCTGATTGACGGAAAGGAGGCGTAAAAATGAAACCACAAATAGCCGCAACCGGTGAAGCGATGGCAACTGATACCATCCTTTCCGTCAATAATATTGAGGTGGTGTTTAACGAGGTGATCCTCGTGCTGCGCGGCCTCAACCTCAATGTCCAACGGGGTAAAATTACCGCCCTGTTGGGCACCAATGGGGCCGGCAAATCCACCACCTTAAAAGCCATCACCAATTTGTTGGCCTCTGAAGATGGGGAAGTCACACGCGGTTCCATTCAATATGAAGGCGAGGACATTACCGAAATCGGCCCCGAAGCGCTGGTGCGCAAAGGCGTATTTTTGGTGATGGAAGGTCGCGGCATTTTGCAAGATATGACCGTGATTGAGAATTTGCGCTTGGGTGCCTATTCGCGCCCCAAAGCCAAATTGAAAGAAGAGATTGAAGAAGTGTTCCGCTTCTTCCCGCGCTTGAAAGAGCGCACGGGCTTGGCAGGCTATTTGTCCGGCGGCGAACAGCAGATGTTGGCCATTGGCCGGGCCATGATGGCCAAACCAAAACTGATTTTAATGGATGAACCTTCCATGGGCCTTTCGCCCCTATTGGTGAAAGAGGTCTTCGGCATCATCAAACGGCTCAATCGCGAATTGGGCATCTCCATTTTGCTGGTGGAGCAAAACGCCAATATGGCGCTGCACGTGGCCGACGAAGGCTACATTATGGAAAACGGCAAAATCGTGCTCGATGGCTCGGCGCAAGAGCTGATGGACAATGAGGACGTAAAAGAATTCTATCTGGGCGGCGGCGGCGAACGCCGTTCGTTCAAAGACATCAAAAGCTACAAACGCCGCAAGCGTTGGTTATAATGGGTGCGCGCGTGGAAAACCAAGCAACAACCACTTTTTTTGACAAGGCTGAAATCCAAGATCCGCTGTTCCGGCAAACTGGGTTGATGGCCAAGCTGCGCAAGCAATTGGGGCACGCCAAATCTTCGTCGCCCTATTGGCAGAACGCGCTGGCCGATATTGACCCGGAAAACATCCAGTCGCGTGAGGATTTGGCGCGTCTGCCCATCCTGCGTAAAAACGATCTGGTGACGTTGCAAGCGGGGGATGATTTATTCGGTGGCATCGCCACCGACCAAGGTCGGATCAAGCGCGTCTTCTTTTCGCCTGGGCCAATTGTTGAACCGCAAGCTGATGTGCCCGATCCATGGCGCATGGCATCTGCCCTTTATGCCGCTGGAATGCGCAAGGGTGACCTGATCGCCAATTGCTTTTCCTATCACCTCACCCCGGCCGGCTTTATGTTTGACGAGGCGGCCGCCAAATTGGGCGCAACGGTTTTCCCTGCAGGCGTGGGCAACACGGAAACGCTGGTCGATGCGTTCAATCATTTCCAGATTTCCGGCTATGTTGGCACGCCAGACTTTTTGCAAATCATTTTGGAAAAAGCAAAAGGCTTGGGCAAAGATATCAGCTGTGTGCGCCATGCGTTGGTGTCTGGTGGTCCGTTGTTTCCGGCCATGCGTGAGTTCTATGAAGGTGAAAACATCGCTGTGCGCCAATGCTACGGCACCGCTGAATTGGGGCTGATCGCTTATGAAACTGAGGGCGACGGCATGGTGATGGCCGAGGATTGCCTTGTCGAGATTGTGCGTCCGGGTACCGGCGATCCAGTCAATGATGGCGAGGTGGGCGAAGTGGTGGTCACCACATTTGATCCAACTTATCCGCTGATCCGCTTTGCGACGGGCGATTTGTCCGCAACACTGCCTGGTCAAGCTGATTGTGGCCGCACCAATGGGCGGCTGAAGGGCTGGTTGGGCCGCGCAGATCAAACCACAAAAGTGCGCGGCATGTTTGTGCATCCGCAACAAATTGCGCGTGTGGTCAAAACCTATCCTGAGATTGGCCGTGCTCGGCTTGAAGTGACAGAAACCGATGGCAAGGATCAAATGTCCTTGCTTTGCGAAATCGCGAACGTCGCACCTGGCTTGCTGGACGACATCGCACAAACCATGCGCGCCGAAACGCGACTGCGGGCCGATATTCAGGTGGTTGCGCCGGATAGCCTGCCCAATGATGGCAAGGTGATTGAAGATAAGAGGGTGCTGGGCGTCTAATAATTGCGTATAAATACCATGCTATATGCATATATTGCCGAATATTCGGCCGGGTACTAGTATAAATACGCTGTCATCAAATTGATCTTTTGCTGTTTTCCGCCATGCTCCGCGCATCAAGCAAAGGAGATGGCACATGAACAATTCGCAAATTTTGGCCCGTCACGCAAAATTCAATCAAGCGTGTGAGATGCAGGCAGAGGCATGTGCCGCGCTCGGCTCTCCTTTCACAGCGCAGCTTTGCACGCTGATGGCGAAACACCATTTCTCTGCGGCGAAGATAGAAGAAAAGCTCGCCAACTGGCCGGGCGATGTGACCTACCGCACCCATTCAGTGCCGTTGCGCATGTGCGGTGCACTCAACAGTTTGGCCCGTTCTGGCCAAGCGCCCGCATTGACCGCGCTTTATCCGCCCCATCATGCCAAAAAGCTGGATGCCGCGTTTTGGCAGGTGCTTGATCGCGCAGTGGTAGAGTTTGAAGAGCAAATTTTGACGCAGCTTGAATTTGCCCCGCAAACCAACGAAGTGCGCCGCGCCAATGGGCTGATGCCCGCTTTGCTGCATTTGTCCGCCGCCTTTGATCGGCCCATCAAGCTATATGAAATGGGCGCGAGCGCGGGGCTGAATCTCGTTTTGGATCAGTTTGCCTACCAGTTTGCTGACGAGCATTATGGTCCCCAAAGCGCACCCTTCACCTTGCAGCCAGACTGGCAGGGCCCCACGCCTCCACATGCGAATATCGATATAGTCCATCGCGCGGGGTGCGACCTGAACCCACTTGATGTGTCCACACGCGATGGCAAAGAGCGGCTGATGTCTTATATCTGGCCAGATCAGATGGAGCGCGTTGAGCGAACAGAGCACGCGATAGAATTGGCAACACATTTGGGGGTGAAGGTTGATAAGCGAGATGCCGCGACATGGCTCAAACATCAACTCGCCTCAATGACGCCGGGCCATTTGCATGTGGTTTATAACACCGTGGCCTTTCAATATTTCCCCACCGAGGCCCAAAATGAGATTCGCGCGTTGCTGGTCGAAAAGGGGCGAACAGCCAACCCCAATATGCAATTGGTTTGGCTTCAGATCGAGGCAGACAATAAAGCGCCCGGTTTTGCGATCACACAACAAGTTTGGCCTGGCGGTGACATGGTTGAATTGGCGCGCATAGATGCCCACGGTCGCTGGGTGACTTGGCATCAGGCGTGAAAACAGCTTAGGATATAATAAGTTGACGTTTAAGAATTGAGAACCATATCAGTCGGTGTATGGACAAATTACTGCCCGATCACTTGCTAATCTGGCGTCATAATTGTTTGCTAAACAAAAAACAGAAAAATTTTTCGCTGCGCCTTAAGGGAGACTACATCATGCCGCAATTTTTCGTCCGCGGTCGGAAACCGCTAAAATCAATGCTCGTCGCTTCAGTCGCCGCCATATCGATTGGCGCGGCCACGCCAGTGATCGCGCAAGACAGCGCGACCGATACGGAAATGTCGACAACTATATCGAGCATCACCCATAAAGTGGAAGTGGGCGCAATCGACCTGACCAACGCCAATATTGATGAGGTCACGCTGCGTGAGATCCTCACGGGCAAGCTGGCGGAAAACGCCGAACAATTGGCCAATCTCAATGCGGACCGTGTGCGCATTCCAGAGCTGCGCTTTTCTTATGAAATCACCGTAGAGGACCAAACCAGCACCAACGAAATGGTGTTTAAAGAGATTGTCTTGGAAAATGTCAAAGACGGCGTTGCCGCACGCGCATCCATTGGTGAGATGCTGGGCATGTTCGAAGGCGACGGCATGGATGAAAGTCCAGTTGAGCAAATCGAACTCACCTATGGTGCAGGCGAAATTCTGGAATTGAACGTGCACGCATTGCTCGGCGCCTACGGTATGATAGACGTTGAGAAAAGCGACGAATTTGAAACCATCTATTCAAGCTATAGCCTTGCGGGCGGCGGCATTTCATCCGAAGTGTTTTCGTGCACCTTTGGCGCAGCAAAGTCCGGCACATTCCGGGCGAAGCCATCCGCAATGGACATGGCCAAATTGTCCAGCATGATTGAAGATTTGGAGGCCGCTGAAGACAGCAAGCCAACCCAAGCCCAAATCAGCAACATCATCAATTTCTATGCCCAGCTGCTTTATGGCTTTGAATCGGGCGCCACAGTCATGGATGGCATCGCGTGTGAGGGGCAGGATGATGAACAATCCTTCACCATGTCGACCGGCGAAATCTCCGTCGGGTCTTTTGGCAATGGCGTTTACCCAGAATTCAGCGTGAGCAATATTGATGTTGTTGTCGAAGGTGACGATGCAGGATCATTCTCAATCGAGAATTTCACTTTCAAAGAAATTGATTTCGGCCCGACTTTCGAAAAACTGGGCGAAGCATCTGACTATACCGAAGAGTGGTTTGAAGCCAATATGCGGGGCCTGATCCCCTCAATTAAAGGCTTCTCCTTCAGCGGCATGGCATTTGATGTGCCAAATGAAGATGACGAAGAACAACGCATCAAAGGCTCGATTGATCTGTTTGATGTCACCTTGGCACAATATCAAAACGGCATCCCCGCCGACATTCGCATCGAGGCAAAAGCCATCCAGGCTGATCTGCCAGCCAACAGCGATGAAGAAGGGGTGCAAATGCTCATTGATGAAGGTTATGACCAGATCAATATGGGCTTTGTTGCCGATTTGGAGTGGGATGCTGAAGCCCAGGCGATCAATGTAAATACTTTGACTGCGGCCATCAAAGATATGGGCACTGCCGAGATCAAGGGCACCATTACGGGGGCCACTGAGGCATTGTTTGCGAATGATCCTCAAATGGCCATGATGTCAGCCATGTCCCTTGCTGTGACCGATCTGAATGTGATGATCGACGATGAAGGATTGGTGAAACTTGCCCTGGCTCAAGCTGCCGCCGAGCAGGGCGCACCAGTTGAAGCCTTTACCAACCAAATCACCGCCATGTCGCAAGGCATGATTGTGGGTATGCTTGGTGGCGCAGATTCAGCGGTCCAACTGGGCGAGGATGTTGCAGGCTTTTTGGGCGGCAACAAGAAGATCAACATTAATCTGACAGCAAAAGCCGCCACAGGTGTTGGCATGCCACAGATGATGATGTTGCAGTCTGATCCAACCAAACTATTGAACTTCGTTGATCTCAATTCAACGCTCGAATAGTCCTTGCGCATGGACAATTACAAAAGGCCGCCCTCGTCGGGCGGCCTTTTTATTTGTAAATCACTGCGAATTCCGGCATAAGACTTAACATATTTTTTTAAGTGATGTTTCGGAGCCATTTATGACTCGCTTTTTTGCCGCACTATTTTTCTTCGTGATGGTCCATGTGATGTTGCTCTTTCCTGCGATCTCAAAGGCGCAGAATATGGTTTTGCTATAGGGCAGTCTTTGCCCTAGCTCTGGGCCTCAATCTTGTCGACCCGCCGTGCGTGGCGACCACCGTCAAAAGGCGTCTCCAGCCATATGCGCACAATCGCTTCAAGCTGATCTTCATAGATCATGCGTTCCCCAGCGAGAGCACATTGGCATCATTGTGTCGTCGCGCCATTTCGGCTGAAAGCGTATTCCAGCACACGGCGCAGCGAATGCCTTTGATCTTGTTGGCGGCAATGGCCTCGCCATTGCCCGATCCGCCCAACACGATCCCGCGCTCAAATTCCCCCGCAGCCACCGCCTTGGCGACCGGGAAGATAAAGTCCGGATAATCACAAGACTCATCGCTAAAGGTGCCAAAATCCTGTACCTCATGCCCAGCTGCGGTCAAAAAGGATTTGATCTTCTCTTTATAGCGATATCCCGCGTGATCGGTGCCAATAGCGATTTTCATTCTAACTCTCCCTTATCAGGCGATAGTGCTTGCTAGGGGAGTCAAAATACACCTAGCGCAGTGATGTAATCTCAGTACGGTTTATTACCATTCGGAATGTTCGGAAAGCGTAAAAAATCAAGCCAATACCTAGTGTTATTATTGTAAGCAAAATCCAAATGAGAATATGTCCGATTACTTCTGCTAAATTCAGGTCACACGTGAGTTTTCCGATTCTGTGGCCGTCAACGTCGACGACGTAGGTCTTGTTTAAAATGGTCTTGTAAAAATAATAAATTGCAAAAAAGCTGCCAATTCCCAATGTAATCACACTTAAAATAAGCCAAAGGATTGCAAATCCCAGTGCTTCAGGGATTGAGTATTCGCATTGCAATTTTTGAAAGCTACCTTGCCGAATATCATTTTGTGCCAATTCCATAAAATACCTACTTCGTTTAAACCAAAATCTAATTAAGTGTTGTAATTGGTCTGCAGTCAAGTGGCCCCACCGAAAGGCCAGGTCAGTCCTTCTCAAAAGCGCGGGCCTCTTTAACATCCAACAACCCTTCATCCCTATTGCCACCCGCCCCATCCCATGTTAAATAAACAAACGTTCATTTAATTATTAGAGGTGAAAGTGGCGCGCACGCACGGCTCTAAAGGTGAAGAAACCGCAAAGCGCATTGATGAAGTGGCGCTGAAGCTCTTTGCGAAGAAGGGTTATGCCGCCGTGTCCATGCGCGAGATTGCCTTGGAAGTCGGGGTGCAGGCGGGCGCGCTTTATAATCATTGCCCCAATAAGCAGGCGCTGCTCACCAATTTGCTGGCCGATCATATGCAGGCGCTGTTGGATGCGTGGGGCGACATGGAGCTGCCGAAAGACCCGGCGCAGCAGCTCGAAACCTTTGTCCGCTTCCATATCCAATATCACCTGAAACGGCCCGACCAGGTGTTCATCTCCTATATGGAATTGCGCAATCTTGAGCCGGACAATTTCAAGAAAATTGAAGCTCTTCGCCGCCAATATGAGGCGATCCCGAAAAACATTCTCGCCGCCGGGCAAATGGCGGGCCAGTTCAATCTGGCCGACACCCATGTCGCCGCCATGGCCATTCTCGCCCAGCTCACCGGGGTGACCACCTGGTATCGCGAGCAGGGGCGGCTGAGCCAACAAAAAATCGAAGATATTTACGTTCAATTGGTGTGCCAATCTGTGGGCATCACCTTAAGTGGAGGACACTGAAATGTTCACAACCGGTATGAATTTCGCCCTTGGGGAAGATATTGAAGCCTTGCGCGAAATGGTGCACCGCTTCGCGCAAGATCGCATTGCGCCCATGGCGGCAAAGATCGACGAAACCAATGAGTTTCCCAACGAGCTTTGGAAAGAATTTGGCGATCTGGGCCTGTTGGGCGTCACCGTGTCAGAAGAGTTTGGCGGAGCGGAAATGGGCTATCTGGCCCACTGTGTAATCGTGGAAGAAATCAGCCGCGCCTCGGCCTCTGTCGGCTTGTCTTATGGCGCGCACTCCAATCTCTGCGTCAACCAGATTTATCGCAATGGCACCCAGGCGCAAAAAGAGAAATATCTGCCCAAGCTGATCTCTGGCGATCATGTGGGGGCCTTGGCCATGTCCGAACCCGGCGCCGGGTCAGACGTGGTGTCCATGCAATTGCGCGCCAAAAAGGTTGACGGCGGCTATAGCCTCACCGGCAACAAGATGTGGATCACCAACGGCCCCGATGCGGATACGCTGGTGGTTTATGCCAAAACCGATCCCGAAGCCAATTCCAAAGGCATCACCGCCTTTATCATCGAAAAAGGCATGGACGGATTTTCCACCGCGCAAAAGCTCGACAAGTTGGGCATGCGTGGCTCCAACACCTGTGAGCTGGTGTTCAAAGATTGCTTTGTGCCGGAAGAAAATATTCTGGGCGACTTGAACAAAGGCGTGCGCGTTCTGATGTCCGGGTTGGATTATGAGCGCGTGGTGCTGGCCGCAGGTCCTGTGGGCATCATGCATGCCGTGCTTGATGTGGCCGTGCCTTATGTGCATGAGCGCAAGCAATTCAACCAGGCCATTGGCGAGTTCCAATTGGTACAGGGCAAATTGGCCGATATTTATTCCACCATGAACGCCAGCCGCGCCTATGTTTATGCCGTGGCGCAAGCATGCGATCGCGGCGAAACCACCCGCAAAGATGCAGCGGGCTGTATTCTCTATTCGGCGGAAAAAGCAACCCAATGCGCTTTGGATGGCATCCAGCTTTTGGGCGGCAATGGCTATATCAACGAATATCCAACAGGCCGCTTGCTGCGCGACGCGAAGCTATATGAAATCGGCGCGGGCACCAGCGAAATTCGCCGCATGCTGATCGGCCGCGAAATGTTTGTGGAAACAAAATAGCGCCCCATCGTTCTTCTTTGAAAGGAGAAGGAGAAAATCATGGCCGATCAGACCGAAACACCAGCATTAAACAGCCGCTTTGATGACCTCAAAGCGGTCTATATCAACACGTCTCTGAAGCATTCAGAAGGTGAGAGTCATACTGCTTTGTTGATGCAGGCGTCAGCAGACATTATGCGCAAGCATGGCATTGAGGTGGAGTTCATCCACGCCGCCGCCCATCACATTGCCTTTGGTGTTTACCCGGACATGACCGAACATGGCGCGGACCGGGATGATTGGCCGCAATTATGGCCCAAAGTGCTTGATGCCGACATTCTGGTGATCGGCACCCCCATCTGGCTGGGCGAAGAAAGCTCGCTATGTCGGGTGATCATCGAACGGCTCTATGCCATGTCCGGTGAGCTCAATGCGAAAAACCAATCCATCTATTACAATAAGGTGGGTGGCGCCGTGATCACCGGCAATGAAGATGGCGTGAAGCATTCTTCCATGACCATTCTTTATGCGCTGCAGCATCTGGGGCTGACCATTCCGCCCCAGGCCGATTGCGGCTGGATTGGCGAGATCGGCCCTGGCCCCTCCTATGGCGACGAAAAAGAGGATGGCGGACAGGTCGGGTTCGACAATGATTTCACCCAACGCAACACCACCATCATGACTTGGAATCTGATGCATATGGCCCGCATGCTCAAAGACGCGGGCGGCATCCCAAATTACGGCAATGATCGCAAAGCGCTGCAAGCGGGCACGTGCTTTGATCATCAAAATCCTGGATATCGCGAATGATCATTAAATCCCAAATCTCCACCGCGTCAGAGAGCTTTAAAACCAATCAAAAAGCGCTGCTGGACCAGATGGCGCAAATCGAAGAAGCGGTTGAAATCGCCCGGCAGGGCGGTGGCGAAAAATCGCGCGAACGTCATGTGTCGCGCGGCAAATTGCTGCCGCGTGATCGGGTGGCCAAATTGCTCGATCCCGGTTCGCCCTTTCTTGAAGTCGGCGTCACGGCTGCCCATGGCCTTTATAATGGAGACGCCCCCGGCGCGGGCCTGATCACTGGCATTGGCCGCGTGGCCGGGCAGGAGGTGATGGTGGTGTGTAACGATGCTACTGTTAAGGGCGGCACTTATTATCCCATGACCGTCAAAAAACATTTGCGGGCGCAAGAAATCGCCCTCGAAAACCATCTGCCCTGCGTTTATCTGGTGGATAGTGGCGGCGCCAACCTGCCGAACCAAGACGAAGTCTTTGCCGACAGAGATCATTTTGGCCGGATTTTCTACAATCAGGCCAACATGTCCGCTAAAGGTATCGCGCAGATCGCGGTGGTGATGGGGTCCTGCACCGCAGGCGGTGCTTATGTGCCCGCCATGTCGGACGAAACCATCATTGTGAAAAACCAAGGCACTATCTTTTTGGCCGGCCCGCCCTTGGTGAAAGCTGCCACTGGCGAAGTGGTCACGGCGGAAGATTTGGGCGGTGGCGATGTGCATACGCGCCTGTCCGGTGTGGCCGATCATTTGGCCGAAAATGACGAACATGCCCTGCAACTGGCCCGCGAAGCCGTGGCCAATCTCAATCGGCAAAAACCGTCAAGCCTACTCACCCAATCGCCCGAAGACCCGCTTTATGATCCCAACGAGATCATCGGTGTGGTGCCCGGCGATTTGAAAACCCCATACGATATTCGCGAAGTGATCGCTCGCGTAGTGGATGGCTCGCGCTTTGAAGAATTTAAGGCCCGCTATGGCACCACGCTGGTCTGCGGCTTTGCCCATATTCACGGCATGCCCGTGGGCATCATCGCCAATAATGGCGTGCTGTTTTCTGAAAGCGCCGTCAAAGGCGCACACTTTGTGGAGCTGTGCTCTCAGCGCAAAATTCTGTTGGTCTTTTTGCAAAACATCACCGGCTTTATGGTCGGTCGCAAATATGAAAATGAAGGCATTGCCAAAAATGGCGCCAAGCTGGTCACCGCCGTGGCCACCACCTCGGTGCCGAAAATCACCGTGCTGGTCGGCGGCTCCTTCGGCGCAGGCAATTATGGCATGTGCGGCCGCGCCTATCAGCCGCGCTTCTTGTGGACCTGGCCCAACTCCCGCATCTCGGTGATGGGCGGCGAACAGGCCGCAGGCGTTCTCGCCACCGTCCGCCGCGACGGATTGGAGCGCAAAGGCGTCGACTGGTCAGCGGAAGAAGAGCAACAATTCAAACAACCGATCATCGATCAATTCGAAGAGCAGTCCCACCCACTCTACGCATCCGCCCGCCTTTGGGACGATGGCATCATCCACCCCGGCCGCACCCGCGATCATCTGGCGCTCTCGCTCAGTGCTGCCCTCAACGCCCCAATTGCGGACACGCAATTCGGCCTCTTCAGAATGTAGGAGTTGCGCATGTTTAAGAAAATTCTGATTGCCAACCGGGGTGAAATTGCTTGCCGCGTCATGCGCACAGCGCAGCAAATGGGCATCCAATGTGTCGCCATTTACTCCGATGCAGACGCGAATGCTCAGCATGTGCAGATGGCCGACGAGGCCTATCATATTGGCCCCAGCCCCGTGGCGGAAAGCTATTTGAAGGCCGACAAGATCATTGAGATCGTTAAGCGTACTGGCGCAGAAGCGGTGCATCCGGGCTATGGGTTCCTCTCGGAAAATCCTGACTTTGTGGAAGCACTGGAAGCCAAAAATATCCGCTTTATCGGCCCCTCTGCCGATGCGATCCGCAAAATGGGCCTTAAGGATGCGGCCAAAGCCTTGATGGAAGAAGCAGGCGTGCCCGTGGTGCCGGGCTATCATGGCGACAATCAGGACGCAGATTTCCTCGCGGCAGAAGCCGAAAAGATTGGTTATCCGGTGCTGATCAAAGCCCGCGCGGGCGGCGGCGGCAAGGGGATGCGGCGGGTTGATGACCCGAAAGAGTTCAAGTCAGCGTTGGAAGGCGCTATGCGCGAAGGCCAATCCAGCTTTGGCGATCCGCGGGTGCTGATCGAAAAATACATCACCACCCCGCGCCATATCGAGATTCAGGTCTTTGGCGATGATCATGGCAACGCCGTGCACCTGTTCGAGCGCGATTGCTCGCTGCAACGCCGCCACCAAAAAGTGATCGAAGAAGCCCCCGCGCCGGGCATGACGGAGGCGATGCGCAACGCCATGGGCGAGGCGGCGGTCAAGGCCGCGAAAGCGATCAACTATTCCGGCGCTGGCACGGTGGAATTTATCGTCGACGCCGCCAATGGGCTCAACCCGAACGGCTTCTATTTTATGGAAATGAACACCCGCCTGCAGGTGGAACATCCGGTCACCGAACTGATTACCGGGCAAGATCTGGTGGCGTGGCAATTGCGCGTCGCCAGCGGCGAACATCTGCCCATGGCGCAGGATGATTTGTCGATCAATGGATGGGCGTTCGAAGCGCGGCTCTATGCGGAAGATGTACCCAAGGGCTTTCTGCCCGCCACTGGCACCTTGCAGCATTTGGCGCTGGATGACCAAACCGCCCGCATTGATTCCGGCGTGGCCACAGGCGATGAAATCTCGCCCTTCTACGATCCGATGATCGCCAAAATCACGGTGCACGCCAATGACCGCGCCGAAGCGCTGCAAAAGCTCAACAAAGCACTGGGCAATAGCGAGATTGTTGGGCTGGTCACCAATAGGGACTTTTTGAAAGCCCTCACCGAGCATCAGGATTTTGCTCGAGACAAAGTGGATACCGGCCTGATTGACCGCGATCTCGACGCGTTGATCGAACCGGTCGCGCTTCCCGCCGAAACCATCGCTGCCGCGTTCATCGTGGCCAGCAATCTGGCGCAAAAACCAAGCATGGATATCTGGCAGAGCCTGCCCGCCTATCGCGCATGGCCCGGCGAAAGCCTGCCCCTGCATTTGCACCATGCCGACCGCGAGATTATTGGCCGTATCCAGCTTCTGGAGGGCGCCTATGAAGTCGCGTTCGACGATCAAACTGTTGAGGTGAAATCGGCCAAACTGGACGGCGAAAAATTGGTGCTGAATTTCGGCGACCACCAGCAAAAAATGCGCATCCATCAGGCACACAATCAGCTCACCCTGTTTGCCGATGGACAACGCCACCAGTTTGACATTGTCGAAGTGGAACTGGCCGAAGACGCCACTAGCGGCGACAATGTGATTTCGCCCATGCCGGGGGCCATTGTTGACCTCAAAGCCAAACCCGGGCAGGCGGTGAAAAAGGGCGACAAGCTGATCACCATCGAGGCCATGAAAATGGAACACGCGCTCGCTGCGCCACGCGACGGCGTGATTGCCGAGGTGTTGGTCAATATGGGCGATCAGGTGCAAGATGGCGCCATGCTGATCACGCTGGAGCATGAAGATGGATAAGGTCACCCTGTTTGAAATGGGCCCCCGCGACGGGCTGCAAAATGAAAAGAAGCTGATCGACACCGCCAATAAGATCAAGCTGGTCGATCTCCTGTCCGCGTGCGGTTTCAACAAAATCGAAGTCACCAGCTTTGTCTCGCCCAAATGGGTGCCGCAAATGGCCGACGCGGCCGAGGTGCTGGCGGGCATTAATCGTAATCCGGCCATTGCCTATGCGGCGCTCACGCCCAATCTGCGCGGCTATGAAGGCGCGAAAGCCGCCCGCGCCGACGAGGTCGCCATCTTCGCCTCTGCCTCGGAAGGGTTCAGCCAGAAAAACATTAATTGCTCCATTAATGAGAGCCTGGAGCGCTTCGCCCCCGTGCTCGCCGCCGCCAAGGCCGATAATATCCCGGTGCGCGGCTATGTCTCCTGCGTCACCGATTGTCCCTATGATGGCCCCACGCCGCCCGAAAGCACCGCCCGCGTCGCCAAAGCGCTTTACGATATGGGCTGCTATGAAATCAGCCTCGGCGACACCATCGGCGCTGCCACGCCGGAAACCACATCCCTGATGTTGCAAGCAGTGCAACAGGTCGTGCCGATCGCCAACCTCGCCGGCCACTTCCACGACACTCACGCCCGCGCGCTGGACAATATCGAAGTGTGCCTCGGCTATGGCCTCCGCACCTTCGATGCCGCCGTCGGCGGCCTCGGCGGCTGCCCCTATGCCCCCGGCGCCAAAGGCAATGTCGCCACCGAAAAAGTCGCCACGCTCCTACACAGCAAAGGCTTCGCCACTGGCCTCGACCTTGAAAAACTCGCCAAAGCCAGCCAATTTGCCCAAAGCTTGAAGGGATAAAATGGCTTATCTTGCTGAGCTCGTAAGACCTTTAAAACTTGCTCCCGGCGATAAGGTCGCGGTGGTCTCACCCTCCTGGGGCGGTGCGGGGCAGTTTCCCCATCGACATGAGGCGGGCAAGCGCCAGTTGGCCGAGACCTTTAATGTGCAAGTGGTGGACATGCCCCATGCCACCAAACTGGCAGCATGGGTGGCGCAAAACCCCAAGGCGCGGGCGGAAGACATTATGGTCGCCTTCGCGGACCCGTCGATCAAAGCGATCATCACCGCCATTGGCGGCGATGATTCTATTCGATTGCTGCCCTATCTCGACTTGAACGTGATCACCGACAACCCAAAAATCTTTATGGGTTACTCCGACACAACCATTTTGCATTTCGCGTGTCTGACAGCCGGCCTGTCCAGCTTCTATGGCCCGGCAATCATGGCCGGATTTGGCGAAAATGGCGGCCTCTTTCCCTATATGGAGCAGGCAGTGCGCAAATGCCTGTTTTCCAGCGAACCTGTTGGCGCGGTGCCCGCCGCAGCGGAATGGACCGTCGAAATGCTCGACTGGGCCAAGCCCGAACTGCAAAGCCAGAAAAGAAAACTACAACCCGCCTTGGGCCGCACCTGCCTGCAAGGCAGCGGCAAAGTGCAGGGGCGATTGGTCGGCGGGTGTATCGATGTGCTGCCGATGTTGGTCGGCACCAGCATCTGGCCCGACAGCGACATGTTTGATGACGCCATCCTGTTTATTGAAACCTCTGAAGAAGCCCCCGCGCCTAATGCGATCAAACGCATCTTGCGCAATCTGGGCGTGCAGGGCATCTTCGACAGGTTGAACGGTATTTTGATCGGCCGGCCCGGCGGCGGCGTAAAAGACTTACGCCAATATGACCGCGCCACCCAAGAGGTGGTGCGCGATGAATTTGCCCAGCCCTCCCTGCCGATCATGGCGCAATTGGATTTCGGCCACACCGATCCAATGTGCGTGCTGCCCTATGGCGCCTTGGCCGAAATAGATTGCGACAATCTCCAATTTTCCATTCTTGAACCCGCTTGCCGCGAGGATTGACCATGCCCGAATACACCACCATTTCTCTGGAAACCGATGCCCGAGGCGTCGCCACGCTCACGCTAAATCGTGCCGAAAAACACAATGCTATGAGCGCGGAAATGATTGCTGAACTCACCGACGCTACCGCCGAGATCAATAAGGATGAAGCGATCCGCGTGGTGGTGTTGACGGGCGCGGGCAAGAGCTTTTGTGCTGGGGGTGATCTCAACTGGATGCGCGAGCAGTTTGATGCGGATCGCGCCACGCGCATGGCCGAAGCGAAGAAGCTGGCCATGATGCTGTTTGCGCTGAACACGCTGGAAAAACCGCTGATCGGCAAGGTCAATGGCAATGCCTTTGGCGGCGGCGTCGGCATGATGGCGGTGTGCGATATTGTGGTGGCTGCCGACCACGCCAAATTCGGCCTCACGGAAACCAAGCTTGGGCTAATCCCGGCCACCATCAGCCCCTATGTGCTGGCACGCATGGGCGAGGGCAATGCCCGTCAGGTCTTTTTTTCTGCCGCCCTGTTCGGACCAGATCGGGCGCAACAATTGGGCCTTGTGGCTAAATCAGTGCCGTTTGAAATGCTGGATGAAGCCGTGGAAGCTGAAATCAAACCCTATTTCGCTACCTCACCCCAAGCGGTCACCGCCGCAAAAAAACTCGCTCGCCAGCTCGGCCCCCGCCTTGATGAAGCGCTGATTGATGACACCATCCGCCAACTGGCCGACACTTGGGAAACCCCGGACGCTCAAGAAGGCATTGGCGCTTTTTTTGACAAGCGCAAACCCAGTTGGGTGAAATAGGTCATCAGCTTGTTCAAGTTCACGACGTTTTTGCCGGACATACCCCGGTAATCCAATTACGGCGAACGCCGCTTTCTGAAAATGGTTTGTGTAGAGGGTACGAGAAACGTATGTTCGATCGTATATGCAGCCATTGCCTTCACAAATGGCAAGTCATGGCGCATTCGTTGCAGGTCATCCAAGTCATTTGGGTTAATTGTAGGTTCCTTGTCACTAGCGTGCGCGACAGCACACCTATTGGAAGAGATGAAATAGTTTTCAATTGATTGCTTTGGTGTTGGCGAATTCAATGGCATCCAATCATGGAGCCGATGCGGCCAATACTCTCGGACCTTTTCATAGTGGTCCCTGATCCATTGTTTAAGCTTACCGCCCCGGCCATACGCCAAATTCAGAATTCTAAAATATGAAAGGCATTGATAGGCAGGAATGTTCAGCAATTGACCTTCTCTGTAGATCGCCAGTGCAAGTTTTACGCTGCGTTCTGTTGGCTCCGGAAGATACTCGATAAAGAAATCATCGTTAAATCCTAACGTTGTCTCAAATATGCTGCCCACAGATGTTGGCAAGTCGCTGCCGGTAAAATCAACAACTTCTATTGGTAATTCCTTGGTCCAAGATAGCGCATTGGCGAACTCACAGATTACATTGTGCTGATCGTGAAGTGATACTCCTGGGGGGCAACGATGTGCCACCGTATGAAAGGTGAAATTGTGATCAGGTGATCGGGCGTTGCCGGGCTTCAAAAATATTTGTTTCCCAGAAAAATCAATTACTATCGGATATGTCGGTATTGCTATCCCTTTGAGGCCTGCGGTACTCCAGTTTCCTCTTTCATAAAAAATCTCCTCGTCAACTTTCCTGATGCGGATTGACATTGCACGGCCCTTTTCTGCCCCCAGCTACCGGAAACAACAATGGAGTTGAATTGGCAGGATGCTATAGGGTGTTATCAGTCTAAACAAATGACATCGTCAACAAGACCGCTTCACATCTCCGTGCCCGTAGCGTGGGATTGGCTCTTTTTGCCATCCTGTTCCCGCCGCGCCTTGTTGGCTTCGATCTTGCCTTCTAGATCGGCCTCGTCGGGTCGCCCGCCAAAGTGTTCTTGCGTCGGCAAATAGTCGGCCACGATCAAATAGGTCTCCTGCGCCACATCATAAAGTCGGCGCAACTCGGCCAGGGGGTCTTCATGATCGTCGGCGCGGATATCCAGCCACGGATAGGCTTCGCCGCGATGGATCACCAGTCCGGCTGATTGCTTGCCGCGCTTGTCGCCGCCCGCCACTTCTCCGGCTTCCATGGCGGTCATCAAGCGTTCCGCAAAGGGCAAATGCAGATGGTCGCGATAGGCGCGGGCGGTCTCGCTCACCACCTCTTTCCCCGCCAACATATTGCCCGCCACCGAAAAACCATCACCAATCTCATGCCCGGCAAAATCGATGCAGTCGTCGCCGGTAAAAGCGGCTGAGCTTCCGCTTTGATCGAGCATATGGCATTGGCGGGTGGCATGGCCCTCATCCTTGGCCACCATGCAATTGAGCACATGTTGCGCGCTTTCGCCCTGCGCCAGCATCTGCCGCCCCCCCGTGCCCCAAAGCGGGTTCACCCAGCTCTGCGACGCAATCGCAAAATCCGCGCCCATATAGGGCACCATCGCCCCAGCGGCGAAAAAGCGGCTCGCCACAATCACCCCCACCATGCCCGTCTCTTTGTCTTTGGCAACGATGGAATAGGTCATATGGTCTCTGCTCTTTTTTATAAATGTTCGGCCTCCAAATCAGCCTATCTGATGTCACGTCGCTTTCTCAAGCCTATTTCGTTTCGCACGTGCTGTCGCTTTCGGCGCAGTATTTTATTTGCGGCAAATCCCCCTTTTCCCGTTCAGACATGGCCACGATGTCCGGATGTGACATTGGATCGTGTGTCCAATCGATCTGTTCAACCGGTGTGGCGCATAGAAGGAAGGATTTAAGCTTGCTGAAAATGTTCATAATGGCAGGAGCATAAAATTTCAGCCCGGCCAAATAAATTGAAATTGCCAGCACACGTGTTTAGTTTATCTAAATGAGAAGTTTGAACAATGTTCCATTATCTGGCTTGCGGGCTATTGAGGCGATCGGGCGATTGGGTTCTCTCGCGGCGGCGGCGAATGAGCTGGGGATTACATCTGGCGCATTAAGCCAACGGGTCCGCAATATAGAAAAACTATTTGGACAGGAGCTTTTTGTACGAACGCCAAAAGGGTTGCAGCCGAATAATGAGTTGGCCAAATGGATGCCCAAACTCACGAAATCAATTGCGGACATGAATGATGTCGCTGCTGTATTCACGCAGCAAAACCCGAACCAGATCAAATTGAGTGTGGCACCAATCTTTGCCACACGATGGCTGGTTTGGCATATGCCGGAATTTCAGGCGCTATATCCGGACATTGATGTGCAGATTGAGCCGGATGCGAAATATGTCGACCCCAATCGTGAAGATGTTGATGCCTGCATCCGGGTGGGCGTCGGGCCCTGGCCAAATCTGCGGGTAAAGCAGCTTCTCACCCAACGTGTCTTTCCGGTGTGTGCGCCGGAAGTGGCAAAGAGAATCCAGCAGCCAGCTGAATTTTCCAAGATGCCCATTATTCGAATAAATCAAGAACTGTTTGGTTGGAAACAATGGTTAGCCAGCTACAATTTGACGCCAGACATTTTGGCGCGAGGTCCAACCTATGCGGATGGTTCCATATGTTTGGATGCGGCCATGTCGGGCCAGGGCGTTTTTATGGCTTGGGAAACGCTTGCTGGCCAAGCCTTGGAAACGGAAAAACTGGTTGCGCCTTTTGCAAGACGCGTTGAAACTGATCAGAAATACTGGCTCGTCTTTCGCGAGAATTCGCGCAACAAACCGGCGATGAAAAAGTTCGGCCAATGGTTGGAGCAAACACTCTGTCGCGCAAATCAAAAATGGCAACAGGATTGAACAAAGAATGTGACTATTTGCCCTTGTTCACAAAGGCCGCCACCGCCTGCTTATGGGCGTCTGAATGGTGGCAGGTGCCCTGCACAAGGGCGGTATGGTCCAAAAAGTCCGATAAGTTCATCTGCTGCGCCTTGCGCATCAGCAATTTCGATTGTCGCACTTGATAATGCGGCTTTGCCGCTATTTCTTGCGCCAAGGTGGTGGCCCGGTCCATCAATTGATCCGCTGGCACCGCATCGAGCAAAAAGCCGATCTCTCTGGCTTCGTGTGCGTCAAATAGCCGTCCGGTAAAGGTCAGCTCCGCAGCGCGTTGATAGCCGACGACACGCTGCAAGAAGTAAGCGCCGCCATCGCCGGGGATCAGCCCCATATTGACGAAGTTTTCGCCAAAGCGGGCATGGTCGGCGGCGATGCGGATGTCGCACATGGCGGTCAGGTCAAACCCCGCGCCCACGGCCACGCCATTGATCGCAGCGATCACGGGGACGCTGAGTTCGGCAAATTTCATCGGAATGCGCTGAATGGTGGCCTTATAGGCCGCCGCGATATCGTCCACCCCGCCAGAAAACATGCCGGTGCGCTCGTGCATGTCTTTCACATTGCCGCCAGAGGAAAAGCCCTTGCCCGTCCCGGTGAGGATCACACAGCCGACGTCCGGGCTGGCCTCGGCCCAGTCGAGCACATTGATAATATCGTCGATCAGGTTGGTGCCGGTGAGGGCGTTCAAAACGTCCTCACGGCAAAAGGTCAGCGTGGCCACGCCCGCATCCAATTCCAGCTTGGCATCGGTGAGCGTGGGCAAGCGCATCTTAGTCAAGCGCCGAAGTCAGTTCAGGCACCAGCTCGAACAGATCGCCCACCAGGCCATAGTCAGCCACGGAGAAGATTGGTGCATCTTCGTCAGTGTTGATCGCGACAATGGTGGTGCTGTCTTTCATGCCCGCCAAGTGCTGGATCGCGCCGGAAATGCCGATGGCGATGTAAAGCTTGGGTGCCACAACCTTGCCGGTTTGGCCCACTTGCCAATCGTTGGGGGCATAGCCCGCATCCACCGCCGCGCGAGACGCGCCAAGCGCGGCGCCCAGCTTGTCGGCCAAGGGCTCAAGCAACTCGTTGAACTTCTCCTTGGAGCCGAATGCCCGACCGCCGGAGACCACAACTTTGGCGCTGGCCAGGTCCACCCGATCACCACCAGCCAATTGCTCGCTCTTAAAGCTGGAGATGGCATTGTCCGGTGCATTGTCCACCGCTTCAACGCTGGCACTGCCATCAGTGGCCGCCGCTTCGAAGGCTGTGGTGCGTACAGTGATCACCTTTTTGGCGTCGCTGGTCTGTACCTTCTGGAACGCGTTGCCCGCATAGATCGGGCGCACAAATGTGTCGCCGCTCACCACTTCAGTGATGTCAGAAATCTGCATCACATCAAGTAAGGCTGCCACGCGGGGCAGGGCGTTTTTCCAGTTGGAGGTTGCCGGGGCCACAATCGCATCATAGCCATCGGCCAAGGAGACGATCAGATCGGCCACAGGCTCGGCCAATTGGTTGGCAAATGCAGCGTTGTCCGCGTGCAAAACTTTGCCCGCACCGGCGATTTTCGCCGCTTCTGCCGCCACATCACCAGCGCCTTCACCGGCCACCAACACATCGAACCCGTCGCCCAGTTGCGCTGCCGCGCTGGCGGCGCGCAAGGTGGCTTCGTTCAAGGCTTTATTGTCATGTTCAGCAATCAAAAGTGTCGTCATTAGATTGCCCCCGCTTCGTTCTTCAATTTATCAACCAGCTCTGCAACAGAACCCACTTTAATGCCCGCCGCGCGCTTTGGCGGTTCCGTGGTTTCAAGAACGGTCAAACGGTTTTTGATCTCAACGCCATAATCGCCCGGCTCTTTGGTGTCCAAAGGCTTTTTCTTCGCCTTCATAATGTTCGGCAAAGAGGCATAGCGCGGTTCATTCAGCCGCAAGTCTGTGGTGATGATTGCGGGCAGAGAAAGCGATACGGTTTGCAAACCGCCATCCACTTCGCGGGTCACATCCACGCCATCATCGCTCAGCTCAACATCATAAGCAAAAGTGCCCTGGCCCCAGCCGAGCAACGCGCCCAGCATCTGGCCGGTTTGGTTGGCATCATCATCGATGGCCTGCTTGCCCAAAATTACCAATTTTGGCTGCTCTTCGTCCACAACGGCTTTCAGCAATTTGGCCACATCAAGCGGCTCAACCGTCTCGTCGGTTTTGATCAAAATGCCGCGATCCGCGCCCATGGCCAAGCCTGTGCGCAAGGTTTCCTGCGCCTTTTCCGGGCCGATCGACACAACGATCACTTCTTCCGCCTTGCCGGCTTCTTTCAGCTTCAACGCCTCTTCAACGGCAATTTCGTCAAAGGGGTTCATGCTCATTTTCACATTGGCGAGATCAACGCCCGTTCCATCCGCCTTCACGCGGATCTTGACGTTGTAATCAACGACCCGTTTCACGGGTACAAGAATTTTCATCTTTGGCTCTCCGTAAGTTAGTCGGCAATCTCAATTGCCATGGCCGTTGCTTCACCCCCACCGATACAAAGCGAGGCAACACCGCGTTTCTTAGAGGTGTGTTCAAGCGCGTGCAAGAGCGTCACCAAAATTCGTGCGCCAGAAGCGCCAATTGGGTGGCCAAGGGCACAAGCGCCGCCGTGAATATTCACCTTGTCCGCATCAATCTTGAGGTCATGTATCGCCGCCAGAGTCACAACGGCGAAGGCCTCATTGATTTCCCAAAGATCAACATCATTAACAGCCCAGCCAATCTTGTCGATCAGTTTTTGCATCGCCGGCACAGGCGCTGTGGTGAACCAGCCTGGCTCATGCGCATGGCTTTGATGGCCGATGATCCGCGCACGGATCTTCAGCCCCTTGGCCTTGGCGTCACTCTCGCGCATCAGCACAAGCGCTGCCGCGCCATCAGAGATGGAGGACGCGTTGGCCGCAGTCACCGTGCCATCCTTGGCAAAGGCCGGGCGCAATTGTGGAATTTTGTCCGGGCGGGCATTGCCGGGTTGCTCGTCTTTGTCCACAACGATGTCACCCTTGCGGCCTTTGATCGTTACCGCGGTAATTTCTTTGTCAAACGCGCCTGACTCTTGCGCCGCAAGTGCCTTGTTCAGCGACCCGAGGGCAAATTCATCTTGTTGTTCGCGGCTAAAGCTATATTTACTCGCGCAATTTTCAGCAAATTCGCCCATCAATTCATGCTTGTCATAGGCGTTTTGCAGCCCATCAAAAAACATATGGTCAATGGCTTGGGTGTGGCCCATGCGGGCGCCGCTGCGCATTTTCGGCAGCAGATAAGGCGCGTTGGTCATGCTTTCCATGCCGCCAGCCACAACAATGTCACCATTGTCCGCTTTCAGCTGATCATGGGCCAGCATCACTGCCTTCATGCCCGAGCCGCACACCTTGGAAATGGTGGTGCAGGCGGTGCCAAGTTTAAGCCCGGCGCCCAAAGCAGCTTGCCGCGCAGGTGCTTGGCCAATGCCCGCATTGAGCACATTGCCCATCAGCACTTCTGAAATATCTTCTGGCGAAAGCCCAGCGCGTTCGACCGCGGCTTTAATCGCCGTTGCGCCCAATTCGGGCGCGCTCGCCGCACCCAGATCACCTTGCAGCCCGCCCATCGGGGTCCGGGCTGCGTCAACAATCACAATATGGTCTGTCATGAAATGCTCCTATCGCGGCTGCAAGCGCACCGCGCCATCAAGCCGAATGGTCTCGCCATTCAACATGCTGTTGATGATGATATGTTCCACCAATTTGGCAAAATCTTCCGGATGGCCCAACCGTTTGGGGAAGGGGGTGTTTTCCGCCAGTGAATCTTGCACCTCTTGTGAAAAACCTTGCATCATCGGTGTTAGAAAAATGCCCGGCGCAATCGACAAAACCCGCACGCCGTCGCGCGACAAATCCCGCGCCATAGGTAGGGTCATGCCCACAATACCGCCCTTTGAGGCGGAATAGGCGATCTGGCCAATCTGGCCCTCATAGGCGGCCACAGAGGCGGTGTTGATGATCACCCCGCGTTCGCCATCGCCTGAAAGCGCATCCATTTTCACCATGCCTGCGGCAGATTGTGAGGCGCAGTTAAAGCTGCCGATTAGATTGACGCCCAATGTTTTGGCAAACAGGCCCGCGTCATGCGGGTTGCCTTCTCGGTCGACGGTTTTGGCGCCCGGCGCAATGCCGGCGCAGTTCACCATCACCCGCTCTTGCCCCAATTGGCCGCGCACATGTTCAAAGCCGCGATCAACACTGTCGGCATCCGACACATCCACCTTGGCAAAGGCGCCGCCGATCTCGTCGGCCACCCGTTGGCCATCTTCTTCATTCAGATCGAAAATACCGACCCGCGCGCCCAAAATCGCCAGGTGCCGCGCCACGCCTTCGCCCAGGCCAGACGCGCCGCCGGATACGACAACGGTCAGTTCATCATCAATATGCATATCTATTCACCCTTGAAGTTGGCGTCGCGTTTTTCGCTGAAGGCAGCCATGCCTTCTTTCTGGTCGTGGCTGGAAAACAGGCCATGGAAGCTGCGGCGTTCAAACAAAATGCCTTCGGTCAAGCCGCCCTCAAGCGCACGGTTCACCGCTTCCTTGCCCGCCATCACCGAGAGTTTGCCGAAGCCAGCAATCTCTTTGGCAATGTTCATCACTTCATCCACCAGCTTATCGGCGTCAAATATCCGTGCTGCCAAATTGCAGCGCTCTGCTTCCGTGGCGTCCATCATCCGGCCGGTCAAAATCATGTCCATGGCTTTATATTTGCCCACGGCCTTGGTCAGCCGTTGCGACCCGCCCATGCCGGGGATCACCCCGAGCTTGATTTCCGGTTGGCCGAACTTGGCGCGGTCGCCTGCATAAATCACGTCGCACATCATCGCCAGTTCACAACCACCGCCAAGGGCATAGCCGTTCACCGCCGCCAAAATAGGCGTGCGAATGCGCGACAGCCGGTCCCACCCGGCAAACCAGTCTGCGTTCAGCATGTCGGTTGCACTCTTGTCCTGCATTTCCTTGATGTCCGCACCGGCGGCAAATGCTTTTTCGGATCCGGTGATCACAAAGCAGCCTACACTTGGGTCGCGGTCATATTTTTCGAGCGCGGTGGCCACCGCCTCCATCACATCCAGATTCAGCGCATTCAGCGCGTCCGGGCGATTGAGGGTGATTTTGACCACCCGCTCGACCTGTTCCACCAAAATAACATCGGTCATCACGCTATCCTTTACCTCGATCAAAATTGGAAATGGGTGCGCTTAAGCTTTGTTAAGCGCATCCAAATCGTTGATGATGCCGGAAAAATCGTGCCCCACGCCGTGTTTTTCGACATACTTTTCATACAATGATGTGGCGTGCGCGCCAAGGGGGGTGGCACTATCCGTTTGGCTAGCAGCGTCCTGGCTCAATTTCAGATCTTTCAGCATCAGGCTGGCATCAAAACCCGGCTTATAGTCCCGGTCAGCGGGGCTTTCCGGCCCAACGCCCGGTACGGGACAATAAGTATTCACGCTCCAGCAAGAGCCGGATGATGTGGAAATGACATCAAATAATGCAGATTTATCGAGGTTGAGCTTGTCCGCCAGATTAAAGGCTTCCGCCGTGCCGATCATGGAAATCGCCAGCAGCATATTATTGCAGATTTTGGCCGCCTGTCCGGCGCCGCCAGCGCCGCAATGCACGGCCTTTTGCCCCATAATGTCAAACAAGGGCTTGGCCTTGCCATAGGCATCGTCGCTGCCGCCCACCATAAAGGTCAGCGTGCCTGCTTCCGCGCCGCCCACGCCGCCGGAAACCGGCGCATCAAGGCTCAACATGCCCGCCTCTTTCGCCAAGGCATGTGCTTCTTCGGCGCTTTTCACATCAATGGTGGAGCAATCCAAAAATACCGTGCCCTTATCGGCCAGCCCCAAAAGCTGCTTATAAACGCTCAGCACAATATTGCCATTGGGCAGCATGGAGATCACTACATCGGCGCCTTCCACTGCGCCTTCGGCGCTATGGGCCAGCTGCACGCCCTTGGCCGCCGCTTTTTGCGCAATCTCCTGGTTCAAATCAAAGCCCAGCACCTCGTGCCCGGCGGTGGATAGGTTTGCGGCCATAGGGCCGCCCATATTGCCCAGTCCGATAAATGCGATCTTCATGTTGTCCTCCCAAAGACAAGCCGTCCCAACGGCTATTTTAAACTCAGCTCTTTTTCCCCAAGCGGCTTGAACATGGCTGACACCATTTGGTCGCTCACCTGGTCGAGCGTGGCGGGCACCCATTGCGGGTTGCGATCTTTCTCAATGATCGCGGCGCGAATGCCCTCGTAAAAATTCACGTCATAAAGCGATGCATCGGCGAAGCGGAATTCCTGACCTAAGCAGGGCTCAATGCTGTCCATCTGCTTCGCTTCATTGATGGCGTGAAAGGTCGATTTCACCGAAAGCGGACATTGCCGCTTCAAAACCTTCAAAGCCTTTTGTGCAAACTCACTCTCATCCGCTTCAATCGCTGCCATCGCGTCGTCAAAGCTCTTATCCGCAAACCAGTCGGCAATTTGCGTGTGGTGCCAGCGCGCATCGCCCTCTGGCGGTGTTGCCGCATGGGCTTTGATCAACTCGTCCACATCGCCGCCGGCCAAAATGGCTTCTTTCAGCGCGTCAAACTTGTCCTCCGGTACGTAATAATCCGCAAATCCACAATAGATGGCATCATCGGCAGTCATGCGTCCGCCGGTCAACCCGTAGAAATACCCTAAGCCGCCCGGTGTGCGCGACAGCAAATAGGTGCCGCCCACATCGGGCAAAAATCCAATGCCCGTTTCCGGCATGGAGATGATGGAATTGTCGGTCACAATCCGGTGGCTGCCATGGGCGGAAACGCCCACACCGCCACCCATAATAAAGCCATGCATCATGGCCACATAGGGCTTGGTGTAATTCTCGATCAGCGCGTTCAATTCATATTCGTCGCGCCAGAACTGCATCACCGCATCATGGTCGGTGCGGCCATTTTCATAAACCGCTTGAATGTCGCCGCCAGCGCAAAAGGCGCGGTCACCCGCGCCCTCAATCAGCACCGCATGAATGCCCGGATCGCCCTGCCATGCCTTCATGGCTTCAAGCATTTCCAGCACCATCTGGTGGCTTAAAGCGTTCAGGGCTTTGGGGCGGTTGAGCACCATGTGCCCAACCCCATTTTGGCTCGAAATCAGAACTTCTTTTTCGCTCATGATGCACTCAAGAGTTGCCGCGCCACAATCATGCGCATGATCTCATTGGTGCCTTCCAAAATCTGGTGCACCCGCAAATCCCGCACAATTTTCTCAATGCCATAATCGGCCAGATAGCCATAGCCGCCATGCAATTGCAGCGCCTGGTTGGCCACATCAAAGGCCGTGTCGGTCACAAACCGTTTGGCCATGGCGCAATATTTGGTCGCCTCGGGCAATTGCTGGTCATAAGTCCATGCCGCCTTGTAAAGAAAAACCCGTGCGGCCTGCAGCTCAATCTCCATGTCGGCCAGGCGGAATTGCAGCGCTTGGAACTGGTTGATGCTTTTGCCAAAGGCTTTGCGCTCTTCCATATAGCTCAGTGTCTTGTCGAGCGCCGCTTGCGCCGCGCCCAAGGCGCTGGCGGCAATGTTCAACCGCCCGCCATCAAGCCCCTTCATGGCATATTTGAACCCGTCGCCTTCCGTGCCCAGCAAATTGCTGGCTGGCACACGCACATTGTTCATCACCACTTCGGAAGTGGGCTGTACATTCCAGCCCATCTTCTTTTCATTGGCGCCATAGCTGAGGCCCTCTGTGCCTTTTTCCACCAAGAAGGCGGAAATGCCTTTCGGGCCTTCTTCGCCGGTGCGGGCCATCACGATATAAAGGTCAGACACACCGCCGCCGGAAATAAAGCTCTTGGTGCCATTCAACACAAATTCATCGCCGTCACGCTTGGCCGTGGTTTTCAGCGCCGCCGCGTCCGAGCCAGAACCCGGCTCGGTCAGGCAATAGCTGGCCACCTTATCCATGGTGCAAAGCTGCGGCCCCCACTCTTGACGCATCTCTTCGCTGCCAAAGCGGTCGATCATCCAGGCACACATATTGTGGATGGAGAGGAACGAGGCTGTGGCCGGACAACCATGAGACAGGGCTTCAAAAATCAGCGCCGCATCCAACCGCGTCAGGTCAGACCCGCCAATATCGTCGCGCACATAAATGCCCGCCATGCCCAATTCGGCTGTTTGCTTGATCACATCCAAGGGGAAATGCTTGGCCTGATCCCATTCCACCGCGTTGGGTGCAATATTCTCGGCGGCAAACTCCCGTGCCATATCAAAAATGGCGCTTTGTTCTTCGCTTAATGCAAAATCCATATCGGATTACTCCATCACAGGAATAGTAAAGCTCGCGCCTTCTTTTACGCCAGAAGGCCACCGCGAGGTCACGGTTTTGGTGCGCGTATAGAAGCGGAACGCATCCGGGCCGTGCTGGTTCAAATCGCCAAAGCCAGAGCGTTTCCAGCCACCAAAGGTGTAATAAGCCAGCGGCACAGGGATTGGCACATTCACGCCGACCATGCCCACATTGATCCGGTGGGTGAAGTCACGCGCCGTGTCGCCATCGCGGGTGAATATCGCAACGCCATTGCCATATTCATGGCGCATGGCATAGCCAACCGCATCTTCATAGGTTTCCGCCCGCATCACGGAAAGCACAGGGCCAAAAATCTCTTCTTTATAGATGTCCATGCCCTCGGTCACATTGTCGAACAGGCAAGGGCCGATAAAATACCCGTTGGGATTGGTGCTGTGCTTAAAGCCACGCCCATCCACAACAAGGTCAGCGCCTTCTTCAACGCCTTTATCCACCAACCCGGTCACGCGCTTCAGCGCATCGCCGGTTACCAGCGGGCCAAAGTCTACATTGTCGCCTTCTGTGTAAGGGCCAACCCGCAGCGCTTCCACGCGGGGTTTCAAAGCGGCCACCAATTTGTCGGCAGTTTCCTTGCCCACCGGCACGGCAACTGAAATGGCCATGCAGCGTTCACCCGCCGCGCCATAACCTGCGCCCACCAGCGCATCCACCGCTTGTTCAATGTCCGCATCCGGCATGATAATCATATGGTTTTTCGCGCCACCAAAACATTGTACGCGTTTACCGTTCGCAGAACCGCGCGAATAAATATATTCCGCAATCGGGGTAGACCCCACAAAGCCGATGGCTTGAATATCTTCATGGTCCAAAATGCCGTCCACGGCTTCTTTGTCCCCATGCACCACATTCAAAACACCCTTGGGCAAACCAGCCTCAATCATCAATTCCGCCAGCATGTTCGGCACAGATGGATCGCGCTCGGACGGCTTTAGGATAAACGCATTGCCCGCCGCAATTGCGGGGCAGAATTTCCACATCGGGATCATGGCCGGGAAGTTAAACGGCGTAATGCCTGCCACAACGCCCAAAGGCTGGCGCATGGAATAAATATCAATGCCAGTCGAAGCGGCGGCGCTATATTCGCCCTTCATAAAGTGCGGCGCACCGATGGAAAATTCAGCCACTTCCAACCCGCGCACCACATCGCCTTTCGCGTCTGGTAAGGTCTTGCCGTGCTCGCGTGACAGGGCTTCGGCCAGCTTATCCATATCGCGATGCAACAGCTCAACAAATTTCATCATAACGCGGCCACGGCGCTGGGCATTGGTGTTGCCCCAAGCGATTTGCGCTTCCTTGGCAATCTCGATGGCCTTGGCCAATTCGTCCTTGCTGGCCAGCGGCACTTTGGCCTGCACTTCGCCAGTTGCGGGGTTCAACACATCAGCAAAACGGCCAGATGTGCCTTTAACATGTTCGCCATTGATAAAGTGGGTGATCTCGTTCATTGCTCGGGCCTCCTCCAGATCCCTTGCGCGCAAAATCAGCTATCGCTGTGCGCTGCGCAAACTGCGCCTTAAAAAACATATCGCCCGCATCATATTGTGCGTGAATGGGCGTTCAACAACAAATCAAGCAAAACCATTGTGCAAAAATACAGTAGCTATAGTGTAACACATCAGCTAATCTCACGCCATTATGCGCACCAATTGGGACGATTTTCGGTTTTTCCTCGCTGTGGCCCGCCATGGCACGCTCACTTTGGCCGCCGCCCAGCTGGGCGTCGATCACGCCACCGTGTCGCGCCGTATTGCCGCGTTGGAAGACAATATCAAAACAAAGCTGTTTCACCGCTCGCCCCAAGGCTATGCCCTTTCCGATGCCGGGCTGAAAATGCTGCCCATCGCCGAGCAGGTGGAAAGCGACGCCATGCGCGCCATTGATGAATTGAGCGACAAGCGCTCGGACCTGTCCGGCCCCGTGCGCATCGGCGCCCATGAAGGCGTCGCCAGTTTTCTTTTGGCCGAGGGCGCAGCAGAACTCTGCCGCCTGCACCCGCAATTGGAAGTGCAATTGATCACCGTGCCGCGCAATTTTTCCCTGTCCAAGCGCGAGGCCGATTTTGTCATCACCGGCTCACGGCCGCAAACAGGCCGCGTGAAAATCCGCAAAATCGCGTCCTATGCCCTGCATATTTATGGCGCGCAATCCTATCTCGACAATCATGCGGAAATTGTCGCCCGCCGCGACCTGAAGCGCGTGCGCGGCATCGGCTATATCCCGGATATGATTTTCGATAAGGAGCTGGATTATATCCCCAGCGTGGACCCGTCGCTCAAAGCCCACCTCACCGCCACCAGCCTGCATGTGCAATTGCAATTGGCAGTTGACGGGGCCGGGGTCTGCATCCTGCCCGACTATATCGCCAAAGATCACGCCAACCTGATCCCCATCTTGCCCGATGAGGTGGAGATCAAGCGCGATCTGTGGCTCACCATTCACGAAGATTTGGCCCATTTGACCCGTGTGCGCACGGTGGCCGATTTCATCACCAAAGATGTGCAACAGCGCCTGAAAGCAAGAGCATGACAGAGACAAGATATTTTGAAGATTTGACCCTCGGCGAAAAATTCGAAACCGAAACCTACACGCTGACGGCCGAAAAGGTACACGAATTCGCTTCAGAATATGACCCGCAATTTATCCATGTGAATGAGGACGAGGCGAAAGACGGCCCGTTCGGCACCATCATCGCCTCCGGCTGGCAAACCCTTTCCGTCACCATGCGCCTGATGGCGCTGATCAAGCCCTTCGGCCAAAACCCTTTGATCGGCATGCGCATCGACGACCTAAAATTCGCCGCCCCGGTCTATCCGGGCGAAAGCGTCACCGTGAAGGGCGAAATCGTCGACCTCACCAAATCCCGCACCGCCCCGCGTGGCTATGTTGGCATTTTACTGAACACCATCAATCTCGACACCGGCAAACTCGTCGCCACCCAAAAATGGACCTGCCTGGTGCCCTGTCGGGAGGGATAATATTTCCCTCCAAAGCGCCCACAAGCCCGTCTAACTCGCCTGCATAAACGACTAGGCCACGTCATCAAACCCACCCACTGTCATCCTCGGGCTTGACCCGGGGATCCATACAGTGTTGGCGGGCGCAGGGCGGGCTGTTTGTTCCGCAAAACCTGGCTGAGAATACACGCAACAGGGGACGCGAGCGCGCTGCCGATCAACATGAATGCGTCAACCAAAATCAACCCAATGCGCCAATTAAGCAACAGATTGTTTACAAGGTTTTGAGCGCAAAGGGCGCGGGTTCCGTGATCCAGAACCCGCGCATCGCCGTTAATTGGTCTGCAAACATCAATTACGGCGCTTAGCCAATCAAAGGTAAGTACAATGAAATCAATTCGCAAGATCGCAGCCACGATGGCCACAGCTTTAGCGCTCACCACAGCCGCTCAAGCGCAAACCATCGTCGAAATCGCCTCAGGCGATGACCGCTTCTCAACCCTCGTCGCCGCAGTCTCTGCCGCTGGCCTGGTCGATACTTTGAACTCCGACGGTCCATTCACCGTCTATGCCCCGCTCAACTCAGCATTTGATGCATTGCCCGAAGGCACAGTTGAGACATTGCTTAAGCCGGAAAACAAAGACCAGCTCACCAATGTGCTGCTTTACCACGTGGATGACCGGTTGCTCCGCGCCGCCGATTTCCCCCACGGCTCAAACTATTTCAAACCAGTATTGACCAGCGAGCGCCTGTGCATCACCTCAGATGGTGGCAAAGTCACTATTGCTGACGGCACTGGCGATATGGCCAATGTGGTCGTCGCCAATATCCATGCGGACAATGGCGTGATCCACGTCATCGACAAAGTGCTGCTGCCCGGCACACGCCCTGCCTGCCACTAAACTTTAGGTTCCTCCCAAGACCGAAGTAAAAGACCGGCCACACCGCCATGTGGTCGGTCTTTTTTGTTCGTTGACGCGAAGATGAGCAGAAGGTCGAGAGCACATTGGGAATTTTCCTTGTTGCTAAGCGATCAACTGATGGGGCCATGTTCGCTCCGTGCAATGGCAACGTCCTGCAAAATCAGCATTCAGTTTCGCATTTGCTGCGCATACAAAATAACTCTCGGGAAATAGGCCTCGACCGCAATCTGCGACCTTGCGCGACGAATTGTGGGCACCGCCCCATGAGGATTTGCAGGAGTTCACAGGCTTTTCTCACCCCTGCGACAATCTATCCCCAACACCCATCTAGCCAACTCCAACTATCAATATTAGTATATGCTTATATATTTAATAAGATGGAGTTGGGAAATGCTATCTATGCCGAAAAACCTGAAAGAGCGCTATGCGCCATTGTATTTTCTGGCCAGCGTTGGCGCTGGTGGATTGGTTGTTACATTCTTTATGTATTTGATGTTCTGGGTGCCCCACCCTGGGCAACCGGTGCCGGTGTTTGAAGATATTGTGCGGGCTTATGCCTCCGCCAATATGCCGTTGCAAATCGCGATCACCATTGCCTTGATGGGCATTGCCCTCTTGGCCATATTGCACTTTCGCTTGCTGGCTTGGAACTTGCGCGAATATTCAAAATTTCGCGAAACCGAGGCCTTTCGCAAGTTGAAAAACTCGAACGCTGAAACCCAATTGATGGCGCTGCCGCTCACCCTCGCGATGGCAGTCAATGTCGCATTTATTGTGGGCTTGGTGTTTGTGCCGGGGCTTTGGTCCATTGTTGAGTTTCTGTTCCCCGCAGCCATTGCCACTTTCGCATTGATCGGTCTTTTGGCGCTCAATTTGTTTGGCAAATTTCTCGCGCGAATCTTCGCTGAGGGCGGGTTTGACCAAAGGGCCAACAACTCCTTTGCCCAAGTGTTGCCGGCCTTCGCATTTGCCATGATTTCGGTTGGCTTCGCCGCACCTGCCGCTTTGTCCCAATCCAAAATCATTGTGGGCGTGGGCGTTGCCTTGGCAGGGTTATTCTTTATCGCCGCGGTGCTTGTCGCGCTGGTTGCGGTCGTCATTGGGTTGAACTCAATTTTGCAAAATGGTCTGGCCGCAGAAGCCGCGCCAACATTGCTTGTCATCATCCCATTATTGACCGTGTTGGGCATCGCAAGTCTGCGCATTAATCACGGCATGCACACCCAGTTTGATATGCATTTCGACACCGCGCACAATTTTGTCATGCTCGGCGGCCTGCTTGCGGTGCAATTGCTTATTGCCCTGGTCGGCTGGAACGCCCTGAAAGCAAAGAATTACGCGGCCTCATTTCTGTCGCAAGAGGGGCAGAAGTCTGCTGGCGCATATGCGCTGGTTTGCCCGGGCGTGGCGCTCTCCGTCATGATTCATTTCTTCGTGAATAAGGGATTGGTCGGCGCGGGTCTGATCGCCAAGTTCGGTGTTGCCTACTGGGCGTTCACATTGCCCGCACTTGCCTTCCAGATTGCCATGATTGTGCTGGTGGTCAGGCTGAACAAACAGCACTTCTCCACCACCAAAATTCTGCCACATCCCGCAGCGGCAGAATAGATGAAAACCGCCCCTCAATGTGAAGGGGCGGTTTTACACATTTATGTATAATTTTTGAGAATCCGCCTAAAATGTCGGGCGGATTCCAGTTTTTATGGAACTATTAGTCGCTAATCTCGGCCACCTTAATCATCGAACCGACAATTAAGAAGGCACCTGCGATCAGAAAAAAGATAAAACTGAGTGGCATCAAAAAGCTTTCTGAGACAAGCGCGCTGGTGCTCACACTACTGCCGAAGAAAACGACTTCTGTTATCAAGGCTGCGCCGGATAAAAGCAGCGCAACAATTCCTAACATGATGAATTTATTAGTCATTTGTCTGCTCCTTTGTTTGAACAGATAACGCACAATCCTCGATTTTGTTCCCAGATCGGCGACAAGTGGAACTTTGCCCGGGTCAAACGCGTTACTCTTACTCATCATCTGTCACCATGCGTGACGAAAGGAGGATGATATGCAAATTGTATTGGACGAAACACACGATCTGATTGCGGCGGAAAAAGTAGACGGAACAAAGGTTTACGATGCCTCCGGCGAGAAAATGGGTACAGTGAAATCCCTAATGATCAACAAGCAGACCGGCCAGGTCGCACACGCGATTCTGTCGATCGGCGGCTTTTTGGGCATGGGAGAGGATTACCACACCGTGCCGTGGGAAAAGCTTGATTACGATACCGAGCTTGGTGGTTATAAGCTTGATGTCTCAGAGGAAAAGCTTAAGTCGGCGCCAACATTTTCTGCCGAAGAAGTGACCGCGCTCAACGACCGTGAGTTTGAGCACCGCGTCTACCATCACTTCGGTACACCGCCTTATTTTATCTAACCAACTCAGCCCACTGCGCCGCATTCGGCGCGGTGGCGCCAACATTATGGAAGGCCCTTATGCCTGCAAAATCCAAAGCTCAGCAAAAAGCGGCTGGCATGGCGCTCGCGGCCAAGCGTGGCGAAATGAGAGTGAGCGAACTGCAAGGTGCCGCCAAGGAGATGTATGAGACGATGGACGAAGATGAATTGCGCGATTTTGCCGAAACCAAACATGCCAATAAACCGGAGCATGTGGACAATTAATCCCACATACTCAATCGGTTAGTTGCTCGCTTCACGGTATAAAACGCCTGCGACCAGCGCTTCCTCCTGTCCAATTGGTCAAATAAGAATTGCCGATTGAAATTGTCAGGCGTGGTTAAATGCGATAACACCCCAGCCAATGATTTTGCTTAAGGGGAAGAAAGCATGACCACCCGTGATATCGTTCTGATCGCACTTTTTGCCGCCATCATGGCTGTTCTTGGGGTGTTTCCCCCAATCACACTGCCCGTGATCGCTGTGCCGATCACCGCACAATCTCTGGGCGTTATGCTCGCCGGGGGCGTTTTGGGCGCAAAGCGCGGAGCGCTTTCAATGGTGCTGTTCTTGGCCCTTGTGGCCGTGGGGCTGCCGTTGCTCTCCGGTGGACGTGGCGGCATTGGCGTTTTCTTTGGCGCCAGTGGCGGCTTTTTGCTCGGCTGGATCGTGGCCGCCTTTGTGGTTGGCCTGCTGGTTGAGCGTTTCTGGGAAAGTTTGAATTATATCAATGCCTTCATCGCCAGCGTGGTGGGGGGCATTGTGGTGCTCTATGCGTTGGGCATTCCATGGATTTCTGTTGTGGCAGGTATTTCATTGGGACAAGCCTTTACCGGCTCTATGGGCTTTATCCCCGGAGATGTGGTAAAAGCTGTGATTGCCGCTTTGGTGATTGTGACTGTCGCGAAATCCTACCCCATCATCAAAAAGTAAGGGCTTTTTCCGCCCATGATTGAGATAACAAAGGCCAGTTTGATCAAGAATGAACGGACCATCCTGTCCGATATTTCCGTCAAACTGACCGAAAGCCGCATTGGCATTATTGGCCATAACGGCTCGGGCAAATCAAGTTTTGCCAAATTGCTCAATGGGCTGGAACCCTGTACTACGGGGCAAGTGCGCGTGGGCGGCGCTGACATAAGCGAACACCGCGCCCGCGTCGGCTTTGTGTTCCAAAATCCGGATAACCAGCTGGTGATGCCGCTGGTGGAGGAGGACATCGCCTTTGGCTTGAAAAAGTCCGGCCTCAGCAAATCCGAAATCAACGGCCGCAGCGACGCGCTGTTGGAAAAGTTCGGGTTGGCGCATCTGCGCGAACGCCTGACCCACGAGCTAAGCGGCGGTGAAAAGCAACTGATCGCCCTGATCGGGGTGCTGATCATGCAGCCCGAACATATCATTCTGGATGAGCCAACCACCTTGCTTGATTTGCGCAATCGCGCCATTCTGCTCGCCATGTTGGATAAGCTGGAGCAGCAATTGATTATCGTCAGCCATGATCTGGATTTGATGGCGCAAATGGATCGGTTATTGCTGATCCACGAGGGGCGGTTGCATGCAGATGGCGACCCGTCCCAAATCATTGAAACCTATCGCGACCTGTCGGTTTAAACGATGCTGATCAGCCTTTATACGCCCGGAAACAGCCCCGTGCACCGCACCCCGGCAGGCTTGAAAATCGTGCTGCTTTTCATCTTTTGCACCCTACTGTTTTTGCTGCAAAGCTGGTGGTTTCTTGCGGGCGCGATCGCTGCGGTGCTGGCGGCCTATCTATTGGCCAAATTATCGCTCACCCTCGCGTGGCAGGCGATGCGACCGGCGCTGTGGGTGCTGGTGCTGATCTTTCTGGTGCAGCTATGGCTCAATGATTGGCAGTTCGGTCTTTATGTGGTTTTGCGCTTTGCGATCATGATCGTGGCGGCAACCTTGTTGACCCTTACCAGCAAAACCAGCGAAATGATCGAAGGCATTGAACGCAGCGTAGGCAAAGTGTTTGGCGCCGATGTGGCGGAAAAAGTTGGCCTTGCCTTCTCGCTTTCGCTGCGCTTTATCCCAATGGTACGCGAAACCTATCAAGAGGTGCGCGAAGCGCAAAAAGCACGAGGGTTGGGCCGCAACTGGCGAGCGCTGATCACGCCCACAATGATCCGCACCCTCAAGTCAGCCGATGATATTGCACAAGCCATTGATGCCCGCTCGGCCGGGGCACCGTTGGCGAAAGACGAGCGGCATCATGATTAGAATTCGCGGCCATCATTTGCTGTGTGCGCTCACCTTCGCGGGACGCGGCTATAGCCGACAGTTTGAACGTGATTTTCACGCCATCATCAAACGTATGCGCGCCAATGAAATGATGCAGATTATTGATCGGCCCGACGAGATTTGCCAAAGCGTGAAGGATTGCGACGGCAGTCATTGTTTCGAACCGCGCATCGATCAGCGTGACGCGTTGGCGCTGGCCGATATTTCTGAATTGCTCGGGCGTGAGTTGAAGGTTGGCGATACACTTGTGCCTGCGGACATTTTTACCGATGACACGCGCAAAGCCTTTCGCGACAACCATATCCGCCGGGGGTGTTTTGATTGCCAATGGCGCGTTTTTTGCGACCAAATCGCTGCGGATGGGTTTGCCAACACTTTGCTGCGGGCCGAGAGCGTATGAGTGCCGCTATTGTCGCTCGCATAAAAAAACATCTGCGCGCGGACAGGGCACGGCCAACTCTGTTTGCGGGGCAAGAGGCACTGACCGCTGGTGACTTGTTGGACCGTATTGATGCGGCTGAAGAAAAGCTGATTGCCGCCGGGGCGCCGCAAAAAATTGCGCTGGCGCTGCCCACCAGCACCGAGGCGCTCGCCTTCTTTATCGCAGCGCTGAATGTTGGCGAAAACACCATTTATTTCGACCCAAACTGGGCCGCCGAAACCCGCGCCAAAATTCAGCGCCAAATTGCCCCGGATCTGGTGATCGATCAGGAAGGCGAATTATCACTGTGTGGGTCATCATCTCGCCGGGTGGATCGTGAAACGCATTATACTTGCTTTACCTCCGGCTCCACCGGGCTCCCCAAGGGCTGCATGCGCACTGAGCAATCCTGGCTCAACAGCTTTGAGGCAGATCAGGATTTTTCAAACATCACGCCGCAGTCGATAATTATTGTGGCTGGTAGCTTTGCCCACTCGCTATTTACTTATGCCGCCCTGCGCGGCCTGGTGGCAGGCGCGAAAATCTTGCTGCTGCCAAGCTTTCACCCGGGCGCGATTTTTCGACACGCCGCCAACCACGACAATGCGGTGTTATTTGCGGTGCCCACCCAATTGGTGGCCCTGACCGAGGCTGGACAGATTGCACCACAATTTTGCAAAATCCTGACCACCGGCTCCAAATTGTCGCCTGAACTGGCGGCCAAGGTCAAAACCTGTTTCCCCAATGCCGATCTCATCGAATTTTATGGCACGTCCGAATTGAGCTATGTGGCAGCCCGGTCCGTGCATCCGGATGATGCGCCCAGCCTGGTTGGCCAGCCACTTTCGTCGGTGCAGATCGAAATTTTGGATGCGGAAATGCAAACCCTGGCAGCGGGCGAAATTGGCCAGGTTTTTGTGCGCAGCCCCATGGCGTTCAAAGGCTATCTGACCGAAGGTGGGTTCGCCCCCGCGGCTGACAACATCAGCGTTGGCGACACCGGATTTATGGACGAACAGGGCCAGTTGCATTTGCAGGGCCGAGCGGATCGTATGTTTCAAGTGAGCGGTCGCAATGTTGCACCGGAGGAAATTGAGGCCGCGCTGCTGGCGCTGTCCGAAGTGAATCGCGCCGCAATATTCGGCGAAACGGATGCCAAGCGCGGCCATCGCATTGTGGCCGTGGTCCAGCTTGCGCAGTCGGTGGATCGAGCAACGTTGGCCGCAGCCTTGCGTCCGCACCTCACCCCCTATTTAATGCCCCAGCGCTTCTATCTATGTGATAGTTGGCCGCACACCAGTTCGGGCAAAACCGATTTGCAAAAGCTGGCGGCGGCAAGGCGAACCAACAGCGTGCAGGAGCTCACATGAGCAACACGATCTATATGGTGGCTGCCAAACGCAGCGCTGTGGTGCCACGCGGCGGCGCATTCGCACATTTGCAGCCGCATGAACTGGGCGCGCCACTTATCAAATCCCTGTTGGCCGAAACCAAGATTGCGCCAACCCAAATCGATCATGTGCTGTTGGGCAATGGTTTGGCTGGCGGCGGCAACGTGGCGCGCATGGTGGCGCTGGCCGCAGGACTGCCCGAAGCCGTGCCTGCTATAACGTTGGACAGCCAATGTTGCGGCGGCGTCGATGCCGTGCAAATGGCCATGCATATGCTGAGCGCCGGGGCGGCAGATATTATATTGGCCGGCGGCGTGGAGAGTTTCAGCACCGCGCCGCGCCGGATAAAACGCGGACGTGATGGCGCGCCAGATCAAGAATATCACCGTCCGCCTTTTTCGCCCTGGCCAGAACGTGATCCGGATATGATTGCAGCAGCAGCACATTTGGCCAAATACAAGCAAATATCGCGCACAGCGCAAGAAGAATTTGCGATAAAGAGCCATCAAAAGGCGCAGGCGGCGCAGGTCGGTTTGCGATCTGAAATAGTGGCCATAGCGGATGTGGCGGAGGATGCTTTTACCCGTACCCTTTCGCCAAAATTGTGCGCCAAGCTGCCGCTTTTGGCAGGGGACAAAGACACTGGTTTGACCGCGGCGACCACCGCTGTGGAAGCCGACGGTGCCGGACTTTGCGTGCTGTTGTCGGAAAAAGCACTTAATGATCATCCGGAACTGAAACCTCATGCGATAAAATTGCGTGGCGCTTTAAGCGTTGGCAGCGATCCTGCCTTGCCCGGCCTCGCGCCGATTGCAGCCATTGAAAAGCTCTTGCACCAACTCGATCTGTCTTGTGCAAACATTGCCATTGTTGAGATGATGGAAGCTTTCGCGGCGCAGGCCATGGCTTGTCTTGAAGCGACTGATTTGCCGCTTGCCCGCACCAATCTTGGCGGAGGTGCGTTGGCGCGGGGGCATCCGATTGGTGCCTCCGGCGCGATCAATCTGGTGCGGCTGTTTCATGAATTGCAACGGGCCGAAATTGGCGCTTATGGCCTGGCCGCTATTGCAGGTGCAGGCGGGTTGGGCGCAGCTTTGGTGATGCAGAAATGATCAAGATTTCAACATTGAACGATTGGCCTGACCATGTCGGCAAAAGCATTAAAAGCGTAGAGCCGTTTGTGATCTCGGCGTCTCAGCTTGAGGCTTTCTTGCGCGCCGTTGGCGATGCAAATAATCTTCATGAGGGGCGCGACGCCATCGTGCCGGGCAATTTGTTGCTGAGCCTTGTGCCGCACTTCTTGCAGCAGCATTTAGAACTGCCGCCGGGCATTATCGGCATGAGTGTTGGCTATGACAGGGTGCGCTTTAAAGCTCCGACGCGCGTTGGGGATCCGCTCTATTTTAAGGCGGAGGTTCGCCATGTGCGGACGCAAAAAGCCGGGGTCTATGTGACCTATGCGGTGAGCTGCCGAGGGGCGGGCGACGAATTGGTGATGGCGCTAGATATGCGCGACTATTATGCCCTCAAACCGGGTGGCTAGTCGTCGACAAACTCTTCCAACAGGTCGAGCAATGTTTCAATCCGCTCGACACCATATTGTTCCTCAAGCGCTTTATAGATACGGCGTTGTTCGGGCAAAATATCCGCAATAAACCGCTTACCCCCATCAGTTACCGAGAGCACTGCGCGCCGACCATCATCATCAGCGCGGCGGCGCTGGATAAAGCCGCGATCTTCCAGCGTTTTGATGATGCGGGTTAGGCTGGGCGCCAAAACCGAGGCACGTTTGGCCACTTCAGTTGCGTCCAACGGCCCGCCTTCATCAACAACCCGCAGCACGCGCCATTGTTGTTCTGTCACATTTTGCGCCGCCAACATCGGGCGAAACCTCGACATGACAGATTCCCGTGCACGCAAAAGGGCCATGGGCAGAGAACGGCGGGTACTTTGTGGAAACATAGGTCCTGTCCAATTCAGCTTCCAAACATTTGGTTCCCTTTATCGCGGGATTGTTGATGTGCGGCAAGTGTTTTTGCTGATTTGACAATAGCGAACAAAAATGCTTAACATGTTAAACAATAGGCGGGAGGGGTCTTTGTGCCGCATCTAGTTATAGAACATTCAGCCAATTTAGCTGACAAAACCGACATGGATCATCTCTGCCGTGAACTGCAATCGGTGATGGTGTCATCCAACTTGTTTGAGCTAGGGGGCATCCGCGTGCGCGCCTTTAGTGCGGCGCATTATGCCATTGCCGATCTGCAGGGGGAAAACGGATTTGTTGATCTCAATTTGCGTATCGGTAAAGGCCGCAGCCTTGAAGACAAAAAGAAAGTTGGCGATGCGCTGATGGAGCGCGCGCAGACCGTGCTGGCGCCGCTTTTCGAAACCGAACATTTTGCCCTCTCTTTGGAAATTCGCGAGATCGACGCCGAATTGAGCTGGAAGCACAACACGATCCATAAACGCATTCGAGCAACAGGACCGAATTCATGACCGACCTGAACACCAATATCGAAAAGGCACAATCCTACTTGGCGCGCTTTCGCCAGGATGGAGTCTTAAACCATATTGATGGGCAGGCCGTTGGGTCCGATAGCGGCGAGCAGTTCGGCGTAATTTCACCTATTGACCTTGAGCCGATTGCAAAGGTGGCGCGTGGGGGCGCCTCGGATATCGACAAGGCGGCAAAAGCGGCAAAGGCGAGCTTTGCTGAATGGGCGGCCATGCCGGGCAAAGAGCGCAAGAATTTGTTGCACCGCATCGCAGACGCCATCGAAGCGCGGGCGGAAGAGATTGCCTTTGTGGAAAGCGTAGACACGGGACAGGCAATCCGCTTCATGTCCAAAGCCGCGCTGCGTGGTGCGGAAAATTTTCGGTTCTTTGCTGATCGTGCGCCGATGGCCCGAGACGGTGAATCCTTACGTGCACCCAACCAACTCAATGTCACCAGCCGAACCCCTATTGGCCCCGTGGGCATCATCACCCCGTGGAACACCCCCTTTATGCTGTCCACGTGGAAGATCGCACCGGCTTTAGCCGCAGGCTGTACTGTTGTGCATAAGCCCGCCGAGTTTTCACCATTGACCGCACGGCTTCTAGTCGAGATTGCCGAAGAGGCGGGTCTGCCCAAAGGTGTTTGGAACCTGGTGAACGGCTTTGGTGAAGATGCCGGCAAGGCGCTTACCGAACATCCTGACATCAAGGCCGTGGGCTTTGTGGGCGAAAGCCGCACTGGCTCCATGATCATGAAGCAGGGGGCGGACACGCTAAAGCGGTTTCATTTTGAATTGGGCGGCAAAAATCCGGTGGTGGTTTTTGACGATGCGGATTTGGATCGCGCGGCGGATGCAGCGGTGTTTATGATCTACTCGCTGAATGGTGAGCGCTGCACCTCATCTTCGCGCCTATTGGTACAGGCCTCGATATATGAGGAATTCACCGCCAAGGTCGCCGAAAAAGCCAAAAACATCAAAGTGGGGCATCCCCTTGATCCAGAGACGGTTGTCGGCCCGCTGATCCATCCCGTGCATGAAAAGAAGGTGCTGGACTATCTCGAGATCGGGCCCCAGGAAGGCGCGACGGTTGCGGTGGGCGGTAAAAAGGCAGAAGGCTTCACGGGCTGCTATGTGGAACCAACCCTTTTCACCAATGTCACCAATGATATGAGAATCGCGCGGGAAGAGATTTTTGGCCCCGTATTGAGCGCCTTGAAATTTGAGAGCGAAGAAGAAGCGCTGAGCATTGCCAACGATACCGACTATGGCCTGACAGGTTATGTCTGGACCTCGGATGTGACCCGGGCGCTGCGCTTCACGGATAAACTTGAAGCGGGCATGATCTGGGTGAACTCAGAAAATGTGCGCCATTTGCCCTCACCTTTCGGCGGCATGAAAAGCTCTGGCATTGGCCGCGATGGCGGCGATTGGTCCTTTGATTTCTACATGGAAACAAAGAATATTGCGTTTGCAACAACGGCCCATGCCATTCCGAAATTGGGTGGCTGACCAAAGCCGCGCCGCCCTGTAAGATTTTGCGGTAGGATGCCGCGTTGAGGAGACTTTTAAGATGCCTGTACCCAAGAGTAATCTCTATCCTGACTTTAATATTGTCCGTTTGTCCCATGTGGAATTTAGGGTGACCGATCTGGCGGCGAGCAAAGCCTTTTATGTGGACACACTTGGGTTGCAGATCACGCACGAAGACAGCGAAAATGTGTATTTGCGCGCGCTGGAAGAACGCAATCACCATTGCATCATCTTGCGCAAAGGGCAGAAAGCGGAAGCCAATGTGCTGGGCTTTAAAGTCTATGATGAGCCGGATTTGGACAAGGCAGAAACCTACTTCAACGACAAAGGGCTGCCGACCGAGTGGATAGAGCGCCCACATCAGGGCCGCACGCTGCGCACCCGCGATTTGCACGGCATTCCGCTGGAATTTTATGCCCGCATGGAGCAACTCGCCCCCATTCATCAGCACTATAAACTCTATAAAGGCGTGCGGCCGTTACGCATTGACCATTTCAATTGCTTTTCAAGCAATGTGGATGACAGCGTGGCCTTTTATAATGATCTCGGCTTCCGCGTCACCGAATATACTGAAGATGAAGAGAGCAAAAAGCTCTGGGCCGCCTGGATGCACCGCAAAGGCGGTGTGCACGATATCGCCTTCACCAATGGCCGTGGCCCACGCCTGCACCATACCGCCTTTTGGGTGCCCAACCCCATGGCGATCATCGATTTGCTCGATTTGATGTCCACCACCGGCTATCTCGAAAATATTGAACGCGGTCCCGGCCGCCACGGCATTTCAAATGCATTTTTCCTTTATATCCGCGACCCGGACGGCCATCGGATCGAGATTTATTGTTCGGACTATATGACCGTTGATCCAGATATGGAGCCGATCAAATGGGATTTGAAAGACCCGCAGCGACAAACGCTTTGGGGGGCACCGGCCCCGCGCAGCTGGTTTGAAGAGGGCACAACCTTTGCCGACACTGAGATCTGCGACAGCCAACTGGCCGCACAACCAATTGTTGCGCCATAAGGACGGATAAATCATGTCAAACCGCACGCGCCTCGCCACCTTTAAGCGCAACAATAAGCTGGGTTATGGCGCCATCACCGACACTGGCGTTGTCGATCTTTCTGCCCGCTTTGGCGCCCAATATGCCGGGCTGCGCGAAGTGATTGAAGCGGGCGCATTGCCCGAACTGGCTGAAGCTGCCAAGGACCAACCAGATGATTTTGGCTTGGACGAGATTTCTTATGAAATTCCGATCCAGAATCCAGAGAAATTGATTTGCGTTGGCGTGAATTTCCCCAGCCGCAATGAAGAATATAAGGATGGGCAGGAGGCACCGCCAAACCCATCGCTGTTCATTCGGTTTCCGCGTTCTTTTACCGGCCACGACCAGCCTTTGGTGCGGCCTCATGCATCGCCACAATTGGATTATGAAGGCGAGATCGTGTTGGTGATCGGCAAGGGCGGTCGGCACATTGCGGAGGCGGACGCGCTGGATCATGTGGCCGCCTTGTCCTTGTGCAATGAAGGCACCATTCGCGATTGGGTGCGCCACGCCAAATTCAACGTGACCCAAGGCAAAAACTTTGATTCCACCGGGGCCATCGGCCCATGGTTGGTGCCCTATGAGGCCGAAGAGCAACTGGCTGACATCCGCCTGACCACCAAAGTAAATGGCGAACTGCGGCAGAATGATCGCACGTCGCGGATGATTTTCAGCTTCAAAAAATTGATCAATTACATCTCGACCTTCACCACTTTGGCACCGGGGGATGTGATCGTCACCGGCACACCAACAGGTGCGGGGGCACGGCTTGATCCACCACAATGGCTAAAGCCCGGTGATGTGATCGAAGTGGAAGCAGAAGGCATAGGCGTGTTGCGCAACACCGTGCGGGATGAGGTTTAAAATGATCAGTGCGGGTGATGCCAAAAAGCTGGCGGAAGAATTGCATAGTGCGGAGGAAACGCGGCAGCAAATCCCCCTGATTTCCAAGCGCTTTCCGGAGGCCGAATTGGCCGACGCCTATAAGGTGCAAGACGCTTGGGTGGCCCACAAATACGGCTTGGGTCACCAGCGTATCGGCTGGAAAATTGGCCTGACCTCAAAAGCCATGCAAGCGGCGCTAAATATCACCACTCCCGATTCGGGTGTGCTGTTCGACAATATGGCATTTGAAGACGGCGCGACCGTTCCCAAAACCCGTTTTATCCAACCGCGGGTTGAAGCGGAGATTGCGTTCATTTTGAAAGCGCCGCTCAAGGGCGACAAGGTCTCCATGTTCGATGTGCTCAACGCCACCGACTATGTGATCCCGTCCCTCGAAATTTTGGACACGCGGGTTGTGCGCAAAGATGCGGACACTGGCCAAATGCGGACGATTGTCGATACTGTCGCGGACAACGCCGCCAATGCTGGGCTCGTTTTAGGCGGCCGCGCCATGCGTGTGGATGAAGTGGATTTGCGCTGGATCGGTGCCATCGTGCAGCGCAATGGGGTGGTGGAAGAAACCGGACTTGGCGCCGGGGTGTTGAACCATCCGGCCATGGGCCTCGTGTGGCTGGTCAAGCGTTTGGCGCAATTTGACATTGGGCTGTTGCCCGGAGAGATTGTTTTGTCTGGCTCTTTTATCCGCCCAGTTGAAACCAACCATGGCGACACCATCATGGCCGACTTTGGTCCCCTGGGCACCGTCAGCACCTATTTTGAATAAGGAAGAAACCATGCCAACCCCGATCAATAAGTTTAAAGCCGCCATTCAGAAGAGCGAAAAGCAAATTGGTCTTTGGATGGGCCTGACCAACGCTTACACCGCAGAGATTTGCGCGGGCGCAGGCTTTGATTGGCTGGTGATTGATGGCGAGCACGCACCCAATGATTTGCAATCAACATTGGCACAGTTGCAAGCCCTGGCCGCTTATCCTGTGAGCCCTGTGGTGCGGGTGCCAATTGGCGAAACATGGTTGATCAAGCAGGTGCTGGATTTAGGCGCGCAAAACATTTTGGTGCCCATGGTGGAAAGCGCCGCACAAGCCGAAGAATTGGTGCGGGCGATCAAATACCCCCCTCAAGGGGTGCGTGGCGTCGGCGCGGCATTGGCCCGCGCTTCGCAGTTCAACCGCATAGGTGATTATCTGCAAACCGCCAATGAGCAAACCTGCTTGATCGTGCAGGTCGAAAGCCAAGTCGGTATTGACGCCATTGAAGAGATTGGCCAAGTCGAAGGCGTAGATGGCATCTTCATCGGGCCAGCGGATTTGGGCGCTGATATGGGCTATTTGGGCCGTCCCGGTGAACAAGTGGTCAAGGATGCGGTGCTTGATGGCATTGCAAAAATTGTCGCCACAGGTAAAGCAGCAGGCGTTCTAAGCGCAGACAAGGTCTTCGCCCGGGCGTGCCTCGACCAAGGGGCAAGTTTTGTGGCAGTGGGGACAGACGTGACCCTATTCTCTGGTGTCACCAGCAAACTGGCAGAAGAGTTCACGGGCGCAAGCTAAGAGCCGCACCGAGCAGTGATAAACCTACTAGGCGAGATGTTGTGGTAACCACGCGACATTGCGCGGGTATAAAATGTTGCCTTTTCCGGTGCCGTCGGTCCGTCGGGACTTTCAATAGCGTCAAGAATTGCGAGGTCGTTTGCGGCGTTTTGCACGGCGCTCACTGCCCATCTTGACTTGACAAAAAGAACAAAAAGTGAACATTTAAGGAGTCTAGCGGCGTAAAGCCACTTTTATGAGTCTTGAAGTGAGGTGGATGATGCGCATGGACAAAAAGGAAAAGTTTTTGCAATTACAGCAAAAGCTGCGCCAGATTGAGCAATCAAATATGCAGGCCCATGGGCTGCATGCTTATACCGATACCAGCATACCATCTGGGTTGAAGCCTGCGAATGATCAGGCAGCTCCCCGCCAGCCATTTTCGCTGCCGCCCCTGCCGCTGCAGCGGCGTGACCCTTTATTGCAATGGTGGCGGCAAGCCTATTCGTCAGACATTTTAAAACGGCCAACAGTGCATGAGATCTATCCCAAAACTTATGGGGACATGGCCAGTTTAAGCTTTATCTTGCTGACCCTTAAAATGATGCTGCAAGACACCAAAACCAAAAGCCCGATCATATGGTGTGAGCCCCGATATCACATGCGGGATTTAGGCCATTTATATGCCCCCGGCTTATTGGATTTTGGCCTTGATCCCGGCCAATTTATCTTTGTGAAACCCAGCAGTGAGCAGGACATATTGTGGGCGCTGGAAGAGGCCGCCAACAGCAAGAGTTTTGCGGCGATCGTTGGCTATGCCCAAGACCCCACATTCACGCAAACGCGCCGGTTGTCGCTGGCCTGTCAAAAGGGCGCCACCCCTCTATTTTTACATCGGCCTCACCATTGCCATGGGACCAGCACGGCGTTTTCTCGCTGGCAAATTGAAAGCCAACCCAGCGCCACAAATCCACTTGATGCGCGGGCACCGGGCACCCGCAAGATTCAAGCGCACCTGGTGCGTGCGCGTACAGGCCAAACCGGTTCATGGAGCCTTGAATATGAAACCACGTCGTATCCTTTGTATATGGTTTCCCAACCTGCCAATCGAACATTTGCGGATCGCGTGGCGGCAAAACCGCGCGAACATCTCCAACCCGGATTTGCAGGCGGCGAATAAAGCACAAAAAGGGAAAAAGCCTTTTGCGTTGATCGCGCAGAACACGGCGGGCATTCATATTGTGGCGGTGAATGACGAGGCTCGGGAGATGGGGGTTTATCCTTCCATGCGCCTCACCGATGCCAAAGCGCTTTGCCATCAATTGGAGGCGCTTTTTCATAATCCCGCATCAGATCGTGCGCTTTTAAATCAACGTGCGGCCTGGTTGAAAAGTTTTTCGCCCATTGTTGTGCCGCGCGATGCAAACACCATTTTTTTGGACATCACAGGCTGCGATCACCTGTTTGGCGGTGAACAAAAAATGCTCACCCAAATTGCGGCCTCTTTAAAAACCATGGGACATAAGGTTCGACTTGGTTTGGGGGACAATATCGGGGCGGCCTGGGCTGTGGCGCATTATGCGCCCAGTGCCCTCACCATCCTGCCGCCAAATGAAGCCCGGCAAGGCTTGGCACCGCTGCCTGTGGAGGCATTACGGCTGCATAAGGAGCATGCAAATGCGCTTTATCATTTAGGATTTAAAAAGATCGGTCAGCTTTTTGAACTGCCAAGAGCGGCGCTTTATCGTCGTTTTCCTGATGTGGAACAGGGCGAAGCCGTGCTCAAAAGATTAGAGCAAGCCTTGGGGCAGCAAGAAGAGCCGCTAACACATATCGAGGGACAGCCAGACCTTCGTTTCACCGCAGCGCCAGTCGAGCCTTTGATTGATCAGGCCAATATCGAACAGCATTTTTATCAGCTGTTGGATCAGCTTTTTGCTGTGTTGGATCAGGCGCAACAAGGGGTGCTGCATCTCTGCCTTGATTTGTTTTACAGCGACGGCAAGGTGAAAAATCTTGCCATTAGACTGGCACAGCCCACCCGATCTAAGGCGCATGTGAAGCGCCTGTTGGATGAAAAGATCAACGATATAGATCCCGGTTTTGGCATTGATGCTTTGATTTTGACGGCCAACAAGATTGGCGATCTTGCCCCCAGCCAATTGCAACTGGACAGCCATAAAAACACAAAAAGGCAGGACCATAATGTGGCGTCATTACTGGACCGATTGGCCAACCGATTGGGGCAGGGCACGGTTTATTGCCTGTCGCCTGTTGAAAGCCATTTGCCGGAAAAGTCACAAAAAAAGGCGCATCCGTTAAAGGGGCAGAAATGGCACGATTGGCCCTTGGCCTCGCGCCGTCCCACCACCTTATTGGCGACGCCTGAGCCAATCAAAGTTGCGTTGATGCAAAGCAGCGATATGCCTTTGCATTTTATTTGGCGTAAATTGCTCCATCAGATCATTTATGCGCAGGGGCCGGAACGTATTTTGCCCGAATGGTGGGATGATCTAGCAGGGCGCCGGCTGCCGCGCGATTATTATGAAATAGAGGACCAGGCAGGGCTGCGCTTTTGGGTCTATCGTGAACATCCCCACAAAATGTCACCGCAAGAAGATCTCTCATGGTGGCTGCATGGGGTTTACGCATGAGCGCTTATGCAGAGCTACAAGCCACCTCAAATTTTTCGTTTCTACGCGGCGGATCGCATCCCAGCGAATTGGTGGCCACCAGTTACCTTAAGGGGCAAAGCGCCATCGCGATCACAGACCGCAATAGTTTTGCCGGCATTGTGCGGGCCTATCGAGAAGCCAAGCATATTCGTGAGGGCGATGCGCACAATCACTTCCGGTTGATTGCAGGCGTGCGTCTTGATTTGGACGATGGCTATAGCCTGCTTGCTTACCCCAAAAACAGAGAAGCCTTTGGCCGTTTATGCACCTTGCTGTCCTTGGGTAAAATGCGGGCGGAAAAAGGAGAATGTCACCTCGATTTCGACGATGTGAAAGAGCATTGCGCTGGTAGTGTTTTTGCGCTGATCCCACCCAAAAATATCGGCGCTGCCGAAATGGACCGGATGCGGCATATGGTCAAAGCCCTGCCCAAGCCTGTTTATCTTGTCGCCAGCGCACTCTATCGCGGCGATGATCGGGCGCATATCGCCAGACTTGATAATATATCCAATCAACTGGGCACCCGCCTGCTGGCCAGCAATAATGTGCTGTATCACGAACCAGAACGCCGCGACCTGCAGGATGTGCTGACCTGTATTCGCGAGAAGAAAACAATCGATAAAGCAGGGTTTTTGTTGAGCGCCAATGCGGAACGCCACCTCAAAACACCTGAACAGATGACGCAGTTATTCAAGGGATATGCCCACGCATTGCAGGCAACGTTGGAAATTGCGCAGGCCTGTCAGTTTGATCTGAGTGAGCTTAAATATGAATATCCAGACGAGACTGTGCCCGAAGGTAAAACCCCGCAAGCCTATCTAGAAGAGATCGCGTGGGAGGGGGCGAAATGGCGCTACCCGGATGGGGTGCCGGAAAAGATCAAAATCAATATTCAAAGTGAATTGAAACTGATCGCCAAAAAGCAATATGCACCTTATTTCCTCACCGTTTATGACATTGTGAAATATGCCCGCACACCGCAGCCCGATAAGGGGCGGATGGATGAAATTTTATGCCAGGGGCGGGGGTCTGCCGCCAACTCCACAGTGTGTTATTGCCTCGGCATCACCTCGGTGGATCCTAATGAAATTGATCTGCTGTTTGAGCGGTTTATCACGGAAAACCGCAATGAGCCGCCAGACATTGATGTGGATTTTGAACATGAACGGCGCGAAGAAGTCATCCAATATATTTATGATCGTTTTGGCCGCCACCGGGCCGGGCTCACCGCCACGGTGATCACCTATCGGTCCCGATCTGCCATACGTGAAGTGGGCAAAGCCATGGGGCTAACCGAAGATCTCACCTCTGCCATGGCGTCCACCATTTGGGGCTCATGGGGCAGTGGCGGCGACAAGCATTTGAGTGAATCCGGGTTGGATTTTTCTGATCCCTACCTCATTAAAGTGGTGGAATTAACGCGCGAACTGATCGGCTTCCCGCGCCATTTGTCCCAACATGTGGGCGGCTTTGTGCTGACCCAAAGACCGCTGATTGAAACGGTGCCCATCGGCAATGCCGCCATGGATGATCGGACTTTTATTGAGTGGGATAAGGATGACATTGACGTGCTGGGCATCCTAAAGGTCGACATTCTGGCCTTGGGCATGTTGACGTGTATCCGCAAGGCATTCGACTTGCTGCGCGCCCATTATGGTATCGACCATAATCTGGCATCCATCCCCCACGATGATCAGCAGGTTTATGACATGATTTGCCGGGCCGATACGTTGGGCACCTTTCAAGTTGAAAGCCGGGCGCAGATGAGCATGTTGCCCCGGCTGAAACCGCGCAAATTTTATGATCTGGTGATTGAGGTGGCGATTGTGCGCCCCGGCCCGATTCAGGGCGATATGGTGCACCCTTATTTGCGACGACGTAAAGGGATTGAACCCATCGAAATGCCGTCGCCCGCGCCTGAACATGGGCCACCCGATGAGCTGTCGCGTATTTTGAAAAAAACCATGGGTGTACCTCTGTTTCAAGAACAGGCCATGCGCATCGCCATGGAAGCCGCCAAGTTCAGCCCAAGTGAGCTGGACGAGCTGCGCCATGCCATGGCCACTTTCCGTCGGTCGGGCACCATTCATACATTGGAAGAGCGCATGGTCGAACGAATGGTGGCGCGAGGATATGACCGCGACTTTGCCCAGCGTTGCTTTAATCAGATTAAGGGCTTTTCTGAATATGGCTTCCCTGAAAGTCATTCGGCCAGCTTTTCATTGCTGGTTTATGTGTCATGTTGGCTGAAGCATCATCACCCGGAAATTTTTGCGGCGGCCCTGCTCAATGCGCAACCGATGGGGTTTTATGCACCTGCCCAAATTGTGCGTGATGCCAAAGAGCATAATGTTGAAATTTTGCCTGCGGATGTGAACCATTCTGAATGGGATTATACGCTCGAACCCATTGAAAATTACCCCGAGACCACAGCTAAAGAACCAAAGCCAGTTGCGCCGGAACATTGGGGCAAAGCGATCAATCAAAACTCTAAATTATGGGCGGCGCTTTATCCCAAGCCCAAATGGGCCATCAGGGTTGGATTGCGGCAAATTGATGGGTTCCACAAACAATATGCCGAGCAAGTGCTGGCGGCACGACAGCAAAAACCCTTTACCACAATTGAGGACCTTCACCACCGCGCAGGCTTGCGGTTGTTTGATGTGGAACGGTTGGCCGATGCAGATACATTACGCTCCATTGGTATGGATCGGCGGCAGGCCAAATGGGCGGCGCGCGCCCTGACGCCTGCCAAACCACTGCCTTTGTTTGATCACGCCAAAGCACCTGAACAGCAACAGGAAAAAGAAACCCAGCTGCCGCAATTGCGCTTGTCTGAACAAGTTTTTGCCGATTATCAATTCACCCGCTTTTCTTTAAAAGCACACCCGCTTTCATTCCTACGTGAAGAGTTGCAACAGCGTCGTCTTGTAACGGCACAAGAGATCAGAAAATTAAACAATAATCGCTGGGCCAGCACGGCAGGGGTGGTGTTGGTGCGTCAACGGCCAGGCACAGCCAAAGGTGTCGTTTTCGTAACGCTGGAGGATGAAACAGGGGTCACCAATATCATCGTGTGGAAAAAGGTTTTGGAGAAATATCGAAAAGTGGTGATGGGCGCAAAACTGATTGAAGTGCATGGACAAGTGCAAACAGAAGATAATGTTTTGCATTTGATTGCACGCAAATTGATTGACCGCACAAACTGGCTGGAAAAATTGTCCGATGGTTTTGTGCGCCCCGCCTATGCGCCCGCAGATGAAGTGGTCTCAAACGTGGAATATGATAGCCGCGTAAAACCTGACACGGCTCGGCATCCGCGAAATGTCCGCGTTATCCCCCGCTCCCGCGACTTCCATTAGGCGCAGAGGCATCCGAACCCGTCGGCATTGGGCAGTTGCTCTCGCTGTCGGGTCCTGAGCATAATTGCGCCAGTCAACGGTCAGCTCACAATGAGCGCTACGGTAGGTGCTAAACAGAGCGACTTGATGCCCACCAAACAAATGTAGGCGACTATGGATTGACACTGCAAATAGTTGGTCATAAGCTGACTAACTAATCAGTTAGTGGTCAAAGGCCGCGCTGAGCAGCCATGAGCAGGGTGGTGGGCAATATGGATCAGCCAGGTAAAAACGCGAGCATCGCAAGGGATACGCCGCAAGCGATTATCGATGGCGTGCTCTCGGTGATGGCAAAGGAAGGCATCGCCAACCTCACCACCAAACTGGTCTCCAAACGCGCGGGCGTGTCGACCGCCTCAATCCACTATTTCTTCGATACCAAGGATGCGCTGATTTATCAGGCCTTCCTCTATATGGTGCGCACCCTGCGTGAAGAGACAATTGCGATCCGGCGCACCGAGCCTGATCCGCTCAAGCGGATTGCGCGCTCGCTCGAAGTGCATTTCAGCCCATTTCACTTTATGGCCGATATTTCGATCATATGGCCGCAATTCTGGGCCTATTCCGGCGCCGACAAAAGCGTTGCCCGGCTGATGCACATTTTTAGCAGCAGAATGATTTCAAACAGCACAGCAGATTTGCGCGAACTGGGTTTTTCGCGCGCCGCCGCCCGCATGAAAGCCATTGAGCTGAGTGCATTGCAGCGCGGATTGTGGATCGAGCGCCGCTTGGCGCTGAGCGTACGACAAGAGGAATGTTGGCGGATTTTGGAAACAGCCTTAGCCGCCATCGCAAAGGAAACCGGCCGGACGGCCCCCAAGTTCAATGCAAAGACCAATGCAATGGACCGCCCGGATTCTTCTACTGGCTCTCAACAAAAGGCAGCGGACCATGACCAATCAAAATAGCGAGCAGGCCCTGCCGTCATCGGCACGGGCTGTGGTGATCGGCGGCGGGGTCGTCGGTGTTTCAACACTTTATCATTTGGCGAAAAAGGGATGGACCGATGTCATCCTGATCGAACGGAAGGAGCTGACATCTGGCTCCACATGGCATGCTGCCGGGCTGCTGCCGCTGTTCAATATGAGCTATTCCGTGGGCCAGTTGCATAAATATTCGGTGGATCTATATGGACGCCTTGGCGCCGAGGTCGGCATGGATGTGGGCCTGAGCACGGTTTCAAACATTCGCCTCGCCACCAACCAGGACCGGATGGATGAATATCATCAATATGCGGGCGTCGCCCAAACCATCGGCGTGGACGTTGAATTTCTAACGCCAGACGAGGTCGTTGACCTATGGCCTTTGGCGGTCAAGGATGATCTCGTCGGTGCCATTCGCCATCCAAATGATGGCTATGTGCAACCTGCTGATCTCACCCAAGCGCTCGCCCGCGGCGCGCGGTCCATGGGCGCTAAAATCCACCGCTACACGACCGTGAACGGCATTAGTCAGGCAGCGAATGGCGAATGGACAATCGAAACCGACAAGGGGTCGGTAACCTGCGAACATGTCATCTCTTGCACAGGGAACTTTGCCCGCCAGACCGGGGCTATGGTTGGTCTCGATATTCCTGTTGTTCCCGTGGAGCACCAATTTATCGTGACGGAGCCTCATCCAGCGATCCTCGAGCGGCGCGAAAAAGGATTGCCTGAAATGGGCGTGCTGCGTGAATCTGATGGGTCATGGTATATGCGCGAAGAGGCGGGAGGGCTTTTGCTTGGGCCTTACGAAGCCGGGGCGCCAGCTTGCTATGTAGATGGGCCGGATGCCCAGAGCGAATATGAACTGTTTCAAGAAGATGTCGAGCGCCTGATGCCGCACATCGAGTCGGCGTTCCGCCGCGTACCCATTTTCGAAGAGCTCGGCATCAAGAAAGTCTATAATGGCGCGATTGCCTATACGCCGGATGGCAACCCGATTGTTGGACCCGCATGGGACAAAAAGAATTTCTGGCTGAGCGAAGGCCACAGCTTCGGCATCACCGCAGCGGGCGGTGCGGGCTGGCAGCTTGCTGAATGGATTGTTGAAGGCACACCAAGCGTTGATATGCTCGGTGTTGATCCGCGCAGATTTGGGGATTACGCCACAAAATCATACCTCATCAAGAAAAACGAGGAAGCGTACGATCACGTTTTCAAAGTGCATTATCCGGATGAAGAGCGCGGCGCGGCGCGGCCATTGCGGACCTCACCTTGCTATGACCGGATGAAGGAGAAAGGCGCCGTTTTTGGTCAATTGTTTGGCTGGGAACGACCAAACTGGTTCGCGCCTGAAGGTGTGCCGCAGGAAGATGATTGGTCATTCCGTCGCTCCAAATGGTTTGAACATGTGGGCAATGAATGTCGCAATGTGGCAGAAAATGTCGGCTTGTTGGACATGACCGCATTTGCCAAGGCGCGCATAAGCGGGCCGGGCGCCGAAGCGTTTCTGGATCGAATTTTGGCGAACCGTTTGCCGAAAAAGATCGGGCGGGTTGGCTTGCTGCATGGGCTAACGCCACTCGGCGGCGTGCATTCCGAATTTACGGTGCAACGCGAAGGGCCGGACAGCTTTTATGTCGTGTCGGCAGGTGCCTGGCAGCGGCTTGACCATGATTGGCTGAAAAAACAAATGCCGACAGATGGCTCCGTGCAATTCCAAAACCTTACCGGCGCTATGGGCGTTCTTGTGGTCGCCGGGCCAAAGGCGCGCGATTTGCTGCAGCCCATTTGCGGTGCGGATCTGTCCAATGAAGCTTTCCCATGGCTCACAGGGCAGGAGACCTCAATTGGCCATGCGCCGGTCAAACTGCTGCGCGTCAATTTTGTTGGCGAGCTGGGATGGGAAATCCACCATCCGATCGAATATCAAAATCATATTTTTGATGCGATCTTTAAAAATGGCGATGCCCATGGCCTTAAACCGTTTGGCATCCGCGCCATGAATAATTTGCGGCTTGAGAAATCATACCGCCTCGTCGGCACGGAAATGTCGATTGAATATTCGGCCTATGAGTCAGGCTTGGATCGCTTTATCGCGTTGAAGAAGGGCGACTTTGTCGGCAAAGACAATCTGATCGCATGGAAAGAACGTGGCGCGAAGAACGCGTTCGCCACGCTTGAGGTGATAGGGTGTGAAGATGCCGATGTCATCGGCAATAACCCGATCTACCTTGATGGCGAAGTTGTGGGCCGGGCGACAGGGGGTGGATTTGGGTTCCGTCTCAATAAGTCCCTCGCACTCGCCATGGTTCGTCCAGATCTGGCTGAAACAGGTCAGGAGCTTGAGATTGAAATCCTGGGTCAGCGCTATAAGGCCGCTGTGCTGGAAGAAAGCCCCTATGATCCCACAAATGAAAGGTTGCGCTCGTGATCCGTTATTCTGCGCGCTCTCTTTTTGCCAATGCGCTCTCCGGCCATAAAAACTGGCCAGAGCAATGGCCTGATGCCCAGCCCAAAAGTGCCTATGATGTGGTCATCGTTGGCGCAGGTGGGCATGGCCTCGGCGCGGCCTATTATCTTGCCAGCAAATATGGCATCACCAATGTCGCCGTCATTGAAAAAGGCTGGCTCGGCGGCGGCAATACCGGGCGCAACACAACCATCATCCGCTCTAACTATCTTTATGATGAAAGCGCGCGGCTCTATGATCACGCGGTTGATCTGTGGGATGGGTTGTCGCAAGAGCTGAACTACAATGTGATGTTTTCCAAGCGCGGCGTTTTGATGTTGGCGCACAATGTGCACGACGTTCAAAGCTTTCAGCGTCATATCCACGCCAACCGATTGAACGGTGTTGATAATAAATGGATGACGCCGGAAGAATGCAAAGCCTTCTGTCCGCCGCTCGATATTTCCTCAGCCAAACGCTATCCGGTGATGGGCGGTGCCTTACAGCAGCGGGCCGGGGTTGCCCGCCACGATTCTGTGGCGTGGGGCTATGCCCGCGCGGCGGCGAAACTGGGCGTCGACATCATTCAAAATTGCGCTGTCACCGGCGTTCGGCGCGGGGCCGATGGTGCAGTGGAAGGCGTTGAAACGGAAAAAGGATTTATCGGCGCGAAGAAGATCGGCGTGTCTGCAGCTGGCAACTCATCCATCATAATGAATATGGCCGGGCTCGATTTTCCGCTGGAAAGCTACCCCTTGCAAGCGCTCGTATCGGAACCTGTGAAGCCGATTTTCCCTTGTGTGGTCATGTCCAATTCCGTGCATGCCTATATCAGCCAATCGGACAAAGGCGAGCTGGTGATTGGGGCGGGGACAGACCAATATGTGTCTTATAGCCAGCGGGGGGCGCTGCACATTGTCGAACACACGCTGGCCGCAATATGCGAAATTTTCCCGATCTTTAAACGCATGCGCATGCTACGCAGCTGGGGTGGCGTGGTCGATGTGACACCAGATCGTTCTTGTATTTTGGGCCGCACCCCGGTGCCCGGGCTTTACGTCAATTGTGGATGGGGCACAGGCGGTTTTAAAGCCACGCCCGGCGCAGCAGATTTGCTGGCCTACACCATCGCCAAAGATGAACCACACCCGATCAATGCGCCATTTACGTTGGAACGTTTTACAACGGGCCGCCTGATCGACGAAGCGGCAGCCGCCGCAGTAGCGCACTAGGGAGTTTTCGCCATGATGATGATTGAATGTCCCATTTGCAACGAAAAGCGGCCCGAATTGGAGTTCCGCTATGCGGGCGAGGCGCATATCGCGCGGCCGGAAAACCCATCCGCTTTAAGCGATGACGAATGGGCGAAATATCTATTCATACGCAACAATCCGCGCGGCACCCATTTCGAACGCTGGGTACATGCCCATGGGTGCGCCAAATTTTTCAATGCGGTACGCGACACGGTGAGCGACAAGTTTGTCATGACCTATAAATGCGGCGAACAACGACCCTCACCCGAAACCATCGCGGAGCGGTCATCATGAACAATTTTAGACGTGTTGGACGCGGCAGGGTCAATCAAAACGCACCAGTTGAATTCACTTTCGACGGGGCAACTTATCAAGGCTATGAGGGGGACACGCTCGCCTCGGCCTTGCTGGCCAATGGCGTGCATTTGGTGGGGCGCTCGTTCAAATATCACCGCCCGCGCGGCATCTTGGCGGCGGGATCAGACGAGGCAAATGCCCTTGTCGCCTTTGATCGGGGGCCGGGGCGTGTCACGCCCAATGTGCGGGCAACAACGCTGGAACTGTTCGACGGATTGACGGCACAAAGTCAGAACAATTGGCCCTCGCTCAAGTTTGATGTCACATCGCTCAATGATGTGTTTTCCGCTTTTTTCCCGGCCGGGTTTTACAACAAAACCTTCATGTGGCCGAAATCCTTCTGGGACAAAGTGTATGAACCGGTCATCCGCGCCACAGCAGGTTTGGGGCCAGCGCCAAAGGCAGAAGACCCCGATAAATATGAAGCCTGTTACGCCCATTGTGAAACGCTGATTGTTGGTGCAGGGCCAGCAGGTGTTGCAGCGGCGCTTGCGGCCGCCAAACAGGCGGGCCGTGTGATCCTTGTTGATGAGCAGGCCGAACCCGGCGGGTCACTCTTGTCCACGCCGGAGGCAATGATCGACGGCTTGCCCGCGGCAGACTGGCTGGCCCGTAGCTTGGATGAGCTGGAGAAGGCGGAAAATGTCACCTTGATGCCACGCACCACAGCGATCGGCTATTATCACGACAATTTCCTCGGTCTTGCCGAACGTCTAACTGACCATTTGAAAGATGGAGAAGCAGACGGGCCGCGCGAACGGTTGTACCGCGTGTGGGCCAAAAAAATCATACTTGCGACAGGCGCCATCGAACGGCCGTTGGTTTTCGCCGGAAATGACCGTCCCGGTGTTATGTTGGCTTCTGCCGCACAAACTTTTCTTAATCGCTACGGCGTGGCGGTGGGCGAACGCATCGCGTTGGTCACCAGCCATGATAGCGGCTATCAGGCTGCTTTCGATTTGGCAGATGCCAATAGCCAAATTGTGTCGATCATTGATTGCCGTCCTCAAGTCGATGAAAACTTGCAGGCAGAAGCGGAAAAACGCGGCATTGAAGTTCGCGTCGGGTGGACAGTGACGGCGACCGCCGGTCGTCATCGTGTGAGCAGTGTCACGACAAATAAGGTGAACGGAGATCAAGTTGATCCGAAGGGTGAAACCCTTTCGTGCGATGCGGTGATTATGTCGGGCGGCTGGACGCCCAGCGTACATCTTTGGTCCCATTCCAAGGGCTCGTTGAAATGGCGTGAAGACCTCGCTGCCTATGTGCCGGACCAAGCAAATGAAAATGCTGTTTGCGTCGGTGCTTGCAACGGCGATTTCGGGCTTGGCGTTGCACTTGAAACAGGCGCAAACGCAGGCGGTGGCAATGACAGTTTTGAAGTGGTTGAACCTGCACCATGGACTGGCGACGGGGCCTTGGAAATTTTGCCAACCCACCGCGACGAGTCACGCGTCAAAGCCTTTGTGGATTTTCAAAATGATGTGACCGCGAAAGACATCCGCTTGGCCGTGCGCGAAGGCTTCAAATCGATTGAGCATATTAAACGCTACACCACAACCGGCATGGCAACCGATCAGGGCAAAACATCAAACCTGAACGGGTTGCAAATTGCCTCGCGCGCGCTCAATCGCCCCGTCACGCAAGTGGGCCTGACCACATTTCGCCCGCCTTACACCCCAACCACGTTCGGTGCACTGGCGGGCAATAATGGCGGCGCAGCCTTTGATGTGGTGCGCAAAACATCGATTGATGGTTGGGCGGAGGAAAATGGCGCGGTTTTCGAGCCGGTCGCCTTGTGGCGGCGCGCGCGATATTTCCCCCAAAAGGGCGAGGATATGCATAAAGCCGTGGCCCGCGAATGCAAGGCGACGCGCGAGTCGTTGGGCATATTTGATGCATCCACGCTGGGCAAAATTGAAGTGGTTGGCCCAGATGCCGCCGAATTTATGAACCGCATGTACACCAACCCATGGACCAAATTAGGTGTCGGGCGTTGTCGCTACGGGCTGATGCTGGGCGAAGATGGCTACATCATGGATGATGGGGTAATCGGGCGACTGGCGGAAGATCGTTTCCATGTGACCACCACGACAGGTGGGGCACCGCGCGTTTTGGCGCATATGGAAGACTATTTACAAACAGAGTGGCCGGACCTTGATGTCTGGTTGACCTCCATCACCGAGCAATGGGCGGTAATTGCCCTGAACGGTCCCAATGCCCGCAAGCTGATTGAGCCGTTTGTTGAAGGGGTTGATCTGTCGCCAGACGCGTTCCCACACATGGCGGTGCGCGAATGTAAAGTGTGTGGCGTCGATGCGCGCCTGTTCCGCGTGAGCTTTAGTGGCGAGTTGGGCTTTGAGATCAACGTGCCTGCCCATTATGGCCGCGCCCTGTGGGAAATGCTTTATGAAGCCGGGAAGCAATATGACATCACGCCCTATGGCACCGAAGTCATGCACGTATTGCGGGCAGAGAAAGGCTTTATCATTGTCGGTCAGGACACGGACGGCACGGTTACGCCCTATGATGCGGGCATGTCTTGGGCCATCGGCAAAAAGAAAACCGACTTTGTGGGCATGCGATCGCTTGCGCGGCCTGACATTGTCGCCGAAGGGCGCAAACAATTGGTGGGCCTCAAAACCAGTGATCCAAAGACTGTGTTGGAAGAGGGGGCTCAAATTGTCATGACCCCGGACCAGCCCATCCCCATGGATATGGTCGGGCATGTCACTTCATCCTATTGGAGCGAGACATTGGGCTGCTCAGTCGCCCTGGCGCTTGTGGCTAACGGCCATGCGCTGAAGGGCGAAACCATTTATGTGCCGATGCCCGATAAAATGATCAAAGCAGAAATTGTCGAGACGATTTTCTACGATAAGCAAGGGGAGCGGCTCAATGTCATCTGATGCGACCAACAGCACCTTGGAAATGGATCAGGGCGTGACGATGGGCCAGAGCCTAGACCATCCTGGCCAATCTTTTACCGTCGAGCTTATGGGTGAAAAGTCTCGCTTCAGCCTCCGCTTGCGCGAAAGCAATGTGGCGGCTTTTGCCAAGGCAACTGGCCTGGCGCTGCCCACCAAGATCAACACAGTCTATCGTGACGATGATGCGCTTATCATGTGCTTGGCGCCGGACGAATGGTTGATCATCGCAGCACCCGAGGTTGGTGCGACACTTCAAGAGAAGTGCAAACGCCATACGGCATCGCCCTTCAGCCTTGTTGACGTGTCGCATCGCAACGTCGCGTTCCATATTGGTGGCGAGGGAGCAGCGCAGCTGATCAATGTGGGCTGTCCGCTTGATTTGGATTTGGCCACATTTCCGGTGGGCAAATGTACGCGCACCATTTTTGAGCGCGCGGAGATTGTGCTGTTTCGCGAAACAGAAACGATTTTTCACATCGAGATATGGCGATCATTTGCGCCGTACTTTCTCTCTGTGCTCTCCAATGGTGGCCAAGCCCAATAGGGAACGGCGCTAGGCAGTCCCGTGAGCATGGGAGGGCGACAGCACCAGAGAGTCTGAGCGTTCAGCTGAGGGCGATCGGCCAAAAAGCTCTTTATACGATTTGGCAAAATGCGAGGCGGACGTAAAGCCTGTTGCCACCGCAACTTGAATGATGGGCATTGTGGTTTGCGCAAGAAGGAGCTTGGCCCGATTGAGCCGAACTTCGAGATAATAGCGTGTCGGCGTTTTGCCGAGTTTGACCCGAAACAGTCGCTCAAGTTGTCGCACAGACACTTGCGTCGCCTCAGCAATGTCATTGATGGAGACAGGGGTCTCGATATAGGCCTCCATATGGGCAATCGCCGCAAGCAATTTGGGTTGATTTAGTCCCGTGCGGTGCTTGATGGGCATGCGTTGCGTATCGTGTGGCACGCGCACAAAATTATGCAACAACTGCTCCGCAACGCTGATGGCAAGTTCCCGGCCATGATCCTGTGCGATGCCGAAAATCATCATATCAAGCGGCGCTGTGCCGCCGGAACAAGTATATCGATTTCGATCGATTTCGAACAGCGTCGCGGTGATGTCGAGGTCAGGGAAGTTTTCGGCAAAGCCCTCCACATCTTCCCAATGGATCGTGCAGCGGTGCCCGTCGAGCAAACCTGCCCGCGCCAAAAGGTGACTGCCCGTGCACACACTGCCAATGGTCACGCCGGTGCGGGCATAATCGCGCAAAAGGCCAAGAAGGGCCGGGGTGCTATGGGCACCGGCCTGTAAACCCGCGCAAACGATCAAAGTGTCGACGGGTGGCTTTTCGGTCAGCGCCGCATCCGCCGCAACCCCAACACCGCTACTGGCATAAACAATGTCACCGTCAAGACTGATGATCTTCCATGAATAAAGCGTCCGTCCGCTCAACCTGTTGGCCGTACGCAAGGGTTCAATGGAGGACGTAAACGCCAACATTGAAAATTCGGGAACGAGCAAGAAACCGATTGTTTTAGGTTCCTTCTGGGCGTCCGTGCTGAACATCTTTCCTCCCCCAATCGCAAATCGAGCGCGATAATTTCGAACCCTGGAGCGATCGCAAAAACAATCGCTTAGCGTCGGCTACACGCACCAATCGTTCTGCATTTCCCAACGCATTATTCACCGCCAATTCGACAACGCCAAGCATTTTTGTGCCTCTATTTGTCGTTTTTTGAAGATTTGAAGTCGAATTTGGAACAGCCGCCAATTTGAAAAGAGATCATGATTTGTAGTCAGCGCGGGGTTTTTATCCAGCGACGGAGGCGCCGTAGACCACGGCGAAATTGACGAATAGGGAGGACGCGCTCATGGCATTGGACATCATGATCGAAGAGGAGTTGCCGCCCCCGGGATCCCCGGACATTGATATTGCGCGCGCGGCCAGCATGCGCCCCATCGTGGCGTTGGCTGAAGACCGCTTGGGCGTGCCCGCAGAAGCGCTCATCCCCTTCGGGCATTATAAGGCAAAGCTATCGCTGGATTATATTGCGTCCAAAGCGGAGGCGCCAAAAGGCAAGCTAGTTTTGGTAACCGCTGTTACCCCCACGCCCGCAGGCGAAGGCAAAACAACCACAAGTGTTGGCTTGAATGACGGGCTGAACCGCATTGGCCTGAACTCAATGGTGTGTCTGCGTGAACCCTCCCTGGGCCCATGCTTCGGCATGAAAGGCGGCGCAGCTGGTGGTGGTCGTGCGCAAGTCATCCCGATGGAGGATATCAATCTCCATTTTAATGGTGACTTCCACGCCATCACTTCAGCGCACAGCCTTCTGGCAGCAATCATCGACAACCATTTGCAGTGGGGCAATGAACAAGATATCGACCCGCGCCGCATAGTGTGGCGCCGTGTTGTCGACATGAATGACCGTGCACTTCGCAACATCAATGTCGGTCTTGGTGGTGTGGCCCATGGCATACCGCGCGAAACCGGCTTTGACATCACGGTCGCTTCTGAAATCATGGCTATTCTTTGCCTTGCGACGGACCTTGCTGATCTGCAGCGTCGCTTGGGCGATATTATCGTTGCGCGGCGGCATGATAAATCACCGGTGACCGCGCGAGACATTGAGGCCGATGGCGCGATGGCCGTGTTGCTGAAAGATGCGCTTCAGCCCAATCTGGTGCAAAGCATCGAGCACAACCCAGCCTTTATCCATGGCGGACCGTTCGCCAATATTGCCCACGGGTGCAATTCAGTTATGGCCACCAAGGCGGCGCTTTCGCTGTGCGATGTGGTGGTGACGGAAGCCGGGTTTGGCGCAGACCTTGGCGCAGAGAAATTCTTGGACATTAAGTGCAGACAGTCCGGACTGCGTCCGGATGCCGTTGTGCTCGTGGCGACAGTCCGTGCCTTGAAAATGCAAGGCGGCGTCGCGAAAAAAGACCTCGGCGACTCCAGCCCTGAAGCTGTTGAACGTGGCGTTGCGAACTTGCGGCGTCACATCGAAAATCTGCAAAAATTTGGCGTGACACCAATTGTGGCGCTCAATCATTTTGTTCTGGATAGCGATGAGGAAATCGCCGTTGTTCAGAAGGTTTGTGATGAGCTGGGCGCGCGTTGCACCGTGGCGAAGCACTGGGCCGAAGGCGGCGTTGGGGCGGAAGATCTTGCCCAAGCAGTCAAGGATCAATTGGATCAAGGCACGCCAGAAATCAACTTGCTTTATCCTGATGATGCACCGCTGAAAACGAAGGTTGAAACGGTGGCGCGTGAAATATACCGGGCGGCGCACGTTGACTTTAGCAGCGCGGCATCCCGTAGCCTCGATGAGTTTTCAAAGCTTGGATACGGCCATTTGCCGGTTTGCATCGCGAAAACCCAATATAGCTTTTCCACCAACCCCAAATCTACTGGTGCGCCGGAAGGCCACACGCTGGAAGTGCGCGAAGCGCGCCTCTCTGCGGGGGCTGGATTTGTCGTCATTGTATGCGGCGACATCATGACGATGCCCGGGCTGCCGAAGCGTCCCGCGGCGTTGGATATTGGCCTGGATGAAAACGGCGACATCGTCGGACTTGCATAGGAAGAGAGATAATAAAGATGAGTGACGACGAAATTGTCCTCCGCGAATTGAGCGACGATGACCTTGTCGAGCAGATGAAAGACGATCTGTATGACGGCATGGCCGACGAAGTGCTTGAAGGTACAAAAATCCTGCTTGAACGCGGGTGGGACGCCAATCAAGTTCTCAGCGATGCGCTTGTGGAAGGAATGCGGATTGTCGGCGTCGATTTTCGCGACGGCATTCTGTTTGTGCCAGAAGTGTTGCAATGCGCCCACGCCATGAAAGGCGGCATGGGGATATTGCGCCCCATCCTGTCCGCAACGGAGAATTCCGCAAAGATCGGGAAATATGTCATCGGCACGGTGAAGGGCGATATCCACGACATTGGCAAAAACCTCGTGGGCATGATGCTCGAAGGTGCGGGTTTCGAAGTGATCGATATTGGCATCAACAACCCTGTCGAGAATTATCTTGCGGCCATTGACGAACATGAGCCGACCGTACTTGGCATGTCAGCGCTGCTGACCACAACCATGCCCTATATGGGCGTGGTGATTGAAGAATTCGACAAGCGGGGCATTTTGAAAGAATTGCCCATCATGGTGGGCGGCGCACCGCTGAACCAGGAATTTGCCGATGCCATAAACGCAACCGCCTATGGCCGGGATGCCGCAAGAAGCGCTGAATTGGCGAAAGCCCTTGTCGGGAGGAACCACTAATATGGGTGCGATGCGTGGACATAAGCCCGATAGTCCGCGTCTTTTGGTGATCGCCTGCGGTGCGCTGGCGAAAGAAATCGTCGCCTTGCGCGCGCAAATGGGCGATGGCGCAAGCGCGATGACGCTGCAATGCCTGCCAGCTGAATATCACAACGCCCCGCAAAAAATTGCACCCGCCATTGATATGATCCTCACCGAGCGCCGCGACGAGTTTGATCAGGTGTTGGTTAGCTATGGTGAGTGCGGCACCGGCGGGGCTTTGGATCAGGTGCTGGAAAAGCATGACGCTCAGCGGCTGCCGTTCGCACACTGTTATGAGTTTTTTGCCGGCTCCCCGCTCTTTGCTCAGATCACTGATGAAGAGATTGGCAGCTTCTTCCTCACCGATTATCTGGTGCGAAATTTCGACCGTTTGGTGATCCGTGGCTTGGGTCTCGATCGGTACCCTCACTTGCGGGATCTCTATTTTGGCAATTATCGGCGTGTCGTCTATCTGGCGCAGACGCATGATATCAGTTTGGAGTCTGCGGCAGCTGACGCGGCGGACAAGCTTGGGCTGGAGTTTGACTATCGTTATGTCGGCTATGGCGAACTCAAATCCGCAATAAAAGCCGCTACCGACGCAATTGTTGAATATGGAGGGCATGACCATGTACGCGATTAGACGCTGGTCAAGTGCCCATGCCCGGTTTTTAGAACGTATCTACACGGCGACACGGCCGGGTATTCTTGCTGGATTGCGCGGGGTGACACGGCTTTTTGGGCGCAGGCTCGACACGCCGATCACAGCCGCTGAACGGCTGGTTAAGGGAGTGGTCTTTGATTGTCAGATGTGTGGCGATTGCGTTCTCTCCAAAACTGGCATGACCTGTCCCATGAATTGCCCGAAGTCCATTCGCAACGGCCCGTGCGGGGGCGTTCGGGAAAATGGCATGTGCGAGGTGAAGCCCGAAATGCGCTGCGTTTGGGTGGATGCCTGGAATGGCGCGGCAAAGATGAAAGACGGCGACGCGATCAAAGATTTGGAATTTGCCGTTGATCATTCCCGCATTGGACAATCCTCTTGGTTAAGGCTGGCGCGCGATGAATGATGATCTCGATTTTGTTGAAGAATTCGGTGTTAACCCGGGCGATCCGCTCACCCAGCGGCCCGGTCACGTATCGCACGGTCGGTTTGAGCGCGTCGTGCGGTCGGGCCACTTTGTGGTGACCACAGAGATTGCCCCGCCTGACTCAGTTGACCCTGACGAAGTTTTGGCCCGCGCCAACTTGTTTGATGGCTATGTCGATGCCATCAACGCCACCGACGGGTCTGGTGCAAATTGTCATATGTCGAGCCTTGGCGTTTGCGCCATTCTTACCCGCGCGGGCTATTCGCCGATCATCCAGTTTTCCTGTCGTGACCGCAATCGTATCGCCATGCAAGGCGATCTGTTGAGCGCGGCCGCCCTTGGTGTTTGTTCGGTGCTGTGCCTGACGGGCGATGATGTGGGCGCTGGGGACCATCCTGAAGCCAAGCCCGTGTTTGATCTGGACAGTATTTCGTTGCTGCAAACCACAAAGATTTTGCGCGATGAATCGCGGTTTTTGAGCGGGCGCCAGCTCGACACGGCACCGCGCTTGTTCGTGGGCGCGTCCATCAATCCGTTTGTGCCGCCGTTGGAAAACCGCGTTGATCAATTGGCAAAGAAAATTCGCGCCGGCGCTGAATTTATTCAGTCTCAATATTGTTTCGACATAGAGCGTTTACGCACCTTTATGGCCCGCGCCTGCGACCTTGGGCTGCATGAGAAAAGCTATATTATCATCGGTGTGGGTGTTCTGGGCTCGGCACAAACCGCGCGCTGGCTCCGCGCCAATGTGCCTGGGGTTCATATCCCCGATGCCATCATCAAGCGCTTGGAAGATGCGCCCAACCCGAAGGCAGAAGGTCGTCGCATTGCCGTTGATTTGATGCAGCAAATCAAAGAGACGCCCGGCGTTTCTGGCGTGCACCTAATGGCGTACCGCCACGAAAAATGGGTGGGCGAAATCGTCAAAGCATCCGGTGTGCTGGGGGATCGAAAACCCTGGGCACCTGAACCGCTGGACTCCACCATTGGTGTTGTGACGCCCAACGATGAAATGCTGGATAATTTGACAAGCACAGTAAGCTAAGGAAACAGCCCATGACGCAAACGATAGTCAGTTCAGCAACCAAGGAAGTGCGTATCGGGTTCGATCAGCCTTTCGTTATGATTGGCGAGCGCATCAACCCCACAGGCCGCAAACTTCTGGCTGCTGAAATGAAGGCAGGCGACTATTCCCGCGTTGAACGGGACACGCTGGCCCAAGTGGCCGCTGGGGCGCAAATGCTCGACGTTAATGCCGGCATTCCCTTGGCTGACGAGCCCAAAATCCTCGCCGAGACCATCCAGCTTGTTCAATCAATAACGGACGTGCCACTTTCCATCGATTCCTCCGTGATTGAAGCCCTTGAAGCCGGGCTTTCGGTTTACCAGGGGCGGGCGCTGGTTAACTCCACCACCGCTGAAGAAGAGGTGATGGAGCGCGTTTTGCCGCTGGTGAAAAAATATGATGCAGCGGTGGTGGCCATCTCAAATGACGAAACTGGCATTTCCGAAGACCCCGATGTGCGTTTTGAAATTGCCAAACGCATTGTTGAGCGCGCAGCGGACTATGGGATCAAAGCCGAAGATGTTGTCGTGGACCCGCTTGTTATGCCCATTGGGGCGATCAATCGGGCCGGGAAAGATGTTTTTCACCTCGTGCGACGGCTTCGCGAGGAACTCAAAGTCAACACAACCTGCGGCGCCTCCAATATCGGTTTTGGCTTACCCAACCGACACGCGATCAACAACGCATTTCTACCAATGATCGCCGCCGCAGGCATGACTTCGGCCATCCTCAACCCGCTACATGAGGGGCTTGTGCCAGCCATTAAAGCAGCGGATGTCTTGAACGGGGTCGACCCGCATTGCACCAATTGGATTCACACATTTCGTGCACCCCCGGCCGAAAATGATGGTGAAGGTCGAGGAGGACGTCGTCGTGGCCGCCGGCGCGCCTGAACGCCATAAGGGCGGGTGCCTTTGCGGGGCTGTGCAATTTGAAGCACTGGGCCTCGCCGACATTTGGTTCTGCCATTGCCGCCAATGTCGGTATTTGAGCGGACATTTTGTGGCTGCTGCCGCGGTGATGCGCGAAAATGTGAAAATGGAAGGCCCGCTAAAATGGACGCCGTTCACCGCCACCGCCGAATATGCGTTTTGTCTTGCTTGCGGCACGCCACTTTTCTGGCGGCAAACAAATGGACGCACACTCTCGATATTTGCGGGCAGCTTGACGCACACAGATGGGCTGGCGGTCAAGGGACACATGTTTGTTGGCGAAAAAGGCGACTATTACCAGATTACTGACGGTTTGCCGCAATTTGAGCGCCACCCGCCAGGCGATGGCGTCAGAGATCATTTTAACGCCCATGAGGCGCACAATTTAAAGCGAGCGAATAAGGAGTAGTCACATGCCCAGACCAGGACGCGAAGGCGGACGCCGCGGACGCACGGCAGGGAGCACAACTGAAGCCCCGGCACAGGCCTTTATCACCCGCAAGATTCCCCCTTATGAAATCCTCAGCGATGCGGATCTGCAAATCATCGAATATAATGCGGATACCATTCTTGAAGAGATCGGCATCGACATTAAGGACGATCCGGACGCTATTGCGACCTTTGTTGCGGCAGGGGCGAGCGCCGATGGTGAACGCGTGCGGTTCCCGCGCGGCATGTGCCGGGAGATCATCCAGAAAAGCGCGCCGAGCATGTTCACCCAGCATGCGCGCAACCCAGCGCGGAATGTTGTCATTGGTGGCAACAACACGGTGCTGGTGCCCGCCTATGGCTCGCCGTTCGTCTATAGCCGCGAAGGCGGCCGACGTTATGCTTCAATTGAGGATTTCCGCAATTTCGTAAAGCTCGCCTATATGTGCGAGGGATTGCACCATTCCGGCGGCACCCTGTGCGAGCCCATGGATTTGCCGGTGAACAAACGCCACTATGATATGCTCTATAGCCACATCAAATATTCTGACAAGCCGTTCATGGGGTCCGTCACGGCGCCAGAGCGGGCGCAAGATTCCGTCGATATGGCCAAAATCGTCTTTGGTCATGACTTTGTTGAAGAAAATTGCGTACTGGTCAATTTGATCAACGCCAATTCGCCCATGACTTTTGATTCCACAATGCTTGGCGCACTAAAGGTTTATGCGCGGCACAATCAGGCGGCCATGGTCAGCCCATTTGTTGTGGCTGGTGCGATGTCGCCTGTAACCTCAGCCGCAGTTGCAGCGCAAAGCCTGGCAGAAGGCCTTTGTGGCATGACGCTGGCCCAACTAACCCGACCAGGCGCGCCGGTGATTTACGGCAACTTTGTGAGTTCCATGTCGATGCAGTCAGGGGCGCCAACCTTTGGCTCGCCTGAAGCCTCCATGGTGATCAATGTCGGTGCCGCGTTGGCGCGCCGTTTGGGCGTGCCATTCCGCAGCGCTGGTGGCTTCACAGCCTCAAAAGTGCCTGACGCACAAGCCGCTTATGAAGCCGCCAACACGCTGCAGCAGGGGCTAATTGCGGGCGTGAATTTCATGCTGCACACCGCAGGCTGGCTCGAAGGTGGTTTGGCCATGGGCTACGAAAAATTCGTGATGGATGCCGATCAGGCCAATATGTTGGCCGTCTATGCCAATGGGGTCGACATGTCGGAGAACGGGCAAGCGCTCGACGCGTTGCGTGAAGTGGGGCCGGGACAGCATTTCCTCGGCTGTGCGCACACACAGGCAAACTTTAAATCCGCCTTTTATCGCTCGAAAATTGCCGACAATAATAGCTATGAACAATGGCTGGAAGATGGGGCGCTGACAGCAGAGGTGCGCGCTGAAAAGCTCTATAAATCGATGCTGGCGGCGTACCAGCCACCGGAACTTGACCCGGAAATCGACGAGCGCCTGATCAGCTTCATGACCGCCAAAAAAACCAGCTTCCCCGATTCAAACGTCGCTTAAGGGATTTATTTGAAGACAAAGACATGAGCGCTCTGACGGCACCAGCTTCAATCGGGTCAAGGTCTCCGGAAAAATACCGGAGCTTTGAAATGCTTTGATCTCACAGCATAGAGTTCAAGCAGGCGCACGCGAATTACGCAGACCGCGATCAGAAAATGGTCGTTCGCGGCTTTGTCGAGTTGCGCAAGCATAATCGCAACATCATTTGCGGCATCGGTTCTGTATAATAAGAGCTATTCCCTTTCCAATTAGGCGGGCATTACAGGGCGCAATTCTCCACTTAAACCGAATAACGCGGTAGCTCCTGGAAGGCGTCTTTCAAGGCTTTGCTCCAGCCCGTTGAGATTTTCTGAAAAACCTCATCTGTCGCCTCGACCCGCTTTTGACGCCCAACGTCGAAGGCGTCATTTTCGTAAACGAGTACATCGAAAGGCATCCCAACAGAAAGGTTGGATTTGATGGTTGAATCAAACGAAACGAGCAACAGCTTCACAGCATCATCAAAAGTCATGTCCGCATCATATGCCCGCACCAGAATTGGCTTACCATATTTGGTTTCGCCAATCTGAAAAAACGGCGTGTCATCGGTAATTTCAATAAAATTACCTTCGGGATAGATCAGAAATACGGTCGGCTGCCCGCCTGCGATCTGGCCCGCCAAGATCACGGAGGCCCGGAATTGGTCATCCGAGGTTTGGCCATTTGGGCTGCTCCCTGCGATCACTTCTTTAAGGGTCTCGCCAACAAGGCGCGCAACCTGAAACATTGTTGGCTGTCGCAAAATGCTTGGATCGCGCTCTTCTGCGGTTTTTGAGCGCTCCTCCAACAAGCTGATCATCGCCTGGGTGGTGGCCAAATTGCCGGCAGTCATGATGGTGATTGCATATTCGTCTGGGCTGGCCCAGGTGAACATTTTTTTGCTGACCGAGAAATTGTCAACGCCAGCGCTTGTGCGGGTGTCAGACATCAACACCAGTCCGCGATTCAATCGCATGCCAACACAATATGTCATTTCATAGATCCAATGAGGTTATTACACACCTATTTACTGCTGAACCTGCAAAGATACAATCATAGTTTCATCTGAATCGCCCAGGCGCATGCCTTTGATTGGGGCCGCGTCGCGCGTATCTCGGCCGACGGCGAGGCGCACATATTTGTCATCGGGCGCAACACCATTGGAAACATCGAAACCAACCCACCCGAGCTCATCAAGGTGAACCTCGGCCCAAGCATGACTGGCGTCCTGGTCAATCTGATCGTTGATCATCAAATAGCCGCTTACATATCGAGCAGGGATGCCCGCAGCTCGCGCCGCTGCTGTGAAAACATGCGCATGATCCTGACAAACACCGCTGCCGATGCCAACAACATCCTCAGCCGTTGAGTTCGTATCAGTCTCGCCCAGTTTATAAGGGGTAGCTTCCAATATGGCGGCTGAAAGGGCATGAAGCCCACTCAGTTGATCGTCGCTTTGCATGATGATTTTGGATAAAGCGCGGATTTTTGGCCCGGCTACCGTTAATGGCGTGGATTGCAAAAAATGCCACAATGGTGCGCGGCCATAGACTTTGCCAACAACGCCACTCGTATCGCGGGTTGTAACCGATCCGGTCGCCGTAATGGCGAGTGTTTGCACGCCGGGATCGGTGCTGATCAAATCGCTATGATTGCCGTAGTGGTCACGGTAGCTGGCTTCAATCCGCCCACCCTCAATCTCGAGGTTCCAAGAGCCAACCTCTTGGATATCCATAGTCATGGGGCGCAGATGGACCCGTTGCAAAGCATAATCAACCGGCTTGTCGTAGCGATAATGCGTGGTGTGTGAAATCTGGAGCTGCATCTATATGTTGAACCTATAATCTTTTTCGATCTGGTATCCAAGATTTGCTGTATCGCCCAGAACTGAGCCAATAAACTCGTGAAGACCTTCCTCAAAAATTGTCGAAATTTCGCGATTGCTAAACCGCTGCAAAAGCTTATCCGCTTGATCGTGGCATATGGCCCGTTCCCCATAGGCTTGCTCAATAAAAGCAAGATTTGACACGATTTCTTTGCTGCAAAAGATAAGCGAACGCGGCAGGCGGGTGTCCAATATTAGAAAATTGGCAATCGCGGGACCGGTAAAGCCCTCATCAACAGCCCAGCGAAATGAGCGGTGGGCGGAAACAGAACGGAGCAGCGTCTCCCATTGCACATTATCAAGCCTTCCGCCCACAATTGAGGTGGCGGGCAGCAATGAGTAATATTTAACGTCAATGATCCGCGCTGTATTGTCGATGCGCTCAATGTGAATGCCAACCTGGCAGAAGCGATAGACATCTGTTCTAAGCATGGTGCCATTAAGTGCCCCACGCACGAGTGCAGTTTGCTGCCGAATGGCGGCCAGCACGTCGGGCAGGTCCACCTCGCGCACCTGGTGCTTCAGGATGTCTGAAAGCTGCATCCATGTTTCGTTGACAGACATCCAAACTTCAGAAGTCAGTGCTGTGCGCACCAGCCGCGCATTATCACGCGCCGCATTGACAACGGAAAGAATAGAACTTGGATTGTCAGCGTCGCGCAGCAAATAATTGATGACATGTGTGCTGTCATATGTGTCGTATTTCGCTTCAAACCCTTGTTGGGCCGCCAACGTGATAATCACCGATTTCCATTCGGCTTCCGCATCCGTAGATCTGGTCAGCGCAATTCGAAACCCGGCTTCAAGCAAGCGGGCGGTGTTTTCTGCCCGCTCGAGAAACCTAAACATCCAATAGAGACCACCTGCAGTTTTTCCCAGCATATCAGTCTTCCAATACCCATGTGTCTTTTGTGCCGCCGCCCTGACTGGAATTCACAACCAAGCTTCCGGCTTTGAGCGCAACCCGCGTTAAGCCACCGGGCGTAATGTCCACGCCATCAGGCGACACAAGCGCAAAAGGGCGCAAGTCAACATGGCGCGGCGCCAACCCTTTCTTTGTGAAGATGGGTACGGTTGAGAGCGACAGCGTTGGCTGCGCGATATAATTTTCCGGTTGTGCTTTAAGCTTGTCGGCAAAATCGGCAAGCTCACGCTTGCTGGCAGCCGGACCAACCAACATGCCATATCCGCCAGAGCCGTGCACCTCCTTCACAACCAATTCAGAAAGGTTGCTCAGCGTGTATTTCAGCGCGTCCGGTTCAGAACAGCGATAGGTCTCCACATTTTTAAGGATGGCTTTTTCGCCAGTATAAAACTCGATTATATCGGGAATATAGCTATAAACCGCCTTGTCATCGGCCACGCCGGTGCCAGGGGCATTTGCGATTGTAATATTGCCGGCGCGATAAACATCCATGATGCCGGGCACGCCCAGCGTCGAGTTGGGGTTGAATGTCAATGGATCAAGATACTCGTCATCTACCCGGCGGTAGAGCACATCGATCGTCCGGTATCCTTGCGTGGTGCGCATGGCGACATGCCCATCAACAATCCGCAAATCATGGCCCTCAACCAATTCAACGCCCATCTGGTCAGCCAAGAAACTGTGCTCATAATAGGCCGAATTATAAATGCCTGGCGTAAGGATCGCCACGGTTGGCCGGCCGTTGCATGAGGCGGGCGCGCTGGCTTCCAGGGAGCGTCGTAGATTTTTGGGGTAATTACCAACGTTCTGAACCCTGATCTTGCTGAATAGCTCGGGAAACATTTGCAACATAGTTTCACGATTTTCCAGCATATAGCTGACGCCTGAGGGGGTCCGGGCGTTGTCCTCCAGAACATAGAATTCATCTTCGCCCGTTCGAACAATGTCTGTCCCCACAATATGCGTGTAAACACCCCCCGGTGGGCTGAAGTCCATCATCTGGGGCAGAAACGCGTCATTTTGCGCAATCAGCTTTACCGGCAAAACTCCGGCCCGCAATATTTCCTGCCGATTATAGATGTCGTGCAAAAACGCATTGATCGCGCGCACCCTCTGATCGATGCCTCTTGCCAGCTTGCTCCATTCAGAATTGGAGACGATCCTGGGCACCAAATCAAACGGGATCAAACGTTCTTCGGCATCTGACTGACCATAAACATTGAACGTGATGCCGGTGCGCTTAAACAGCGCTTCCGCTTGTGCTGATTTTTTTGCGAGACGACGATTGTCCTGCTCAGAAAACCACTCATTATAAGAGCGGTAAGTTGATCTAATGCCATCATCTGACATCATTTCACTGAAGTGCTTTTTTTGTGAGCTCATCCTAAATAGAGTACAGAGTTTGCGCGTCTTTGCAAATGTAGTCCTGTCAACTTTTACGTGACCGACCTGGCGGCAGCCTTACAAAACGATCCTTGGATCTCCAAATGTGTGCAAATCAGAGCGGGCTTTTTTAGAAGCAAATTGCACTAATTTGTTTGCTCCCCTTCGAGCGATTTGGCTCATGCCAAAAGTGCCAACACAATGCAGCTAGTCGCCGGATGCTTCTTGCGGTTTTTCTAATCCTTTCGGTAAGGAAAGAGCCCCGACACCAACTAGAATTTTGGCGACAAGGTCAGCCTGCCGCTTCGTTGGCAAAAACCACATGGTTATCACCGTCAAGAAAAACGATCCCCAGCGCCAGAAAATTGAGCGCGTGGGCAGCGGCACTGTTCCAAACGGCATCACCGGCAGAAAGTGTTTTGAGGGCCCGCCACGTGTTGATGACGTCCGCATCGAATTTGGACCGTATGCGTGCAACCTGCCGGAATGTTTTCGATTTCCCTTCCGACTTATCATCAAGATAAAGTTTCTTCGCTTTACTCATCTGGCGAGCGGAGGAAGGAGTGCCGTCAAACTTGCTGCGTGTAATCAAGAAACGCGAAAGAACACTTTCTTAATTCAGAAACCTCAGCGTGTGCCATTCTTCTTCGAGCTTTGACGAAAGAGAAATAGCACGTGAATGCGCCAGGTTTAGAGATTTTGTCTTAAGCGAGAGAACGACTCGCAGCGTTTTATATGACCCGCGTAGATCAGATGGAATTCGTCGCGAGAAATAATAATACCCGCGTTTTTCGAATAAATAGTGAGATGTTTTGGTCAACTCTCCAGCATTATTCCGAATGAAAACGCTGAGATGTCGGTGGGTTACTTGAGGAATTGGTGCACCCGACACGATTCGAACGTGTGGCCTCTGCCTTCGGAGGGCAGCGCTCTATCCAGCTGAGCTACGGGTGCGCCGGTGCGCCTATGAGTGGCAATGTTTGCCACGGCGCGAATGTGCCGGGAACTTAAACCAAGCCTTGGCCTGTGACAATGCTCAATTTCACCCAATTTGGGATAAATTTGGCGATTGCGCTTCACCATTTGAAATTTCGGGTTGAATGGGCCGGGGGGGCAGGTAACATGAGCGCCTGATGAGCGAATCCCATATCGCTCTTATGGTCTGAAGGAAACAAAATGCATCTCTTGCTGGTCGATGGCTCCACCTATATTTTTCGTGCTTACCATGCCTTGCCACCGCTGGCACGCAAGTCGGATGGGCTGCCCGTCGGCGCCGTCTCCGGCTTTTGCAACATGCTTTATAAGCTGACGTTAGATTTTGAAGGGGAAGAAAACCCCACCCACATGGCGGTGATTTTCGACCATTCCGGCAAAACATTCCGCAATGATTTCTATCCTGAATACAAAGCCCATCGACCGCCTGCGCCAGAAGATTTGGTGCCGCAATTTCCGCTGACGCGCGACGCAACCCGCGCATTCGGCATCGCGTCCATTGAACAGGAAGGCTTTGAGGCTGACGATTTGATCGCCACCTATGCCCGTCAAGCCGAGGCCAAAGGCATGCGGGTGACGATTGTATCGAGCGATAAGGATTTGATGCAGCTGGTGTCGGACAAAATCTCTATGCTCGACACCATGAAAAACAAATGGATCAGCTATGATGAGGTGCAGGAAAAATTTGGCTGCGGCCCGGATAAGGTGATCGATATTCAGTCACTGGCGGGCGATAGCGTAGATAATGTGCCCGGTGTTCCTGGCATCGGCATTAAGACAGCGGCGCAGCTGATCGCCGAATATGGCGATCTCGATACGCTGTTGGAACGAGCTGGCGAAATCAAACAGAACAAGCGCCGCGAAAAGCTGATCGAATTTGCTGATCAGGCCCGAATTTCGCGCGATTTGGTGACCTTGAAAGCTGATGTGCCAGTGGAAGTGCCGCTGGATGATTTGGCGCGGCAACCCATCAGCGCCAGCGATGTGATTCCGTTTCTGAAAGCCATGGAGTTCACCACCATCACCAAGCGTGTGGCTTCGGCCTTGGAAGCGGATGCCGACGAGATTGAAGCGGACGAAAACCTGGCCGCAGACGAAAGCGAAGTGGAAACGACAGCAAGCGCAGAATCGGGGGAACATACGCCCGAAGGTTTGTTTGCAAAACGCTTGGCAGAAGTGCAAGCCATCCCGATTGATCATGACAAATATGAAATTGTCCGCACCCCTGAAGCGCTGCAAAAATGGGTGGATGCCATTTGGGACAAGGGCTATGTGGCGATCGATACGGAAACCACCGGGCTGGACAACCAGCAAGCGGATTTGGTGGGCATTTGCCTGGCCACTGAAATGGGCGAGGGGTGCTATATTCCCTTGCAACACAAATCTGGCGAGGACGATTTGCTGGGCGGCGGCAAGGCACCAGATCAGTTGCCGCTGGCGGATGTGCTCGACGCGCTAAAGCCTGTTTTGGAAGCGCGTTCGATACTCAAAATCGGGCAAAATATGAAATATGACATGGGCATGTTGATGCGCTATGGCATTGAAATGTCGCCCATTGATGACACCATGTTGATGTCTTACACAACCGATGGTGCGCGAAATAACGGCATGGATGCACTGTCGGAAAAATGGCTGAACCACACGCCAATCAAATTCACAGATTTGGCGGGCACAGGCAAAAAGCAAAAGACATTTGACCTGCTCGAAATTGAATCTGCATCCAAATATGCAGCGGAAGATGCGGACATTACCCTGCGCCTTTGGCACATTCTCAAGCAGCGGGTGGTCGCTGAAAAAGCCACCACGCTTTATGAAACTATTGAGCGGCCATTGGTGCCAGTATTGGCACGTATGGAAGCCCGTGGCATTCACGTAAACCGCCAAATTCTGAGCCAATTGTCGGGCGAATTTGCCCAACGCGCCGCGGCAATTGAGGCGGAAGCGCATGAGCTGGCGGGTGAGAAGTTCAATGTTGGCTCGCCCAAACAATTGGGTGACATTTTGTTTGGTAAAATGGAATTGCCCGGCGGCAAGAAAACCAAAACCGGGGCGTGGCAAACCGGTGCCAGCGTGCTGGATGATTTGGCGGCAGAAGGCAACGAGTTGGCGCAAAAAGTGCTGGATTGGCGCGGACTGTCCAAGTTGAAATCGACCTATACGGACGCGCTGCCGGAATTTATCAATCCAAACACGGGCCGGGTGCATACATCATATGCCCAAGCAGCAGTGGCCACGGGTCGCCTGTCTTCATCTGATCCAAACTTGCAAAATATCCCCGTACGTTCTGAAGATGGCCGAAAGATCCGCACCGCATTCGTGGCGGAAAAGGGCAAGAAACTGATTTCGGCTGACTATAGCCAAATCGAGCTGCGCGTGTTGGCGCATATCGCGGATATCGATGCGTTGAAAAATGCGTTTTCAGATGGGCTCGATATTCACGCCATGACCGCGTCGGAAATGTTCAATGTGCCGATTGAAGGCATGGACCCCATGGTGCGCCGCCAAGCCAAGGCGATCAATTTCGGCATCATTTATGGTATTTCAGCGTTTGGCTTGGCCAACCAGTTAGGCATCTCACGCTCGGAAGCCAGCGAATATATCAAGAAATATTTTGGGCGTTTCCCCGGCATCCAGGACTATATGAATGAGATGAAAAAGTTTGCCCACGATAAGGGATATGTGGAGACCTTGTTTGGGCGCAAAGCGTTTTTCCCCGAAATCAACACCAAGAACCAGGGCCACCGCGCCTTTTATGAGCGGGCGGCAATCAATGCGCCGATCCAAGGGTCTGCTGCGGACATTATCCGCCGCGCCATGATTAAAATGGAATCCGTGCTGCAGGAAAGTTCAGTGCCAGCGGATATGCTGCTGCAAGTGCACGATGAATTGATTTTTGAGGTGCCAAAAGAATCCGTCGATCAAGCTATACCGCTTATTCAACGGGTTATGTGTGACGCGTCGCTGCCGGCAGTGCATTTGAGCGTGCCGTTGGAAGTGGACGCCCGCGCGGCGGACAATTGGAATGACGCGCACTAGCGCCACCGAATTGCCACTTTGAGGGCCTAGCAAATTCCGCTAGACGTTCCTCAAAGTGGATATGAAAATGCGAAAATCTTATATCATCGCCCCGTTGGTTTTGCTGGTGTTGGCCGCCGCGTCAGCCACGGCTGAATCTGTTTTTTATGGCAGTCGGCTGGATCAAAACAACGTGGTGCAAGAAAGCTTTTTCCTACCGCTTACCTTTATACTGATCGCGCTGGCATTGATCAGCTTTGTTGTGCTTGGCGCACGACAATGGTTCAAAAAATAACCCGGGCTGATCGCTCAAGCCAGGTCACCGAGTCAATCGAAAGTGTGATCTGATCTAAGGGCATCCTCCAGCAAAAAAAGATTGAAGCTGGCGACACCGTGGTCGCTGCCTGTATGTCCCCAAAATGTGGTTCGCCCTTTGAGACGATGTTTTCTAAATGCGGCCTTCAAAGTAGGCCACCGGTTGTTCGTCGAGCGATAATGAGGCGTAAAACGCACGGGCTTCTGCATTGTCAATTTCAGTTGCAACCCAAAAACTGCGTGCCCCGCGGGCGTGGCCCCACGCCAAGGCAGATTGCATTAATGCGCGGGCAATGCCTTTGCGTTTGTGTTTCGGTGTTACACCCAAATTATCGATATAGAGCACGGCGGGCTCATCCGGACTTAGGTGCAATATGCCGCGCACTTGCCCCACCACAAGGCGATCTATCGTTGCCACGGCCAAAAAATGTCCCGGCTGATTGCAGAATGCGGCGAGCATTTGGGGGTGTATGGGGGAATCGAACACATCCGGTGCCACCATATCCAGCAACGCACTATTGGCATCACTGATGGGGTGAATATCAAAAGCCAAAGCTAATTCCTCCGTTCTTGGGCAGGATGAAGAATGCCGTAATCTTGAACGCCGATCAATCACACCCATATCAAAGCGATCCAAAGTGCAGCTGAAAGAGGGACCAAGCATGGGCAAACAAACATCAAGCATGATTAGGCAGGGTTGCGTGGGCTTATTGGCCGTCGTGACGATGGGCACGACTTCAGCTGCATTGGCCGCATCTGATCAGGTGGGGACCATTTATCACTATGAGCGCACCAATCAGGATGGCAGCTTGCCGGAGCAGGTTTCAGTTTTCTATGCGGCAGCGGATGCGGTTGAAGTTTATAAGGCGCGTGAAAAATGCACCGATGCCGCGTTTGTTCATGCCAAATTGGACCCGGAAAGCGGCGTGGCCGCATCGATCACTGGCGCACGGCTTTTGCCTGATGCCCAGCATCGGGACTTTGCGTTCCTCACCTACGATGAAGCAGCAAAGGAGCTGTCGATTCGTGTGGAATTGCCCAATATGCCAGTGATTGAAAAATCAACGCAGGTGGAGCACACCCCTTGGCATTTATATGATTTCGATTTCGCCAGCCTCACCATCGCGCACCAAGCGGCCAACAATCCAAAGGCCGATTTTGAATTTGGTTTGCCCTTGCTGTTGGCCGACCCATCATTGGATGAACCGCTGACCTATCTGGGCACGGTGAAGGCGAGTTACGATGATAAATATACCGCATTATCGCATCGATTTAGTCTGAGCTTTGTGGGTGATGATGCCGAAATTGGCCAGCTGATTTTTAACTCGATGCATGGCCATTTGGAGTTGGCGGAGCTCAATATGCCCAATCATCTCGGCTATGAAGATTTTAAGCTCGATCTGCTATCGACCCAAAAGGGTGGTGAGAAAGGGTGGACAAACTTCCTCACCAACCATTTTGCAGGCTGCTAACTCGCCATCATTTCGTTTCGCCGGGCGGCGAGTTTCGGTTGCAATGCCAAATAGAGCGCTGAAATGGCGAAACAATAAATCGCGTTGCCCCAGCTCTGTTGCGCCAAATTGATGTCAGCATCAATCAACATGCCTGAAATGCCCGGACCGGCGGCGGAGGCAAATACCATGCCCGCAATGGCCAAGGCGCGAATGCCACCAATATGGGCGGTGCCATAAATCTCCGCCCATAGCGCGCCTGCAACTGAGGGAGCCATGCCGCCGGAAAGCGCCACAAACATAAAGAAGAGCGGGATCGCCCACTGGGCGTTAAAGCTGGCCATCACGAGGCTCGCAATGCCCATGGGCAGCAAGAAAAAGGGCAAAATGCGGAATGCGCCAAATCGATCTACCAAAAAGCCTGTGGCCAGGGCCATGATCACATTGGTCGCTGACATGAGAGGCAACCACGCGGTATAAGTTAAAACGGACCAGCCTTTAATTCCCACCAAATGAGCTTGGTGGAAAAAATAAATGGTGGCCAGGGCAGGCAGCGTCATGGCCCCAAAGACCAACAAATAAAATAGCGGATCTTTGAGCACGTTCGCGCGGGTCCAATGTTCGCCAGTGACTTTGCCTTCTTCACCGCCGTCCGGGTTCACATCACCACGCGCCTTTGCGCGTTTGCCATCTGGCGGGTCACGCAGCAAAAAAGTGATGATGGGAATGAAGGCGACAATCAAAATGCCTGCAACGGCGATCCAAACATTGCGCCAGCCAACAGCCAAAATACCCACCGTTACCGAAAACGGCAGAATTGCTTCGCCCAACGTATAGCCCATTTGTGAAAAAGCCAGGGCGCGGCCCCGGAAACGGTTGAACCACCGCGCCATCGCCGTTTGCGCCACATGGGGCAACATGCCTTGGCCAAAGAAACGCAGGCCAAAAAGCGCCAACACCAACATGACCAAATTGCCCACTTGCGACATGACGAGGGTCATCACCGCAAGGCCCACCATGCATAAAATGCCCAACAGGCGCGGCCCAATCCGGTCGGCCAAATTGCCCACAATCGAAATGAGAATCGCGCTTGCCAGCGTCGCCAGCATATAGAGTTGGCCAAACTGACCGTCAGTCAGATTGAAAAAGCTGCGTATCTCCGTGTTGAACTGCGCGATAAAAATCGTCTGCCCACCCATGGAGGCGAACGTCATAATAAAGCCAGCGCCAATCCATTGCACTTGTCGTCGGTTTAGCTCCGACAATGGCGGGCTCGGGGAGATAAGGGACATTTGAATCTCTTTCTGTGTTTTCTTGCAAGCAAATTTGAACCCGCAACAGGTCAGGTCGCCATGCGTGAAAGAAAAATATGTGGTTGGACCAAAACAGTTGATCTGATTTATGAAAAAAATGCAAATTTTTACGGTTAACCATTACTTAACAAACGGCTCGATTTCCGGTAAAAGATTTATTAACGTCCATTCAAGCTGCAAAGCTTTCGGGGAAACGGGGTTGTTAAGGGTGGCAAAATCTATTTTGCAATACGGGTTGGCTGTGGCGTTTTTGCTCCTTGCCGCACTGCCTGCTGCCTCACAGCAGGCGGCCAACCCGCTCACACCTGAATTGTTGGCGAAATATGCCAAAACCAAATTCAAACCCACCGAAGAAAAAATCGCTATCGCTTCAAAAGAAAAGATTTGTCTGACGCAGGCAATTTATCATGAAGCGCGCGGTGAACCAGAAGATGGCCAATGGGCTGTGGCGCAAGTGATTCTCAACCGTGTGCAGCACCCAAAATATCCCAACAGCATTTGCGGGGTTGTGTTTCAAAATGCCCACCGTTTGCACTCTTGCCAGTTCTCATTTGCCTGCGATGGCAAGTCGGACAATGGCGGCAAGGGCAACCGCATCGTGCGGGAAAGCTGGGTGCGCGCCGGACTGATCGCCAACACCGCCTTTAAACGGTTCCAACAGCGCGACCATTTGGATACCTTGCCTGTTACCGCGCTTTACTATCACGCGGCGCGGGTGTCGCCCAATTGGGCCACAGCCTATCAGCCGGTGAAAAAGATCGGCGCTCATATTTTCTACACCCCCCTTTAGAGCGCAATATGCACGAAGATTTGGCACTTTGCTGGCGGGTTGAAGAAGCTTGCCAGTTGGCTTGGCCAGCTTTGCATGCGCAACAATTTGGCGGCTATATTTTGCGCTATAGCGGATCAAACAGATCCCGACGCGCCAATTCACTTAATCCGCTCAATGGCCCACGCGCCCGTGGCACGCATTTCGTATCCTTGGCTGAAGGTGTGTTCGATCATTTCCATATGCGGGCCTGTTTTCGTTTGCCGGATATCGCCAACGAGTTGGACGTTGATTTGGCAAGTTTGGGTTATCAACGCGAAGCTGAAACCATCACGCTTTTCGCTTCAGACTTGTCAAAGATGCAGCCAGATCGTGATGTGTATGTCGCGCCAAATCATGTGCCTGCCAGTTGGCTCGATTTCTATTTTAGCCAGTCGGACAAAGGCGAGCCGCAGCGAAAAACTTTCCAAGACATGCTCGGCAAAATCGCGATGCCCTGTGCCTTTGGTCAGTTTACATATGGGAATGAAGTGGCCGCGATCGCCTATGTAGTGGCCGTAGATGGAATCGCCATTATTGAATCCGTCGCCACGCATCCTGATTTTCGCCGAAAGGGCATGGCGCAAAAAACCATCAACAGCCTTTTGGTCTGGGCGGCAAAACACGGTTGCACCGCAGCGGCGTTGCAGGTTGTGGCAGAGAATGAGCCTGCAACGACGCTCTATACAAAGCTTGGGTTTTCCAAAGAGCTTTATCGATATCATTACCGCGTCAAAAAATAAGGGCGCCGCAGCGCCCCCATTCTAGTTCAATCGAGATTTCGCAAAATCTTTCATGGCGGTCGCCAAATAAACGGCGAACCCTTCTGCCAATTGCTCGTAGCGGGCTTCAAAGTCAGGCGTGTGTAAATACATATCCGCCAACCCGGCATAGCTTTGCGCATCGGGCTGCTGTCCCCACCATTGGCCAACCCAACGATGATGGAGAGCCACAAGCTCAAGAACCTCTTTGTCGGATGGATCTTTGCCCGCTTGCATCATCAAGATCAAATCGCCTTCAATTTGCTGCAACTGATCCATGCGTTCCTTCACAAGACCATCCTCGCCGCCCGCATGCGCTTGCGCATCGTGAGCATATTGTTGGTTCGATTTCGCTATTCTGTCCCGCATAATGCCGCCATGTTTGGCCACAAGCTCATCTTGATAGGCTTGTTGCTTTTGCGGTGAAAAGCCTTTGTACAGTTCGTCATTGTTCATTTTGATATCTCCGTCCAATTCAGCGATTGAGCGGTCAATCACCGTCAGTAATTCTTGTTGACGACGAAGGTTCTGCGCCAGCTTATCCCGATGCAGCTTCATGTGCCGCAAACGCTCATAATCAGTGCCAGCCATCACTTTATGAATATCCTTTAATGGCATATCCATTTCGCGAAAAAACATGATTTGCTGCAATCGCAACAATTCATCGCGCGTGTAATAGCGATAGCCATTCTCGCCAACATAGGCAGGGTGCAACAAACCCACCTGATCATAGTGGCGCAGCGCGCGCACGGTGATGCCCGCCATTTCAGCAACTTGCTTGATCAAATAGGATTTCATTGGTCCTTTCCTTCCGCTGACACATCAAATAGGGGCTGACGTTGCGTGAGGGTCAAGACGTGGGCGTAAAAAAATGGCTCCCGAAGGAGCCATATTAAGGGAGGATGAACTGTTGTAAAATTATGCAGCGGCCAATTTCGGTCCGGCATTGGCCAATTCAATAGCGCTGGCCCCAAACTTCTTGAAGTTTTCTTCAAACAATTTGACCAACTTCTCAGCTTGCGCATCATAGGCATCAACATCGGCCCATGTGGCACGTGGTGTCAGCAATTGAGGGGCAACACCATCGACTGCTGTTGGCACCTCAAACCCGAAGATCGGATCAACCCGCATCTCCGCGTTCACCAACTCACCAGTCAATGCTGCAGAGAGCAATGTGCGTGTGTCTTTAATAGAGATCCGCTTGCCTGTGCCATAGGCGCCGCCGGTCCAGCCGGTGTTCAACAACCAGCATTCCGCCAAGCTATCGCGAATTTGTTTCTTCAGCATCTTGCCATAAACACTTGGGTGCAAGGACATGAACGGGGCGCCAAAGCACGCGGAGAAAGTGGCTTGTGGCTCAGTAACACCACGCTCAGTACCCGCCACTTTTGCGGTGTAGCCAGACAAGAAGTGATAAATTGCTTGCTCAGGTGTCAGCCGTGCAATTGGAGGCAAGACGCCAAACGCGTCAGCCGTCAACAGCATCACTGTTTTGGGCACAGGGCCAATGCCGGTGCGCGACACATTGTCGAGCGCGGTGAGCGGATAGGCTGCCCGTGTGTTTTCAGTCAGGGACCCGTCATTGAAATCAGGCTTCAATGTCTCTTCGTCCAAAATCACATTTTCCAGCACCGTACCGAAACGTTCCGTAGCAGCAAAGATTTCAGGTTCAGCTTGCCGCGACAAATTGATGGTTTTGGCGTAGCAACCGCCCTCAAGGTTAAACACGCCATCAGCAGTCCAGCCGTGCTCATCATCGCCGATCAACACCCGATTTGGATCGGTTGAAAGCGTGGTTTTGCCAGTGCCGGAAAGGCCAAAGAACAGGGCAGTGTCGCCCGCTTCACCAATGTTGGCAGAGCAGTGCATCGGCAACACGCCATTTTGTGGCGCATGGAAGTTGAACAGGGAGAATACGGACTTCTTGATTTCGCCGGCATAGAATGTGCCGCCAATCACCACCATATTGCGACTGAAATCGAGCGCAATAACTGTTTCAGACCGCGTGCCATGGCGCGCTGGGTCCGCTTTGAAGGATGGCATATGCACAATGGTCACATTGGCATCGAAGTCACTCAGTGCGTTTAGCGCTGGGCGGATCAACAAATTGCGGATGAACAGAGCATGCCAGGCATTCTCGGTGAACACTTCAACATTCAATTGCTGGCTCACATCTGCACCGGCGTAAAGCTGCTGCACGAACAAATCTTTGTTCTCTGCGCTCGCCAGCATGTCTGACAACAAAATATCGAATTTCTCTGGCGTCATGGATTTCGCATTGTCCCACCACACCGTGTCGTGGGTCAGCGCATCATCAACGATGAATTTGTCGTTGGCAGAACGGCCAGTATGCTGACCTGTTGTCGCCACAACCGCACCATCTGCGCTCAGCTCTACTTCATTTCGCGCCAAGGCTTTTTCAACCAGTTTGGGCGCCTTGTCGTTAAACGAGAGATTGGCCGCCAGTGACTTGATTTTTGCGTTAACGTCGGCCCGCGTGATCGTGCTCATCGCTCTATTCCATGTGGTTGTTGAAAATTCGCTGGGACAATTTTAAAAATGCCAAAGCCCAGTTCCTGCTGCCAACCTACAGATGCAGGCATCGTTTTTCATTTAGAGATAGGTCTTAATACCTTCGTCTAAGGTCAATTTGAGCGAAAAAATATTTGTAATTATAAAGGCTTAGTCAAAGTTTGGACGGTTAACCACAATGTCGTTAGAGAAATTGCTGCGGTAAATCGTGCGCCAATCATTGCAAAGGACACAATTTGTGCGCATTTTGTGAGCTAAGAGGCGAAGAGAATTAAAAAAATTCGGCTTGCAGGCTGGAACGAAAAGCCACGGCTTATGTTATGTTCCATTGAGCCGAACGAAAGGGACGATAAATGCCTAAAATTGCATTGGTTGATGACGACCAAAACATTCTGGCCTCCGTGTCCATGACATTGGAAGCCGAAGGCTATCGCGTTAACACATATACCGACGGGGCGTCCGGGCTTGAGGGCCTTACCTCGGACATGCCGGACCTGGCGATTTTGGACATTAAGATGCCACGTATGGATGGCATGGAATTGTTGCGCCGTCTGCGCCAAAAATCGGACGTGCCTGTAATTTTCCTTACCTCAAAGGATGATGAGATTGATGAGTTGTTTGGCCTCAAGATGGGTGCAGACGATTTTATCACCAAACCATTCTCGCAGCGTTTGCTGGTGGAGCGCGTAAAAGCCATTTTGCGCCGCGCCCAAGCCCGCAATGAAACCCAATCTGCGGGCGGCAATGCCGACCAGCCACAAGGCAAATCGATGATCGAGCGTGGACGCTTGGCCATGGATCAGGAGCGCCATACCTGCACATGGGATGGGAAAAACGTAACGCTGACAGTGACCGAGTTCTTGATTCTGTTCGCTTTGGCGCAACGCCCCGGCGTGGTGAAAAGCCGTGACAGCTTAATGGATGCCGCTTATGATGATCAGGTCTATGTCGACGACAGAACGATTGATAGCCATATCAAGCGCTTACGCAAAAAATTCCGCGTCGTTGACAAAGAATTCGATATGATCGAAACCCTCTACGGGGTTGGCTATCGATTTAAGGAGCAATAGGCTTTTTGACGCTGGAAAAATCAGCACACGGTGAAGACGATAACACCCCGGGCCATGAGCATGATAAGCCATCGGCCCATGCCAACGACGACGGGTATGCTGATCAACCCGCACGCCGACCCAAAAAGACCAATCCACTCATCCTGACCTACCGCGCTGTGCGCCGTTGGCTGTCTTTCACCATTTTTTCGTCGCTCACCCGCCGCATTGTCATTCTCAATGTGGTGGCGTTGGCGGCGTTGGTCGGCGCCATCATCAACCAGACGCAGTGGCGCTCTGGCCTCATCAATGCGCAAGTGGATAGTTTGCGCGTGCAAGGCGAAATCATCGCAGGCGCCATCGCTGCATCGGCCACGGTCGATAGCGATGTGATCACCCTTGATCCAGATAAATTCCTGCAGCTGCAAGGCGATGCACCACTTTCAACGCTGAGCTTTTTTGATCCCAGTTTGGAATTCCCCATCAACCCCGAGCGCGTGGCGCCGTTATTGCGCAACTTGATCACGCCGACGGGCACGCGCGCCCGCATTTATGACCGCAATGGGCTGATGATTTTGGACAGTGAAGATCTTTATATCCAGGGCGAGGTGCTGGGCACCGCGCCGCAAGCGGCCCAGCGGGAAAGTTTCTTTTTGATCGAATGGGTCAACCGTTTCTTCCGCAGCCTGGCCGCGCGTGAGTTCCCACGCTATCAAGAATATGGCTCCACTGAGGGCACCAAATATCCAGAAGTGGCCTCTGCCATGTCTGGCGCGGCTGCTTCCATTGTGCGCGTGGATGCAAGCGATCGGTTGGTCGTGTCTGTGGCCGTGCCGGTCAAACGGTTGCGGGCCAATGTAGGGGTGTTGCTCCTCTCCACCCAACCGGGCACCATTGATATCATCGTCGAAAAAGAGCGCTGGAACGTGGTGCGTATCTTTATGATTGCGGCCACCATCACAACCATGGTGTCGCTCTTGTTGGCCAGCACCATTGCAGGGCCGATGCGGCGTTTGTCTGCGGCTGCCCAAAGGGTGCGCCGCTCAATCAAAGATCGCGAGGAAATTCCCGACTATACGCAACGGCCCGATGAAATCGGCCACCTGTCGGGTTCCCTGCGTGAGATGACCAACGCCCTTTATAATCGGATTGAAGCCATTGAAAGCTTTGCTGCCGATGTCGCCCATGAGTTGAAAAACCCGCTAACCTCGTTGCGCAGCGCGGTGGAAACTTTGCCTTTGGCGAAAAAGGACGCAGATCGAAAACGATTGGCCAGCATCATCCAGCATGATGTCCGGCGCCTGGATCGGTTGATTTCTGACATCTCCAATGCGTCGCGGTTGGATGCCGAATTGGCGCGGGAAACTGCCGACAAAGTGGATCTTTTAAACCTGACCGAAACCATCATCAGCATCCAAGAGGATAATGCGGCGAAACGCCAGGTGAAGATTGAGTTGCAAAATAATCTGGATGGCGCCTCTTGCGAAATCGTTGGCCATGATTCACGGTTGGCACAAGTCGTGACCAATTTGGTCGACAATGCAGTTTCATTTTCGCCAGAAGGCGCGACTGTAACCGTGCAATTGGCGGCAGATGGCAATTGGGTCGAGTTGCGCGTGTTGGATGAGGGCCGTGGCATTCGGGGAGATACCAACAAGGTCTTTCAACGTTTTTATACGGATCGGCCAGACGGTGAGAGCTTTGGCGATCATTCAGGTCTGGGCCTATCTATTTCCAAGCAGATCGTGGATGCACATTTAGGGGATATTAACGCCCATAACCGCAACGATAGGTCTGGTGCAGTGTTTATTGTTAGACTACCACGCGCCGAATAGGAGGGGATTTAATGGCGGAACATACTGAAAATATTTTTGCGACTGGAATTGTTTATGACGGCACGGGGGTTTTGATCCGTGGAGAAAGCGGCGCAGGCAAATCGCTTTTGTCCTTCGATTTGATGGACAGAGCAGAATCTCGGGGGAAAGAATCAGGGCTGATTTCCGATGATCGCATTCTCATTGAAGCGGACAATGGTGAGCTTATTGCTAGTGCACCGGAGCAGATTAAAGGCCAAATAGAATTGCGGGGCTTTGGCATTGTGGACCGGCCCGTGATCGAGCGACATTCCATTCAACTTGTCGTCGATATTTCAAGTGAAATGGACAGGATGCCAGAAAATGAAGAATTTGAAACTGAGCTTTTGGGCGTCAAGTTAGACCGTGTGCCGGTCCCATCGCGTGGCTTGATTGATTCTGTCCATCAACGCCTGCTGGTGCTTGAGGCCTTGCGCAAGATCAAAAATCGCGGCAATTAGGCTGCAAAAAAAAGTTGGTGTCATCACGGATTGCCGCTAGACTTTCGAAGTGAGTAAACGGCGCTGCGGCGTGATCAAGGGGCAAAAAATATGATCGGTATGGTGCTTGTGACCCATGGGGCATTGGCGGATGAGTTTAAGGCTGCGCTGGAACATGTGGTGGGACCGCAGGAACAATGCGCAGCAGTGTGCATCGGGCCCGACGATGACATGGAGGTGCGGCGGCAGGATATCTTAACGTCGGTGCACGATGTGGATTCTGGCCAGGGTGTGGTGATTCTCACCGATATGTTTGGGGGTACGCCATCCAATCTCGCTATTTCGGTGATGGAAAACCGGGAAGTAGAAGTGATTGCCGGTGTCAATTTGCCAATGTTGGTGAAACTGGCCCGTGTGCGTCCTGATCTGGATATGAACACTGCGGTGCACGAAGCGCAAGAAGCCGGGCGCAAATATATCAACGTGGCCAATGACGTGCTCGGAGGTGTGTAGTCCGAGCGCATGCCAAATTCGTCGCATCCAGAAAAATCATTTGGGCAACTCCTGCGCATATGCAACCGACGCGGGCTTCATGCCCGCGCATCGGCGCGCTTCGCCCGCACATCTGAATGTTTTGATGCAGAGATCAGCGTCACCCGCGATGGCCAAACAGTGGGCGGCAGTTCCATCATGGGATTAATGCTCTTGGCGGCGGGGCCGGGCTCCACCATCTTGGTCAAAACCAAGGGAAGGCAAGCCCGCGAAGCACTGGATGCTCTGGTGCAATTGGTCGAAAATGGCTTTGATGAAGATACCGAGGCTGACGACCAAGGCGTTTCCTGACGCGCGATCCATATTTGAATTATCCTCATTGCGTGCCAATATGTAAATCGAAGCAGATTGGAGAGCGCATGCGCGGCTTGTTTTATATCGTTTTTTTCTCAATTGGTGCGGTGGTAGGGGCGCAATTCCCCGGCTTTACCAGCCAATATGAACAGCGCCTTGATGGGGCTATCAACGAATTGCGCACAATTATTCTTCGCTTTGATCAGGATGCCGCCGAGCAAAACCTGTCACGCCAAGACGCGCTGGAAACCTATGATCGCGCTGGCGATGAATTTTTGGTCAAGCAAGGTCTCTCCATGCGCGAAGTGTTTATCCGCTACGATAAGCTAACTGCCCACCAGCAAGCATTGCAAAACGCCAACGCTTTTGAACAGGCGGCTGGCTTTGTACAATATTTCGATCCCGAATTGGCTGAGGCAACCTGGGCGCAATATGACATCTCGGTGCCGCTAAATGCTGAAGGGGGTGCTTTTGGTGCCATAGGCGGGGCGCTGGCTTGGCTCACCGCGGCTTTTGGATGGGGTGTGGCACGGCTACCCTTTCGCCGCCGCAACCGCCTCAAATTCAGCGATTAGTAGGTCATATAAATAAATCTTTATATCTTTATTGAATGGTCAACCTTTCAAGGTTATAACACGGGCAAATTGATTTTAAGGAGACCCGTGAATGAGCGCGTTGACCCAAGAATATGCCGTAAAAGACCTGAGCCTTGCTGATTACGGCCGCAAGGAAATCGAAATGGCTGAGGTAGAAATGCCTGGTTTGATGGCCATCCGTGAAGAGTTTGCCGCGTCCAAGCCGCTTAAGGGCGCACGCATCGCCGGGTCATTGCACATGACCATTCAAACCGCTGTTTTGATTGAGACATTGGTGGCATTGGGCGCAGAAGTGCGCTGGGCATCTTGCAACATTTACTCAACACAAGATCACGCAGCAGCAGCAATTGCTGCGGCAGGTATTCCGGTGTTCGCCCACAAAGGCGAAACTCTGGAAGAATATTGGGACTTTGCAGACCGCTTGTTTGAATTCGACAATGGCGAACTGGCCAATATGATTTTGGACGATGGCGGCGATGCCACCATGTTGATCCTTAATGGGGCCAAGGCCGAAACAGATCCCTCTGTATTGGACAATCCGTCCAACGAGGAAGAAGAAGTTTTCGTGGCCACCATCAAAAAGCGCCTGGCCAAAGACGCGACCTTCTATTCCCGCGTTCGTGAGAGCCTTAAGGGCGTGTCCGAAGAAACCACCACCGGCGTGATCCGCTTGTATCAGCTGCAGGAAAAAGGCGAATTGCCGTTCCCTGCGATCAATGTGAATGACAGCGTCACCAAGTCGAAATTCGACAACAAATATGGTTGTCGCGAGAGCTTGGTTGATGCGATCCGTCGTGGCACCGATGTGATGATGGCAGGCAAAGTTGCCATCGTTTGCGGCTATGGCGATGTGGGCAAAGGCTCTGCCGCTTCATTGCGTGGCGCTGGTGCCCGCGTAATGGTCACCGAAGTTGATCCGATTTGTGCGCTGCAAGCCGCCATGGATGGCTACGAAGTGGTGACTTTGGAAGACGATATTCAACGCGCCGACATCGTGGTCACTGCGACCGGCAACAAGGATATTCTGACGCTGGATCATATGCGCCGCCTGAAAGACATGGCGATCGTTGCCAATATTGGTCACTTTGATAATGAGATTCAGGTCTCTGCCTTGCGCAACCAAAAATGGACCAACATCAAGCCACAAGTGGATATGATTGAGTTTCCACAGGGCAACCGGATGATCTTGTTGTCGCAAGGCCGTTTGGTGAATTTGGGCAACGCTACGGGCCACCCTAGCTTTGTGATGAGCGCTTCTTTTGCTAACCAGACATTGGCGCAGATTGAACTGTTCGCCCATGGCGATAAATATGACAACAAGGTCTATGTGCTGCCCAAGCATTTGGATGAAAAAGTTGCTGCGCTGCATTTGGATAAGTTGGGCGCAAAGCTCACCAAATTGTCAAAAGAGCAGGCCGACTATATCGGCGTTGAGCAAAACGGCCCGTTCAAATCAGAGCAATATCGCTATTAAGATTCATTTGCAGAGATTTATTAAAAGGGACGTGTAAAACGTCCCTTTTTTTTGGCCAAAACGCATTTTGACTCTTGTTGGCAGATTCGCCGAGGCGGTATGGTGAAGTGATTCGCTGAGCGGGCAGCGATTTGTTTTTAAGGGGCAAGAAATGACGCCGGTCACATTCCGGATTAACAAAGGAGTCGCGAAACTTGGTTGCGCAACCCTTGCTATGCTGGCGGCAAAACCAGCCCTTGCCCAAACAGACATCTCCACAGCACAACTGATTTCCACCACACCGCTAGCAATAGCGCTGGGGGCACTCCTATGTGGCGGTGTCACCACATATCTGGCGCTTCGGCAATATCGAAAAGCGGAGATAATGCGCGTAAAGAGCCAGCGTCAATTGGCTGAGCTAAGCGCAGCTTTGGATGAAAAAGGCGCAATCTTGCATGGCATGCGCGAGGTGACTCTGATTTGGCGCGGTGAAGCCAAAAAAGCGGATTCAATCGGCCCCATCCATGCAACAATTCCGTCATGCACCACAGTTGATGATGTATTGGACTTTAAGGCCTGGCTCGATTCAAAAGCGGCGATTGAAGTCTCGTTCAAATTGGACGAGTTGCAAGCGCAAGGGCGCGAATTTGAATATCGTGCACCGGGTTTAGGGGACCGGGATTATCGCATTTCCGGTCGCGTGGTTGCGGGCAAACCGCTGATCCGCATTTCGCCACGCGAGGTTGAAGTGGATGAGCCATATGTATTGGCGGAAACACGCAACAATGTGCCCACCATCGAAACCTATGCGGCGCTCATCGATAAGTTTAACCACCCCGCATGGGTGCGCAATTTCCAAGGGCAGTTGGTCAAAGTCAATGCCGCCTATCTCAAGCTCGCCTTGGGCGGCGCTGGTCTGGAACCAGATCAACCGATTCCAGAACTGTTTGATGATGAGGCGTTGGCACGACATCGTCGTTTGGATCCGCTGGATGGTGGACCACTTTCGGTTACCGAGGAGCACGAAGAGTTTGGCGTGCTTGACGTGACTTTGTTCAAACTTTCGGACGGCGCGGCAGGCTATGCGGTGCAGGGCCTTGCCTCCAATGAAGAGCGCAACGATCCCAAAGCAAGTTTTCTCACCGCCGCCATCAACGAACTGCGCACGCCTGTCGCCGTATTCGATGGTGCCGCGCAGCTGACCCATTTCAACAAGGCGTTTGCTGAGTTTTGGGAAATGGATATTCAATGGCTCGAAACGCAACCGAGCGAAAAGGCCATTTTGGATCGCCTGCGCACCCAAGGCAAATTGCCGATGGAACCGGATTACAAAAAGTGGCGTGCGCAGCATTTGGAAGCTTATGGGTTGAAGAAAACCCGCGAAACCATGTGGCATTTGCCCAGTGGCCAAGCGCTGAATGTCATCGCTTCACCCGCGCCACATGAGCGCGGCGTCATCTATGTTTATCACAATGTGACCGAGCAGCTTGCCCTCGAAAGTCGGTACAATGCGCTCATTCATGTGCAGGACGAAACATTGAACGCCTTGTCCGAGGCAGTGGCGGTGTTCGGCACAGACGGGCGTTTGAAGCTCCACAATGCGCAGCTCTCGCGCATTTGGAAATTGCCGATGAACAAGCTGGATAAGCAAACCCATATCGCCGACATCGCCTCCATCAGCGCTGAAACACTGCCCGAGGATGGCGCGCGCATTTGGGGCGATCTAAAATCTGATATTTTGGATTTAGACACAGAGCGCCACGATAAAAAGGGCCGCATTGTACGTTCAGATAATCGGCTAATCGACTATGCCATTGTGCGGCTGCCCGACAGCCAAACCCTTGTCACTTTCGTTGATGTGACGGAAGGGGCATCGTTCGAAAAAGTGCTGAAGGAACGCAATGAGGCGCTGGAGACAGCGGATAAGCTCAAAGATGCATTCGTGCAAAATATCTCTTATGAGTTCCGATCACCTTTGACCAATATTATTGGCTTTGCCGATCTGTTGGCCAGCGAAGCCGCCGGCCCGCTTACGGAAAAGCAAAAAGACTACACCGACTTTATCCGCGCGTCCTCAAGCTCATTGGGCTTGCTGATCGACAATATTTTGGATCTCACAACGATTGATGCGGGCATTGCCGAATTGCAGACCGAAGTGCTTGATGTGCCGTCGCTGGTTGAAAAGGCGCGCAAAGGCGTGCTGGCCGCATTGCAAGTGGGCCGCGATGAGGTGCCGATCAATCTTGAGATCTCCATTGCCGACAATTTGCCGACTTTTGTTGCCGACGGCACGCGGATTGTGCAGGTACTTTATAATCTTCTGTCCAACGCGGTGCGCTATTCGGACCCAGGTGCGCGGGTGAGCTTGAATGTGTTTGAGCGCGGCGGCCGCATCCTGTTTGTTGTGGAGGATGAAGGCGCAGGCATTCCAGACGACATTATTGCCTCGGTCTTTGACCGATTCGAAGGCCGTGCCGTTGAAGGCCGTCAGCGTGGAGCAGGGCTGGGTCTTTCGATTGTAAAGACCTTTGTGCATATGCATGGCGGCACTGTCGCGATTGAACGCTTGCAGCCGAGCGGCACTAAAGTTACGGTCAACCTACCAACGGAACAGGTGGCCAAAGGCGCAGCCGAATAAATGATCCATGATGACCAACTATCAATAATTCTTGTAAGCGAACGCGCAACGCTCGACTTTGCAAAGATGCTCTATTCCCTGATGCAACCGGGAGATATCGTCACCCTCACCGGGGATTTAGGAGCTGGTAAAAGCTTTTTAGCGCGCGCACTGCTGCGCCACGCTGCAAATGATCCTGAGTTAGAAGTGCCGAGCCCAACTTTCTCGTTGGTGCAAAATTACCAATTGCCCAATCAATCTTTTCTTCATGCTGATCTTTATCGTTTGAGTGACGAAAGCGAAGCTCAAGAACTGGGCTTATTTGATGATGATCAGGCGGTCTTGTTGATCGAGTGGCCCGAACGCTTGCCTGGTCTTGTCGAGCGGGCGACCTTCAACCTGTCCCTGCATTTGATTTCTGAAATGTTGGAAGGCCGCACATTACATGTCTGGGGCGATCCAACGCGCCTTGAAGCCCTTGCTCATCTTGTCGAATCCGGATCAGATAGCGGCATCAAACTAATCTAAAGGACATGATGCGGCGCTCGCTTTTCACCATCGCGCCAGATGCGCCTTTTCTCAAGGTGCTGGCCACGCATATAATGCAAGGCACCCTTACGCCTGATTGGCCGCGCGAGGGGCCGTTCTGGCTGTCTGACATTACCATTTATTTACCCACAAAACGTGCGCGTTTGGCGCTGATCGACATTTTACTCGAGCAGCTGGGTGGCGCGGCTTTGCTGCCCAATATTTATACATTGGGCGAAAGCGATGAAGTGGAAAACGCGTTCTTCGCAGAGCCAGATTTAAGCACAACCAACGCCGCGTCAAAAACCGAGCGGACCTTGTTTCTCGCGCGCTTGATTGAGGGGTGGGCACACCAAGCTGAAAAGGCGAAGCAAGTCGGGTTTGCTTCTCCCCCAAGTGCTGCGGAAATTTTGGCCATGGCCCAATCACTTGGGCAATTGTTGGATGATTTTCTCACCGAAGAAATTGATTACAGCGCGCTAAGCCAATTGGTGCCTGATGAGCTGGCAGAGAATTGGCAGCAAAGCCTCAATTTCATTCAGATCGTCACCGAAAACTGGCCGCTATATCTCGAAGAATTAGGCGTACAGGAAGCTGCCACCGTGCGTCGCGAAAAGTTCGCGCTGGCGCAACAATCCTTAAAATTGCGGTATGGCAATCGGCCTGTAATCGCGGCCGGTTCCACCGGCTCGGTGCCGGCCAATGCCCGCTTTCTGGCCGAAATCAGCCAATTGCCGAATGGTGCGCTGGTCCTGCCTGGTTTTGACGCCGCGATGTCAGTGGACGATTTTAGCTATTTGCTGGAGCCGCAGAACAAAGCCCACGCCCATCCGCAATTTGGCATGGCCAAGCTTTTACGCAGTTTTAATGCCGGGCCGGCGGATGTTGAGGAACTGTTCCATGCCGGGCGGGGCCGCGCGCAGGTGCTGCATCGCGCGCTGGCCAGTGCCGAAAATACGGCGCAATGGCATGATCAGCGCGGCGAAATCGGGGAAGAGATGGTCGCCGCCACAGATCAAATCAGTCTCTTGTCGATGCCCAATGAGGCGTTGGAAAGTCGCGCCATCGCGATGGCCACGCGCGAGGCTTTGGCCAATCGTAAATCTGTCGGCATCATCGCGCCGGATCGGGATCAGGCCCGCCAAATCATTGCTGAACTGCATCGCTTTGACATCTCTGTCGACGATAGCGCCGGTGTGCCGTTGAGCCAAAGTCCGGCTGGACGCTTGGTGCGGCAATTGTTGCAAATGGTGCATGCCGAGTTTACTGCGATTGATGTGGTGGGACTACTGATCCATTCGTCTGTCTGTTTCGGGCGGGATCGTGGCACATTGTCCGCCTTGCGCGAAACAATCGACCTCTCAATCCTGCGCGGCATGCGGGGGAAGCCCGGCCTTGATGGTCTGATGGACGCCGTGCATAAAGCCCATCACGATCCAGCCCCACGTCAACGGCGCTTGTCGGCTGAAGAGGCAGAAGCGCTTACCGTGCTGTTGACCGATATGGAACGCATCCTGGCGCCTCTGATCGCGCCCTTTGCGGCGGGTACGCCGGGGCTCTTGTCTATTGCACGGGCGCTGCCCGATATTATTGCGCAAGTGATCGCTGATGATCAGGGCAAGCCGCACTTGCCGCACGGCTATGATCAATTGCAAGATTGGCTAAAGGAGTTGGCCGCGGGCAGCATTGACCTTAGTCGCATTGCGGGCAGCCAGTTCGTGTCTGCCATGACGCTCTTAATGAGCTCAGTTTCCGTGCGCCCCTTGGAACAGGCTCGCCACGACGTGCAGATATGGGGCCGCGTTGAAGCGCGATTGCAAAGTGCAGATGTGATGATTTTGGCGGGGTTGAACGAAGGCGTTTGGCCCGAAGATGCAGATCCAGGACCATGGATGTCGCGCGGTATGAAGATCGCTGTTGGCCTCGAACCGCCGGAACGCAAAGTGGGGTTGGCCGCCCACGACTTTTTGCTGGCGCTCAGCTCACCTGAAATTGTGTTGTGCTTTGCCGAACGGCGCGGCACGTCACCCGCGGATCAGTCGCGCTTCCTAAAGCGTCTGTTGGCATTTGTCGGCAAAGAATGTGAGGCTGAACTGGCTGAGCGATCAGCGCATTTGAAAGCATGGGCCATGCAAATTGATGCCGTGGAAACGGTAGCTCCCGCCCAGCGCCCTGTGCCGCAGCCGCCCGCCGAATTGCGCCCACGTCGCCTTTCGATCACTGAAATTGAAACGCTGCTCCGCGATCCTTACGCCATCTATGCCAAACATGTACTTCGCCTAAAACCGCTTGATCCGTTGGGCGCGCCGCCTGATTTTGCCGAACGCGGCAATTTGATCCACGATGTGTTGGGTGACTTTATCGCCGACGGGCATGATTGTGCCGCGCCGGACGCGCACGCCAAAATGATGGAGTTGGCCGCGGTTGCATATGAACGCTTGGCCGATGTCGCGGACCGACGCGACATTTGGCTTAAGCGGTTTGACGCCATCGCCAGGGCCTTCCTTGCCCACGAAACCACCAATAATGTGCATCTGGCCATGCGCCATGCCGAAATTCGCGGTGAGGCTACCCTGGAGATTGCGGGCACACCATTCACCTTGCATGGTCGCGCCGACCGGGTCGATCAAACACAGTCCGGTACGTTAGAAATTGTCGACTTTAAAACCGGCGGTGTGCCGGGCAAGAAGGACATGGAAAACTTTATGGCCCCGCAATTGCCCATGGCGGGCCTGATTGCCCGGCAAGGCGGATTTGAAGGGGTCGAGCGGGCCAAAAGCGGCGCTTTTCGCTATATCAAGCTGGCCCATGGACCGGATACGCTAAATGTGAGCAATTTCCCTTCCAATCAGGATGCCGACGCCTGGGTGGATCAATATTGGGAACGGTTCTCGCGCTTTGCTGAATTGATGTTGCTGCGCGATGATATCGCGATGGTGGCGCAGCTCAATCCGAAGCCGGAACAACGGTTTGAGGGCGATTATGATCATCTGGCCCGCGCCAAAGAATGGGCGCCTGAGGGGGAGGATCAATAATGCGGCAGGATCTTCATATCGCGCCAGAAACAGTTGACGCGCAAAAACGCGCCGCCAATCCCGAGGCGCATGCTTGGGTGGCGGCCAATGCTGGATCGGGCAAAACTTTCGTGCTGTCGCGTCGTGTGCTGCGCCTTTTGCTCGACGGCGTCGCGCCAGATGAAATCTTGTGCCTGACCTACACCAAAGCCGCTGCTGCCGAAATGCGCGCTCGCGTCACCGACAAGCTGGGCGAATGGGCTTTGATGGACGATGTTGAACTGGGCAGCGAACTGTTGGACCTGACGGGCCATCGTCCTGACGCGGACAAATTGCGCCGCGCCAAACAGCTGTTTGCCCTCGCATTGGAAACCCCCGGCGGGTTGAAAATCAACACCATTCACGCCTTTGCCGAATCTGTGTTGCACCGCTTTCCGCTGGAAGCGGGGGTGCCGTTTGACTTTGAAGTGATTGAAGACGCCGATCGCACACAAATGATGCAGGAGGCGCGGGAGCGGGTGCTGGCGGGGCGATATCGCAAGGAGCAGATTGCGCCCCTCCTAGACGTCCTATTTGCCCGGGCAAGCGATGCACAGATCGAAGAAGCATTGGATCGACTGCTCTCTGAAGGCGCGAAACTGAAAACGCTATTAATGTTCAAAGAGAAGGCCATCGGCAATCTTGCCCGGTTTTTGAACATTGATCCGCAACTGAGCGAAAATGCCGTCACCAATCAGGTGATCAACGAAGCGATTCTGCCGCAGTCAGAATATCACGCAGTCGGCCAGCATCTGAGCCATCAAAATTTGGCCAAAACCATCGCCGACGGCTTGTTGGCAGCCGACCCCACACAGCCAAATATCGATCAAGCCTTCAGTGCGCTGCTCACGCAAAAGGGCACACCGAAGAAGGGCACAGCCGGCATCGCCAAAAAAGATCCGGCAGTAGCGGCGCAAATCGAAGATGAAGCGAACCGATTGGCGGACCTGTTTGAAGAGCTAAAGCTGGCGCGCATGCTGGACAATTCCAAAGTGCTGCTCACTCTGGCTGAAGCGGTGATGGGTGCTTATGAAGCGGGCAAAAAGGCCAAAGCGCAGTTGGATTTTGACGATTTGATTCTGGCATTAAAGCGCCTGTTTGCCAATGAAGCCTACGGGCCGTGGGTGGCTTACAAACTGGATGCAGGCATCACCCACATTCTGGTGGATGAAAGCCAGGACACGAACCCCGAGCAGTGGGACATTATTGAAGCCATTGCCAGAGAGTTTTTTGCGGGCGAAGGGGCCGTGCAAAAAAAGCGCACCCTGTTTGCGGTGGGGGACGAAAAACAATCCATCTATAGCTTCCAAGGGGCGGAACCGCGCCTGTTCGGCGAAATGGGGCGACGCTTTGCCCGCCGCGCCCGCGAAGTCGAACAGATTTGGCATGATGTGCCGCTGCAAACCTCTTTTCGGACCCAAAGCCCAATTCTGGACGCGGTGGATTTGGTGTTTGAAGCGCAGCAAAACCATAAAGGTCTTGCCGGGGTGGCGGCCGCGCCCAGCCACCGCGCCGCCCGCACCACAAAAGCCGGGTTTGTTGCGCTTTGGCCAATCGAGCCTGCGGCCGAAAAGCCAGAGCCGCGGGATGAATACCCCATCGAAGCATCTCGGCACGAGCAGCGCCCGGAAGCGAAACTGGCGCAAAAAGTTGCACGCACAATTGAAGATTGGTTGACCAAGGGGCGGCAATTGTCGGGCCATGATCGTGCAGTAAAGCCCGATGACATCATGATCTTGGTGCAAACGCGCGGCAAGCTCTTCAAGGAAATGATCAAAGCGCTGAAACAGCGCAATTTGCCCAATCTGGGCGAAGATAAGCTGGTCGTAAACGATCATATCGCAGTCAAGGACTTACTGGTGCTCGGCGACGTGATGGTCAACCCGGCCGATGATTTGGGGCTGGCAACAGTGCTGCGCTCGCCCCTGTTCGACATCAGCGAGCAGCAACTCTTCGCGTTATGCCACGACCGCCCCAAAGGACCGCTTTGGGCGCATTTGCGCCAATTTGCCAAAACACATGTTTGGGCGGAAAAGGCCTATGCCACCCTGCGCGAATGGCGCACACACTTGGATGTGGACCGCCCATACGAGTTTTTCGCCTTTATCCTATACGCGCACAAGGGCTTGCAAAAAATGCACGCCCGCTTGGGGCCGGAAATCGACGATGTGATCGGCGAGTTTATGACCATGGCGCTGGCGCATGAGCGGCAGGATCAATCGAGTCTGATCGGTTTTCTCACCAAAATGCGTGCGTCTCCGGCAGAGGTGAAGCGCGAGCTGAGCGACGTGAAAGACAATATCCGGGTGATGACCGTGCATGGGGCGAAAGGCCTTGAGGCACCGATTGTGATCTGCTTGGACGCGACGCAAGTGCCGGATAGCCGCAATTATTCGTCACCCGTCTTTCTCGACGTGCCTGCCGAACTGCCGCACCAAAGCTTTTTGGCCTGGAATATTGGCGGCGCGACCAATCTGCCCGAAGCCGCGGCAATGCTGAAAGAAAAACGTGCGGAAAAAGAGTTCGATGAATATCGCCGCAAACTTTATGTGGCGCTAACACGGGCTGAGGACGAGCTCTATCTCACAGGCGTTGAGAAAAAACCGTCCAAATCCGGCCCCGCCAGCTGGTATGACATGGCCAAGGGTGCGTTAAATGACCACAGTGACGAGCGCGAGGAAGGCACCATCTATCCCAAAGGCAGCGTCACACACGTGCCCGCAACGCCGACACCCATCGCGCACCTTCGATCTACCATGCCGAAGGAGATTTCGACCCCTGTAGCCCCACCGGTGAAGCGCGACATCATCGAGCCATCGAAAGGGGAAGAATCGTTGTCCGTCGCAATTGCGCCGACAGATGGTCCGGTCGGCTTGCCGCCGAAATTGGCGATGGCGCGCGGCAATGCGCTGCATGCCCTGTTGCAATATTTGCCCGACTATGCCGAAGACGAGCGGGAGGCCCTGGCCAAAATTGCATTGCCGTTGATATTGCCAGAAGCCCCTGAATTACATGAAGAAATCATTGAAAAAGCGCTCAATATATTGGGCGCAGACACGCTGAAATTTTTGTTTGCTGACGATAGCCGCGCCGAAGTCGCCATCGCAGCAGATATGGAGATCGATGGCGCACCGGCGCGCATCACGGGGCGCATTGACCGCCTGGTGATTAGCGAAGACGAAATCTTGATCGTCGACTTCAAGTCCGATCAAAATGTGCCCGAAACGGCGGCACAGATCAGTCCCAAATATAAGCACCAACTGGCCCAATATGCCAAAGCATTGGCGCCAAACTTCCCAGATCACACCTTAAAAACCGCCATTTTATGGACCCAAAATGCGCGTTTAGTGTCTGTTTGAGAAAAGAATTTCAAAGGTGACGCAAATTTAATCACCCCGGCGTGATCTGCTTGAATCTTTATCCGACTCTTCTTACATTCGGTGCAACGAAATATGAAAGGGGATTTGGCTATGACCACCCAAGTATCTGAAGAACAATTCTCTGACGAAGTGCTAAACGCTCAAGTGCCTGTATTGGTTGACTTTTGGGCAGAATGGTGCGGCCCATGTAAGGCGATTGCGCCTGTATTGGACGAAATTTCATCTGAGATGGACGGCAAAGTGAAAATTGTGAAGCTGAACGTGGATGAATATCCAAACGTTGCGGCACAATATGGCGTTCGCTCCATTCCAACCATGATCCTGTTTAAAGATGGCGCGGCTGCCGATATGAAAATCGGTGCAGGCGAGCCAAAAGCAGGCTTGGTGAAATGGCTCGAAGGCCACGCAGCTTAACGCTTATCTAGCGATAGCAATGAATTGAAACGCCGCGCCAATTATTGGGGCGGCGTTTTGTTTTGCAGCAACACGTCACCTGCCAGATAAAGCGAGCCGCAAATCACCACCCGTTGAGGGCCGTCGCGACTGACAGCTTGCAGTGCCTCAACAATGCTGTGTGCGGGCGTGGCGGCAAAACCAAGCTCTCCGGCTGTTTGCGCCAACCCCTCTGGTGTCGATCCGGCATTGGTGGCCAAATCATCATCAGGCACAGGCACAGTGATGATGCGATGGGCCAACCCATCAAACGCGGCAAGATAGCCGCGAATGTCCTTGTTGGCCAACATACCCAGAACCAAGGTCAGCGGCCGCGAACTTTTCTCGTTCAAATCGGCCAACCCTTGCGCCAACACTTTGGCACCATCCACATTATGCCCGCCGTCAAGCCACAACTCACTTTCCGGGGGCAGATATTGATTGAGTTCGCCCTTTAGCGGCGAGAACCGAGCGGGCCATGTCACCGTGCGCAAACCCGTTTCCATCGCCTCAGATGTGGGGTTCAAACCGAAATGACGCAAAGCCGCGATCGCGGTTGCAGCGTTGCTCAATTGATAGTGGCCGCGCAAATTGGGCGTTGGTAAATCCTCAAGCCCTTCTGTGTCTTGATAGACGAAGCGGCCATTTTCCGCGTAGCCGTCAAAGTCTTGTCCGCCCACAAAAGGCGTAATGCCCAGTTCCATCGCGCGCCGTTCCAAAACGCCCATGGCGTCGTGCATCTGCCGCGCGAAAACCGCCTTTGCCCCAGCCTTCATGATGCCCGCTTTTTCAAAGGCAATCTTTTCAATTGTGTCGCCCAAAAACTGAACATGGTCGATGGAAATCGGCGTGATCACTGTGCCGAAAGGCTGTTTGACCACATTGGTGCTGTCCAGCCGGCCACCAAGGCCGGTTTCCAGCAGCACCACATCAGCTTCCACCTGTGTGAATAGGTCAAAGGCCACCACAGTGGTCAGCTCAAAAAAGGTGATGGGTTGACCCGCATTGATGCGCTCAAGCCGCTCCATGGTCTCATTGAGCCGCTCTGAGCTCACCAGCTCGCCAGCCAGGCGAAACCGTTCATGAAACCGGGAAAGGTGCGGCGAAATATAGACATGCACTCGCTTGCCCATGGCTTCCAAAATGGCACGCATAAAAGCAATGGTGGAGCCTTTGCCATTGGTGCCCGCCACATGGATCACCGGGGGCAGGCGATCATGCGGATTGCCTGCCTGATCCAACAAGCGTTCAATCCGTCCTAAGGACAGATCCATCTTTTTGGGATGTAGCGCCATCAGGCGCTTAATAATCTGTTCGGTTTCGGTCACGTACCGCGACTATTCAGCGTGGGCCACTGGCGGTTGTTCAAGGCGCAAATCGCCTTCCGCTGGGCCTTCATTGTTTTTGGCCTGCTCGCCTTCACTTTCCGCAACCGCATCGCGCACGCTTTTGCGCTTAGCGCTTGTGGTTTCAATCTCATTGAGCTCGGATTTGGTGAAGATACCGATCAAACGACCAATGGTTGAGCGCAAATCGTGGCGGTGCACCACCATGTCGATCATGCCATGGTCATAAAGATATTCTGAGCGCTGGAAGCCCTTGGGCAATTTCTCACGAATGGTTTGCTCAATCACCCGCTGGCCCGCAAAGCCAATCAAGGCATCCGGTTCAGCAATTTGCACGTCACCCAACATGGCGTAAGAGGCGGTAACGCCGCCTGTGGTTGGGTTGGTCAGCACCACAATGTAAGGCAAACCAGCTTCTTTCAGCTTTTGCAGCGCAACTGTCGTGCGCGGCATTTGCATCAAAGACAACATGCCTTCCTGCATCCGCGCACCGCCTGAAGCGGTGAACAAAACAAAGGCGGTTTTGTTTTTAATGGCGGTGTCGACAGCTTTTACAATAGCGGCGCCTGCGGCCATGCCGAGCGAGCCACCCATAAAATCAAAATCCTGCACCCCAACGGTCACATCACGGCCAAGCAATCTGCCCGCGGCCACCAAAACTGCATCTTTCATGTCGGTCTTGGCGCGGCTTTCGCGCAAGCGATCAGTATATTTTTTGCTGTCACGGAATTTCAGCGGATCAACCGGCACTTCGGGCGTTTCAATTTCGGTGAACTTACCGTCATCCAAAAACGCTTTCAGGCGGTCCCGTGCTTTGATTTTCATGTGGTAACCAGAATTTGGCACCACCCACTGATTGGCTTCAAGGTCGCGATAAAAAACCATCTCGCCACTTTGCGGGCACTTCACCCACAAATTGTCTGGGGTTTCACGCTTGTTCAAAAATGACTGAATTTTTGGGCGAACGACGGAATTAATCCAGTTCATGAGACCTCTTAGCCTTCCTGCATAAAAATTTCTGCCGCCTTATAAGCGATCATTCAATGATTGGCGAGTCATGCTTTAGCCGCGCCAGTCTAAACCTATTATAATCGTTTTACGGCAAAATTGCGAGTTTTTGCCTAACGTGAACTGCGTGCCCCTTCGGCCAAATCGCGTACAATCTTGTGTACACGCGCAGCAATCTGGCTCGGCTGTTCATTGGCGGCCACGCCATCCTCCACGGCAGAGACCAAAACTGACCCGACAACAACGCCATCCGCATTCGCGCCAATGCGCTTGGCGTCGTCCGCTGTTTTAATGCCAAAGCCCACGCAAATCGGCAAATCCGTATGTTTGTTCAACCGCTCGACCGCTGCGCTGATATTGGTGGGGTTGGATAGGGCTGAGCCGGTGATCCCGGTCATTGAGACATAATAAACAAAGCCAGATGTGTTGGCCAAAACCTGCGGCAGCCGTTTGTCGTCTGTCGTTGGTGTCGCCAGGCGAATAAAGTTCAAGCCTTTATTCAGCGCGGGCAGGCACAATTCTTCGTCTTCTTCCGGCGGTAGGTCCACAACGATCAAACCATCAACGCCTGCTTCAAGTGCATCGGCCAAGAACTGGTCAACACCATAAATATAGATGGGGTTGTAATAGCCCATCAACACAATCGGCGTGCCGCTGTTTTGGGCGCGGAACTGGCGAACCAGTTCCAATGTCTTTTTCATGTCTTGTCCGGACTTAAGGGCGCGTTGGCCCGCGGCTTGAATGGCGGGGCCATCGGCCATGGGGTCAGAAAAGGGCATGCCCAGTTCAATCACGTCGGCCCCTGCATCGGGCAGGCCCAATACAATCTCTTTCGCCGTATCAAAATTCGGGTCACCTGCCATCACAAAGGTCACAAGGGCCGGGCGGTTTTCCGCGCGCGTTGCGGCAAAGGCGTCATCCATACGCTGGGTCATATCGTCAGGTCCTTAGTGATTATTGCTCTAGATCAACGCCAAGATGCTTGGCAGCGGTGAACACGTCTTTGTCCCCACGGCCACACAAATTCATCACGATGATTTGGTCTTTGTCCATTTTCGGAGCGCGCTTCACCAGTTCCGCCAAAGCGTGGCTGGGTTCAAGCGCTGGGATAATGCCTTCGAGGCGGGTGAGCAGCTGGAAAGCTTCCAGCGCTTCATCATCCATGATCGGCACATATTCAACGCGACCACTTTCTTTCAGGAACGAATGCTCAGGCCCAATCCCGGGATAATCCAATCCAGCGGAAATGGAGGCCCCTTCGTCGATTTGACCATCATAATTTTGCAACAAATAGGTGCGGTTGCCGTGCAATACGCCAGGTTTGCCCGCGGTGAGTGAGGCGCAATGCTCGTCGCCATCAAGGCCCTTGCCACCAGCTTCCACGCCCACAATTTGCACGTCCTTATCGTCCAAGAAGGGGTGGAACAGGCCGATGGCGTTGGACCCGCCACCAACCGCAGCCACCAACATATCGGGCAGACGCCCCTCGGCTTCCATCATTTGCTCTTTGGTTTCGCGGCCAATCACAGACTGAAAATCGCGCACCATTTGCGGGAAGGGGTGTGGACCGGCAGCGGTGCCGATCAAATAATAGGTGTCATCCACATTGGTCACCCAGTCGCGCAACGCTTCATTCATGGAGTCTTTCAGCGTGCCTTGCCCGGCGGTCACGGGGATGATCTCCGCGCCCAAAAGCTTCATGCGGAAAACGTTTGGCGCTTGGCGCTCCACGTCTTTTGCGCCCATATAGACAACGCAGGGAAACCCAAAACGGGCACATACGGTGGCGGTGGCCACGCCATGCTGACCGGCGCCGGTTTCCGCAATGATGCGCGGTTTGCCCATGCGTTTGGCCAAAAGGATCTGCCCAATGCAATTGTTGATTTTGTGTGAGCCAGTATGGTTCAGCTCATCGCGCTTGAAATAGATTTTCGCGCCACCCAGATGCTCGGTCAAACGCTCGGCAAAATAGAGCGGCGAGGGTCGGCCAATATAATGCTTGTTGAGATAGTCCAACTCGTCCTGAAAACTCGGATCGGCTTTGGCGGCTTTGTAGGCTTCATCCAGCTCAAGGATCAGCGGCATCAATGTTTCGGCGACAAATCGGCCGCCAAACATGCCAAAACGACCCATTTCATCCGGCCCTTGGCGCAAACTATTTGCAGTTGAAGTCATTTATTCAATCTCCCTTGTCGTGCTGCGGTGTTAATCCCGCGCACGGCGCATAAATTCTTTGATCATGTCGGCGTCTTTTTCGCCCTTGCGCACTTCCACACCTGATGAAACATCTAGGCCAAAGGGGCGCACTTGGTTGACGGCCTGCTGAACATTTTCAATCGTTAAACCACCGGAAAGCATGAACTTTATGCTCGGGTCAAGCGCTTTCAAAATTGACCAGTCAAAAACCTCGCCATTGCCACCCGGATGAGCCGCATCTTTTGGGGGCTTGGCATCAAGGATGATGAGGTCGGCCTTTCCCGCAAAGGCGGGCACAGGGGCCAAATCTTCTTCAGCGCCAATGGAAAACGCCTTGATCACGTCCACACCCATTTGCTGAATATGTTCAACGCGTTCAACGGTTTCCTGACCATGTAGTTGAATATAATCCGGCGAGAGGGAGACCGCATGTTCGAGCAGGTCTTCGTCAGGGTTGACGGTCAATATTGCCGTTTTCACCCGTCCGTCCACATGGCGGATCAGCTTGCCGATATCGGAAAAGTCCAGATGGCGCGGGCTACGTGCGAAATGCACAAAGCCGATCACATCGGCACCAGCCTCAATGGCCACATCGACCAGCTCAGGTGTTTTCAAGCCACAAATTTTGATCAGCAAAGGCATGAAGCTAAACTCGTATTCAAAAAGCGTTGCCGCACCTTATACCCGATCATCCAACAAGGCCAAGCCATCATCTTTATCGGTTGTCGGCGCACGCGCATCCAACTGCTGCTTGAGCTCAGTATTTTGCTTGCGCAATGCCCGCACTTCGGCGCGCTTTTTATGCTGCCCCACATAGGCGCCCACGCCGCCCAAAACAATGCCCAGCATCAACGCGCCATAAATCACGATAAAAAGCGGCACTGGAAAGGGGCCGACAAAGGGTGAATCTGGTGAAAGGGGATCAACGCCCAGCAGGATTTCTTGACGGTTTGCCAATGCAAAAAAGGCAAACAACAGAGCGAGTGGAATAAGAAAAAACCACGTCACAACACGCTTCAGCATAATGGTGCGGCGCCTTTCGTTCAGTTAAACGCACCCCATAAAAGCACGTCTAAATTCTATTTGTTCAACCGTTCGCGGATTTCTTTGCCCGCTTTGAATTGAGGCACATATTTCTCCTCAACTTCAACCTTTTCCCCGGTCCGTGGGTTGCGACCAACCCGCGCAGGGCGATTCTTCACAGAAAAAGCGCCGAATCCGCGCAACTCAGCACGCCCGCCATTGGCGAGGGCATCGCCAATCTCGTCTATTATCGTATTTACAATATTCTCAATGTCCCGTTGGAACAGGTGCGGATTTTCATCTGCAAGTTTTTGAATGAGTTCTGATTTAATCAATTTGGGCCTCCCCGAGTGCGCTAATGCCCTGAATTAAAATCATATTTTTGGCAATTTCAGGGCCAAAAGCTACTCTATAGGTTGCCAAACGGAAACCAAACCGTCAAGCGTTTGCGTATTATTCAAACGGTTAATGAATAGTGAACCGAGCTGCGTGCTCATCCAATAGCCGATATTTTCCCAAGGCTCTTGGGGCAATGGATAATAGGTGTGCACCTTCTGATCAGCCGTTTCAGCCTCATTCTCCACCCAAGCTTTGGCGGTTATTTCATCGCCGATTTCGTCAATAAGCTTGTTTTCGAGCGCCATACGGCCGGTCATGATCTGGCCATCTGCCAACAGCAACACCTCATCACGTGGCAGGTTGCGGCGTTCGGCCACGATATCCACAAACCATGCAAAAGAATCATCCACAAGCTTTTGATAAGAGCGCCGCACCAAGGGTGACATAGGTTCATCGATGTCGGGTTCAGCCTTCAGCGGTCCGGTGGCGACCTTGTCATAGTCGATGCCGATGGTATCCAGCAGCTTTGAGGCGTCCATATGCTGGATCAACACGCCGATCGAGCCGACAATGGACAAGCGGCGGGCATAAATTTTGTCCGCCCCAATGGCCGTCATATAAGCGGCTGACGCGCCCAACTCGTTGATCACGGCGGTCACAGGCTTGTTTTCGCCAATGGCCCGCAACCCTTCATAAAGCTCTTCGCCCCCCGCGGTCGTGCCGCCGGGGCTATTGATTTGCACAATCACGCCCGTGACATTCTCGTCCGACGCCAGATCATTCAAAATTTGCCGCCGCTGGGGATCTGAGGTGATCACCCCGTCAATCACCACGCGGGCGATGTGCGGGCCTTCATTGCCGACGGGGTTGGAAAATCCACCCAAGCTGCGCCCCACTAGCGCGACCACTGCAATCGCGAGTGCCGCAAATGCTATGAAACGCCATTTCCGACGGGACTTTTTTAGCGCCCGTTTGCTCATCATTTGATCAATTTGTTCGAACTCGGAAGGTGTGGTCACCGCGCGTATCCTCAAAAAACTGTTTCCCATGTCCTAAGGCAAACCGGGGCGCATTGGCAAGACGCAATCGGGCAACAGCCTGTTGGGCGTAGGCACAAAAAAAGCCCGCCCGGCAATTTTGCCGGGCGGGCCCAAATCATAAAGTCTTAAAAGACTTAGTCGTCTGAGTTCTGCTTCAAGGCTGCGCCAAGAATATCGCCCAATGAAGCGCCAGAATCTGTTGAACCATACTGGGCCACAGCTTCTTTTTCTTCAGCGATTTCCAACGCCTTGATGGAAAGAGTCATACGACGTGTCTTGCGATCGAACTGAACGATACGTGCATCGATCTTGTCGCCAACAGCGAAACGCTCTGGGCGTTGCTCTGAACGATCACGGCTCAAGTCAGAACGCTTGATGAAGGCTGTCATGTCGCCATCAGCAAGTTGAACTTCGATGCCACCATCATTCACTTGGCTCACGGTGCAGGTTACGATTGAACCCTTGCGCATGCCATCTGTTGCTTCGGTGAATGGATCGTTTGAAAGCTGCTTGATGCCCAAAGAAACGCGCTCTTTGTCCACATCAACATCCAATACAACCGCTTTAACAACGTCGCCGCGATTATAATCTTCCAAAGCTTCTTCACCCTGACGGTTCCAGTCGAGGTCAGACAAGTGAACCATGCCGTCCACATCGTCTTCCAGGCCAATGAACAAACCAAATTCAGTTTTGTTCTTAACTTCGCCTTCAACTTCAGTCCCCGCTGGGAATTTAGCCGCAAAGGCTTCCCAAGGATTGTCGAGGCACTGCTTAAGGCCAAGTGAAATACGACGCTTCTCAGGATCGACTTCCAAGATTTTCACTTCTACTTCTTGAGAGGTAGAAACGATTTTACCTGGATGTACGTTCTTCTTGGTCCAGCTCATTTCTGAAACGTGGATCAAGCCTTCAATACCTGGCTCAAGCTCAACAAACGCACCGTAATCGGTGATGTTGGTGATGCGGCCTGTGAAACGGCTGTTCAATGGGTATTTCTGATCGATTGTTTCCCAAGGATCAGCTTCAAGCTGCTTCATGCCCAATGAAATGCGGTGCGATTCCAAGTTCACGCGAATGATCTGAACTTTGATGGTTTCGCCAATAGACAGCACTTCTGATGGGTGGTTCACGCGACGCCATGCGATGTCGGTGACGTGCAACAGGCCATCAATGCCGCCCAAGTCAACGAATGCACCATAGTCAGTGATGTTTTTAACAACACCCTCGACCACTTGGCCTTCTTCCAACTTGCCAACAATTTCAGAACGCTGCTCTGCGCGGCTTTCTTCAAGAACCGCACGACGAGACACAACGATGTTGCCGCGACGCTTGTCCATTTTCAGGATCTGGAACGGCTGCGCCACATTCATCAATGGAGCAATGTCACGGATGGGGCGGATATCAACTTGGCTGCGTGGCAAAAATGCCGTCGCGCCATCAAGATCAACGGTGAAACCACCTTTAACCTGATTAAAGATGATGCCTTCAACGCGTTCATTCTTGTTGAAGAGTCCTTCAAGACGAACCCAGCTTTCTTCGCGACGTGCTTTTTCACGGCTAAGAACAGCTTCACCCATCGCGTTTTCAACGCGATCAACATAAACTTCAACTTCAGAACCGACCTGCAATGAGCCATCGCGGCCAGCAGCGCCAAATTCTTTCAAAGGCACGCGGCCTTCGGTTTTAAGACCTACGTCGATAACAGCGAGGTCTTTTTCAATGGCAACAATCTTGCCTTTAATAACGTTACCTTCAGCAGGTTCGTTAACTTCAAAGCTTTCGAACAAAAGTGCTTCGAAATCTTCCTGTGTGACAGCGGTATCTGTCATGTATTCTCCGATCAACGTGCCGTTCTTTTGTTAAAACGCGCATCAAAACCAAAAATAAGACCCGGAGCTTGCACTCCCGGCACAAGGGTCTTGTTCTTGTCTTTCATGCGATGTGTCTAAGCGGTGCAAATGGCCAAAAGCCCAATTGCCGAGCTGCGAAAAAGTGTGTGGATCAAAAGTTGGATTTAAAACACCGCTTATGGGGTGTTTTTCTTTTGCGCCAAAACACTGTTCACAAGCTCTAAAGCCGCTTGGAATGCGGTCTCTATAGACAATTTTGTCGTATCAAGCAAGTGGGCATCGGGCGCAACATAAAATGCGCCAGCCGGATTATCACGGTCATCCGCGTCGCGCTTTTCAATTTGGGCCAATATTTCATCAAAAGTCACGTCCACACCGCGATCGTTAAGTTGCTTTGTGCGCCGCTGGGCGCGGGCATGGGCGTCTGCGGTGATATAGAGTTTGACGTCTGCATCAGGGCAAATGCGGGTGCCTATGTCGCGGCCGTCTAAAATGGCACCGCCTATTTGATGGGCGAAGTGCTTTTGAGCCGTTTGCAAGGCCGCACGCACTTCTGGCACGCGCGCCACCTTGGAGGCGGCTATCCCGGCTTCCGCCGTGGTCAAATCATCCTCGTGATAGTGGCTCAGCTCTAATGTCTGCGCAGTCGTTACCGCTTTTTCTTCCCAATTTGGGTGGTCAAGATCATCGCGCATGGCAAATCCAACGGCGCGATACAAAAGCCCCGTATCCATGTGCGGCAAGTCAAAATGCTTTGCCAAACGTTTGGAGATGGTGCCTTTGCCCGAGGCCGCTGGGCCATCAATCGCGATGATCATATCTTGGTTTCCCTAGTGATTGGGCTTGCTAAATTGCGCGCCCAGTCGTGTCATATCCGGCACAAAACTTGGAAAGCTTGTGGCAATCATGGCGCTGTCGTCAATCTTGACGGCATTTTGCGCCGCAAGGCCCATCACCAAAAAGCACATGGCAATCCGATGGTCGAGATGGGTTTCAACCATGCCGCCGCCCGGCACCTGATCGCCCATGCCTTCGACGGTCAAAAAGTCCTCGCCTTCAATGCAGTCTACGCCATTCGCTTTCAGCCCATTGGCCACCGCAGCCAAACGGTCGCTTTCTTTCACGCGCAATTCATCAATGCCGGGCATATGCGTGGCGCCGCGGGCAAAAGAAGCCGCAACCGCCAGCACCGGATATTCATCAATCATTGAGGCCGCGCGTTCAGCCGGAATCGTAACGCCCTTGAGTTGGGAGTGTTTAACCCGAATATCGGCAATATCTTCGCCGCCAGATTTACGCTGGTTGGTCAACTCAATGTCGCCGCCCATTTCAATCAAGCTGGTGATCAGGCCAGTACGCGTAGGATTCATCAGCACATTTTCGATCGTGAGATCCGAACCCGGCACAATCAGTGCAGCCACCATGGGGAAAGCGGCAGAGCTTGGATCGCCCGGCACCAAAACCTCCTGGCCGCGTAAATCGGGCAGGCCTTCAACTTTGATCGTGCGTACCCCATCGGCATCCGTGGTGACATCTACCTTCGCGCCAAAGCCCTGCAACATCTTTTCTGTGTGATCGCGGGTGTGCACCTCTTCGATCACGGTGGTGGTGCCCGGGATGATCAGGCCAGCCAGCATGATGGCTGATTTGACCTGTGCCGACGCCATGGGCGTCTTATAATGGATGGGGGCAGGGTTGGCGGGGCCTTTAAGGGCAATCGGCAATTTGCCGCCCGGCTGTTCTTCCACCACCTCAACGCCAATTTCGCGCAAGGGGTTCAACACGCGGTTCATGGGGCGCACGGATAAGGATGCGTCGCCTTCATAGCGTGAGACAAACGGATAGGTGCCAACAAGGCCCATGGCCAAACGCACGCCGGTGCCGGCATTGCCGAAGTCGAGCGGTTCGCTGGGTTGTTTAAAATTACCCACGCCCACGCCTTCAACGTGCCAATAATTGCCGCGTTTTTCAATTTTTGCGCCCAATTGAGCCATGGCGCGGCCAGTGGCCAACACATCTTCGCCTTCCAAAAGGCCGGAAATGATGGTTTCGCCTTGTGCCATGGCACCAAACATCAGTGCGCGGTGAGAAATGGACTTATCACCAGGCATGGTGATAGCGCCCGTGAGCCCTTGAGATCGCATTGAGGCCAATGGGATCGGGGCAGATCGAGAATGTGACATATGTAAATTCTATCTGGAGTTAACGGTACGCAACAGCACTCCTAGCATGGCTTTCATAATTTTGACAATGTGAACAGGTGCATTGAAAACAAAAAAGTACCGTTTTCATTTGACAGATTGTGTTCTAGCTTCTAACCCAACCTGCCAATACTGAGATGAACTTAAAGAGGTGATTGAAGTGGCCAAGACCGACCGCGGAACAAAGCGCCAGTGCTTAAGCTGCGCCACCAAATTCTATGATCTTAATCGCGATCCAATTTTATGCCCTAAATGTGGGGCTGAATTTGTGACCGAAGCGGCAGCTGCCAAAGTTGTTGAGCCGGAAATCGAAGAGACTGTAGAAGTGGCAGATGAAGTGGAAACAGATAGCGCGGCAACAGCTGCCGGCGCTGAAGTTGTTTCTTTGGATGAAGCTGAAGAAGATGAAAACGATGATGACATCAAAAATCTGCCGGACGTAGATCTGGAAGATGATGACGATGACATCAACACCGATGACAATGATGTCTTTTTGGAAGATGACGACGATGACGACAATATCGGCATCGATGTTCCAATCAAAAAAGAAACAGAATAAATTTTTTCGTGTTGGCGCAATTTTCGGTCTTGCAACTCGCGCGCGAGTTGACTAATTTGCGCCAACAAATCAGCCGCAAATCATTTTGCGGCTCCCTTTAGGGGCCTTAGCTCAGCTGGGAGAGCGCTTCGCTGGCAGCGAAGAGGTCAGCGGTTCGATCCCGCTAGGCTCCACCAATTTCTCCTAAAATTTTGTTGGTCGTCTTTTTTTTCGTGCGCTAGTCTTGTGCGCAAAAGTTCTCTCCTGCGGATTCGCCATCATGTCCAAAACTGCCCAAATTGAAATTCGCCCTGCAGATTTTAACGATCCGCAGCTTCGCCACTTGGTCGAAGCACATCACGCTTATGGCGCAGCCCATTACCCGGCGGAAAGCAATCATGAGCTGAGCATCGAAGAATTAGCTGCTGACGAGATGCAGTTATTCACCGCGTGGTTGGACGACCAATGTGTGGGCATGGCCGGGTTCAAGCCGTTCGGCGCTGATGCCGCTGAGGTGAAATCAATGCACGTGCTTGCCAGCGGACGCGGCCATGGCATTGGTACCAAACTCATCAATCATATTTTGAAGTTGGCGAATGAGCTCCAGATCAGTGAGATCTATTTGGAAACCGGCAGCCGGGATGCTTCTGCCGCCGCACGAGCCATGTATGAAAAGTTCGGCTTTGCCTATTGCGGCCCATTCGGCGATTATCGCGAAGATCCCGAAAGTGTCTTTATGCGCTTGCAGCTTAAATAACGCCCAAATGGTCGATAAGAATATGGGTGCCGATCAGAATCAGGATCAGGCCACCAATAATCTCGGCAATCCGTCCCGCTTTCGCCCCAACAATCTGCCCGGTCATTGTGCCAATGGTGGCCATCACGAAGGTCGCGCCGCCAATGAGCAGGGCCATATACACAATATTGACCTCCAAAAAGGCCAAGGTCGCCCCCACGGCCATCGCGTCAATGCTGGTGCCGATTGCGGTGAGCAGCAGCACACCTACGCGGTGATAATCTGGCTGTGGTGCCGGCTTTTCGTGCAGGGCCTCATAAATCATCTTGGCACCAATCAAGCCCAGCAGCCCGAACGCGACCCAATGATCAATTGAGGTAATCATCGCGTGGGCCAAATTGCCCAAGGACCAACCGATAATGGGGGTGATCATTTCCACCACCCCGAAAATAAGGCCGATGCGCAACGCTTCAACCAGACGCGGACGCCCAATAGCGGCCCCTTTGCTTAAAGACGCGGCAAATGCGTCAGCTGACATGCTGAAAGCAATCAAACTGTTGGAGAGCATGGGAGTGGCCTTTCGCGATCTACACAATATTCGCCCATGGCGGACGCACATGGACAATATTGGTCTCGCCAAACGCCGAAGCGTCGATCCAGCCATGCGATGAGCGCAAGTGTGTTGACTGAATCCCGGTAAAGGAGGCTACTCCCCAATGCTTGGGGACATAGGCGAGTCTGAACGAAAAAACAAGCGATCAGCCGCTTTTATTTCATCACGCAAAGGGTGTGTGCGGCGACGCAAACGCGCGGGCCGTCATCCCTTCAGCGCACTGCTGAACTGAAATTGGCGCCCGCCTGAAGTGAGCAACCGCTAGAGCAAGCGGCTGAACACCATCCAAATGGCCATACCCACCATCATCAAATTCTCGGTGAGCGAAATCGCGCCCAGCGGCACATTGCTGTCGCCGCCGACACAGGCACATTTAAGTTCGCGCTTGTCGATGTAAACCGCCTTGAAAACCGAAATGGCGCCAACCGTACCAATGAAAAAGGCAAGGGGAGCCGCGACCCAAATCAGAGCGCCCGCCACCATTAAAATACCAGCCATTGCCTCAGCAAACGGATAAAAATAGCCGTAAGGCACATAACGGCGCGCCAGCAAGTCGTAGGTGACGAACTGGTTGGTAAAGCTGAACAGGTCGCGCAGTTTCATGACCGCCAACACCGCCATGCTGGTGGCCACAAACAGCTCAATCACCCGCGCCACTGAAAAGCTGTTGGCCGTATAGGCAATGGCGAGGGCCATCAAAAAGCTGGTGGCAAAAATGGCGATCACAGGCTGATAGGTGGTGCCTTCCTGCTTCATGGACGGCTCTTCCAAATAGTCGTGCAGTTCGTCCAAGCCGCCCACACGGTTGCCATCAATAAAGGTTTGCGGTGTGGTTTTGACCTGATGTTCCTTTTGAAAGGCATCGGTTTGTTCGCGATCTTTTAAGTGATGATCCTCCACCTCATACCCGTGTTTCTCCAACAAATGCTTTGATTTAACACCAAACGGGCAAATGTGATCGGGGGTCACCATGCGATAAAGAACGGCCGTTTTCTGCGCGTGCATATTCATGGTTCTCCTCTGCATTTAAAAACTCTTATTTAATCAACGATTTGCAGGCCGAAACTGTTCCACCGCGCAAAAAAAGGGCGCCGAAGCGCCCTTTAAAACCAACGAAGGTGGAGGAGGTTATGATTTCTTGTTTTTCGAATCTGACTTGGGCTTTTCCCCAATCGCTTCTCGCGTTTCAGCGCCATTTGCCTTTGGGGCTTTGGCGGCCTTGTTGGCACGATCAGCCATTGCGGCTTGCTCAATGTCCTCTTCGGTTGGACCATCCTCTTGCAATGATGCTTTCGGCGCAGAAATCAAATCATCCACCGCATTGGTCAGCCCATTAATGTCATGTCCATCAAGGCCAACCTCTTTCAACAACGAATCCAATAGCGGCGCCTGAGCACGATAACGCAGAGCGCTATTCACGACCTGATCTGACAAATTGCCGCCGGAACCGCCATTGGCGTGGCCATTGCTGCCACCTGCAGGAGCGCTGGTCAGCCCATCAACTTGGATGATCTTGATGCCTTCAATGTTCTCCATTGGCTTGGCGCTTTCACGGATGATGTTTTCCAAATTCTCAATCAAAGACAGCTTAATCTTCATGGAAATTTGGTCATTGGAAAGCAGGTTCGCCGCCTCGTTCAAAGCGCGGTTACCTGTCGCTTCCACCGCGTAGCGAATTTCAGACGCGGCCGCGCGGGTTTTCTCGGCTTCCGCATCCGCATTTGCGCTGATGGTGACACGGTCGGCCTCACCACGTGCTTCTTCGCGGACAGCCTCAGCATTGTCCGCCGCGGCCACCTTCTGGGCTTCCGCCACCACCTTCAGGCTGATCGCGTCACGCTCCGCTTCCTTTGCCGCTTCGATCAATTCGATTTGCTTTTGCCGTTCAGCGATTTCCCGCTCACGGGCAGAAACAACTTTTTCTTCCGCCTCAACAGCTTTAGCGCGGGCTTCGTCCGCAGTCGCGCGCGACAAGCTTTCCTCTTTTGACTTTTCAGCAATGGCAATTTCGCGATCTTGCGAGGCAATACGAACGGTCTTTTGCTTCTCAATATCTTGAGTTTCAATCACCCGCTCTTTGGCAATGCGTTCCTCTTCAACCGCGCGCTCTGATGTGATTTCGGATTGACGGATTTGCTGTTCAGCTTCGATCCGTGCACGTTCCGCGTCCTTGCGTTTTTCTGACTGCTCAACAGCAATTTCCGCCGCCTGTTGCGCACGACGCACTTCAACTTCCCGCTCTTGATGCAAGCGAGCATATTCTTCTTCTTTCGACAGATCGAACTTCAATTTAGCGGCTTCCAGATTCTTATTTTGAATCTGAACTCCAGTGTCTTGCTCAATGTCGTTGCGGATTTTTTTGCGAGATTCAATTTCCTGCGTCAGCCGGGTCAAACCCTCGGCATCAAACGCATTGTTAGGGTTGAAATATTCCATGCTGGTCTGGTCCAGCCCGGTGAGCGATACACTCTCCAGTTCCAGCCCGTTTTTCAACAAATCCTCAGACACAACTTGTTGCACTTTTTGAACAAAGCTGACCCGCTGTTCGTGCAATTCTTCCATGCTCATTTCAGACGCGACGGAGCGCAAAGCATCTACGAATTTACCTTCGATCAGATCTTTCAGCTCACTGGGCCGCATGGTGCGCGAACCAAGAGTTTGTGCCGCATTTGCAATTGAGTCAGCTGTAGGCTGCACGCGCACATAAAACTCAGCCACCACATCAACCCGCATCCGGTCTCTCGTGATCAGGGCTTGATCGTCTGCCCGGCGCACCGGAAGGCGCAGCGTGTTCATGTTGACGGCGATGATTTCATGCAAAACCGGCAACACCAGCGCCCCACCATTCATAATGACTTTTTGGCCGCCAAAACCTGTGCGTACAAACGACATCTCTTTCGATGCGCGTTGATAAAGTCGTGAAACAATGATGCCGATCGTCAATAAGGCAACCAGAATGATACCGGCAAACACCAGTATTTGAAGTGCAGAACTACTCATGGGTCCTCCCCAAAGGATTTTAAGTTTTAGTTTTCAGTTTGATTTTTCATCGCCACAAAACGGGTTTCGTCTTGCCGCAAAAGTGTAATTTGATCGCCTTGCTCTAAGGCGTGTTCGCCCTCATAGGGTTCCACCATCACATAATGGCTGTTGCCTAGTGCGTCCTTGATGCGGGCTTGCGCAGGGGAACCTTTCTCGGCTCGCCCCAACGTGATCACCCCGTGATGTCCCACCAATTCGGTGCGCGAAATCGCATCCGTTTCATCCCGCGGCATAATGCGGTTCAAAAGCCCGGCACACCCACGGATTAGCGGCAAACTGGCCACACCAGCCAACGGGGCGGCGATCCATGCGGGCAGCGGAGCACCAAGTGTTTCCGCCATAAAGGTCTGTAGGGCAAAGCCGGTGAGCCCGAACAGGGTGAGGATCACAATCAGCAGGATGATAAAAGGCACTTGGCCAAAGCGGAGCCAGCTTAAGAACTGAACAAAAATGCCTGGGGATTCAATTTCAGGGCCTGCAATATCGAGGTCAAAATCCATCTCGGGCAGCATGCTGTCAACAAATTGGCTGAGCCCTGCACCAAATAGTGCGCCCACGCCCTCCAGCAATGCAATGAAAAACACAATCGCCAACGCGACGCCAAACGGCACATTGGCCGCGGAAAAAATAAACTCAAACATATTGCTCAATAAAAAATAAATTAAACCTTCGCTTTATTGAGCAGATATTTTTGTAAGAGTCCATCAGCCCCACTAAAAAATTAACGAATTGGGAACCATTCACCGCCTGGCTCGTTTTGATTGCACTGCAATAGCAAGGCTAAATCTGAACTTGGGCGTTTATGGACCAGTTTTTGCAATTTCAGACCCTGACATGGCCCGACGCGGTGGCGCGTGTTGCGCTGGCGCTTCTTTTCGGGTTCTGCGTCGGCCTCGATCGGAATTTGAAAAACAAGCCCATAGACTTCCGTGTTTTTATGATTGTGGCGTCGACCACATGCCTGCTCGCCATTATGGGGCAAGAAATTGTCGCCTACTACGCGGGCAGCAATACTAATCTAAAGCTCGGCCTGTTGCGTATTGTAGAAGGTGTTCTTACCGGCATCGGCTTTTTGGGCGCTGGCGCGATTATTAAGTCCGGCGGTGATGAACCCAGAATAATTGGCACCGCAACAGGTGCCAGCATTTGGAGTTCAGGCGCGATTGGCATGATGCTCGGTTTTGGATTTTACAGTCTTGCCCTGCTCGGCTTTGCCGTATTGCTCGTCGTCCTTGTTTTGTTTGGCGTATTGAGAAAACCGATCTTTGATCAAAGTGACAAATATTGAGGAACTGCCATGAAGCCCTTTATTGTGCGCCCGTCGAATAAGAAGCTGACTCTCATTCTGAAACGCATAAATGTGAAAACCAAAGCTATTTGATCAAATCAGTTTAATCGCTAAAAGGCCGATTGGCGCAACGCGCGCTTGACCTTATCCGGTTTGGGCGCAAAAACTGCTTCATGCAGTTTTTATCGCGCGCCATACACTTTTTGTCCCATTCGTTTCGCACCCAGATTGTGACCTTGGTCAGCGGTGTGGCGATTATTGTCGCGATTATCCTCACCGTTGGGCTGCCTTTGATTGAGGATCGCGCGCTCAAAGAAGTGAAACGCGAAATCAATCAGGTCTTTGCGTTGCAACAAGAAGCGATCAACGGCTTGTTTGATAAATATCGGCTGCTCACGGGCATTGTCGCGCGTGAGCCTGATGTCGCCTTTCTCTTCACAGCGCAAGGCGCGGGGTTGGGCGATCACCGCACCGAACAATTGCTCAATAAGCTTGCCGGCCTTTCCGGCGCAGCCAATATTCAATTGGCCGACGAGACGGGTGAAGTGTTTGCCCAGTTCCAATCAGAACAGTTTGCCCCAGCACAAATCGATGCCGATTTGCACCGTGCCGCGATGGAAGGTCGGCTGGGTCGCAAAACCCTGCGTACCAGCGATGATCAAATTGCTTACGTCTTCTCCTCACGGGTGAAACGTCTGAGCGACACGCTTGGCACCGTCACTGTCTATGTCGATTTGCAAACGCTGGGCACTGCATGGGCCCTGATCAACGAGCCGGTGTTTGTCACCAAGCCGGATGGCAGTTTGGTCGTCGGCAATCAACTGGCCAATAATCTACAAGCCGAAATGGTCAAAACCTATCCTGAGGCGCTCACCCAATTCATGCTCAATCGCGGCAGCGGTCGCCCCATCCCCTATTTGGCCCGCTCAGAATATCTGCCGCTTTATGATTGGCATCTGAATGTTTTTGAACGCTATGACCCCGTCGCCAATGCCCGCAATCAATTCAAACTTATTGTGGTGCTGTCGGCGATTGTGTTGGGCGGTATGCTGTTTTTGCTGATTCAGCGCTGGCATATTATCCGCCTGCGCTACGAACAAGAGCGTGACATCGCTCGAGAGTTGGAGCGTCGGGTGGTCGAACGCACCAAAGAACTCGCCCGTGAATATGATGAGCGCATCCAAGCCGAAGCAGCATTGCGGCAAGCGCAGCTTGATCTCACCCAGTCTGCAAAACTGGCTTCAATCGGGCAAATGTCTGCCGCCCTATCCCATGAATATAATCAGCCTATCGCCGCCATTCGCGCCTATGCAGATAATGCACGTGCGTTTTTAGAGCGTGACCGCAGTGAAAAGGCGGACGAAAATCTTGAACGCATCACCCATATGACGGACCGCATGGCCAAGCTTTCAAAAACGTTGAAAAGCTTTGCCCGTAAACCGGGCACGAAGTTGCGTGCTGTCGAGGTGGGGCCGCTTATGCAGGAGGCGATCATTCTGGTCGATCCACATGCCAAAGCCAAAAAGGTTGAGCTGGATTTCACCCTGCCGCTCGAAAGAATTATGGTGAAAGGGGGCAGCTTGCGCTTGTCACAAGTGCTGGTCAATTTGCTGTCCAATGCCATCGACGCTGCTGCCAATACGGAAAAAAGCCTGGTGTTTTTGTCTGTTGATTTCGATGAGCAGGAAGTCATATTGCGGGTGGAAGATAGCGGGGAGGGCGTCAGCGAAGCGGATCGACGTAGTATATTTGACCCCTTTGTATCGCAAAAAGAAATCAGCGAGGGCCTTGGGCTTGGCCTGTCGATTGCCTACAACATCGTCCATGATTTTGATGGCGAGATTGACGTGGGTGCCAGCACAATCGGTGGCGCGGCCTTTTACGTCAAATTACCGCGGCATCACCACGCCGAAACGACAAAGGAAGAACGCGCGTGACCATCTCCCAATCTCCCCAAATATTTCTCATTGATGATGACAATGATTTGCGCCACGCGTTGGAACAAGCGCTGGAACTAGACGGATATGAGGTGATGAGCTTTGGCCGCGCGGCCGAGGCTTTGCCGCAAGTGCATTTCCAGCTTTTTGGCGTGGTCGTGTGCGATGTGCGCATGCCGGAAATGTCGGGGCCGGACTTTTTGAAAAAAGTGATTGAGATTGACCCGGCACTGCCGGTGATCTTTATCACTGGCCATGGCGATGTGGCGATGGCCGTATCGGCCATGCGTGACGGGGCCTATGATTTTATCGAAAAGCCTTTTCCAACCAGCCAATTATCCCTTGTGATCAATCGCGCGGTGGAAAAGCGCCGCTTGGTGCTCGAGAATCGCGTGCTGCGCGAGGAAATCGACAGCGAAGAACTGCTCGATGAAACCTTGATCGGCCGCTCTGCCCATATGGTGCAAATCCGGCAACAGGTGAAAATGCTCGGAGGGGCCGATATTGATGTGATGGTCAATGGCGAAACCGGCGCCGGCAAAGACATGGTCGCGCGTGCGCTGCACGAGCACTCGGCCCGCAAAAGCAAACCCTTTGTGGCGGTGAATTGCGGTGCTTTGCCCGGCGAGATCATCGAGAGTGAATTGTTTGGTCATGAGCCAGGGGCATTTACGGGCGCGACCCAAAAGCGTATCGGCAAAATTGAATATGCCAATGGCGGCACGCTATTCCTGGATGAAATTGAGAGCATGCCACTTGATTTGCAGGTCAAATTGCTGCGGGTGGTGGAAACCCGTGGGGTGGAGCGCCTGGGGTCCAACAAAACCATTCCGCTGGATATCCGCATTGTTGCCGCATCCAAGGAAGATCTGGCCGAAGCGAGTGCCCAGGGCACGTTTCGACAGGACCTATATTTCCGCTTGAATGTGGCCAGCATAAATATGTGGCCACTGCGTCATCGATCTGAAGATATCTTGATGCTGTTTTATCGCTTGGCGCGACAAGCCCGGGCGCGGTTTCGGAAAGAAATCCCTGAGGTCACCCCGGATATCGTCGCCGCGCTGCACGCCCATGATTGGCCCGGCAATGTGCGCGAATTGCGCAACTGCGCGGATCGGTTTGTGCTGGGCGTGGGATTAGGGTTGGGTGAAGCAGAGACACCGCAAGAAAATGAGGCAGTTACCCATCATTTAGGTGATCAGGTGGCGCGGTTTGAAAAATCGGTCATCGCGCAGGAGATTTCACGCAATCAAGGGGCGCTGAAACCGACCTATGAGGCGTTGGGCATCTCCCGCAAGACGCTTTATGACAAGATAAAAAAATATGGACTGGACACGGATATTGAGGGCGATAATGTGTAGAAATCTACACATTCGCCAAGCGATGCGGGTGAAAATCTACACATCTGGAGAGGTGCTTCGGATGTCGAAAATAAGTAAGCTTTTGAAATATATGTAATATTTTCCTACTTTCGTGTTTGGCACGTCCCTTGCAATGTTCAGAGGGAGCGGTCGGAGGGCCGTGACTCTAAAATCCTTGGGAGGGATATATGTTTAAAAAACTCGCAGCTGGCGCCATCGTCAGCGCTAGCCTTATGGTCACACCAGCTTTCGCCAATTGCGATCCTGGCGAGATGGTCATCAAATTTAGCCACGTAACCGCGGAAACTGGTCACCCCAAAGGGGAAGCGGCAGCGGCAATCGCCAAGCGCGTGAATGAAGAAATGGACGGCACCGCCTGTATGGAAGTGTTCGCCAACTCAACCTTGTTTGACGACAACAAAGTGATGGAAGCTTTGTTGCTCGGTGACGTGCAAATTGCCGCGCCGTCATTGTCAAAGTTTGAAAGCTTCACCAAAAAATATCGCGTATTTGATTTGCCATTCCTGTTCCCAGACATGGATGCGGTGAACAATTTCACGCAAGGCCCTGTGGGCAAAGATTTGCTGAACGCAATCAACGACAAAGGCTATGTTGGCTTGGGCTATATCTATAACGGCCTGAAGCACTTCTCTGCCAAACGCCCATTGATCGCACCAACCGATGCGGAAGGCCTAAAGTTCCGCGTGCAAACATCTGACGTGGCCGTGGCCATGATCGAAGCCATGGGCGCTTCAGCGCAGAAACTGGCCTTCTCAGAAGTTTATGGCGCGTTGCAAACTGGCGTTGTTGACGGTCAGGAAAACACTTGGTCCAACATCTACTCAAAGAAATTCTTTGAAGTACAAGATGGCGTGACCGTGACCAACCACCAATTGCTGACCTATTTGGCCATCACGTCCAAAGAGTGGCTCGATAGCCTTGATCCAGACGTGCGTGAGCAGTTCCTCACCATCTTCAATGAAGAAGTTGTGGCGGCGAATGCCAAAGCAACGGCGTTGAACGAAGAAGCCCGCGAAAGCATCGTTGCCGCAGGTGGCGTTGTACGCGAGTTGACACCAGAACAGCGTCAAGTGTGGGTCGAAACAATGCGCCCAGTTTGGGATCAGTTTAAAGACGATATCGGTCAAGATGTGATCGACGCCGCTGTAGCAGCTGGCGAATAATCATCAAGCTGGAAAAGGGCGATTACGCCCTTTTCCATTTTTCGACCAGATCCTTAGATCGATTTGTTGGGGGGAGTGAGATATGGCCGCGACGGGGCTCTATATCTTTATGGCAGTGCTGATTGCATTGTTGTTTTTGGCGGAACGGCGTTGGCCGGAAGCGGTGACACGGCTGGAAGAAAATGTGCTGGCCACATTGTTGGCCTTGATCACCATCATTTCTTTTGTGCAAGTCATTATGCGCTATGGCTTTAACACCAGCTTCAATGGCGCGTTGGAACTGACCCGCATTTTATTTGCCTGGCTCATTCTTTTTGGCATGTCCTATGGCGTCAAAATGGGCACCCATTTGGGCGTGGACGCCTTTATCCGCATGTTGCCTGCCAAAGCCATGCGCGCGGTTGCCATATTCGGCGCCGGGGCCACTTTCCTCTATGCCGCCATGTTGATTTCAGTGGATTGGGCACAAGTCTTTGGCGCCAGCTCCAAGGGCGGAGCTGTTGTCTATTGGTCCAAAATGTACCAGCTGCAATTGGGGCTGGAAGATTTGAAGTACCCCGCATGGTTTTCCGAGCCCTTGGGGCTCGAAGAGCGCGTAAAGCGCTGGATAGCCTATCTCATTTTGCCCGTTGGTCTCAGCCTGCTTGGCTTCCGCGCCTTGCAAGCCATGGTCCACATCGCACGTGGCGAGCGTGAATTGATCATCGCTGGCCACGAAGCCGAAGATCTGGTGGCAGAAAACAAAAATGTATTGAAAGGGGAGGACGCATAATGGCGGCTGCAATTCTTTTCGCCCTGGTCCTTGGCCTTTTGTTTTTGGGCGTGCCCGTGGCTATTTCGCTCGGGCTGTCATCCATCATCGTGATCGCCTTTTTGTCACATGATTCCATGTCTTCTGTGGCGCTTCAATTGTTCAACGCGTCCCAGCATTATACCTTGCTGGCCATTCCCTTCTTTATTCTTGCGGCCAGCTTTATGTCCACGGGCGGTGTGGCCAAGCGCATTATCCGCTTCGCCATTGCCACCGTGGGCCACTTTCGTGGTGGCCTCGCCATGGCATCGGTTTTGGCCTGTATGATGTTTGCGGCCCTGTCCGGCTCTTCTCCGGCAACCGTGGTCGCCATCGGCACCATTGCCATCGCCGGCATGATGCAGGTGGGCTACTCCAAGGAGTTCGCAGCGGGCATCATCGCCAATGCGGGTACATTGGGCATTTTGATCCCGCCATCCATCGTGATGGTGGTTTATGCGGCAGCAACCGACGTTTCTGTGGGCCGCATGTTCCTCGCTGGGGTTATTCCCGGCCTCGTGGCCGGTGGCATGTTGATGATCACCATTTACATTGTGGCGCGCATCAAAAACCTCCCCGCCGAACCATGGCGCGGCTTTGGCGAAATCTTGCAAGGCGGCAAGCAAGCTGGGTGGGGCCTGTTTCTGATCGTGATCATTATTGGTGGTATTTATGGCGGCGTGTTTACGCCAACTGAAGCCGCCGCCGTGGCCGCCGTCTATGCGTTCTTGATCGCCATCTTCGTTTATCGCGATATGGGCCCCTTGCGCGATATCCCTTGGGTGCCCGAAGATGCGCCAACCAAAACCCGGATCGGCTTTTCGGCAACGGTTTATGGTCTATCCCTGTTTGGTTTGTGGATGACGTTGAGCTTCTTCGCCTTTGGCGAAAGTGAAGCGATGAGCCTTGGCCTGCGCTTTTGGATCGGTGTTATTGCCGGACTATCCGCGATGGTCGCCTATACGATTTGGCGTGACCCCGAATCCAGTTTGGCACGCGTGCCGGGGCATTTGGTTGCAGGGTTGCCCATCTGGGGCCGCAATCTCGGCTTGATCGTGCGTCGGTTCCCTGGCGCCATGTTCCACGAGGACACGCGCAAAGTGATGGTCGATGCATCTAAAACGACGTTGATGTTGATGTTCATCATCGTGAACGCGCTGTTGTTTGCCCATGTGCTCACCTCGGAGCGGATTCCGCAGGCCATCACCGGCCTGATGCTGGATGCAGGCTTTAACTGGTTTACCTTCCTGATCGCCGTCAACATTCTGTTGTTGATTGGTGGCCAGTTTATGGAGCCATCCGGCCTGTTGCTGATCGTAGCCCCCGTGGTGTTCCCCATTGCCATTGAGTTGGGCGTTGATCCCATCCATTTGGGCATCATCATGGTGGTGAATATGGAAATCGGCATGATCACGCCGCCCATTGGTCTCAACCTGTTTGTGACCTCGGGGATAACCGGGATGAGCTTGCTCAAGGTGGTCAAGGCCGCCGCGCCATTTGTGGCGGTGTTGCTGGTGTTCTTGGTGATCGTCACCTACGTGCCACAGCTCTCCATCACGCTCCCTTATGCTTTGATGGGGCCGGAGATTGTTTCCCGCTAGACCTTTTGCCCCGCCAGTCCATCAATGGATTGGCGGGGTATTTTTCCTAAACCAGCTTAAGCGCCTCGCTCAGCAATAGTCCGGCGGAAATCAGGGCACCGAACAAGCCCAACCACTGCCAATTGCGCAAGGAGGCCGGCGCGTCTTTGCGACGGGCAATCCGCCACAGGGAAAAATTCACCAAGCTGAAGACAAACAAAATAATGGCACTGGTGGCCTGCGCCAGATGGACCAACGGAAAGCTGACCGCCAGAATGATGGTCAATCCGGCCACAAACCAGGTGGAAAACAGCGGTGTTTGGCGTTTGGCATCCAGCAGCCCAAAAATACCCGGCACAAGCTGTTCTTGTGCCATGCCGTAAAGCACCCGCGAGGCCATAATGATTTGCACCAGAATGCCATTGACCATGGCAATGGTGGCGATCACAGCAATCGGCGCGCCAGATTGGCCGGTGAGGGCAGTGAAAAGGTCGGCAATCGGCGCCTTGCTGCCTGCCAATTGCGCTTGATCCATGCTGGTTACTGCCACCAGCGCCACCAGCATATAAACAATCACCGTGATCACCAGCGTCAGCAAAATGGCGCGAGGCACATTTTTATGCGCGTCCTTGGTTTCCTCAGCCATGTTCTCAATATCTTCAAACCCAATAAAGGCGAAAAACGCGATCATGGCCGCCGTGCTCACGGCCACCATATTGGCGTTTACGGCAAACGGATTAAGGCTTTGTGCTAAAAAACCAATATCGTTCAAGTTGGGCGCACCCATAAAACCGATCACCACAAGCGTGCCGATTTCCAAAAGGGTGATAATCGCCGCGAAAATCACACTTTCCCGCACCCCAAACCAGGCAATGCCCGCCAGCGTGAGAATCACCACACTGGTGATGAGCGGCGTGGGCAAGTGCAGCAATTGTTGGAAATATCCGGCAAAAGCGAGGGCCACAACCGCGCTTGAAATGATGGCAGTGGCTGTGACGCCGAGGCCAACCACACGGCCCCAAAACGACCCGATGCCAATATTGACAAAAACGGCTTCACCACCCGCTCTCGGATATACAGCCGCGAGCTTGGCATAGCTGAGCCCTGTGGCGGCGGCGATGATCCCTGCCAGCAAAAAGGCGAGGGGCGCTTGCTGCCCTGCAAGGCCGACAATCTCGCCGATCAGCGCAAATATGCCCGCGCCGATGGTGACGCCCACGCCGTAAAAAACCAGCATGGGCAGCGATAATGTACGTTTCAGTTTAATCTGAGCATTTTCCGGTGTGCGCATCAATTTGCCTCCATTGATGCCCGCACATTACCGGAGAAGACCAACCAGCAAATTGATCTAGATTAGGTGCCGCAAAAAGTTCTCAACACCCGCTCTTCGTTTGTGGGAGGCGCAGTGAAGTCATCAAATTCCGGCTGGTCGTCATAGGGGCGTTGATAGACTTGATTGAGCGTGTTGAACAGGCTGAGATCGCCACCTTTGGCCTCTTCAATCATGCGTTCCATCAAATGGTTGCGCGGAATAAAGCGCGGATTGCTGGTGCGCATCATGTCTTGACGTGCGGCAAGCGATGCATCTTCATTGTCATGCGCGGCAGCCCATTTGCCCAGCCAATCGCGCCAGCCTTCACCCTCAAACCGATTTGAATTGACCTCAATCTCTGCCGGATCAAGGGTCGCAAGTGCGCGGAAACTATTGGTGAAATCCTGATTGTGCTTTTGCAATAAATCAAGAAAGGCCACTGCCAACGCCATATTGTCTTCAGTGAAACGCAGGCCAATTTTCCGGCAAAGCCCCGTTTGAAAGGCTTGATCATAAAGCGGCGCAAACTCATTGATAGCGTCTTGCGCCAACTGCACCGCCGCATCTTCATTTTCATGCAAGATCGGCAAGAAGCATTGGGCCAGTACCCCAAGGTTCCACCGGGCGATCCGCGGTTGGTTGTGATAGGCATAACGCCCAAATTCATCAATGGAGCTGAACACAGTTTCCGGGTGATAATGGTCCATAAAAGCGCACGGCCCATAATCAATCGTCTCGCCAGAAACTGCCATATTGTCTGTGTTCATCACCCCGTGAATAAAGCCGATCAATTGCCATTTGGCGATCAGTTCAGCTTGGCGCGCGATAATCGCTTCCAGCAGTTTGGGATATTTGTGGGCGTCACCCTCAAGCGCTGGGTAGTGACGTTGGATCACAAAATCTGCCAGTTGTGCCAAAGCCTCATGCTCACCCCGGGCCATAAAATATTGAAACGTACCGACCCGCACAAAACTGGTGGCGATGCGGGTTATGATCGCGCCGGGCAAACCCGTTTCCCGTTGCACTCGCTCACCGGTTGAAATAGCCGCAAGGGCGCGCGTGGTTGGCACACCCAAATGATGCATCGCTTCGCTCATCACATATTCGCGCAGGACCGGGCCGATGGCGGCGCGGCCATCACCATTGCGCGAAAACGGCGTCGGGCCGGAGCCTTTAAGCTGCAGATCAAATACCTGCCCCGACGCGTTGGTGACGTCGCCCAAAATATGTGCGCGCCCATCACCCAATTGCGGCACCCAATTGCCAAACTGGTGCCCGGCATAGGCCATGGCCACGGGTTGGCTTTGTGGCGCAATCTTGTTGCCTGCCAGCACGTGCAGGCCTTCTTCACCTTGCCAATAGTCAAGGTCGAGCCCCAATTCAGCAGCAAGTTGTTGATTGAAGCTCATCCATGCAGGGGCCGTTACTGGGCTGGGGGCCACAGGGGCGAAAAACCTGTCCGGCAGAGTAGCAAAGCTTTGCCCCAAAGGGGCTGTGGGGATATCCATAAGAACCACGCAACAATGATTTGAAATTTGCGCCATAATCGCGCACTTTTGTGGCAATTATTAGCAGTTCAAGTCAGAAAGGCCAAACGTGGCACAAGAGCAAACCGCGCAAACAGGTCCAAGGGTGGCCATTATCGGTGCAGGTATTGTGGGGGTAACGACCGCCCTGCGCCTGAAAGAGTTGGGTGCTTATCCCGTGTTGCTTGATAGCGCACCAGATGCAGCCACAGCCACCAGCGCCCAAAATGCAGCCCAATTGAGTTATTCAGCAGTAGATGCGGTGGCATCTCCGGCGCTGATGGCATTGATGCCGAAAGTGATACTGGGCCAATCCCCGAGCAGCAAGGTCAGCCCCCTCTGGGTGAAAGACTATTTTGCCTGGGCGCTAAAGTTTTTGACCCAGGCCAAGGCCAGCCAATATGAAAAAAACAGCTTTGCCAATCTTGAGCTGAGTTTGACGTCAAAGGCGGTGTTTCAAGAATGGTTGGAGACTTATGACTTTGATTTTGATTATCGCGCGTCGGGCAAAGTCTCCTTGTTGGGGCCGGGCGCAAACCTGACCGCCGCCCAATTGTGGGCAGACAAGAAAAAGAAAATGGGCGCGGACATTGAAGTGCTCGATCACGAAGGCGTAGTGCGCAAAGAACCGACATTCATCCAGTTCCAAGGGCGTTGCAATGGCGGGGTCTATAGCGGCACAGATGCGGTGGGGGATGCCCGCAAGTTTGCCCGTGAGGCGCTCAGATCTATTCTTGAAGAAGGCGCTGGCGAGTTCTTGCCCAATCAAAAAGTGCTCGATGTGATTATGGACAAGGACGAAATGCGCTATCTAATCACCGATCAGGGCCGGGTTGAGGCTGATGCATTTGTGATTTGTGCTGGGCTTCAATCGGTCGAACTTTGCGAACGATTGGGCAAAAACCTGCCCTTGGCTCCAATGGCGGGCTATAGCCTGTCGCTGCCCATGGGCAAAGCGGTACCAGATCTGGCGATTACGGACACAGAAAACAAAGCCGTGGTGACGCGGCTGGGCGACCGCATTCGCTATGCTGGCTATGCCGATTTTGTGCCGCAACAGCGCGGCATATCGGCCAAGCGGCTCAACACGTTTAAAGCGCGTTTGTTCGAACGGTTTCCGCTGGTCGCTGAGGACAGTGGTGACCTGTCGCCCTGGATGGGCTTTCGCCCCCTCACGCCAGATAGCCAGCCCGTGATCGGGCGCCTGACCCAGAAGAACGGATATATCAACACAGGGCACGGCATGTTTGGCTGGGCCTTAAGCGCAGGCAGCGCAGATCGTGTCGCGCGCCAGATCATGGCAGAGGTACGCTAACAAAAAAGGGCGCTGCATATGCAGCGCCCCTTAAAAGCTTCACTGAAAATGAGATCTACGCGGCGTCGACGCCCAAACGCTTTTTGATCGCATCAATGCTTGCCCGTGGCGTTGCCGCCAAAAGGGTCTTGGTGTAGTCGTGCTGCGGATTGTTGAAAATCTCATCTCGCGTATTTTGCTCAACAATTTCACCAAAATACATCACCATCACCCGGTCAGCGATATATTTCACCACAGATAGATCGTGGGAAATGAAGATGTAGGAGAGATTGAACTCGTCCTGCAAATCCGCCAACAGGTTCAAGATTTGCGCTTGAACTGACAAATCGAGCGCCGAGACGGGTTCGTCCAGCACCAAAATGTCAGGCCGCATCATCAGTGCCCGTGCAATCGCAATCCGTTGGCGTTGACCGCCGGAGAACATGTGCGGATAGCGACCATAATGTACCGCATCCAAGCCCACTTTAAGCAACATCGCCATCGCCAATTCGCGCCGCTCTTCAGCAGGCATCTTGGTGTTGATGATGAGCGGCTCTTCCAAAATCTCACCAACCTTCTGGCGCGGGTTTAGCGAGCCATAAGGGTTTTGGAATACGATTTGAACATGCTGCCGCATCTCGCTGGTCGGTGGGTTCTCGCGGATGTCGATTTTTTGCCCATCAATTTCCAACTCACCGGATGTTTGCGCATCGATGAGCGTGAGAATCCGGGCCAATGTCGACTTGCCGCAACCCGATTCACCCACAAGCGCAAGGGTTTCCCCTTTTTTCAGCTCAAAGCTGACGCCCTTGAGGGCATGCACCACATCGCCTTTTTTAAACATGGTGGCTTTGGTGACATAGTCACGGTAGATATCCGTTGCTTTAATCACTGAGTGGGTCATCGCGCTGCATCCCCTTTTTCGAAGCTGTCGGCAAAATCAGAGACGGTTGGCAAACGATCACCTACGGCCCGTTCCGGCAACGCCGAAAGCAAAGCCTGGGTGTAGGCATTTTGAGGGTTCTCAAACAGATCAAGCACATTGGCTTCTTCCATTTGTTGGCCCTTATATTGCACCACAACCCGGTGTGCCGTTTCCGCCACCACACCCATATCGTGGGTGATCATGATCAACGCCATGTTGGTTTTCGCCTGAATATCCATCAGCAGATCAAGAATTTGCTTCTGGATGGTCACATCCAACGCGGTCGTTGGCTCGTCAGCGATCAGTAATTTGGGGTTACATGAAATGGCCATCGCAATCATTACCCGTTGGCACTGGCCGCCGGACAATTGGTGCGGAAAGCTTTTCAGTTTTTTCTCAGGGTCAGGAATGCCCACCAAATCGAACAATTCATGTGCGCGGGCAATCCGCTCTTTTTTGTCCAGTTTGGTGTGTGTTTTCAGCATCTCAAAGATCTGATACCCCACCGTAAAGCACGGGTTCAGGCTGGCAATCGGCTCCTGAAAGATCATGGAAATATCTTTGCCGATAATATGGCGCCGATCACGATCACTCAGTGCGCGAATGTCTTTGCCTTCAAATTCAAGCTTATCCGCTGTGATGGTCGCCGTGTTGGGCAAAAGCCCCATCACCGCCAGCATCGCAACTGATTTGCCAGAGCCACTCTCGCCAACAATGGCGAGAATGTCGTTTTGATTGACCTTAAAGTTGACCCCGTCAACAGCCTTGAACGGGCCATCGGCGGTATCAAACGTCACTGTCAGATTTTCAATATCAAGTACCATGGTCATAATGATCAGCTCCGCTTGAGTTTCGGGTCAAGCGCGTCGCGCAAACCATCGCCCACCAGATTGATCGCCAAAACAGTAATCAAAATAGCAAGGCCAGGGAAGGTCACAACCCACCACGCACGCAGCACGAATTCACGCGCTTCCGCCAACATGGTGCCCCATTCAGGGGTAGGTGGTTGTGCGCCCATGCCCAAAAAGCCAAGGGCAGCCGCATCCAAAATCGCAGTGGAGAACGACAAAGTGGCTTGAACAATGAGTGGCGCCAGACAGTTGGGCAAGATGGTCTTAAACATCAAACGCATATGTCCTGCACCAGCAACTTTTGCACTGGTCACATATTCCCGGTTGGCTTCTGACATCACGGCCGCACGGGTCAACCGCGCAAAGTGAGGCTGCAACACAACCGCAATCGCGATCATGGCATTCACCAGGCCTGGTCCCAAAATGGCCACCAGCACCAACGCCATCAGCAATGAAGGGAAGGCAAGAATGATGTCCATCACCCGCATGATCAAGGCATCGACCCAGCCGCGGAAATAACCCGCAACCAAACCAATTATGATGCCACCGATCAAGGAAATGGTCACCACGACCACGCCAATGAACAGCGAGAACCGTGCCCCGTGCATCAAGCGGGAAAGCATATCACGCCCTACCGCGTCGGTGCCCAGTATGTAGGTCCAGGTGCCACCCTCTTCCCAAACAGGGGGCGTCAAAAACGCATCCCGGTTTTGAACGTTAGGGCCGTGGGGCGCGAGCACCGGTGCGATAACCGCCATCAGGATCATAAAGCCCACAATGCACAGGCCGATGACAGCGCCCTTATTGGCACTGAAATAGTGCCAGAACTCGTTAAGCACGGACCAACGCGCTTTGCGCGCTTCTTCTTTAACGACATCTTGGTCGATATTTTTAAGAGTAGGATCAGTCATTAGCGTGTCCTCACTGATGCCTAATGCGCGGATTGATCAAACCGTAAAGCACGTCAACTGTCAGGTTAACGACCATCACGATCAAAGCGATCAACACAAGGCCACCCTGCACCGAAGGGTAGTCGCGTCTAAAGATACTGTCGACCATCCATTTGCCAATGCCTGGCCACGAAAAGATGGTTTCGGTCAAAATCGCACCCGCGAGCAAGACGCCCACCTGCAAACCAATTGTCGTGATCACGGGGATCAGCGCGTTGCGCAGCGCATGCACGCCCACAACCTGCAATTGGCCTAAGCCCTTGGCACGCGCCGTACGCACATAATCCTCGCCCAAAACCTCAAGCATTGCCGAGCGGGTTTGCCGCGCGATCACCGCCAAAGGAATGGTGCCCAAAACAATGGTGGGCAGGATAAGGTGTCTGACCGCCGATTGGAATGCCCCGGGCTGGCCGGAAAGCAAGCTGTCGATCAGCATAAAGCCGGTAACCTGCGGGAAGAAGTACATAAGCGATATACGACCTGAAACCGGTGTCCAGCCGAGGATGCCGGAAAACAGGATAATGAGCAAAAGACCCCACCAGAAAATCGGCATGGAGTACCCGGCAAGCGCCGTGCCCATGGTGAGCTGGTCAAACCAGGAGCCGCGTTTCACTGCTGAAATAATGCCGGCAGGTATGCCGATCACAATGGCAAAAATAATGGCGCAAGTTGCCAATTCCAGCGTTGCTGGAAACAGGGTCATAAACTCGTTCAACACGGGTCGCTTGGTGGCAATGGAGGTGCCAAAATCGCCTTGGAACAAACCCACCACATAAGTGAAATATTGTTCCCATATCGGGCGATCAAAGCCAAATTGCGTCAGCAATTGTTGATAACGTTCCGGTTCAACGCCGCGTTCCCCCGCAAGCGCGAGAATCGGGTCGCCGGGCAGCACACGAACAAAGCCAAAGGCGACGATCGTGATGCCGATGAATGTGGGTACAATAAGTACCAATTTGTTGAGCAGAAATTTTAGCATGTGCGTTCAAAAGAAAGCAGGCGCCACAAATGGGCGCCTGCAATCAACCTCTTCCTAATTTGCCTTATTCGGCAAGATCAACACCGTCGAACCAGTGACCGCCCAATGGGTCCATCACATAGCCTTCGACTTTCTTGGACATAGGCATGAACACTGTTGAGTGTGCAATTGTCGCCCAAGGTGCTTCACGCTTAAACACAACCTGTGCTTCTTCATAAAGCTTGGTGCGCTCTTCTTGGTCAGAAATAGTTTTCGCTTTTTGGATCAAAGCTTCAAACTCTTCGTTACACCACTGAGCACGGTTTGAACCGCCAACACCATCACAGCCCAAAAGAACCGCTAGGAAGTTGTCTGGATCACCGTTGTCACCAGTCCAACCGAGCAATACAGCGCCTTCACGATCAATTTCTTTCGAGCGTGCAAGATATTCACCCCACTCGTAAGAAACAATCTGAACGTCCACACCGATTTTCGCAAAGTCAGCCTGAATAACTTCAGCCATACGACGTGCGTTCGGGTTATATGGACGCTGAACAGGCATTGCCCAGATTTCCATCTCGAGGCCAGTTACACCCTCTGCTTCAAGCATAGCTTTAGCAGCTTCGGGGTCATATGGATCGTCTTCGATCGCATTGTTGTAAGACCACATGGTAGGTGGAATTGGGTTTTTGGCAGCAGTACCAGCACCTTGGAAAACAGCTTCCAAGATAGCTTGCTTGTTGATCGCCATGTTCAATGCTTTACGCACTTTGGTGTTATCAAACGGAGCAACTTGTGTGTTGTACGCCAAATAACCAACGTTCAAGCCTTCTTGTTCCATCATCATCAAGTTTGGATCAGAGGCCAAAGTCTCAATGTCTGCTGGGTTTGGATAAGGTGCTACGTGACATTCGCCAGCTTTCAGCTTTTGAGCGCGCACGGCAGCATCTGTTGTAATCGCAAACACAAGATCATCGATAGGCTGTTTGCCCTGCCAATAGTCAGGGTGTGCAGCATAACGGATCACAGCATCTTTTTGATAAGCAACAAACTGGAACGGACCAGTGCCAACAGGCTCTTGGTTCAACATTTCCTTGCTGTCAGATTCTGCAAGCTGTTCTGCATATTCAGCAGATACGATTGACGCAAAGTCCATCGCAAGGTTCGCGATCATTGGCGCTTCAGGGCGCTTCAGTACGAACTTAACAGTGTAATCGTCGACTTTAACAATGTCGTCGATCAGATCTGGCATGGACATACCGTTAAAGTATTCCCATGAGATGCCTGGTACATATTCGTACCAAGGGTGATCAGCCAAACGCTGACGGTTGAATGAGAACAACACGTCATCAGCGTTAAAGTCGCGTGTAGGTGTAAAGAAGCTCGTCGTATGGAACTTCACGCCTTTACGCAAGTTGAAAGTGTACTCAAGGCCATCCTCTGACACTTCCCAGCTTTCAGCCAAACCAGGCTGAACTTGTGAAGTACCGCGCTTAAACTCAACCAAACGGTTGTAAAGCGGCTTAGAAGACGCGTCAAAAGTTGTACCAGCAGTATATGGTGCAACGTCAAAACCTTCTGGTGAACCCTCAGAGCAGTATACTAGTGTTTTTGCGTAAGCGCTACCAGCCATCAACCCCATAAGGGCTGTTGCTGCCAGCAACTTTCCGAATTTTTTCATGATAATGTTCCCTCCAATATCATTGCACGCAGTTAGTGCGTGCAGGGGAGAGAAAAGACGGTTTTGCCTTGAGTTGCAACAGCAAATCAAAAAAATTTTGCCAAAATTGTCCGACGAGCCTTACTTTTTGTAAATTCTTGCCTGAATCTTGACCGGATGTTCAAAAATCTAACCTCGATTCGGGCGGCATGTGAAACAATCGGCGCCTATCGTGGTCGGTTTACCGCTATGATGTTGAATAATAGTGCCATTTTAACACCAGGCGCAGGACGAGCCTCAATTTGATGGCATATATATTTCCAATAATCAGTATTTTGATTCGATACTTTGGGCGCCGCTAAAGTTAGGGCGTGATCAAATCGGCCTGAAACTGATAAAACGCAGGTGTGGGCTAAGTCTTGGGGCCGTTTTCCAATAAGCCGGCTCTCATTTAGACTTTATCCCAGCTTGGATTCCAATAAATCTTCGAACAATTTATGCGGTGAAGTGCTGTTCTGCGTCGCAAATTCAAGCTCGGTCTTCAGCGAAGTGCGCAAAAACTCTTTGAAACCCTGTTTTGCCGCATCAGGTTCGACAAAATCGTAATATCCTGCTTCGAGGCGCGCGAGGAGGGTGCGTTTCATCTTGGCAAATTTGTCGGCGGCGGCGGGCCCATTGCTTATTGAAACCGCTTGCTTGCGGTAGGTGTGCAGGGGCAACGGGAGATGCAGGCAATATGCCGTGTGGCAGAACGCCTTAAAAATCAAATCCATATCCACAAGACAGGGTTGATTGACATCATATTCAATTGGCAAGCGGGCGCGGTCATAAAGGATCATGCTGTCCATGGAGATATTGGTGGCTTTATAAATATCCGCGCTAAGCCGCCGTTGCGTCCCTCGCGTACCAACTTGCCGAATGGGATTGAGGGCCGCATCTGTAACCTGGAGTCCGGTCGAAATGAGCGGGTTTTCCGCTAGCAAGGGAGCGGTTATCTCAAGTTTTTCGGGCGCAAACAGATCGTCCGCATCAAGCACGGCAATAAAGTTAGATCGAGCGACATCTACGCCCGCATTTCTGGCATTTGACGACCCCGTGCCCACGCTGCCGGTGCTGGTAAACCGAATGCGCGGGTCCTTTAACCCCGCGAGCCCCAAAAGTCGCTCATAATCCTCGCCATCATCAATGCTGATCACCAATTCCCACTGGCTATAGGTTTGGGTCAGAACGCTTTGAACGCTTTCAGCAAGTGTTTCGCGACATTTGAAAGCGGGCATCACAATGGAGATGAGGGGGGCGGACATAAAACTGGGAGCCTTTCAGGCGGATTGTACGGCGTAAATAGTGTGATGATACGCATCAAAGCGTCAATCAGGTTCATCCCAATTGTGTTCAACTCTTGAATTCAATAATGGCTATGCCCATATTTCCCCTAAGCGGCCATACGGCGCCTGTTTGGGTCATTTGGTCATTGTTGCTTTTAAAGAACGCGTGTAGGTGCGCCGATGCGGCCTGCAATTGAAAGGATGATTATGTCCAGAATGTCATTTTTCTCATCGCCCTTCTTGCTTGGTTTTGACGAGATTGAGCAGCGCCTTGATCGATTGGCGAAAGCGGCGGATGGGTATCCCCCCTACAATATTGAGCGGATCTCCAATGATGATGGGGCCGAGCAATTCCACATTTCGGTGGCAGTTGCGGGCTTTACCCAAGACGAATTGGAAATCACGTTAGAAGACAATCAACTCCTCATTCGTGGGCGTCAGCAAGATGACCCCAACCGCGAATTTTTGCATCGCGGCATTGCAGCACGCCAGTTCCAACGTAGTTTTTTACTGGCTGATGGCATGCGTGTGGAAGGGGCAGCCCTGCAAGATGGGCTGCTGAACATTTCACTTGTGCGCCCCAATGTCGAAAAAGTTGCGCGGCGGATTGAAATTAAAACCGCTGAGTAACTTGTTGCGTATATTATACAGTAGTGCGTTTTGAGGAGGTGTCCTATGACACATATCGAAAAAACCGAAGCCTACGCCCCATTGAGCGTAGAAGAATTCTTGGCCCTTGGTGGTGAAGACATCGTTTATCGCCGCCGCCTGACGGGCAAACAGCTAAAAGACTTTTTGCCTGAAGCGAAAAATGCGCCGGAAAATCAGATTTTTGACGCTTTGTTCGGCGCCGATGGCACACCTTTATTGGTCACCGATGATAAAAGATCACTGACCGATTGGCTCGATGAAGCCGGCATGGATATGGCGTTGCGTCACTAAGTGGAACGCGCTGCGTTTCCGCAGGATCTAAAAAAACAAAAGCACATTCGCTGTGACCAGTGAATGTGCTTTTTTAATGTGTATTGTCGCGAAGTGAATTACGCGGCGTTGGTTTCTTCCGCTTCACGCGTCAAAAACTCATGAATATCTTCTGCGCTTTGCATTTTGCGCAACCGTTCCATAAGGCCCGGTGTGCGTGTCAGCCGTGCAATCCGCGATAGGGCTTTCAAATGGTCTGCGCCAGACCCTTGGGGCGCCAACAAAACAAATGCCAAATCAACAGGCTTGTCGTCCACAGCTTCAAACTCGATTCCATGCTCAAGCCGAATAAGAATGCAGTGTACGCCATCGAGCCCCTTGAGCTTGCCATGAGGAATGGCAATGCCATCACCCAAACCCGTGGAACCCAATTGTTCACGCTCTTTTAGCGTCTCAAAGATTTGGTGGGCGTCGAGGCCCACCACTTCACTTGCACGCTCAGCAGCAAGCTGCAAAAGCTGGCGTTTGCACGTGACTTTCGCGCAAGGCACGATCGCCTTGCTCGCCAGAATCTGTGCGATTTCCATTTATGTGCCTTTCATTGTGATCAACGAAGGGGACAAGTGCTCACTTGTTCTCAAGGGCCGGGTCGATCCAGCCAACATTCCCGTCAGCGCGACGGTAAACCACATTAACGCCGCCATGTCCAGCATGTCGGAACACAATTACGTCACTTTGGGCGAGGTCAAGCTCCATAACAGCTTCGCCAACGCTCATTGTGTGAAGATTATCAGTTGTTTCGGCAATGATCGCTGGATTGAAATCTTCTTCGACTTCTTCCTCTTTTTCGGGTGAGGCAAGAATATAAGACTGCGCTTTGAACTTGTCTGTTTGCGCATTGCGACGGTGATTCTTCAATTTGCGCTTATAGCGGCGCAACCGTTTTTCGATATGCCCTGCAGCATCTTCAAAAGCAGAAGTGGCATCGCCAGCGTCAGCGCCAGCTTGCAGAACAACGCCTGTATCAAGGTGTACTACAACATCCGCGTTAAAGCGGCTGCCTTCATGTTCAAGGGTGAGATGACCATCATACCCGCCATCAAAATATTTAGTGATCGCGGACTCCAAATGGTCATGCGCTTTTGTGCGAAGTGCATCGCCAACATCCATATTTTTTCCAGAAACACGTAGGCTCATAAGTATACCCCTTTCTCTATTGCTTATATAAGGGCGTTTTCGCCGAGGTGAATTGACCTCTGTCAATCATTTTAACGCCGCTTCGCGGTCGGATGCAATCACCTGTAATACGGATTATCGCTTCCCAAGGCCTTCCAAATGGTGAAGAAAAGCACTAACATTCGCCCCACATAGGGATGAATCGTTATGGCTCCAAGGCCTGCATTTCTGCGATGTTCCGCCCGAATCTCTTTAAGTAATTGTCTTTGCTTTCTGTGCGCGCTTGCGCCGTCCACCTCACGCAATAAGTGTGGCCAATTTGTGCTAGATTCGTACGATTATTCGTCCCAAAAATTTTTTCCGTTTTCGAGACCGCGACGGTTCTTTGCCCGTCTATCAATAAATCCGAACAGTTGGGTTGCTGTTTGGCGTTGGATTTGATGAATATGAGGGCAACAAAGGAAATCTATGAAAAGCGATCAGCAAAAACTGCAAGCTATTTTGGATCAAGCTGTGGATCACGCCCGCGCGTCAACGGAACGCGGACGGGTGGCACACTATATCCCGGAGCTGGCGAAAGCGGACCCGCAAAAAGCGGGCATTGCCGTCACGTTGGATAATGGCGAAACAATCGGCGCGGGGGATTGGCAACAACCCAACACGATCCAATCGATCTCAAAAGTGTTCACTTTGGCGCTGTGTTTGGGCACATTGGGCGACAATTTATGGCGGCGGGTCGGACGTGAACCCTCAGGTTCCGCATTTGATTCTATTTTGCAACTCGAACATGAAAATGGCATCCCCAGAAACCCCTTCGTCAATGCCGGGGCGATCGTGGTGACCGATGCGATCTTGGCCACCTACCAGCCAAAAGAGGCTTTGGGCGAAATTGTTCGATTTGTGCAGGGCCTGACGGGCGATGATCAAATCTTTATTGATGGGCGTGTAGCCCAGTCCGAAGAAGAAACCGGCCACCGCAATCGCGCCTTGGCGCATTATTTGGCGTCGTGCGGCAATCTATATAATCCGGTCGCGCACACCCTCGGCGTATATTACAACCAATGCGCACTGACCATGGATTGTGCCCAGCTTTCGCGCGCGGGCCGATTTCTGGCATTTGCAGGCACGTTGGGGCCAAATCGCCAGCAAATGGTGTCGATGAAGCGCGCCCGCCGGATCGCCGCAATCATGCTGACATGCGGCCATTATGATGGTTCTGGCGATTTTGCCTATCGTGTTGGTTTGCCCGCAAAGTCCGGCGTGAGCGGCATGATATTGGCGGCGGTGCCAGGAATTGCCTCCATAGCTGTGTGGTCCCCCGGGTTGGACCGCAATGGCAATTCCCACATCGGCACGCAAATGCTCGAATATGTTACCAATGAAATGGATTGGACGGTGTTTTCTTAAAGGGAGGTTCTAGCGCACCAATTCCCGCTTTTGTCGCCGCCGGATCACCGAAGAGGCAATGTTCATCGCTTCACGATATTTCGCCACGGTACGCCGCGCCACGTTCATGCTTTGCTCGTCATTCAATATCGCCGCAATTTTGTCATCCGAGAGGATCTTCCGCGGATCTTCCGCATCAATCAATTGTTTGATCCGGTATTTTACGGATTCGGCGGAATGGTCGGCCTCGCCGCTGGCGGAGTGAATAGCCGAAGTGAAGAAATATTTCAGTTCAAATAGCCCGCGCGGGGTGCTGACATATTTATTGCTGGTCACCCGCGAAATCGTGCTTTCGTGCATTTCAATTTCTTCAGCCACCATTTTCAACGTCATCGGTCGCAATTGCGATACGCCATGATGCAAAAAACCATCCTGCTGGCGCACAATTTCCTTTGTCACCTTCAAAATGGTTTGCGCCCGTTGATCTAAACTCTTGGTCAGCCAATTGGCGGTTTGCAAACACTCGCTCAAATAGGTTTTGTCCTCGCCCTTCTTGGCGCTGGCGCTCACGCTGGCCAAATAGGTGCGGTTGATCAACACCTTGGGCAGCACCTCTTGGTTGAGTTCAATAACCCATTCTTTGCTGTTGCCCTGTCGCACAAACACGTCGGGCACAATGGCTTGCACATTGCTGCCCTCAAATGCGCGGCCCGGACGTGGGTCCAGCCGTCGGATTTCTGCGAGCATGTCGCCCAAATCTTCGGCATCGGCACCCAACAGTTTTTGCAATTCGGTAATTTTGTGCGCCGCCAGCAGATCGAGATTATCCAGCAGCATTTGCATCATTGGGTCCAGCCGGTCTTTTTCGCGCAATTGTATCGCGAGACATTCGGTCAAATCGCGGGCAAAAATGCCCAGCGGATCACACCCTTGAACCGCTTCGAGCACCGCTTCCACATGGCCAAGTTCGGTGCCCAGCTGATCCGCAATCTGATCCAAAGGCACATCCACATAGCCAGTTTCATTGAGATTTTCGATCAGGGCGCTGGCGATCAACATGTCGCCGGGATGGCTGAGAATAAGCGAAATTTGTTCGATCAAATGATCATTGAGGGATTTTTCGCCTGCAGCGAATTGCTCAAAATCACCTGTTTCCTGCCCGCCACTCGTGTGCTTGCCTTCAGGCCAGGAGAGGGATTGCGATAGGCTGTCCTGCCCAACCTGCTCGGGATAGAGATTGGCCACATCCGTGTCCATCTCCTGCGCCACCGAGACGGCGCTGCCCAACTGTTCGCCTCGACTTGAAACGTCAACCGCGCGATCGTCAGCTTTTGCAGCGGGCTCTTCTTCGACGGTGCGTTCCTCGCCCCCATCGTCACGGTCGAGCAGCGGATTGCGCATCAGCTCTTCTTCGACAAATTGGGAAAGCTCGGTATGCGAAAGCTGCAACAGCTTGATCGACTGCATCAATTGGGGCGTTAACGCAAGCGTTTGCGATTGCCGAATATCCAATCTGGGGCCAATGGCCATGTCGATCATCGCTCCTTCCGGGCAAATCAGCGTGGTGTTGTGCTAAATTGCCATAGGTAATCGCACACATTCAAGCCGCACTATACAAAATCCGTGCCAATCTTAACACTTCTGTGCTGTCGCACCTATTTGAAAAGCCAAACGCAAGCACCAAATGTCAGCGATGTGGAAAAACAGGCAGTGCCGACAGTGCCGCTCAGCCGTGAGCTCAAACCTAAAGCGTAAAATCTTCGCCCAGATAAACCCGACGGGCTTGTTCATCATTGGTGATGGTTTCGGGGCGACCTTGGATCATCACCTGTCCCCCATGGATGATGTAAGCGCGATCAACCAGACCGAGCGTCTCGCGCACATTGTGGTCAGTGATCAAAACGCCGATGCCGCGACTTGTGAGTTGCCGCACGAGTTTACGAATTTCACCCACAGCAATCGGATCGACCCCGGCAAAGGGTTCATCGAGCAGCATAAATTGCGGGTCTGCCGCCAGGGCGCGCGCAATTTCCACGCGTCGACGTTCACCACCTGACAGGGCCAAAGCATCTGCATCGCGAAGATGCGAGATGGTGAATTCTTCGAGCAAATCATCAAGACGCGCCTGCTGTGCCTTGCGGCCGCGCACATGGCCTTGCAAGATCGCCATGATATTGTTTTTGACGCTCATGCCGCGAAAGATGGACGGTTCTTGTGGCAGATAGCCCATGCCCAGCCGACCGCGCTGAAAAAGTGGAAACTTGGTGATGGGCTTGCCATGCAACAACACTTCACCGCTATCCGGCGGGGTGATGCCCATGATCATCGAGAACACTGTGGTTTTGCCAGCGCCGTTCGGGCCCAAAAGGCCAACGGCTTCGCCGCGGTTGACCGCAACAGATACATTGCGGATCACGACCTTTTTGCCGTAGCTTTTGGCCAACGAGTGGGCCACCAGCCAGCCGGTTGGATCAAGTGATTGGCTCTGTTCTGCCGTGTTAGCCGCCACTGGAGAAAACCCCTGTCACCCGAGAGTTGGAATTGGGGTCCGATGTAAATCGGGAACTATTGTCCGTGACATCAACAAACAAATCCTTGCTGGTCACCAATGTCCCATCTTCCGTAACTTCAACATTGCCCGTCAGGTGCAAAATCTCAGTCTTTGGATCATAGGTGCCAAAATCCGCTTTGGCGGTTTTAGGCCCAAAATGAAGCGTAAGGCGGCCGGCAGCGGTCATTTTCTTCAGGTCAGACGCACCACCTTCACCGTAATAGGCAATGACTTTGGGCGAATAGAGGATAAAGTCGTCCTGTTTGACAACCACTTCACCAGTGAACACGGCCTCCCGCTTGTCTTCGAAAATTTCAAAGACATCGCCGGTGATGTTTACGGGGCCTTTTGATTGCGTCATCGCGCTGCCGACCATGGCGAAGCTGGCTAGGCATATGAACAGCAAGAATGTTGAAATTCTATTCATCTGCGGTTGGCCCTTCCTGTGGCGCCAAAGTGAGTGTCGCGCGCTCAAATTTCCAATAGTTCCCTGGCCCATCATAATGCATATTTTTAGCGCGTAGCGTGCTGCCATTGGCAAAATCAAACGCAACGCCATCATCGCCATCAAAAATCTTTGTATTCAGGTCAGCAACGCCATTGCCGATCAATCCGGTATCGCCTTTGCTGGACAAAAGATCGATCTCGCTGGTCATGGTCAAAATATTGCGCTTAAGCGAAAAGGTGCCAGTTTCTGAAGTCCCCACAACATTGTCGCCATCCACAAAATTGAGGGTCGCCTGCATCTCCACCAGATCAATCATATCTTGGTTGATAATTTTGGTGGTGGCGCTTTTCGCCGTCATCTCATAGGTGCCGCCATCGCTCAAAACGCCAGTTGCCCGGGGTTCGTCCACCACCAATTTATCCTGTTCCAGCCGAATGCCTTCAAATTGAGTTGACGGCAAAAGATTGTCGATCAAAAGGGGGATCATCAAAGCAGCAAAAATCGCGCCCCCAAGCAGGGGGATGGTCCACCGCAACCATTTCACGATGCGCTGCCGCCGCTGAACGCCGGCAAACAAATCGTTGAAGTGTGAAGCAGTGGCCGTTTCGCTCATGTTTAGCTATGGGCAAATATATCTGTTTCAGCCCAGCCTTTCAGGTCAAGATCGGCGCGGTAGGGCAAAAAGTCAAAACAGGCTTTGGCCATGTCCATCCGGCCTTCGCGTTTCAGCATCCGGTCGAGGTGACGTTTCAGATCGTGCAAATAGAGCACGTCGCTTGCGGCATATTCCATTTGTGCGCTGCTCAAATCTTCAGCGCCCCAATCAGAACTTTGTTGCTGTTTGGACAAATCAACGCCCAAAAGCTCACGACACAGGTCTTTCAAACCGTGACGGTCCGTATAGGTGCGCACCAGCTTTGAGGCAACTTTGCTGCAGTAAACTGGCTTGGTCACGGTGCCAAAAGCATTTTGCAGCGCCGCGATGTCGAAGCGGGCAAAATGGAAAAGCTTGGTCACATTTTCATCTGCGAGCAGCTTTTGCAGATTAGGCGCCTCGGTTTGCCCCTGGGCAATCTGCACCACATCGGCGGTGCCATCGCCGGGCGAAAGCTGCACCACGCACAGTCGATCCCGCATGGGGTTCAGGCCCATGGTTTCGGTGTCGATAGCAACAGATTTGCCGTAGTCATTGAGGTGGGGAAGGTCGCCCTTGTGCAAACGAATGGTCATGCAAATAGCCTAGTTTTATTGAGTATAATTTCTCTTGTGCCATACACGCGCGCCAACGCAAAGTCTGTTTCATCAATTCTTTGCGTCTTTTCGATGGCGGGGCGCAAATTCATCCAGCATTACAATTCACTTGCCTTTGGTTAATTCTTTCTTAAAGTAATCCTTCTGTCGATGACGCATCTGAATAGTTGTTCTGCGCGGCAGGTAATTGTGGGCTGATATGGGGAAAGAAATGCTCAAAGAATTTAAGTCCTTTGCCATCAAAGGCAACATGGTTGAGTTGGCCATTGGTGTGATCATTGGTGCAGCATTTGGTGCCATTGTTTCGTCACTTGTGGCGGACGTGATGATGCCGCTCATCGGATTGATCTTCGGGGGACTCGATTTTTCAAACTGGTTTATCGTGCTGTCTGACACAGGCGGTGAAACCATCGCGTCGGTGGCACAGGCACAAGAATTGGGCGTGGCAACGCTCAATATCGGGTTGTTCATCAATGCTGTTGTGAAGTTCTTGATTGTCGCTTGGGTGCTGTTCTTCGTGGTGAAGGGCATCAATTCCTTGCGCCGCAAGGAGGAGGAGAAGCCTTCCGCTCCACCATCTCCGACCAAGGAAGAAACCTTGCTCACCGAAATTCGCGATCTATTGGCGAAAAAATAACAAAAAGGGGAGCCGCAGGCTCCCCTTTCTTCTTGGCTATTGGGCTAAAATCTCGTCCACAAATTGATCTGCCACCTTATGGGGCGATGCGTTTTGTGCCTTGGCTTTTGTCAAAATCTTGTCGGTTGTCACCGCCAGTTGTTCCAGCTTTTGGTCAACCCATTTTTCATCTGTGATTTTCAAGATTTCTGTGGATACGCTAATGATGCCGCCGCCATTCACCACATAGTCCGGTGCGTAAAGGATGCCGCGTGCCATCAATGCGTCGCCAGCTGCATCATCGGCCAGTTGGTTGTTGGCCGCACCGCACACCAATTTCACCTTCAGCCGCGAAATAGTATCCGCATTCAAGATGGCGCCCATAGCACAGGGGGCAAAAATATCGGCCTCCACATCGTAAATGTCATTCGGGGCGACCGAGCGCGCACTAAAAGCCTGCCGTGCTTTTGCAACAGAGCTTGCATTAATATCAGACACAATGAGCTGCGCGCCTGCCGCGTGCAAATGTTCAGCCAGATACATGCCCACATGACCAAGGCCCTGCAATGCGATTATCTTGCCTTCCAGGTCGCCGTGACCAAACGCATGTTTGGCAGCAGCCACACACGAAAGATAAACCCCACGGGCGGTGACCGGCGATGGATCGCCCGACGCAAAAGCGCCTTTGTTTAGCCCGGCCGCATGGCTGGTATATTTGGCGGCTTCTTCAATATCCTCAACGCTGATGCCCACATCTTCAGCGGTGGTGTACATGCCCTCAAAGCTTTCCACGAACCGACCGAATGCCTGCATCAATTCGGGTGTTTTCTGTGTTTTAGGGTCCGCGATAATGACCGACTTGCCGCCCCCGAGCGGCAAAGATGCGGCGGCATTTTTATAGGTCATGCCTTTGGAAAGCCGCAGAGCGTCAATCTTCGCTGACTCAAAATCGGGGTACGCAAACATGCGGCAACCGCCCGCCGCCGGGCCCAGCTTTGTGCTGTGCACAGCGATGATGGACTTCAGGCCGCTCGCCTCGTCCTCCGCATAAACGACCTTTTCATAACCCGGCGCGTCAAGGGGTGTAAGTTTCATTGATCTATCCCAGAGATGATTATTGTTTTTCGTTTTTTTAAGTGTTTTGGCCCCTCTTTGCGCCAAACGTCAATGGTTGGTGCGCAATTTATCGAACTCATTTGGGTAAAAACGTTCACCTACACCAGCGACACCACCCCAAAAACGCACAGGCTGGTGGGTGAGAGGGGGGGAGCGGGGATCGCGCGGCGCTGGTCTGTTTAGTCACGCCGCGGGCGTCGTTCAGCCGTGAGCGCGCAAACAGGCCTGTGAAAGCCCTATTGCGCCGCAGCTTTTTGCTGTAGCCGCGTCATGCTGGCCGATGTGTGCGCACGCCACAAATGCGCCAGCGCATCAATGTCGCCCAGGCAGGCCGCATCGCGATAATCGCGCACCTCTTGGCAAAGGCTTTTGCATTCCCGCATCACATCTTGATCGGTCAGGGATTTCAGCCAAATGCGCGCAGTTTGGTAAAACAACCGTTCCATCGTCTCGCGCAACGGCTCATTTGTCGTCAGGTCGGCCAGCGCATGAAATGTTGCGATATTGACCACGGAATAGCCACGCGCGCTTGGATTGTCTGTGAGCTCAAGACATTTTTTATGCAGCACTTTAAAGCGCTTCATATCTTGCGGGCTGATTGTGCGTGGAGAAAGGCGGGCCAGCAGCGGCGAAAGCTCCATGCGCATTTGATAAACTTGATAGAGCGCGCCAATATCGATGTCGGTAACGATGGTGCCCACGCCCTGCACCGATTGCAGCAACCCCTCGGCCTGCAACTGCCACAGCACCCGCCGCAGCGGGGTGCGGCTTACGCCAAATTCTTCCGCCAAAGCCTCTTCGCTCAAGCGCATACCCGGCGGATAGTCCAACAGGGAAATGCGAGAGCGAATTTCATCGTGCAACTCACGAAACCGACGGCCCGCCGCGCTTTCATTGGCGTCTGGCTCGCTCAAGCGCAAAAGAGTAATGTCATCCTGTTCCATATTCTTGCGCTATGCCGCCTTCATTGAATGGGCCAGCTTGTCCAGCATGGAAAGGCATTGCTTGAGCTGCCCGATTTCCAAAAACTCGTCGGCTTTGTGCGCTTGTTCAATCGAACCGGGGCCGCACACAATGGTGGCAATGCCCAGTTCCTGAAACAAGCCTGCTTCGGTGCCAAACGGCACAAAATGGCTGTCGTTGCTGCCTGTCAGGGCCACAACGATGTCGCGGGCCTCGTTGGAGCGCAGCGGTGTCAGGCCGATCACCTCGCCAATGGTGCGGGTGGTGATGTTGGAATCTGGCCAGATCTTTCGCATATTGGGCAACAAATCGTCCTGGCAAAAGCTTTGCAAAATGCCATTGACCCAATCGGCATCAGCTTGCGCAATCGGCCGCATTTCCCAATCCACTTCCGCATGGTTGCAGATCACATTGTGAGCGGTGCCGCCTTCAATGCGCCCCACATTGATGGTGGTCCAAGGCGGATCAAACGGACTGTCCTTCGGTGCGCGGCCTTTCAGCGCCTCGCGCAATTCCAGCAATTTGCTGACATAGCGGGTGGCATATTCCGCCGCATTTACGCCGTGGTCGGGCATGGACCCATGGCCCGCGTGCCCTTCGAAATAAACGCTATATTCGCAACACCCCTTATGTCCCTCAACGATTTTCATGTCCGTGGGTTCACCCACGATCGCGGCCGCGGGCAAATGGGGGCGGTGGCCCAGAATCTGCACAAGATCCTGTGCGCCCAGGCACCCCACTTCTTCATCATAGGTGAAGGCAAAATGGATCGGTCGCTTGAGTTGATGCGCGGCGAATGTCGGGGCCATGGCAAGTGTCGCGGCAATAAATCCCTTCATGTCGCAGGTGCCGCGACCATAATAGCGCCCGTCTTCTTTTTCTAAGGTGAACGGGTCAGTTCGCCAGTTCTGATCGGACACCGGCACCACATCGCTGTGGCCGGAAAGCACAATGCCGCCCGCAATATCCGGACCAATGGTGGCAAACAAATTGGCCTTTTTGCGGGTTGCATCATGCTGTAGTTCAATTTTTGCGCCCACATCCTCCAGCAGGCTGGCGACATAATGGATCAGCTCCAGATTGCTGTCGGCCGACACCGTCGGAAAGCCAATGAGTTGGCGCAAAATATGTTCGGTTTGATCAAGCATTTAGCCCCTAGTCTTTCACATAAAGTTTGCGCGGGCGGTTACACAGCGTCTCTGCGGGACCCTTATCTTTGATCAAAATACTCTCGGTAATCTCAAGGCCCCAATCATTCTCCCAAATGCCCGGCATAAAGTGGAACGTCATGCCCGGTTGCAAAATGGTGCGATCTTCAAGGCGGATCGAAACGGTGCGCTCGCCCCAATCCGGGGGATAGGAAATACCGATCGGGTAGCCCGCGCGGGACGCGCGATAAATGCCGGCACGTTCCAGCGGAATGGCCAAAGCGCGGGCAATGTCTTTCGCACGCGCGCCGGGCACGGCTGCCTCAAGTCCGGCTTCAAGTCCTTCAACCAGCGCCTTTTCGGCATCCAGCAAATATTGGGGTGGTTTGCCCAAATGCACCGTGCGACACAGCGGCGCGTGATAGCGGCGAAAACAGCCGGAGATCTCAAAAAAGGTGGGGGTGTCCGCATCAAAAATGCGGCCGTCCCACGTCAAATGCGGTGCTGCCGCGTCAGAGCCACTGGGCAACATCGGCACAATGGCGGGATAGTCCCCCCAATCATCGTCAATGCCGGAAATGGCATCGGCATAAATCTGGCCCACAATGTCACTTTTGCGCACGCCCGGTTCCACGCGCTCGACAATGCCATCAATGATTTTTTCTGAAATGCGCGCGGCCTTGCGCATATAGCCGATTTCATCTTCGCTTTTCACCAGGCGTTGCCAGTTCACAAGGCCGGTGGCATCCACAAACACTGCGTCGGGCAGTTCGTGGGTAAGGGTCAAATAGGCTTTGGCTGAGAAATAATAGTTTTCAAGCTCCACCCCGATGCGCTGGTTGCCCAGCCCACGGTCGCGGATCATCGCCGCAAGCATTTCCATGGGGTGGCAAAGGGTCGATTGCACATAATGGTCGGGGTAATAGGTGATGCGGTCATCGTCCATCCAAACGGTGCGCTGTGCGCCGTTGGTGTCTTGGTAGCGGCCCCACCAGATGGGGTCTTCATCCATGAAAACCAAAACGCCCTGATGCACATAAAATGACCAGCCATCATAACCGGTGATCCAGCCCATATTCGATGGATCTTCAATAAACAGCACATCAATTTCGAAGTTTTCCATGGAACGACGCACCTTTTCCAGTCGACGTTCATACTCATGTTTAGAAAAGGGTAGATTTTTGCTCGCCATAGACAGTGCCCCTAAAATCACGAAGATGTATACATCAGTGCAATTCGCGTTCCCCGTCAACAAAAAAATCAAAGATTTATCAAGCTGCTTGCGTTGACAGCTGGGTGTTGATGGGCATGATGTACACAACAAGTTTGAAGTGCGGCGAAGGGGCCGTGTAAAGTGGGGGCGTGCAATGCTTGATTTAGCCGATATTTTGGCGGCGCAGAACATCATTAAAGGACAGGCCGATCACACGCCGTTCGTGCCATCACCCTTCTTGAGTGACAAATTTGGTGTCGACGTGCTGCTCAAGCTGGAAAACATGCAACCCATTGGTGCATTCAAATTGCGCGGCGCAATGAATGCGGTGATGAACTTGCCCGAAGGCACAAAAGGGGTCACTTGCTGCTCCACCGGCAATCATGGGCGTGGGGTCGCTTATGCGGCCAGACTGCGCGGCCTTCGCGCGGTGATTTGTATGTCGGAGCTGGTGCCCAAAGCCAAAGTTGAGGGCATCCAGCAATTGGGCGGCGAAGTTTGGGTTAAAGGCAACAGCCAGGATGATGCGATGGCGGAAAGCCAACGCCTATGTCGCGAGGAAGGGTTGGTGGAAATCTCTCCCTTTGACGATCCCTATGTCATTGCGGGCCAAGGTACGATTGGTTTGGAGATGCTCTCGGCGCGGCCTGATCTCGAAACATTGCTGGTGCCACTTTCCGGTGGTGGTCTTGCCGCAGGCATTGCCTTGGCAGCCAAAGCGATCAAGCCCGATATCAAACTTATCGGCATCTCAATGGATCGCGGCGCGGCGATGGCGGCCTCAATAAAAGCGGGCCACCCTGTTGATGTCGTCGAAGTGGCCAGCCTGGCGGATAGCTTAGGTGGCGGCATTGGCATGGACAACAAATTCTCCTTCCCGATCTGTCGCGACCTATTGGATGAGACCATTTTGGTCAGCGAAGAAGAGATATATCGCGCCATGCAATGCCTTTTTTATGAAGATCGCATTGTTGCCGAAGGCGCATGTGTTGTGGGCATTGCTGCTCTGCTGGGCGGCCATTTTGTGCCCAAGGGGCCGGTGGCCACCGTGATCACAGGGCGCAATCTCGATATGGATCTATTTACAAAAATTGTCACAGGGCAGGATATTCAATTGGGTGATTATCAGATCAAAGGGGCCGCTTATGTCCGCCCCTAAGGCAAAACAAATTGTGGTGCTGCGCGGCAGCCCGCGTGCCAACGGCAATAGTGACCAAATGGCAGATCGCTTTTGCGAAACAGCTTTGGCGCAAGGCTGTGCCGTAAATGATTATGCGCTGCGCGATCTTTCCTTTGTGCCGTTTGGCGAGGTGCCCGATGATCATCAGGACGGCCTTAGCGACGCATTAAACAAGATCTATGATGCCGACATTGTTGTGCTCAGCACACCAATTTATTTGTGCAACATGTCGGGATTGCTCAAAGGGGCGCTGGATCGCTTCTTTGATTTCTTAAAAAGCGATTATCTCACCAATCCGCAGCCGTCCAAGCTGTCGCCCGGCAAGCAATTGGTTTTGCTGCAAACCCAAGGCGAACCCGCTGCGCGGTATGGTAACCTATTGGAGCAATATGGCCCGGCGCTCGACAAGCTGGGGTTTGCGGAACGGCACATGGTGCGCGCCTGTGGCGTGCGCGACATTGGGGACATCCTGTCCCATGCCGATGCATTGGCTCAAGTGGATGCGTTGGCCAAAAGCCTAACCACGGCATAAAGGAGATTTTCATGTCCCATGAGATTTTGATTGTCACGGAAAGTGAACTCAAGCGCACCCTCAAATTGGGACGATCGGTCAATGACTTGGTGGAAAGGGCTTTCGCCGCATTGGCGACGGGCGAGGTGATCATGCCACCGATCCTTTCAATGGATTTGCCCATGGTCAACGCCGAGGTTGATGTGAAAACCGCCTATATTCCAGACTTTGAGCACTTTGCCATCAAAGTGTCGCCGGGCTTTTTTGACAATCCTAAATTGGGATTGCCCAGCCTGAATGGGTTGATGATGTTGTTGAGCGCCCAAACCGGTCTCGCTAGCGCGGTCTTTCTCGACAATGGGTATCTCACCGATTTGCGTACAGCCGCTGCAGGCGGCGTAGCGGCGCGACATCTGGCACCGCAAAAGGTCGAAACGGCAGGCGTTTTTGGCACCGGGGTGCAGGCCCGTTTGCAAATCATAGCCGCCCATATCGAACGTCCTTTTAAAAAGGTTTTGGTGTGGGGCCGCAATCGCGATCACGCGGAAGCTTGCGCTCAAGACATCGCCGCAGAAATTGGCGTCGAGGCCACGGCCGTCGACAGTGCGGAGCGGGTGGTGAAGGAAAGCCAGTTGGTGGTGACCACCACGCCATCGCGCGAACCGCTGATTGATGCCGATTGGATGCACCCGGATCTCCACATCACGGCCATGGGGTCGGACCAAGAAGGCAAAAACGAGCTGGACCCGGAAATTGCAGCCCAAGCCGATTTGTATGTATGCGACCGCGTCAGTCAGTGCGAGCTGTTGGGCGAACTGCGCACCGCTAAGCAAACCGGCAATTGGCCGTCAGATCAAACCCCGCCGGAATTGGGGCAAATCATCACGGGCGGCGCGACGGGCAGAACCAGTGATGCCACCATCACAATTTGCGATTTGACCGGCACCGGCGCGCAGGATACGGCTATCGGTAACCACGCGCTTGAGTTGGCATATAGCTTGAACTTCGGCACGAAGATTAAAACCGATTAGGCCCTTGATACGGAACAATAAATGATCAAACTTGATGCGCGAGATATTGAGATATTGCGGCTCTTGTCGCAGGAAGGCCGAATCTCCAAATCTGATTTGGCGGCGCGGATTAATCTGTCGCCCACCCCCTGTTGGGAGCGGTTGAAGCGGCTGGAAAAATCTGGCGTCATCCAGTCCTACCGCGCCGAGATTGCCCTGCATAAGATTGCGCCTTGCGTCACGATCTTTGTGGCGGTGGAGCTGGAAAATCACCGCGCCGCAAGTTTTCAATTGTTCGAGCAATCCATGAAAAACTATGAAGAGATCGTTGCCTGCTGGGCCATTGGCGGTGGGTTGGATTATTTCATGCAAGTGGTCACAAAGGACATTGATGCCTATCAACGCCTGATTGATGAGCTGCTGGAAGCCAAAATCGGGCTGGCGCGATATTTCACCTATTTTGTGACCAAACCGGTAAAGCAAGGCTCACCACCGCCCATCGCGCAATTGTTGGAAGAATAGCAAAAGATTCCACTTTATTACGGTAATATTTCCGTAATTCTGACTGCGGATTACGCTTTTTTTGGTCACAAATTCTGCTCAGGCACCTCCATAGTGTACCCAACACGAAAAGGAGGGGTTATCCATGCCGTCAAAACTATTGCAAACCCATGACGATCTAAAAGGCATCACGCCTTATCTCAAAGACAGCCGCCTGCTGCGCCAATTCTCCTATATTGGTGGCAAATGGGTCGGGGCCGAAGATGGCGCGACCATTCCAGTGAGCAATCCAGCAAATGGCGAATGGCTCGGCGAAGTGGCCTCTTTGAGTGCCGCCCAAAGCGCTGATGCGGTCAATGTTGCGCACGAGGCCTTTGGCGTTTGGTCGATGAGCCTGCCGCAACATCGCGCGGCCTGCCTGCGCCGTTGGTTTGACTTGATCATTGAAAATAAAGAAGATTTGGCCCGCATCATGGTGCTGGAGCAGGGCAAGCCCTTGTCTGAAGCCATGGGTGAAATCGATTATGCAGCGTCCTTTGTTGAATTCTATGCCGAAGAGACAAAGCGCCCGAATATTGAAGGGGTGACCTCGCACCTTGTGGACGCGGAAGTGGAACTTTGGCGTGAGCCGATTGGCGTCGCCGCCATGATCACCCCGTGGAACTTCCCTGCCGCCATGCTGACCCGCAAAGCCGCTGCAGCGATTGCAGCCGGCTGCACCGTTGTAGCGCACCCTTCCCACGAAACGCCATATTCTGCCTTGGCGCTGGCCGAGTTGGCCGAACGGGCAGGGCTGGAGCCAGGCGTTTTCAACGTGATCACGGGCCGCGCGTCAGTGGTGGTTGAGCCGTGGACCAAAGATAGCCGCGTGCGGGCTTTGTCCTTCACCGGGTCCACCGAAATTGGTCGCTTGCTCTATCGCCAAAGCGCCGACACAGTGAAAAAGCTGGTGCTCGAACTGGGCGGCCATGCTCCTTTCATCGCCTTTGATGATTGCGATGTCGACTATGTGGTGGCGGAAGCCATCAAGGCCAAATTCGCCACATCAGGTCAGGATTGTTTGGGCGCAAACCGCTTCTATATTCACGACAAAATCTACGATGAGTTCTGCAAGAAATTTGCTGCCGCGACAGCCAAATTAAGCGTTGGTTTTGGCATGGACGACCCGATGATCGGGCCATTGATGAACCAGAACGCTGTCGACAAGCAAATCGAACATGTCAATGACGCTGTAGAGAAAGGCGCCAAAGTGCTCACCGGTGGTGAGGGGCACGAAATGGGCGCATTGTTCTTCCAGCCAACCGTTTTGGCCGATGTGCCCGACAGCGCCAAAATCATGAGCGAAGAAACCTTTGGCCCCGTGGCCGCGATCCAAAAGTTCAGCGACGAACAGGACGTGACCCAAAAGGCCAATGATACGGAATATGGCTTGGTGGCCTATCTGCATACGGCTGATCCGAAGCGGATCTACCGGATGAGCCGGGCCTTGCAATTTGGCATGGTCGCGGTCAACCGTACCAAGGTGACTGGTGCGCCGATTCCTTTCGGTGGCTACAAACAATCTGGTTTGGCACGTGAAGGCGCGCGTCAGGGCATGGAAGCCTACACTGAAATCAAATATGTATGCCGCGATTGGGCATAAGTTGGAGTTTTTATGAATATCCTGTTCGTTCTGGCCCACCCGGAACCAACATCTTTTAACGGCCAGTTGGTCGCCACAGGCAAAGACCATTTTGAAGCCCAAGGCCACCATGTGGAAGTAAGCGACCTTTATGCGTTGGATTTTGATCCGGTGGAGAAGGCCGCAAACTACCCAGATCGTATAAATGAAAAGGAGTTTGCCCCATTAGCCGAACAGCGCCACGCCTATAAGGAAGGGATATTGGCGCCAGAAATCCAACAGCAAATCGAAATGCTCGAGCGTGCTGATCTGGTGATTTTCCAGTTCCCAATCTGGTGGCATTCGGTGCCGGCAATGTTGAAAGGGTGGTGCGACCGCGTGTTTGTCAGCGGTGGGCTCTACACCAGCAAGATGCGGTATGACAACGGCTATTTCCGCGGCAAACGCGCCATGTGCTCTGTCACATCTGGCGCACCGGGGGAGGCCTTTGTGGCCGGCGGACGCGGTGGCGAGTTGGACCAGATCCTCTGGTCCATGCAATTCTCGCTTTACTATATGGGCTTTGATGTACTGCCGCCCCACGCGTCATTTGGTGTATCGGGCCATGGATATTCCTACGTCGCGGACGATGCGTTCGAAAAGCAGTTTGCGACACTCAAACAAAACTGGATTGAACGGTTAAGCTCAATCCAATCTGACACGCCGATGGCCTACCCCGGATGGGATGATTGGGACGACCTCGGACAACCAAAAATGGCAAATGCCTAAGAAAAGGGAGCCAGAATATGCTTAAAAATGATCAGCTCGACCAGTGGGATCGGGAGAATTTCTTCCACCCCTCAACTCACTTGGCGCAACACGCCCGTGGCGAAAGCCCAAACCGGATTGTGACCGGCGGCTCCGGCGCCCATATTGAAGATCGCGACGGCAACAAATTGCTCGACGCATTTGCTGGGCTTTACTGTGTGAATGTGGGCTATGGCCGTCCAGAAATCGCCGATGCCATTGCCGCGCAAGCCAAAGAATTGGCCTATTACCACGCCTATGTCGGCCACGGTACAGAAGCGTCAATCACCCTGTCGAAAATGATTTTGGATCGCGCGCCAAAAAACATGTCCAAAGTTTACTTTGGCTTGGGCGGCTCTGACGCCAACGAAACCAACGTCAAACTCATCTGGTATTACAACAATATTTTGGGCCGCCCGGAAAAGAAAAAGATCATTTCACGCTGGCGCGGCTATCACGGCTCGGGCCTAATGACAGGGTCTTTGACAGGCCTCGAACTGTTCCACAAAAAGTTCGATCTGCCACTCGCCCAAGTGCTGCACACTGAAGCGCCTTATTATTATCGTCGCGACAATCTTGACCAAACTGAAGAGCAGTTTGTTGAGCATTGTGTGGCCAAGCTGGAAGAATTGATCGAGCGCGAAGGCGCGGACACCATCGCGGCCTTTATCGGTGAACCCATTTTGGGCACCGGTGGCATTGTGCCGCCACCAGAAGGCTATTGGGCAGCAATCCAAAAAGTGCTGAAAAAGCATGATATTTTGTTGGTGGCAGATGAGGTGGTCACAGGCTTTGGCCGTTTGGGCACCATGATGGGCTCTGACCATTATGATATTGAGCCGGACCTGATCACCATCGCCAAAGGTCTCACCTCAGCTTACGCACCATTGTCTGGCTCCATTGTGGGCGACAAAATGTGGAAAGTGTTCGAGCAAGGTACCGACGAATATGGCCCCATCGGCCATGGCTGGACGTACTCAGCGCACCCGATCGGCGCAGCGGCAGGCATCGCGAACTTGAAGCTGATTGACGATCTGAACCTGGTGCAAAATGCAGGCGAAGTCGGGAGCTATCTGAACGCGCAAATGCACGCTGCCTTGGATGATCACCCGCATGTGGGCAATATCCGCGGCGAAGGCATGCTGTGTGCGGTGGAATTTGTGAAAGACAAAGACAGCCGCACCTTCTTCGACCCCAGCCAGAAAATCGGGCCGCAAATTGCGGGCGCGTTGGGACAGAAGAAAGTCATTGGTCGGGCCATGCCACAAGGCGATATTTTGGGCTTTGCACCGCCATTCTGCCTCACCAAGCAAGAGGCAGACGAAGTGGTGTCAAAAACCGCTGATGTGGTCAATACGATGGACTTTTCATAAGCCACAAACAACCAGACCCACGCTCATCCACTATCCTCACGGATGAGCAAAAAAGGGCGCCGCAATGGCGCCCTTTCCTTTTGGAAGCTAGGGAGGAGAGCCTAACCGCCTTCGCCTGCGCGATCTGCATCTTTGCGCCATTTCTGGAAATAGGGCAGCAGCATCGGGACGATAAGGGTGAGAACAGCAATCGAAAGGATTGTGAGGGTGAGCCCCCGTTCCCAAAGGAATGACCAGCTATCATTGTTGATCAACAGTGCACGACGTAGATTCTCTTCCATCATGCCGCCCAAAATGAACCCAAGGATCATCGGGGCGAGCGGAAAGTCGAGCAATCTGAGTGTCACCGCGGCGACCGCAAAGATGATCATCAACTGAATATCAAACGTGTTGAAGCTGACAAAATAAACCCCGATCAAAGAGAAGAACAGGATCAGCGGCAACAAGAACCGGGCCGGGATCGCCAAAATCTTGGCGATGTATGGGATCAGCGGCAGGTTCAGCACCAGCAAGATGATATTGCCAATCCACATGGACACAATCACCGACCAGAACACATCCGGCTGGTCGATATAGAGCCGTGGGCCGGGCTGAATGCCATACCCAATCAACGCCCCCAACATGATCGCCGTTGTGCCCGAGCCGGGAATACCCAAGGTGAGCAACGGCACGAATGAACCTGTGGCCGCCGCATTGTTGGCGGTTTCAGGCGCTGAAAGACCGCGGATCGAGCCAGTGCCAAACAATTTGCCCTTCTTTGGTCCGGCCAAACGTTGCTCCGTGCCATAGGCCAAGAAGCTGGCAATGGTTGCCCCGGCGCCGGGCAATACGCCCACCAAAAAGCCAAGGATTGAAGAGCGCCCGACAACGGGGGCTAGTTCTTTCACTTCCTCTTTACTGACCTTCATCGAGCCTAGATTACTATGGGCTTCCTGCTCGCGTTTTCGGTCCTCATCGCTGCCTGCCGGCCGCAAAATAGCCATTAGCGCTTCCGACAGCGCGAACGTGGCCATCACCAGCAACAGGAAGGAGATGCCGTCCAGCAAATCGATCATGCCAAGCGTAAAGCGCTGGATGCCTTGGGTCTGGTCGGTGCCCACGGTTGAAAGCATCAACCCCACCACCGTCATCAACATGGCTTTGAGCATATTGCCTTGGCCGGAAAATGCAGCCACCGCCGTCAAGCCCAATACCATCAACGCAAAATAGTCAGTGGAATGGAACGAGAGCGACACTTTGGCCAATGAAGGGGCCGCAATGAGCAAGAGGATCGCACCAATAACGCCCCCGGAAAATGATGAATAGGCAGCAATCGCCAACGCCTTGCCAGCTTTGCCTTTCTTGGCCATTGGATACCCATCAAATGAGGTGGCCACGGTGCTGGCCACGCCCGGCGCATTGATCAAGATGGAGGACGTGGAGCCGCCAAAAATTGCGCCATAATAAACGGCCGCCATCAAAATGATGCCCGCAGACGGGTCGAGGCTGGCGGCAATGGGGATCATCAACGCAATCGCGGACATGGGCCCCAACCCCGGCAGCATGCCGATAAAGGTGCCCACCAAGCAGCCGCAAACCACGAAAAGGAGATTTGTTGGATTTAGGGCTGTCGTCAGCCCGATCATAATACCATCAAGCATTCATCTACCCTCTTAAAAACCACGGCAGGGGTTCGATAAACACCCCAAGACCAATTGACATGAGCGCCCAAAAGGCAACAGCGACAGGAATTGACGTGATCGCAAGGAGCCACAATTTGCGCTCCCCGAGCAGCCAATAGCCAACGCCGAGCAGCATGGTGGACGCCAAAATAAAACCGAAGGGTCGAATGGTGAGGCCATAAATGGACATCAGCACCAAAAAGGCAAAGCCAACAATCCAGTTTTTGCCTTTGAGCTCGACATATTCGGCAGGTGAGGGCAGAGCGATGATCAAAATGCAAATGCCGATGGCCAATACGGACAAAATCTCAGGCATTGTACGTGCGTGAAAGGCTGAATCCTGTTGGAACGGCAGCAAGGGAATACGCTGCGAAAGCACTGCATATGTGATGCAAAAGCCGAGCAGCAGGAAAGCGCCGATTCTGCGTTTGGTGAAAAACATATAACCCCTCCCAAGGAAGTTGATAAGGCGCTGATCTTGTCGGCTATTCGCGGTGATCAGATCAGCCCTCGAGAAAAATGCGCCTGACAGGCAGGCGCATTTTCTGGCTTTATTCGCCGTAAACTCGCCGCTGCTCTATAAGAGCAGCGACAGTTTAACCTTGCGCTTAAAGGAAGCCAAGTTCGCGCATCAGACCTGCAATTTCTTCTTCTTGCTTTTCCAAGAAGGCAACGAAATCAGAATCTGCATTGTAGATGTCGACCCAACCATTGCGGTCACGTACCGTGGCCCACTCTTCAGTGTCATACATCGCATTGAGCGCGCTGATATATTGGGCTTTGGTGTCTTCATCCAAGCCTGGTGCGGCAAAGAACCCACGCCAGTTCACAAACTCGGTGCCTTTAGAGCCAGCTTCATCGCAAGTTGGCGTATCTGGTGCTGTGTCCAATCGCTCGGTTGAGGTCACACACAAAATGTTCACCTCACCCTGACGAGCCAGCTCGATGGCTTCGCCAAAACCGGTGGTCAATGCAGCGATTTCACCAGAAAGCAAACCAGCCATGGCTTTACCACCAGCATCATATGGAATGTATTTTACATCCATTGGGTTGGCGCCAGCATTTTTCATCACCAACGCGGCGATCAAATGGTCCATTGAACCGGCAACCGAGCCGCCACCGATGGCCATTGAGGATGGATCATTTGCATAGGCCGCAAGTAGAGCTTGCATATCCTCAAACTGAGAATCCTTGTGCACCACCATCGCGCCATAGTCACCAATCGTGCCGGCAATCGGGGTCAGATCGCGGAACGACTGTGGGAACACCCCTTGCAATGACCGGATCACGATTGGTGTTGAGTTGACCATCAATGTGCCGGAATCACCCGTTTCGATCAGATGCGCGATGGCCTTGCCGCCGCCGCCGCCAGACATGTTTTCATAAGTTGCTTGTCCCACAATGCCTGATTTGGTCAGGGCTTCGCCTGTGCCACGTGCTGTGCCGTCCCAGCCGCCGCCGGCGCCACCAGGAATCAAGAAGTGGATGTCTTCAACCTTTTGGTGGCCATCTGCCATTGCAGCGCCAGCCACACCAAAAGTTAAAGCGGTTGCTGCCAATGCAGCTTTGAATTGTTTGAACATTCTTTTCCTCCCGAAAAGTTCAAAACGAACTGATACGAGAAAAGCCATAGCAAAGCGCACTGACATGAACCTGACATACGCTCGAATTTTAAGGGTTATTCGTGCCGATCACCAATTTGCAATCGACATTGCACCCGCCACGACATCGATTTCATCAATGAAAACAAAGCACATCATCAAATTCGAATTTATTTATATTTGATTTACTCGAGTGCGGCAAAATTAGTGAAGAACAGTTTGTTGAACCTTTATTCGCCAAGCTTTGTAACTATTTGTCTCGGAGACAAACATGCTTAAGCTAAAAATATCAGCGCGCATCTACGCTTTGGTCGCGCTCTCCTTGTTGACCGCTGGTGTCCTTGCCTATGTCGGCATTTCCAACATCATCGAAACCCGCACAAATCTGCGCGCTCAAGAGTTGAGTTCGATCACGGATTCAGCCGTTGGCATTTTGCAAGGCAGCTATGATCGTGTTGAAGCTGGCGAAGTGGAAAAAGAAGCGGCCCTTACGGCTGCGCTGCGCGCCATTGAAGACATCCGATATCGTGGCAATGAATATATGTTTGTGGTCGACACAGAGGGTGTGATGGTGATGCACCCATTTGCCAAGGCATTGGTGGGTGGCAATCAATTGGAAATGAAAGATGCCAATGGCAAAGAGATCTTCCGAGATATGATTGATCTGGCGACCAAAGAGGGCGCAGGCTATCTTCAATATGTGTGGCCACGCGGCGCGGAAAAAACGCCCGTCGATAAGAACAGCTATGTGCACTATTTCGAGCCTTGGGGCCTGATTGTGGGCACCGGTATCTATATCGACGATTTGCGCGCAGCCAACCAGCAAACATTGCTCAGCCAACTTGGCATCACAGCTGCAATTGCGGGCATTCTGTTTCTGGTGGCCTTCTTCATCGCCCGTTCTATCACGAAGCCCGTCACCCGCCTGACCAATGTGATGGGTACGATTGCGGCTGGCGAGCATGATGTTGATGTGGATGGCACAGACCGGACCGATGAAATCGGCGAAATGGCGCGCGCTGTTGAAGTGTTCCGCGAAAATGGCGCACGCGTTGCCAATTTGAGCAACGAAGAACTTGAGCGCCAAGAAAAGGCACAGCAAGAACGCGCCCAAATGATGCAAGAGCTGCAAGCAGCCTTCGGCGAAGTTGTGGATGCTGCAACCCATGGTGACTTTACAAATCGTGTTGATTTGCAATTCCCCGATAAAGAACTGAATGCGTTGGGTGAAAGCGTGAACCGATTGGTGGAAACCGTCGAGCGCGGATTGGACGAGACCGGTTCTGTGTTGGCGTCGCTGGCCAAAACTGACCTGACCCAACGGGTGACCGGGCAATATGATGGCGCCTTTGAAAAGCTAAAACGCGACACCAATGAAGTGGCGGACAGATTGACCGAAATTGTTTCACAATTGCGGACAACATCAGGCGGCCTGAAAACGGCAACCAGTGAAATCCTTGAAGGGGCAAACGATTTGAGCGAGCGCTCAACGCGTCAGGCCGCAACCATCGAGGAAACCTCAGCCGCCATGGAACAATTGTCAGGCACTGTTGCTGACAACGCGAAAAAGGCACAAGAAGCAACGGAAAAAACCGCGCATGCTTCGCGGTTGGCTTCAGAAGGTGGCGATGCCATGACTGAGGCAACCAAAGCGATGGAGCGCATCACTTCTTCTTCCGCCAAAATCTCGAATATTATTGGCCTAATTGATGACATTGCGTTCCAAACCAATTTGCTGGCATTGAACGCATCGGTCGAGGCCGCGCGTGCTGGCGAGGCGGGCAAAGGCTTTGCTGTTGTGGCGATTGAAGTGCGGCGTTTGGCCCAAAGTGCGGCAGAGGCATCGGGCGAAGTTAAGCAGTTGATTGAGCAAAGCGCACATGAAGTGTCGGACGGCAGCAAGCTGGTCACCGACGCCTCAAGCAAACTCGAAGACATGTTGGTTGCTGTGCGGGACAATGCGCAATTGATGGCCGATATCGCGCAAGCTTCAAACGATCAATCTTCAGCGATTGGTGAAGTGAGCACCGCTGTGCATCAAATGGACGAGATGACCCAACACAACGCCGCACTGGTTGAAGAAACCAACGCAGCGATTGAGCAAACCGAAGCCCAAGCCTCCGAGCTTGATCGCATCGTTGAAGTGTTCAAATTGGTGGGCAATGCCAATGCTGGCCAGAGCATGCAAGCGGCAAAGCCCACTGCGAAGCCAGCCCTGGCCACTCAGGGCAATGCGGCTCTTCAAGAAGAATGGTCTGAGTTTTAAACTCATTGCGGCCACTTGTCGGCCGCAACAGATCCAATCAACAAAGGCTGTAGGCGACCAGAAGTGGCCTGCAGCCTTTCGCATTTCAGCAGCTGGGTGCTGAAAGAATAACAATGCGATTAGAGAATTGGTGCCCTGGAGAAGTTAGTTTCTCATCACAGGCATCTCAAAATAACTGATATCCAACGATTTCAATAAGTTAGCTAAGACGCAGTTCGATGTAAAGGGGCATTTTTGGTCTACCATTTGGTCTACCCTAAAGGCCCCTTGATTAATCGCTGGGGACCCTCGAGATTGTCGCGCGGTATAGGATGGATTTCTCAGGGTACCTCACCCCCACCGGGGGAAGATACAAAAGCTAATCAATACGATTGGGGCTTCAGATTTTTTCTGATTTCCCTTTGTGTGTTCTCCCACATTTTTTGACAGGTCTGGCATCTTCTCCGTATCCTCCAGGTGGCTCTCAGAGACTCCCTCAGCTGCTTTCTTAGCGTGTGTGCGGCAACGGGGGTACCGAACAAGCTGAATGGACTCTCTAAGGCCATTTATTTGTCTCGTGGAGCCAATGTACAAAATGCCGAGAACCCTCAAGGCAGACATAAGGAACTAATCGGCCATAGAGGCCTTGCCAGAGCCGCCTCGGGATGCCTCTGAGACAGACACTAAACCCAGGAGGATCGCCCTTCTTGAGTCCTCAGCGAGCCTCTAAATACCATTCAGCTCAAACAACTTGCGTTTAGCTGCGACACGCCAGCAACCCATACAGATGAAGTGTCCTCTTTAAGGTGCCCGGAGAACTTAAAGCCCTCCCAGAACACCTAGAAGCAACACAACAAGACATTAAGATAGAGAGACACAGTGATAAACCTAAGAGTACACCAGTACATTGATTAAATCTTCAATTAGGAACTGTCACATACCCATAGATATCCTAGAGAGGTCTACAACTAAGACATCTCATAAGACTGGATTTGTCCTAAGCTAGATTTACTACAAGTGATCGAGTGAGACCCCTTAGGGTATCATCATGCCTCTCATGTCGCATCATGATCTCATAAAGGTGGGCCTTCGTCTTCCTATAGAATCTCTAAGGGGAAACCCCACCTTTTTATGTCTGACTCCTAAG
>NZ_AUHV01000004.1 GCF_000423365.1 Maritalea myrionectae DSM 19524 | reverse complement strand
AATGAGGCGGCTTTGGATCTGAACCAGGATGGGGATGATCTTGCTGCGGGTACGGTTGAGGGATCGGATCCAGGTGCGACGACAGAAACGGTTACAGGTCAACTGGCTGTTTCGGGTACAGGCGTCACCTATACCCCGATCTCCACAACAACAGCGAACGGTGAGTTCGAGTTGTTGGCGGACGGCAGCTATACCTACACCTTGCATACGCCGGTTGATTCAACACCGGATGCAGATGATGGCACCAACACAGAAACAGGTGTTGATCAGTTCACCTACACCGCGACCGACGCCAATGGCAACACAGTACAAGGCACCGTCACGATTGATGTGGTTGATGATGTACCCACAGCATTCAACCCTCAAAGTGGCACATTGTTGAACGAGAATGGGGCCACTTATGTCGGAGTGCTCGATTTTGATGGCAACGTTGATGACAATGTTGGGGCGGACCAGACAGGGGCGATCAGCTTTGCGGCTGCGCTCGATGGGGCTGATAGCGGGCTGACGTCGGGTGGTCTGACCATCACCTACTATCTGACGGATGGTGGCTCAACATTGGTTGGCACAACCGGCGGCGATGCCAGTACGGGAATTGTGTTTACTGTTGAGCTCGATCACGACACCAGCGATGCGACTGATGATACTTACACTATCACAATGTCTGGGACAGTTGATGGTGGTCAAACTGACATCGTGTTTGACGCAAACTCGGGCTATGCATTTGTGGGGGGCAATGACCCTTGGTCTGGCTTTACAGATGGCAGTGGCAACGAGTTGGACTTGCTGCTAACACCTATGGTTGGAGGCGTAAGCGACGGAACCACGAACACAAATGCTAATGAAGGCGGCGTTGGTGGCGGCAACTCGGTCGGCTCCGGCGAGGCCATACGCTTGGACTTTGTAAACAGTCTAAGTGGGGATCCTTCAAAGAATGTGAATGACGATTATAGCCACGTTGACAACCAAGATCACACCTTCTCAGGTCACTATATTGCAAATGGTGCTTCAGCCACATTTACCGGCATTTCAGGTGGATCGGCAATAAGCGAAATTCGCATAAAAGCATTTGATGACACAGATGGCGACACAACCGTTGGTGACGGCACTAAAGAGTCGATCACAGCAGTGTCTATTATGTATGATGGTGCGGTGAGCACGATCACTTTTAACGCAATCGGAACGACCGCCGCCAATGTCACTGTTGGCGGAGTTACTTATACCGTTCAATTTGTCATGACAGATGGGACTTACGATGTTCTGATTGATGGTGTGGTTTCCGACACACAAATAGCCACATACACAGCCGATGGATATAACAGTATTGAATATCATCATGAAAGCGGCCAAGACTTTAAAATTGGTGGGTTTGGCACGACGGTCGCCGACCCCGGTGAGCCGGTTCAAATTGCTTTGGATCTGGAACTGACGGACGCCGATGGTGATACTTCAAGCGGCACCTTAGACATCAATTTGCTGCCGGAAGCGCCCGCAACAGTGGATGCAAATTCTGTTTCGGTTACATCCCCCTATACGCTGGGGACAAACGATGCGGCCGAAACGCATTTCCTCGGTTCATCAGCAAGTGAAGACATCACGGGCACCGCAGAAACCAATATCATGTTCGGCGATGGTGGTAATGACACCCTAGATGGTCTGGATGGCCTTGATTTCCTATCTGGCGGCGATGGTGATGACGTGCTTATAGGCGGGCTAGAGTCCGACACCATGGAAGGCGGCCTTGGAGCTGATACATTCAAGGTGGACAGTGACTCTGCAGGTCTCACCATCGAGGATGTCATTGCCGACTATAATTATGGCGAAGGGGATGTTGTTGATCTATCTGACTTGTTTGGAAGTTTGCCAGGCGGTGTAGATTTGGATGGAGACGGCTATGTTTCCATCGATGCAACCGGCAATCCAAATGAATATACCATCAAAGTTGATGCAGACGGCGGCGGCAATTCATATGTAGATGTCGCTACCATAACCGTGGATGATGGCAATAAGATCAACATCCTGTTTGATACTGGTCAAGATCAGGACGTGGATGTCATCTAAACGAGAAGGGGCTGGCGACTTTGAACACGCCAGCCTTTTTTAGTTTGATGCCACCAATTGAACTTTTGCGTTGTTAGGTTTGCTGCGCCCGTGAATATAGGCCACATCTTCAACGAATGAGAAGATCGGCTTATAGTTTGGAAATGCGGATTGCTCAGCAATATTGTTGCTCAAATTGTCCAGAATAAATGTGCGGCCGCCTTCATGTACCGCCAGAACGGCGTGGTATAGATTGCGGCGGGTATCTTTCAGAACGATCAACTGAAGCTGCGATTCTTGGTAGCCCAGAGTGCGCAACGCCCAATATTTTGCAATGGCAAAATCTTCGCAGTCGCCGGCACCTCGCTGCGCCAGTTCAATTGGATTGGCCCAATAATCGCTTTTGCCAAATGCTTTGCTGTCCTCGCGATAGGTGATCACATCATTCACGGCACGGTTGATCTGGCTTAGCGTTTGAAAAGAAGAGGCATGTTTCAAGCTTGGCAAAAGTTTCTGCATTTTTTGTGCAAATGGCGTTTGGCAGGCAGCCGAAGAAAAATTACAAGTGTCGGAATAGAGTGCAGAAAAATCGCTGCTTGAAACTGTTTGCCAGCTTTTTGTGCTGGGTAAGTTTGGGGCCAGCACCGCAATGGAATTAAGGACATCATATCCTGGAATTTGAAATTCTTGTCGAACTGGTGCAGGTTTGCGCTGGTCGATAAGCATTCGCACGCGTTGTGCGAGTTTGCTGTTGTCATTTGCCTTCGCACGGCTGGCTGCTTTTGCTATGAAATCTTGCAAAAAATGCTTCGCACTGTGATTGAATAGCTCAAAGCCAGTCAGTTCTACTTGGTCTGACTTTGCCAGTTCCGGCACCTTTGCTATTGAAGAATAAGTAAATGCAAAAGCAAATATTACGCTTAATGCTAGCTTAATTCCAAATGTTGCTTTATTCATGACGCTCTCCATTGAGAACATCATGGCGGTTATTTAATAATTTTGGATCAATTGTTTAGGTTTATTTAACGTTGCTTAATTCGATAAAATTTTATGCAATTGTAGCCAGTGCGCTCCTGTTTGGGGGTAAGGCATGTAAATCGGTCGATGTGCGGCTTGAAATGCGATGGGATGAACGGCTTCAGCAATCGCAGTTCATTGCGTAGCCCATGGCGCTCTGTCTGGGCTCATAGCGGATATTTATGGCGCTGAGTGTAATCCGGCAACTGTCCGAACGTCAGTGAAGAGTCGGTGCGTGTGCGTCTGTGACTGCCGAATTGGTCGCTGCGCCATCGCCATATTGTATATTTTGCGGCTCGTGGTGGCGGCGAAAGGTCATTTTACGGCGCCTGCGGTCAATCCTCGCAGCATATAGCGTTGCATCCACGCAAATAATATTGCCACGGGCAGGGTGGCGCATAAGGCGGCTGCCATGACCAAATGCCAATCTACGGAAAACCGACCGGAAACGATCGCCAAAATCTGAATGGGTAAGGTGTAGTTTTCTTCGGATCGTAAGAGTGTCAGGGCGAGCACAAACTCGTTCCACGAATTCACAAATGTAAATAGCGCTGTCACACAAATCGCAGGCATGGCCAAGGGGAGGAAAACTTTTCGCGCTGTTGTGAAACCGGATGCGCCTTCCATCCAAGATGCCATCTCCAGATCGCGGGGGATCGTAGAAAAATAGCTTTCCAGCATCCAAACGGCGAAGGCGGTGTTGAACCCTGCGTAGAGCAGCGCAACAACATGTGCATCGTTGAGCGCATTGAGCAAAACCAAAACGCGAAATAACCCCAAGACCAGAACGATCGGCGATAACATTTGTGAGATAAGCAAAAAGCGTCGAAACCCCGTGCGGCCAGCGAAACGATAGCGTGACAAAGCATAACCCGCCGGAATGGCAATAATGAGGGTCAGTGCGGTGGCGAGCGTGGAAATATAGAGCGAATTGGCCAGCGCCCGCCCAAAGCCTACAGCGGTCCACATTTCAACAAAGTTTTCCCATGCAAATCGTGTGGGCAGCCAAGACTGGTCAAAGACCTCTGTTTGAGGACGAATTGCCGTTGTTGCCATGACATAAAACGGAAACAGCGTGATGGCGAAAATAGGTAGGAGAAAAAGCCAGATCAGTAGTGATTTCATGAGTTTGGACATTCTAGTTCTCCTCATTCATGGCCAAGCGCACATATATGATCGTGAAAATCAGCAGAATGACAAACATGATCAGCGAAAGCACCGCCGCTTCGCCAACGCGGCCAAAGCGGAAGGCCAATTTGTATAGGTAGGTCACCAAAATATCGGTTGAGTTGGCAGGGCCGCCTTGTGTTGTAGCCCAGATGATGGGGAAGGAGTTGAAGACATAAATGGTGTTCAGCACCACGGCAATATTCACGAAGGGGCGCATCAACGGCAGTGTAATGCGCCTGAACGTTTGCAGCTTGTTCGCACCCTCAACTTGCGCGGCTTCATATATGTCAGTTGGGATGGAGGATAGGCCTCCCAAGAAGATCGTTACCGTGAAAGGCAAGGTCGCTACAATGCCCAGCAAAATCTGCATTGGGAATGCGGTTTCAGCGCGCGCCAGCCACGCAATGTCTGTTTGTGTGATCTCCAGCATTTGCAGCAGATTATTCAAAGTGCCGCTATCGCCATTCAGCGCCCAGCGCCCGACAATTGCCAGCATTGCAAGCGAGATCGCCCACGGCAGCATCACCAAAACGCGGGCCACGCCTCGGCCGTAAAACTCTTCATTGAGCGCTAATGATATGGGTAGGGCAAGAAGCAGGGTGCCCAAGACCACGCCCAGCGTCCAAATCAGCGTCCGAAATGACGACGCGTAGAGCTCTGGATCGGCGAACACTTTTACATAGTTTTCCGCCCCGCCTTGCCCAATTACCTGCCCGAAGCGGTTCACTTCACTTACCGATAACTGCCCCAATTGAACAAGCGGCCATAAAATGATGATGCCGGTAACCAGTAACCCTGGGGCAATTAGAAGATAGGGATTCAGATTGCTTGAAATCCGCATTGAAGGTGCTCCGCTCGTGTATTTGACGCACTTACGTCTTTAGGCGCCTTCTTATGAAATAATATTACATAAATCAAGCGGTGTGGTGAAATTTGTGAAATTAACTTGAAATGAATTTACATGATATTTCTGAATTTGCTTCTTGGTAATCTGTGCGTAAGAGGTCGAGGGTCTGATTAAATATTTGTATTTATTATAATTTTCAGAAAGTTTTGGAAGGTTGTGAATATGAGTCAAAATTGCGCCCTGAAACAAAAATGAAAAAACATTTCATTTTTAGTGTATTTTATGTTGTAAACTTACATGAATCCAATTAGCTTTCCCGACCAGCGGACATCGGGCCGCGATTGAGAGGAGATCACAATGGACATGACAAAAAAGAAAAAGACCTATCGAAAGCTGACCCAAGCTGCACTCATTGCGGCTATGGGGGCTTTTGCATCGCCTGCCGTTGCAAAGGACATCAGATTTACCTTGGGCGAATACTCAGCCAATACCAAAATTTCATTTGAAAAGGCAGCTGCGGCATTTGAGAAGGAAAACCCTGACATCGATATCATTATCGAGGTCATTCCCTGGTCGAACTATTTACAAACGCTGACAACGGATATCTCAGGGAATAATGCGCCAGACATGTCGGTGGTGGCGTCAATCTGGCTCGCCGAATTTTCACAGGCCGGCCTGGCGGAGCCGATCGAGAATGTAATTTCGCCGGACTTAAAAGAAAAATTCATTCCCGGGTTGTTGCAGCCATCCGTCATTGATGGAGAGCTGATGGGGTTGCCCATTGCCGCCTCCGCACGGGCCATGATGATCAATACAGATCTTTATAACGAAGTTCGGATGGAGCCGCCTGCGACGTGGGAAGAGCTTGAAGAAGCTGCCAGGAAGATTTCTGCACTCGACGATAAGTTCGGGTTCGGACTGCCCGGCAAAGAGGAAGAAGTCGACGTCTATTTCTATTATGCGCTTTGGTCTTTTGGCGGACAGATTTTCGACGAGAATGGCAAAAGCGCAATTGCTTCGCCGGAAGGCATCGCCGCTGCAAAGCTCTACGCGAAACTGGTCGCGGAAGGGGCCACACAGCCTTCGCCAACGGCATATAGTCGCGAAGATGTTTTCAACATGTTTAAGCAAGGCAAAGTGGGGGCCATCTTCACATTTCCCATGCTCGTGCCTCAGATCAAGGATGAAGCGCCTGATTTGAACTATGCGGTTTTGCCTTTCCCTGTGAAAGCCAGACAGAGCACCATGGCCATTACTGATTCAGTGATGGTGTTTAAGGATTCTGACGCGAAGGCGGAAATTCGCAGATTTATGGACTTCATCTTTGAGCATGATTTCCGTCTCGAATTCAACAAGGCTGACGGGTTGCTCCCCGTGATCAAAAGTGTCGTCGCTGATCCATTCTACCAACAAGATCAGGATATTAAGGCGTTTGCCAACGGTCTGGCTTATGCCCAGTTTCAACCCAATGTGGAGCGCTGGGACGAGATCATCGATATCACCCGGTCCGCGCTGCAAAAAATCTACCTAACCGAACAAGAGCCAGAAGAGGCTTTGTCTGCGGCTGCGGCAGCCATCGACACCCTAAGGGGAATGTAGCTCTCCCTGAGCGCAACGTGCGGCGTTAGTTCTAACTTCGCTGACGCCGCATCTCCCAAACTTTGAAAGGCCAGACAAATTGTCGAGTGTGAATTTAAACAGAATCTGCAAACGCTATCACGCGCTTGAAGTTATCGCTGACTTGAATCTCTCCATAAATGAAGGGGAGTTCATGGTTGTGGTGGGGCCTTCGGGTTGCGGAAAATCTACGTTGCTGCGGATGATTGCCGGTTTGGAAACAATCTCCGACGGAGATCTGCACATTGATGCAATCCGGGTAAATGACCTACCGCCCCAAAAACGAAATATTGCAATGGTGTTTCAAACCTACGCTCTATTTCCGCATATGACGGTGCGCAAAAATATTGAGTTTGGGCCGCGGGTGCGGCGCGAAAAAGGCGCAGAAATGGAGAAGAAAATCTCCCGCGCGGCCAAGGTTTTGAACATCTCCCAATATATGGATCGGCTTCCCTCGGAGCTTTCCGGCGGCCAGCGCCAACGCGTCGCCATGGGACGGGCAATTGTGCGTGACTCCAAATTGTTTTTGTTTGACGAGCCGCTCAGCAATCTGGATGCGCATCTGCGCGCGGAAATGCGCACCGAGATCAAATCGTTGCACCAAAAATTGGGGGCAACAATTGTTTACGTCACGCATGATCAAATTGAAGCCATGACGATGGCCGACCGGATCGTCATTATGAACAAGGGGCGCATTGAGCAAATCGGCACGCCAACGGATCTATATGATTTTCCTGTAAATATTTTTGTAGCCGGCTTTCTTGGGTCTCCATCCATGAGTTTCATCCCTGCAACTATAAGCGGTACTGGGGATAACCAATCGCTAAAACTAGATGATGGTAGTGTGCTGCCGGTTTCCGGCGTAAACTATTCAAGTACTGAGATCATTTTAGGTGTTCGGCCGGAATCATATGATATTGACCCGAACGGCACATTGGCGATGAATTTCGATGTTGTTGAGCCAACCGGCGCTGAGGTGATGGCATATGGGTATATTGCGGGGCAAAGCGTTCGGTGCGTATTCCGAGGCAGGCCGCAAATTGACGTTGGCGGCGTCCTTCGTCTAGGGGTTAAGCGCAGGAATATGCACTTTTTTGACCGGGCCAGTGGGATGAGATTGTGAAACCATTGATTGATGTAGTTACATTGTTGCAAGCAAAATTGGCCAACGGCACTAAAGCCGAGCAGAGTTTGGCTGCAGTTATTCTTGATGATCTTCCGGGCGCATCCTCATCGTCTATCGCTGCATTGGCAAAAAAAGCTGGTGTTAGCGAACCAACAGTGACGCGCCTGGCGACAAGCCTTGGTCTTGATGGCACCCGCGAGCTCAAAATTGCTCTGGCACAGGCAATCGCCATTGGCGGAGCCTATTTGTCGAGCGAAGGTGAGCCCATATCTCTTGGGGAGCATTCTTCAATTGGCACAATCAGCAACTCTGCCATTCGCACAATCAATGAAGTTAGCGAAATTCTGAATGACGAGTTGGTGGAAACCATCGCAAAGGCATTGGCCGGTGCCGACAAGATTCAAATTCTTGGCACGGGCGGCATTTCTTCGATGGCCGCAGAACTAACAGAATTCAGGTTGTTCCGGCTGGGTTTTAACCTGACCACAAGGCTAGACGGGAGATTGCAACGCATGACAGCATCGCTGGCCAACACATCAACTGTTGTGATCGGCTTTTCGTTATCCGGGGCAGCGTCTTCAGTGGTGGATTCGTTCAATATCGCACGCCAATATGGTGCCCAAACAATCGCGATTGCGCCGCCAGATACGCCACTGGCGCGATGTGCACACATTGTTGTGCCTTATCGATATGTTGAAGACGGTCAGGTATATAAACCAAATTCGGCCAGTTTTGCCTTGATGACCATCATCGACACCATTGCCTATCGGACAACACAGATTTTGGGGCCGGAGATCGTCGATAATCTCCGCCGGATCAAGCAAACGCTGACCATTGCTGAAGATTATGACAGCACGTTGCCGCTTGGCGACTAATCTGGCCGTTTGCAGATTGCCACTTCAAAGGACATAAAATGCATCTACTTGTTACCGGTGCTAGCGGTAAGCTCGGCAGTCGGGTGATCAAAAAACTTCTAGATCAGCCCCAGCAGGACGCGCTTAAAATCACCGCAGTGACCTTTTCGCGCGATCTCCCGTTTTCAGATGAACGTATGACTGTCCGGCGCGGCAACATTGCTGATCGCCCGTTTGTTGCCGACATTATGCAAGGGGTCACACATGTGCTGCACATGGCGACCTGCAAAGAAATGCCGGAAATTATTATGGACGTCACCGTAAAGGGGATGTTTTGGCTTCTTGAAGAGTTTCGAGCGCAGCAAGGGCAGTATTTCGCGCTGGTCGGCGGTGATGCCGCTATCGGACATTATTTTTACCCGACAAGCGCCCCGATCACAGAAAGCTACCCCCACAAAGCCGCGCCGGGTTGTTACTCCCTGTCGAAAGTTCTGGAAGAAGTGATGTTAGCCCAAGCTCATATTCAATATGGCATTCAGGGGTGTTGCCTTCGGGCGCCTTGGCTGGTGGCTGACGATGATTTGCGGTTTGCCATGAGTTTTTCAAAGCAGGTTTTCGGCAGCCCTCGATGGCATGAATATTTTGACGACAGCACCGCCGAAAAATTCACCAAAAACCAAAACGTGCCTCTGGCTCTAGGCGCGCAAGGTAAACCATTGCAACGCAGCATTTTGGCGGTAGATGATTTGGTGAACGCGATCATAAAAGCCCTGAACATCCAGCCTGCAGGATGCGAAACATTCAACATCGCCATGGATAAACCGTTCGACTATGGGGTGGCTGCAAAATATCTAAATGCCAATTTTGGATTAGAGGCCGTGGACGTGCAAACTGAGTTTCACAGCGTTTGGCTGGACAACTCAAAAGCGCGGCAACATCTGTCTTGGCGTCCGGCCTTTGACACCGAAGCATTGCTTGAACAGGCATGGGCATTTGATCGAGAGGGCAGCGAACGCGCTGAAATCGTCTATCCCGGCTAACACAGACCGAAAATATCTGTGTGACTCACTGATATGCTTGGGTTGTCCCAGCGCCAAGTAATTACGCGGCGCTAGGACAATGCTTTGAATTTGGCCTAACCGAGCGTTGGCATTGAGAATTGCGCGTCGGCGCGCACGCCAGTTGGCCAACGGCTGGTGGTGGTTTTCATGCGGGTATAGAACCGTACGCCTTCCATACCATGCATATGATGATCGCCGAACAGCGAGGCTTTCCAACCGCCAAAGCTGTAAAACGCCATGGGCACAGGGATCGGCACATTGATGCCCACCATGCCCACTTCAATGTCTTGGTTGAAAGTTCGGGCAACATCACCGTCGCGGGTGAAGATAGAAACACCATTGGCATATTCATGCCCGTGGATCAGATCCACTGCGTCCTGATAGGAATTGCGACGGATCATAGTAAGCACTGGACCGAAAATCTCTTCTTTCGCGATCGTCATGTCTGGTGTGGCATGGTCAAACAATGATCCGCCAATGAAGAATCCATCTTCGTGACCTTGCGGCTTTTTGAAGTTTCGACCATCAACAACAAGCTTCGCGCCTTCTTCAACGCCTTTGTCTATATAGGAGGTGACCTTATCCAAATGCTCGCCAGTGACCAGCGGCCCCATTTCCATGCCCTTTTCAAGGGAGGGGCCAATTTTCAACGCTTCAATTTTGGGCACCAGCTTTTCAACCAACGCATCCGCCACGGCATCGGTTACCGGCACCGCAACTGAAATCGCCATGCATCGTTCGCCAGCCGAACCATAGGCCGCGCCCATCAGCGCATTGGCGGCCATGTCTAAATCTGCGTCCGGCATGATCACCATATGGTTTTTCGCGCCACCGAGCGCCTGCACACGTTTGCCGTTTGCGGTGCCTTTTTGGTGGATGTATTGCGCAATGGGTGTTGAGCCAACAAAGCTGATCGCTTTCACATCAGGGTGCTCGAGCAGCGCATCAACGGCCACTTTGTCGCCATTGACCACATTGAAAACGCCATCGGGCAACCCGGCTTCTTTCAGCCATTCCGCAATGACCAGCGGCGCAGAGGGATCGCGCTCGCTTGGCTTGAGCACAAACGTGTTGCCCGTTGCCAAAGCGATTGGAAACATCCACATGGGCACCATGGTGGGGAAGTTGAACGGGGTAATGCCCGCAACCACACCAAGGGCTTGGCGCGCCATATAGCTGTCGACACCGGTGCCGACATTTTCGGAAAACTCGCCTTTGATCAGGTGTGGAATTCCGGTGGCAAATTCCACCACTTCCAACCCGCGGGTCACTTCGCCCTGGGCATCATCAAAGGTTTTGCCATGTTCGTTGGAAACAATCTGCGCCAACTCGTCCAAGCGGTCCCATAGAATGGATTTAAACTTGTCCAAAATCCGCGCGCGACGGAGCGCCGGGGTTTTGGACCAGGCTGGCCATGCCGCTTGAGCTGCCGCGACGGCGCTATCGACCTCGCTGGCGCTTGCCAGAGCTACTTGCCCGCTGATCTCACCAGTTGAGGGGTTGAAAACATCTTTGGTTTGGCCCGAGGTGCCAGCCAAATGTTGATTTGAAATAAAGTGTCCAATAGCCGTCATAATCAAGTCTCCCGTTGGAATTGGGATAAACCTAATGCTTGCAAAAATGCAATTAAATGCCCAATATTGAATAACTGAATTGCAAAAAGTGAAATAAGATTATGAATTGGGATGATGCACGACTCTTTTTAGCTGTAGGCCGACATGGCCAATTTCTGGCGGCGTCACGCGCCCTGGCCATCAATCAGGCGACCCTTAGCCGCCGAATATCGGCACTTGAAAAAGATGTGGGCAGTAAATTGTTGGTGCGCCGAACCAATGGGTGCGAACTCACCGACGAAGGCAAAGGCTTGATGCGGGCGTTGGAGCGGGCGGAAAGTGAAATTCTGGTTGGTCTCGACAAGCTGGAGGATCACGACGCTGATATTGCTGGCACGGTGCGCATTGGTGCGCCCGATGGGTTCGGCATTGGCTTTTTGGCCAGTAGGTTGGGCGCTCTTTACGAAAACCACCCAAATCTCACGATCGAGCTGGTGCCTGTGCCGCGCAGTTTTTCGCTTTCGCAACGCGAAGCGGATATTGCAATTATGGTGGGACGCCCCGAAAAGGGGCGGTTGGTGGCGCGCAAGCTCACGGACTATCAACTTGGTCTCTATGCGGCACCAGAATATTTAGACCGGGCAGGGCGCCCACAAACACGCGCAGACCTCGCCCATCATCGCCTCATCGGGTATGTAGAGGAATTGATTTATACGCCGTCGCTTGACTACACCCATGAGTTTTTGCGGACTTGGCGTTCCAATCTGGCCATTTCAAGCGCAGCCGGACAGGTGGAAGCCGCAAGGGGCGGCGCGGGCATTGCCATACTGCACGACTATCTGGTGCATCCAGATTCTGGCTTGGAGCCTGTTTTGTCTGAGCTCAAAATTAGCCGCTCATACTGGCTTGCTGTTCATGAAAGCCAGCGCAACCTCGCCCGGATTTCAACGGTGAATGATTTTCTTCTCCATATGGTCAGCAAAGAGCGGGCGCTGTTTGGCTAGAACTGATCGCCTACGCTGGAAACTGCCATGAAGTCGCCTCTTGGCCAATGTGTTCAGCCGCTTGCAATAGATCTGGCTTAAGTCTGTTCAGATCATCAATTGTCTTGCGGGCTGTTGAGGTGGCGATCGATATTGCCCCAATGACGCGCCCCTCGCTTGTGAGCGCGGGGGCGGCGATGGAAATGGTGCCTTGCTCATGTTCCTCGCGGTCAAACGCCACGCCATCGGCGCGGATATGCTCAAGCTCAGCTTGCAGCTGATCGGCGTTGGTGAGGGTTGCCGGGGTGTAGCGATGAAAGGCCTGTTGATTGAGGGCCAATTGCAATTGCTTTGGACCTAAAAAGGCCATCATGGCCTTGCCGACACCTGTACAATAAGCTGGGGCGACTTTGCCGACCTGCGCCAAAGTTTCAAACTGATCATTCGACTTGCGCTTATCAACATAAAGAACTTGGCCAGCTTCGAACTGGGCAAGGTGCACGGTTTCTTCAACTTGTTCGGCCAACGCGGCAACATGCGCGCGGGCAATTGGGGCCAATGAAGCTGTTTCCCATGCCGCGTGGGCAAGTTTGACCAAGCGCAGGCCAACGGAATAGGTGCCGTCAGTCTCATTCAAATTGACCATTTGCTGCCGCACCAAGGTTTGCAAGAGCCGATAAAGAGTTGCTTTGGGGTAAGGGGAGCTTGTTTGCAACTCCGAAAACCTCACCGGGCGACCATAAGCGGCAACGCTATCAAGAACCTCCAACGCCTTGCCGACCGTGCCATCAGCAGTTTTTTCAGCGCTCATGGTGAAGTTCCTTTGCACCCATCTGTTTATTACCGTTGACAAGCATGGTCTTCTCGCACACAATTTTCATTAAATGAACTTTAGTTCCATTATATGAAACTTTATGCAGAATGCAAGCCTCGTTCAGGCGACGATCTAGACAGGCTGCTGTGGGTTTAGGGCAAGGGGGCCGGTATATGAGCGATCAAAAGAAGCGTCGCAGTCAGAATTGGTATGGAAAGCAAGACAAGGATGGATTTATCCATCGCTCGTGGATGAAAAATCAGGGATTTCCTGATCATGTCTTTGACGGCCGACCGATTATTGGCATTTGCAATACCTGGTCAGAACTAACACCCTGCAATGCAGGCTTGCGTGACCTTGCGGAGGCCGTGAAGCGCGGCGTGTGGGAAGCTGGCGGATTTCCCGTTGAATTTCCCGTGATGAGTTTGGGCGAAACCCAAATGAAACCGACGGCGATGCTGTTTAGAAACCTTCTGTCTATGGATGTGGAAGAATCGATCCGCGCATATGGCATTGATGGGGTGGTGCTTTTGGGCGGTTGCGACAAGACCACGCCGGGACAATTAATGGGCGCAGCTTCGGTTGATTTGCCCACCATCGTTGTGTCGTCCGGCCCCATGCTGAACGGCAAGTTTAAGGGGCGTGATATCGGCTCTGGCACTGACGTTTGGAAATTCTCTGAAGATGTGCGCGCCGGCGATATGACGCTGAAGGATTTTATGTCTGCTGAAGCGGGCATGAGCCGGTCCGTTGGCGTATGCATGACGATGGGAACCGCATCCACCATGGCCTCGCTGGTCGAGGCGATGGGGCTGTGTTTGCCCACCAATGCAGCCTTGCCAGCCGTTGACGCCCGGCGCGGCGCTCTGGCCCACATGACAGGCAGGCGCATCGTGGAAATGGTGGAGGAAGATCTGACCTTTTCCAAAGTCGTGAAAAAAGAGAATTTTGAGAATGCGATTATTGCCAACGCGGCTGTAGGCGGCTCCACCAATGCCGTCGTACATCTGTTGGCGATGGCAGGGCGGGTCGGCATCGATTTGACCCTGGAAGACTTTGAAATTGGCAAGGATTTGCCTTTGCTGGTCAATTGCATGCCATCGGGTGAATATCTGATGGAGGATTTTTGCTATGCTGGTGGCATGCCCGCGGTGATGAAAGAGCTTGAAGGAATATTGCGCCCGGCCCAAACGGTGCTGGGCAAGGATATTTCGTCCTACTTTGAAGATGCCGAGTGCTATAATCGCGATGTCATTTATGCCTTTGATGAACCCATTAAATCCAAAGTGGGTTTGCGGGTGCTCAAAGGCAATTTGGCCCCAAATGGTGCCATCATAAAGCCTTCCGCAGCCACGCCTGACCTTTTGCAGCATGAAGGGGAGGCGTATGTTTTCGAAAACATCGAAGATATGAAAGCCAATATTGATCGCGACGATTTACCCGTTACAAAAGACACGATCCTGGTGCTCAAGGGCTGCGGACCCAAAGGCTATCCCGGCATGCCCGAAGTCGGCAATATGCCAATTCCCCGCAAATTGGTGGAGCAAGGGGTGCGCGACATGGTGCGTATCTCCGATGCCCGCATGTCGGGCACGGCGTTTGGCACAGTCGTCCTGCACATTTCACCAGAGGCAGAAGCGGGCGGTACGCTGGCGCTGGTTCAAACTGGGGACCGCATTAAGCTCGACACCCAGAACGGACAATTGGATGTGTTGGTCGACGAAAAAGAATTGGCAGAACGTCGAGCCCAATGGCGGCCGAAACCACCACATTATGATCGGGGCTATGCCAGCCTCTATATTGAACGCGTTCTCCAGGCTGACAAGGGCGCAGACTTAGACTTTTTGGTGGGGAAAGATACGCGCCCCGTGACGAGGGAGAGCCACTAATGCAAAACTATGCGACATTCCATGACCTAAAAGGCAAAAGTGTTTTTATCACCGGTGGCGGTTCCGGCATCGGCGCGGCGCTCACCGAAGGCTTTCTGGCTCAAGGGGCCAAAGTGGCATTTGTGCAGCGCTCAGACGCAACAGCCTTTGCCGAAGATATGGGCGAAAAATATGGGCGCGCACCGCTCTTTATTCCCTGTGACATCACCGATATCGATGCGCTGAAATCTGCAATGGCGCAAAGCGCTGAAGCCAATGGCGATATTTCGATATTGGTCAATAACGCCGCCAATGATCAGCGGCATAGCCTTGAAGAATATGATGTGGCGGATTGGGAAAAATCATTAAATATCAATCTGCGACCGCACTATTTCACCGCCCAAACGGTTGCGCCAGCCATGAAGAAAATGGGGGAAGGTGCCATCATCAATTTCTCATCCGCATCCTATTTGATGGGCAATGCAGGCTTTAGCTCCTATGTGGCAGCAAAGGCGGGGATCACAGGTTTAACACGCGCCTTGGCTCGTGAACTTGGGGCCCACAATATCCGCGTGAACGCGCTGGTTCCCGGTTGGGTGCTCACCCAAAAACAGTTGGATAAGTGGGCCACAGAAGAGGGTCTCAAAGACCATCTCGAAAAACAATGTTTGAAAGAGCATCTGGTGGAACAAGACATTGTCGATGCGACCCTGTTTTTGGCGTCAAAAACCAGCCGCATGATGACAAGCCAGGCGCTTGTTGTGGATGGTGGGGTGGTGATGACCGGCTAAATAGGGTCAAATCACATTGCGACAACAATAGAGGGGTTCACCATGACTGAAAAAGGCCTTGGCGTTTGCTATTACCCTGAGCAATGGCCGCAATGCATGTGGGCCCGTGACGCGCAACGCATGGCCGAGCTTGGATTAAGTTGGGTGCGCATTGGTGAGTTCGCTTGGGCGAAGATTGAACCCGAACCCGGGCGGTTTGACTGGGGTTGGCTGGACAAAGCCATCGAGGTGCTGGCCGATGCCGGCCTCAAGATTGTGCTTGGCACCCCCACGGCCACGCCCCCGCGCTGGATGGTAAACAAGCACCCGGACATGTTGGCGCTCGATAAAGAGGGCAGGCCCCGAAAATTCGGTTCGCGCCGTCACTATTGCTTTTCACACGCGGAGTATCGCGAAGAGGCCCACCGCATCGCCAAAATTGTGGCTGAGCGATACGGCGATCATCCCGCAATCTGCGCGTGGCAGACCGACAACGAATATGGCTGCCATGATACCACCATCTCTTACTCCAATTCCGCGCGTGCGGCGTTTCAGGACTGGCTCAAACAGCGCTATGGCACCATTGATGCGCTCAATGCGGCATGGGGAAACGTTTTCTGGTCAATGGATTATGGTGTATTTGACGAGGTCGATTTGCCCAACCTTACCGTCACAGAGGCGAACCCCGCTCACTGCATGGCGTTCAGGCGGTTTTCGTCCGACCAGGTCGTGCGTTTCAACCGGCGACAGGTGGAAGCGATCAAGGCCCATAGCAATGCACCGATCATTCACAATTATATGGGACGCATTACCGACTTTGATCATTTCAAAGTTGGCGATGATCTGGAAATCGCCAGTTGGGACAGCTATCCGCTTGGTTTTTTGGAAGACCGCGTCGGGGCGGATGAAGCGTTCAAAAACCGCTTTATGAAACAGGGGCATCCCGATTTCCAAGCCTTCCATCACGATTTGTATCGCGCGGTGGGCAAGGGGCGCTGGTGGATCATGGAACAACAGCCCGGCCCTGTGAACTGGGCACCGTATAATCCCGCGCCACTGCCCGGCATGGTTCGGCTGTGGACGTGGGAGGCATTCGCCCACGGGGCGGAAAATGTGCTGTACTTCCGCTGGCGCCAAGCGCCGTTCGCGCAAGAACAAATGCACACGGGGCTTTATCTGCCAAATGATGACCCCAATGTCGCCGCGCATGAAGCACAACAAACAGCGTCTGAGCTTAGCCAAATCGCAATGGATGACGTGGAACCGGCGCGCGTAGCGCTGATGTTCGACTATGAAAGTCAATGGGCCAGCGAAATTCAACCCCAAGGCCAGGGCTTTGATTATTTTGATTTGGTCTTTCACCACTATAAGGCGTTGCGCCATTTCGGCATCAATATCGATATTGTTTCGCCCAATGAGACGGATCTAAATGCCTATGATCTGATCTTTGCGCCAGGCGTGGTGACATTGTCTGCCACCCAGCAAAAATGCTTGCACGAAAGCAACGCGAAAATCGTGTTGGGCCCGCGCACCAATGCCAAAACAGATGAATTCAGCATGCCGCAAAATCTTGCGCCAGATTTTGAAGGCTTGCCACTCCAGGTCAAGAACGTGGAAACACTACGCCCATCAGCACAGATTCCGCTCGCAGATGGCGGCACTATTCTGCATTGGTTTGAGCAGTTGGAAGGCGATGTGACTGTTTTAAGGGCCACTATAGAGGGTGCTCCCGCCATCGTTGCCAAAGACAAGACTGTTTATTGTGCGGGCTGGCTAGACGATGCCGCGTTGCAGCAGTTTGTTGGCGAGCTTCTGGCCGAAGTCGACGTGTCCATCGACATATTGCCGGAAGGTCTTCGTCGTCGCGAAACCAACCGGCACATTATCTATCTGAACTATAACGCTGAAACGATCACGCATGGACAGTTCACCATCCCAGCCGCAGGCGTGGAGATTGTTCGTAAGTGAGTTGAGGCCCTAAAGCGCGGCAGTGCTTTGGCGCGCAATCAGTTTTACGCCTACTTCTTGCACTTGCGCCGCGTTGTCAGTTATCCGGTTGGCGATTTGATCGAGCAGATATGAGGCGGCCAACACACCGATTTGCGTGCGGTTTTGCCGGATGGTGGTGAGCGATGGGATATAGCTCCCTGCAATCTCAATATCATCAAAGCCGACAACAGAAATGTCGTCCGGCACCTTCAATCCGCGCCGCGAGATTTCTGAAATAAAGCCCATGGCGATGAGATCGGAGCCACACGCGATTGCAGTGGGACGATCAGACATCTCCATAAATGACCGCGCAGCCTGCGCGCCCGCATCCAGCGAAAATGCGCCGCCATCAATGAAAAACTCGCGATTGATCGGCAAATCTAGGTCGGCCATGGCGGCCTCGACGCCACGCAGACGCTCTTTGGTCAGCACATTATTGCGCGGGCCGGATATATGCCCAATCTTGCGGTGACCCAACCCATAAAGATGTTCAATCGCCTGCACCGCACCGCCGAAATTGTCACTGCGTACAGAGGGGAAATCAAACTCTGGCTTCCATTCGCAGGCAAAAATGATGCGATTGCCAAAGGAAGAGCTCTGCAACTGCGATAAGATGTTGCGGGGAATGGCGCCGTCCAAAAGGATCATGCCATCGGCGCGCATATCCATAAAATAGTCCAGCAGATTATCTTCCCGAATTCCCTTGGTGTCGGAAACCAGTAGGCTCAAGTCTGAGGTGGTGAACACGCTTTCAATGCCCGACAGGATTTGTGAAAAGAACGGGTTTCCCAAATCGGGGAGGAGGGCAAGAATAGCGTCGGACTGACGCTTGCGCAGATTCTTTGCCGCGCGATTCACGCGATACCCGGTCTTCGCCACAGCGTCCAAAACCGTGGTGCGCGTCTTGTCAGAGACCAAATCAGGGTTGGATAGGGCGCGACTGACCGTGGCTGTGGAAACTCCAGCAACCTTAGCAACATCTTGAATTTTGGGGCTTTTCCCGTTCATTTGGGCAGTCCTTAGATTGGCTTTTCTCTTATTCATAAACAATTTCTTGACAAAAACCAATCTTTGTCCGACTTTATGTAATCGATTACAGAAAACGATTGCAGTTTGATGTAATCGATTGCATTTCTTTTGCCGGTAGGAGGCCGGGAAGGGAGGAGCGTCAGGTCGATTTTAGGGAGGAACGAATGGACCATTTGAAGAAAATTTTGATCGCCACAACAGCTGCAGGTGCAATGAGCATCAGCAGTGTTACATTGGCAACCGAGCTCGAAGTCACCCACTGGTGGACTTCTGGCGGCGAAGCCGCAGCGGTTGCTGAATTTGCAAAAGCATTAAACGAAAAAACTGACCACACTTGGGTGGATGGTGCCATCGCCGGTTCTGGCGGCACTGCGCGTCCAATCATCATCAGCCGTATTTTGGGCGGAGACCCGATGGGCGCAACCCAGTTGAACCATGGCCGTCAGGCTGAGGAACTGGTTGAAGCTGGCTTGATGCTCGATTTGACCGACATTGCCGAAGAAGAAAACTGGCGCGACCTTGTGCACCCCGTTTCATTGCTGGACAGCTGCACAGTTGACGGCCGTGTTTATTGTGTGCCTGTAAACATCCACTCTTGGCAGTGGCTGTGGTTGAGCAACAAGGCGTTCGCTGACGCCGGTGTTGACGTGCCGAGCGATTGGTTCGAATTTGTTGAGGCTGGCCCTGCATTGGGTGAAGCAGGCAAAATTCCTCTCGCAATGGGCCAGCAGGGCTGGCAGGTTTCAGGCGCATTTGGTGTGATCAATATTGCTGTTGGTGGCCCTGAGCTGTGGCAAAAAATCAATGTCGACAAAGACGCTGAAGCTGCGGCAAGCCCTGAAATGTTGAAAGTGTTTGACGCTTTTGCACAAGCGCGTCTGCTCTCTCAAGGCTCAAATGTACAGGACTGGAACCAGGCCACCAATATGGTGATCACTGACCAAGCCGGCGGCCAGATCATGGGCGACTGGGCACAAGGTGAATTCCAGGTTGCTGGTGAGGTTGCAGGCGAAGACTATACTTGCTTGCCGGGTCTTGGTGTAAATGAAGTCATCTCTACCGGTGGTGATGCATTCTACTTCCCGAAAAACGACGACCCAGAGATCACTGCAGCTCAAAAAGAGTTGGCCAGCCTGTTGCTGTCCAAGGAAGTGCAAGTGGCGTTTAACCTGAAGAAAGGTTCTTTGCCTGTGCGTGGTGACGTGGATCTGGAAGCCGCAAACGATTGTATGCGCAAAGGTCTCCAAATCCTGGCCGATGGCAATATCTTGGTGAGTGGTGATCAGGTTCTGACCCCAGACACAACTTCACAGGTTGAAGATTTGCTGGCTGAGTTCTGGAGCGACAACAGCATGACACCGGAAATGGCGCAGGAACGCTACGCCAATATCATCGCAAACGCGGACTAATCACTCCCGCGACCGGGCCAGCCTTTACTGACGGCAGGAAGGCTGGTTCACGCGAAATGGGGTTCGCGTCCGCTGGTGCAGGGCGCGAACCTTTTTCCAAGAGTTGAGAGGCATTTCCCATGGCGGGCGCTACTAAACCTGTGCGCATCTTGCGCAACTTGAATGCTAAAATTGCCGCGTTGCCCATGATCACAACAGCATTGGTGATTTTTGTGGGCTGTACGATTTGGACAATCGTGCATTCATTTACAAACTCGAGATTGCTGCCAAAACTGGAATTTGTTGGATTTGCTCAATATGAGCGCTTGTGGAGCACACGGCGCTGGCTGATCTCCATCGAAAACCTTGCCTATTTCGGCATTGGCTCACTGGTATTTTCACTGGTCATCGGCTTCTTGTTGGCCGCCTTGCTCGATCAAAAGATCCGGTTTGAAAACACAGTTCGGACCATCATCCTCTACCCTTTTGCCCTAAGCTTTATTGTGACCGGGCTCGTGTGGCAGTGGATCCTGAATCCTGAATTCGGCATCCAGCATATTGTGCGCAGTCTTGGCTTCGAGAACTTCGTGTTCGATCCGCTTTATAATCCCGACATTGTTATTTTCGGCGTGTTGATCGCTGGGCTGTGGCAAGGCACCGGCTTTATCATGGTGATCCTGCTCTCGGGACTGCGCGGCATTGATGGCGAAATATGGAAAGCATCGCGCATTGACGGCATTCCAAAATGGAAAACCTATTTGTTTGTCGTCATCCCGATGATGCGCCCCACCTTTGTGACCGCGCTGGTGATTATCACCGCTGGGATCATTAAAGTTTATGACCTGGTTGTGGCGCAAACCAATGGCGGCCCGGGCATCGCATCTGAAGTGCCAGCCAAATATGTATATGACTCCATGTTCAGAAGTCAGAATTTGGGACAGGGCTTTGCAGCCTCCACCATGATGTTGCTCAGCGTGCTGATTGTTCTCATCCCTTGGGCATACCTAGAATTTGGGGGCCGTAAAAATGGCAAATAATATGAATGAAACTACAGCAGGCGTAGTCACCGGTCCCAGCGGGCCAAAGCCACGACCAATCCTGTCACCGCGCAATATCATGATATACGGCACCATTTTGGTTGTGTGCTTTTATTATGCACTGCCGCTCTATGTGATGATTGTGACCAGTCTGAAGGGCATGCCGGAAATCCGGTTGGGCAATATTTTTTCACCGCCCGTCGAAATCACATTCCAGCCTTGGGTGAAGGCCTGGGCGGAAGCCTGTACCGGTCTGGATTGTACGGGCCTGAGCAAAGGCTTTTGGAATTCGGTGAAAATCCTAATTCCGTCGGCAACGCTTTCGATTTTGATTGCATCCATCAATGGTTATGCGTTGGCGAACTGGAAGTTCAAAGGGTCTGAAGTGTTCTTCACCATCCTGATCTTCGGGGCGTTCGTTCCCTATCAGGTGGTCATTTACCCGATTGTGATCATTCTGCGTGAGCTTGGTTTGTTCGGCAAACTGCCTGGCCTGGTGCTTGTGCACGTAATTTTCGGCATGCCCATCCTGACCTTGCTGTTCCGCAACTATTTCACCTCGCTGCCCGAGGAATTGTTTAAAGCGGCGCGGGTGGATGGTGCCGGGTTCTGGGGAATTTACTTCCGCATCATGGTGCCCATGTCATTGCCTATCTTTGTGGTGGCACTGATCCTGCAGGTCACCGGCATCTGGAATGACTTCCTGTTTGGCGTGATTTACACCAAGCCGGAAAACTATCCCATGACCGTACAGCTCAACAATATCGTCAACTCGGTGCAGGGGGTGAAGGAATATAATGTCAATATGGCGGCAACTATGCTGACCGGCATTGTCCCACTCATCATCTATTTTGCATCCGGCAAACTCTTCGTGCGCGGCATTGCTGCCGGCGCCGTGAAAGGCTGATCATGACCAGTGTTTCTATTCAAAATCTTGACCTCAATTTCGGCGCGGTCAATGTGCTCAAGCAGCTTAATCTGTCGATTGAGGAAGGTGAATTTCTCGTGTTGCTCGGCGCGTCCGGTTGCGGCAAATCCACCTTGCTGAACTGCATCGCTGGCTTGCTGGATGTGAGCGACGGGCAAATTTTCATCAATGGCAAGAACGTGACCTGGGCCGAGCCCAGCGACCGGGGCATTGGCATGGTGTTCCAATCCTACGCGCTTTATCCGCAAATGACGGTGAAAGGCAATCTCAGCTTTGGTTTGAAAAATGCCCGATTGCCGAAGCCTGAAATTGAAGAGCGGGTGGCACGCGCGGCCGAAATTTTGCAAATCGAACCCTTGCTTCACCGCAAACCTGGCGCGTTGTCAGGTGGACAACGCCAACGGGTGGCTATCGGCCGTGCATTGGTACGTGATGTGGACGTGTTCTTGTTTGACGAGCCATTGTCGAACTTGGATGCCAAACTGCGGGCGGAACTGCGGGTTGAAATCAAGCGGTTGCACCAAAAGCTGGGCAACACCATGATCTATGTGACCCATGATCAGGTGGAGGCCATGACGTTGGCCGACCGTATTGCCATTATGCGCGACGGGCTTGTGCAGCAATTGGCCGGACCTGACGAGATTTATAACCGCCCCGCCAACAAATATGTGGCGGATTTTATCGGGTCGCCAGCTATGAACTTTTTCGAGGGACGATCCACATCCGCTGGCAAAATAGCCCTTGGAAAGCTGGAGTTTGATCTGGCAGGCTATAACTTTGTGAACGGCCCAACAGATGGGGACGTTTGGTTCGGCTATCGGCCCGAACATGTCGTGCTCGGCGAGGCCGCACGTCAAATGCCATTGGCCGTTGAGGCCGTGGCCGAGATTGTGGAGCCAATGGGCTCCGACACATTGATTTGGACAAAAATTGAAGGGTACGACTTCCGTATCCGCACTGATGGCCAATACAAAGTGGCCGCCGGCGATCCTTTGCTGGTGGGGATAGATCCTCGCTTCGCTTCAATTTTTGATAAGACAACAGAAGAACGAGTTTAAGGACTTTTGAAAATGGATTTGAGTTTTCAACTATATAGTGCACGCGATTTCCAGCCTTGGAGCGAAGTGTTTGCCGAATTGGCCAACTATGGCTATGCGCAAGTAGAAGGATATGGCGGCGTATTTGAACAGCCCGACGAACTGGCCAAATGGCTGAAATCCAGCAATCTGCGCATGGATTCCTCCCATTTTGGCATCGAACAGCTTGAAGATGATTTCGACCAGTGCTTGGCATTGATCAAGAGATTTAATGTGAAGCGTGTGTTCAGCCCATTCCTGGATGAAGCCAAGCGGCCTGCCGATGCTGCGGGCTGGCAAAAATTTGCCCATCGCTTATCCGCCGTAAACGAAAAGCTTGCTGCGCATAATATTGCTTTTGGCTGGCACAATCATGACTTTGAATTCAAGGCACTCGCCGATGGGCAATTGCCGATGGACATTATCCTTGAAAGCGCACCAGATATCGATTGGGAAGCCGATATTGCCTGGGTCCATGTTGGCGGCGAAGACCCGCTCAAGTGGATCGAAAAATACGGCGATCGGATGACAGCCATTCATGTGAAAGATCGGGCGCCGGAAGGTGAAAACGCTGATCAAGATGGCTGGTGCGATGTGGGCGATGGCGTGATTGACTGGAAAGCGATCTTGGACGCCGTGCGCACCAAATCCAACACAAAAATCTTCTGTGTTGAGCATGATAATCCGGCAGATGCGTTTTCATTCGCTCAAAACTCAATCAACAACATTCGCAAACTTTAGGCGAGGGTGAAATGGCTGAAAAACTTGGTGTCGGCATCATCGGATGCGGCAATATTTCAACGACTTACATGCGCTTGGCGCCGCTTTATAAATCCATCGAGATGCGCGCCTGCGCAGACTTGAACCCGGAGGCCAGCGCGGCCCGCGCGGCAGAATTTGGCTTGCGCGACCTCACCATCGACGAATTGTTGGCTGCTGATGATATAGACATTATCGTCAATCTCACCATTCCGGCGGCTCACTTTGAGGTCAGCAAGAAAATCTTGGAAGCGGGTAAGCATTCTTATTCTGAAAAGCCGTTCGTGCTGAGCGTTGATGAAGGCATGAAACTGGCGGAGATTGCAAAAGCGCATAACCTTTATGTCGGCAGCGCGCCAGATACATTCATGGGGGGCGCACACCAGTTGGCCCGCCATTTGGTGGATGAAGGGGAGATCGGCAAGGTGATTGCCGGGTCATGCCACGTGATGAGCCATGGTATGGAAGATTGGCACCCCAATCCAGACTTCTTTTTCCAGCCCGGCGGTGGACCCGTGCTGGATCTCGCACCCTATTATGTCACCAATCTGGTGAACATGATTGGGCCTGTAAAGCGGGTGGCCGCTTTGGCAACCAAAGGCTCGGAAACCCGCACCATCGGCAATGGCGCACGCAATGGTGAGCAAATTCCGGTGGATACGCCGACCAATATTCACGCCCTGCTTGAATTTGAGAATGGCGCAACCATCACCATGTCGAATTCCTGGGACGTGTGGGCACATCGCCACGCCAATATGGAGATTTACGGCGCTGAAGGCAGCCTTTTTGTACCAGATCCAAATTTCTTCGGCGGCGAAGTGGAAATGGCCAAATCAGACGGCGACATCAAGCCTGTCCCCATGTGGGAGCACCCATTTGCCAAGCCCAATGAAGATGAAAATGCCAATTACCGCACGGTCGGGCTTGCTGACATGGCAGATGCCATCATCAACGGCCGCGATTATCGCTGCTCGCTGGACTTGGCGCTGCATGTGGTGGACGTGATGCTGGGCGTGCTGCGCTCCGGTGAGACCGGGCAGTTTGTGGCCATGACCACAACTTGTGAGCGGCCAGAAGCGCTTGATCCCGACGCGGCCAAAGCTTTGTTGGCATAAGGCGAAATAAAGAGGCGTCGCGATGAGCATCATACAAAACCCCATACTCCCCGGCTTTAACCCCGATCCCTCGTTCTGTCGGGTGGGGGATGATTATTACATCGCGACGTCAACATTTGAATGGTATCCCGGCGTCCAGATATTTCACTCAAAAGATCTGGTGAATTGGCAGCTGGTCAAACGACCGCTGGAGCGCGAGAGCCAGCTCGATATGCGCGGCAATCCGGACAGTTGCGGCATCTGGGCCCCATGCCTGTCTTATGCCGATGGCCTGTTTTGGCTGGTTTACACTGACGTCAAACGGCAGGACGGCAACTTCAAAGATGCCCACAATTATATTGTGACCGCACCTTCGATTGAGGGCCCATGGTCGGACCCTGTCTATGCCAATTCATCCGGCTTTGACCCCACACTTTTTCACGATGATGACGGGCGCAAATGGTTCGCCAATATGAAATGGAACCATCGCAGCGATGTGCCTTGGGCACACCCGAAAAATGCAGCCTTTGATGGCATTGTGCTACAGGAATTTGACCCCGAGAAGGGCAAGCTGGTCGGCGAGATTACCAACATTTTCCGCGGCAGCGACCATGGCCTGACCGAAGCGCCACATCTGTTCAAGCGCGACGGCTATTATTATTTGACCACCGCTGAAGGTGGCACCGGTTATGACCATGCGGTGACCTTGGCACGATCAAAAACCATTACCGGTCCCTATGAACTGCATCCGCAGACCCATGTGATGACCGCCAAGGATCATCCGGAGTCAAAAATTCAGCGTGTCGGGCATGGCCAATTGGTCGAAACGCCCGATGGCGAGCTCTATCATACATTCCTTATGGGCCGCCCGATTGAGCGTCATCACGCCAGCAACCGAAAAAACTGCCCCATGGGGCGAGAAACTGGTATCGCCAAATGCGAGTGGCGCGATGATGGCTGGCTCTATCTGGCAAACGGCACCCAATTGCCGGACCCAACCATTGAGGCACCGTGGGCCGAGCGTGCGCAGGACCCAAATGCCAAGATCACTTATCATTTTGACGGCAGTCTGCCGATCGATTTTCAATGGCTGCGCTCGCCCAAGCCCGAGCGACTTTTTGAGGTGGGCAACGGTTATTTGCGCCTTTTTGGGCGCGAGAGTGTGGGTAGCTGGTTTGAACAGGCCTTGGTTGCGCGTCGGCAGGAGCATTTTCAGTTCCACGCCACCACTACCATGCGCTTTGATCCGGACGACTATCAGCAGAATGCGGGCCTGATTTCCTATTACAACCGGCATAAATTCCATTTTCTGACCATGAGCCAGGACCCGGAGCAGGGGCGCGTGCTGACGATCTTGAGCTGTAACGGCGATTGGCCTGAATGCCGCTTGAGTTTCCCGCTGGATGGGGATTTGCCCGTTGATACAGGCGAAATCGAGCTTGGTCTCGTCACCGAATTTGAGCATTTGCAATTCTATTGGCGTCCTGCAGGCGGCCAATGGCAAAAAATCGGCCCTTCTTTGGACGCCTGGGTGCTCAGCGATGAGGGCGGGCGCGGCGAGCACGCCTCCTTTACCGGTAACTATGTTGGCATGGCCGCATTCGATATGTCGGGCCGCGCCAAAACCGCTGATTTTACTGAATTTACTTATGATCCCGGCAGAGGATCAATTGACATGGGAGCTGCATAATGGCGAACACAATGAAAGGCCCGGGGATATTTCTGGCGCAATTCTTGGGCGATGAAGCGCCTTTTAACAGTCTGGATGCCATTTCAAAATGGGCAGGCGACCTGGGCTATAAAGGCGTGCAGGTGCCGGCTTGGGATAAGCGCGTGTTCGACTTGGACAAGGCCGCGAGTTCCCAAACCTATTGTGACGAGATCATGGGCCTTTGTGCCGAAAATGGCGTAGAGATTACCGAGCTGTCCACCCATATGCTGGGCCAGTTGGTGGCCGTACATCCAGCCTATGATAAGCAATATGACGGCTTTGTGCCGCCTGAGGTGCAAAACAACCCCAAAGCACGGCAGGAATGGGCCACCGGCGAAGTGGTGAAAACCGCCAAAGCCTCGCGCAATCTGGGGTTGGACGTGACCGTGTCCTTCACCGGTTCTCTGGCCTTTCCTTATCTTTATCCCTGGCCACAGCGGCCGGATGGCTTGATCGATGAAGCATTCACCGAACTGGCCCGCCGTTGGCACCCGATCTTCGACGCCTATGACGAGCAAGGTGTGGATATCGGCTTTGAATTGCACCCGGGTGAAGATGTGTTTGATGGCATCACCTTCGAGATGTTCCTCGATAAGGTGAACGATCATAAGCGCTGTACCATTAATTATGACCCATCGCACTTTTTGCTGCAGCAGCTCGATTATCTTGACTTTATCGATATTTATCACGAGCGGATCACCGCCTTCCATGTAAAGGATGCCGAGTTCAATCCCTCTGGTCGGCAAGGCGTTTATTCCGGTTACCAACCTTGGTTGAACCGGGCCGGGCGTTTCCGCTCCCTTGGTGATGGGCAGGTGGATTTCAGTGGCATTTTCTCGCGCCTCGCCACCCATGGTTATACCGGCTGGGCTGTGCTGGAATGGGAGTGTTGCCTGAAGCATCCTGAAGATGGTGCCCGCGAAGGGGCCCCCTTTATTTCTGACCACATGATCCGACTAACCGATAAAGCCTTTGACGATTTTGCTGGCGGTGAAACCGACCGAGGCGCATTGAAGGCCATGCTGGGTATTGATTAGGAGCAAGTGATGCATAAACGACTGAAGCTGGGCATGGTTGGCGGCGGACAAGGCGCCTTTATCGGCGCCGTGCATCGTATCGCCGCTCGCATTGATGACGAGTTCGAGCTGGTGGCGGGTGCATTGTCGTCTAACCCTGACAATGCGCGTAAATCCGCCGCACAGCTCGGCATCTCGCCAGAACGGGCCTATACCGATTTTTCGGAAATGGCGAAAGCAGAAGCGGCACGCGAAGATGGCATCGATGCCGTCTCAATTGTGACGCCCAATCATATGCATTTCCCCGTGGCTAAGGCTTTCTTGGAACAAAATATAAATGTGATTTGCGATAAGCCATTGACGTCCAGCTTGGACGAAGCAGAGCAATTGCAGGACATTGCCGCAAACAGCGAAGCGGAATTTGTGCTCACCCACAATTATTCAGGCTATCCCATGGTGCGTGAAGCGCGCCATCTCGTGCAAAGCGGCGCGTTGGGCGCATTGCGGCGGATTAATGTGGAATATGTTCAAGATTGGCTGAGTATTCCCATAAATGACCCCGACAATAAACAGGCGACGTGGCGGGCAGACCCAAAACGCGCCGGCAAGGGCGGCGCCATCGCCGACATTGGCACCCACGCCCTGCAGCTGGCCAACTTTATTACCGAGCAACACCCAACAAAAGTCGCTGCTGATCTCACAAGTTTTGTTGAGGGGCGATTGGTGGATGACGATGCGCACATGTTGATGCGCTATCCCGATGGCGCAAAAGGCTATTTATGGGCCTCCCAAGTCGCGCCGGGCAATGAGAACAGCTTGCGCATTCAGATTTACGGCGAAGATGCTGGGCTAACCTGGGCGCAGGAAAACCCAAATCAATTGTGGTTCTCGCCGCTCAATGCGCCAAAACAGCTTCTAACCCGAGGGGGGCATGGCACGTCCAACCTATCGCGTGACATCACACGCGTACCGCCGGGGCACCCCGAAGGTTACCTCGAAGGCTTTGCTACGATCTATCGTGAGGCGGCGGATATTATCCGCAATGGGCGCATGCAATCATGCCTGTTGCCCACGCTGGAAGAGGGGCTCTTTGGCATGAAATTTATTCATGCGGCGATCCAGTCATCGGAGAACGATGCGAAGTGGACGCAAATCTAGGTCGTTTATGTGCGGTGAAATGCCTAGCAATTAGAATGTGTTAGGCGGGGAAGGTGTCGGCGCGTGCTTTAAAATGGGCGCGACCAACTCTGCATGTCTACATGTAGCGCAAACAAACATCAGTTCAAGAGTTGAACAAAAACTATCTTTCCCCATCCTGTCTCTGTGAATTTAAAGGAGACATTATGCCCAAAATTCCACCGCATCCGACACTGATAGGACCAACACCTGTTCTGGGTTCTGAACGCTATCATTTCCAGTCGCTGAAAGTCGGCGGCATCTTTCTTGTCGATATTGCCATGCCCACCATGCCTGCACCGGACGGGCAGAAACCGGGCTTGCTGATTGTGCCCGATGGCAACCAATGTTTTTCCGCCGCTGCCGGGCTAGCGCGGGGAATGGCCATGGAACCGGGCGGTCCGCCGCCGCTTTGCGTTGTAGGCATCAGCTATGAGGTGAGTGGACGCGGCGAAAAGGCCGAGCACCATAAAATACGTCACCGCGACCTCACACCCTGCGGCGATGAGGCATATGAAGCCATGATGCGTGCGGCGCCACCACCCTTCAAGTGGGATGATAGCATCAAAACCGGCGGGGCAGCTGAATTTCGCCAATTTCTCCGCGACGAATTGCTGCCATGGTTGGCCGAGAGTTTCGATGTGAATGCTCAAGATCGCACCATTGCGGGCATTTCATTGGGCGGCCTGTTTGTGCTGGACACTCTGTTGCAGGAACCTGACCTGTTTGATCGGTATATCGCCATCAGTCCGTCAGTCTGGTGGGCAGATAAATATGTGCTGAAGCAAATGGAAAATGCGAATTGGAGCCAACAGCCAAAATCGCTGCACCTCAGCGTTGGCAGTGGGGAAGAGGCGCAAGATCCAAATGCCAAAATGGTGAGCAACGCGACCGCCTTTGCTGAAAAGCTAAATCAGCAGAAACCCGAGCGGCTTGATGTCGGCTTGGACATTGTTGAGGGCGAAACGCATATGAGCATTTTCAGCCCCGGTTTCAGCCGAGGCCTGCGGCACCATTTTGCCCGACCATAATCTATAATTCCGACTGGGCTTGTTGCCGCACAATGAGCCACACAAAAATCGGCACGCCAATCATGGCGGTGACCAGCCCAGCGGGAATTTGAATGGGGGCAAAGGCGGTGCGCCCGAACAGGTCAGCCACGGCAACCAGTAAGCCGCCAACCCCAGCCGTGATGAGCAGATGCAGCCCGACCCCGGAATGGGTCAAACGCCGTGTGACATGCGGTGCCACCAGGCCGACAAAGCCGAGCGGCCCGACGGCAGCAACTGCGAATGCCGCAAGCGTCACCGACAAAGTAATTAGGCCAAACCGGGCAAATGCGACCCGCACCCCAAGGCCCGTGGCAGCCTCCGGCCCCATGCGCATCGCTGCCATGGGGCGGCTGGCCCACATTAAGGCGGGCAACAAAATAACCAAGCAACTCGTGGTCAACCACACATCTTGCCAATTTGACGCGTGAACTGATCCGGCCAACCAGCCCAGGGCCGCCATGGCTCGGTCAATATCGCCATAGGTGAGCAGGGCAGAGGTGCCCGCGGAAATAAACGCCGCAACACCCACGCCAGTGAGGATGAAACGCATTGTGGCGCTTCCAGTGCGGCCCGTGGTCAGCACCTGAATTAAAACCGCCACCAACAAAGCGCCGCCAAACGCGAAAAGTGGCCGATAATGATAGCCCAGTTCGGGCATCAGTATGGTGAGTGCAACCACAGCGAAACCAGCGCCCTGGCTGACGCCAACCAGCGATGGATCGGCCAGCGGATTGCGGGTGACGTTTTGCAAGGTGGCACCGGAGAGGCCCAGAAGCGCCCCGACCATGATCGAAACCAAGGCGCGTGGAAACCTGAATTCCCACACAATGGTGGTGCCTGTTTCGTCAGATGGTTGCTGCCACAATATGTGGAGAACTTTACTGGCGGATAGGGGGTAGCTGCCCATCATCAAGGACAGCCCAACAATGGCGACCAACGCCACCAAGACGCCGAACAGGGCCCACAGTGCGCGTGTGGGCAGGCGCAATGCAAGGCTTTGGCTTGGTGAGCGAACAATCAGGTCAGGCTTCATAATTTAGCTCTCACCAACCAGACAAAGAACGGGGCGCCGAGCAAAGAGGTGACCAGCCCCGTGGAGATTTCAACGGGGGCCAGTGCCACGCGCGCGATAATGTCGACAAACAACAAATAGGCCGCGCCCACCAAAGCGGAATAGGGCACCATAAAGCGATAATCGGTGCCCACAAATAAACGCACCACGTGCGGGATCACCAAGCCGATAAAGCCGAGCGGGCCGGAAAGAGTGACTGCGGATGCGGTGAGGGTAACAACGGCGATCAAACTGACAATCTTGACCTGCACCACATTGACGCCAAGTCCCACAGCCACATCGTCCCCCATGGCGAGTGATGTGATTTGCCGGGCCATGGCAAACGCCGCTACAAAGCCAACAGCCAGCCACGGCAAACACCAGCCCATATAGGACATGCGATGGCCACTAATGGTCCCGGTGAGCCAAACCCGCAATTGGTCGAAATTTTCCTGATCCAACAATTGCACCGCCGCAATCACAGCGCCCAAAAAGGCGGAAATGGCCGCGCCAGCCAATATCAACGTCAGTGGCCGCGCGCCGCCCGGCGCGGCTGTGGCGATCCAAAGTACCAACCCGGTTGCTGCCAGGGCGCCGCCTGCTGCCACAAGGGGCATAATCGGAACGATGGCGCTGCCCCAAATGCCAAACGCGACAACGACAGCAAAGGATGCACCTGCCAAAAGGCCCAACAAGCCCGGATCGGCCAGCGGATTGCGGGTGATGCCCTGCATCAATGCGCCGGAAACCGCAAGCGCCGCGCCCACAACAATGGCGATCACCGCCCGTGGCATGCGCAAATCCCACACCACAATATGATCAAAAATCGTATCGTCGCGCGCGATCAGGGCCGTAAATACATCGGCAAGAGGGATCGCTTTGGCGCCGATGGAAATATGCAACGCAAAAAACAACGCGATGACCACAGCCATCCCGCTAAAACGACCCAGCTCGCCAATGTTTTTGATATTCATAGGGTGTGAGGTCCCGGTTAGGTGTTCAGGTTGGGCATGCAAAGGGGACGACCCGCTTCTGCGTCAAATATGACTCGGGCATTCAAGCCGAAAACAGACCTGAGATTGTCGCGCGTGAAAATCTCATTTACAGGGCCATCTGCCACAATTTCCCCGCCGCGCATCATCACCAGATAATCGGCATACGCCGCCGCGATGTTCAATTCATGCAGCACAATGACCATGGTTTTGCCGGCCTGTTTGGCGGTTTTCGTTAGCAGGTTCATCACGTCCACTTGCACCTTTAAATCTAAAAAGGTGGTGGGTTCATCAAGCAACACCAAATCAGTTTCCTGTGCCAACGACATAGCAATCCAGCAGCGTTGCCGTTGGCCACCCGAAAGCGCGTCGATGGGACGCTCTGCAAACTGGGCAATATTGGTGATCTCCATGGCCCAATCCACAGCGTCGCGGTCCGCTTTTGTCCATTGCTTCAAGAGACTTTGATGAGGGAACCGCCCTTGCGCCACCAACTCGCGAACTTTCAGGCCTTCGGGCGCAATTGGCCCTTGCGCCAACAAAGCCATTTGTTGCGCCACATGCCGCGTGGGCAACTGATGCACATTTTGACCCTTGAGTGTGACGGTGCCTTCGCTTGGCGTAAGGATACGCGCCATGGTCTTGAGCAAAGTGGATTTGCCACACCCGTTCGGCCCGACCAAAATGGTGATTTCACCTTCCGGCACGTCTAGATTGACGTTTTTAAGAATAGGAGAGCCGCCATAACCCGCAGTCAGGTTTTGAACCTGCATCGCAGTGGTTTTTTCTGATGCCAGCTTTTGCACCAGCGGCAACACTTTGACTTTTTTCGTTTCAAACATTTCGGTTGCTGTTTGGGCCATGCGCGGTCTCCATTAAATATGGCGGACGAGACGCCCGCCAATTTTTCTAGTTGCGATCATCTGCGTTGGTGGCGGGGTCGCCATCCAAAGCGGCTTCAATGGCGGCTTCCAGTCGGTCGATCGTGTAGGGAAGGCTCAAAAGAGAGGCGTGCGAAAACGCGCCTGTTACTTCTTTACCAAGGAACACTTCGCGACCTTCCTTCACCACGCTCATGAAGGGGCGGGCGACCAGATTCATAATCGGTTCAAAATCGCCGGTTGACGACAGCCAGATCAACACATCTACATCGAGTGGAGAAAGCGCCTCCGGGGACAGCTCAGTCCAAAACGCGTCGCCCACCACGTCGTCGATTTTTTGCGGTGTGCTCAAGCCCATATTGCTGAGCAGGAGCGGACGAATATCGTTGGAAGCATAGACACCTGGTGTGCCGTCCCAGGCGGTGGCCACAGCAACAGTTTTGTTTTGCCATTCAGGATGTGTATTTTTGACCTGAGCCAATTGATCGCGAATGCTCTGGACCTTTTGTTGGCCCAGTTCCGCTTTGCCGACTGCTCGCGCGGCGATCAGGGCACGCTCATCCCACGGCAAGGCATAATCACCCACGCCTTCAGGCACCGCTACAACGGGAGCAATCAGGCTCAAACGCTCATAATCCTTTGCGGTGATGCCAGACCAAAGACCAATGATCACGTCCGGCTGGGCGGCGGCAATCGCTTCAAAATCAAGGTCGCCTCGCAAAATCGTTGGTTCGGTGGTGAGCAGCGGGGCGGCCCAAGGCCAGACCACACTGTCATAATCGCCATACCAATAGCGGATGGTGACGGGCTGAATGCCCAGTGCCAGCAAATCATCTGCACCCGCATAATCAATTGAGGCGACGCGCTCCGGCATTTCTTCAATTTTTGTTGTGCCGAACTTATGTTCGATGGTGAGTGGAAAGCTTTGCGCCATGGCAAATGTGCCAGACACAAGAACCAGTGTGGCGGCAAGGGCTGTTTTAATCAGTCTTTTCATCTATTCGCTCTTTTCAAATGGGGTGAATGAACGGCCCACCACATGGCTGCCCACAATTTCAGTGAGCGCAAACAGCGAGTCGTAAGTGGCGGACGAGGCGATTTCGCGAGGTAAATAAATCACTTGATTGTTGCGACAGGCGTGCAGCACATCGCACCAGTTGGGCAGAACCTCTTCAAGTGCCGCACGGGCGGTTTCAGGCGATTCACCACGGCTTGGGCGATAGGTGACAAAGATAAAGTCACCGTCAAATTCGGGATAGGATTCACCGGAGAAGCCAACGCGGCCATTGCCCTCAATATCATTGACCACTTTGGGGAAGGTGAAGCCGGCATCGCGCAACACCTTGCCCAACGATCCATAAGTGTTCCAGATCAGCAATTCGCCATCATGCCCTTGAATAACGCTTACATTGATCTCGCTCGTTTCAGTGAGATCATTCAGCGTTTGCAATTGGTGTTGATAGCGGTTTTCCAGCTTTTCCAACCGATCAGTGGCGCCGGTCACCTCGGCAATTTTGGCATAGATATCAAAATCATCCGTGGTGCCAATATCAAACACATAGGTTGGGGCAATATCGCGCAAATGTTCTACATTGGCGGTTTGCCAGCTGGTGGTTAAAATCAAATCAGGCTTGGTTGCCGCGATCTGTTCGATGTCGGCAGGCAAGTTGCCAACAAATTCAATGTTGCTATTGGCAAAATCATAGCCGGTGACCAGGGCACCCGAGCGTATATAAGGATCGGCGTCGCCGCGCGTGCGGCCATGGCTGCCAACGGGCACAATGCCCAATTCCAACAGTGCCACAGTCAAGGAGGTGTCGTGCAAGGCCACAATACGTTGCGGATTGGAGGGCACAGCGACTTCGGTGCCTGTTCCATCAACCATAAGGCGGACGCCTTGTGCTTGCACGGCAGGCGCTGCAAGCGCGACACCAGCGACCAAACTGGCGGTTAGGGCGACGCGGCGGCAGGCGGTGGCAATCATTTTTGAAAACATCATCTTATCTTCCCTCTATTCGCTGACGATGGCGGTGTGACCCTGGCCGCCGATCACGCCCATAATGACGGCAGACATTTGCCCCAATGCTTCATAGGAGCGGGTGACTGCGTCTTCGCGTGGCAAGAAGATCATGCGCCCCTCGCGGCAGGCGGTCAGATGACGACAGAAATCGGGAACAATCGCGTTTAGATCATCAATGACGGATTTTGGGCTCTCGCCACGATTGTGATCGTAAGTGGTGATGATAAAATCAGCATCAAAGGCAGCAATTTGCTCGCCAGAGAAATAGACGCGCTCGCTGCCGTCGATCTGGTTCACAATTTCTGGTGCGCCAAAGCCGGCGTCGCGCAGCACTTTGCCCAGCGCGCCATAAGTGTGCCACGCCACAAGCTTGTCTTGCGAGGGGCCAAACACCGACACTGAAATATCCTGCGTGTCGATCATCTTTTCAATTTGCGCCACTTGCCCTTGATAGCGGGTTTTAAGCACGTCGAGCCGCTCCTCAGTGCCTGTGAGTGCAGCCAACTGATCAAACACCACAAATTCGCCCCGCATATTGTCTTCCAGCATGATGGTGGGGGCGACGGCCTCAAGTTGCGTGCGGTCGGTCGTGTTGAAGTGCATCATCAAGATAAGATCAGGATTTAGGCTTGCGACCACCTCCAGATCAGCCGGAAAACCGCCCACATCCACAATGTCCGAATTGTCGAAGTCGATCCCTGTTAGCGTTTTTGCCCCACGCAAATAGCGCGCGCCATCAGCCCCCGTGCGCCCAACCGCGCCAACTGGACTCAATCCCAGCTCGTTCAACGGCACAGTGAGCGATAAATCATGCAGCGCAACGATGCGTTCAGGCGCGCTGGGCACCTCAACAGTTTTTCCGGTCGCATCGGTAAACTGGCGTGTTTCCGCCGCCAGGGCCGGGTTGGCCAAGGCAAAACAGGCCACCAAAGTCAAAAGTGTTTTGTTCATTATTTTCCTTTCGTCCGCTATGCGCGGATCTTTTTGTGCGACCTTTGTGAGATAGAGTTAGGCGGCTTCTTCGCTCAGATGTTTCGTGCGCAAATGGTTTTGCAGCCGTTCAATCATGCTGTTCTCATCGCGCAACACGCAGGTGGAGCAGTATTCGCCGCCATCTGCTGTGTAGTAGCGGCAGCACCCGCCGCGTTTGCGGAACCATTCTGAGATCTCCGGACGTTCCGGCAGTTTGATTTCAATAAAGCCTGATTGTTTGGAAAACAGCTTGCTGCCTTTGCGATGCAGCATGTGCTCTGCAATGCCAATGGCGTGTTTTATACGGCCGAAATTTTCGCCCTGAGTGAGAAAACTGGTGGCCAAGCTGTCGCCCACCAAGCGCCAAAGCGCAGGTTTGGCCAATCCCGAAACCTCGTGGTGCATGTCCACCAATGGGGCAAACAAGGCCTCAATCCGGTTGGCAAAATCGGCTATTGTTTCAGGATTTGCGGCCCCGTGTCGCCAATCTGCCTTGTCGGCATCCAATGCAATATCAATCGCCTGGAAAACACCGCTTTGCCCTTGTTTTTGCCAGGACACCTCGCGCAGCGACATTTCGAACGCAGCCAGGTCCGCACCGGCATACCAAAAATCGTTCACCGCATAACCTGCGAGCGGCCGCAGCAGGGCCCATGATAAGCGCCCAAGGCAAAAAGCAGCGCCCATCTTTTGATCTGCATTCTCATACTTGGCTGTCGCCAACTGAAAATAGTGAGGCAGCTGGGCTGACGTGATCGCGGCAATATTTTGCGCGTTGCCGGCTTGGTGTTGCAATGAAAAACGAGGGGCAAAAGCACTCTCATCGCGATTAATTGGCCCCAACAATTCTGTTAGTTGCTTCTTTGCCGCAGGCTTTTTGAGGGGCATTTTGATCCTCGTTATCGTTCTTCAGATTAACTGGAGTTCAATAATCATATATAGGATCAAGGCGCAATATTAACTGGAGTTGAGAAGTCCAGTTAAATTCTGCAAAGATTTTCCGAATTTTTTGAAACGAAGCGCCAGAAAAAATCTTTTTAATACAATAGTTTAATGTGTGATTCTGAATCTTTTTCTGAGGATTTTGCCTGATTTCGTGGCGGGGAAGTCTGCTAAAACGGAGAATTTCAGAAAATTTTTTCCTGTTTAGAACAGGTCTAAAGTTTACCAGTGAAATTGATATAAAAATGTTTTAAATCAAAGGCTTGAAGCCTAAAAACGACTCACCTTATGAGCCGCCTATATGCGACGCGTTATGGCAATGCAGGTGCGGGCAGCAAAGCCCGCACCGTGGCAACTCCATGCGAGTTGCAGTTACCAAGAGGTATAGCCACCATCAATCACAAAGTTTGATCCGGTGACATAGCTAGACGCTGGCGACGCGAGATAGAGTGCCAATCCTGCGATTTCACGCGGATTGCCCGCGCGGCCCATCGGAGTGCAGGCGACAAATTTTTCAATCGCTTCTGGCGCCTTTTCGGTCCAAGCCTGATTGGGCTCGGTCATAAACAAGCCTGGGCTGATGCAGTTCGCGTTAATATTGTGCGGCGCCCAGTCCACTGCCAGCGCCTTGGTAAAGTGGATAATGGCTGCTTTGCCCGCTTCATAATGGCGCCCGGCCACGCCCTGGTTGATGATCATGCCGGAGATGGAGCCCATATTGACGATGCGGCCGCCTTGGCCGCGCGCAATCATGGCTTCGCCAATCAAGCGGGTCATTAAAAAGCAATGGTCGACATTCAGCGCAAAACCTTCGCGCCAATCTTCATCGCTGGTTGCCTCGATCTGAGTGTTTGGTTTGCGGCCGCCAACATTATTCACCAGAATATCAATGCCGCCAGGCAGGGCGAGGGCCTCTTTTGCCGCCCGCTTGCATTCGCTCGGCACAGTTACGTCCGCAATAATAAAATGTGCCGTAGCGCCTTTCGCCTCAATATCCTTTGCGGTGTCTTTCAAACTATCTTCGCCGCGCCCCACCAACACAATCTGTGCACCTGCATCGGCATAGGCCAAAGCGATCTCACGCCCAAGCCCGCGGCTGCCGCCTGTGATCAAGGCGCGTTTTCCATCCAAACGAAAATCATCAAAAATTGAAGGGGACATATATAGGGCTCCATTTTACAATCGTACCGATCCCTAACGGCACGCTGGGTAAACACACGACTTGCAATGTATGGCAAGGCAACAACAGCGCGGCAAGCCATGTGGAGCGGGAAATGACTTCGTATTGTTGCTGCCCAAAAGCGCAGCACGTGAGTTTAAGATGAAGTATAGCTCGATGAAATTGACGCAAAGGGGCCCCGAACGAGAACGGAAAGCGATAACATTAATTAAGAAAACCTTAATTTCCTCAACGGGATAACACCACCAGCAGGGTCAAAACTGCCCATTTTGTCGCAAATTTGACGGCCAGATGCCGAAAATGTGTCCAAAATGCAACATGCGTCTCAGAACAGTCGTTTCACACGCCAAAATTTGAATTCTTAACTTGTATGTTTTCCTTTCATGGGTAGTTTGTGTCTTGCGAATCCATGCATGGAATCGTTTGTCGGTCGCGAATGCGACGTCAAACACACCGCTTATAAAGTGTGGTCGCGTTTCGACAAACAGCCGGAAAAACCGGCAAAATGAAAAACAAACTGATTTTGGAGGTCAGTACTATGAAAATTAAGAGCCTATTTCTCGGTTCTGCAGCAGCAGTTGCACTTTCTTCAGGCGCAATGGCAGCTGATCCAATCGGCGTAGCTTTGGACACATGTTCATTGTTGAACATCACTGGCTTGGTTGTTTCTTCTGAAAGCAATTGCTTGAAGTTCTCTGGTGAAGTTTCTTACGATTGGGACTACACTAACGATGACAATGGTAACGGTGTTACTGGCGAAGTTGGCGATGAAGCAACAACGAGCGAATTCGGTTGGGAATTCACAATGGAAGCAACTGCTGACAGCGACTTCGGTCCTGCTAAAGCAGTTGTGACTTTGATTGATGAAGATGGCACATCTACTTCTTCACATGTTCTTATCGACGAAGCATATGTTTCAATCGGCGATCAAACGGTTATCATGGCTGGCCAAAAAGGTTCAGTTTTGAAAGATGGCGACGACGAAACTTACACAGCTTTGTTCTCACTTGACGTTATCGATGGTGACGACGAGGGTATCTTTGCTCCTACTCCTGGCGCGACAGGTGGTCACGTGATGCAAATCACTTCTGACCTCGGCAATGGTGTTGATGTTGCTCTGGGTCTAGAAAATCTTGAGACAAGCAACAATGCATCTTTGGTAGCGGGTGTTGGTGTTGATCAGGACTGGGGCACAGCGCACATGGGTTTCATCTATGATGATATCCTTTCTGGCACAAGCTTGTGGGACTTCCACGCTGGCGCAACATTCAATGTTGACGAAATGGCATTCCGCGCTGCATTCAGCACTGACGAAGCAAGCAACTGGGCCGCTTTGGTGACTGGTAAAGCTGCATTCGATATGTTCACATTGGCAGCTGGCGTTGAGTTCTTCTCAGGCAATGCTTGGGAAGGCGCGATTTCAGGCGAAGCTGAAGTTAACGATGCTGTAACTATCGCAGTTGCAGGCCGTTGGGATGACAATAGCGACTGGGATATTGCTGCACAAGGCGTATTCGCAGTGTCTGACAACCTCGATTTGACCGCTAAAGTTAACTTCGACGAGTCAAGCTTGACAGTGTTCAATGCTGATCTTGATTGGGCTCCAGGTGGTGACTTTGAAGCTGGTGTTGGCGTTCAGTTCGACAGCAACTCAGTTGTTGAAGTTTCTACTTCATTCTCAAAATCATTCGAATAAGTCTTTTAGACTTTATCGATTTGGAAGGCCCGGCGTTTGCCGGGCCTTTTTTTGTGCGCTTTTTTGATAATATTCCCGTTAAATCATTGAATTATGACTGGTGATTTCAATAAGAACCAGTACACTTCGGCGCGGGAAGGGCTGCGCGGATACTCGATTTCCGTCAGCTGAGCGTGATCAGTGGATTAAAGTTGCGGGGAATTGCTGTGAAGTGGATTGGTGTTTTGGTTGTGGGGGCGTTCGTTGCGTTTGGCGGCGGCATGCTTGCAGTGGGGCAAAACCAGAATGTTCTGGAAAACAGCTTGGAGCAGCTACTGCTCAAAAATCCAAATCTACCGGTTGCCGCATGGGCCGATATCCAGATTGAAGGCCGCGATGTGACGCTAAACGGAGTGACGACCGATAAAGCGGAACTCGACCGACTGATCAATGGATTGGAAGCGATGCCAGAGGTGGCGTCCATTACCAACAATGTTGAAGTCGCTCCGATCGCCGACCCATTTGAATTTGAGGCGCGTATGGAAGATGGCGACATAACAATTGTCGGCCATATGCCAAGTGCCAAGGTTCAAGCCGAGTTTGAAGTCCAGCTGGACAGTGCAGTCAAAACCGAGTTTACGCTTGCGTCAGGCGGACCAAGCGCAAATGATTGGCGCGATGTGCTGACATACAGCACGCGCTTGCTCAACCATTTTGATCAGGGTGAGATTTCTGCGACAGGCCTAAAGGTTTCCTTTTCCGGTCGCGCCAAGGATCACCAATCTTATCGTGATCTTGATCTTATCGCCAATGCCGGTTTCCCAGATAAGCTGAAGCGGGGAACTGCCGAGATCATTGCTCCGTTCGAAGAAGACTATGTGCTGCGCGGCACTTTTGGGAAGACAGGTCCTGTGCTGAGCGGTTTTGTCCCAACGCCAGACATTCGCGACCAACTGGAACAGACAGGGGCAGACGTGTCTCAGCTCCTCATAGCGTCTGGCGCTCCCGATGGTTTCGGGGGCGACAGCCTAATTTTGGTTGAGCAGCTCGATGTATTGCAGCAAGGTGAATTTTCGCTTTCCGCAGAGTCAGTCCGGTTGGCCGGCGCAGCGCAAGACTTTGCCGCTTATGATAGCGCGCAGTCCGCACTTGCGCAGCTGCAACGACCAAATGTCGAGATCGATTTGCCGTTGCCGACAATTGAGCCGTTCACCTTGACGCTAACGGATCAAAACGGTGTGGTGAGTGCCGTTGGGTTTGTGCCGCAAGATGCGGAAAACAAAGCCTTTTTTGTAGATATTGATGAAAATGCAACGCGGGCAGCCAATGGGGCGCCGGAAAACTTCGAACAAATCACCACTTGGATGGAGAACGGGCGAGGCTTGTTGGGAGAGAATTGGTCATTGTCACTTGTGGGCGACCAGTTGAATGTTTCCGGCCAAGCGAAAACACCTCGTGCCTATGTCGAATTGTTGGAGCTTGCTGCAAGCCCACCAAACGGATTGACCATCGATATGGCCAATCTGGCCCTGGCCGTGGTTGAACCCTATGAGTGGTCGTTGAGTAAATCGAGCGACGGTGCGTTGGAAATGGCCGGATATTTGCCGGATAGCCGCCTGCGTCAAACAATCTACACAATTTTGGACACCTCAACGGAAGACACCACCTTGTTGGCCGCCGGAGCGCCCGAAAGATTTGACACGCTCGTGACGCTCGCAGCAAAAACGATTGACCTTGCGGCTTCCGGTGAGGCCGTTCACGGTCAAAGCGGTTGGAAGGCCGATATTGTCGCACGCGATCTTGTGAACAAAAACAATATCCTGCAGCTTTTTTCTAATGAAGAGATTCAACCTGACGAACTCGGCCTTGAAGTAGCGCAATTGCCGCCGCCAGTTCAAAATCCTTATCGATTTGAAGCCGTAAAATCTGCCGATGGAACGCGCACCTTCGAGGGCTATGTGCCAAATGAAGAGATGCTGATCAATCTGGCAGACCAGGGCGAACTTGATCTGGATGTGGCACGCGGTGCGCCGGAACAATTTGAAGAGTTTGTAGCGCTGGGCAACTCAATTTTGACCGGTCTCGAATCAGGCGTATTCCGTTTAGACGGCGTGAAGTGGACGATTAGCGGAGAGGCAGCAACATTTGACGCCAAATCAGCATTGATGGCGCAAATCGAAAATGCGGGCCTTGGGGACGGTTGGACAATAAACATCTCATCGCCGGAAAAACTGGTTTCGCCCTATCTGTTTTCAGCCGAGAAAACGCTTGATGATGAGTTCAACGCCGCCGGATATGCGCCAACGCAAGATCTTATCGATCAGTGGGCCGATCGATTTGGTTGGCGCGCTCAAATCCAGCGGGGTGCAGGCGCACCAGAAGGCTTCACCGGGCGCGTAAACATTGGTCTTAACGCCCTTGAATTGCTGGATGCCGGACGATTGAGCCTGGTTGATGGCCAGTGGGCGCTAATTGGCCGTGCGTCTTCTGACGAGAAGTTGGCTAATATCTTGGATGTGTTGGCGCCGCAAAGCGATGCATTTTTGGTTGATGTGCAAATTGTACCGCAGGTGGAAGATTTGTTGCTGCAAATCAGCAAGTCAGCCGATGGTACTTGGGATTGGTCCGGATATCTGGAAGATCAAACCTTCTGGGAGCAAACGTCTAACCTACCTGTTTCTAACGGCAATGTGCTGCCAGAGCGTGAAGCGTTTCACCGCATGATTGAATTGGGCGTAGATGCACTCAGCATGCTCAATGAAGGCGAAGTTATTCATGCAGGCGGTCAATGGAGCATCTCAGGCGAAGCGCCCGATCAGGCTGTATTGTCCGCAGTGGAGCTCATTCTGGACGGATCGTCATTGGGGCCCTGGTATACCACCATAACGGCACCGCCAGTTCCAGTTGTTGAAGTCGAGGAATCCGCGGAAGAACCAGTGGCAGAGCCGATTGAAAATGAAGAGCCAGCAACTGAGGAAGCTGCCCCAGAGGTGACTCAAGATACGTCCTCGGAAGAATCTGATGTCGTTGAGGCAACAGATGAGCCTGAGGCCGAAAATGTTGTTGTGGGTGAAGACGAAGTGTCCAGCGAGTCTGCTGAGCCTGTAGATGAAGAACCTGCCGACCAGGCAGACACACCTGAAACTGCGGAAGAGGCGACCGAGGCGGATCAACCAAGCGAAACTGAACCTGCAATTGCGGGCACTGACGCTGAAAAAGACGCCACATCTGAGACAGAGTCTGAACCAGCGACAGAGATGAACGCGGAACAGGATGAGAAGGCAGCTGAGGAAGCTGCACCTGCTGACGCCAGTGATACGGTAGATGCAGAGGTGGCCATCGAGCCGGCGCCTGATTTTGAACTGACAATTGAAAAATCTGCAGATAGCGGTATCACCATTTCTGGTGATGTGCCTGATGCGGCGGCGCGTTATACCCTTGAATTGAGTGCAGGCGCTGATGCCAAACTCGACGTGGCCGAAGCCGATGGAGCGCCCGAACGCTTCTTGGCCAACGCCTTGACGATCACCCAAGCCCTAAGCCAAGCGGAGACGGGCAATGCAGCCCTGATTGGCGGCGAGTGGACGGTAGGCGCAGATGTATCCAGCTTCGCCGCCCGCGACCAATTGGCCGCGATTTTAGGCACGCTGCCAAATGCGCGGGTGACGATTAACACGCCGCCAGCACATAAATTGTGCAACGCGAATGTTGAAAAACTGATCGCTGATCAAGCGATCCTGTTCCAATCCGGCAGTGCGCGCATAACGGATGGTTCTCGCACCGTGCTGACAAAAATTGCAGACCAGTTGGCAAATTGTCCTGAGGCTGTTGTTGAGGTTGAAGGGCATACGGACTCTGACGGTGACGATTTGATCAATTTGTCATTGTCAGTGCAGCGTGCGGAAACGGTGGTGAGCGAGTTGGTGGAAATGGGCGTGGAGGCGGATCGGCTTTATGCACTGGGATTTGGCGAAACATTGCCGATTGCAGATAACGACACGCGCCAGGGCAAAGCGCAAAACCGTCGCATTGTGTTTACAGTGCGACCCCCGCTAGAGTAGATTGCGGAAAAAAGGGAGGGTCAGATGTTTTTCCAAACGATCGGATTTCTGATTTCACAATATTGGCTATATTTTAGTCTGGCGTTGATTATCGGGTTGTTGACCGGATGGTTCAGCGTTTCTGTTGAACAAAACAAAGAATAATCCGGGGAGGGCATTATGACACCACATCTCATTGAAATCATCTTGTTGATGATGGCGTTCTTCTTGCTGGGCTGCCTGATCGGCTATTATGTGCGCCGATGGACAGCAGGTCCGGAGAAAGCCGTCGAACCGGCACCGAATGTGACACCATCCAGCCGGGCAAGCGCAAGCAGCGCCGAGACCGAAGAAAAGGCTGCAGCGCCAAAACAGGCGGCACCAGCGGAAACGGTGAGTGAAATGCCGAAAGAGGCACCGGCACCGAAACCCGCTGCCAAGAAGCCTGCGGCGAAAGCACCCGCCAAGAAAACCGCTGCACGTAAACCAGCGACAAAGGCGGCGCCCAAAACCGCTGCCACATCAAAGGCCGATGATAAACCTGAACTGCTGTCCGCACCGCGCGACGGGAAAAAGGACGATCTGAAAAACATCAAAGGGATTGGCCCCAAGATTGAAGGTATTCTCAATGAGAAGGGCATTTATCATTTTGATCAGGTCGCCGCATGGAAACGCAAAGATGTGAATTGGGTGGACAATGAATTGTCATTCAAAGGACGCATCGACCGCGAAGAATGGGTGAAGCAGGCCAAAGCATTGGCGAAAGCCAAAAAATAATTTGCAAACAATGGCTTGATGACAAAAGAACGCGGCATTTTAGCCGCGTTTTTTGTGCCATTTGCAGGTGTGTAAGGCAAAATCGGCGATTACGCCAAGCTCATCGGCCCCCTCAAGCAACGCCGGAAAGCCTTCGCCCATAATCTCATAATTGAGCGCATCGGGGCGCTTCTTGCACATGAGTTGAAATACCTCTGTACGCAAAAGATCTGTATGCTGCGTGCGCAAGAGCAATAAGGGGATATTGCGCAAACTGTCGAATAGATTCCAGTTCGCCTGCAGCACATCATCATTGTCAAATGCATTCAACTGCTCGTTCAGTCGCATGTCAAATTGCGGTTCAAGCCGTGCTTTGGCGTTGGTCGTGTGCGTGCGTGCCGCGATTTGATCCAACAACCCATCTCCAAGATTGGGATAATCGACCCTCAAAATGCGTCGCAGTGAATCGCGCACCGCATTTTTGCCGCGGATTTTGCTGAGATAATCAAGATTATTGCGCAGCCGCACCAAGCCACGGGCATTGATGATAGGGCCTGAATCGCAAAGGATGGCGCCGGAAATGATCGTTGGGTGTTGCGCGGCGAGGGCCATGATTACTTGGCCCCCATGGCCTTGCCCAAACCAAATCGCGTCTTCGATGCCCTTGGCGCGGCAAAATTCAGCCATGTCAGCAGCATCGTGCAATGTGGAATAGGCGCGATCATTGCGTTCTTTGCGCGCACTGCCACGGCCGATCAGATCAATGCGAATGATGGGCCAATCGCGTTTGGCGTAGCTGGAAAACTTTTCAGCAAAGGCAGCAAAATCTTCCATATTGCGCTGATAACCAGCAAGGCAAATGATGGGAAGCTTTTGCGGGTCATCAAATTCACCTTGCATGCGATAGGCAATCTGGCGTGCACCATCCCCACATGTGAGATGCTGCACCGGTTGCTCCTCGATCTGCTCTGACGCGCTAACTTGATCCATAATCTGGATATATCAGCTTTTTTTGCCCCGCAATAGATGCAAGATCGAACCCAATTAGTCGATTTTCATCAAATAGTTGGCCAAGCGAAGACGGCTGTCGCCCAAGCGCACCCGATAGACCTGATAATTGGCGAGCACCTTTTGCACATAACCGCGTGTTTCGGTGAACGGGATCAGCTCGATCCAATCAACAACGTCAATCTTGCCCGAGCGCGGATCGCCGAAACGCTTAAGCCATTTGTTCACATTGCCTGCCCCGGCATTATAGGCCGCAGCGGCCAATACCAAGGAGCCATCATAGCGCTCAAGCTGTGCTTTCAAATAGGTTGAGCCCAACAGCGCGTTATAGGATGGATCGCTCGTAAGGCGTGACTTCGAATAGCTTAGGCCCAATTTACCCGCCGTTTCCTTGGCAGTGCCCGGCATCAATTGCATCAAGCCAAGCGCACCCGAGTGGGATTGCGCCGTGCGATCAAAGCGGCTTTCCTGCCGCGCGACAGCATAAATGGCGGCTGCATCAATCGCTGCCAATTTCTGGCTCGGCAATCCGTCTTTCGGGAACTGGAAGAGGTCCAGATCAACGCCGCGATTGCTCGAAATGCTGGCCATCAGAATGGCCAGATCATGCGCCTCAATGTCCTGCGCCAACCGTGCCGTGAGCAACATCTCACCCGGCGACTTTACCTGATAGATCAAGCGTCGCATCAAGGGACGGGCAAAGCCAAAGGTTTTGTTGCCTTCAAACAGGCGAATGGCCTGAACCAGCTCGCGCTTATTGAACCCTGCTTCGCTATTCTGCCATGCGGGCAAGGGCGTCAACTGAAGGTTTTTCACGTTCAATTTGTGCGAGGCCAATTGACCATAATAATAGTCGTCATGCCGGGCGGCTTTTTGATATTTTACCCGGGCAGCTTCGATTTGGCCCATGGCTTCGTGCGCGCGTCCCCACCAATAATGAGATTCGCTGACCGAAGAGGGAAGTGTCGAAAGGGCAGCCATTTTCTCGAAATGCTGCGCTGCGGTCGCGGCATCACCCAAAAAGCGCAAGGCAATCCAGCCCGCATGGAACTGTGCGTCAACAACACGGCCCTCTGGCCCGTTTGTATAGCCGGCTGCTGCCAAATAGGCGTTCTTCTTGTCGCCCGCTTCAAGCAATTCACGTGCGAGATAGCGGCGTTTGTACCACCACAAATGGCTTTCTGGCAGTTCACCCGCGGCGCGGTTCAAGTGCGCGACAGCACCAGCATCTGAGCCGCGCAATTGCGCCCACTCAGCGTTTGCCCAATGAAACAGATTGTGGTTGCGATAATTGGGGTCAACACGATCCAGCAGGCTTTGGGCCTGCTTGTCCTTGCGGGCCACGGCGATCACCGCGCGCAAAAGGCTTTGCTGCGCCGGAGAATATTCATTGAAGATCCGCTCAACAGCGCGTGCACGATCATGCATCAGCAGGCGGGTGGCACGGGCCCAATGGTCCGCATTGGTCAATTGGCCGCGATAGCGTTGATAAAGGTCTTGCTCAGTGCTGCTATCAAGGAAATTATTGATCCATACATGCTTGATGATGCGTCCGGCCCGGGCAACCTGGCCATCTTGCACATAGGCATCCGCCAGCGCGATTTGCGCATTCACCAAATTGGGCATCTGGCCGCCCAGAAGCTGTATGACTTCGTTATAAGGCAGGTCGCGCTTGAGCATAGATTGCTCTAGCCGCGTTTTATAAGTGCTGGTGCTGGCAAAGTGGGGGGCATCTGCCTGAAAGCGCAAAATCGTATTGTGATCAATATCGTCTTTGCCAAAATAGATGGCCGCCCATTGAATGGCGCGGCGCTCTACATTGTTGGAAAGCCCGCGGGCTGCGTTATAAGCCTCAGCATATTTGCTGTCGCGCAAGGCGGCCAGCGCATTTTGAAACTGTTGGCTGCCTGTTGCGCCCTGCATGATGACACTGCCCGCACCGCCCGTGGAGCTTGTTGTCACCGGATCAATCTGCACTTGTGCCTGCGCGGAATGGCCCGCGCTCAAAAACAAGGCAGAGCACATCAACAGCGCTTTAAAAGCGGCGCGACGGGGCGCGAAATACTGGCGAATAGAATTCGTGCTTTGAGAAAGCATTTTTAAACCTGTCAAATTACGCAATACAATTTTTGACGGCATGTTCGGGCTGCCGGACCCATAAACAGAATCTAACCAATTAAGGTGAAGGATTGGTTTAGATATATTTTTAATCAAATTGATTTATCCAATCGGAAAAACTGGGCTTGTTGCCATCTTTTCAGCTCATTATGATGGGCAACTCGGGTCTTTCTGCGCTAAAAACGCGGAAAAAGTTTGACCTTTTTGCGCCAACATGGTGTCAACATGCCAACGAACAAAACGAAAAAAGGAAGTGAAGGGATGTTTCGCGCCTCAATTACTGCATTGATCACGCCGTTCAATAATGGCGAAGTCGATGAAGCCGCGTTTAGAAGCTTTATCGAATGGCAGATCAATGAAGGCACATCTGGATTGGTGCCCGTTGGCACCACTGGTGAATCACCAACCGTAAGCCATGAAGAGCATAAACGGATCATCAAGATTTGTGTCGAGGCGGCAAACAAACGGGTGCCGGTTATCGCCGGCGCTGGGTCCAACTCCACACGAGAAGCTATTGGTTTTGCTGAATTTGCAGAAGATGCCGGTGCTGACGCGATTTTGTCTGTATCGCCATACTACAATAAGCCCAACCAAGAAGGCTTGTTTGCCCATTTCAGCGCGATCGCAAAATCCACTGAACTGCCGATTATTCTGTACAATATCCCAGGCCGTTCGATCGTGGACATCAATGTCGACACCATGAAGCGCCTGGTCGATGAGTGCCCTAATATCGTGGGTGTGAAAGACGCTACGGCCGATATGGCACGTGTGTCGCAACAGCGCCATGTTCTAGGCAAGGAATTTATCCAATTGTCCGGTGAAGACATCTCCGCGCTCGGCTTTAACGCCCATGGCGGCGTAGGGTGCATTTCTGTGACGTCAAATATTGCACCGCGCTTGTGTGCTGAATTGCAGCAAGCCACGTTGGATGGCAATTATGAAGCAGCGATGGCCGTTCAAGACCGTCTCGCACCATTGCACCGCGCCTTGTTCCTGGATCCAAACCCTGTGCCCGTCAAATATGCGGCAGAGCGTTTGGGATTGTGCAAGGCGGATACGCGCATGCCATTGGTGCCGATTTCGCCGCAAACCAAATTGGCCGTGGATGAAGCGCTTATTCACGCCGGGTTGATCAACTAATTCATGGCACCCAAAAAGAAAAATTCATTGAAAAGCACAGGGCTCGTGGCGGAAAACCGCCGCGCCCGCTTCGACTATGAAATTTTGGACACAATGGAAGCTGGGCTCGTGCTGGAAGGCACTGAGGTGAAGAGCCTGCGCAACGGCAAAGCGCAAATCACCGAGAGTTACGCCACGCCTGAGGGCGGCGAAATTTGGCTGATCAACTCGCATATCCCTGAATATTTGCAAGCGAACCGCTTTAATCACAACGAGCGGCGCCGCCGCAAATTGCTGTTGAAAAAGCGCGAAATGAGTCGCTTGATGAGCGCTGTTGAAAAGGAGGGGCAAACGATTGTGCCGCTCAAACTCTATTTCAACGACCGCGGGATCGCTAAGCTGCTGATTGGCATTGCCAAGGGTAAAAAGCAGCACGATAAACGCGCGACAGAGCAAAAGCGCGATTGGTCTCGCCAGAAGAATCGTTTGTTGAAAGACTTGGGCTAAGCGATTCTATTCGCTTAATATTTCGCGCACGCGGGAAAAAATATCACCAAACATTTTCGGTGTGAGCACGTTGGTGTTCACATTATAGCGTGAACAATGATAGCTGGACAGCAAGGTCTGGCCGCTGGGCAATTCAAACATTGCGCCATGTCCGAATTTGAAGTCCTTTTTGCGCACATCAAAACAGCCCAAAAATGAATTATGGGCGATGCTGCCCAGTGTCACAAACACTTCAACATCGTTGCGATAATGCTTCAATGTCGCCTCCAGATAGCGGCGGCAATTGTTGACTTCGCTGGCGGTGGGTTTGTTTTGCGGCGGCACACAGCGCACCACATTGATGATGGCGCATTCATTCAGCGTCAATCCATCATCCGCTGAATTGCCGTAAGCGCCATTTGCAAAACCATGCTGGATCAGGGTGTCAAACAAAAGGTCGCCCGCAAAATCGCCGGTAAAGGGTCGGCCTGTGCGATTGGCGCCCTTCATGCCCGGCGCCATACCTACAATCATAACCCTAGGTTGCGGCGAGGCCCAATTCGGGACTGGCGCGTTAAAAAACGTCGGGAAATTACGCTTAGAATCTAGGCGGTAGGATTTTAGCCGCGGACATCGTCCACAATTTGCAGCCGGGTCAAGCGCAGCCAAAATCAAACCTCATCAAATCAAATTGGCACAAAAGCTGCCGCGAATTAGGTGTCGCGGCCTACTGATTTAGCCAAATCTGCGATGTCCATAAAATAGTCCGCCTGCCGCCGAAGATCGTCCGAAATCATCGGGGTTGAGGTTGCTTTTGTGGAAACCACAGTCACCTTTTTGCCTTTGCGCTGTAGCGCGGCAACGAGCGCGGTGAAATCACCATCGCCTGAAAATAGGACCAAATGGTCGTAATTATCTGCCATGTCGAGCGCATCAATGGTAATCTCAATATCCATATTACCTTTGATTTTACGCCGACCTTGAGCATCGGTGTATTCTTTTGCTGGTTTTGTCACAACGGTGTAACCATTGTAATCTAGCCAGTCGATGAGGGGGCGGATCGAGGAGTATTCCTGATCTTCCACCAGTGCCGTATAATAATAGGCGCGTAACAAATAGGCCTGACTCTGGAATTCTGCAAGCATACGCCGATAGTCCAATTCGGCGCCCAATGCCTTTGCTGTGGCATAAAGGTTTGCTCCATCCATTATCAGGATAACCTTTTCGCGAGGATCAAACATTAAACAATAGCCTTACTCTGCTTATCAGGATAATATACCTGCATTCGTTTGATAAAACATTACTAGTCCATAAGCACTTTGCCACATGAACGCAATTGGTAACACACGGCAAAAAGGCCACCCTTGTCCAAGAGGTGACCTCAGTACTTAACGTAGTCATAAATCATAATTGGTGAATATGTCGATTCAATTATATGAAACAATGTTAATTCATTTACTGGGTTGTAAACTGTAGCTCATTGGTGTAGATCACCCCACTGATTACCCAAATTTGCGGAGATTTGCTTTGGCGCGCGTTACCGTTGAAGATTGCATCGAAAAAATCCCTAATCGATTCGAGCTTGTTTTGCTTTCGGCACATCGTGCCCGGCTTATTTCATCAGGGGCCCCAATCACTGTTGATCGCGACAATGACAAAAACCCTGTTGTCTCTTTGCGTGAAATCGGTGATGGCACTATCTCACCAGGCGATCTTAAAGAAGATTTGATCCACTCACTGCAAAAATATGTGGAAGTGGATGAGCCTGAAGCAGAAACAGCGCCCATGATCGAAAGCCAAGGCGGCGGCGATGATGAAGGCATGGTGTTCGACACAATGAGTGAAGAAGACTTGCTGCGCGGCATTGAGGGCCTTTCGCCCCCAGATCGCCGGGACGATTAATCTTGCATCTTTTGATGAGCTGCACGATAATGGAAGGGCGCCTTGATCGGCGCCTTTTTTGTGATTCTACACACTTTTTTGAACGCCAATCGGAGCAGCATTTCCGCCCATGATGCGCCAATATGAACTTGTTGAGCTGGTGCAGGCTTATAATCCAAACGCGGATGAAGCCCTGCTCAACAAAGCCTATGTTTACGCCATGCAAAAGCATGGTCGCCAAACCCGTGCATCAGGCGATCCTTATTTTGCGCATCCGCTTGAAGTTGCTGCGATTCTCACCGAGTTGCATCTCGACGATGCCACCATTGCCGTGGCGCTTTTACACGACACCATTGAAGATACAGACGCGACCCGCGCCGAAATTGATCAGCTTTTCGGCCACGAGATCGGCGCCATTGTTGATGGCCTCACCAAAATCGAACGACTTAACCTTGGTTCGCGCGAAGAAGCACAGGCGGAAAACCTGCGCAAATTGTTGCTCGCTATCTCTGAAGATGTGCGCGTGTTGCTGGTGAAACTGGCGGATCGTTTGCACAATATGCGAACTTTGGGTTTTGTGCCTGAGCACAAAAAGAAGCGCATCGCCCAAGAGACCATGGAAATATATGCGCCCTTGGCGGGCCGCATGGGCATGCAAGACATGCGCTCGGAACTGGAAGACCTATCGTTTCAGACGTTGCATCCAGAGCAATATCAAGTCATTCGCAATCATTTGGACGCATATGCGAAGGACAATCGCGCGGTTGTCGATGAAATTCGCATGGAACTGGCCCAGCGCTTTGTTGATGCGGGGATCATCGCCGACGTATCATCACGCCTCAAAGCGCCATTTTCTGTGTTTAAAAAGATGGAGCGCAAGTCCATCAGCCTTGAACAATTATCGGATATTATCGGCTTTCGCGTGATCGTTGAAAGCGTCGACATGTGCTACAAAACTCTGGGCGTCGTGCACCAAACCTGGTCCGTCGTGCCGGGTCGGTTTAAAGACTATATTTCCACGCCCAAACAAAACGACTATCGGTCGATTCACACCACGATTGTTGGGCCGGAGCGGGAGCGGGTGGAACTGCAAATCCGCACCCATGACATGAATTCTATCGCTGAGTTGGGGATTGCGGCCCACGCCTTGTATAAAGATGAGATTTCCGGCGATATGAAGCGGCTGGAAAAGGAAAGCCGGGCTTATGCCTGGTTGCGCAATACGATTGAGCATCTGACAGAGGGCGAGAACCCGCAAGAGTTTTTGGAGCATACAAAGCTTGAACTGTTCCAGGACCAAGTTTTCTGCTTCACCCCGCGCGGACGATTGATCGCGCTGCCCCGTGGTGCCACGCCGATTGATTTTGCTTTCGCCGTGCACACAGATATTGGCAATAGCTGCGTTGGCAGCCGCATTAACGGCACAGCAATGCCGCTCACCACCAAATTGCGCAATGGCGACGAGGTGGAAATTGATCGCGATGAAAAACACCGCCCACCGCCCAATTGGGAAAACATTGCCATAACCGGTAAGGCGAGGGCGGCCATACGGCGGTCTCTGCGCTTAGCGGCGCAAGAACGCGCAGAACGTTTAGGCAAGCAAATCTATGACGCGCTGCTGGAACGTGAATCTTTTTCGGTGAACCGAAAAGAGCAGGACGAACTGCTCAAACGCTTAAAGCAGAAATCGATGCGCGCCCTCTATGTTGCCTTGGGTGAGGCGCAATTGGCGGGCGAAGATCTGGTGCATGAGCTGGACGAACTCAAAGGCTATGAACGCACCCGCAAGCGAAAGCCGTTGGGCCTTCCTGTCGGCACCAGTAAAGATGGGTGGTTCTCCCTGGCACAAGGCGAAAACTTCAAATTCCGCATACCTGGCGGACAGACAGTGGACGCTGACTTTTTGGGTGGCGCGCGTCTAGAGTTTGGGACGCCAGTTGAAATCTCGTGCGAGGGTGTGCTGCCCGGAGATCGCATGGTGGGCATTCTGCCGGAAAGTGGCGTGCTTACGATCTATCCGATCGGTTCGGATGCATTGCTTGAATATCAGGACGTTGATGCGCTTTGGGTGGACGTGCTTTGGGATTTGGATGCTGAAAAACATCAGTCATTCCCGGTGGTTATGGTGGTGCAATCTGTCAACAAACCCGGCATTTTGGGGCAGATTTCGTCGTCCATCGCTTCGTGCGACGCCAACATCGTGAACTTGATGTTCCGCACGGTGCGATCCGACTTTTCAGATATGATCTTCTGTATCGAAGTGCAGGATATAACTCAGTTCAACGATGTAACGTCGACCATTAAGCGCATTGTAGGTATTTCCAGTGTGCGCCGCGCCACATGTGAAGAGGGCGCATTGATCGAAGATTTTACACAACAATACAAACAGCTAGAGACAAAGGTAACCTGATGAACCAGCAAGACGTGCTCGATGTTTTCCGCTCCTGTGACGCGCTTTTAGAGGGCCACTTCATTTTGTCTTCAGGCCTGCGTTCGCCTGTGTTCTTGCAAAAAGCCAAAGTGTTTATGCACGCGGACAAATCAGAAATCTTGTGCAAAGCCTTGGCCGACAAAATCCGCGCAGAAGGCTTTGGTGACGTATCACAGATCGTTTCACCAGCCGTCGGCGGCATTATCCCCGGATATGAGACATCCCGTCACCTCGGTGTGCCAGCAATCTTCACCGAGCGAGTAAATGGCGAGTTTGAATTGCGTCGTGGGTTCCATGTTGAAAAAGGTGAGAAAGTCATTGTGGTGGAAGACATCGTTTCCACCGGCCTTTCGATCCGTGAATGTGTGAAATGCTTGAAGGATTTGGGCGCGGACGTTGTCGCGGCGGCCTGCCTGGTCGACCGCTCAGACGGTGAGGCCGATGTGGGCGTGCCGCTTGTGGCGCTTACAGGCTACAAGGTGCCGGCGTACCCCGCCGACCAATTGCCGCCCGAATTGGAGAATATACCCGCAGTTAAGCCCGGTAGCCGCGGCTTGCAATAGGGGACAATGATTTGATTATCGGTATTGGCAACGATATTTGCGAAATAGAGCGCGTCGAAAAAACGCTGGCGCGTTTTGGCGACCGCTTCGTGCAGCGCTGCTTTACCGAAATCGAACAGAAAAAGTCTGATAGACGCGCCCAACGGGCCGCCAGCTACGCCAAAAGGTTTGCCGCAAAAGAGGCCTGTGCCAAAGCACTGGGCACCGGCATGTCGCGCGCTGTTTATTGGCGCGACATCGGTGTGGTGAACATGCCGACAGGTAAACCCACCTTGGAACTGACCAATGGCGCCAAGAAAGCGCTGGAAAGACTTGTTCCAAACGGGTACACACCCTATCTGCATTTAACAATCACTGATGATAATGGTATGGCTCAAGCCATTGTGATTATCGAAGCCGAGCCGACACGCGCCTAAAACCAAAAGAAAAGCGAAAACTATGACAACAAAAGCAACCAAATCGGCCAAAAGCGAAATTTGGGAAACAATTGTCGTGCTGGTGCAGGCGCTCATCATCGCTTTGGTGATCCGCAGCTTTTTATGGCAACCATTTTCCATTCCCACCGCGTCGCTACAGTCAAACCTGTTGATCGGTGACTATGTATTGGCCTCGAAATATACCTATGGCTATTCCAGCTATTCGTTTCCGTTTAAAGCAGTGCCGATCAATGGACGGATCTTTGGCCGCACGCCTGAGCCCGGTGAAATCGCTGTATTTGAACCTGTGCCGCAAAAAGAAGCCTATATTAAGCGCGTGATTGGCCTGCCAGGTGATGAAATTCAAATGAAAAACGGCTTGCTGCATATCAATGGCGAGCCAGTGGCAAAAGAGCGTACGGGCACGCGGATCGACACTGACAGCAACGGCATTTCCGTTGAAGTGATCACCTATCAAGAAACATTGCCCAACGGCGCGAGTTACGAAGTTCAGGAAATTTCAGACACAGGCGCGTTCGACAATACAGCCGTCTACAGGGTGCCCGCAGACCATTATTTCATGATGGGCGATAACCGTGACCGTTCATTGGATTCACGTTCATTGTCGTCAGTCGGCTATGTACCCATCAGTAACTTTATTGGTAAGGCCGAAGTGCGCTACTTCTCCATCAAAGACAATCTCAACCCATGGGCGGTTTGGAACTGGCCCGGCAATGTGCGTTGGGATCGTATGTTTGAGTCGGTTTACCAGTGACCCAAATGACACCTAAAACCCAAAAGCTCGTTGATCGGCTAGACTATCAGTTTAACGACCATGATTTGTTGCAGCGGGCGCTGACGCACTCCAGTGCGATTGCACCATCGAGCCGCACGCAACAATCATATCAACGGCTTGAGTTTTTGGGTGACCGGGTGTTGGGCCTCGTTGTGGCGGAATATTTGCACTTCCACCACAAAAGCGCCAATGAGGGTGAATTGTCCCGCGCATTGAATGCGGTGGTGCGCAAAGAAAGCTGCGCTGCGGTTGCGCGCCAGCTCGACGTGCCTGCCGCACTCGCACTAGGGCAATCCGAAGCCCGCACAGGTGGGGCACAAAAAGAAGCGATCTTGGGCGATGTGTGCGAAGCCATCATCGGCGCTATCTATCTGGATGGCGGCCTTGCACCAGCCAAAGCATTTATTGAGCGCGAGTTCGCCAGCTTCTTTAAATCGTCAATGAGTGGCCGCGGCGACGCAAAAACAACTTTGCAAGAATGGGCGCAATCGCGCGGTTTGGCGCTGCCCAAATATGAAGAATTGTCCCGTGAGGGACCAGACCACGCACCTGTTTTCACCATTGCGGTGAATTTGGAAAAGCACGATCCTGCTCAGGCGACGGGGAAATCAAAAAAAATCGCAGAACATGAGGCTGCAACAGCCTTTTTGGTCCGCCAAGGCATTTGGACAGAAGATGACAACTGATACTGAAACAAGATGCGGCTTCGTGGCGCTGGTTGGCGCGCCGAACGCAGGCAAATCAACCCTGCTGAATGCGTTGGTCGGCACAAAGGTGTCGATCGTGACGCACAAGGCGCAAACCACACGGGCGCAGGTGCGCGGCGTGGTGACGCTCGATCAAAGTCAGATGATCTTTGTGGATACGCCGGGTATCTTTAAGCCCAAGCGCCGTTTGGATCGCGCAATGGTGCACTCGGCTTGGTCAGGTGCGGCAGATGCAGATGTGCTCGCACTGATTGTGGATTGCAAGCGCGGTCTAACCGATGAGATTGAGGCGCTGATCGAAGGCTTGAGTGACTACAAGCAATCTAAGGTGCTGATCCTGAACAAGATTGATCAGGTTGAGCGCACGACGCTGTTGGCGCTTGCGCAGGAACTCAATGAGAAACTCAACTTTGAGCAAACCTTTATGGTTTCAGCGCTCAAAGGTGATGGGGTTAAGGATTTTGTCGACTATTGCGCCCAAGCGGTGCCGGTTGAACCATGGCATTTCCCTGAAGATCATTTGACCGACCTGACGCTGGCATTGACCGCTTCGGAAGTGACGCGGGAAAAGCTATTTTTGCGCATTCACGAAGAAATTCCCTATGCTGCGACGGTGGAAACCGAGCAGTTTAAGACCCAAAAAGACGGCTCATATCGCATTCAACAAGTGATTTATGTGGCGCGTGATGGGCACAAGAAGATTGTGTTGGGCAAAAACGGCCAAACGATCAAAAAGATCGGTGAAGAATCACGCAAAGAGTTGAGCGAGATTTTTGAAACCAAAGTGCATCTGTTTTTGTTTGTTAAAGTGCGTGAAAAATGGGCGGATGACCCATCTCGATATCGCGAAATGGGACTTGAGTTCCCACAATAGGTCCAAGCAATGGAATGGCAGGCAGAAGGCTTGATCATTGGCACCCGCAAACACGGGGAAAATGCGGTGATCATTGAAACCATGACTGCTGAATATGGGCGACATCTTGGTCTGGTGAAAGGTGGACGCTCGCGCAAATATGCGGCATTGCTTCAACCGGGCAACTCGGTGCAATTGACTTGGCGCGCGCGGTTGGCTGACCATTTGGGCATGTTCACCGTTGAGGCGCTGGCGTTGCGGGCGGCCAATTTGATGGAAAGCCGCCAACGTTTGGCGCTGAGCCAACTTCTTTGCGAGCATTTGCGGCTGCTGCCCGAACGCGATCCGCATCCACGGCTATATGCTGAAGCCTTGGCCATGCATGAAAACGAAGCCGATGGCGAAATATTGGCGCGCGGCTTGGTCAAGTTTGAAATGCGTCTGTTGAACGAACTCGGTTTTGGCATTGATACGTCAAGCTGCGCCGTGACAGGCGAAACCGCAGGGCTTTGCTATGTGTCGCCGCGCACTGGACGCGCCGTGACGAAAGAGGCGGGCGAGCCTTATAAGGATAAGCTGTTTGCACTGCCCGAAGTGCTCGGCGGTGCTCTCCAAATGGACAAGGCCGCGGAGATTGAAGCGGCGTTTCGACTGACAGGGCATTTTTTGCACCTACATATTTGGTCGCCACGGCAATTATCCCCACCTTCTATGCGTCAGGCCCTCATCGAAGGCTTGGTAAACGGGCTATACTGAGACTGATTCGGAACTACAAAATCAAAAGGGTCCCCCATGGGAAATCAAACGCCTGTTGATGGCGGCGGCGAGCTGCCAACAATTGATTTGCGCGGCGCTTTGGAAGAGCGCTATTTAAGTTATGCGCTATCCACCATCACCCAACGGGCTTTGCCCGATGTGCGCGATGGCCTTAAGCCGGTGCACCGACGCATTTTGCACGCCATGCGCCTGCTTAAGCTTGACCCCGGGCAGGGTTATAAAAAGTCGGCACGGGTTGTGGGCGATGTGATCGGTAAATATCACCCGCACGGCGACCAATCGGTTTACGACGCTTTGGTGCGGTTGGCGCAGGATTTTGCAGTGCGCTATCCATTGGCCGACGGGCAGGGCAACTTCGGTAATATCGATGGCGATAGTGCCGCGGCGATGCGGTATACAGAAACACGCCTGACAGGTGTTGCCGCACGCTTGCTGGAAGGCATCACCGAGGATGCTGTCGACTTCCGCGAAACATATGATGGGGAAGAAGAAGAACCCATCGTATTGCCAGCCAACTTTCCGAATCTGTTGGCCAACGGTTCATCCGGCATTGCGGTGGGGATGGCGACCTCCATCCCGCCTCACAACGTGGCAGAGCTTTGTGACGCTGCATTGCACCTTATTAAAACACCAAATGCGCGCACAGAGACCCTGGTCAATTATGTGCAGGGGCCAGATTTTCCCACTGGCGGTATTTTGGTGGATGATCGCGAGTCGATCATTCAAGCCTACGAAACAGGTCGAGGCGGCTTCCGTTGTCGCGCGCGTTGGGAAACCGAAGACCAAGGTCGCGGCGGCTACCAGATTGTCGTCACGGAAATTCCATACCAAATCCAAAAGTCGCGCTTGGTCGAGAAAATCGCCGATTTGCTGCTGGCCAAAAGACTGCCCTTGTTGCGTGACGTGCGTGACGAGTCCGACGAGCATGTTCGGTTGGTCCTGGAGCCGAAAAGCCGCACAGTTGATCCCGTATTGCTTATGGAATCGCTGTTTAAACTGACCGATCTTGAAAGCCGCATTTCCCTCAACATGAACGTGTTGGCCCACGGCACAGTGCCAAAAGTGATGGGCTTGGGCGAGGTGCTGTTATCATGGTTGGAACACCGCAAGGACGTGTTGGTTCGTCGGTCTAACTATAGACTTGGCCAGATTGAACACCGCCTCAATGTGCTTGGTGGCTATTTGATCGCCTACCTCAATATCGACGAGGTGATCCACATCATCCGCGAAGAGGATGAGGCCAAAAAGGCGCTGATGGCGCGCTTTGAGCTGAACGATGTGCAGGCCGAGGCCATCTTGAATATGCGCTTGCGGGCCTTGCGCAAGCTCGAAGAGTTTGAAATCCGAAAGGAATTCGACAAACTCAGCGAAGAAAAAGAAGGCCTTGTTGAATTGCTCGGGTCAACCGATAAGCAATGGGAAGCCATCTCGGATCAAGTGCGCGAGATCAAAAAAGAATTCAATAAAGACACCGAAATGGGCGCGCGCCGCACCACATTTGAAAACGCACCAGAAGCCAACCTTGATGACATTCAAACCGCGATGATCGAGCGCGAGCCGATCACCGTGATCATGTCGGAAAAAGGTTGGATTCGTGCCTTGAAGGGGCACACGACAGATTTGAGTTCTGTACCGTTTAAAACAGGAGATAAGCTCAAATTGTGGGCCCATGCCCAAACGACGGACAAATTGCTGATGCTGTCCACAAACGGCCGCATCTATACCATTCTGGGCGATAAGCTGCCCGGCGGGCGTGGTCACGGCGAGCCGGTGCGTATTCTGGTGGATATGGAAGAGGGTACCGACATTGTCGATCTGGTGGTTTATAAGCCGGGCGCAAAACGTTTGATCGCTTCGGATTTGGGCAACGGATTTATTGTGCCCGAGGACGGCTTGATCGCCAACACCCGCAAAGGCAAGCAGGTGCTCAACGTATCTGGCGCCACTGAAGCCAAGATATTTACCCCTGTCACTGGCGACATGGTGGCGGTGATCGGGCAAAACCGGAAACTGCTCGTGTTCCCACTGGATCAATTGCCAGAGATGGGCCGCGGCAAGGGCGTACGCCTGCAACGCTATAAAGATGGTGGCGTTTCGGACGTGAAAACCTTTAGCAGTGAGGACGGCCTGACATGGACTGACAGTTCCGGCCGGACGTATCAAAAGGCGTCTGACGATTTGATGGAATGGTCCGGCGAGCGCGCCCACGCAGGGCGTCAACCACCGCCGGGCTTCCCGCGCAACAACAAGTTCAAAGGGTAAGCAACCCCACCAAAATCCTCGGGCATCGCTCGGGGATTTTTCGTTCTCGGGTTACTCGGTCGTCACAGTAAAATCAGTGTAGAGCGGATAATGATCAGAACCGCCACTCGGCCCTTTTTTTGCTGGCGTGGCGATAATCTCACCGCGGCTCATTATCTGATCCAATTGCAGCCACGCTGGCATCTTAAAGGGGTAGGTCGGCGGCGCCGGCCAAGTGGGAATACCCTTCGCAATGCGCTTCAATCCGGCGCGTTTGACCAGATTTTTCAAGGCATAAGAATAGGGCGTAGAATTGAAGTCACCCGCCACGAGCAACGGGCCATCCACCTGTTGAATGGCGTCTATGAGTGCATTCATTTGCCCATGCTGCCGATCCGTGGGGATTGGCCAGTCGAGATGGGTGGTCACAATGCTAAAGCTGTCATGTTGTTCCGTCGCGGGAAAATTGACCGAAATGATCGAGGTCCGTTGGTCAGCGGCCAAACTGTCCACGCAGTTATTGCCAGGTTGCGGCGCAAAGGGCATTTTGGCGTAAAGCGCGACGAACGAACGGCGACCGCCCTGGCAATGCAAGGCGAACGGATAATTCTCCCGAAGCCGTTCCTCCAATCCCGCACGATGCCAGCGCCAAAACTCTTGAAATACCACAATGTCAGGATCGACTTCCAAAACACTCAGCGCGAGAGCATTTAAATCATCGTTCTTGGCGTAAATATTAAACGTCATCAAACGTTGGGTCTCACTTGCCTCCAATTCGGGTTCAGTTTGCTGCAAACCCGCCAGATATTCAGGCAGAACAATCGCCGTGGCGGCCAGAAACCCGGTCGCGCTTAAGGCAATGACAAACCCGCGCACAGGCTGACGACGCAGGATCAATGGCGCGAAAACAAGAGAAACGCCACCACCAATCAGCCACAGCGGCTGCAAATGATTGAAGACATCAAACGGCCACAGCGCAAAGCCCAAAAAACCGACAATAGCGGCAAGTGCGACAAAGCCCGCGGCAGCAGAAAAGCCAAAAATGACAAAGCTGGTCAGCGCCCTGCGCATAAAACCCTCATATTGAATAGGGAAGAATTAGTCTTCCAATGGAATCCAGCGGTCAGCGTCGGTCAGCACTTCCAGCGGTTTATATTCTGCCTTATAGGCCATTTTGGGCGAGTTTTTGACCCAATATCCCAAATAAAGATGCGGTAACCCAGCGGCCTTGGCCCGGGCAATTTGATCCATGATCATAAAAGCGCCAAGGCTGCGTTTATGGGCGTCTGGATCGAAGAAGCTATAGACCATCGACAAGCCATCTGGCAGCACGTCAATTAGCGCAACGGCCATAAGCGGATTCAAATTGTCCGCGTCCAGCGAGCGCTTGCGATATTCAACCACCACAGTGTGCACCGGGGTGTCTTCAATCATGTACTCATAATCAAAGGCTGACATGTCGGACATGCCGCCACCCGCATGGCGATGGTTGAGATATTTGCGGAACAATCGATATTGCTCTCGTGTGGCGGCGGGGAAAACGTCCTGGGTGACCAAATCGGCATTTTTGCGCAAGATTCGCCGTTGCCGTGCATTGGGTTCAAATTCATCAATCACAACGCGCGCGCTTTGGCAGGCGGTGCAGCCCACACAGGCTGGTTTATAGACAATATTTTGGCTGCGCCTGAACCCGTGAAGCGACAAAAGATCGTGCATCTCACCAGCGCGCCGACCGCCAAGGTGCGTGAAGACCTTACGCTCAGTGCGATTGGGCAAATAGGGGCAGGGACTGTCCGTCGTCAGATAGAACTGAAGTTCAGCGGTGCGATGTTCTGTCATCGGCCGGACCTTGATTTGTTTTTGTGTCTGAATTCAGTCTAAACGCCATAATAGATCGGCGCAACAATGCTGAAAACAATCCATACAATGAGAATGAGCGGAATGCCCGCAATGAAGAAGTGTTTGAAGCGATAGTGGCCCGGACCCATGACCAACAGGTTGGTTTGATACCCAATTGGCGTGGCAAAACAGGCGTTAGCGCCCAGAATGACCGCAACGACAAAGGGCAGCGGATCAAGGCCGAACGCTTGTGCGGTTGAAATCGCGATGGGCGTGAAGAGCACCGCAGTGGCGTTGTTGGACAAAAAGTTCGTCAAAATAGCCACAATCAAAAAGGTCAACGACATGACCATCGCCGGGCTGACATTGGATAATGTCATCGCAGTGACATCCGCGATCATGGCCGCGCCGCCCGTTGTTTCCAGCGCTGTCGACATGGCAATAGCCGACCCGACAAGCAAAAAGATGCGTCGGTCGATGGCACGCGTGGCCTGGCGCACATTCAAGCACCCGCCCGCCAACATGGCGAACGCACCCGCAATGGCTGCAAAAACGATGGGCACAATGCCTGTAGCAATGGCCGCCACCGTGGCCGCAAAGATCAATTGGGCGCGAGAGGCAAAGCGGTGTGGCCGCACTTCGGAGGCGCTCCACTCAATCACCACCACATCCTGCTGCCCGCGCAAATTATTGATGGCGCTGGAGCGCCCAGCGATCAGCAGCACATCGCCCGCATCAAGGCGGATCTCGGAAAGGCTTTCACGCGGCATACGGCTTCGGCGCTCAATGCCAAGGATCAAACAACCATGCTGCGAAAGGAAGCCGCGCTGGTCGATGCCATTGTTGATAAGGCGCGAGCCGGGTGGGACCAGTGCTTCGCACAGCACAATGCCATGATCCGTTGGGCCATCTTGGTCCTCTGAAATCCGCGGATTGTCGAACGCCCGCCATTCTTTTAGCGCATCGGTCAATTGATCGCGGGTAGCCGCCAAGATCAACACATCGCCGGCGCGCAGGGTCATATCTTCAAACGGGGGCACATAGCGCTCATACCCGCGCATGACCGCACGAACCGTCATCTTTGTGAATTTGGGGAACATGCCTGCAACAGTTTTCTCCCCAATCAAGGGGTGACCGTCATAAAGGCGAATCTCGGTGATAAACTGAAGATTGCGCGCCTGAACTTCTTGTCCTTTTTCATTCATGCGGCTGGGCAAAATGTGCGGCATGACAAATATGACATAAATCGCGCCAACGCCCGCCATAAACAGACCCGGCACCGTGAAGGCAAAAAAGTCGATGGTGACCCCATAGCTAAGCGCTATCCCTGCGGCCAACAGGTTGGTGGAGGAACCGATCAATGTGGTCATGCCACCCAATATAGAAATAAAGCTCAGGGGCATCATGATTTTTGGCGTGGCCAGTTTCCGACGCGCCGCAACTGCGGTGAGCAAAGGAATAAACATCACGACCACAGGGGTATTGTTGATCACCGCGCTAGAGATACCAGCGATAATAAGGATGATCGGGATAACCCGCGACGGATGGCGAGGCCATAGCCGCTCAAAGGCTTTGGTGATTCCACCCAGAGCGTCCGTTTGGAAAAGGGCTTGGCCGATCACCAAAAGGGCAATGATGGTCAAGAGGGCCGGGTTGGCAAAGCCCGCAAGCAAGCTCTCAGTGGTCAATTGTGTGTCCGGTGCCAATAGCCCAATGGCCATCAGCAGCACAAGCACACCAAGCGCCACGATTTCGAGGCTGACCAATTCAGTGGAAAATAGCACAATCGCCGCGAGAATCACGGCAATGGTCAACCACATGGCCACAGGCATCGAAAGTGTGCCCACCTGAAATAACGCATCTATCATAGTGGCGCATTTTGCAGTTAAACGTCTGCGCCACCAAGCCTTATTTATTCAAATTGCGTTTTTTCTTCAATTATTTTGCTGTTGGTCTTCAATCTAGCTGCGTAGATCGACCCATGGCTCTTCATAGTTCGCAGATTCGCTTTGCCACACACGGACCATGGGCGAACGACGCACCATGAGCGTGCCAACAACCAGGTCATGCACCAGTTGTCGACGTGCTGTGAAGAGCCCTGCCAATAGGATGAATGGGGTAAAGAAGGTTATACTGGCCCAACCCACAATAGGGTGCAAAATGGCCAACCAGCCTTCAAGGGGCGCTCGCCGGGTCGGCGTCAGCACAATATCCATCATTTGCATGCCCAAAGTAGCGCGCACTGGGGAGCCGAGCGTTAGCGTATAATATCCAACCCATACGGCAGGCACCAAGATGATGTATCCCAACCACGCGATGCCCAACGTGAGCACGCCAAGTACGCCCAAAATAACAGAAGCAATTACAATTGTGATCGTTACAACGATAACATCAATTACAAAGGCGAGTATGCGGCGCAGCAAAACGCCGTCAAACAATTCCGGTTCTGAATAGGGATCGGGCAAATCGTCTCGCACAAACCAACCAAATGAATTCTTACCCATGATAATGGTCTCCACAGTCTTCGTGCATTTAACATGGCAATAAATGAGTGAATTACAAGGGGAACTTATTGAAAGGCTCGACAGTTTCTTTCGAGGCTGTCAAACTGATCAAGTCAACAAGGAGGGAGAAACATGGATATTGTTAGTTTGTTGGTGCTGCTGCTCATTGGTGCAGTTGCAGGTTGGCTCGCTGGGTTAATCGTTAAAGGCTTTGGCTTTGGGCTCATTGGCAACATTGTTGTTGGTATTTTGGGCGCTGTCATTGCTGGATATTTGCTACCTATGGTGGGAATTGCCATCGGCGGCGGCGTTATCGCCTCGATTATCAATGCTACCATCGGCGCAGTCATACTGCTATTTGTGATCAGCTTGATCAAAAAGGCCTAATCGGCCTTTTCGCTGAATCAAGTGATAAAGAGGAGTGGACCGCCTTTGGCCCACTCTCCCCCCAAATGATAAAGACCCTATCCGTCCAAATTGCTTAAGACCCAGTCCAAACTGCGTTGGAAAACCTCAAGGTCTGGTCCATTCCCGTCTGTCGCTGCGGCAACTGCAAATATGTGGCCGTGGGCATAGTCCACCAAAAGATTGAGCAACACATCATGTGGATCGCCTGCGTTTAGAGCGTGGGTCTCTTTGCGTAATTGTTCAGTAAACGGCTCAAGCTGTGATGTCATGAGCGTCGGGTCTTGTAGGGTCGCCTGCACCAAATGCGCATGCTGCGTTCCAGTCTTCACATATTGCAAAACGAGTTCTCTTAACCGTGCTTTGGGCGATGGCGCTTCCAATGGCTTGTTAAGGTCAGTAAAGGCAAAATCGATCATGGAAAGCAAAAGCTCTCTACGTGTGGACACATGGTAACTGACCGCCATCGCAGTGACACCAAGTTCAGCAGCCAATCGGCGGAAAGAACAAGCGGCCAATCCTTCTGATCGCCCAATACATGTCGCCGTTTCGACAATCTGCGTTTTTGACAGTTTGCTTTGGGATCGGCGTGGACGCCCTCTACTTGTGGCGGTCATGATAAAACCCGATAATGTAAATCCACCAATCCCGAACCGAACGCCTTGCTTTTTTCAAGCTGCAAATCAATATCCTGGGGGAGTGTGTCGAACAGGGGCACGCCGTCGCCAATCAAAATCGGCACGATGGTAATGTGCATGGTGGCGATGTGACCTTCGGCCAAAAACGATCGGACGATTGCCCCGCCATCAATATAAGCGCGTTTGATTTCTCTTGTATTTAGCGCCTTCATCAACGCCGATGGTGATTGATTCAATATCTCAACTTTGTTGGCTAAATGCGCTGGAACATCTGCATCTTTTAGTTGCTGACTGAGCACAATCACGGGCTTGTTGTAGGGCCATTCCTCAAAACTCAACACGGTGCGGAAAGAATTGCTGCCCATAACGATGACATCAATAGACGCGATGAAATCATCGTAGCCGTGATCCTCACCTTCGGTCTTTTGTTTCATCAGCCAATCAAGTTGGTGGTCTTTGCGCGCAACAAAGCCATCGAGGCTCATCGCCATCATCACATGTCCACTGGTCATCCATCACTCCATTATTTATACGGCGTATAAATAATGGTTGATTTGCAATTGGCAAGGCAAAACTGTTTAGGCACAAAAAAAGGGGGCGATGTGCGCCCCCTTGGTATTTTGATTATTGATAGCGTGATTAGCAGCCTATTTTTGCAGGAGCCTTGCCACATCCATCGCAAAGTAGGTCAGAATGCCCGAACAGCCAGCGCGTTTGAACGCGATAAGGCTCTCCATCATTGCCGCTTGTCGATCGAGCGCACCCGCGGCGGCGGCAAATTCAATTTGTGCATATTCGCCTGAGACTTGATAGGCGAATACAGGCACATCAAACTGATCTTTGACTTCTCGCACAATGTCCAAATAGGCCATGCCGGGCTTCACCATGACCCAATCTGCGGCTTCAAGAAGGTCTTGTTCAACCTCGCGCAAAGCTTCAGCCCGATTAAACGGCTCAAGCTGATAGGTCTTTTTATCCCCTTTCAAGCGCGCGCCCGAGCCAACGGCGTCGCGGAATGGGCCATAAAAGGCTGACGCAAACTTTGCCGCATAAGAAAGAAGAATCACATTTTCATATCCCTCATTGTCGAGGGCTTCGCGCAATGCGCCGATACGACCGTCCATCATGTCAGATGGCGCGATAATATCCGCACCTGCTTTTGCCTGATTGAGCGCCTGTTTGATCAAAACCGCAACGCTCTCATCATTCAATATGACCTCACCATCCATCAGCCCGTCATGGCCATGGCTGGTGTAAGGGTCAAGCGCAACGTCAGCGATCAATCCAATGTCGGGCACTTCCGCCTTAATGGCGCGCAAGGCGCGACACATGAGATTGTCCGGATTGTAGCTCTCACGGCCATCTTCGGAGCGACGATCATTTTGGGTGCACGGAAACAGCGCAAGGGAAGGGATGCCCAAATCCCGCGCTTCTTTGGCGGCTTCAACCGCCAAATCAATGCTCAACCGTTCAACGCCTGGCATGGTGGTAATCGACTCGCGCGAGTTCTCGCCATCAAGAATAAAGAGCGGCCAGATCAAATCGCGCACGGTAAGATCAGTTTCTTGCACCATGGCACGGCTCCAAGCAGTTTGCCGCGTACGGCGCATCCGCTTGCCAGCAAGAAAATCAAGGTCTGCTTTTTCACGGTTTTGTTGCGTCATGGTCGCTCCTTGGTCAGTTCATATCGACAAGTGTTACGTCAAAGCATAAATTCAACCAAGGGGCTATATTCGATCCGTGGCATTTTGGCAGAAAAAGCTGCGGCACCTTGCCACTGGCGGATCGGCAGGATATGGGCAGACAAAGCTCAAAGGGGAACTGATTTGGCGTTTTCGGAAAAACCACATTCATTTGCGGCGCGCGTGCTGGCGATTGTCGCGTTGGCGCACGGTCTTTTCGCCATTTTTTATCATTTTGGCGCCACCCGAGATGTGAATGTGCCCGTTGACGCGTTAGGAAATATTGCGTTCGCCATTATCATTTTATGTGCATTGTTGCGATTGCTGGCAGCTGTTGGTTTATGGAGTCTAACCGCCTGGGGCGGTGTTTTACTAATTGTTGCCAATGTTACCGAGCTCGGCGCCGCATTCTGGTCGCCCAAAATCCTCGATTTTTCGCTGCTGGAAATTGCGCTGAGAGTCCTTGTTTTATTGGCCGTTGCGGCACTTTTGATATGGTCCAATTGGAGCCATAAAAAACGCAGTTACTATTTGTAAGGGTTTCTAATTCGTAACCTAAGGTAAGAAGTTAGAAAGCTAAAAATCCTAATTTTATCAGTAACATATTTTTAAGTCTGTATTTTAAACTGATCTTATTTGCTGGCCCGTAGATTAGCCCCATAGACACGAAAAATCGTGCGACCAATAACAGTGAGGCAAAAATGGGTATCAATACAATGAAAGTGCAGGCACATTTGCCTGTCGAAGAAGAAGGTCTAAAACCGCGTTACCTGGAGGCGGTGTCACGCGTTGAGCGTTTGCATCGTCGCCTGCTAGATCTTGTGAAAGATGAATTCGATCGGATGGGCTGGGACGATATCAATCCCGTGCAAGCGATCATGATGTTCAACATTGGCAATTCAGAGCTGACCGCGGGCGAATTGCGCTCACGCGGCTACTATTTGGGCTCCAATGTTTCGTACAACCTGAAAAAGCTGGTTGATACGGGCTACATTTTCCAAAATAAATCAAAAACAGACCGTCGTTCTGTGCGCATCCGCTTGACACCTAAAGGTGAAGAAGTTGCCGAGGTGATCGACGAGCTTTATGACCGTCACTTGAAATCAATTGCAGAAGTGGGCGGCTTGGACGAAAAAGAATTTGAAGGCTTGAACTCAGCATTGGCGCGCTTGGAGCGTTTCTGGGTCGACCAAATTCTGTATAAACTTTAAGCGATTTACGCAAACTGATTGGTCGAATGGGCCGGCGTCGGATTGAACCGACGCCGTTCAACCCAACGACACACTGTTTTTAAAGCATTTTCCGACACGCGCCTGTTACATGATCATTGCAAGGCCGCGTGCCTGCCACTTTTCCAACCTATGTAGATCCGTCGGTTCCACAATGATCCATGGCGCCATCCCACGCATTTTTGCGCCCCAATTGGTGGATAATTTGGGACCAGGGCACTCTCCTTGGTAAGTTTTCATGATTTGAACAAAAAGAAATGAAAAGTGTGAGCGAATCGATTGTTGTGAGCAACCGAGCAACCTGCTATGGGTCTCGCAATAAAAGGGCAGAACATCTTCAACATTTGGGATCGTAAGCATGAATCAACTGAATTGGCTGGCAAAATTGACCTTTACCTTGCGCGCAGGTTGCGGCGCACTCGCTCTTGCTGGTTTGATGGCGGTTCCAAATGTCGCGTTCGCTAATGAAACGGACAATAAAGAAGCTGCACAAGAGGCAATCGATAGTGTTGAGCCCATTCTGTCCTATGAAACATCTTATAATTTGATCGCTGCCATCAAACGTTACGAGCAAATTGTTGCTAACGGTGGTTGGGAAGAAATGACCCGAGGGTCATATGGTCTTGAAAAAGGCGATGATCGCGGCCATGTGCGCGCATTGCGCCGCCGGCTGATCGCTTCAGGTGACCTTGAAGATACGGGCCGCCTTTCATCGGAATTTGATGACGAACTCGATGCCGCTTTGCGCCAGTTTCAGGCGCGGCATGGCCTGCAGCTGACCGGTCTCATCGACCAGGAAACCTATTTGACGCTCAATATTCCTGCTGAAACCAAGTTGGCCCAACTGCGGCTTAATCTTGAGCGGGTCAATCAGGTGGTTGGCGAATTGTCGACCCGCTATATCGTCGTGAACATTCCTGCCGCCAGCATTGAAGCGGTGGAGAATGGTGTTGTTGAACGCCGCCACACGGCAATTGTGGGCCGTATTGACCGTCAAACCCCGATTTTGACGTCAAAAGTGCATGAGATTAACTTCAATCCTTATTGGCATGTGCCCAAAAGCATCATTCGCCGGGACATCATTAAATATATGAACCAAGATCCCGAATACCTCACCAATTATCGGATCAAGATTTATGATGCCAATGGCGAAGAATTAGACCCGCAATCCATCGATTGGTCGACTGAGGAGGCTGTTCAGTATGCCTTCCGCCAAGAGCCAGGCGCGGAAAACTCAATGGGTCATGTGAAAATCAACTTTCACAATCCACACGCCGTTTATTTGCACGATACACCGCAAAAATCACTGTTCGGCCAAAACCGTCGCTTCCATTCGTCTGGCTGCGTGCGGGTCGAAAACGTTGACGAGCTTGTTTCATGGCTCTTGCGCGAAAACGAAACCGACTGGAGCTTGCCTTCAGTTGACGCCGCGTTTGATTCTGGTGAGCGGATGGATGTTGGCTTGGAAAAACCAGTGCCAATCATCACCACCTATATTACCGCTTGGGCAAATCGCGATGGTGTCGTAAGTTTCCGCAACGATATCTACGGATATGATGAAGCGGGCAGAGTGGACTTTGCCAGCAACTAGCTGGAGACATTCCTATGAGAGAGCGCGGCACGCGGCGGCATATGGCGCCAGAACTTGGCGAGGTGCTGTTCGAATTTGTGCAGCTGGGCGGGCAAATGCGCGTCGCGGCAGTACATGCGGAAACAGGCAAAGAAGTCACCATCATCGCGCCTCTTTCCGCAAGTGAATTGCAGATGAAAAATCTGGCGGTGGCAAAATTACGCCGCGCACTTCTCCGCAATTAGTTCTATAGCTTTCGAAAACGCCAAAACTCAGCTTGGATAAAGCCCGGGCCTGTGCTAAGCGATCCCCACCGAAAATCAGATCTCATCCATTCTGGGGACGTTAAATGACTGATATTTTTCCAAATTTCTTTTCCCACTCGCTGGCGCAATCAGACAATGAAATTGCGCAGGCCGTGGCCGCTGAACTCAATCGTCAGCAAACCGAAATCGAACTAATCGCTTCTGAAAACATCGTGTCAAAAGCGGTGATGGAAGCACAAGGTACTGTTCTTACAAACAAATATGCCGAAGGCTATCCCGGTAAACGCTATTATGGTGGTTGCCAGCATGTTGACGTGGTCGAAAATCTGGCCATCGATCGGGCCAAGCAATTGTTCGGCTGTGAATATGTGAACGTACAACCCAATTCAGGCTCTCAGGCCAACCAAGGTGTTTTCCAAGCGCTTATCAAGCCAGGCGACACCATTTTGGGCATGAGCCTTGATGCTGGTGGACACCTGACCCACGGCGCGCGGCCAAACCAATCTGGTAAATGGTTCAATGCCGTGCATTACGGTGTGCGCAAAGAAGATGGCCTGTTGGACATGGATCAAGTGCGCGAATTGGCGAAAGAGCACCAGCCAAAGTTGATCATTGCTGGCTTCTCTGCTTACTCTCGTGTGCTGGACTTTAAAGCCTTCCGCGAAATCGCTGACGAAGTCGGGGCCTATTTCTTGGTGGATATGGCGCACGTGGCCGGCCTTGTGGCTGGTGGGCAATATCCAAGCCCATTCCCGCACGCCCATGTGGCAACAACCACAACGCACAAAACATTGCGCGGGCCACGTGGTGGCATGATCATGACAAACGATGCTGACATTGCCAAAAAGCTGAATTCTGCGATTTTCCCAGGTATTCAGGGTGGGCCATTGATGCATGTGATCGCGGGTAAGGCTGTGGCCTTTGGTGAAGCGTTGACAGATGACTTTAAGAACTACACGAAACAGGTTGTTTTGAATGCTAAAAGTCTTGCCGATGCTTTGATGAAAGGCGGCTTAGATATCGTTTCTGGCGGCACTGATAATCACCTGATGTTGGTGGATCTACGGCCGAAAGGCGTGACCGGCAAAGCGACGGAAGCCTCTTTGGAGCGGGCGCACATCACCTGCAATAAAAACGCTATTCCTTTCGATCCTGAAAAACCGTTTGTGACCTCAGGCATTCGTGTGGGCACACCTGCTGCCACATCGCGCGGCTTTGACGAGGCCGATTTTGCCCGCGTAGGCGAGTTGATCGTGCAAGTGGTTGATGGGCTTTCCCAAAATGGGGAAGATGGCAATGCTGACGTGGAAGCGGCAGTACGCGAAGAAGTGAAAAAGCTCACGAGCGCTCACCCAATCTACTCATAATAAGGGGACCAAATGCGCTGTCCTTACTGCGGAAATCAAGACACACAAGTCAAAGATTCCCGGCCAACAGAAGACTATAATTCAATCCGCCGCCGCCGGGTCTGTTCCGGCTGCGGCGGGCGCTTCACCACGTTTGAACGCGTGCAATTGCGCGACATTATGGTGGCGAAAAAGTCTGGCCGTAAGGTGCCATTTGACCGCGAAAAATTGGCGCGTTCGATCAACACTGCTTTGCGTAAACGCGAAGTGGATGCCGAGCGCGTTGAACGCCTGATTTCAGGCGTTGTCCGGCGGCTGGAAAGTCTGGGCGAGAGCGAGGTCACGTCCGAGACCATTGGTCATCTGGTGATGGATGGTCTCAAGGAACTGGATGATGTGGCCTTTGTGCGCTTTGCATCAGTCTATAAGAACTTCTCCCGGGCCGACGACTTCAAGGCATTCTTGTCTACGCTGAATGAAGCTGATGAGCCGCCTGCGGACGAGAGCGAGACATAATAAGTCTGCATTTGGGCATTTGAAGCCACAAACAAACCCCGTTTAAACTTTTTTGTCGCATTGTGCGCTATGGTCTGGTATGCGCAAGCGTTAAACACGCCTGCATGTAAATGTGCGCGATAGACCCATTTCCCGATCCCGGAAGAGTTGATGAGCAGTTCTAAATCATCCCAAGACAATAAACCCAAAGCCGCTCTCAAAAAAGCCAACCAGCGCGGCGCGGCTCGCCTTGCGGCTGTGCAAGCGCTTTATCAGATGGATGTGGGGCGGACGTCGCTGGACCATACTTTGTCGCAATTCATGACCTTTTATATGGGGCAGGAAATTGAAGGTGACGAATATCTACCGGCGGACAAGAACTATTTCAAATTGATCGTAGAAGGTGTGTCCAAGCACCAGCTGCAGATCGATCCAATGATCGACGGCTCGTTGCTCGAAGGGTGGCCCGTTCACCGCATCGACAGCACCTTGCGCGCCATCCTGCGGGGTGCGACGTTTGAGCTGCTGCACAAAAAAGATATTCCTGCCAAAGTGATCATCACCGAATATGTAGATATTGCCCGGGCCTTTTTCGAAGGCGATGAGGCGCGCATCGTCAATGGTGTGCTGGACAATATCGCCCACCAAACACGCAAGGACGAGTTTACGTCCAAATAATCTGGAGCCATGGCCATGACCGTCGACGCTGAACCTCGGACCCATAAACATGTGGGCCGCAATATTAGTTTGTTGTCGATGACGCAAGCGATTGTCGGTTCAAACCAGGCCATCATTATGGCGATCGGCGCGCTCACTGCCGCTTCATTGGCTCCTGCCAAATCGATGGCTACTCTACCAACAACCTTCATGATTCTGGGCTTGGCACTCACCGCCGCACCTGCAACCAAAATCATCTATGCCCTAGGTCGCCGACGTGGCTTTATGCTCGGCGCAGCAATCGGCATGGTCGCTGGCATTGTCGCCGGTCTTGCTGTGTATCTGAGTTCATTTTGGCTCTTTGCTGCGGCATTGGCCATCGTGGGGTCCTCGGCAGCATTCGGCCAGCAAATTCGATTTGCCATTGCCGACAGTGTACCTGAGCCCATGCAGGCCAAGGCGATTTCTTGGGTGCTGCTGGGGGGCGTTGCGGCTGGCTTCTTGGGCCCGCGCTTGTCTTACATCACCAAAGATTGGGTTGGCGGCGTCGAGTTTACAGGATCGTTTCTCATCATTGCCGTCCTGTCCGCTATTGGCGTCTTGATTCTCAGCCAAACCAAGCTGGCGCCTGTGCGCCGAAAGCAAACCGGGGAGGCTGCGGGCCGAACCGCGCGCGAATTGATCCGTGTGCCAGAAATCTTCATCCCGCTGGCTACGGGTATGGCATCTTACGCGCTCATGACATTCGTGATGGTAGCCGCGCCGTTGGCCATGGTTCATGTGTGTGGGCACTCGCCAGAGGCGGCCACAAACACGATCCAGTGGCACATTATTGCAATGTTCCTGCCCAGCTTGGTCACGGGCCACATTATTTCGCGCATCGGCACTCACGCCGTTGTGGGCATCGGCATGTTGTTGATTCTTGGCTGTGCGTTGATCAATCTCAATGGCACCAGCACGCTCCATTTTGATTTGGCTTTGGTGCTGCTTGGCGTGGGGTGGAACTTTGGCTTTATCGGCTCCACAACCATGTTGGCGAAAGCCTATCGGCCTGAGGAAGCCTCAACAGCGCAGGCGCTCAACGAGCCATTGGTGTTTGGCACCATGGCTGTGGCTTCAATCAGCTCTGGCTTTCTATTGGAAAATATCGGCTGGGAATCGATCAACGTGATGGTTCTGCCGATTGCCACTGCGGCCTTGGCGCTGCTGGCGTGGGGCGATTACCGTCTACGGCAAGCCAAGCGGGCATAAAAAAAGGGGGCGGAAATCGCCCCCTCATCAAACCATCAATTTAGAATGATAGTGAACCAAGCAATTGCTGCAGGAACGAGCGATCTTGGCCAAAGCCCGGTGTGCGGCGCGATACAACATCGACGACCTTACCATCTTCAAGGCCGTAAACCGCCTTGTCTGTCACGCGATCTTTTTTGTCGAAATATACAGCCAAAACGGTGCGTGATTTGACGGAAGTGAGGCCAAATGCCGTCTTTTCGACTTTGGTTTCCACATAATAATAAGCTTGTTCATCGCCAAAAGTGTTGGTGGTTTGGGGTGAACCCAACACAAACTCAACCAATTCTTTGGAGACGCCAGGGCGCACTTGCTCAAGACTGTCCTCAGGAATGTCATAGCCTTGGGTGCGTTGCTGTGTGAGGCAGCCGGACAGGCCAACTGTAACAAAAACAACAAACAATATGGAAAGAAAACGATTTGCAGAACGCAGGACCATCATATAATTGGCTTTCTGTGACAATCTCGATTAACTAGTCTAAACACGAAGTGAGTACGTAACACTGTTTAGCTGGCATATGCCCGACTTGGCAAGCCAACAAACATCAATGATACTCAACAACAGCTTTGCGGCATAAAACGACGAAAAGAAGATGATTTTCAACCCCTTTCGTAAAAACCCACATGCTGATGCTGCCTATGCGGTTTATAATGCCATTGTGGCGCAATCTCGGCATCCTGACTTTTATTTGCACTACGGCATCCACGATAATGTAACCGGGCGGTTCGATATGATCGCCTTGCACCTGTCTTTGGTTTTCCACCGTTTGCATGAAGAGGATGAGCAGACCAGACAATTTGCGCAAACACTTTTCGATCTTTTCTTTAAGGACATGGACCGCTCCTTGCGCGAAATGGGAGTGGGCGATTTGACCGTGCCGAAAAAGGTCAAGAAAATGTCAGAGCTGTTCTACGGGTTGCTTGGTGCAATCAAAGATCATTTTGATTCCAAAGATGTTGAGGGGCTAACCCAAGCGCTGTCGCGCAACCTTTTTGATCCAGAAGACCCGGAAAACGCCAAGATTTTGGCGCACTATTGCTTTGGGCAGCTGGATCATTTAGACCCGCAAGGTCAAATTGACAAAGGAACGCTCAATCTATTGTCGCCAAATGATGCAATTCAGGCTGGCGGCGGGCAAGGTTAAACATTATGGCGGCGCAAAATCTAAACGAAATGCTCGATCTTGAGGTGCGGCTCTCTGAAGTGCCAAGGGACGGGCGTGACTATGACTTTGAGGCGGATGACGCCATCAAAGAATTGTTGGTTGAAGAAACCAAGCTCAGCAGCGTTGAAGCCTTTAAAGGCAAAATCACCGTGCGGCCCTTTCGCGGCGGCTACCAGGCCACAGGGCAAGGCACTGCTATTGTCGAGCAGGCATGTGTGGTGACGCTTGAACCCGTGAAAGAGGATGTTACGCTGGACTTTGAGCGTATCTACATGCCCGGCAAGCCGCCAGTTGTGGACGTGCCGCCAAATGCCGAAGTGTTCGTTAATCTCGATAGCGAGCCAGATCAGGATTGGTTCGAAGGCGACTATATCGATTTGGCCCCAATGGTGGTGGAAACCCTGCTGCTGTCGCTTAATCCTTACCCGCGCAAAGAGGATGCGGAACTTGCCGATATCCAAGACGATGATGACGACTCAAATGAGTCTCCTTTTGCCGCGCTCGCGGCGCTAAAGGACAAGAAATAAAGTCATTTTTCGTGAAAATAACTTGTGTCATGGCCTGTCTTGGATAAGCTGCGGCATAACGGAGTGCGAATAAAGAGAATAATGTCAGATTCAATCATCATTTCCGTTGATGCCATGGGCGGCGACAATGGGCCCGAAATCGTGGTGGAGGGCGCAGCCCTTGCGCTGATCGAGCGCCCCAAGGCAAAATTCATTTTCCATGGGCGTGAAGATGAGCTGAAACCGCTTTTGGCAAAATACGACAAGCTGCAAAGCGCCTCTGAAATTCGCCATTGCGACAATGTCATATCCATGGACGATAAACCTTCCCAAGCCTTGCGAAAGGGGCGGGGAAAGTCGTCCATGTGGAACGCCCTGCAATCTGTCAAAGACGGTGAGGCACAGGCCGCCATTTCAGGCGGCAACACGGGCGCCTTAATGGCAATGGCCACCTTTTGCTTGCGACCGATGGAGGGCATTTCACGTCCGGCATTGGCGGCGTTATGGCCGACATTGCGCAGCGAAAGCGTTGTGCTTGATGTTGGCGCCACTGTTGGCGCCGACGAGCAGCAATTAATCGATTTTTCCATTTTGGGGGCGGCCATGGCGCGCGCCTTGTTCGACGTTGACCAGCCCAGCATCGGCTTGCTCAATGTCGGGGTGGAAGAGGTCAAAGGCCTGGAAGCCGTAAAAGACGCCTCCAAGCAATTGCATGCCCATTCGGGCCAAGGCTTCAAATATCATGGCTTTGTTGAAGGCGATGATTTGGGCAAGGGCACCGTGGATGTGGTGGTCACTGAAGGGTTTACCGGCAATATTGCGCTGAAAACAGCAGAAGGCACAGCACGGCAGGTCGCAAGCTATTTGCGCACCGCGCTCAGCCAAAGCTGGCTTTCAAAAATTGGCGCACTGCTGGCCATGGGGGCGATGCGGACCTTGCGGTCCAAGATGGACCCGCGCACCGCAAACGGCGCTGTGTTTTTGGGCGTGAACGGCATTGTGATCAAAAGCCATGGCGGCACAGATGAAATCGGCTTTAAGAGCGCGCTGGGCTTGACCTATGAAATGGCGCATAACCAATTGATCAAGAAGATCGGCGAGGGGCTGCAGGAATATGCCGCCTATGATGCGGATCAAGCAGATGATGATGCTGATCAAGAAAACGATGAAAATAAAAACAACGAGGTAGGTTCAGCGTGACCAATTTGAAAACGATTGTGCGTGGCGTGGGCCATTATTTGCCAGAGCGGATTGTCACCAATGATGAATTGGCTCAGCGTGTGAACACATCCGACGAGTGGATCACCCAGCGAACCGGCATCAAGCAACGCCATGTGGCCGGGGATGATGAATTTACCTCGGACCTTGCCACCAAGGCGGGTTTGAAAGCGATTGAAGCTGCAGGTTTGACGCCACAGGACATCGATTTGATCGTGTTGGCAACCACCACGCCTGACCGCACATTCCCCGCTGCCGCAACAACTGTTCAACGCAATCTCGGCATCACACACGGTGCCGCATTCGATATTCAGGCGGTTTGCTCCGGCTTTGTCTTTGCAGTTGCCACAGCCGATAGCCATTTGAAAAATGGATTGGGCAAGCGGGCGCTGGTGATCGGCGCGGAAACATTTTCGCGGCTATTGGATTGGGAAGACCGCACCACCTGTGTATTGTTCGGCGATGGTGCCGGCGCCATGGTGCTTGAAGCTGTCCCCGAGGACCAGGAAGACGGACGCGGCGTTCTGTCGTCTTCACTACGTTCTGATGGCAACCATTGGGAAAAGCTTTATGTGGATGGCGGCCCGTCATCTACAGGAACCGTCGGGTTTGTGCGAATGCAAGGCCGCGAAGTGTTTCGCCATGCTGTCGGCATGATTTCGGATGTGGTGGAAGAGGCCTTTGCGAAGGCTGGCAAGACGGTGGATGAGCTAGATTGGTTCGTGCCGCACCAAGCCAACCGTCGCATTATTGATGGCGCGGGCAAAAAACTGAAAATTCCGGCCGAAAAAGTTGTGGTCACTGTGGATAAGCACGCCAACACGTCGGCTGCATCAGTGCCGATGGCGCTTAGCGTGGCTGTGGACGACGGACGGATCAAGCAGGGCGATCTTGTCATGATTGAGGCCATGGGCGGCGGGTTTACCTGGGCTGCGTCCCTTATTCGGTGGTAATTGAGTAAAACTCATACATTGACCGATACAAAACGTGGTTCTATGCTCATAGAACTATTGATCTTTTTTGCGGGGAAGTCATGAGCGGAAAAACGTTAACGCGAGCTGACCTAAGTGAGGCTGTGTACCAGCAAGTGGGTCTCTCACGGGCGGAATCAGCCGATTTGGTTGAGCGCGTATTGGAACTGATGAGTGATTCTTTGGTGGAAGGTGAGAGCGTTAAGTTGTCATCATTCGGCTCATTTTTGGTGCGATCGAAAAACGAACGCGTAGGCCGAAACCCGAAAACGGGCGAAGAAGTGCCGATTTTGCCGCGCCGTGTATTGGTTTTTAAGCCCAGTAATGTGCTAAAATCCAAAATCAACAAATCTATGCTGTCCAGCAAGAAATAAGTGATTAGCGAGGGATCAATTGCAGAAGTCGCCAGACGCTTTTCGAACCATTTCAGAAGCTGCTGACGAGCTTGATCTCCCGCAGCATGTTTTACGCTTTTGGGAAACGCGCTTTAAGCAGATTAAGCCGTTAAAACGCGGCGGTGGGCGCCGCTATTATCGCCCAGATGATGTGCAGCTTTTAAGCGGCATCCGCTATTTGCTCTATGATGAAGGTTTCACCATCAAGGGCGTTCAAAAAATCCTCAAAGAACATGGCGCACGCCATGTGATTGCCATCGGCGAAAAGGGCGCCATCGAACCCGTTGCACCTGTTGGTGCACTCACGAATGGCGATGGGGCAGATCAAGAGAATCAAGACGTTCAAAATGGGCATCAAGCCGATGCCAGACCCGACATGTCGAGTGAAATCACGGTCAATGAAGCCATTGAAATTGCAAAGAAGGCAGGGGTGACGGACACCTATTCACGTGCGCGCTTGAATGAAGCGTTGACCGAATTGCTGGAATGCAAGCGCATCTTGGAGGATGCAGTGAAATCCAAGTCAGAGTGAAATCTGAGTAGATATAATGATGTTAGGCTCTGCTGGACTTCCAGCAGGGCCTTTATTTTGGGAAGAGCATAAGATGAAAAGACGCGGCGGTTGTTTTTGTGGTGTGGTGCAATATGAGCTGAATGGCGATGTTTATGGTGCACGATCATGTCATTGCTCTCGCTGTCGAAAAGCATTTAGCGCCCAAGCCAATTCTTACGCGGTGATCACACCCGGCAGTCTCAAATGGTTGAGCGGTGAGGACAACCTCAAGAAATACCCAGAAGAGGGTCATGAAGGCCGCCTATTTTGCTCAACCTGTGGCTCTAGCCTTTGTGGCGTGGTTGATGGCGAAATCCACGGCATCACACTTGGCTGCTTGGACGATGATCATGATATTGAAATCAAAGCACATATCTTTGTAGGGTCAAAAGCATCATGGGAAGTGATGCCTGAAAATGTGCCCCAATTTGATAAATTCCCCGATGATATCGAAATCCTGACAAAGCCCTAATCTCGCGGCGTCTCGAGAAGCTCCCATGTGCTGGACGCATGATGGGGAACTTACGCTTTCGCTCAAGCAGCGGTGCTCGTCCGATAATGGACTTCATGCATCGCCGCCAGTTTCGCCAAAATGCGATCGAGCTTCTTATATTCATCCGGGGTGATATAGGGCAGGGCAATATAAGAGATTTCGCGGCCATCAGCCATTAGGGAAAGGCCTAAACATAACGGACTGAACGCCAAGCCACGGCTGGGATGGGTGAGGCAAAGCTCATCAATCTCATGCCATCGGGTTGCGGAATTGAGAAATTCACCAGTGCCGCAAATGCCGTCTGCATTTATGTAAACCGGAAAAGTGATCGCCTCATTGTTAAACTGGCGAAACCAAAAATATGCCAGCGCTGCAAACAGGCCAACAAAGATGACCGCCGCGATCACGAAATGCGATAAACGCTGAATTTCAGACAGTCCGGCCAGGAAAAACACGCCGACAAAAATTGCCGATAAAGCAATAAACCAGTCCCAACGGAATTGGTATTCGCGCCATGGGATATAAATCGCGCAAGACGCTTCATCAAATACAGCTAGTTTGGCATTTTCGGCTTTTAGCCGCGCAAAAAACGTCACAATAAGAGCCGACGTTAAACAAAAATGGCTTTAAAAATGGTCGGAGCGGCAGGATTTGAACCTACGACCCTCTGTCCCCCAGACAGATGCGCTACCAGGCTGCGCTACGCCCCGACATGGCGCAATGTCTAACCAAGTTTTTGAGTTGGCGCAAGCCAAAGGCGCTTGGCCAGTCAAATTTTTTAGTATTGCGCCGATGAAAATTTCATTTTGGTGTTTTTACATTTATGCGTTATGCCCACACCCCAAGTGGGAAGGGCATTATGCACGATCAGATTGAGCAAACCGGAATCAGCGCCAACAAATTGGCGGCGGCTTTGGCCCTTTGGCCTGCGTGGCAGCGCGCTGATTTTCAGCTGATCAACCACACAGAGAACGCGACTTTTTTGCTGACGCTCCCGGACGGCAAAAAATCGGTGCTGCGTGTGCACCGCTATGGCTATAATAGCGCAGCGGCAATTCAGTCTGAACTGGCGTGGATGCAAGCGCTACGCCGCGACAAAGGCATGTTTACGCCCACGCCCATCCCCGGCGCGAACAGCGCCGTCCTGCAATCGGCCCCCGTAAACACTAATACTGAAGTTCCCGCTCAGTTTATGGTGCTGTTTGAATTTGAAAGGGGCCGTGAGCCTAGCGAGCATGACGATCTGCAACATTCGTTTGAAGAGCTAGGACAGCTGGCGGCAAAGGCGCATCAACACGTGCAAAGCTGGACACCGCCGGACGGATTTGAACGGCTGCAATGGACGGAAAACACAATTCTTGATCCGGACGGATTGTGGGGCGATTGGCGCAAAGCGCCGCTTATGGACGCGCACCGAGCGGTTTATCAGCAACTGGACCAAACGCTTCGCCAACGGCTCATAGCGTTCGGTAAATCAAATGCACGCTACGGCCTGATTCATGCAGACATGCGGTTGGCCAATCTGTTGATTGACGGGGACCAAACCAAGTTGATCGATTTCGACGATTGCGGCTATTGCTGGTATCTTTACGACTTCGCCGCCGCAATCTCGTTCATCGAAGATAGCCCAAAGGTGCCGCAATTGCGGGATGCCTGGTTGAAGGGCTACCGTGAAATTCATGCGCTTTCAAAAGAAGATGAAGCCGAGTTAGAGACGATGATTATGCTGCGGCGCATGGCGCTCACCGCCTGGATTGGGTCGCACATTTCATCGCCGTTTGCCGCCGAAATGGCTAAGGATTTTGTGCCGCGCGGTGTGCCACTCATTGAGAACTATCTGGCGACCCACGGCTGACTACGGCAGGTAACGTTCCTTGCGGGGCGGGCCGACTTTGTCATAACCTGAGGTGACCCCCCAAATGACACCCATAACCAAAAAATAGTGCCGCCAATGGTCAACATCGATAATCGCCGCCTCGATGCTGAGGGGGATAAAGGTCGCCAAGGCCGGGATCAGCAGCAAGCGGTTGGGCGAAGCGATGGCCATGCAGCGAATGCCGCGATTAAGTGTCATCAACACCATCCAAACAAACGCCATGCCGCCGAACCAGCCATAATCCAGAAACACCTTGAGATAGGTGTTATGTGGCTCTTCAGTGATGCGCATAGACGAAAACTGTGATGGGCCGGTGCCCAATGGCGTTTGCAACGCGAGGGCATAGCCCCAGGCCTGACGTCCAAACCGACCGGTTTCACCCCCATCATAGCTTTGCACCAGCGCAAAACGCTGCACGAAGAGTTCCTGAACTTCAGGGATGGATAAAAGGCCGAGCAATGCGATGAACAAACCAATCGTGCCCAGAATGGCCAAAACAATCATGCGTAGTTTTTCACGTGCAGTGGCTTCGAGCAGAAAATTGAACAGGAAGACCAAGCCCGCTGTCACAACCAAATGTCCCCACGCACCGCGTGAAAAGGAAACAAAAATTCCCACGAACAGGATGAGAAAGAAGATGCTGTTCACCAGCATGTCTTTGGGTTTGCCCAAAAGAATGCGCTGAAACACATAGGCTGTGGGCAGCATCAAAAACGGACCATAAACGTTGGGGTCATTGAACATGGCCTTGGCGCGGCCGAACCGCAGAAAAATGTCGCCGCCAGGCAAAATGCCAAGATATGCGGTTGTCCCCAAAATGGCGCTCAACAATGCAGCGAACAAATACGCCTTGTTGATCGTGCGCATGCGCCGCCAGGGGTTTTCGCTAACATAGTTGGCGATGAAATAGCCTGTCAGCATCAAGAACAGCGTGACCGTGGTGAAAATCAACGCTTCCATAAGCGTGCCATATTTGATTTGCGTCACGGCGATATAGGCAGGTGGGATAAAGCAAAGAATGGCGATCAACAGATTGTTGGTGCGCCAATGCATTTTCATCCCGCCAACGATGGCAAGTGCGAACACCGCGAAAAACAAAAGCTCATAGGGCGCGGGCTCAAACAGAACGAAAAAGCCACTCCCGATCCAAATGGGCACCAAAAACCGCATCGCAGCATGTGCCAAAAGGGGCACGCCGCGATCGGTGGTGTCATTTGAAAGAGGTGTGGTGATGCTCATGCCATTCCACCTGAGACGCGAGAGGCGCCTTAATAGGCGCCTTCACTTTTGCTGACCAAAGAAATCGGCGTCATGAACAGGATATAGATATCCATAAAAATCGACCAGTTTTCGATATAGTGCAGATCGTGGCTCACCCGCTGCAGCAGCTTCTCGGTGGTATCGGTTTCACCGCGCCAGCCATGTATTTGCGCCCAACCTGTAATCCCAGGTTTCACCCGATGTCGGGCGAAATAACCATCCACGGCGTCATGATAAAGCTCATTGGCGGCTTTTGCCTGCAACGCATGGGGGCGAGGGCCGCAAATAGACAACTCACCGCGCAACACGTTGAGAAATTGCGGCAACTCGTCAAGTGAAGTCTTGCGGATAAACCGTCCAACCTTTGTTACGCGCGGATCATCTTTGGTGACCAGCTTTGACGCTTTTGCGTCCGACATATCCGTATACATCGACCGGAATTTATAAACCTCGATCAGCTCGTTATTAAACCCGTGACGCTTTTGTTTGAAAAAGACGGGGCCCTTGCTGTCGAGCTTGATCATGATGGCCGTAATCAACATAACGGGCGAGAACAGCAGCAGCGCAAACAAAGCGACGCTCTTGTCAAAAATCCATTTGACCACGAGGTTCCAGTCCGAAATCGGACGGTCAGCCATGTCGAAAACAGGCACATCACCCAAAAACGAATAAGCACGATTTTTGAATTTCAGTTTGCTCATGTGCGCGGAAAGGCGGATATCCACCGGAAGAACCCACAGTTGCTTCACCATGTGCAAAACGCGCGCCTCAGCAGATACAGGCAGCGACACGATGATGAGATCGACGCGTGTTTGGCGGGCGAACTCCAACAAATCGGCAACCTTGCCCAGTTTCGGGCAATCGGCCACAATATCAGGAGAGCGTTTGTCGGCCCGGTCATCAAACATGCCAAGAAGTTCGATGTCGTTCACGGCGGTCTGGCGGATGCTTTCGATCAAAAACTCTGCTTCATGTCCGCCACCGACAATCACCGTGCGGCGCTTGAGCCGGCCTTGCCCGGTCCATTCCATTACCTTTTCACGCACAAAATAGCGGAACACAACGATTGTGAGTGCACCCAGGCCAAACCAACTCACCAGCCAAACGCGTGAGAAATATTCGCCCAACTTGACCAAAAACAGCCCCACCAGCACAAGGCCCAGTGTGGCTGACCAAGCGCCAAAGGCGCGGCTGGTTTGGATGATCCGGGTACGATAAACGCTAATCTCGTGCGAGTTGGCGATGTTGAACGCAAACAATGAAATCAACAAAGAGATGCCGATCAGCGCTGCATAATGGCTGAATTCTTCATTGCCGACATAGACAAAATAGATGATGAAACCCAGTAGGCCAAGCAAAGCGGTTTCAATGGCCTGCACTGTCCCCACAATCACCATGCTGGAAATGGCGGGCTCAACTGGCGCATCAGCAATTTTTTGTGCGAGCGCCGTCAATTTTTTATCGCCATTTCCGCGATTATTGCCCACATATTCAGCAACGACACGCTTTGGATCTATTCGAAACATATTATTCCCCAAACCTCTACTGTCGCGAAATATAGGGGAGGAGAGTGAAAACCGAGTGAAAGCAGAGGGTTAATAATCTATTGAGCAGATTCGTATTGTGCGAGAATTGACGAAACCATCTGGCTGGTCACAAACTCTTGGTGCACATGCTCAAATAGGCGCCGATCGGCAGGCTGCTCCTGGGCTGAGCGCGCCAACGCTTCACTCATTTTTTCCAACAGCGCATTGGAATCAGCTGCCGGGATAAGCTCATCGGCGCAAGGGCCGTAAATCTCTGGAATACCGCCAACATTTGTCGCAATAACATGTTTGCCGGCCGCGATCGCTTCCATCACGATATAGGGCAGCGATTCTTTAAGTGAGGGCACAATGACGTTTTCTGCGTGCGCAAATCCTTGAACAGCAGGCTTGGCACCTGCAAAGGTCACATTGGCCGCAATGCCCAGTTCGCGTGCTTGGGTCTCAAACATTTCGCGGTGCGGTCCATCACCAATCATCAGCAACCGTAACTCTTTGTCCGTGCGCGTACATAGCGTGGCAAAGGCCTCCAGCAGATAGGCGATGCCCTTCAAGTCGCGCAATTCACCAACGAATACGAAATCAAAAGAATTGTCGCTGGGAATTGGCGTAAATTCAGCTTCGTCCAAGCCGTTGTGAATAACAACACCGCGGGTGCCCACGTCAGCAATGGCTCTATTGTATGTTTTTTGCGCGTAGGCGCTTTCAAAAATGATTTTGGTGCTGGCGCGAACCAGCAGCTTTTCCAGGCGATGAAACACGAAACCGGCGGGCGACCGACTGGAAAAATGCAACGCGCCGCCATGGGGCGTATAGAACGCATTTGCGTTTAATCCCAGGGCACCTAACCGGGCGTGAAATCCGCCTTTTGCGCCGTGTCCATGCACAATGTCGATGTCGAGTGCCCGTACCAGTCCGCGTATTTTGAACGGCGTAGTCAGATCAGCGGCACCAAACAACCGCGGAATGGGCATTTCGTGGATGCCGAGCTGCGCATGGGGGGCCAGAGCGGCCAGCTTCTCATCGGTTTGAGAGTCTTTTGAAAGCTCATCAACAACAATGGCCACTTCGTGACCTGCGGCATCAAGGCCTTTGGTTAAGTCACTGACATGGCGAAATAATCCGCCAACAGGCGCCCGTAAAATCTGAAGGATCTTCACGACAACTATCGACCTTTGTTGGAAATTTTAAAGCCAGCGCTCATGTACGACAATGGTGTCACTTGGCATCAAGACGAAATCAAGCGGAACCTTTTGCTCCAGCACTTGTCCATTCTGCTTGCGATAAAGGGTGACGCTTGAACGTTGGGCCACATCGGTGAAGCCACCGGCCACCGCGATCGCGTCGCGCACATTCATGCCATAGACATAGGCAAACTGCCCTGAACTTGCGACTTCGCCTTCAATAAAGAACGGCCGATAGGTGGCGACCTCCACTGCGACATTGGGGTCGCGCAGATAGCTTTCGGCAAGCCGCGCTGTGATCAACGCGCTGGCTTGGTTGGTGGTTTTGCCGCGCAAATAGATTCGGCCAACCAATGGCATGGAGCTATATCCAGAATCATCAATGCCGTAGGTGTTGGTCAATTGCGTGTCATTATAAACAGAAACGCGAATGACATCGCCTGTATCCAGCCGATAGGGGACGTTTGGGGGTTGAGTGTCTAATGTCGGTTTGCCCAAATTCGCACACCCGCCAAGAGCGATTAAAGCCGTCAAAAGCAAAAGCTGAACAAAACGCATAGTCGAACCCACTTGATTACAGTTGCTATATCCATGCCGGATTATAGTTAACAATAAGCAAAGTTTGCTCGAAAACCGTATGCAATTGTGCGTGCAATGGATGTCCGGATTAACCAAATGCTTACCATAAGGGGGCATGTATGGAGAACGACGTGCACGCACAGCAATGAAGGATTCGGCGCATGACCCAGAATGGGGCCTCGAGCTACGAAGACGTACAGATCAATATTCACCATTTAATGGGGGCAATCTTAAAGCGGTTGCCGCGCATTCTAATTGTGACCTTGATCATTGCGGGTGCTGTTTATGTGCTCACATCCATGATGACTCCCAAATATGATGCCACAGCGTCAATTCTGGTTGAGGCACGCCTTGATAGCTTTGTCAGCAGTTCTGATCGCCAACAGGGCGGATCACGCCAGGCCGCTGATGATGCGGCAATTGCCAGCCAAATCCAATTGCTGAAATCGCGTGAGACCTTGCTGCAGGTTGTTGATCAATTGGACTTGCGTTCAAATCCTGAATTTACACAGTCAAGCGGTGGGCTGATGTCCAGCTTGATGGGTCTATTAGGACGGGAAAAAACAGCATCACCCAAAAGCCTTGATGATCGGATCGTCAATAAACTAAACAGCAATATCGTTGCCGCGCGTGCGCGGGATAGCCGGGTGATCGATATCACCTATCGGTCGGAAAGCCCTCAAACCGCTGCAGAAATTGCGAATGCTTTGGCAACGGCATTGGAGAAGCGTCGTTCAAATCTTACAATTGAAGACACAGCGAACGCCACCAAATGGCTTGAGCAGGAAATTGATCGCTTGCGCCGCGACGTGACCGCGGCTGAAAACAAAGTTGCCGAATTTCGTGTGAACAATGATTTGTTCACGGGGCAAAGCAATAACTCGTTGCTCGGGCAGCAGCTTTCAGAAATTTCAAGGCAAATCAGCGCGACGAGTGAACGCAAAAACGCGGCGGCGACACGTTCGCGCTTGATTCAGGACTTGCTGAAAAAGGGACAACCCCTTGAATCTGTTCCGGATGTTCGCGAGTCCCCGATTGTTCAACGCATGCTTGAGCAAAAAGCAAATTTTCAAGCCTCTCGCGCTGAAAGCGCTGCAACGCTTTTGGATGACCACCCCACAATTCAAGCGTTGGACGCGCAGATCTCTGACATTAATAAGCAAATTGCCGCCGAAGGTCGTCGCATTGCGCAAGCCTTGGCCACGCAAGCTGAGATTGAAGAAGAACTTGAAAAGTCGCTTCAGGATGATCTAACCCGCTTGAAACTGTCCGCCTCCAGTGCAGAGCGCTCTGGCGTGACATTGGCAGATTTGGAACGCGCGGCCAGCGCTCAGCGCGATTTGCTGAATACATTCTTGGCGCGATTGAGTGAAGCCACGGCCCGCACCAATAGCGGCGCGACGTTCCCGGATGTACGCACCATCTCAACCGCAAGCGCGCCGAACACACCAGCGTCACCAAAGAAAACGATGCTCACAATTGTCGCGGCAGCGCTTACGCTTGTTGTGCAGATTGGATCGATCATTGTTGGGGAATTGGCGTCTGGTCGTTTGGTACATTTGCGTCAGGGTAAAGCCGAAGCCGAGGGCCGCGAAATGGTTGCGGCACCTGTTGCTGCGCCACGTCCTGCCGAGACAGAAACATCAGATATACCAGATGAGCATAAGATGCCGGAACGCGCTCCGCAGACCGCGCCACATGGTGATGTTTTTGCAAAAGATGATGTGCACAAGATCGCCCACAAAGAGACTAAAATTGCGGATGATTTGCCTGTAGTACTTAGCGAATTAGCATTGTCGCAGCAGCATGTTGTGTTGGTTGCAACACCGCGTGCAGGTCGTGGCGATCAAAGATTGGCTGCCGAATTGATGGCCAATATTGCCGCCAACGGCCAAACCGCTGTCGTGGTCAATGCGGGCGGAGCTGATCATTTGCCCTCAACCAAAGGCCTCACAGATTTGTGCGAAAATGAAGCAGAATTTGGTGACGTTATCCACGGCGGACGCGAAGAGAACCTTTTCTTCGTCCCATGGGGCACGAAAGATCGCCTGCGGTTTAACTCGCCTGATTTCATGCTGTTGATTGATGCGCTTGGGGCGCTTTATGATTTTGTCATTGTGGAGTGCGGGCAGTTGGGTGCACGGTCTCCAATTGTCGCTTTTGCCGATAGCGGCGCCCACCTTGTTTTGCCGAACGAGGGCATAAATCGCGCACAATTTGATAAAATTCGCGATGACGCCAGAAGCCTTGGTTTAGGGTTTTGCCGTATCACCGATCTCAATGAGCGCGACACAGACGTCGCCTAATCCAAAACAACGGATCTTTTGTGGCTGGTTTAAAGTATAAAGTTCTAAAGGCTGGCTTCGAAGTGCTGGCCGCAACGCGTCTCACCGGGCTCATTCGCCGTTTTTCAGCGTCCAAAGGCGTTATTTTTACGCTTCACCGTGTTTTGCCAGATGGGCCACAAGCCTTTTCGCCAAATGCGATTTTGCAAATAACACCTGAGTTTCTGGAGCAGGCAATTATGGCCTGTCGCACCCACGATATTGATATTGTCGACCTGACCGAAGCCCGCAAGCGGATTGAAGCATCGGACAAAACCAAAAAATTCGCCGTATTCACATTCGACGATGCCTACCGCGATAATCTGCAATTCGCGCTGCCGATCCTGAAAAAGCACAATTGTCCCTTCACCCTTTTCGTGCCCACGGCATTTCCCGACGGGGAGGGCGATATTTGGTGGCAAGCGCTTGAGGACATAATCGCGCAGAATCCAAGCGTCGAGATCAGCTTGGGTGAGCAGCAAATGCAGTTTGCCACCCAAACCACCGAAGAGAAATCGACCGCGTTTGATGAAATCTACTGGCACATGCGCAAGGTGCCAGAGCCTGATCGCGTGGCCCTGATGCATAAACTTGCAAACCAATATGGATATGATTTGCGCAAGCAGTGTGAAGAGTTGATCATGTCATGGGATGAGCTCAAAACCTTTGCGGCCGAGCCACTCTGCACCATTGGTGCACACACAGTTCATCATTTTGAATTGAAAAAACTACCAAAAAAAGAGGCGCGGGCAGAGATTTTGCGCTCATTCGATGTGCTGGAAGAAAAACTTGGGAAACGCCCAACTCATTTTTCCTACCCACTTGGCGGGCCACTTTCGGCGGGCATGCGTGAGTTCGATTTGGCGGCTGAATTGGGCGTTGAAACGGCTGTGACCACACGCCCCGGCGGGCTTTATCATGATCATGCACAACATTTAACGGCGTTACCCCGCATTTCGCTAAATGGCTATTTCCAGGAGCAACGTTTTTTGGATGTGTTTTTGACCGGCGCGATCTTCACGGCGCAAGCAGGCATGAAACGGGTCAATATCAGCTAACCGGCTGAAAATGCTAAGCGTAAGGATCTTCATTTTCGCCAGGGCCGGGGGCAGACATCCATTTGATGGCCCATGTCGCAGGCACAAACCAGCCAAACCCAGCAACCGCGAAATAAATCAACTGCACCCAATTGGGCAGCTGCATAAACGCGAATTCATAAAGCAAGACGCCCAACACAGCATAAGTGATCATAATTGCGACCAGCAGGGGAATGCCCAATAGTTTTTTTGTGCGACGCTTCATCTTGTCCTCATTTATGACCGGGCCTGCGGCAAAAACTGGCATTGCGCCGCAACGCCAAAGGCTTTACCACACTCTACCAAATTAACAAGTTGTGAGTGCCTCATGAGCTCGACCGCCTCGATTAGCGTTCAATCACAAGATAAACTGCGCCCCGTTCGAATTTGGCTTTATTGCCTTGCCGTGCTGATTTTGATCATGGTGGCCGTTGGCGGCGCAACGCGCCTCACGGATTCTGGCCTCTCCATCACCGAGTGGAAACCCATTTCGGGCATGATCCCGCCGCTCAGCATGGCCGATTGGCAAGCAGAGCTTGAAGCCTACCGGCAAATCCCAGAATACCAGCTCATCAATAAAGGCATGAGCCTTGAAGAGTTTAAGTTTATCTTCTGGTGGGAGTGGGGGCACCGCTTCTTGGGGCGTGTTATCGGATTGGCCTTTGCCATTCCATTCGTCATCTTTCTGGCGCAAAAACGCTTGAACTGGCAGCTTGCGCCTTCTTTGTTCATTCTGTTTATCCTTGGCGGCTTTCAAGGGTTTTTGGGCTGGTGGATGGTGAGCTCCGGGCTGACTGAGCGCGTGGATGTTTCCCAATACCGATTGGCAACGCACTTGAGTGCGGCCTGTATCTTGTTTTTGGCCATCATTTGGGTGGTCCGTCGCCTGCGCCATGTTGATCCGATTTGGGTTGAAAAGGGCTGGCGCCCGCTCGTGTGGCTGTTTGGTGGCCTTGTCTTCATCCAGCTTATTGCAGGTGCATTTGTTGCCGGCATGGATGCGGGGCTTGCCTACAACACATGGCCATTGATGGACGGCAGTTTGGTGCCAAGCAACATCTACACCTCAACGCCCATGTGGTTGGACGCGTTTGAGGACATCACGACAGCTCAATTTAATCACCGCACATTTGCCTATGTCATAGCCCTGTTTGCGGCGATTTTGGTCTATCGTGCCTGGAAAAATACACAGTTTGCTGGCGTCCACGCCTGGATGTTGGTGATCGCGGCGCTGGTGATTATTCAAATCCTGTTGGGCATTTTTACGCTGATTTATGTCGTGCCACTCAGTCTCGCTTTGGCGCATCAGGTCACCGCCTTTTTGCTGCTTGGGGCCGTTGTGGCCTATCTCGCTGATATGAAAAGAGAAATTTAGCGGTAAATTAATACCGCTTGTGTAAGGTGTTGAAATATAGGCATAAAAACTTTTTTGTTGACGTGCCTTCAAAAGTAGCCTAAATCCTGCGCCGAACCGACGGAATAGGGGCCGTTTACCCCTTTCTCGACCAATCAAGGAAATACATAATGAAGACCTACTCGGCGAAACCGAGCGAGATCGAGAAAAAGTGGATCTTGATCGACGCAACTGACGTGGTTGTGGGCCGCTTGGCAGCTGTTGTTGCCACTCGTTTGCGCGGCAAGCACAAGCCATCTTACACGCCGCACATGGATTGCGGTGACAATGTAATCATCATCAATGCTGAAAAGGTAAAATATACCGGCAAGAAGCTTGATGACAAAATTTTCTATTGGCACACCGGCCACCCAGGCGGCATCAAAGAGCGTTCAATGCGCGATTTGTTGACTGGCAAATATCCTGAGCGTGTGTTGGAAAAAGCCATTGAGCGCATGATGCCGCGCGGTCCTTTGGCCCGCCAGCAGCTGAAAAACTTGCGCGTTTACACAGGCGCTGAGCATCCTCATGAAGCTCAAGCTCCAGAAGTGTTGGACGCAGCCTCTCTCAATGCCAAAAACAAGCGGGTGAAATAACATGGCCGAACAAGAGACCATCAATTCGCTTGAGGAACTCGGCGAAGTAAACACAGCAGTTGCCGCTGATGAAGCCCCTGTTTACGTTCAAAAGTTGGACGATCAGGGCCGTGCCTATGCAACTGGTAAACGTAAAGATGCGATTGCCCGGGTTTGGATTAAGCCTGGTTCAGGCAAAATCACTGTGAATGGCCGCGAAATGAATAAATATTTTGCACGCCCTGTTTTGCAGATGGTTTTGCAGCAGCCAATCGTTGCTGCTGAGCGCAAAGACCAATATGACATCGTTGCCACTGTTTCTGGCGGCGGCTTGTCAGGTCAAGCTGGTGCGGTTCGTCACGGCATTTCAAAAGCCTTGACTTACTTTGAGCCTGAGCTTCGCGCTGTCCTGAAAAAAGGTGGCTTCCTGACACGGGATAGCCGTGTTGTTGAACGTAAGAAGTTCGGTCGTGCAAAAGCTCGTCGTTCTTTCCAGTTCTCAAAGCGCTAATTTTATCGCTTTTCGAAATTTCGAGGGTCGCCATGGGCGGCCCTTTTTTGTACTAAATGACTGAGAGTTAAATCATGTCTGGGAGATTCGGATTGAATCAAGGCGAACAGAGACCACAATATGATGAAATCGATCTAGGCGATTTGCTCGTTGGCTTGTGGGACGGAAAATGGATTCTCATTGGCTGCACGCTCGCAGCATTTCTCATTGGTCTCGTCTATATTGTTGTTCCCAACCATGCGCAGCAGGCGCGAGTGGAAATCTTCCCAATAAGCGTCAATGAAGCCAATAAATACGCACCGCTGAATCAGACAGAATTTATTTCCACCTCTCGGGAAAGGCTCGTCAATGATTTTGTGACCGAGTTGCAGTCACGAGACATAATTGTTGAAGCTGCCCGCGAAGTCCTTATCGACCCTGATGCCCAAGCCCCCGAGGCAAGCGCGGTTGCGTTTGCCAACAATGTTGAACTGATTGCGCCGGTCCCAGACGATGCAAACAGGGCGCATTGGACGATGACATTTAGTGCGGCTTCACAACAATCTGCAAAGCAACTGACAACCAGAATCGTTGAGCTGGGCAATGCCAAATTAAGAAGTAACTTAACGCAACTCTTTGAACAACAATTGCAATTTGATTTGCGGTCCAAACAGCTCCGACTGGAAGATCTGCGAGAAGAGCGAGAAAACGCCCTTGAAGATTACACGCGGCGGACTGAGCAGCGTTTGGCATTTTTGGAAGAGCAGGCGGCATTGGCCCGTTCGCAAAGTTTGGCACAAAGTGCTCTTTTAGAGGGAAACACCTTTGGGCGTAACGCCACGGTCACGCAAATTGAAGCCGATGTGCCTTACTATTTTGCCGGATATGTGGCCATCGAAAAAGAAATCGAAATGATCGAGAACCGAGAAAATAAGGAAAATTTTGTTCCGCAACTTACCGAGATTGATCAAAATATCAGGCAGATTCAGCAAGACCGTTCTGCTGCACGCGCCCGCGCTGCATTCGCAGCAACGCCGTTGGCAACCGATCAGTTTGCTGCGGTTAATTACGATCCACGTGATATCCAATTCACGCCGACAATTCGGCGGTCGCTTATACTTGTTGCTTCAATCATGCTTGGCGGCTTTATTGGATTGATGGTGCTGATTATGCGCAACGCACTGAGAAATCGAAAAGCTGCATAGAGCAGTGCCGAAATGGGTGACACAATTAAGAGCCGCAGCGTGCGGCTTTTATTTTGTCTCTTGACTCTATTTAGATAAATATCTAATTAGAGGAACATCGAATAAGGTGAAAGATGAATTTAGTTTTCGAAGCTTTGTCGCATCCGGTGCGGCGCCAGATCATCCAACGCTTGAAGCGTGGGCCGCAATCGGCAGGGGAGTTGGCAGGCATGTTTGACCTGACCAAACCCACCATGTCGACCCATTTTGCAAAACTCAAAAAGGCGGACTTGGTGAGCACGAAGCGGGATAAAAACACAATCATCTATAGTTTGAATATGAGCATTTTAGAACGGGCATTGGCCGAACTCATCGACTTTGGTGGAGACAAAAATGACGAAAAGTAGAATTTTGAATCGTGTCCACACGGCACAAATCATCGCGATCTGTGCCATTGCAGGCTTGGGCTATATTATGCTCGATCCCAATCAGCCAGTGCCCATACACTGGAACCTATGGGGCGAGATTGACAATCGTTGGCCAGCAAAATGGGCATTGCTGATCGGGCCGGTTCTGTCTCTCGCCTTTTTTGCGGGGGCGCTGGCGATCAGCCGCCGAGAAAAAGGCAGCTGGTTGGCACCATTGACCACATCAATGCTGGCTTTGTTTATCTTGCTTGAAATGATCATGCTGCTCACGGGGTTAGGTGTGGGTCTCAATGTGCCACGGATCATCACAATGGCTATTGGCTTATTGTTGGTTGTGATTGGCAATTATTTGCCCAAAAGCCAGCCCAATAATGCATTTGGCATCCGATACCCGTGGACGCTGAGAAATGAGCGCGTGTGGGCGCAAACCAATTTGTTTGCTGGATGGTTTTTTATGTTGGTCGGGATCGGATGTGTGCTGTTTGCCGTGCTTCTAGAGGTCGCCGCACCATTTTATTTCGCAATCCTGATTTCTGGCTTGGTTGCCGCATTGATCATCATCACTGCTTATAGCTACCAATTGAGCAAGAAGCTAAATAGCTAAAGCTGAGCGGACCGTTGTGGTTGTGCGGCAGAGTGCAGCTGATAACGGTCCATTATGTCTTCAATCAAATCGCAGGCGGTTTCGCAGCCATCTTCGGCATGAAGTTTTTGAGCCAATTCCTGTGCATTCTGGGCATATTCAGGGGTGTTGGCCAAAAGGCGCAAAGCATCTGCCAGATCGTCTGCGGTGAGTTTGCGCAAGCGAACTGGCTTAGGGCCGCAACCCAGTTCGTATACACGGCGTCCCCAATAGGGCTGGTCCACTGTTTGCGGCACCACAAAGGTGGGTAACCCCTGATGCAGGCCTGCTGATGTGGTGCCTGCACCGCCGTGATGCACGACGCCGCGCACATGTTGAAAAAGCTTATCGTGTGGGGCTTTGCGAATGGCATAGATGGTGTCCGGCAAATCGTCAGGATTAATGCCACCCCAGCCACGTGCCACCACCACGCGGCCACCCCATTTCGCCACAGCTTCTTTCAAAATCTCTGTGTTGCGCGAAGCGCCAAAAGGCATGGAGCCAAAACCAACATAAATCGGCTTTTCACCTGCTGCCAAAAACGCTTTAAAGCGCTCGCTCGGCTCCCAGCCGGTATTATCATTCAACTGCCAATATCCGGTGACCTTCGCGCTCTCCGGCCAATCGGACGGGCGCGGCGACACATGGTCTGAATAGGCATAGAGTGTCTCAAGGTCGTTGCCTTGCGTGTCTTTAAAAAAGCCACCTTTTTTGCGGGGCTTCAGGCCCAAAAGTTCCTTGCGCAGTCGGTTGCGCGGCATGTCGTAATAAAGCTGCTGCACATTCATGATTGAATAAGAGAGCTTGTTGAACGTTTTGCCCAGATCCGGGCCGTAATAAGCGCAAAGCGGAAATTCTTCAGTAGAGTTGAGTGGCTGCAACGCTGCCATCACAGAAGGAATATCAAGCGCCTCGGCGATATCTATGCCGAAACTGGTGTTCATGTTGAGCACCAATGCATCCGCACCCTGGCACATTTCCCACGAATGCCGGGCGGCCGTTTCCACAATTTTCTGCCCTTTGGCCAACAGCGAAGGCATATTCACCAGCATGTTCTGGCTCATTGCGTTTTCAAAGTCGGATTGCTGCAGAAAGTTCTGAATTTTGTCGCCGAGCGAGTAAAACTCAAGCCCGCGACTTTCAATCATATCTTTAAAATCATCCGGTGCGCCAAGAACAACATCATATCCACGATCTTGCAGCGCCATAGCCAGAGCCACATAAGGCTGGACGTCACCCTGCGTGCCAATCGTGGCAACAGCAATACGTTTTGCCATTTGAACCCTCACTTCCGCCGAAATGCCGAACCATTCACGCAGTTCAGCCCATTTACTTTACATTTTCAAGCAAGTAGAACGGCTTTCTGGACATTTTCTTTCGCATAATCAACCAAGAAGGGCAAGAGATATGAGCACGAAGCTCAAAGCAGCACTCCTAGGCGCATCCGGCTACACCGGGGCAGATTTATTGCGATTGGGTGTCCTGCATCCTCAACTTGAATTCACTGCTTTAACCGCAAACACCCATGCTGGGAAACCCTTGGGTGCGGTGTTTCCCCACCTAGATGGGTTAGGTTTGCCCCAATTACAACAGACAGATGACATGAATTGGGATGAATTCGATGTTGTGTTTTGCGGACTACCGCACGCGACATCACAAGCAATTATTGCTGAGATTGTGGAAAACCATGATCGGCCGCGCATTATCGACATGTCGGCTGACTATCGGTTGCGTGATCCCGATTCTTATCAAAAATGGTATGGCAACAAGCATATTGCGCCGCATTTGCAACAAAAGGCAGCCTATGGCCTTTCCGAGCATTATCGCGACGAAATCAAAGAAGCACGCATCATTGCTTGTCCTGGTTGTTATCCCACAGCAGCATTGCTGGCACTGATTCCATTGGCAAAGGCCAACGTGGTGGATTCCGCAGACATTGTTATTGATGCCAAATCCGGTGTGAGCGGCGCGGGGCGTGGCCTCAAACAAAATACGCTTTTCGCGGAGGCAGGCGAGAGCTTGTCGCCTTACGCTGTAGCTTCGCATCGGCATAGCGCTGAGTTGGATCAAGAGATCAGTTTGGCCGCCGGGCAGGACGTCGTAGTTGGCTTCACGCCGCATCTCATTCCTATGAGCCGGGGCGAATTGGTGACATGCCATTTGAAACTGGCCGAAGGCCATACGGCAACTGATGTCCGCGAGCGCCTGAAAGCCAGCTACGACAATGAACCATTTGTCCAAATATTGGAGGAGGGCGTGTTCCCTTCTACAAACATGGTGCGTGGCTCGAACCTTTGTAAAATCAATGTGTTTGAGGACCGTATTCCGGGCCGTGTCATTGTCATCGCCACATTGGACAATTTGGTGAAGGGCAGCGCCGGGCAGGCGATCCAAAACTTCAATATCGCCTTCGGCCTTGAAGAAACAACGGGCCTCCAACAAGTGGCGTTGTTCCCTTAAGCGTTGCGCATGAGGCGGAGGAAATGCAGGATTTTGAAGCTTTTACCGACGATGAGTTGATCCTTGAAACGCTTTTTGACGGCCTACGCCAATTCAATGCGCGGCAAAACCCTGAAATGCCGACAGACAATTTTGGCTTTATTCAGCGTGACACCGACAACACGATAATCGCAGGTATTTGGGCGCGCGCGAGAATGGGTGCGGTTGAAATCGACACCTTATGGGTCAAGGATTCACATCAGGGCAGTGGGCTTGGCCGAGCATTGCTAGACGCGACCCTTTCGGAATCTAGGTGCCGCGGGGCAAAGATGGCTCATCTGAATACATTCGATTTTCAAGCGCGGCCTTTTTATGAAAAGTTCGGCTTTGCTGTGTTTGGGGAAATCACGTTCCCCAATGGCACAACAAAATATTGGATGAAGAAAGATTTGTAGCGATCGAGTCGGTTTGTTCGCTAGCCAAACAATGTGAGTTGTGAGGCATCGAATTCAGCTTGTTTGGCGGCGTCGGGAGTCGCTTTGTCCTTCTTAGCGTCGTTCTTCTTTGTCGGCTTTTTAGGAGTAGGGGCAGGCGTCGCTTCGGCAACGGTTGGCTCTGCTGTTAGCCCGACCTCACCAACCGCCGTTTCCAAGGCGACATAAGCGGCTTTGCCGGCAAGCCGCAATTCCTCACCCTTTGCCGTCAGAACGATGTGCTGGGCGCGGGCATCTTTCTTGCAGGGCTTTCGCTTCACCAATTTGCGCTTTTCCAGCTTATCCATCATGGCACTGGCTGACGCTTTATTGACACCCATAGCGCTGACAATGTCGTGCAGATGCTGGCCGTGAAAGTCTTTGTCCTTTGAAAGCTCAGCTTGCTCAAAAACGGCGCTGAGATATTCAAACTCGCTATAACTCATCCCCAGCTCGGCGGTGTGTTTCATCCAATAGCGATGGGCAAGGCGGTGGATATTTTCAAGAGATTCAGCACGCATAGACAACTCATATTTCTGTTTGTACGCTTGGCGTACTATTTGCAACGTCATGTACTAATTGCAAAAATGGGGTGGGCGTCAATTTCGAATTGTCATGCATGTTGGGCGAACGGCCACTTATCAACCAATTTGTTTGCAACTGGTTTTCTGCACAAGCGCATGTCATAAATGCGCGAATCTGGCTTTGCAAATCTTCTTATCCATTTAAAAACCATAATTTGTTATCATCTTAAGCATGGAGTGCGCCGCAAAACGTGGCGTGCATTCAACATCGAGGTCGAAAGAGGAACCATGACCGAAGAATTTCACCGTATTCGCAGACTACCCCCTTACGTGTTTGAGCATATCAATCCGATCAAGGCGGCGGCGCGAGCGGCGGGAAAGGATATTATCGATCTCGGCATGGGCAATCCCGATTTGCCAACTCCAAAGCACATTGTTGAAAAGCTGCAGGAAACGGTGAAAGACCCGCGGACGCACCGCTATTCTTCATCCCAAGGCATACCGGGACTTCGCAAGGCGCAAGCCAGCTATTATGGCCGTCGGTTTGGCGTGAAGCTCGACCCGGACACCCAGGTTGTGGCGACGCTTGGCTCTAAAGAAGGCTTCGCCAACATGGCGTCAGCAATTACAGCGCCGGGCGACGTGGTGTTGGTGCCCAACCCCACCTATCCGATTCATTCCTTTGGCTTTATCATGTCTGGCGGCGTGGTCCGCTCTATGCCAGCAGAGCCGAATGAGGAATTTATGCGGGCGCTTGATCGCTCCGTACGCCATTCGATTCCAAAGCCAATCGCTTTGATTCTGAATTATCCGGCCAACCCAACGGCCTACACGGCAGATTTGGATTTCTATAAAGAGGTGGTCGATTATTGTCGCCAGCATGAAATCTTCATCTTGTCCGATTTGGCCTATTCCGAAATCTATTTCGACGACACGCCGCCACCTTCCATTTTTGAAGTAGAGGGCGCGATGGATATCGCTGTGGAATTCACCTCCATGTCCAAAACCTTCTCTATGCCCGGCTGGCGCATGGGGTTTGCTGTTGGCAATGAGCGGCTGATCAAAGCGCTCAAGCGCGTGAAGTCTTATCTCGACTATGGCGCATTTACGCCAATCCAAGTGGCGGCCGCCGCGGCCCTAAATGGGCCAGACGACTGCATCGCTGAAGTGCGCGAAATATACAAACATCGTCGCGATGTGTTGGTGGAAAGCTTTGGCCGGGCTGGATGGGAAGTAAATTCACCCCCAGCCACCATGTTCGCATGGACACCGATTCCTGATCAATTCGCCCATTTGGGTTCGCTTGAGTTTGCCAAGCTTTTGATCACGGAAGCCGATGTGGCTGTGGCGCCTGGGCTTGGCTTTGGCGAATATGGCGACAATTACGTGCGCATTGCATTGGTGGAAAATGAACAACGGACTCGCCAGGCTGCCCGCAATATCAAACGCTTTATGCAAAGGCATGGCGGTTTGGGCGATAACATCGTGCCGCTGACCAAATAGGCATCCAAACACCTAAGGGCATCTCGAAAATCTTCGAGATGCCCGTTCTTGCCCCAAATCGGACCTATTTTCTCCCTATCTGCTGTTGCAGAGGGCGCGATGACGCGCGACGTTCGCTAAATTGTTAAAGAGGTTTTCATGAAAAAGATTCTTATCGCATTAATGGCTGTGGGGGTGCTTGCTGCCTGTGATAACCCGCAAGAAGTTCCAGAAGCGCAAGTAAAAGTTGAGGCTGAAGCAGAGAGCCAGGCCGAAGAGCAGGCGCAGGACGAGGCGACGCAAGAAACGGAATCGTCGGGTGATGTGGTGCAGGATTTGCAAGATCAGGCCGACCAAGTAACCAAAGACATCGAGGAAAATGTCAACGCCTTGGCTGAAAAGGGCAAAGACGCCGCTGAAAAACTGGGCGAAGATGCACAAAACTTGATGAACGAGACACAGACAGGCGCCCAAAAGCTGGCGGAAGAGGCCGAGAAGGCTCTTGATGAGCTCACCGATGGGCAAACAGATGGTGCCCAACAGGTTTTTGGTCCCGATGGTGAAGTGCTCACACTAGAAACCTGTGCCGCATTTACATATGACCCACAAAACATGGACGCAAAAACCCGCGCCAAAGTTGAGGCATGTGAAGCGTTGCAGGCCGCTGCCCAAGATGATGCTGGCGAAGGCCAATAACCTACACCTTCAGTTCAATCTAGCTAAGCCGCGCATTTTGCGCGGCTTTTTTGTGCTTCAAGTATAAGTCCTACAAGCTCACATCTTGACCTGTAGGATTTATCCTACTAGAGACTGTTTCAGAAAATCATTGTAGGATTTGTAGGTTATGTCTGAGCACGCTGAGTTTTTGGCGCAAGTTGAAAAGTTTCTTGAACAAACTGGATGCTCTCCCAGTCGCTTTGGCCGCGAGTTTGCGGCAGACCCATTGTTCGTTTTCAACCTGCGCAAGGGACGTGAGCCGCGCTTGGACACAAGAAATAGGATTTTGGCGCAAATGCGCGAAACGGAAAGGCAAGACATGAAAGACGACGCTCCACTCCGCTTAGGTATCGCTGGTGTAGGGACTGTAGGCGCTTCACTCATTTCAATGTTTTTGAATGAGCAAGAGCGGATGATGCAACGCTTTGGGCGTCAGATCGTCGTCACGGGTATTTCCGCACGCTCACGGTCGAAAGATCGCGGCGTTGATCTTTCCGACATGACTTGGTTTGACGATCCTGTCGCCCTGGCCAAATCCGAAGAAATTGATTTGTTCGTTGAGTTGATGGGTGGCGAAGATGGGCCGGCCTTGGCCTCTATTCGTGCTGCGCTCGAGCTTGGCAAGCCTGTGGTCACCGCCAACAAGGCGTTGATCGCTAAACATGGGGTGGATATCGCCCGCCTGGCCGAAAAAACCAACACACAGTTTGGCTTTGAGGCTGCGGTGGCTGGCGGCATCCCGATCATCAAAACCCTTCGTGAAGGTTTGGGGTTGGCCCATGTGCAGCGTGTTTACGGCATCATGAACGGCACTTGTAATTATATCCTCACCCGTATGACAAATGAGGGCATCAGTTTTCAGGACTGTTTGAAAGATGCGCAAGAGCTTGGGTATGCCGAATCTGATCCCACCTTCGACATTGAAGGCAATGACACTGCGCATAAGCTGGCAATTCTGACTTGCCTTTGCTTCGGCTGTGAGATCGCCGCCGACCAAATGTATATCGAGGGCATCACCCGAATCGATCAAGCGGACATTAAAGTGGCCAGCGATTTGGGCTTTGACATTAAGCTGCTCGGCGTCGCCCAGCTCACTTCTGATGGAATTGAACAGCGCGTGCACCCGACCTTGGTGCCCAAAACCAGTACCATTGCTGGCATTGATGGGGTATTGAACGCTGTATCGCTGGAAACAGACCATGTGGAAGAATTATTGTTGGCTGGCCCCGGCGCAGGGGGGGATGCAACAGCAGCGTCGGTCATTTCAGATATATTTGACTGCGCGCGCGGCACTCACGTGCCACCACTGGGCTTGCCGGTGGACGAGTTGGTGCCGTACGATAAAGCGCGGATGCGTGAGCATGAAGGCGGCTACTTTATTCGACTAAATGCTAGGGACATTCCTGGCGCACTTGCTGCTATAGCGTCCCGCATGGGGGAAAGTGAGATTTCGCTTGAAAGTGTTATTCAACGGCCAGATCTGGTTGTGAATGACCCGGAAACGAAAAGCGAAGCAACACGCACCGTCGTGTTGATCACGCAAAAGACCCTGGAGCAGTCAGTGCGGCAAACCATTGATCGGATTGCAGCAGATGGCTTTATTGTTGGAAAACCGCAGGTTATTCGAATCGAGCGGTTCTGATACGCCAAAGTTGAAACAGGCAGAGGCTTTAAAATGGCAATGACAGCTAAATCCACAATCACCGCTGAGGCGATTGTTGATCGTAATTTGACCCTTGAAATCGTGCGCGTCACTGAAAATGCCGCCATCGCTGCTGCTCATTGGCGCGGCAAAGGCGACGAAAAATCCGCAGACCGTGCGGCCGTGGAAGCGATGCGTGAAGAATTGGGCAAAATCTCCGTGGATGGCCGTGTCGTAATCGGTGAAGGCGAACGCGACGAAGCGCCGATGTTGTTTATCGGTGAAGAAGTCGGTATCGGGCAGGGCGCCAAAGTTGATATTGCTGTTGATCCTTTGGAAGGCACCACATTGTGCGCCAAAAACCAGCATGATTCACTTGCAGTATTGGCCATGGCCGAGCGCGGCGGACTGTTGCACGCGCCAGACGTCTATATGGAAAAGATCGCGGTTGGGCCGGGCTATGAGCCAGGCATTATCGATTTGGACCGGACGCCGAAAGAAAATGTGGAAGCCATTGCAAAAGCGCGCGGCGTTGGTGTTGCAGATATCACTGTTTGCGTTTTGGATCGCCCACGTCACGCCCATATCATTAACGAACTGCGCGACATCGGCGCGTCGATCAAGCTGATCAATGATGGTGATATTGCTGGCGTAATTCACACAACTGACCGCGATGAAACCGGCATTGACCTTTATATCGGTACTGGTGGCGCACCTGAAGGCGTTTTGGCCGCGGCGGCGTTGCGTTGCGTTGGTGGACAAATGCAAGGCCGTTTGGTGCTTGATAGCGACGAAAAGCGCGCCCGGGCCACACGTTTGGGCATTACAGACCATAATCGCAAATATGCTGTGGACGAATTGGCCTCTGGCGATGTGCTGTTTGCGGCGACAGGCGTGACCGACGGTTCAATGTTGGATGGCGTGAAGATCCGCCCGAAACATGTGGAAACATCCACCATTGTGATGCGCTCCTGGTCAAAAACCGTGCGCCAAATCAATGCACGGCATTTGCGCGATATTTAATCGCCAAACATCGAATTGAAGGCGCGCAAATTCAGCGCGCCTTTTTTTGTGCCATTATTTGCTTCACATCATAGGGCGACAACAGGTAAGTTCGCGTTATGTTTGAGGAAAAAGACTTCTTTTTAAATGTCGAAAAGTCTGTGGGTGGCCGCGCGTGGATTGACCGGCTGAACACAGCACAAATGCGCACAGCAACAGCTATGTCGCAACAATTTGGCATTAGCGAAATATTAGCGCGCATTTTGGCCGGGCGTGATGTGCCGCTGGAGGCAACAGATGAGTTTTTGTTGCCGACATTGCGTGGGCTCATGCCGGATCCAAGCACCATCACGCAAATGGATGAGTTGGTCGACCGCCTGGTACAGGCTGTTGAAAAGGGCGAGAACGTCGCGCTGTTCGGCGATTATGATGTGGATGGGGCGTCCTCTTGTGCATTGATGACCCGCTATTTGCGGGGTGTTGGCTTGGCGCCCGCAACCTATATCCCGGACCGTATCTTTGAAGGATACGGCCCAAACATCCCGGCAATGGATCACTTGATCGATGAAGGGGCCAATCTGATCATCACGCTGGATTGTGGGGCGACCTCATTTGAACCCATCGCCCATGCGCGTGAGCGCGGCATTGATGTATTGGTGATTGATCACCACCAAGTGGCACATGAATTGCCGTCAGCCAACGCTGTGGTCAATCCTAATCGTCCTGACGATATATCTGGCCTTGGGCATCTCGCCGCGGCTGGCGTGACCTTTATGGTGCTTGTGGCGCTCAACCGTGTCTTGAAAGACAAAGGGCAGATCGCAAATCTGCCGAACCTGATGCACATGACCGATCTGGTCGCCTTGGCCACCATTTGTGACGTGGTGCCGCTGCAGGGCCTTAACCGCGCCTTTGTGCAACGTGGGTTGGATGTTATGCGGTCTGGCAAAAATCCAGGATTGGCCGCCTTGGCACTAGCCTCAAGGGTTTCAGGCCCGCTCAATGCCTACCATCTGGGCTTTTTGCTCGGGCCCCGCATCAACGCAGGCGGGCGAATTGGCGATGCGTCATTGGGCGCTCGGCTATTGTCCTGTGATGATGAGCACGAAGCGATGCATATTGCTGAACAGCTGGAAGGCTTAAACGCCGAACGGCAAGCAATTGAAAAACGCGCTGTGGAAGAAGCTGTTGCAGTGGCTGATGCAGAAATTGGCGATGGGGAGGGGCCGCCAGTTATTGTTGTGGCCTCACCAGATTGGCACCAAGGTGTCGTGGGCCTTGTTGCGGCGCGCTTGAAAGAGCGTTTCAACCGACCAGCATTCGCCATTGCGCAAAAGGCTGACGGCTCCGGCACGGGCTCCGGGCGGTCTATCCCCGGCGTTGATCTGGGCGCAGCTGTGATCGCTGCCGTAGATGAAAAGCTCCTCACCAAAGGAGGCGGCCACGCAATGGCTGCCGGTATTTCGATCGGCCCCGGCCAAATAGGCCATTTTCGCGCCTATTTAGCAGATCAATTGCAGCAAGATGTGACCGAAGCCCGCAAACAAAACACGATTAAAATCGACGCGGCAATGACAGCACGTGGCGCAACGTCAGATTTTATCCATCAAATTGAACGCGCTGGGCCGTTCGGCGCAGGCAACCCCGGTCCGTTGTTTGCTTTTCCGGCACACCGCGTGGCGTTCGCAGATATTGTGGGCGTTGGCGGACATATCCGCTTGTCGCTCACGTCACCTGATCGTGCGCGGCTTGGAGGCATCGCGTTTCGCGCTGCTGACAGTCCCCTTGGACAAATGCTGTTAAATGCAAAAAATGGTGATCCAATTCATGTGGTTGGCGCGTTAAACATTAACCATTGGCAGGGGCGTGAAGAACCACAATTAAGAATATTGGATGCCGCAAAATCATCCTAGTCCCTACCTATAGTTGTCATGTCTGGGAAATTGGCCTTTAAAAACAATGTGTTTTGCAAAGGGCTTGATATTTTTCCCATCACCGATAGAATTTTGGGCATAATTAGGGAGGCCTAGAACCGGACTTTAATGGTTAATTCCACTATATTGGAACAAGGTTCAGGAATGTAGCGTATGAGTGATTTAGCATTTGACCGGGAACGGTCATCGCCGACCTTGGCATCAAAATTTCTATCTTTTGTTTTGCACCGTGCCGCGCGCAGGATTATCAAAGATGTGCCCCATGGCAGCATCAAAGTGATTTTGCCGTCTGGTCGCGTTGGCTATGTCGGCAACCCTGAAAACGCTGGCCCCAAGGCCACACTCAAACTCAACAATTTTAACCTGCTGATTGAAGCGGCCCGCCGCGGCACCGTGGGCTTTGCCGCTGCCTACATGAATAAAGACATTGAATGCGATGATCTGTTGGCGGTGTTTAAATTCTTCCTCAAAAACCGCGATCACCTATCTGCGGTAAAGCCGGGTTTTTTCCATCGCGCGGCTCAGGATATGGCCTATCACATTTCGCGGCGGAACACGCGCGAAGGCTCTAAGAAGAATATCGCTGAGCACTACGATCTGGGGAATGACTTTTACGACCTCTGGCTCGACGAATCGATGGTCTATTCTTCCGCCTATTTTACCAGTGAAGACCAAAGCCTGACGGATGCTCAGTGGGCAAAAAATCATTTGGTCGCAGATATGGCTGGGGTGCAACCGGGCAGTGACGTGTTGGAAATCGGCTGTGGCTGGGGTGCATTTGCCGAGACAATTGCAAAAGATTATAAAGCAAATTTGCGCGGCATCACTTTGTCGAAGGAGCAGCTTAAATACGGCCTAAAAAGATTGTCCGACAAAGGTTTGGACGAGTTTTCTAAACTAGTAATTGAAGATTATCGTGATACCCAGGGCCAGTTCGATCACATTTGTTCAATCGAGATGATCGAAGCCGTTGGTGAAGATCATTGGCCAACCTATTTCAAAACAGTTCATGATCGGCTTAAACCCGGCGGCACCGCTGCGATCCAAGCGATTGTCATCGACGAGAATGATTTTGAAGAATATCGCAACAATGTCGATTTCATCCAGCGCTACATTTTCCCCGGCGGCATGTTGCTCACCAACGAGGTGATGCGCGATCAGGGCGAAAATGTTGGTCTAAAACTGGAAAAGCAAGAGATGTTTGGCCAGTCCTACGCCAAAACGCTGGCCATGTGGCGCGGTGCGTTTTTGGCGAACTGGGACAAGATCGAAAAGCTTGGGTTTGATGAAACCTTCAAGCGCAAATGGGTCTATTACCTCACTTATTGTGAGGCGGGGTTCGCCGACAAAATGATTGATGTGGGCGTTTATCAATATCGACGTATCGACTAGGGCGTAAAGTTCCGCCCCAGATAAAGCTCATAGCGGTAGATTTCCTGCCCAAAGCGCATGATAGGTAGTTCATCGATTAGTTCCAGGGTCTCAAAACGTTGTTCGATTTGCGAGGCGGGGCTGATGTCGTCTTTCAACACCAAAACGTCTTTTCCTGAACTGAGTTGCGGAAGTTCCCAATAATCAAATTGGGTAGGGCGATAATCGATGGCAAATACATCCGTGCGATTCAAGACCAGACTTAGCTGGCTGGCAGTTTGAAACCGATAGGCGGCAAGATTGTCTACACCAACTTCTTCTGCCGTCTGATTGACCCAATCAGCGACTTGCGACCACCCATAAACACTGGATGCTTCTTTATCGTACCCCGGCAACCACACGGTGATTGGCGCGAACGCGTAATGAAACGTGGTGAGGGCGACCAAAACGATCCCAAAGATATAGTGTCCCCAAATCATATACTTAGACCGCATCAGATATGGGATCAACAACAACAGCCCCAAATAGGCTAGGTCACTCCAATACCAAAGCGTATAGGCAAAGGCTGAAACAGTGGCGAAGGCTATGGTCGACAGCACAAATGTATAAGTGGCGAGGCGCAACAAATAGCGAGGTGCTGCGTTGGCATATTTAGGTCGAAATTGGTTGATGATCGCCGCGATGAGGAAGGGGCCGAACAAGACCAATGTCGCGGCCACAAAATTGATCAAGGCAATTGGGTTAAACCGTTCGAGCCATCCCGCGCCATGTCGCTGATCCAGATGAAAGCCAAATGATGCCCAATCATGGGTCCAGTTCCACCAAAACAGCGGCAGCATACAGGCGAAGGTGAGCAAGCCTGCCAAATATAGATGGGGGGACTTGAGCTGGTGGCGCAATTTGCTGCTGAACAAAATGACCAGAACAAGCGCTAGCCCCATAAAGACCGCGCTATATTTGGTAAGCCCCATCAATCCAAGATAAAGGGCGCCCGCATATAGACCTGCGAGGTCCGATTGTCCGCGTGCCGTACGATCCAAATAGCGCCCGAGATAAAAGAACGCGCCGCTAGCGAGAAAAATTAACAAATGATCGTGGTAGATCAGGCTCGACCACACCAGAATGGTCGGCGAGGCGTAAAGCATGGTCGCGACAAACAAAAACAAATGTGTGTGCGAAATCGTGGCGTCGTTGCTGCGGTAGTGGCCGATAATTTTCCAAATGAAGAACAGGGTGCCAAGGGTGGTCAAAAGTGTCACCGCTCGCAAACCCAGCAAATGATCGAGCCCGATCAATTGGCCAAGGGCGATGAGCCATGCCCCTAGGGGCGGATGGTCAAAATATGACAATTCCGGCGTTTGTGCCCAACGCCAGTAATAGGCTTCGTCGCCCAATGGAAACATGCCGTAGGTAATAAGGAGCTTTAAGATCACCAAAAGCCCGGCAATAATCAACAGGGCGCGCACAGACGGCAAATAATCGGCTTTATCAGGGACGAATTTCATAAACTCACTTTTCAGCCGGTTTGTAATTTGTGCCGAAATATAGCTGATAGCGGTATATTTCAAAGCCATAGCGCTGAATGGAGACTTCTTCCACCAGCTTAAGCGTTTCAAAGCTGCCGGTCAGCTTGTCTATATTCGCCTGTTCATCATGTAAGATGATAGCACGCTTACCTGCAAGCGCCTCAAGGTCTTGCCAATAGTCAAATTGCGACGGTTGTGGGGACAGTTCGTAGATATCGCGCCGTTGACCATGGAAATTGAATTGCGCAACCGTTTTAAATCGGCTGGTGGCAATAAAATCTGCGTCCAAACGTGTCTCTGCGTCCAAAGTGGCCGCCACCACTTGGTCCCAGCCAAATGTCTTGCCTGTTTCCACATCATGCACGCCAATAAGCGCTGCCAATGGCAAAACGCAATAATTGATTGTCACAAGAATAGCCGCGACCAAGCCAAGCACTATATGGGCCCACAACAGCCAACCGATTCCCAAAAGCACCGGAGACAGGATGACCAGCCCAAGATATGCAAGGTCAGTCCAATACCAATGGCTGGAGACTGTCATCACCATCGACAAAAGAAAAGCCATCGTGGTGCCGGAAACAAACAGGATCAAATAGGCAGCCGTGTGCGTAAAGCTGTTTTCAGCCCGCAAACGCCGAATGCGAAACAGGCTGAGCAGCAAGAATGGCCCAAACAGGATCACCGTATAAAGGAAATAGCGGATAAAATAATGCGCCGCATAGCTTTGCCACCAGGGCCCTGAGTGCCGATCATAAAGATGGAAGCTGAATGAAGCGAAATCATTTTGCACATTCCAAATAAAGGTGGGGGCTTGCATCGCGACAGCCAGCAGGGCTGCGAGGTAAAGATGTGGGCTTTTAAGCTTGTGCCAATAACGCGGGCTGCAAAGCACCACCAATGCAAAGCCAATCCCCACAAACAGGGCGCTATATTTTGTCAGCGCCGCCAAGCCCAGAAATCCAGCTGCCATATAGAGCGATTTGAACGAAGTCCGTTCGTCAGAATCTGTGTCCAAATAGAGCGTGTAATAATACATCGCCCCCAAACACAAAAAGATCAGCAGATGATCGAAATAGACGATTGTGGTCCATGCGAAAAACGTGGGGGACGCCAGAAGCACAACTTCTGCAATCAGAAATGCCCTCAAGGGCGCTTGCGGCCGTATTTTAGCGGCGAAGCGCCATAAAAAGTAGGAACTGCCCGCAAAAGTGAAAAGTGCGCCCATACGGGCGCCCACAATGCCATCACCAAAAATGGCCTGCATGGCAGACATCAACCACGCGGCAAGCGCTGGATGATCAAAATATGAGAGTTGCTGGCGCTGGCCCCAAACCCAATAATAGGCTTCGTCGTCCAGCAAACCGCTTTGGGTCATCAGGATAAGTTTGATGGCCATGAATACGCCAATGATCACCAATAAAAGACGATCGATAAACGGTCGATTTTGATCTGCAGTTGGCGACATTCGCACCATCCCCTCAAGCGCTCTTTCATTCCATATAAAGCGTTTGTGTTGTCGATGCTAGGCAAGGCATCAAAATAGGGAATCCCATAAACCAAACAAAAGCAAAAGCCATTTCGCGGCGCGGGGCGCCAACGAATGATAATGTTTTTGAACCAAGGAGATATGAGATTTACTTAAACACAAAAAAACCGGCCAGAGGCCGGTTTCTTGTTGTTCGAGACGCCTCCTAATTAAGGAAGCTGTTGGTACGCCCTACGGGACTCGAACCCGTGTTTCCGCCGTGAAAGGGCGGCGTCCTAGACCACTAGACGAAGGGCGCCTCGAACAGTGGTTGTCGTATATTGACGTTCTTCAAAAGACGCAAGAGGCTTTTTCGCTTTTTTATGGTTTTTTTTCAAAAAAGTGACAAAAATCTGAAAACACGCACTTATGTCAGCAACCTTTAAATTGCACGGGGCGTTTATAACCATTTGGACGCTTACGGATATCCACGTGTATAAATTTGCGGCCTGGATAACATCCAAGTCCACCCACTTGTGATTGTGTGCGCATAAAGGCAATCAATTTGGATTTTGAAACGCCGGGAATAAAGACATCCGCGGCCATGCACTTTTGGTGGTAAGAGCCCCACGCGCCGCCAACCATATAATTGTGGATGGGATTGCGGAAACCTGATGTCACAACAACCGGGCGCCCAAACCGCAATTCAGCCTTCCACAGCACATAGCGCAGTTTTGGCAACAGGCAGAAAGTGTTGACCTTACTGTGCTCCACATGCAGGCCATATTTCTTGTCGTAGCGCTTTGCCGCGTCAAAGCCGCCTAGGGAGGCACAGCCTGCCAAAAGGGCGAACGACAATGTCGCTGCGATCAGGGCGCGCGCATATGTAGAAAAAGAAGCCATTGGCCAAGCCAGTTCCAAAAATGGAGTTTGTTTTGCGTTTGGCCATAAAATAAACCGGCGATGCCTAATCGCCGGTTTAAACAAGTGGTTAATTTTTTATTTTCAATTTTACCATTCGCCGGTGTTGCTCATGCTGGCCCAAGGTTCCTTCGGCTCAAGGCTGTCACCTTCTTGCAAAAGCTCGAAGGAAATATTGTCCGGCGAACGCACAAACGCCATATGTCCATCACGCGGCGGGCGGTTGATGGTGTAGCCCATGTCCATAAGGTGTTGGCACAAGGCATAGATGTCCTTTACGCGGTAGGCGAGGTGACCAAAATTGCGGCCACCATCATATTCTTCGGGGTCCCAATTATAGGTGAGCTCAACTTGAGCCTCCTCATCCCCCGGCGCCGACAAGAAGATCAGCGTGAAGCGGCCTTTCTCATTATCAATGCGGCGATTTTCTTGCAGGCCAAGACCTTCGCAATAAAATCTCAGACTCTCGTCAATGTTGGAGATGCGAACCATTGTGTGCAAATATTTCATAGCGTGCCTTATCTTTTTCTGGAGGTTTTGATCGACTCTACCAAAAACGAGTTGATCACAAAACTTGTTCCGGGAAAACCAATCAACCCACAGGCGGGTTTCAAAAAGACCTTAACAATCGGCGACTTGATTGGATGGTTAATAAAATGTAATTAATCCCTTAACAAATCGCTTTGAATCGGACAAACTCATTCAATTAGGAGTAATTGAGTAACCTGGCTGTGGCGGGCAGGTCAATTAAAGAGGACATGGCAAAATGGGGGCCAAGAGCACACCGGATCTAAATTCCGATTTGGAATATGAGCGCGACCAAAGCAATCTAGACCGGGCGCGCAGCGACGCGGAAGATGGCTCGGTAGATGTCATAGAGGTTTCAGGCACGATCAAATGGTTTGACGTGGCCAAAGGCTTCGGTTTCATCGTACCCGATAACGGCATGGCCGACGTTCTTGTTCATGTGACCTGTTTGCGCCGCGACGGCTATAAAACAGCCTATGAAGGCGCGCGCATTGTGTGCGAAGCGCTGGACCGCCCCGGCGGCCTGCAAGCCTTCCGCATACTGTCAATGGATGAAACCACTGCCAAACATCCTTCTCAAATGCCTGCACCACGCACCCATGTGGTGGTGGAGCCAACTTCTAAGCTCGAGCGCTTGGAAGTGAAATGGTTTAACCGATTGCGTGGCTTTGGATTTTTGTCCAAAGGTGAGGGGCATCCCGATATTTTTATCCACATGGAAACATTGCGCCGCTTTGGCCTGACTGAATTGCGCCCCGGCCAATTTGTGCTTGCGCGTTATGGCGATGGTCCTAAAGGCCTTATGGTTGCCGAAATTCGTCCAGATGATTGGGGCGAGGCGCCATCCTCTCACTAGTATTGGACAGGTCGATGCAGTCTGAATTGTTGCAACGCTCGGTGAAACTGCTGAGCGTTATTTTTTTGACGATTTTCCTCGTGGGCTGTTTGCACAACGACAAAAATTTGGTTTTGCAGACCGATATTGGCGAAATACCGATAACAGTGGAGCTTGCCGATACACCCGAGACGCGCAGGCGCGGACTGATGTTCCGCACCAAAATGCCGCGCGATGAGGGGATGTTGTTCGATTTTCAGGAAACACGAGAAGTCGCATTCTGGATGCGCAATACCTTCATACCGTTGGATATGATCTTCATCGATGAACGCGGCACCATCAAACACATTCATCACAACGCAGTTCCACAAGACCCAACCAGCATTCCATCAAAATATCCGGTTCGATTTGTGCTGGAAATCAATGGCGGCCTTGCCAAGCAATATGGGCTTAAGCCCGGTGATCAAGTGCGGCACCCGCGTATGAACAGCTAACCTGTGGCCTGGCGTTGGCCCAATTTTCAGGTAGACGCGGCACAATTGCGCCGTGGCGCCACGTCGAAGAAAGCTTATGGCTTACTGGCGGCGACGTCTTTTCTGGAAAGCGCTTTGTTGCCGCTGTCAGTTGATGTGATTGCACTGCCTATGATGGTAGGCGCACCGAAAAAGGCGATGTATGTCGCCCATGTTGCGCTGTTGGCGTCGGTGTTTGGCGGCATGCTGGGCTATCTGATTGGTTTCGCTTTCCTTGAAACGATTGGCCAATGGATTATCAGTACATACGGCCTAGAGGCTGCATTCGCTCAGTTCCAGCAACAGGCAACTGCCAACAACATGGCGGCAGCAACGGCCATCTTTTTAGGCGCGGTAACGCCAGTGCCGTTCAAGCTTGTGTGTTTGGGGGCGGGAATATTGCACGTCAATCCTATTTTATTTGTCATCGCGGCTTTTGCCGGGCGGGCCCTACGCTTTTATGCCTTTGCGTTGGTCTTTGTAATGTTTGGTCAGCAGATGACGGACTGGGCGGGGCGAAATTTGAAACTGTTTAGTGCTTTGGTGATTGTGATCACCATATTGGGTTTCGTGATGGTGGCTTATTGGCCGACGGCATAACCAACCAATCCCCTTGACTCATTTGCCCGTGCAACACATCAATGCACAGCGGATAGGGGACGTGTATGCCAAATCACACCAACAACTTGCCCATTTTCATTGTGCGGGCGGTCGATGCGCTTGCACTTTTCGGCGGCGCCATTTTGGTGCTCGTGGTGTTGGTGAACGTGTTGGCAACGCTGCTCAATGCGCTCACCATTGGTTTTGCAGGCGATTTTGAACTCACTGAAATGGGTATCGCGATCACCGTTTTCTGTTTCCTGCCGCTGTGCCAACGTGATGGCGCTCATGTGGCCGCAGATATCTTCACGCAAGGTTTAGGCGCAGGCGTGCGAACCTTCTTGCAGCATATAGCCACATTCATTTCCCTCCTGATCGCGCTGATGCTGCTGTGGCGCATGAGCTATGGCTTTATCGACCAATGGCAATATGGCTATCAGACGGCGATTTTGCAGCTGCCACACTGGGCGGCCTATGTGCCAATCCTTTTGGCGTTGCTGCTTTGGAGCGTTGTTGCCCTGCTGCAATTAATGTCCATTTTTAGAAAGCCCAACAATGTTTGAATGGATCGTTGAACCCTTCGGATTGGGGCTATTGGGCACTTTTGCGCTGATCGCGCTGATTGTTTTGCGGATGCCCATTTCCTTCGCCATGATTCTTGTGGGTGGCATTGGTGTGACGATCCTGAACGGACCCGCCATCTTTTTGGCCCAGCTCAAAACCTTGGCCTACGGCCAATTCTCGATCTACGATTTGAGTGTTGTGCCGATGTTCTTGTTGATGGGCGCACTGGCCACCAAAATCGGCATGGGTCGTGATCTGTTTCAGGCGGCGCAAGCCTGGTTGGGCTGGCTGCGCGGCGGGGCGGCCATGTCGGCAGTGGCTGCCTGTGCCACCTTTGGCGCAGTGTGCGGTTCTTCCCTGGCCACCGCCACAACAATGGGCAAGGTCGCCTTGCCCGAGCTTGAGCGCTTAAAATATTCCGGCAGCCTTGCGACAGGGACGATTGCGGCGGGCGGCGTGTTGGGCATTCTCATTCCGCCTTCGGTTGTGCTGGTGATCTACGCAATCATTGTTGAAGCCAATATTGTCACCATGTTTATGGCGGCATTGGTGCCGGGCGTGATTGCCGTATTGTTCTTCATGCTCGCAATTGCCATTGTCGTGCGCATATGGCCGCATGCAGCGCCGCAAGCCACGAAAATGGACCGAGATGCGCGGCGCGGCGCCACACGCGCTGTGCTGCCTGTTCTGTTGATTTTTGCGGCCGTGATCGGCGGCATTTATCTCGGGCTGTATAATCCAACGCCAGCCGCAGCGATTGGTGTGTTCCTCGTCGCTGCCTATGGCCTCATCCGCAATCAGTTGCGCTGGAAAGACGCAAAATCGGCGCTTTTTGACACAGCCCGCACCTCTGGCATGATTTATCTCATTCTGCTGGGCGCTGAGATGCTCAAAATTTTTATGTCCCGTGCCGGGGTGCCGCAAGCAGCGGCCAGTTGGGCCATCGAAAGTGGCCTGCCGCCCTTTACGATCTTGATCGCCCTGTTGATCGCGCTGATCATTTTGGGGTGCCTGATGGATTCGCTTTCAATGATCTTGCTGGTCATCCCGTTCTTCTGGCCAGTTCTCGTTGAGGTCAATGGTGGGCTTTATCAAGGTGCGGACGGGGCAGGTTTCGGCATGAGCACCGAAGATCTGAAAATCTGGTTCGGCATTCTGGCCTTGATTGTCGTCGAGCTAGGGCTGATCACGCCCCCAGTGGGCATGAATGTGTTTGTCATTTCCGGGCTGAGCAAAAACACGTCGATGGCCGAAACCTATAAGGGCGTGATGCCGTTCTTTACCGTAGAGCTGCTGCGCGTTGCGCTCTTGTTGGCACTTCCGGGCTTAGTGCTGTTTGTCCCGCACTTGCTGCAAGGGTAGGGAGAGCAAGCCTGACCGGTTAGGTCAGGCTGTGCGCCCTGCCGAGCACCCCGGGAATATCGGCGTCATAGCTGCTGAGTTGGCCCATATGCCAAGTTAAGACCTGATTGCTGGAGAGGCAGGGCAGGCCGGTCGTTTCCTCCATCTCGTCAATAATGTCGACGGTGCGCAGATTAGTGCAGCTCAAAAAGACCGCGTCAATATCCCCTTGCGCCGCAAGCTCTTGGGCGGCGGCGCGGATCGAGGTGGCGGAAATGCGCACAACTTTTGATTCCTCCGGCTCTTCAAAGCTGCCAAAAACGGGCGTGGCCACACCGGCGACTTGAAGGGCGTCCCGCAACTTGACCGATACATCCGCCACATAGGGTGAAAGTAACGCCAGACGGTGAATGGACAGGTCTTGGCAGGCGGCGATCAGCGCGGTAAGCGGATTGGTCACATGGGCGGTGCTGCGGCCCGCGCGCACATAGTCGGCCACCTTATCGGCTCCAATTTCTGCCGCACCCGAGGTGCATCCATAGCCGATACAGTCAAATTGTGCTGCCGGCGGCAAAAGCGCTGCAGCCCCAGTCAACCGGGTGGCCATTGCGGCCAATGTTTCGCGGGTCACCGCAGCCCCGGATGGGATTCGCGTCGTGTGCAGCTCAACGCGCCCAGGCATCAAGCGCCGCATGTCCTGTTCAAGGGTTTCGTCGGCCTGCAACACGATCAAACCGAGTGCAGGTTTAAGATCAGGCACCGTTTCATAATCGATCTTCATCGCAACACCTCCAGTTCTGCGCCCGCGCGCGGGCTGAGAAAGCGACAGCCATGCTCTGTGATCACGATATTTTCTTCATGCACCATCATCCGGCCCGGCGCGGTTTCTATGCCCGGTTCCAGGGTGATGACCATGCCCGGCTGCAACTCAGTATGATCGTCGGGAATGAGCGAAAGCCCTTCGGTCAATTGCATGCCCAGCCCGTGGCCAAGCCGCCCTGAATCCGATCCGCCCGCGCCGCCAGTGACGACGCGATCCATTGCGTGAAACAATTCTGCAGCTGTTGTGCCGGGGCGGGCAATATCAGCGGCCCGATCGACGGCCTCAATTAGCCGCGCTTGCGCATCGCGCGCGGTTGCCGATGCAGTTCGCACGGCAAAGTTCCGGTCAAAATCGCAGAAATAGCCTTCAAAAACGGCGCCAGTATCCAGCATCAACACGTCGCCATCTGCAAGAGGGCGTTCAGTGGCTGGCGAAATTACATCAGCATAGCCATCCGGTCCGGCACCGCCTGCCAGATACGGCACCCAATCGGCCCCTTCTTCGAGCAGCAGCCCCTGAAAGTCGCGGAACACTTGTGCCAAAGAGATGCCTTCACTTGCAATTTCCGGCACGCGGGCGAAGGCGCGGCCTGCAATGTCGCAAGCCGTGGCAATTTTTTCAATTTCAGCGGACGACTTCACAGCCCGCAAGGTTGCGGTGATGCCACCATCAGGCTGAAAGTCTCCCTTCGTGGCGGCCTTGATCCGCTGCCAATCCGCCTGCGGGATTCTTACATAGGTTTCGGGCCCGGAGGGAATGCCGATCCGGCCATTGCCTGCAACTTCGTTCAGCGTGTCGCTGAGCAGGCATACCCCGTCATCAGTCGGGTCGGGCGCGCGCCAGGTGCGGATATCTTCAACCCATGTCTGAGCCATTAGGGCTGCGCCGATACTGGGGATCACGGCAATCGGTTTGCCCTGTGCAGGAACCACCAAAAACCACGGGCGCGACGGGCTTTCCCAAAACCGGGTCAAGAACCCAGTGAAATATCGGATTTCCGGCTCTGTTGTGAGGAGCAGCGCCGCAAGCTCCTGGTCTGCCATCTTGTCTTGTGCGCGGGCCAGTCGAGCTTGATATTCGCCAACCGGAAATCCACGTGTCACGATTCTGGTCCTTCGCTAAGCACAGTGAGGACCACTGAGTTCGAATCAAGGCCAAGCTCTGCCTTCTGCGCGTCGCTCATCGACAGCAAAGCAGCGATACCAGCCGCCCCTGAAGGCGTTGTGGCCATGCCCGCGGCCTGCATCGCTTCGGCCCCGGCTTCGCCTTCGTACTCGGAAATCAGTGTGTAGGCGTCTGCGTCACGCGCCAGTCCCTTGAGTGCGATCAGCGAGGGCATCTTGCAATCGAGCCGTCCCATTGCGCTCACCGGCCCGCTACTTTCGATAGGAGCGCCATTTTGGATCGATCCATAGAGCGCTGGAGCGGCGTCTGGCTCAACCACGACAATAGTTGGCTGGTCGCCCCAGGCTTGTCGCGCAAGCGCTGCACAGGCCCCGGCGAGGCCGCCAACACCTGCTTGCAAAAAGAAATGTGTGGGGGGCGTTGGCATTTGGCGGATGGCCTCTGCCATCAACACCAAATAGCCTTCCATCAAACGGTGAGGGCGCTCGAAATAGCCGGGCCAGGAGCTATCCGACAGCAATGCCCAACCGTTCTCCTCAGCGGCCCGATGTGCTGCCGCCATGCTATCCTCATACGTGGCACCCGCGCGGCGCACTTCCGCGCCATGCTCCCGCAACCGCGCCGCAAAGCCCTCAGGAACGCTGTCCGCGAGATAAATCACTGACGCGGCCCCAAAAGCCTGTGCGCCAGCGGCGACTGACAGACCGTGATTGCCAGCGCTTGCCGCCACATAAGTGCGTCCGCTGTGCGCGCCTTGTTCTTTATCGCAAGCGATGACATAAGCCGCGCCCAACGCCTTGAAACTACCCAGCCCCATCCGGTCGTGCTCATCCTTCACCCAAAGCTGCGCGATGTTGGCATCTGCCGCCAGTGACGTTAGTTCGGTTAGTGGGGTCTCCGCATGGCGCGGGCAGCGTTCCACCAGCGCCTGCGCGCGCGGTGCATCAATAGATGGCACAGGTACATCACTAAGGCCGGAAACCAATGCGGGACGCGCAACTTCTAAAATATCCATCCGGCACTCCCAAAATTAAGATGTGGTGCAGATGATTGTGTGCGCTTTTAAAGGGCTTCGCAAGGCAGAACTTGGAGAGCGGGCACAAAGTGGTGCGCCACCGTTGCCGTCCAACCAGGGCCATGTGTTTATTGTTTGACGCTGTGCACATTGCATTTGCCGCGTGCACAGCGTCCGAGGTCAAAACCCGATTAGACATGGAAAGCGGGAATATCACTTAAGGCCGAAGCGATCCGCCATCTATTCGGTTATTCCGGACTTTGAACTAGCCGCCGACCATAGGTGCGAAATGGCTACCGAGGTAATAAGGCCAGACCACCAGACCAAGCAGGCCCTGAATGAAGTTGAGATTCAAATAGCCAATTGTAAACAACCAGCCAATAAACCAAAGCATCCCTGTGCCGGAATGCTGAGTGATGTTGATTTTACGTTCCATTTTCTCCCCCAAGAGACAAGTAAAATGTAGATGTGGGACAATTTTTCTAAGTTTCAATAGCACGAGTATAAATAGAGGGTCCGTTCAATCAAGCAAAGCTTGCAGTTTGAACCATATGTCGCATGGTACGGGACGCATCAAGGCGTCAATGAGCAGATTATCTAGAGCAAAGTCGAAAAGACACATCATAGGCGCAACCGGGGAGGTAGGCGGCGTGACTCTAAGCTGTTTGTGAAATAAATGACGCCAAATATAAAATGGCGATCCCGGCAGGACTCGAACCTGCAACCTATTGATTAGAAGTCAATTGCTCTATCCAGTTGAGCTACGGGACCCAAACAAAAGGTAGGATCTATTAGTGGGTCCAAGGGGCCTTGCGATCAGACCGGAAATTGTCGGCATAAGCCACTTTTTTCCGCTCTACATCGTGCGGCTGCTGCACCACATATTCAATGCCTTTGCGCTTGGCATAGGATTCGGCTTCTTCAAGGCTGTCAAAGCGCAGCTTGATTTGCGAGGCCATGTCTGTGGAAGAAGTGTAGCCCATCAAAGGGTCAATCTCACGTGGGGCCTCAGGTTCAAAGACCAACACCCAATGCTTCGATTTGCCTTGACCAGATTGCATGGCGTTTTTGGCTGGACGAAAAATACGTGCTGTCATGATCTTTGTTAGTCCCCATTTTCTCGTGATGGTCGGAGCAGCAAGATTCGAACTTGCGACCCCTGGTACCCAAAACCAGTGCTCTACCAGGCTGAGCTATGCTCCGACGCTTCACACGAGATGTGATCACCGGACAGGGCTTTACACATTCTTGTGACATCAGGCAAGTCATGATAGTTGCCCTTTTGAAAAAAAGTGCGATTTTTTGCAATTTATCACAAAAGGCGACCCGTATGGTAAACATATTCACAGGCCCAGCCCGCAAGCGTTGGTCGCCCTTAATGATCACTCTGGCCACATTGTTTGCGCTTGGCGCATTTTATTTCAGTGCCACCATGTTGGATCGCCAGATTTCGACCACTTTGACGAATTGGCCACCCCAAATAGTGTTTTGGTTCGAACAACTCACCCGGTTGGGCGAATCGGATTGGATATTGATTCCCACATTGTCCGTTTGGGTTGCGGGCCAATCGGTGAGCCTCTTGCCAATCGGTTACCGATTTAAGTGGCGGTTTCGCACATTTGGCGCCGGGGCTGGCTTCATATTTTGTGCTGTAGCGGTGCCGGGCTTGATATCGGCACTGTTTAAGCGCGGGCTGGGGCGGGCCCGACCAGTACATATGGATGAGCTCGGCACGCTGCACTTCGAACCACATTGGGGCGATTGGACGTTTCAGTCGTTTCCATCCGGGCACGCCACAACGTCATTTGCCTTGGCGACGGCCATCTTCTTGGTGGCCGGACGCTGGGGCGCTCTCGCCTATGTCGGCGCGGTTCTAATCGCATTGTCGAGAATTGTGGATGGGGTGCATTATTTCTCAGACGTGGTGGCGGGCACCTTCCTGGGCGTTTTGGGCGCCCTGTGGGTCTACCGCTTCTATCGAGATCGTCGTTGGGGCTTTGCACCTCAAAACGGCACGCACCGCTTGCGCTGGAGCGTGCCATTTCGCGTTTGAATGATCTAGCGCTTAAGGTTGCTCAGCTGGCCATAGCGTTCCAGCCCATCTGCCAATTCAGTCTTGAGGTCGTCAAACCCTTCAAGGCCAATATTCACCCGAATCAGATTACCGTCGTGTGGCCAATGGGTTGCTGAACGTTGCGATGCGATCTTCACCGGTAGAATAAGGCTCTCATAGCCACCCCAGCTATAGCCCATGCCAAACAATTCCATTTCATCGACCATGGCGGCGATCGCGTCCTCGCCTGCAGGCTTTAGGATAAACGCAAACAGAGTGCCAGCGCCGCGGAAGTCGCGGGCGAAAATCTCATGTTGTGGATGTTGGGCGAGGGCCGGGTGCAACACCTTGTCCACCAAAGGGTGGCTTTCAAGCCATGTCGCCATTTTAAGCGCTTTTTCACTTTGATCGCGCATGCGCAATTCCAAAGTGCGCAAACCGCGACCGATCAAAAAGCTGTCCTCTGGTGAAACACAAACACCAAGGGCGCGATAGGTCTTCTTAACGGCCTTTGCGTACTGTTCATCAGCCGTAATGGTGCCAAACATAACGTCTGAATGGCCCGCAAACACTTTTGTACCCGCGTGGATAACGATGTTTGCACCCAAATCTAACGGATTGTAATAAAGCGGCGATGCCCAGCTATTGTCGGCAAGAATGGCAATGTCTCGCGGGCCACAGACCTTGGCAATGGCGGGCAGGTCCTGCACCTCAAACGTCAGTGAACCGGGTGACTCTGTCATCACAGCGCGCGTGTTGGGCTGCAACAAGTCTTCAATGCCCGCACCAATGGTGGGATCATAATAACGGGTTGTGATTCCCATCTTATCCAAAACCTGATCGCAAAACTGTCGGGTCGGTTCATAGACTGTGTCGCACATCAATAAGTCGTCGCCTGCGCTCAAGACCGACAATAAAGCTGTGGTGATGGCGCTGACCCCGGACGGCGCCAACAAGGTGTCTGCGCCATGTTCGAGTTCAGTGATGACGGCGCGGACCGCATCATCCGTAGGGTTGCCGTGGCGACCATAAGGATAGGCGCGCTTATTGCCCTTGATCTGATCATAACTGTCAAAAATGACCGTGGACCCGCGTACAATCGGAGTATTCACAAATCCAAATTGTTGTTTAGGGTCGCGACCATGGTGCGTAACTACGGTCGCAGGACTTTTTGGTGCTGGATTGGTATCTTTTTTGTTCATTTATTTTGCCGTTATCAAAACTTTTTTTCTAATCGTGACTTTTACTTACATTAGATTGGGTGAGATTTACATTAGTTTTATCAACACTCTTGACCCCAAAGCAAAAGTGCTCTTCGATAGTGCATACGCGCACATTCCACTGTGCAGCGTTAAGCCTCCATCCAAGGAGGGTGAGGCAAAAAAATTAAAAGGGTTAGGAAAAAAGGCAACGTTATGAATAAAAAAATCGTAACAATCGCTCTCGGAGCGGCGCTGAGCCTTTCAGCGTCAGCTGCATTGGCGGACACACTGGAAGATGTGCAGGCAAAAGGTTACCTGCAGTGTGGTGTAACACCAAGTACACCAGGCTTTGCGTCTCCAGATGAAAACAACAACTGGTCAGGCATCGATGTTGACTATTGTCGTGCGATGGCTGCAGCGATCTTTGATGATCCAGAAGCAGTTCGTTTCACGCCATTGACATCAAAAGAGCGTTTCACAGCGCTTTCTTCAGGTGAAATCGATGTGTTGTCACGTACAACAACATGGACCATGAGCCGCGACACCAACTTGGGCATCTCCTTTACAGGCGTAATGTTCTATGATGGTCAGGGCTTTATGGTGCCGAAAGATCTCGGCGTTAACTCTGCTCTTGAGCTTTCAGACGCTGCTGTATGTATCGAATCCGGTACAACAACAGAATTGAACGCTGCTGACTACTTCGCCACAAATGGCATGAACTACAACCCAGTTGTGTTCGAAGACCAAGACGAAGTTGTTAAAGCTTATGACGATGGCCGTTGTGACGTGTTCACAACTGACTCATCAGCATTGGCCGCTGAGCGTTTCTCACTTGCAGATCCAGATGCGCACAAAATCTTGCCGCAAATCATCTCAAAAGAGCCTTTGGGCCCATCAGTTCGTCAGGGTGACGATCTGTGGTTCAACATCTCTCGCTGGGTGTATTTCGCACTGCTCGAAGCTGAAGAGTATGGCGTAAACCAAGCCAACGTTGATGAAATGCTTGGCTCTGAAAACCCATCTGTTCGTCGTTTGCTCGGCGTTGAAGGTGAATTCGGCAGCTATGTTGGCCTTCCAGGCGATTGGGCATACCGCGTCATCAAGCACGTTGGTAACTACGCTGACGTTTATGAGCGTAACGTGACACCAATTGGTATCGAACGTGCAGGCTCATTGAACGACCTTTGGACACGTGGTGGTCTTCAGTACTCACCGCCAATTCGTTAATCTGAATTGAGTTGTTTGGCTCGGCGCACATTGCGCCGGGCCATTTTTTCGGGGGAGGGCATTGCCCGCCAAAAGGTGAAATACAACACCTTGAAAAGACTACTCAACAATAAGAAAAAGGGTAGCCATGGCCAAGAGTCAGGAACAGCTGCATGAACGCCGCAGCTTATCATCATTAATATATGACCCTCAATTTCGCTCGTATGCGTTTCAGATTCTACTGCTCCTTGTATTGGTAGGGTTTGGTTGGTGGATTGTGCAAAACACGGTCACCAATCTTCAAGCGCAGAACAAGACGACAGGGTTTGACTTTCTCAGCAACACAGCCGGTTTTGATATCGGCTTTTCATTGGTACCCTACAGCAGGGAATCAACCTATCTCGAAGTGTTTTATGTGGGGATACTGAACACACTTCTTGTTGCGATTACCGGCATTGTTTTGGCAACATTGCTCGGCTTTGTGCTCGGGATCGCACGACTATCGTCAAACTGGATTATCGCGCGTTTGGCGACAATCTATATCGAAATCATCCGTAATATCCCGCTGCTTTTGCAGTTGTTTTTCTGGTATTTCGCGGTGCTAAAATCCATGCCCTCTGTGCGAAGCAGTCTGGAATTGGTTGGCGGCGCGGTGTTCCTAAACAACCGTGGGTTATATTTGCCCAACCCAAATGCGAACAGCGCATTTCTTTGGGTGCAAATCGCAATTGCATTGGTGCTGGTTGGTGGATTTTTCCTTCAGCGCTGGTCAATTCGTCGGGTGGAACTAACGGGTGAACGCTTTCCGTATATTCCAGTGTTTCTCGTCCTACTGATTGTGGTGCCAACAGTGACCTGGTTCGTTTCAGGGGCTGAATGGAACATCACTTACCCGGAATTAAACCGTTTCAACTTCCAAGGCGGTATCCAATTGCCTCCTGAATTTGTCGCGCTTTTGTTCGGTTTGGTGATCTATACGGCTGCCTTTATCGGTGAAACCGTGCGGGCTGGCATCGTGTCAGTCAGTAGCGGTCAAACAGAAGCCGCCCAATCGCTGGGGCTCAAAAATAATGACCGTTTGAATTTGGTTGTTATTCCACAGGCGATGCGGGTGATCGTACCTCCTTTGACCAGTCAATATCTGAACCTGACCAAAAACTCATCGCTCGCGGTGGCTATTGGTTATCCGGACATTGTTAACGTATTTATGGGTACGGCACTCAACCAGTCCGGTAAGGCTATTGAAGTGATTTTCATGACGATGATGGTGTATCTCACCCTGTCATTGCTCACATCGATGATCATGAACTGGTACAACGCGCGCATTGCGCTGACAGAGCGATAGGAGGGACCCGTTATGTCGAATGATATCGCTTATGTGCGTAAGGAAATGGCGCCTGATATGCCGCCACCGGTTACGCAAACCGGCATCATGGGGTGGATGAGGAAAAACCTTTTCCTTGATATTCCAAATAGCCTCATGACCATTTTGGCGCTAGCCTTCTTGGTGTGGACGGTACCAACGCTGTTCAACTTTCTGATCGGCAATGCTGTTTTTGTTGCAGAAGACGGCACGCTATGTCGCGCACCTGAAGCTGGGGCGTGTTGGGCCTATGTGATCGACCGTTTTGACTTCTATATCTATGGTTTCTATCCAGATTCCGAATATTGGCGTCCAAATTTGGTCTTCATCGTTGCGGCCTTGTTGATCACACACCTATTGTGGCCCGATCTACCTTATAAAGGGATCTCTGCCATCGCGTTCTTTGTTGGGTTGCCAATCTTGGCGGTGATCCTGTTGAACGGCGGTAGCTTTGGTCTTCCTGAGGTGACCACCGAGAAGTGGGGTGGCCTGATGGTCACACTGATTATCGCATCGGTGGGTATCGTGGTGTCGCTACCTCTCGGCGTCGTGTTGGCGCTGGGGCGTCGATCACACATGCCGTTTGTTAAATATGTCTCGATTGCCTTTATTGAATTGTGGCGGGCAGTGCCGTTGATCACGGTGTTGTTCATGGCGTCAGTCATGCTGCCATTGTTCTTGCCTGAAGGTACAACAATCGACAAAATCCTGCGTGCTCTTGTGGGCGTGGCGCTCTTCCAAACAGCTTATATGGCTGAGGTTGTGCGTGGCGGTCTGCAAGCTTTGCCTAAGGGACAATATGAAGCTGCGAATGCATTGGGGCTGAACTATTTCAAATCCATGTATCTCATCATTCTTCCGCAGGCGTTGAAACACGTCATTCCCGGCATCGTGAACAGCTTTATCTCCCTGTTCAAAGATACGTCGTTGGTTTCCATCGTGGGGCTATTCGATCTGTTGGGCACGGTGCAGGCCACCTCGGCTTTGGTCGAGTGGAAAGCACCACACCAGGCAACGACAGGTTATTTGTTTGCTGCATCCATTTTTTGGATTTTCTGTTTCGGCATGTCGCGTTATTCCATGTACATGGAGCGCCGGTTGGACACGGGACATAAGGAGTAAAAAATGTCAGAAGTTAAAGAAGAAGATATCTCCGTAGATCGTTCGAAAATGACCGTGTCTGAAACAGACGTGGCGATTGAAATCACGGATATGAATAAGTGGTTCGGTGACTTTCATGTGTTGAAAGACATCAATTTGAAAGTGATGAAGGGCGAGCGGATCGTTATTGCGGGTCCTTCTGGGTCCGGCAAGTCAACGCTGATCCGTTGCATCAACCGTTTGGAAGAGCATCAACAAGGGCACATCATTGTTGATGGTATCGAGTTGACCTCTGACTTGAAACGGATTGATGAAGTGCGTCGCGAAGTGGGAATGGTGTTCCAGCACTTCAACCTCTTCCCGCATTTGACCATCATGGAAAACTGCACACTGGCCCCAATGTGGGTGCGTGGCATTCCGAAGGCGGAAGCTGAGGAAACAGCCATGCACTATCTTGAGCGGGTAAAAATTCCCGAGCAGGCACAAAAATATCCTGGACAATTGTCCGGTGGTCAGCAGCAACGTGTGGCAATCGCACGTTCACTGTGCATGAACCCTAATATCATGCTGTTTGACGAACCTACCTCCGCGCTTGACCCTGAAATGATCAAGGAAGTGCTGGATGTGATGGTGAACTTGGCCGAAACTGGCATGACCATGTTGTGCGTAACCCACGAGATGGGCTTTGCCCGTCAGGTGGCAAACCGCGTGATTTTCATGGACCAAGGGCAAATCATTGAACAAAATGAACCAGATGCGTTCTTTGATAATCCGCAGCATGAACGGACAAAATTGTTCCTAAGCCAGATTTTACACTAGAAACTCTTGCTTTATCGGTAGTTATTCGCTTTGCTGATAGCTATCGGGGAATTTAATGAGGCGGCCCTGTGGGGCCGCCTTTTGCTTATTAGGTGTTCAGGTGCGTACATTCATAGCTTTGGTTTTGCTCTTTTTCGGGTGGAGCAGCATTGCATCCGCAGACACATTGGAAACAGTGCGCGAGCGCGGCTTTGTAAAATGTGGGGCAAATCAGGGACATCGGGGGTTCTCAAACCTGTCGGCTGAAGGGTTCTGGTCCGGCTTCGATGTGGATTTGTGCCGGGCTGTATCTGCCGCCATTTTCTCTGATCCAAGCCGTGTTGAATTTGTCGAATATGCCGGTGATTTTCGCATGACGCCGCTGCGCGTGGGCGAAGTCGATCTGATGTCGCGCAATGGCTACTGGAACATGCCGCGGGATAACGTCTTTGACGTGGTTTATACCGGGGTCGTGTTCTACGATGGTCAGGGCATCATGGTGCGTGACGAAGCTGAAGTTGTCTCAGCACTTGAGCTAAAAGATATCTCTGTTTGCGTGGTTGCAAATTCGCTGCAACATGACGTGCTCGAGCGCTTCTTCTTTAACAACCAGATTTCCTACCAAGAAGTGATGGTGGAAGATTCGGCCGATTTGGCCGGCGCCTATATGGCCGGCATTTGCGATGCGGTGACGGCGTCGGCAACCAGCTTGCAAGAAATAAAGATCAACGCGATCAACCCGTCTCAACACCGCATCCTGCCAGAGCGGCTCAGCAAGGAGCCCATGGGGCCTGTGGTGCGCAAGGGCGATATGAAATGGCAAACGATTATCCGGTGGGTGCTGTTTGCCATGATCAATGCCGAAGAGCTCGGCGTGAATTCCCGCAATATCGACACAATGGCCGAGGCAAAAAATCCACGCATGCGGCGTCTGCTGGGCATTGAAGGTGAATTTGGTCAGGCCTTGGGCCTCAATGCGACTTGGGCGCAGGACATTATCCGTCATGTGGGCAATTATGGCGAAGTCTATGAGCGTAACTTCGGCAACACATCAGGGCTGATGATCCCTCGCGGTGCCAATGAGCTCTGGACCAAAGGCGGGCTGCATTACGCGCCCCCAATTCGATAGCGGCGCTAGTCAGCCACGCTCAATTTCGACCCATGCACCCGCTCTGTTTGGAGTTGATCAGGTTCGATATCTGCGTTGTCCAAGCAAAAGAAATTGACGCCATATTCGTCGGGCTTTGAGCGCCGCCGATGGAAGGTGTAAATGCCACAAATTTTGCAAAAGTGATGTTTGGCGATCTTCATGTTCCATTGATAAGTCGCCAGTGAATCCGCGCCCGAAATCAATCGAAACTGTGATTCATGCACCCCCACCATCAATGCATTCTTTTTGCGGCATAGTGAGCAATCGCATTTTAGCGCGCTTTTCAGTTCGCTATCAATCTCAAATTGAATTTCGCCGCAATGGCAACTGCCCTGATAAGTTTTCATTTCATTCCTCGGCAAAATGGATCGCAACGCGCCGATTTTGCTTGCCCTTCTTTTCCACCTTGCCCAAACGCATGGGGCCGATTTCTTGAGTGTTGGCAACATGGGTGCCGCCACAGGGCTGCCAGTCAATGGTCTCATCACCATCAACAATGCGGATCATGCGAATTTTGCCTTGGCCAGATGGTGGCTTGACCGACATGGTTTTCACCAAATCCGGATTGGCGTCCAACTCTTCCTCGGTGATCCATTCCTCACGCACATCAAGATTGCGGGCAATCAGCGCATTCAGTTGGGCCGCCAACGCTTCCTTGTCTTCAGGCGGTTCGGGCATTTGAAAATCAAGACGAGACTTTGCTGCGCCAATTGAGCCGCCAGTTACGGGCAGGGGGATGACGACGGAAAGCAGATGCAGCGCCGTATGCATACGCATCAACTTATAGCGATTTTCCCAATCAATATGGGCGGTTACTTTCTCGCCCGTCGCAAGTCCATGCCCTTCTTGCTCTGGTACAAGCATGCATTTTGTTTTGTCGCCTTCCGGATGTACACAGGTAGAAATGGCGACTTTATCGCCGTTTCCGCGCTCTAAAAAACCGAAGTCACCCGGCTGGCCGCCGGATGTGGCGTAAAAATTGGAGCGATCCAATATGATGCCGCCATTCTCGCCAATGGACGAGATTGTGGCGGCAGCAGTTGTTAGATATGCATCTTCGCGAAAAAGAAAATCAGTCTGCGTCATTCTCAAAAACCGTACTCATGTCAATCTCATGAGTGTGGCTTAAGAATTCAGGCACTGGCAAGTCCTTCTCGCGCAAAAACATTGGGTTAAACAGTTTTGACTGATAACGGTTGCCATAGTCGCAAAGGATGGTGACAATTGTTGAACCCGGCCCCAAATCACGCGCCATTTTAACAGCACCCGCAATATTGATGGCGCTAGACCCACCCAAGCAAATGCCTTCATGCTGCAACAGGTCGAAGATATAGGGTAGGGCTTCCGCGTCTGAGATCTGGTAAGCATGGTCCGGCGTAAAGCCTTCCAAATTAGCCGTAATGCGACCCTGGCCAATGCCTTCAGTGATGGAGCCGCCTTGTGAGGCAAATTCGCCGCTGGTGTAAAAGCTATAGAGCGCAGCACCCATCGGATCGGCCAACCCGATCTTGATGTCTTTATTGCGTTCTTTCAGCGCTTGGGACACACCAGCCAGCGTGCCACCTGAGCCAACCGCACAAATGAACCCGTCAATTTTGCCGCCGGTTTGCTCAAAAATTTCCGGTCCGGTGGTCTCAATGTGGGCTTGTCTGTTGGCAACATTGTCAAACTGGTTCGCCCAAATCGCACCTTCCGGCAATTCGTTCGCCAGTTTTTCAGCCAAGCGGCCCGAAACCTTCACATAATTGTTCGGGTTTTTATATGGCTTTGCCGGCACTTCAATCAAAGTGGCCCCCGCCAAGCGCAGCGAGTCCTTCTTTTCTTTCGATTGCGTTTCCGGAATCACAATGACCGACTTGTAGCCTAGGGCATTGGCCACCATGGATAGCCCGATGCCCGTATTGCCTGCGGTGCCTTCAACAATTGTGCCGCCTGGCTTCAACAAGCCTTTGCGCTCAGCGTCACGCACAATATAGAGCGCCGCACGATCCTTTACCGACTGCCCGGGGTTCAAAAACTCTGCCTTGCCCCAAATCTCGCATCCGGTTGCTTCCGATACAGCGTTCAAGCGAATAAGTGGCGTATCGCCAATGGCGCCAAGAATGTCGTTGTGCTTGTCATTGTGCTTTGTCATCGAAAAAATCCTTTGGTGTGTTGGCTCAAAACTAAGCAGTGCGGCCAAAGCGATCAAGTCTAGAGTGAAGAAAAGAAAAGGCTTTTTCCAATTCTCCCATAAGACAATGCGAAAAAACTAATATGGCTTGAAAGCGCAAAAATAGAATTGCGCGAAATGGGCCATTTGGGCCGCGCATATGTTGTGGCGACGTTGTCGGAGAAAACTCAATTTTGCGGAAATAGTTTGCTCGGATTCGACTTTTTCGCGCGAAATGATTTTCCCTTCTTTGCGTCGTTTGAGGGAAATAAACCACAGATAGGATGAACCACGAAATTCTGGAAGGTTTTGAAATAAGTCATTGAGTTTATTACTTGTTTCGATTTGTCTCTGTGTTTATTTTGAACGCGTTTAAACAAGCGGGTCTAAAAACATGCCAGAAACACATCACAGTCATCTCGACGCTTTGGAAGCGGAGAGCATTGAGATATTTCGCGAAGTCGCGGCCAGTTTTGAGCGGCCGGTAATGATGTATTCGATTGGCAAGGATTCAAGCGTGCTTTTGCATTTGGCGCGCAAGGCATTTTTTCCTTCAAAGATTCCGTTCCCGCTTTTGCATGTGGACACCACGTTTAAGTTCCGCGAAATGATCGCCTTTCGCGATCGCATGGCCGAGCAGCATGGCTTTGATTTGATCACCCATACGAACCAAGAAGGGGTGGCTGAGAACATCAACCCGTTTGACCATGGGTCTGCGCGCTATACGGACATTATGAAAACCGTGGCGCTGCGCCAGGCGTTGAACGCTGGACAATATGATGCAGCGATTGGTGGTGCGCGGCGTGATGAGGAAAAGTCCCGCGCCAAGGAACGTGTGTTCTCGCACCGCAATGCCCAACATGCATGGGACCCAAAAAACCAACGACCCGAACTTTGGCGCTTGTTCAATACCCGCATTTCCCCGGGCGAGAGCATGCGCGTGTTCCCCTTGTCCAATTGGACCGAGTTGGACATTTGGACCTACATTTATAAAGAGGAAATCGAGATCCCGTCGCTTTATCTGGCCAAGCCGCGTCCTGTGGTGGAGCGTTCTGGCACTTTGATCATGGTCGATGATGATCGTTTGCCTTTGGAAGAAGGCGAAGTGCCAGAAGAAAAGATGGTGCGGTTTCGCACCCTTGGCTGCTATCCGCTGACCGGCGCTCTTGAATCTGAGGCGGCCACCTTGCCTGAAATCATTATGGAAATGAACGCTTCGCGCACCTCAGAGCGGGAAGGGCGCTTGATCGATAGCGATCAGGCCGGATCGATGGAGAAGAAAAAGCAAGAGGGCTACTTCTAATGAGCAACGCAACTGTGACAGAACAAGCCCAACCTCTTGAGATTGAACAATGGCTGAGCGCCCAGACAGACAAAAGCATCTTGCGCTTTTTGACCTGTGGCTCGGTGGATGATGGCAAATCTACCCTGATCGGTCGTTTGCTTTATGATAGCCAGTTGATCCTTGATGACCAATTGGCGTCGCTGCAAAAAGAAAGCCACAACCGCACCACGGGCGATGAGGGGATCGACTTCTCACTTTTGGTGGACGGGCTGACCGCGGAGCGCGAGCAGGGCATCACCATTGATGTGGCCTATCGGTTCTTTACCACCGAAAAGCGCAAATTTATTGTCGCCGATACCCCGGGCCACGAGCAATATACCCGCAATATGGCCACGGGCGCGTCGAACGCTGATTTGGCGATTGTGCTGATTGATGCGCGCAAAGGCGTGCTGACCCAAACCAAGCGCCATAGCTTTATTCTGTCGCTGATTGGGGTCAAACATGTGGTGGCCGTGGTCAATAAGATCGACCTGGTCGATTACGACAAGAAAGTCTTTGACCAGATTGATGCGGAATATCGCGAATTTGCGGCCCAACTTGGCTTTAAGAGCTTGGTGACCGTGCCGATTTCTGCATTGCGCGGCGATAACATCGTCAGCAAAAGTGAGAATATGGATTGGTATCACGGGCCGCAATTGGTCCCGTACCTTGAAGAGATTGATGTGGCTGAAGATCGGGTGGCCCAGCCATTCCGCTTTCCGGTGCAATGGGTGAACCGTGCCAGCCTCGACTTTCGCGGCTTTTCTGGCACCTTGGCTTCTGGCCAAATCAAGCCAGGTGATGATGTGCTGGTGGCCGCCTCGCGCAAACCTGCCAAGATCAAACGTATCGTTACTATGGATGGTGATTTGGCTGTGGCCCAAGCGGGTGAAGCCGTCACTTTGGTGTTGGACCGTGAAGTCGACATCTCGCGCGGCGATGTGTTGTCCGCCCCGGGCGAGACGCCAGAATTTTCCAACCAGTTCCAAGCACAATTGATTTGGATGCATGAAAAACCGGCGATGCCGGGCCGTTCCTACTTGATCAAGATCGGTAGCCAGACGGTGCCCGCGACCATCACCAACATCAAGCAAAAAACCAATGTGAACACGCTGGAGCAAAACCCGGCCAAATGCCTCGAACTCAATGAAGTGGGCACCATAACGCTGGCCACCGACAAACCCATTGCGTTTGATGCTTATGCCCAAAATGCGGTCACAGGCGGATTTATCCTGATTGATCGCCTGTCCAACGCCACCTTGGGCGCGGGCACGATTGAGTTTGGTTTGCGCCGGGCGCAAAACCTGACCTATCAGGATTTTGATGTGAACCGCAAAGTGCGGGCTGAGATGAAGGGGCAAACGCCACGCATTGTGTGGTTCACTGGCCTATCCGGTTCCGGCAAATCCACCATCGCCAACTTGCTCGAAAAGCGGATTACAGCTGAAGGCAAACACACCTACATTTTGGACGGCGACAATGTGCGCCATGGCCTCAACAAAGATCTTGGCTTTACCGATGAAGACCGGGTGGAAAACATCCGCCGTGTGGCCGAAGTGGCGAAGCTCATGGCCGACGCAGGCCTAATCGTACTTGTCTCCTTCATCTCACCGTTCAAAAACGAGCGCCGCTTAGCGCGCGAAGTGGCCGGCGATATCGATTTTGTCGAAGCCTATGTGAACACACCCCTTGAGGTGTGCGCCGAGCGAGATCCGAAAGGGCTTTACGCCCGCGCCAAGGCTGGGGAAATCAAAAACTTCACAGGGTTGGATTCTCCCTTTGAAGCCCCCGAACGCGCCGATATCACCCTCAACGCGGCAGAGCATGATCCAACCGATCTCGCCAACGAACTCTACGATCTGCTGTTTGAAGGGCATCAGTATAGTGCCCTCTAGTTCTGTTTGATGCAGCATTGATCAAGTGGCGGCCCTGGGGCCGCCATTTCATTTTTAATGGCAATTTATCCATATCTAAAAGAACTGTTTAACCCCGAATTGCAGTGGCGTTGCCGCATTAACTTTTACGTACATATTCCCGTGCAGGTTGTGACCAGTTAAAGAAATGGTCATTGGAGGAAGAATATGAAACGCGCACTTTTGGGTTTGATCCCTGCACTCATGCTGGGTACATCTTTGCCAGCCATGGCAGAGCCGCTTAGTCTGGAAAACATGTCCGAAGCGACCCGCAGCAAGCTCATCCGTAATTGTGATGCCCATTCAAACGCGTCAGGCACAACTCCTGCCGTTTGCAAAGCACTTGAAGCCTACCAAGCCGAGAATGGTGATGATTCAGGCGAAGGTGAAGATGATGCTGACGGCGACGGCGACGACGATGATGATGACGACGGCAATCGCGGCAAAGGCAATAATAATGGCAAAGCTAAGGGCCATGGCAAAGATGCAGCGGATAAAGGCAAGGGCAAAAATAAAGACAAAGACGATGACGACGACGATGATGATGATGATGATGATGATGACGATTCTGGGGAAGAAGGCGACGCCTAGGCGCTAACGCTCCCCTGAATTTGAAGTGAAGAAGGCGGCCCGTGGGCCGCCTTTATTTATTGCACCACATTCACTTCCAGGCTGCCCAGTCTCTCGTCCAGCGAGGCACGGTCATGCCAGGTGCCCGCCAACATCACGCCACTGATTGTATTTGTGTTGGCGATGTTTTCCACTGGATTTGCATCGAGCAACACCAAGTCTGCAAATTTGCCCTCGGCAACGCCACCAAAATCATCAGTGCGGCCCAGATATTGTGCAGGAATGGTTGTCGCACTGCGCAACACATCCATGGGCGAGAGCCCGGCGCGAACCAGCAACGACATTTCGTGATGGGCTGAGAAGCCCGGCACAACCATGCTGTCGTTGGCGTCAGTGCCCAACATAATGTCCACGCCGCGTGAATGCGCCAATTCGGTCAATGCCAGACCACGTTCAAAAAAGGCGGGGTAATGCCTTCGAATTTCTTCGGGCTCACCAGCCATATTATCAATGTCGCGTTTCCATTCACCCCATTGCATTTCACCGATATATTTTAGGGCATCCATCTCAAAAAAGCTGGGGTCGGTGACGCGCACATCAAATTCGCGGGTGATATGTGTGGGCACATAATAGACATTATGCTCAACCATGGCGTTGATGGTCGTCTCGCAACGTTCCTCATTGGCGGTCGCAAGGCTTTGCTCTAGCGTCATTTGGTCAGTGGGGTACTCAACTGACTTATCACCTTGGGTAAGCTTGATAAATCGCTCTTTGTACGCAACGCCCCAGAGGCTGCAATCCCACACCAGATCGCGCGCATGCTCAACCGATTTGATGCCCATCTTCGCCGCGTCGGCAATGTCCATGGTCAGTGGCACATGTCCGCCCACGGGCAAGCCCTTGGCTTTTGCTTGCTCAAAAAAGCCTGTCGCGGCTTCAAGCGTGGTGGGATGATACATCTTAATCAGGTCAACTTCTCGCTCGGCAAGAAAATCAATGACCTTACGGGCGTGATCTTCGGTGAACGGTACAAACTCCTCCATCGATTTCTCGGGCATTCGAGGAGATTTGTCAGACATCACGGGTGCACTGGAGATTTCCACAATACGCGGGCCAAAACTCTCGCCACGCAAATTGCTGTCGTGGGCGTCGCGTAGATCATCAACGCATAGAAATACCTCTGGCCCGCCCGGCCAGCAATCCCCCGCCATATCGCGAACGCTGGTCACGCCGTTGGCCAACAATAATTGTTGGCTGGATTCTAAAACAGGCTTGATGGACAAATGCACATGCATATCCATTAAGCCCGGCATCAAATATTTGCCCTTGCCAGATATTACCTTTGTAGCGGTTTTTTCTGGTGTCTCACCCGAAACGATTTCAGCGATTCTGCCATCGCGAATATAGACATCGCGTGTTGGCAAAACTTGTTCGGTTTCCGGGTCAACGATGGTGACGTCATCAAAAAGCACATCAAAGGGGGGCATTTCGTCATCTGCAATGGCACCAAGAGCGATCAGTGGCGATGCAGCAACGGCGAGTAAAACCGAGCGCGGCAATTTCTTAAAAGTAATTTTTTGCATTTTCCATCCTCCATTATGTTTATGGAGGTGGTGAGCAGTCGCCAATAATCAAGCCAACTGGATGTCGCCCAAGTCTTGTGCGCAGGCTAAACGCATGAACACAATAGAATAATTAGATTGAAAATTTAAAAGGATCGGCCGCCGAGCAGTCAGATTCACAAGGTTCTGACAGAGAGAGAAGAGGCTCGGCGGCAGACTGCAGTTGTTACTCGGCTGGCATCTTGTCGTGCCATTCATATCCTGGTCGTTGGTAAAAGAAGCCATTGGAAAATGGCGCATCCACACGATCATCGCGCATTTTTTTCAAGGCTTCGGATGGACTAATTTTGTCCCGCAGCACGTCATCGAACGCAGAAATGGCGGTGAAGGTACCTATGCTTTGCGGTGAAATGCGCAGTCGGTTGATGCCGATCTCTTGTAATTCGTCGAGGCACTCGACCAGATTAAGGATCGAATGAGACTGGGTTTGAATGCCATTCACAGTCAAGAACTCGTCGCCTTCAAGCGTATCGAGCCGCATCCCGTCTGGATCTTGATCGCAGACGAACAAGCAGGAATCTTTGGTGCGATTGTGCGCGCGTGCATGGTAGCAGCGGGCAGACAACGCCAGGGACATGCGCCCATAAACCTGCACTTCCAACGCCACATCATAAGGCTTTGCGGCTTCCGCAAGTTCGGCAATCCCAACCTTTGGCATTTCAGGGTTGAGGCAAATGGACTTGGCGCCATTTTCCGCATAAACCGCCAACGCTTCTTCGTTATAGCAGTTCATCAATGGCCCTATATAATGCGGGTCTTGCCCCATTTGTTGCAGCGCCGAAACATCGTTTGCTTCAATCGGAAAGCCTTCTGAAATTGCAACTCGCTTGACCAAACGACGGTCAATATCGGTGGTCACCTCTGAAAGGGTGGAAAATACCACTTCTTTGCCCGCATCGTGCAAACGTTCCACCACGTCCGGCAACTGGTTGTCATAGAGCGGTGCGCGCTTGGAACAAATGACCTCACCCAGAAATACGGTGTGAATGGGCGTTTCATCAGCGATCCTAAAATAGAAGTCTCGCCAATCTTCAGGCGCCCAATTATATTGAACAGGACCAAGTGTTAGCTGTGCGGTCATCAACTATCTCCAGCTTTTTGATTTGAAAGCACCTTGGGTTTCTTTATGCCCCTCGGTCAGCGCGATCAGTTCGGTAATGTCCGGCTCGTCGCCCGCCGCATAGGCATCCACCGCGTCACGAAACGCTGAAACGACCGAACGAATATAGGCGCGGGAGCGCTGCCGTCCTTCAATTTTGAGCGCGGTAACGCCCGCTCGCATCAGGTCGGGCAGCAAACGGGTCAGGTTTAGGCTGATCGGCTCTTCAAAGGCGTAATAGTTTTTCTTATGCGCCGTATCATAGCGACCTTTGCAGATGGTGGGATACCCCGCCGTTTCGCCGCATGAAATGCAGTCAATAGCAAAGTCGCCGAGGCGCGTTGTCAGGCCATCTTCTTCATCGGGCTCATAATCGACATGGCTCGCGGGCGAACAAACCCCATCCATATTGGTGGAAATGCCAGTGACATAGTTGGTGAGTGAGCAGCGCCCTTCAGCCATCATGCCGATATTGCCGAACACAAATGCCTCAATCTCACAATCAATCGCATCATGCACGCGCTTGATTTCCGGTACGGTCAAAATACGCGGCAGCACCACGCGCTTAACGTTGAAGCGTTCAACATAGAAATTGATCGCTTCTGGCGACGAAGCACCCGCCTGCACGGAAAGGTGCAAGCGCTGATCCGGATGGGTTTCAGCGACATATTTGGCCATGCCGATATCGGCGATGATCACCGCGTCAATGCCCAATTCCACCGCGTCATCTACGGACTTTTTCCAAATATCGGTGCGCCCCGCTGTGGGGAAAGAGTTGATCGCCGCCAGCACCATTGCGTCTTTATCGTGCGCATATTTCACGCTTTCCGAAAGCTCGGCTTTCGTAAAGTTTAGGCCGGGAAAGTTCCGCGCATTTGTGGGACCTTTAAAGCCGCAATAGACCGAGTCTGCACCCGCATCAACAGCAGTGCGCAAGCTGGCAGGCGTGCCAGCGGGACACACCAATTCAGGTTTGATAAATTCACTCATGTCTTTGAACCTACAATTTTGTTGGCCGCGTCAATGCTGGCGCGCACAGGCCCGCGCAAGGGGCCAAATGCCGTCGCCACGTCGTCCGCCAAGGTGGCGTCCATATCGTCAAGCGCGTTGCGCAACGCAACGATCGCTTCCGTATCGCCGGTCACGGCAATATCGCGGTTGAAAAACAGCGCATCGCTGTCTGTTTTGCTGTCGATCATCCGCAAAAGCGTGACGAACTTGCCACTCACCAGCACGTCGTAGGGAATTTCTGCGTGCCGCGACTTGGCAACCAGCATCAGGTTTTCTGGATCTGGACGCAAAAGCAGCAAAAATGGCATGCCCTTCGCATCGATCAAAAATTGTTTGCTGCAACTATCCCCGAGCCGTTCGAACAGTTCGGGGTGAAGCTGGGCCACATGGCGCACAATGCGCCGCAAAATCGGCTGCATGGCGAACAAAGGCATCGCCTTTGAAACCGGCCCGGCATTTGAATCACTGTAGATTCGAGGTTGATGACGCTTGTGTTTATTTCGCATGACATGGTGCATACGCGGTGGAAACACGCCCGAATTTGCAAAAATGCAAACAAAATACAGTTTTCCATTCAAACAGCAGGTTGCGCGTGTCTAGAATCGATCTCGCAGCGCGTAATAAGTCATGGCTAAGCTCAGCAGTGCGCCGCGCATCATTTCACCACCGGGAAATTTAGGCGTCGGAATTCTGCTCATGAAATCAAAGCGTTCACTTTGAGCTTGCGTCATGTCGGCCATGATCTTGCCTGACATTGTCGCCATGCCCAGTCCGTGGCCCGAAAACCCAGCTGCCGAATAAATATTGGGTCCAAGCCGCGCGAAATGGGGAAGGCGATTCATTGTGATGCCCAAAGTGCCGCCCCATGCATAATCAATTTTTGCATCAGCCAATTGCGGGAAGATTTGCAACATCGGTTTGCGTGAGATTTCGACCAGATCTTTTGGGAAACGCAAACTATAGCTCTCTCCGCCGCCAAACAGCAGGCGATGATCTGGGCTAAGGCGGAAATAATTAACTACAAATCGGCTGTCAGCAACGGCTTCATTGTTGGGAATCAGCGATTTAGCACGATCCTTGCCCAACGGTTCAGTGGCCACAATAAAGCTGTTAATGGGCATAACGCGCGCATCTACCTGGCGCTCTAATCCGCCAATATAGCCATTGCAGCCCATAATCACATGATCCGCTTCGACCACGCCGTCTAAGGTATGAACCCGTACTTTCGGTCCCTGTTCAATTTTGGTTACGCGGCTTTGCTCATATATGCGCGTGCCTGCCTTATGCGCCAATTCGGCCAGCCCAAAGCAAAAAGTCAGCGGGTCTAGATGGCCGGCGCCTTTGTCCAAGCTGCCGCCATAATATTGGTCGCTGGCCACATGGTCGCGAAGGGCTGCCTGATCCAACGCCGAAATTTGATCATAGCCATAGTCGCGATTGAGCTTTTCAACATATCGCTGCGAATCCGCAACAAAGCCCGGCTTGTGATCGGCTTCGATTATACCGGGCGTATAATTGCAGTTGATGCCATGGTCAAAGATCAGGCTCTTCACCAATTGCTTGGCCTCTTCTGCAATGTCCCACAATTGGCGGGCAATTTGTTCGCCAAGCATACGTTCCAGCTTGACCTGATCCAGGCGCTGGCCGCTGCCCAGCTGACCGCCATTTCGGCCCGATGCGCCCCAACCAACACGATGCGCATCTAACAGCGCCACATCATACCCGCGGCGCGCCAAATGCAGCGCCGCCGACAGGCCAGTAAATCCGCCACCAACAACACAAACATCCGCTTTGATTTCGCCCTTTAATGGCCGATGCGGTGCCGGATGTGGCCGTTGCGCCGCATAATAAGATAACGGATAGGTGTGCTGAACATCGTTGGCAGTGAGAATATCGATCATCAGACGTTCAGCAGCAAATGCTCGCGTTCCCAAGGACTGATTTCGCCTAAAAACTCTTCAAGCTCTTGCCGTTTGATCGCTTCATAGACTTGGCAAAAATCCTCACCCAACATGCCGCGCAATTCGCGATCTTGCTGAAAGGGCACGAGTGCGTCCATCAAGGCATAGGGCAGGGTGACCCCGTCTTCATAGGCGTCACCGTCACGCATCGGGCGTGGCGAAAGCTGATTGACCATGCCCAAATAGCCACACGCCAAACTCGCGGCAATCGCCAAATAGGGGTTGCTATCCATCCCCACAATGCGGTTTTCAATCCGGCGCGCCTCTGGCGTTGAAATGGGAATACGCAGGCCCGTGGTGCGGTTATCCTGTCCCCATTCCACATTCGCTGGCGAGGAATCATCTGTTTTGAACCGTCGATAACTGTTCACATAGGGCGCGAAAATCGGCATCACGGCACCAATGTGCTTCTGGATGCCGCCCAAAAAGCCGTAAAACAAATCTGTCGGCTCTCCGTTTGCATCGGAGAAGATATTTTTGCCTGTTTTGGCATCGACGATGGATTGATGCAAATGCATCGCGCTGCCCGGCTCATCGCGCATAGGCTTGGCCATAAAGGTGGCAAAGCAATTGTTTTTCAGCGCCGCTTCGCGGATCGAGCGTTTGAAATAGAACACTTCATCTGCCAGCTTGAGCGGGTCACCATGCTGTAAATTGATTTCGATTTGCCCGGCGCCGCCTTCTTGAATCAAGGTGTCGATTTCCAAACCCTGCGCTTCGGCAAAGTCGTAAATATCGTCGATCACATCACCATATTCATCAACGGCCACCATGGAATAGGCTTGCCGCCCAATGCCCTTGCGGCCCGTGCGGCCAATAGGCGGTTCAATAGGCTCGTTCGGGTCGGTGTTGCGCCGGGTGAGGTAGAACTCAATCTCAGGCGCAATAACAGGTTGCCAGCCCTTATCGGCATAGAACGCCAAAACCCGCTTCAACACATTGCGCGGCGCGACAGCAACGGGTTCACCCTTAGTGGTCTCCAAATCGTGGATCACCTGCAAAATCACATCATCAGTCCACGGCGCAGCGCATGCGGTGCTCATAACTGGTTTGAGCACCATATCCGTTTCCATCCACTGGTCCTTGATGTCCATATCCGCATAGGCGCCGGTGATGGTTTGATAGAAGATGGATGTGGGCAGATAGAAAAATGCATCATCAGAAAACTTCTTCGCCGGCATTGTTTTGCCGCGCGAAATGCCCACGAGATCAGGCACGATACATTCAACTTCTTCTACACGGCGTCCGCCAAGCCACTCCAGAGCGGCATCAGGGAGGTTGTGGACCCATTCCTGCTTGTCGACCATAATTCAGCCTTGCTGTTCTTTATTCTCTGACGCACCATTTCCGATACGCAGCAAATCAATTATCAATTATTGCAAACTGTAGGTGAGTAAAGGAGAATCGCCAATGACCTTCTGGAAAAGACATGAATTCTTTATCAATGGCGATTGGGTGCAAGCCGAGCAAGCCGAAACCTTTGAGGTGTTGAACCCGGCGACGGAAGAGCCGATTGGCAGCATCGCACTGGCGAATGAGGCTGCGGTGAGCGCCGCTGTGGCGGCCGCGAAGGACGCCTTCCCATCATTCTCCCGCACAACCATCGCCGAACGCAAAGATTTGTTGCGATCAATTCTGTCGGTGTATCGCAAGCGCCGCGATGAAGTTGCCCATGCGATTCAGATGGAGTTGGGCGCCCCGCGCCATCTCGCCTACGGGCCGCAAACCGCTGTGGGGGAAAGCCATCTCGATGGGATCATGCGGGCGCTGGGCACATTTGAATTCGAACATACATTGATGAACGGTGATTTGGTGAACCGGGAGCCCATTGGCGTTTGTGGTCTCATCACACCTTGGAACTGGCCGATTAATCAGATTGCACTGAAAGTTTTGCCTGCATTGGCAGCAGGCTGCACCATGGTGCTCAAGCCCAGCGAATATACTCCGTTTAATGCGATGCTTTATGCCGAAATTTTGGCAGAAGCCGGTGTGCCCAAAGGCGTGTTCAATCTGGTCAACGGCGAAGGACCCGTGGCGGGCGCGGCCATGTCGCGTCACCCGGATATCGACATGATGTCGTTCACCGGCTCGGCCCGCGCAGGTGCCGCGGTGAGCAAAGATGCCGCTGACAGCGTGAAAAAAGTTGCGTTGGAATTGGGCGGCAAATCGCCGAACCTTGTTTTTGCCGATTCAGATCTGACGGATGCGGTAAAACGCGGTGTCCGCCATATGTTTAACAATACCGGCCAGTCCTGCAACGCGCCGTCGCGCATGTTGGTGGAGCAAAGCGTTTATGATGAAGCCAAAGAAGTTGCACTGAAAACCGCAGAGCAACAGCAAGTCGGCAATCCCGATGATGCGGGACACCATATGGGTCCGCTGGTCAATCATATTCAATATGATCGTGTGCAAGAACTCATCAAAGCCGGAATGGAAGAGGGCGCAACCCTGCTGACAGGTGGTTTGGGCAAACCCGACCATATGAACGAGGGCTATTTCGTTAAACCGACCATTTTTGTTGACGTCACCAACGACATGCGGATTGCGCGAGAAGAAATATTCGGTCCTGTGCTCACAATGATTCCGTTTCAGGATGAAGATGAAGCCATCGCAATCGCCAATGACACGGAATATGGTCTAGCCGCGTTTGTGCAGACTCAGGACGAAGACAAGGCCATGCGGGTTGCCAAGCGATTGCGGGCAGGCATGGTGCACATCAATGGTGCCGGGCTCGGTGTTGGCTCCCCATTCGGTGGCTATAAAAAGTCTGGCATCGGTCGTGAAGGCGGTACATTTGGCCTGGAAGAATTCTTAGAAGTCAAATTGATCGCGCGTCCCAAATAGCCTGATCCGCAGATGACGGCCCTTCGTAATGGAATAAACACCAGAGCGAGGCCGTTATGCTGGATCAAGTTGAAAAAATAGATGCAATCATTGTCGGCGCGAGCGGCGGGATAGGGCGCGCATTGAAAGCTGAACTGGCCGCACAGCCTAACTTTTCGTCCGTTGAAAGTTTCGACCGACAGCACTTTCCCGAATTCGATTTGACTCGTCCCGAAAGTTTCGTGCCGCAATTCTCTGATTGGCAGGAGCAGGGGCGTCGGTTCAACCTTGCAATCATTGCGACCGGCGCGCTGATTATCGACGGTGTGCCGCCGGAGCGGCGCTTTGCAGAGCTTGAATCTGCGAACATGGCCAACCACTTTGCGCTCAATGCCATCGGCCCGGCAATGATGATACAGCAGCTTTTGCCATTGATGCCCCGCAACGACCCAGCCGCGATTGCGGCCCTGTCGGCCCGTGTTGGCTCAATCGAAGACAATCAACTTGGTGGTTGGGTGTCATATCGTGCGGCCAAGACGGCTCTCAACCAAATCATACGCACCGCTTCAATAGAATGGACGCGGAAAAATCAGGAATCGGCGCTGCTGGCAATCCATCCGGGAACGGTCGATACCAGATTGACGTCGGGCTATGCCCACCCGAAAAAAGTAAGTGCTGAGGTTGCCGCGAAGAAGATATTGCGCACAATCTTGTCAGCCAAACCGCAAATGAGCGGCGGGTTTTATGACAATGAAGGGCAATCCATTCCATTCTAACAATAGCGAACGCCACTTCAGACATAGAATCAATAAGCGTCGACAACGGATTGATATTTTTGGAAAAAGTGGCTCCCCGGGCAAGACTCGAACTTGCGACAAAGCGGTTAACAGCCGCTCGCTCTACCAACTGAGCTACCGGGGATCACGATGTGTGTACCTAACGAGTAGGTGAGGCGGTGTTTAGCGTTTTTGATCGCGCTTGCCAAGACCTTTTTTGAAAAAATAATTGGCTTTTTGTGAAAAATTTCTGACAGCGAATGCATCCAGGCATTTTACCCACGGATCCGTGACGCCAATTGCAATAGATCGCCGATTTGATTGGCGTTGATAAAAGGGTTCTGTTGATAAAATGGTTCGAAATCAAGTTCTTGCGCGTTCAGCGCTGACAGGACGGGCCGAATGGCATTGCCGGATTGTTGTTTGTGCAAATCTGCGATCTTAAGTGCATGTGCCAGCGGCCATAGTCCGCACACTGGATAAAGGTTTGACCCAAACCGACCAATAATGGGGCCACGACCAGAATCAATGGCTGAAGCGCGGGAAAAAAAGTCCTTGGGGAATAAAGGTCCATCCACGGGGGCTGTGAGAATCCAGCTCTTGGCAATGTCTTTTGTTTGGGATTTTGCCCAAAGTGCACCCGTGTAAATGCCACCAAGCGGTCCAATGGGTGGCTGAAAAACATCTGATATTGCTGGTAGGTTGACGCCAATGCGTTGTGGGTGAATCCCAACGGCGACAATCGAATTGCACTGCGATTCGAGTCTGGCCGTCACATGTTGCAAAAGTGTGTTGCCCGATAGTCGAAGGCGCGCTTTATCAACGCCACCCAATCGCACGCCATTGCCGCCACCTAGTATGATGCCAAAAATGTCCATAGCTTATTGTGCCTCGACAAAGGTTCATCTGCCTAGAGGATAATTGCACAGCGGATTGAACGTATGCAATTTACTGAATCTATTGGGAGAAATTGGAGGCCACGCCCGGAATCGAACCGGGGTACACGGATTTGCAATCCGCTGCGTCACCACTCCGCCACGTGGCCCCAATGGAAGGAGGTAGCTATAGCAAACGAGCAAATATTTCAAGCGTACAATCTCAAAAATTTCACGTTTTCGTGAAGTGTGGCCAAACCTTTGTCGCGCAAGTGCTGATATCGTCTTGCATCGTGGCGGCAAGATGGCTATTGAACAAACTGGTCATAAACTTCTGAGGATGGGTGCTCCAATGGATTTCGAAAACGCACGCAAGGCAATGGTGGATTGTCAACTCCGCCCAAACGCGATCACTGATTATCGCATCTTAGCGGCCATGAGCGAAATCCCGCGGGAAAATTTTGCACCTACTGCAAAAAGACCATTAGCCTATCTCGACGAAGACTTGCCGCTTGATCCTGTTGGCGCCCGCAAGATGATGGAGCCCATGTATTTGGCACGTCTGGCGCAGCTCGCCGAAATCAAATCAAGCGACTTGGTGCTGCATATCGCCTGCAACACAGGTTACGGCACCGCAGTGATCTCTAAGTTTGCCGACTCTGTTGTTGCGGTGGACGACAATGAAGATTTTGTCGAAATGGCGAATGACTCTTTGGCGGATTTGGAAATTGGCAATGCTGCTGTGTTGGCTGGCGAACTGAAGGACGGGCTTAAAAAAGAAGCGCCGTTTGATGTGATTTTCATTGAAGGCCACGTAGACGAGCTGCCGGACGAGCTGTTCAAGCAGTTAAAGCAAGATGGACGCCTCGTATGCGTTGAAGTTGAAAATGGTGTGCCAAGCGCGGTGTGCTATGTGAAAACAGCTTCGGGCGTGAGCCGTCGTGTGGCGTTTAATGCGGTTGTGCCCAAGCTAATTGCTTTCGAAAAACAAAAAACATTCACTTTATAAGCACCCAGCCCTTGAACTGTGTGTGCAAAATTGCCACATGCGCTTGATATATCGAACCGTTATATGCGATTAACGAAAAGTTAATTTTATTTGTGCGGTGAAATGTGCATACTGGGCGGCATTAAAGTACTGGGGTGAGTAAGGTGTTTCTTAAAAAGAGTGTTGTTTTTGCAGCGTTATTTGCGACTGCATGGAGTGGTTCTGCGCAAGCCGAAAGCCTGACAGAGGCTTTGGCACGGGCCTATGTGAAAAATCCGGCGATCGCATCCGCTATGATTAGCGTGAAGATGGCTTCGGAAGATATTGTGATGCGCAAGTCCGGCTTGCGGCCACAAATCGGTCTATCCGCGACATCGCAATATAGCTTTGTCATGACCAACGGCACCACGACTGACAGTGGCAGCACAACTCTAAACATCTCCTACAATCAGCGGCTTTTCGACAATCTGCAAACCAATGCGCAAATTGATCAGGCTCGATCATATGCAGATGCTGCGAAATATGGCCTGCGCAACACTGAACAGAATGTGCTTCTTTCGGCCGCAACCGCCTATATGGACGTTGTGCAGTACACCAATCTTGCTTCTTTGCGCGCCGACAATGTGAAGTTTTTGCGAGCGCAAGTTGAAAATGCGCGTAGCCGCCTGAATGTGGGCGAGGGGACAAAAATCGACGTTGCGCAAGCCGAGGCGCGGTTGGCACAGGCTGTGGCGTCTTATAAGTCTGCGGTGAATTCGCTGCGCTCCGCGCAAGCGTCATATGTGCGTTGGATTGGCACAAAGCCATCGGGCTTAAACTCAAATTTCCGCTTTGGTCATGTCATGCCCAAAAGCATTGACTCTGCGTTGCAATCCGCACGCCGCAATCACCCTGCAATCCTGACCGCACGTGCGCAAGTCGAAGCCGCACGCTACGGCACCGAAGCCGCGTTGCGTGCTTTTGGCCCGACGCTTGATTTGATCGGGTCAATTTGTGCAATTGATTGTTTGGGCGGCGGCGCCACGCCAAATGCAACCCAAGGTTCACTGCGCCTGACGCTTTCGGTTCCAATTTATCAAGGTGGCATGCTGGGCGCGTCAGCGCGCAAAGCCAACCTGGGACACATCAAATCTGAAATTGATGCTCAGGACGCGGCGAACCAAATTGAAGAAAGCGTCATTTCAGCATGGTCTGGCCTGCAATCGTCAATCGCAGCAATTGAATCGGCTCAAGCAGCTGTGCGCTCAGGTCAAATTGCACTTGATGGTGTGATTGAGGAGCGCAATGTTGGTCAACGCACAACGCTTGACGTGCTCAATGCGCGGGCCGAGCTAACCAGTGCCAAAGAAGCGCTCTATACATCTCAGTATAACCGTGTTGTGGCAGCATTTTCGCTTATTGCCGCTACCGGACGATTGGATGCCGCTTCGCTCAATCTGCCAGTGCAAATTCAATCTAGCGATGGTTATCGTGCAAGAATTGAAGATGTTTGGGCCGAATTACGCGAGTAACACTAGTCGTGGATAACCGCTATTTAGTGGGCTTCTGGACTAACGGGAAAATTATCATCACAATACTATAATAATTGCGAATCGCGGTTTTGCCGCGAATCGCAGGACTTAGTGGCAGTTTGGTAGCGATTTTGTCGGGCCGGAGTGGTGATGGATCGCTTGTTTCGGGTGACAAATGTCAAAGCAGCGACGTTGCCGATTGCTTAAACTGGGTCCGAAATACGTCTTAAAGCAGTTGGCATGCGTTTTCATGTGGCGGCACGGGCGTTTAAAGAGTAGTTTAATGTATGTCGAGTGTTGCTCGAAGGTGAGGCCAATATGAACCGACCTGCGTCTAAAGAACCGTCAATGGACGAAATCCTATCGTCTATCCGACAAATTATTGCCGATGACGAGCCGCAGAAGAGCGAACAAGCTTCATCTACACCAAGCGACGACGAGGCGGCAGCGCGCAGCGGATTGAGCGAAGCCTTGGACGATGTGACCGCAGAGGGCGACCCAACAACCATCGAAGTTGAAGATGGCCCGCACCCGGACATCGAGGCAGCACCAATCGAGAAAAGAGACGTTGCTGCGGAGGCACTGGCCGAAGCGCAGTCTGCGCAAATTGAGCCGGAAGGCGATAGCGACGAACCTTTGGCGCTCTCAATCGATCAAATGCTCAAGCCATCCAACAGCAACAGCGAGCCTGATCCGGCAGATGACGAATTGATCGCCGATCCCGGCGCAGTTGTGCCAACACCCGACGAAGAGATGGATATGGCCTCTCTTTTGTTGCAAGAAGCTTCTGGCGGCGACGACAGCCCATCATTGGATGATGTTGCAAAATCAATTGAAGATTCTGTGCCAGATGATGTTTCGCAAGTGGTGCCGGACGACATCGCATTCATCAATGATGATGATACGGAAGACCAATCCGGCGAAGATACATCGCTGGCAGGCATGGGCATTGACGACGATTTGCCAAGCGATGAGCCAGAAGAACCCTCGATGTCATCAATGGTGACTGAAGAGGCGGCGGCCCAGCCGACACCAGCACCCGCTGCACCTGAGCCTGAGAGCCCGTTGCCTGACAAGAATTTATCTGCCGATATCGCTGATAGCCTTTTGGAGCCAACAGCACAGGCAGCCTCAAGCCACGCGTTTAGCCAGCTCGACAATTTGATTATGTCGCAAAAGCAGGGACAAACCATCGAGGACTTGATCCGCGAAATGTTGCGGCCGATGCTGAAGTCTTGGTTGGACGAAAACCTGCCTGGCGTGGTCGAACAGCTTGTGCAGCGCGAAATTGAACGTGTTTCACGCGGAAAGCGCTGATCGCGAACATAAATTGGCCGCTTTGCGGTTGACTTGACCACCCAGCTTCGCTTTTAAACCCAATAGACAAATTTTTCTCCCGCTCATGCATTTTGGGCGGGCAAAAGGTAATGGGCAAAATGATCGATAAAAATTATAACCCGCAAGATGTTGAAGGCCGCATTTATGATGAATGGGTTCAACAAGACACATTTGCCGCTGGCGCAGGCGCCAAAGAGGGAGCAGAAAGCTACTGCATTCCGATGCCGCCCCCAAATGTGACCGGTGACTTGCATGTGGGTCACGCCCTGACCTTTACCGTACAAGATATGATCACGCGGTTTGAGCGGATGCGCGGCAAAAACGTGCTGTGGCAACCGGGCACCGACCATGCGGGCATTGCCACGCAAATGATCGTTGAACGCAAGCTGATGGAACAGCAATTGCCATCGCGCCGCGAAATGGGTCGCGAGAAATTCCTTGAAAAAGTCTGGGAATGGAAAGAACAGTCTGGCGGCACTATTGTGAGCCAACTGCGCCGTCTCGGGGCATCCGCCGATTGGTCACGCGAACGCTTTACAATGGACGATGGTCTTTCTCGCGCTGTGATCAAAGTGTTCACCGAGCTGCACAAGCAGGGCCTCATTTACAAAGACAAGCGCTTGGTAAATTGGCACCCGGTTTTGCAAACAGCCATTTCTGATCTCGAAGTGGAAAACATCGAGATCAACGGCCACATGTGGCATCTTCGGTACCCAATTGAAGGAACGGATGAGACCATTGTTGTGGCCACGACGCGGCCTGAAACTATGTTGGGCGATACTGGTGTTGCAGTTCACCCGGACGACGAGCGCTACACGCACCTTGTTGGCAAGATGGTTGTGCTGCCACTGACCGGCCGCAAAATCCCGATTGTTACCGATGAACATGCCGATCCTGAACAGGGATCTGGCGCAGTGAAGATCACGCCAGCGCACGACTTTAATGACTTTGAAGTGGGCAAGCGTAACGATCTCGAGCAGATCAATATTTTCACCGCTGATGCCAAAATCAACGATGAGGCACCAGAAGCCTATCGTGGCTTGGATCGCTTTGAGGCCCGCAAAAAGATCGTCGCCGACCTCGACGCCATGGGCGTATTGGTGGAAGTGGAAGACAAAGTCATTTCCGTGCCTCACGACGAAAAGTCGAAGCAGGTCGTGATCGAACCCTATTTGACAGACCAATGGTATGTGGACGCCGAAACACTGGCCAAGCCTGCCTTGGCTGCCGTGAAAGAGGGCCGCACCAAATTTGTGCCGAAAAATTGGGAAAACACCTATTATGCCTGGATGGAAAACATCCAGCCTTGGTGTATTTCGCGGCAATTGTGGTGGGGCCACCAAATCCCGGCATGGTATGGGCCAGACGGCGAATATTTCGTGGCTGAGGATGAAGCTGAAGCGCAGGCTTTGGCTGATGCGCATTATGGCGCGCCAACCCCAATCAAACGCGATGAAGACGTTTTGGATACCTGGTTCTCTTCAGCGCTTTGGCCATTTTCAACTCTGGGTTGGCCCGATAAAACGCCAGAACTCGAAACCTATTATCAGACAACGACTTTGGTGACGGGCTTTGACATTATCTTCTTCTGGGTGGCTCGGATGATGATGTTCGGCATCCACTTTATGGATGAAGAGCCGTTTGAAAATGTCTATGTGCACGCATTGGTGCGCGACGAGCATGGACAAAAAATGTCCAAGACCAAAGGCAATGTGATCGACCCGATTACGCTGTTCGACGAGTATGGCGCAGATGCAACCCGCTTCACACTGGCGGCCATGGCCGCGCAGGGACGTGACTTGAAACTCGCCATATCGCGGGTTGAAGGCTACCGAAACTTCGTCACCAAAATCTGGAACGCGTCGCGTTTCTTGGAGATGAATGAGTGTGTTCGTGTTGAGGGGTATGATCCCACAACGGTCAATTCAACGCTCAATAAATGGATTTTAAGCCGCGCAGCCAAAACAGTGGCGGAAGTTGAAAAGTCTTTGGAAGCGTTCCGCTTTAATGAAGCTGCGAACGCAGCATATGACTTCGTTTGGGGCACGTTCTGCGACTGGTTCGTTGAACTGGCTAAACCTGTGTTCAACGGCGATGACGAGGCGTTGAAAGCCGAAACACGCGCTACAGCAGCGTTCACACTGGATCAAATCTTGAAGCTTTTGCATCCGTTTATGCCGTTTGTGACCGAAGAATTGTGGGCGCAAACAGGGCAAAATGGCCCAGCACGCGAAAAACTGCTGATCGTGAGCGAATGGCCTGAACTGGGCAACCTCGTTGATGAAGCCGCAGAAGCTGAGATGGGCTGGATGATCGATTTGATTACAGGCATCCGTTCATTGCGCGTGGAAATGAATGTGAACGCGGGCGCAAAAATACCGTTGGTTGTTGTTGACGCCAGCGCGGACACAAAAGCGCGCCTGGCAACACAAGATGCCATGATCAAGCGGTTGGCGCGCGTTGAAACCATTGATTTTGCTGATGAAGTGCCCGGCGAATCTGCTCAACTCGTGCTGGGTGAGGCGACATTCGCCATGCCATTGGCTGGCGTGATTGACATCGCGGCCGAAAAAGAACGGTTGAACAAAGAACTGGGCAAGCTCGACAAAGAAATTGATGGCGTGGCCAAAAAACTGGCCAACGAGCAATTCACGTCCAAAGCGCCTGCGCATGTGATTGATGATCAAAAGCAACGCAAGACAGACGCAGAAGAGAAAAAAGCGCGCGTTGAAGCCGCTTTGGCGCGTCTTGGCTAGGACAAACAAGAGCTGTTGCTTTTTGGCAACGCATTTGTGAAATTCATACTTCAGTAAGGCTGGCCCCAATTGTACCTTGGGGCCGCCTTTTTTTTAACCAATTCACAGCGCAAAACTGAATATGTTGATTAAAGCAACGGGGCGGATGTTGCGCAAAAGGTTGGGCTGCGGCGATTAGCGCCGCCAATTGGACGCGCATGCCTGAATGTGCCCTTGCATCAAAAAGCAGCACGATTAAAAGTCTGTGGCAGATATTGTGCCTGCTTGCGGGGGAAAGGTTTTTATAATGGACGAAAAAAACATCGATAAGTCAAAACTGCCAAGTCGCCATGTGACAGAAGGAGCGTCACGTGCGCCGCACCGTTCGTATTATTACGCGATGGGGCTGACGCAAGGCCAAATCCATCAGCCATTTGTGGGCGTGGCCACATGCTGGAACGAAGCTGCCCCTTGTAACATTGCGCTTTCACACCAAGCTCAATTCGTGAAAAGAGGCGTTGCCGCCGCACAAGGCACGCCACGCGAATTCACCACCATCACCGTGACAGACGGGATCGCCATGGGCCACCAAGGCATGAAATCTTCGCTGGTATCGCGTGATGTGATCACAGATTCTGTTGAGTTGACCATGCGCGGCCACAGCTATGATGCCCTTGTGGGGCTCGCTGGCTGCGATAAATCACTGCCCGGCATGATGATGGCAATGGTGCGGTTGAATGTACCATCTGTTTTCCTTTATGGCGGCTCCATTTTGCCCGGCACCTTCAAAGGCAACCCTGTGACAGTGCAGGATGTGTTTGAAGCCGTTGGCAAGCACTCTGTCGGTGACTTTTCAGACGAAGATTTGGAAGAGCTTGAACGCGCGGCTTGCCCGTCATCCGGTGCCTGCGGCGCTCAGTTCACCGCCAACACCATGGCCACAGTGTCTGAAGCGATTGGTTTGGCTTTGCCATATTCCGCTGGCGCACCAGCGCCATACGAAATTCGTGATCAGTTCTGCTACACCGCTGGTGAGCAGGTGATGGAATTGATCAAAATGAACCTTCGTCCGCGCGATATTGTAACGCGCAAGGCGCTTGAAAATGCTGCAACCGTTGTGGCGGCCTCTGGTGGTTCAACCAACGCGGCGTTGCACTTGCCTGCGATTGCCCACGAAGCTGGCATTGAGTTCGATTTGTTCGATGTGGCCGAAATCTTCAAAAAAACGCCTTATATTGCTGATCTAAAACCCGGCGGTAAATATGTGGCCAAAGATATGTTTGAAGCTGGCGGCATTCCGATCCTGATGAAAACGCTGTTGGATCAAGGCTATTTGCACGGCGATTGCATGACCGTGACGGGCCGCACCATTGCGGAAAACATGGAAAAAGTGAAATGGAATGATCAGCAGGATGTTGTACGTCCGGCAAACAATCCAATCACAAAGACAGGCGGTGTTGTTGGTCTTTCCGGCAATCTGGCACCAGATGGCGCCATTGTGAAAGTCGCTGGCATGTCCAACTTGGTCTTTAAAGGCCCAGCACGCTGCTTCGACAGCGAAGAAGAGTGCTTCAAGGCCGTAAGCAAGCGCGAATATAAAGAAGGCGAAGTGCTGGTCATCCGCTACGAAGGTCCAAAAGGTGGACCGGGTATGCGCGAAATGTTGGCCACAACTGCCGCGCTTTATGGCCAAGGCATGGGTGACAAAGTGGCGTTGATTACAGATGGCCGCTTCTCTGGTGCAACTCGTGGTTTCTGCATCGGCCATGTTGGCCCAGAAGCTGCCGTTGGTGGGCCAATCGCCCTGCTTGAAGATGGCGATATTATTGAAATCGATGCCAACACCGGGTCAATTACCGTTGATTTGAGCGATGATGAGCTTGAAAAACGTCACAAAAATTGGAAACCGCGTGAGACCAATTTTGGTTCAGGCGTGATCTGGAAATATGCCCAGCTTGTAGGGTCAGCCCGTTACGGTGCCTTGACCCATCCAGGCGCCGCGGCAGAGAAGGAGTGCTATGCAGATATTTAGTGCGAATTTGATTGGCATGGTGCGCGCAACTTTTGTTGCGCTCATCCTGTCGACATGTTCTGCATTTGCCCAGGATGAAGCCGCAGATATTCTGTCGGTCTTTGGGCAGTTCGATACTGACGTGTCGAACGAAAATCTGCTTGCAGCGTTGGAAGACGCGGCGGAGGCGGGCCAGCCTATTGCCTTGTGGCGTCTTGGCGTCATGTATGAAAATGGCGAGGGCGTGGCCCCCGATCGCACAAAAGCCTTTCAATATTTCTCACAATTGGCGGACGGTCATGCTGACACGCCGCCAAAATCCTTAGAAGCGGATATTGTCGCCCAAAGCTTTTTGAAGGTGGGTGAATATTACCGCGAAGGTGTGCCGGATGCAGGCGTGCCGGCCAATGATGATTTGTCGCGCAAATTGTGGTTGCACGCTGCCTCCTATTTCGGCGACCCGGAAGCACAATTTAAAGTGGGGCAGCTCTATCTTGATGAAGATGAGTTGGGCTACTCACCCTTGCAAAGTGCGCGTTGGCTTGCCCTTGCATCGCGCAAAGGCCATGCAGCCGCGCAAGCAACGCTGGGCAATCTGATGTTTAACGGCGAAGGCATTCCGGCCGACCCAATTGAAGGATTGATGTGGCTCACCGTGGCAGACCGAAACGCCCAAGGCACGGAAGACGAGCCATGGATTGCGGAGCTGTTTGATCAGGCTGTGTCCATTGCCTCACAAGACGAGCGGGAACAGGCCATCGCCGCCGCCGATTCCCTTGGCAACCGCTTCGGCGGCTAATCAACTCACAGCGCTAAATCGCGAAGCTGCCCACCACTGGCACATGATCAGATGGCTTTTCACGTGCGCGCATATCTTTATGAATTTCGACGGTCTCCAGAATGTCCGCCGCTTGAGGTGACAGCATCAAATGGTCAATGCGGATGCCATTGTTACGGCGCCACGCACCGGCTTGGAAATCCCAAAACGTATAGGCTTCGTCGCCATTGACCGCGCGCAGTCCATCAGTAAAGCCGAGATTGGAGAGGGCGCGAAAGCGCTCCAAGCTCTCCGGGCGGAAAAGGGCATCACCCCACCACGCTTCGGCGCTGTGGGTATCAGCGCCAGCCGGGATGATGTTGTAATCGCCCAGAATAATGAATGGCTCTTCAAGCTTAAGCCGATCTTCTGCCCAATCAATCAAACGGTCCATCCACGCCAGTTTATACGGGAATTTCTCCGAATCGACGGGATTGCCGTTGGGCAAATAAATCCCCGCGACGCGCACCGCGCCTTCGGGCCGCGAAATGACGGTTTCAATAAAGCGTGCTTGCTCATCGCTGTCGTCCCCGGGCAGGCCCCGATTGACTTCATCAAACGGGTGCAAAGAGAGCAGGGCAACGCCATTAAAACTCTTTTGCCCATGCGTGGCGACATTATAACCCAGCTCTTCAATCGCTTCGCGGGGGAAATTCTCATCAATTGATTTGATTTCCTGCAGCGCCACAAGGTCTGGCTTATATTCTTCAAGCCAATACAGCACCTCGTTGAGGCGCGCTTTAATGCCGTTAATGTTCCATGTTGCGATTTTCAAAATGCTAATCCGATCCGAAAGGAAGTGCCACACGAGTCGCAAATATCCTATCGGCGCAACAAGCAGAAAACAATGAAATCATCGACGCTTATTGCGGCTTATACCGCAAAGCTGGTGCCACACCCACAAGACGCGACAGCGTTTGGATTATTGATCTGAAAGCTTTGACCAATCAAATCGTTCACAAAGTCAATTTCCGCGCCCTGCATAAACTCAAGGCTAAGCGAATCGATGAGTACGGTGGCATTTTTCTTTTGCAGCACCACATCATCATCATTGGCGCTTTCCTGCACCAGATTATATTCATATTGGAAGCCAGAACAGCCGCCACCGGAAACCGCAACGCGCAAAACCGTGCCTTCTGGCTGCTTTTCCAGGATTTTCGCTATGCGCTCCGCAGCGCGATCTGTAAGCTGAACCTGAGTTTCTGCCATTTGCGTGTCAGACATTTTCCCTATCCTTATTCTGATGGCTTTCAATCAAACCATCCGATTGCTAACACATAGATAAGCCTCATCATCGCCTTTGAAAAGGACCTAACGGTACAAATTTATGTCATCAAAGCTACAATTGGCTCCATATGCTGCGGATCCGTTTAATAGCCTCGGGCGTCGCCATCAAACTGATGACAGCGCGACGCGCAATGAATTTCAACGTGATCGCGATCGGATTATACATTCCAACGCTTTCCGTCGCCTTAAGCACAAAACCCAAGTGTTTCTGCACCATGAGGGCAATCATTATCGCACGCGGCTAACGCATACGCTGGAAGTGGCGCAAATTGCCCGCTCCATTGCGCGGGCGCTCAATCTTTGCGAAGACCTCGCTGAGGCATTGGCGCTGGCTCATGATCTGGGGCACACGCCTTTCGGCCATGCGGGCGAGCGCGTGCTGCATGATAAAATGCATGATTTGGGCGGCTTCGATCATAATATTCAAGCGTTACGCTTGGTGACGCGGCTCGAAAATCGATACGCAGAGCATGACGGCCTCAACCTGACGTGGGAAACGCTTGAAGGGATCATCAAGCACAACGGACCGTTGATGGACGGCGAGGGCAACCCGACGGCCAAATACCAAAAAGAAGGATTGCCTGGTGGTCTGGACGAACCCTGGGCCATCGCCGATCTGCGCTATGATAGCTATGCAAGTCTCGAAGCCCAGGCTGCGGCCATTGCCGATGACATCGCCTATAACGCCCACGATATTGATGATGCGTTGCGGGCAGGGCTGCTGACGCTTGAAGAGTTGCGCAATGTACCGCTTGTCGGGCCGATCGTACAAGAAGTGCAAAATAAATATCCGCTGGTCGATGAGGATCGGCAAACCCACGAGGTTGTGCGCCGCCTGCTCACCCGCACAATTGAAGATGTGATCACAGATGCAAAAGCGCGTTTGAAAGCCGCCAATATTCAAACGGTTGAGGATGTTCGGCAAGCGAACCAAACTTTAATCGGATTCTCGCAGGATATGGCAAAAGCCGAAAAAGGCCTGAAAAGCTTTTTGTTTGAAAAGGTTTATCGCCACAAAAGTGTGATGGACGAAGTGGACCGTGCCCAAACCATTGTCGCGAAATTGTTCGATGCTTATCTCGACGGCGAGGACTTGCCCGGCGAGTGGAAAGAACGCGCTAAAGTGATCGAAAAGAATAAGATGCCGCGTCTGGTCGCGGACTTTATTGCCGGGATGACTGACCCATACGCCACCAGCCAATATAACCGTTTGTTTGACGCGGACGAGGATTTCCGCTAACCGCAATGCGCTAACAACAAAATGGAATGACCATCAATGGATTTATTCGCTTTATATCAATCGCGTATCGCAGATGCTTTATCTGCATTGTTCCCTCAATTGGCCGAAACACCCGATGTGTTGCGCCGATTTGTGGTTGAACCGCCACGCGATGCGTCCCATGGCGATATGTCCACCAACGCTGCGATGGTTCTGGCCAAACCGCTTAAATCAAATCCGCGGGCGATTGCCGAACAATTGATTGAGAAAATCAAAGAATTTGAAGGCGTTGAGAGCGCGGAAATCGCTGGGCCGGGTTTTATCAATATGCGGCTTTCAGCCAGCGTTTGGCAAAATGTGATTGCAGAGATCAATGCCACCGGCACAGAGTACGGGCGGCCCAAGGACGCCCCGGCAGGCAAGGTGAATGTCGAATATGTCTCGACCAACCCAACGGGCCCGGTTCACATCGGCCACGCGCGCGGTGCTGTATTTGGCGATGCTTTGGCAAGTTTGATGGCGTTTTCGCGCTGCGACATCACCAAAGAATACTATATTAATGACGCAGGCGGACAGATTGATGTGCTCGCCAAATCTGCTTTGCTGCGCTATCGCGAAGCATTGGGGCAAAATATTGGGGAAATCCCTAAAGGGCTATATCCGGGCAAATATCTGATACCAACGGGCAAAAAGCTGGCCGACCAATTTGGCGATGCGTTGCTGAACATGGATGAGGCCGAGGCGGTCGACAAAGTCAAATCCATCGTGGTCGATTCCATGATGGAATTGATCAAAGCTGATTTGGCCAAGCTCAATGTTCATCACGATTATTTCTTCTCCGAAAAGCAACTTCATGGCGAAGATGGCGATATTCATAAGACGCTCGACTGGTTGCGGGAAGAGGGCTTGGTTTATCAAGGCACGCTGGAACCGCCCAAAGGCAAAACACCAGAAGACTGGGAAGATCGCGAGCAAACCTTGTTCAAGGCAAGTGACTTTGGCGACGATACCGACCGGGCATTGGTGAAATCTGACGGGTCATACACCTACTTTGCCGCTGATATTGCCTATCACCGCAATAAATTTTTGCGTGGATTCAATGAGCAAATCGTGGTGCTTGGCGCCGACCATTCGGGCTATATCAAGCGCTTGAAAGCCGCAGGCAAAGCTGTTTCTGATGGCAAGGCCAATGTCGATGTGAAGATTTGCCAGCTGGTGAATTTGCTGCGCAACGGCGAACCTGCCAAAATGTCAAAACGGGCAGGGACCTTTGTGACGCTAGGCGATTTGGTGGACGAAGTGGGCGCCGATGTGGTGCGCTTCATCATGCTTTTCCGTAGAAATGACGCACCGATTGACTTTGATTTTGAGGTTGTAACCGCCCAAACCCGGGACAATCCGGTGTTCTACGTGCAATACGCCCATGCGCGGGCCTGCTCGGTCTTCCGTAACGCCAAGCGCGACTTGCCTGATCTTGATATTTCCCTCGACGCTTTGCAAAAAGCAGACCTGAGTGTGCTGTCCGATCCAGCGGAAATTGAACTGATTAAGATTGCTGCGCAGTTCGAGCGGGTCGTGGCCAGCGCCACCGAAGCGCACGAACCGCACCGCGTAGCATTCTATGTGCACGACCTGGCAAGCGCCTTCCACACGTTCTGGACAAAAGGGAAAGAACGGCCAGAGTTACGATTTGTTAACCTTGATGAACAGACAATAACATTGTCGCGACTCGCTTTGGTGAATGCAGTTCGTCAAGTATTGGCAAATAGCCTGGGGATTTTGGGAGTATCCGCTCCTGACGAGCTATCATAATTCAGGCACAATGCTGTGATGTATCTAAGTTCGGGGCGAATACTTATTCTAACTATAGGGGCAGCGCGTTTGGCGCGCTGACCGGCTAAATGGCAGATTCAAAAAAACCTGCAGACCAAAATCTGGACCAATCAGACGATCTGATTGCAGAATTGGCCCGCATCGTAGCAGACGACGCAAAGCGTGCATCGGTGTCTCAATCTATTGAAGAACGCGCGCAAAAGGAACGTTCGCCCCAACGGGAAGAACGCCCTTCATCGTTTACATCTGCCTTTTCTGGTCAACAGCAGGATCAGGGGCGACAGGATCGGCCTGCGCCAGAACCAAGCGTTCCGCAGCGGCCAGAACAATCAACACCATCCACGACACCTGAAGCACCGGCGACCTCAGCAAATCCGCCCCAATCAGATCAAGGGGCTGACCCGTTCGAATTTGATTTTGCCAGCAGCTATCGTCAGGATGCGGAGGCGAAAGCCAAGTCGAGCCAAGAAGATTTTGGCGCACAGGTTGAAAAACTGGTGGCCGAAGCGCAAAGCGAACCTCAGCCTGAGCCTGTTGCACCGCAAAGCCTTTCACGTGAAGAGCGTCAATCTGCTGAGGCTTTGAAGCGTGAAGTCAACGCGGCAGCCGAAGTTGATGAAATCGCCAATTTAATCTCTGACGCCGACGACACGCTAGCGCCGCAGGCGCCCGCTTCCACAATGGAAAGCCAACCTGTTGAAGCCGAGCAGCTTGAACCGGTTGAGCCACAATATGATCATGAAAGCGATGCGCTTTTTGCCGATGAGCCCTATATGGAGCCGCAAGAAGAGCAGCCGCAAGAACCCGAATATGTGGCCAGAGAAGAAGCGCCGCAACCCAAACCAGTTGAAAATCAGCCCGCAAAGAGTGATCCACTAAGCGAAATTGAACGGCTGATTGAAGACACAGCGAGTGGATCTGCTGGCGGGTCGCCACATTCCTATTTGCAAACGCCCGGTGATGAGGGCAAGTCGCCAACATCCAAAGAAGACCCATCAAGTGCTGCAGAGGCCGCCATATTGGCTGCCATGGCAGCAGCACGACCTGCTTCTGATGCAGCGGAGCCACCAAAAGCGCAGGCGCCAGTTGGCCCAGCGCCGGAAGCTGCCCCCACTGCAGCAGCAGGGCAAACGCAGTCTTCTGCGCCTTATTTGCATGCAGAGAGCCGCGACCATATGGAAACCGAGCCTGTGCGAAAAGTAAAGAAGCGCAGCAACTTACCGGTCTATGCGGGCGGCCTTGCAGCCTTGCTTTTGTTGGGGCTGGGCGGCGCAACTTTGTGGAACTTTATCGGTGGCGGTGGTGCAACCGATGGCGATGTGCCGTTGGTAACAGCGCAAAACACTGATGTGAAACAAACGCCAGAAAATGCAGGCGAAACAACGGATTCACCCTCGGTGTTTTCAGCGCTTGAAGGGCAACCGGAAGATACGTCTTCAGAGCAACTCGTCTCACGGGATGATACCGACGGCGCATCCGGTGAAGGCGTGTCACGCGTGATCACCCCATCCAACTCAGACGATGCGACAGGTGGGTTGACCAACCGCAAGGTAAAAACCGTAACAGTTTTGGCTGATGGCACGATTGTGACCGGTGATGAAGCATCCGCTGGTGCACAGCAATTGCCGGATATTCGTCCAAACGTACCCGAAGTCACCAGCACATCGGATAACGAAACCGCGACAAGCAACGATCCAATTGGCGACGCTATACAAAGTGCAGAAAACACGGGTGAGGCGATAACAGATGCAGCTGGTTCGCTTGCGGATCAAGCGGAACAAACGGTCAACGATGCTGCGGATGCACTCACCGATGACGCGCAAACTGGCGATGTGGTGGCTGATGCCCCAACGCCGCCTGAGCGCCCGCAAGGGCTTGGCACTAATCAGCCCCTGGCTTCCGCCGTCCTCAATAATAGCGCGCCTGCCACGAGCGATAGCAACGATCAGCCGCTCGGCTTGGTTCCAGATTCACAACCAGTGACCACGCCGCAAACCAACTCTGCGCCAGTGAACGCGACGACAAACCAGGTCAGCGCACCATTCTATGTGCAGCTTGCCTCGCAACGTTCGCCAGAAGCAGCGCAATCAACGGTCACCACCGTTACCCGGCAATTTGCTGATGCGTTGAGCGGCCAAACGGTGGGGGTCAATCAGGTTGACCTTGATGACCGTGGGGTATTCTACCGTGTATTGGTGCCTGCCAATTCTATCGAGGCTGCCAATTCAATCTGTAGCAACATTAAATTGTCCGGCGGTGATTGCTTCGTACGCAACAACTAGTTCGGCAACAAAACAGTTGATGAGCGCAGGGTTTCCTTGACCCTGCGCTTTTTTTTGCGTCATGATTTAGGCTGCGGTTAAATCAAAAGCGATGCAGATGCCTTTTCAAAAAAATGATTTCACACAACAAGAACCACGCTCACGTCAGGGCGTGATGTATGTTGATGTGAAAGGGTATGAGGGGCCGCTGGATCTGCTGCTGGATTTGGCGCGAAAGCAGAAAGTGGATCTGGCCCATATTTCTGTCTTGTCGCTGGCCGAGCAATATTTGGGCTTTATCCAAACGCTAAAAGAACGCCGCATTGAAGTGGCTGCCGACTATTTGGTGATGGCTGCATGGCTCGCTTATCTCAAAAGCCGACTGATGGTGCCGCATGATGATGAAGATGAAGAGCCGAGCGGCGAAGAAATGGCCGCCTTGCTGCAATTCCGCCTCAAGCGGCTGGAAGCCATGCGCGACGCGGCGGGCCAATTGGTCAATCGTCCACGCCTTGGGCGCGACATCCATGCGCGGGGTGATCCAGAGTCCATCTTAACCACCAAAACCAACCAGTGGCAGGCGACCTATTATGATTTACTGCGTGCCTATGTAATTCAGCGGGAGAAATCATTTCCGCAAGACTATTCGGTCAAAGTGCGCACGGTTTGGTCCTTAAGCGAGGCCGAAGAAATCTTGGAGCGCCTGATTGGCCAATCGGCCGAATGGGTGCCGCTGCAGTCCTATTTGTCTGAATATTTAGCCTCCACCGAGGAGCGGCAAACGGCTTTGGCGTCCTCCTTTACCGCAAGTTTGGAAATGGTGCGGCAGGGGCAGATTGAATTGCGCCAATCCGCTCCTTTTTCGCCCTTGATGGTGCGACGAAAACGCTAATCGCAACTAATGCTTGGACACATATCCGAAAATTGATAGATAAAGGCGGCTGGCGCAAGGATTGTGCCTTTTGTCCCTGCTGAACGAGTGAAGAAAGCATCCCATGGAGCCAAACGGCCAACATAGCGACATTCAGACCCGCAATTTGCGGGTGCTGGAAGCATTGCTGTTTGCCGCCAAGGAACCGTTGGGGGCCGATGATTTGCGCCCATATCTGTCGGAAAATGCCGATCTGGCTGATTTGTTGGATCAATTGCAGCAGCGTTACCAACATGCAGGCATCAATTTGGTGCAGCGCGGAGAAAAGTTTGCTTTCCGAACCGCCGAGGATTTGTCATTTTTGCTGCGGCGTGACGACGTGGAACAAAAGCCACTTTCGCGGGCTGCACTTGAAACGCTATCCATCATCGCCTACCACCAACCGGTAACGCGCTCTGAAATCGAAGAGGTGCGGGGCGTTGCAACGTCCAAAGGCACGCTTGATGTATTGATGGAAGCTGGATGGGTGCGGATGCGCGGCCGTCGACGCACACCGGGTCGCCCCGTCACCTATGGCACCACCATGGGTTTTCTGGATCACTTTGGGCTGGAACAGATCACGGATTTGCCTGGCCTTGGGGAGCTCAAAGGGGCAGGGTTGTTGTCATCGAACTTGCCGCCAGATTTCAGCGTACCCAAACCAAGTGATGGTGACCTAACGTCGGATGAAGACCCACTCGAGCCTGATGATGCCGGTGATGATTTGCTGAGCGATTTGGATGCGCGTAATCAACCCAATGAAACCTAATTTATGACCCAGCACCGCATAGACACCAGCAACGTCAAATCAGATGTGAAGTGGGGCCCGCGCGGCACTGCGGGCATCAGCTTTGCCGCCGCGCTTGAATTTCAAGAGGTCAGCTGCAATGTGGGTGATTCCCACGTGCTCAAAGAAACCAATTTTGAAACGGCACCTGGCGAAATACTCTGCCTTTTGGGCGAGAGCGGTTCCGGTAAGTCGACAATTTTGCGTGCCGCTGCCGGCCTGCAAGAAATTGATTCTGGTCGCATTCTGATTAATAAGCGCATTATGTCCGCCAAAGGGGTGACCGTGCCTCCGGATAAGCGCGGCATTGGCCTGATGTTTCAGGACTTCGCTTTATTCCCGCATCTGTCCATTTTACAAAATGTTGAATATGGGCTGAAATCTCTAGGCCGTGAGGAAGCGCGCAAACAAGCCTTGCAAGCCCTCAAGCGTGTTGGTCTTGAAGGGCGCGCGACCGATTATCCTTCTCAACTTTCAGGCGGCCAGCAGCAGCGTTTGGCGCTTGCGCGGTCCATTGCCCCCAAACCAGGCCTATTGCTTCTGGATGAGCCATTCTCGTCGCTGGATGCGCGCTTGCGTGAAAGTGTGCGGGCCGAAACATTGGCGGTGCTGCGGGAAACGCAAGCCACGTGCATCTTGGTGACACATGATCCAGAAGAGGCCATGATCTTCGGCGACAAAATTGCTCTTTTGCGTGACGGGAATATCGCCCAAATCGGCACATCAGACGAGATTTACAATCACCCGAAAGATTTGGATGTGGCTCGGTTCTTTTCGCCAGTCAGTGAGATTCCTTCTCGGGTTCAAAGCGGCATGGCCCGCACGCCTTTTGGCAATGTTGATGCCGGAAACCGCCCCGATGGCGCGCGTGTCATTGTGGCCATGCGCCCAATTGGCGCAGTCTATATCGATGAGAGCGGGCAGGGCACGCCGGGGCGTGTTGTGGCCAAACGCGATGCGCTTGGCGTTGATACACTTGAGGTTGCTGTGGCGGGGGTCGACAATACAATTCGTCTGCGTCAGCCTTCAAATGTCAATATTCGTCCAGGTTTGGATGTTAATATTGCGATTAATCCAGAACACGTGCTTGTGTTCGACGCGATTTGACCATATTTGATGGAGTGTAGATCGTGAATAGATCACTAGTTGAAGGAGTAAGAGAATGAATCCGGGTCCATGGGGTATTCTCATCATCGCTATTGCCGCTTTGCTTTTGTTTGGCCGCGGCAAGATTTCTGGCATGATGGGCGAAGTCGCTTCTGGCATTAAAGCCTTCCGCAAAGGCATGCAGGACGATGACCAAAAAGTTGGCGAAATTGACGCCAAGCAAGAAGCAAAAGTTGAAGAAAAAGAAAAAGAGAAGCAAGACTAATCTTAGTTGAGCTTTATCGTCTGATCGGCGCAAATTCATAAGAGGGGCACTATGCTCAATATCGGCTGGAGCGAGATGTTGATCATCGCAGCAATCGCATTGATTGTTGTGGGGCCAAAGGACTTACCTGCGTTGCTGCGTCAACTGGGTAATGTGTTCTCTTCGGTGCGTCGAATGGGAAATGAATTCAAATCTGAACTGTCTAAAGTGGCAGCGATTGATGAATTCAAAGACGCCAAAAAATCAATCACCGATCCGTTAAATCAGACATCCAAACAGATTTCTGATGAATTTAACAAGGTGAGCGACAAGGGCGTCGAGCCGACTGGCAAAATCAAGCCTAAGGTTGAGGGGAGTGAAAGCGTCGCTGATGAAATACGCGAGGCGGCGGGGCTTCCCCCTGTGCCACAGCCAGATCCTGAGGCTGCGGCATCTTCCATGAAAGAAGCGGTAAAACGCGGACAGGAACGTGCAGCCGAAGCCGCTGCACAAGCCGAGGCGGCCAAAGCGGCAGCCAAGGCGAAAACGGTTGAGGGCGAAGCGGCTGCAACGCAAGCAGCGACAGCTGGAAAAACAACCAAGACCCCGGCCAAGCCAAAAGCCGCGAAGAAAGCACCAGCGCGGAAAACTGCGGCAGCGGCGAAAACAACCACCGCCAAAACCAGCTCTGCGCGCAAGGCGTCTGGCACAGCGGCGGCCAAAAAGCCTGCGGCGACGAAAAAGCCCGCAGCATCAAAAGCTGCGGCGAAAACGACGACGGCAGCAAAGAAGCCTGCAACACGCAAAACAACTGCACCGCGTAAGACGGCCGCCACCAAGAAAGCGGCGCCCGCGAAAAGTGCAAAGGCCACCAACAATGATGCGAAGGAGCAGTCATAATGAGTAAGCTCCTTGAAAATGTTGAAGATCAGCAGGCCGATGAGGATCAAGAAGTTGCGCAAAGCGAAGCGCCCCTCATGGAGCACTTGGTGGAGTTGCGTCAGCGTTTGATCTATTCGCTGGCAGCTATCGCTGTGCTCTTTATCGTTTGTTTTTTCTTCGCCAGCCAGATTTTTAATATTCTGCTTGGGCCATTTGAACGCGCCGTAGGCAATGTGGAAGATGTGGAGCTGATTTATACAGCACCACAGGAATTCTTCTTCACCCAGCTTAAAGTTGCACTGTTCTCTGCAATTTTTCTAGCATTCCCAGTGATTGCTATCCAGATTTATCGCTTCATCGCCCCCGGGCTCTACAAGCGCGAACGTCGCGCTTTCTTGCCCTTTATCTTGGCAACGCCGGTGCTGTTTGTGATGGGCGCAAGCTTGGTTTATTTTGGGGTGATGCCTCTAGCGATGAAGTTCTTTATCTCGCTGGAACAAACCGGTTCGGGCCAAGCCTCCATTCAAATGGTAACCCGCGTATCTGAATATTTGTCGTTGACCATGACACTCTTGCTGGCTTTCGGCTTTTGCTTTCAGTTGCCCGTGGTGCTTGTGTTGTTGGCGACGGCTGATTTGATCACGTCCGACAATCTAAAATCCTGGCGCAAATACGCCATTGTGGGCATTTTGACCCTGGCCGCATTTTTGACGCCACCAGAGCCCATGACACAGCTCGGGTTGGCCGTGCCAGTATTCCTGCTTTACGAACTCTCGATTCTGGCGGTGCGTCTCGTTGAGCGATCGCGCCGGCCTATTGATCCTGAAGCCGATTCAAGCAACTAATCAAAAATACAAAAACGGCAAACCGCCGGAGATGAATAATGTTCGATATTAAATGGATCCGCGCCAATCCAGACCTATTTGATCGGTCTTTGGCACGCCGAGGCGCTGAGCCTATGGCTGAAGCACTTGTCGCGCTTGATGATGAGCGCAAGAAAACTGTGCAACAACTCAATGAATGGCAAGGCACGCGCAACGCATCTTCCAAGCAGATTGGGCAGGCAAAAGCCCAGGGTGATGAAGAAAAAGCGCGGGCGCTGCTTGCAGAAGTTGCCGACTTGAAGGCCAAAGTACAGGCTGGCGAAGATCAGGAACGTGAGCAGACGGCAGAGCTGAACCGTATTTTGGCGGGGCTGCCCAACTTGTTGCTGGATGACGTGCCCGATGGCGAAGACGAAGATGCCAACGTGGAACGCCACAAAGTGGGCGAGCCGAAGCGATTTAACTTTGAGCCGAAAGAGCATTATGAGCTAGGCGAAGCGCTTGGACATATGGACTTTGAAACCGCAGCGAAAATTGCGGGTTCGCGCTTTGTGGTGTTGAAGAGCGATATTGCGCGGCTCGAACGGGCACTTGGGCAATATATGCTCGATTTGCACACACGCGAACATGGCTTCACCGAAGTTGTCGCACCGCTCTTGGTGCGCCCTGAAGCGCTATTCGGCACAGGCCAATTGCCCAAATTTGCCGAAGATGCGTTTCAAACAACAGATGATCGCTGGCTGATCCCGACATCTGAGGTCTCTCTTACCAACTTGGTGCGCGAAAGTATGTTGAGCAAAGAAGAGTTACCTTTGCGCTTCACGTCTTTGACGCCATGTTTCCGGTCTGAAGCTGGATCTGCCGGTCGCGACACAAGAGGCATGTTGCGTCAGCACCAGTTCTATAAAGTAGAAATGGTTGCCGTCACCGCGCCGGATAAATCGCTGGACGAGCATGAGCGGATGCTTGGCTGTGCGGAAGCTGTGATGAAAGGCTTGGAAATTCCTTATCGCGTTATGCGCCTTTGCGCTGGCGATATGGGCGCCACCATGCAACGCACCTATGATATTGAAGCGTGGTTGCCGGGTCAGGACACCTATCGGGAGATTTCTTCTGTTTCCGTTGCAGGTGACTATCAAGCGCGCCGCATGAACGCGCGCTATCGCGATGAAGACGGCAAAGCACAATATGTCCATACATTGAACGGTTCTGGCGTGGCTACAGGCCGTGCTTTGATCGCAGTGATGGAAAACTATCAGCAAGAGGATGGGTCTATTGCGGTCCCAGATGTCTTGCAGCCCTATATGGCTGGCCAAACTGTGATCTCGGCTTCCTAGATGAAAAGCAACCCGCGCATCCTCATCACCAATGACGACGGCATCGACGCGCCGGGCATAAAAGTCTTGGAAAATGTTGCGCGGGAAATCTCTGATGATGTGTGGGTGGTTGCCCCGCAAACCAACCAATCTGGCGTAGGCCATAAATTCACCCTCGGCCATGAGTTGGAAATTGAGCAGCGCGATAAGCAGATTTTCGCGATCAATGGTTCACCTGCCGATTGCATCGTCACAGGCATGACCCATCTGTTGAAGGACAAAAAAGCCGATCTGGTTTTATCGGGCGTGAATCGCGGGCAAAACATTGCGGATTTGGTCAATTGTTCTGGCACCGCAGCAGGAGCGCGGGAAGGGGCCTTGCAAGGCGCCCTTGGCATTGCACTCAGCCAAAGCATGGACTTTTCCAACGAGCACATGATCGAATGGGATTGTTCAAAAGCGTATGGTGCGCAAGTCATTAAACAGATCATGGCATCCGCGCGGGGCACTGAAACCTATTACAATGTGAATTTTCCGCGTTGTGAAGCTAAGGATGTTACGGGCGTTGAAGTGGTGCCACACCAGCGCTTTTCCACATCGCCGTTCGAATATTATCCCTCGGATAATGAGGGGAAACATTTTGTAGCGATTTTGCAAACACCAACGCCGCTCACACCTGAGGCTGATTGCGTCAGGTTGCTTGAGCACAACGCGATCACCGTTACCCCCCTTTTGCTGCAGCAAACAGATATGGCAGAATTGAAACGTCTGGAAGGCGCATTTCAGTTTTCAAAGGCCAATCACGATGCAGGATGATGATCAGCCACAAAATTTAGAATGGGCCAAAGCCTCCCTAGTGCTCGGCCTGCGCCAAAAGGGCATCACACAACGCCTTGTGGTAGATGCCTTTGAGCGGGTGCCCCACGAGCTTTTCGTGCCAGATGAATATGCCGATCACGCCTATAAGGATTGCGCGTTGCCGATCGAATGCGGTCAGTCGATGACCTCACCGGTCAAGGTGGCCCAGATGCTCAGTAAGCTGAAATTCGATGAGCAGGTGCCCAAAATTTTGGAAATCGGCACGGGTTCAGGATATGCAACAGCGCTGCTTTCACGATTTGCAAAGCGCGTCTTTTCCATCGAAAAATATGGCACATTGCTTCGGCTGGCTCAGGATCGGTGGGAAAAACTCAAGCTTTCTAACATTGTCAGCTTGCACGATGATGGCCTGGCCGGGTGGAAGCATCAAGCGCCTTTTTCGCGTATTTTGCTCACAGGATCGGTGCGCGAGGTAACACCCGATTTGCTAGATCAGCTCGAGGATGGCGGCATTTTGCTGGCACCTGTTGGTGCGCCAAACGAGCTGCAACAGCTTATCCGATACGAACGGATTGGCGATCAATTTGCTGATGATGTTGTGGGCACAATTCGTCTCGCGCCATTAATGCATGGAAAATCTCAAACTCTTTAAACTCCCCTTTACCTTAATGAATCTATATTGGGCTGAGTAAAGTTGTATTGAGTATGAGTAAAACCATGATAGTGCGCCAAAAAACACGGCTGTTGAAAAACAGTGTCGCCCTTATTTCCGTTCTGGGTGTCGCCGGGGTTCTGGCAGGCTGCACCACAGCGCGGTCTCCCTTCATCTCAAATGGTCCGCTGGTCACAAATTCTGTGAACACTGCCCAAAATGCCGATTTAAATCAGGCAATGCCAACGGCAATCGGGACGCCGCAAAACAGTGCGCAGCCCCTTTCGCCAGCACCTGTTCGTGTGGCGCAAAATTCAAATGCACCATTTACACCACCTGCGGATGTGGGCGGTAGTGCACAAATGGGCTATCCGGCTTCCGGTTCACAAGATCCGTTATTGGCCGGCAATTATCCGCAAACACAGGCGTCTAACTCTAATTTCGGCAATGTGGCCGCAGCACCGTCTCAGGTTTCGCAGCAACCTTTGCCTAGTTTGTCACCACTTCCAGTAAAGAGTACCTCAACCATGACAGCGTCCACTTCGCCCGCTGAGATTCAAACTCAGCCACAAACATTGCAGCCGCCAGCAACCGAAACCGCAGCAACGCCGCGTTTGGTGCCTGAAAATGCCTTCATGCATAAAATTGAGGCGGGCGAATCACTCTACGTGATTGCGCGGCGCTATGACGTAACGGCTGATGCCATTGTTACGGCCAACGGTCTGGCCTCAGCCGACCGTATTTTTGTTGGCCAAGAGCTGATCATTCCCGGTCGTCCGGATTTGATCGCTCAAAGAGCGCCAGCGCAAAAAGTTGCTGAAGTGCAAACGTCTATACCTGCACCGCAGGCTGTTAGCGACGCACCACAAGCTAGCCCAACGCCAATCGCGCGTCCTGCTGGTCTGAAGGTTGCGACAAAACCGACTGCGCCAGCGGCGACACCAACACCTGCGCCAACACAAACAGCGCAGCCTGCTGCCGCACCGAAAGCTCAAGAAGAGATCAAAACCGCATCAGTGCCGAGCACTCCTGCGGTTGCCGCGCCGCAAGCCGAGTCACAATCTCAAGGTTTCCGCTGGCCGGTTTCAGGGCGCATGATTCAAGATTTCAAGGCGTCGAAAAATACAGGCATTAACATTGAAGCGCCAGAAGGCACGTCAGTGAAGGCCGCCGATACAGGTACCGTGATTTACACGGGCAACGCAGTTGAAGGCTACGGCAATCTCGTTTTGATCAAACACCCGAACGGATATGTGTCTGCTTACGCTCACTTGAGAGACATCAGCGTCTCCAAAGGTGCCAACATTCGCCGTGGCGAGCAAATTGGCTCCGTTGGCCTGACAGGTTCTGTGGCGCGTCCACAATTGCACTTTGAATTGCGCAAAGGTGCAACACCGGTTGACCCGGCACCATTGTTGGCCAGCTAAATCTATTGAATTAAAGACAGTAAGAGGGGCGCGTCAGGAAATGGCGCGCCCTTTTTTGCCGGCCAAATGCCGCACAAATTGGATCGCTACGCGCCCGGAGCGCGATCCGCGCGTTGCCGCCCATTCAATTGCCGCCGCACGCAAAGCATCCGCTTCTTCCTCAATGCCAAAATAATCACAATAACCCCGGATCATGTCCAAATAGGTATCTTGATCGCAATTGTGAAAACCAATCCACAGGCCAAACCGATCAGAAAGCGAAACTTTCTCGTCATTTGCCTCATTGGAATGGATTGCCGCCCGCGCTTCATTGTCGATCATTTCGCGCGGCATCAAGTGTCGACGGTTTGATGTGGCGTAAAACAGCACATTTTTCGGACGGCCTTCCAAGCCGCCATCGAGCACAGTTTTGAGCGCTTTATAGTCCGTTTCTTCGCGGTCGAAGGATAAATCGTCACAATAGACGAGGAATTGCATGTCCTGCGTTGCCAATTTACGCATCAATTCGGGGAGGGTGGCAATGTCTTCCCGGTGGATCTCCACAAGGATAAGCCGTTTGATGCCATTTTCATGGGACGCTTGCTCAACAATTTCGCCATGGATCGCTTTGACGATAGAGCTTTTGCCCATGCCCTTGGCGCCCCAAAGCAGCGCATTGTTGGCACCTAAGCCCTTGGCGAACTGCAAACTATTATCGAAAAGCGTTCTTTTTTGCGGTTCAATCCCCTGCAAAAGATCAAGTGCGACTCGGTTGACATTGTGCACGGGCATGAGCTGGCTGGTGCTGCCTTCCCATTGGTACGCGTTTGCGTCACCAATCACCACCTGATCGCTGCTTGGACGGCTGGCCAACACGCGTAAAGACTGTGCAATATCGGCCAAGAACTCACTTAATTTCATTTTTGCTCCAAACTCATGAAAAAAGGTGGGGTTTTCGCTTTGCATTTCAAAAATCCCCCCTATATATTCCCGCAAAACCAAACCAACCCGTGGCTTGGGCTTTCTCTCAGATTATGTGAAATCTGAAATGAACAAAAGCCACATCAAGGAGTATCCGTATGTTTGTCTCTCCCGCATTTGCTCAGGCAGCTGGCGCGCCAGGTGCAGCAGATTATTTGACCAGCTTGATGCCAATCTTGTTGATCATCCCAATTTTCTATTTTTTGATCATTCGTCCGCAGCAAAAGCGCGTGAAAGAACAAAAGAACATGCTCGACGCCATTCGTCGTAACGACGTGATCGTCACCAATGGCGGCATTATCGGTAAAGTGACACGTGTCAAAGACGATAATGAACTTGAAGTTGAGCTGGCTGAAAATGTGCGTGTGAAGGTTTTGCGCTCAATGGTTGCTGACGTGCGCACCAAAGCAGAGCCCGTCAACGACAACAAAAAATAATTCTTTAAACGCGAACGCTAGGTTTTCTTGCGATGCTAAATTCTTCTCCACTCCGCGCGGCACTGATTGTTATTGTGGCGCTTGCCGGCATATTGTTCACGCTGCCGAACTTTGTTGCACCCGCAACACTGAACAGCTTGCCTGACTGGATGCCAAAAAAGCAGATTGTCTTGGGGCTGGATTTGCAGGGCGGTTCACACTTGCTTTTGGAAGTGAATCGCGAAGAAATCGTGAGCGAACGCGTAAAAGAATTGCGGCGTGAAGCGCGGTCTATTCTGGCGAACGACAATGGCATTGGCCATTTGATCAAAACCGATGAGGCCAAGCTCACCATCGAGTTGACCGACAAAGAAAATCTGGAAACAGCCCTCAATGCCTTGCAGGAGCTGGACGTTCCGTTGTCGCAGTCGCTTGGCGGTGTTGGTGGTATTGATGAAATGATCATCAATCAAACACCTGACCAGCTTATCACGATTGAGCTGACGGAAGAGGGCATTTCAGAGCGCTTGTCATCTGTTGTGGCGCAATCCATTGAAGTGGTCCGTCGCCGCGTTGACGAGCTGGGCACAACAGAACCGACCATTCAGCGTCAGGGCAATGATCGAATTCTGGTTCAAGTGCCCGGGTTTGATGATTCTGAACGCCTGAAAGACGTAATTTCTAAAACCGCGCGTCTCACCTTCCACATGGTGCACCCCACCATGAGCGCTGCCCAAGCGAAAATCCAAGGACTGCCCGATGGCACCATGATTTTGCCGAGCCAAGATGGTGGCGAGGAATTGGTGTTTGAAGAAGTGGCAATCGGCGGTGAATCTTTGGTCGATTCACAACCCGGATTTGACGCACAGAACAGCTCGCCCATCGTGACCTTCCGGTTCGATACACGTGGCGGTGTAAAATTTGCGGAAATTACCGCCAACAATATCGGCAAACGATTTGCTGTTGTGCTGGATAATCAAGTGATTACCGCACCGGTGATCAATTCCGCTATCCCTGGCGGTTCCGGGCAAATCTTTGGTAACTTCACTGCAGAAAGCGCCAATGACTTGGCCGTCTTGCTGCGGGCAGGTGCCTTGCCAGCGACCTTGGACATCATTGAAGAACGATCTGTTGGCCCAAGCCTTGGTGCGGACAGCGTGGCGGCCGGTGAAACGGCTGGTGTTGTCGGTGGTATCCTTGTGATCATCTTTATGGTCGTTGCCTATGGCACATTTGGTGTGTTCGCCAACATTTCCTTGCTCCTCAACATCACGTTGATTTTGGGCACGCTGTCGCTGTTGGGCGCAACGCTCACGCTGCCTGGTATTGCGGGTATCGTGCTGACCATCGGTATGGCCGTGGATGCGAACGTGCTGATTTATGAGCGTATCCGTGAGGAAAAACGGGCAGGACGTGGTGCCATTCAAGCCATCGAAGCTGGTTTTCAGCGAGCGTTTACGACCATTTTGGACGCGAACGTCACCACGCTGATTGCCGCGGCGATCCTGTTCTTCCTTGGCTCTGGCCCCATCCGTGGTTTTGCGGTGACCTTGGCCATCGGTATCATCACCACCTTGTTCACAGCCTATGTGCTGACCCAGTTCATGATTTCGCGTTGGTACGCGCGTCGTCGCCCGAAAGAGCTAAAAATCGCACTCCTCAAAGTTTGGCCGGAAAATTTCAACTTTGAATTTATGAACTTGCGGAAACTGGCTTACACCTTCTCAGCTGTGCTGGTTGTGGGGTCATTGGCATTGTTTGGCGCCAAGGGGCTCAATCTCGGCATCGATTTTAAAGGCGGCTCCGCCATTGAGGTTCAGTCGATTGAAGGCCCTGCGGACATAGCCGAATTACGCGAAATTGTGGGCGCCCTCGATCTTGGGGATGTTCAAGTTCAAGAGTTTGGCTCCGATATTGACGTGTTGATCCGGGTAGAAACCCAGCCGGGCGGTGATGTTGCGCAGCAGGAAGCCGTAACTAAGGTTATCGAGGCTGTTGAGGCCGTCGGCTATGATCGACGCCGTTCTGAGGTGGTTGGCCCCACTGTCTCCGGTGAGTTGGCACAAACAGGTACATTGGCTGTTGTAGCCGCTATTGTTGCGGTGTTGGCCTATATCTGGATGCGGTTTGAGTGGCAATTTGCTATCGGCGCTGTTGCTGCCTTGGTCCATGACGTGCTGCTGACAATCGGCTTGTTCGCACTGACAGGACTGGAATTCAATCTTGCCTCCATCGCGGCGATCCTGACGATTGTCGGTTACTCTTTGAACGATACGGTGGTGATATACGACCGCGTGCGGGAGAATCTGCGCAAATATCGTAAGATGAGCATTCCCGAGCTGTTGAACATGTCGGTCAATCAGACCCTCTCGCGTACGATCCTGACATCGATCACCACGTTGCTCGCCTTAGGTGCATTGGTGGTGTTCGGCGGCGAGGTGATCCGCAGCTTTACCATTGCTATGGCTTGGGGTGTGCTTGTGGGGACATATTCAACCATATTTGTGGCCTCTCCATTGTTGATCAATTTCAACCTCACCAGCCGCAAAGAAGCTGCGCCAAAAGAAGAACGGCGCGCGGATGGGGCATCGGTTTAAGTCTTGATCACCCCACCGGAAAAAGGCTTTCTCAAATATCAAGTTCCCATTGACGCTTATGGCAATGGGGGCTTCCGGTTTGGAGATATGTCGCACATTGGCTCGCTGCTTTGTCTGCCATCTGGCATGCATGCATGGGACGTTAAGACCGTGCAAGACATCACCCACGACAGTTTGGCGAAAGTCTGGGCTGAGGCCGACCAAATCGATGTGCTGTTTGTCGGCACTGGCGATCAATTGTTTGTATTGGAAAAACCGATCAAGCAAACAGGCCGCGACCTCAACATCATCACAGAACCCATGAGCACAGGTGCCGCGGCGCGGACGTATAATGTGCTCCTGGGCGAAAAGCGCGCAGTCGCCGCCGCTCTATTGGCCGTTGAGCGTGGAAAATGAGCCAGCGCGCCCAAAACGACGATGAAGCCGCAATCATATCTGCCCAATTGCGCGAGTTGGACCGAGACGCCTACCTTGCCAGCCTAGTCCTGCCACAGCATGTCCGGCTTCCCATACAGACGCTACACGCATTCGCGGCCGAGTTAGCAGCTATTCGTCACCGTGTGAGCGAACCGATGCCAGGCGAGATTCGCTTGCAGTTTTGGCGCGACGCGCTCGAAGGCGAGCGCCATGGCGATGTTGAAAGCAATCCTTTAGCGAATGCGCTGTTTAACGCCATCGAGAAGTATAAGCTTTCAACAGTGCCGCTTTTGCGCATGGTCGCGGCGCGACGTTTCGATCTCTATCAAGACCCGATGCCCGATCAAAACCAATTTGAAGGCTATGCAGGTGAGGTCGCATCCATCATTCTTCAATATGCGGCCCAGATTTGTGTCGGCGAACAGGACGCACCGGAGCAGTTTAACGATGCTGCTGGCCATCTGGGCGTGGCGCAAACCTACGTACGCGCGCTTTATAGCTTTGAATATGATCGTCGGCGGGCGCAGGTTTTTCTACCCGTCAACGTGTTCGCTGCGTTCGGTCTAAAAGACAATGATATATTTGCAGGCAAGCCAGAGGAAGAAATTCTTCAAGCCCTTCAATCATGTGCCGAGCATGCCAGAGATCATCTCGACAAAGCGAACAAGGCGATTAAGGCCTTGCCCAGCGCTGCGAAACCAGCATTTGGTGTCTGGCCCTTTATCGATAGCGATTTAACGCGTATGCAACGCGCGCTCGACAAGGGTGAGTGGCATGCCGTAAAAATGTCTGATTGGCGCAAAATACTCCGGCTAATGCGATGGGGTTTGCGCAAGTAGGAGCGAAAAAATGGCCGATCCGGAACCAATGAATGCCTTGCAAAAATGGCGCGATCGCTTTGGTCCGGAGCTTGCACGCACGGTGCAGCGCTTCCCGTTTTCCGTTGGTCTTGTCACGATCGGCGCGATTCTTTTTCTTGTTGAATTGAATGGGTCCTCCAACCCGGCCGACGATTTCTTGTTTAAAACATTCGCCACCGTCGAGCTGACAGCCCTTTTGGCTGTTGCCACCCAGCTTGCAGTTGAAAGCCGCGTTTTCGGCAAAATTGTCGGTTGGATTATCAATTTGATGGGGCTATTGGCGCTTGGGGCCACCATATTCTTGGAGAATATGGCCCTTGGCCAACCCTTTATGTGGGTGCCGATCCTGATTTTGCTGACTTCGATCTCGCCAACGCTTCATTTCACGCGAAAGCATGATGGCCGCAGGCAGCAAAATCTATTTTGGTGGATGAACCATCGCTCCATCGTGTCGGCAATTGTCGCCGGATTTGCATATTTGGTGATTTTGCTTGGCTTGGTGATTATCGAGCGCTCCGTCTCGATTCTGTTCGGATTTCAGCTTGAGCATTTGATGTACCGTTATCTGCTGCCGCTTGCTGGCGCACTGTTCGCCCCGATCTACTGGTTCGCCACAATTCCGAAAGCAAGTGAATTCCGAGATGATGAGCTAAACAAACCAGACTTTTTGTCCCAAGCCGTTGGCTTTTTAGGCTTGTACATTTTTGCGCCGTTTTTGACCCTGTATGCCCTGATCCTCGTTGCCTATGCCGTCCAGATTGTCATTCAGCAAACCTATCCTGAAGGCACAATTGGTTGGATGGTGATCGGTTTCATATGTGTCGCTGGGCTCAACCATCTGCTGCTTTATCCAAAATTCATGCGCGAAAAGCCCGTTGTGGCAAAATATCTGCGCTTCTGGCCCTTTCTGGCCATCGTTCCGGTGATCATGCTGATCATTGCGATCTACATTCGCGTCGCGGCCTATGGCCTTACGCCAGAGCGAATATTGCTGTTGGCGGGGGCGTTGTGGACCAGTTTGATTGTGGGCGTCGGCATCTTCAATCGCTTGGATATCCGGCTCTTACCGGCTTTGGCAGCGCTCATTTTGCTTTTGGTTTCCTTCGGGCCCTTCAATTTGGAGATTTGGTCAATACGCGATCAACTCGCGCGTTTTGAGCAAAACTACGAACGATGGAAGGAGGCGGATGACGACGATGAGGCAGCCCAACGTCTTCGCGGTGCGGCGAACTATTTATTGAATTCGAAAGAAGGGCGCACAGCACTGTCCAGAGAACTTGAGATCAAAGGATTTGAGTTTGATGGCGAGATTTCGCGTGAGAAATTCGCGGCGCTGCTGGGGCTTCCAGATATAGTGCCAAACAACCGGCCGATTGAGTTTGTTCGGCTAACCAATGAAGAGCCGTTGGATCTCTCAGGGACCTACAAATTTTATGGTCGTGTTGAATTGCCCTGTTGCAGCCAGCAGCTTGGACCTTACGAATTCCGCATGGATGACAAAGATTTGGTCGTGATGCGCGATGATGTGCAATTCTCACGCTACGACCTCACCACCTGGATCAATCAGCAAAACCTAACTGTCACCACTATGCCGGAAAACACCATAAAAATCACGGGCGCGGAGCATACTCTCTATCTGAATCTGCATGAAGCCAACATCGATATGGACCCCGATATGGCGCGCAAAGTCGTGCGTTTGGATTTCTATGTGTTTGAAAAACAAACCAATGGCGCCGATTAGCGCCATTGTTCTAAATGTTCGAGGGCGCGCGCTGACGTTGCACGTTTTTTTGCCTTGCCCCGGTCGGGGCCGCGCCAACGTTTCACGCCTTCGGGTTTTGTCACTTCTACAGGCGGGAACAGGCCAAAATTAACATTCATCGGCTGAAAGCTCTTGATGCCATTTGTCTCATCCGCCAAATGTCCGCCCGTAATGTGGTGCACCAACGCGCCCAAAGCGGTGGTTTTGGGCGGAGCATCAATTTGATGGCCCAAAATTTCGTTTGCCGCCAAACGACCAACAACCAGGCCCAGCCCAGCGCTTTCAACATAGCCCTCGACGCCGGTAACTTGACCAGCAAAGCGCAAGCGCGGATCAGCTTTTAGCCGAAGCTGTTCATCCAGCAGTGCGGGCGAATTGAGGAACGTGTTCCTGTGCAAGCCGCCAAGACGGGCAAATTTGGCATCTTCTAACCCGGGAATCTTGCGTAAGATTTCGGCTTGTGCGCCATATTTCAGCTTGGTCTGAAACCCAACCATATTCCATAAGGTGCCCAGCGCGTTGTCTTGGCGCAGCTGCACGATGGCATGTGGCTTCACATCCGGATTGTTGGGGTTGGTCAAGCCAACTGGCTTCATGGGGCCAAAACGCAAGGTTTCGCGTCCACGCTCGGCCATCACCTCAATCGGCAAACACCCATCAAAGTAGGGGACGTTTTCCCACTCTTTGAACTCAGTTTTTTCGCCTTCCAACAAGGCATCGACGAACGCATTGTACTGCGCTTCATCCATCGGGCAGTTCAAATAGTCAGCGCCTGTGCCGCCAGGGCCAGGTTTGTCATATCGCGATTGTGCCCAGACAATATCAAAATTGATGCTTTCCTTATGAATGATCGGCGCAATCGCATCAAAAAAGGAAAGGGAATCTTCGCCGGTGACAGACTGAATGCCTTCAGCCAAGGCTGGCGAGGTGAGCGGCCCAGTTGCGATGATCACATGTTGCCACTCTTTTGGCGGCAAGCCGTCAACTTCGCTGCGCTCAATGGTGATATTGGGGTGTGCTTCCAACTGGGCTGTGACGGCATCGGAAAATACATCCCGGTCAACCGCCAGCGCTCCGCCGGCAGGCAGCTTGGATTTATCCGCTGACGCCATGATCACGGAGTTGCAGCGGCGCATTTCTTCATGCAGCAAACCCACGGCATTATGCTCGTGGTCATCCGAACGAAATGAGTTGGAACAAACCAACTCGGCCAAGCCATCTGTTTGGTGTGCATCCGTTTTGCGCACAGGGCGCATTTCATGCAACACCACTTGCACGCCAAGCTCTGCGGCTTGCCATGCGGCTTCAGAACCGGCTAGGCCGCCGCCAACAATATGTAGAATTTTTGAATGATCTGTCATGGGGGCAGTTAGCAAGGAAACTGGGGCGAACGCAACAAAATTCAGCCATAAAAAAACACCCGCGAAAAGGGCGGGTGTTTAAAGATTCGGGAGGTCTTGTCGAGTGTTCAACGCATTAGATGCGTTCAGCATGCTCACGTGCCAATGGCTGAATGTCACCGCGTGTAATGCCCAAATCGTTCAATTCACGATCATCAAGAACGCTCAGTTCACGAACAGTTTTGCGGTATGAAGCCCAGCGGCGAAAAGTTTTACCAAAATCCATTGCTCATCTCCTTGGTTTGCAGTGGTGTGTTCCGTTTGTTGACCTGTATATAGGCTTGCTAATCGCACTTGAGTAGACGGTATTTTTGCAACGCGCCTATGCGTTTTTTGCAATGCTGGTTAAGAAGTGGTTTTTCGTGAGCCGTGGCCTGTGTCAATTTGAATTTCAGGCTTAAACAATCCGAGATGATCATTTTCAGCCGTAACGCTACAATCCAGTTCCAATAGGGTTTGGCGGAAGTGAAGAAGGTCTTCAAGGGATGTCATTAAAGGGTGAGCCATGGGGCGCTCCTGTGGCAATTTTGTAAAATACAGAGGTATTGTACCTGCACATCGGGCGCGCCCGAAACGCAAAACATGCGGCCCAGATATGTGTGAGCCGCATGCACCAATGGTATAATTGTCATGAAAGAGAGTTAGGCTAGATCACTCCGCCGCATCTTGGGCTGATGGCCGACGGGCCAATAATTCTTTCAAGAAATGGCCCGTGTGGGAGCGCGGTTCGTCAATAATTGCCTCAGGCGGCCCTTCAGCCACCAACTCGCCGCCGCCGTCGCCGCCTTCGGGCCCCAAGTCAATCACCCAATCGGCTGTCTTGACCACTTCCAGATTGTGTTCAATCACCACGACCGTGTTTCCTTGATCCACCAATTCGTGCAGCACCTCAAGCAACTTCGCCACATCGTGGAAGTGCAAGCCAGTGGTTGGCTCGTCAAGCACATAAAGCGTGCGGCCTGTGGCGCGCTTTGACAATTCTTTGGAGAGCTTTACCCGCTGCGCTTCGCCGCCCGACAAGGTTGTGGCTGGTTGCCCAATTTTGACATACCCCAGCCCCACACGCTGCAAGGTCACCATTTTATCGCGAATGGACGGAACGGCAGAAAAGAACTCAACGCCTTCATCTACTGTCATTTCCAAAACATCGGAAATAGACTTGCCCTTAAACTGAACTTCCAGCGTCTCACGATTATAACGCTTGCCGTGGCAAACATCACAAGTGACATAAACATCAGGCAAGAAGTGCATTTCGATTTTTAATACGCCATCGCCTTGGCAGGCTTCACACCGACCACCTTTAACGTTGAACGAAAAGCGACCAGGAGCATAGCCGCGGGCTTTGGCTTCCGGCAGACCCGCAAACCATTCGCGAATGGGCGTAAACGCGCCTGTATAAGTCGCGGGGTTGGAGCGTGGTGTCCGCCCAATCGGGCTTTGGTCAATATCGATCACCTTGTCCAAAAACTCTAAACCGAGCAATTGGTCGTGCGGGGCGGGCATTAGACGCGCACCGTTCAGTTTGCGCGCAATGCCCGCATACATCGTATCAAGGATCAGCGTCGACTTGCCACCACCAGAAACCCCAGTAACCGCAACAAAGCAGCCCAAAGGCACATCCACGTCAACATTCTTCAAATTGTTGCCTGTTGCGCCAGTAACTGAGATTTTGCGTGTGTCGGATATGGGGCGACGCTCTGCCGGAACCTTTACGCCCATTTTGCCGGACAAATATTGCCCCGTGAGGCTGGTTTTGTGTTTCAAAATGTCCTGTGGCTTGCCCTCGGCAACGATCTCGCCGCCATGCACACCGGCACCTGGGCCAATATCCACCACATGGTCAGCGGTCATGATTGCGTCTTCATCGTGCTCAACCACAATCACCGTATTGCCCAAATCGCGCAGCCGCCGCAGCGTTTCGAGCAAGCGTGCATTGTCTCGCTGGTGCAGGCCAATGGACGGTTCGTCCAACACATAAAGCACGCCCGTCAAACCAGAACCGATCTGTGACGCCAACCGGATACGCTGGCTTTCACCGCCTGATAGGGTCCCCGAGTTCCGGGAAAGGCTCAGATAATCAAGGCCCACATCAACCAAGAAATTGAGGCGGTCGCGAATTTCTTTCAAAATCCGTTCGCCAATTTCCTTTTGCGTGTCAGACAGTTTAGCTGAAATGTTTTCAAACCAAACATGGGCCTCACGAATAGATTTTTGTGAAATCTCACCGATATGTTTGCCATCGATTTTCACAGCCAGCGCTTCCGGCTTCAACCGATAGCCGCCACAAGAATCACACGGAGCGGAAGACATGTATTTTTCAATCTCTTCGCGCATCCCCGCACTTTCGGTCTCGCGATAGCGGCGCGTAAGATTGCCCACAACGCCTTCAAACGCCTTTTGCGTTTTGTAGGAGCGCAAGCCGTCGTCATAAACAAATTCGATCTCCTTGCCGCCAGTGCCGTGCAGCACGGCTTGGCGCACATCCGCACTCAGCTCCTGCCAAGGCGTGTCCATCGATGCCCCATAGGCCGAACAAACGGCTTTTAATGTTTGCGCATAATAGGGGGCTGATGTGCGTGACCAAGGGGCAATCGCACCTTTCTTTAAGCTGAGCGTCTCGTCTGGCACCACCAGGTCTTCACTAACCTTTGCCTCCGCGCCCAAGCCATCACATTTCGGACAGGCACCAAAAGGGTTGTTGAAGGAAAACAGCCGCGGCTCAATTTCGGCGATGGTGAAGCCTGAAACAGGGCAAGCAAACTTTTCTGAAAACACCATCTGTGTATTTTCGCCTTCGCTGGCGACAATTTCGGCAATCGCAATGCCTTCAGCGAGTTGCAACGCCGTTTCAAAACTCTCTGCTAGCCGCGCCTGCATATCTCCAGAAACGACAATGCGGTCCACCACCACATCAATATTGTGCTTAAACTTTTTGTCGAGCACAGGGGCGTCGGGGATTTCGTAAAACTCGCCATCAATTCGCACACGCTGAAAGCCGCGCTTCATCAACCCGGCGAGTTCCTTTTTGTATTCACCTTTACGGCCCCGCACGATCGGCGCCAATAAGTAGAGCCGAGTGCCTTCCTCGAGCGCCAAAATCTTATCCACCATTTGGGTGACGGTTTGACTTTCAATCGGCAAGCCGGTCGCAGGCGAATAGGGGATGCCGACGCGCGCGAACAACAAGCGCAGATAATCGTAGATTTCTGTGACCGTACCCACGGTCGAGCGCGGGTTCTTTGACGTGGTTTTTTGTTCGATCGAAATAGCAGGGGACAGACCGTCAATTTGCTCAACGTCTGGCTTTTGCATCATCTCCAGGAATTGGCGCGCATAGGCGGAAAGGCTTTCCACATAGCGGCGTTGTCCCTCGGCATAAATCGTATCAAACGCCAACGATGATTTGCCCGAACCTGAAAGGCCGGTCATCACAATCAATTCGTCCCGCGGAAGGACCAAATCAACTGATTTGAGATTGTGTTCTTTGGCGCCACGAATGGTGATTTCGCGATTATTAATTGCCGATTTCGACATGTAGACTTCCTGCTTGTTACTGCGTCTTGATCCGTTCAAACTGAACTGCGCTGCTCAACCTAGGGTGCTTAAAAATGAATCACAAGAGTTGACTTTGCTCATTTTTGTGTAGAACATAAATAGAACAAATAAAGATACGTCAAGTGGATTGTGGATGAGTGAGAAACACTCCTTCATTCTTTTGGCGTGTTGTGCACATAAAAGCTACGATTGAGTTTTGAAATTGGATGCACATATTGGCGACATTTCCAATATGACGCCTGAAAGGGAAAATACGATGGCAGGCAGTGTAAATAAGGTAATTTTGGTTGGTAATCTTGGGGCTGACCCGGAAGTGCGCAGCACCAACGATGGACGCCCGATTGTTAATCTGCGCATTGCCACTTCAGAGCGTTGGCGCGATAAGAACAGCGGCGAACAGCGCGAGCGGACAGAATGGCACCGCGTTGTGATCTTTAGTGAAGGTCTTTGCCGCGTGGCCGAGCAATATCTGAAAAAGGGCTCGACAGTCTATATTGAGGGCCAATTGCAAACGCGCAAATGGCAAGATCAGGATGGCAATGATCGCTATTCGACTGAAATCGTGTTGCAAGGCTTTAACTCAACCCTGACCATGCTCGGTGGGCGCGGCGACAATGCAGGCGCCGGTGGTCAAGGTGGTTCGTCTTACGGCGATAATAATCAAGGCGGCGGTGGTCGGCCACAAGCCAATGCACCATCCTTCGATGCCGGTGATATGGATGATGATATCCCGTTTTGATCCATCGAATGATCGAAAAAAAAGGCCGCTCACTTGAGCGGCCTTTTTTGTAGGCGTATGAAATCTAGCTTTTCGAGAACGGAATATTGGCAGTAGATTTGCCACCACTCTCTTTGTGCACAATATCAAACTTTACGTAGATCTGGCCATTGCGCAATTGTAACCCAACACCGATGTCGAAAGCATCATCGGATTCTGATTTCACATTGAGCAGAGAGAAATTTAAATTCTTGCCCGACCGACGACCAACCGCCACGCCGGAAAAACTGGTGTTGGACGACATCACAGCTTCATAGCGGCGATTCTTTTCGACATAGGCGACTGTCCCGCGCATCGAAAAGGTGCTGCCTGCCAATGAACAACGTCCTGTCAGGCCGATCCGGTCTGGGCCGGTGTCGGTAAAATCCATTTTACACAAAACGGTTTCGTCGGCTCCCGTGGAGGCAAGCTTGGCCTCGCCGCGACCGCGCCAATTGCCGACATAGCTTTTCAGTAGTTCAATGTCCGCTTTGCCCGCAAAGCTAGGCGTTGAAAAGCCACTGGCCAATACGGCGCCCAAAATCAGCGCTTTAAAAGCATTTGCGATATGCTTCAATTTCATTTCGGTTGTCCTCCAAAGGATCTAAACAATCGCCCCCCGGCGATGAGCAATGCAGGTAGAATAATCAAATCGCCCAGCAAAGCCAAGAAGAGTGTAAGCACGCATAGTGCCCCAAATAGGGCGACCTGCGGCAACACTGAGAATATAACTACGGTTGTGCCTGCGCAAAGGATTGCTGTTGTCGCGATTAACGCGGGGCCAACGCGCTCAAGTGTACGCATCACTGCTTCTTTATGCCCATAGTTCTGCTGCCTTGCTCGAACATAGTGGTTCATAAAGTGAATTGTATCATCCACAGCAATACCAAAAGCGATGGTCAGGGAGATGACGGTAGTTAGCTGCAATCCAGCTCCCGACACCCAAAGATACAGTTCGGTGCCCAAAATTGGGGCAAAGTTCGGGATGACACATATCAACGCGACGCGCCATGATCTAAAGGCAACGCCAATAATCAAAATCGATAGAAGCACCGCGATGGTCAGGCCATCCTGGAGCCGTTGGATCATCTCGACGCTCTCATAAGCTGAAAGTACCCTGAAGCCGGAAATGGAGGTGTCGCCAAGGCCTGCGGCGGTCAGTGCTGCGTCGGTTTCTTCAACAAGTTCGCGCACCTCAGCAGAACCCAATTGGGTCGGCATAAAGGCCGTGGCCATCGCAAGATCGCCCTCATCGGTGATAAAGCGACGCTTCATAAATGGACCCACAGCATCAAAGATTTGTTCTCGACTAAAGCCAGCCTCGCTATAATGATTAAAGCTGGCGCCGGAGATCACTTTGCCTTTGCCGAAAATGCCTTCTAAAATCTCATGTACGGTCTCGACGCGCTCGAAATCGCTGTCTGTGATCTGCGGATCATTATCGAGCAGGGGGATCGACACATAGAGCGGCGCCACACCGCCTACACCCTGGTCAATGGCTTCGGACGTGTCCAACGCATCAGACCCTTTCGGCAAAAACTGCTGGAAGGAGAATGTAGGCTGCAACTGGAAGTGCGGATAAAGCATTGCAACAAAAGCGATAACCCCCAAAATCGCCACCGGGCGGTACCGCCGTTCGGCAAGTCGTGACAAGGGTGGGATGATCGCTGTCAGGGCCACGCTTGGTGCCTTTTTCGGCTTAAAGCCTGCACGTGTTGCGGCACGCAGCGCCAATGGCAAAAAGGTGACCAACGCTAGAAACGCCATAGGGATGGCCAATGCGCCCGTAATCGCAAATTCAAAAATGCCTTGCCCTGGCGCGATTGAAAGCGACAGGAATGCAATTACTGTTGTCACTGAGGTCAACGCACAAGCGGGGCTGACCCGAATGACGGTTTCTCGGATTGCCTCTTCATGGTCCATACCTTCACGCGATAATCGGAGCCAGTGGAAGCAAAAGAACATACTCTCCGCGAAGGCGATCACCAGCACCAATGCCGTTAGAATATTGGTCAGGAAGGTGAAGGAGCCGAAAATAAGCACCACGCTGCCCACAACCCACAATACAGAGACGAACGGAGCAAGGGTCGCCAAAACAGCGCCCCAGAATGTGCGAAATGCCAAAAATGCGGTGAGAAAGCCCAAGATAATCCCGGACGCCGTGAATTTGATCTGGTCCGATTTGCTAGCATTCAGCAATTCAGATTTCCAAATGGGCGGCCCTGTTAGCTCAATCTCATAGCGGGGATCATCGTAAAAGCTGATCAACTCTCTGAGTTCCGCAATCATGCGGGTTTCACCATCCCCTTTGAGCATATCGGGATTGGGGAACATGAGCATGACCAATCCGGTCAGATCTTCCACAATCAAATTGCGCATCATCGGATCGTTTTGCCGCAAATCATTTAAAGCGGCGGCCACTTCATCGGCGCTTTGCATGTCTTCCGGCACGGCGGGGCGGGTCACACCATCTTCTTGTGCGGGCTTACGCAGAGAGAAGGGGGACAATGTGCCACTAGCAAAGCTGTTCAGCTCAAGCTCCAGCGCCAATTCACGCATGGTCTCGATCACTTCAGGATCGGTGAGCTGATCGGATTTGACCAGAATGTATGCATCATTCTCAAATGTGCCGAACCGTTCGCCCAGCTCTACATAGGTGTCGTAATATTCGCCAGAGTCTTTGTAGAGGCGCAGCAAATCCCCATCAATCGTAATGCGCGGCACCTGCACCAAACATAGAATAGTGAAAGCGGCCAAGATAGCGGTGACGATTTTTGGATATTTAAGTGTAAGAAGCCCGATGCGTTCGAGGCCGAAACCGATTGACAATGTACAACGCTCCAATGGTGCCCGCGACTAAGTAGTTGCGGGTTGCAACTCTTATTGTTTGTTCGTTTTGCGCAGAACAAAGCAGATTCTGCGCGAAATTGCCATGATATTGCCAAGTTTGAGTTAAATTCGGTTCAAATTGGCCAAAAACAAGCGATCAGATGTGCACAAGAGCGCAAACTTATTGGTCTTTTCTTGCGGAATCACTTAAGAAAAGTGGGTTAACGCACACGCAACAGCAATAAGAACAGCCGTGACCGATACGCCCAACGACCAAACACCTGAAAATGAACCCAATTCAGCGATCTCTTTGATTTCTGTTACGGACGAAATGCGCCGCTCCTATCTTGATTACGCCATGAGCGTGATTGTGAGCCGGGCCCTGCCAGATGTACGCGATGGCCTCAAGCCTGTGCACCGCCGCATTCTCTATTCGATGCATGAAAATGGGTATGAGTGGAACAAGCAGTACCGCAAGTCGGCGCGTGTTGTTGGTGATGTGATCGGTAAATATCACCCGCACGGTGACACAGCGGTTTACCACGCGCTCGTGCGGATGGCACAAGAGTTTTCCATGCGGCTGCCCTTGATCGATGGCCAGGGCAACTTTGGTTCGATTGATGGCGATATGCCTGCTGCGATGCGTTATACCGAAGTGCGCATGGAGCGGGTGTCGACAGCACTTCTGGATGATATTGATCGCGACACAGTCGATTTCCGCGACAACTACGATAACACCGAGAGCGAACCGACCATCCTGCCGGCGCGCTTCCCCAATCTGTTGGTCAACGGCTCAGGCGGCATTGCCGTGGGCATGGCGACAAATATTCCCAGCCACAATTTGGTGGAGGTGATCAACGCAGCCATTGCCCTGATGGACAATGCAGACATCACCACCGACGAGTTGATGGAAATCATGCCAGGGCCGGATTTCCCCACAGCGGGCATTATTCTTGGCCGTTCGGGCATTCGTTCTGCTTATGAAACTGGGCGCGGTTCTGTTTTGATGCGTGGTTTGGTGAATGTTGAAGAAATTCGCAAAGACCGCGAAGCTCTAATCATCACCGAAATTCCCTATCAGGTGAATAAAGCCTCGATGATCGAGAAAATCGCTGAATTGGTGCGCGATAAGCGCATTGAGGGCATTTCCGATATTCGCGATGAATCTGACCGTAACGGCATGCGGGTGGTGATTGAACTCAAGCGCGACGCTGTTGCGGACATTGTGCTGAACCAGCTTTATAAGTTCTCGCCGCTGCAATCCTCATTCGGCTGCAACTTTGTTGCCTTGAATGGCGGCAAACCGCAGCAAATGACGTTGCGCGATATTTTGACAGCCTTCGTGGATTTCCGCGAAGAGGTTGTCACACGCCGCGCTAAATTCTTGCTCAATAAAGCTCGCGATCGCGCCCACGTATTGGTTGGCTTGGTGATTGCCGTGGCCAATGTGGATGAAGTGATTCAATTGATCCGCACAGCGCCGGATCCTGCAACCGCTCGCGGCCGTTTGCTTGAGCGCGCTTGGCCTGCACGGGATGTGGAAGTCCTGATCAAATTGATCGACGATCCGCGCCACAAGGTTAATGACGACGGCACCTATTATCTCTCTGAAGAGCAGGTGAAAGCCATTCTCGATTTGCGTTTGCAGCGGCTTACCGCATTGGGACGCGACGAGATCGGCGACGAATTGAACAAGCTGGGTGCCGAAATTGAGAACTATCTCGATATTTTGCGGTCAAAAGAGCGCGTGATCGAGATTATTCGCGAAGAAATGATCGAAGTGCGCGACCGCTACGGCACTGAACGTCGTACCGAGATTGTTGATGCAGTTGGCGATGTTGACGATGAGGATTTGATTGCCCGCGAGGATATGGTTGTGACCGTATCCCATGGCGGCTATATCAAGCGCGTACCGCTCTCAACCTATCGGGCACAGCGCCGCGGAGGTAAAGGCCGCTCCGGCATGGCGACGCGTGACGAGGATTTTGTGGCCCGTTTGTTCGTGGCAAACACCCACACACCCGTCCTGTTCTTCACCAGTCGCGGCATCGTCTATAAACTTAAAGTATGGCGTCTGCCTGTCGGCGCGGCCAATTCGCGCGGCAAGGCATTGGTCAACATTCTGCCGCTGCAGGAAGGCGAACACATAACGTCAATCATGCCGTTGCCGGAAGACGAGAACACCTGGCAGGATCTCGACATTATGTTTGCCACTAAGCGCGGCACCGTGCGGCGGAACTCATTGGCAGACTTCATCAATGTTAACCGCAACGGCAAAATCGCCATGAAGCTGGAAGAGGGCGATGGCATTGTGGACGTGGAAACATGTTCAGCCATCGATAACGTATTGCTGACAACGGCACTTGGCCAAGCCATGCGCTTCTCAGTTGATGATGTGCGTGTCTTCACCAGCCGTAATTCAGTTGGCGTGCGCGGCATTCGCTTGGCCGAAGGCGACGAAGTCATCGCCATGTCGATCATTCGCCATCTCGACGCAACGCCTGAAGAACGCGGCGCCTATTTGAAATTGCGGCGCTTGATGGATGGCGATGCAGAAGATGTGCCAGACAGTGATGAAGATCTCAGCGTCGGCGACGTTGAAATGTCGTCAGAGCGTTATGCGGAAATGAGTGCGGCAGAACAGTTCATCCTTGCCATTTCTGAAAATGGCTACGGTAAACGCACCTCTTCTTATGAATACCGCAAGACAGGCCGCGGTGGTAAAGGCATCACAGCTATGGCCATGAGCGAACGTAACGGCCGCATCGTGGCGTCGTTCCCAGCCGAAAATGATGATCAAATCATGCTCGTGACCAATGGCGGTAAACTGATCCGCGTGCCAGTCGATGGCATTCGAATTGCTGGACGCGCAACCCAGGGTGTCACTGTCCTGTCGACCGCCAAAGATGAGAAAGTGGTGTCTGTCGAGCGCATTTCAGAGCCTGAACCGGATGAAGACGAAGATGGCGATGAAACGGCAACAGATACGCCACCACCAACTTCAGGTGGCGATCAGCCAGAAAATGAATAATAATAAGAGGCCGGGATTTTCTCGGCCTTTTTCTTTGGGAGGATATTATGCTGGATAGCACCATGCTGTTGGCGTTCATAACAGCCTGTTTCTTTTTAGCCATTGTGCCTGGCCCAACCGTCACAATCATTGTCGCCAACGCGCTATCACGCGGCATCAAAGGCGGCTTGGGGACGATTTTGGGCGCGCAAATTGCAGTTTTGTTGATGGTGGCCATCGTTGCGCTCGGGCTTGAAGCCGTGATCTCCGTGATGGGCAACGCCTTCTTCTGGTTAAAACTCTTGGGTGCCGCTTATTTGATCTATTTGGGTTGGAAAATGATCCGCAATCGGTCTGGCCTGAAATTTGACCAAACGCTGGCTGACGGGCGCACCATGCGCGAATATGTATTGCAAGGCTTTTTGGTTACCATGGCCAACCCCAAAGCATTGCTGTTTTTGGGCGCGTTTTTGCCCCAATTTATCGACACACAACAAGCCGTTGCACCGCAAATTATGATTTTGGGCCTCATCACGGTTACATTTTTTGCCACCATTGATAGCTGTTATGCCCTTGCGGCGAGTAAGGCGCGTAACCTATTATCACAACAGCGCGTCGCAATATTGAACAAGCTAAGCGGCGGGTTCCTAATATTTGGTGGCGCATGGTTGGCGCTACAACAAAAAAGCTGAGGCATTTATGGCGGAGAAACGTACCGGTTTTTATCCGGGATCATTTGATCCAATTACCAATGGTCATATTGACGTAATCGAGCGCGCTTGTCGGCTGGTCGACAGGCTCATCGTTGGCGTGGGCACTCATCACGGCAAGTCCCCAATTCTAACAGGCGACGAGCGCTTGCAGCTGTTGCAACAAGCCATCGCTCCAATCGCCAAACGCAATGATGTGGTCGTGGATATTGCTCAATTTGACGGCTTGATGATCCATGCTGCCCGCAATTTGCACGCCAATATCATCATTCGCGGCTTGCGCGACACCACAGACTATAACTATGAGATGCAAATGGTGGGCATGAACGCGCAAATGGCGCCGGATTTGCAAACCGTTTTTGTGCCATCGAGCCCACATGTTCGTCACATATCGGCCACTTTGGTGCGGCAAATCTCGCAAATGGGCGGAGACATCTCTGCTTTTGTCCCCAACGCAGTTCTAAATGTATTGAAGAATAAATGACCGAACAAATGACCAATAAGAATCGGGTGTTCACCATGCTTGGTGTCGCCTTCATCAGCCTGTTTGGCTATGTGGCTTTTACCGAAATGACCAAGGCGCAAGCCTATCCGGCCTGTGAAACGCCGGCTGCGCCTGAAGGCGTTGAAACCGTGGCCATGGAAATGGAACTGAAAACCGGCACAGTTGAGTTTGAACTGCGCCCTGATTTGGCGCCCAAGCATGTGGAGCGGATCACAACTCTGGCCAATGAAGGCTTTTACGACAATGTGGTGTTCCACCGCGTGATTGAAGGCTTTATGGCCCAGACCGGCGACCCGACAGGCACGGGCATGGGCGGCTCTGATTATCCGGACTTGCCCGCTGAGTTTACCGACACAAATTATCAGTGCGGCACTTTGGGTATGGCAAGAAGCCAAAACCCAAACTCAGCCAACTCGCAATTCTTTATCACTTTCGAGGACGCATCGTTCTTGAACGGACAATATACAGTGTTTGGCTATGTCAAAGATGGCATGGAACATGTCCACCAAATCAAAAAAGGCGACCAAAATCGCAACGGGCAGGTGGTTGACCCGGATAAAATTGTTTCATTTCGCGTCAAAGACCAGTAAAACCCCAATCGAATAGCGGTGGATCTGCGCATCCACCGCCATATGAAACGACCAAACAACGCTGATTCCAGTGTTGAGGAGAACAAAATGGTTGATATTAAAGATCCTGAAAACACATTGCTTATGGAAACATCAAAAGGCAGTGTGGTCATCAAGCTATTGCCAGACGTGGCGCCAAAGCATGTTGAGCGCATCAAAGAGCTGGCACGCGAAAACTTTTATGACGGGATCGTATTTCACCGTGTAATTGAAGGTTTTATGGCTCAAGCCGGTTGCCCGAACGGCACAGGAACTGGTGGCTCAGAAAAGCCAGATCTAGAGCAAGAGTTCAACGACACGCCCCATAAGCGCGGCACATGTTCAATGGCCCGCACAATGGACCCGAACTCAGCCAACTCACAATTCTTCATCTGCTTTGACGATCAATCATTCTTGGACGGTCAATACACCGTTTGGGGTCAAGTGATTGATGGTATGGACGCGATTGACCAGCTTAAGCGCGGTGAACCTGTTGCTGATCCGGATCAGATTTTGTCTCTGCGTGTCGCTGCGGATTAAACTCGCTTTATGCGCGTAGACGATTTCGATTTTACATTGCCGGACGATCTTGTGGCACTGCATCCTGCGGTGCCACGTGATTCTGCGCGCATGCTTGTGGTCGATCCGGCAAATGAAATTCAAGATCGGTCGGTTTCCGAACTGTTGGAATTTCTGTCCGAAAACGATGTGCTGGTGATCAACAACACCAAAGTGCTGCCCGCCGAATTGGTGGGCACGCGGACTCGCGGCGACGCTGTGGCGAAGATTTCGGTCAATTTGCATAAGCGGGTCGATCCCAGCCAGTGGCGTGCTTTTGCGCGTCCAGCTAAAAAACTAGCCATCGGTGATCACGTCGAATTTTTGCGCGAGGGCGTCGACCCTTTGCGCGCCCAAGTGGTGGAAAAAGCCGACGCCGGTGAGGTTCAGCTTAAGTTCGCCGAAAAAGGCGCGGAGCTGGACGAGGCGATCAAAGCTCGCGGGGCCATGCCGCTGCCGCCCTATATTGGCGCCAAGCGCGACCATGAAGATCAGGACGACACAGACTATCAAACCATCTATGCAAAGCATGATGGGGCCGTGGCGGCGCCAACAGCTGGTTTGCACTTCACCGACCGCTTGCTCGATGCCATCCGCGCCAAGGGCGTGAAGATCGAAGAAGTGACGCTACATGTTGGGGCAGGGACGTTTCTGCCCGTCAAAGTGGACAACACTGAAGACCATAAAATGCACGCGGAATGGGGTGAGATCACCCCAGCGACCATCGACACCATAAAGAACGCCAAAACCAAAGGCGGACGGGTTTTTGCAGTGGGTACCACCAGCTTGCGGCTGTTGGAAAGCGCGGCCTTTGATGGCGAGCTGAAGCCGTTTTGCGGTGAAACAGACATCTTCATTACCCCGGGCTATCGATTTAACGCCGTCGACGTGCTGATGACCAACTTCCACCTGCCAAAATCAACGCTTTTCATGCTGGTTTCGGCCTTTTCAGGCTTTGAAACCATGCAAAAGGCCTATAAACACGCGATCGACAACAAATATCGCTTCTATTCATTTGGCGATGCGTCGCTGCTGTTTCGTGATGACAGCGCGGACAAGGATAAATAATGACGACTGATTTTGCTTTTGACTTCAAATCTGAAAGCAACGGCGCGCGCCTTGGTGAAATTTCCACCCCGCGCGGCAATATCCGCACGCCTGCCTTTATGCCGGTCGGCACAGCCGCCACAGTGAAAGGCATGTATCCCGAACAGGTGCGCGAAACAGGCGCCGACATTATCCTTGGCAACACTTACCACTTGATGCTGCGCCCCGGCGCGGAGCGGGTGGCCCATTTGGGTGGCCTGCACAAATTTGCCAATTGGTCGCGCCCCATCCTCACAGATTCTGGCGGCTTTCAGGTGATGAGCTTGGCCAAATTGCGCAAGCTGGACGAGAACGGGGTGTCGTTCAAATCCCATATTGATGGCTCCAAACATATGCTCACGCCAGAGCGCTCCATTGAAATCCAAACCCTGTTGGGTGCGGATATCCAAATGCAGCTCGATGAATGTGTGGCCTTGCCATCCACCCGCGAAGATATTCAACGCGCTATGGAACTCTCCATCCGTTGGGCCGAGCGGTCCAAAAATGCATTTGGCATCCAGCCGGGCCGGGCGCTGTTTGGGATTGTTCAGGGCGGCGACCAAGAAGATTTACGCTTGCGTTCTGCGCAGGCGCTTACAGAAATTGGTTTCAAGGGCTACGCTGTCGGTGGCCTTGCGGTAGGTGAGCCGCAGGAAACCATGTTTGAGGTGTTGGACTACACAACACCTGCTTTGCCTCAAGATCGGCCCCGCTATTTGATGGGCGTGGGCAAGCCGGACGATTTGCTCGGCGCGGTCAAACGCGGCATTGATATGTTCGATTGCGTGCACCCTACACGCGCCGGACGCCACGGTCATGCCTACACCAAATATGGTGTGATCAACCTCAAAAATGCACGTCATAAAGACGATGCACGTCCCTTGGATGAAACCTCGTCCAATCCCAACTGTCAGATCTATCAGCGGGCCTATTTGCACCATCTCATTCGTGCCAATGAGATGTTGGGCGCCATGATTTTGTCGCAGATCAATTTGGCCTATTATCAAACACTGATGCAGGGCATGCGTGATGCCATTGCTGCAGATCGTTTTGATGATTTCGCGGCCGAAACCCGCGAGGGTTGGGCGAAAGGTGATATTCCGCCCCTGTCATAATAAGGAAAGATCATGTCCCTAACGATCGATTCAGCTTTCAACGATTTATCAAATCATCACTCTCGACTGGCAGATGCCGAAATGCGGGAGATGTTTAAATCTGACCCCGATCGTTTCGGTAAATTCAGCCTCAAGCTGGATGATCTGGCTCTTGATTATTCCAAAAATCTCATCGATGAGAGCGCATTCAACGCGCTAATCGATCTCGCCAAAGCTGCCAATGTGGAAGTGCGGCGCGATGCCATGTGGGCGGGCGAGCATATCAATTCGACAGAAGATCGTGCCGTCATGCATATGGCGCTGCGCTATCAGGGCGATCAACCCGTGATGGTCGACGGGAAAGACGTGATGCCCGACGTGCGCGAGGTCCTGGCCAATATGCGCACTTTTGCCAATGCCGTCCGCTCTGGCGACATCAAAGGCGCCACAGGCCAGAAAATCACCGATGTGGTCAATATCGGCATTGGCGGGTCAGACCTTGGCCCCGCCATGGTGTGCAACGCATTGCGGCCCTACATTGACGCAGGCCTCACGCCGCACTTCGTTTCAAACGTGGATGGCGCAGATATTGCCGACACGCTGGCGCGGCTGCAGCCCGAAACCACGCTTGTACTGGTCGCCTCCAAAACCTTCACCACCGATGAAACCATGACCAACGCCAACACCGCCCGCACGTGGCTGGTGGATGCGCTGGGTGATGCAGCGGTGAAAGATCATTTCGCGGCACTCTCGACCAATCTGGAAGCCTGCGCCGAGTTTGGTATCGCCCATGATCGTATCTTTGGTTTCTGGGATTGGGTAGGCGGCCGCTACTCCGTCTGGTCCGCCATTGGCTTGCCCGTCATGCTGGCCATCGGCCCAGACCAGTTTGACGAATTTCTCGCTGGTGCCTTTGAAATCGACCAGCATTTCCTCACCGCGCCACTCGCAGAAAACATGCCAGTGATCATGGCCGTGTTGGGCGTGTGGTACCGCAATGTGTGGGGCCATGCCACGCACGCCGTTTTGCCCTACGATCAGCGCATGAACCGTTTCGCCGCCTATTTGCAGCAGCAGGATATGGAATCCAACGGCAAGTCCGTTCAGCTCAATGGCGAAAAAGTCACCCGCAAAACCGGCCCTATCGTTTGGGGCGAACCCGGCACCAACGGCCAGCACGCCTTTTATCAATTGATCCACCAGGGCACCGACATCATTCCCGTCGATTTCCTCGTCGCCGCGCAAGCACACGACAATTTGCCCGAACATCATCAAAAGCTGGTGGCCAACTGTTTCGCTCAATCCGAAGCGCTAATGCTCGGCAAAAGCGCCGATCAAGTGGTGGCAGAATTGAAAGAGCAGGGCCTATCAGACGCTGAAATTGAAGCGCTCACGCCACATAAAGTGTTTGAGGGCAACCGCCCGTCCAACACATTGATCTACGCCAAGATGACGCCAAAAATGCTTGGCAAATTGATTGCTCTATACGAGCACAAAGTGTTCGTTCAAGGCGCTATTTGGAACATCAATAGCTTCGACCAGTGGGGCGTCGAACTGGGCAAACAATTGGCCAAAGCCATCCTGCCAAAGGTGAAAGGTGCCAAAGCCTCGAGCCAACATGATGGTTCCACTGAAGGCCTGTTGGCGCAATTCCACGCTTGGCGCGATTAAAAGAATCATTGCGCAAATTGATGGCTAGGTTAGTTTGATGGTCCAACCAATTTGGTGGACCATGTCACAAGATAATCTTGCCATCGTTCTGCGGATCAGTTCGGGCATCCTATTTGCCCTGATGGTCGCGTGCGTTAAGGGCCTGTCGGATGTTGCGCCGACGGGTCAAATTGTCTTTTACCGCAGTGCGTACGCCCTGATTCCGCTCGTTGGCTATCTCTGGATACGCGGCGAATTTCCGCGTGGCCTGAAATCAAAATATCCCATTCGGCACGTTTTTCGCTGCATCACCGGGTGTTGTGCCATGTTCGCGTCTTTCGCGACGTTGGCTTTTCTCACCATTGCTGAAGCAACCATGTTGACCTATCTATCGCCAATCTTTGTGGTGATCTTTGCGCAAATCTTTTTGAAAGAGTTGGTGCCTGCTGTGCGGTGGATCGCGGTGATCTTAGGCGTGTTTGGCACTGGAGTTTTGGTGGTGCCCGAGTTAATGAATAGCCGCACCGATAATGAATCATATTTGATGGGCGTTGGTCTGGGCGTTTTGGCAGCAGTGCTCACGGCAGCGTCCATTATTCAAATCCGCAACCTCGCCAAAACCGAACATCCTGCCGCCATCGCGTTTTATTTTGCACTCACCTGCGCTGTCGTCGGCCTGTGCACGCTGCCGTTCGGCTGGGCTGAAACGGATTACAAGCAGGAAATTTTGTTGCTTGGTGCCGGCTTGTTTGGCGGTTTTGCCCATATTCTGGTCACCACCAGTTTCCAATTGGGCGAAGCATCAAAGCTCGCGCCATTTGAATATTTGTCATTGATCTGGGCAGTGATTATTGGGGTGACCATATTCGGAAATATTCCTGGCTTCAGCTTTTACGCTGCTTTGCCCTTCATTGTCGGCAGCGCTGCCATTGTGGCGTTCAAAGAAGGATTCCGACGCAACATGCCGCGCTAAATCGCGTTCAAGAAAGCCAGTAGGGCCGCACGATCTACTCCGCTTAGCTTTGCAAACTGATCACGCGCCGCTGTGCCTTCGCCACCATGCCACATGATGGCTTCCGTCAAAGTCCGGGCGCGGCCATCGTGCAAAAACGCCAAATGTCCGCCCACTTCTTCAGTGTAGCCAATCCCCCAAAGGGCAGGCGTTCGCCATTCTTGGGCCAAATATTGGTCGCCATAGATTGGATCGGCGAGATCATCGCCCATATCGTGCAATAGCATGTCTGTATAAGCGGCTCGCGGCATATCTGGGTTGAGCTTTTGGTCATAGTGACAGCTCGCGCAGCCAATTTCTTTAAACAGTTTCTTGCCCAGCATAACCGCCGGATCGTCCATATTGCGTGCAGGTGGCACACGTAAATGCGCTGCGTAAATCACCAGCAGGCGCACTTGGTTACGGTTTAACTCGGTCTTGCCTTGTGGTGGCTTTTCGCGACCAGCGGTCAAACATGTTGTCTGGTATTCGGTACAGTCGCCAGCAAAAAAGTCAAAATCTGGCGTGGATAGCCCCATATCTAAATGCGCCGCCTTGACCGTTTGAAAGTGCAAAGTCGGCGCTGACGCTTTCCAGCCAAACCGACCAATCTCGCCATCGTCCAGCAACGAGATTTTGCCACTTATCCCATCCCCGCCGCGGTCTTCAGGATCAGCGAGAACGGCTAATTGTTCGGCTGAAACATCTTCCAGATAACCCAATCCGATTATTTGCGGCGCAATGCGTCCAGAAATACGCGTTTGTTTATCCATAGGGCCAAAGGCCAGTTCCTCGAGGCGAATTGTTGGGCGGCGCAAATTCACCGCCGTGCCGTCGGCGAGTTCAATTTTCTCTTCGCCATATTGCACAACAACACGCGCCTCAGGCGCGGTGCCGCTGGCGATATCTTGAATCTGTTTCCCATAAATGGGGTCAGGCAAGGGAGATTGGTCCGTTTGCGGTATGCCGACTATCACCGCAAGCGATTGGGTTGGACTGCCTTCTTTCTCTGGCGGATGCCCGCGGCCATCATTAATGTGACAGGCGGCACACGAATTTGCACTATATAGCGGCCCCAACCCGCTTTGGGTGCCATCAGCATGTTCCACCGTCGTCCAAACATGGTTGAAAATGTCTCGACCATAATTGAACTCTGCAAGGTCCTCGGAGGTCATCCCCGGCTGGGCGAGGGAAAAGGCCGTTTCGCCGCGGGGCACAAGTTCGCCCGCCTCAGCAAATACGATGCTGAAAAGTGCCAAGCATGTGGTGCCAACAACAGCCAGTGTTTTCGTCATTTACGCAGATATTACCACAACGCATTGCGCAGCCAAAGCTTCCGCCAGGGCTGTCGACTAGGCGACACGACGCACGTGGAGATTACTGCAAGAGCCCCATAGCCAACTGACTATGGGGTCGATTCGGTCAAATCATCGACATGCATCTGTGTGGCCTCGGGCGTAGTAGTAGCCGCAAAGGGGACGGCATTGTCTTTGTCGTCGACTTCGCCTTTGTCGCTTTTGATCAAACGCTGGATACCGGTCCCGGCCATAATCAACGCGACCATGGCGTAGAATACGTACATGCCCGTGCCGCCAAAACGATCCAACACAAATGCGCCGCCAATCGGGCCAATAACCATACCGGCTGAAAACACAAGAACCAACGTGCTCGAGGCCGCAACCATTTGCTGAGGTTTCAAATAGTCATTCATGTGCGCCATGCAGATCGAATAGACGGGCAGGGTGAAGCCGCCCATAACCAGGAAACCGCCGAACAATATGATTGGATAGAGGTGAGGGGTACCCACAGAGACCATTACAAAGCAGACCAGCCCATTGATGATGGATGAAATGATAATCACCAAACGTCGATCAAATATATCCGAGAGCTTGCCCAACGGGAATTGGAACAGCAAACCGCCCAACGTCGTTGCGGCAAGCAAATAACCTGTCATCGGCACGCTCAGGCCCACATTGCGGGCGTAAATCGCTGTCACAAAGGCAAGCCCGCCGTTTGAAATGCCGATAAAGAATCCGCCAATCACCGCCATGGGCGAAATGTGAAACAATTCAAAAATCGTCACGCGTTGGGGTTCTTCAAGGCTCGGCTGGGTGGTTGCTGCAATCAAGATTGGCACAAGTGATACAGACAGCAGCACTGAGGTGAAAATGAACAGGGTTATGGCACCTGGTGCTGAAAGGCCGATCATCAGTTGCCCGACCATATAGCCAGCGGTTTGCACCACAAAATATGAAGAAAGCAGCGAGCCGCGGTTTTTATTATCCGCAAGGGAGTTCAGCCAGCTTTCTGCAACAATATAGATGCCGGAAAAACAAAAGCCGGAAAGGACGCGCATTACGACCCAAATGGCCGGATCGTCTGTGATCAGGTGGATAAGTGCGGAGGTGCTGGCGATGGAAACCAGAGCGGCGAAAACCCTGACGTGTCCCGAATGATTGATCATTATGGGGGTGATAAAACAGCTCAGAATGAAGCCGATTGGGTAGCCCGACTGGACCAAACCAATGGTGGTTTCGCTATAGCCAATTTCCTGCGCACGGATCGTCAATATGGTCGACAAAAGGCCATTGCTGACCATCAGCAGAATCATACCCACAAATAGCGGCCACGCGGCTCGAATAGCGCCCCACATACCGAATAGTCCAATCATTGTTCAACAGAATTCCGCGTACCCTAATCACGGCAAATAAAAAATCACAACCCGCTTTTTTTCGATTTTTTCTAAGGCATACTGGGGTTGGATAAAATGAATCGGCGCTCCAAGCTGGGGAATGAAATTTTGGGCAAATCACTACATCTGAAAAATGGAATGCAAATTCTGCCACTTATGGCCACAACCATCGAATATGGCACTCATCTAAAGGCGAGAGTTGATCCCTATATCGTCGGTGTTGGCCCGGTGGAAGCCGCAATGAATACGGCCCGAGTCATGCAACAGTGCGAAAAAGCACCGGATTATGCTTTGCTGCTCGGTTCCTCCGGCTCAGCGAGCCTACAACAGGGCGAAATCTATCAAGCCAAATCGGTAAGCTATCGCGATATGGACGCGTCTGCGATTGGGTTTGAAAAGGGGCTAACCCCCTTTGTCGATTTGCCCGCGGCATTAGAGTTGGCTCCGCAATTTGATTTTATACCCAAAGCGACCCTTTCAACCGGCGGCAAAGTGATTGTCGGAGATGAATTTGAGCAATTGAGCGCAGAAATGGTTGATATGGAAACCTTTGCCGTCAAAAGGGTGTGCCAGTCGTTCGATGTGCCTCTAATTGCCCTACGCGGCATAAGTGACGGCAAAAAGGAGTTGCAGCAATTCAACGATTGGACGGAACTGTTGCCGTTGCTCGATGAAAAGCTCGCAAAATTGGTCGATGGCATCATCGAGGCGCTTGAAACTTCTTAAGCGGACGAACGCTTACTCAAAGCTTTCCCGCCAAGCGTCGCGTTGACTACCACTCTTTACGCCTTCATCGAACAGTGCGGTCAGCTCTTGCTCATTTAGCTCAACTTCATTCAAGGGCGATTCAAAGTCGGTGGCCAGCGCGGCGATTTTGAGGTTCCACCCCTGCGATTTCGCGAATTGGCGTGCCGCAATAATGCTTTGACGCGAACTCGCTTTGATCGCGGTGCCAAATGATCGCTCCAAAATGCTAATGGTTTGCGGCTTCACGAGTTTATATTCATGACCGATCTTACCATTAAACAACAAATAAAGCGTGGGTTTTGAGGCGAGCCTGCGATAATGGCCGGTTTGCAAAATAGCTTCCGGCAGCAACATGATGTTTGCCGTGACGCCGCCATCCAAATGCATTTCCCTAAAGGATTGTCCGTTATGCGAGACTTCAATATATTGCGGCGGCAACACCCCAGGTACGCTGGCTGATGCCAAAAGGACCTTGCGGAACAGGCCCAATGCGGCTGGCGTTTTTGCCGAGGCAATGGCGCCCATGTTCCATATGGCCGTGCGCTGCGTGTCGATATTTGTGGTGATGACATAGAGCCTGCGGCCCTTGGCATGTTCTTTGGCAATTTCTTGAATGAGTTCCGGTGTCACATAGTGCGCCACCATCTTCTCCAGCGGCTCGGCGCTAAACACGCTTGTGCCAAAAATGGCCGACAATCCGGCGACGCGCACAAGTTTGCTGGTGCGTTCTTGGGTAAAGATTTGCGCCAAGACGTGATCATATTTAGGGCCAAGAAAAGCAAATGGGGCGAGCAAAGCGCCTGCGCTCGTGCCACTGACGACACTAAACTGCGGCCGTGTGCCTGTTTGGCTCCACCCCTTCAAAAAGCCCGCGCCAAATGCACCTTCCGCACCGCCACCAGACAAGGTCAACATGCTAATCGGGGCATTAATGTCCTTGAGGGCGCTTGGTGACCATAGGCCGCCACTTGCGATTTTCGGGTCATCGGCCCAAATGCGTGCATTCTCAATGTGCGGGACAATTGCGTTGCTGCTCATTTCGATGGAATAGCCAGATCGATTGGCGCGGTCAGCAGCGCAGCCGCCAAGTACGGCCGTAACGATGACCGCCAAAACCAGCGCAAAATTGTTAATTCGCAATGAGTTGAGCATTTGTTTTCCTGTCACATCAATTACAAATTGATGATGGTGGATTTTGAGATAATAGAACGCACTTAATACGAGAACCCTAACCGATTATGCGCATGATAAAACCCTAAACAGTATGTTTTTGTGTGCCTTATGGTCGCACAGCCAGACCAATTTCGTGGTTGTCGAGCGCAATCTTGTCTGCGTGACATCGAATTTGGGGCGCACGCAGTTACCCGCCTGCAACGGTTTTTACGCGTGGCTCTCAATCTCGCGCCATAAGCGTTGCAGTGTTGGTTTGTCATTGTCTTTTTTCTTATAAAGCCTGATTTCCAGCTTCTCAGTAAGTCGCGCATCCCCCATTTGATGCAATTTGCCTGTTTCAAGGTCCTCTTGGCAGAGGTCAAAGGGCAACCAGCCAAAGCCAAACCCTTTTAAAATCATCGCTTTAATCGACACCGCCAATGCGTTTTTGCTCACGATAAATACACTCTTTGGGTGAATCTCTCGTGATAATATCCCATCCACCACCGGACGAAGAGAAGAGGTGTTGCCATAGCCCAACAGGGGAAGGGAGCTATTTTTGCCTTTTTCCAGGCAAAAGAGCGGCACATTATTCTCAATCCCGGTCACTGGCAGCAAGCGATCCGTCGACAAAGTAATATAGTCGCACTGAGCCACCTCAAGTGGCGCCAGAAAATCCATATTCGGATGCCAATAGGTCAAAATGATGTCGCAATAATTCTGCTGCAAGGCGGTCACGAATTTGCTCGCCTCCCACGCAGAAGAGTTCAGATCAACGTCCAGCCCCACCTGATCCACCAATGGGGCGATGTGGGTTTTGTAATGGGTGAGATAAAGCGATTGTGTGGTCGCGAAGCGGATTTGGTTTTCATTCGCCGCATCAATGGTTTGGCAACGCTCAACGGTCTCTGAAAATGTCTCTAAGATGATTTTGGCTTGTGACAGAAAAACTTGACCTGCGGGGGTCAAGGATAGCGGTAATGTTTGACGATCGATAAGCTTTACGCCCACTTCATCTTCAAGCGCACGGATACGGCGTGAAAACGCGGGTTGGCTGACATTGCGCACCTCTGCCGCCCGCGAAAAGCTTTTCTGCACGGTGAGCGCTTCAAAATCTTTGAGCCAAACAAGGTCCAACGCTTTAATCCATCTCAGTAATGTGTGGGTGGTTAGTCATCCAAACGATTTTCCTCAACGCCGTGACACGCTACCGTGCTCCCATCTGGTTGGCGCATTTGGCGAGGGCGTTCATGCCGGCATCGATTGTTGGCAAAAACGCAGCGGCTCTCAAACGGGCATCCTTTAGGGGGCGCAAACGGCGTCGGGATTTCACCGCGCAAGCGAACATGTTTCGGTTTATCATCCTTGAGTTGCGGAATGGCAGAAAGGAGCGCCCGTGTATATGGGTGTTTCGGATGTTCAAAAAGTGAACGGGTGCTCGAAATTTCACAAATAGACCCCAAATAGAGAACAGCGACACGCGTCGCAAAATGCTGAACCACATTTAAATCATGCGCAATAAACAAATATGTTATGCCGCGTTCTTCACGCGCTTCAAGCATAAGATTTAGAATTTGCGCTTGAATTGAAGCATCTAACGCCGAGATAGGCTCATCAGCGATCATGAATTCAGGGTCAACGGTGAGGGCGCGTGCAATTGCGATGCGCTGGCGCTGACCACCTGAAAATGCATCCGGATATCGGTCGCTCCATGTCTGATCAATCCCAACAGCCCGCATAATATCCACCTTGCGCTGCTGAATATCTTGCACGGAGTAATCGGGAAAATGATGCTTCAATGGCTCCACAAGAGCCTGCTCAACAGTCATGCGCGGGTTGAGGGATGCATATGGATTTTGGAAAATCATCTGCATGCGTTTGCGCAGCGGCCGTTGCTTGGCACGCGAAAGTTGATCAACGCGTTGCCCCGCAAAATGGATTTCACCCGATGTCGGGCGCTCTAGCCCAGTGATTAGTCGCGCGATGGTGGATTTTCCGCACCCCGATTCCCCAACCAGGCAAAAGGCTTCCCCTTTCTCAATCGAAAATGAGACATCATTGACCGCATGAACAAACCGCTTGCCCCGCCAAAGTGATGAGGCATCAAAAGCACGCGTTTTGGTTTCGAAATGCATGTGAAGGTTTTTTATGTCCACCAGCGGGGTGTGAGCATTCATTATTGTGATGTCCTCATTCCGCTAAGGTTTCTTGATGCAGACGATTGACCTCATGGCAAGCCACCGATGCATCGCGATAATGCACAAGTTTGGGGCGGTGCTCCCGGCATTCATCAAGGGCGTACGCGCAACGCGGATGGAACGGACACCCCGAAGGCATCGACAAAAGCGACGGCATATAACCCTTAATCGATTTGAGCGTATGACCCGGCAAAGTCTGTTGCGGCAGTGCTGAGATTAATCCCTGTGTGTAGGGATGTTGCGGGTCGTTGATCACTTCGCGGGTTTTGCCGGTTTCAACAACTTCCCCCGCATACATAACCATAATGCGTTCTGTAAGCTGACAAACAACCCCGAGATCATGTGTAATGAGGATAAGGCTAACATTGTTCGACATGCACAAATGCAGCAATAGTTCCAGAATGTCGGCCTGCGTGGTCACGTCGAGTGCGGTCGTGGGTTCGTCGGCAATGATCAAATCAGGATCAAGCAATAGCGCAATGGCTATGATCACGCGTTGACGCATCCCACCCGAAAGCTCATGCGGATATTGCGACATGCGCATTTCGGGCGACGATATATAGACTTCGCGCAATTTCTGAATGGCGATGAACTCGGCCTCATCACGTCGCAAACGTCGATGAGCCAGAAGTGTTTCAATCATTTGCTGACCAATGGTCAAAACTGGATTGAGCGTCACTAATGGATCTTGAAAAATCATGGCCATGCGGTTGCCACGCACCTTGCGCAATTGGCGCTCGCTCATGCGCACAATGTCTTTGCCATCAAACAAAACCTTGCCACGATTGATAAAGCCGGGAGCGCTCAGTAAGTTCATCAAAGCGAAGCCGGTAATTGATTTGCCCGCTCCAGATTCTCCGACGATGCCCAGCCGCTCCCCGCGATGAAGGTCAAAAGAAACATTTTTGACCGCAGAGACAGCGCCAAACTCGCCTCCAAACTTCACACTCAAGTCTTGAACAGATAAAAGCGCCATTAGCGAGCTCCCTGCAGAATGCGGGGACCGATTGTATCGCGAAGCCAATCACCCAAAAGGTTCACAACAAGTATCAGTACCACGAGCAGCGCGGCCGGCAAGGTTGTGATCCACCAACTGCCCGAGAAAAGATAATCAAAGCCGCTTGAGATCAAAGAGCCAAGTGACGGATAGGCGATCGGCATCCCCAAGCCCAAGAAGCTGAGAGATGCTTCCGCAATAATCGCATTGGCGATTTGAATTGTAGAGATAACGAAAATTGATGATAGCGAGTTCGGCAAAATGTGGCGCACCATGATCCGCAGAGGGCCAAACCCCATGATGCGTGCGGCATCCACATATTCCTTTTGTTTCTCCGCCAGCACTGTGGCGCGCACCGTGCGCGCATATTGCGGCCATTCCGCCAGGCCGATGATGGTGATCAGCAACACAGGGGCATATTGAGCAAAAAAGGCACGACCACCCACAACTTGGGTCACCGCCAAAAACACGATGGCGACCATCAAGGTCGAAAAAGACAATTGAATGTCGGCCAATCGCATCAGCAAACTATCCAACCGACCGCCCACATAGCCGCTGATCAAGCCAATGCTTACCCCGAGCAGCGTTTGCACCACCACCGCACCAATGCCAATCATTAGAGAGAGGCGCAGCCCATAAAGCATAATCGACCACATGTCGCGCCCTTGACCATCTGTGCCAAACAAAAAGGAAGGGTCCGATTGCTCGGCCCAAAACGGAGGCAGTTCACTGTCTAAAATATCAATTTGCGTCGTATCAAACGGATTGTATGGCGCAATAAGCGGCGCGAAGAGGGCGAGCAAAAACAGCAAGAGGAAAATGGCAAGTGAGATAAACGCGACGGGGTTGTGCCGCAAATTGAGCGACAAATTGCTTGTGAACACTCTGGCATAGGCCGGCATATTCTGATCGCTCACGCGCCCATCCTCGCCATATCTATTGTTGGGTTTATCAGGCCGTAAAGCACATCAACAAGGGTATTGATCACGACGAAGATTGCACCCACGACCATCAAATAAGCCACAATCAGAGGCGCATCTCCGCGATTGACCGCCTCAAGAAACATGAACCCCATACCTGGCCATTGGAAAATGGTCTCCGCTAAAATCGTGTAAGCCACAAGGGTGCCAATTTGAATGCCACCCACCGTGACCACAGGCAAAAGTGTGTTTTTAAGTGCATGTACAAAATAAATGCGGAAAGGCGAAAGGCCACGGGCGCGCGCATATTTTACATATTCGCTTTTGAGGACCTGACGCATTTCAGCGCGGATAAGACGTATGAACAACGGCAACATGATTGACGCCAACGCCAGTGCCGGCAAGATGATGTGCTTAAGCCCATCAAGTGAGGCGAAGTTGGTCTCCCAATATCCAACAATAGGGACAATCTGGCCACGTCCGAACGAGGGCAGCACACTCCATTCGACTGAGAAAAGATAAATAAGCAAAATCCCCGTCACGAAAACCGGAATTGAAAGCCCCAAAATTGAGGCGCTCAATATAAACCGGCTCAACATATGGTTTGGATAAAGAGCGGTGAAAACCCCAAATGGCACCGACAGTGCCGCAACAATTAGGGCGGCGGCGAACATCAACTCAAGCGTGGCAGGCATCTTTTTTAAAATCACCTCGAGCGCGGGCTCTTTGAAAAAATAGCTGGTGCCTAAATCGCCTTGCACTACGCCGGACAAAAAGTGGAAATATCTCTCGGCAAAACCCGTTTCTTCAATATTTTGCGCCGTTTGGATCGCACCAACGGCCTGTTGCGGCGACAGACTATCTTGCACGGCGAATCCGATCAGTGAAATGACCACCAGCACCAATATCGCCTGGAAAAAACGTTTTGCTAAATAGATAATCATACTAGTTTGAAATGCTTTGGCGCCGTCGCGCGATATGTTGAAAATTAGGAGTTGGCATTAGTTTGGCTCCATCACAAGGTCGCCAAAATAGGGAGCATTTTGTGCATTCACGATATCCTCAGCCAAAATGCCCTCGCGCACGCCCCAAGCCAAATTTTGCCAATGTAGCGGGACAAAAGCTGCATCATCGAACAAGATCTGTTCCAGCTGCCGCAGCAACTTGGTGCGTTCGTCTTTATCCATCTCGGAATTAGCGCGCCGCATCAGCTCGTCAGCATAGGGATTGCAATAGCCAGACGAGTTATATCGGCCTTGCCCGGTTTCCTCGTTCGGACATGCCGTAAGAAATTGATGGAAATTGGCGCTGTCCTCAGTGTCAGAATGCCAGCCAATCATCATCATATCTGCGGCCCGCGCATCATATTGGGTCCAATATTGCGCTTTGGGGATGGTTTGCAGGTCAACATTTATATTGATTTTGCTCAGCATCAGCGCCACAGCTTGGGCAATACGTTCATCATTCACATAGCGGTTGTGCGGCGCCAGCATGGTGACGTCCAATCCATCGGCATAACCGGCATCAGCCATAAGTTGCTTAGCTTTTTCAACGTCAAATCGCGGTACCAATTCCTCGATATGGCCGGGATAGCCTGCCGGACTCATCTGCGCGCTCACCGTCGCAAAACCGTGCATAATTCGATCAACAATCCCCGCATTGTTAATGGCATAATCAACAGCCTGCCGAACTCTTACATTTCTGAATGCAGGCACACGGCCCATATTGAGTTGGAACGTGATCGCGCGCGTGCCCGGCATCGTGATCAGCTTCGTTTCGGGGTGTTCCGCAACATTTTGCAGGTTGGAAGGTGCCACTGGGGCAATAAAGTCCACTGCGCCTGAGAGCAGGGCGGCAAGGCGCGTGGAATCCTCTTTGATGGGTGTCAAAATGATTTGGTCAACATTGCCCGCATTCCCCATGCTGGCATCGTCCCAATAATCATCAAATCGCGCAAAAACACTTCGCACACCTTGTTCGCGCTCGGTCACAGTAAACGGTCCGGTGCCTGACGCATTGCGGGAGGAGAAACTATTGCCATGTTTCACAATCTCGGCTTTGTCTTTGCCATCTGCGGTTTTGCCTGAATAAAACGCTCGGTCCATGGGAAACAGATAGGTCATAGAATGAAGAACAAGCGGGTAGGGTTGATCCATCCGCACATCAAACACATGATCGTTGACCACTTCTATGGATTTGAACGGTTCAAAAATAGCTTTGAAATCACCGCTTTTTTTCAAGCGGTTGAAGGTCCACTCCACATCGTTTGCGGTAAGCTCATTGCCGCTATGAAAAACAATATTTTTGCGCAAATAGAACCGCATTGTGCGATCATCCAAATATTCCCATCTTTCTGCTAACCGTGCCTCAAACTGATGGTCCTGTGTCCAACGCACCAAGGGATCGAAAATAAGGTGGGACAATTGCAATGTGCCGCCAGAAAGCTGCTCATATGGATCAAGCGAAACCGGATCCGCATCATAAGCCACGCGCAATGTGTGTTGCGCCTGCGCTGATGCGGCCACAAAAAACACCAGGGCGATGCCTGCCAAAATTCTCCTGATCATTGTGGTTGATGTCCTCCCCAGAACCAGCCGCACCACCAAATCTGCAAGCCTTGCTTTTGGATGAAGTGGTCGCGTTTCCCCCATTATCAGCTCGGCACTCTAATGGGCTGGCTTTGATCTGAAAAGAACTGATCTATGATCTGCTCGATATTCGGTGATTGCATGATCGAATAATGATCTGCCTGCAGCACGGCACCGTGCGTTATTTTGGCCAAGCGTTCCTTCCATTTTTGCACGTGTTCTGTTGGCTGAATTGGGTTCACCAGCAATCCTTCGGCGACATCATTGGCGATGAATAGATGCACCTTGGTTTGTTCAAGCTCGCCCGGCGAATGGTCGCGCATGGCTGCCATATTCAGCTGGCAGCAGCGCACAAGATTATCCAGATGCACCTGCAGTTCCGGCGCAATTTGGCTTTTCAAAGAAACTCGATCGTCGTGCGTATGCTTCAAGCGCGGTGCCAAATCGTAGAGAAATGCCTCTTGAATATCCTCTTTCGAGTGAACGCTGACTTGGGTGCCACAATCGGGTTCGGGCGGGTCGATCATTGTAAGATAGCCGATGGCATGTTCTTCTTGTTCCGCAAGTCGACACATTTCTTGTGCCACCCAGCCGCCAAACGACCAACCAACAAGCTCTAACTGACTGCGTTCGCCGCCGGTTTTTTCATCAAGTGCTTGTAAATAGGCCTTTGCCCGGCTTTTAATGCCAAAGCTCTGGCCCGGTTCTTGGCGCAAATTGGGATCAGATATGGCAAACACAGAAATGGACTTGGGCAATCTTTGGAAAATTGCACGATAGGAGGCTGTTTCACCGCCGACAGGATGGACAAAACAGATGCTTTTGGTGCCATTTCCCTTTTGCCAACAATCTACCGTTACTGCCTGTTGCATGGCATCGGGTGCCTCGTGTCGGTTTTCAATATCCTCGACGACATATTGAACAACATCATTCAGTGTTGCCTCATCATGAAATGCGGAGAGGGGCAATTGAATGCCGAAACGCTTCTTGATTTCGTCAATCATATCGAGCGCCATCAACGAGTCCAAGCCCAGTTCGCCAAATGAGTTGGACACTGAAAAATCATCGCTGCCTAACAGTTCAGCCAGGATTGTCTGCAATATGGCTGCGATGTCTGGCTTATGGCTTTTTTCGTTGATCAAGTTGATCAACGCCGACACCTGTAAAGAGGGCGGTAAATCCGACAATGACAGCGCAACATCAAATTTTGATTTGATGTCGTCAATCAAATCAAGAGTGGCGAGCGAGTCGAGCCCCAACTCATCCAAGCGTTGCGAGGCCTCGACCTGATCGGCACCAACAAGGTGCGCAATCGCCTCAACAACAAATATTGCCGGATCATCATGGGCGTCGGTCGCTCTGTTTTCTGTTGTCGACGCGGGTGAGTAAAAGCGTTTCGCGTGCTCCAGCGCAACAGTTGACACCATGATTTGAGGGCGAGTGGTGTTAAGACACCGCTTGAAAATGTCTCTGCCCTCTTGGTCACTCAACCCAAAGGCCAAATGCTGTTGGTGAGTTACATCGTGATGCAGGGCCGAAATCGCCATGCCACTTTCGCGCCAAATATCCCAATTGATGGTGGTTCGGATTGTATGCGGCGATTGAGGATTAACCCAAAAAGCAAAGCTATCCATCAATCCGTTGGTTGCAGCATAATCGAGCTGGCCAATGCCGCCAAATTCCGAACTCATGGAGGAGCAATAGATCACCCGCTTTGGCTGATGAGTTTCAATCCAGCGTTCAAGTTTCAAAAGCCCTTGAATTTTCACACTGTTTAAGCTGCGCATCTCCTCTGAATCACGATGGGTTAGCATCGCACCTGAAGCCACACCTGCCGCAAAGACAACACCTGCAATCTCTTTTTGATCGAGTTGAGGCAAAGTTGCTTCCATATCTGTGAGGTCGAGCTGATGCGCATTTATTCGATCGGCGAATTCTAAAAGGTCACCCGGCACATCGCCGCTTCGTGTTGTGATCTCCAAATGCACATTTTCATCCGACAAAAGCTCACGACAAATATTGCGCCCAATGCCGCCATTGGCTCCGATGACCAAATAGGTCTGTTGCGCGGTTCCGCGATGTTCTGACCGCATCGGTGCAGGTGCGGCAGTCCTTTGCCTCGCCCACAACGACCCATAGCGCAGGCCATATCGACCAGGCGTCAGGCCGTCATCCATCAAGATAGGCGCGAAACCGTTTAGATCGTTCGCTTCTAGATCAATCCAACAGCTCTTTAAGTCACGCTCAGATGAAAGCACAGTTTGGGCACCGGCCAGCAGCCCAGAAAGCGGCGCGTTGATCTGCCCCGATAAGTCTGAACCTTCTTTGGAAACACAAATAACCCGTAGATCTGTTCCATTAAGCTGGTCGGCCAAAGCTAAAATAGGTGGTATGGCATCCAAACAATAGGTTTGGGCCAAGTCCAGATTGTGAGTGGTTAGCTCATGTACCATTTGTGCTGGCGAGAAATGAATAATATCGACTTGTGAATGCGCGTCCGCATTTGCCTTTGCACCGATGCAGGAGAAATCTTCGCTCGAGAGAGACGCAATGAATTCGTTTGTGTCGGTTTGCGCAAATTTTTCGCCATGTTTTACGAAAATGACCTTTGGATAGGCCTGCTCAAAACACCGCTTTTCCTCTGGCGTCAAAGCGTCCGCATGCAAAACAATGCCAAGCGCGCGGCGGGTGCCAATTTGACTAACTCGTCCGCAATTTTGCCATGTAGGTACATGCAGCCATTGTTCCGACTTAAGGCGTTCAATGTCTTGAAAACCTGTTGCCGGCGATGTCGCAGCCTTTCGCGACAGCTCATAATGTTGCAGGTCAAAAGGATAAAGTGGAAAGCCGTCAGGTCGTGGCGCTACGACATGTTCAATGTCCAGCATTGCCCCGTCAAGCCAAGCGGTCAGCGCGTCCTCCATATTGTCATCACGCAGAAACACTTGGGCTTGGCTGTGCGCCTTCTTCCCGCCAGTCACTTCGCGCAACTGTTCAATGGCGTTTGCGACATCAGTCACCAGGAACCCGGTGCGATAAGGCAAATGCGGGGTGCCAGATTGCAAGAATTGGAGTGCGTCATTGAGGCGGTTGGGGTGCGCAGTTAAATAATCTGCAATCTGCGCCGCCCATTTCTGCAGACTTGTTGCGCTGTGAGCTGAAAGCAAAAGTGCTTGTGGCACATCTTTTGTCATTTCTGGGTAGGGGGCTGGTTCACCAATAATGGCATGGGCATTTGTGCCCCCAATCCCAAAGCTGCTCACTGCGGCGCGCTTTAGCACATCAGTTTTCCAGGCTTCACTCCGCGCGGGGAAAACCAAAGGCATGTCACCGAAGTCGATCTCCGGGTTCAATCGTTTAAAGTTTAGATTTGGCGGCAGCTTTTTCGTTTGCAATGCAACGATGGCCCGAATGAGCCCGACCAAACCCGCCGCAGCGCCCATATGGCCGATTTGGCTTTTCAATGAACTCACAGCGAGCTGGGTTTTGCGCGGGCCATACGCCTGTCGCAGCGCCTCAATTTCAATCGGGTCACCCAAAGCCGTGCCTGTGCCGTGGGCTTCAATCAACGACACATCATCTGGTTGCAGCCCTGCATCCATAAGCGCCAACTTCAATACGGACGCTTGTCCTTTCACCGAAGGTGCGGTGTAACTCATTTTGTCGTGGCCATCATTATTGATCGCCGAACCCTCAAGCACGGCATAGATTTTATGCCCGTCGGCAATCGCCTTTGACAAAGGCTTGAGCAAAACAAATCCATATCCGCTGGCCCCAATAGTCCCCGAGGCATCTTGGTCAAACGGTCGACAAAACCCGTCTTTTGAGAAAATATGCTGCGGTCGATAGCTATAGCCGTCTTGCAAAGTGGCATCGATTAGGCAGCCACCCACCAGCATCATGTCCGCATCATTGTTGCGCAACATGCCTGCGGCCATGTGTAAACCAATCAATGAACTGCCGCAGGCTGCCTGCACCGCAATTGCCGGACCGGTTAGCCCCAAGCGATAGGCGATTTTTGAGCCTAAAAAGTCCTTGTCGTGGTGCAGGGCCATTTGAAAACTATCAGGCAAGTCCGCAGCATACTCACCGCGCAATGCATCTTGAAAATATGTGTTTTCACCTGCACTTGCCATCACGCCGATGCGTTCCTGCACTCGTTGGGGATTTACACCCGCGTCCTGCAAACAATGCACTGCCCCCATAAGCAGGTGACGCTGCTGCGGATCCATCAGCTTGGCTTCGGGTTTGGAAATGCCAAAATAAGCAGGATCAAAACCCATCATATTTTTGAGCTGACTGCGGGCACCAACCTTGCCGTTCTCCGCATTAAATCGTTCAATACCGGTGCGATTATTCACCACCAAATCGGTGAACGATTCATAGTTTTCCGCGCCCGCAACACTAATCGATATGCCAACAATTGCCATTTTCTCATGGTTGGTGCGTTGCTTGGGTTCCGGTGCGCTTTGCGCTTCCTGTTGCGGTCCCAAATGCCGTGCCAGCTTTTCAATGCTGCTATACTGGAAAAGCAATGCAACCGGCAGGCTAATGCCTAATGCTGATTGGCAGGCATCCCGATAGCGAATGAGGTCTAAACTTGTCGCCCCCGCATCAAAGAAGCTTTGCTCCGGTCGAATTTCACGATGAATAATGTCGCGAAAGAGATCAGCAAGCTGTTGCTCTGTCTGGTTCGACCACGTTTCCCTCGCGTCGTTTGCCCCAAGTTGCTCGATGGAAGCTTTTTGCAGCTTCAGTTTTTTGCGGTCTATTTTCCCACTGGGTGTTTTGGGCCAGCTATCCATCGGCACCAAGCTATTTATCCGCACATAATCCGGCAGGTGGCGAGATAGATGCGCGTTCACCTTGTTCAGTGCAGGTAATGTACCATTTGGCTCGTAAAAGCAGGTCAGTTCATTGTCAGATATTTGAACAACGATGGCCAGGGCGATACCCGATATACGGTTTAGCACTGCCTCAATCTGCTGCAGTTCAATGCGATGTCCGGACAATTTGATTTGATTGTCCAAACGGCCACGATAAGCAAAATGATAATTGCGGGTCACCGCAACGCGATCTCCCGTTTTGTACCATACACGACCGTCTAAATCTGTTTCAAATGCTTTTTGGTTGTCCTCGTCATCGACATAACAGGGGCGTACAAAATCACCAGAAACCAGTAGCTCACCAGACCCGTCTTCGCTGTCTTGGGCATTTGTAATGCGGAAAGAAACATTGGAAATCGGACGTCCAATTGGTGCGCTGTCGGGCCATTGATCCACATCTTCGGGCAGATTATAGGCACTCACCACATGGGTTTCGCTCGGCCCATAATGATTGATCAGCCGGGCTTGCGGCAATTTCTTGAACCAGGTTTTCAGCGCCGGCGTACTCACCAGCTCTTCTCCTGCTGAAACGACTTCTTTCAGATAAGGCAAAATGATCCCGGCGCGAAGCGCGGTTTCAGCCAAAAGCTTCAGGGCAACAAAGGGCAGGAAAATGCGTTCAATGCGATTGTCGCGCATTTCTTCCAACAAGATCGCTGGATCTTGCCTCAATTCAGGTTCGATGATGTGGAAGGTGCCACCCGTTGTGAGCGTAGTGAAAATCTCTTGAAAACTTACATCGAATGACAGTTTGGAGAATTGCTGAGTGATAGCAGCTTTCGCCAATGTGCCTTCCCGCTTTTGCCATTGAAGCAGATTGCATAATGCATCATCGGGCACATAAACACCCTTCGGTTCGCCTGTCGAACCAGATGTGTAAAGCAGATAAAGCGGGTTTTTGCCCTCATGTGAGGCGGGTTTGTTTTGCGAAGGCTGGTTGAGGTTGACTTCATAGACGTCCACACCGGCAAAACTGCGGGGTTCAGCTTTGGGATGGGTGAGAATGAGCGTCGGCTTTGCTTTCTCAACAATGCGTTGCAGCATATCGTCCGGATAGCTGGGATCGAGTGGCAAAATGGTAATGTTCATTTGCGCCAACGCGATCAATGAAACGATATGTTCACGCGACGGTTGAATATAAACACCGATCACATCGCCAGCTTTACGATCGCCTAGTTGAGCGTTCAGCTCATCAATCAATTTCCATGAATGCTGGATGAGGGCGCGATAGCTCAGCCAGTGATACCCATCCACAACGGCAATTGTAGAAGGCGTCAGCGCCGCTTGTTCTCGCAACATTTCAGCAACAGTTTTTGGCGTAACGTCTGTGTTCGGTGCAGACAGTTCATCAATGAGCGGCAGTGTAAATTGCTCTATCGGCGCGTCTAATTCGGCCAACCCGTAAAGCGCTTTGGCAAAGCTGTCGCAAAGTCGATCAATATCGTCCTGCGTAAAATACCGCGACTGAGCTTCAACAATCAGCTCTGGCCCATCAGCGGTTTCCAAAACAAAGGCCGTGATCGGCGCCTTGCCATCCACATGAGAGGGTGTTTCAAAGCGTGTTCTGCACTGGGCCAGCTGAAGTTGGTCATAATCCGTGTTTTCCAACACAAACATCGCATCAAATCGGCCTGCGTCAGCGCGGCCAGCTTCTGCTATATCTTCAATGAAATGCTCAAAGGCAACATCATCAAACTGCAACAATTCCGCCCAACTTGCCCAATTTGCTCCAAATACGTCACGCAATGACTGTTCGGGCGCCAGATGAACGGGCAGCAACATGGTGTTGGCCATCATGCCGATCGTATTGGCAAAAGTTGGATTTGATCGGTTGCTTACTGGCGTTGCCAACTTAAACGTCTGTTGGCCGGTGATATGGGCGTAGGCCAGCGAGAAGGCCGCTAAATATAGGTTAAAAGGGGTCACATTGTAGGTTGCAGCGCAACGCCGCACAATCTGCCCAGCCTTAGACCCGAAAGACTTTCGCGTAACAAACGCCGCCTGGTCATCGGATGCACATTGTGCGGGCAGTGGAGCATACGAGCTGTCATCGTCGAGCCACAGATCACAAAGCGCTTTGCGCTTGGCCAAATATGCGCCGGTCGAATAGTGCTCACGCTGCCAGAATGCAAATTGCCCCATTTCAGGGCCAGCATCTTCTGGCAGCAATTCGCCGCTATACAGGAAGGAAAGCTGCTGCAACATCAAGTCGAGTGACCAACCGTCCAATAGGATGTGATGCGCATTGATCAGCAAAACGCCTTCATGCCCATTAAATGGCAACCAACAGGCACGGCAAAGCGAAGGCTCACTCAAATCGAAATTTTGCCCAAATAGTTCTTTGGCAAAGCCTTCCCAATCCTTCGCTTTATATTTCCCAGCCCGAAACGATTCAAACGTGCAAGCGCTTTCCTCAAGCACCACCTGCATCAATTCACCGTCAACCTCACGATATGCCGTGCGAAATGAAGCATGGTGTCTAAAAAGAGAATTGAAAGCGTGTTCTAGTTTTTCTGCATCAACTGGACCTGCAATTTTAAACACCAGCGGCACAGAATATGCCCGTGAGTCGGGATAGCGCTGCGCATCCAGCCAAAGCCGTTTTTGCTCACTTGTCGCTGGGCTTGTGCCGTTTTGAGGCTGTCTGAATACCAGTGAAGCATCCTCGATGGGAGTGGATTTGTCATGCAAATCCTTCAACGGTAGCGATAAAATGTCTGCAATCGAAAGTGAGAGATTGAGTTCACGCGCAACTTGATGCTTGAATCGCAATGCCGACAGGCTATCGCCACCCGCGTTCAAAAACGTAATTGTGTCATCCAAATCTGGCTGTTCCAACACAACATCGGCGATGTCGCGCAGCGCCTTGACCTCAGGCGTGAGGTCCACGGCAGAACTTGCCCGTTGCCAACGCGGATGGCTGCCATCCAACAACGCATCTTGATCGATCTTACCATTGGCATTAGTTGGCAAATGCGTCAGGCGATAAAAATGATGCGGCGCCATGTATGTAGGCAAATGCTCCTGCAGATAGGCGTAAAGGCTCTCAATGGTAACTTCATCAGCAGGCACCACAAAAGCATGCAGTTCAAGCGTGCCAGAAGTGGATTTTGCCGCCAATACATGCGCATTTTCAATCGCGTGGTGGCGGTTCAAAATGGTCTCTATTTCGCCCGGTTCCACTCGAAAACCGCGAATCTTAACCTGTCGCCCAATGCGCCCGACATAGCTGATCGTGCCGTCAGCGTTGCGTTGGACCAGGTCACCGGTGCGATAATGCAACTTGCCGTTCAGCTTCACAAAGGCCTGATCATTCAGCTCCTGCCGCTCATGATAGCCGAGCGCCACCGCGTCACCTGAAATAAGCAACTCACCTTTTTGGCCGTCCTCTAACATATGTAAATCAGCATCGACAATGGCGAGTTTCGTGCCCGGAAGTGGCCGCCCAATCGGCGCATTTGCGGCTTTTTCATTGCGAGGAATAGGATAGTTCAGCGAGAACGTCGCGCACTCGGTGGGGCCATACACATTGTAAATTGTGCAATCGCTTTTCGAGTTGGTTTTATACCATTTCAGAACCGTTTGCGTGTTGATTTGCTCGCCGCCAATCAACAAGGACGATAGGTTCGCAAAGCAGTGCTCCTGCTCGCCAACAATCGCGTTAAACAGCGCTACTGTCATAAACATGGTGTCGATTTTTTGGGCGGCGAGTTGCGCTGAAAAAGTGCCGAAATCATCAAACGCGCCGTCAGGGAAAACAACGCAAGTCCCACCGTTCAGTAAAGGCGCCCAAATATCAAAATTTATCGCATCAAATGATGGATTAGAGATGTGTCCCACACGCACATTTTCATCCAAGGGAATATAGCCTTGCATGCCCAGCCGCAGAACACCGCGTTCCGGCACCAAAACAGCTTTCGGCTTGCCGGTCGAACCTGACGTGAAAAACACAAAGCTAAGCGCTTCTTTTGAACGCTCATGAGCTTTGAATTTACTCTTCTTGCCCGCATCTAAAATGCTTGAAAAAACAGCACAGCGCTGCCCGCCAATCTTCGTTGATTTGTCGCGGGCCAGAATGAGGGCGCAGCCGATATCTTCTGCCATCTCCTTGATGCGACTTTTGGGGCTTTGGCGGTCTAGCGGCGCGGCCACAGCACCAGCTTTAACAATGCCCAAGATGGCGACAATTTGCTCCCAAGACCGAGGCAACATCAGCCCTACAATTGCGCCAACTTCAATCTTCTTGACGCCGAGCCCATGGGCAAACTGATCGCTTAGCTTATCGAGCGCTCGATAAGTTAGTTTGGTCGATCCATCCTCCACGGCAATGTGGTCAGGAAAGTTTTTGACGATCTTGCAAAAACGCTCAGCAAGTGAGTTGAGTTTATCCATTAGCCACCTCCAGTTCAGATGCCGGGGCGATGGCATCCAACTCTTTCAACATCACATTTTTCACGATCTTGAGCTCGTCACTTTCCAGCATTTCCCAATGATCTCCTCGCACCAATTTCACAGAAAATTCGCCGTCAGTGCGGCTGCGCCAATAGGCGCGTGTTTCATGCAAAAATGGGCGGGGCAGATCACTGCGCGCTTGGATAAATGCCATCCGCGCACCGCTCACCGGAACTTCATAATCACGCACGGCCAAGCGGTTTTGATTATAGACATTGAAGTAACGCTCGATCTGAGCGTCATCAATGCCAGGATAGGTGCCGTTAAATCGCACCAACTTGTCGCGGAATTCGGGTAAATCCACCACATCAATCATTCGGCGCGCTTCAACGTCATGGGTGCCTTGGGTATCAAGCAACACCACCGAAATGTCTTGCTTGCCCCGGGCGCTCAGCAAGCGACCCATCTCGTGCGCGACCAAACCGCCGAAGGACAGCCCGGTGATCACCATCGGTCGATCCATCAAGGGCTCGATTAAAGGGAGATAATGCGCCGCCATATCCTCAACGGACGTGCAGGCCACTTCATTGGCGTTCAAACCCATAGATTGCAGGCCATAAACGCCGATATTTTCGTCTAGAGTTTTGGCCAGAGACAGATAGCAAAATGCCGTGCCGCCCGCGGGGTGCACGCACACCACATTGGTCGACCCATCGCCCGGTTGCAGGGTGATTAAATGATCTTCATCCTGCCGCTCCGCCGCATCGCCACGCAGCATTGCGCCTAACTCTTCAATGGTCGGGCTGGTGATGATGCTCTTCAGCGCCAACTGCACGCCAAAACTTTCCTTGATCTGGTGCACCATTTTGATCGCGGAAATGGAGCTACCGCCAATGGCAAAGAAATTATCGCGAATGCCAATGGTCGGATGCAGCAAAATATTCTTCCAAATGCGATAAAGCTTCATCTCGGTGTCATCGCGCGGGCTGGCTTGGTTCACCGCGTTGCTTGCCATAAAGTCAGCCGGGTCGGGCAGGGCCTTGCGATCAATCTTCCCGCTGGCATTTAGCGGCAACTGGTCAAGGTGAATGATCATCGACGGCACCATATAGGTGGGCAGAAACTGCTTTAGCGCCGCTTGCAAATTGTCAGGCTCATCGCCCCCTTGCACAAATGCCACCAGCTGGTCTCGCCAGCCAATAACAGCTGCAAGGGCGCAGCCACAACGCCGCAATCCGGCTTCAATTTCACCAGGCTCTATGCGGAAGCCATTGATTTTGAGCTGAAAATCCTTGCGGCCAATAAAGCGAAGTTCGCCGTTTCTGTTCTCTACGCCCAAATCGCCAGTGCGATATAGCTTGGTCTGCGGTAGATACGGATGATCAATAAAAGTCTTAGACGTGAGTTCATCCCGCTGATGATAGCCATTGCCAACCCCAGCACCAGCAATGCAGATTTCGCCAATAGCGCCACGTGGCACAGGCAGGCCTTTCTCATCCAGCAAGCAAATGCTGGTACGTGAAATCACTTTGCCAATTGGCACATGCAAATGGTCATCTCGATCCGGATCAAAGATGTGATAGGCAGAATCCACTGCACATTCGCTCACGCCGTAAACATTGATCAACTGAACCTGGGGTAGCTTCTCAGTCACCAAACGCGCTAAATCTGTTGTCAGCGCGCCTCCACCGCAAAAAACATATTTCAGGCTGTGGCTGCCTTGCTCCGGCAGCGCATCCAAAAACAATTGCAGTGTTGCTGGTACAAACTGAATGGCCGCGATCTGGTGCGCATTCACAAGCTCATGCAGGTGGGCGGGGTTTTTCCGCGCATCCCCCTGTGCCAACACCAACTCATGACCTGAAAGAAGGGGCCAGAAAAATTCCCACAAACTGGCGTCAAACCCAATAGCGCTCTTTTGTAAAACACTTTCCTGCGCACCGAGCGGAAATACACTTTCAGTCCAAGTCGCCAGATTAACCAACCCCTTATGAGTGACATATGTACCCTTTGGGGTGCCGGTCGAGCCGGAGGTGAAAATCAAAATCGCATTGTCAGATGCTTCAATTTCAACAGCAGGAGACGTTGCAGCAAATGCATCTAATTCGGCCAGTAACTGTTCCAAATCGACAATTTCAGGAGCGTCAAATGCAGTTTCACCCGAAGCAAACACCAGTTTCGCTTGTGCATCCGCCAAAATTTGCTGCTTGCGTTCGCTTGGCAAGCTCGGATCAAGCGGCAGCGCAGTTGCCCCTGCTTTGAGAACGCCAAGTAGTGCGACAACATAATTACAGCCAGCCTCTGCACTGAGCGCGACAACGTCTCCCTTTTGGATAGATTTCGACGAAAGCAACTGCGCGACTTGGTTCGCTTTCCCATCTAATTCAGCAAAATCAAGGTGCTGCTTTGCATCCGTAACGGCACGCGATTGCGGAAATTGTGTCACAACTTCGGAAAAACGGGCAGGGATGCTGGTAAGTTCATCATCGAGCGCTGATGTGTCATGCAGTTGCGCGCGATACGCATCAAGATCAATCAACGCAATATCGCCTACCGAAATGGTCGGCCTTGAACTCACAGCCTTTAAGGCATGGGTGAACGCATGCGCCATGCTTTCAATCGTGCTTTGATCAAACAGGTCGCTATTATATTCAAAGCCAAGCTGGAAATTATCCTGATTTTCAAACAGTTCGATGGTGATGTCATATTTTGCCGTGGCGCTGTCTGTCTCCATCGGCGAAATGTCCAACACACCATTGGCTTGCTCACCCACAGGCATATTTTGAAAAATCAGCATGGTTTGAAACAGCGGTGAATAGCTGGCCGAGCGCTTTGGATTGACTGCCTCAACCACTTTTTCAAACGCAATATCCTGATGGTCCATCGCGCCCAACACCTTGTCGTTCATTTGGGCAACCAAATCAGCAAGTTGCATCTGATCGTCAAATTGCGCACGAATAACGACTGTATTGATAAAATGGCCAATAAGCCCTTCCAGCTCTTGCTGGTCGCGTCCGGCCAGTGGCGTGCCGGTGCAAATATCGCTTTGCCCGCTAAAACGCCCCATCACCAAGGCATGCACCGCCAGGAAAATCGCAAACGGTGTTACGCGAAGCTTTTGGCAAAGATTGTCAATTTCCTGGAATAAAGGACCATCGATCAGATTGCGGAAATGGGCCCCATTCATTGATTGTTCGGCTGGGCGGGGTCGATCCGTCGGCAAGTCCAACAAATCAGGCGCATCGCTCAGTTCCGCCCGCCAATAATCAACTTGCCGCTGCATTTCATCGGACGATAATTTATTGCGTTGCGTTTCCGCAAACTCTGCATATTGCAGCGGAAGCGGTGTAAACTCGGGCATCTCGCTGGCGGCAAACCCCTCATATGCCTTGAAAATTTCGTCCACTAAAATGCCAATAGACCAGCCATCGGCGCATATATGATGCACATTCAGCAGCAAGACATGACCGTCCGCACCCAGCTTTATAAGCTGTGCGCGAATGGCCGTTTCCTGTTCCAGATCAAAACCCGTTTGCGCCTCTGTGCGCACGATTTCGTCCAGTTTTTCGGGCTCCGATTGCAGGTCAATAACAACTAGGGCGCGATCATTTTCCAGCAAAACTCGCTGGCGCGGCTCACCCTGAAGATCAAAAAAGACTGTGCGCAAAATACTGTGCCGTTGAACGATAAGATCAAAAGCCTTGCCCATGGCATCCTGATCCAATGCACCCTTTATCCGAAAGGCGAGCGGATTGTTATAACGCGGGTTTTTCGGCTCCAACCGATCCAAAAACCATAATTGTGCCTGGTTGAACGATTGCGGATAATCCCGGCCTTGGCGCAATCGCAATAGAGACAGCAAAGCGGGTTTGTGCTGCTTCATTTGCTGCAAAAGCTCTGGTGAAATTGCACCCTTCGCCGCTTTCACTTTCAGATTTCCATCTTGCACAAGAAGGGTCACACCCAAGCTTTCGAGTTCATTGAGAAGGCGAATAGCACTCATATTTCAAACTCCTCCACCTCTTCGGATGGATCATCGTGCGCAGGCGCGGTGGCGGGGATGCCGCCGATCATGGAATAAATAAGATGATGGTGTGGCCCAAGATCGAACAAATCGCACAAAGCTTCATTGATCATCTCGCCAATGCCACATAGGCCAAGGCCAATTTCGCCCGCGCGGTGCGTCAAATGTTGGGCAACCAAACCAGCTTCAATCAGCGACATATCACGGCCCTGATCGCCATAAAGCGGTCGAATAGCCGCATCATCCGCCACGAAGAACAGGGCAAATGCGCCGCCTTCAAAAGTCGGTCGATTGACAAAATAGTCATAAGCATCCGCCGAAAGCGCTTTGCCGCTTCCCGTGGCCACCAAAGAGCGATCTTTCGGATCAACATAGTAACAGCCGCCAGGTATGCCAATCACACGTTCAGGCTTCACATAAAGATAGGTCTGCACAGGATAGAGCCCGCCCGCAGAGGCATATTGAAAGCGCGGACGCCCTTCAGCAGGGTTTTGCATAATGGCGGCCAGCAGCATTGAAAATGCACGCTTGTCCACTGGCGCATCTGAAAACTCGCGCACTGAGCGGTTTGCCTCAAACACATCACGCTCTTCTGGCTCGATATCCAACGGCACCCGCTTAGCCTCCGGATCAAATTTGCGACGTCCTTTTTCCGCAGCCTTAAAGGCTTCACGCTCTGCTTTATCTTCAATAATGCGCGGCGCAGCCTCTGTGTGCTCAGGCTTAGGATCTTCAACAGGGCGTGTTTCCTGCCAAATATCAAAAAGCGTGGTCACTGTCGGCGCCCGCATAAATCGGGCAAGCTTGGGCCGAAAACCCATCTCCGCCGACAGCGCATTGCTGATCCGAACAATGTCGAGCGATGTTGCCCCCAGAGCCAACAAATTTGCATCTATGGCGATTGCACTTTGCTTCAACGCCTTTTCAACAATGGCCACAATTTTCTGCTCGTCCGGCCCCAATTCTATAGCAATGCTGGCCTGCGTCTTCATTTCAGGTTTGGGCAATTTCTTCCGGTCAACTTTCCCATTGGCCGAAAGCGGCATTTGATCAATAAAGCTGATGCTTGATGGAATTTCATAGGCAGGCAGCAATTGCGCCAAATGATCCCGCAGAGCATCCTCAGTCAATTCACTGTCTGACGTCACCACATAGGCGGCGAGGCGCTTCTCCTCCATGGTTTTGCCCCAAATCCGCACGGCGGCCGCATCCACAGCAGCATGTTTATCGAGCGCAGCTTCAATTTCGCCAAGCTCGATGCGATAGCCTTGCACTTTCACTTGCGTGTCGGCACGGCCCATAAATTCGATATTGCCGTCAGGCAACATGCGCCCCAAATCCCCGGTGCGATAGAGCCGCTCGCCCGTTTTAGGATGCTCAACAAATGCCGCGTCTGTGCGTTCCTGATCGCCATAATAGCCAAGGGCAACCCCACGGCCACCAATATACAGCTCGCCTACCACCCATGTAGGACGGGCATTCAACTGATCATCAAGCACATGGAAGCTTTGTCCCTTTAGCGCCTTGCCGTATGGAATACTCTTCCAGCTTGGATCAACTGTCTCAATTGGATAGCAAATCGACCAGATCGACGCTTCCGTTGCGCCACCCAAACTCCAAATCTGCGTCTCAGGGCTTTGCGTCCGCACCTTGTCCGGCAAATCAAGCGGTATCCAATCGCCAGACATCATGGCCACGCGCAAAGAATAGGGTGCAGACATTGCGTTGGCGTGATCTGCCAAAAGGCCGAGCAAGGCAGGCACAGAGTTCCACACGCTCACATCATGCGCATTGATCAACTCAAGCCAATGTTGCGGATCGCGGCTCTTGTCAGCCTCCGGCACCACAAGGGCAGCACCTGTGCTCAAAGCCCCGAAAATATCATAGACGGAAAGATCGAAATTAAGCGCTGAAACGCCCAAAATACGATCTTCTTGGTGCAAGCCGATCCGCTCATTGATGTCGTAAATAGTGTTGCACGCCCCACCGTGATCAATCATCACGCCTTTTGGTTCGCCTGTCGAACCAGAGGTGAAAATGATATAGGCCAAATCATCCATGTTGCGTTCAACTGGCGCAGGTTTACGTCCGTCCGCGCCTGCGTCCACAATGACAGCCTCAACATGAGGCGGCAAAACATCTGGCTCTGCAAAACCGTCTTCCACCAGCACAACCCGACTGTTGGTTTTGGCCAAAATCTTCTCTAGCCGCGCCTCAGGTAAGTTGCGATCCAGCGGCAAATATACGCCACCCGCCATCAAAATACCCAGTGCAGCAACAGTTTGCTGCCAACTCGGCTCGAGGAAAATGCCAACAATATCGCCAGGCGCGCAGCCCTGATCCTGCAACCGCGCCGCAAGCGCCTGCGCTTCCTGAAGCACTTCGCCATAAGTCAGCGTTCGATCATGGGCAATCACGGCCACATTATCCGGCGTTATGGCGGCTTGCCGCTCAAACAATCCATTTAACGTAGTGAGGTCGGCGAGGGGTGCTGCTTGATCAAGCAGCTTCTGATCAAACAATTCATCGGTTCTCGCCTGCCATTGCGCACCATCGCTAAGTACGTCCAAAAGCTGGCAATAGTCAGCAAACATCGCATCCATCAACCCATCCGGAAACAGCGCGTCGATACTATCCCAATTGAAGATCAGCTCGCCCTGTTCTTCCATAATGGTATGGTCCAGCCAAACCTGCGGCGTCTGCGTAATAGTATGCACATTCTCCGCATCCCAAGCCTTCACTTCGGCTTCTGCATTTGCGCCATCAACCATTTCGGTCAGTGTGGAGTTGAACACAACCGGCAAACCGCTCGGTTGCACCCCGAATTTGCGACCCAATTCGCGCATAATTTCAATGCCAGAAATTTTGGCATGGTCCATATCCCGCCATAAATCCTGCTGAATATTTTGCGCGAATGCCGCAAATTGCTGGTCTTTCTCCGCACGCTGGCGATAAAGCAGCACAGACGTGAAATCGCCAATCACACGGTCAATCTCAGGGTGCACAGGAAGGCGGTTAAACAGCGGCAGCGACAGGCTGAACTCACCACTTTGCGCATAGCGATTAAGGGTCAGGCAGAAAGCAGCAAGAAGCAAGCCTGAGGGCGTTACCTGCTGTTCATTGGCCACCTGCTTGAGCGCCAACCATTCGTCCCGCGAGATCACCTTTTCGCGGCGCACAAATTCCGGCGCTTTCAAGCTTTCTGGCGTGCGCACCAACGGCAATTGCGGCCCCGCTGGCATATCGTCATAGTGTGACAGCCAATAATCTAAATCCGCGCGATAGCTCGCGCCTTTGCGGAACTCCTGCTCTGCCAACACATAATCACGGAAGCTGACGCCAATTTCAGGCAAATCCAATCCCGGATCAGCATAAAAACGGTTTAGTTCATAAAGGAAAATCGACGTGCTGGCCGCATCAAGAATAAGCGCATCAAGGCTCATATGAAGGTGACTAAGTCGGTCACCAAGCTGCGTCACTTCAAACCCAAATAACGGCCATTGTCCCGCATCGAAAACCTGATGCGACAAGCGGTTGCGGTTCGCGTTCAACGCGTGCTCTTGCACCTCTGATCCCCGATCAGAAATGTCGTGAATAGCAATCTTATAGGCTGGAACATCTGCCAAAACCTGCTGCTGCCCATCATCGGTGAAAATAGCACGCAACATATCATGGCGGGCGATCACCTTGTTCAAAGCGGCTTCAAACCGTTCGACATCGAAGTTCCGAATACGCAATTCATTGTAGGAGTGAGCGCCAACGCCACCCAAATCAAATTCATCATTACGGCCAACAAGATAAGCCTGCTGAATATCGCCCAGCGGGAAGGGTGCGTAACGATTTTTTGGATCTGGCGTTAGCGTAATCTGCGTCGAAACGGTGCCTTTGTTCGCTTGCCGATCAATATGCGCAGCCAAATCCCCAAGCACAGAATGACCCATCAAATCAGATAGCTTCAGATCAATCTCGAAATGCTGATTGATCCGGAAGGCAAGTTTGGCCGCCAACAATGAATGGCCACCCAAAGCGAAGAAATCATCATTCGCGCCAATTTCATCCACGCCCAGTACAGTCGACCAAATTTCGCCGAGCGCTTTTTCGATTTCTGTCCGCAATGGAGCTTTGTCGGCGGTCGCCTTTTGCCAATTCGGCGCGGGCAGCGCCTTGCGGTCAATTTTACCGCTCGAATTTAGCGGCATGTTGCGAAGGTGTTGCCATGCAGTTGGCACCATATATTCAGGCAATTTGTCTTTCGCCAGCGTCCGCAATTTCTCTACGGAAATAGCACCTGTGAAGTAAGCCACAAGCGCCAAGGGGCCGTTGGGCCGTGGGCGCGCCAGGACCACGCAATCTCGCACATTGGGGTGCGCACGCAGCGCAGTTTCAATTTCCCCTGGTTCCACACGGAAACCGCGTATTTTCACCTGATCATCAGCGCGCCCCAAATAGTGAATCACGCCATATTCATCGCGCCGCACCAAGTCGCCGCTTTTAAACATTTTCGCGCCTTCGCGCGGGGAAAATGGATCGTCCAGAAAACGTTCGGCCGTAAGGTCAGGACGGTTGAGATAACCCAGCGCCACATTATTGCCGCCCAAATAGAGTTCGCCCACAACACCATCTGGCACAGGATTTTGGGCCTCGTCCAAAATATAAAGATTGGTGTTGGCGATCGGTTTCCCGATGGGCGAAACATGCGGCCAATCTTTGATGCTGTCCAATGGCAGCCGGTGGTGGGTCACCACATGGGTTTCCGTTGGGCCGTAATGATTGTTCAGCGCATATTTGCCGAGCTTTGGCAGGTTCTGGCGCACCGCATCTGTGATCTTCAGCGCCTCACCAGCAGTGATAAATTCACACCCGCCAAACTCATCTAAATCGCCACATGTCTCGGCAATAATATGCAGCACCGCAACAGGCAAAAACGCCCTGTCAATTTTCTGCGCGGCGATAAAACCAGCCAAATTCGCAACATCTTTCGCGTTGTCTTGCGAAATCAGCACCAGGGAGGACCCGGCGCACAACGACGTGAAAATCTCCTGCATCGACACGTCGAATGTCAGCGACGCAAATTGCAGCACGCGTCTTGGCGTAGTCCCATCCGTAAACTGCCAATTGATCACATTGTCAAGCGTGCGGTGCGATTGCACCACGCCTTTTGGCGTACCCGTGGTGCCTGAGGTATAAAGCACATAGGCAGGGTCTAACGGATAGGGCACCGCATCTTCAAAATCCGCAGGCGCTTTAGAATCCAGCAGACCTTGTAGATCGACCTGATGGACCTGAACATTTGCGTCAATCGTAGCATTGGTCGCTTTTGCGTCAGATGACAGGATCAGCTGCGCTTGCGCATGGCCCAAGATAAAATCAAGGCGATCACGCGGATGCGACGGATCGAGCGGCATAATCGCGCCGCCAGCTTTCAATATGGCGAAAATGGAGATGATGGTTTCAATCGACCGATCTGCCCAAATCCCCACTGGCTGATCAAAGCTGTAGCCTGCCTCAAGCAGATCATGGGCCAAACGATTGACACAATGTTCCAATTCGTCAAAACTCAGCTGACGACCATCTTTCTCAACGGCCAATTCGTTGGCGTGCGCCGCACAAACTGCTTTGAAACGCGGCAATGTGCGCAACGCCTCATCATAATCAGCAACAGGTTGCAGCCATCTTTCAAGGTCAGCTTGCGCACGTTCCTTGGGCGCAAGTCCTATCTTGGCCAGCTCAGCGTTTGGTTGCTGCACAAACGCCGCCAAAATATGCTCGAAATATTGCGCATATTTCTCGATTGTTTGGCGGGAAAACAAACTGGTGGCAAACTGCAGACTGCCCGCGATGGAGTCATCAAACTCAGTTGCTTCCAACAGCAAATCGAACTTCGCATTATCGAGTTGCAGCGGCATGGGCTCAAAGTCTGAAGGGCGCGTTTCGCCAGATGCACCGCGCGCATTTTCCCAAGCCAGCATGTTTTGGAAAATTGGGCTATAGCTCCGCGAGCGTGCAGGGTTCAACCGTTCCACAACATGATTAAACGGAATATCCGCATGCTGCTGGGCTTCTTGCAAGGTTTCGGAAGCGAGCTTAATCAACGCCGCCGGCGTGGCAATTTCAGTTTGGTCCAAACGCAATGCGAGCGTGTTGACGAAAAAGCCAATAATGTCTTCAACTTCTTTCGGCTTGCGGTTGGCGGTCGGTACGCCGGTCACCACATCTTTTTCACCAGAAAGCTTGGCCAGCATGTAACTCCATGCCGAAAGGGCAACGCTAAACACAGTGGTGGCGTTCTGCTGGGCGAAGGCGCGCAATTGCGTCAGCAATTCGCCTTCAATCTTCACCGCAACGCTATCACCTTTAAAATCTTGCACCGCCGGCCGCTGATGATCGGTTGGTAGAGGCAAAAGCGATAGCGCATTGACCAATTGTTTCGCCCAATAATCTGCCTGCTCAGCACGTTTTTCCGCAGTCAAATTTTCCCGCTGCCACGCAACAAAGTCGCTATATTGCAAATCCAGCGGCGCAAGCATGTTGGCGCCCCCGCGCTTGAACGTCGCGTAAAGTTCGGAAAACTCACGCGCAAAGATATCCATCGACCAGCCATCAGAAATGATGTGGTGCATGGTCACCAAAAGAAGGTCTTGACCATCTTGGTTCCTGATCAAGCAGGCGCGAAGCAGGGGAGCTTCCTGCAGATCAAATGGCCGCGCAATTTCCGCTGCAATTTCTGCATCAATTTGGTCTGCCGCCGGCGTAAGCTCCCGCCAATAAAGCGGCGGAGCCGACATTTGAATTTCAAGTTGCGGCGCCCCATCCGCCGAAATAAATGAGGTGCGTAATGCTTCATGGCGCTCCATTAAGGCCGTCAAAGCTTGCTTAATCGCACCCACATCTGCGTCTGACGATAGCCGCCACCCCATTGGCATATTATAGGCCGCATTTTGCTCCACATCTTGCGCCAGCAACCACAAGGATTCCTGCCCGTAGGACGGCGGCATATGTGTCACATGTTTGCGTTTTGTTAGCTTCGGGCCCTGCGCATCTAACAGCTGCACCGTGGCGGCAAATTCTGCCAAAGTGGGATGTGCAAAAACCTGAGTCCCATCGACTTGTCGACCCAACATTTCACTTGCCTTAAGCGCCATGCGGACAGCGAGCATTGAATGGCCGCCACGTTCAAAGAAATTGTCAAATCGACCAATAGGCGCACCACCCAGAAACTCGTGCCAGATTTCGGTAAGCGTTTCTTCAATGTCGCCAATTGGTGCTGCATACTCTTGATTTATCTCAGGTAGCGGAAGGCGATCGCGATCAATCTTGCCGTTGGTGGTCAGCGGGAAACTATCCATCGGCACCAAATGTGCAGGCACCATGAAATCCGGCAATGCAGCCCGCAAATGCGAAGCCAGCGCGTCCATATCCAACTGCCCAACCACATAGGCAACCAACCGCCCATTTCGCTCGCAAACAAAAACCTGCTTAGCCCCGAAACCTAAAATTGCATGTTCCAACTCGCTAGGGTCAATGCGATAACCACGAACTTTAATTTGCCGATCTATCCGCCCAAGAAACTCAATTTGCCCGTCTGCATTTAGACGACCTAAATCGCCCGAGCGAAACAAAATCTCACCGTTCGCTTTCCGAACAAATTTAGCCGCGGTCAATTCATCTTGCTGCCAATAACCGCCAGCCAAGCACTCGCCCTGTATACAGATTTCGCCTTCAGCACCTTGTGGCAACACGTTCAAATCAGGCCCACAGATTAAGGCGACATTTGCACCAATTGGGGCACCTATTGGCAAGCTGCTGGCACCATCTTCAACTTCGCGTACATCAGAATAAAGTGCATCAACCACTGTTTCAGTTAGCCCATAGGCATGCACAATTTGGCAGCTTGCAGGGCATATCGCACGCAGACGCAGCGCATGATCCAACGACCAATGGTCAGAACCACAAAGGACCAGCCGAAACTGGCTAAAGCAGTCGCGAGCCAAGTCTTTATCTTCCGTCAAACTGTCCAAAACAGCAGGTACAAAGTCTGCTGCGTTAATGCCTTCTTGTTTAATCAGGCCAGCCAACCCGATAGGGTCAGACAATGTCTCCTTAGGGCACAAAACCAATTTTCCGCCAAAGCACGAAGTACGGAAGAAGTCCGCAATCGCGACATCGAAGCCAAAGCTGGCCATCTGCAGCACATTCATGTGCGCATCAAATCCAAACTCATGCCGCCAATTCTGCGCCATTTGTGCCAACGCATCATGGCGCACAAATACGCCTTTGGGAGTGCCGGTGGAGCCAGATGTATAGATGATATAGGCCAGCTGATCCCGCAGCGCCTCAGCAGCGGGCAACTCAAAGCCACCTGCATCAATGCACTCCGCAAACCGAACCATCGGCACATCAGCAAAAGTAGAGGCATCTGCATCGCCCACAATGACAGCTTTCGCATCACAATCCTTCACAATGAAGGCCTTGCGGGCAGAAGGGTAGGTGTAATCAATCGGCACAAAGCAGGCACCAATTTTCAAAATGGCCTGAGCCGCAATAAACATCTCTGCTGAGCGGGGCAGACAAATCGCGACCCTATCGCCAACGGAAATGCCTTTGGCCCGCAACAAATGCGCCATCTGTTCGGCGCGATGCTCAAATTCTGCATATTTGATGGAACGTTCACTGTCCCGCACAGCGATTTGAACGGGTCGGGCTTCGGCTTGCTGGGCAATCAAATCATGTACCAATGGCGCATCATCTTCAGCTTGGCCCAACCCAATAAGGCGAGAAGGTTTGGCAAACAAACCTGCCGATATATAGGCAGACTCATCACCATCACGCGCAACCAACTGCTCCAAGATGTGCTGATAACGAATTGAAAGCGCCTCAACCTCCTCAGGTGAAAACAACGCCGTCGCAAATTCAAATTCGCCATTTATCTGATTGCCCCGCAGCACCAGATCCAACGTAAGGTCCAATTGCGCTGTTTGGCCACCAAGTGTGCTTGGGGTGGCCAAACAATCACCAAACTTCAACTCGCCATCATCATCAGATTGCGCCCAAGAAAACATGGTTTGAAATAGCGGGCTATGCGATGGATTTCGCGGTGGATTTACAGCCTCAATAATTTGGTCAAATTGAATGTTTTGGTGGTTCTGCGCCGCCAAAAACACTGACTGAACCTGCCGCACCAATTGGTCGGCTGACTGGTCAAACAGAGTGCCAAAGCGCAGCGGCAATGAATTGACCAGCGGACCAAAACTATTGCGCAGTTCCGGCAAATTCCGCAGCGATACCGGTGTGCCCGTCACCACATCATATTGATGCGCCTGCGTTTGCAGTAAAATCACCCATGCGGCGAGGGCGGTGGTAAAATCAGTTACACCAGCCTGGCGTGAAAAGGATTGGACCTTCGCGGTGACGTCGGCGTCGAGCGTAAACGCCAGCGTTTGCCCTTCAAATTCAGCCACCTTGGGTCGCTTCTTTTCAGAGACTGGCGTGGAAAGTGCTGGGCAGTCCGCCAAATTTTGCCGCCAGAACTGCTTTTCACGCGCCAATTGCGTTTTCGCAACTTTGTCCTGCTCCCAAGCCGCAAAGTCGGCATAAGGAAGGGCGTCAGCATTTGCAGGCGCTTGAGCTCCAGCAACAAGCGCGCTGTACTCAGTAGCAACTTCTTGCAGCATAAGGCCCAAGCTATCGCGATCAGCCACCGTATGGTGCGCCAACACAAGTAAAATATGGTCCTCATCGCCAACGCTAAACAGATACGCCTTCACCAACGCACCCCGACCCAAATCCATCGGCATGGCGACAGCTTTGCTAATTTGTGCATCACGTTGTGCAATGCTTTCCGAACGTTCAAAACTCAGCGGGAAGGGTGTTCCAACGGCCGCTATATGTTGCACCAGACCGTCACTAGACATCTCGAATGACGTGCGCAATGCCTCATGGCGATCAGAAAAGCATTGAAAGGCCTGAGCGAGCATATCCTGATCAATATGGCCGTCCAAATGCAACATGGCCTGCAAAATATAGGCTGCGCTTGCATCTTCACCCTGAGAGAGCAACCAAAACATCTTTTGTGCTGCAGACGCAGGCAATGGCCGACCATCACGCGGCAAACGGGGAATGCCCGCATTGGCCTTCACCTGCTTCAAACGATCGCGCGAAAACCGTGACTTCTTTGATGGTGCTGAAATTGTTTGCCCACTCATTGTGTCGTCCCGTCCAGTTCGTCTTGCAGGTAAAATTCTTCTAAATATGCAGCTAGGCTGGCGATGGTTGGCCGTTCAAAAATCACCTTCACATCCACATGTTCTTCCAGCATTTCGCGCAAAATGGTGACCACCCGAATGGCCAGCATGGAATGTCCGCCAATGGTGAAAAAGTTCGCATGGCGACCAATATTTTCCAGTCCCAAAACATCGGTCCAAATCTCCGCCAAGGTGGCTTCAACTTCACCTTGCGGCGGTTCTTCGGTGGCGGCGGGCGTCATACCAATTTCAAGGTCTGCTAGCGCGCGCCGATCGATCTTGCCATTGGGGGTCAGCGGAAATTGTTCAAGCTGAATAATCAATGAGGGCACCATGTAATCCGGCAACACCTGCGCCAGCTCAGCGCTCAGAGCGTTTGGCTCTCCATTGGAAATAAAAGCGATCAACCGATTATCACGCAATTGGCACACAGCATGCTGCACCCCAAGCGCGTTCAACTGTGCCTCAATCTCTCCAAGCTCAACACGATAACCGCGAACTTTCACCTGACTGTCGGTGCGTCCTACAAACGCGAACGTGCCGTCCGGTCGCTGCTGAACCAGATCGCCCGTCTTATATAGGCGCTGCGCAGAACCCGGAATTTGAACAAACGCCTTTTGCGTCAATTCATCCGCATGCAGATAGCCATAAGCGAGCGCATCGCCACCAATATAGAGTTCGCCTCTGTTCCCAGCATTCACAGGGCGCTGATTTTGGTTCAGCACATAAAACGAGATGTTTTGTAGCGGCACGCCAATGGACACGGTGCCATCTGTTTCATTTCCGCTAAAATCATAAGCGCTTGCCCAAACAGTGGCCTCTGTCGGGCCATATACATTGGTCAATTTAGCGTTAGAGAAGGTCGATTTTGCCGTTTGAAATAGTGCAGTCGAGCTCGCCTCACCACCGCAAAGCACACGCCGGACAGTCACAAATTTTCTGTTTTGATCCACCAAAAGCGATAGCATGGATGGCACCATCTGCACCAAGCTGACGCCTTCTGTCTCAACCAAATCAGCAATGAACGCCGCATCAAGCTCTTGCCCTGGCGCTGTAAGCACGACACTCGCGCCAATACTCAGCGGCGCAAGAATTTCCGTCACTACAATATCGAAACTAAGTGAGGTCACCTGCAAAACACGATCATCGCGCGCCATCTCAAATTGCCTGGCGACGGCATCAAGATAATTGCACAAGCTGCGATGCCCAACTTCCACGCCTTTTGGCGCACCAGTAGAACCAGACGTATAAATCACATACGCCGCATCAGTAGCGACTTGCACAGGCAATTGCGCATCAGATGCCTGATAAAACTGCTGATCCCGAACTGAAAATTGGTGAGCTTCCAAGCCTCTATTGATCTCTTCAGTAACAATTAAATGCGGACGCGCACTCGCCACAATCTGCGCCAATCGCGATTCAGGATAACCCGGATCGAGCGGCAAGTAGGCTGCACCCAGTTTATGAACGGCAAGGATCGCCTCGATCATACGCGGCCCGCGCGCGATATGAACTCCCACCAAACTACCTGCGTCAATTTCATGGGAGGCTAGTTTGTCTGCCAATTGTTCCGCCGCCGCATCTAACTCGGCATAGCTGATGCTTTGGCCTTCAAAGCGAATGGCCGTTGCGTCGCCTTCCATTTGCACCCAATAGGCAAACCGCTCGATAAATGGTGTCGCATTAATGTCAGCTTTAGGCCCGAAAAGAGCGGGTTCCAACTTCGTTAGTGGCAATAATTGATCAAGTGACGCTGCCGGTTCTGCAACCGCTTTTTCAAGAAAATCAACAAAACCTTCGGTCAAATTTTGAATTCGTGATGCGTCAAAAATATCGGTCGCAAAATTGATATTGAAGCTGATCACATCGCCGCGGCGAACACCCACAGACAAATCAAATTTGGCCTCAGTCTCAACCGGATCAATCATCCGCATTTGCGCACCGCCCAAATCTATTGCACCGCTCTCGCTATTGTCCTGCACCATCATGATTTGGAAAATCGGACTATGTGCAAAGCTGCGGCCAGGCTGAAGGCGGTCAACCAGCTTTTCAAACGGCAGCGATTGGTGCGCCATATCTTCTTGAAATTGTGCATGGGCGGCACGTAGAAAATCACTGAAGGAAGCGGAAAAGTCAGGTTGCACCCGCAACGCGACAGAATTGACGAAATTGCCGATGATGCCCTCAAACGCGTCACGCTCACGGTTGGCCACTGCTGTGCCGATCACGATATCAGCTTGCCCCTGCACATGGCAGAGATAGGCCGCGAATGCGTCAAACAGGGTGGCGAATTCGGTCACACCTAGTCGCGCCGCGAGAGCGTCAAGCTTGCTTGAAACCTCCTCACTCAGTGCAGCGCTAATCGTTTGCCCCTTATGCGAAGGCTGCGCGGGTCGCGCCGCATCCAATGGCAATTGATGCAATTGCGGCGCGTCCTCCAACCGGTCTACCCAATAAGCAAGATCTTGGTCGCCATCATAATGATCATGTTGCCAAACCGCGATGTCTGCAAAATTCAAATTGGCATCCGCCACTTGGCTGGAACCGTTGAAAAACGCCTTAAGCTGGTCAATGAAAATACCAACAGACTTGCCATCAAACGCAATATGGTGCACCGCAATAAACAGACGCGATTTCTCTTCACTCAAAATCGCCAGCGCCGCGCGGAAAATCTGCCCCGAGGATAAGTCAAATGGCGCGTTTAAAATCCGATCTTCCAAATCAGCCAAGTGCGATGGCATGTCTTGGCTTTGGCGCATGTCTGAAACGCTTAGAACCCCAGGTTTAAAGGGCAATACTTGCTGATAGGCATGATCAGCTTTTTGCAGATAGGTCGTATGTAAAATTGGATTTTCTTCGACAAACTGATCAAAGAAAGCTGCTAACCTGTCGAGATCAAATTCGCCATCAATCTCAAACACTAAGGGTATGGTGTAGAACCGACCGTGGGCATCAATTTGGTCAATTGCCCACATGCGTTCCTGAGAAAAGGAGAGGGGCAGTGGCTGCGACAAATCTTGCCGTTCAATATTAGTCGATACCGCGCCAGCGTTCGTTTGGTTGGCATCCAATGCTGAGGCGATTGCCTCTATCGTCAGATTTTTGATCACATCCCGTAGAGCGAGTTGACTGCCAAAATGCTTATTGACCTGATTGAGCATCTTGATGGCCAAAAGCGAATAGCCACCGAGAGCGAAAAAGCTGGCGCGCACGTCAACAACATCGCGCTCGAGCAGCTTGCTCCATAACGCGCACAAGTCTTGCTCAGCCCGATTGCGCGGCGCAGTGCCTAGCTGTACCTCCTGCGTAATATCCGCTGCGGGCAGTGCTTTCCGGTTGATTTTGCCACTGCTGGTCAAAGGCATTTCATCAAGCAGAATATAGTGCGCAGGCATAAAGCTTGGCGGCAGGTTCTCTGCGAGAAATCTGGTCAAAACGCTGCTGGCTTGCACAGGTTCAAGTGTCGTTTGAACATAAGCCAGCAGTTGTTTGCTGCCATCAGGCAAAGCGTTTGCAATAACGGCTGCCTGGCTCACTGCTTCATGATGCATCAGTGCCGTTTCAACTTCTTCCAGTTCAATACGCACACCGTTAATTTTAACCTGGAAGTCACGGCGACCAATGATTTTGATCGTCCCATCAGCGCATCGTTTCGCCACATCGCCCGTGGCATAGGTCCGCACAGTCCGTCCACCAACATTAAGCTTGCCAAACCGTTCTGCCGTCAGCCTCTCATTGTTTAGGTAATACAGACCCACTTGTGCGCCCGACAGCACCAATTCGCCTTCGCAATGGGCTGGGCAAGGGTTACCATATGCATCAAGCACATGGGCACCAGTATTCGGCAGCGGCTCGCCAACATGCACGTCTTCACCGTCGCTCAGCGTAGACGCCAAAACATAACCGGTGCATTCACACGGGCCGTAGATATTGATCAGACATATATCACGATTGGCGGTATACAGTTTGGATTTAAGCTGGTCTGAAAGAGCTTCGCCACCGGAAATGATCGTCTGTTGAGCCTTGGGGCACCAGCCATCATCAAGCAGATATTGCCAAGTCGTTGGTGTGGCGAACAAATAATCAACCGCGAGCAGTTCTTGATCTTGGTTCAGCAGTTTTCCGTCACGAAACCGTGTTGGTTCAAACAGTGCAATGGCCCCGCCAAAGGCCAGCGCGACATAAATCTCGAAAAGATGTGCGTCAAAGGTGAGGGTGGAGGCCACGCCGAAACATTGTCCGGATGCAAAACCAAGCCGCTCCTTGCTGGCAAAAATCAGATTGGTCAGCGCACTGGCGGGCAACGCCGAGCCTTTTGGTCTGCCCGTTGAACCGGACGTGAACACAAATACCGCGAGCATTTCACTATGCCAACCGTTGCCGGCTCGGCTCGGACTTTGCGCCTCATTTCGTCCGTCAGGTTCAACGCATATAGTTTGAGGGAAATCCACAAATTGCTGCGCCGTCCCGATCAAATGGGTACATTCCGTATCCTGAATAATCTGCTCATTGCGTGCTGCCGGATTATTGCTATCCAGCACGACATAGGCGCCACCGAATTTTTGCACGGCAATCAAAGCAATCAAATTGTCGGCTTCATGACCAACAAAAATGCCCACTCTGCTGCCCACTTGCGCACCATTCGCGATCAATTGGGAAGCCAGTCCATTGGCACGTGCGTTCAGATCGGCATAACTCAGCTGTTGAACAGCACCATCTTTGCCCAGCCAAGCGCAGGCGTTTGCGTCTGGTGTTTTCTCAACCTGCTTTTCAAATAGATCTGCAAAACCTAGTTTAAGGGGATAGGGGGCAGATACGCTGTTGATAGCATCCCAGTTTTCCTGAAGTTCAGGCGCAACAAGGGCCACCTTGGCGAGCTTCTGGTCAGGTTCGCTTGTCAAACATTCCAAGGCATAAGCATATGTTTGGGCAATGGATTCAATGGTTTCTTGCTCAAATAGCCTGTCCGCATAAAGCCAATTGGCAACTAGGCCGCCGTCTGACGTGCCAGTTAAATGTAGTTCGATTTCAAATCCAAGATGGTACGCATCAAGGTCAATCCGGGCGCCCTTTTTTCCATCCAATATTGGGCAAGTTTCAGCTTCTTCAGCGAGTGAAAAGATCAACTGGGTGAGGGGCGTAAAACTCGCTTCACCCGCAAAGCCAAGCTGGTCGATAATCCGCTCAAAGTGCAAGTCCTGATGGGCCTGCGCAGCCAAATTGGTTTTGTGCACACGGCGGATAAGGTCGCGAAAGCTCAATTGATGATCTGTCTGTACCCGCAGCGGCACCATATTGGCGAAAAAGCCAATCAAATCATCAAGTTTTGCGCCTCGCCGACCTGCCACAGGCGTGCCAATCACGCAGTCCTCCGTCTGGCTATATCGCACCACCACCACACAAAATGCAGCCAACATCACCGAATAGAGGCTGCATTCACATTCTCGCGCCAAAGCGCGCAGTCCATCCAAGCTTTTTCGTTCAACCGGAACAGTTAGAAGGCGGCCAGAAAAACTTGCTTGCGACGGGCGGGCATGATCGGGTTTGATGGTGTTTAGAATTGACGCGCCGTCTAGCTGTTCCTGCCAATATTGACGGCTTTTGTTCGACCAGTCTTTGCCGCCCTGCCACCGCGCAAAGTCGCCATATTGAAAGGGAAGTTCTGGAAGGTTTTGTCCTTCATTGATGCCGTAAAGCGCTGACAGTTCTTTGTAAAAACAATCAAACGACCAGCCGTCAAATACCAAATGATGGAAGGCAAAAAACAGATAGCTTGCGTCTTGATGCCGCAACAGCCCCGCATAGCAAACCATGCCGTTGCCGATATCCAGCGGAACGGCCATTTGCGCCGTCAGCCATGTGTCAAAGTCTAAATCATCTTGAACATCCAATGCGAGTTCCACATCGGCGAGGGGCGTTTGCGTCGCTTCGCCCGCATCATCAAGTGTAAATTGGGAACGTAAAATCGTGTGCCGATCTAAAATGTCATTAAGCGCCCGTTGTAGCCGCTGGGCGTCCAGCTGCCCGTCAAAGCGATAGGCCGCCCGCAACACATAGGTATCTTGCAGATCAAACGCTGTTTCTTGATAAAAAACACGCCGTTGCGTTTGAGATAAGGGGGCAGCAGCCATCGGGTTTTCGGCGAGTGGACCCTCGTTTTGTTGTGAAGGGGTATGATCTTCAAAAAAAGCGATCAAATCTGATTTGTGGCCCATAATCGCTTGGCGAAGATCATCGCTCGGCGGTTGGGTACGCGCCCGAAATTTTAGTTTCCCAGCTTCCACATAAAGCTGAATACCTTCTGCCTTGGCTTGCCGCAAAAGCTCAAGAACCATTAGAACTCACCATCAAATTGATAGTCAGATTCAGGTTCGGCGAGACTGCTCTGAATGAGATCAATGTATTCAGCTAAATCTTGCACGGTCGCATGGTCGAAAAAGTCATTCACCTTGAGTTCGACATTGAACTGATCACGAATGCGCCCGATCAACCGAATGGCCAAGAGCGAATGCCCACCCACCGTGAAGAAATTATCTGCAATGCTGAGTTGTTCGATATTGAGCGCCACGCACCAAAGCGCATGCAATTCTTTTTCGGTTGGCGTTTCTGGTGCAATGAACCGCGCGGTCTGGCTGATCGTTTCTGGCAGCGCTTTCACGTCCACCTTGCCCTGCGGCGTCAGCGGCAGACGGTCCAACACCATAATTGTGTTGGGCACCATATATTTCGGCAACACTTTGGCCATCTGCGCTTTAAGGTGACGTGTCAGCTTGTCTTCATCGATTGTGCCTGCCACCGTCACATAAGCACAAAGCGATCCGTTTTTCACCGCAACTGCGGCTTGTGCCACGTCAGCATGGCTCTGCAAATTATTCACAATCTCTGCGGGCGCAATCCGATAGCCCCGCAATTGGATTTCGTCATCAATGCGCCCCAAAAACTCCAACTGCCCATCATGGCGCCATCGCACTTTGTCTCCAGTGCGATAAAATCGTTCATTCGGCCATTCGGCGAACTGCACAAAAGACTTGGCGGTTTCAGTCGGTAAATTGCGGTAACCCTTGGCAATGCCCGTGCCCCCGATCACCAATTCTCCCGGTGCGCCAATCGGGCAAAGCCGTCCACCGTCCATCACCAAAGCATTTGTGTAAGCGGCCGGTCGCCCAATCGGCGGTGCTTCACGCTCATCGCGTGGCACTTTATAAAATGTCGCATCAATGGTGGTTTCAGTCGGGCCGTAAAGATTAAGCAGTTTCGCATCAAATCCGACAGGCAAACGAACTGCCGACAGCCGATCTCCGCCAGCTGCCAGAACTTTCAAGCTATCCGGCCAAGCTACATCGCTGTTGATGGCCTCTTCCAGCAACCCGGTTGGCAAGCAGGCTACGCTGATCTGGTGCTCCCGCATCAACTGCATCAAGCGACTCAAATCATCTCGCTCTTGATCCGCAATCAGAGAAATGCTGCCGCCTGCAAGCAACAAGGGCCAAATCTCGCCATGATAGGCATCAAAGCCTGTGTGAGAAAGGCTGACACCGCGTGATTGAGCATCTAGCTCCATAATCGACATCAGGTGCGCACATTCGTCTAACAAACTGTTGGCATAAATCTCTACACCCTTGGGCTGTCCGGTAGAGCCTGATGTGTAATTCACGTAAGCCAACTGCCCATCTTGAGCCGCCTGGTTGGCAAAACCAGTATCTGAAGCAATTGCCTCGCTGATCGCCTTGCATTCGAAAGGTTGAGCTTGCGGCGGCAATGCGCCCTCCCAAAGCACAATGCTCGGCGCACTGTCGCGCAACATATGCTCAACACGCCCATCGGGCAGAGAGGGATCAAGGCAAACAATGGTGGCCTGCAACTTCTGCACCGCAACCATTGCCACAATTTGGGCCATGCCACGCGCCGCATAAATTGCCACGCGGTCATTCGGCTGCACCTTGTTTTCAAGCGCGGAAGCCAACGCGTCGGATCGTTCATCCAATTGGCGATAGCTCATCGCCTCGTGGCCCGCCCGCAACGCAATGTGATCACCTTGGGTCTTCAGTTGTTCGTTGAGCGCGTCAATAAAGCTCGTGCCATCGAGCTGCGCCCGCACATGGGCTGGCACATCGTGGCCACGTCCCCAATCGAACAGCAGTATATCCTTATGTTCAACCGTCAGGCTCGGCACATCGGCAATGGCCATGTGCTGCGCTTCACAAAGCGCCAAGAACACCTTTTTGAAGCTCTCAACAAAGTGGCGAATTTCTGAAGCATCATAAATATCACTGCGATATTCCCAGAGAAACGAAACCATGTCGTTGTCCGTGAAATGGCTGTCGCGGTTGACTACAAGACAGTCCAAATCAAACTTTGTGGTTTGCGAAATCACCGTTTCATCTTTGCGCCAGCGCAGCCCAACTATGTCGTCCACATCAATCGGTGTGTCGTGAAAGCCAAGCAACACATTGAACAGCGGATTCTGCCCGCCAAAACGATCTGGATTGAGCGCTTCTACCACAGTGCCAAAGGGCATTTCCTGATTGGCATAGGCGGCATCAATTGTCTTTTGCGTTTCCTGAATAAATGAAAGCGCATCTTGGTCTGGATCAATTTTTGCGCGAAGCACCAATGTGTTCACCAACATGCCGAGGATTGATTGGCTATTCAGCCAATTTCGGTTGGCAAATGGCGCACCAAAAACAATGTCCCGCTCGCCCGAATATTGCCAAAGCATCAGGTTCAACACCGCCGAGGTGAAACCAAAAGGCGTCACACCTATTTCGCGGCAAATCTCCTCACATTTGCACCACTCAGCGCGGGTGAAGTCGATGCGTTCATAACCACCTTCAAAGCCCAGACGCGTCGATTTCTTGCCAAAAATCGGCACAGCACGGGGCGCATCTGCAAGTTGTTCAACCCAATAGGCTCTTTGGCGTTCCGCATCCGGCGAGGCGAGCCATTTTGACTGGGTCAGCAAAAAATCCGAATATTGCGGCACATCAGCTGGCGCGAATTCGTAATCAGGTGTCGCAAAATGATGATACCAGCCCATCAGTTCGGCCGTGAATTCTGAACCGCCCCATCCATCATGCACAATGTGATGTTCCTGATGCAGTAAGGCGTAGTGCTCGTCGGAAAATTTGATCAAAGCAAAACGTGCCAAGGGCAGTTCGCCCAAATCAAAAATGCCCGGCAGAACTTCGGCAAATGTCTGCTTGATAAAATCCTCTCGCGCGTCAGGCACAATGTGCGTGGCATCAATGCTGGGATAGTCAACCTGGTGATGCGGCAGAATCTGCTGAACAGGTTCTCCCTGTTCTTCAAAAAAGACAGTGCGGTAAATCTCGTGCCGATCGAAAATCTTTTGCGCAGCTTTCAGCATCGCATCGGGATCAAACGCACCTTCAAAATGATGCACCGCTTCAGCGAGATAGGCTTTGCTGGTCGGGTCTTGGTTGAACATATACCAAGCCGCATTTTGCTGCTGCGACAGTGGCAACACATCTGTATCACGTTGGTTGGGTTCAATTTGGACGCTATCGGATGCATTGCGCTTCAACAGGTCGATTAGGGCCCCTAGTGTCGGTGCCTTCCGGAAGTCGCCAACCGCGACTTTGCGATCAGTCAGTTTGGAGAGTTTGGCCAAAAGCCGCATCGCGCCAACTGAATCGCCGCCAAGGTGGAAAAAGTCCTGCTCCATCTCAACATGATCGCAACCCAGTTCCTGCATAAAGGCCGCTCGGGCGCAGCTCTCCAAATCATCGGATAAGATCTCATCATGCGTCGCAGTCGGGGCTAGAGCCGCCAGCGCTTTGCGATCCACCTTGTGATTCAATGTGTAAGGCAAGCGCTCTAAAAACATGAAATGTTTAGGAAAATGCGACTCGGGAAGGCTCTTGCTCAGCTCTTCTTTGAGCTGCGGTAAAAGTTCATCTTTGGCTCTATCGGCCACAACAAAGGCCACCAGATGCCGGTCGCTGCTATTGTCACCCACGGCAATAACCACTGCCTCGCGCACATCATTCCGTTGCAACAACACAGTTTCGACAGCGCTGGTTTCCACGCGTGCGCCCCGAATTTTGGTTTGAAAGTCTGTCCGTCCGACAAACTTGAAGTTGCCGTCCGGCGCTGCGCGAACCTCATCGCCCGTAAAATAGCGAACCACACCATCTTCGCCAAGTATAAAGCGCGCTGCAGTCTGTTCTGGCGCCCCCATATATCCTTTGGCCAGTCCAATCCCACTGATCAACAGTTCGTTGGTTTGTGGATCATGAGAAAAGTCCACATGTTTCAGCGGTTCGCCCAAGCTGACTGGCGTGCCGTGGGTCACTTTGCACAGGCTGGCGCAAACTGAGGCTTCGGTTGGGCCATATCCATTAAAAGTCTGGCAAATATTCGCCCAATCCCAGAGCAATTGATCGTCTAGCTTGTCACCGACACAAATCAACGCCTCCAGCGCGTAATCATTGCGTTGCGGCAAATAAGGGGTAATCGCTGCCGGTAACGTCAGATGCGTGACTTTTTGGTCCACGAGAAACGTCGCCAATTCTTCAGGTGCAAGTCGCGCGGTCTCCGGCACAATGGCCAGCTCCGCACGATGCAGGTAGGCCTGTAAGAATTCTAGCACCGCAGAATCGAAGGAAAGCCCGGTAAACTGTGCGATGACAGAGCTGGCATTCATGTCTGTGCGAGCGCCAAAAGCTTGCACAGCCATCACAATCGCGTCCAGCGCCAACATCACGCCTTTGGGTTTGCCAGTTGTGCCAGAGGTAAAAAGCACAAAGCCAACATCACCCGCCGCAAAAGGGGCAGGTGCCCTAGTCGTGCTAACCGCCAATGCTTCAAGGCTGTCCAAAGAGTGGCAAGGCGCGCTGGCCCAATTTTCAGTTTGGTCGCAAATCACCAAACTGCACTGCGCCGTCGTGACCAAATCGCGCTTATAGTCGTCGCCATGCGCCGGATCGATTGGCACCACAACGCATCCAGCCTTCACACAGGCCAGAATGGCGATAAAAATATTTGGCCCGCGACGTAGCGAAACGCCAACGGATGGCCGGCCCAGTTCCTTTGATATAGGAAGATCAAGGCTGCAGATTTTTTCAGCCAGTGCCGCAGCGCGTCGTTCTACACTGTCGTAATCCAACTCTTCTCCTTCGTAGGAGAGGGCAATCCGGCTCAAATCCAAATGATTGGCCGGTATAGTGCAAAATGGATTTACGAAATCAGGCATCTTCAATCATCTCAAATGCTATAGATAAAGCGCCAATCGCTTGGCATATTGGGCAATCAAGATGGCGATAGGGCCATCGCTGTCTAAGCGCTTGTTGCTGATGCCCATGGATAAAATGATCGAACCCCACATCGTATGCGCAAAGCTTTAGTCAAAAAAGCTAAAGCGAGGGAGATGCGATGCGAGATCCGATCGAATAAGGTGCAGTGCGAAAAAGCTATAAACGCACCAGCTTGGTTGCGCCGAAGTGCATGGACACTAAAGTGATCATCGGCATCTTTAAGTTTCGACTTAAATTATTATTATCGCCCATAATGCTAGTCCCTCCCAGAGCATAATTGGCAACCAAGACATATGTTTTTGTCGAACATATGGCACCTGATATTATTGTTTTTGGTCGCCGCCATTTTATGGTTCGGCAACTCGAATAAGCTAATTCCGATTTGTGCATCAATCCAATGCTGAATCTGCATACCCTATGCATCTCTTGCAATGGATATCCGATCCATATGACGTTACGCTGTCAAACTTGTGGCGTAAAAGAACGTATCACTACGCAGCCGAAAAAGCTGGCAGCGCCCAATAACAATAAGAACGACCCTAACGGGCGTTTGGGGGGAGAAGAGCGTGGCTAATGAAAAGAAAGCAGGGGGCTTTGTCGCAACTTTGCGCAGCCTGCCGCCACACGCGCAATTCTTCATTGTCGCCATCACTTTAACCCGACTGACCAGCTTTATGGTCTTCCCATTCTTAGCTGTAATTTTGAGTGAACGCCTTGGCGCAACCGTTTTCCAAATCGGCTTTCTGTTTACTCTGGGTGCATTTATCGGCCTGGCGGCTTCGCCGATTGCAGGGTTCATTGCCGACGGGATGCGGAAAAAGAACTTGATGCATGGCGCAAACCTGCTGACCATCATTTGCTTTCTGATTTTGGCGTTCCTGCCCAATTTGCAGGCCTACTTTGTTGCAATCACGTTATTCTCGGCCGCTGGAGGCGTGCTAGAGCCGCTTTTGCGTTCGTCTCTGGGCGAATTGGCGGAAAATGAAGAACAGCGCCCAGCGCTCTTCCATGTGCGATATTACATTGTGAACATCGCAGGTGCTGTCGGCCCATTTATCGGACTGTGGTTTATTCAAAACGGAAATAACTCAATATTTCTCATCGCTGCCGCAAGCTATGTGCTTTTGGGCTATGCCATTCAGTTCAAATTGCCGGAAATTGAGGATACGCCAACAGCCACGGGACGTGGCTCAAGCCTTTCAGTCTTAAAAGAAGCATTCAAACATCGTCTATTTGTCGCCTTGTTCATCTCCAACTTACTGTTGGTGTTTATCTATGCGCAAACAGATGAGCCGTTGACCTTGCACATGATCGATCTGGGTGTGCCCGACCTAGCGGCGATTATCGCCATGCTCACCGTCACCAACACAGTCGTCGTGCTGGTCATCCACGGCCTGTTTATGAAGCAGATTATGGAAATAGGTGAGCGTTTGGCCTTTTTGATTGCGATTGCCTGTTTGGGCCTGTCGCTTTTGATGATTGCCATCAATCAGCAGCAATTTGTCTGGCTTTGGATTCTGGCAATTGGGGTTTCGACCCTTGGTGAAATCATTGCTTTGCCCATGTTTCTCACCATTGTGGATCGTGTTGCGCCAAAGGGGCAGCGAAATTCGTTTTTTGGCATTTACATGTTGTCCAATCTCGGGGGTGCTATTGCACCCTTATTGGCGGCGCAATTGATCATCACACTGGGCGGCCCGGTTTTGTTTTATGCCGCTGCGGCCTTGTGCCTGCCGTTGGCATGGATCGGCTATGTCGCCTTGAAGGAAAAACCACCAATTGCGGAGGAGGGGGAGATTGAATCCGTATGAAAAACTGGATGATCGCGCTTTTTGGAAGCTCGGCGTTGCCGAGCCCAAGCAGGGCGAACTAACCCAAGTCTGGCTTCCCAAGTTCAAAATTGAAAAGCAACACGCCGTTGCCACTGCTGGCTCATGCTTTGCGCAAAACATTGGGCGCGCGCTGCGCAGCCGCGGCATGAATTGGTTGGTTACGGAAAACCCGCCTAAAACACTGCCGCGATCGTTGCACACAGCACATAATTACGGGCTCTTCACCTTTCGCACAGGCAATATCTACACGCCTGCCTTGCTGGCCCAATGGGTGCGCTGGGCACTAGACAGATCCAGCATGGACCAAGAAGTGTGGGAAACAGACGGGCGATTTTTTGACCCCTTCCGCCCTTCCGTTCGACCCAATGGTTTTGACAGCGTCGAAGAGGTGCTGGCTTCGCGCAACGTCACTGCTGATGCAGTCAAAACAGCAATTGAGCAAGCAGATATCTTTCTGTTTACACCAGGCCTTACCGAGGCTTGGGTCAACACAAAGTCAAAATCAATATATCCTGCTTGCCCAGGCACAGTGCAGGGCACCTTCAATCCCGATGAGCATCAGTGCATCAACTTCGGATTCGAGTCGGGCAAGAAAGCGTTGGCGAGCGCGTTCAACGCCATGCGAAACCACAATCCAAATATCAAAATGCTGCTCACCGTTTCGCCTGTGCCGATCACGGCAACAGTAACCGGTCATCATGCTCTAACTGCCAGCACCTATACGAAATCGGTGCTGCGTGCCGTTGCTGGTGAATTTGCTGATGCCAATGTGCATGTGGACTATTTCCCATCCTACGATTTGGTGTCGCCGGCCATGCTGGACCAGTCATATTTCAATGAAAACAAGCGGACAGTTTCCCCGAGCGGCGTGGATTATGTGATGAAGCATTTCTTCGAAGGCTTGGGGCAAGAGAGACAATCCAGCCCAGTTCCGATGGGCGATATTGTCTGTGAAGATGAGATTTTAGAATATTATGGCAAAGCATAAATTTGCACTGATCGGTGACTCGCATGCGGGCACCATTGGCCGTGCCGCGCGGGAACGCGGCATCGAATTTGGCGGTGGCCCCATCGCGTCCGGTAAAGAGTTTTATTCGGATTTTTTTGAGGTCGAGCAAGGCAGGCTCAGCTTCGTTGTGGAAGATACAATCCGGGTCTATGGCGAATTGTGCGAGCTGTGGGACGTAAGCAACATCGAAGAACTCGACATCCCCATCATCTCCACCATTGGTTCAGGCTTTCACTTTCCTGCCGCCCGCGCAGTTTGGGCAAACTTCCGCGATGAAAATCTAGGCTTTACTCAGGACTTTATCGCCGGCCCCATGTGCCAATCCATCTTTCAACGTATGCAAGCACCCATGTTGGCCTTCCATCAGCACTTGGTTGAACAGGGCAAAACTGTCTTTTTCGCACTGCCGCCGCAGCGTGTACCAGATAGTGCGTGGGCTGAGTTGTTCCGCGCGCTGCAAAACCGTGCTTTTAGCGAGCTCACAAAAATCGGCTGTTCAGTCATTGATGTGCGCAACGACACATCGGACAGGGAAGCGAATCTTCTCGCTGAATATTGCCAGGACAATGACCCAATTCATGGGAACATCGCCCTGGGCAAAAAGATGTTAGACGCGGCTGGCCTCTAAATTTTCTCGTAAGGCTTTTCACCTACAAGCGTTACCCGCTCGCCGAAACGGGAATAGGGGTAATAATCCCAAATTGCCCGGTGCTGCGTGCAACGATTATCCCAGAACACCACCGTTCCGGCTTCCCACTGAACGCGACAGCTCAACAGCACCTCATGTTCAATCTGCCGGAACAACATTTCTAAAATGGCGCGGCTCTCAAATTCAGTGAGTTGCAAAATGCGCGTCGTGAAACCGGGATTGATATAGAGCATTTTTGCCCCAGTTTCCGGATGTTTCACCACAATGGGGTGCTCAATTTTTGGCAAATTGGGTGGCGCCTCATACCCGGCCCATGGTAGCGCCGCATCATGTATGGCCGTCATACCTTCCAGCATTTCTTTCATGCCGGGCGAAAGCATTTCATAGGCCAAATGCATATTGGCAAAAACAGTATCACCGCCGCAGCCAATTTCCGGAATTTGGTGAATGTGCAGCATTTGTGCCCATGCTGGTTGTTCAGAGGCCGTGCCATCTGTGTGCCATACTTCGCCGGCCACAAATTGCGAAGCGTCTGAGGCTTGGATCAACACAATCTCGGGATCATCGCCATCAATATCTTCAAGCGCCATTTTCCGCAGCGTGCCAAAATTGCGGGCAAACTCTTTTTGCTGTTCCGTATCTATTTTCTGATCACGGAAAACCAGCACATGATATTCGTTCAGCGCCTGCCGCAATTCAGCAACCTGCTCTTTGCTGATCGGTTGCGACATATCTATGCCACTCACTTCGCCACCAATAACCGGATTGAAGCGCTTCACATTGATGGTCTTAAAATCAGTCTTTTTGGCCGTGGCGATCTTTTTGATCGCTTCTAAATTGGTATGGTCCATTTCTCTCTCCCAGATGACAATTCTTATTTTTGTTTATTTTAGGTGATGGCCTGCTGCAGTTTATCCCGCAATTCTGTTGCCAATTCCGCCTGGCTTTTAGGGCCTAGGGCATTCTGATAGCTGCGCATCAAGCCGCGCAAAAATGCGTCAGGACAACTATTCAAAAATTCGTCGACGCTTTGTGTCTCAAAGCTTTTTGCAATGCCTTCGCCCATGGCCGCGCTTATTGTGCGGTTGAAAAAGGCCAGCATCGCATTGGTGTCTGTTTCGGCATAATACTCCGCATAATTCTCCGCACTGCCGAAATGCTCATTGATCATGTCCTGATTTTTGCCCGCAAATTCCATGGCACTTTCATGGGCCGCATCATAAGTCGCGTCATATGCGAAGGATTGACCCGTTTGCTGCACAAACATGTCCCGCAAAGCAGCAGCCCACTGTTGGCCATCATATGTACCGTCCGCTTGCCATCGCTGCCCCAATTCCTCGACGCGCCGAATAGGCGATAAATCTTCGGCCCTCAATTGCGTGACATTTTTCGCCACGGGCAACAGTCCATCGCAAACCCACCTGATCACCGCATCAAAATCATCCTTTTCGACCCCCGCAGACGCAAGCGGCGGAGCATTCTCGCCTGATGAGTTGGTGCTCAAAATGTGTGAAAGGGAGAGGGCCCAATGGGGAATATTATTCATTATCTAGGGCCTCAGTTGATGCAGTATGCTTTTTAAAAATCAGATGATTTTGCGCGTCTCAAATCTAGCCGCAAAATCTACGATAAACCTAGCAATTCCTTGCTGTTGAGGCAAGTCAGAACCCAGCTTTTTACCGCCGAATTTGTGGCCAAGCAGCCAATTATTTCTGCGTTATGATCATCAAAATCCAACAAGCGAAATGATCCGGAAAACTCGATGGTGGGATTATGCGTATTTAGCCGTACGTCTATGGAATTAAGCTCGTCAATTAACCCCATCGCCGTCACCTTCAACAGCGCTTCTTTGCGCACCCACATGCGCATAAATCCAGGCCCTTGCTCTGCCGGTTCAAGTCGCCCGATCCAGGCTTTTTCGTTAGCGTGGCACACCATATCGATCAGGCTGTCGGCCTCTTTTTTACGGGATATTGTTTCAATATCCACGCCCACGGGGTGTTCTTGATGAAATGCAACCGCAACCACATGCTGCGTGTGTGAGATGTTGAACTGGGCGACATTGCTGATCGGCTTACCATTCTCAGTCAGGTCAAAATCATCGGTTGGCAGTTTTAAGAAATATCGGACCAAGGTCCGGCCCCAAATATGCGCTTTGCGTTGTGCGGGCACCCAAACCCGATCAAATCGCGCGGCTTCATCAGGCGTTATGAGCGGAGAGAACTCATTTAATGCGTCAAGCGGCGCATAAAAAACAGCAGCTTGGTCGGCCTCCAGCGCATTCTGGATCTGTGATCGGCACGCCTCAAGTTGGTCATACAGGGGCATGAATTTTTCGTGTCACATAATCATTGACGATATTTTGCAATTCTTGGCTCGGCGCTTCATGCATATGGTGTTGGCCCTCGATGTGCTGAAGCATAAACTGACCACTTGTAAACTGGGCCCAAGGTTGCATAGTCTCTGGGTGCGTCACGGTGTCTTGATTCCCGGCAATTGCCAAAATGTCGGAAGAGATTTTCCGGCCAGTCACTGGCTTATAAGCTGCGCACATCCGAAAATCACTGACAATTGCTGGAAGTAACAATTCCAATAATTCAGGATATTGCATAAGTTCCTTAAAGTGTGAGTTGAACGCCAACAGATCATCTGTAATCCGCGATTCATCCTCCAGCGTTGGCAGATCCCGTGGCTGGTCCGGCGAGGGTGAAGTCAGCGCAACGATAAATTCGGGTGCCTGTCCAATCTGCTCAAAGCGCCACGCCAGTTCATAGGAAATCCACCCGCCCATGCTGGAACCCAAAAACGCAAAGTGCTTCATGGTGCCCCCACGCAATTCTTCGAACAGATCATCGCAGAGCTGTTGAAAATCATTTGGTGGTGTCTCATCAAGCCGCACACCACGCCCTGGAAGGGTAACCGGGGTTACCTGCACATTGTCCTGCAAAAAGCGCTCCCAGCTCTTAAAAATAGCCGCATCAGCGCCAGCCTGCGGAAAGCAGAAAAGCTGCAGAGGGGATGTGGTTGCAGGCATAAACAAAAGCTCCAAATCAATGTCAGAAACACCGTTGGCATGCATATAAGCAGACCTGTTTCAGATTCACAAATGATTGGCGCAAAAGAAAAGTTCTGAGGATTTACATCATCAAGACGCGCTAAATCGATTCAAATTGCGCAAGGCGATTTGAATGAAGAAAGTGCGGTAAGTCTTTGAAGGTAATGGTGTGCCCGGAAGGATTCGAACCTTCGACCGTCCGATTAAAAGTCGGATGCTCTACCAGCTGAGCTACGGGCACAAGAGCGGTGTTCATCAGCGAACAGCGCGGACAATAGTTTTATTCGCGCTTGTGTCAACCACAATATTTCAACTTTCGGATTTTTTTGTAAATCAGCCCAAATCTTCCAGCGGAATTCCATCAAATCCGCCTGCTTCACACACATAGCCCTGTCGAATTATTTCGCGGCACAATTGCGTTGCATCTGTTTCGGCGTCCAATGGACCGACCACGAGTTGAATTTTTTCCGACTCGTTGACCACAGGAATCATTTTTGGCTCCAGTCCGAGTAACAGCGTGCCCACGTTTGATTTGATATTGAGCCAATTGAGTTGGGCTTTGTTCTTATCGATCTTCGGTCCCAAAATCACGCCATAGGTAAGGTCTGTCTCAGGCAAGGCTGCCATTGCATCGATACTGGCAGTGGTTTGTGGGTCCACAGCATCGAGAGTTTGGTTTTCCGCGCCATCTTCCGCATCTTGCATGACTTCAGTTGGAACCGCATTGCCATCAATGCTGGCCACAATTTCAGGTAGATCTTGCTGCATTTCTGGCGGCGCACGTTCCGCTAGGGGCAGGTTTTCAAAAAGATAGGAGCGCGACACCTTCAAATCATCGTCAAGGCGAATAATCTCCTCGCCATTGGCCTGGTTGATGGATGCTGTGATCAGGTTCTTATCCACCTGTGCGCCTGGTGGTAGTGCCTCAAGAAGGATTGGGATGCTTGCTTCAAGGGCCCGCACGCGCTTTGAAACAAAACTGTTGCTTTCCTCGCCTAGGTTGAGGCGACTGTCTGCAACGTTTGACTCGCGTTTGATCGCAGCAAATTCCATACGCATCGCGCGCAGTTCAGATTGCACCTGCGCCAATGTACCAAGATTATTAGGGGTTTCTTTGAGTATATTGTTCCAGCCCTTGGGCAACAAAAGGCCGGCGGAAGAAAAGACCAACATGGTCGTCAAAGCAGTAACCGCAACAAACCCCCACAATCGCATATCCGATTGCTTAAATTGATTGAGTTCTTGTTCTGTCATCACTACTTTCCCTAAAAGAGCTGCGAATCAAACTATTAACCACAACTGCTAATGCTGACATAATTTACCATTTTGCCAACACATTCGTGGCATATGCCCAATTGAAGTGTTTAAAAGGGGTGGGGATCAGGCTTTTATGACCGATATTTTGACGATTGTTTTGGGCGCAGGCGAAGGCACGCGCATGAAATCGGAAACGCCAAAAGTGCTGCACAAAGTTGGTGGGCGGCCCATGATTGGGCATGTTTTGGCTGCTTGCGCTGCGGCAGGCGCGACGGTCCGCCATGTGGTTGTCGGCCCCAATCATGATCATGTGCGCGATTATGCCAAATCTGTGGATAGCCACATAACCTCATCGATACAGGCGGAACGATTGGGCACTGGCCATGCGGTCATGGCGGCGCGTGAGGCGTGGCAAGATTTCCAAGGCAACGTCATTGTGCTGTTGGCCGATGCCCCGCTTGTTTCACCTGACGTGATTGAAGATGCCATTGCCTCGCTAAATGCTGGCGCAGATTTAACCGTTGTCGGGTTTCAAACGCCTGAACCGTTTGGATATGGCCGAATCTTGGTTGAACATGGTCAAGTAAAGGCCATCCGGGAGGAGAAAGACGCCACCCCATCAGAGCGCAAAATTAAATTCTGCAACTCCGGCATTATTGGTTTTAAGGCCGAATGTCTGCGCACAGTCATTGATGAGATCAAAAATGATAATGTGCAAGGTGAATTCTTGCTCACGGATGCGATTGAGATTGCAAATGCCAAGGGCCTTAAAGTGCGCAGCGTCGAATGTCCTTTTGTGACGGTGCTCGGCATCAATGATCGTGGCCAACTGGCCGAGGCTGAACGCATTTTCCAACAAGCGCGCCGTGCCCGCTTTATGAAAGAGGGGGTTACACTTGTTGCGCCGGAGACAGTGTTTTTCAGCTATGATACGCAAATTGAAAAAGACGTGATTGTTGAACCCAATGTGGTGTTCGGGCCAGGCGTGAGCATAGAAAAAGGTGCTCATATTCAAGCGTTTTCTCATTTAGAGGGCGCGCATGTGGGGCCAGCGGGGCAAATTGGACCATATGCCCGTTTGCGGCCAGGCACTAATCTGGCGGCTGGCGTAAAGGTCGGCAATTTTGTTGAAACCAAAAAAGCTGAAATCGGCGAGGGCGCAAAGCTCAACCATCTCAGCTATATTGGTGATGCCAAAGTGGGCAAAGCAACCAACATTGGCGCAGGCACCATTACCTGCAACTATGACGGGAAAAACAAATTTGTCACCGAAATCGGCGATAATGCCTTTATCGGCTCGAATAGCGCCCTGGTGGCGCCGGTCACCATTGCTGATGGTGCCTATGTAGCGTCCGGTTCTGTGGTGACTGAGAATGTGGAAAAAGATGCCTTGGCGATCGGTCGTGCGCGCCAGGTCAATAAAGAAAACTATGCCGCCCGCATTCGAGCGCGGTGGGAAGACAAGAATTAGGAAAACTATATGTGTGGGATTGTAGGGATTGTCAGCACGACACCAGTCGCTGATCGGATTGTAGATGCGCTAAAACGGCTTGAATATCGTGGTTATGACAGCGCTGGCCTGGCAACGTCAGTAGATGGCAGGATCGACCGCCGCCGTGCCCCGGGCAAATTGACCAATTTGCGCGAACGTTTGGCAGCCGAACCGTTGGATGGCACGATTGGCATCGGCCACACACGCTGGGCAACTCATGGCGCGCCGACCGAAGCAAATGCCCACCCCCACACCACAAATCGCGTGGCGATTGTGCACAATGGCATCATTGAAAATTTCCGTGAACTGAAAACGGAGTTGGATAAGGACGGGTATAAGCCGGTTTCTGAAACCGACACCGAAATCGTAGCGCTGATGGTCACCCGCGAACTCGATCGCGGCATGGCACCATTCGATGCGGCAGCCAGTGTGATCAAGCGGCTCGAGGGGGCATTTGCCCTCGCCATGATGTTCAAAGGCGAAGACAATCTGATTGTTGGTGCACGCCAAGGCGCACCACTAGCTGTCGGCCACGGCGAAAACGAGATGATCCTCGGGTCCGATGCCATTGCCATTGCGCCTTTCACCAACAAAGTCACTTATTTGGAAGAAGGCGACTGGGTTGCCATCACCAAAGATGACGCGCGTATCTTTGATCGTGAAGGGCAACCGGTGGAACGGGCCATGGCGCAAACGCAATTGGGCGTGAGCATGGTGGATAAAGGCAATCATAGGCACTTTATGCTCAAAGAAATCTATGAGCAGCCCGATGCGATTTCCCACACGGCGTCGCACTATTTGGATTTGGCCAACGGCAAAGTGAAGCTGCCAAGCAAGCTGCCTTTTGATTTCAAGTCGCTCAACCGTTTGACCATTTCAGCCTGTGGCACGGCCTATTATGCGGGCCTAGTGGCAAAATATTGGTTTGAAAAATATGCACGTTTGCCCGTGGAAGTTGATGTGGCGTCCGAGTTTCGTTATCGCGAACCGCCAATGGATGCTGGCGGTTTAGCGCTGTTTATTTCGCAGTCTGGTGAGACAGCGGATACGCTGGCTGCTTTGCGCTATTGCAAGGAAAATGGTCAGCACATCGCCTCCATCGTCAACGCGCAGGAAAGCACTATTGCCCGTGAAAGCGATATTGTATTCCCCATCTTGTGCGGCCCTGAAATTTCCGTGGCCTCAACCAAAGCCACAACAGCGCAATTGTCGGTGTTGGCGTCTTTGGCAATTGCGGCTGGTCGCCAGCGCGGCCATATTTCTGAGGCTCAAGAGTTTGAGCTTGTCGATATGCTGGCCAAATTGCCCGGTGCGATCACCAAGGCGCTTGGTTCAGAAGAAAAAATTGATCAAATCAGCCATAAATTGTCAAAGGCCAAAGATGTGCTTTATCTTGGCCGTGGATCGTTATTCCCCATCGCCATGGAAGGTGCTCTAAAGCTGAAAGAGATCACCTATATTCATGCCGAGGGCTATGCTTCGGGTGAGTTGAAACACGGTCCAATTGCGCTCATTGACGAAACACTGCCTGTTGTTGTAGTGGCGCCGTCGGATGATTTGTTCGACAAAACCATTTCCAACATGCATGAAGTTGCGGCACGGGGCGGCAAGATTATTCTCATCACCGACGAAGCTGGCGCAAAATCCGTTGGTGACGACGTCGACGAAATCATTATTGTGCCCGATGCCCACGAATTTGTGATGCCAATTATCTGCGCAATTCCGGTACAATTACTGGCCTATTACACAGCCGTATTTATGGGGACGGACGTGGATCAGCCCCGAAATCTTGCCAAATCGGTGACGGTTGAGTGATGACAGCACTTCGTAAACGCCACAAAATGCGCTAAAGCCGTTGTATTGCGGATTCGACGGTCTATATAGGTTTCTATGATGAACGATAAGAATGATAAAAAGCATAGTGACGATCACGCGGATCATGGCCATCATCCAAAGCCTGCCCGCAGATTAACAAACTATTTTTTGACCGGTCTGGTGATTGCGGCGCCCATCGGGCTGACCATGTATATCACTTGGTCGATCATTCGCATTGTCGATGATTTCGTCAAACCGTTGATCCCGCCGCAATATAACCCTGACACCTATTTGCCCGTCGCGATACCTGGCTTTGGGCTGGTCATTGCATTTATTGCCATTGTGCTTCTCGGCTTTTTAACTGCCAACCTGGTTGGTCGGACGCTGGTGCAGTTTGGCGAAAGCATTTTGCACCGCATGCCGTTTGTCTCGATTCTTTATCGCGGCCTTAAACAAATCTTCGAAACCGTTGTCAGCCAAAGCCACTCAAACTTCAAGCAAGTCGGCCTGATTCAATACCCGCGTCCCGGCTTGTGGGCATTGGTATTCATTTCCACCACCGCCAAGGGCGAGGTGGCCGACAAAGTCGATGGCGAAGACATTATTAGTGTGTTCTTGCCGACAACGCCTAACCCCACCTCTGGCTTCTTGCTGTTCGTGCCGCGCAAAGACATCAATGTCTTGGATATGTCAGTTGAAGATGGCGCAAAGCTGGTGATCTCTGCTGGCCTTGTGTCTCCAGAATATCAGGCCAAGATGGCTGAATTGGCGGAAGAGGCCGAAGAAACAGTGCGCGAGGAAAACACCAAGGCGAGCTAACCTAGCCCGCCTTGAGCAGTGGAATCGCCAAGTCTTTTCTAAATAGATAAAGCAATGCCCGCACAGCGTCGCCCTGCGGACCCGTTAAACCCGGGTTGGCTTCGATGATATTCGAGGCATCTTCATGGGCCATATCCAGCAAGTCACGATGGAAATCCGGAATCGCTATGCGATAGCCCGGCATGCCGGATTGGCGCGTGCCCATCAAATCGCCTTCGCCGCGCAATTCCAAATCGCGCTCGGCGATTTTAAAGCCATCTTCGGTTTCTTTGATGGTTTCCAGCCGCTTTTGCGCGATTTCGCTCAAATTCTCACCATGCAACAGCAGGCAGGCCGATTTTTTGCTGCCACGGCCCACACGACCGCGGAGCTGATGCAATTGTGATAGGCCGAACCGTTCGGCATGTTCAATAATCATGATGGTGGCATTGGGTACATCAACACCCACTTCAATTACCGTCGTCGCCACCAATATCTGCAAATCACCTGCGGCAAACCGCTCCATCACAGCCTGTTTATCCGCGGCGGCCATGCGACCATGCACCAGCCCAACGCGCCCAGGGAAGGCTTGGTCCAGCGCTTTAAACCGGTCTTCCGCTGAAGTGGCGTTGAGGTGTTCGGATTCCTCCACCAAAGGACACACCCAAAAGGCTTGTATCCCATCAGCCATCCGCTGGCCGAGCCGGGAGACCACCCGATCATAGTCTTTCTCTGAAAGAATGGCCGTATCAATGGGCTGTCGCCCCTTCGGCTTGTCCGTGAGCAGGCTCACATCCATATCGCCAAAGTGGGTCAAAACCAGCGTGCGCGGGATCGGCGTTGCGGTCATGACCAACAGTTCGGTCTTGCGTCCCTTGTCCGAAAGCGCCAAGCGTTGGTGCACGCCAAATCGATGCTGTTCATCGACCACCGTTAAGCCCAAATGAGCAAATTCAACACTCGATTGGAACAGGGCGTGAGTGCCAATAACAATATCGATTTCTCCCGCAGCAATCTTTTCTTGGATCGACCGCCGTTGGCCCTGCGGCATCTTTCCGGTCAAAAGCGCCACTTTAAGCCCGACCTGATCGCAAATCTTCGAAATGGAGTGGAAGTGCTGCGTGGCCAAAATTTCGGTCGGGGCCATCAAGGCGCTTTGAGCCCCGCTTTCCGCCATGGCCGCCATCGCCATCAGGGCAACAACGGTTTTGCCCGCACCCACGTCACCTTGGATCAATCGCGCCATTTTTCTGCGATGACGCAGATCGACATAAATGTCATCCAGCGCTGCTTCTTGGCCAGGCGTAAGGCTGAAGGGCAGGGCCGCCCGCACCTTGTCCGCCAAAGCACCGCTAAATTCGCGGGCGATACCCGTCTCGCGGGTCATGGTGGAGCGCACAATTTGTAGCGTCAGTTGCCCTGCCAAATATTCATCATAAGCCAACCGCGCCCGCGCAGCGCCATCTAGGGCCGCATCGCCCGGCGTGGTTGGGGCATGCGTTTGGCGCATCGCATCGGCAAAGCTGGGCCATCCATTTAATGTGAGCCGATTTGTTGGCACCCATTCAGCCAAATCGGGCAGGGCGGTCAATGTGTCTTTCACTGCGGTTTGCAGTTTTTTGGCGCTCAAACCCTGAGTGAGCGGATAAACCGGCTCAACCAGCGGCATCTGATCAAATTGATGGGGCTTGACCACAAAATCCGGATGGTTGATCTGCTTTTGCCCCTGAAAGGCCGTCACCATGCCAGACACGTAGCGTTGCTCACCTTCTGGCAAGAGTTTCTCCAGCCATGCGGCACGTCCGGCAAAATAAGTGAGCATGATCTCGCCAGTGTCGTCATGGGCGATGATGCGATAGGGCAGGCGCTTATTGCCCCGCGGCGGCGGTTGGTGCTGATCAATGGTCAGCAAAAATGTCGAAATCGCCCCCGGCTGCGCGAAGGCTGCGCCCGGCTGATGTCGGCGATCGACAATGCCTGCCGGCATATGCATCAGCAAGTCCAGTAAAATGGCATCTTGCCCCTCGGGCGCACCAAAAAAGCGCGCCATAGTCTGCGCCAACTGCGGACCGATTCCCTTGAGTTTTTTGACCGATGCAAAAAGCGGGTTGAGTTGTTGCGGCCGGGCCACCCATTTTCCTTCCATATTTGTTCACAAATGAGAACAAGTGCGTCCACATCAGCCTATACATGCAAAAAAATCAATCTGGATGCTGACAAATCCAATGATTGATCGTATTGAAGGCGTTCATTTTTCTATTCGTTCCGACAAGGTGATGCAATGAGCAGCACGACCGACCAAGCCAACACGGATCGCATCAAGCGCATCAAATATCGTGCCCACCATCGCGGCACGCAAGAAATGGATATTATTCTGGGTGGGTTTGTTGACGCGCGCGTTGCAGATTTTGATTCTTCTATGCTTGATCGGTTGGAAATTTTGATGAACGAAACCGATGCGGATCTTTATCAATGGATCATTGGGCAACCTGGCACAACGCAGTGCCAGGATAGTGAATTGCTGGACATGATCATCGCCTACCAGCGCGAAAAGGTTGGTTCGGGAGCCTAACTTATGGCCGATCACAGCGACAGCTTCAGCCTGACACCCAGCAAATATCTTTGCGGCGTGCCCGATGGCATGCAACCCATTGTTGTGAGTCAACAGCTTGAAGCCTTGCAGGTAGCGGCGCCGAACGACCCAGCCACCGTTTTTGTCGCACGCGATGGGCGACGCATGCAAAAAATGGCCGATCATTTGCGCCATCTTTGCCCCAACCATGAGGTGTTGCTGTTTCCTGCGTGGGATTGCTTGCCTTATGACCGCGTTTCCCCCAACGCAGCAGTCTTGGCGGAACGAATGACCGCCCTTGCGCAACTAGCGCCAGGTAAAAATGGCGGCAAAGTCGTGGTGACCACGGTCAATGCGATCGTACAGAAAACTGTTCCGCCATCATTGATCAATCAATTCGCCTTGTTCTTCAAAGTTGGCGAAAATATCGGCACCGAAAAACTGATCGAATGGGCAAACGTCAATGGCTATTTGCGGGTGCCAACTGTACGCGAACAGGGCGAGTTTGCCGTGCGCGGTGGCTTGGTCGATCTTTATCCTGCGGGGGCAGAGGCGCCCTTGCGCTTTGACTTTTTTGGCGCAGCGCTTGAAACCATTCGCACCTTCGATCCTGAAACCCAGCGCACATTAGCGCAGCAGCGTTCAGCAGCACTGGTCCCGATGAGTGAAGTTGTGCTCACACCCGAGGCCATTTCCAACTTTCGCCGGGCCTATACCCGCCAGTTCGGCGGCGACACGGCAAACGATCCGCTTTATGCGGCGATCAGCGCCGGACAACGTTTTGCGGGCATGGAGCATTGGTTGCCCTTCTTTTATAGCGAAATGGGCAATTTGCGCGATTTCACTGGCGAGGCGACATGGATATTGGATGATCAGGTCAGCCAATCCATTGCTGAACGCATGGTGCAAGTCGCCGATTACTATGAAGCCCGCCATGAAGCGCTCAGCGAACCGCAAACGGGCGGCGCGCCGTACAAGCCTCTGCCACCGGATTTGTTGTACGATTTGCAAACGGACACGACCGAATGGCTGGGGACCAAGCTTTATCAGGTCACGCCATTTCAAACGCTTGAACGACCCGACGCTGAAATCACCTCTCTTGATGGACAGTTAGTTGCCAACTTCTCGCAAGAGCGACAAGCCAAAGACACCAATGTGTTTGAGGCGGTTTTACATCGCATCAAGGCCAAGCAGGCCGAAGGCAAGCGTGCCGTAATCGCCTGTTGGAGCGAGGGTACGCGTGACCGCATGGCGCAAGTGCTCAAAGATCACGAGCATGAAAATCTCAAGCTGATCCAATTCTGGCAGCAGGCTGAAGACTTAAGCAAAAATGCCATTGGCCTCATCGTGCTGGGCCTTGAATCGGGTTTTGAAACCAAAAACCATTATGTGCTGTCCGAGCAGGATATTTTGGGCGAACGCATTATCCGGTCCCGCAAGCGCAAAAAAGGGGCCGAAGCGATCACAGAGGCCAGCGGTTTGGCCGCTGGCGATTTGGTGGTGCATGTGGATCATGGGATTGGTCGCTTCGTCGGGTTGAAAGCCATCGAAGTGACAGGCGCGCCGCACGATTGCGTAGAAATCGAATATGCCAAGGGCGACCGCCTATATCTGCCGGTCGAAAACATCGAGTTGCTGTCGCGCTATGGCTCTGAAGGTGGCGCTGGCGTGCTCGACAAATTGGGTGGCGTCGCGTGGCAGGCCAAGAAATCAAAACTCAAGCAACGCATTCGCGAAATGGCCGAGCAGCTGATTAAAGTCGCCGCCGCACGAGAACTCACCAAAGGCGATGTCATCGAGCCCACGACGGGTCTTTATGAAGAGTTTTGCGCTCGCTTTCCGTTTGAGGAAACCGACGATCAGCTCAATGCCATTGATTCTGTGTTTGAAGATTTGACCAGTGGTCGCGCCATGGACCGGTTGGTCTGCGGCGATGTGGGCTTTGGCAAAACAGAAGTTGCTCTGCGCGCGGCATTCGCCGTTGCCATGACTGGCAAGCAAGTCGCGGTGGTTGTGCCGACGACACTATTGGCGCGGCAGCACTATAAGACCTTCAAAGAACGGTTTGCCGATTTGCCCGTGCGTGTCCGCCAAGCATCGCGCTTGGTTTCTGCCAAAGAGCTGAAAGCCACCAAAGAGGGGATCGCCAGCGGTGACGTTGATATCGTCATCGGCACCCACGCATTGTTGGGCAAAAGCATCAAATTCCACGACCTTGGCATGTTGGTGATTGACGAAGAGCAGCATTTTGGTGTCGGGCACAAAGAACGCCTGAAAGAGCTGAAGTCGAGCGTACACGTGCTGACCCTGTCGGCAACGCCGATTCCCCGCACCCTGCAGATGGCACTCACCGGCGTGCGCGATCTTTCAATTTTGGCGACACCGCCAATTGATCGCTTGTCTGTCCGGTCATTCGTGATGCCCTTCGATAGTTTGGTGATCCGCGAAGCCTTGTTGCGCGAGAAATACCGCGGCGGCCAGAGCTTTTATGTGGTGCCTCGCATCAAGGATCAGGCAGACATTGCCCGCTTCTTGGACGAACATGTGCCTGAGGTCAGCTACGTGGTGGCAAACGGCCAAATGTCTCCCGGCGAACTCGATGACATAATGAACGCCTTTTACGATGGCAAGTTTGACATACTTGTCGCCACCACCATCGTCGAATCGGGCCTGGACATTCCCACCGCCAACACGCTTGTGGTGCACCGGGCCGACAATTTTGGCTTATCGCAATTGCACCAAATTCGCGGGCGGATTGGGCGGTCAAAAGTGCGCGCCTACGCCTTGTTCACCACGCCAGCGCATCAAAAGCTCACGGATACGGCCACACGGCGACTTTCGGTTTTGCAATCGCTCGATAGTTTGGGCGCAGGCTTCCAATTGGCTAGCCACGACCTCGATATTCGCGGCGCAGGTAATATTTTGGGTGAAGAGCAATCGGGCCACATCAAAGAAGTTGGCTTTGAACTTTATCAGGCCATGCTGGAAGAGGCCGTGGCGCAGCTCAAGACAGGTGCCGAAGAGGACGAGGTGGAAGACCAGTGGTCGCCTCAAATCTCTTTGGGCATGCCAGTGATGATTCCTGAAGCCTATGTGCCAGACCTGCAAGTGCGCATGCAGCTCTATAGACGCTTGGGCGATTTGACCGAGGCGCAGGAGATCGACGCCTTTGGTGCCGAGCTGATCGATCGCTTCGGCCCATTGCCGGAAGAGGTCAAACATCTGCTCAAAATCGTGCTGGTTAAATCCCTTTGCCGCCGCGCCAATGTCGAAAAAGTGGACGCGGGACCAAAAGGGGCTGTGATCACTTTGCGCAATGGTGAGTTTCCAAATCCAGCTTTACTTGTGCAACTTATTGCAAATCCAGCAGAAAAAGCTAAAGTGCGCCCGGATCAAAAGCTTGTCTTTGCCCGTAACTGGCCTGACAACAACAAAAAGTTGACAGGTGCGGCGCGAATTTTGTCGCAATTGGCCAAACTGGCTGAGCAAGGATAGGCGGGGATTTGAACCGGGGGCGTTACACACGGGCAGAAACCATTTTAGACAAAACCTATATGAATGCAGCTTTTGTCATGTTATTGCCCGATTTAGAACGTCAATAGGGTGGAACTGAAAACGCGAGCCATCCACGTGCTCGCGAAACAATTAGGGTGCGTTATGCTCAATATTATGAAGTCAGGTGCAAAACTTGCAGCAGCTGGCATGTTGGCCATGTCACTAGCTGGCGGCGCGTTTTCACAAGACGCGGAACAACAAGAGCGGAAGCCAGAAGATAACTGGCTGAAAGTGTGTGACAAATTAAGCTCAGGCGATTTGGCGTGTATCGTGCGCCAGGTGGTTTACAAGGGCGGAAACAAGATTGGCGCATTCACATTGCGCGACGATCCTTCTGGCGAAAACCGCTTTCTCGCGATTGCGGAGATGCCATTGGCAGTTTTGTTGCCCTTCGGTTTGACGTGGCAAGTGGACAACACCAAACCAATCCGCATGCCCTTCGTGACATGTGATCCGACCAAGTGCACAGGTCAGTTGGTTGTCAACGAAGCCTTCATTGGTGCGCTGAAACGTGGCGCTAAGTTGAAGCTTTCGGCGAAAAACCGCGCCAACAAAGATTTGGTGGTTGATGTGAACCTTTCTGGCTTCACCGCCGTCTATGAAGGTGACACATATTTCACACCTGCCGAATTCCAAGCCCAAACTTCTGGCCAAAATGCCCTTGAGCAACAATTGCAAGGCGTGGCTGAAGAATTGCGCAAGGAAAAATCAGGTGAGGGCAGTGATCAGCCAGCCGAAAATTCCGGAAACTAGAGTTTCACGGACATCGAGAATTTGGATTTTGGGGCGCTCTTAGCGCCCCATTCCTATTTTAAAGGCAAGTTTACGCAGGGGCTGCATTGTTTTTAGCGCCCAAAGGCCGGACAGTCGCAGCGCTTGTGCAGGCAAAAAGTCCGACAGGAGCGACTTAAACAGGCCGTCCACAAATCCGCTAGTTTTGATCAAATCTGCTGTGCGTTTTGCGGCATAGCGATCGCTGATCTTGCGCGCGGCTGCCGCACTTATTGGTGTGCCAGCGGGGGCCACTTCGTCCAAAGCCTCAATAAATGATTCCACATCGCGCAGCCCCAAATTAAGACCTTGCGCGCCAATCGGCGGAAAGGCATGGGCGGCTTCCCCCACCAGCACAACCCCATCCTTGCCTGCCGTGCGCATATGGATGTTGGTGAGTGGGAAAACAAAGCGTTTGCTCAATAGTTTGGCGTGGCCAAACAAGTGATGCGCCTTTTCGGCCAACAGCTGTTCAAATTGATCATCGCTCAATCCCATCGTGTCGTTGAGCACCTTGTGCCGGTCCAGCCAGACCAGATTGATTTTGTTGTTATGCGCAGGCACCAGCGTAAATGGACCGTTTTCATAATGAAATTCGATGGAACAATCGCCAATTGACCGCTCAAACTCAAAGTCGCAAACCAATGCCGATTGCTCGAACGGTTCTTCATCATAGGCGAAGCCAAAATGTTGGCGCACCATCGATTTCTTGCCGTCTGCGCCCACCAGTAACCGTGCGTGATGCTCTTGTTGATGGGAATCGGTGATAACAAATAGATCATCTTTTCGCTCAATCAGGCCGACACGCGCGTCAATCTGATCAATATGCCCGTCCTTGCCCTCTCCAACTTGTTGGAAATGCGCCAAAAGGTCGGCATTGGGGAAATTATAGCCAAATTGTTCACGCCCGATTTCTTTGGAATCAAACAGCGCTTCGGGGCTGCGCAAGAGCCGTTGTGTGGCATCAATGATGCGGATCTGCCGTAGGGGATAGCCCAAACTGTCCGGGTCTTCACAAAGCCCCGATTGCGCCAAAAATTCCACCGTTGGCATCATAAGGGCAGAGGTGCGGTAATCCTTTTCCATCGCGGGGGCAAAATGAACCACTGATTTGCCGCGCGCTTTCAAAAGCCCAGCCAGCGCCACGCCTGTCAATCCACCACCAACAAGTGCTATATCGTATTCGGCCATCGTTTATCCTATCATTTCAAGCAAGTATGAAGGATTGTCGACCGATTGGCCAATGTGAAATTGTCGCATTTCGCCCATGGACATTCTGCCTGCCTGATCTATTCTCAGCATCACAACGAACATTTGGATGGTAGCACATAATGGAATGGATATCTGATCCAGCGATATGGGCAAGTTTGGCCACGCTGACCGCGATGGAAATCATCCTCGGGATCGATAATATCGTCTTTATTTCCGTTCTGGTGTCTCGATTGCCCAAAGAACAGGCCGACAAAGCGCGCCAATTTGGGCTGGCGCTGGCGCTTGTCGCGCGCATTGTCATGCTGGTGCTGCTGGCGTGGATCATTGGATTGACCGCACCGCTGTTCACGATTTTCGCGCATGAGGTGTCCTGGCGCGATGTGATTCTGATCGGGGGCGGTTTGTTCCTCTTGTTCAAAGCCACACATGAAATTCACGGCGCGGTGGAAGACCCGGGCGGCGAAAGCTTAAAAAAGGCCGGGGCGTCGGCAACATTCATGGCGATCATTGGCCAAATCATCATTATCGATATGGTGTTTTCGGTTGATTCCATCGTCACCGCCATTGGCATGGCACAGCATGTGCCCGTGATGGTCGCGGCCGTCACCATCGCGATGTTTGTGATGTATATCGGCTCGATCCCCATCTCGAAGTTTATTGCCGAACATCCCACCACCAAAATGCTGGCGCTGGCTTTCTTGCTGCTGATCGGTATGTCGCTGGTGGCAGATGGCCTCGGCTTTCACATTCCGAAGGGCTATATCTATTTTGCCATGGCGTTCGCCACAGGCGTTGAAAGCATCAATATATTGATCAACATTCGCAAAAAGAAAATAAAAGCGGGAGAAGCATAAATGCAAAAGGTTGTCGTCGCCGAAACAGGTGGAAGCGAAAAACTCAATCTAGTGGATTTCGAACTAGAGGCACCGGGAGCGGGCGAGGTGCAATTGCGCCACACCGCCATTGGCCTCAACTTTATTGATGTCTATTTCCGTACCGGGCTTTATCCGGCAGAACTGCCCTTTACGCCTGGCATGGAAGCCGCTGGCGTGGTCGAGCAGGTGGGCGAGGGCGTCACCAACGTCAAGCCCGGAGATCGTGTGGTCTATTGCGGGGCCATTGGTTCATACGCAACACATCGCATCATCCCTGCTGAAAAGCTGGTGCCTATTCCAGAATCGATTTCAGATGAGGTTGCCGCAGCGTCACTTTTAAAAGGTTTGACAGCGCATTATTTGCTTTTCCTCACCTATGAGTTGAAAAAGGGTGATGCCATGTTTGTGCAGGCTGCCGCAGGCGGCGTTGGCTCAATTCTTTGCCAATGGGGCAAGCATTTGGGCGGCCATGTGATTGGCGCAGTCGGTTCTGATGAGAAGATGCCGCTCGCGAAAGCAAATGGCTGTGACGTGGTGATCAACTCGTCCAGAGAGGACTTTGTGGAAAAAGTGCGTGAAGCCACTGACGGGAAGGGCGTGCGCGTCGTCTATGATTCTTTGGGCAAGGACACGTTTGAACGTGGTTTGGATTGTCTTCAACCCCATGGCCTGATGGTGTCCTACGGCAACGCAACGGGACCCGTTTCGATCCCCGATCTCGGCATTTTGGCCCGCAAAGGCGCGCTACACGTGGTGCGGCCGATTCTTGCCGCCTACACAGGCACCTATGAAAAGCTAACCAACAACGCAAACGCGCTTTTTGACGTGATTGAAAAGGATATTGTGAAGGTCAATATTGGGCAAAAATTTGCACTGAAAGACATTGCGAAAGCCCATAACGCCTTGGAAAATCGAGAAACTACGGGCTCGACAATTATTTTGCCGTAAAATTTTGAAGAGATTGGTCTTTAAGCCCTTGCAACTGACCGCAAGGTGCGATAGATCACCTCTCACATTGCGGGTGGGTGGCAGAGCTGGTTGAATGCACCGGTCTTGAAAACCGGCGAGCGTGCAAGCGTTCCGGGGGTTCGAATCCCTCCCCACCCGCCATGTTACTTTTTCCGAAATTTTGTGGCTTTGAAACAACGCTTCTCCGTACGATGTGACGGTAGATTTAATTTTATGATGGCTAAAAACAACGATATAGGCATCATCGAAGCACGATTAAGCTATGAAGCTGCGATGATGTATTTCAATCACATCGATAGAAGCATAGTTTTGGGCTACCTTGATGATTTGATGCAGCAGGGTGTTTGGGCAGATTCTTAAATTGCGGCTAACAGATATTGCAAACGAGAAAATTGCTCCTTTGGATGGCTTAGTAGATTTATTCGACAGAATTTATTTCGAATATGATTTTCACTCTAAAAGTGAACATTGCTTGGGTGACTCACATGGAATTGAGCACTTGATTGATCTTTACCTATGCTATGATGATCTTATGGAAGGCCCCATCGAACTGGTGCGAAAAAAAAGCTGGATTTGATCAAATAATAAGAGATCTCAATTCAGAAATTTTGCAGCACGCCCGTGATTGGGCTGCTAAGCATTCCAGTTAATTTGACATAAAGACAGCTCACACTTTCTATTGCCAGATCACTCCACCGCCAGTTCTTCCCCAATCGCCCGAAATAACGCAATGGCTTCAATCTCATGGTTATGGAAACCAGGGTCCGCGCCTGTTTTAACAATCACGAGTTGCTTTTCTGGGTGGATATAGATCATTTGGCCCCAAATGCCGATGGCAGCAAAGTCTTGGGTGCGGCCTTCTGGCAGCCACCATTGGTGGTGATAACCCCAGGCATCATAGATTTGGCCGCGCTGTAGATAGGGTTCTGGTGCGGTCCGGATGTGATCGATCCAATCGGCATCGACGATTTGAGCATCGCCCACGCGCCCCATCTGACTGATCATCAAGCCAAAGCGGGCAAAGTCGCGCGGTGTGGCGTTAAGCGCCATAAAGCCAATCTCTGTGCCGTAAATGTCGGTGTTCCATGTCGCATCGTTGCCCATGCCGAGCGGCTGCCACAGCCTCGTTTCAACGAGCTCGCTGAGGCTTTTTTCATAAACAGCCATCAGCACCTGCGCCAACAGCTGTGTGTTGATGCTGGCATAGTAAAACGTCTCACCGGGCGCATTCTGGCTGCCATAGTTGGCCGTCACCGTTTTCAACGGCTGGAACTTCAGGAACAGGCGTTCGAATATGGTGTAGCTATCGGCGCTTTCATCTTCGTAGATTTCGGTAAACGCGATGCCGGAAGACATGTTCAGCACATGCTCAAGGCTGGCGCGGGCAAATCCGCTTTCGGCCATCTCCGGCAGATATTTCACCACCGGATCGTCAAAGCTGTCGATTTTGCCCTCCTGCCGCGCAATTTGCATCAGCGTCGCGACCACGGATTTAGCGACGGAGAAGGAGGTTGCACGGCTCTGCTGATCATATCCATGCCGATATTCCTCATGCACAATCGTGCCATCTTTGATCACCAGCAGCGATGTTGAGTTGGTGCGCGTGAGAAACTCTTCGCGCTGGCGTTGCGTGCCGTCGAACCGATAATTTGCCGCAATATCCCGCAACGCAACTGTCCACTCATGCCTATTGTCACCTGCCTTGATGGTGCGACTGGGAAACACTTTTTCCATATGTGCGAAATGGTGCAGGCGTTGGTCCGGAGAAAATAGTGTGAGCTTAGGCTCCAGATAAAGCGACCAAGTGCCAAAAACGATGGCGGCAAGAACCACCACAGTGCCAACAAACAACCTGCTCATACCTACACTCTTCGTAATTTCGGGAAAATACGAAATAATAGATATTTGAATGAATTGCAACCCAAACTCAACAGCAGGTCAGCCAGGTCTCAATATGGCGCAAAAACTGCGAAATGCCTTCTTTATTGACTTTATAGAACACAACATTGTCCGCACGGCGCGAGGTGAGAATGCCTGCTTTCTTCATCTGAGTCAGATGCTCAGAGACCGTGGAAATGGCAAGACCCGACTTTTCGGCAATTTCGCCCACTTTATGTTCACTCTTGTCCGTGAAGATTTCGAACAGAATCCGCTGTCGGTTTTTGTTGGCGAGTGCTTGGCAAAATTCCAACAAGGCGGCGTCAATTCCGCTCGAATTATTGAGATTATCCATCATAACTGCCGTCCCGATCTCTGCGTTTGGTGCCGCGGTGCACTGGCCACTTTCATAAGGCGTTGAAAAGTTAGGCATTGAAAATGGTCTTCATGCGGACACTCCGCTGCATGACGCAATCCGTCTCGCATGGCCTTTAGCTTTTCAATTTTCCGATCCAATTGTTCCGCTTTATGTTGAAGCTTTCCGCGATCTATCTTCACACTTTCTTTCGCCCCGAACATGTCTTTTATTTCATCCAGCGAAAACCCGGCGTTCTGGCCCAACGCAATAAGTGACAACCGCATTTCAGCGTCCGCATCAAACAAGCGCTTCAATCCTTTCCGCCCAACGGACTGGATGAGCCCCATTTCGTCATAATAACGCAGCTTGGAGGCGGGCAGGCCCGTCTTTTTAGACAGTTGGGCAATATCAATCATCAATAAGCTCCAGTTCACTTGAACTTGAGCTTATACAGTTTGGATGCAGAGCTAAAGTAATTTTGCCCGCGGCAATCGCCGTTCTAAAAGAATAAACAGGCTATAGAGCAGGCCGATGGACAAAAACAATGCAGCACTATTCAGCGCGGTGCGGCCAAATCCGAGTTCTGCCATATCCAAAAACGGGTAGGGGTATTCCCCAATCGCAAGGCCACGCGCCATGGCCCAAATCAAATACAGCACGGGCGGAAGGAGCATAGCAGGAATATCACCAAAGGTTGCGGCGTATTCACGGCGGAAAAGCACCCACCAAGCAAGATAAATTAGAGGTGTTATATAGTGCAGGCCGATATTGGCGATGGCGAAAAATCCTTCTGGCTGCCACAAGGGGGCAAGCACCAAATGATAAACAACCATCACAATCAAGATCAGCGCGGCCAACATGGTGCGCACATAAGCGCGTCGAAACCACGCAAAATGCGACCAGTCAAAGCGCGCAGAGATGTGCACTGCCAATACGCCGATATTGCTCAAAACGGTGAAAAAGGTCAGCAAAAACCATAACGCACCAAGCAGATTATCACCCAGTTCCAGCCGAGCCTGAATGGTGATGATAAATTGTAGCGTCAGGAAGCCGAAGCCTGCAAAAACACCGAACCAAGACAAAACGCGCGAAACACCAGACATCTCAATTTTCCAAACTAATAAAACTTTGCAAAGTTTATCCGGGATGGCGCCTTGCGCAAGCTCCGTTTTTGTTCGTGCACGAAGAAAAGCCATTGCATCAGGTGAGAGATCGCCGCCGCCAACTAGCGCAATTCATCATACTCAAGATCAACCTCCGATTCTCCGGCCAATGCGGCGGGTGGTCCGGCAAGATGTGAAAAATGGTGTATTCTGATTGCTGGCATAAATGCGCCTCTCACCGCATCAGCACAAGTTGCCTAGTCATCAAGCTGGCTCAGAAACCGTTCGGAATCGGAGGAGATCGCCTTGCGCTTTTCGTCGGTCATGCGGTTGAGCGTGCCATATGGATTGTTAAGGCGTGGATTGCCTTTCAGCTTTTCCTGATTGCGCGCAAAAAAATCCCAGTAGAGATAGTTGAAAGGACAGGCCTTTGGCCCGTTCTTTTGCGTCACCTTATAGGAGCAATTCTCGCAATAGTTAGACATGCGATTAATGTAGGCGCCGCTGGCCGCATAGGGCTTGCTGGCAAGCATTCCGCCATCCGCATATAGGATCATGCCCGTAACATTGGGCAGCTCAACCCACTCAAATGCATCGGCATAGACAATCAAGTACCACTCATTGACTTGTTTTGGATCTATCCCCGCCAGCAAGGCAAAATTGCCCAGCACCATCAAGCGATGAATATGATGAGCATATGCATTTTCTTTTGTTTCCAGAATGCACTGACGCAAGCAATTCATTTGCGTTTCGCCCGTCCAGAAAAACCAGGGCAAGTTCCGCTTTGCCTCCAGCGCATTTTCTTCAGCATATTCAGGCATTCTCAGCCAATAGATGCCGCGCACATATTCGCGCCAGCCCAAGATTTGCCGGATAAAACCTTCCACCGCATTGAGGGGCGCTTGCCCGTCATAATAAGCAAATTCGGCGCGTTTCACCACTTCATGCGGGTTGAGCAACCCGCAATTTAGATAAAAGCTTATGTGGCTGTGAAACATCCAGGGCTCGCCCTGAATCATCGCGTCCTGATAATCACCAAACCGGCTAAACCTTTCTTCAAAGAACTTATCCAAGGCATAAAGTGCCTGATCGCGGGTGACGGCGAAATAAAACGGTTCAAGATCGCCAAAATGATCGCCGAATCTGTCCGCCACCAGCGCGATACATTGCTGAGTTATCTCATCAATCTGCCCACGATAGGGCGCGGGCACATCCATGCCATCGCTGGGCGGCTTGCGGTTTTCTTGGTCATAATTCCACTTGCCGCCTTCGGGCTTGTCTCCATCCATCAATATCCGATTGTCTTGCCGCAACTGGCGATAGAAATATTCCATCCGCAGGCTTTTGCGCCCGTGGGCCCATTTCCTGAACCAGTCTGGCGACACGAAAAACCGATCATCCTCACGCATATCCACGTCAATATCGAACCGTTTGGACCAAGATTTGATCTCTTCCAACACGCGATATTCACCGGGTAAGGTGACAACCACTTTGTCAGGCGAAAACCGATCAAGAGCCCGCTTCACCTCGCCAGAAAACGATCCGGTATTCTTGGCATCGTCGAGCTGAACATAGGTAATCGGATACCCCTTTGCCTCAAGCTCATTCGCAAAATGCCGCATGGCTGAAAATAGAAATGCGATCTTCTTTTTGTGGTGCTTCACAAAAGTCGCTTCATCCCACACTTCGCACATCAAAATATGATCTTGAGCCGGATCGAACTCAGCCAGGCTGCTGATGTCGTGCGAAAGCTGATCACCGAGAATCAAGATGAGGTTGCGCATAGGTGGTCCTTGAGATCGAACTGAGCAAGTTTATGGCTGTTGCTTTGACTACGCTAGGGCAGCAAAGACAGATCAGGCAAAGGATTACCCGCAGTAACTCGGCTGTGCGCATTGGTGGGCTAGACAATTACAGTTCTAACGCGTTTAATCGGCTCAAAAAATCTGTGGGGACAGAAATGACATATAAATCAGATATTGAAATCGCGCGGGCAGCGCGCAAGCAACCAATTGCGCAAGTTGGTGAAAAACTTGGCATTCCATCAGACCATCTTTTGCCTTTTGGGCATGACAAAGCCAAAGTTTCTCAAGAGTTTATCAAATCCCAAGCCAATAAAGAGGATGGCAAGCTAATCCTGGTCACCGCCATCAACCCAACCCCTGCGGGGGAAGGCAAAACCACGACCACGGTGGGCTTGGGCGATGGGCTAAATGCCATCGGTAAAAACGCCGCAATTTGTATTCGTGAACCGTCGCTCGGCCCATGCTTTGGCATGAAAGGCGGTGCCGCTGGTGGCGGTTATGCGCAGGTCGTACCGATGGAAGACATCAATCTCCATTTCACGGGCGATTTTCACGCCATTACATCGGCGCACAATTTGCTGTCAGCCATGATCGACAACCATGTTTATTGGGGCAATGCCGAAGAAATTGACGTGCGTCGCATTACATGGCGGCGGGTGTTGGATATGAATGATCGCGCCTTGCGTTCGGTCGTCACATCTTTGGGTGGTGTCACCAATGGTTTCCCCCGGGAAGCCGGGTTCGACATCACAGTGGCATCCGAAATCATGGCCATCCTTTGTTTGGCAGAAGATCTGGAAGATCTGCAGCGGCGCTTGGGCAATATCATCGTCGCCTATCGTCGCGACCGGACGCCAGTTTATTGCCGTGACATCAAGGCAGATGGCGCCATGACGGTGTTGTTACAACAAGCCATGCAGCCCAACCTTGTGCAAACACTGGAAAACAATCCCGCCTTTATTCACGGTGGCCCGTTCGCCAACATTGCCCATGGCTGCAACTCTGTTATCGCCACCAAAACAGCACTAAAACTCGCCGACTATGTGGTCACAGAGGCAGGCTTCGGTGCCGATTTGGGCGCAGAGAAGTTCTTTGACATCAAGTGTCGCAAGGCGGGACTATCGCCCAACGCGGTGGTCGTGGTGGCCACGGTGCGCGCCCTTAAGATGAATGGCGGCTTGGCCAAAGACGAGTTGGGCGGTGAAAATGTTGAGGCGCTCAAAAAAGGGTGTGCCAACCTTGGACGCCACTTGGAAAACATCAAAAAATTTGGTGTGCCCGCCGTCGTTGCCATCAATCATTTCGTCACCGACACTGATGCAGAAGTTGAAGCTCTTAAAGCCTATGTTGAAGGACAAGGCGCGAAAGCGATTTTGTGCCAGCATTGGGAGCACGGCTCGGAGGGAACAAAAGCCCTGGCAGCGCATGTGGTCGACATGATCGACAATTTCGAAGGTCAATTTGCGCCGCTATACGCCGATGATTTGGGCCTTGCGGCAAAAATTGAAACCATCGCCAAAGAGATTTACCGTGCTGATGAGGTCGTGATCGATAAAAAAATCGCGACGCAATTGAAAAATTGGGAAAAAGCGGGATATGGCGCCTTGCCAATCTGCATGGCGAAAACGCAATATTCCTTCACGACAGATCCAAACGAACGTGGCGCACCAACAGGACATTCGATTCCAGTGCGCGAAGTGCGTTTATCGGCAGGGGCTGGGTTCATCGTGGCAATTTGCGGTGAAATCATGACCATGCCAGGCTTGCCGAAAGTACCATCGGCAGAAGCGATCAAATTGGATGAGGCCGGTCAAATAGAGGGGTTGTTCTAAGGCAATATATGAGTGAATCAGAACCACATACGCCGCCTCGCGCACGCATAAAATTGCAACCGCTGGGCGATAAAGCCATTCTTGTGGTTTTTGATACGCAATTGCGCCTGAACGCCAATCGGCAAGCCATCCAATTTACGCAATTGGTTCAAGAAAAATTGGCACCCTATATCGTGGGTGCCAATTCCAATTTGTTGTCCTGCTTGGTGCGGTACAATCCCAAACGCACCAGCTTTTCGGTGTTGCGACAAGAGCTGCAAATGCTGCTTGCTTCCTTTGATTTGGAAAAGGAACGGCCGCAAATCGGCACTGATCCAAAATTGATCACAGTTTCTTATGGCGGGGAGAATGGACCGGATTTCGACGCTGTACATCGTGATCTCAAACTAACTGGTCAAGATTTCATCGCCCAGCACACAGCCAATGTACTTGATGTGTTGGCCTTAGGGTTTTCCCCCGGGTTTGTGTATTTGGGTTTGCATGAAAATTGGCAGCACTATCCGCGGCGGGCGCAAATGCGCGAGAATGTCCCGCCGGGGTCAGTTTTGTTTGCCGCGGGGCAAACAGCGATCACCAGTGTGCCCATCCGCACAGGTTGGAGTGTGATAGGCCACTGCCATCTGAACAATTTCGATTTGCAGCGCGACCCGCCAGTGCAGCTTTGTCCCGGTGATGTGGTGCAATTTCAATCTGCGGAGGCCGATAATGTCTAAGATCGTGCTTCAGCGTGTATCTCCCCATTCAACCGTACAAGATGCGGGGCGTGACGATGGCCTCAAATATGGTGTTTCCGCCAGTGGGCCGATGGATCGTCCAGCCTTTTATCAAACTGTTCAACTGTTGGGTGAAGGCGCGCCAACCGCATTGGAATTCACCATGCTGGGCCTCGCCTTTAGTTTTCACGGCGAGCCGGCGATGATGGCGGCGGCGGGCGGCGAATTTATGTGCACCATCAACGGCATCCAGCAATCTTGGCCGCTTAAGGCGCAGCTTGAGGATGGCGACCAGGTCGACATCAAAACCGGACCATCTGGCATGTATGGCTATGTCCGCTTTGACCGGGACATCGACGCGCCAACAATATTGGGCAGCAAGGCCACCAATCTTGCGGCGCAAATTGGCGGACTTGATGGAAAACCACTCTCCATTGGCGATGTCATCCCGCTTGTTGATGGCGATAAAATCACCACGGACATAAACTATGGCGAAGTGCCTTTGATTGAACCGGATGCAGACATTGTCTTGCGCGTGTTGCCCGGCTTGCATGCGGACCTTTTGGGCAAGGGGTCATGGCAAAGCCTGTTCCAAAGCCCGTTTGAAATCTCCGCTTCAACTGATCGTATGGGCGTGCGCCTGAATGATCCTGATAACCGGTTTTCCGACATTGAAAAGCTCGGGCTGGTGTCTGATGCTGTGGTGCCCGGAGATATACAGATATTGGGTGAGGGCACGCCGGTGATTTTGATGCGCGACCATCAGCCCACTGGTGGCTATCCACGAATTGCAACATTAATCGATAAAGACCTTGACCGTGCGGCCCAATTGCGGCCAAACACCCGCATCAGATTTCAGTCCATCAGCTTAGAGAAAGCGCAGCAGCTCTTATGACGCAATCGCCCATCACCAGCATTGATCTAAATGCGGATTTGGGCGAGGGCGCCGGAACCGACGAAGCGCTAATGCCGCTGATTTCCAGCGCAAACATCGCCTGTGGCGGTCACGCAGGTGATGAGGAAACCATGGCACGTTCCATCGGTTTAGCTTTAGCCCACAATGTGTCGATCGGCGCACATCCGGGGTTTGAAGACAAAGAGAACTTTGGCCGTACCCGCCTCAACCTTTCATTTGATCAGCTCCGCGATCAATTGTTGCGTCAACTGGATCGGTTTCAATCTTTGGCAGCGGCACAAGGCACCAAAGCGCGTTACGTAAAGGTACACGGCGCACTGGCCAATATGGCCGCGGAGCAGGCTGAAACAGCAGATCATGTAATGCGCATTATCCGCGAGTTTGACCCAAATCTAAGCATCTTAGCGCTGGCCAATTCCGAACAGACCAAGGCGGCAAAGGCGCACGGTCTAAAGGTTTATGATGAAGCGTTTGCGGATCGCGCCTATACAGCTGACGGCCAATTGGCGTCGCGCAGCTTGGATGGCGCGGTATTGCATGATGTCCTGCACATCACAAAACACATTCAAAACATTGTTCAAAAACAGGGCGTAGTCGCCCTCGATGCGCAGTTTGTGCCCCTGCGCGCACAATCAATTTGTGTGCATGGGGATACCCCGGATTCAGTCGCCATTGTTGCGGCAATTGTTCAGGCCTTGGCCGAGCAAAACATTGAAATAAAATCGTTTCTAGATTCTCAAGGAGACACTTGATGACCGCCCAGATTATTGATGGCAAGGCATTCGCGCAGCAATTGCGCCGCCGCATTGCAGACCATGTTGAGCGCCTGAAAACCGAGCATGGGCTAACCCCGGGTTTGGCCGTTGTGATTGTCGGTGAAGATCCGGCGAGCCAGGTCTATGTGAATTCAAAGTCCAAGCAGACAAAAGAAGTGGGCATGAATTCATTCAAATATGAATTGCCCAAAGATACTGGCGAGGCCGAGCTGCTCAAATTGATTGATGAACTCAATGAGCGCGATGACGTCAATGGCATCCTCGTTCAATTGCCCGTGCCCGATCATATTGATGCTGATAAAATCATCAAACGCATTAGTCCCGCCAAGGATGTGGATTGCTTCACGCCGGAAAATGTGGGGCGTTTGGCCATCGGCCTGCCTGGCCCGGTTTCATGCACACCCTTGGGCAGCCTAATGCTGCTCCGCGATCAATTGGGCAAATTGGAAGGTATGAACGCGGTTATTATCGGCCGTTCCAACCTTGTGGGCAAACCCATGTCTCAGCTTTTGCTGCGCGACAATTGCACGGTCACCGTCGCCCATTCGCGCACTAAGGATTTGCCAGGGCTTTGCCGCACAGCGGATATCATTGTTGCCGCTGTGGGTCGGCCGGAAATGATCAAAGGCGATTGGATTAAACCGGGCGCGACCGTGATTGATGTGGGCATCAACCGTGTCGACGCGCCAGAAAAAGGCGAGGGCAAAACCAAGCTCGTGGGTGACGTTGAATATGCTGAGGCCGCGAAAGTGGCTGGCGCAATCACCCCGGTCCCCGGTGGCGTTGGTCCCATGACCATTGCTTGTTTGCTGGCCAACACCATCACAACAACCTGCTTGGCCAACGACCTCACACCACCAAGCGACCTTACCGCCTAGGACAGCTATATCAGGGCCGCTTTTGCGGCCCTTTCTTATGGACGCAACGCGCGCACATTGGCAAAAACGATATAGAGCGTGCAAAGCTGCCCGAAGACAACAGCGGGCCACACCAGCGGAAATTGCGGGTCCAAATATTTTTGCGGTCCAAATGACACCATTGCGAGCAACGCGGCCAATAGGCCCAATGCCCGGCCTGCCGCGCCATTCAGCGGCCCGATAATCAGAGCGCTTGCAGCAATGGACAGGCTTACCGACAAAAACGGACCGATGCCTGAAATTGGAATGATGGCAGGTGGATGCGGCGCAATTTGTGCATAAAGAGACCCCAGCATGACCAATTGTATAATGATCAAACCGGCGAGGGCGGCTGTAGTGTGTTTCGTCAATTGTGCGTTGAGCATAGACATAAGAACCTCAATAACGTAATTTTATGTACGGATAACAATAAACGTAATGATGTGTACGGAAAAATCAAGGAATTTTGGTGAAACGCGAAAATAAAGATGCGCGAATGGCTGAAATTGAGGCGGCGGCCTACGCGCTGCTCGCCAAATTCGGCTATGAAAACATATCGATGTTGAAAATCGCGAAAGCGGCCAAAGCGTCGAATGAGACACTCTATAACTGGTATGGTGACAAAAAAGGGCTGTTTGCAGCCATGATCCGCCGCAATGCCAGCGCGACCCTGTCTGCGCTTGACGACAGCACGCTCGACCAGGATGTCCCCGAAGTGGTGCTCCAACGCGCGTCAAAGACGTTATTGACCATGCTGATGAGTGCCAATGCAATTGCACTGAACAAGGCGGCAGCGGGCGATGCCACTGGTGAGTTGGGTCAGGTGCTCAATGAGGAGGGTCGACGTAAAGTTGCGCCAAAATTCCTGCCGCTGATAGAGCACCTCAATACGGCAAAACCCGCAGCGGAAACGCTGGAAATTTACCTATCGGTGCTGATCGGTGACTGGCAGATCAAGCGGGTGATCGGCGTGATGGCCGCGCCAGAAAGTACGGAAATTAGCTCGCGCATCGAGCGCGCGATCCGAGTGGTGCAAAACCTGAGCTAGCGTCTCTCGCGCCGACGTCCGCGCCGTTTTGGCTTATCGCCTGCTGCAGCCGTTTTTGAAACAAATGCGTCCATCTTGAAATGGGCACGTGTAAGCGGAAAGGCGTCGGTGCTGTTGGGAATGCCCATGGCATCAACAAAATGCTGTTGAAATGCGGGTTCCAGCGCGGTCTCGATCTTGGTCACCGTTTGCGCGGTGTCCTCAATGGAGCGGCGTTCGCCACGGCTGAGCAGCGCCCGCAAGGCACCTTGTCCGGCAGCGTTGCCAACGGCCCGTACATTTGCGACATCACAATCAGGCACCAACCCAAGCAACATCGCGTAGGCCGGGTCAATATAGGAGCCAAACGCACCAGCCAGTTTGATTTCACCCAGCGTTTGCAACTCGGCCTTGTCCATCAATAGCTTGACGCCAGCATAAAGCGCTGCCTTGGCCAGCTGGATTGCACGCACATCATTTTGCGTCACCACGAGCCGCGGTGTACCTTCGCGCACCACAAACGACCATGTACGGCCATTTTCCACCAACACCGCTTTTTCGGCGTCAGTTTCGGGCGCACGAATAATGCCATCATCAGTCAAAATGCCTGCCAACCGCATTTCGCCAATTATCTCGATGATACCTGAGCCGCAAATGCCCGTCACACCTGTGGTTTGCACTGACTCGTTAAAGCCATCTTCGTCGGACCATTGTTCCGTGCCGATCACTTTGTAGCGGCAGGAAAGATCGTCCCGATTGATGCGAATGCGCTCAATCGCCCCCGGCGCAGCCCGTTGTCCGCAAGAGGTTTCCGCCCCTTCAAAGGCAGGTCCCGTCGGTGAGGATGCCGCAAATAGCTGCTTGCCGTTCCAAAGCGCAATTTCCGCGTTCGTGCCCACGTCAACAATCAGTGTCGGGGCTTCGTTTTCCTGTGGCCGCTCCGCCAGCAACACTGCCGCCGCATCTGCGCCCACATGACCCGCGATCAGCGGCAGCAAATAGGTCTGCGTGCCCTTGGGCAGATCAAGACCGATCTCATGGGCCGGCACATGCACGGGGGTTGATTGCACCAACGCAAAGGGCGCTTGCCCGATTTCGGTAGGGTCCCAGCCCAAAAATAGATGATGCATCACCGGGTTCGCCACAAAAACGCAGTCCAGCAAATGCGAACGTTTGCGGCCAGAAATGTCCAGCAATTGTCCGATCAGCGAATTGACCGCATTGATAACGGCTTTGTTCAAATCGTCCTGACCGCGCTCGTTCATCATCACATAGGACACGCGTGACATGAGGTCTTCGCCAAAACGGATTTGCGGATTGGCAACTCCAGCGGAAGCGAGGATTTCACCCGTAGAGAGGTCGGTGAGGTGGGCGGCAATGGTTGTGGACCCAATATCCACGGCAATGCCGCTCATTTCATCACTTAGGCCTTCATAAAGGGCAACGATCTCAGGTTGAGGTCCATCCAAATGTACAGCGGCGGTCACTTCCCAATTGCCGCGGCGCAAAATCTTTTGCAGCTCCGCCTTTAAATGATGCTGAATGTGTAGGTTGCTGATGTCGAACTGCCGCTCAATCGCCTGACAAAGCCGATCGCCATCGCCCAGCGGATTATGCATATCTGGCTGGTCCAGCTCCACATAGCAAAGCCTGATCGCTGGATCGCGCAACATGCCCAACGTGTTGGCATCCTTGCGGATCGTTTGGCCGGCAACGCGGAACGCGTCGGGTATATCGATCACGATATCCCCCTGCAACGTGGCCGAGCAAGAAAGACGCATGCCCGGTTCCAGCCCGCGCTTTTGGTCATAGCGTTCTTCTTTAAAGCCCTTTGGGGATAAGCCTTCTTCGCTGCTTTCAATACCAAACTTGGCAAACTTGCCGCTCGCGACACTCACCTGGCATTTGCCACAAATGCCGCGCCCGCCACACACGCTTTCCACATACACGCCTAGCTCGCGAGCAGCATCCAATATGGGGGTGCCGACGGGAAAGCGGCCTTTGCGGCCGGAAGGCTGGAAAACAAGCAATGCATCTTGGGGCGCGGTCATAAAATCTCCTATCCGCGTGCGCGACGACGGCCTGAACGACGACGGCGGCCGCCAGCTTCGCCATCTTCACCCTCAGGGGCAGCGGGGCGGTTTGCGCGAAGCCATTCGCCACAATCCGGGTCAAAGCCATTCAACACATTGGCAGCGCGAATGGCTTCCATTTGTTCTTTGTGGGTTGCACCCATAATGGCCGAGGTCAAGCCGTGGCCAGCGGCCATGGCCAGAAAATGGCCCGTCATCAACTGGCGATTTGGAATGCCGAAGCCAACATTGGAGGCGCCACAAGTCGTGTTGACCTGCAATTCCTCGCGCAAGCGCCGCAACAATGCAAATACTTGACGGCCTGCATCATTCATCGCGCCTATGGGCATCACCAACGGATCAACCACCACGTCTTCCTTCGGAATGCCATGGTCTTGCGCACGCTCCACGATCTTTTTCGCGACCTCGTACCGCACATTCGGATCCGTCGAGATACCTGTTTCATCATTGGAGATGGCCACAACCGCCGCGCCATATTTCTTCACAAGCGGCAGCACACGCTCAAGGCTTTCGTCTTCACCCGTCACGGAGTTCACCAAAGGCTTCCCCTGATAAACCGAAAGCCCGGCTTCCAGTGCGTCAATAATGGAGCTATCGATTGAAATCGGCACATCGGTGATCGATTGAACAAGCTGAATACATTCGGCCAAGATTTTTGGCTCATCGGCCAGAGGCACACCCGCGTTCACATCCAACACATGAGCGCCGGCAGCAACCTGTGCCAGTGCGTCTTTTTCTACGGTGGAGTAATTATGTTCTTTCATCTCCGCCGCCAGCTTTTTACGGCCAGTCGGGTTGATCTTTTCACCAATCACGCAAAATGGCTGGTCAAACCCAATGATCACTTCTTTTGTCGGTGAGCTTAAAACAGTACGTACAGTCATGAGTGTCCCTTAGTGATTGCGGCCGCCATTTTGGGCCAATTGTGCAAGTGTTTTTGTCGGATATTGGTCTTCCAATTCGCTGGCGATGCGCTCAAGCGCGTCCTCCGGCGCTTCATCACCAATATCAATATCTTCGCGGCGCCATTCTTCTAGATAGCTGTCATCATCCGCAGCGCCTGACACCATGGCAGCTTTATCAACGGCCACCATAAACCGATCGGCGAGGGGGCGTTTTTTCGCTTTCCGACCCTTGCCGAAACTGAGTTGGGTGGGGATGTCGCGCCAATAAATAATCGTCAAATTCATGTCAGCTTACCTTGTTTAGAAAAGGTTCGAGTTCACCATATCCCGTGTCGCGTATTTCAAGCCGCAACCCCAGGCGCATTGCAGCGTGTAAGGCTTTCTCATTCAGTTTTGCATCATTCGATTGGCGCAGATACATCAAACGTGTGTAGTTCCCGAAATAGGCATCACGCAATTCAGGGTGGCGATCCAGCCCCAATGATTTAAAGACCAGCGTATCAAACTGCCGTACCAAATAGTCAGTCAGATAAAAGGTGCCGGGCTCGAGATCATGAACCACGTCAAATTCATCCAGGCCCAAAAAGAACGCGTAGCAATGTGCGCCTTCAAGCCGCGTGGCGCCGTATTTTTCGATCACGGGATCAAGTTTGCCCGCTGTGCCACAATCGGCATACCCGACCAACAATTGATCACATTGCGGCGCCAACTCAGCCAAAGCTTCATCAACGGCCGCTGGAATATCAATTGGTCGATTGTGCAAAGCGGCGGGCAGAAACTTCAATTGCCAATGATCGCCGTCCAACTGTTTTTGCAAATGCAAAATCTCACGCGCCAAAGCACCGCAGGAAACAATCCCTACGCTAAACTTCTCATGTTTTGCTTTAGCATTCTGATTTAGCATTTTGTTTTGTAACTATTTATGCTTGCTGGGTTAGGAGGCGTTTCGCCGTTTCAACAGCCACCGCCGCGTCTCTGCAATAGGCATCGGCACCAATGGCTTCGCCAAACTCTTCATTGAGTGGCGCACCACCAACAATCACGATCAGCTCATCGCGAATGCCTTTTTCTTTCAGCGTTTCAATCACCACTTTCATGTAGGTCATGGTGGTGGTTAGAAGCGCGGACATGCCCAAAATATCTGGCTTATGTTCTTCGATGGCGGCAAGAAACTGGTCCACATCTGTGTTGATGCCCAGATCAATCACCTCAAAACCAGCGCCTTCCATCATCATACCCACAAGGTTTTTGCCGATATCGTGGATATCGCCCTTTACTGTGCCGACAACCATCTTGCCCATTTTCGGGGCACCGGTTTCGGTGAGCAGGGGACGCAGAATAAACATGCCTGCCTTCATGGCGTTGGCAGCAAGCAACACTTCAGGCACAAACAAAATGCCGTCACGGAAGTCGTCACCCACGGTTTTCATGCCTTTGACCAACACTTTGGTCAAAATGTCATAGGGCGCCCAACCACGCTCAAGGAAGATGTTGACGCCTTCTTCGATCTCTTCTTTGAGACCGTCATAAAGGTCGTCTTGCATCTGCTCAGAAAGCTCTTCGTCGCTCAGTTCAGAAAGAATGATATCGTCTTCTTCATCCGACATATGTGTACCCTTAAATGCTGATGAACGTTACGAGCGGCGACGCCGACGGTTGCTACGCTCTGATTTTTTATCTGATTTCGGCGAAACCAACGGACCTAAAGTCTCGATAATCTCGGCAGCTGTTGGGGCGTCGCCACCATTGTGGGTGCGCACCGCGTCGGCCATGGCTTTCACATGTGCCGGGCTGTTGCCGCAACATCCACCAATAATTGAAACACCCAAATTCATCGCCAGTTTGGCGTAGTCGGCCATCAACTCAGGAGAGCCTGAATAGACCACCTTGTCTCCGGCAATTTTAGGAATGCCCGCATTGGCCTTGGCGACAACAGGAATGCCATCTGCATTGGCCACCATATCAATCGCTGCAACCAGCAGGTCAGAAGCACCAACACCGCAGTTTGAACCAAAAGCTGTTGGACGCGGGTCCTTCGCGGCCATCTGGCCCGCAAAAGCAGAAGGGGAGAGCCCCATCATCGTGTTCCCGGCTGTGTCAAAGCTTGCGGTCACAACATAATCCAGCCCGACTTTATTGGCCGCTTCAATTGCCGCGTCGATTTCCTCGGGCGAGGACATGGTTTCGATCCATGCCACATCAACACCACCCTGCTTCAGGCCCGTCACTTGTTCTTCAAAAGCTTCAACCGCGCCTTCATATGTCAACTCACCGAGCGGAAACAAAAGATCCCCCGTCGGGCCAACAGAACCTGCCACCACAATTTCGCGGCCTGATTTGGCCACCAAATCACCAGCGATCTCTGCGGCGGCTTTATTGACTTCAACAACCCGATCTTGAAGATCATGAAGATGCAGCCGACGGGCAGTTCCGCCAAAGGAGTTCGTCACCAAAATATCGGAACCAGCATCAATGAAAGACTGGTGCAACTTTTGAATCCGATCGATATGATCAAAGTTCCACGCCTCGGGGGCCTGGCCAGAATCAAGGCCCATTGGAATCAGGTTTGTGCCGGTGGCGCCATCCGCCAGCAAAATGCCTTTTTCCTTCAAAAGTTTGTTTAGCTTATTCATGCTGATCCTTCTTGGTCCGCTTGTGTTGTGGTGTCATATCATATTTGGGATATAAAGAAACCTTTATATCCTTAAAAAGTGAATTTTCCTTTATTTGGCCACATCTGTGCCGCATTCTTTCTAGAATAGGGCTAAATTAAATAATTCGAAACCATGTAGCCAATGCACGGTGGGCAAATCCTCTAAAAATGCGTTATGATATTTCGTACAATTTGAAGTTATAACCCGAATGCGCATAATGAATAAAACAAACAAAAATGTGCGCGCGATCGCCGCGCTCGTGATCAGCTTGCCCGTGTTGGCTGCCTGCGGCAACAGCAGCAGCTGGTTGAGCAAGAACATCAACACAAAGACCAAGTTCTCCTCCTCAGAATATGGGGTCGCTGCGTCACCGCGGCTGACCACTGGTTCAAAGGTGCGTAAAGGCGGCGGACGCTACCAAGTAGGTAAACCCTACAAAGTGGCCGGCCGTTGGTATCGCCCACAGGAAGATCCCAATTACGACAGTGTTGGTCGTGCGTCGTGGTATGGGCCAAATTTCCATGGCCGCTTGACCGCTAACGGCGAAATCTTCGATCAGAATCATTTGAGTGCTGCTCACCCAACATTGCCGCTGCCATCTTATGTGCGCGTGACCAATTTGGATAACGGCCGCTCTGTGGTCGTGCGGGTAAACGATCGTGGGCCATTTGCCCATGGGCGTGAAATTGATTTGTCCAGCCGCACAGCTGATGTTCTCGATTTCAAAAACCAAGGCACCGCGAAAGTGCGGGTGCAATATGTTGGTCGTGCGCCGCTTGAAGGCGACGATTCACGCTTCTTGATGGCCAGCATCAATGCACCAACCGAAATGGAGCGGAATGGCAATACCCGCCTGGCATTCGCCAATTCAGATCAATTGCAACCGATCCAAACAGCTGCTCTGGCACCACAAAATGTGCCAGCACCCCCATCACGCACGAGCTTGCAATCGCTTCAAGGCGGCAACAATGGCTTGGCCGGTGATGCAGCCTATGATTCCTTGTTCTCGTCTTATGCCGATACAACAAATGTTGTGAATGAGGCCCATGCGGCGGCTAACGTAATGGCCAGCCAAGATAATGGCTTGACGCAATGGCAGCAGAGCATGGATCTTGACGCGCGTAGCATCAACAAGACCCTCGGTTTTGAAACAGATCCGAACGCCGCCCATGAATTGGCTGTAAAATTTGCACAAATTGCAGCTGTGCGCACGGTTCCAGGAACGCAGAATGGCCGCAAAGGCTATGGCGTTTTGGTTGAAACATTGCGCCCCGGCGTCACCAAGCAAGATTTACTACAATTGACCCGGAGTCTTGGCCTCGACGAATTCCTCCTATATGAATAAGGCAATGGCGCCAATCATTTGGCGCCAATTCGTTGCCGTTTAGGGGAGGTAGTCAACTCATGTCCATTAAGAGTGCCCTTGCACGCATTTGCAGTTTTGGGGTGATCTTGGCATGGCTCGTTGGTCCAGCGTTTGCTCAAGTTGAGTTTGAAAGCCGTGCCAAATTTGCCATTTTGATGGATTATGCATCTGGTACCGTGCTTTATCAAAAGCAAGCGGACGAACCCATGGAGCCCGCATCCATGGCAAAACTAATGACGATTGCTGTTGTGTTTCAACGCCTTAAGTCTGGGCGGCTGGAGCTATCCGACGAATTCTTTATCTCAGAAAAAGCATGGCGCGAAGGCGGTGCGGGCTCAGGCGGCTCCACCATGTTCGCTGAGCTGAACTCCAAAGTCAGCGTCGAGAACCTGATCAAATCTGTCATTATTCAATCCGGCAACGATGCCAGCATCGCTTTGGCCGAAGGCATTGGCGGCACAGAGGAAAGTTTTGTGCGGGTGATGAACGAACTGGCGACAGACCTTGGATTGGACGATTCAAATTTTGAAAATTCAACCGGTTTGCCAGACGAGGACATGCTGGTCACCGCACGTGACCTCGCCAACTTGGCACGACACATTATCAAGACTTACCCCGAATATTACGATTTGTTCTCACAGCCCAATTTTGAATGGAATGGGATCAATCAAGGCAATCGCAATACATTGCTGGATGATGGCATCGGCGTGGACGGACTTAAAACCGGCCACACAGAATCTGCTGGATACGGCATCGTCGCCTCGACAACCGAAGGCGGGCGCCGATTGGTCGCTGTGCTGCACGGCATGGAAAGCAAGAGCGAACGTCGGGAAGAGGCACGAAAACTCATAACATGGGGCACCCGGACCTTTGAAAAGTTGGAAACGTTCAAGGATGGGGAAATCGTTGGTGAGATAGGTGTCTATGGCGGTGAGGTCCCAAATGTGGGGCTAATTGGTGATGGCCCGATTGATCTTTATGTGCCGAAAGGGTCGCGACGCTGCCTCAATGCGCGCATCGTTTATCAAGGGCCGATCATGCCGCCTGTGGATCGCGGACAATATCTTGCAGATTTACATGTGTATTGTGATGAGAATCTGATTCAAAAAACTCCGCTTTATGCGGCACGAACCGTTGAGCAAGGTGATATTGTGCGGCAAGCAACCGACGCATTGAAAGAACTGACCTTGGGTTGGCTCAATTAGAAAGAAATTATGCAGGCGCGATTTATAACATTTGAAGGCGGCGAGGGGGTTGGCAAATCAACCCAAATTCAACGCCTCGTCGCCAATTTGAATAAGCGCGGCGTGGAAGCGGTGCGGACGCGGGAGCCAGGTGGCACGCCTCGGGCCGAAGCTATTCGGTCTTTTTTGCTTCAAGGCAAATCAGAGGAGTGGGGCCCCAGCGCCGAAGCCATCCTCTTCGCCGCGGCCCGATTGGACCACGTTAATGCGATGATCCGCCCAAATCTGGAAAGCGACAAATGGGTTTTGTCGGATCGGTTTCACGATTCAACCCGCGCCTATCAAGGGCTAAATGGTGGTGTGCCAACCAAGCTCATTGGCGCGCTTGAGCAACTTGCGCTTGATGGCACCACGCCGGACATGACCTTGCTGATTGATATGGACCCGGAGCTGGCTTTTGAACGCGTGCGTAAACGCGCAGCGGAGGACGGCCTGGATTTGCCGCCTGATCGCTATGAGAAGGAAAACCTCGATTGGCACCGCCAACTTCGTCAAAACTTTCTCGATATTGCCAAGCATGAAACCGAGCGATTTGTGGTGATCGATGGCAACAAATCAGCCAATGATTTGGAGACCGCGATTTGGGCTGCGGTCGAAGACCGATTTGCCGATGAGTTCGAGAACTAGATGGCTGACCAAGAGCTAGACCTACAAGCGGACCAACTGTCCAACGCACCGCTGCCCGAACAATCGGCACATTTGTTCGGCCATCAGGGCCAGCTTGAACAACTCTTGTATGCTTATGACTCCCACAAATTGCATCATGCATTTTTGATTGCAGGGCCCAAAGGCATCGGCAAGGCGACTTTTGCCTATCATGTGGCGCAGCAATTGTTCGCCAAATCAGGCGACGAACCGCTGGAACGCATTCAAGACCAGATTCGCCAAGGCTCCTTTCCCAATCTGAAAGTCATTCGCCGCCAAAAAAATCCCAAGACCGGCAAGTTTGCGGCGCAAATCTCAGTGAATGATGTGCGCCAGGCGGTAAAATTCTTCCAAACGAGCGCTGCGCGCACCGGCGTGCGCATATGCATTGTTGACTGCGTCGATGATCTCAACGCCAATGCGGCAAACGCTTTGCTGAAAACACTGGAAGAGCCACCGCAAAACGCGATCTTTTTGTTGGTGACACACCGGGTAGGCGGGGTATTGCCCACCATCCGTTCGCGCTGCAACCTTTTGCCCCTCAAGCCAGTTTCCGATGAGGATGTGAGAGGCGTTGTGGAATCTGCAGGTCTCCATCTGGGCGCTGATGAATTCACACAAATACTCACAATTGCAAAAGGCCGTCCGCGAAAGGCATTCGAAGCACTCGAAGTGGCCGACAATCCGGCCTTAAGTGCTCTGTTTGCCTGGCTCGAAGCGCCAGACCAGCATAGTGAAACCGCGATGCTGGAACTGGCCGCCGCGCTGGCAGATCCGAAAGCTGAACAAGTGTGGCAATTGGCCATTGAAATGATCGACAATCACGTGGCCGCAATTGCAAAATATCTCAGCGCACAAGAAGCGCCGCGCGCCCTGCTTGCCAAAGCCCTAAGTGTGTGGGAAAAGACGCAAGAACTCGTGGTCGAGCAGGCCATTTTCAATCTTGACAAAAAACAGACCATTACCATGGTGCTCGAACATATTCGTATGTTAAATCAAGCTGCTATGATGAATGAGCATCAAACTGTTTAGACCCAAAAAGACCGAAGGCTTATGAGCGATAAATCCTATTATGTGACCACCGCAATCCATTATCCGAACGGCGTGCCGCACATCGGCCATGCCTATGAGATGGCGGGCGCGGATGCCATGGCCCGCTTCAAGCGTTTGGATGGGTATGACGTCAAGTTTTTGACCGGTACCGATGAACACGGCATCAAGATGGCCCAAACCGCCGCAGCCCGGGGCATCACGCCGCGCGAATTGGCCGATGAAAACTCCGCCCAATTCTTGCGCCTGGCCGATGCGCTGAATCTGTCGAACGATGATTTTATTCGCACCACCGAAGAGCGTCACAAAAAGGCATCACAAGCCATTTGGCAACGGATGAAGGCCAAGGGTGACATCTATGAAGATGTTTACGCTGGTTGGTATTCCGTCCGCGATGAAGCCTATTACGATGAAAGCGAATTGGTGGACGGAGAGGGCGGTGAAAAGCTGTCACCTCAGGGCACACCTGTTGAATGGGTGGAGGAAAAAAGCTTCTTTTTCCGCCTATCCGTTTACGGCGATAAATTGCTCGACTATTACGAGCAACATCCTGAATTCATTGGCCCAAAAGCCCGCCGCAACGAAATCACAGCCTTTGTGAAATCCGGCCTTCGCGATCTCTCCATTTCGCGCACCACTTTCGACTGGGGCATTCCCGTGCCTGATGCGCCAGAACATGTGATGTATGTTTGGGTGGATGCGCTCACCAACTATATTACAGCGCTCGGCTATCCGGATATCGATGGTGAGGATTTCAAAAAATTCTGGCCCGCCGATGCCCATGTGATTGGCAAGGACATTACCCGTTTCCACGCCATTTATTGGCCCGCCTTTTTGATGAGTGCGGATATTGCATTGCCGAAAAAGGTCTATGCCCACGGCTTTCTCACTGTAGATGGACAGAAAATGTCCAAGAGCCTCGGCAATGTGATTGATCCGTTTGATCTCATTGATGAATTCGGTTCAGATGCCACACGTTTTTACTTCCTGCGTGAAGTGAATTTTGGCAGCGATGGTGACTATAGCCACGAAAAGTGCGTCAACCGCTGCAACGCCGATTTGGCCAATGATTTTGGTAATCTGGCCCAGCGATCACTCTCCATGATTGCAAAAAACTGCGATGGGAAAGTTCCAACCCCGGGCGATTTTACTGACGCTGACCAGGCTTTGCTCGACAGCATCGCGCCTGCGCTTGAACAAGCACGCGAAGCAATTGATCAGTGCGCATTGCACGATGCTGTGGCAGCGATTTGGGATCGTGTCGGCGAAGCGAACCGTTATTTTGCCGGGCAGGAGCCATGGGTTCTGCGCAAAAGTGATCCGGCGCGGATGGAAACCGTACTCTATGTGACGGCAGAGGCTATTCGTCGACTGGCCATTGCTGCACAGGCCTTCACGCCTATTGGCGCGGCCAAGTTCTTGGATGCTCTGAATATTGATGCTGACAAGCGACAGTTTGCCAATATTTCAGACGCAGACAAGCTGCAACCCGGCGCAGAATTGCCCGCACCAACCCCCGTCTTCAAACGTTTTGAACATGAGGCCAAAGACTAAATGCTTGTCGATAGCCATTGCCATTTAGATTTTGATGCGCTGCAATCCGACATCGATGGCGTTATGCAACGCGCTAAGGAAGCTGGCGTTGAGCGCATGGTGACAATTTCCACGCGCGTTAAAAAGTTCGACACGATCAAAGCCATCGCGGAAGCATATCCGCACGTGTTTTGCTCAGTTGGCACACACCCGCACAATGCTGATGAAGAGTTGGACATTTCAGTCGAACAGCTTGTCGAATTGTCTGCTTATGAAAAATGTGTCGCCATCGGCGAAGCTGGACTCGACTATTTTTACGACAATGCACCACGCGAAGCGCAAGAAATCGGGTTTCGTCGCCATATTGAGGCGGCGCGGATCACGCAACTGCCCTTGGTTATCCATACGCGCGATGCGGAAGAAGACACAGCTCGCATCTTGAGCGAAGAAACGGAGAAGGGGGAATTCCCCTTCGTGTTGCATTGCTTTTCTTCGGGCGAAGACTTGGCGCTACACGGCATTGAACTGGGCGGCTATGTGTCGTTCTCAGGCATCGCCACGTTCAAATCTGCCGCTGCCATCGTTGAGACGGCCAAAAAACTGCCATTGAACCGCATTTTAGTTGAAACGGATGCACCTTATTTGGCGCCGGTGCCGCACCGCGGTAAGTCAAATGAACCTTCCTTTGTGCGCAACACGGCTGAGTTTATGGCCAATGCGCTCGAGCAAGACTTTGAGCAGTTTGCCAAACAAACCACTGAAAACTTTGATCATCTATTCAAGAAGGCGGTAAAGTGACCCAGAATAAGGAGCCAAAAATTGTCGCAACAATTCTCGGCTGTGGGTCATCTGGTGGGGTGCCGCGAGTTGGGGGAAATTGGGGCAATTGCGACCCCACAAACCCGAAAAATCGCCGCCGCAGATGCTCTTTGTTGCTGCAAGGCTATTATGAAGAAGGCGGTCCAACCACCAATGTTTTGATCGATACGGGCTGCGATATTCGCGAGCAATTGCTCGATGCCGGCGTGTCGAGCTTGGATGCTGTGTTTTACACCCACGAACATGCCGATCATTGTCACGGGATTGATGATTTGCGCGTCTTGGCTCTCAATGATCGCAAGCGTGTTGAAGTCTATGCCTCAAAATCCGCATATGCGCGCATCAAGTCGGCATTTGGATATTGTTTTACCGCACCGCCAGGTAGTCCTTATCCGCCCATATTGAACGCAAATGAGCTTGAAGCAGGCAATTCCGTTGCGATCAAAGGTGAGGGCGCGCCGATCCGCCTCAGCGCGTTTGATCAGGAACATGGCAACATTCGCGCGCTCGGTTTCCGTATAGGTAATCTTGCCTATTCCTGCGACCTTTCAGACATTCCCACCAGTTCTTATGAAGCATTGGAGGGACTTGATTGCTGGATTGTCGATGCGTTGCGCTATACACCGCACCCAAGCCATTTTAGTTTGGAAGATGCGCTCCATTGGATCGAGCACATGAAGCCCAAGCGTGCTGTGCTCACCAATATGCATATTGACCTTGATTTTCAAAAAGTTATGGATGAAACGCCGGGCCATGTGGAGCCGGCATTTGACGGGATGAAAATCCAAATTAGATAGGACTCTTTGGTGGCTTTAATGCTGAGATCAGGGTTTCTGTCGGCTCAAAACCAAGCTTTCGATACAAAGCAAGCGCATCACTATCCGCTTCAGCTTCCAAAACGATTCTAACGTGTCCAAAAGCTCGACGAACTTGTTGAATTGCCGCAATCAATAGCTGTGTGCAATAGCCGCGACGACGAAAATGGGGATGAGTTTCAATCTGTTGAAAGCGCGCAACCCCGTCAAAAACAAAAATGCCAAGATCTGCAACTAATTGGCCATCGCTGAAAGCGCCGAACCAAAATCCATTGCCTGCAGACACTAACTGTCTAAAGCGCTGAAATCGTTTCGAAATAAGTTCACGATCAGCAAGGTTTGCGTTCTCGCCAAGCATCATTTGTGCTGAGTTCCATCAGCGGTTCGGCGATTTCGGCAAACGACAAGCCGTGACACTGAACAAATTCAAATCCCATCCGATCGAACGCGTTGAGCGTTGCACGCGACGGCAACACATCGCTGTCCCACGCAATCGCGATGTGGTCACAATCAAAGCGCTGGTGGAACAACTCAACAAGCTGTGCGGCCGAACACGAAGAACCGGTTCGCGGCACAATCATATAGTTTCCCCAGAAGAAATTCGGCGCCGACGATGTGTGCACTGAGATTACATCACCACAATCCCGCCAAATCGCATCAGCTGGCAACAAGGCCAAATCAGACCTAAGAATGGGAGATGTCAAATTCATACGCTGATCATGGTGCAATGCTTGAACCAATAGAATGGGTTCATATCAAGGGGCCTGTGCAAACACGCATCCAAGTCGCGCTCCGCCAACAGCCAATCAGCCCTAAGCAAACTCATATCAAAAAATTCCATAATATATATTATCCGAATAACTGATATATTGAGCATGGCTGATATTATGGAGGCCCTCACGCACAGCAGTTGCAGCTGCGCAGGCAATAAACGAACCCGCGCAGCCATTCAGTTAGATGCTTTGGCTAACTTCGTCCAAAGCCGCCGCCAGATGGCGTCTGAATAATCACACCTTCACCGGCAGCGCATTCTATTTGCGTCCGTCCGTCTAGCTTGACCTCCGAACCATCTGCACAAATCTTAAAGTTTGCGCCAACTTGGCCATCCGCACCGCCATTTAGTCCCTTTGGCGGCACAACGCGATGCCCGCACAAAAACGAAACGTCCATAGGTTTGAGGAAGCGGATATGACGGTGAACACCATCGCCGCCCTTATGCGCACCCGTACCGCCCGTGTTGCGGCGAATATGGAAATCCTCCAGCAGCACTGGATAACGTGTTTCCAGAACCTCTGGATCCGTCAATCGTGTGTTGGTCATATGTGAATGAACAGCATCGGCACCATCAAAACGAGGGCCAGCACCAGTGCCGCCACAAATTGTTTCATAATATTGGTACTGATCATTGCCGAAATTGAAGTTGTTCATGGTGCCCTGCGCGCCCGCCATTGCTCCCATTGCGGCAAACAGACAATCGGTAACCGCTTGTGAAACCTCAACATTACCAGCCACAACCGCCGCCGGATATTCCGGGGTCAACATGGATTGTTTGGGCAGTCGCACTTCAATTGGGCGCATGCACCCCGCGTTCATAGGAATATTTTCATCCACCATACAGCGGAAGGCATAAAGAATCGCGGCGCGCGTGATCGGCTCAGGCGCATTGAAATTGTCCGGCTGTTGATCGCTTGTCCCGGCAAAATCAACAATGGCTTTGCCCTGCTCTTCATCCACGGTGATGGAAACCGATATCTGGCAACCCTGGTCAAATCCAACTATGGCAGTACCATTTTTTAGATTGGAGATTGCGCGTCGCACGCACCCTTCGGCATAGTCTTGAACAAAGCGCATATAGGCGTTCACCACCTCGAGGCCAAAACCGTCGACCATATTCAACAGTTCGGCGACACCCTTCTCATTTGCCGCAATTTGTGCCTTCAAATCAGCAATGTTTTGCTCAGGGTTACGACAAGGATATGTCCCATCCGTCAGCGCTTTTTCTATAAACTGGCTTTGGAATGTACCTTGTTTGACCAATATTTCATTGTCGAGAATGACGCCCTCTTCTTCAATGGAAGTCGCCAGTGGCGTCATGGAGCCCGGTGCGATGCCACCAACGTCTGCATGGTGTCCACGCGAAGCGACAAAGAAGAGTGGCGTGGTGCTGCCTTTTGAGAAAACGGGTGTCACCACGGTAATGTCCGGCAAGTGCGTGCCACCATTATATGGTGCGTTGGTCACAAAAACATCGCCCGGATTCATATCAGGATGTGCTTTGATAACGCTGGCGACGGAGCGATCCATCGACCCAAGATGCACCGGCGTGTGCGGCGCATTGGCTATCAAGGCGCCATGTCGATCAAAAATTGCGCAGGAAAAGTCCAAGCGTTCCTTGATGTTGGTTGAACGTGCCGTGTTTTGCAGCCGCACCCCCATCTGTTCAGCAATGGACATAAACAGATTGTTGAAAATCTCCAGCATGACCGGATCGGCCTCTTCTGCCGAAATATTGGCCGCGCCTTGCGCAACTTCTCGTTCGAGCACAATTAGGCCATTTGACTTGAGGTGAGCGCCCCACCCCGGCTCGACAATAATTGTGCCGATAGCTTCGATAATGATCGCAGGGCCAGATATTTTATGGCCGGGGCAAAGGTCGTCGCGTTTATAGACAGATGCTTCTTGCCAGGCCCCACCAGAGAAGAATTTGGTTTGATCAAACGCTTGCGCGTCATCATTTGCTGCCTGAAGGGTCGGCTCTTTATGATTTGATCGGCCACCTGCGGCTTCAACGTCGATAAACTCAATCACGATCTCCGCATTTGGTTCGATAAAACCGAAGCGTTCCTTGTGGATGGTTTCGAACTCAGCACGCATTTCCAACTCAGAACTCAACACAACTTCAATAGTTGAATCGGTGCCGCGATATTTAAGGTGTGCTGTTGCCTTTACCGTGCAGGAATCATCCGAAATGCCCTGCGCCGCCAGGTTCAACAACATATCGCGCCGCAACTGCTCATATAGATATTTTGTCTCTTTAAGCGCGTTCACGCTTAATGTCTGGCCAATTGCTCTTTGGGTTGCGGATTTAATATCGGCCAACCCCATGCCATAGGCAGAGAGAATGCCGGAGAATGGATGCACCAACACCGTGCGCATGCCGAGCCTATCGGCAACGGCGCAGGCATGTTGGCCCCCGGCCCCGCCAAAGCAGGTTAGGGCATATTTTGAAATTTCATAGCCGCGTTGCACTGAAATTTTCTTCACGGCATTGGCCATGTTTTCGACCGCAATCTTTAAAAAACCTTCTGCGGCCTCTTCCGATGATTCCAAGCCAGCCTGTTTTGCAATCTCAGCAAACTTGTCACGCACCAAACCTTGATCAAGGCGCTCATCCTGGTTGGGGCCGAAGATTGCGGGAAAGAACTCGGGCTGAACTTTATTGAGCATCACATTGGCGTCTGTCACCGCCAAGGGGCCGCCACGACGATAGCTTGCGGGCCCTGGGTTGGCGCCAGCTGAATGCGGACCAACGGTAAAGCGGCGCCCGTCAAATTCCAAAATTGAGCCCCCACCCGCAGCCACTGTGTGGATTTTCATCATCGGCGCGCGCATGCGCACGCCTGCAACTTCGGTCTCAAAGTCCTTTTCAAAGTCGCCATTGTAGTGTGCCACATCTGTGGAAGTGCCACCCATGTCAAAGCCGATGATTTTGTCAAACCCGGCCTGTTTGCTGGTTTCCACAGCGCCCACGATGCCGCCAGCGGGACCAGACAAAATCGCGTCCCGCCCGTGGAACATAGAAGCAGCCGTCAGACCACCGGACGACATCATAAACATCAATTTCAGATTGGTGTTTTCCGTATCCAATTCTGAAGCAACGCGATCCACATAGCGGCGAAGTATGGGCGAAAGATACGCATCCACCACCGTGGTGTCGCCACGGCCGACAAATTTGATCAACGGAGACACATCATGACTTGCGGATATTTGCGTGAAACCAATGTTCTCCGCTAAAGCGGCAGCTTGTTTTTCATGATCTGGATGCTGAAATGCGTGCATAAACACAATCGCGACCGCCCGGATGCCCGCATCATAAGCTGCTTGCAAGGCCAATTCCGTTGCCGCTGGATCAAACGCTTCAAGTTCTTCGCCCTGCGCGTCAAAACGGCCGGGCACTTCTGCAACCCGCTCATAAAGCAATTCAGGCTTTTTGATTTCGCGATCAAATAGCTTTGGACGCGCCTGATATCCAATTTCAAGCGCGTCAGCGAATCCCTTATTGGTCAGGAAAAGAACCCGATCACCTTTTCGCTCTAGCAACGCGTTGGTGGCGACCGTTGTCCCCATTTTTACAGTCGCAATCTGTTCGGAAGGGATTGCGCCGCCCTTTTCGATTCCCATCAAATCGCGAATACCTTGGAGCGCCGCGTCCGGGTAAGCCTCTGGATTTTCGGACAAAAGTTTGTGTGGAACCAGCTCGCCCTCTGGCGTACGTGCCACGATATCGGTGAAGGTTCCACCCCGGTCAATCCAAAAGTCCCACTGGCCACTCACAATGTCATCCTCCGATAAAAAATCCAAATTGCTATTGCTTTATTGATATTTTAATGACAAATTGTCAACGTTACATGACCACTTTTTTTCTGATGGCGAAGTGCTAGACTGGGAATTGGTGGAAACCAGGAGGAAGATATGAATAAGATTTTTCAGGCGGCAACAGCCGCTATTGCTTTGGGGATCGCGTCGACTTCAGCAGGTTTCGCTGAAGATTGGGATATGCCGACCCCCTACCCGGACAAAACATTCCACACCGTGAATATTCAGCAATTTGCTGATGACGTTCGTGAAGCTACAAATGGTGAATTGAACATCAAACTGCACACAGCTGGTTCGTTGATCAAGCATGGCGAAATCAAGAATTCCGTACGTAACCAGATTGTGCCTGCCGGCGAGTTTTTCTTGTCCTTGCTTGCAAACGAAGACCCCGCATTTGGCATCGACTCATTGCCATTGGTCGCGGTGAGCTATCAAGACGCGGCGCGCCTTTGGGAAGCCCAAAAGCCTGTGGTTGAAGAATTGTTGGCCAAGCAGCGCTTGAAGCCATTGTTCTCCGTGCCATGGCCCCCACAAGGTCTTTATACCAAAAAAGAAGTGAAAACTGTTGCCGATCTCAACGGTTTGAAATTCCGCTCATATAACGCAAACCTTGAAAAGTTTGCCACAATGGTCGGCGCAGCGCCAACACAGGTTGAAGCGCCAGATATTCCACAAGCCTTTGCCACTGGCCAAGTTGAGGCGATGATCACCTCACCGTCTACCGGCGCCAATTCAAAAGCTTGGGACTTCATTTCACACTACACACCAATCAACGCTTGGGTGCCTAAAAACATCGTGGTTGTGAATGTGGCTGCCTTCAATGCGCTTGATGAGGAAACGCAAGCTGCTGTTTTGAAAGCCGCTGCCGAAGCTGAAGAGCGTGGCTGGAACATGAGCCGTCGTGAAGCAGAAGAGAAAACACAAGTGTTGGCCGACAATGGCGTGACAATTGTGGAACCTTCACAAGAACTTAAAGATGGCTTGGCGAAAGTTGGCGTAGAGCTGCTCGCGGATTGGCGTGCAAATTCAACACCAGCAGCTGACGCTGTTGTTGACGCTTATTTCCAATAAGAATTCTATCAGTGGGCGGCAATTCCTTGCTGCCCACTCATCTTTTGGGGAGGATTGCGCGTGCGCAAGGCACTAGATCGAATATATCTCGCGGCGGGTGCTTTATCCGCCATTTGCATTTTGACCATCTGTGCGTTGGTCACGATGCAGGTTATTTTTAACCTCATCACAAAACTCCTAGGCACACAGTTCGCCTATACAATTCCATCATATGCTGATTTTGCAGGCTTCCTGCTGGCGGCCGCGTCATTCTTGGCGCTGGCCTATACGCTCAAGCACGATGGACATATCCGTGTGACGCTGTTTCGCGATTTTCTCAAAGGGCAGTTGGGACGCGCGGTTGAAATCTTTACGCTTGGCCTCTGTGCCGTTGCCGCCGCCTACATGACTTACGCCATGATCGGCCACCTGCACGAATCCATCTCATATGGCGATGTGTCCACTGGCATCATTCCGGTGCCCCTGTGGCTGCCCCAAAGCACTTTGGTGCTGGGCCTCGCACTGTTTACCCTCGCATTGGTCGACGACACAATTTGCGCCGTTCTAGGCATAGAACGTGCCGACCACTTAGATGATATCGAAGAGGAACATCACGATGTCTGAGTTGGCCATGATTCTTGTTTTGGTGGGGGCCTTGTTCGGCATGCTCGCCATGGGCATGTGGGTTGGTTTTGCGCTGTCCCTGACAGGGGCCTTGGGCATGTTTATGTTCACCTCCGCACCGTTGGGGCCAATCCTGGCCACCACATTTTGGGGCCACAGCCATTCTTGGGCGCTTGCGGCGCTGCCGCTCTTTATCCTGATGGGTGAAATTCTGCTGCGGTCGCGCTTGTCCGAAGACATGTTTTCCGGGCTCACGCCCTGGCTTGGCAAAGTGCCGGGTAAGCTCTTGCATGTGAACATTCTGGGCTGTGCAATTTTCGCCGCCGTGTCGGGTTCATCTGCCGCCACAGCTGCCACCATCGGCAAAATGTCTGTGCCGGAACTGCAAAAGCGCAACTATCCAGATAGTTTGATTTTGGGAACACTCGCAGGCTCGGCCACGCTTGGCTTGCTTATTCCACCCTCAATCATCCTGATTGTTTATGGGGTCTCAACCGAGCAATCTATCGCCCGCTTGTTTATCGCAGGCATCTTGCCCGGCATCTTGCTGGTCAGCATGTTTGCAGCCTTTGTCGCCATCACCGCTTTGATGAAACCAGAGATTTTCCCAAAGGAAGAGTTGAACTTTTCATTCCGGGAGAAACTGAGTGCATCTAAACGCCTTATTCCGGTCATCGCGCTGATCGCAGGTGTTATCGGCTCAATCTATGCCGGCATTGCTTCGCCAACAGATGCGGCCGCTGTGGGCGTTGTCCTGTCGTTGGTTTTGGCGTGGTCCAGCGGTTCGCTGAGTTGGAAGATGTTCCGTGAAAGCGTCATGAACGCCACCATCACCTCGTGCATGATCGCGTTCATTTTGGCTGGTGCCGCCTTCTTGACGGTTTCAATGGGCTTCACAGGCATTCCGCGCAATCTGGCCAGCTGGATCGACACTTTCAACCTTGGCCCCTGGGCCTTGTTGGCCGCCCTCACTGTGTTCTTTATCGTTCTGGGCTGTTTCTTGGACGGAATTTCCGTTGTGGTGCTGACAACAGCTATCATCATGCCAATGATCGAATCCGTTGGCATTGATCCGCTATGGTTTGGCATCTATCTGGTGATTGTGGTGGAGATGTCGCAAATCACACCTCCCGTCGGGTTCAACCTGTTCGTGATTCAGGGGCTGACCGGCCAAAATATCTTTAAGATCGCTATGGCCGCCCTGCCCTTTTTCTTGCTGTTGCTATTGGCAGTGGTGTTAATCACCATCTTCCCCCAAATCGTCACGGCTCTGCCGGGGTTGATGAAGGGCTAAACGCTTTAGAGTGAGGACGCTGCGCGCGAGGCTTGATCATAGAGCCCGCTCAGCGTCCTCATCATCGCCGCCATTTCACTAAGCTGATCCTTATCAACGTCCAGATGCTTCAAGCTGTCTAGCAAGCATTGTTCCCGCACTTCGCGGTATTTGTCGCACAACTCAAAGCCTTGCGTGGTCGTCGAGTAAAACATCTCTTTGCCGCGCTTTTCACCTTCGATCAAACCCGCTTTCAGCAGCTTTTTCAGCGCATAATTCACCGTATGGCTGTCATCAATATTGAGCAAAAAACAAATGTCTGTCAGCCGCTTTTGGCGCTCACGATGGTTCACATTGTGCAGGACCAGAATTTCAAGTGGTGACAATTCAGGATTGCCCGAAGCGATCATGCATTTGGTCATCCATCGGCTAAATCCATTATAGGCAATGATCAAACCATATTCGAATTCAGACAATTGCCAGCCTTCGGTGGAGGCCAAATGGCGTGAGGAAACAATACGACGCTTCTTCATAATAATACTTTCTAACTCGAACCACACAATATGTGGCCCTATACAATTATGTTTTCCCGCTATTTTACCGATAAAGTTTAAATAAATCTACCTCCTGCACCACACAATTGTCGGGCGTTTGGCAAAAGCCTCAGGCAAATAGCTTTTGGAAACAAGGGAATATGTACCTTGTTCTTATCAACGCTCTATGCTCAACATGTTTGAAAAAACATAGGATCAGACATGTCATTTTTGACCAATGATGCAAATCTGTTCGTAATCGAGCTGACTTATAAAGTGGCGCTCGACGCCGTGGAACCACATTTAGCCGCACACCGCGCGTTCCTTGATGTCCATTATCAGGCGGGACATTTTTTGGCCTCGGGGGCAAAAGTCCCGCGCGACGGCGGTATCATTCTCGCAACCGCTGCAAGCAAGGCTGATGTACACGAAATGATCGCGCAGGATCCGTTTCATCAACATGATCTGGCACATTACACCATCACCGAATTTGTCCCTTCCAAATCAGCAGACTGTTTGAAATAGCCATGAAACCCTCTCGCGATATCCAAGTCCTCATCGACATTATGGCGCGTCTGCGCAATCCCGACGGGGGATGCCCGTGGGATCTTGAGCAGGATTTCGACAGCATCAAACCCCACACAATTGAAGAAGCCTATGAGGTGGCAGAAGCGATTGAAAACAAGGATTTTGATGAATTACGGGACGAATTGGGCGATCTGCTGTTTCAACCGGTCTATTACGCCCAAATGGCGGCGGAGGAAGGCAAATTCGATTTTGGTGACATCGTCTATGGCATATCCGCCAAACTGATCCGACGGCACCCCCATGTGTTTGGCGATTTGAACACATCAGATCCTGTAGAAGTAAAAAAAGTTTGGGATGGCATCAAAGCGGAAGAACGGGCGCAAAAGGCGGCCCGAAACAAAGGCGCGGCGAAACCCCAAGGTTTCCTTAATGACATACCGCGGGGGCAACCAGCCCTCATGCGCGCGGATAAACTGGCCAAACGGGCCGCCCGCATAGGATTTGATTTTGCCGGGCCAGACCAAGCCGCAGAAAAACTGCATGAAGAGCTGAGCGAAGTACAAGAGGAAATGGCCAGTGGCGCGTCAAAGGAGCGCCTGCATGAAGAGCTCGGCGATTTGCTGTTCGCCGTCGCTTCCCTCGCCCGCAAGCTCAGCATTGATCCGGAAACCGCGCTGCAAGATGCCAACGCCAAGTTTATGCGCCGCTTCGCTCATATCGAAAAAGGCTGCGCCGAAAATGGCACAGCCCTTGAAGATGCCGATTTTGAAACGCTGCAGGCCCTTTGGGATGAAGCACGTCTCGCTGACAAAAAGCAGGATTAGTGCATCAGAATAAAGGGACCGAACTCCTCCAAAAAGCCTGACATTTTGTTCTTCGGAATGCGGACTTCGTAGACAATGGAAAGCTCGTCTTCACTGCTAAATTGATTTGTCACTTCGCCATTTTCAAAAAGCCAATGCGCCTTGCCGGCAGCCTCATGCGGCAGGATCACCCGCTGCAAGCGGCTGCTTTTGGCCAAAATGTCTTCAATCAAGCTGATCAATTCATCAATATTCTGACCCGTCACAGCAGAGACCTCAACCACCGGCACGTCACTCCGGTGTTGCGCCCGTGCCTGTTCCAACAGCGCCTCGTCAGCTTGGTCGATCTTGTTCCAAACCTCGATAAAGGGCACCTCTTCGGGTGTAACGCCCAGATCTTTCAACACGTCTTCGACATCCTGGGCCTGCGCCAAATGGTCAGGATTTGAGATATCGCGCACGTGCAACACTAAATGCGCGTCGGTCACTTCCTCCAAGGTGGAGCGAAATGCAGCGACCAAATCTGTCGGCAAGTCAGCAATAAAGCCCACTGTGTCGGAAAACACAACTTCGCGCTTGTGGGGCAAAACACGTCGCCGAACCGTGGTGTCGAGCGTCGCAAACAACATGTCCGCCTCTTTCGCTGTCGCACCCGTCAAATAGTTGAACAATGTCGACTTACCCGCGTTGGTGTACCCCACCAAAGAGATGATTGGATGCGGCACCACTTTGCGTGCCTTGCGTTGTTCTGTGCGCGTCTTTTTCACCTTGTCCAAACGCTGGGACAGCAATGTGATGCGGTCTTGCAATTGCCGACGGTCAGATTCGATTTGGGTTTCCCCCGGACCACCAACAAAGCCCAAGCCACCACGTTGCCGCTCAAGGTGGGTCCAGGAACGCACCAGCCGGCCTTTTTGGTAGGTCAGGTGTGCCAACTCAACTTGCAACACACCTTCACGTGTGGCTGCGCGTTCCCCGAAAATCTCAAGGATCAGCGCAGTACGGTCCAACACCTTGGCGCCGGTTTGTTTTTCAAGATTGCGCTGCTGGATCGGCGACAATTGGCAATCAAGCAAGAGCAACTTGATCTTTTCCTCTTTCACCGTTTCAGCAATAGCTTCCACATGCCCGCCACCAATAAAGGTCGCTGGCTTAATCTCGCGCACGGAAACCACAATTGACTGCACCAACACCAGATTGATCGCATCAGCGAGGCCTTCAAATTCGGCCTTTCGCGCTTCAATCGTGCGGCGATTGGGCTGTCGGGTAATGTCTGGTGTTACCAGCATTGCGCGCGTCGCAACTGTGCGTCGATCGATTAATGATTTCGGTCCACGCGCAAAATCCACACCTTCCTGCTGGTCAGTAAGGTGGTCGTTCTTTGATTTATTCAACTGTTTACCTGTCGGTCCTGTTAGCTTTTGTCCGCGTTTTCTGGGTCAAATAGCTGAACGGGTGCGCCTGGCATAATTGTCGAAATTGCATGTTTATAAACGAGCTGCGATTGCGCTTCACGTCTCAGCAACAAACAAAAATTGTCAAACCAGGTGATGACACCTTGCAGCTTTACCCCATTGACCAGAAACACAGTCACTGGAATTTTGTTCTTACGCACATTATTGAGAAAAGAATCTTGCAGATTTTGGCTTTTATCGTTGGGCATTTGGGCCTCTTTTTTTAAACGGTGCTGACGCGCAACTCAAAGTCAGTGCCGTGATTGATGCCACTTTTTAAGGTCGATACGCACCTTCAAAGCGGTCTAATTATTACGATGCCTCCCACCACTACTCGATGCGGCATGTGCTTTTTCTTACGGGCTACTGCCGCAGCAAATTCGCGATTGCTGCAAAGATGATAAGAATTTCAACTCGCCCTGCAAATGCAAATATAGTCATAAGTATAAGGGCTTGTCTACTGGGTTCGGCATCACCATTAAGTCCAAGCTCGGTCAATGAGGCGATGGAATTCAGGCTGCCCACGGCCAAGGAGAATGCATCACCAAAGCTATAGCCTAGGGCTGAAAACGCCAGCAGTGCGACGCTCAAGGACAATATGAACAAGAAGAAATAGCTCCAAACCGCCTTAACATTGCGTGCATCTAGGCTTTGACCGCCGATCTTGATGTTGGCCAAAACAGCATGTGGAAAAACCAACTGCCGGGCCTGATTGATCGATTGTTCAAGCATTGTGCCCAATCGGTGAAGCGATATACCGCCCGCTGTCGAGTAAGTCGTTGCCCCACCAATGGCCAACATCCACGCCAAAGTCAGCGGCACACCACTGCCCACATGTTCATTGTGCAATATGCCTGTTGTCGTCATCAGGGCAGTCACGTCGAAGAAGTTGGCCAACAATGTGGGATGATTGTCATTGCCAAAAATCGCGGCTTGGGCGGCAAACAACAATAAAGCGGTCACACAAACCAGGCCGATCAGCGCCATGCTTTCACGGTGTTCACTCAGTAGGTCGTAGCGTCGATTAACGATCATTTTGTGCCAGATGATCGACGTGCCACCGATCAGCATAAACACGATAAGCGTGATTTCCGCTGTGGAGTTGTTGAAAATGGACCCGCCTGAAAGCGTGGGCAAATAACCATTTGTCGAAAGGCTTGCAAATGAAGCGAGCAGCGCGGTCAACGGGCGCACCCCCTGCAACAACAAAAGCAAAAAGCAGGTAAGGGTCAGCGTGGCATAGGGCACAGCGACTTCACCGAGTGTGCGGAGCAATTTTGGGCTACCGCTGGTCGATCCGTGCAGCACAAAGCGCAAATCCCGGTTGGGCAAACCGCCAACCTGAAACGGAGCTAGGATGTAAACAATGATCGACAAGGTCAGGAAACCGCCATACCAGCCCAAAACACCGCGATAAGCACCCATGGCGCTGGTGATGGCTTGATCGGGCCGTGGCGTCACCCCAAGCGTTGTGGCGGCGGATACAGATTCGACCAGTGCCAGCACAAAAGGCTGACCCTCTAAAACGATGAAGGGCAAGGCACCAATCAGGCATAAGGCCAACCAAACGCACACCGATAGCAAAAACATGTCGCCACGCCGCAATCGCTTGATCTTGCTGTAAAGCGCCACGATTAAACCGCCAGACAACAGGCACAGCCCCACGCTGATCAACGCAAATCCTTCAACCGCCGCCCAATCGGAGCCGATGACGCCCACGATAAGGGGCACCAAAAGGCAAACGGATAGGCCAAAGACAATGATGGCAGCAAATACAATGATGGTTTGCATGAATGTTGGTTGGCGCGAACGGCCCCTTCCCGTTGGTTAGAAGAAGTCGATGCTGACGCGGAACATTTGCTCCACTTTGCGAACGGATTTGGCCAGCGCAAACACAATCACCAAATCACCCGCTTCGATGCGGGTGTCGCCATTTGGCATGTGCACTTCGCCACCACGAATAATCGCCCCAATGCGCACGCCTTCACCAAATTTGAAATCTTTTAGTGGCTTGCCCACCAATGGCGATGTTTCGAGCGCCTCGGCCTCAAGCAGTTCCGCTGCGCCATTATAAAGCGAATAGACGCCACGAATACGCCCACGCCGCACGTGACGCAAGATTTTGGATACGGTGGCTGCACGGGGGTTCAAAAAGGCATCAACATTGAGACGGCGCGCAAAACGCGGATATTGCGCTTGGTTCACCAACGCGATGGTCGTTGCACCGCCCATCTCACTGGCCAGCACGCATGACAAAATGTTGGTCTCGTCATCATTGGTGAGGCCCAAAAACATCTGGCATTGCTCAATGCCCACTTCACGCATGATCTCATCGTTCAGCGTCGAACCGTAAACAACGATGGATTTTTCAAGCCTTTCGGCGGCTTGCTGCGCCTTAACGCGGTTGGTTTCGATCAAACGAACAGAGATGCCATCGCGGCTCTCTTCAAGTCGACGGGCCACATATTGCCCCACATTCCCCGCACCCGCGATCACAATCTTGTCCGGCAATTCTTCTTTCCGGCCAAACATGGAAAGCACACGGTTCACTTGATCCTTGGCCACACTCACTATGGCCTCGTCCCCTGCGATCATAAAATCATCAGACTTCAGCGCCAGCATTTCACCGTCGCGGATAACGCCCATCACCATCGCTTGCAGGTTGGGGAACAATTCGGTCAATTGATGCAAAGGTGTGTCAATAATCGCGCAGTCTTCTGCCACCGGCACGCTCAAGACCAGTACCTGGTCATCATCAAATGACACAATATCACTGGCGCCAGGATAGGCCATACGCTGCAAGATCAACTCACCCACCTCAACTTCGGGTGAAATGATCACATCGATCGGCAAATGATCCCGGGCAAACAGATTCGAGAATTCAGACCGCAAATAGTTCTGGGCACGAATACGGGCAATACGAATAGGCACATCAAAGATGGAATGCGCCACCTGACAGGCGGTCATGTTCACTTCATCCACCTGGGTCACCGCGATCAGCATATCAGCCTCGCGCGCGCCCGCTTGGGCCAAGATTTCAGGATGAGAACCGTGACCATGAATGCCACGTGCATCTAGCGTGTCACGCACCCGCTGCACCAGTTCAGCATTGCTGTCGATCACAGTGACTTCAATGCCTTCTTGCGACAAACGCTCGGCAATGCCGTAGCCCACTTGTCCTGCACCGGAAATAATCACGCGCATAGAATAGCCCTTTTGCTAAATCAGCTCGTCTATGTGTGCCGCGCTGTGCGTAAAATTACAAGCCCCGACTGTAACCAATATCGGACGAATGCTCAAAGACCGAGCGATTTAAGTTTCCGGTGAAGCGCACTACGTTCCATGCCAACAAATTCGGCTGTTTTGGAAATATTGCCGCCAAACCGTTCAATTTGCGCCGTCAAATATTGCCGTTCAAACACTTCCCGCGCTTCTCTGAGCGGCAAGGACATTAAATGTGCGCTGCCTTCATCATCCCCCACGGTTGGCAATACTTCGCCAATATCGTTGGGCAACATCGCCGCGGTGATTTCCCCGTTTTCGGGAAAACTGTCGCGGTGCAAAATGATCAAACGCTCTAAAGAGTTGCGCAATTGCCTGGCGTTGCCGGGCCATTCCTGCGCCTGCAACACCGCCATCGCATCGTCAGCAACTGTGAGGCTTTTGATGTTATGGCTCTCCGCAATCATGTGCAGCAGTTGGCTCACCAGCGGTGGAATGTCTTCCCGACGCTCTTTTAGGGCTGGCACATTGAGCGGAATCACCGCGAGACGATGAAACAGATCGCTTCTAAAACGCTGATTGTCGACCATCTGCTTGATGTTGGACGAACATGACGAAACCACCCGCACATCAACAGCCACATTTTGCTGGCCATTCACCCGCTGAAATTTGTTTTCCACCAACGCACGCAGCAAATTGGTTTGGATTTCCGGGGGCAAAAATTCAATCTCAGACAAAAACAAAGTGCCGCCGTGCGCGCGTTCAAACGCCCCGCTCACAATGGTTTTGCCACCCTCGCTCAGCACCTCTTTGCCAAACAAGGTCTCAGCCATCTCATCAACGTTCAGCATGGCCAGCTTCACCTCGATAAAAGGCGCCGCCGCGCGGTGCGAACTATCATGCAATTGTCGCGCACAAAGGCCCTTGCCGGTGCCGGACGGACCCGCAAAAAACACCCGCGAATTTGTCGGGGCGCAACGCTCGATCTGCGCACGGATGTTCGCCAAGGCTGAAGATTGACCAACCAATTGAGCATGCTGCACACCGGAGCGTTGGCGCAAATCTTCCACTTCTGTCTTGAGGCGGTCCGCCTCCATGGCGCGCTTGGCCACCAGCAACAAGCGATCCATTTTGAAAGGTTTTTCAATATAGTCGTAAGCGCCGCGGCGAATGGCGGACACGGCCGTTTCCACATTGCCGTGACCAGAAATCATCACCACGGGCAAATCGCTGTGCCGTTCCATCAACGCGTCGAGCAGCTGCAAACCATCAAGGCGCGAGCCCTGCATCCAAATGTCCAAAAAGACTAGGTTGGGACGACGACCCTCGATCGACTCCAACGCCGAATCTGCATCATGCGCAATGCGTGTTTCGTATCCTTCATCCTCCAAGATACCCGCAATAAGCTCGCGAATATCCTCCTCATCATCCACGATGAGTACGTCCAATGCCATCAGGCTGTTCCCTTCAGTTTCTGATCAGTTGGTTCGGTTTGACCAATGACTTGCGGTTTGTTCTTATTTTCTGGCGAGTTTGTGGCAGGCGGTTCAAGTTGTTCAGCTTTTTGCTTTTTCGGCAAAGTGAAAGCAAACACCGCCCCCACCTGTCCGTGCGCATCAGCAGGCGCATCGTAAAGGTCGACGCGACCATTATGCTGTTCCACAATTTTCGATACAATCGCGAGCCCCAGGCCCGTACCCTTGTCGCGTGTGGTGTTATAGGGTTCTAACAATCTTAGGCGATTTTCCTTTGGCCACCCTTTGCCATTGTCACTCACTGTGACCTGATAGTGATCGCCTACATCTTCAACACCGACATAGATCGTCGGATCCTGTATTTTCCCGCCTTGCGACTCAATCGATTCTGCCGCGTTTTTGATCAAATTGGTCAAAACCTGCGACATCAATCGATCGTCAAACTGGGCCACCATTTCGCCATCGGGAATTTGTGAATGCAGGGCAATGTCAGGATGGCGAACGCCTTCACTGAACACAGCCTGGCGAACTGTTTCACCTAAATCATATTTTTCAAAACTCGCGGATGGCATACGCGCAAAGGTGGAAAATTCGTCGACCATCCGGCCAATATCACCAACTTGGCGAACGATGGTGTTGGTGCACTTATCGAACACTTCATAATCGTCAGCCAGCTTATCCTTATAGCGGCGGCGCAACCGCTCGGCGGAGAGTTGAATTGGCGTCAGAGGGTTCTTAATTTCGTGCGCAATGCGTCGTGCCACATCCGCCCAAACGCTTGTGCGCTGCGCCGCAATCAGGTCAGAAATATCATCCAAGGTGATCACGTAGCCTTTGGAGCTATCAATCGTCCCCTCACGCGTAATCCGCACTTGGTAAGTACGCTCTTCGCCCTGACGGTTATTCAACACGATCTGTTCTTGAATTTGCCCGCTCTTGTTGCTTTGCGCCTGATCGAAGATTTTACCCAATTCAACGGCCATCTCGTGCAACGACGCGCCAATCATATCTTTTTCGTCGATTTCAAATATGGAAGACGCCCGGCCGTTCACAATGGTCACATGGCCGTCGGGATCGAGGCCAATAATGCCAGCAGACACGCCTTCAAGCACCGCTTCAGTAAATTGCCGGCGCTGGTCAATGGTTTCGTTGGCGGAGATTAGCGCCCCGTGCTGTTCGGACAATTGTGAGGTCATGCGATTGAACCGAGCGGAAAGGTCACGCATATCGCCCGTGGTGCCTTTGGTGGGCACCCGAACATTCAAGTCACCCGTAGACACCCGGTTTGACGCAATCATCAGATTTCGAATTGGCGCGACCAGCCGATTGGCGAGATAAATGCCCACCCAGACCGCGGCCAGCAACACAACAATTGCCAAGCCGATATACATGATCGCAAAGGTGATCTGAAACACCAGTCGGTTTGATTCATATTCGCGATATTCATTCACATTTTGCTCGGTCAGGCGCATATATTCGAGGACTTCAGCCTCCACGCCCCGCGCCACAAACAAATAGTGATCAGGATAATTATCAAGCTTTATAACACCGCCGACAAAGGAGAACTTGCGCCCGGGCCGGATAAGCTCAATGGTATTCTCATCAACTCCAGTGAGCAGGTCATCCGGCAATTGCGGCGGTGTTCCGGCAGCATTAATCTGCGCCCGCTCAACAATCTCACGGTCACCATTGAGAATGAAAACATAGGGCAATGACCGAACTTGGGCCAAAGTTGTGAGAATGCGCACATAGTTCTCTCGGTTCTCTTCGAACACATCAGACACGCGTTCCAGCTCACCAGAAATGCCAATAATGTCATTGCGCAACACATTGGCATGTTCCTGCAAATAAGACTGCGCAACTTGGTTTGAGCTTTCCACCATGGCGCGCGACCGTTCAGAAAACCAGTGATCCAAACCTTGGTTCAGCGCGAACGTGGCAATCAACGCAACGATGAACGCGGGCACTGCCGCCGCTACGGCAAACATGCCGACCAGTCGAACATGCAGTCCAGAGCCTGCTTGTTTGGAGATGCGGGCCCGCACGAGAAGGAAACCTTCGGTGATCAGCAATGCAATCACCAGCACCACCAGCACCGCATTAATCAACCAAATGATGGCCCAAACGCTGGGCTCTGGTTCAATTGCTGTTGCCCCGGTGAGCACCAGGAATGAGGCCACCGCACTCACAACCGAAGCGAGCACCAAAACAACCCCAAAAACCCGGAGCGCACGGTTTTGCCTCAACGACAATTGTTTGATTTTGGGTTGGATGGTGTCGTTCACAAAGTTCGCCTAAGCATATTACAAAATTGGCATCACAGCCCTAACGCAATAGCGCCCTATTGCGGTAAAACTGTGACATATTTATCAACAGGTTGGCGCAAAACTGCAGCAGTGGCAAGGTGTTTGTGGCAAAAATGTTACAGCGCTATCGGCCGTTGCCCTGTTTATTGACGTGTATATGGTGGGCCTGGATCTTCTTCCGCAGGGTATTCCGGTTCAATCCCAGTAATTCGGAAGCACGAATTTGATTTCCATTACAATTATTTAATGTGATTTCTAAAAGTGGAACTTCAATTTCATCAATGATGCGCTGATAAAGCCCATTGGCGGGGAGTTCAGGCTGCGCTTTGGCAAATAACGACAATAAATGGCGCTCGACCATCTCACCCAAATCATCACTTTGTGCAGGCGAATTATTGAGTTGTGGGGCCGCCTCGCCAACACTTAGTTCTTGCCGAACGGTCTCTGCGGAAATGACTTCATCTGGATAAAGGGCCACAAAGCGCTGCACCAGATTTTCAAGTTCCCGCACATTGCCGGGCCAATTATGTTGCCGCAACAGGTCCAGTGCCGATTTTTCAAACGCCTTGACCGGTTCGCCGTCTGGCGTAAATTTCTGCGCAAAATGCTGGGCCAAATCAGCCACGTCATCCGCCCGCTCGCGCAACGCCGGCATGTGCAATTGCACCACGTTTAGGCGATAAAACAAATCTTCGCGGAACAGGCCTTGTCGGATCATTTGATGTAGATCTCGGTGTGTCGCGGCAACAATACGCACATCCGTTTCAATCGTATCCCGACCGCCAACGCGGGTAAACTCGCCCTCTTGCAATACACGCAATAACCGTGTTTGCGCCGCCATCGGCATGTCGCCGATTTCATCCAGGAACAACGTGCCCCCCGCGGCCCGTTCAAAATGACCAATGGAGCGCCCATGCGCGCCGGTAAACGCACCTTTCTCGTGGCCAAACAGCTCAGATTCGATCAAATCTTGGGGGATGGCGGCCATATTGATGGCATTAAAGGGGCCGCCCTTGCGCTTGCCAAAATCATGCAGCGCCCGCGCCACCACTTCTTTGCCGGTGCCGCTCTCGCCAGAAATCATCACCGTAAGGTCTGTTTGGATCAGCCGCGCCATGGTCCGATAAACCTCTTGCATCGGCCCAGATCGGCCCACAAGCGGCATTTCTTCATCATTTGGCGCTGCGGCCAAGTCTTTCTTCTTCTGGCTGTCTCGCTCGGCCAATGCTTTAGCGACAGTTGACGTGAGTTCCCCCAAATCAAATGGCTTCGGCAAATATTCAAACGCCCCCGCTTCACTGGCGCGTACCGCTGTCATAAAGGTATTTTGCGCGCTCATCACAATAATCGGCAAGTCCGGACGCGCCTTCTTGATGCGCGGCAAAAGGTCAAACGCACTGCCATCAGGCATCATCACATCTGTGATCAGCAGGTCGCCATCGCCCCGAGCAATATGGTTCCACATGGTGGACAAATTGCTCATGGGGAACACTTCATAGTCGGCGCGGGTCAGCGCTTGGCTCAGCACCATTCGTATGGATGCATCATCGTCCGCCACCAATATTGTGCGTTCACTCATTGCGCATTGCTCCCTTTTTCGCCCTTTTGGGCTTTGAAATTGGCAAGAGGGTGCGCATTTTCGTGCGGCCACCTGCACTATCCGCATCCACAATGCCGCCATGCACGCCCACCAATTTCGCCACCAGCGCAAGGCCCAAGCCACCGCCAGTTTGTTTTGATGTGACAAATGGATCGAAAATATGCGGCAATATATCCTCGGCGATGCCGCCGCCATTATCTTCAACGCAAATCTCAAGCGGCAGTGACATGCGGTTGCCTGTGCCCGGAATGCCAATCGAAATACCCGGGCGGTAGGCCGTGCTAACCACAATCTCCCCCTTATCCTGTCCGACAATGGCCTCAGCGGCGTTCTTAAACAGGTTGAGATAGATTTGAACCAGCTGATCCCAGTTTCCCAAAACAGGCGGTAAAGAGGGGTCAAAATGCTTTGAAATGGTCATGCCTTTGGCAAAGCCATTTTGCGCAATCAACTCCACATGGTTCAGCACTTCATGAATATTGACGGAGGTGAATTCAGGCTGGCGTTCGTCGCCAAACTCCTCCATCCGATCCACCAGCTTCACAATGCGCCCCACTTCTTCCTGCACCAATCGTGCAAGCGGACGATCTTTTTCTTCTGCCGACTGCTCCAGCAGTTGCGCCGCGCCTTTGATGCCCGAAAGCGGGTTTTTGATTTCATGCGCCAGCATCGCCGCCAGGCCAATCACAGACCTTGCCGCGCCGCGCGATGTGAGCTGCTTGTCGATCTTGTCGGCCATCGTGCGCTCAATCAGCGTCAAAACAGTCAGGCTGGAATCATTCGCCATCGGCGTGGCGTGCGCGTCCACCAACCGTTCCTCTGGCATATTGATGTTGGCGATAGGGATGCGATGTTCCCGAGACCCTGCGTCGCGCCCCCGCACCCGATCCAAAAGATTGAGTAACGGCGAAGATGGGGCCACCAAATCATCTACTTGTTGACGCTTCAAGCGACTTTCCGAAGTGGAAAAGAAATCCTGCGCCGCATAGTTGGCCATGATGATCTTGTTGTCTGTGTTACAAATCAAAATGGGATGGGCGATGGCTTGAAAAGCGGAGTGCGCCAGTTCTATCGATGTGGCGTTCATGCGGCAGTTGCCTCTACTTGATCAAAGATCGTTGCCAAAATGTCAGGTACATCCGCGCTTTTGTCGGCTGTCAAAAGCTGCTTTCGCGTTGCCCCATCAATTGCTGCGCCTTCATGCTCCAACACTTCTAAATACCATCCCAAATGCTTGCGCGCACAACGCACGCCCAATTGCTCGCCATATTCGTCAATCATCATGGCGTAATGCTCAAGGATCAGCGCGAGACGTGCCTGACCTATTGGCGCAGCTTCCGGTGTGCGGCCCGCGAGGGCATCGCCCACCTGCCCCACCAGCCAGGGCTGGCCTTGCGCCCCGCGCCCGATCATCACCGCTTGCGCACCAGACGCCGCAAGCGCGTCGCGCGCGGCGTTCAAGTCAACAATGTCGCCATTGACCACAACCGGAACCTTCACGGCATCCACAACCTCGCGGATAGGCGCCCAGCGCGCCTTACCTTTGTAAAATTGTTGGCGCGTCCGCCCGTGCACCGTCACCATTTGCACCCCGCACGCTTCTGCGTCTTTGGCCAATTGTGGCGCATTGAGGTTCTCATCGTTCCAGCCAAGCCGCATTTTCAGCGTCACAGGCCGCGTTGTGGCCGCCACCACCGCTTCGATGATCTCAACAGCCTTATCCGGCACCCGCATAAGCGCAGACCCGGCATAGCCATTCGTTACACGCTTGGAGGGGCATCCCATATTGATGTCGATAATGTCCGCGCCAGCATCCTCAGCAATTTTGGCGCCTTCGGCCAACCAATGCGGTTCGCAGCCCGCCAATTGAACGATATGTGGCAATTTCTCTGGCCGCCCCAAACGTCGCGCCATATCCTTATGTCCATTGGTCAAAGCAGCGCTGGCAATCATTTCTGACACCACCATGCCCGCACCAAACCGGGCGGAAATGGTGCGAAAGCTTTTGTCCGTTATGCCGGAGAGCGGCGCCAGGAAGGCGTTATTGGGCAGCGTATGGTCGCCAATCTTAATGGGAGAAAGCATATTCGCTCATTTTTTAAGCAGTTTTGTAGTCTGCTTAATTTGTAGACAGAATCGGATGTTTTTGCAACCAATTTGCTGAAATTTCGACCATTCCTTACAAATAAGCGGCAAAACCGGGCGCACGAGTAGTTGGCGCTTTCATCCTCTTGCAGTTCATTTCAATGCCAGTTAAACCCAAGATGACCACTTTCAGGATGAATTATGACACCCCAAGCTCCTAAGGTTGCCGTTATCATTGTTGCCGCAGGTTCGGGCAGCCGAATGGGCAGCACCGAAATGCCGAAGCAATATCAGAACTTGGCTGGCAAGCCCGTGCTCACCCGCACCACCGAAGCATTTGTTCAATCGAATGCCGTGCAGAAGGTGCTGCCAGTGATCAATGATAAACATGAAACAATGTTTGCCGATTTGGGGCTGAACGATGCAAAGCTGCTGCCTCTGGTCTTTGGCGGTGCGGATCGTCAGACGTCCGTTTTTAACGGCCTCAACGCATTGAAGGATGAAGCCCCTGACATTGTCCTCATTCATGACGCCGCTCGCCCATTTGTCTCCAAGGAGCTGATCGATAAATGCATCCAGACCGCCGCGACGTTCGGCGGCGCCCTACCCGCGCTGCAAGTGACCGACACGTTGAAAAAGGCAAACAAGGACGGTTCCGTCGAACAAACGCTGGACCGTACGGCCCACTATTTGGCGCAAACGCCCCAAGCGTTCAAATATGAGCTCATTTTAAAGGCACACCAGTCGGCCGCGACGGCGGATACAACTTTCACTGATGATGCATCAATCGCTGAATGGGCCGGCTTGAATGTCAAAATTGTCGACGGCGAGCCGAACAACTTTAAAATTACCATCCCTCAAGATTTGGACCGTGCGGAAATGAGTTTAGCAACACCAATGGAAACACGTGTGGGCACGGGCTTTGATGTCCACGCTTTTGAAGCGGGTGATCATGTCATTTTGGGCGGCATTCAAATTCCACACACCGCAAAACTAAAGGGCCATTCCGACGCTGATGTTGGGCTGCACACGCTCACAGATGCGCTTTACGGCGCCATGGCAGATGGTGATATCGGCCAGCATTTCCCCCCATCGGAAATGGAATGGCATAAGGCAGATTCAGCCCAATTCTTAGAACATGCCGCTTCGCGATTGCACGAACGTGGCGGTCGACTTGTACATTTAGATTTGACACTGATCTGCGAAGCCCCCAAAATCGGCCCGCATTGTGAAAAGATGCGCCAGCGCATCGCGCAAATTGCTGATGTTTCAATGTCCCGTGTCTCCGTAAAGGCCACAACAACGGAGAAATTGGGATTTACAGGCCGCAAGGAAGGCATTGCGGCACAAGCGGCGGTCACCATTGAGGTGCCAGTAAAGGATTAGACTATGCTTGAAGATGATGTGCTGCACCTTGCGCAAATCACCATTGAGCAATTGATTTCCAAACAAGCAACGATTGCGACAGCTGAAAGCTGCACAGGCGGTTTGATCAGTGGCGCGCTCACGGCAGTGCCTGGGTCATCAGAAGCGGTGTTTGGCGGTTATGTCACTTATTCCAACGAGGCCAAAATCCAAATGCTTGGCGTGCCGTTGCATTTGTTGGAAGATGTTGGCGCTGTTTCAAAAGAAGTTGCGTGTGCCATGGCAGAAGGCGCTCAGCGCATCTCCGGGGCAACCATCTCCGTTGCTGTCACTGGCATTGCGGGGCCCGGCGGTGGGACGCCTGAAAAGCCTGTCGGCCTAGTGCATTTCGCCTGCGCCGATGAAGATGGCTCATGCCATATCGTGCGTAATTTCAAAGAGATGGAACGCGACGAGGTGCGTGAAGAAACAGTTCGTGTTGCCCTAACGCTGGTTTTGGCGCGTTTGGATCAGCGTCACTTGCCGTAAAGCTCATCAGCGCGCTTCACAAACGCGTCCATGATCTCTTCCTGCTTGGTGGCGAACAATGGCTCCGCCACCGCTGCAATCAGACGATTTGAGAGCTTGAAGTCGACCTTAAACTGGATATGTGTGCCCTCGCCCTCTGGCAAAAATTGCCAGACAGAGCTGAGATGCGAAAACGGCCCATCCACCGCGGTCGCGGCAATGCGCAGATTGCCCCGATCCATTTCCACCCGACTTTCATAGTCCTGCGAAATTGGACCAAAGCTAATGCCCATGCGCGCATAGCAATCATAATCGCTACCGCCTGGTCGCACCTGCATGTTTGAACAATTGGGCACAAAGCTGGGGTAGCGTCGCAAGTCCGCGACCAGATCAAACATTTGCTCTGGGGTGTAGGGCACATGCCGATCAAAGGCGATTTTGGTCATCAATAAGGCCTATCTCTTGGCGTCACGTGCCTTGCGCAGCTTCTCGAAATCATCACCCGCATGGTGCGAAGATCGTGTGAGCGGCGATGATGACACCATCAAAAAGCCTTTGGTATATGCGATACGCTCAAAAGCCTTAAACTCGTCTGGCGTCACAAAGCGGTCAACCTTGTGGTGCTTCCGGCTCGGCTGCAAATATTGCCCAATGGTCAAAAAGTCCACATCAGCAACCCGCAAATCGTCCATCAACTGCAAAACTTCGTTCCGCTCTTCGCCCAAACCAACCATGATGCCGGATTTGGTAAACATCTGCGGATCCAGCTCTTTCACTTTTTGAAGCAAGCGAATGGAGTGGAAATAACGCGCACCGGGACGCACGGTCAGATAGTTAGAAGGCACAGTTTCCAGATTGTGATTGAACACGTCCGGCTTGGCCGCCACCACGGTTTCCAACGCCCCCTCTTTACGCAAGAAGTCCGGCGTCAAAATTTCAATTGTGGTCTCGGGTGATGTATCGCGGATGGCCTTGATGACATCAGCAAAATGCTGCGCGCCACCATCTGCCAAATCATCGCGGTCCACTGAGGTGATCACCACGTGCTTGAGTTCAAGCGTTTTTACCGTGTTGGCCACATTGGCAGGTTCATTCGTGTCTAGCGCCGTGGGCAGGCCTGTGCGCACATTGCAAAAGGCGCAAGCACGGGTGCAAATCTCACCCATAATCATCATGGTAGCGTGCTTTTTGTCCCAACATTCGCCAATGTTGGGACATCCCGCTTCTTCACAAACCGTAACAATTGAATTGTCTTTTACGATTTTGCGGGTTTCATTATAGCCTTTGGACCCTGGTGCTTTTACCCGAATCCAATCTGGCTTGCGCAACACCTCATTGTCTGGTCTATGCGCCTTTTCCGGGTGCCGCACGTCTGATTTGGCCTGTTTTGTCGTGTCCAGCAATGTAACCATGATAATTCCTTAAACCCGTTTTGCCCTCTTAATGGGGCTAAAATTGTTCATGCCCTATATATTGAGGGCGCGATCATAGGCGTCAAGTACGCTCTCTTTCATCATTTCGGACAATGTGGGGTGCGGGAAGATTGTATGCATCAGTTCTTCCTCAGTGGTTTCGAGGTTCATCGCCACCACAAAGCCTTGAATGAGTTCAGTCACTTCCGCGCCAACCATGTGCGCACCGAGCAATTCGCCAGATTTCGCATCAAAAATGGTTTTAACCAAACCATCTGGCTCACCAAGCGCAATCGCCTTGCCATTACCCACAAAGGGGAAGCGCCCCACGCGGATCTCACGGCCAGTTTTGGTCGCCGCTTCTTCCGTTAAGCCAACAGACGCCACTTGCGGTTCGCAATAGGTACAGCCCGGAATCTGGTTTTTCTCCATCGGGTGCACGTCCATGCCAGCAATTTTCTCAACACAAAGCACACCTTCATGTTCAGCCTTATGCGCCAGCATTGGCGGTCCGGCAACATCACCAATCGCATAGATGCCATCAACATTGGTCTTGCAATAGCCATCAGCGACAATGAAACCTTTGTCAGTTTTGACACCCAGTTCCTCAAGCCCGATATTCTCCACATTGGCTTGCACGCCAACAGCAGAAATCAGCTTTTCCGCCTCAATGGTTTCTTTGCGCCCATCTTTCAATTCGATATGCGCCTTCACGCCACCTTTGCCATTTTCAACCTTGGCCACTTTGGCTTCCGTCAAAATCTTGATGCCGCGCTTTTCAAAGCGCTTGCGGGCATGGGCAGAAATCTCTTTGTCTTCGACAGGCATAATTTGCGGCAGCAACTCAACAACAGTTACCTCAGCACCCATTGAAGCATAGAAACTTGCAAATTCAATGCCGATCGCGCCAGAGCCCATCACCAAAAGTGATTTTGGCATTTCTTCCGGCACAAGCGCTTCAAAATAGGTCCAGATGTTTTTGCCGTCCGGCTCAATGCCGGGTAAAATGCGGGGCCGCGCGCCAGTTGCCACAATAATGTGTTTGGCTTTGTATGTCCCGTGAGGCAGCACGCCTTTTGGTGCAGGCACACTGGGCTCCATCGCCTTTTTGGATGAAGGGCCAACCTCAACTTCGCCGCCCTTTTTCAGCTTGGCCTCACCCCAAATAATGTCGATTTTGTTCTTTTTCATCAAAAACGACACGCCATTGTTCATGCGGGCCGCGATTTGGCGCGAGCGTTTCACCACGTCAGAAATCTCGAACCCGAATTCACTCGCTTTCAAGCCGTAATCCTTGGCGTGCCCCATGTGCGAATAAATCTCAGCACTGCGCAGCAAAGCTTTGGTGGGAATGCAGCCCCAATTGGAGCAGATGCCAGCCATATGTTCGCGTTCGACAACGCCCACCTTCATGCCCAATTGTGACGCACGAATGGCCGCAACATAACCGCCAGGTCCACCACCGATTACAATCAGATCATATTGATTTGCCGACTCATTTGCCATGGGAATTGCCTTTCATCAAAGCTATTTTGAGGTCAAAAGGTCACCCACCACAGGGATAAGTGCCTCGCCTAATTTTTTTGTATTTTCTTGGTCCAGATGAAACCCATCCATTGGGTCTGGTATCACATGTTTTGCAGCGTCGAAAAACGCTACATCATTCTCTTCAACCACCAGCTTGTATGCGTCCGCATATTGCCGCGATAAACTGGAAGCCCCTTGCATCACATGATTGGCAAATCGATCGCCCCCACGCTCTGCCAGCGGAGGCGACACCACCAATATTTGCGGCACCGCATGATTTGCCTTGTAGGGAAATGTTTTGATAATTGAGATCAATCGCCCGATGCCCGCAGCGGAGCCAGCAGCGTTGCCGCAGATATGCTCGCGCATATCGTTGGTGCCCAGCATGATGATAACCAAATCAAGCGGCTCATGCGTGGCCAATAGACTCGGCAGCATTTTAGCGCCATTACGCTCGGACGCTGCCGAATGATCGTCAAATACAGTCGTGCGACCATTCAAGCCTTCGGCAATCATGTGCACAGAGAAATCGAGGCCATCAGCCAACACATTGGGCCAACGCACCTCAAAAGGATGCCGCGTCTCCGACGCCGCGTCATATCCCCATGTCAATGAATCGCCAAAAGCGAGAATGTTTTTCATTTGATCCTTTTGCGGCCCTAAGCCAACATCATCACCGGATTTTCAATCAACGATTTGAACACGCCAAGCACTTCAGCTCCCAGCGCCCCGTCAACTGACCGGTGGTCACAAGACAAGGTCACTGTCATAAAGTTGCCAACAGTGATCTCGCCATCTTCCACAACCACCCGTTCTTCGCCCACGCCGATGGCCAAAATAGTGCCATGCGGTGGGTTGATGACTGCAGAGAAATCTTTGATGCCGAACATGCCCAAGTTCGAAACCGCTGTTGAACCGCCTTGGTATTCATGCGGCGCGAGCTTTTTCGATTTGGCGCGCTTGGCAAAATCTTTCACTTCGGCTGAAATCTCGCGAAGGCTCTTGGCTTCGGCCTTTTTCACAACCGGGGTAAACAAACCGCCTGGCACTGCAACCGCAACCGCCACATCGGAATGGTGATGCAGCAAAGTGCTCTCGCCGGCCCATGTGGCGTTTGCTGTTGGAATTTGTTGCAAAGCAATGGCCCATGCCTTCACAATGAAATCATTCACTGAAAGCTTATATTCCGGCTTGCCATTTTCGTCTTTTTTGGCTTGCGCGTTGATATTGGCGCGGGCTTCCAAAAGATTGTCCAGCTTGCAATCCATCGACAGATAGAAGTGCGGCACAGTTTGCTTGGCTTCGGTCAAGCGTGCAGCAATGGTCTTGCGCATGCCATCGTTTGGCACGGCGTCATATGTGCCATCCTCATAAAGCGCAGTAACTTGCGCATCGGACATGCCAGTCGCCAATTGTGTGCCTTGCTGAGCCGCAGGTGCAGCTTGCGGCACACCTTCTTCCAAGGCCTTTTCAATATCGCGTTTCACCACACGGCCTTTTGGGCCGGATCCGCTCAACGCACTGATATCGATGCTGTTTTCTTTTGCCAACCGACGGGCCAAAGGCGACGCGAATTGACGGTTGCCGTCTTTTTTTGGCGCAGCCTTATTCGCAGGCTCTGGAGCCGCTTTAGCCTCAGGTTTGGCCTCTTCCTTAGCCGCAGGCTTTTCCTCAGACTTCTCTTCAGATTTTGGCGCTTCCTTTTTCTCCTGTGGCGCAGCAGAGCCTGCCCCTACATCAGAAGGAATATCGTCGGCGCTTTCGCCCTCTTCCAACAAAACGGCGATCACGCTGTTGACTTTAACGCCCTGTGCGCCTTCCTCAACGAGAATTTTGCCAACAGTGCCTTCGTCAATGCTTTCGACTTCCATGGTGGCTTTGTCTGTCTCGATTTCGGCGATTACATCACCGGCCGATACAGTATCGCCTTCTTTCACCATCCATTTCGCCAAATTGCCTTCTTCCATGGTGGGCGAAAGCGCGGGCATGGTAATATTGATTGTCATCCCTCATTACTCCCTAAACTTGGCGATAAGTTACGGTGTTCACCGCTTCAATCACTTCTTTTGTTGATGGCAGCGCCAGTTTTTCAAGATTGGCAGCATATGGCATCGGTACATCTTTGCCTGTCACCCGCACAACCGGCGCATCCAGATAATCAAATGCCTCATCCATCAAACGTGCGGCAATTTCAGAACCGATTGATCCTTGTGGCCAACCTTCTTCAACAGTCACACAACGACCTGTTTTCTTTACTGATTCAACCACAGTGGGCATATCCAATGGGCGCAGTGTCCGCAAATCGATCAACTCGACGTCAACGCCAGATTCAACCAGCTTTTCCGTCGCTTCCGTTGCATAGCGCATACCCATAGAGTGCGACACGATGGTGACATCCGCCCCTTCGCGCACCACTTTGGCTTTGCCCAATGGCACAGTCCAATCGTCAAGCTTTGGCACATCAAATGATTGACCGTACAAAAGCTCGTTCTCAAGGAACACAACCGGGTTTGGATTGCGGATCGCTGATTTCAGCAAGCCTTTTGCATCAGCCGCGGAATAAGGTGACACAACGATCAACCCTGGAATATGCGCATACCAAGCTGAAAAGTCTTGGCTGTGTTGCGCACCCACACGCGCCGCCGGGCCGTTCGGGCCACGGAACACAATCGGTGAACTCATTTGCCCGCCAGACATGTAGCGGGTTTTCGCTGCAGAGTTGATGATCTGGTCAATCGCCTGCATGGCGAAGTTGAAGGTCATAAACTCAACAATAGGTTTAAGCCCTGCAAATGCAGCGCCAACGCCCAACCCGGCAAAGCCATGCTCGGTAATCGGTGTATCGATCACGCGCTTAGCGCCAAATTCCTGCAACAGTCCTTGGGTGACCTTATAAGCGCCTTGATATTCGGCAACTTCTTCACCCATCACAAACACATCGCCATCTGCGCGCATTTCTTCGGCCATCGCATCGCGCAACGCTTCGCGCACGGTGGTGGAAACCATTTCGGTGCCTTCAGGCACTTCAGAATCAGCTTGTGCTTCAAAAACCGGCGCTGCGGGAACTGAAGGCTTTTCTTCTTCGCTTGGCCCAGATTCTTCGGGATCTTTTTGCTTTGGCTCTTCGCTGGCTTCAGGTTCTGATGTGTCGACTTTAATGTCGTCGGCACTCTCACCTTCTTCAATCAACACCGCAATCACGCTGTTGACCTTCACATTCTGCGCGCCTTCTTCCACAACGATCTTGCCGATGGTGCCCTCATCCACGGCTTCGACTTCCATGGTGGCCTTGTCGGTTTCGATCTCGGCGATCACGTCACCTGCGGATACGGTGTCGCCCTCTTTAACGAGCCACTTGGCCAAATTGCCCTCTTCCATCGTCGGCGACAATGCAGGCATCAAAATTTCTACTGACATCTATATTCTCCTGATTTCGCTGACTTAAACGGTGATCTCGGTGTAGAGCTCTTCTGGATCAGGCTCTGGATCATTGGTGGCAAAATCGGCTGCTTCAGAAACAACGGCTCGAACATCCTTGTCGATATCCTTGAGCTCGTCTTCCGTCGCCCAATCATTTTCCAGCAAACGTGACTTCACCTGTTCAATCGGATCACGCTCTGAACGCATGGATTGCACTTCGTCTTTCGAGCGATATTTCGCTGGGTCAGACATGGAGTGGCCACGATAACGGTAGGTGAGCATCTCTAGGATGTAAGGCCCTTTGCCTTCTCGTGCATGGGTGATCGCGCGTTCAGCGGCGTCACGCACCATGCGCACATCCATCCCATCGACCTGCTCGCCAGGAATATCGAACGACGCGCCACGCTGCGACAAATCGGTGGTCGCGGCAGAGCGCTCAACGCTCGTGCCCATGGCATATTTGTTGTTCTCAATGATGTAGACAACGGGCAAATTCCAAAGCTTCGCCATATTGAAGCTTTCATATACCTGGCCTTGGTTGGACGCACCGTCACCAAAATATGTGAGGCTCACTGTGTCTTCACCGCGATATTGCGCCGCAAACGCCAAGCCTGTGCCCAAGCTTACTTGAGCGCCCACAATGCCATTGCCGCCATAAAAGCGCTCTTCTTCAGAGAACATGTGCATGGAGCCGCCCTTGCCCTTCGACAAGCCGCCTTTGCGCCCAGTCAATTCAGCCATCACAGCCTTGGGGTCAAGTCCAACAACAAGCATGTGACCATGGTCACGATACCCTGTGATAGACGCATCGCCTTTTTTCGAGGCCATAGTGATCCCGGTGACAACGGCTTCTTGGCCGATGTAAAGGTGGCAAAAACCGCCAATCAGGCCCATACCGTACATTTGTCCCGCTTTTTCTTCAAAGCGACGGATCAAAAGCATTTCCTTATAGGCGTGTAGCTCTTCTTCCTTGGTGAACGCGGGCATATTGGCCTTTGTGCTTGCTTTGGCCGCCGCATCGGTCTTTTTAGGCATTGAAATCTCCATCTGGACCCGATTGTTCCGTATCTATGACACAGTTTAGTTTGGATGAAACGCAAAACAAAGCTCTCAAAAACACGCCAAATGCATGCTTGTGCATTGTTTTGATTGAAGAAAATCTAGTTAACTCGAAATCGGTTAAATGCAATAATTAACCGGATTTAAGTTATTCTTGGTCGATGGCAATCAAAACGTCATCCGGGTTACTCCATCCAAGAAGTCCCCTCGCACGTTCACTTAGCATATCAGGATCTAATCGATCAGCAACCAACAAAGAATTTCGATTCTTGGCCGTTTCGATGCGATAATCCAACAATTGGTTTTGCACCGTTAGCTGGGCTTTGCGTTGAACCAGCTCTCTTTGAGAATTAACGCCATATTGGCCGTTTAGCGCATGATGCGCCAGATAGCCTTGAAAGCCGAGCAATAGCGCAGCAATCAGCAGCTTGTTGGTCAAAGAAGGTTTTTTGAGGCGGGTGGGCATAACAACCTATAATTACGCAAAACTAAACTGGCTGGACTATACCAAACAAGCCGTTAACACCTTCTTTCAAAAATAAAGGGATGCCACATTCGTGACACCCCTAAATTCAGTTTCAGTCGTAAGGTCGGCTGTTAGCCTTTCAAAATGCTTTTGCCTGCATAGGCAGCAGCAAATCCAAGCTGCTCTTCAATCCGGATAAGCTGGTTATATTTAGCCAACCGATCAGAACGTGCTAAAGAACCCGTCTTGATCTGCCCACAGCCAAGCGCAACGGCCAAATCAGCAATGGTCGCATCTTCGGTTTCGCCTGAGCGGTGCGACATCACTGAGGTGTAGTTGGCCTTGTGCGCCATCTCCACAGCATTTACCGTTTCAGTCAATGTCCCAATTTGGTTGACCTTCACTAGGATTGAGTTGCCAACGCCCATTTTAATGCCAGAACGCAACCGCTCGGAATTGGTCACGAACAAATCGTCACCGACCAACTGGCATTTGTCGCCAATTTTGTCTGTGAGTGTTTTCCAACCTTCCCAATCATCCTCGGCCATGCCGTCTTCGATGGAGATAATCGGATACTCAGCCACCAACTTGGCCAAATAGTCGACCATTTCACCGGCATCGAGCACTTTGCCCTCGCCTTTCAAATGGTATTTATCATCTTTGAAATATTCAGTGGATGCGCAATCGAGCGCCAAATGCACGTCTTCACCCGGCTTGTATCCAGCTTTTTCGATAGACTGCATGATGAAATCAAGTGCCGCAGTGGTCGACGACAAGTTAGGCGCAAAGCCGCCCTCATCACCCACATTGGTGTTGTGGCCTTCGTCGCTCAACCCCTTTTTAAGGGTATGGAAAACCTCAGAGCCAATCCGCACTGCGTCCGCAATGCTTTCCGCGCCCACTGGCATGATCATAAATTCTTGCACGTCAATTGGGTTATCCGCATGCTCGCCACCATTGATGATGTTCATCATCGGTACGGGCAACAAATGAGCGTTAGACCCGCCAACATAGCGATAAAGCGGCAAAGCAGATGATTCTGCGGCAGCTTTGGACACAGCCAATGAAACGCCCAAAATTGCGTTGGCGCCAAGCTTTGCTTTGTTGCTGGTGCCGTCCAAATCAATCATCACCTGGTCGATTGAGCGTTGGTCCAGTGCATCCATGCCCTGAATTTCGTTGAAAATATGAGTATTCACCGCATCAACAGCTTTCATGACGCCCTTGCCCTTATAGGCATCGCCGCCATCGCGCAGCTCCACAGCTTCGTGGGCCCCAGTGGAAGCACCAGAGGGCACAGCAGCACGGCCGAAGCTGCCATCATCCAAAACTACATCAACTTCAACAGTTGGGTTGCCGCGGCTATCAAAAATCTGACGGCCGGTTACATCAATAATGGCAGACATCAAGAAAACTCCTTCAAATGGTTTGTGAGTTGGTCGCTGTCATAACTGCAAAATTAATGGTTGCAAAGTCCACTTCGTGAAAGTCGGCACGCGAAACCGATATATTTGAACATTTATCGCGCCGTTCTGTTGCAATTTTTTATTTCATCGTTATTTTACGATAAAAGGATGGTGAGCACTTATGACGGACAATTCAAACTGCAATCAGCGGCAAACCGCCAATTGGCTAAACCAGCATTGCCCATGCCAATCGCTGGCGCCAGCAAAGCTGCCTGAATTCGCCCAAAACTTCTTTGCCCCAACCCCATTGTTCCTGTCCCGCGCACAATTGGAGCGTGCGGAACACGCCATTTCAGTGGTGCAGGCCCAAATCGATAAACCGGCTTTTCAGGCCAAAATCCTCGAAAAAGCCCCCAAGATTGCCAAACACCCGGTCACAAATGCGGGCATGTTTATGAGCTATGACTTTCATTTGGCCGAAGATCAATTGAACCTCATCGAGATCAACACCAACGCCGGTGGCGCGATGCTGGTCGATAAGCTGCAGCAGGCGCAAGACATCTGTTGCTGGAAAGAGACGCCGCTTCATTGGCCAGGGTTTGATGGATTTGTGCAAAACATGTTCGAAACCGAATGGACCTTGTCGGGCCAGAACCGCCCCTTAAAGACCATTGCCATCATCGATGAAATGCCGAAAGAGCAGTTTCTTTATGAAGAGTTTCAACTAACCGCCAACCTGCTTGCAGACGCTGGCTATAAAGTGTTGATCGCAGATCCGGCTGATCTGCATTGGGATGGACAATCGTTGCTGGTAGACGGTGAACGCATCGACCTGGTGTACAACCGTTCGACAGATTTTTATCTCGAAACGCCCACTCACCAAGCGCTGAAACAAGCATATATGGCCGACCAGATTGTGCTTAGCCCCAATCCGAAACATCATGCCCTTTACGCCAGTAAGGCCAACTTGGCCTATCTGGCGGACACAAACTTTCTTGAAGGCCTAAACTGTTCGGCAGGCGAACAATCACTATTGATCGATTTGATCCAAGCGCAGTTTGTCACAGCGGCCAATGCCGATGAATTGTGGGCAAAGCGCAAACAATATTTCTTCAAACCTTTGGATGGTCACGCTGGCAAAGCGGTGTTCCGCGGCGACAAGGTCACCAAGAAAAGCTGGGCGTATATAGTGTCTACCCCCTATATCGCGCAGCGCAATTTTAAGCCAGCGTTGCGCCTGACCAAAAATGAAAGCGATCTAACGCCCCTCAAATCTGATTTGCGGTTTTACACCTACCGCGGCGAAACGTTCGCCGCTGCCGCACGGCTTTACGCTGGGCAGACCACCAACTTCCGCACAAATGGTGGCGGTTTCGCCCCAATCTATATAACGGAGAACTAGAAGAGCTAGGTCTAGATCTCGACGGGACCGCCCGCTTCTTTCCAGTCGCCAAAACCACCAATATTGGTCACGGAGTTAAATCCCATATCTTTTAGGGTTTTCCCCGCCAGTGCAGCTTGGCCGCCTGCGCCACATACAAGATAGATATCGGCATCCTGCTTCAGTGCAGGGTTATAAAGCGGCGTGTTTTCGTCGGCTGCAAATTCGATAAAGCCACGTGGAATACGCACGGCATCCTTCACAGTGCCAGATTTTGCAATGTCGCCTGAATCGCGAACATCTACAAAAACAGCATTGCTTTTGCCGTGAAAGTTCTTGGCCTCTTCCGCTGAAATGCGCGGCACGACACTGTTTGCTTCTTCCAAAAAATGCTGAGCGGTTTTCATGAAATTTCCTTTGGTTTAAATGTGTACAAGCCAAATGCGTTTTATCCCGCGCAACCATTGCCGCCAAATCAAGTTATTGTGCGAACAATGGACTTGCGTGATTTTAATAAAACGAAATGACGGACCGAAAGTTCCATTTCAATCCCAAGAAACCGCTAAAAAAAAGGCCGCACAAGGCGGCCTATTTGTCTTTGTCTAACTTTTGCTGATCCAGCTTTTTCTGCGACAGCATATCTTGGGCTTCATGCAGCTTTTTGACTGACTTTTTTTGCCCATGCTTATGGCGATTGGCGGCGGCCAATTCTTCCTTTTCAGCCCGCTTCTTGTTTTTGCGCGCTTGTCGAAGATTGACCACCTCAGCCATTAAACCAACCGGCTTTGCTCAAGCGCCGCGTTCACAAACGAGCGGAACAAGGGGTGCGGTTCAAACGGACGTGATTTCAATTCCGGGTGGAACTGAACGCCGATAAACCAAGGATGGTCCGTGCGCTCAACAATCTCAGGCAACTCGCCATCAGGCGAAAGACCAGAGAACAAAAGCCCATTGGATTCGAGCACCTTGCGATACTCCATGTTCACTTCCCAGCGATGGCGGTGACGCTCTGAAATCCGTGTGGTGCCATAAATGTCTGCAACACGCGACCCACGCACCAATTGCGCATCATAGGCGCCAAGACGCATCGTGCCGCCCAAATCGCCTTCTTGGCTACGCTTTTCAAGTGCATTGCCCTTCATCCATTCGGTCATCAAGCCCACAACAGGCTCTTTGGCAGGGCCAAATTCGGTTGATGACGCATTGCCGATGCCAGCGGTGTTTCGCGCCGCTTCCACGCATGCCATCTGCATGCCAAAGCAAATGCCGAAATATGGCACGTCACGCTGACGAGCAAACTTCGCCGCCGCAATCTTGCCTTCTGCACCACGCTCACCAAACGCACCGGGCACCAAAATGCCATGCACACCTTCAAGGTAGGGCGACGGGTCATCCTGCTCAAATAGCTCCGCATTCACCCATTGCACATTCACTTTGACCTGGTTGGCGATGCCGCCATGCACCAAGGCTTCGTTGAGTGATTTATAGGCGTCCAGCAATTCGGTATATTTGCCGACAACCGCAATGGTGACTTCGCCATCAGGATTGTGGAACCGTTCTGAAATTTCGCGCCAGCGTGACATGTCAGGTGCTGGAGCATCCTCAATGCCAAAGGCCGCTAGAATTTCTGTATCCAGGCCTTCATCATGATAGGCGATGGGCACATCATAAATGCTCTTCACGTCAAGTGCTTGGATGACGGCTGTTTCCCGCACGTTACAGAACAGCGAAAGCTTGCGCCGTTCACTGGCCGGGATTTCACGGTCACACCGCACCAGCAAAATATCAGGCTGAATGCCAATTGAGCGCAGTTCTTTCACTGAGTGCTGTGTCGGCTTGGTTTTCAACTCACCGGCGCTGGGGATATACGGCATCAACGTCAAATGCGTATAAACCGCCTGCCCGCGCGGCAGCTCATTGCCCAACTGGCGAATGCTCTCGAAAAACGGCAAGGCTTCAATGTCGCCAACCGTGCCGCCAATTTCGCACAACACAAAGTCGAAATCTTCATTATCGGCCAAGACGAAATTTTTGATTTCGTCGGTCACATGCGGAATAACCTGCACCGTGGCGCCCAAATAGTCGCCGCGACGTTCCCGTGCGATAATGTTTTGATAAATTCGACCCGTCGTTATGTTGTCCTGCTGGTTCGCAGACCGCCCCGTGAAGCGTTCATAATGCCCAAGATCGAGATCCGTTTCTGCCCCGTCATCGGTGACAAAAACTTCACCATGCTGATAAGGAGACATGGTGCCCGGGTCCACGTTTAGATAGGGGTCCAGCTTTTTCAAACGCACTTTATAGCCCCGCGCCTGAAGCGCTGCGCCAAGTGCAGCCGAAGCCAACCCTTTACCCAAAGAGGAAACCACGCCACCAGTGATGAATATATACCGTGCCATGGGCTTTAACCTTACATCTGAACGGCTATGATTCGAAGCCGTAAAATTGCACATATCCAAAAAAAGACGGGGGACAAAACCCCCCGTCTAAACATTCCCAATTTTTCAACAGCTTACTGAGAAGGTGTCTCAGTTGGCGCGTCTGGCGCCGGCTCTTCTGCTGTGGGCACCGGCAGGTCGAGTTCGTTCTCGTCCGCTGGTGTATCACCTTGCAAATTGTTCAGCGCATCAAGCACAGTCACGTCGCCTTCAGTTTGGTCGGTCGCCCGTTCCAGAATGCTGTCGGCACGATTGTCGAGCTGCCCCAAAACAGTCAGGCCAATCGAGGTCGCAAAGAAAAGTGCCGCCAAGATGCCTGTGGTGCGGGTCAAAAGGTTGGCAGAAGAACGTGCAGACATGAAGCCGCCGCCTCCGCCGCCTCCACCGCCGCCCATGCCAAGGCCGCCGCCTTCAGAGCGCTGCATCAAAATTACTGCAATAAGCGCCACCACGATAAATAGGTGCGCCACAATCAAAACTGTTTCCATTTGGAAAACCGTAATCTGTTGAATACAAAATCAGCGTGCGTTCTACACACTATAGCGCCAATTGGCTAGACAAAATTGGCGTTTTTTTGACCCGTCCGAATTTAGAGCGCGGCGACGATGCCCAAAAAGCTCTCTGCTTTAAGGCTCGCACCACCCACAAGAGCGCCGTCCACATCCTGTGTATTCAACAGCGCGTTGGCATTCTCGGGCTTCACAGAGCCGCCATAAAGAATTTCAATGCTGTTGCCGCGTTCGCCATATTTCTCCACCAGCGTTTTGCGCAAGGCCACATGCATTTCCTTTACGTCCTCAGTCGAAGCCGTTTTGCCTGTGCCAATGGCCCAGATTGGTTCATAAGCGATGGCGATCTCGCCATCTTTGCTCAATTCATCCGGTGTCGATTCGGCAATTTGCTGTGTGACAAAGCCAATCGCCTCGCCCGCCTCGCGTTGCTCCAGCGTTTCGCCACAACACACAATCGGCTTAAGCCCCTGCCCCAGACCTGCATTTGCCTTGGCTTTAACTGTTGCGTTGGTTTCAGCGTGGCCCTCGCGTCGTTCTGAATGGCCCACAATCACAAACGTGCCACCAAGGTCCGCCACCATCTCAGCGCTAATATCGCCTGTGAACGCCCCTTTTTGCTCGCTGTGGCAGTCCTGGCTGCCAATGTGCAGGCTATCGCCCGCCAGCGCTTTCGCACCCGTAATCAATGTTGCAGGTGGACAAATCAAAAAAGTACCCTTGTCTTTAAAGGCCTCGAGCTGTTTGGCGATCTGCTCAATTTCACTCAAAGCGCCCCTCAACCCATTCATTTTCCAATTGCCGGCGATAAGTTTTTTGTTTTTTTCTGTCATGACAACCTTTCCAAGAACCAAAATTAAGTTTAACCCCAAATACAAACCATTCAACGTCTTGCGATTTTTGGTACACCCTGTCTATTATGCGCCGCTGGTGACCAGGGGTCCAAAACTGCAAACAACAAACGGATAGACTATGCTTGATACCTTTAAACGCTACTCGAACACATGGGTGGCTAAGATTCTGATGGCCCTTCTTATTTTAAGCTTTGGCTTGTTCGGTATCGCAAATGTCTTCACAAATCTAGGCTCCAGCTCTGTGGCCCGTGTAGGCAATCAGTCTATATCGGCTGTTGAGTTTGATCGCGCTTACCGCACCCAGTTGAACAATATTGCGCGCCAGACCGGCCGCCAGCCCTCGCCCGAAGAGGCTGTGGCGTTTGGAATTCCCGGTTCTGTGCTCAATCAATTGGCCAGCAACGCAGCGCTTGATCAAATGGTGGCTGATTTTGGTGTCGGCGCTTCTGACGAAATGGTGTCAGAAATGATTGCACAAGATCCAAACTTCGCCACCACTCTGGGCGTTTTTGATCGTCAGCAATTCACGCAAATGCTGCGCCAAAATGGCTATACCGAAAGCGAATACATCACTGCCCAAGCAGAATCGGTTCAGCGTTCCCAAGTTATTCGCGGCCTGATGGGCGGCGCGATGGCACCCAAAACCATCCTGCAAATCACCAATCGCGTGCAAAACGACACCCGCACGATTGATTATTTCACGCTTTCAAACAATGTGCTTGATCCAATCGAAGCGCCAACTGAAGAGCAGTTGGCTGCCTATCTGGAAGAAAACCAGGCTCAATATCGCGCTGAAGCTCAAAAGCAGATCGAAATTTTGGTGCTCACACCAGAAAGCCTGGCCCGTTCGCTTGAAGCATCCGACGAAGAGCTACGCGCGGAATATGAAGCATCAGGCGATCAACTGACCAGCGATGAAACCCGCAATGTCACGCTTTGGCGCTTGAAAGACGATGCGCAGGCGCAAACCTTGGTTCAAGGCGTTGCCGCAGGCCAGTCACTTGACCAAATCTTGGCCGCAAACAATTTCGGCATCACCGCAACCCCATTGGGGCAAGTCACTCGTGATGAGATTGCCGACGAAGCGATCGCAATTGCTGCGTTCGATGGCGATAAGGGCCTCACCATCGCTGATGCGGAGAGTGGCAAAGTGGCTGTAATGGTCCGCAATATTGTGCCTGAAACACAATTGTCATTCGAGGAAGCCCGCGACGAACTGGTCGCCCGCGTCAATGCCAAGAAGGCGCGTGATCAAATCCTCGACAAAATTGATGAGATCGAAGAACAGCGCGCCACTCTACGTCCCATCAGCGAAATCGCTGCGGATGTGGGGTTGAGCACACAAACTGTTGAGATCACCCAGTCCGGCGTCGGCATTACAGATGTTGCTGATCTGCCAGACGACGGCCAACAACGTTTGCTCACGGCTGTGAACAACGCCGAGGAAGATGCATTGCTTCCGGCGGTGACCATTGGTGGCAACGCCATGGCTTGGTTCGATTTGCTCGAAACCACCCCTGCCCGTGATTTGGCGTTGGACGAAGTGCGTGATGAGCTTGAGACCGCCTGGCTGGAAGATCAACGTGCCGAAGCGCTCGCCGAAAAAGCCGACAACCTTGTGCAAGAAGTCAAAGATGGCACGCCAATCTTTGATGTGGCGTCAAATGTGGGCCAAATCGCCCAGCCATCCTTGCCACTGACCCGTCGGGGCGATGGTTCATTCATCACTGGCAATGTAGCGTCCGCTGCATTTTCTGGCGGTGAAGGCTATGCCGATGCGGTACGCATGTCTGATGGCACCTATATTGTGTTCCAGGTGACCAACATCACGGCTGCAGAACCAGCCGAAATTGAGCAACAGAATTTGATTTCACTGTCTGACAGTGTTGCCGATGACCTTTATCAACAGTTCATCACCGCACGTCGGGATGATTTGGGCGTAAGCATCAACCAAGGCACCCTTAATCAGATCCTGGCTCTCGACCAATAAGATAGGGCAATAAAATGCAAAATACTGACTATGCCGCCTTCGCTTCAATTTATGAAAAAGGCGGCAGTCAGATTATGTGGCGTCGCATTGTGGCGGATTTGGAAACCCCGATTGGCACCTATTTAAAGTTGGCTGCGGGGCGCAAAAACACCTTTTTGCTCGAATCCGTCCATGGCGGTGCAACCCGCGGTCGATATTCAATGATCGGGCTTGAGCCTGATCTCATGTTCCGTATTCGGAACGGCAAAGCCGCCGTCAACCGCAATCCCAAATTTGCACCAGACGCATTTGATGAAATGAACGGTGCACCGCTGGATGCATTGCGCGAAATTTTGGCAGAATCCGCCCTGGAGCTACCCATTGATCTGCCGCCAATGTCAGCGGGTATTTTTGGTTATCTGGGCTATGACATGGTGCGGGAAATGGAAGACATTCCCGACACCAACGAAGACACGATTGGCGCGCCTGACGCGTTGCTGATGCGCCCCTCGCTTCTGGCAGTGTTTGATACGATCAAAGATGAGCTCTATTTCGCCACGCCCGTGCGCCCCCAGAATGATGTGACCGCACAAATGGCTTTTGAAGCCGCCAACGATCGGTTGGACGACGCCACACAACGCCTCAACCAGCGTGTGCAGCGCGGCGCACCAGAGGACATGGCAACGGCGCTCGATTTCCAATCCAACACCTCGCCAGACGAATTCAAAGACATGGTCGCCAAGGCCAAAGACTACATTGTCGCCGGTGATGTTTTTCAGGTGGTCCTGTCGCAGCGCTTCACCGCAGATTTTACGCTGCCCCCGGTTGCCTTCTATCGCGCCCTGCGCCGCACCAATCCGTCACCCTATATGTACTTTTTGGATTTTGAGGGCTTTGCCATCGCTGGATCCAGTCCTGAAATCTTGGTGCGGGTACAAGATGAAAAAGTCTCGATCCGTCCAATTGCCGGCACCCGCAAGCGGGGTGCCACACCAGAGCGGGATCGGGAATTGGCCGACGAGTTGCTCAGCGATCCAAAAGAGTTGGCAGAACATTTGATGCTGTTGGATTTGGGCCGCAACGATGTTGGCCGCGTTGCTGAAATCGGCTCAGTCGAGGTCACTGACCAATTCTTTCTCGAATATTATTCCCACGTCATGCACATCGTCTCCAATGTGGAAGGCAAGCTCAAAAAGGGCCTCGACAATATCGATGCACTTGCTGGCGGCTTTCCGGCGGGCACAGTTTCCGGCGCACCAAAGGTTCGTGCCATGGAAATCATCGACGAGTTGGAAAAACACCGCCGCGGTATCTATGCCGGGTGTGTGGGTTACTTTAGTGCCGATGGTTGGATGGATACCTGTATCGTCTTGCGCACTGCGGTTATCAAAGATGGCAAAATCCATGTGCAGGCAGGCGCAGGCATTGTGGCGGATAGCGATCCGAAACTCGAGCAACTAGAGTGCGAAAACAAGGCGCGTGCGTTGGTCAGCGCGGCACATGAAGCCCTGCGCTACGCCGATGAAGCGGAGATTGGCCAATGAGCAACATTCTCGTCATCGATAATTACGACAGCTTCACCTACAATCTGGTGCACCTGATCGGCTCAATCGACCCCGATATTGAGGTCCACCGCAACGACAAGATCACCCTCGAAGAAATTGCCGAAAAAATGCCAAAGGCGATTATCCTGTCGCCGGGCCCCAAAACGCCAGATGAGGCCGGTATCTGCCTCGATGTGGTGGCACGGTTCGGTGGTGAAATCCCAATCTTCGGTGTTTGCCTCGGCCACCAATCAATTGGCCAAAACTTTGGCGCGAAGGTCGTGCGGGCATCAAGATTGATGCACGGCAAGACCAGCAAGGTGCGCCACAATGGCGAAGGCATCTTCAAAGGCTTGAACAGCGATGGCATCGTATCCACGCGCTACCATTCGCTCACACTTGACCCGGATACCATTGGCGATAATCTCGATGTCACCGCCAAATCTGACGACGGCATGATTATGGCTGTGGCGCACAAAACGCTGCCGATCCATTCGGTACAGTTCCACCCGGAGAGCATTGCTTCGGAAAGCGGCACACAAATGATCGCCAATTTCTTGGAGCTTGCTGCCGAGTTCAACAATAGTCCGAAAAAATCATAATCAGCGAGGATGCAAAAATGAATATTAAGACCATTTTGAATAAACTTGCTGACGCTCAAGATTTGACCATGGACGAAATGCGCGCCGCCATGAATGTGATCATGTCCGGTGAAGCCACCCCTTCGCAAATTGGCGCTTTCTTGATGGGCCTGCGCGTTAAAGGCGAAACGGTGGAAGAAATCGCTGGCGCCGTCTCAATCCTGCGCGAGAAAATGACGCGCGTTGAGGCCCCCGATAATGCCATCGACATTGTGGGGACAGGCGGCGATGGCGTCGGCACTTACAATATTTCAACCGCAGCCAGCATCATTGTTGCCGCCAGCGGCACACCTGTGGCAAAGCACGGCAACAAGGCCCTCTCCTCGCGTTCTGGCAGCTCAGAAGCGCTGCAAATGCTCGGTGTAGAGCTTGACCTCAAGGCCGACCAGATTGGTCAGTGCATCAAAAAAGCGGGCATTGGCTTCATGTTTGCCCCCAATCACCACGCAGCCATGCGCTTTGTTGGCCCGTCACGGCAGGAAATGGGCGTGAGAACGCTTTTCAATATTCTCGGGCCACAATCAAACCCTGCCGGGGTAAAACAATATTTGCTCGGCGTTTATGATCGGCAATGGGTGCGTCCGGTTGCAGATGCATTGCTGAAAAATGGCGCCACCTCCGCCTGGGTCGTGCACGGCAGCGATGGCCTGGACGAACTCACCACCACAGGGCATTCATATGTTGCCGAAATCAAGGATGGTGAGGTGCGCGAATTTGAAGTGAACCCGGAAGATGGCGGGCTTCCCATCGCCAAGCTTGACGAATTGCTCGGCGGCACACCTGAGGAAAATGCTGCCGCGATGCGCAAACTATTTGACGGTGAAAAGTCAGCCTATCGCGATGTGGCGCTGTTTAACGCCGCTGCGTCCTTCATTGTCACAGGCCAAGCCGATAACCTTAAAGACGGCGTCAAACTGGCGGCACAATTGGTGGATAGTGGCAAGGTGAAAGAAAAACTGGCGCAATTGATCGAAGTTTCAAACGGAGTGGCGCAATCGTGAGCGTAGATATTCTCAAAAAAATCGAACTATATAAGCGCGAAGAAGTTGCTGCCGCCCAAAACCTGAAATCTATGGCCGAACTTGAAGCCATTGCCAAGGATCAATCGGCACCGCGCGGTTTTTTATCAGCGCTCAAGGCCAAAAAACAGGCAGGCAAAATCGGCTTGATCGCCGAGATCAAGAAAGCCAGCCCATCTAAAGGCTTGATCCGGGAAGATTTCAACCCGCCAGCCCACGCCAAAGCCTACAAGGCTGGCGGCGCAGCGTGCTTGTCGATCTTAACGGACACGCCCTCTTTTCAAGGCTCACCGGACTTTATGATCGAAGCCCGTGCCGCGGTTGACCTGCCTGTGCTGCGTAAAGACTTCATGTTTGAGCCCTACCAGATTGCCGAAGCGCGCGCGTGGGGGGCAGATTGCATTTTGATCATCATGGCCGCACTCACCGACGATGACGCCTTGCGTCTCACCGAGGCAGCCCTTGATTGGGGCATGGATGCCCTAATCGAAGTGCATGATGCGGAAGAACTGGACCGCGCGCTCAAGCTGCCATCCAAATTCATCGGCATCAATAACCGCAATTTGCGAACCTTTGAAACCACATTGAACACTACCATTGAGTTGGCGAAAAATGTGCCGGACGAATGCCTGCTGGTCAGCGAGAGCGGCATTTTCACCCACGATGATGTGCAAATGCTGAGTGAAAAAGCGGATGTCAGCACATTTTTGGTCGGTGAAAGCCTGATGCGTCATGACGATGTGGAAGCCGCCACCCGCGCGCTTTTGTTCGGAGGGGACTAATGGCTAAGGATCGCCTTACCCATCTCAATGAGCAAGGCGAGGCCAACATGGTCGACGTGAGCGGCAAAGCGCCAACATTGCGCCGCGCAACGGCTCAATCATCCATCACCATGTCACAGGCGGCGGTCGATGCTGTCAAAAAGGGCGACCTTAAAAAAGGTGATGCCTTAGGCACAGCGCGCTTGGCAGGCATTATGGCAGCAAAGAAAACATCGGACCTGATTCCGCTTTGCCATCCGCTCATGCTCAACAAAGTTGAGGTGGAAATTACACCTGCCGACGATGCACCGCGGTTTGATATTTCAGCCACCGTGTCCGTGGAAGGCAAAACAGGGGTCGAGATGGAAGCCCTCACCGCCGCCAGCGTCACAGCCCTCACCCTTTATGATATGGCCAAAGCGCTGGATAAGAGCATGGTGATCGGGCCGACACAATTGATGGAAAAAAGCGGCGGCAAATCCGGCGATTTCAAAAGGGATTAAAATGGCGCAACTCAAACCAGTTGATGAAGCCCTAAGTGAAATTCTGGCGCACGCCAAACCAATCTCGGACGAAATGATTGAGTTGACGCAGGCGTCCAACCGTACGCTTGCCGAACCAATTGTGGCGCTAACCAGCCAACCACCCTTTAATGGTTCTGCCATGGATGGCTATGCACTCAAGGCAAGTGATGGCACCAAAGGCACCGTTTTGAAAAACATCGGCGTGGCCGCAGCGGGTACACCGTTTGATCGCCCCTTGGCCAAGGGCGAATGCGCCCGCATCTATACGGGCGGCGAACTGCCGCAAGGGGCGGACAGTGTGATCATGCAGGAAAAGGTCACCATTGAGGGTGATCAGATCACATTGCAAGATGATGTGACAGATGGCCAAAATGTGCGTTTGAAAGGCAATGACTTTGCCAAAGATCAAACCATTGCTCAGGCAGGAAAATGCCTCAATCCATTTGATATTTCGCTCATTGCAGCCGCGGGCCACGGCCAAATCAATGTCACCCGAAAGCCAAAACTGCACATTCTCGCAACGGGTGACGAATTGGTGCAGCCCGGCCAACCGCTTGAACAAGGGCAGATTTATGCGTCCAACGGTTTTGGCCTCACACCTTTGTTCGAGTTGGCAGGCGCCACCGTCCAGGATTTTGGCGTTGCGATCGATGAACAGGCAAAACTGGAAGCCAAACTGCAAGCCGCATTAAAGGATGAACCAGATATTTTGGTCACCACGGGCGGCGCCAGTGTTGGCGATAAAGACTATATGTTGGCTGCCTTGCAGGCCATCGGTGCCGAGATCGATTTCTGGCGTATCGCTGTGCGCCCCGGCAAGCCGCTTATGTTCGGCCGTTTAGGGAAAACCCTAATTTTTGGTCTGCCAGGCAATCCTGTCTCAGCTTTGGTTACAGCAACCGTTTTTGTGCGTCCCGCAATCGCAGCTTTATCAGGACAAGCTGCCGACCCAAAGATCGTGCAATTGCCGCTGGCTGACCAATTGCCGAAAAACGGCCCCCGACAATTCTATCGCCGGGCACGACTGACCACACAAAAGAGCGGCTTAGCAGTTGATCCAATTCTTGAGATGGACAGCGCCCACCTCTCCTCATTGTCACAATGTGATGGATTTATCGTTCAGGCACCCTTTTGCGAAGGCAAGCAAACTGGCGCTTTGGTCGATTTTATGATGCTACCGTGGGCATTATGAGATTTTGACCAGATCATCGGCCGCATCCTTATTCATAAGATCGGCGCGCATGGACCGTCCTCTGCCGAGTTCCTTGGCCCGATAGAGCGCCTGGTCGGCACTGCGAATAACCATATCAGCGGTTTGCGCATCATCAGGCCACCAGGCCACACCAACACTGGCGCCCACATAAAGCTCTAAATCCTCAAAACAGATTTTGTCGCTGATCCGCTCAATCACGCTGTCGCAAAGCATCATGATGCCATCCTTGTCTGCAGCATCATCAAGCAGCGCGATAAACTCATCACCCCCAAGACGGGCCACAATGCCACGATCGCCAATAACTTCCTCAATGCGACGCGCCACAGTCCGCAACACTTCATCACCCGCATGGTGCCCATAGGTATCATTCACGGGCTTAAATCGATCCAAATCGATGCACAGCACGGCACAGGTCCCCAAATGATCTTCACCAATTTTGGTTTGCAATGCTTTATCAAAGCGATTTCGGTTTGGCAGTTGGGTTAAGCCATCATGCTCTGCCAGATAACGGTTCCGTGCCTCTGCTTTTCGGGTGCGATAGACCTGGCGGGCATAAGCGATTGTCACGCCGAGCATCACCAACGTGATCACAAACAGCATGGCCCCAAGCGCGGGCATGGATCGGGCCCAAATGCCATTGGACGGCGGCACGGAATTCCAGCTGATAAAAACATTCTTATTCGCATAGCCAGAATTTATCGTCACCAGATGCATCTCCGATGCGGGTGGTGTCAATGACACGCGAAATTCTTTCAGTTCAATCTCGCGCCCATATTCGGCGATCCGTTGCGCAGTGAACGGACGGAAAGTAACCAGAACATGCGGTGTCTCGTCCAATAACACCATCACGCCATCCGGGATAATCGCTTGGGCAATCACAATGCCGATCTCACCATCAATTTTGCGAATATCATGGGCATAAAGAACCGGGTCATCGCGAACTGGGTCACCTTCAATACGGTACGCGCCAGCCTCTTCAATTCGCCGTTCCATATATTTGTCTTGTGCGTGCGTCACAAGGTCCTGAACTTGCGCAAAAAATGCTTCCCCCTCGCCGCGCATGGTGAACAACTCGCCTTTGGCATGAAGCAACATCTTGCTGTCCGGTGAAACCAACATCGAGCGATCAATGCCATATTCTATTGGAAACCAACCCAACATCGCATCGGCAAAGAACACGCGATCGAAACCTTCACTAAGTGCAACAATGGTGGTGTCCCACCACGAAACTTCAGACTGGCGCTGGGCCACATCGCTAATTTCGCTCTCAATCATATTCAAGGCTGCGCGTTTTTCTGCCGCCAATTTCAAATCATTGGCTGCGTTGCCTGAAACATTCAGCACAAATAAACTTGAGATAACAAAAGCAATCACCAGCAACACAAAGGCGGCAAAGATACCGCCGATTGAAAATACGATTCTACTTGGATATCGTTTGTTCACGCTCGCCTCAAATCAGGATTTGATGTAGGGCCAGTTTGCCTTGATCAGTTTGCTTTTGAATTAACATCTCCTAATCGTTGCACTCAGGGTTAATGAAATAAAACTGCGCAAACCCCTGTCTTTCCGGGCTTTTCAACCGCAAGCTGTGTTCACCTTCTTGAAACAGACAATACACATGCAAAAAATCGCAAATAAACAAATTTGCAAATCATTCGCAACACTGTTGCGAACGCTTCTCAATTGCATTATAGCTTGTATAAATCGAATCCAATATATTCAGAGAGTTGCAAATGCGAACCTTGCTAAAACTGTTGCCTGCCCTCGCCCTATCGACAACGCTCACAACGGTCGCCGCGAATGCAGATGATAAATTCAAAGCTGTAACCACCTTCACCGTCATCGCAGATATGGCCGAAAATGTTGCTGGTGATCACGCCGAAGTGGTGTCCATCACCAAGCCCGGTGCGGAAATCCATAACTACCAACCAACACCAAAAGACATCATCAAAGCGCAAGACGCCGATTTGGTGATCTGGAATGGCCTCAACCTCGAATTGTGGTTTGAACAATTCTTTGAGAATTTGAGTGATGTGCCAAGCGTCGTTGTCACTGATGGAATAGAGCCTATGGGGATTGCGTCAGGTCCATATTCAGGCAAACCCAACCCCCATGCCTGGATGTCGCCGTCCGACGCCATGATCTATGTCGACAATATTGCCAAGGCATTTGCTGAGCACGATCCGGACAATGCCGCGCAATATCTCGAAAACGCTGAAAACTACAAGGCAGAGATTAAAGCTGTGGTCGCTCCAATCCGCGAAAAGCTCAAAAGCATCCCGGATGAAGAGCGCTGGTTGGTCACCTCTGAAGGTGCATTCAGCTATCTGGCGCGCGATTTTGATTTGAAGGAACTGTTCTTGTGGCCCATCAACGCCGACCAACAAGGCACCCCACAACAGGTGCGTGAGGTGATCGATCAAGTCCGCGCCAACAATATCCGCGCTGTCTTTTCGGAAAGCACAGTCTCCGACGCGCCAGCCAAGCAAGTTGTGCGCGAAACCGACGCGCAATATGGCGGCGTTCTTTATGTGGATTCGTTAACTGATGACAGCGGTGCCGTGCCCACCTATATTGATCTCTTAAAAGTCACCACCAGCACAATTGCTGAGGGCCTTACCCAATGAATGATATGCGCGCTTTGGCCAACGGTGGCATAAACGTCAAAAATGTCACCGTTACCTATCGCAATGGCCACACGGCCCTAACCGACGCCAGTTTTGAAATCCCACAAGGCACCATCACCGCCCTTGTGGGAGTCAATGGCTCTGGCAAATCCACATTGTTCAAAGCGATCATGGGATTTGTGCCAATTGCCGAAGGCTCGGTCAAATTACTTGGTAAAAGCGTGCAAGAAGCCTTGCGCGAAAACCTCGTTGCCTATGTGCCGCAAAGTGAGGAAGTGGACTGGGATTTCCCCGTCCTCGTCGAAGATGTGGTCATGATGGGCCGCTACGGCAAAATGGGCTTTTTCCGCATTCCCAGCAAACGGGATAAGGAAATGGTTGATGTGGCGCTTGATCGGGTCAATATGGCCCAATATCGCAAACGTCAGATTGGCGAACTATCTGGCGGCCAGAAAAAACGGGTCTTTTTGGCGCGCGCATTGGCGCAAGAGGGCGAAGTGATCCTGCTGGACGAGCCTTTCACTGGCGTCGATGTAAAAACAGAAGACACCATCATTAAACTGATGCGCGACTTGCGGGCCGAAGGCAAAGTGATGCTGGTGTCCACCCACAATCTAGGCTCGGTGCCTGAATTCTGCGATCGAACGGTGCTGATCAAAGGCACGGTCCTTGATTATGGCCCAACGGACGAAATCTTCACCCAATCCAATCTGGAAAAAACCTTTGGCGGTGTGTTGCGTCACTTTGTGTTGGGCGGTTCCGATCTGCACGATGATGAGGATACGCGCCAGTTTGCCGTCATCACCGATGATGAACGGCCTTTGGTCCTTTATGGCGAAGAGGACAAGATGCAAACCCAAACCAAAAACACGGATAAATCAGATGATTGATCTGTTGCTCGAGCCTTTTTCCTACGGATATATGCGCAACGCCATCTGGGTCACAGGCTTGGTCGGCGCGGTCTGCGCATTTCTCAGCGCCTATCTTATGCTCAAGGGCTGGTCGCTGATTGGCGATGCCCTGTCTCACTCCATCGTGCCGGGGGTAGCTGGCGCCTATATGTTGGGCCTGCCATTTTCGGTTGGCGCATTCTTTTCCGGCGGTTTGGCGGCTGCAGCCATGTTGTTTCTCAATCAGCGCACCAAATTGCGCGAAGATGCAATCATCGGCTTGATCTTCACGTCCTTTTTCGGCTTAGGTCTGTTTATGGTGTCGTTGTCGCCAACCTCGGTCAATATCCAAACCATTGTCCTGGGCAATGTGTTGGCCATTACACCGGCCGACACGCTGCAACTGGCCATTATTTCCGGAGTCACTTTGTTGGTGATGGGCACCAAGTGGAAAGACTTTATGGTCGTGTTTTTCGATGAAGACCACGCCCGTTCAATCGGCTTAAAACCTAACCTTCTCAAAATCGTGTTTTTCACGCTTTTGAGCGCCGCCACCGTTGCCGCGTTGCAAACAGTGGGTGCGTTTTTGGTGATCGCGATGGTCGTGACTCCAGGGGCAACTGCCTATTTGTTGACCGACAAATTCCCCACCTTAATCTGGCTGAGCATCGCCATTGGCGCCCTCACCTCAATCATCGGCGCCTATAGCAGTTATTTCTTGGATGGAGCCACAGGCGGCATCATCGTCGTGCTGCAAACCTCCTGTTTCCTTACCGCCTTCGTCTTCGCCCCGAAACATGGCCTGCGCGCGCAACGCGCCCGCCGCAACGCCGAGGTGAGCTCATGATGGAATGGTTTGACACGAGCATGATGGCTTTCCAATTTCCGTTTATGCAGCGCGCCTTTGTCATCTCGATCTTGGTGGCGATTCCCGCAGCGTTGCTATCCTGCTTCTTGGTGCTCAAGGGCTGGTCATTGATGGGTGACGCCATTTCCCATGGCGTCCTGCCGGGCATTGTTTTGGCCTATATTTTGGCCATTCCATTGGCCATCGGCGCCTTTGTGGCGGGTATGATTTGTGCGCTTGGCACAGGTTATCTCAAGGAAAACAGCCGCATAAAAGAAGATACCGTTATGGGTGTCGTATTCTCCGGCATGTTTGCCTTGGGCCTGGTGCTATACACAAAAATAGAAACGGATGTGCATCTCGACCACATCCTGTTCGGCAACATGTTGGGCACCAGCAATGCTGACCTGATGGAAACCGGCATCATTGCGCTGACCTTGACCATCTTGGTGATCGCACGTTGGCGTGATCTAAAGCTCTATGTGTTTGATCCGCAGCACGCGGCTGCGATCGGCCTGCCTGTGCGCTGGTTGCATTATGGCTTGTTGGCTGCCATCTCGCTGATTGTTGTCGCCGCGCTAAAAGCTGTCGGCATTATTCTGGCCATCGCAATTCTGATTGCGCCAGGCGCAATCGCCTATCTGCTCACCCGCAAGCTCGGCCCGATGCTGATCATCGCCACTTTGGTTGCCATATTCAGCGCTTTCTTCGGGGTCTTTTTAAGCTTCCAATTGGATAGCGCACCTGCGCCCACCATCGTGCTGGTCATGACGGCCCTGTTCATCTTGGCCTTTTTCTTCTCCCCATCAGCCCAACGGGCGCGCCAGATCACCAACGAATAAGGGGGCCGAAGCCCCCTTTACGATTACAGCCCGATATCTTTTCGGATATGCGCGCTCAAATCTTCAACATTGCACCGGCGAACCCTTTTTGCGTCCGCACGGCTGACGACTTGACGCCGGTTGAAGATTTGGCGCCAAGCCAATCCTAATCGCTCGAAAAAGTTGAGTGTTAAAGCGTGTTGTTTTTTCATGTTTCCTGACAAACGCGCAGCCGCGTTCGTTCCCCAAAATTGGAGTTAAAAGATGCGCGAAAGCGTGCGGAAACCCGCGCGAAAACGCACGATTAAAGATGAGTCCTCGGACGCAAAAAAGCGCCTAAGAAGGGTTGGTGTTGATCGAATGACAGCGAGGACGCAGTCTGAACGTCCTCAAAGGACGTCGGTTACTTGGAAACCGGCGTATTTAGCGCCGGGGTGCTGATTAGCGTATGATTATGGCTCATAATATCCCCTTTGCAGTTGCGGCACCGGGATGGCGCCTCAGTTAGAAGTTACAGCATCGCTCATACGCCGATGCTTTCAAAATGGCAATAGAGGGTGCGACACTTTGTACATCAAATCCACCGCCGTTGCATTATTGCAACATTAGGCACCATCGCGCTGGATTACGGCCCCAAGAATAAGGTCATGTAATCATGAAGAAAATCAGTGTGAAAACCAAGGGGCTTGCAGAACATACAAAGAACGGTTATTGTTGTTCAACATTTGTTCCGATTCTAAAAAAGGAAGTCCAATGCTGACCCGCAAGCAACATGAGCTGTTGATGTTTATCCATGAACGGATGAAAGAAAGCGGCGTGCCTCCCTCTTTCGACGAGATGAAAGATGCGTTGGATTTGAAATCTAAATCGGGCATCCATCGATTGATTACCGCCCTGGAAGAGCGCGGATTTATCCGCAGATTGCCCAATCGTGCCCGCGCGATGGAAGTGGTGCGGTTGCCGGACAGCATGAACCCCTCTCTTGGCGGCAAAAAGTCTAAGTTTGAACCAAGCGTCATTGAAGGCACGCTTGGCAAATCGCCTGAGCCGCGTCCCGCACAACCTGTGCATGAGGATTCACAAGCACCTGTGCATGTGCCCGTTATGGGGCGGATTGCTGCTGGTGTGCCTATTGAGGCCATTCAAACCCAATCACACACGATCGCTGTTCCGCCTGAAATGCTTGCTGGTGGCGAGCATTACGCGCTGGAAGTGCGCGGCGACTCGATGATTGACGCAGGCATTTTCGATGGCGACACCGTTTTGATCAAAAAGCAGCAAACCGCCACCAATGGCGAGATTGTTGTCGCATTGGTGGATGGTGAAGAAGCGACCCTCAAGCGGCTACGCAAAAAAGGCAATTCGGTTGCCTTGGAAGCGGCAAACGAAGCCTATGAAACGCGGATCTTTGGACCAGATCAGGTAGCGGTGCAAGGTCGCCTAGTGGGGCTGTTCCGCAAATATTAAGCTAGGTCGCTGGACCAGGCGTTGGTGCTAATGTTTCACCCGCCATGGACGATGGGCATCTGTCACACTGTGTTTGATGTGAATGTGACCATCATCACCAAAATATAGCGCCGCATTCCCAAGGCGGCGCACATCCCAATTGCGCACCAGATGGCTGCCTGTGCTGCACTCTTGATATAAATAGTCTTGCTCGATGATCAAATCGACCAACCCGCAATCCTCGATAACAGCAGCCTTTTGTCGGGCAAACAAAACAGTTTGTCCTTCTGGCATATGAACGACGCACCCCTGCTCATCGCAATTTCCGGCTAACTCTTGTTGCGCGAGATCAGCACCCAACCATTCCGCCCATACCCGCGTCGTGAAATTATTGCCAATCCGATCAATTTGCGCCCACTGCCCCATATCTGTTTTCACAAATGCCGAGCGCGTTTGTCCCGAAACCAAAATATCAGGCGTCGCCGCCGTGCCGAATAGGCTAATCACCATGCCGGCCACAAAGGGTGGCACAAAACGCCAAGCCGATTTGGCAATCAAAAACATCATCAATGCAACGCCACAAAGCGGCAGCACCCACCCCGCCAAAGGCGCAACATAGGTCCAATCGCCCCCAAGATTGGTGAAAAACCGTGCGATGATGATGACATAATCGATCCCCAATCCCGCCAATGCCAACACAGGCAACTCCAACCCGAATGGCATGAGAACGCAGGCAAAAATCAGCGCGGGCAAGATGAAAAACCCCACCAAAGGCACGGCAACTAGATTGGCAAACAAACCAAAGGGCGCAAACTGGCTGAAATGCACCGCCGCAATTGGCGCGGTCGCAATACCAGCCACCAAGCTCGTAAGGCTGAGTCCGCCCAGAAACTGGGCCCATTTGGGCCATTTGCGCGAATGAGCTTGTCCTTTACTCCATTCGTAGACCCCCACCAACGCCCCTACGGCCGCAAATGAGAGCTGAAAGCCCGGCTTAAATACCTCATTTGGATAGAGCAAAATCATCGCAATGCACACAAGTGCCACATTGCGCAGTGTGATGGCACGTCGTCCCGTAAGCACCGCCACAAACGCCACGATCAACATGATGGTCGCGCGTTGTGTCGCAATATTCGCGCCGGAAATTCCAAGATAGAACGTTGCGGCGCCCATGGCCGCAATGGCGGCAATTGATTTTGCGGGCATTTGCGGCGGGAACAGCGGCAAGGCGAGTACGAACCTTATGCCAAGAAACGCGCCCCCCGCCACCAGGCTTAGATGCAAGCCAGAAATGGCCAGCAGATGCGCCAGCCCACTCACGGCGATTTCGTCACGCAGTTCAGGCTCAATGGCAGATTGATCGCCAATAATAAGCGCCCGCGCAATCGCCGCATCTTGAGGCTTCATGCCGGAACTGAACCGTTGCGCAACCCCTTGCCTCACATCGAAAATGAAGTTCTGAACCAGCGACCACGCCGTTTGCTGACCATCGGACAAAACAACAGGATCCAACGTACTGCCATAAGCCCCAATGCCATCAAAAAAGCTGTGAAATTGAGGATCATATCCCCCCGGATAAACCGGTTTTGGCACAGGAATAAATCGGGCTCTGACCTCCAATTGATCGCCGATTGCAGGTTGGCGGGCAGGTTCAAAGTGCTTTTGCGCAATTGTTAGGCGAACAAACCGGACATCATCCAAGGCGCCGGGACGTATTGAGCCCAAATCAACCACCGCGCGCAAATTGCCGTCTGGTCGCAATTCGACCTGCCGAATTTCCCCATTGATCACACCTGCGCTGGGATAGGCCAACAGCGGCGTGCCACGCATCACAGCACTGGCTGCGATAAAAGTAATGCCAAAGGCGACTGCCCCGGCCAGAAAGAGACAATTGCGAAGAACAATATTGCGCCGCGTCAGCACCGCCCCGCCAAAAAGCACAAGGCATAATAGTCCATAAAGCCAATATGGCGGCTCAACGGAAAGCTGAGTGTAGATGCAAATGCCGAGGATCAAGGCAAAAGGCAGCAACACAATGCGGCGGCGTGCAAAATCGACGCCATCAACAAGGGGTCGGGAAACCGTGTGGTTATCCGAAGAAAATCTTGGTTGTTTACCCTGCCGCCAGAACAGTTTGTCTATGGCGGCGTTGCGGGTTGAATATGGCTCAAAATCAATATCTTTAAGTGACACGCAACATCCCGATCTTGCGCAATTCTTCACCTATGGTACACAGGCAAGCAATTTTCTCCAACTATTCCAAAATGAGTGCTTCATGAGCAAACAAATCATCACCCGCTTTGCCCCCTCTCCCACAGGCTTTTTGCACATTGGCAATGCCCGCACGGCCTTGTTCAACTGGGCGCTGGCCAAGTCCTTGGGCGGCCAAATGCTGTTGCGCATTGAAGATACGGATAAGGAACGCTCTACTGAGCCGGCCATCCGCGCCATCATTGATGGTTTGGATTGGATGGGCCTTGATTATGATGGCGAACCCATCATGCAATCGGAAAATATTGGCCGTCACAAGGAAGTCGCCCAACAATTGCTGGACGCTGGCCACGCCTACAAATGCTATTGCACTGCGGATGAGCTGAACGAAATGCGTGAAAAAGCCCGCGCGGAAGGTCGCAACGCTTTTTATGATCGCCGTTGGCGCAACAAAACAGACGCAGACGCGCCGGCAGGTCAACCTTATGTGGTGCGCATTAAAGCGCCACTTGAAGGCGAGATCGTCATCGACGACAAAGTGCAAGGTAAAGTGACGTTTAAAGCCGAAAACCTGGATGATTTCATTATCTTGCGGTCAGATGGTTCGCCAATCTATCAATTGGCCGTTGTGGTTGATGATCACGATATGGGCGTGACCCACATTTTGCGTGGTGACGACCACCTGACAAATGCGGCGCGTCAGACCGTCATTTACAATGCCATGGGCTGGGACGTTCCGGTAATGGCACACACGCCGCTGATCCACGGCCCAGACGGCGCAAAACTGTCAAAACGCCATGGCGCACTCGGCGTCGGTGAATATCGCAAAATGGGCTACTTGCCTGAGACCATCCGCAACTATTTTGCCCGCCTCGGCTGGTCACATGGCGATGAAGAAATCTTTAGCTCTGAACAGTTCATCGAATGGTTCTCATTTGAAGGATTGAACAAGGCCGGTTCTCGCATGGATTTTGCCAAGCTGGAAAACCTCAATGCTCACTACATCAAAGAGGCTGATGACAAACGCTTGTTTGATCTGATGGTTGGCCTGACGGACGAATTGAGCTTTGAGGTACAAAAGGCTGGGCTGCTTGCCCATGAGGAAACAGTGTTGCGGGCGCTGCCTTTGCTTAAACCTCGTGCCAAAACAATTCTTGATCTGATTACCGGTGCTGAGTTCATTTTTGCCCAACGTCCGCTACAGTTCGAAGAAAAAGCCCTTAAGGCACTTGATGACGATTCAGTAGAAATGCTGCGTGCGCTTCAGCCGGAATTGGCTGCAATTGAAAATTGGGATCACGACACAATTAACGACGTGATGCGCGGATTCGCAGACGCAAAAGAGCTGAAATTTGGCAAGGTCGCGCAACCATTGCGTGCGGCGCTTACCGCAAAAGCGGCATCGCCTGGCTGCTTTGATGTGCTCGAATTGTTCGGAAAAGATGAGAGCTTGTCGCGCCTTAAGGAGACAACTGGCGTATAAATACCTAGCCTTCTGAAAGTTTCAGGGTTGGCAACTTGCGTATTGGGACCAAATCCTTTACCCCAAAGCCAACCCTATTCTGGGTCGACGAGTTTAGCGTTAGTGGGGACGTAGGACTTTAGTCATTTTCTGAATCTTGAAGGAGGCCAATCATGACCGATCGGATTGCTAAATTAGAAATTGATGGCGAAAGCTATGAGTTCCCCGTCTTGTCTGGATCTGTAGGACCAGACGTTATCGACATCCGCACATTGTATGCCAAAACTGGCCATTTCACCTTTGACCCAGGCTACACATCCACAGGCTCAACCGAGTCAGCCATCACCTACATCGATGGCAATCAGGGCACATTGCTTTATCGCGGTTACCCCATCGAACAATTGGCCGAAAAGTCGAGCTTCTTGGAAGTCTCCTATCTTCTGCTCAATGGCGAATTGCCAAGCAAAGCCGAATTCGCAGAATTTGAAGAAAAGATCACGCGCCACACCATGCTGCATGAGCAAATGGTCAAATTCTTCGAAGGTTTCCGTCGCGACGCGCACCCAATGGCCATCATTTGTGGCGCTGTTGGCGCTATGTCAGCGTTCTATCATGACTCAACTGACATTACGGACCCAAAGCAACGTGTGATCGCCTCACACCGCTTGATCGCCAAAATGCCAACAATTGCGGCTTGGGCATATAAATATTCTGTGGGCCAACCCTTCATCTATCCGCGCAACGATCTCGGCTTTGCCGCAAACTTCTTGCGCATGTGTTTCGCTGTGCCAGCTGAAGAATATGTTGTGTCCCCAACCATGGCCCGCGCCATGGACCGGATCTTCACCTTGCATGCCGATCACGAGCAGAACGCGTCAACTTCAACAGTTCGCTTGGCTGGTTCATCACATGCCAACCCATTTGCATGTATCGCATCTGGCGTGGCTTCTCTTTGGGGCCCGGCACACGGTGGCGCCAACGAAGCTTGCCTCAACATGTTGCGCGAAATCGGCTCTGTTGATCGCATTCCTGAATTTATTGCACGCGCGAAAGACAAGAACGACCCGTTCCGTCTGATGGGCTTTGGTCACCGCGTTTACAAAAACTTTGACCCACGCGCCAAAGTGATGCAGCAAACAGCGCATGAAGTGTTGTCCGAGCTCGGTGTTGAAAACAACCCAACCTTGCAAGTCGCACAAGAGCTTGAGCGCATCGCCCTTGAAGACGATTACTTCATTGAGAAAAAGCTATACCCGAACGTCGATTTTTATTCAGGCATCATTTTGGATGCAATCGGCTTCCCAACCTCCATGTTCACAGCCATCTTCGCCATGGCGCGGACTGTAGGCTGGATTTCTCAGTGGAAAGAAATGATCGACGATCCAAAACAAAAAATTGGCCGTCCACGTCAGCTCTATACTGGCGCGACGACACGGGATTACACCGACATTTCAGACCGTTAGGCCGGTTTAAATATAGGATAATATCCGTTCAACAGGATCTTGACGGGGCGCCTCTGGCGCCCCTTTTTGCATCAGATGCCGGATTTCTTCAAATCCCGCTTGCTGCGCTTTTCGCGCCTTTTCATTTTCCGCCAACTCATGCGCCGCAGAAGAAAGATCGTCCACGCGTGGCGAGGTGCCCACGATTTCTGGCACCAACTGTCGGCCCAACAATATGTTTGGTAACCCAACCAATGGCCGGCCGGCTTGCTCATAATGCGCACCGAGCTTCTTATCGGCCACATAGAACAAAACATGCGGCACGTCAGCAAAGGCAAGCTCAAGTGTCACCGTGCCACTCACAGCAAGCGCCATTCTGGCCTGTGCAAGTGCACTCTCAAAAGCGTCGCGCCCGGATTCAATTTGAATATCAGAGCCAGCCAACTGTCGCTGCAACCCATCCCTCAAATGCTCAACGGTCACCAAGTCCGTATGCGAAAATCCTTCTAATCCATCCCGCACCGTATGCAATGCGCCAAGATTACGTTTGACTTCGCCCCGACGCGAGCCGGGTAAGAGCAGCAGGGTGTGCCTTTCACCACCAGCCGTTTCGATGTGGGGCGGCGCTAAATGTTCGGCACTATGCCCCACATAAGTGCATTTGGGACCATCCAGCTCCTTAAAAACCTTTGGTTCAAAAGGTAAAACCGACAGGATTTCATTATAGAGCGGCTTAATCTTTGCGGCACGCTCTGGTCGCCACGCCCAAACCGATGGCGCGACATAGAGCAAAATGGGCAGGTCAGGCAGTCGTTTGCGCACCCCAGCGGCTACCCGATGGGAAAACTCTTGCGAGTCCACCAAAAGCAGCACATCTGGTTTGGCCCGTACAATTGCATCAATTGTCTGCTTTAAACGCCACAGCAAGAGCGGCAAACGCATATAAACGTCGCGCCACCCCATCACCGCCAGATCTGACATCGGGAAAAGGGGTTGCAGCCCCTCTCGCGCAAGTGCCGGGCCGCCAACACCTACCAGATCAACCTGTGTCTGATGAGACAAACCTGCCACCAGATTTGCCGCCAACTTGTCGCCCGAGCTTTCGCCTGCCACAACAAATAGCCGCATCACACCCCACCTAAAATGGTTACACGATGCTGGTCGCAAAGGGCACCCAATGCGTCCTGGTCCAAAAGAAGTGTTTGACCTGCTTCCACAAGGATAACGGATATGCCCGCCTTCGCTGCACGTTCAATCGAGTTGCTGCCAATCGTTGGCAGGTCGCCCACACCGCTTTGCTGCGGTTTTTTGGCCTTTACAAGCCACAAATCCTTTGGAAGATCGGATGTCCGCCGCAGGTCTGCAACGCGATCCATCAGACCATCGGTGCCGCCAATATCTTCCCCTGCAACCGGCTGTTGCCCAGCAAAAACAACCGCCTGCCCAATGTCCGTTTCGCCAAATCGACGCGTGACGTTGAGAAGTTGCGCAATGTGGGTCGGCACAGTCTCGCGTACAGGACCATACAAATGTCCCTCACCCGCCAGCAAATCTTGAGCAAATTGATGCACGCCAATTGGCTGTGCACCTACGGCCTTCGCGACCCGTCCAAAGACCTGTTCCACGCCAATGTCGCTGGTGGCATCAGCCTCAGTCAAACCCATGGCATCTGCCATCCGGTGCCGACGCGCGGGCGACAGCTCAACGCGCCCGGCCACGCAAATATGGGTGGGCCCAAATTCTTTGGTTTCTGATATTGCGCGGGGGAGATCGTCAAGATCAAACTTTGGCAGCTCAGGCCAATGCACGGGAGACAAGGCCATCCCAATCACACCATCCGCACCAAAGTGTTTTTGCGCCGCCTGATAGGCGGCACGCGCCAACGCGCCCTCGCCCAAAAGCAGCGCAAGTTTGGTCATGAGCCTAGGTCGACGCCGTTTTTCGGCATACAGATTGCCCGTTCGGATGGTTTGCGCACAAACGCCACCACATCCTCAACCAACTGATGGTTTTCAAACAATTCTGCCGCGTCTTCCACGCGCTCACGCAACGTGCCTTCATTCGAAAAAATCATACGATAGGCCGCGCGAAGCGTGTGAATTTCTTCTCGGTCAAAGTTCCGGCGTTTAAGGCCAACCAGATTAAGACCCCCGAGATAAGCCCGATTGCCCAAAACGGATCCATAAGGGATCACATCATTTTCAACCATACTCATGGCCCCGACAAAGGCATGCGCACCAATCCGCACAAACTGATGCACACCGCTCAGCCCGCCAACAATCGCATGATCGTCCACCAAGCAATGACCAGCCAATGTTGATTGATTGACCATGATTACATGGTCGCCCAAATGGCAATCATGGGCAACGTGCGCGCCGGCCATCAACAACACATGATCGCCAATGCGCGTTTCCAACCCGCCGCCAGATGTGCCAGGGTTGATCGTTACATGTTCGCGAATGGTGCAATAGTCACCAATAGTCAGGCAGCTTTCTTCGCCAGAATATTTTAGATCTTGTGGTCGATGCCCCACCGAAGCGAAAGGGAAAATCTCCGCATTACGGCCGATAACAGTCCGTCCCTGCACAACCACGTGTGAATGCAGCACAGACTCTGCACCAATCTTGATCGGACCATCCAAAACACAAAACGGACCAATCACTACATTTTCGCCAAGTTCAACCTCGGGCGATACTACAGCTGTCGAGTGGATTTCGTTCATGCTCTATTCGTCACGCACAATCATTGCGCCAACCTCTGCTTCGGCCACCACGACGCCATTCACCATGGCTTTCGCATAATAGCGACCGACAGTCCGCCGACGATGAGACTTTTTGATGTGATATTCCAAAACATCGCCTGGTCCGGCGGGTTTGCGGAATTTCGCTTTATCAATCGTCAACATGAATACAGAGTATTTCTGGCCAGATTTCTGCTCTTCGGCGATAACGATGGCGCCCGCGGTTTGGGCCATACCTTCAATAATCAGCACGCCGGGAAACACAGGCGAGCCAGGAAAGTGCCCTTGAAACATGGGTTCGTTGAACGTGATGTTTTTTACACCAATCGCTGAATCATCCCCGTCAATCTCGATAATTTTGTCGACCATCAAAAACGGATAACGATGCGGCAAGCACTCCAAGACACGATTAATATCCAATGATGACAATTCTTTTTCAGACATTCCCGACCTCAAACTCCACGCGTCAATCGCGCCCCATTTTTTTTAACTTAGCCTGCATGCGTCGCCATTGCTTGACTTCAACCGCAGGATTACCCGCCAAAATAGTATCCGATTTTTGCGACTTGGACACAATCGAACAGGCCATAACCACGCATCTATCCCCCAGTTTTGCCTTATTGACAATAGAGGCGCGCCCACCAAACAGCACATTGTCACCGATTTCTGAAGATCCGGCAAACCCAGATTTCGCAGCAATCTGACAATTCCGTCCAATTTTTGTATTGTGACCAATTTGCACAAGATTGTCGATTTTGCTGTTTTCACCCACAATCGTGTCGTCCAATGTGCCGCGATCCACGCAGCTATTGGCACCAATTTCGACACCATTTTGTAAGATAACGCGCCCCAATTGAGGAATTTTTTGCGGCCCATCCGCGCGCGGCAAAAAGCCGAAACCTTCAACCCCAATGCGCGCGCCCGAATGGATCACGACATTGTCGCCAATGTGAGCACATTGTATGGAAACATTATCGCCAATCATCACATTGTGGCCAATCGTGACCCCACGACCAATGCTGCAATTGGGACCAATAACCGCATTGTCCCCGATTTCAACATCTGCACCAAAATAGACATTAGGTGCCAGGTGCACACCATTGCCCAGCGCTTTTGGTGATGTTTCCGCGCAATAACCCAATAGGCGCAGGCTGTCGCCGTAAAGCAAATCAAGAAGACCAGTAAAGGTCCGATAGGGATCGGAACAACGTAAATATAGAGCATCTGAAGCCTGGACGTCCGGCAGCTCAGCATCCTCTGCGACTAAAACCACGCCATGCACGCAGTCTGCAGCCACTTCCATATATTTGGAGTCGGCGATAAAACCTAACTCATTTTCGTGTAGGAAAGGCACGGTGCCAGCACCGGTAAGAACACGCTGCGCATCTTTTTTGTCGAGTTGAGCCCCGATTGCCCCTTCACCAATTGCCGAAAGCGCATCCGCTAAGCATACATTCTGCTTGATGGCATAAAAGCGCTGATCGACCATAAGTTAAGCCCCTTAAACAAAAAGGATCGCGGACAGTGGCCGCGATCCCCTAAATTTCATCTGACAATCTTCGACTAGAACAAGGTCGAAATCGTCAAAGCAAACACCTGCGTTTGGTCAGCAGTGTCTTTATCGATCACGTGGGCGAAGTCACCGCGTAGCGGACCGAATGGGCTATCCCAAATAACACTTGCACCGACTGAGGTACGTGTTTGAACACCAATGCCATCCACAATCAAAGCAGGGTCAATGCTGTTATGGCCAAGATATGCTGCATCGGCCCAAACAGCGCCTTTTAGGCCATAGCTTTCAGGAAGCACTGGAATTGGGAACTCAACCTCCGCAGAAACCGCCAGATACTCGGTAATACCCAAAGCGTTGTTTGCACCTTGTGGCCCAAGTCCACGTGAGGCAAAACCACGGATCAGGCTTGGACCTGCAACGAACGTTTCAGTTGGGTTCACATACCCACCGCCAAGCTCATTGATAATACCTGCCTGCCCTTTCAAGCTACCGATAACACCAGCATCAGGCAAAATTGGCATATAGTAGCTGCCTTTGACTTCTGACTTAAGCAGGTTGAAATCAACACCGACATATTGCTGGCTTACATTGATCGCGAAACCTTCGCTCGGTGAGCGTGCGTTATCCACATCAGTATAAGTCAAATTGTACCCGACAAAGGCTTTCGTCGCACTACCACCAAATCCGGTAATGTAGGCTGGCGCGTCAGCAGGGTTTCCATCTGTGCCATCTTGATAAGTGGTTTGATCCACCCCAACAAAGGCATTCGCCTGCAAATTATCAACAATAGGCGCGCCAACACGAAGCTGGAAGCCTGTGCTTTGAGTACCGTAGTTGTAGTATTTACCTTCATCCACCTGGCGTTGATACGCATCGACACCTGCAGAAATCTTCAAGCCCATGAAACGTGGCTCAGTGAAGGAGAAATCATATGTACGCGTACCCTGTGTCGCGCCAATCGAAATCCGAAGATCCTGACCACGACCCAAGAAGTTGCGTTCAGTAAGTGACAATTCGCCACCTACGCCGCCGTCAGGCGAATAGTTTGCGCCCAAAGCATAGTTACCAGTGGATTTCTCTTCGACCACAACGTTCACGATCACCTTGTCGGAAGCGCTGCCTTGATCCACAGACACATTCACCGTGGAGAAGAAGCCAAGCCCCATCAAAGCCTCACGGCCAGCCGCCAAGAATGTGCGGTTAAATGGATCGCCTTCAGCAAACTCAAACTCACGACGGATCACGAAATCACGCGTGCGGGTGTTGCCATAAACATTGATCCGCTCAACATAAAGACGCGCACCTTCGTCAACCAAATAGGTCACGTTGAAGGTTTTATTCTCAATGTTACGATCAATGCGCGGACGTACTTCAGCAAAGCTGTAACCCATATTGGCCGCATCTTTAGACATTTCAGCCGCGCTCTTTTGCAGCTTGCTCAATGAATAGCGACGACCTTCTTGCGTGCGCACGGCACCAGTAAGACTATCTGGGTTAAGGCCAGAAATGCTGGTTTCAATATTGATCTGACCGAATTCATAACGCTCGCCTTCATCAATGGTGAAATTAATGAAGTAAGCATTACGCTCAGCATCAAAATCTGCAACAGCAGATAGCACCTGCGCATCAGGGTAGCCGCGGTTGGCGTAGTAAAGACGGATCAACTCACGATCGACATTCAATTTGTCTTCGTCATAAACGTCATCACGGAACAAGAAGCTCAACAAGTGCGATTCACGTGTTTTGATCGCGGCGCGAAGCTGACCATCACCGATAGAATTATTGCCTGTGAAGCGGATCGCCGCAATGCCGGCCCGATCGCCCTCGTTAATAACAAAGGTTACTTTCACACGGGCACTGTCTTGTACATCAGAGCGCGCTGTCACAGTCGCATTATCAAAACCGGCCTGATCGTATGCCAATTCAATACTGCGAATGTCTTGCTCAAGCGCTGCTTCAGTGTAAACGCCACGTGAAGACAAGTTCACCATGTCTGAAAGCTGGGCATCAGAAAACTTCTGGTTACCCTCAAACAGCACACTGGAAATAATTGGGTTTTCAGACACAGCAACATTCAACGTGTTGCCGGACATATAAACCTTCACAGATGAGAACAGCCCGCTTTGGTAAAGCGAGTCGATCGACTCATCGATTAACTGGCTTGTTGCGCGTTGCCCCTGACGCACTGCCAAAAATGAAATAACGGTACTGTCGTCAACCCGTTGGTTGCCAGTCACCGAAATACGAGAAACTGTTTGGGCTTGTGCGGCTTGAACGCCCACAACCTCATTGAATGCACTTGGCATCAACGGTGCGCCAAATATCAAGAAAAGTCCCAGAATGAAACTCGGCAAAAGCTTTGCACGTACGATCATGTTTCTTGCAGCCTTTCTGCATTTGCGCAACAGACACGGCAAAACACCCGCCCCTCGCGACACTAACTCCATCATCCGTTTTACTATTTATTATCCCAAACGCAAGCCCAAATAACACTTTGAGTTACCAAAAGATTGTTGAAAGTGTCCATTTGCAACACTTTGTAATCATTTGATTCCAAATATGCTTTGGCGGATGCACCCGCGCTTGATGGGTCTCTTAAAAGATATCGTTGATCAGTGTAAAGACCATGAGAGACATTACCACGAATAACCCAAACCGAAACCCGATTTCCTGAATTTCACGACTCAGTGGGCGTCCCCGCACAACCTCAATGGCATAGTAAACAAGGTGCCCGCCATCTAACAATGGGATGGGAAACAGGTTGAATATGCCGATATTTAGGGACAATAAGGCGGTCAGGCTGATCAGTGAGAAGATGCCGATCGATGCGGCCTCACCGGAAATCTTGGCTATTTTAACCGGCCCACCGAGTTGCTCCACATCACCGCGGCCAACAAGCAACTCACCTAAAAATTTGAATGAGCGATCAATTATGAAGACAATCTCTTCAATGGTGATTCCGATCGCTTCAATCGGCCCAGGCCGCACAAAGCGCACTTCTTCTTGGGTCGCATCGCGTGATACACCCAAAAACCCGATTTCCGTGTTGTTTCCCAGCCGATCCTCTTGCATGCGTGATCCGGTTGTCACGCGCACTTCAATTTCGCGCCCATTCCGCTCAATCAAAAAAGGAATTTCACGATTCGGGCTGGTGGCAATGATCTTTTGGAAGTCGGAAAAACTGCGCACAGCATAACCATCAACCGCTAAAACCACATCATCAACCAGCAATTCAGACTGTGCGGCGGGTGATTCTGGTGAGATGCCATCAATGCGCGCTTCAATCGTGTAGCGCCCAAGCCCCAGCAACATGCAGTAAAGAATAACAAAGGTGAAAAGGATATTTGCCGCCGGCCCTGCCGCAACAATCGCGATGCGTTGCCACACATTCTTATAATAGAACAACCGCCCACGCTGCTCCGGCGGAATATCATCCAGTGCCTCGCCATCCGGCGCACTTGCCGCATTCATGTCACCCACGAACTTCACATAGCCGCCGAGTGGAATTGCGGAAATCTTCCAGCGTGTACCATGTTTGTCGTGCCAACCAATCAATTCAGGCCCAAACCCGATTGAGAAGCTTTCAATGGCCACATCATTCCAACGCGCAACCAAATAATGGCCCATCTCGTGCACAAAAACGATCACCACCAATACGATGAGAAACGGTACAAGAATGCCGATTAAACCTGTCATGAGTGCCTTTTTCTAAAACTGCACTACCAAATCAACACGCCCTGCGCGACCTGATCTGAAGCTGCATGAATGACGCCAATAAGGAAAAGCAATATGCCGCCAAATGTAAAACTGTCGATACGGTCCAAAATGCCGCCATGGCCAGGAATAATATCGCCACTGTCCTTGATTAGAAAGCGACGTTTAAGCGCACTTTCTACTAAGTCACCCAATTGAGCAACAACGCTCAACACCGCAGCAATGAGGATACCGATCCAAAAAGGACTGTCCGTCGCCATCAACCATACAATCAGCCCGCCAATCGTGCCAAAACAAAGCCCGCCAATAGCACCTGACCATGTTTTCGATGGAGATATCTCAGGGGAAAGCTTCACCCCGCCCAGCAAGCGCCCCACAAAGAACGCACCACTGTCGGTTAGCCAAATAACAACCGCCAGAAATACGGTTGCCCAAATGCCATTCACCGTGTCGCCGCGCAATGCCAGCACACAAATGGCGGATACGCCAAAAAAGATTGCGCCCGCCGCATAATAGGGCAGCCGCCACTGGCGCCAATCCACCGATAAAGCGGCAACGATGGCACCAGCAAAGAAAAACAATAAGCTCGCCGTGATTCCGGCAATCGGATAGATCACGGCCCCAACAGCCAGTAACCCCATGATCAAATAGGTGAAGCGGTTCATCTTGCCCTGCCCCACCATGCGCGACCATTCTTGATAGGCCAGCGCCACAGCAGCCGCCACCAAGACCGCCACAGCAATTTGTCCATAAATGATGGCGGCGGCAACAATTGGAATCAGCAAAAATGCGGACATGAGGCGCTGTCGCAAATCGCCCCAATTAGGGCCCGTTTTTTGGGGTGAGTGTTCGCTCATGCGCCCACGCCTCCAAAACGGCGTTTGCGCCCGGCAAACTCTTCCAACATGCGCACAAAAATTTCGCGATCAAATTCGGGCCAAAACTCGTCATAAAACACGAATTCAGCGTAGGCAGCCTGCCAGAGCAAAAAGTTCGAAATCCGCTCTTCGCCACTCGACCTGAAAATCAAATCAGGGTCTGGCATTCCTGCTGTATAAAGCTTTTCGGCAATGGCAGCCTCATCAATGTCAGCCGCGCTAATCTTACCCGCAGCGGCATCCTGCACCAAAGCCCGCACCGCATCCGTGATTTCTTGCCGCCCGCCATAATTGAACGCCACATTCAGCTGAAGGCCCGTGCAATGCGCTGTGCGGCTTTCCGCTTGGTCGATCATTTGTAAAATGGCTTTGGACAGCCCTTCACGGCGCCCAAGAATACGCACCCGCACATTGTGGGCAACAAACTTTGAAACATCTGAGGCCACAAAACGCTTCATCAGCCCCAAGATGGCATTGATCTCGTCTGCTGGCCGCGTCCAGTTTTCCGACGAAAAGCTAAATATGGTGAGATAATCAATCTCAAATTCAACTGCACAGGCCACGAGACGGCGCAACGCTTCAACACCAGCACGGTGCCCATCATTGCGGGGCTTGCCCTGTGAAGTTGCCCACCGACCATTGCCGTCCATAATCACACCGATGTGCTGCGGTAAAACCGCAAACTCGGATGCAATAGTTGGGGCGATGGCCGGTTCGTTGGACATTTACGTGCGATCTACACTTGCATGATGTCGGCTTCTTTCTTCGCCAACATGCTATCAACTTCTGACACTGTGTTGTCGGTCAGCTTTTGCACTTCGTCAGATTTCTGGTGCATTTCATCTTTGCTGATGTCGCCGTCTTTTTCCATCTTTTTCAGTGCATCCATGCCATCGCGACGGATGTGGCGGATGGCCACTTTCGCCTGCTCAGCATATTGATGCGCCACTTTCGAAAGCTCGCGACGGCGCTCTTCATTCAATTCAGGCAGCGCCACACGAATAACTGTGCCTTCGGCCATGGGGTTCAGACCCAATGAGGATTCGCGGATGGCTTTTTCGACCGCCTGGGTCATGCCCTTGTCCCAAACCTGCACGGACAACATGCGCGCTTCAGGCACAGAAACAGTCGCAACCTGGTTCATTGGCATCTTGGAACCATATGCGTCCACCATGATGGGATCCAAAAGGCTTGTTGTCGCCCGGCCCGTGCGCAAACTAGCAAACTCATCCTTGAGTGCAGCCAGCGACTTTTTCATACGCTGGTCTAAATTTGGCATAGAAAAATCTGTCATGTTCTAATCCTTCGATTTTGGCACTCATCCAACCCGCGTGGAAAAGGCCTTCCCCTCAATAATGGCTTGGACGCCGCCCGCGACATCCAAAGCATACACAAAAATTGGCAATTTGTTGTCACGCGCCAAAGCAAATGCAGCCATATCCATAACTTTTAAGTTACGCGAGATCACTTCATCATAAGAAATCTGGTCAAATCGCTTGGCGTCTGGATTTTTCGCAGGGTCAGCATCATATACCCCGTCAACCTTCGTCCCTTTGAAAAGGGCATCACATTGCAGCTCAACGGCCTTGAGAGCCGCAGCGGTATCCGTTGTGAAATAGGGATTGCCGGTGCCGCCGGAACAAATGGCGATCCCACCTTCTTCCAGCGTCTGACGTGCGTCACGCGCGGTAAAATGGTCAGCCACATCAGGCATAACAAGGTTTGAAAACACCCGTGCTTTGCCGCCTTGTCGGCGAATCGCGTCGCCCAATGCCAAGCAATTGATGACAGTGGCCAACATACCCATATGATCACCCACCACACGGTCAGCACCGCCAGCGGCAACAGACATGCCGCGGAAAATGTTTCCGCCACCGACCACGATGGCCACTTCAAATCCATTTTGGGTGAGATGGACGAGTTGCGCAGCAACTTCGTCTAGAAATTGGGATTCGATCCCAAATGAGCCGTCTCCGGCGAGCGCTTCGCCGGAGACTTTAATCAGAATGCGTTTAAGCGATTGAGAGGCCATTGCCGCCCTAACCTAGTCTAGAGTTGGGAACTTTAAAAAAAGATTCTTTGTTCCAGATCAGGTTATTAGTTACCAGCCGCGGCTGCAACCTCGGCGGCGAAATCGCTCTCTTCTTTTTCAATGCCTTCGCCAATTGCGAAACGTACGAATTCAACCAACTCGATTGGTGCGCCCGCTTCTTTTTCAGCGTTCTTCAGCACATCAGCAATTTTGGTTTCACCGTCAATCACAAAGGTTTGTGACAACAAGCAAACTTCTTCGTAATATTTGCGCATGCGGCCTTCAACCATTTTCTCAACGATTTCAGCAGGCTTGCCTGAACCAGCAGCTTGTTCCGCAAACACAGCGCGCTCACGGTCAACAACATCTTGGTCCAAACCTTCTGGCGCAATTGCCAATGGGTTGGTCGCAGCAATGTGCATTGCCAACTGACGGCCAACATTTTCCAAGCCATCTGTTTTGCCTGAAGTTTTCAAGCCAACCAAAATGCCAATGGCACCAAGATCGTCAACAACAGCGTTGTGTACGTAGCTACAAACAATGCCTTCATCAACTGAAACAGTTGCAGAACGACGCAATGTCATGTTCTCGCCGATTTTGGCAACCGCATTGGTCACCTCTTCAGCGATTGTGTGTGATTTGCCAGGGTAAGATGCAGCGGCAAGCTTCTCAACATTCTCGCCTTCTTCCAAAGCAACAGTCGCAATGTCTTTAACCAGACCTTGGAATTCGTCATTACGTGCAACAAAGTCAGTTTCTGAGTTAACCTCAACAACGGCACCTTTGGTACCTGAAGTGACAACGCCAACCAAACCTTCTGCAGCAACACGACCAGCTTTCTTCGCCGCTTTGGCCAAACCTTTGGTGCGCAGCCAATCAACGGCAGCTTCCAAATCACCATTGGTTTCGTTCAGCGCTTTTTTGCAGTCCATCATGCCAACGCCGGTCTGCTCGCGCAATTCTTTCACAAGTGCAGCTGTGATCGCCATTTTAAATCTCCTATGTTGCCAGCCCTTATGCGGGCTGGCCCAATCGAAAGTCTTGTGTTTAGCGGGTAAACACGCAGATTTTATGAAGCTTACTGAGCGCCGAGTTCTTTGGCTTGGTCGATCCAACCATCACGCTCAATGCGGCCTTTAAAGTTCAAACGATCATCAACATTCGCGATGTCTTCTGCGCTAAAGGCAGCGATTTGCGCAAAGGTGTAGATGCCAAGATCATTCAACTTTTGCTCAAGAACCGGGCCAACACCTGAAATCTTTTTCAAATCGTCCGCATCGCCAGCAGGCTTGTCGAACAATGGTGTCGCGTCAGCTTCTGCAGCTTCTTCGGCTTTTGGGGCTTCAGCAGCAGGTGCCTCGGCAGGTGCTTCAGCAGCAGCGGCGGGTGCAGTTTCTTCCAAAACTGGTTCGCTCACTTCAACAGCTTCACCCAGATCTTCGCCGAATGAAACAGATGAACGTGAAATACCGTCCAAAGCAGCTTTTGAAATCAATGAGCAGTAAAGCTCAATCGCGCGGGCCGCATCATCATTGCCTGGAATTGGCAAATCAACAGCTTCTGGGTCGCAGTTTGTATCTGCAATCGCTATCACTGGAATGCCCAAGCGACGTGCTTCGTTCAGCGCCAAAGATTCTTTGTTGGTGTCGATCACGAACAAAAGGTTAGGCACATTGCCCATGTCTTTGATGCCGCCCAAATCGCGCTCAAGACGATCACGCTCACGCGAACGCTGCAAACGCTCTTTCTTGGTCAAGCCTTGCATGCCTTCAGATTCTTGATCTTCAAGTTCACGCAAACGAGCAATTGACTTTGAAATGGTCTGCCAGTTGGTCAGCATGCCGCCCAACCAACGTGAGTTCACATAATACTGAGCAGATTGACGTGCAGCTTCAGCCACAACAGGCGCAGCTTGACGCTTAGTGCCAACGAACAAAACGCGGCCACCTTCTGCAACAGTGTCAGACACCATTTGCAAGGCTTTATACAAAGCAGGCACAGTTTGCGCCAAATCAAGAATGTGAATATCGTTCCGTACACCAAAAATGTATTGTTCCATTTTTGGATTCCAGCGGTGTTTTTGGTGTCCGAAGTGTACGCCAGCTTCGAGCAATTGGCGCATAGAAAAATCAGGAAGTGCCATCGGCCTTCTCTCCTTTTAACCGGTTATAACCTCCGCAAAGAGCTGCAACATATTTTGTCACCGGATGGCGGCCTCTTACGGGCAGCCGTCTTTGCGTGCGAATTGATGAGCGGTCGATACAGCAATCCCCGCACATTGGCAATAGCAAATTGTCGGTAAAATCAAGAAAGCGGCGAAAAGCCTGATTTAGCTTGGCCCAGCGCTCACACGGGCATCAGCAACACCGGGCATCACTTTGAGTGAGTTGGCCAGTTCCGGCGTTAAGCGATACCCTCCGGGCAGCTCAATCTCAAACTCGTAATTGTGATCCTGATCCATCACGACAATGGCCACCTGCCCCTCGCCACCGCGTTGCAATTGCTTGGTGAGATGGGGAATGCTTTCTTTGCTGGTCAAATGCAGCACCAGTTTGTTGGCCATCTTGGCGATGGCGCGTTCAATCGGATGCAAATTAATGAGCCGCAACCGCACACCGTCCGGCTGCGCATCGGCTTCTAACTCAACTACGATTGAATTGCCCACAGTCAGCACATCGTCAAAGCGGTCCAACTGTTCGGAAAACACCAAAATTTCAAACGTCCCGGTTGGATCAGACAATGTCAGAATCGACATATTGGAGCCCTTGCGGGTCTTGCGATCATTCCGCGACGCAATTGTCCCGGCCATGCGCCCGGCACTGGCGCCATTGCGCGCCGCTTTCTCAAACGCCTGCCAGGTCTGCGCATACCCTTCGGTATAGATCGACTGATATTCGTCCAGCGGGTGCGCTGACAGATAAAAGCCAATGGCGGAAAACTCGCGTTGCAGCCGTTCCGAGTGCGTCCAGCTTTTTACGTTCTTGGCCGGCTTGATCGGTTCGGGCGCCGCCGCGGTGAACATATCCACGATGCCTTCTTTACGATTGCTCGTGGCGCGCTGGGCTGTGCTCAACACCGTTTCGGTCAATGAAGCAACTTCCTCACGCCGATAGCCAAGATCGTCAAATGCGCCTGCATGGGTTAGCGTTTCAAACGCCCGTCGATTGACAATTTTGGGGTCGATCCGCTCGGCAAAATCCGCCAAATCAGTAAACGGACGATCCCCGCGCACCTCGACAATATGCTCCGCAACATTGCGACCCACGCCTTTAACCGCACAAAGGCTGTAATGAATAGCATTGCCTTCAACAGTGAAAATCACCTCAGATTTATTGACGCTCGGCGGATTAACCTCAATCTTAAGTCTTTGCGCTTCACGTTTGAAATCATTAAGTTTATCGGTATTGCCCATATCCAAGGTCATGGAGGCCGCAATAAACTCTTTCGGATAGTGCGCCTTCAAATAGCCGGTCTGATAAGACACCAGGGCATAAGCCGCCGCGTGGGATTTGTTAAAGCCATAGTTCGCAAACTTCGCCACAAGCTCAAAGATATTATCCGCTTGCTGCTTGATCAGGCCATTTTTAACGGCCCCCTCCACAAAGCGCACCTTTTGCTTGTCCATCTCGGCTTTAATCTTTTTACCCATGGCACGGCGTAGCAAATCCGCCTCACCCAATGAGTAACCAGACAAGACCTGCGCGATCTGCATCACCTGTTCCTGATAAACGATAATCCCATAGGTTTCTTTCAGAATATCGGTCAGGCTCTCATGCAAATAGTCCGGAGTCTCGCGTCCGTGCTTCCGCGCACAGAAGGTGGGGATATTATCCATCGGCCCCGGACGATAAAGCGCCACAATCGCGATAATATCCTCAAAACGGTCAGGCTTGAGGTCGAGAAGCGCCCGCCGCATGCCTGGACTTTCCACCTGAAACACGCCAACCGTTTCGCCTTTGGCATAAAGATCGTAGGTTTTCTCATCTTCAATCGAGATGTTCTCAATCGAAAAATCACCGCCATCGCGGTTGATCAGCCGTTCCGCATATTCGATGACCGTTAGGGTCTTTAGCCCCAAAAAGTCGAACTTAACCAGCCCGGCCTCTTCCACCACTTTCATATTATATTGCGACACCGGCATATCAGAGCGCGGATCGCGATAAAGCGGCACCAATTGCTGCAATGGCCTATCACCAATCACAATGCCTGCCGCGTGGGTCGAGGCATGTCGATAAAGCCCTTCAAGCTTTTTGCCCATTTCCAGCAATTGCGCCACGGTCTCATCTTCATCGCGCATGGCCTGCAAGCGTGGCTCGCCATCAATCGCTTCGGTCAGCGTAACCGGATTAGCGGGGTTCGAGGGCACCAACTTGGAAATGCGGTCCACTTGCGGATAGGGCATTTGCAGCACGCGCCCTACGTCACGCAGCACAGCCCGCGCTTGTAGCGTTCCGAAGGTGATAATCTGCGCAACCTGCTCCGCACCATATTTCTGCTGAACATAATGGATCACCTCCTCCCGCCTTTCTTGGCAGAAGTCGATATCAAAGTCGGGCATGGACACACGTTCGGGGTTCAAAAACCGTTCGAACAGCAATGCATAGCGCAAAGGATCAAGGTTGGTGATCGTCAGCGAATAGGCGACCAATGACCCCGCACCAGACCCCCGGCCCGGCCCCACGGAAATGCCATGCTCTTTCGCCCATTTGATAAAGTCGGCAACGATCAGGAAGTAACCGGGAAACTTCATGCTTTCGATCACGTTCAACTCGAAATCGAGTCGTTCGCGATATTCATCTGCCGTCATGCCAGGTGCAGGACCATCGCGCTCCAAAATGCGCTCAAGACCCTCTTTCGCCTGCCGCGTCAGCTCCTCGGCCTCGGCCTTCACCGCCTCGTCAGAGCTCATCCCTTCCGGCGCCGCAAAGTTCGGCAAAATCGGCGCCCGCTTCATTGGCCGATAAGTCACGCGCTGGGCAATCTCAAGAGTGTTGTTGATTGCTTCGGGCAAGTCCGAGAACAGCGCACACATCTCCGCCCGCGACTTAAAATAATGCTGATCCGAAAGCTTGCGCCGCTCTGTCTGGGCCAAAACACTGCCTTCAGCAATCGCCATCAGCGCATCGTGCGACTCAAAATCGTCACTTTTTGGGAAAAAAGGCTCGTTGGTGGCAACCAATGGCACATCATGCGCATAGGCATAATTGAGCAGTTGCGGTTCTGTTTTCGCCTCGGTGTCTTTGCCGTGCCGTTGCAACTCAATATAGAGCCGGTCCCCAAAAATACGGCGCAAATTGTCCAGCCGCGACAACGCTTGCTGATCATAACCTTGCGCAAAAAGCGGATCGATCCCGCCTTCCATTCCACCTGTCAAACAGATAAGGTCTTCGTGCAACCCCTCATCAAACCAAGCAATCGGCGCTTTAAGCGCAGCTGCATCGCCCAGCAGATAGGCCCGCGACACCAGTTCTGACAGATTTTGAAACCCCTGCTCGGTTTGCGCGATCAACACCAAGGTCTCCTTGGCGAATTTTTTGCGCTCACGCCCCGGCATATCAGACGGCGGCTCAAACTCTATCGGTAACTCGCAACCTACAATCGGCTGCAATCCCTTTTCGGCTGAAATCTCAGAAAATTGTAGCGCGCCAAATAGGTTGCCCGTGTCCGCGACACCAAGCGCCACCTGCCCGTCGGCAACGGCCAAATCGATCAGCTTTTTCAGCTGTATCGCCCCTTCCAGCAATGAATAGGACGAATGGGCATGTAAGTGGATAAAATCAGGTGTCGCGCTCATGGGGTGACTTTGACATAACGCGCCTATTTTCGCCAAGCAAACTTGTGCGATTTACACAGGCGCGTTTTCGCCTCTTGCCTAAAACCCACCCATGCGTGTGAGCACATCCATCCACATGAGACTTGCAGCACTAAACCCAGCCAAAGAGAAAAGAGCCATCACATCTTTAATCAAAACCAACATTGCAACCTCCTATGTTTCTTATTTGTTCTTATATATTCTCTTTTTGTTCTCGTCTAGTGTGCAGGACGTGTGCATAGCCTGTTGATGAGTTTATGGTTAATGGGGACAACTTGCGGAGAGGTTGTGGAAAGCGTGTGGATAAACTGTGGGCAAATGTGGAAAAGCCAGCAGCGCCGTCAGGCAGCGCTGCCGCCAAAGCCTAAAGCGTGGTGGGCACCACTGCCCCGCCCTCAAGGGTGACGATGCGATCTGCCCGCCGTGCAATGTCATGATTGTGCGTGGCAATCAGACCGGCCGCTGCATGGTCTTTAATCGAATTGGCCAACAAGTCGAAAACAATACCACTGGTGTCAGGGTCCAGATTGCCCGTTGGCTCATCGGCCAGGATCAAACCCGGATTGTTTGCCATCGCGCGGGCAATGGCCACACGCTGCTGCTCACCGCCGGAAAGCTGTGCCGGGCGATGATCGCCCCGCTCCACCAAACCCATATGGGTCAGCAAATCTTGCGCACGCTTCTTCGCCACATCTTTATCCACCCCAGCAATCAATTGCGGGATCATGATGTTTTCATCAGCCGAAAATTCAGGCAACAAATGGTGGAACTGGTAGATATATCCCACATTTTGCCGGCGCAACAACGTCCGCGACCGGTCGTTCAGCGTATGTGCGCTCGTGCGGCAAATGTTGACGTCGCCTTGGGCGGGTCGCTCCAACAGTCCACAAACGTGCAATAAAGTCGATTTCCCCGCCCCAGACGGGGCCACAAGCGCAACAATCTCGCCCGCAGCAATCTCAAGATTAACATCGACCAGAATATCGAGCCGCGTCTCGCGCTCTAAATAATGGTGATGCACACCATGAAGCGATAATTTCAAATCAACCATAGCGCAACGCCTCAACTGGATCATATTGTGCCGCGCGCCACGCAGGATAAAGCGAAGCAGCAAAACTCAATACCAATGCAAATGACACCACAAACGCCACCTCAAACGGATCGGTTTTAGATGGCAGTGTTGAAAGGAAAAACACCTCGGGTGGGAAAAGCGTGATGCCAATGGTCTCAGATACCCAAGCTCGAATAGCCTCCGCATTCGACGACAAGATCAAGCCCGCAATCAAACCCAAAAATGTCCCCGCAAACCCGATCGCGGTCCCCGTCATACAAAAGATACGCATAATAGAGGCGCGTGTCGCACCCATGGTCCGCAAAATGGCGATGTCCGTGTTCTTTTCTTTCACCAGCATCACTAGTGACGAAATGATGTTGAACACGGCCACCAAAATGATCATCGACAAGATGACGAACATCACAACGCGCTCAACCTGAAGCGCCGAGAAAAACGTCTCGTTCCGGCGTTGCCAATCCGAAAGGATCATCGGCCGCCCTGCCGCTTCTTGAATAGGCTCGCGCATATTGTGGATGGAATCTGGATCGTCGAGGAAAATCTCAAGACCGGTCACCGAATAGATCCGTTCGTAGGATTCATCGATCTGCTCATCCGTCGCGTCCAGCGGCAGCGGCTCCAGTCCCTCTTTCAGCTCATCGCGAAACAGCTTGAAATAGCTTTGCGCCAATTGCAGCGGCATATAGACGAAATAGCTGTCAAATTCGACCATTCCCAACTCAAACACCACATCTACCGGATAGGTGCGGATTTGGGGCGCCGTGCCAAAGGGCGTTACCGTGCCTTCGGGCGTAATAATGGTAACACTGTCGCCAACAGAGACGCCAAGATTTTGCGCCAGGCGCATGCCGATGGCCACGCCTTTGCTTTCATCCCAATTGTTAAAGCCACCCAAAACCGCGGATTCGGCAAACAACGGCATCTTTTGGATATCACGTTCATTGATACCGCGCACAGCCACGCCGGTGGAACGCCCGATGCCAGAAGCCAAAGCCTGCCCTTCAGCGAAGGCAATTACTGCTTCAACCCCGTCCACACTTTCAATTTTTGGAATGACACTCTCAAAATCCTCGAACTGCTCTTCAAGCGGAAACGCGGTAAAATGCCCGTTCAACCCAAGGATTTTGTCCAGCAATTCTGCGCGAAAGCCGTTCATGACAGACATCACAACGATCAATGTGGCCACGCCGATGGCAATGCCAGTCAGCGTCAGCGCTGCAATCACGGAGATAAATGCCTCTTGGCGGCGCGCGCGGAGATAACGCCACGCGACCATAAACTCAAACCGCGAAAAGGGGCGGTTCTGGGGCTGCGTGGCGTCGCTCATAAATTAAACGTCCTGTCTACGTTCCGGCACAATGCGCTCGAGAAGAAAATCAACGGCTTGCTCAAGCGAAACATTGGTCCGCTCGCCCGTTTTACGATTTTTAATCTCAACTTCGTTATTTTTAAGGCCACGTGGTCCAACAATCATTTGATAGGGCAAGCCGATCAAATCGGCTGTGGCGAACTTGCCGCCTGCGCCCATATCGCGATCATCGTACAAAACTTCAATGCCCGCATTATCCAGCTGCTTGTAAAGCGCATCACATTGCGCCACGCAGCCTTCGTCACCGGTTTTCAAATTGATCAACGCCAGTTCAAACGGGGCCACCGACACAGGCCAAATAATGCCATCATCATCGTGACTGGCTTCAATGATGGCAGGCACAAGGCGTGTGAGCCCGATGCCGTATGAACCCATATGCACAGGCACTTCTTGGCCGTTAGCGTCCGCCACGGTTGCGCCCATAGGCTCAGAATATTTGGTGCCGAAATAGAACACTTGTCCCACTTCAATGCCACGCGCCTCAACTCGACGATCTTCGGGCACTTCCGCCTGGAACTTGTCCATATCGATCATGTCTTCGGTGGCCGCATACATTTTGGTCCAGTCGTTGACATAAGAAGTCAGGTCGCCGTCATAATCCACATCCTTTGGCGGGATGGGTTGATCCAGCAAGGCTTTGTCGCAGAAAACGCCACTTTCGCCCGTATCAGCCAACACGATAAATTCGTGGCTCAGATCACCACCAATGGGGCCGGTTTCAGCTTGCATTGGAATCGCCGTTAGGCCCATGCGGTAATAGGTGCGCAAATAGGCCACAAACATGCGGTGATATGATTTTACAGACGCCTCTTTGTCCAAATCGAACGAATACGCATCCTTCATCAAAAATTCCCGGCTGCGCATGGTGCCAAAGCGCGGACGAATCTCATCCCGGAACTTCCACTGAATATGGTAGAGGTTGAGCGGCAGGTCTTTATATGACTTCACGTTTGACCGAAAAATCGACGTAATCATCTCTTCATTCGTCGGGCCATAAAGCATGTTGCGTTCATGACGGTCGGTCACGCGGAGCATCTCTTTGCCATATGCATCATAGCGGCCGCTCTCGCGCCAAAGGTCTGCGGGTTGCAAAGTTGGCATCAGCAATTCAATGGCGCCTGCCCGATCTTGCTCCTGCTCAATAATTGCCTGCACCTTGCGCAACACCCGATAGCCCATCGGCAGCCATGCATAAAGGCCACTTGCCTCCTGCTTCAACATTGCCGCACGCAGCATAAGGCGGTGCGAAACAATCTCGGCTTCCTTCGGTGTTTCCTTCAATACAGGCAGAAAATATTTTGACAGACGCATGATCTATTCTTGCTTTCTCTCGACTCGTCAAATGGGATTAACAGGTGGCACAAAACGCCATAAGTGGCGTGGATGCAAGGCTTTTCAGTTGAATTTTTCCCATTCAGACGCTGCCGTAAACCAAAATTCCAATTTTTCAGCTTTTGCCGCTAAAAACCGGGTGACAGGACCATTTTAAGTTGTTAGGGTCCAATCCCAATAAGAGGGCTGTTGATCAAATCCGGCCCCGTATACGCTGACAAGGTCTAGGGAGGAACGTTGGCTTCGCTTTTAATAGCTTGAATAAGTCCAACGAATTGTCGCGAAACTATATAAACAGGGCTTCGGCCCTGTTTTTTATTGATTCCAAGATGTTACGACAATTACTTCCAGTAATACTGCAAGGCTGGCAGGCTGATCGCCCACTGCGTCACAAACAGTAAGGCGAACGCCACCACAGTGGCGCCCAACATTTTCTTGATCAAATTTGGCTTGATGGGCGACGCGGCTTCCGATCCGCGGTCCACTTCAACATCCTGCTCTACATGCGAGCGTGTGCCGATGGGCAGCGCCACAAAAAAGCACAACCACCACAAAACAAAATAGAGGGCGATTGAAGAGACCAGACCCATGTGACTTACACCTTATGGACAAAAACTTTGACGATGGGCTTTTTACCCCAAAATTGATTCACTTCCGAGCGGACAGCTCGTCGCACGGCTTCAGCAAGCACATGAACAGCCCCGCGCTTTTTCGCGGGCATTGAGCGGATCACACCATCAATGGCTTTATCAACCACCAAGTCGAAATCTTCATCCTCGTCTTCCAACTGGGGCAAGCCATAAAGCTCAACCTGCGGTGCTTCCCGCATTTGCCCTTTGCCATCCACCACCATGGAAACAGCAATAAAGCCCCCGAAGGCCAGTTTGCGCCGCTCGCGCACGCCGCTCTCTTCCGGGGAGCACAAAATATCCCCATCCAGATACACACGGCCCGATGGCACTTCGTCCACCAAGCGCTCAGCGGATGGGTAAAGCATGGCCATATCGCCATTGCGGATCGACAGCACTTTTTCAATGCCAGCTTCGCGCCCCAGTTCCGCCTGCGCTTCCAAGTGAGCGGCTTCGCCGTGCACAGGCACCAACACACTTGGCTTCAACCATTCATAAAGCCGGCGCAGCTCGCCACGGCGCGGGTGGCCCGAAACGTGCACAAGTGCGTCCTTATCGCTAATCACCTTCACGCCCTGATTGATCAGCAAGTTCTGGATGTCCAAAACATCCTTCTCATTCCCCGGAATCGCTTTGGAGGAGAAGATCACCTGATCCCCTTTGTTCAAGGTTAAGGCGTGGTGGTCGTCGCGCGCGATCCGTGCAATCGCCGCCCGGGATTCGCCTTGCGATCCGGTGCAGATCAAGCAAACCTTCTCACGTGGCAAATAGCCAAACGCGTCCTGGTCCAAAAACGGCTCAATACCCTCAAACATGCCAAGGTCACGGGCGATCTCTGATGTCCGGTGGATCGCGCGACCGGAAGCCACCACATGGCGTCCCGCCTTTTGCGCCGCACGCGCGATAGAGATCATCCGCCCCACATTTGAGGCGAAGATCGTCACCGCCACACGCTGCGGCGCGTCCAACATGAGTTTTTCAAGGCTCTCGGCAACCTCGCCTTCGCCTGGGCTTTCGCCTTCACGCACAGCATTTGTGCTGTCACAGATAAGCGCCAGCGGTGCGTCCATCGCCCCGATTTCACGCAAGCGTTTTTCGTCTGTCGGCGCATTGCCCACTGGCGACGGATCAAGTTTCCAATCGCCCGTATGCAAGGCACGGCCAGCTGGTGTTTCGATATAGAGTGCTGAGCTTTCCGGAATCGAGTGCGCCACATTAATCAACTCGACCTTGAACGGTCCAAGTTCAAATGTGTCCCCTTGCTGCACAATTTTGACCGGCACTTCATAGCCAAAATTGTTGGAGCGCCCTTTCGCTTTCAGCATCGCTGCCGCAAAAGGCGAGGCATAGACATCGCATTCCAACTGCGGCCAAAGATCCATCACGCCGCCATAATGGTCTTCGTGCGCGTGGGTCAGCACCATGCCGACAATATTGTCGGCTTCATCTTCCAAAAACCGCAAATCAGGCATCACCAGCTCGATGCCGGGCAAATCCGGGCCAGCAAAGGTCAGACCACAATCAACAATCAACCATTTCCGGTTGTCCGGCGCGCCAAAGCCGTAAAGACCGAAATTCATACCGATCTCGCCAACGCCGCCTAAAGGGACAAAAACCAACTGGTCCTGCATAAAATCAAACTTCCATTACAAATTGAATATCTCGCCGGCGGTCACGATGCGCTGTCGACCCATATGATCAACAATCAATCCACCTGTCGGGTCCACCCCTTCAAGTCGCGCTTCATAGCTTTCCGCATTGGCATTAATCCGCATGACTTCTCCCATCTTATACGCATGGGAAAGCCAATCGGCTCGAATTTCGGCAAAATTATTGCCACGCGCCCACTGCCCCAACCGTTGGGCAACGGCATCGGACAGAAAAGCAAAAAAATGGGCCGGCGACGTATTCAGCCCCAGGGATGCAAAGTCACTCGCCGGGTGGTTGGATTGATCCGGGTGAAATGCGAGATTTACGCCCATTCCGATCACCACAAATCGGCTTTGCCCCTTCATACCGCCTTCCAGCAATAATCCGGCGCACTTTTTGCCATTGATCATCAGATCATTTGGCCATTTCAACTCAATGGTAAGGCCATCCACGCTTTGCGCCGCTGCGACGGCACAAACCGCATCATAAAGCGCCAGCGCCATCACAAACGACAATTGAGCCACATATTCACTTGGCGCCGGTTCAGTCAACAGCAAAGAGGAATAAAGGTTCCCCGGCGGCGAGTGCCAAAAGCGCCCGCGCCTTCCCTTGCCGTCCTCTTGTTGGTCAGCCACAAGCCAAACGGGGCCAATGGCCCCGTTTAAAGCGTCTTGCATCAATGTGGCGCTGGTGGATCCTATCGTCGGCACATGCCGTAGCTGAAATCCATCCAAGCGGGCACGTTCACCAAGGCTAACCACTAAAAGAGGCTACCCGCTGCTGTTTGCGCCCACTGGGTCAACGGCACACCGAGGGTGAAATAATAGGTCACGATCAAAAAGCCTGAAATCGCAATGATAAGGCGAAGGGCAAGCGCTGACTCTTCAAATTGATGCACAACTTCATCGAAATACATCACTTTGATCACACGCAGGTAATAGAACGCACTCACCGCACTGGCCAACACACCGATCACCGCCAACACAAACAATTGCGCTTCAATTGCAGCAAGGAACACTTGCCACTTGGCGAAGAACCCGGCCAATGGCGGCAAGCCAATCAAAGAGAACATGATGATGGCCATACCCGCTGCCACAAATGGGCGCGATTGGGCCAAGCCCGCCAAGTCATCAATGTTTTCCACATAGCCTTCGTCATTCTTCAACGCCAGGATACAGGCGAACAAACCAAGGGTCATGGTCAGGTAGATCGCCATATAAACGGCAACGCCTTCCACGCCAATTTGCGACCCGGCAGAAAGCCCGACCAACGCAAAGCCCACATGGCCGATAGATGAATAGGCAATCAAGCGTTTGATGTTCTTCTGGCCAATCGCAGCGAAAGCGGCTAGCACCATCGAAGCAATTGAAACGAAAATCACAATTTGCTGCCAATCTTTCGAGATTGGCTCAAACGCATCAAACACCACCCGCACAAACAGGGCCATCGCGGCCACTTTTGGAGCGGAAGCAAAGAAAGCTGTCACCGGTGTGGGTACACCTTGGTAAACGTCTGGCGTCCACATGTGGAACGGCACCGCTGAAACTTTAAACGCCAACCCTGCCATCACAAACACAAGGCCGACAATCAAGCCCAGTGAGGGCTCGCCGAGTGAGATCGCCCGGGCAATTTCGTCTAGCTGTGTATGGCCGGTAAAGCCATAAACCATGGAGGCACCGTAAAGCAGCATACCGGAAGACAATGCGCCAAGCACAAAATACTTCAAGCCCGCTTCCGTCGCTTTGCTGGAATCGCGCTTAAACGCTGCGATCACGTAAAGTGACAAGGATTGCAATTCAAGGCCGACATACAATGAAATCAGATCGTTGGCTGAGATCATCATCAACATGCCGAGCGTGGCCAAAATCACCAACACCGGATATTCGAACTTGTTCAGCCTGTGCTCATCCGCGCTGTAGACCGAGATCGCGAGAGCAAAGGCCGACCCGATCAACACCAGCACTTTCATGAAGCGTGCAAACGCGTCCTGCACGAAAGCACCATTGAACAACACGCCATCCGCAGGAAGCGCCACTGCAGCTATTGCGGCGAGTGCCAAAAGGCTCATTGCAATGCCAAGAACAATTTGGTTCGCGTTTTTAGATGAAGTGAACACACCAACCATCAGCAAAACGATCGCCCCGATCGCCAGCATCAATTCAGGAATGGCTGGAGCAAGATCTAGATAAGAAGTCAAATCAGAATTCATTATATCCCCCTAGTGCGCAACGTCGGCAAGGACGCCGATTTGCCCCAGGCTCATTTGATATTGGTTGACCAACTGCTCCACTGAAGCGGCTGTCGCATCCAAAATTGGTGCTGGATAGAAACCGAAAAAGATCGTGAGAATGATCAAGGGCACAATCACCGCCATTTCGCGCGGATTCATGTCCAAAATCGCTTTCAAATTCTCTTTTTCCAATACGCCGAAAATCACACGGCGGTATAGCCAAAGCGCGTAACCTGCGGACAAGATCACACCAAACGCGGCACCAAAGGCCACCCAAGTGTTCACTTGGAAAATCCCCATCAAAACCAGGAATTCGCCAACAAAGCCGCTGGTGCCCGGTAGGCCAACATTGGCCATGGTGAACACCATAAAGGCAAAGGCATATTTCGGCATACGTTCAACCAGGCCGCCATAGGCATCAATCCGGCGCGTGTGCATCCGGTCATAGATCACCCCGACGCACAGGAACAACGCGCCCGACACAATCCCGTGCGAAATCATTTGGAAGATCGCGCCTTGGATGCCCAGCATATTGCCGGCGAAAATACCCATGGTCACATAGCCCATATGCGCCACAGATGAATAAGCAATCAGCTTTTTAATGTCTTCTTGAACCAACGCCACCAAAGAGGTGATGATGATCGCCGCGATCGACAGCACAAACACAAAGTTCGAGAAATAGGCTGATGCTTCTGGGAACATCGGCAACGAGAACCGCAAGAACCCGTAGCCACCCATTTTCAGCAAGATCGCCGCCAAGATCACAGAACCCGCAGTTGGCGCTTCAACGTGCGCTTCTGGCAACCAACGGTGGAATGGCCACATCGGCATTTTCACAGCAAGTGAAGCAAAGAAGGCTAGCCATAACCAATATTGCGATTCCGAGGAGAATTCGAACTGCAACAGTTTGGCGATATCCAACGTACCCGCCTGCCAATACATGGCCATCACAGCCAACAGCATCAGCACCGAACCAATGAAAGTATAGAAGAAGAACTTGTAGCTCGCTTGAATACGCTTCTTGCCGCCCCAAATCCCGATAATCAGGAACATGGGGATCAAGCCGCCTTCAAAGAAGACATAGAACATGGCCAAATCAAGCGTGGCGAACACCCCGATCATCAAGAATTCGAGGATCAGGAAGGCCACCATATATTCGCGAACCCGGTTCTGAACAGATTCCCAACTGGCCAACACACACATTGGCATCAACAGTCCGGTCAAAACGATGAACAGGATCGAAATCCCATCAACGCCCATGCGGTAGCCGATGACATCATCGCCAATCCAGCTGTGATTTTGCACAAACTGGAAGCCAGGATTTGTGGAGTCAAACATGGCCCACATCACCAGCGAGAACACGAAGGTCACCAAAGTGGTGGCCAGCGCAATCCGGCGCATATTGTTTTTGGCCAGATCGTCATTGCCCGGCACAATCAATAGGAAAAAGACACCGACCAACGGCAGGAAAGTCAGAATCGATAGGATGTTGTTATTTATAATATTCATCCGAGTAGGCCCCCTGCAGCAATCGCCCAGGTAATCAGTGCGGCAACACCAATCAGCATTGCCAATGCATAGTGATAAAGATAGCCAGATTGCAGTCTTACAACTTGGTTGGTCACGTCTTTAACGCGCCGGGCCAAGCCACCAACAATCACACCATCGACGAACCAGTCATCAAACCCGCGCCACAACACGCGGCCAAGCCATTTGGCCGGACGCACAAAGATGAAGTCATACAGTTCATCGAAGTACCATTTGTTGAGCAAGAAGGCATAAAGCCCTGAATGCTGTTTCGCCAATGCCTTCGGCAAATCTGGTTTTGAGATGTAGAACCACCAGGCCATGATAAAGCCGATGATCATCGCAAATGTTGCCGATAGCTTCACCCAAGTTGGCACATGGTGCGCCGCATCGATGATTTCTGCATCCACAACAATTGAACCAAGGAAGAAGGCTTGAACGTGATCGGCATGGCCAAAGAAGCTGTCATAGAACACAATACCTGAAAGCACCGCGCCAACTGCCAACACATAAAGTGGGATCAGCATGACATTCGGGCTCTCATGCGCATGGTCAAAAACTTCTTTTGACGCGCGTGTCTTGCCGTGGAAGGTCAAATGCACCAAGCGCCATGAATAGAAACTTGTGAACAAGGCTGCGATCACCAGCAGGTAGAACGCGAAGTTCCCAGCTTCTGTGTGCGCGCCGTAAGCGGCTTCAATAATGGCATCTTTAGAGAAGAAGCCAGCAAAGCCGAGATTTGGCAACGCATCAGAGACAAGATGGAACGGCAAGCCAACACCGGTCAGCGCCAACGTCCCGATCATCATCATCCAATAGGTCACGGGCACCTTGTTTTTAATGCCACCCATTTTGCGCATGTCTTGCTCGTGGTGCATCGCATGGATCACCGAACCAGCCCCTAAGAACAACAAGGCTTTAAAGAAAGCGTGTGTGAACAGGTGGAAAATACCAGCTGAATAAGCCCCTACCCCAAGTGCCACAAACATATAGCCAAGCTGCGAACAGGTTGAATAAGCAATCACGCGCTTAATATCATTCTGCACCAAGCCAACAGTCGCCGCGAAGAACGCTGTAATCGCGCCAATCACTGTCACAACGGTCAATGCAGTTGGAGAGGCTTCAAACATGGGCGACAAACGCGCCACCATAAACACACCAGCTGTCACCATGGTCGCCGCGTGGATCAAGGCCGAAACAGGTGTCGGGCCCTCCATCGCGTCCGGCAACCAAGTGTGCAGCAGGAACTGAGCCGATTTACCCATCGCCCCGAGGAACAACAGCAAGCAGATCACGGTCATCGCGTCCCATTGGCCCCAAAGGAAGTTGATGGTCTGCCCATCCATGTCCGCCACATGTGCAAACGCCGTGTCGAAATCAATGGTCCCCAGCATCATCACAGCGGCAAAGATGCCGAGGATAAAGCCAAAGTCACCCACACGGTTGACGATAAAGGCTTTCATTGCCGCCGCATTGGCGCTTGGCTTTTGATACCAGAAGCCAATCAACAAATATGACGCCAAGCCAACGCCTTCCCACCCAAAGAACATTTGCAGGAAGTTATCGGCCGTCACCAGCATCAACATCGCGAATGTAAAGAGTGACAAATAAGCAAAGAAGCGTGCCCGGTGGGGATCTTCATGCATATAGCCGATCGAATAAAGGTGCACCAAAGACGACACAGTGGTCACAACCACCAGCATCACCGCGGTCAGCGTATCCACGCGGATCATCCAGTAAAGATCCAGCCCACCGGTATCGATCCAACGGAACAAAGTGATCTTGACCGCTTCCGCCGCCATAAAGCCGTGGTCGGCAGCCGTCTCTGCACCGTGCGCCGCTTCGCCACCGGAACCAAAAAAGATCCCTGCAAACACAACCCAGGACAACAGCGCTGAAACCATCAACAAACCTGTGGTCAGATATTCAGCCGCCTTGTGCCCGATGGACCGGCCCAAAAGCCCAGCCACCAAGGCCCCAATCAACGGGAGAAAGAGAATGGCATGATACATCGTCATTAACCCTTCATCACGTTGACATCGTCCACGGCAATGGAGCCACGGTTACGATAGAACACCACAAGGATCGCCAAACCAATCGCCGCTTCGGCCGCCGCAACGGTCAAAATCATCAAAGCGAACACTTGGCCAGCCATGTCTTGTAGGTGGGCGCTGAACGCCACAAAATTGATATTCACTGCCAAAAGGATCAATTCCACTGACATGAGAATGATGATCACATTCTTACGATTCAGAAATATGCCAAATACGCCAAGCGTAAACAAAATGGCCGCCACGGTCAGAAAATGACCAAGTCCGATATCCGGTATCATTTAGGCCCCCAATTAAATCCCTTTGCCGCTCTCGACGCTGACAACTTCGACAGCATCTTCGCGTTTGCGCGCAACCTGCGCATTAATATCTTGCCGCTTCACATTTGGTTTATGCTTCAGCGTCAACACAATTGCCCCGATCATCGCCACCAACAAAATCAGCCCGGCAGCTTCAAACAAATAGACGTAGCGGGTGTAAAGCATGTTGCCCAAAGCTTCGGTGTTGGACATGCCCTCCACAAATGGCACCGCGCTCGAGCTCGCCACCTCCGGGGTCACCACAAATGACCCGGCCACCAGAATAAGCTCAATCAGCAACACGCCGCCAATCAAGGCACCGACGGGCGCATATTGCAAAATGCCCTGGCGCAACTGGGCGAAGTCTACATCCAGCATCATCACCACAAACAGGAACAGCACCATCACCGCGCCCACATAGACAACGATGAGCAACAGCGCCAAAAACTCAGCGCCCGCCAGCATGAAAATGCCAGCACCATTCACAAAGGCGAGGATCAAAAACAGCACAGAGTGCACTGGATTCCGCGAGGAAATCACCATCACTGCAGAGATGATCGCCACCGTTGCAAACAAATAGAAAAATGCAAGTTGAAGGGTCATATCATCAAGCTCCTAGCGATATGGCGCGTCGGCAGCGAGATTGGCAGCAATCTCACGTTCCCAACGGTCACCATTTTCCAAAAGCTTCTCCTTGTCGAAATAAAGCTCTTCGCGGGTTTCAGTCGCAAATTCAAAGTTTGGCCCTTCCACAATCGCATCCACCGGACACGCTTCCTGGCAAAAGCCGCAATAGATGCACTTCACCATGTCGATGTCGTACCGTACCGTGCGGCGCGTGCCATCGTTCTGGCGCGGGCCAGCTTCAATGGTGATCGCTTGTGCCGGACAAATCGCTTCACACAATTTGCAGGCAATGCAGCGCTCTTCCCCGTTGGGATAGCGGCGCAACGCATGCTCACCGCGAAAACGTGGGCTTACTGGCCCTTTTTCAAACGGGTAGTTGATGGTTGGCTTCGGTTTGAAGAAATAACGCATTGCCAGAAAGAATGTCGAAACAAACTCTCTCAGCAAAAGCGAATTGAGAAACTGAATTGCTCGCATGTGTCGTTTCTCCTTAAGCCATTCCGCCGTGCCAACCCCAGCCTGTCAGCTGAAGCACAAAGGCCACGACGAAAATCATTACGATGGAAATCGGCAAGAATACTTTCCAGCCCAAACGCATCAATTGGTCATAGCGATAGCGCGGCACAAAAGCCTTCACCATCGCAAACATGAAGAACACCAGTGAGGTCTTCAAAACGAACCAAACCGCACCAGGGATCCAGTTGAACGGCGCTGCATCGATTGGCGGCAGCCACCCACCCATAAACAGGATTGTTGTAAGCGCACACATCAACACGATGGCCACATATTCACCCAACATGAACATCATGTAAGGGGTGGAACCATATTCCACCATGAAACCAGCAACCAACTCAGATTCCGCTTCCGGCAAATCAAATGGCGGACGGTTTGTCTCAGCCAGCGCCGAAATAAAGAAGATGATGAACATCGGGAACAAAGGCAGCCAGAACCAGTTGAGGAATGACAACCAAGGTACGCCCAACATGTGTGCCAAGCCCATTTCTTGCTGCGCATGTACAATGTCGGTCAGGTTCAGCGACCCAACACAAAGCAACACAGTGATGATCACAAAACCAATCGAGACTTCGTAAGACACCATTTGCGCGGCAGACCGCAGCGCGCCCAAGAACGGATATTTCGAGTTGGAGGCCCAACCACCCATGATGACGCCATAAACACCGAGCGAGGAAATCGCCAGGATGTAAAGCACGCCCACATTGATGTCGGCCATCGCCCAGCCTTCGTCAATCGGCACCACGGCCCAAGCCGCAAGCGAGACCAACACGGTGATGAATGGCGCCAACAAGAACACAACTTTGTCCGAACCGGCCGGAATAAGGGGTTCCTTAAACGCAAATTTCAGCAAATCGGCAAAGCTTTGCAGCAAACCAAAGGCACCAACCACGTTGGGACCACGACGGATTTGCACAGCCGCCCAGATTTTACGGTCAGCCAGCAGCACATAGGCCACAAACACCAACAACGTTACCAGCAGCAAAAGTGCCTTCCAAACAAACCCGATTTGTTCGCCCAACCCCAAAAAGGGCACGCCGAGCAAATAATCAAGTGATGGGAGTAACCAATCCATAATTCAGCCCCTACTCCGCAGCTTCTTTAACTTGCCCAAGTGCCAATTGCGAACATTCGGCCATCACTTTGGATGCCCGTGCAATCGGATTGGTCAAATAGAAATCTTCAATCGGTGAACCCAAAGCACCGGGTTTAATCTTCGCTGGCACTTTCGCCAGTTTGGCCACATCTGCAGCCTTTGTTTCCACGGGGCCCTCAACAACAGCCAAATGCGGCACATCAGCATAAAGCGCTGCACGCAGTTGGTTGAGATTGTCGAACGGCAAGGTTGCACCCAAATGTGCGCTCAAAGCCCGCAAAATCGCCCAATCCTCTTTGGCGTCGCCCGGCCCAAACACAGCGCGGTTCGTGCGCTGCACGGTGCCTGCTGTGTTCACATAGGTCACGCTTTTTTCGGTGTAAGCGGAGCCCGGCAAAATCACATCTGCCGCATGGGCACCGCGATCACCGTGCGAACCGATATAAACAACAAACGCATCCTCATAGGCGCTGAGGTCGTAGCTATCTGCCCCCAACAAGAACACGACATCCATGTCGCCTTTTTTGCCAGCTGCCTGCATCTTCGCCGCATCCATGCCGCCACGCTCAGGCACAAAGCTCACATCCAGGCCTCCAACACGACCGGCTGCATTGTGCAACACTGCAAAGCCGTTCCATTCGTCGCTCAATGCGCCATTGTCAGAAGCGATCTGTGCACTCAAGGCCAAGACATCTTTAGCAGTTGCGCCACTCAATGCGCCCTCGCCCACAATAATCATGGGGCGTTTCGCCTTGCTCAACACTTTGGCAAACTTGTCGTCGCCTGCGGCCAAAGCCGCCAAGGCTTCGGTGCCAGTGCCCAAATAGGCGTAATCATATTTCAGATCAGCATTTTCGCCGATCACCGCGATTGGGGTGCCGTTTTGGCGCCACGCTTTGCGGATACGGGCATTGACGAGCGAGGCTTCTTTGCGCGGGTCACTGCCCACGATCAAAATCGCGTCCGCATCTTCTATGCCAGCAATGCCTGCATTCATGATGTAGCTTGCACGGCCCTTGGAAGGTTCGATTACCGAACCAACTGGACGACAATCAAAGTTTTTCACGCCGATTGCGGTCAACATGGACTTCAAAGCATACATTTCTTCAGCACCAGCCAAGTCGCCGGCCAACGCGCCGATTTTCGCTGGATCAGCTTTTTTCACCGCGCGAGCGATGGTCGCAAATGCGTCATTCCAATCGGAAGCCTGCAACTTGCGGTTCTTTTTCACGTAAACTTTGTCGAGACGTTGTGATTTCAAGCCATCCCAAATGAAGCGTGTCTTATCTGAAATCCACTCTTCATTGATCGCTTCGTTCACACGTGGCATCACGCGCATCACTTCACGGCCACGGCTATCCACACGAATGTTAGAACCAACCGCGTCCATCACATCGATGCTTTCGGTCTTGTTCAGTTCCCAAGGCCGCGCTTGGAAGGCATAAGGCTTGGAGGTCAACGCACCAACGGGACAAAGGTCAATCACATTGCCTTGCAGCTCTGATGTCATCGCCTGCTCAAGATAGGTGGTGATTTCTGCGTCTTCACCACGGCCGATCAGGCCAAGCTCAGAAATGCCAGCCACTTCGGTGGTGAACCGCACACAACGTGTACAGTGAATACAGCGGGTCATGATGGTGTTCACCAATGGCCCGATATATTTGTCTTCCACCGCGCGCTTATTTTCCTGATAGCGCGAATTGTCCATGCCGTAAGCCATGGCCTGGTCTTGCAAATCGCACTCGCCGCCCTGGTCACAAATCGGACAATCCAGCGGGTGGTTGATCAGCAAAAATTCCATCACGCCTTCGCGTGCCTTTTTCACCATCGGTGTGTTGGTGAACACTTCTGGCGGTTGCCCTTCTGGCCCGGGGCGCAAATCGCGCACGCTCATGGCGCAGGAAGCCGCCGGCTTTGGGGGGCCACCCTTCACTTCCACAAGGCACATGCGGCAGTTGCCCGCCACAGAAAGACGCTCGTGATAACAAAAACGTGGAATTTCAGCACCAGCTTCCTCACACGCTTGCATCAGCGTGTAGTGATCTGGGACCTCAATTTCATTACCGTCTACTTTAATATTGGCCATGCTCTTGCCGCCTTATTCCGCTGCAACAGAAGGCACAGCACCTTCTGCTTTCGCATTGTGCGTATATTGATCAATCCGCGCTTCAATTTCCGGACGGAAATTACGGATCAACCCTTGAATTGGCCATGCTGCCGCATCGCCCAACGCACAAATTGTGTGTCCTTCAACCTGCTTGGTCACTTCAAACAGCATATCAATTTCACGCTTTTGCGCTTCGCCACGCACCATGCGTTCCATCACACGATACATCCAGCCGGTGCCCTCACGACATGGAGTGCACTGACCACAGCTTTCGTGCTTGTAGAAATAGGAAAGCCGCGCAATCGCTGCGATAATGTCGGTTGATTTATCCATCACGATCACCGCTGCGGTGCCCAATGAAGACCCAACTTCTTTCAGCCCATCAAAATCCATGATCGCATCACGCATTTTGTCACCAGGCACACAAGGCACAGAAGAGCCGCCGGGGATAACCGCCAGCAAATTGTCCCAACCGCCGCGAATGCCACCGCAATGCTTGTCGATCAATTCGCCAAAGCTGATGCCCATTTCTTCTTCAAATGTCGCCGGCTGATTGACGTGGCCAGAAACACAGAACAATTTTGAACCTGTGTTGTTCTCTCGGCCAAGCCCTGCAAACCAAGAACCACCGCGGCGCAAAATTTCCGGAACAACGGCAATTGATTCCACGTTGTTCACAGTGGTTGGCGAACCATAAAGCCCCATGCCCGCAGGGAATGGAGGCTTCAACCGTGGTTGGCCCTTCTTGCCTTCAAGGCTCTCCAGCAATGCTGTTTCCTCGCCGCAAATATAAGCGCCAGCGCCATGGTGCACGATGATATCGAAATCCCAACCATGCACATTGTTTTTGCCGATCAATTTGGCTTCATACGCCTGGTCAACAGCCGCTTGCAGCCGTTCACGTTCGCGCACAAATTCGCCGCGCACATAAATATAAGCAGCATGCGCGTCCATCGCGCGGCCAGCCAACAAGCACCCTTCCACAAGGTGATGCGGATCGTGGCGCATAATTTCGCGGTCTTTACAGGTGCCTGGCTCTGATTCGTCAGCATTCACCACCAGATAGTGGGGCCGACCATCATTTTGCTTGGGCATAAAGCTCCACTTCAAACCAGTGGGGAAGCCAGCGCCGCCGCGACCACGCAAGCCGGATCCCTTCACCTCTTCGGTGATCCAATCCCGGCCTTTATCAATGAAGCTTTTGGTTTGTGACCAAGCGCCACGCTTTTGCGCGCCCTCAAGGCCCCAATCTTCAAACCCGTAAAGGTTGGTAAAAATGCGGTCTTTATCTGTCAGCATTATCGACGCCCCCGCATAAATGCATAAAACAACACCAATCCGATCGCTGCGCTAACCACCAGGCCAAAAATACCGTTGGTGAGAAAAGCTGCAAAAAATGCAATCAAACGGATCGAGATATAGGTGCCCACCATGAAGGCAATCGCCAACATGATGTTTCTCGCGTTCAACTCAATGCCCATGAAACGTTCAGCCATTAGCGTGGATCCTTACCAAAGACTTTGCGATATTCGTCAGCACCACCTTTGGCCAAAGCCTTGGCTTGTGCTTTCCAATCATCGCGTTCAATCCGACCCTTAAAGCTCAAACGATCATCGACTTCTGCGATCTGCTTTTTGGTCAGCTTTGCCACTTGTTGATATGTGGTAATGCCCAAATCATTCAGCTTGCCTTCAAGCACTGGGCCAACACCTGAGATCAATTTCAAATCGTCTTTTTGTCCTTCAGGTGCCTCGAACAAAGGTGTCTTCATTTCAGCATCGTCAGCCTTTGCCGCTGCTTTCTTCGCTGTCTTGCTTGGCGTTTTTACTTTCGCGCCTGGCTCTTCAGCTTTCTGCTTGGCTGTTGGCTTCGGTGCTGTATTTGACGCTGGCTTTGCCGCAGGTTTGCGCGCTTTAGTGGCTTTTGCAGGTACATCCGTCAATGTTACATGCCCGCCTTCCGGCGCGGCAAACTGACGGTTGATCTGTGGGCCAGTTTTCACGTCCTTGCCCGCCTCAAACTCATCGATCATTTCTTCGAAACGTTCAGGCGTCAAATCTTCATAAGTGTCTTTAAACACCATCGCCATTGGCGCGTTCACACATGCGCCCAAGCATTCCACTTCTTCCCATGAAAGCGTGCCGCTCTCATTGGTTTCAAACGGCTTCTCATTGATCTTGCTTTTACAAACTTTGATCAAGTCTTCTGAGCCGCGCAACATGCATGGCGTTGTGCCACACACTTGAATGTGTGCTTTGGTGCCCACCGGTTTCAATTGGAATTGGGTATAGAAGGTCGCCACTTCCAACACGCGGATGTAAGGCATCTCCAACATGTCAGCGACATGTTCAATGGCAGCCTTGGTCACCCAACCATCTTGGTCCTGCGCCCGCATCAATAGCGGGATCACAGCAGATTGCTGGCGGCCTTTTGGATATTTCGCAATGGTTTGCTTTGCCCACTTCTTATTGTCGGCATTAAACGCAAATTCTTGCGGTTGAACTTTATCTTCTGCGAGACGACGAACTGACATTAGCGATCTACCTCGCCGAAAACGATATCAAGTGTACCAATAATGGCTGAAACGTCAGCCAACATATGACCACGGCTCAAAAAGTCCATGGCCGACATATGCGCAAACCCGGGCGCTCGAATTTTACAGCGATAGGGCTTGTTGCTGCCATCAGACACCAAATAGACCCCAAACTCGCCTTTAGGCGCTTCCACCGCCGCATAAACTTCACCTTCAGGCACTTTGTAGCCTTCCGTGTAGAGCTTAAAATGGTGGATCAAGCCTTCCATTGATTGCTTCATCTCACTGCGTTTGGGCGGCACAATCTTGCCGTCGATTGACGAAATTGGCCCCTGCCCATCAGGCGAACGCAATTTATCAATGCATTGGCGCATAATTTTCACTGACTCGCGCATTTCTTCCATGCGCACCAAATAGCGGTCATAACAATCGCCATTTTTCCCGATCGGAATATCGAATTCCATCTCGTCATAGCATTCGTAGGGCTGGCTCTTGCGCAAATCCCATTTTGCACCAGAACCACGCACCATCACGCCAGAAAAGCCCCAAGCCCAAGCATCTTCCAACTTCACGGTGGCGATATCCACGTTCCGCTGTTTGAAGATACGGTTGTCGGTCAAAAGGCCTTCAATATCGTCGAGAACATCCAAAAATGGATCACACCATGCTTCGATATCGTCGATCAGCTCAGGCGGCAAATCCTGGTGCACACCACCAGGCCGCACATAAGCTGCGTGCATGCGCGCGCCACAAGCACGCTCATAAAACACCATCAGCTTTTCGCGCTCTTCAAAGCCCCAAAGCGGTGGTGTCAACGCGCCAACGTCCATCGCTTGGGTTGTCACGTTCAGCAAATGGTTCAAAATCCGCCCGATTTCAGAATAAAGCACGCGGATCAACTGACCACGTTTTGGCACTGTGATGCCCAGCAAACGCTCAACTGCCAAAGCAAAAGCGTGCTCCTGGTTCATCGGCGCCACATAGTCAAGCCGATCAAAATAAGGCACAGCCTGCAAATAGGTTTTGTGCTCGATCAGCTTTTCAGTGCCGCGGTGCAACAAGCCCACATGCGGGTCAACCCGCTCAACAACTTCACCGTCCAGCTCAAGCACCAAACGCAACACACCGTGCGCTGCCGGGTGTTGCGGGCCAAAGTTGATGTTGAAATTTCTAAGTTGCGCTTCGCTCATAATATGATCCTCAACCTTGCGCCTTTTCATCACCAGGCAGCACATAGTCGGTGCCTTCCCAAGGTGACAAATAGTCAAATGAGCGGAATTCTTGTGTCAGCTTCACAGGCTCATACACAACGCGCTGCAACTCTTCATTGTAGCGCACCTCGACAAAGCCGGTGAGCGGGAAGTCTTTGCGCAAAGGAAACCCTTCAAAGCCATAATCAGTCAGCAAACGGCGCAGTTCCGGGTGATTCACAAACAAAATGCCATACATATCGTAGGCTTCGCGCTCGAACCAATCCGCACCAGGATAAACTTCACAGATTGAAGCCACTGGTGTGTCTTCGTCTGTTTTCAGCTTAACGCGAATGCGCAAGTTCTGAGTTGGGCTCAAAAAGTGGTAAACCACGTCGAACCGCTCGACACGCTGTGGATAATCAACGCCACAAATATCAATAATGCAGCTGAACTGACATTGGCTGTCATCACGCAGCAGGCGCGCAACATCCACAATTGAATCTGCGGCAATGTTTAGCGTCAACTCACCAAAATTGCCTTCAACTGATTGCACAGCTTCCGGCAGTTTCGCGCTGATATAATCGCCAAGTTCTGAAAGGGAAGAATCCATTTGCCCCCTGCCCCTTATCGCTCAATGGTGCCGGTACGGCGGAGCTTCTTTTGCAAAAGCAAAACGCCATACAGCAAGGCTTCGGCTGTTGGTGGGCAACCAGGCACATAAATGTCCACTGGCACCACACGATCACAACCGCGCACAACAGAATAAGAATAGTGATAATAGCCGCCGCCATTCGCGCAGGACCCCATAGAGATCACATAACGCGGTTCCGGCATTTGGTCATAGACCTTGCGCAACGCAGGCGCCATCTTGTTCGTCAACGTGCCAGCAACGATCATCACGTCGGATTGACGCGGGGATGCGCGCGGCGCAAAGCCAAAACGCTCCGCATCATAACGCGGCATAGACATGTGCATCATCTCAACGGCACAACAGGCAAGACCAAATGTCATCCACATTAGGGAACCTGTACGCGCCCAGTTGATCAACTCGTCGGTTGACGTGACCAAAAAGCCCTTATCGGCCAGCTGATCATTCACATCTAGAAAGAACGGATCATCAGCCCCGACTGGCTTACCAGTCTTTGGATCGATAATACCTTTTGGCTGCGAAGACACCAAAGTCGAATTATTGTCTAATCCCATTCCAAAGCCCCTTTGCGCCATTCATAAATAAAGCCAATGGTCAAAACACCCAAGAAGATCATCATGGCCCAAAAGCCGAACCAGCCAACATCTTTAAATGCGACGGCCCAAGGAAACAGGAACGCAACTTCCAAATCAAAAATGATGAACAAAATGGCCACCAGATAGAAGCGGATATCAAATTTCATCCGCGCATCATCAAACGCTTCAAAACCACATTCATACGCAGACACCTTTTCAGGGTCGGGACGTTTAACGGCGATAATGAAGGGAGCAACCAAAAGTGCCAAACCGATCACTGCGGATAAACCAACAAATATGATCACGGGCAGATACTGAGAGAGCAATTCGGTCATAATTGCCTTGCCTTTTTTGACAGCTGAAACCCAGCCAAAGAATTTGTCACAAGCCAGACTCACAAAATGGAGCCGAAACTTCGATTTGGTACGGCTTACGCCAACACCTTACGTGTTTCAAGGGCTTTGGCTTCAAATTTTTAATTTATCTCCTCATTCAAATCAAATAAGGCAAGCATCGTAAATAGTTTTAAAAACTGGACTTTTTCACTCATAAAAAAAGAGCGCTCCAAAACGGAACGCTCTCTCGAACACTGTGTTGTGCACTTCAGCTTAGTTGAAGTACCAACGTGCTTTCGCGTCAATCGCGTGGCTTGATGTACCGCCGCTGTAAACTGACCAGTTGTATTCAGAACCAATCGTCACATCGTCAGAAACAGCAAACTCGATACCACCACCGAGGATGCCTACCGCGTCGCCGAAGTGATGGCCAATACCACCAACAGCATAGAGCAACACATCGTCAGATACGAGGTAACCAGCGCGACCTGTCAGGTCATACTGAGCACCATAATATGTGCCGCCATCATAGTTGGCTTGTGCGCCAACTTCGAAACCGAAAACCATTTCGTCGAACTGTGTGTTCATACCGGCAATGGCACCAATGCCCCAAACGTCTGATGCTGCATTTACATATGCACCGTTCACACCCGCATAGAAGCGGTTCCAGTCAAAGCCTGGATTAGAGTATGCAGGCGCAGCTGTTGGAGCCGGGGTATAATCAATCACAGGGTCCGCTGCGGACGCGCCTGCCGTCATTGCTGCTGATGCTAGCATAGCAATGGAAATTTTCTTCAAAATGCTCATAATTGCCTCCATGGCTCTCTTAAGCGTTACTCTCGGCATATAGGTTCTAATCTCAAGAACGCAACGGCAACCGGGAAAGTTCCGTAAGTTTCCATTTAATTCGCGCAAAAATAGCGCGTAAGAGATCCCCTAACACCTATGAATCAAATCTACAGGCAAAAGGTGACCGGAATTAGTCTGAAATGTGGCTAAATCAATTCATGGCTAACAAAGTGTAAAAAAGCCACACTACCCATCGTAGTGTGGCTTTACATGCCATAAAATGAATTTATCGCTTAATTGAAATACCAACGCATCTTAGCGTCGAATACGTGACCGTTCGTACCGCCACCATCTGTGATGTACGTATATTCACCGCCAAAAGTTACATTGTCATGCACGGCAAACTCGATGCCGCCGCCAATGCCAGCAAATGTATTGCCGCTATTGTTGAATACAACACCGCCTGTGGCATAGAGCAATGCTTCAGGTGCGACGAGATAGCCCGCGCGTCCGAAAACATCATAGAGAGCGCCTGAGTATACTCCGCCATCATAGTAGGCCGTGCCCTGCACTTCCAAACCGAACACCCAATCACCTGATTGCATATTCAAACCTGCAAGCCCACCAACACCGAAATATTGTGTGCCATCATTCATGCCACCAGCACTCAGGCCGATATAAAAACGATCCCAATCAAATGTCGAAGATGTCACAACAGGAGCAGGTTGTGTATAGATAATTGGATCGGCAGCAGACGCGCCAATCACTCCGGTAGCAACAATCGTTGTTGCAAGAATCATTGATTTAAACATTTCGCCTCACCTTTTTATTAATTAACAGTAAATTTAGGCGCGAAGCGAAAAAGAGTCAATTAGTCTCGGAAACAGCGAACTGTTCCAAGCGGTGATATACAACGATTTTTTGAAAAGTGGCGGGAGTGACGGGACTCGAACCCGCGACCTCTGGCGTGACAGGCCAGCGCTCTAACCAACTGAGCTACACCCCCTTTAATGAGAAAGTCTCGTCAAAGAGTGTGCGTGGTTTAAAACTGAAAGCACTTTGTGTCAAGCGCCATTTTCAATCTTTATGACATTGTTTTCAAAGAGAAAATATTTCTTTTTGCGAACAGTGCCGAACCACGACAAGAACCAAAATGGTGGGCGGTGAGAGACTCGAACTCCCGACATCTTCGGTGTAAACGAAGCGCTCTACCAACTGAGCTAACCGCCCCCCGTTTGGTGATGCATCGTTTAAGGTGTTCTTTCGCCCTCGTCAACAAAAAAGGTCTCGATTTTCACCGAGACCTTCAAAAAAATGCAAAAAATTTTGCTTAGACTAGTTCACAGCGTCTTTGAGCTGTTTACCAGGCTTGAATTTAGGCACGTTTGTCGCTGCAATATCAATTTCAGCGCCAGTTGCTGGGTTGCGGCCTTTGGTGGCTTTACGGTGAGAAACCGCAAATGTACCAAAGCCTACCAGGCGAACTTCGTCACCATTTTTCAATGTACCAGTAATCGCTTCGAAAACAGCGTCCACTGCGCTTGCGGCGTCTGCTTTTGTCAATCCAGCTTTTTCCGCCGTTGCAGCGACCAAATCATTTTTGTTCATTAGTCCATCCTCATTTTTTGGCCCGACTTACTTTTGTCGGGCAATACGCCATGAACCTTTTGACGATTCTTTCCCAAACGCAAGGAATTCCGGCGCTTTCAGCCCGGTTTTAGGCAAAAAAAGAGCGGAAAAGTTGCCTTTTCCGCTCCTTAAGCATCAAATTGTGGAAAACACTAGTGTGCAACCACGCCTGTGCCTTCGCCTTTTTCGGCTTTTTTGCTCGCGGCATACGCCTCAAAGTCCCACTCAATCGGCTCTGGAACTTCAACCAGAGCGTGTTTGAGGGCGTCTTCCATTTGCTTCACAGGGACAATTTCCAGCCCCTCTTTCACAATGTCTGGCACTTCAGAAAGGTCACGCACATTCTCTTCGGGAATCAGTACCTTTTTGATTCCCCCGCGCAATGCCGCCAGCAGCTTCTCTTTCAAGCCGCCGATTGGCAGCACACGGCCGCGCAAGGTGATCTCACCAGTCATCGCCACATCGTGACGCACCGGAATGCCGGTCATCACCGAAACAATCGCCGTGGCCATACCAATGCCCGCTGAAGGACCGTCTTTTGGCGTGGCCCCTTCCGGTACGTGCACGTGAATGTCATGCGAATCAAACTTTGGCGGCTCAATGCCAAAATCGACTGCCCGGGAGCGCACATAAGTCGCCGCGGCAGTGATTGATTCTTTCATCACGTCTTTCAAATTGCCGGTAACGGTCATTTTGCCCTTACCATGGGTCATCACGCCTTCGATGGTCAGCATTTCGCCGCCCACCTGTGTCCAGGCCAGGCCTGTGACCAGGCCAACTTGTGGATCCAGCTCGATTTCGCCATAGCGGTGCTTTGGCGGTCCCAAATACTCCTCGATTTTTTCCACATCGAGCATGATGGACTTTTTCTTGTCATCCATCATCAGTTCGGTCACCGCTTTCCGCATCAGGTTCGCAATTTCCCGCTTCAAGTTCCGCACACCCGCTTCACGCGTATAGCGGCGAATCAAGAATTCGAGCCCTTTGTCCGGCAAAGCAATCTCAGATGTTTCCAGGCCATGCTCTTTAATCGCGTCGGAGATCAAATGCTGACGCGCGATTTCCATCTTTTCGATCTCGGTGTAACCAGACAAGCGAATGATTTCCATACGGTCCAACAAGGGCCCCGGAATATTCAACGTGTTAGCCGTTGTGATGAACATCACGTCCGACAAATCGAAATCGACTTCGAGATAGTGGTCAGAAAATGAGTTGTTTTGCTCTGGATCGAGCACTTCCAACAACGCAGAACTTGGGTCACCGCGGAAATCCATGCCCATCTTGTCGATCTCGTCGAGCAAGAACATCGGGTTGGACTTGCCAACCTTCTTCATGGACTGAATCACCTTGCCCGGCATGGAGCCAATATAGGTCCGGCGGTGGCCGCGAATCTCGGCCTCATCGCGCACGCCGCCCAGCGACATGCGGGCAAACTCACGCCCAGTTGCCTTGGCAATCGATTTGCCCAGTGAGGTTTTACCCACACCTGGAGGACCAACAAGACACAGAATCGGTCCCTTCAACTTGCCCGTACGGCTTTGCACAGCAAGATATTCAATGATCCGCTCTTTAACCTTCTCAAGGCCATAGTGATCCGCATCCAAAACCTCTTGCGAAAACTTCAAATCGCGTTTGATTTTGGACTTTTTGCCCCAAGGTAAACCAAGCAACCAATCAAGATAGTTGCGCACAACTGTCGCTTCGGCCGACATTGGGCTCATGGCTTTCAGCTTTTTCAGCTCGGCCTTCGCCTTGTCTTTCGCTTCCTTCGACAATTTTGTCTTTTTGATCCGCTCTTCAAGCTCTGTCAGCTCGTCAGTGCCATCTTCAGAATCACCCAACTCTTTTTGAATGGCCTTCATCTGCTCATTCAAATAATACTCGCGTTGGGTTTTTTCCATCTGGCGCTTCACGCGCGTGCGAATCCGTTTTTCCACCTGCAGAACACCGATTTCGCCTTCCATCAACTCCAACACACGTTCCAAACGGCCCGGTACGGAGGTGATCGACAAAATGTCCTGCTTGTCTTGGATTTTCACAGCCAAATGCGATGCGATCGTATCTGCCAATTTCGAATGATCTTCGATCTGCGATACGGCGCCCACCACTTCTGGCGATACTTTTTTGTTCAGCTTGACGTAGTTTTCAAACTCATTGACCGCTGAGCGGGCCAAGGCTTCCGCCTCAACGTCATCATGATCATCCATCTCCATCGCAGTGGCTTTGGCTTCATAATAGTCGTCGGTGCGGACAAACTCTTCAATGCTTGCACGCGATAGCCCTTCGATCAGCACTTTAACGGTGCCATCGGGCAGTTTCAGCAGTTGCAACACAGAGGCAATGGTGCCCACATCAAACACATCTTCAGGAGATGGGTCATCTTCTTGCGCACTTTTTTGGGTCACGACCAAGATATTCTTGTCGTCGCGCATGACTTCTTCAAGCGCTTTAACCGATTTTTCGCGCCCCACAAATAGCGGCACGATCATGCCCGGAAATGCCACAATGTCACGCAAAGGTAAAACCGGATAAACCCGGCTCTCGCCTGGTGCCAAATCAAGTTCAGTTGTCTTGGATTCGGACATAATTATTCCTTTCATCAACCAGCATTGATTTCCCTGTTACAAGCGGCAAAATCAATCCTGTTCTGGACCGACAATGGGTCACAACATGGCCACGCCCTTGCAAGGACGCACCAAGACTCATTGATACTATTAGATAGGAAGTTTTGATGGCCCTACAAGTGCTTTGCAGGGCCAAATCACAAAACTTTATGCGCCGGCTTCCAGCTCTTCTTCTTTGCGGTCCGCATAGATGTAGAGGGGACGTGCGTCCTTCTCCTCAACAACATCTTCGCTGATCACAACTTCTTCCACGCCTTCTAGCGATGGAAGGTCATACATGGTGTCGAGCAAAATGCCTTCCATGATCGAACGCAACCCGCGTGCACCGGTCTTCCGCTCAATGGCTTGGCGCGCGATTGCGTGCAAGGCATCTTCGTGGAAAGTCAATTCAACATCTTCCATTTGGAACAAACGTTGATATTGGCGCACAAGGGCGTTTTTGGGTTCTGTCAGAATTTGCACCAAGGCACCTTCGTCCAAATCTTCCAAAGTCGCAATCACAGGCAAACGGCCGATAAATTCGGGGATCAAACCAAACTTCACCAAATCTTCTGGCTCAACTTCAGCAAAAACCTCGCCCAAACGACGATCTTTAGGATCGCTCACTTCGGCATCAAACCCGATGGAGCTGTGCTCGCCACGTTCGGCAATCACCTTTTCCAACCCGGCAAAAGCACCACCAACGATAAACAGGATGTTGGTCGTATCCACCTGCAAAAACTCTTGCTGTGGATGCTTGCGCCCGCCTTGCGGTGGAACACTGGCTACAGTGCCTTCCATAATCTTCAACAAGGCTTGCTGAACGCCCTCACCTGAAACGTCACGTGTAATTGATGGGTTGTCAGATTTACGAGAAATCTTATCCACCTCATCGATATAAACGATGCCGCGTTGGGCTTTTTCAACATTGTAGTCAGAAGACTGCAATAGTTTCAAAATGATGTTTTCAACATCTTCACCAACATAGCCAGCTTCAGTCAAAGTCGTCGCGTCAGCCATGGTGAACGGCACATCAATGATGCGCGCCAAAGTCTGCGCCAAATATGTTTTACCGCAACCTGTTGGGCCGATCAGCAAAATATTCGACTTCGCCAATTCAATGTCTTGATTTTTCGTGGCGTGGTTTAACCGTTTATAGTGGTTGTGCACGGCAACCGACAAAACGCGTTTCGCGCGCGCTTGGCCGATCACGTAATCGTCGAGCACTTCACAAATCTCTGCTGGCGCCATCACTCCATCGGAGGACTTAACTGTGGAGGACTTATTCTCTTCACGAATAATATCCATACACAGCTCAACGCACTCATCGCAGATGAAAACGGTTGGCCCGGCAATAAGCTTGCGTACCTCATGCTGGGATTTACCGCAGAATGAGCAGTAAAGCGTATTTTTTGCGCTGTCGCCGTTACCGTTATCTTTTGTCATCAAAGCACTCCTAAATGTGCATTTTTAGCAGCATGTCTTTAAAACGCTATCACTTGCAAATAAACAAACCGTAAGCGTTTTGGATACCTTAGCTTTTCTCTATCGTTCTCGCAAATAGCGAAACGGTGCACACACTGTGTCCCTTTTCCGCCATTTGCCTATTTGGCGGGCGCCCTATTGTTCGTTGGGCACCGCACGCTTTTCGTAAACTTTATCGACCAGACCAAACTCTTTAGCATCGTCGGCGGACATGAAATTGTCACGCTCAAGCGCCTGCTCGATGGTTTCGTAATCTTGGCCCGTGTGCTTCACATAGATTTCATTCAAGCGGCGCTTGAGGTTTTCTGTGTGTTTGGCGTGGATCAAAATGTCCGTTGCCGTACCTTGGTAACCACCAGAAGGCTGGTGCACCATAACAGAAGCGTTCGGCAACACGCCGCGCATGCCCTCGTCGCCAGCAGCCAACAACAACGATCCCATTGAAGCGGCCTGACCTACACACAAGGTAGAGATTTTCGGGCGGATAAACTGCATCGTGTCATAAATAGACAATCCAGCTGTCACAACACCGCCAGGCGAATTGATATACATTGCGATCTCTTTCTTGGGGTTTTCACTCTCCAAGAACAAAAGCTGCGCCACAATCAAAGACGCCATATTGTCTTCAACCGGTCCGGTCACAAAGATAATGCGCTCACGCAGCAAGCGTGAGAAAATATCAAAAGAACGCTCCCCACGGTTGCTTTGCTCTACAACCATTGGCACCAGCGTGTTGGTCAACATATCCATCGGATCTTTCATACGTTCCACCTTCTTTGCAATCGAATCGATTGTTTCGATCAGATATGATCCTGTCTTAACTTAGCGTAAAGGCGGGAGATAGGCCCTAACACTGAGTCATTCAAGTCACGGTTAATTTATTTATCCACCGCCATCAGCACTTCTGGCAGCTTTGCCACAAGGTCTGAGGCGATCATGCCTTCTTTTCCAAATCCCTGCGCGCAAGCCCCATGAATGAAGGCACCTGCACACGCTGCATCTATCCCGGACATGCCGCGCGCCAGCATGCCACCAATAATTCCAGCCAAAACGTCACCTGAACCCGCCGTTGCCAGAATGGCCGGCGCATTTGAATTTATGACCACACGACCATCGGGCGCTCCAATAACCGTGTCGGCACCTTTTAAAAGAACCTGCGCACCGCTCGCCTCAGCCGCTATGCGCACCATCTCAATCTTGCTCTCCGCCTCGTCCACTTTACCAAACAAACGGGCAAATTCACCGCTATGCGGCGTCAGCACGATATTATCGCCACCATATCTATGAATATGGTCGAATAATGACTTTGGATCACTCTCAAACGCCATTAAAGCATCGGCATCTAGCACACATCCGCGCTGCGCCGCAATGGTCGACAGGACCTTATCGCGCAGCGCGTTTGTCACGCCAGCGCCCGGCCCCAAAACCAAGCTGTTAAACCGTTCATCTTGCAGCAACTTTTCCAATGCCGCAGGTTTAAGCATAATTTCGGTAACATGGTGCGCTTGCACCTCAAGCGCTGCCTTATCACCAAATAGCGACACAAGCCCGGCCCCGCTGCGCAATGCCGCCATTGCACTCAATCGCGCCGCGCCACCGCTCAACGCGTCACCAGAAAGCACCAGACAATGCCCCCGGCTATATTTATGCCCCTGCGCTTCATATGGCGGTATCTGCCAAAGATCTGGCCCATTGTGCCAAACTTTCCCGCCTATTCTCGGCAACACCGCATCCAAGATGCCAATCTTCCCCAAATGGACGTCACCGCAATAGGACTTGCCCGGCAACAGGAAATGCCCCGGCTTCAACCGGAAAAAACTCACACTGGCGACCGCACGAATGGCCGCACCGCGGACGGCACCAGTTGCCCCGTCAATCCCGCTTGGCATATCGATGGCCACAATTGGCTTCCGGGCGCGATTCATCCGCTTTATTAGTTCGGCAAACGTACCAACAATATCTCGATCCAGACCAGCGCCGAAAAGCCCATCAATCAGGAGGTCACACTCATCCAGCAAATCATTGATCGGGCTGTCTTCCGCCCCCCAAAGATCCAGATGCTGGCGCGCTGCCTCACCCAGACGGTCACGCGCACCCATGAACGTTAGTTTGACGAACCAACCGGAATCGCGCAGCAAGCGGGCCACAACAAACCCATCGCCACCATTATTGCCAGGTCCAGAAACGACACCAACCGTGCAAGGCGAAAAATTGGCGCGCACATAGTCGGCCACCACTTGCCCGGCATTTTGCATCAGCTCAAATTCGGGCACGCCTTTTTGGATGGTCAGGCGGTCCGCCTCTGCCATTTCATCCGGTGTCAACAATAGGTTCAGTGATTCTGTTTTCATCGCCCATATGCTGGCATATTCCCGGTGCCTATTTCCATCATAAAACAGCCGGTGCAAACGCGACAAAACTTCTCTGCGAACCTTCATGTTGCCAAACAAACAAAAGGCCGCCCGAAGGCGGCCTAAATGCAATCAAACTAAATCTTGAAAAAGATATTAGTCGTGGTTGTGAGGCTCGAGGTCTTCTTCTTCGCTCTCTTCAACCAGTTTGATCAATTCTTCTTTGGTGACTTTCTTGTCAGTCACTTCAGCCAGTTCAATCACGTAATCAACAACTTTGTCTTCAAAGATTGGCGCACGAAGGCCAGCCAAAGCTTGTTGGTTGTTACGGAAATAGTCATATACTTGCTGCTCTTGACCAGGATATTTCTGCACTTCCGCGATCAACGCTTTTTGGTGTTCTTCTTCGGTCACTTCAATCTCGTTTTTATTGCCGATTTCAGCAATCACGAGGCCCAAACGCACCCGACGGTCAGCAATCGCGCGATATTCTTCGCGAGCTTTCTCTTCGGTTGTGCCTTCATCTTCAAAGCTACGACCATGATGCTCGATATCGTGCATCACACGGTCCCAAATGCCTTTAAACTCAAGGTCAACCAACTGCTCAGGCACGTCAAATTTGTGCGCTTCATCCAAAGCGTCCAAAACTTCCCGCTTCACGCGACGACGTGTCAAACCGTCCAACTGGCCTTTCAACTGGTCTGTGATCATTTCACGCAATTGTGCAATTGATTCCAAACCAAGAGTTTTGGCGAATTCATCGTCGATCTCAACTTTGGCAGGTGTTTCCACCTCAAGCACTTCAACGTCGAACGTTGCGTCCTTACCAGCCAAGTCTTCAGCGCGATATTCCTCAGGGAATTTCACTTCAACAACTTTTTTGTCGCCTTTTTTCAAGCCAACAAGCTGCTCTTCAAAACCTGGGATAAACTGGCCAGAACCAAGCACCAATGGTGTTGAATCTGATTGGCCGCCTTCAAATGGTTCGCCGTCAACTTTGCCCAAGAAAGACATTGTTACGCGATCGCCATCGGCAGCTTTGCCGTCTTTAGCTTCAAACGGACGGTTCTGATCGATCACAGCATTAAACTGCTCATCGACTTCTTTCTCGTCTGCTTCAACAATAGGACGTTCAATTTTGATTTTTTTGAAGTCCATCAATTCAACATTTGGCAAAATCTCATACGCAACTGAGAAGTCCAAATCTTTATTGCCTTCAAAAACTTCGTTCAAAACGGCTTCGTCTTCGCCAAAGTCGATTTCTGGCTGCGCAGCAGCTTTTTCATCGCGCTCGGTCAAAGAAGACTGAACAGCAGTGTTCACAGTCTCTTGAATAACGTCACCCATGACAGAACGGCCATAAACCTTTTTCAAGTGCGCAAAAGGAACTTTGCCAGGACGGAAGCCCTTAATGTTCACTTGGTCCTTGAGTTCGTTCAATTTGGCGTCGAGCTTCTCATTGAGTTCAGAAGCTGGAATGCTCATTTCGAGCTTACGCTTCAGCCCTTCATTGAGGGTTTCAGAAACCTGCATGCGGAATATCCCGTTCTTTAATTCGATCGATCATTGTTCGCTGGGAAGAATGGTGCGGGTGGAGGGACTTGAACCCCCACGCCTGAGGCACTAGAACCTAAATCTAGCGTGTCTACCAATTTCACCACACCCGCCAATAACTTCCCTCAGCGATGAAGTCGGCGCTGGGTCTAACCCAATTGCAAACAACAGTCAAAGCACTTTCGTGATTTTTTTGCTCTATTTCTCGAAAAACTGACATTTTTCCCGTTTCGCCCTCACCTGTTGGTCAAAAAACCACACATTTGTCACCTGCCTCAGCAACGAAGTGACCTAAAGACACCTCCAAATCGACTGCCTAAAAAAAAGGCAGCTTGCTCATTATTTAGGCAAAGACAACCAAAGCGGACTGCCGCAATTTTAACCGCAAACGCATAAGTAATTGATTTTTAAACACTTCGCCACCTTGGCAAAAACTGGCACGCGGCATGCATATGTAGGGGCAGACGAACCAAAGCCTTATGGAGAATGGGTCTCGTGAAAAAAATAGAAGCTATTGTGAAGCCATTTAAACTTGATGAGGTCAAAGAGGCCCTTCAAGACGCTGGCTTTCAGGGGATAACAGTTACCGAGGTAAAGGGTTTTGGCCGCCAGAAAGGCCATACCGAGCTTTACCGCGGCGCAGAATATGTAGTGGATTTTCTGCCGAAAGTGAAAATTGAGATCGTTGTGGCCGATCATATGGCGGAAGAGGCTGTTGAAGCCATCCGCAACGCGGCCCAAACCGGGCGCATCGGCGACGGCAAGATTTTTGTTTCCACGATCGATCAAGCCATACGGATTCGTACCGGGGAAACCGACGAAGACGCAATCTAAGTCAACAACCAACTAAATAGTAAAACCCAACAAGGGATAACAGGATAGATCAATGACAACTGCTAACGATATTCTGAAACTGATCAAAGACGAAGACGTACAATTTGTTGATTTGCGCTTCACTGACCCACGCGGCAAGCTGCAGCACGTCACTATGGACGTGAGCGCTGTCGACGAAGACATGTTTGAAGATGGCGTCATGTTTGACGGCTCATCTATCGGTGGTTGGAAAGCCATCAACGAGTCAGACATGGTGTTGATGCCAGACAATGAAACAGCTCATATGGACCCGTTTTTCGGCCAGGCAACTTTGGCCATCAATTGCGACATTCTTGAGCCAGCCACATTTGAATCATACAACCGTGACCCGCGCACCACAGCGAAAAAAGCTGAAGCCTATGTGAAATCATCAGGCATTGGTGACACAGTTGTTGTTGGTCCAGAGCCAGAATTCTTCATCTTTGACGATGTGCGCTTTAAAGCTGATCCATACAACACCAGCTTCCAGCTCGATAACATCGAACTGCCAACCAACACAGACACACGCTATGAAGCAGGCAATATGGGTCACCATATCAGCCAAAAAGAAGGCTACTTCCCAGTGCCTCCTTTGGACAGCGCGCAAGATATGCGTTCAGAAATGCTGACTGTGTTGAAAGAAATGGGCGTAACTGTTGAAAAGCACCACCACGAAGTGGCGTCTGCTCAGCACGAATTGGGCATCAAGTTCGACACATTGACCCGCATTGCCGACCAAGTGCAAATCTACAAATATGGCGTGCACCAAGTCGCTCAAGCCTACGGCAAAACAGCAACCTTTATGCCAAAGCCAGTTTATGGCGATAACGGCACAGGCATGCACTGTCACTTGTCTATCTGGAAAGATGGTAAGCCAAACTTCGCTGGCGACGGCTATGCAGGCTTGTCAGAGCAGTGCTTGCACTTCATTGGCGGCATCATCAAGCACGCTAAAGCAACAAACGCCTTCACAAACCCATCAACCAACTCTTACAAGCGTTTGGTTCCGGGCTTTGAAGCACCCGTATTGTTGGCTTACTCAGCGCGTAACCGCTCTGCGTCTTGCCGTATTCCATTCGGTTCGTCACCTAAAGCGAAGCGCGTTGAAGTGCGTTACCCAGATCCAATGGCCAACCCATATTTGGCGTTCTCTGCCTTGTTGATGGCTGGCCTTGATGGCATCAAAAACAAAATCAATCCTGGCGATCCAATGGATAAAGATTTGTATGAGTTGCCAGCTGAAGAGTTGAAAGAAATCCCAACTGTGGCGTCTTCATTGCGCGAAGCTTTGGAAGCGTTGGATTCAGACCGCGACTTCTTGAAAGCTGGCGGCGTGTTCGATGACGACCAAATCGATGCATACATTGCACTGAAAATGGAAGAGGTTATCCGCTTCGAGCACACACCTCACCCAGTTGAGTTTGACATGTATTATTCCTCATAAGGAATTCCCTCCTATCCCCTAGGTAGCAATACCTAAACCTTAGGGCGCCTCCGGGCGCCCTCTTTTTTTGCCCAAATCCAACACGCATACCCCAACGCGTTCCTCACTCAAAATGTACCATTTGACATAGGGGTACATATAATACATATAGAGGATATGAAGATTGTCATCGATATCGAAAATGAAGAGCCGCTCTTTTCGCAACTGATCGCGCAAATCAAGCTGGCGGTGCAAACCAACGCGCTCAGCCCTGGCGCGCCGCTACCGTCCATTCGGCAATTGGCGAATGATTTGGAAATCAACAGTAAGACCGTGGCCAAAGCCTACAAATTGCTGGAACGCGACAAGATCATCGTCACCAAGGGCTATCGCGGCACCTATGTGCATGCCGATGCCAAATCAAACAGCGCGACAGATCTCAATGCTTGGACACATGAAATATTGGCAGATGCAACGGGCAAATTGCGCGCTGCTGGCGTGACCGATTCTGAAATTCGCATCGCTTTTCAAGCCTGCATGAACAACCAAAACAAACAGAACATTGGAGATTAATATGTGGATCGACGTTGTGTTTTACATCGTACTTCTAAGCCAGGTGATATTGATCTCATTCTACTACCCTGCGAAAATCGTGCGCCGCACCACTTATGTGCTGGAAACCTGCCCGCCCGAGCAATATCCAAAGCTTTATGAAAGCACTTTTTATGCCGAGCCCGAGGCCGTCATCCGGCGCACACTCACCCGCTTCAAATTGATGAACATGGCCATCGGGAATCTGGGCATAGCACTTCTGATTGCCATGGCGATTACTTATTATTCACCCCATGAAATCAAGCAGAACGGTCATATTCTGTTCGTGCTCTTGTTCGCGATCCTGCAAATGGTGCCCTGCTTTTATATTGAATTTGCTACATGGCGCTGGCACGCCCATGTGCGCGCCACAGTTCAACCCAGCAAACGCACAGCGGACCTGCGTCCACGTCGGCTGTTTGATTTCATTTCTCCAATATGGGTGGGTTTGGCCGGGGGCTTGTTGATCACCTGGTTCGTCCTATACCTCACCATCAATAATGATGGCACGCCATGGCAATGGAATCATTATCTCACCATGATCATTTTTCCCATCCAGATGCTGTTCGCATTCAAGATTTATCGGGCAATCAATGGCAAAAAATCCGATCCGCACCAATCCTATCAGGATCAGATCAGAAATATTCAGACGGTGGTGCAAGTGAACATTTTCGCCAGCATCGGCATGAGCCTGTTTTTGATCATCATGGAGCTGGTCAATCTGTACCGCTTGGATATGTATGAACCACTATTTCTCAGCGGATATGTACAATTCATGGTGATCTTCGGCATTGGGCAACTGATGCGCACCTATTCGATCAAATCTGTCGACTTTGATGTCTATAAGGCAGAGACAGCATAAGTCCTGTGGACACATTGACGAAGGGCGCCATCATTGGCGCCCTTTTGTCTATTCTTTGGCGCGTGGCACAATTTTGCTGCCCTGCTCAATCGCAGCAGAGGGATAAAGGATCACTTGATCCCCCTCTTCAATGCCACTGACCACTTGGGTCAACACACCATTGCTTTGTCCAATTTCAATCTGCGTCAATTGCGCCTCGCCATCCTTGGCCACAAATACTGACCAATTGCCATCTTCACGAAACAGAGCACTGGCGGGCACCAGCAAAACATCGTTTGCTTGCCAAACCACAATAGCAACCTCAAGCCGATAGCCATGCCCAAGCGCCGTGCGCTCCTCAATCGGGCTAAGCAGATCAATTTCCACACGCACCCGTTGCTCTTCCACGCCAAGGGCAGAATATTTGGTCTCCCCGAAAGGGTGCACCCGCCGCACTTTGCCGCGCAAATCATTGTCGCCGCCCCAATCCCGCAGGATCACTGGGTCGCCTTCGCTCACCTGAACTGCATCAGAGGAAATCAACTCTGAAACCACCTCCAAATCGGAGGCAACATCACCAATCTCCATAATGGGCGCACCGACGGGCAAAGTGGTTTCACTTTCTTGCAACACCTGCAAAATGCGCCCATCGATCGGCGCATAAAGCGGAATTTCATCACCGTCATGATCGCCACCCGCATCTGCCTGGCCAATATCTTCACGACCATTCAGGCTTGCGCGCGCATTCGCCAACTCGGCTTCGCGCATGGCAATGGCGGCCTCTGCCGTTTCGCGGCTAGCACGGCTGGACCGTAAATTGCCCTCCGCCCGTTCGAGCGTGGCTTCGCTTTCAATGCCGCGCTCCGCAAGCGCACGGGTGCGTCTAAACGCAGCTTCAGCAAGTTCCTCGCTTGCAATGGCCGCATTCAAATTGGCTTCCGCAACCCGCAGCGAGGCCCGCGCCACATCCACCGCCGCAATCGCCTGCTCTCGCGTGCGGCTGTCCAGCACAGCCGGATTGATCGGCCGCATCTTGGCCACAACCGTTTCACCTTGCGTCACCAAATCGCCCGCATGCATCTCAACGCGCAGCAATCGTCCGGCAACCGGGGTCGAAACCGTATAGGTTTCCCGCACCCGTGTGCGGCCCTCCTCGTCGATGGTCACCGCAAGGTCACCCCGATTGACGACACCTAAATCCACCTCGGTGGGTTTTGGCATAAGCGTCAGTGCAATCGTTGCAGATACAGCCGCAACGGCCGCAAAGATGAATAGGTTTCGAGAAATTTTTGCGCGTTTGGGCATAATGTTACTCTCTTGTCTTCAAAGCCAAGGTGATGTCAGATCGGCCGAGGTCTCGCCACACCAGCCACCCGGATGCGAGTGCTGCGCCGACGACAACGGCAATTGCGGTCCCATATGCCTTTGGGGCATATACGACAGGAATTTGATAAAGGTCCGTAGAAAAACCGGCGGCAATCAGGGTCGTCAGGCCATTGCCCAACAACACACCCAACGGAAGCGCCACTAGGGTCACAGCGCCGAGTTCGCCGAGCAATACAAAAGCCGTTTCGCTTTTATAGAACCCCATAACCCGCAAACTCGCCAGGTCCCGCGCCCGCTCATCCTGCGCAACCCGGGCCACATTATAGATAATACCGAACGTAATCGCGAAAGCCATGAAGCCCATGATAAAGCGCGAGGACCCTGCGCCCTGGTTCATGACCTCTTGGAACGCCTGCTCGGCTTCTCGCCGCAAGCTCACCCCGGCCACCATCGGCATACCCTTTAGGGCAGTATAGATCGCGTCTTGCTCGCCATCATAAATTGAAAGATAGGCACCAGATACGCGCAATGGCTCGCCCATTAAACTGTTCAACGCGTCAATGTCCATAAAGGCCGGCGACCCAATCAAACTTTGCGCAATGCCTGCAACGCGCGTCGAAACAACCATTTGGCTGCCCTCGCGAATATCCACAGTGATGCGATCACCAATGCCCACATCGAGGATATCGGCCAGCGGTGTCGACAGCACAATCCCCCGCGTGGGCAAGGGAATTGGTGCCGCGTTGGAATCAAGCGCCCGAAACAATTGCGACTGAGGCGCCAACCCTGTCACCGCGCCGGAATGGCTGCGGCGCCCATTGCGCAGCACCACCGCCACGTTGCGCACAGGCTCGGCCAAGGTCACGCCCGGTAAACGCTCTAACTCAAAAATCGTTTTGACGGGCGCGTTGGTCACAAAACTCACCGTCGCGTCGGATCTGTCGATAACGTTGAACGTTCTGTCGAGAACCGTGTCAAAACCCTCATAAATAATCAGCATCGACAGGCTAAGCGCCATGCCTGCGGCGATCCCCGCCACAGCACCCATCATGCGCCAGGGTTGCCGCACCAGGCGCCGCACCACCATGCGTGTGGGCTGATCAAGAAATGTCATCACATGGGACCCAACGGCGCCCGCTTTCGAAAAGTCTGGCGGCGCCGCAGGCCGCATCGCTTCCGCCGGGGTCAAGCGAAACACACGACGCAACGCAAATGCGCCGCCCAATGTCGCCACAAATACGCTGGTCAAAATACCCGTTACAAAGGAGGAGAATTCCAAACGAAACAGAAGAAAGGGCAATTTATAATAAGTTGTGTAAAGCGGAATGGTCATCCGCCCCAACCCAACACCGAGCAGGCAACCAAACAAAGCCCCGCTTAGCGCGATGATCACCACAAGCTGCACATAATGGCCGCTCACTTCTGTATCCGTATAGCCAAATGCCTTCATCAATCCGATTTCTTCGCGTTCAGATTGGATCGTGCGACTGGTTACAATATAAAGCAAAAATGCCGCCACCAGCATGAAGATGGGCGGCACATTCTTGGCCGAGATTTCAAGGCCCGCAATTTCTTCCGATATAAACCGATCCGAGGGATGATCTGCCAGCCCGTATGCGCCCGGCGAGCCATAAGGCTCAAGCACGCGATCAACATCATCCAACACGGCATCCACCACCGCACCACGCAACAAAGTGATCAATGCCTCATTAAACGCCCCTTCAAGATCAAGCGCCGCTGCCAGTGCCGGTCGTCCAATCCAGATCACGCCAAACCGGGCATCATCGGGGATCATTTCCCCCGGCGCTGCATAATAAATGAATTCGGGCGATTGGGCGGTGCCAACAACATCAAAAGTCCGCCGCGAACCATTCAGCGTCACTTCAATTTGATCGCCCGGCACAATGCTGTGCGCCGCGGCAAAGCTATCAAGAAGCACAATCTCGGCTGATTTCCCGCTGTCTGGGCGTCGCCCTGCTGTCAATCGAATCTCATTGAGATGCCGCAACTCATGCGTCGGCAGAGATAGGATACGTGCGGACACAGGAATCTCGCGCGTGGGGATGTCGATCAATCCCATGCCTGAAATACGGGTCTGCACGGTCGCCACGCCCGGTATGTCATGCAATTGCCCGGCCACATGCTCGGGCGCCCGCGACACAGGGGCAAAAACCTGCGCAAATTGATGCCGCTCATAATAGGCGTCGCGCGTCTGTGAAAGCGAGGCCACAAGCCCCGTCATCATGACCTGCAAGGCAACACCAATGCCTATCACCAGCATAATCGCCAGCGCTTGTCCCTTGATTCGCCATAAGTCACGCGTCAATTTGGCATGAAGCGGTTTGAGCCGTCTCACCACTCGATCTCCTCTGCGGCAAGACGTTCTTTGTTCAACACCACTTCGCGGATGGCGCCATCGGCAAAATGGATCACGCGATCTGCCATGGCCGCAGTGGCCGCTGCGTGGGTGATGATGAAAACAGTGGTGCCCAATGTTTCATTCACATCCTGCAACACCCGCAACACAGCCCGCCCCGTGGCGCTATCCAAAGCGCCTGTCGGCTCATCACAAAACAAAACATCAGGCTGTTTGGCCACCGCCCGCGCAATCGCCACCCGCTGCTGCTCACCGCCTGAAAGCTGCGCTGGAAAGTGATCCAATCGCTTCCCCAACCCCACCAGATGAAGCGCGTCATCAGCGCTCATCGGGTCGTCAGCAATCTCAGTGACCAGCTCAACATTTTCGCGCGCGGTCAGGCTGGGCATCAAATTGTAGAACTGAAAAACAAACCCCACATGATTGCGCCGATACATGGTCAACGCCCGGTCATTCATTTCAGTCAAACACATGCCGCCAAACTTCGCCGACCCGCTGGTGGCCTTATCAAGGCCACCCAAAATATTGAGCAGGGTCGACTTGCCGCTACCCGACGGCCCCAGCAAAACCACGATTTCACCCCGGCCGATCTCCAAGTTCACCCCGCGCAGGGCATGCACAGCCGTGCGCCCCTCGCCGTAGGTCTTGGTCAGTTCTTCCACCACATATGCTTTTGCCAAATCGGCTTCATTAATCTTTGCCATACCTCAACATAAAACAATTCGCGGCGCATAAATTGACCGACATCAACTTGCCACGCTTATCTGGCTCAATTTGAAATGAAACCAATTCGCCGCCACGCTCGTTTCACTATTAAGTCCCACGCAAGCTGAGGAGTTCACCAATGCTGATCAAGTCTTTGTCCGCCACCCTTTTCGTCGCCGCACTGGTTGCGCCCGTCGCCGCGCAAGATGCAGCCTATGGGGGCCCAAAAAATGTGCCCGAATTTGCCCCCGCGTTTGAAAACCAAACACGTGCGCCGATCATGCAAAGTGAGGTGTCCCTAAACGTAGAAGAAATCGCCACGGGCCTCACGCATCCATGGGGCATTGCAGTGCTGCCCAACGGCGGATATTTGGTGACTGAGCGCGAAGGGCGTTTGCGCCATATCGACGCCCAAGGCAATTTGGTCGATGCCCCAATTGAAGGCGTGCCGCAGGTCTTTAATCGACGACAGGGCGGCCTGCTTGATGTTGCGCTGGCCCCGGATTTTGAGAAAAGCCGCGTGATATTTCTGACCTATTCAAAGCCGATGGGCAGCGGCACATCATCCACCGCCGCCGCGCGCGCTGTCCTGTCCGAAGATATGCGCACGCTCACCCAAGTGCAGGACATTTTTGTGCAGCAGCCCCCGTCTCCAACCCCTATGCACTATGGCAGCCGCATTGTCTTGCATAACGGATTTGCCTATATCACCACGGGTGAACACTCCTCACGTCAGGAACGCGAATATGCACAGCATTTGGATAAGACCTACGGCAAAGTCATCCGCGTCACCCCAAATGGTGAAACACCAACAGACAACCCCTTTGTCGGCCAAGCGAACGCGATAGACAGCATTTATGCGCTTGGCCTGCGCAACCTGCAAGGCGCGGCTCTGCGCCCCGGCACCGATGATGTCTGGGTGCTGGGTCATGGCCCCAGAGGCGGCGACGAGTTGAACAAGCTGCAGGCAGGCGCCAACTACGGTTGGCCCGTGGTCAGCTATGGCGAAACCTATGGCGGCCGCCCCATCGGCAGCGGCAAACCGCGTGCCGAAGGCTTCACAGAACCACGTTATTATTGGGATCCGGTGATCGCGCCGGGTGGCTTTGATTTTAAAACTGGCGACGTGCTTTCTGACTGGAACGGCAACATCATCGCCTCATCGCTCAATCCCGGCGGCATTGTGCGCCTGGCGCTGGATGGTGACAGCGTGACCGGCGAAGAACGCCTACTCCCCGAACTTGGCCGCGTTCGCGATATTGAGATCGATAAGGACGGCTCCATCCTCGCCCTTACCGATTCCGGCAATGGCAAAGTGGTGCGGATCACTGGGGAATAGTGTCCGGATGTGGATTCAACACGCCCGTGAAGGCGCGAAGGCGATCACTTCGCGCCGAGATAATGGGCTGAATGTGCGTCCAAGCAATCAGCAATGGCGCGTGCGGGCAATGTGCCCACCTTTTGCCCCAGCAAGTGGAGCACCATAGCCAGATTGCGCCTATTGCTGTTTTGCCACGTCACAATCAGCCATTCACCGTCAAAGCCACTGGGGGACAGCGGCACAAGCCGCGCCAAAAGTCCCGTATATTGATCGACACTTAAATTGGCCCGCAAAATAAGCTCGGCAAGGCAAAGCTCTTCATTGGCAGAAAAGTTCTTGCGCGCATCCAAATAGATTGTCAGCAACAAATCCACCAACGCGCGCCGATCGTCATAATTGTAACTCATATGCTCAATGGCAGACCCCACAAAGAACGTCATGTGGTTCATAAAATGGATAAAATAGCCGTCCGCGCTTAATACGTGATGGGCAGAAGCAGCCTCCACATAAGGGACAATGCACGCTTCGATCGCGCCAACAGGCAAAGCCGTCGGCTCGATCTGACCGGAATCAAGCAGCGCGGAAAGATATAAAAATCCATAGGACTGCAGCACAGGATCAGTCTGCCGCTGCTGCCAACTGGCTAGGCCGCGAAATAAATCCAGCCCTGCCCCTGCACTCAAATCCACGGCCCGACATTTGGTATAGATGGTTTCATAAAAGGCTTCAGCGCTTGCCGGTTTTACCGACAAGAGCAAATCCTCGAATTCTGCATTTATCAAAATTCACTCCAAAAATTATTATAAAAATAAAAAGCACGCTCAGGTGCCGCCGCAAAAATATGAACTCATTATATGCGATTCCCACGCCACAAACTGGTTTCTTTTGAAACCAAATGAACTTCAATTAGTTCGGGCAGCTAAATGGGCATCAAAAACAAAAGAGGCCGGGGAAATCCCCGGCCCTTCTCAATCTCATACAAAGCGCCTGCGCTTATTTAGTGCGCAACATTCATATTTGCCGCTTCCATCTGCCGAAGCGCCGCTGATGACCGCAGCACGGTGTCCCGCTCTACTTCTGCAAAGTTCAGCACCTCATTGGTTAGGTAACCAAACCGCACCATTTGTTGCGCATGCACTTCCAAAACAGCGCGCGCATAGGCGGGGCTCAAGCCTTTTTTCCACGGCTCGTTTGATGCCTTTTGCCCAGCAAAGCCAACGGCCTTGACCGCCTCATCAGCCGCTGTTTTCAACTCTTTGGGATCAAGTCCAAGACGCATATGATCCGCAAGGCGCTTAAATTGCGCGTGTGGATCATTCAGTAAATCTTCAAACCGCACCACCAGATCATGCGCCAAAGTTGGCTCAGTCCAGCTTTGCACGTTCTCCGACCAGGAGCCCCAAGGCTCGAGGGCGTTCTGCGCAGTTGTTGGCTGCCGATATTCCGTGGTGGCCAACAATTTTATCGCATCAAGCGGCTGTTTTTTACCGGCATAGGCAAATGCCATCACCAGATTCAACGGATTGCGGATCAAATAAACACTGCCACCGGAAACCTTCGTGTTGATGCTGAGAACATCATGAAACTCAGCACGAACCGCATGCGTTTTGACGAACGGCAATCCGGGATATTTTTTCGATAGATAATCGTGAATTTTAGGGCGCGCCGCCGCGATTTCCGGCTCACTCATTTCCGAGGGGGCCTTACCGATCACTTCGCGATAGAACCAGACATCTGTATCCCACGGCACATCACGATTGATATATTCTAGGCTTGCCGGCTCATTCGGGCGATAGCCTTTAATTTTTGCGGCCTGTTGCAGAAACGAACGCACTGCCAAATCTCCGCTATGGGGATATGACGCGATCCAAAATAGTGGCCGACCCTTCGCTTCACTCATAATCACTCGCTTTTAATCAAATTCTTGCTGCGCGTTTTACAAGGCTTTCATCATGGCGACAACCCTGCCGCCATGCATGAACAGGATTTTCTATTCTAGCCGTTAACGGCCGCCACTTCTTTTGCCTGCAACCGATCAAAGAATGGCTCTGGGCTATCCACCTCAATCAAACGGTCTCGCCGGTCAATTTCAAAGAACCGCGTGCCCACGGCCCGCACAAAATGCCGATCATGTGAAATCACCAAAGCGCTGGGTTCGCGCTCCACCAATTCCCGCTCCAATTGTTCACGCCCATCAATGTCCAAATGATTGGTTGGTTCGTCTAACAAATAAAAGTTCGGCTCCGTCAAGCGCAGCGCCAGCAGCACCAACCGCGTCCGTTGCCCAAAGGACAATTGGGCAATCGGCTGGCTTTGCTGCTCATATATATAGCCGATATTGGCCAGCAATCCCTTCGCCCGCTGGTCCCCCACATCAAAATGCTCCGTCACAAAACTCAATGGCGATTGCTTATCCGGCAGCATATCCAAATTCTGATCCGCATAGGCCACCACATTAGAGGGCGTTGTCCAAATGCCGGCCACTTCCTGGCCACTCAGTGCACGACGGACAGCCTTGATCAGCTGGGTTTTACCCCGGCCATTCTCCGCCAACACCACGATGCGGTCGCCCTGATAGTGAAACAGCTTTTCAATCGAAAAAAGCTTTCCCCCATCAGGCGTTGCCACTTGATAATGATCAAAGCTCATTGCCACCTTGGCATGAGAGCCCCGATTGGCAAGTGTCACATCGCCTTGTCGGTCTTTATGCAATGCCCCAATCTGATCCTCAATTTTGGCTGCACGCACCTTGAGCTGCTTCGCCTTCGTTTGCAGCAGGTCTGAACCGCTATTCAACCCCACATTATAAAGCTTGGCCGCGTTGGTGCGCAGGCGATTGATTTCCTTCATGTCGCGCTCGGCCTTGTTTCGCGCGGCCTGATCCAATTCCTCAAGCGCGATCCGGGCATGAGAATAGGACACATCAAACGAAAGGCAGGTGCCGGGCCGCAAAAACAAGGTCTTGTTGGTCACAATGTCTAAAAATGCCCGGTCATGACTGGTCAACACCGTCACCACCTTGCCTTGCATTGCCTTCAACACCCGCTCAATCAGGTAGATTTTTTCCAAATCCAAATGGTTGGTCGGTTCATCCAACACCAAAATATCAGGTTCACCCACCAACAGCCGCGCCATCATCACCAGTCGACGCCAACCGCCAGACAATTCTGCCAACTGATAATCAAAATAGTCATAAGGCACAGCCAAATCATTCAGCGCCACATCCACACGCCATGCCTCGAAGTCGCGTTGATCTGCGGGTAGTGCTGACAACACATAATCACGCACCGTTAGCGGCAAATCATCGGCGGCCAATTCCTGCGGCATATAGCCGATCTTGGTGCCGCGAGAGGTGATGATTTGCCCTTGATGTGGATCTAACTGACCCACAATCTGCCGCAACAGCGTGGTCTTGCCCTGCCCGTTGCCGGCCACAAGGCCCAAGCAATCGCCCTTATTGAGCGTCAGATCTAAGTTTTGGAATAGGATGTCGCGCGCAATCGCACTGATGGATTGAAATTGTAATATCGTCATAATCTTTGTCGCTATTTATGCTGGCCATAGGCCAATGAAATCCACGTCATCAAAAGGATGACGCCATTAAGCGAGTCACAAAGATGTTTCGACCTTTTGCGCCCGCCCTACTTCAAATTTTGAAATAGGGCCCAACGAGGTCCGAAATATAAACGATATTGATGTGCCAAATCCATCGCCCTCCGGGGGAAGCGACATTGCTTCTCATGCAAAACTAACCAACCAAAACGCGATTTGGCAAGAGATCAAACAAAAAAGAAAACGAGGGCTAAACCAACAGACAGAAAATGTCTGGGCATTTGGATATGGGCAAGTCGGTACGCAAAACTATTAAATCCGACTTGCACCATCCAATTGGATAATGTCGTGGCAAAAGATCCGGTTACGCTGGTTTTCGCTCTGACACTCATACGGGAACTCCAAACTCTTCGACCGTATGAAATGATTTTTAGCAGCACGTTGTTAAAAAAGTGCTGACGCCTCAGAAAGATTTTATCAATAATTTCCGCAGCTTAGTCAGGCATAAAGTTAAACAAACCTTTACTACTTGTTCGACTTTCAGTCGCTTCAACCACTTAAGGGTCTCATTCTGAAACAGCCGCACTTAATTCACCTGTAAATCACCGAAAAATTACGCCAGAAAAAAATCTTTTCTTTTGTTTTTTCAAAATCAGTCGATAAGTCCCGCAAAGCGGCAATTTTCCAGGTGAAGTGATTGACCAAGCGCCCGGGCCAACAAATATGGTAAGCAAGGCATAAGAGATGATTCGAGGCGTTAGAATATGAGCAATAGTGACGATCTGTTTTCAACAATTGGCGGCAGCGACGAACCGAGCAAAACGGAAAGCGCGACCCCTGAAAACAAATCTGCGCGCCCAGATCCTAAAAAACCCAATGTCATGCCTGCGGCCTCAAAGGAGAACCTCTCCTATAGTGCGCAAGATATTGAGGTGCTTGAAGGCCTAGAGCCTGTCCGCCGTCGCCCCGGCATGTATATTGGCGGCACCGATATTAATGCCCTGCACCATTTGTTTGCCGAAATCATCGACAACTCAATGGATGAAGCGATCGCGGGCCACGCATCGCGCATTGAAGTTCATCTGGATGCCGAGGGCTATTTGGCCATCACCGATAATGGTCGCGGCATTCCGGTGGAAGAACATCCAAAGTTTCCCGGGCGCTCCACGCTCGAAATCATCATGACCACCCTGCACGCTGGCGGTAAGTTTGATTCCAAAGCCTATGAAACATCGGGCGGTCTACACGGCGTAGGTGTTTCCGTGGTCAACGCGCTTTCCGACGATTTGATCGTTGAAGTTGCGCGCGACCAGACGCTCTATGTGCAAAAATTCTCTCGCGGCCATGCGGTCACAGGCATTGAAAATCTCGGCCAAGTGCGTAACCGCCGCGGCACCACCATCAAGTTTCACCCCGACGCACAAATCTTTGGCGAGGCGGCCCGCTTTGCACCAAAGCGCATTTTCGAAATGTCGCAGGCAAAAGCCTATTTGTTTGCTGGTGTTGAAATCCGTTGGTCGTGCGACCCAGAATTGGTCGAAGGCAGTGACACACCGCCGAAAAAGACCCTCCATTTCCCAAATGGGTTGAAAGACTATGTCGAACATCGGGTTGAAGGCCGCACCCGCATTGTCGAAGAGATTTTCGCTGGCCGTGCCGGCGCTGCGGGCAAGCATGGCACCGTCGAATGGGCCATCGCCTTCACCCTCGGGGACAATTTTGTCTCGTCTTATTGTAACACGGTGCCAACACAGGATGGCGGCACCCATGAAGCAGGTTTGCGCGCCGCTTTATTGCGCGGTCTGAAAGCCTATGCCGATCTGACAGGCAATAAACGCGCCTCCATTCTGACCGCCGAAGATGTTTTGTCGACATGTAGCGCAGTGTTGTCTGCCTTTATTCGTGAGCCTGAGTTTGTTGGCCAAACCAAAGATAAGCTTTCGACGACCGAAGCCACCAAGATCGTTGAAAACGCCGTGCGCGATGCCTTCGACCATTGGCTGGCCGCATCGCCAAACCAAGCCAGCAAATTGCTTGATTGGAGCATTGAGCGCGCCGAAGATCGATTGCGCCGCCGTAAAGAAAAAGAGATCGACCGCAAAAGCGCCACGCGCCGCCTACGGCTGCCGGGCAAACTGGCGGACTGTTCGCAAGGCGCGGCACAAGGTGCCGAAATCTTTATTGTAGAGGGCGATTCAGCGGGCGGCAGTGCCAAACAAGCACGCAATCGCGCCAACCAAGCTGTGTTGCCGTTGCGCGGTAAAATCTTGAACGTTGCAGGGGCAACGCGCGACAAAGTCACCGCCAACCAACAAATCGCAGATATAGCCCAAGCGCTCGGTTGCGGCACCCGCGAAAAATATCGCGGCGACGATCTTCGCTATGACAAAATCATCATCATGACCGATGCCGACGTAGACGGCGCCCACATCGCAGCCCTTTTGATGACATTCTTCTTCCAGGAAATGCCGGACCTCATTCGCGACGGCCATCTGTTCTTGGCCGTACCGCCGCTTTACCGCATCACCCAAGGGGCAAAAACCCTTTATGCCAAAGATGATGCCGACAAAGACCGGCTGATGGCGGAAGAGTTTACGGGGCGTGGCAAAGTTGAAATCACCCGCTTTAAAGGCTTGGGCGAAATGCCCTTCAAGCACCTTAAAGAAACCACCATGAAACCGGGGTCTCGGACACTGTTGCGCATTGATGTTGCAAGTGAATTCGACGACACCAAGAAAAGCATTGACCGGCTTATGGGCAACAAACCCGAACTGCGTTTTCAGTTTATTCAGGAAAATGCAGCCTTTGTTGACGACCTGGACATCTAAATTCATCGCCAGTTCAGATCCCAGCCGTTAAGAAAGTTTCCTAATAACCCATTGACTTAGCGGCTATTGTCGTTATGGTCTCGTGCGCGGGGCCACTAAACATATCACGACCAAAACAACTGGCAGAGTGGACGTATTTACTTGAGCGAAAAATTTTCAAATCTTGGATTGAGCCAATCCGTTGTCGATGCGGTAACTGACGCAGGTTACACGCAGCCAACTGATATTCAGCAAAAAGCCATCCCACACATTCTCGAAAAGCGAGATATTGTCGGGATTGCTCAAACAGGCACAGGGAAAACAGCTTCGTTTGTTTTGCCCATGTTGACCTTGCTGGGCAAAGGTCGGGCCAGAGCGCGTATGCCGCGCACCCTGATCTTGGAACCAACACGCGAATTGGCCGCACAAGTTCATGAAAACTTTGAAAAATACGGCAAAAATCACAAGCTCACCGTAGCCTTGTTGATTGGTGGCGTTTCCTTTGAAGAGCAGAACAAAAAGCTGGACCGTGGCGCTGATGTCTTGATCGCGACCCCCGGCCGTTTGCTTGATCATTTTGAACGCGGCCGTTTGCTGATGACCGGCGTTGAAATTTTCGTCATCGACGAAGCTGACCGCATGTTGGATATGGGCTTTGTGCCGGATATTGAACGTGTGAGCGCACTGTTGCCGAAACGTCGTCAAACCTTGCTATTCTCTGCAACTATGCCAGATGAAATCGCAAAACTGACCAGCAAATTCCTGACCAATCCTGAGCGTATCGAAGTCGCACGGCAAAATTCTACTGCCGAGACCATCACGCAAAAAGCGGTCAAGGTCGGCACCAAGCCATTTGAAAAGCGCGCTGCTTTGCGTGATCAAATCAATGCGGCGAAAGAATTGAACAACGCCATCGTTTTCTGCAATCGCAAGCGCGACATTGCCACCCTCACCCGTTCACTTGAGCGACATGGGTTTAATGCCGGCGCACTGCATGGCGATATGGATCAAAAAAGCCGCATGGCAACATTGGATGGCTTTAAGGCTGGTAAAATCAAAATTCTCGTGGCCAGTGATGTTGCTGCCCGCGGGCTCGATATTCCCGAAGTAAGCCACGTCTATAATTTCGATGTACCCACCCATGCGGAAGATTACGTACATAGAATCGGTCGCACAGGTCGCGCGGGCCGTTCGGGACAAGCGATCAGCTTGGTCACAAAAGCGGATGAAAAATATTTGACGGCAATTGAAAAACTGATCGAGCAAACCATTCCTGTTGAAACCTTCCAACAAGATGGTGGTGACAATGCCGCACAAGAGAAGCCGAAAAGCGAGCGCCCCAAGCGTACGCGCGGTGGTAAAAAGCAGCAACCGGCTGAAAACGCTGAAAAAAGCGCCGAGGCCCCCTCGACAGAATCACCAAAATCAACAAAAACTGGCCGCAAGAAGCGTTCAGGACATGACAATCAAGATCGTGTGCCATTTGGTCAATCTGACCAGGTGCCCGCCTTCTTGCTCCGTCCGGTTCGGCGCGCAAGTTAGAGCTGTTTTTAACGCAATCTTTATAGATCGCGCATTAGAAACACTGAGTGGGTAAATAAGCTTTGGGGAAATTGCATCAAATTGCAACTATCCCAAAGTCTGGTTCGGAAAAAGATATGCTTGTATCTGAACATGACTATCAACGTACTCTCGAGTACTCCTTTGCCGCTTTGGGCATGCTCAAGCGCGCGAAGATTCCGCCCTATCCCCACTTTTACGAACTTTGCTACACCTATGCTTCGGGCATCAACGAGCAGCTTAATGAGCGGCTTAATATGCTATTGGGCGAAGACAACACACTTTCAATGGAAAATGTGTTGCAGGTTTATCGCGAGTTCTTTGACAATCCATCTGACCTTGAATCACGACTGACCAGCGTTTCGCAAGAGATGTCATCCAAAATTGACGCGGTTAATCGCGCCATGGATGACGCCATCGACACGGCGGAAGGCTACTCAGGGTCATTGGACAAGGCCGAGCAACAATTGCTTGGCGCAGTTGATCAAGAAGCGTTGCGCATTTTGGCAAAGCAGCTTTTGCACGAAACGCAAAAAATGCAGGAAGCCAACAAGAACCTCGAAGAAAAACTCAAAGTATCAAAACAAGATATTTCGAGCCTCAAGCGGGACTTGGATACGGCACGCCGCGAAACAATGCTGGACCCACTTACCAAAATCGCCAACCGCAAGAGCTTTGATCAGCGTCTAAAGCAAGTGCTTGAACTGTCTAAAAAGACAGGCACAACATTCTGCTTGTTGATGATGGATATTGATCACTTTAAGGCGTTTAACGACAATTACGGCCACCAAACAGGTGACCAGGTTTTGCGTCTTGTTGCAATGACAGTGAAGTCAAACCTCAAAGGCAGAGATCATGCATCTCGCTTTGGTGGCGAAGAATTCGCAGCAATCCTGCCCGACACCGACATTCGCGGCGCGCGCACCATTGCCGAAAAAATTCGCAAAGCTGTCCATGCCAAAGAATTGCTCAAACGCTCCACTAACGAGAAGTTGGGCCGGATCACCGTTTCTATCGGCGCAGCGCAATTCCGGCACGAAGAATCAATTCATGAACTGATCGATCGTGCTGATGGGTGTTTGTACACCGCCAAGCGTTGCGGGCGTAACCGCGTGATTTGCGAAACTGACGAAGAGTTCCGCAAACCAAAAGTCGCTTAAGTTTTCAATAGATTATTCGCGAACAGATCCGCTAGTCAGCGTTCGCACGTGCTTCTGCAAGCGCTTTCAAATCTGCAGGCTCAAGCATAACGCTCTCGCCGCAACCGCACGAACCTGTTTGGTTCGGGTTGTTGAAGGTGAATTCAGAGCCAAGCAGCTCTTCCTTAAAGTCCATCTGCGTGCCCAAAAGAAACATCGTTGCTTTTGGGTCGACAAAGACGTCCACCCCATGCTCGCTCACATGGTCATCGCCTGGCGTCTTTTCTTTCACATAATCAAGGGTATAAGCCATGCCAGCACAGCCGGCATTCTTTACCCCAACGCGCACACCGATCACGTCATCATCGCCTGATTGCGCGATAATGCTCTTCACCTCGTCGGCGGCCCGTTCGGTTATGCTCATGATTTTCAAAGCCATTTTACCACCAATTCAGGGCGACCATCGCCTCTTCTGACATGCGTGTCTGATCCCATGGAGGATCAAATACCATGTTCACTTTAACATCCTGTACGCCTTCAACCGAGGCCACAGCATTTTCCACCCAAATCGGCATTTCGCCAGCCACCGGACAGCCCGGCGCCGTAAGCGTCATGTCGATTGTGATGTTGCGGTTGTCATCGAGATCAACCTTATAAATAAGCCCAAGCTCGTAAATATCGACAGGAATTTCAGGGTCATAGACCGTTTTCAGCGCCCCAACGATATTGTCGGTCAACTGCTCGATCTCTTGCGGAGAAAGATTCGAGCTTTCAGTCGAGATCGTCGCCGCATTCGGGCTGACTGGCTCTGCTTGTGCAGTTTCTGTTTCGCTCATTTTCTTCTCCTAACCAAAGAATGTCTGCGCTTTGCCAATGGCTTGAACCAACGCATCCACATCATCTTTCCCATTATATAGGGCGAATGAAGCGCGACATGTAGAGGTCACGCCAAATCTTTTTAGCAAGGGCTGCGCACAATGGCTGCCCGCCCGCACCGCAACACCGTAACGATCAAGGATCGTCGACAGATCGTGGGCATGTACATTTTCAATGGCAAACGAGAAGATGGCTCCTTTGCCGGGCGCATCGCCAATCAGCCGCAACGCATTGATTTTTAAAAGCTCTTGCCGCGCATAGTCACCAATTTCATCTTCATGCGCTTTGATATTGTCGCGGCCAATGCTTTCAATATAGTCGATTGCCGCGCCCAAGCCAATGGCTTGCACAATGGGCGGCGTGCCCGCTTCAAACCGATGTGGCGGCTCGGCATAGGTCACATTGTCCTCAAACACATCGGCGATCATCTCGCCACCACCTTGGAAAGGTCGTGTGTCTAACAAACGATCATATTTGCCGTAAAGAATGCCAATGCCAGTCGGGCCATATAGCTTGTGGCCCGTGGCGACATAGAAGTCGACGCCCAAATCCTGCACATCAACCGGCAAATGCACCGCACCTTGCGACCCATCCACCATCACAGGAATACCACGCGAATGCGCTATTTCTGTGACTTTTTTGATCGGCACAATCGTGCCCATCACGTTGGACATGTGCGTAATCGCCACAATTTTGGTGCGATCTGTGATCGCGGCTTCAAATTGGTCCAAGTCAAAGCTGCCATCTTCGGCAACATCCACCCATTTGATCACCGCGCCCTGACGTTCGCGCAAAAAGTGCCACGGCACAATGTTGGAATGGTGCTCCATCTTGGTGATGATGATCTCATCACCCTCACCAATTTTTGGTCCCACAAAGCTTTGCGCGACCAAATTGATGGCTTCTGTGGCCGAGCGTGTGAACACAATCTCGTCCACCCGCTCCGCGTTGAGAAACTTTTGCACCTTGGTGCGCGCATCTTCAAACGCCTCTGTGGCGCGATTGGATAACGTATGTAATCCACGATGCACATTGGCATATTCGTGCGCATAGGCGTGCTGTATCCGCTCCAAAACCTGGTTAGGTTTTTGCGCCGATGCCCCACTGTCGAGATAAACAAGCGGATGCCCGTTCACTTCTTCCGACAGAATGGGAAAATCACCACGAATTTTGCCAAGATCCAGCATAATTACTCCGTTGCCGCCAACCACGCATCCACGCGGTTTTCCAATTTGGCGTGAATTTGCTCATCTTCAATTTCGTCGAACAATTCCGCCAAAAAGGCTTTAATCAACATAGATTCTGCTTCCGCACGTGGAATGCCGCGGCTCATCAAATAGAACAGCGCATCTGCATCCAACTCGCCGCAAGTTGCCCCGTGGGCGCACAACACGTCGTCAGCGAAAATCTCAAGCTCAGGCTTCACCAAAACTTCAGCGCGTTCAGACAGCAACAAGCCTTGGCTCATCATCTGCGCATCAGTTTTTTGCGCATCCGGCGCCACAATGATTTTGCCTTGGAAAATCGCTTTGGCGCGATCCCGCACGATAGACTTAAAGCTTTCCGTGCTTGTGGTGTTCGGCACGGCGTGGTTCACATTCAACGTGAAATCGCCATGCTGCTTGTCCATCAAAAGGGTCAAGCCTGCGAAGTCGGCATGGGCGCCCTCGCCTTTAAACTCCGCCTTAACATCTGTACGGCCCAGCTGGAAATTGGCGTGGGTCACAAAAGTGCGCAAGTTCGCCTTTTCGTGCAAATCATAGCAATTTTGCACAAATTGACGGGCGCCTGTGGCGTTTTGATCAAGTTGAAGATGCAGCAAGTTCGAATTGGCTGCCACATCCATGGCGCAGTCCGCGAACCGCAAGCCGCGATCATTCTGCCCTTCAAACGTCTCGATAATGGTCGCTTCTACGCCATCGGCCGAAGTCACCTTCAGCTTGCTGGCCGCAACACTATCCGCCCCCGCATGCACCTGAGCAATGTGGATTGGCTTATTGAGCGATTTTGAAATCGAAATTTCGATCTGACTTTGGGCAAACCCATCCATCAAATTGATGATCTGATCATCGCCAACTTTTTTGGCCACATCCACAGACTTAATTTCAACGCCGTCAATTGCATCCGCATGCACCAACTTGCCGTTCACGATAACAACGCGGCTAAAGCCGTTAAATTGTTCGCTTGGCAAATCATCATTGGCTTTCGCCAGTTCAGCCGGGACATCGCGCAACAAGGTGCGCAAATCGGTATAGTGATATTCTTCAATCCGACGATGCGGCAAACCATGCTCGGTGAGCGCCGCCTTTGCGTCCGCCGCGCCAGCCGCTTGCAACAAATCCGCAAGCTGGTTTTCGGCATCCGTCAGTTTCACAATATGTTGTTCCATGAATTTCGCTCCAGCGTTGGATTAAGCAGCAGTGCCGTCAAACTCGGCATAGCCTTTTTTCTCAAGCTCAAGCGCCAACTCGCGATCACCACTTTCAACCACACGACCGTCTGAGAACACGTGCACACGATCAGGCACGATATAGTTCAACAAACGCTGATAGTGGGTAATGACAAGCATTGAGCGATTGGCATCACGCAAATGGTTCACACCATCAGAAACCACTTTCAACGCATCAATATCGAGGCCAGAGTCGGTTTCATCAAGCACGCAAAGCGATGGCTGCATCAGCGCCATTTGCAAGATTTCCGCACGCTTCTTTTCCCCGCCAGAAAAACCAACATTCAGCGGACGCTTCAACATATCTTGGTTGATTTCCAACTGGTTGGCTGCGTCTTTCACAAGCTTCATGAAATCAGGAATTTTCAACTCTTCTTCGCCGCGTGTTTTGCGCTGCGCGTTCAAAGCCGCTTTCAAGAAGGTCATGGTGGCAACACCAGGAATTTCGATCGGATATTGGAACGCCAAGAACAGGCCCGCTGCCGCGCGCTCGTCCGCACCCATTTCCAACAGGTCTTCACCCATGAACAGGACCTGACCTTCGGTAACTTCATAGCCTTCTTTGCCCGCCAACACATATGAAAGTGTTGATTTGCCAGAGCCGTTCCGGCCCATAATTGCGTGCACTTCACCGGCAGGCAGGGTCAAATCCACACCTTTCAGGATTTGCTTGTCTTCGTCTTCCACTTTCACGTGGAGATTTTTAATTTCCAGAATTGGCGTTGTCATTTCATGTCCTCAATTCTCGCGCCGCAAGATTGGCGCTCTATCTTTGTTCAAAAGGCGGGATCACCACATATAGGTGATCACCAGCCAAACACTTACGGCGGCAAAAACCCCTGCAATGCCACCGATAATCTTATACCCTTCGGGCTCTTCCGCCTTCACGCGGCCAGCCACCACATAGCCCATGCCGAGCCCGGCGATGATGGCAACGATGATTGCGCTCCAGCCCATTAGCCCACACTGCCTTCAAGGCTGATGCCGATCAGCTTTTGGCTTTCCGCCATAAATTCCATCGGCAAATGCTGCAGCACTTCACGCACAAATCCATTCACGATCAGCGCCACCGCCTCTTCTTCGTTCAGGCCGCGTTGCTGGCAATAAAACATCTGATCATCGGAAATCTTGGAGGTAGTCGCCTCGTGCTCAAACACGGCGCTTGCGTTGCGGCTTTCAATATAAGGCACCGTGTGTGCCCCACATCTATCGCCGATCAGCAAGCTGTCACACTGGGTGAAGTTCCGCGCGCCGGTTGCTTTCGCATGGGCGGAAACCTGACCACGATAAGTGTTCTGCGATACGCCGGCTGAAATACCCTTTGAAATAATCCGGGAAGAGGTGTTCTTGCCCAAATGGATCATTTTGGTGCCGCTATCCACTTGCTGGTGGCCATTCGAAATCGCGATGGAGTAGAACTCACCTTGTGAATTGTCGCCGCGTAAAATGCAGCTTGGATATTTCCAAGTGATCGCAGAGCCGGTTTCAACTTGCGTCCAAGAAATCTTGGAGTTTTTGCCGCGACAATCGCCACGCTTGGTCACAAAGTTATAAATGCCGCCCTTGCCGTCTTTATCGCCCGGATACCAGTTTTGAACGGTCGAATATTTGATTTCAGCGTCGTCCAAGGTCACCAGTTCAACCACGGCCGCGTGCAGTTGGTTCTCATCACGCATTGGCGCGGTACAACCTTCGAGATAGCTCACATATGAGCCTTCGTCGGCAATAATCAACGTCCGTTCAAACTGACCAGTTTTCTCTTCATTGATACGGAAATAGGTCGACAGTTCCATGGGGCAGCGAACGCCTTTTGGAATGTAAACAAATGACCCGTCAGAGAACACAGCCGCGTTCAACGTCGCGTAGAAATTGTCTGAGGTTGGCACAACAGAACCGAGATATTTCTTCACCAGCTCAGGATGCTCTTTCACCGCTTCAGAGATAGAGCAGAAAATCACGCCCGCTTTGGCCAACTCATCTTTAAAGGTGGTCACAACAGACACACTGTCAAACACAGCATCTACGGCAACTCGTGCGCCTTCAACGCCGGCCAAAACAGCCTGTTCAGACAGCGGAATACCCAATTTCTTGTAGGTTTCCAAAAGCTCCGGATCAACTTCATCAAGGCTTTTTGGCCCTGGTGTCGATTTCGGTGCCGCATAATAATAAAGGTCTTGGAAATCGATTTTGGGATAATTAACGCGCGCCCAGCTTGGCTCTTCCATTTGCTGCCAGCGGCGGAAGGCTTCCAAACGCCATTCCAGCATCCATTCCGGCTCATCCTTTTTCGCCGAAATAAAGCGCACAATATCTTCATTCAGGCCTTTAGGCGCCATATCCATTTCGATATCGGTCTTAAAGCCATACTTGTACTTATCGACGTCAATTTCCTTGACCTGATCAATGGTTTCTTTAACCGCAGCCATTTCAAGACCTCTCTTTCATCAACCCTATCGTGACAGCTCTAGGCGCTTGCCCGCGCACTGCCCTTAAACTTTTCCGCTATCTGCGCACTTGCAGATAAAAACGCCTCAACATCTTCAGGCGTGCTGTTCCACCCAACGCTTAGACGTAACGCACAGTCTGCAAGCGCTGGATCAATCTTCATGGCGTCCAAAACGTGTGAACGCGACACTTTGCCCGACGAGCAGGCAGAACCAGCCGAAAGCGCGATCCGCGCCAAATCATACTGAATCATCGATATATTGTTTTTGATGCCCGGCAGAGCAAACGCGCTGGTAAACCCTGAGCGCGGCACTTCCGCGCCAAAAATCACGACATCGGCAAAAATCTCGGCCAAGCCGCTTTCGGCTTTGGCCACCAAATCATGCGGCACATTGGCGAAGTTCTCCTGCGCCTGCGCTGCCGCCACGCCAAACCCGGCGATCAATGCCGCTGATTCCGTGCCGCCGCGTCGGCCTTGCTCTTGTCCCCCACCGGGGATCAAGCGCACATCATCCACGCGCGGCTTCAAAATAAGCGCACCAACGCCCGCTGGTCCGCCAATCTTATGGGCGGAGACAGAATAAAAATCAGCCCGCGATGGGTCGAAATAAAATTCAACCTTGCCCGCGCCTTGTGCACCATCCACCAGCAAATAGTGCTCGCGATCAAATAATAGCTCACCAATCTCGTGAACTGGCTGCACAACCCCGGTTTCATTATTCACTTGTTGCACCGCAACCAAAACCCGCGCACCCGTCGCATCGGCTTCGTCAAGTTGACGCTCCAAAGCGCCAAGGTCCAACAATCCATTAGGCAATAAAGAAATAAACTCGAACGCAACGCCCGCGGTTTCAACCGCGCGGATCACGGCCATATGCTCGCCAGCACCCACCAAAATACGGTCAATCTTTTCACTGCGTGCCAAACCCCAGATTGCGTGGGTCAGGCTTTCAGTCGCTGAACCAGTGAACACCACCCGTCCCCGCGCCGTGCCACATAGCAGCGCAACCTTGTCGCGCGCATCTTCAATGATCGCGCGCAGTTTGCGGCCATTCTCATGTACGGAAGAAGGATTCCCCGGAATCGCCATTGCATCGACCATGGCCGTCTGCGCGTCCGGCAACAAAGGTGCCGATGCGCTATGGTCCAAATATGTCACTGCATTGCGACTCATCGAAAAAATTCACTCTTTTTCAGGGCCATAGGCCGATTCAACCAATCAGTTCTTGAATTTTGCGCTCTACAATAGGTAAAAGAAGCGCAAGATTATTGACTGTTGGGCGAAAAACTAGTTTTGAATAATTCTAAACTGGTTTTTCGCACTCACGTTTTAGGTAGCGTGCCGACATTCGTCAACCCTTTTCGCCGAACAATCCCTGCATTCGGCAAAAGCATTTGGTTTTGTGTGGGGATAGAAGGTCTCGTGTATGCCTGAAGTATTCTTTAATGGTCCAGCTGGTCGTCTTGAAGGACGTTACCAACAAGCAAAAGACCCTAATGCGCCCATCGCGGTGGTGTTGCACCCGCATCCAGAATTTGGCGGCACCATGAACAACCAAATTGTCTACAATTTGTTCTACATGTTCGCCCAACGCGGTTTTTCCGTTTTGCGTTTCAATTCACGTGGTGTTGGACGTTCGCAAGGCACGTTCGATCACGGCGTGGGTGAACTCTCAGACGCGGCGGCAGCGCTTGATTGGTTGCAAACTCTCAATAAAGAAAGCCCCGGCGTGTGGATCGCTGGCTTTTCGTTCGGTGCGTGGATTGGCATGCAGCTTTTGATGCGCCGCCCCGAGGTTGAAGGCTTCATCTCCGTTGCCCCACCAGAAAACCTTTATGATTTTGCCTTCTTGGCCCCTTGCCCGTCCTCTGGCCTGATCATTCATGGCGAGAAAGACCGGGTTGCACCGCCAGAATCAGTGCAAAAACTGGTGGACAAGCTCCAACAGCAAAAGGGCATCACCGTCGAACAAAAGATTGTCGAAGGTGCCAACCATTTCTTTGAGGACCGTATTGAACCCCTCATCGAAGATTGCGCCGAATATTTGGATCGTCGACGCGAAGAAATCGCTCAGGGCGGTGGCCGATAGCCACCGACCGGGCAGCAGCTAAAAAATAAGAATAAAAGGAAAAGCATATGACCTACAAATCCGACTTTTTGCGCACGCTTGAAGAGCGCGGATTTTTGTATCAGCTTTCTGATGCAGAGGGCCTCGACAAAAAATTGTGTGAAGGTCCGGTCACAGGTTATATCGGCTTTGATGCCACAGCAAAGAGCCTGCATGTGGGCAACCTCGTGCAGATCATGCTGCTCTATTGGCTGCAAAAAACCGGCAACAAGCCTCTTGTTTTGATGGGTGGCGGCACCTCCATGGTCGGGGATCCGTCTGGTAAAGACGAGATGCGCCAAATGATGACGCCGGAAATCATTGAAGACAACAAGTCAAATATCCGCGAGATATTTTCTGGCCTGCTTGAATTTGGTGACGGCGAAACCGACGCACAAATGCTCGACAATGCCGAATGGCTGATGAAGCTGAACTATGTTGAGTTTTTGCGCGATGTCGGCAGCAAAATCTCGATCAACCAAATGCTCACCCGCGAAAGCGTCAAACAACGTTTGGATCGCGAACAATCGCTGAGCTTTTTGGAGTTCAACTACATGATTTTGCAGGGCTACGACTTTGCCGAGCTCAACAAGCGCTATGGCTGTACCCTGCAAATGGGTGGCTCCGACCAGTGGGGTAACATCATCTCGGGGGTCGATCTGGCCCGCCGCTTGAACGGCGCCGAATGCTTTGCAGTGACCACACCACTGATCACCAAGTCGGACGGGTCCAAAATGGGCAAGTCCGTTGCTGGTGCCGTTTGGCTGCGCAAAGAAATGCTACCGGTCTATGACTACTGGCAGTTCTGGCGCAACACAGGCGACGCTGATGTGGCCAAATTCGCAAAATTGTTCACCACGCTGTCGTTGGACGAAATCGCCCGTTGGGACGGTTTGGAAGGCAACGAGCTGAACGATGTGAAAAAGCAGTTGGCCACCGCTGCAACGGCAATGATCCATGGTCAGGCCGCAGCGGAAGAAGCAGCAGAGACAGCCCGTCGCACCTTTGAAGAAGGCGCGATTGACCTCACCTTGCCCACCGTGGAAGTCACCAAAGCTGAGTTGAATGAAGGCGTCGGCATCCTTAGCGCATTTGTCACCGCCGGGTTGGCAGGCTCAAATGGCGAAGCGCGCCGCCTGATCAAATCAGGTGCGTTGAAGGTCAATGACGAAAAAGTCGACGATGAACGCGCCACATTGGGCGAAGGACAGCTTTTGCCTGAAGGTGTGATCAAATTGTCCGCGGGCAAAAAACGCCACATCTTGTTGAAGCCTGCCGAATAAGGCCGACATCACCAAAAATCAAAAAGCCCGGCCAGTTGCGCCGGGCTTTTTTGTTACTGATTTTCAACTTGCTCAAGCGCCCGGCGTGCTTCTGGATCACCTTGCGCCCGGAACTCAAAGATCTGCCGGAACACGCCTGGTGCCAAAATTGATGCCGGGTTGATCGAGAATTGCGGATCATCCAATGGTCCGCGCACTGCAAAGGTCACGCCGATCAGCCCTTCCCCGTCACGCCCGCCCAATATCGCACCAAGCAGTGGAAGCTTTTGGAAAATATTGTTCAAACCAAACAGCGGAATATAAGTCCCCACCAAATCATATTGGCGCTGACCGGTGTAAATATTGCCCCGCAATGTCCCACCAATCGTGCCCCCATCAAGCGCACCCTTGGTCACAGTTATCACGCCATCGCCGCCATTGAACTCAATCTCAGCTTGCTTGAAGCGCAACTGGTTCTGACGTTCAATCAATTTGCGACTATCCCGGTGGTTGCCCAATACGAGTGCGACCTTCTCTTCATCCGCAATCGCAAAATCATTCAATGTGAACCCGCCAGAAATGCGTCCGGCTTTGTCATTTATGTTCAGCACCAAGCTGCCCACCCCGTTGAGCAAACGCGGATAAATGCCAACAAAACGCAACAAGGTGCCCAGATCATTCGATGCTGCGACCATCGATCGACCAAATTGCACGGGGTTTGTGGTGATCGACACGGACTTATCATTGCCAAATGACGTTTGCATATTCACCGTGCGGAAATCGGCTCCGCGAAAAACAAACCGTCCATTGGTGTTGTAGGCAGTTGTTTTGTAGAACCCTAAGGCACGATCCAAGGACAGGCTGATATCAATGACCTGATCTTCTGCGTTGGAGGTTGCGGCCGATGTCCCTTGGTCTAGCCCCAAAAACCGCCGCAACATCGGCTTCAAATCAAGCTGTTCACCGGAAAGTTCAACCTTAAACCCGCCTTCAATAGGCGAGAGTTCCACTTGAGCTTTGTCCCCGGGATTGAGCTGGAAAGTGGACATCTTGGCACTGGTCAGCCCTTTTTCATAGTGAAAGTCCAGCTCACCTGCGATGCGAACATCACCGAACCGCAAATCAATCTGGGGCACATCAACACTGTCCTCAGCCATGCGGATTTCTGCGTTGAGCTGGCCCGCCACACCCTTTTTCTTGGTGACACCCAATTCAGAGAATTTCAGCGCCGCATTGGTCAGATCAACGGCCACCTGAATATCGTCACCCACCGGACGACCCACAACCCGGATGGGCCCGGTCACAAACTGCGACACATCAAAGCCAAGTTTCGCGCGTTCCTCTTCCGACAAGGTTGCAGACGCCGTAATAACCGGTTCCGCATCGTCCTCAGCCTCGATCCGAAGATCGGCGAGAACATCATCAACCAAAACGCGACCAGACGCCTGATACCCGGCCTGGGAGGCGGTAAATTGCAAGTCACCTTCTTTGACGTCGCGGCCTTCGATCGGCGCCGCACTCGCAAAATCCTGCACACTGCCATTCAGCGTATAATCAAGCCCTTCCGGCTTACCATCACCAAACTGCGAGATGGTGGCGATCACATTAATGTCCGCCGCCCCGGTCAAATCCTCAGGCTGATAGTCGAGATCAAAATCCTCGAGCAAATTGAGCGGTTCTTTCGACGCAATCGAAATCAGCGTGCTGACATCGCCTTTTAGATCGCCAGAAATCTCAAACACTTGATCTGTGGGAAATGTATTGCGGTTCAGATAGGCTGCATTGGTGATCTCCACCTGCCCCGCCGCATCACTCACCGTGCCGCGATCAAATCCCATTTCAATAAAATGGTCCTTCACCTTAATGGTCGTCGTGCCGCCAATATCAATGGTGGGAAACCCGGGCAAAGGTAGCAGCGATACATGCTGCGCTGTGCCGAGAATGGTCAGTCCATTTTCAGGAATCTTCTTGTTCTCGCCCTTCTCGCCGATGGTGCCGACCGGAAAGTCAAAACGCATTTTGGCGGTATTCAAGCGGCCGTCACTGACATTCTCAACGAACCATTCGCGCGCTTCACGGGCCAGAAAATATGGCCACAACCGCTTTAAACTGTCCGCATCCATATTGCGGGCGACCATTGCCAAATCCAGACCAATACCCGCCTGCAAAACATCAACGCGACCATCGGCTTGCAGCGAATACTCACCCGTATCAATTGTCACCTTGTCGATGCCAATCGCACCATAAACGGGGGCAGACCAGCCATTAAACACGATATTGGGGATGGCCTTTTCCGGCGCTTCCATATCGTTCGGATGCAAATAAACATTGGCCAACTGCATCCCGATGCCGACTGTGGGCCCGAATTGTTCGTCAAGCCCAAGCGCGAACTCACCAGAAATATCAGCATAGCTCTGCCCAATCTCGATCCTTGTGGGCGACAAGTAGTAGCGACTTTCGCGCGGCTTCCACTCCACTTCAGCCACTTCTGAACGCACTGGAAACGTGTCGCCTTCAATGGCGGCCAAGGTTCCGGTCACATCCACATTGAATTGACCTAAATAGACCCCATCCTGATCAAAACTGACATCAAAATCGAGCTGAGACCCGCCCTTCAAGGCAAATACCCCATCCTGATCGTCCATAAAGGGCATGATCAGTGCCAAATCGAGATTTTCGAACGCACCAGATACCCGACGCCCGTCATTCACTTCTGGTGTCCAGAAAAAACTGCCAGACGTGCGACGCCCTGCAGCGGTAAACCGCGCAAACATGGACACGCCATTTTCATAGGCCAGCAATTCAAGCTCAACTTCGTCAAGCGATCGATAAAGCTGATAAATCCGGTCCAACACATCAATGCGCCCGCCGGTCACCGTCAGTTTGCGATACGCGCCATCAGCGGTGTTTTCAGCGAACAGCGCCAATAGGCCTTCAAGCCCATTAACCGCCTCAATGGCCCACGCATTGTCGGATTTAACCTTCAGGTCTTCTTCGCCAGCCCGCAATTGCACGCCATCATCGCTAAACGTCACGCTTAGGCCCGTTTGCGCCCCAACTTGCAGGCGTACCGTGGGGGTGTCGCCCACCGCCTCTTCATCAAACTCAAGGTTGGCAAGATTAACGCCGTTAAAATCCTGCACCAGCTGGACGTGCGGTTCGCGCACCTCAACTTCGATGGCGGGACGGCCAGAAACCCAAGCGGGAAAAAACCACCGTAAATCAACGTCTTCCGCAACAAATTGCGCTCCAGATTGTTGGTGCCAAACCTTAAGCTCACTCAGATTGAGGGCCGGAATCCAGCCTTCCCGCAGCGTTAGGCCGGCTTTTTTAAAGTCGGCGGCATAGCCGGGAGGCAATTGTTCCTCAATCTTTTGTGCGACCAGCCCGTGCACGCCGGGAAAAGAGACCACATTCAACGCCAAAATAATGACGGTGAGGACGATGAGAGCAACGAAACCGCCGGAGAAATGCACCCGCTTCTTCTTGTGCAAGGGCCTTGTGTCTTTGGGCGAATTAGCGCGTTTTTTCTTTTGTCTCATTAAAGGCTTTTATGCTGCGGGTTGAATTGTGTCAGCTTCAATGGCAAATGATTGAACAAGCTGATATTTTGCTCTTAAATCTCAAAATGGGCTGATCTGTGACCAAATCGAATCTTCTTGTCCTCTCATAAGGGAAATCTCTGATGGCTGAACTTCAAATCGGCGATGTCGCCCCTCATTTCACCAATCCAACCGAATCGCAAGATTTTACCCTGTCTGAGCATAAGGGTAAAAACATAGTGCTATTTTTCTACCCAAAAGACGACACACCAGGCTGCACAGTGGAAAACATTGATTTCACCGCCCTCCTGCCAGAGTTTGAAGCACACAACACCATTCTAGTCGGTTGCTCTGCTGACCCGGTGGCAAAACACGCCAAATTCAGGGAAAAGCACGATCTCAAGATCATCCTGCTATCAGATGAAGACCATAAAACCATGGAAGCCTATGGCGCTTGGGGCGAAAAGAAGATGTATGGCAAAACATTCATGGGAATCAAACGCACCACGTTCCTAATCGATGAAAATGGTAAAATCGCGCATATCTGGCGCAATGTTCGCGCCAAAGGCCATGCCCAAAAAGTACTCGATAAACTAATTGAGCTTGAAAATGGCGCGTGAGCTGTTTGAAAGCGCAGTTGCCATTGTCCATGAGCCAGATTTGGTCAAAAAGACTGATCTGGCGATGGATACGGCGCGGGCGTGGCTCAAACGACAAATGGGCAAGGGCCGATATGATGATTTGGCCTTGCCTGACCAGCCCGGACGCCCCGAAAAACCTGAACTGTTGCCGCCGGGCAAAATGCCCAAACGCAACTTGCGCACCGAGCATGGCCGCAAAGCCCATATTCACGCCCTCGCCCACATTGAATTGGGCGCCGTGGACCTGACATGGGATCTGGTTGCACGCGGGTGCGGCCATAATTTGCCGCGCTCTTTTTTGGATAATTGGGTTCAAGTCGGGCTGGAAGAGGCAAAGCACTTTCGTATGCTCTCCAATCGCTTGAACGAGTTGGACAGCGCCTATGGGGATTTCCCCGCCCATGATGGTTTGTGGCAATCTTGCGCAGATACCGCCCACGATCTATTGGCGCGCCTGGCCATCATTCCCTTGGTTTTGGAGGCGCGTGGGCTGGACATCACCCCTGTAATGATTGAACGCACCCAAGCGGTGGGAGATGAGGCAACAGCCAAAATTTTGCAAACCATCTATAATGATGAAAAGCGCCACGTGGCGTTTGGCGCCAAATGGTTTCGGTATCAATGCGACATTGAGCGCAAGCAACCCATACCAACTTTCCAGTCATTGGTGCGCAAGCATTTTCGTGGGGCATTAAAACCACCCTTCAACGACAAAGCCCGCGCTGCAGCTGGGCTAACACCCAGTTTTTATAAGCCCATCGCTCCCATTATCGGATAGTTAACCATAATCCTCCATCTTTAGCAGTAGAAGAGAATCGACGCTAAAGAATGGGCGGATCAAGTGAGTGTATCGCGTAACTTTTCGGGTAAAGTAACAAGCCAGAATGGCCACACCCAAAAGAAATCAGACCTGGATCGCTGGTGGGTTTATGGCCTCGTCGCCATCCTGTTTTCCGGCAACATCGCATTCGCGATCACACTATATATGTCGCCTGATTTTGCGGCGACACGCGACGCTCAAGCGGCGCAAACCATATCCGCCTATGAAACCCGCATCGCTACTTTGCGCGCCGAACTGGATCGGTTGCACTCGCGCCAATATGCCAAGGCGGGCGATATAAACTTGCAGCTGCAAGATCTGCTGGCCCAGCAAGAACAAATTCTAGAACAACATGATTTTGTGCGTTCAATCGCGAAAAAGGCAAAAGCTGTTGGAATTGAAGTGCCCGCGCAAACTGACCCAATAAAAACAAGCGCGTTGGGCTTTGCACCAACCAACTCGTCAAAAACAGACATTCATGCGATCATTGAAGACCTTCAATTGATGAAGGAAGATACGATTTCAGCCCTCACAGCCCTAGGCACCGAGGCGGAAAGATCGACCGCAAAAATCATGACTGAATTATCCCGCGTTGGCCTCAAGCCCCGCTTTGAAGATGATGCCGTCGGCGGCCCCCTTTTGCCCCCCGCAATGGGCGATGCATTTGCGGAACAAATGCAAGCGGCCAATTTCGCGCTGGATGCACTTTCAAAGTATGAGCAGGCCAAACAGCATATTTATTCAGCCCCCGTTTTCCGCCCCCTGCCCGAATCTTACGGTCTAAGCTCCCGGTTCGGTAACCGTCGCGATCCCTTCACCGGGCGATCCGCGTTTCATTCCGGATTGGATTTTCGCGCACCGAGTGGAGCGTCTGTCTCCGCGCTTGGCGCAGGTAAGGTCACGTTTGCCGGACGCAAGGGCGGTTACGGCAACGCAGTTGAAATCACCCATGTAAATGGTTTGATGTCACGCTACGCGCACCTTTCCAAAATCAAGGTCAAAAAGGGCCAGCACGTCACGCCACAAACGATCATTGGCTTGGTGGGCAGCACAGGGCGCAGCACGGGCCCTCACTTGCACTTGGAAGTGCGCAAAGATGATCGGCCGACCAACCCCGCGCACTACATCAATGTTGGGAAAAAGCTAAGAAGCCTGCTTTAAAGCAGCCGCTTAGTCATCCTCGTCTGATTTGCCAACCCGTTGCGCCAACGCAGCTTCCATAAACGCATCCAGATTGCCATCCAGCACATCATTCGGCGCGGTGCTTTCAATGCCTGTGCGCAGATCTTTCACCATCTGATAGGGCTGCAACACATAGGAACGGATCTGGTGTCCCCAGCCAATCTCAGATTTCTGCGCGGTCTCGGCATTGGCCTCCTCTTCACGCCGCTGCAACTCAGCCTCATAAAGCCGCGCCCGCAACATGTCCCATGCTGTCGCCCGATTCTTATGCTGTGACCGATCATTCTGGCATTGCACCACAATGCCGGTCTCAATATGAGTGATGCGCACGGCACTATCAGTCGTGTTCACGTGCTGACCACCCGCGCCAGAGGCACGATATGTGTCGATCCGCACGTCAGATTCAGACACTTCAATGTCAATTGAATCATCAATAACCGGATAAACCCAGATCGATGAAAAGCTTGTGTGTCGACGGGCTTGGCTGTCGAACGGTGAAATTCGCACCAACCGGTGCACGCCGCTCTCAGTTTTCAGCCAACCATAGGCGTTGTGCCCTTTGACGAGGATCGTGGCAGACTTAATGCCAGCTTCTTCGCCGTCATGCACTTCCATCACTTCGACCTTGTGGCCCTGGCGTTCCGCCCAGCGTGTATACATGCGCAACAGCATGTTGGCCCAGTCTTGGCTTTCAGTGCCGCCGGCGCCCGCATGCACTTCCACATAGCAATCATTGGCATCGGCTTCGCCAGAAAGCAAAGTTTCCACCTGCATACGGTCAGTTTGGGCTTTAAGGCCGATTAGCGCTTTTTCCGCTTCGGCCACAACTTCATCGTCGCCTTCCATTTCCCCCAATTCGATCAAATCGATATTGTCGGTCAATGTAGCCTGCAATCCATTGATGGAATTGATTTGGCCTTCAAGATATTGCCGATCCCGCATCACGCCTTGCGCTTTTTGCGGGTCATTCCACAGGTCGGGATCTTCGGCGCGCTGGTTTAGCTCGTCTAGCCGTGACTGGGCACTATCCCAGTCAAAGATGCCTCCTCAGCAAGCTCATGGCCTGCTCGATCTCATCAACAACACTTTGAATTTCTGCGCGCATAATCACTCACACTCATTTGTCTGTGCATGTGATCTATCCGATCGACCACGCCCCATCAAGCCCCTCGCCCGTGGGCGAAGGCAATATCCAAAGCTTAGAACAAACCGCCACGTCCGGCATTAAAGTCTTGCGATCCACCTTCCAGATCCACAAACACGTCCGAATCCACCCCGATCACAGATGTGATCAAGTTTGGTCCCGTGCCGGGTTTAAATGCTTCAACGATCGCACCTTCGCCGCCACCAGCAACCTTCACACCGGTTTTGGGGTCAATCCAAATCGGGGTCATCCCACCCGGTATATTGAACGGGGTTGGTGGTTTGCCTTTCATGGCATTTTCCATAAAGTCACGGAAGATCGGTGCGGCCAATTCGCCACCAGTGGCATTACGGCCCATATTGCGTGGCGTGTCGTAACCGACATAAACGCCAACCGCCATATTTGGGGTAAAGCCAACAAACCATGCATCTTTATAATCGTCGGTGGTGCCGGTTTTGCCAGCAACAGGACGGCCCAGAGCGCGGACGCGTGTGCCGGTACCCCGCTGGACCACGCCTTCCATCATCGATGTGATCTGATATGCCGTCATAGGATCAAGAACTTGATCACGGTTATCGATCACCAATGGTTCGGCTTGGTTTTGCCACTCTTCAACCGCACAGCCATCACAGATCCGCTCATCATGCTTAAACACTGTATTGCCGTAACGATCCTGCACACGGTCAATCAAAGTCGGATTAATCTTGCGCCCACCATTGGCAATCGTGGCGTAGGCAGCTGTCATCCGCAGCACGGTGGTTTCACCTGCCCCCAAAGCCATCGCCAAATAGGGCGGTAGATTATCGTGAATACCAAACAAGCGCGAATATTCAGAAACCAACGGCATGCCAATATCTTGCGCAAGCCGCACCGTCATCACGTTCCGAGAACGTTCAATGCCGCGCCGCAATGTTTGTGGCCCATAAAACTCGCGTGAATAGTTGTCCGGCTGGTAGGACGTGCCGTCGGCGTTTTTGATTGACAATGGCGCGTCCAGCACCACAGAAGCGGGCGTATACCCATTATCAAGCGCTGCAGCATAAACGATCGGCTTAAACGATGAACCCGGTTGACGCTCCGCCTGTGTGGCGCGGTTAAACTCACTCTCGGCAAATGAGAAGCCACCCACAAGGGCCAATACACGCCCGGTCCGAGGGTCCATCGCCACCAAACCGCCTTGCACTTCTGGAGGCTGGCGCATTTGATAGACACCCTCATTGTCCGGCACCTGCTCCACATAGATCACATCGCCCACATTTAGGATTTGTGATAGCGGCTTGGCGATCCACTTCTGCTCTTTGCCGGGTAGTTGGCCCGTTTCACGTTCGGCCAGCAGATTGCCTTGCAAATCCTTTTCCGGCCGCAACCCAACAACAGCCGAGTTCTGTTCCAACTCGATCACAACGCCCAAGCGCCACTCTGGTACATCACTTAAAATGTCCATTTCGGCCAGATCGTCGCCCCAATCATCATCAAGCTCAATCGTGGCCACAGGGCCGCGATAGCCCTTGGTCTGGTCAAACTGTACCAACCCATTGATCAAAGCGTCGCGGGCGTAGGATTGCAATTTTGGGTCCATTGTGGTGCGCACGGACAAGCCGCCGCCATAAAGCTGGTCCTCACCATAGATACGTGCCAAACGCCGCCGTACTTCCTCGGCGAAATATTCTGCAGAATAGACTTGTGAGCCTGAGGTTCGCGGAAACACATTCAGTGGTTCTTGTTGCGCCGCTTTCGCCTCTTCCGCGCTAATATAGCCTTCGGCCTCCATGCGACCAATCACATAATTGCGCCGCTCAATCGCCGCTTTCGGATACCGGATTGGATGATAGTTTGCCGGCCCTTTTGGCAACGCCGCGATATAGGCCGCTTCTGCGATGGTCAGCTCGTAGAGCGCTTTGTCGAAATAGTTCAGCGCCGCCGCGGAAATACCATATGAATTGAGCCCCAAGAATATCTCGTTGAGATAGAGCTCCATAATCTTGTCTTTGGAAAAGGTTTGCTCAATCCGAATGGCAAGCAGCATTTCCTTGATTTTACGATCCCAGGTTTGATCAAGCGTCAGCAAAAAGTTCCGCGCCACCTGTTGTGTGATGGTAGAGGCGCCCACCAGCGGACCACCAGTTCCATCGATCTTTTTCTGAATATTGTCACGCACCGCACGCAAAATACCGTCAAAAGCCAAACCGCCGTGCGAATAGAAGTCTTTATCCTCCACCGCGACGAACGCGTTCACCACCATCGGCGGGATCGTCTCAATAGGTTGGAACAAGCGCCGTTCACGCGCATATTCGCCAAGAAGCGACCCATCCGCAGCGTGCACCCGCGTCGTTACCGGCGGTTGATAGTCTTTCAAAACCGTATAATCGGGCAAATCCTCAGAGATCGTCCACAGAAAGTAGCCCACACCAGCCAACGCAATTAACCCGGTGAAGAAACCGAATGCAAAAAGCCAGCTCAAAATTCTCAGCATCTATTCAAACCTAGTTCGTTACTTTGATGGTCAGTGCTAACCTTCAAATCCATTAGTGACCCCACGCTATCGCCCGAAACAAGGGCAAAACTGTGAACGCACGGCTTTAATCAGTTTTGCGCTTCCGCGTCAAAATATTTAACAATTCCTTGCGCCAACGCTTGTGCCGCCTTCTCCTGCCAGCTTTCTTCGGCAAGATTTTCCATATCTAGCCCATTAGACAAGAAGCCGAGCTCCAATAGGATGGACGGAACTTCAGGCGATTGCAGCACGAAAAAGTCGGCCCGACGCAACGGATATGGCCGCATGGGCAATTGTGTTTCGATATCGTCTACGATGGAGCGTGCCGCCAGAAAGCTCTGCCGCCGCGTTTCCCGCCGCATCAAATCAATCAAGATGTTGACCACTTGATCATCATCCTTTGGCGCATCAAAACCAGCGATCAAATCGACACGGTTTTCACCCTCAGCCAACACCTTGTCCAACACGTCGGTCGCTGCTTCATCTCTTGTGTAAACGCTTGCGCCGCGCACGTTGGGGTCGTCAAAACTATCCGCGTGCAGCGAAATCATCAGGCTCGCTTTGTTTTCCCGTGCCAATTCAACCCGTTCATTCAAGCTCAAAAACTCGTCTCCCGTGCGGGTCAGCGCCACATCAAACTTGTCTGTGGCCAGCAAGTGCTTTTGCACGCGTTTGGCAAATTCAAGCACCACATGTTTTTCTTCTAAGCCGTTCTCGGCTTTTGCCCCACCATCAATGCCGCCATGACCGGGGTCCAGCAAGATCAGGGGGCGGATTTGCACCACGCTGGGCAACGCCCCCTCTGTCGTGGGCGTGCTTGGCGCCTCTGGCGTTTCAGCCGCAGCCTTGTCTTCGGCACCCGCCTGCCCCGTTAACAACGCCTTGGATCGTGCCACAGCTTGATCAAATATCTCCCGCTCACCTTCGGCAATCTCAACCACAAGGCGCGCCGGCTGTTCACCCACCGCTTCAAGCATTTCAATGGTGGTAACTTGAACGGGTTTGTTCAAAAACAAAACCAAACGGGCGCGGCCTTCATCCACCATGCCGATGGCGGTTTCCCGCACCAAACCGTCCGTCTTTAGCTCTGTTGGCGCGTCATCGGCCAGTTTTTCAACGCCCAGTTCCACCACCAGCCGATCCGGTTGGTCTATGGGAAACGTCGCATAGCCTGCCACGGCGCTCAGATCGACCACCAAACGGCTTTTATCCGGCCCAACGGCCAGACGCGCATCAAGAATTTGGATGCCTTGCTGTGCCAACGCGCCGCCAATAAGGCTGAGCTGCATCACAAAGATCAATAAGAAGTGTACAAAAAGGCGCTGAGGCATCACGATCCGTGCATAAAAATTTAATTGACCCTTTAGCTCATATGCGATTCGTGCAGGTTTTTGAGGCCATTGAATGCGATCAACCTGCAGTTTCTTGCCATTCGTTGCTTGAATTCAACGCTTTTCAGCCCAACATAAATTTAACGCCAATAAACATATTTGTTGCTAAAATTGACGTTGGAGATTAAACACTAACCATCAGCAGGCGTAATGCCCTCGATTCTTGTTCTATAGTTTGACCCTCAAACTGGTCAAAAATTTGTCAAACCTTCCTCGAGAATGACAATTCTGAACAATAGAACCGACAGCATTTGCTGAGAACGAGATTCGGCCGAAGCGGCCATGCCGGCAAACCGTCAAGAAATAGTGCGATTTGCCACCCAAATGAAAGAAGACGAGATGAGGTTTGAAAAGTTGCATTGCATAAAGGGCCCAATTGCCCGCGACGCAATCGCACACGCCGCATTGTCTTCAAATGCCAATCTCTTGCGTGAGCAAAAATCCGCAAGACAATCTTACATTTTCGCAACGCAACCGCTCACTCCGTCAAAAACGGGTGGGCTGCGCTCATTTGCGCCAAGGCTGCGTATGCGTGGAGCTTTAATATATGCCTACGAAAAGAATGTTGGTGGATGCAATCCACCCGGAAGAAACACGAGTAGTTGTCACTAACGGGAACCGTTTAGAAGAATTTGATTTTGAATCGGCCACACGCCGGCAATTAAGAGGCAATATCTATCTCGCGAAAGTGACGCGGGTTGAGCCATCTTTGCAGGCCGCTTTTGTGGATTATGGCGGCAATCGCCACGGTTTCCTGGCTTTTTCTGAAATTCACCCAGATTATTATCAGATCCCACTTGCGGATCGTGAAGCGCTGTTGGCTGAGGAAGAAGAAGAGGTCAATGACGATTTGGCTGATTCAGATCAGCCTGCAATGCTGAAATCCGATAGTCCTGCGTCTAAAGAAGATGATGGCGACAGCGAAGCAGCTTCAGACAATGATGATGAAAATGGCGACAGTCAGCAATTTGACGAAGTCGGCACGGAAGATGCGCTGGAAGAAGTGCCAGAGCGCAAGCGCAAGCGTCCCCGCTCCTACAAAATCCAAGAAGTGATCAAACGCCGTCAGGTGTTGTTGGTTCAAGTGGTGAAAGAAGAGCGCGGCAACAAAGGCGCGGCGCTGACAACTTATTTGTCCCTCGCCGGTCGCTATTCAGTTTTGATGCCAAACACGGCGCGTGGCGGCGGCATTTCTCGCAAAATCACCAACGCAGTTGACCGGAAACGCTTGAAACAAATCGCAGGCGAACTGGACGTGCAAAAAGGCATGGGCGTTATTTTGCGCACTGCTGGCGCAAGCCGCACCAAAGCCGAAATTAAACGCGACTTTGAATATCTGTTGCGCCTTTGGGAAAATGTGCGCAGCCTGACGCTGGAGTCTACGGCCCCTTGCCTCGTTTATGAAGAAGGCAGCCTGATCAAGCGATCCATTCGCGACCTCTATAACAAAGAGATCACCGAAGTGCTGGTGTCTGGCGACGATGCTTATCGTGAGGCCAAAGACTTTATGCGCATGATCATGCCTTCGCATGCCAAAAATGTGCAGCCATTCCGCGATGATCAACCGATCTTTTCCAAGTTCAATGTGGAAGAGCAACTCGATTCCATGTTCTCGCCGAAGGTGAACTTGCCGTCAGGCGGCTACTTGGTCATCAACCCGACTGAGGCGCTCGTATCGGTCGATGTGAACTCGGGTAAGGCCACAAAAGAACACAATATCGAAGACACCGCACTGCAAACCAACCTTGAAGCGGCGCACGAACTGTCACGGCAGTTGCGTTTGCGCGACATGGCGGGCCTTGTGGTGATCGATTTCATCGATATGGAAGAAAAGCGCAACATTCGCAATGTTGAGCGCAAACTCAAAGACAGCCTGAAAAACGACCGTGCACGCATTCAGGTCGGCCGTATTTCACATTTCGGTTTGCTCGAAATGTCGCGTCAGCGCATTCGCTTTGGTGTGCTTGAAAGCTCAACCAACGCATGCCCAACATGTAACGGCACAGGCCTTGTGCGGTCTGTCGAAAGCCTTGCCTTGATGGTGATGCGCGCGATCGAAGATCAGGTCATGCGGCGTCCGAACCAGGCGATCAATGTGAAGGTAGCATCTGAAGTTGCCCTTTACATTTTGAACGCCAAACGCCCATCCCTCTCTGTGCTGGAACAACGTTACAATTTGGCCATTTCAATCACAGCTGAGCCCCATATGCATGGCGATCAGTTCACGATTGAAAAAGGCGATCCATACGACAATGGCGAGCCGCGCATCACCAACCACGTGAAGGTTGATTCTGCGCCTGTTATTGATTTGGTTGAAGACGAAGATGTTGTCGCCGAAACCGAAGAAGAAGACAACAAAGAAGAAAAGCCCGCGCGTCGCCGCAAGCGTCGTCGGGGCAAAGGGCGCGATCGCGACGAGTCAGACAATCAGAACCAACAGCAAAATCAGGATAATGCCGATAAAGCTGAGGCGTCTGACCAGGATGAAACGTCCAAGCCAAGTGACGATGAAGATGGCGAACAACCGAAAAAGCGCCGCCGTCGTGGCCGCCGCGGTGGTCGCCGCAATCGTCGCAACCAAGACAATGATAATGGCGCAAACGCCAGTCAGCAGGATGGTCAGCAATCTGACGACGAGAACAAGTCAGATGCGCCAAAAGACGATCAGAACAAATCTGAAGCGCCAGCCAATTTCGACCAGGAAGCCATTGAGGCGGTTGAAGAAAATGTAACACGCGCTAAAGATCCAGAGGATAAAGACACGGACGCGTCGAAAGAAGCCGCGTTGGCTGATGCGAAGGTGGATACCAAAGCGGAAACGCTTGACGATGAAGACGCTAAGGCAACGCCGCCTAAGCCGAAACGTCGGCCGCGTCGCAAAAAGTCGGATGACAACACATCCGATGCTGCACCTCAGGAAGAGGCCGCAAAAACTGATGACGACAAAGGCACCGCAGATGCCGCTGAGGAAAAGCCAAAGCGTCGTCGTGCACCGCGCAAACGCGTAAAAAAAGACGATGAGACTGCGCCTGCCCAAGAGGCTGCTGCAGCATCAACTGAAGAACCAAAGCAAGATGCCGTGAAAGCGCCTGAAGTACGCGAAGAGCCGAAGCAGGAGCCAACGGAAAAGCCGAAAACCGATAAGCCAACGGAAGACGGCATTATCGTTACATCTTCATCCAGCAGTGACGACGAAGATGAAGGCAAAGCCAAGGAAAAAACCAAAAAGGGTTGGTGGCAGCGCGGCTTCTTTTAAAGCCAGCAATTGCTAGATCTAAAGTGACAATGGTCGGCTCAAAAAGCCGGCCATTTTTTCTATCGCCTCAACCAGCATGTCATGGTCACCAGCGTAGGAAAACCGCACAAATTTGTGGCCATTCACGCGGTCAAAATCCACACCTGGCGTTGCTGCAACGCCTGCTTCTTGCAGCAGTGCTTTACAAAACGCCACACTGTCTTGCGCAAATCCTTCAATCCCGACATAGGCATAAAATGCGCCATCTGACATGCGCGCATCTTTAAAGCCCATCTCGCTCAGCGCTTCCACCAGCAACATGCCATTGCGCACATAAGCCGCCTTTTGCTGATCATAATAGTCACGGCATGGCAACGCGACCCGCCCGGCAACTTGCGACAGGCTGGGGGCGGAAATAAACATATTCTGGGCCAAAATCTCAGTTTGCCGCACCATTTCGTCAGGCAGCACCAGCCATCCCAGCCGCCAACCAGTCATGCAATAATATTTCGAAAAGCTATTGATAATCAGTGCATTGTCGCTCAATTCAAGCGCGCTTGTCTCTGGCAATCCATGGCTCAGGCCATGATAGATTTCATCTGAAATAAACCGAACATCCAGATCATCACAGGCGTTCATAATCCGCGCAAACTCTTCCCGTTCAATCATCGCCCCAGTTGGATTGGCAGGCGATGCCAGCAACAAGCCATCAAACGGCGTTTCACTGTGCGCTGCCCGCACAGCATCAGCATCCAGCCGCCAGCCATTGCTTGCGCTGAGTTCAATTTCGACCGGTTCGAAACCGAGGCTCGAAATAATATTGAGGTAGGCGGGATACCCAGGTCGGGTAACCGCAATTTTGCTCCCCTTTTCAAATCCCGACAAGAACGCCAGGACAAACCCGGCGGAAGACCCATTGGTCACCAAAATATTCTCAGGATTGACGATGGCCTTATGCTGTTGGCGATAATAATCAACCAACGCCCGCCGCAAGGCCAAATCACCTTTTGCAGGAGTATAGCGTTGCGGATCAGTTTGCGCGCTTTGTTGCACCGCCGCGATCACTTCTGGCGCAGGTGCCGCGCCGGGTTCCCCCACTTCCAAATGACAAATTTTGCGCCCTTCGGCCTCCAGCGTTTTGGCCATCGCCAGAATTTCCATGGCGAAAAAGGGTTGCAAATGCGGGAGCTGCGCGATCTCTGTCATCAAATTGTCCAACTGTTCGCGTTTTTGTGAGGTCAACGGCCCGTGCCAACTGCACGAAATGCCGTTATAGTTGCGCCCACAATGTCAGTGATTCATGGTTTCAGTAAAGGCCAAAACATGCCAAAGCATCTGCGGTTAATCCCGGCTTTATTCGCCATTCTGTTGGCCTTTGCTCCCATCAGCGCCATGGCGCAGCAAATTCGTTTGATCACGGACGCTGAAACGCAAAACATGATCAAGGATTTTGCACGTCCACTGCTCAAAGCTGCGGGCGTAAATCCACGAAGTGTCAGCGTTAATATCGTCAATGATCGGCGGTTTAATGCCTTTGTCATCGAGAGTGGCGATATTTTCATCAATTACGGCACCATTTTGGATTCAGACACGCCCAACGAGCTCAAGGCCGTGTTGGCGCACGAAATCGGCCATTTGGCCGGCGGCCACTTGCGACGTCTGCGCGAACAGGCTGAAGTCGCAGGCCGCGTTCAGGCGGTTTCAATGGTGCTCGGTATTGGCGTTTTGGCTGCAGCCTCCGGCAATGATCAGTCCGGCGAATTGGGCAGAATGGTCTCAGGCTTCATATTGGGCTCAAGCGCCGCCGCCCAAAACAATTTCATGGCCTACCGCCAATCCGAAGAAAGCGCAGCAGATGCCGCCGCGCTAAAATATCTGGAGCGCACCAAACAAAGCGCGCAAGGTTTGATTGAAGTGCTCGACCGTTTGCAGCGCAACCAGTCCAGCCGCGCCGCCGCCGCTGGTTATTTGCGCACGCACCCCTTGGCAGAAGATCGCCTCAACCAAACGCTCAATCGCGCCGCAGGCAGCCCCTTCCGCAACAAACGTGATTCAAGCGAAGATGTTCAGCGCCTAGCGATGGCAAAAGCCAAGCTTACCGGATATTTGGAACGCACCCAGACTGTGCTCAACCGCTATCCCAATTCAGATAAATCCCTGCCTGCACGCTATGCCCGAGCCATTGCAGGCTATCGCGCAGGTGCTGGTCCGGCTGCGGTTCAGCAAATGGCCGCGCTCGCCTCGGCCAATTCGCGCAACCCGAACTTGCAGGAACTTCTAGGGCAAATGCTGTTCGAAACCGGCCAAGCCACAGCGGCGCTCAAGCCACTGGCCCGCGCTGTTCAATTGGCGCCCAATGAGATCGAATATCGTCTGATCTATGGTGCTGCCCTTTCCGACACGGGTCGCAGCCAGGATCTGGATGAAGCCATCATTCAGCTTTCCCGCGCCACACAAATGGATAGCGGTTCAGCCCGCGCCTTTTCGCTTCTTTCGCGCGCCTATGGCCGTGCCGGTCGCACTGGCGAAGCTGACCTTGCCGCCGCCGAAGCCGCCTTCCTACGCCGCGACATTCGCTTGGCGCGTGGCTTGGCGAAAAAAGCAAAACAGAATTTGCCCGAGGGCAGCCCCGCTTGGTTACGCGCTGATGACATTTTGGCGCTAAGCTAGACACAAATCTTTTCAAACTGGATCGACATTTATGACCCTTCTAAACTCTATTCTCAAATTGCCGCTGATCATTGCGACCATGTTGGCACTTTTGATCCCCGCACAGGCCCAATCCGTTGGCGACATGTCAAAGGACGAACTGAGCGCCCTCATCGAGCAAATTGTGGAAGAAAAAATCGAGAATCTGCTCGCCGATACCCCAAAAGCATCAGCCGCCCAAGGTCGCTTTGGCGTCGCTGTTGAGAACTATCTTTTGGCCAACCCGCAATTGCTGGAGCGCATGTCTGTGGCGCTGCAAACCCAAAGCCAGCAAGCCGAAATTGCTCAAACCAGCCAAACATTGGAAGCACTTGGTGATCGGGTACACAACGATCCAGACCAAGTCGTGCTCGGCAACCCGGATGGTGACGTGACCATCATTGAGTTTTTCGACTACAATTGTGGCTACTGCCGTCAAGCTGTGGGCAACATGTTGCAGCTGTTGGAAGAGGATAAGGATGTTCGCTTCATCCTGCGTGAATTCCCGATTCTCAGCCAAGGGTCTGCTGATGCAGCGCGCGTGGCGACCATCGTCAACCGCAGCGGCAAAGTCGACTACATGGAATTTCACACCAAACTTTTCCAATCGCGTGGCCAGGTTGATAAGGAACGCGCTTTGGAAGTTGCCGCCGAGTTGGGGCTAAACCCGGTTGAGGTTGAGCTGCAAATGCAAGACCAGTCAGTCACCCAAGCCATTGGGCGGACTTACCAATTGGCTGATGCCCTCGCCATTAGCTCCACACCAAACTACATCATTGGCAATGAAGTGGTGCGGGGCGCAGAAAGCTATGAAGGGCTAAAGCGCCGCGTTGATAATATGCGCGAATGCGGGGAAACCACCTGCCCCTAAGGCTGTGAATTGAGTTGAGGCGGTGCAATAGTTGCGCCGCCTTTAATTTTCAATTCGACGCCCCACAATGCATATACCGCCCAAATGACACAAAAGCGCAACAATTTCATATGCTAGTGGTGTAAAACCGCGAGTAATCTTTGCCTTTTCATTTGTTTTCATATAGTGCAAGCTCCTGCACGGGAGATAAAAAGGTATAACCCGCAAAATGGCGAAACAAATTCATATTCTAAACGGCCCTAATCTTAATCTGTTGGGCGAGCGCGAAGGCAGCATATACGGTCACGTTACATTGGCCGATATAGAGCAAAACTGCCAAGAAGAGTGCGCGCGTTTGGGCTTTGAGTTGGAATTTGCCCAGACAAATCATGAAGGCGACTTGGTTGAGCTGATCCAGAATGCGGGCAAAACCGCTGATGGCATCATCATCAATCCCGCTGCCTACACCCACACATCTGTGGCGATTCATGATGCCATTCGCGCCATCAACATCCCGGTGGTCGAGGTGCATTTGTCTAATATTTTTGCGCGGGAAAGTTTTCGTCACCATTCATATGTGTCACCAGTCGCACTGGGCACAATTTGCGGTTTTGGCCCGGCGGGTTACATTTTGGCCCTCGGTGCTTTAACATCACACATTCCGGAATAACAAAATTGGAGAGCCCCTTAAATGAGTAAAGGTTCACAAGTTGATCGCGATCTGATCCGTACGATTGCTGAATTGCTGAACGAACAGAACTTGGTTGAAGTCGAACTTGAGCATGATGATTTTCGTGTTCGTGTGACCCGCAGCCATGCTCAAGAAGTGGTTCACATGCCAAGCGCGCCATATGCACCAGCACCTGCCGCGCCGGCAGCGGCACCAGCGCCAGGCGCAGTAACACCTGCCCCGGCAGCGGCCGAAGCCCCTGCGGACGATATTGGCTCGAACCCCGGCACCCTCACCTCACCTATGGTCGGCACCGCCTATATGGCGCCTGAACCCGGTGCATCCAACTTTGTGGAAGTCGGCACCAAGGTGACTGAAGGTCAAACCATTCTCATCATCGAAGCGATGAAAACCATGAACCAAATTCCGGCACACCGCGCAGGCACTGTCACCAAAATCTTGGTGGAAGATGCGCAACCCGTTGAATTTGGTGAACCTCTTGTGGTGATCGAGTAAACCTGATGCCCATGTTTAAAAAAGTTCTGATTGCAAACCGAGGCGAAATCGCGCTGCGCATCTTGCGTGCGTGTAAAGAGCTCGGCATCTCAACGGTTGCGGTGCACTCCACAGCCGATGCCGACGCCATGCATGTCCGCTTGGCCGATGAAAGTGTATGCATTGGCCCAGCGTCCGCCACCCATAGCTATTTGAACATTCCATCCATTCTGGCCGCGTGTGAAATCACCGGTGCAGATGCGGTGCACCCTGGCTATGGCTTCTTGTCCGAAAATGCGCGCTTTGCCCGCATTCTGGAAGAACACAACATCACCTTTATTGGCCCTTCAGCGCACCATATCGAAATTATGGGCGATAAGATTCAAGCCAAGCTCACCGCGAAAGAACTTGGCATCCCTGTGGTGCCAGGATCCGATGGCGGGGTGACCAGCGATGTGGAAGCGCGCAAAATCGCCGCTGAAATTGGCTACCCAGTGATCATTAAAGCGGCCTCAGGCGGCGGTGGTCGCGGCATGAAAGTGGCCAAGACTGAAGCAGAAGTTGGCACAGCGCTGTCAACGGCACGCTCAGAAGCAAAAGCTGCCTTTGGTGATGATGCGGTCTATATCGAGAAATATCTCGGCAAACCGCGCCACATCGAAATTCAGGTACTGGGTGACGGTAAAGGCGGTGCCATCCATTTGGGCGATCGCGATTGCTCCTTGCAACGTCGTCACCAAAAAGTGTGGGAAGAAGCCACCTCACCCGCCGTTACGCCTGAACAACGAGCCGAAATTGGCGGCATTGTTGCCGATGCCATCGCCAAGATGAAATATTCTGGCGCAGGCACCATCGAATTTCTGTACGAAAATGGCGAGTTCTATTTCATTGAGATGAACACCCGCTTGCAGGTGGAGCACCCGGTGACCGAAAGGATCACCAATATGGATTTGGTCTATGAACAAATTCGCATTGCCGCCGGGCACCCAATTTCTGCCAAACAGGAAGATATCACCTTCTTTGGTCATGCCATTGAAGTGCGTATCAACGCCGAAGACCCAGAAACGTTTGCCCCCTCACCGGGCCGCATTTCGTTCTACCACCCTGCTGGTGGTGTGGGTGTGCGCGTTGATTCAGGTGTTTATCAGGGCTATAACATCCCGCCCTATTATGACAGCTTGATCGGCAAACTGATCGTGCACGGCCGCACCCGCGAAGAGTGCTTGCAACGCTTGCGCCGCGCTTTGGGTGAATTTGTGGTCGATGGCGTAAAAACCACCCTGCCTTTGTTCCGACGTTTGATTGAAGAAGAAGACGTGATCACGGGCAATTATGATATTCATTGGCTCGAAAAATATCTCGGCATGAAATAGATTTAAGGGCCCCGCGGGGCCCTTTCTTTTGAACCTTATGCAAGAAGACGAATCTGATCCATATGACGTGACGCTGACCTCAGATATGATTCTGGGCGCCTATGCGCATGGCATTTTCCCAATGGCCGAAAGTGCGGATAGCCCAGATTTGTTTTGGGTTGATCCCGAGTTGCGCGGCATCATCCCGTTGGATGGGCTTCACATTTCCAAATCCTTGCGCAAAGCCTTGAGAAAAAAAGACTATGAGGTCCGCTTCGATCATGACTTTGATTTGGTGATTGGCCATTGCGCGGCCCCCATGCGTGACCGCGAAGAAACGTGGATCAATCCTGAGATCAGAGAGCTTTACGCCCAGCTATTTGAACGGGGATTTTGTCACACCGTTGAAATTTGGCGGGATGGTGAGATCATCGGTGGCCTCTATGGCCTTGCCCTTGGCGGCGCGTTCTTTGGCGAAAGCATGTTTCATCGGGCAACAAATGGCTCAAAGATTGCGCTTGTTGAACTGGTCAATCACTTGAACGCCAAAGGCTTTGAGTTGCTCGACACGCAATTCATCACACCACATTTGGAAACGCTCGGCGCAATCGAAATCACGCGGGAGCAATACCAGGCCCGCCTCGCTCAAGCCCTAAAGGTGCGGGCGGCGTTCTAGCGGCTGTCAGGCGGCGGAATGTCAGAGCTTTGTTTGCAATCAACCAACCAGATGTCATAAACCGCATGGTCCACTGCATTCAGCGCCGGGCTGTCTGCAAACATCCAACCGGTGAAAATCCGTGTCACCGTCTGCTTCAGGGACACTTGATCCACTTCCAAAAACACAGAGGTGCGCTGGGTTTCATTTGGCGGACGTGAATAACAGGCGCGCGGCGTAATTTGCAGCGCCCCGAATTGTACCGTTTCGTCGATATATACATCAAAAGTGATGATGCGTCCGGTTACTTTGTCGAGCCCTGCCAAGGAGACGACAGGATTCGCGACTGGTTCTGCCCAAGCGGGTGCAGCGCCAATCAAGAATAGCAAAGAGAACAGTGTGCGCCGCAACATGGTCAAATTAAACAACCCGCAAAACCAGGCTTATTCTGGTGACCAGGCGTCATAATCCCCGGTCACATCTGGACGTGTTTCATTGTTCAACATGCTGCCTTTGGGCCGATAAGCATAGGCTGTGCCGGTCATGTTTTGCTTGTGTGGCAACTCCCAAGACCGCGCGTCATATTTTTTGTCGACGGGGGAAATGTCGGTGCGGTGATGCATCCAACCGTGCCAACCAACAGGAATGCGCGATGCTTCGGCCGGTCCATTATAAAGGACCCAGCGGCGATCGCCTTTTTTGGATTTGAAATAGCGGTTACCCGCCTCATCTTCGCCAACAAACTTGCCGTGCAATGCCGTGTGAAGACGCGTGCCAAGGGTTTGTCCGTGCCACCAAATAAACAATTCCGCCAAAAACTGTTTCATATCAGTTCCAATCGCCACAATCTGTCGTGTTTCTTGTTGCCAAGCATTTAGCACCTAACATCGGCAAAGCCTAGTGCGCAAAGATGTTTTGATTGAAAAAATCCGAAGAAACTGGCCAAATCATGGCCAATAGAGCCATTCCCCTGCAGCCAGCCTACCCGCCTCTCAATAAAATGCCGAGTTGAGGATGCGATCCACGTCGGATTGGATCGAATTAATCTGCGCCATATGTTGCGCTTCAGCCATCGAATCGACACCAAACTTGGAGCGGTTGGCAAATTCGGCATCTACCCGCTGCAACAGGCTGGGCACAACATATCGCTGCCCGTTCAGCTCCATAGGCATCTGCGCCGCCAATATCCACGAGATATAGTCAAACAAGCGTGTGCACGAGATCGGCTTGGCCAACACCGCATGGGCGCCCCATTTGATCGCTTTATCGAAGCGGCGCTTGCGCACCACACTCATGACCACAATGATGGGCGTCAGACACACAGGATATAGACGGCGATCTCGAAAGTGTTTGAGAAAATGTCCCCCGTTTGAACTATCGTCACTCCAATCCACCAACACAATATCTGGTGGGTCAGACAGAATCGATTCGGCGGCACGTTCGGTGCTGGAAAAAACGCGCAATCCCCTCACGCCAGAGGCGCTAAGCATTGATCGATAAAGGATTTGCATGTGCCGGGCTGGTTCGATGACGACTATATTGGAGTCGGAGACGTGGAAGGACTTATGATCGAATTGAAATGACATGAAAAAAATCCAAAAAAAACGCAAATACACATTCAAATTATGCCCTTGACAGGCTTTGGACAAAAGTTAGGGCCGTCCCCAATCGGATCAATCCGCAAGCAGTTTCGCGTGTCGAAACCTTCACCTTTCATTTAGGATAAGCAGAGTTTTGCTGATTTTTTCGTGAGATAGCGCCGCAAGATCAAGTGGTTTGGTCGCCGAACAATATAGGCAAATATTGCCGAATCTGCCACACGAAGCCCGAATCGCGTCTGCCACAACTTATCCCCATTGTTCACATATTATATACCAGATATGGGCCATATTTAGCCCTCAGACTACTAGTGGTGGTAATTTTCGAAAAAAATTGCCTTGAACAATATTGGGAAAAATGTAGGTTCGGAGATGCAAATTGAGTATCCGTATGATGACCGATCAACCACCCAAGGTTGCGTAGCCAATAAGCTGCACAGCGACCGAAGCGGTGACCGCCATTTGGGAATGCCCCGCAAGCGCTATAAGGCGCAATTGAGGGTAAAGTGGCAAGGGATTGGCCCCACATATGCGTGCAAATTTGCATCCACTGCCCGGCTTCATACTGGCAAGAAAGTCAGGCGGACGGCGGATAAAAAAAGGCGAATAAGCCTCGTGAGTGCGGCTCGCAACTCACACCCAACAGGAAGCGAACAAACAGAAACTGAAAAACCATATTGGTTTTGATCGGACAATATATTTTGTCCATAATTTTGGGGACGAACTCAAATGCGCATTAAGCGGCACTACACCAAAAAAGGCCAATCGGCCTATGCTGGCATCGAATTTCGCAAGGCCACAAGCGAAATTAAGAACCCGGACGGTTCAATCGTTTTCCGGTTAGACAATATTGATGTTCCCGCATCATGGTCTCAGGTGGCTGCAGATATTATTGCGCAGAAATATTTCCGCAAAGCAGGCGTTGCGAAAGTTCTCAAAAAAGTTGAAGAAAACAGCGTGCCTTCTTGGCTGTGGCGCTCCGTGCCGGATGAAAAGGCACTTGAAAAGCTGCCCGAAGAAGAACGCTATGGTTCTGAAATTGATAGCCGTCAGGTGTTTGATCGCTTGGCTGGCACATGGACATATTGGGGCTGGAAAGGCGGCTACTTCGATAATGAAGAAGATGCCCGCGCCTTCTTTGATGAGCTTTGCTATATGCTCGCCACCCAAAAATGTGCCCCCAACTCCCCACAATGGTTTAACACCGGCCTGCATTGGGCCTATGGCATTGATGGCCCTGGCCAAGGCCACCATTATGTCGATCCATTTTCTGGCGAGCTGGTGCGCTCAGCTTCCGCTTATGAGCATCCCCAACCCCACGCCTGTTTCATTCAGTCTGTTGAAGACGATTTGGTCAGCGATGGCGGCATTATGGATCTTTGGGTGCGTGAAGCGCGCCTGTTTAAATATGGCTCCGGCACAGGTTCAAACTTCTCTTCCTTGCGTGGCTCCGGCGAAAGCCTTTCTGGCGGCGGCAAGTCCTCTGGCCTGATGTCATTCCTCAAAATTGGTGACCGCGCAGCGGGTGCCATTAAGTCTGGCGGCACCACACGCCGCGCAGCGAAAATGGTTGTGGTCGATATCGATCACCCGGATATTGAAGAATATATCAATTGGAAGGTGAAAGAGGAGCAAAAGGTTGCTGCCCTCGTCACCGGGTCTAAAACCGTTTCCAAACACATGAAAGCCATCATGAAGGCTTGTGTGAATTGCGAAGGCGCAGGCAATGATTGCTTCGACGTCACAAAAAACCCTGCCCTGAAGCGCGAAGTGCGCGCGGCGAAAAAAGCGATGGTGCCTGAAAACTATATTCAGCGCGTGATCCAGTTCGCCCAACAAGGCTATACCGACCTTGAATTCCCTGTTTACGACACTGATTGGGATTCAGAGGCATATTTGACCGTTGCTGGCCAAAACTCAAACAACTCAATCCGCGTCACCGACGGCTTTTTGAATGCCGTTGAGGAAGATGGCGATTGGGATTTGATGGGCCGCATCAGCCAAAAGCCAACCAAAACCCTGAAAGCCCGCGATTTGTGGGACAGTGTGGGCTATGCCGCTTGGGCTTGTGCCGATCCCGGCATTCAATACCACACCACCATTAACGACTGGCACACATGCCCAGCGTCTGGCGACATTCGCGCGTCGAACCCCTGTTCAGAATATATGTTCCTGGACGACACCGCCTGTAACCTGGCCTCGCTGAACCTGCTTCAGTTCCGCGCCAAAGACGGCCAGTTCATGATCGATGCGTTCGAACATTCTGTGCGCTTGTGGACCATTGTGCTTGAAATCTCTGTGATGATGGCGCAATTCCCATCTAAAGCCATTGCCGAGCGTTCTTATGAGTTCCGCACCTTGGGTCTTGGCTATGCCAATATCGGCGGCCTGTTGATGACCTCAGGCATCGGCTATGACTCAGACGAAGGCCGCGCCATCGGCGGTGCCATCACCGCGATCTTGACCGGTGTGTCTTACGCAACATCAGCGGAAATGGCGAAAGAGCTGGGCCCGTTCCCAAGCTACAAGCCAAACGCAAAGCACATGCTGCGCGTGATCCGCAACCACCGCAATGCGGCCCACGGCAATGATAAGGGCTATGAAAAACTGTCCATCAACCCCGTGCCGTTGGATCATGGCAACTGCCCCGACGAACGCTTGGTCGATCACGCCAAAAAAGCGTGGGACAATGCCCTGAAACTCGGCGAAAAGCACGGCTACCGCAACGCACAGGTTTCTGTGATTGCCCCAACCGGCACCATCGGCTTGGTGATGGATTGTGACACAACCGGCATTGAGCCAGACTTTGCTTTGGTGAAGTTCAAAAAACTCGCTGGTGGTGGGTACTTCAAAATCATCAACCGCGCTGTGCCAGAAGCGTTGCGCACCTTGGGCTACTCAGAAGACCAGATCGCAGAGATCGAAGTTTACGCAGTGGGCCACGGCAATATGAACCAGGCCCCGGGCGTCAACCCAACCACGTTGAAAGCCAAAGGCTTCACTGACGAAAAGATCGATGCCATCAATGCCGGTCTCGGCAGCGCATTCGACATCAAGTTCGCCTTCAACAAGTGGAGCTTGGGCGAAGAGTTCTGCAAAAACGAGCTTGGCCTCACTGACGAGCAGCTCAACGACATAAACTTTGACATGCTCGCCGCGCTTGGTTTCTCGAAAAAAGAAATCGACGATGCCAACATCCATGTGTGTGGTGCCATGACGCTTGAAAAAGCACCGCATTTGAAAGAAGAGCACTATAAAGTGTTCGATTGTGCCAACCCATGTGGCCGGATCGGCAAGCGCTTCTTGAGCGTGGAAAGCCATATCCGCATGATGGCCGCGGCACAGCCTTTCATCTCTGGCGCGATTTCAAAAACCATCAACATGCCAAACTCGGCCACGGTTGAAGAGTGTAAAGAAAGCTACATGCTCTCTTGGAAACTCGCTTTGAAAGCCAACGCTTTGTACCGCGATGGCTCCAAACTCAGCCAGCCTTTGAACGCGCAATTGCTTGCCGATGATGAGGATGATGAAGATGGTTTGGACGCAACAGAAGAGTTGATCGCAAAATCACCCGTTGAGCGCACCGCGGCTATTGCTGAAAAAGTGGCCGAACGCGTTGTAGAACGTGTGGTTGAGCGGGTCCGCGAGCAGGAGAAATTGCCAACACGCCGCAAGGGCTACACCCAAAAGGCCAAAGTTGGCGGTCACACCCTCTTCTTGCGCACTGGCGAATATGAAGATGGCCGATTGGGCGAAATCTTCCTTGATATGAACAAGGAAGGCTCAACCCTACGCGCCTTGATCAACAACTTCGCCATCTCCGTATCTCTTGGCCTGCAATATGGTGTGCCACTTGAAGAATATGTTGAAACCTTCGTATTCACCAAGTTCGAGCCTGCTGGCTTCGTGCAAGGCAACGACTCGATCAAGAACGCCACGTCCATCTTGGATTATGTGTTCCGCGAATTGGCCATTTCCTATCTGGATCGGTCCGATTTGGCCCACGTCACCCCCGGCAGCGGCGGCGACAAGGGATCAAGCGTTACCGACGACAGCGAAGGCATGGCCGCAGATCAGTTTGTCTCCAAAGGCCTCACCCGTGGCCGCGTGAAGGACAAAACCTTGATGCTGGTCTCGACCACCGAGACCACCAGCACCACCAATAAGGTGCAAGCCATGCAAACCAGCGCCGCCACCATGATGAAGGCCACCACGGCCCTCAAAAAGGAAGTGGAGCAGGAAATCGGCAAAGTTGAAGAAAGCGCCCCGGCCCCCATGGCCGACGCCAGCATCCAACGCAGCCAAGCCCGCATGAAAGGCTACGAAGGCGAAAGCTGCCCCGAATGCGCCAACTTCACCCTCGTGCGCAACGGCACTTGTTTGAAGTGTGACACTTGCGGATCGACGACTGGGTGTAGCTAAGGCTCAGGCGGAAACGCTGGATTGAAATGATTTCCCCCGGGCGGCGCAAGCTGGCCGGGGGTTTGTTTTTTGAGGAAGTACAATGACTAACCGTAGAGAAGAGCTTGAACAAATCAAACCTCACAAGCCCAACAAAAGCAAATGGCCGAAGCACATCCGCACTGTTGAGCTTAACGAAACTGACAATTTGGGGATCGATGCAAAAGGCCAACTTTATTGGGACGGTGAACTCATTCACATCCGTAAGCACGAATTAGGTAAAATCGAACGAATTCAGGCCTGGATCATAGCAGGCGGAACAATTATTTTTGCTTTGACAGCGTTGGGCCAGCTCGCCCAATTCCACAATATTGATTGCCTGCTACCGTGGCTAGAATATCGGTGCAGCGTTATGACATCTTCCGGTTAGGCGGCGCCGTCGGCAAACCTCTACCTCATTACAATACGGAAACGTGAAATGGACCCCAAGATCAAGTCTTGGGGTGACGATGATGGGTGGCGCTGATGTCGGGGAAACCACGCACAACATTTGATCTCGTGACAACATATGTGGTTACGAAGGCCCTCTCCACCTCCCCGTCATTGCAAGACTTGATCTTGCAATCCATTTGCGGGCAACCACAAAGCACCTAGACGGCGACCAAAGGCACCCTAACCCGCAATCGCATCATACAAATCATCCCACCGCGGATTGGACTGCTCAATCAGCTCCACCTTCCACCGCCGAGGCCAGCCTTTAATGGTCTTTTCGCGTTGAATGGCGGCAGAAATGCTGTCGTGCGGTTCAAAATACACCAGAGACTTGAGCCGATAGCTATGGGTGAAGCCTTCAACCACCCCCTCACGATGTTCCCACACACGCCGCACCAAATCAGCAGTCACGCCAACATAAAGCGTGCCGTTAATTTTGTTTGTCATGATGTAAACCCATCCACCCATGCGCAAAAGATTGCGCGCAATTGGGCCCCAAGATCAAGCCTAGGGTGACGATGGTGGCTGCTATTGGAGAGGTGCAGTTGCAATAAACGCGACGTGCCGGGCCGAAAATCCATCTGGTTTCCCAACTTCGCAGAAAATACGGCGGTAATTCCCCGGTCAAGGCACAACCCAAAATTGATTTCTCGGCGCGACTAAAGCATTCGTCCACACATGAAACCGCACGCAACACACTGAAAAAAAATCACAATTCGGCATACAGTTCAAGCGGACAGCTCTCCTGCCCTCCAAAACCACTCGCAAACTTATCCCCGCCCCCAAAAGCGGTGGTATAATTCACCTATCCTCTGCCCCAAGCGGTTTGTTGACGGATAAACGGGGTATACCGCCCAAGGGCGGTGAAAGAGGAGGCAGTGGGCCAATCGGACGCGATGGGCCACGCGGCTTTGGTTGATGTCGCCCGACACCGAGGGCAAACCGTTGCAATATGGTGCAACGGTTGGGGCTATTGGGTCAGCACCCCAACACACCATTGCTTGCGAAAAAAGCTGTCGGCGCGAGGCGAACGAGACCTCACCCTATTGCGCAACACCACGAGTTCTTGAACGCCTCGTGCCCCGCAAGCTCAACTGGCGAAACCATGCGTTCCGCCAGCCAATCAACGTGCAAAATTGTTTTCAACCTGCTGAGAAACATGCAGCAATCGAAATTATTTCTTCTTCTTTTTCTTTTTGGGCTTATCCGCTGACATTTCATCATCGGCGAAACCGTCATCGCTCTCGTCCGTTTCGACATCGCGTACAACTTCAATTTTGACCCTGGCCATAACGCCGGCCAAACCGCCGAGAATGGCAAGCCATGGCGCGGCCAAAACCACAACGCCACCAACCACAACGCTGCCTGTCAACGGCACTTCAATCATCACATCATCATTGGACGAGCGCACGCGCAATTTGCGCACATTGCCTTCAGAAATCAGCCGCGTGATTTCTTCGACCAGTTTGTGGCCAGCCACTTCAACCTCTTCGGTAAAAGTTTCCCAACCGCCTTTGGGTTCGTCTGAGTTTTTCCGTTTTTCATCAACCATGACATCCGCTCCTGTGCTGCCGATCAGTAAAGATGTAGGGATTGCAGCGACAAGAACAAGTTTCCTGGTCGATAATAAACGCAAAAAAGCCGCCTTGAAATAAGGCGGCTCATTACAATCGGATACTTTAACCGTTGAGTTAGCTTACTTTTTTTCCTCCGGCCGCACGTCGCTGTATTCTTTTGTCGCAGGCTTGCCGCGGAACGTCACCCAAAAGAAATTCAGCACATAAACGCCAGCCGTTTGGAACACGCCTTCTTCCGCTAACCGGCGACCAGAAGTGCGCATGGGCAGCTTAAATGTCCACTTCACCGGGCCAACTTTAGAGAGGCGCACGGCAATATCCGTGTCTTCGCCATAAAACGAAATCGAGGTGTCATATCCCCCCGCTTTCAGCCAGGCGCTGCGGCGGATAACAAAGTTGCCGCCTTGGATCATGGAGCCGACTTTCAACACAAATCGGTTCAGCAAATAAACCGCATAGGAGATGCCATAAAACAGCCGCACCAAAAACTGGTTCCACAACGACAAATCATAATAGATATATGGGCCGCTCAAGCCCACCAACTCCGGCTGCTTTTCAAAGCTGGACAAAACGGTCTCAATCCAACCCTCGGGCAACTCAGTGTCTGCGTCAATATTGGCCACCAGTTCGGCAGTTGAGGCATTAAAGCCCGCGCGTCGGGCATAAACCAGGCCTTTATCGAACTCGTCGACCACTGTTACGCCCTGGTCTTTAAAGCTTTCAGCAATCTCTTTGGTGCGGTCTTTAGAGGCGTTGTTGACCACGATAATCTCGCACTCAACGCCGGACTCTTTCACCCGCTTAACCACGGATTCAAGGCATCGGCCAATCAACCGCTCTTCATTGTAAGCGGGAATAACAAAAGCCAATTGCATCTGTGCTCCTTCCGGGTGCCCGTTCAACGCGCCGCACACCTTGATAAAACAAATAAAACGTTGGGCGGTGCATTACACCATTTTGACTAAAGGTCAAACACTTGCCATCCAAAACCCACTATTGACCGCGCGAAACCTTTGGTGATGATAACAGCATGACAGAGATAACACCCGAACAATTCTTGCAAACGATTGAAGATCCACAGCGGCGCGCCGACTGCACCCGCATCCACGACATGATGCTGGCCGCCAGCGATTGGCCGGCCAAAATGTGGGGGCCGTGCGTGATTGGCTATTCCAGCTACAAATATAAATACCCCAGCGGCCATTCGGGCGAAACGTTCCGAATTGGCGTCGCCAATCGCAAAAACCAGATCACGCTCTATATCCTTTGGTATCCCGATAAGGATGATCCCCTTCTGGCAAAACTGGGCAAGCACAAAATAGGCAAAGGATGCCTTTATATCAAACGCTTAAGCGACATTGATGAATCAGTTCTAGAACAATTGATCGCGCGGGCTGTGCGCGAATTTGGCCAACGCCACGAAATCGTGGAATAATGTTTGTCGGGGGACATCCAATGAGCAAAAGCGATAACAAAACCCAGCAAACCAATGAGAGTGTGGATGAATATCTGCTCAAAATTGGCGATGAGCAAAAACGCGCCGACGCCTTCAAAATAAAAGAAATGATCGAGCGCCTGTCCGGCGAACCGGCTAAAATGTGGGGCAGCTCCATCATCGGCTGCGGCACCTACCATTATAAATATGAGAGCGGCCGCGAAGGTGATTTTATGCGCGTTGGCTTCGCCCCACGCAAAGCCAATTTGGTGGTCTATATCATGAGCGGCTTTAAAGAATATGATGGGCTACTGGAAAAGCTCGGCAAACATAAAACTGGAAAGAGCTGCCTTTATATCAAGCGCTTAAGCGATATTGATGAATCAGTTTTAGAAGAACTCATCACCCTTTCACTCGCCTATATGGCGGAAAAGTACCCGGAGCAATAATGCCGACCATTACCGTTTCTGAGCAGTTTAATTGCTCGCCCGAAATCGCCTTTGCGGTGCTAAAAGACTTTGAAAATACCCCAGAATTCATTGATGGCATCATCAACAGCACCCTGCTGACCGAAGGGCCAATTGATGTTGGCTCTCGTTTCCGCGAAACCCGGATCATGATGGGCCGCGAAGCTGATGAAGAAATGGAAATCATAGAGCTCCAAGCGCCGAGCATCATAAAACTCTACGCCTTTTCGCGCGGCACTGAATATCACACCACCTACGAAATCACGCCAAATGAAAATGGCGCCAAGGTGACATTAATCTTTCAACCCAAGCCAAAAACCTTGATGGCAAAGGTGATGAGCGCACTTTTTTCGCGCATGGTCGGCCAAGTCGCAGATTTGCTGCAAAAGGATTTGCGGGACGCAAAGCTGGAAGCTGAAAAGCGGCAGGAACAGGCATAATCTGGGGAGGTTATTGGCCGCCACAATCCAGCACATGAGGGCTGCAAAGGGGGAGGAGCTGAAAAGCGGCGGCCATTTCGCAATCAAGGGCTGATTGATTGCTCAGCCAGATATGGGCATGCCATTGGGCAAATTAAAGGCTGTCACACGTTTGTGATCAAAAAAATTCAAAAGCTGCATCACCGTCAAATTGATGCTAGTTTCGACAAACGATAATTGTGAGATTTACAGGGTATTCATATGAACATTATTCAACCGCCAAGCCTCCCCTTTAAGAGCTTCGACAAAGCAAATGAGGCCGTTGAATATGTGAAGGAAATCTATGCTCGCAACACCACTTTTATCCGCGATGCTGTGCTCAAGCTGAACAAGGGTGAAGTGCCAAGTGGGCGCGTGCGCGCCAGCTACCCCCTAGCAAGGGTCCGCAACACCAGCTTTCAAAAAGTGGATTCCCACCTACCGTTCGGCTTTTTGCATTCACCGGGCACCTATCAAACCACCCTGTCCGACCCGGAGCTGTTCACCCATTATCTCACCGAGCAATTTGAATTGCTGCTGAAAAACCATGACTGCCATATCGAAGTCGGGGAATCGGATACGCCCATTCCAGTTCACTTCGCACTCGAGCCAAGCGACACGCTGGATGGCGAAACCTTCAACGCCTATGATATTCCACTGCGTGACCTCTTCGACGTGCCGGACCTCACCCACACCGACGATGAGATCGCCAACGGCACCTTTATTCCGCCTGCGGGCGGTCCCTACCCGTTGGCCGCGTTCACGGCACCGCGCGTCGATTATTCCTTGCACCGTTTGGCGCACTACACCGCCACACGCCCGGAGCATTTCCAAAATTTCGTGCTGTTCACAAACTATGGCTTCTATATCGAAGAGTTTTGCCGCACCGCCCACCAATGGATGGAGGACGGACATCCCGATTATGATGCCTTTGTTGAACCAGGCAACGTCGTCACCACCAACAAGCGCCTTGGCGGCGGCTCTGTTGGGGCGGCACCCCCGCGTGAGCCACAAATGCCCACCTATCACCTCAAGGCCAAGCATGGCGGCGGCATCACCATGGTCAATATCGGTGTTGGCCCGTCAAATGCCAAAACCATCACCGATCATATCGCCGTGCTGCGCCCCCACGCGTGGCTGATGCTCGGCCACTGCGCAGGGTTGCGCAACTCACAAGCCCTTGGCGACTATGTGCTAGCTCATGCCTATGTGCGCGAGGATCATGTCCTCGACGCGGATCTGCCGCTCTCTGTGCCCATCCCTGCGCTTGCAGAGGTGCAAGTGGCACTCGAGGAAGCTGTCGCAGAAATCACAAATCTGTCGGGTCAAGATCGAAAACGCATCATGCGGACGGGCACGGTGGCCACTTTCGACAACCGCAATTGGGAATTGCGCGACCAAACCGAAATCGCCCAGCGCCTCTCACAATCGCGCGCCATCGCACTGGACATGGAAAGCGCGACCATTGCCGCCAACGGTTTCCGCTTCCGCGTACCCTACGGCACCCTGCTCTGCGTGTCTGACAAGCCCTTGCATGGTGAACTCAAACTGCCCGGCATGGCCAGCGACTTCTATCGCACACAGGTCTCAAAGCACCTGCAGATCGGCATCCGCGCGATGGAGATTTTGAAAAAGCAGCCTGCGCACGCGATTCACTCACGCAAGCTGCGTTCATTTGCCGAAACGGCGTTTCAGTAAGAATTAGTCTGCTGTGACCAAAACATCAGATATTGAAAAACCCGGCCAATTTTCACGTTGCCGCGCTTCGCACTTCAACTGAACGGAATAGTCGGACTGGTCTGTCAGGCTTAAATCCAAACTTGAACCAAGAGCTAGCTCCAGTTGAGACAGATTGCGTTTTGCATCAGTCATATTTGTGGTGGTAATTTGGGCACCGTTCAATGCGGTAAGCCCCACATCTTCGCCGTTTGGCACCATATAGGGCTTATTCTTCTCCGCCGCCCCTGGGTCATATTGGATCAGACCAATTTCAATTCGACTTCCTGGCAACGGTGGAAGAATAAGATATCGCCACGGCAATCTCTTTTCCAAGAGGCCGAACAACCACTTAAAGCGTGTTTGTTCTATAACGCCATGTGCAATATTGGCTTGAGACAGCTTTTGAGCAACTGTCTCAAGATCTTGATCAACACGAAAGAAAACACAAAATGCGCCACGCTCGCCGGCTAGGTGGCGCTGCACCCATTCATGCCGCCAAACACTATCATCATTGGTAATCTCCACGATTTCAAAGTAATCACGTCCAATCCAAACGTTGGAAACCTTAAAACCCGTCGCTGATTTCCCCCAATCGGGCTCAAAAGGTACATCCGCAGACTCAAGCTTCGATTTCAAAGCCGACACATCTTGGGCGCCCGCCATGTGCACAACGATGTGATCGAAGGGCATCCCGCTAGACATGGAATTACCCGTCTTGCTCAAGGCCAATGGCTTCAGAAACGGCAACGGCGGTCATATTTACAATGCCGCGGCTGGTCACTGATGGGGCCAGAATGTGCGCGGGGCTTGCGGTGCCCATCAAGATCGGCCCAACTGCAAGTGCTTTATTAAACTCCTTGATTAAGGTCATGGAAATATTAGCACTTTCGAGGTTCGGGAAGATCATCAAATTGGCTTCACCTTCCAACGCACTATTGGGGATATAGCGCTCGCGCAACATGGCATTCAATGCCACATCGCCCTGCATTTCGCCTTCCACAACGAGGTCTGGTGCCTTTTGCTTGAGCAGGCGATAAACCTCACGCATTTTCGCTGAACTATCACCGTCACGAGACCCGAAGTTCGAATAAGACATCAGCGCTGTTTTCGGCTCAAGGTTGAACCGTTTCAAGTGGTCTTGTGCCTGCATGGCAATCTCAACCAACTCGTCAGCACTTGGGTCCATCGACACATAGGTGTCAGCAAAGAAGAACACGCCTTGCTGCAAAATCAACATGGAAAGCGCCGAAACGTCTGACGAATTGGCGTCCAGCCCAATCACAGACTTAATATCGCGCACGTGCTTGATATATCGCCCCTGCAAACCACAGATCAAAGCATCCGCTTCACCGCGCTTAACCGCCAACGCGCCAATCACGGTGGTGTTGGTGCGCACAATCGTCCGTGCTGTGTCTGGCGTGACCCCTGAACGCCCGACGAGCGAATGGAACAAGTCAACATACTCGCGGTACCGCGGATCATCCTCAGGGTTGATAACCTCAAAGTCCTCACCTGGCCGCAAATGCAGACCAAACTTCTCGATGCGGTGTTCAATGACCGACGGACGACCAATCAAAATTGGCTTGGCAATGCCATCTTCCAAAACAACCTGTGTTGCGCGCAACACGCGTTCGTCCTCACCATCCGCGAACACGACGCGTTTCGGATCAGATTTTGAACGTTCGATGATGGGCTTCATCACCATGCCAGACCGGAAAACAAACCGTGTCAGGCGGAATTTATAGGCCTCAAAGTCCTCAATAGGCCGCGTCGCAACGCCACTGTCCATCGCGGCTTTAGCCACGGCGGGCGCAATGCGCAAAATCAAACGTTGGTCAAACGGGTTGGGGATCAAATAGTCAGGGCCAAATGTGGCGTCCGTGCCGGTGTTGCTTGCTTCCAACGCCGGCTCATGCGCCAGTTTGGCAATGGCATGCACCGCGGCCATCTTCATCTCTTCATTGATCGCCGTTGCGCCAACATCGAGCGCACCACGGAAGATGAAGGGGAAGCACAGCACATTGTTGACCTGGTTGGGGTAGTCAGACCGCCCCGTGCAAATCATCGCGTCAGGACGGGCTTCACGCGCCAATTCAGGCATAATCTCGGGGATAGGATTGGCCAACGCCATAATGAGCGGATTTGGGGCCATCTTGGCCAACATTTCCGGCTTTAACACGCCTGCCGCAGAAAGGCCGATGAAGATATCCGCATCTTCCATCACTTCTGCGGTTTTCGTCAGGTCAGATTTTTGCGAAAACGCCGCGCGCCAACGATCTACATCGTCCTTGCGCTTGTCGGTCACCAAACCGTCACGGTCAGCCACCCAAATATTTTCCCGCTTGGCCCCAAGGCTGATCAGCAAATTCAAACATGCGATCGCAGCCGCGCCAGCACCGGAGGTGACAATTTTAACGTCTTCAATCTTTTTCTTGGCCAGACGCAACCCGTTGATGACAGCAGCAGCAACAATAATCGCCGTACCATGCTGATCATCGTGAAAGACCGGAATTTGCATGCGTTCACGCAGTTGCTCTTCCACCTCAAAGCAATCCGGTGCTTTGATGTCTTCAAGATTAATGCCCCCAAAGGTCGGCTCAAGCGGCGCAATCACTTCCACCAACTTGGCGGGATCGTTTTCATTGACCTCAATGTCGAACACATCAATGCCAGCGAATTTCTTGAAGAGAACGGCTTTACCTTCCATCACGGGCTTTGAGGCCAAAGCGCCAATCGACCCAAGCCCCAGCACAGCGGTGCCATTGGAGATCACAGCCACCAAATTGCCTTTGGACGTATAATCCGCCGCAAGCGATGGATCTTTCTCAATCTCTTCACAAGGTGCTGCAACGCCTGGCGAATAGGCCAGCGCTAAGTCGCGCTGGTTCCCCAGCGGCTTGGTTGCTGTAATTTCAAGTTTGCCGGGTTTTGGCCACTTATGAAAATGCAGCGCTGCTTCGCGCAAAGATTGTTGGGTTTCGTCAGAATCCTGAGCCATCTAAGTCCCTTTCGTTCACCGATAATGGTGTGCCACCAATTGCAGCAAAAGAAAAGTGCAACTTATTCAGATTCGGTCAGTAAGGGGAAATTCTAAAGCGTGGAAAACGGTTAGATGTGCTCCTATGCAACATCTTCTTCGTCATCATCATCATCGTCGTCAAACACAACGAGGTCATCGTCAAAATCATCGATCAATTTGACTTCCTCATTGTTCATCCGCTCTGCCAACGCAATATAGCTATCGATGGGCAATGCCGGCGCAAACAAAAACCCTTGTGCCTGACGAATACCCTTGGCGCGCAAATAGAGCGCTTGCTCTTCCGTTTCCACGCCCTCAGCGATGATTTCCGTGTTCAGCTCTGTCGCCATGCCAATCAGGGCATCAACCACCGGCACGGGCACATTGCGATGGCGGATCAATTCCACAAATACGCGGTCGATTTTAACAATATCAATCCCAAGCTTTTGAATATAAGCGAGGTTTGAATGCCCGGTGCCCGCATCATCAAGTGCAACCTTCGAACCGAGTTTGCGCAAATCTTCGATGACGGCGTTCACACCCTCCATATTGGACAGGGGCTGGCGTTCTGTAATCTCAAATACAAGCTGTGAATAACGCACAGCGGTGCCGCTAAAGATCGCCTTCACATCTTCCACTATCGCACCATCGCGGAAATGGCGTTCAAACAGGTTGATGCTGATTTTCAAATGCGGGTGACGCGCGCACAAATCTTCCAAATCATCGCGCACCTGCTCCATCAGTGACAAGGTCATCGGAATGGCAAGGCCGGAAAGTTCCGCATATTCAATAAAGGCGCCTGGCGAGATGATTTCACCATTTGGCTTTTCCCAGCGGATCAACACCTCGCACCCAGCGATTTGCCCGGTTTGCAGGTCAATCACCGGCTGATAACGCGGTTTCAGCTCGCCCGCCTGGATAGCACGCTCCAGATCGAAGGTCGGCACCTGTGAGCGCCGTACATATTGAATGCAAAGCCAAAGGAAAACGCCACTTGCTAAGCATGCAACAATGGTAAACCCGATTTTGAGGTCGGCATATTCAGCCCGCACCACATCCATCAGCACCGCAGCGCTCAATTTGATCGGCACGTTCTGCGCAACCTGCTCTACGAACAGGAAGTCGCGTTCCCGGTTAGGACTGTTGTAATAGGCATCCGGGTCACCAAACTCAAGAATCGCCAACCCACTTGTCAGTGCATATCTGGTCATAATTGCACCGCGGATCGCATTACTCTGTTGCACCAGCATTTGCACATTGATCGGCACAAAAGCGGAAACTTCGCGCCCCGGACGAACTTTCAAACTCACCTTGATCAAGGGTTGTTCACTGTCCTGGATGCGTACAATCGTCATTTCCTGCGGCCCAGTGGGCATCGTCATGGTCGGTGTAATGGTCGAGTATTTGAACCCTTTGCCATAAGCACTACAAAGAACATTGCCATCGGTCGAATTGACGACCAATTGACGAAGCAAATAGTTGGACCGCATTTGTTCGGCGGCGCTGTCGATAAATGTGGGGGTGCACAGGGATGGGCTGCGGCTGACAATCGCCGTAAGCGAACGAAGCGCGCTATCCACACTGCCCTGGGTCTCATTGATGATTGTATTGACTTGCTGCCGCAGCTCTTTGCTTTCGCGCATGCGGACATATTCATCCAACATGAAATCGACAGTTAGAATCGGGGCGAACGCCAACAAGGCGCACAAAAACATCAGAAAGTGAGAAAACTTGGCTTTCACCGTCGCCCTGCCCCGCAATTTAAGCCACTGAAATTATTTATACCCTAGCGGGCTTAACACAGGATTAACCACGTCCAAAGCAAAACGGCGCCCCCAAAGGAGACGCCGCTTCAAATTCGATTTATCGAAATCGCCTATTCTTTCGGCAAATTCAACCGGATATGCAATTCGCGCAACTGACGGGCGGAAACGTCTGATGGCGCATCCATCAGCAAATCTTCGGCCTGTTGGTTCATTGGGAATGCGGTCACTTCGCGAAGGTTTTCTTCGCCGCATAACAACATCACAATCCGGTCAATACCGGGGGCAATACCACCGTGCGGCGGTGCGCCATATTCCATGGCCCGCAACATGCCGCCAAATTTGTCATAAAGAACAGCTTCGTCATAACCAGCAATGTCGAATGCCTTCTTCATGATTTCTGGCCGATGGTTCCGGATCGCGCCAGAGCTCAACTCAAAACCGTTACACACAATGTCATATTGATAAGCATTGATGGTCAATGGATCTTGGTTTTCCAACGCCTCTAGGCCACCTTGCGGCATGGAGAATGGGTTGTGAGAGAAATCGACTTTCTTCTCGTCTTCGTCCCACTCAAACATAGGGAAATCAACAATCCAGCACAGCTCAAACCGATCCTTATCGATCAAATCAAGCTCTTGCCCTGCCCGTGTGCGAGCAGCGCCAGCAAAGCTGACGAACTTGGATGGCAGGCCGCATAGGAAGAAGACCGCATCGCCATCTTTCAGACCAAGCTGATCACGGATAGCTGCCGTGCGCTCTGGGCCAATATTCTTCGCAACTGGGCCAGCGCCCTCACCGTCACGGAAGAAGATATAGCCAAGGCCAGGCTGGCCTTCATGCTGTGCCCATTTGTTCATGCGGTCGCAGAATGCGCGCGAGCCACCCGTTGGTGCAGGGATCGCCCACACTTCAACTTTGGGGTCGTTGGCGATCTGGTTGGCGAAAATGCCAAAGCCAGAGCCGTCAAAATGCGCGGTCACGTCCTGCATCTCAATCGGGTTCCGCAAGTCTGGCTTGTCGTTACCATATTTGCGCATGGATTCTGCATAAGGAATGCGCGGGAATTCTTGGGTGACGGGCTTGCCTTCACCAAATTCTTCAAACACACCACGCAACACAGGCTCAATCGCTTGGAACACGTCTTCTTGTTCCACAAAGCTCATTTCGATATCGAGCTGATAGAATTCACCTGGTGACCGGTCGGCCCGGGCATCTTCATCGCGGAAACAAGGCGCGATTTGGAAATAACGGTCAAAGCCAGAAATCATCAACAATTGCTTGAACTGCTGCGGCGCTTGCGGCAGAGCGTAAAATTTGCCGGGATGCAGACGTGATGGCACCAAAAAGTCCCGCGCGCCCTCAGGGCTCGATGCGGTCAAAATCGGCGTTTGATATTCCATAAAGCCTTGATCGACCATGGTGCTGCGCAAGTGCGAAATGATCTTTGAGCGCATCACGATATTGTTGTGAATACGTTCACGACGCAAATCAAGGAAGCGGTATTTCAAGCGGATATCCTCAGGATATTCCTGCTCACCAAACACAGGCATCGGCAATTCTTTTGCCGCACCCAAAACTTCCATCTCGCGAATATAGATTTCAACTTCGCCGGTTGAGAGGTCTTTGTTCACAGTTTCAGCGCTACGCGCTTTCACTTCACCATCAACGCGAACAACATATTCAGAGCGGACTTTTTCAGCCAATTCAAACGCATCAGAATCAGGATCAATCACGCACTGGGTCATGCCATAATGGTCACGCAAATCGATGAACAATAGACCGCCATGGTCCCGGATGCGGTGCACCCAACCTGATAGGCGAACCTTCTCATCCACATGGTCTTTATTTAATTCAGCACAAGTGTGGCTACGATATAGATGCATCTAATCCAATCCCGGAATTTTTGGGGCAATTTTGCTGGCGAAAAGCGCACGCCATGCCCGATTTGTCAAGCATCTCATACGTTTTTCATTCTGCTCTTGCAAGTCAGCATCATTTCCAGCCATTATCGGCGCAACAAATAGCCTCGCAAGAACCGCGCAAAAATAACTGAAAGCACCTATGCATATAATTACTGAAACGTCCGAACTGGCCAGATTTTGTCAGGCTGCTGCTGCCCATCCTTACGTCACAGTCGATACTGAATTTTTGCGCGAGACCACCTATTGGCCCAAACTATGCTTGGTGCAAATGGCAACGCCCGACGAGGCCGTAATTGTAGACCCGATCGGTACTGACATTGACCTGGCGCCGATGTTCGAACTGTTCGCCAATGAAGATGTGGTCAAGGTTTTTCACGCAGCCAAGCAGGATGTAGAGATTTTCGTCAATCTTTCCGGTGAGGCGCCTAAATCCTTGTTCGACACTCAAGTGGCAGCTGCCGTTTGTGGTTTTGGCGACAGCATTTCCTACGACAATATGGTGCGGCAAATCACCGGGGCTCAAGTGGACAAAAGCTCCCGCTTTACCAACTGGTCTCACCGCCCCTTGACGGAAAAGCAACTCACCTATGCCCTTGGCGATGTCACCCATTTGCGCGACTGCTATTTGCACATTGTCGCCGAATTGGACAAACGCGATCGCTGGGCGTGGATCAATGACGAGTTGAAGGCGCTTATGCAACCGGAAAACTATGTGGTGATGCCCGAAAATGCGTGGAAACGCATGAAGATGAAGGTCAATCGTCCACGCGACTTTGCCCTGTTGAAGATGCTCGCGGCATGGCGGGAAGAAAAGGCGCAGAAACAGAATGTGCCACGAGGTCGCGTATTGAAGGATGAGGCCCTGTTCGAATTATCGCAGCAGCAACCCACCAACCCAAAAGCGTTTGACCGCCTCCGCGCCTTTTCAAATGGCTTCGGACGGTCCAGCACAGCCGCTGAACTGATCAAGATCGTAGAAGCGGCAAAAGAATTGGACAAATCTGAATTGCCCAAAATTCCCCGCAAGCCAAACGGCCCCTCACCCAAAGGCGCAATTGGCGATTTGTTGCGCGTGTTGCTGAAAGCAGTGAGCGAACAAGAGGGCGTGGCCCCGCGTATCATCGCCACCAGCGATGACATCGATTCAATCGTTTTGTCAGATCAAGCCGATGTGGCCGCCTTGACGGGCTGGCGCGCCGAAGTGTTTGGCGAAAAGGCGCTGGCAATCAAACATGGGAAAATGGCCCTGGGCGCCACAAGCGAAGGCATCGTGCCGGTCAAAGTTGACCTGACCCCAGAGGAAATTGACTAATTGATGCGAATTTCAGCTTGCCGATCCACAAGACTGGCAAGCTGATCAAAGCGTCGGATCATCTTTTCTGCCGCCAAAAATTCCAATCCCTTCGGGATGCATAAATAGAGTTTTTCGTCATCAGCCAACCAAGACAGCTGGTTTAAAACACCCGGCATAGCTGCGGAGAGCAGATAGGCGACCCGATAAATCGCGGCAACCGTCAATGCATGGTCGCGATGGCTCTCTTTGCACAGATTGAGAATATGATCATGGCCGAGCTTTTTGGCCTTCAACCCATTGTAACGGGCCGCCAGGACCATAGCGACATAGGCCCGTTCTGCGTGATCAAGCCCCACAAATGATCCAAGGGTGACCAAATCCACCGCCTGCGCGCCGCGATAATCTGGATGTCCGCGCCAGGACACGTCCGACAGCAAACAGGCGGCTTCGCGCAACCGTTTCAGCGCACCACTCTCTTCAATTCGCAATTGTGTGAAAAATGCCGATGTGAACGCGGATAGATCGGCACTGTGCGCCGGGGCACGAGAGCGCAGCAACGAATAGTCCCGACAGGCCAATAAAAGAGGGTCCGCCCGCTGATCATCATCGCTCAATTGACCAAACAGATAGCCTTCACGCAGGCCCAATGCCGAGAATTTTACCGATGAAAACGCGCCAATCTCCAGCACCGCCTTTAGCGCCGCAGCACCGAAGGGCAGCAATGTGCGCCGGTTCGACGATAGGCTTTGTGCCTCTTCAGGCAGCTCGCCTTTCTTAGCGCGCTTCAAAACATGGTCACAAAGGGCCAGCATATCCGGCGCATCCACGCGATATCCCTGCACCATGCTGAGCGGATATTCATGGGTGATCTGATGCAGTTTTGCCAAAGCACGCCACGTGCCGCCAATGGCAACAAATTCCGGCAAATGCTGATTTCGAATTAATGGCGATTGTTCAAGCTGCTTGCGCGCAAGCTCGAGCGCCTTTAGCGCATCATCGTCACTGTCATCTTGCAGCCGGATAGCGCCCAAAGTGTAGCTTTCACCGCCGAAAACATTGTCGCCATCAAGGCCTGCCAGTTCAAGACTGCCGCCCCCAAAATCGCCTAGCAATCCTCTCTGGTTGGGCATACCGGCCAAGGTGCCAAGCGCCGCATAATGTGCTTCCTCCTCACCAGAAAGGATTTGCACCTCAACGCCCATAATTTCTTGCACTGCTGTGATAAATTCGGCGCCATTTTTGGCGTCGCGCGTCGCCGCGGTCGCCAATACATAAAGCGTTTCGACCTTGGTGAGCTCACACACCATGGCAAACCGACGCATTCCCGTCAGCGCACGCTCAACCCCTTTGGCGTTGAGTTCGCCAGAATGGGCAATGCCGCGGCCAAGACCGCACGCTACTTTTTCATTGTAAAGTGGGGTGAGCGCCCGAACATGGCGCTCATAGATGACCAAACGAACAGAGTTGGACCCGATGTCCAATACAGCAATGGGATTGTCCCCACCGATACGCCCTTGCGCTGTGGGCTTACGCAACGCTTTTACAAAGCTTTTGATCAATCCTCGTCCTCATCATGACGACCATCCTGAGACAGTGCACTGCCCCGGCCTGAAAGCGACGGATTATTCATGAAATATTCCTGCGCATTAAAGACCGGTTCGTCCTCGAGCGGTTCGATCCGCCGCGATGTGCCATCGGGCAACACTTCCCAGCTTTGCTGATTGTCATTGATGTTGGCAACCATAATCCGATCAAGCACCTGCTTATGAACGGTTTTGTTGAACAGTGGCACAAGGGCCTCCACGCGCCCATCAAGATTGCGCGGCATTAGATCGGCGGATGAGATGAACACCGCTGCCTTGCGTGACGGCATTTCATGCCCCCGCCCAAAGCAGAAAATCCGCGAATGTTCGAGAAAGCGACCGACAATCGACTTAACACGAATTTTATCGGAAAAGCCCGGAATACCAGGCCGCAAACAGCAAATACCGCGCACCACCAGCTCAATTTCCACCCCAGCCTGCGATGCCACATAAAGCGCATCAATAATGCGCGGATCTACCAATGAGTTCATTTTGAACCAAATTGTTGCTGGCTTCCCTGCCTTGGCATATTCAATTTCAGCGTCAATATGCTCCAAAAGGGTTTCGCGCAACGACATGGGCGACACCGAAATGCACTCAAGGCCAGACGGTCTGGCATAGCCTGTCACAAAGTTAAACACCCGCGCCACATCGCGCGTGATCGCCCCGTTGGAGGTGAAATAGGACAAGTCGGTGTAAATCTTAGCGGTGATCGGGTGATAGTTGCCCGTGCCGATATGGCAATAGGACACCAGCTTGCCCTTCTTCTCCCGGCGGACCACTTGGCTCAATTTGGCGTGGGTTTTCCAATCGATAAACCCAAACACGACTTGCACGCCTGCCCGCTCCAAATCACGCGCCCAGCGAATATTCGCCTCTTCATCAAACCGCGCCTTAAGCTCCACAAGCGCGGTGACCGACTTGCCCGCTTCCGCCGCCTGAATCAGGGCTTTGACAATCGGGCTATCGTTAGAGGTGCGGTAAAGCGTTTGCTTGATGGCCACTACATCTGGATCAGACGCCGCTTGCTTGAGGAATTGCGCAACAATATCGAAGCTTTCATAGGGGTGATGCACCACAATATCTTTTTGCTTGATCGCCGCAAAGCAATCCCCGTTGTGATCGCGCACACGCTCTGGAAAGCGGGCATTAAACGGCTGGAACTTCAGTTTTGGCCGTTCAATATCGCAAAGCTTGGACGCATCCGCGAGGGCCAGAAAGCCCTCGACCTCAAATGTATCTTCAATACCCACATGCAGTTCGTCAGCAATACGACGACGCAAGCCGCGCGGCATAGAGCGTTCAATTTCCAGCCGGATCACCTGGCCGCGGCGGCGTTGCTTCAACGCAGACTCAAACTCCACCACCAGATCAGCTGCTTCATCATCAATCTCCATTTCGCTATCGCGAATAAGACGGAAAGCACCTGCCCCAACCACTTCATAACCGGGAAACATGCGCTCAAAAAACAGATTGATCAGCGTTTCAATCGTGACCATTTCGATGCGTTTGCCCGTGGTCAAATCCTGCGGCAAAAACACAAACCGATCCATGTTCTGGGGCACGCGCACCAAGGCAGTGAGCGTATGATCTTCGCCCCGCTGCTGCAATTCAAAGGCGAGCGAAAAGCCCAGATTGGGAATAAAGGGGAATGGATGCGCCGGGTCCACCGCCATAGGCGTCAGCACCGGAAAAATCTCTTCCTGGAACAATTCTTCTAAATATTTGAGCTGCTTGGGGCCAAGATCTTCTGTGTCCAACAACACGATCTCATGCTCTGCCAATTCATTGCGAATGGATCGCCAGCTATCTTGCTGCTCCAAATGCAGATGTTGCGCTAACGCCGCAATCTCTTCCAATTGTTCAGACGCTGTCATGCCATCGTCGCTCAACCGGGTCACCCCCGCGCGCAATTGGCCTTTGAGACCCGCCACCCGAACCATGAAAAACTCATCAAGGTTGCTGGCGGAAATCGAGACAAAGCGAAGGCGTTCAAGCAAAGGATGATTTTTGTTCCCCGCCTCTTCCAACACCCGCATATTAAATTGCAGCCACGACACCTCACGGTTCACAAAACGCGCAGGGCTTTTTGACAGCACTTCAATATCAGGGGCTTCGCTCTCCGGCATATCCGCCAGATTCATCATCTCATCCATAATTCACATCCAACAATTTGAGCCGCAATCGTGCGCGTTTGCGCAACCAAATCTGCGCCTTTGCCCAAGGGCTTAAATTGATTATATGGCAATTGTGTAACAGAATTATTGACTATAGAGCCGCGCCAAGGCTTCTCCGGCCAACCGTTTGGAAATTGGCTTATGCCGCTCGAGCGACATTTGATCCATCATTTCCACCAGCGTTACCACATGGGCGGGTGACCGCTCCATCCGCGACAGCAAATAAGGAATAAGGCCCGGATCAATCTGAATTTGTCGGTCATCGAACAGTTTGACGAACAATTGCGCCAAATGCGCATCATCAAGCGGCGATATTTCCAAGTTCAGCGCCAACCGAAGACGTGACCGCACATCCTGCGTTTCCAACGGCCACTCTGCCAACGTACGGTCTGCCGTCATCAAGAGCGGCATTTGCGATCGCATGGATTGATTGAGCAGGTTGAACAGCGGTGTTTCGCCCATCCAAAGCGCATTGCAATCCTCAACCAACAATGGCCCATCCATATGTTGCGGCCAAGCCGCCCCACTGTCGCGCGACAATATCTGCGCACCCGTGTGGGCCGCCCACATGTTCGCCAGATGGGTTTTGCCAGACTTTTCAGGCCCAATCAGCAAAGTGGTTGGCCCTGGCCATTCGCGCATGCCCATCAAATATTCATAAGCCTGCAAATTGCCGGCGCTCACCACAAAATCGTCCTCGCCGAGCGCCGTTTCAAATGGCAGGTCGAGCACCAATTGTTGTGAAGGAGCTTTTTGGGCGGTCATGCGCGATCCTTAAGCCTGCTCTTGGGCGGCATCAGATTCGCCCGCCATTTCTTTTTTCGCCTGCTCGAGCTCACGCTCGGTTTTGGCTTCGTAAAGCGAGCTCTCTAGATATTTGCGCACCGCATAGCGCACCAAAACGCCAGTAACAGCAGCCAATGGTACGGCCAACAACACGCCAACGGCACCAAACAAAAGCGCAAACGCAAACAACGCAAACATCAACCATACCGCGTGCACGCCGATGGAACGGCCAACCAGTTTCGGATAAAGCACATTGCCTTCAATAAACTGGCCAAACATAAAGATACTGAAAACCACGGCAATCATAGTCCAATCAGGCCAAAACTGCACGATCGCGACGCCCATGGACAAAACAAAACCAATAAGGAAACCCACATAGGGCACAAAGGAAAACAGGCCCGCAGACAAACCGATTGCCAAGCCGAAATTCAACCCCACCAAGGACAAGCCTGTAGCGTAAAACGCAGCCAAAATCAGCACCACGCTAGATTGGCCGCGCACAAAGCCCGCCATCGCCTGGTTGATCTCCACAAACACGTCGCGAATTTCGTCGCGATAGGCGCGTGGCAACAATTCATCGCCGCGCTTGATCATATTGTCCCAATCCAGCAGCAAATAGAATGCCACAACAGGCGTCACAATCAACAAGCCGACAACGTTGAGAACCGCCAAGCCGCTCTGCATGACGCGCGACAGGAGTTCGATGGCAAAGCCGACGCCCTGGCCCAGGAAGTTCGAAATATTGCCCTCAATTTCGGCCAATTGCTCCTCGCCAATCCATTCGCGCAAGGCGGGCGCATATTCGGACACCAATTCCTGCAAATCCTGCACATAGCCCGGCAAGCGTTCAGCCAACCCAACCATCTGCCCCAAAATGCTGGGCACAAGGAACAAAAAGGCCCCCACAAATGCTAGCACGCACAAGAGCATGATCAAAAAAGTGGCCCACAAACGGGAAAATTTCAGCCGCTCGAGAAAGTCTGCCGCGGGGTCCAGCATATAGGCCAAGACCATCCCGGCGATGAAAGGCAACAATATGCCGCGGAATACCCACAAAAACAAAACGGTGACCACCAAAATCACCAACCAGGTTTTTATTTGGTTTTGTAGTGTCATTCCCCACTCCCACTCTTGCGCGAACGCCCGCAATTCTTTATCAGCGCTGTTAAAGCGTTTGCGGCCCCGTTGCAAGAAGCTGCACTCTATGCCCCAACGCAAATTATGCATCTAATTTGTGCGATTGCACGTTGCCACACATATGGGGAATGGACCAGCCCAATGCCAGATCAGACCAAGAAAAACACAAATTCACTTTCTTATGCAGATGCAGGTGTGGATATCGATGCCGGAAACGCCTTGGTCGACCGGATCAAACCGGTCGTAAAATCCACAGCCCGCCCTGGTTCTGATACAGAAATCGGTGGTTTTGGCGGCTTGTTTGATTTGAAAGCCGCAGGCTTTAAAGACCCCATATTGGTCGCCGCAAATGATGGCGTGGGCACCAAACTCAAAATAGCAATCGATAGCGGCATTCACGACACGGTCGGCATCGACCTGGTAGCTATGTGCGTCAATGATTTGATCGTGCAAGGCGCGGAGCCCCTGTTCTTCCTCGATTATTACGCGACTGGCCAATTGGACAATGACGTAGCCGCTGCCGTGATTGAAGGCATTGCCGCAGGCTGTCGCGATGCCAATTGCGCCTTGATCGGCGGCGAAACGGCTGAAATGCCCGGCATGTACAGCAAAGGCGACTATGACCTTGCGGGCTTCTGTGTTGGTGCTGCGGAACGCGGCAATATGCTGCCCACAAACGACATTGGAGCTGGCGACGTGTTGATTGGCCTACGCTCCTCAGGCGTTCACTCCAATGGTTATTCGCTGGTGCGCAAAATCGTTGAGATCAGCGGCCTGAATTGGCAAAGCCCTGCCCCGTTTGAAGATGGGGTGACACTCGGCGAAGCATTGCTCCGTCCGACACGGATCTATGTGCGGCAAGTTTTGGCCGCCCTCAAGGCAGGCCACAAGATCAAGGCCCTCGCCCACATCACAGGTGGTGGCTTCACCGAAAATATCCCCCGCGTGTTGCCAGACACATTGGCGGCCAGCATTGACCGCTCAGCGATCAAAGCCCCACCAGTATTTGGCTGGTTGGCCAACACAGGTGGCGTGGAAACCAACGAAATGATGCGCACCTTCAATTGCGGCGTCGGCATGGTGCTCGTGGCCAGCAAAAATGAAGCGGATGAACTCATCAACGCATTGAAAGATGAAGGCGAAGAGCCAATCGTTCTGGGCGAACTGATCGAGCGCGATGGTGACGCCGTGACTTATAGCGGTGAGCTTGCGCTATGAGTGGCAAAACCAAAGTCGCCATTTTGATCTCAGGCCGCGGCTCAAACATGAAAAGCTTGATTCAAGCTGCGAAGGATAAGGAATATCCTGCTGAAATTATTGGCGTCTTCTCCAATCGCGCTGACGCCGCCGGGCTCGAATTTGCCAAGGACCATGGCATTCAAACAGCCGTTATCTCCCATAAAGACTTCGAAAGCCGCGAAGCCTTTTGCGACGCCCTTGATGAACAGCTTGAAGCGTGGGGCGCTGAGTTTATTTGCCTCGCCGGCTATATGCGCATCCATTCAAACGCATTTGCGGAAAAATGGTTGGGCAAGATGCTCAATATCCACCCCTCTCTGTTGCCACTCTTCAAAGGCCTGAAGCCTCAACAGCAGGCACTGGATGCAGGTGTGAAGGTCTCGGGCGCCAGTGTTCATGAAGTGATCCCTGAACTCGATGCCGGACCGATTGTGATGCAGGGCGTCGTGCCCGTACTCGAAGATGATGATGCCGACCGCCTGGCAGCCCGCATTCTCAAAATCGAGCATCAAATTTATCCCAAAGCACTGGCACATTATTTAAAGGTGCAAACCAATACTGACCGATCAGCCGCCGCTGATCAAAGCCTCATCTGGCCGCAATAGGAGATAACACATGACCAAAACCGTACTGATCACTGGCGCAAACAGAGGCATTGGATTGGAATTGGTCAAACGTTATTTGCAGGAAGATGAGTGGCACGTGATCGGCACGTGCCGCCATCCTGAAAACGCCGTCGAGTTAAAGCAACTGGTGGACAGCTCATCCAACCGACTGACAATCCTGCCCCTCGAAGTGACAGATAGCGCTTCAGTTTTGCAGCTCAAAAATAGCTTGAGCGACAAAATAATCGACGTGCTGATCAACAATGCAGGCATTTTCAACGATCGCGGTTCGAGTATTGGCTCGTTTGAATTTGACAAATGGGCCGAAAGCTTCGACGTGAATGTGCTGGGGCCGATGCGGGTGACAGAGGCATTGCGCGATAATCTTGACCATGCAAACACCGCCAAGATCGTCACCATCTCCAGCCAATTGGGCGCCCTTAGCCGTCGTGCTGTATCCAATTACGCCTATTGCAGCTCCAAAGCCGCACTCAACAAGGCCATGTCCACCCTGGCCAATGAGCTTGAGGACACCAACATGATCGTCGCCATGTTCCACCCGGGCTGGGTGCAAACAGACATGGGCGGCAGTGATGCGGAGATCACCCCGGCGCAAAGCGCTGATGGCATTTTCTCAACGACAGAAGAGCTGACCAAGGCTGACAGTGGCAAGTTTTTGAAATGGAATGGCGAAATCCACCCCTGGTAGACTGATCACGAGAATTGATCACACTATTGCCAAAAACGGTTCGACCAATTTTGACTCATCGGTTAGGTTCGTCGCGCTAATTAAGTCACGAAAGCAAAAACATGCGCATTTCCGATTGGTTGATTGTTATTCTGTTGGGCACCGTTTGGGGCGGATCATTTCTGTTCAACGCCATCATGGTGAAAGAAATTGATCCCATCACCATCTCATTCGGTCGTGTGTTTTTCGCCGCACTTTTGTGCTGGGCGGTCTTTTTTGCCCTTGGCAAGCGCATCAGTATTAACGGGAAAACACTTTTGGGCCTGTTTGTCCTTGGCGTCATCAATTTCGCCATTCCATTTGCTCTGTTTCCACTGGCGCAAAAGAGTGTTTCTGTTGGTGTATCCGGGATCACCAATGCCCTCACCCCGATCATGGTAGTGATTGTTTCGCAATTGTGGCCTGGCGGGGAAAAGGCGACTTTTAACAAATCTCTCGGTGTCTTGGCGGGCTTTACCGGTGTCACCATTCTGGCCATTCCGGCTCTGCAACAGGGTGGACACAGCGAAGTGTGGGCCATCGGGCTGATCATGTTGGCAACGCTTTGCTATGGTTTCGCCATGAACATTATCCGTTCATACCACCATATCGATTCCACGCTTACTGTCTGTGTTGCACTCACCGGCGCATCGCTGGCCCTGTTCCCCTTCATGCTGGCAATTGAGGGGGTTCCCACCATTGCCAAGCCCGAAACATGGTGGTCCATCGGGTACATCTCGATCATTGCAACGGGTATTCCGTTCCTGATCGTCTATAAGCTTGTGGAACGTGTTGGCGCCACCAACTTCTCCACCGCGACGTTCGTTGCGCCAATCTCAGCCCTGATTTTGGGCTTTGTTGTGCTCGGCGAGCCGATTTTGCCTGTGCATCTATTTGGCATGTTGGCGATTTTTGTGGGGATCTTGATGATCGATGGGCGGCTTTTCCTATTGTTTAAAAAGGCCAAACCGAGCATTTAGAGTGCCTTGGCATCTGGAATTGATCTTTTATGCAAGCACTTAATGAGGGCGTAAACTCAGTCACACCCTCATTAAATCGTGTGCTATTTGCTACTGAACGGAACCGCGTGGCGCGAACAATATGATCATCGCCGCGAGAACGGCCAACCCGGCACCAATCAAATCCCATCTGTCAGGTATTTGCCCTTCCGCCCCCCAAAGCCAAAGCAGTGATGCAGCTATATAAATACCACCATAGGCCGCGTAAGCCCGGCCTGCATGGTCGCTTGGGGCCAGCGTGAGCAAGTAAGCAAAAGCAATAAGCGCCACTATGCCAGGAGCTGCCCACCAGATGGACTTGCCCATGCGCAGCCACGCCCAAAATGCAAAGCAGCCCGCAATTTCCGCAAGCGCAGCGGCGGCATATATTGCAGCAGTCAAAACAACTTGGTTCATGGTTTCACCATACCTGACTTTTTTTCAACATATCGATCTCAACCGATCCATAAAGCTTTCGGGCTTGTCTATAGGCAGCTCGCAAGACTCGCCAGCATTGCAACCAGCGTTGGGTCCGCAGGAGCAAGACTTGGTCCGCAACTGCGCCTTGCGCTGCTTATGACGATACCAAATATAGGCCCCACCGCCAGCGAGAAACAGCGCCGCCAGCCCAAACTGGCCTAAGAGTGAAAGGGTGACACCACCAGCAGCAAACAAGGCGATCACCGGCGGGGCAATAAGGGGCGCACAACAAACCACGCAGGCCGCCACAAGCACTCCACCCGTTTTGGCCGCATTCATTTTTGTGGAACTTTTGCTCATGCTATCCCCCGATCTATTTTTGCTACAAAGCTGTCGAACAATTCATCGATTATTGCTGCTGCCGATTTCGGCGCAGTGATGGTTAGGTCCACCTTGTCGTCACTATGCTGCCATGCAAAATCAAGGAACGGGCAGCACTCCGCTTCCTTGGCCACAAGGTTTTGCAGCGTGCTCAAAGCTTCCTTGCTATAGGTGAGCTGCAGCCGCAGTGGTTCGCGCTGGCTGGCGAGCAGCGCACGCTGCCCAAGCGCCTCGATATTTTCTGCACGTTTCTTAAACCCATTGCCCAGCGAACATGCGATCACAGGCGTAGGTTCAATGTTGTCGCGGGCTGCTGAGCCACATGTCGAACAACATGTGTCCGTTGCGATATTTTCTGAATTGGTCTCCATCTCAAATCTCTCCATCCTTGTTCACGATAGACAGACCTTACTTCTTCAAGTAACTTTAAGGGCAAGAGGAAAATTGAAATTGGAGTTCTTAATGGCGAGACAAGTGCAACGACTCACCATAGGCGCGTTGGCGAAGGCCACAGGCGTGACCACGCCAACAATCCGTTATTATGAGGATATTGAACTCCTCCCACCCGCCGAACGGTCGGAAAATGGGCAGCGCATGTATGTTCAGACCGATGTTTCTCGCTTGATATTTATCAAGCGCTGCCGCGACTTCGGTTTTTCAATTGAGCGGGTTCGGCTGCTTTCAGGTCTTTCAGTTAGCCAGGACAAGGATTGCTCTGAAGTGCGCGACATTGCACGTGTTCATCTGGACGAAGTGCGCACCCGCCTTGAGGAACTAAAGGCGCTGGAGTGCAGCCTAAGCAATTTTGTCGGCGCCTGCGATAAAGCCTGTGCGGGCGGGGCGAGCGTGGATTGTACAATCTTCAAGGATCTATCAGAACCAACACAGAATTGCTGCTAACACGGCAATGGGGCCCATAAGGTTTCCCTCAATGCTCACAGCGACTTGGTCCTACGGAACTCATAGAGTTCATCGTCCGCGAACCGTTTTTACCCGTGCATCTGTTTCGCATGATGGCAATTTTGTGAGGATCTTGATGATTGATAGGCGGCTTTTCCTACTGCCTAAGAAGGCCAAACCGAGCATTTAGAGCGTCAATTCCATCAAAATCTCGTTGACGCCTTCTGGTGCAAACTCAGACGGAGCGCGTGCTTTCTCCACAAAGCCGTAGGCCTGGTAAAATCGAACAGCTCGATGGTTGGGTTCATAAACCTCCAACCGCACCAAACGGGCTTGCGGAAACGCGGCAATGCCCTCGTCCAGCATTTTCTTGCCAAGCCCCAAGCCGTGATATTGAGATGCAAGATAGAGGCGCGCCACCCGGACAATGCCGGGTTCTACCTCACGCATCAAAATCTGCCCGACGACCTCGTCACCATCCACCGCTAGCAACGAGAGAATAGCGTCGCTCTCAGCTTCTTTGCGCAATTGCTGATCCGTCAGCCACAAGCTCACAAACCGCTCAACGCGCTTTGCACCAATGAACCCGTCGTAGGTTTCATGCCAAATGGCCCTCATACAGGTTCTCAGCTTTGCTATGTCGTCCACCCGACTAGGGCGAATAAGGATTTCACTGTCCATGTCGAAATTATAATCAGATTAGAGGTGAAACCAAGCTAAAGCGCCTTGGTCATCCGAAATTCATAAAGTTCATCATCCGCAAGCTTGTCACGCAATTTTTCGCAAACGGCAAAGCCTTGCGCCCTGTAAAACGCCACCGCCCGCGCATTGTTTTCATACACCTCAAGGCTGACACGCCTACCTTGCGGAAATGCGGACAGCGCGACATCCAGCAATTGCGCGCCAACACCATGACCATGGTAGGTCGCTTGGAGATAAAGTCGCCTGAGATGCAAATGCCCCTCACCTTCGTCCGCGACGAGAGCATGGCCGACAATGTCGCCATTATTTTCGGCAACCAAGGACACACAATTTTCTGCAGTCGTTTCGGCCGCCAGCTTTTCAGGCGTGTGCCACATTGTTGTGAGTTGGTCGACACGCGCACGACCCAAAAACGGCGCGTAGGTCTGATGCCACACCTGCTGCAGCATCGCCTTCAACCCAGAAACATCATCAGCCCTTGTGCGGCGGATAAGCACGTCAGCACCTCAAATCGTATGTCGAACAAGATGAGGTTGGCGCTTGCTTTCAACTGCCCACCACTCTTTCTTCAGCTGAGCGCGACTTTTGGGCAATTTTTGGTCGAGAACATCAATGGATTGAATGCGGTCCGCCCGGAAGGCGCGAAAATCCTGCCGCAACTCACACCAGCCGAGCAAAAGCCGCTTGAAGTTAAAATAGCCAAGCGATATCGGCCACACCCGCCGCCGCGATTGGGCGCCCGCCTCATTGATATAGTCAATCTCGATGATTTGACCGCTGCGCAGCGCCTGCCGCAATTGCCCGGAGGTTACCACACCAACATAGGTTTCCGTGCTGCCAGGCGGCGCATAAAGCGACACATCGTAAAATTCGTCGCGCAAATGATCCGGCAAAACGGCCGCTATCTTGGCCACAATATCTTTGGCTGCCATTTGCTGATCAGCGTCGCCGTGCGCTTCCACCCAACGCGCCCCCAGCATCAACGTTTCCAGCTCAAGCGAATTGAAAAGAAGTGGCGGTAAATCAAGCCCATCTTCAAGCACATAGCCAACCCCCGCCTCACCGCGCACAGGCACACCGACAGATTCCAGCGACGCCATATCGCGATAGATGGTGCGGGGTGTTACCTCAAGTTCTTCAGCGATCTTTTGCGCCGAAATGGGCTGATATTTGGCGCGGCGCAAAATCTGCACAATTTGTAATAACCGATCTGCGCGACGCAATTTAATTCTCCATGCTGACACAACGCTGTCAGTAGCGTGTCAGTATTTTAATCGTCATTCAAGCCAAATCAAAGGATGCAGATATGACGATCAAATTTTTCCAACCGCCCGTGGCGCCAGGCACCCCTTGCCTGAGCCCCTTTTGCGCCAAACTCGACATGCTGTTGCAACTCTCCGAACTCGATTTTGAACGCCATGTGCAAGGCGACCCGCGCGAAGGGCCGAAACAAAAAGTACCCTTCATCGAAGACGCAGGCAAACGGCTGGGAGACAGCAATTTTATTGCCGAATATTTGCAGGAACAGCACGATTTTGACTCACTACGCCATCTAAGCGCAACGGACCGCGCCATGGGCAACATGGTGATTTCAACAGTGGAAGAAAAGCTCTATTGGGTGCTCGTATATGGCCGTTGGCACAAGCCAGAGAACGCGGCAATTATGAAGTCGATCTTCTTTGGCCACATGCCCGATGACGCGATGCGCAAAGAGATCAGCGATGGCGCAGAGCAAATGATCAACAACACGCTTTATGGCCAGGGCATTGGCCGCCACACAGAGGAAGAAGTGGTGGCGATCGGCTGCCAGATCATCGACGATTTAAGCACGCTTTTGGGCGACAGCACCTGTTTTTTCAGCAACATTCCAACGCTTATCGATGCCAGTGTTATCGGCTCATTGGTCAATTTCGCCTACGGCCCGGTGCAATCACCGGTGGCTGAACATATACGGCAAAAGCCCAATTTGGTGCAGTATATGGATCGGCTGGCGCAGCAATATTTTCCCAATTTGGAAAAGCAAGCGGCATAAAGAATTGGGGCGGCTTGCCGCCCCATCATGCGCTATTCCTGCATTGGCACGGTGGGCGAAGACACATCGATCATCTGACCATTTGGATCTTCAACCAACAAGCGTTCTTGCCCATAGGGCATGGCTGTGGGCGGTGAAATGATGTTGGCACCCGCCTGTTGCGCCGCAGCATGGGCAATATGAACATCCGCCACGACAAAATTGAGAATACCGCCAGTGGCGCGGGCGGCCATTCCTTCAGGGACAATCGGGTTGTTGGCATCAAGGATCGCCAATTCGATCACTGGACCATCTACCGGGGTGAGAATCACAAACCAATCACTGTCGAAATGGCGCTTCAGGTCCAAAATGTCGGTATAAAAAGTGGCTGTTGCCTCCACATCCTGTGCAAGCATTGTATAGAAAATACGCGAAACCTTATTGCTCATAAAAATCTCCTGAGAAAAGAATTTAAAGAACTTTGGTCATCTTGATGCTGGGCGGCTCATTTTCTGGCGTCGGCTCCGGCCCAGCTTCAAAAAAGCCGATATGCTTATAAAATCCGATGGCGGCCTGGTTTTTCTCCAAAACAGCCAGTTCCAAATGCACCGTGCCCGGAAATACTTCGAGCACTGCATTTAGCAGCGTGGTGCCAATTCCCGCGCCTTGCGCTGTTTCCAACACATAAAGATAGCCGATCAAAACAGATCGGTTTTCGCGTGGCAATGCATAGCAATGCCCTACGATTAATCCATCATTTATGGCCAGAATATTGGCGGCATTTTTGTCGGCGATACGCTCTTTAAAATTGCGCGGCGCCAACCACATCTCGCAAATCTCATCAAGCTGATGCCCGGGCATCAGCCCGCGATAGCTTTCGCGCCAAGACTGCCGCATCATCACGCTGAGTGCACTTGCATCGGCAAGGCGAGCGTCGCGGATCGAAAATGCCATCGGACCCGCGACCATCAGTTTAAAGTCCTAATTTCGACTTCAAAATTTCATTCACGGCTTGCGGGTTGGCTTTACCCTGCGATGCTTTCATCACCTGACCAACAAACCAGCCCATCAATTTTGGATTTTGTTGTGCTTTGGCCACTTGGTCCGGGTTGGCGGCAACGATCTCGTCCACCATCTTCTCAATGGCACCCGTGTCAGTCACCTGCTTCATGCCGCGCTCTTCAACGAGCTTGGCTGGATCTCCACCTTCAGTCCAAACGATTTCAAACAGATCTTTTGCGATCTTACCCGAAATATCGCCCTTGGAAATCAAATCGACAATGCCGCCCAATTGCTCAGCGCTCACAGGGCTGGTGGAAATCTCAAGGCCCTCTTTGTTCAAACGACCAAACAATTCATTGATCACCCAGTTTGCCGCCAATTTGCCATCACGACCGTCCGCCACTTTTTCATAAAAGTCGGCTGAGGTGCGATCTGCCACCAAAACGCTGGCGTCATATGGTGTAAGGCCCAATTCCTCAACGAAGCGATGCCGCTTTTCATCGGGCAATTCGGGCAAGCCAGCCTTCAAGCCCTCAATAAAGGCATCGTCAAATTCCAGCGGCAACAGGTCTGGTTCCGGGAAATAGCGATAATCCTGCGCATCTTCTTTAGAGCGCATAGAGCGGGTTTCCCCGGTTTTGGGGTCGAAAAGCCGTGTTTCTTGGTCAACAACGCCGCCATCTTCCAAAATATCGATTTGCCGACGGGCTTCATATTCAATCGCCTGGCCGGCAAACCGCATAGAGTTCACGTTTTTGATTTCGCAGCGTGTACCAAAGTCACCGCCGGGCCGACGCACGGAAACGTTGATATCCGCCCGCAGCGAACCCTGCTCCATATTGCCGTCACACGTGCCCAAATAGCGCATAATGGTGCGCAGCTTATTGATATAGGCCTTGGCTTCGTCAGACGAGCGCAGATCCGGCTTAGACACAATCTCCATCAGCGCCACGCCAGCGCGATTGAGGTCGACAAAGCTCATATTTGGATGTTGGTCGTGCATTAGTTTGCCCGCATCAGTCTCCAAATGCAGCCGCTCGATACCAATTTCAACTTCGCCATCCTCACCCATGTCGAGCAAAACCTTGCCTTCGCCAACAATCGGGTCGAGATATTGAGAAATCTGATAGCCAGGTGGCTGGTCGGGGTAAAAATAGTTTTTGCGGTCGAAAATAGAATGCTTGTTGATTTGTGCTTTAAGGCCAAGACCTGTGCGCACAGCTTGGCGCACACATTCTTCGTTGATCACTGGCAACATGCCCGGCATCGCCGCATCCACAAAACTCACATTGTTGTTGGGTGGCTGGCCAAACTCGGTTGATGAACCGGAAAACAGTTTGGATTCCGAGGTCACTTGCGCGTGCACCTCCAAGCCCAAGACCATTTCCCAATCGCCCGTTGCGCCGCTGATAAACTTCTTCGGGTCGGGCGTGCGTGTATCAACAAGTGTCATATTTTCTTCTCTTCGCTTGATGTCGCGATAGGATTAACTCGCGCTGTCGCTTGTTCTTCTTATGCTATTCTTGGCTGCGGCGGGCGGCAATGACGCCCTTTTCAAAATTCACGTTCCAGTCGATCAAGGTCCGCCAAATCAGCTCGGCTTGGTCCTCGTCCAAATTCTTTTCTAAAGCGCGCTTCCGCACTTTTTCAATCACCGTTTCAATGCGCGCAGGATCAAACGCTTCGTGCGGGTCGGTCTTGATGGCCGCCATCCGGGTCACATAGGCATGGCGCTCCGCAAACAATGAAATCAATTGCTGGTCCAGCCGATCAATCTCGGCGCGTACATCGTCCTTCGTGTGACAGTCTTTAGGCGTCTTCATCAATTCGCTCAATCTGGTCAAAATCCGCATTTACGATAAGACGCGCCAATCAAGGCGCGCCAACGATTTGGATTAAAGCAATTAGCCCCAATTGTCTATTGCTGTGGCAGGCTTTTTCAGTCCATTTTTGCCGCTAATCCGCCAATGTCACCACTCGAAAACCGATGTGCCCATCATTATAGGAAGGGCCATCCTCAAAATGCTTATAGGCAGAGCGCGCCACAAACGGATTTGAGCCCCACCAGCCGCCCTTTTCAGCCTTTTTGTAGCCTGTTTCTGGGCCGGTTGGATCATTGACCGGGCTGTTCGCATAATACCCTTCTCCCAACCAATCCTGCACCCACTCCATTACATTGCCAGACATGTCGAGCGCACCAACCCAACTGGCACCCGCCAGATATTGGCCCACGGGCGCTGTACTCGTCTGGCCAACAATATGAGCATGTTCTGCAACCCAATCATCGCCCCACGGATAGGTCCGGCTTTCTGGCCCGCGCGCCGCGTACTCCCACTCAGCCTCAGTCGGCAATCGACCACCACGCCAAGCGGCAAAGGCTTCGGCTTCATAAAATGTGATGCAGGCACGCGGATGATCTGGTTCATCGGAGGTGTCACAAGGCAGTGGCAAAATGGCGATATATTGCCCTGACAACCATTTTTTGCCCGCCTCACTCCAATATTCTGGCTTTTCATAACCCCCCGCGGCTGCAAACTCAGCAAAGGCCGCATTAGTGACCTCTGTACGGTCAATCCAATAATCGTTCGTCAGGCAAACCTTATGCGCCGGTGTTTCATATTTCGGCGCCGCATTCGCGGCCCATTCTGGCGCGTCCAGACTGTTGATATGAGCGCTTAGCGCCGATTCATTTGTTCCCATTTGAAAGCACCCCGCAGGCACAAATACTTGCGTCACGCCGCTTTCATCCTGTCGCTCAGATCCAGCTTCAATTGCCATTGCGCTAGACCCTGTCATGAGCGCAACACCAATTGTCAGCGCCCGAACCACATTTTGTTTGGCCAAGTTTCCCATCCCCTTTTTCCACCAACTTTAAGCAGCAACGGCGAAATTGCAACGCACGATGCAGCGTTGCCGAATTGCCGCACTCGCTGCGCAATTACAGTTGAAAATAAGATTGAGACTAGACCAAATCGAGCAAATCACTATTGGATAAAATTCCTTCCGAACCTACGGAGTTTTAATGCAACAACTGTCGGAAACCCGCTAAGGACCTGCCGCAAGCGCAGGTCTAAAACGAATTTAAAGACATCATGCGAATGGGCTGGTGGCTTTACGGGTTTGTTGCGCCTTGAAAGATCAAGGCAAAGATCGACAGAATATCAATGGACATATCAAAAGAAGAGCAACACATCTTGCACCATTTGGCGCAAGGCGGCGTGCTGCGCGTGACAAAGAACGAACATAAAAAAGTGACGAAGGTTGAATGCCTTACCCGCGAGGGTTGGCGACTCGAGGCCATCAATGTCCCGCTGTTTCAAAAGATGAAACGCAGGAAATGCATTGCCTCATCCGGTGGCCAACCCTACCGGATCACACGACGCGGACTTGAACTGGTGCGCAGTCAACTCAACAATCGGTAAATCTGAAGGGCGGCCTTGTGCCGCCCTATTTGTTGGTTTTGGCTGAGGGCCGAAGCGCGGCCTCATCCACCAATTCAAATGGCTCTGCACTAAACATGGCGTCCAACCCCACGCCCAGAGCCTTTGATAAATTCAGCGCCAATTCAATGGTTGGGTTAAACTGCTGACGCTCGATGTAGCCAATTGTTTGCGGGTGCACATTGATCAGCTCCGCCAATTGCTGACGTGAAAGCCCCCGCTCAACGCGCAGCATTTTCACCCGATTGTAAAAATTGACCTGTTTGCTGCTCATAGATCATCCTCAACCGATTGCTCACCAGACGCGCCAAGCATCCAGCTCAACACAATATGCTGCGCTGATGCCACAACCACCCAAATCGGGATTGCGAATGCAACATAAACGGCGAATGCCACATCAAGATTCTGAATTGTCAAAAAGAGTGCGGGCGCAAAAAACAGCGAAAATGCAAAAATCACCACTGAAAGACTATGTGATCGCGCTTTGGCTTCGAGATAAATCTGCTCCATGCGTTCATCAAAATGCTTAAACATGGCGCGATTGACCTGAATGACCATCGCCGCCTCAGAAAGCCACGCAATAAACACAACAATGGCGAGCAATGCAAAGTAGGGCAACATCGACCAATTCTGATCCGTTGCGTAAACAAGCAAGCCTGACACAAAGCCGATCCCCATTGCCCCAAGGATAAAAGCGATCACTGTGAGGCGGCGCGCCAAAGCGCTTTGCAAGCCCTCGCCCAATTGCGAGTCAGCCATGCGCTCGATAAAGCGGACATATCCAATGGCACTCAAAAACTTAAAGTCTCGGGATTTCTTTTCATATTTGGGATAACTATACATCATGCAGCTCCATCGGTGCTTATATTAAACATAATATAGCATATATACTACATTTTATAAATTACAAGATACAAAATGAATTTTATCCCGGCACCACATGAATTCCAAATTTTGAAATGATCGCCGCCAATTGGCTTTCGGAAACTTTCATATTCCGAATGCCCGAAAGGGCGGTAATATCAATAGAGTCGAGATTTGCGCCTTGCAGATTGGCATTTTCAAAATTGGTGCGATCATGCAGCACATTCGCCAAATCGCTTTCGCTTAAATCGGCACCGTAAAAGCTGCTGTTTGACAAATCAGCCCCCATCAAGCGGGACCGTACAATTTTGCAATCGTCAAAATTCAACTCATTCAACTTGGCATAATCAAGTTGGCAATCTTCAAACCGCACATCGCGCAACATCTTGTTGTTGCCCACCTCGCGCCCCAAAATGGCGCGGCGCAAATCAACGCCCATCATTTTGCAGTCAGCGAACCGCACCTCATAAAGTTTGGTGCCCATAAAACTGGCGTTGGAAAGGTTGCATTGCTCAAACTGAACGTCGCGCATTTCCACTCGCTCAAAGCTGATTCCCTTATGGGATTCGCTATTGAAGAAGCGGCAATTCTCAAAGCTCACATTGTCGAACTTCGCCGATTTCACACTGGCTTTGGACAGATCGCAATTGATAAAGCTGGCATCTATAAACTCAGCTTCGCTTATGTCGGTCTCCTCGAACACGCAATCTTCAAACTTTGCGCCGGTGAAGTCTTCATCGACCAAGTTTAGCTCAAAAAGAAGGCACGCCTGAATGGGCGTGCCTGCATCAACCCGATCCAACAAATCGGCTTTTGATATTTGTTCGCGAACCAAACTTACCACCACTGTTTGGGGGTAAAATCTTCACCGTGCGCTTTTTCGATCACGCGGCCAGCCGCAAACAATGTTTCTTCATCAAACGGCTTGCCGATCAACTGCAGCCCCAATGGAAGGCCCTGCCCATCTTTGCCCGCAGGCACCGCGATGCCTGGCAAGCCAGCCATGTTCACTGTTACGGTGAAAATGTCATTCAGGTACATTTTGATCGGATCTGTTGCCATGTCCTTATCGGCTACACCAAAGGCAGCTGAAGGCGTGGCTGGCGTCAAAATCGCATCCACACCATCATTAAAGACATCTTCAAAGTCTTTCTTGATCAAGGTGCGCACTTTTTGCGCCCGCAAATAATAGGCGTCGTAATAGCCAGCAGAAAGCGCATAAGTGCCGATCAGCACACGGCGTTGCACTTCACGACCAAAGCCTTCGGCGCGGGTTTGCTCATACATGTCGGTGATGTCTTTGCCCGGCACACGCAAGCCATATTTTACGCCATCATAACGCGCCAAGTTGGAAGAGGCTTCCGCAGGCGCCACGATGTAATAAGCTGGCAAAGCATATTTGGTGTGTGGCAAAGAAATATCTTTGATGGTCGCACCTTCGGCTTTCAACCATTCAAGCCCTTGATGCCAAAGTTTCTCAATCTCTTCGGGCATGCCCTCAACGCGATATTCTTTCGGCACACCAATGGTGAGGCCTTTCACGCCACGCTCAACGGCGGCGGCAAAATCCGGCACAGCCAAATCAACTGACGTGCTGTCTTTCGGGTCAAAGCCTGCCATCGAGGTCATCAAATGCGCACAATCTTCCACCGTGCGGGCAATTGGGCCAGCCTGATCCAATGACGACGCAAAGGCAACAACACCCCAACGCGAACAACGGCCGTAGGTCGGCTTAATGCCCACCGTGCCCGTAAATGCAGCTGGCTGACGGATTGAACCGCCGGTGTCTGTTGCTGTGGCCCCTGCACAAAGCCATCCGGCAACGGCAGATGCAGAACCGCCAGAAGAACCACCAGGCACCAAATCCTTATTGCCGTCTTCAGCACGCCATGGATTGATGACGGGTCCGTAATAGGAGGTCTCGTTTGATGAGCCCATGGCAAACTCGTCCATATTGAGTTTGCCCAACATCACCGCGCCATCGTTCCAAAGATTTTGCGTGACGGTGCTTTCATATTCAGGCTTAAAGCCATCCAAAATGTGGCTCGCGGCTTGGCTGTGCACACCTTTGGTGCAGAACAAATCTTTAATGCCAAGGGGCACACCTTCCAGCGCACCGCCCTCACCTTTGGCCAAGCGTTCGTCACTTTTTTCAGCCATATCCAGCGCCTGATCCGCCGTGACAGCGACATAAGCATTAAGGCTTTGCGCTTTTTCAATGGCGTAAAGGTAAGACGCCGTGACCTCTTTCGAAGTGAAGTCTTTATTTTTCAAGCCTTTTACAGTGTCTGTAAGGCTCAATTTTGTCAGTTCAGTCGTCATGAATTCGTTCCACGCGCAGCGCTATATTCTGCAATCTTGAGGATATGAGAAATTGAAGGGCGTTGGCCTATTCAACCACTTTGGGGACCATAAAGAAGTCGTCTTCGCTCAACGGCGCATTGGCGACAATCTTTTCGGGATAACCACCATCCGTGATCTGATCTTCCCGACGGCGCAACGCCATGGGGGCAACAGATGTCATTGGCTCTACGCCCGAAACATCCACCTCAGACAATTGGTCAACAAAGCCCAAAATAACGTTCAGCTCGCCTTGAAGCTTCTCAACATCATTTTCTTCAATCTTAATGCGGGCAAGACGGCCAATCCGTCTTACGGTATCGGCATCAACCGACATGGCATTCTCCTGAAATAGAAATTAGATCGTCCGCTTTTAGCAATGCGATGCCGATCTCGCAACCAAAGATCAGCAAAAAACACATGTTGACCCCTAATCCCCATAAAGCAAGGGCCACACTGCTTCTCGCAATGCGGCCCCATGGAGCTTTAAAGATTTGGAAAACTTAGTTTTCTTGATCAACACGCACGGCAAATGTGGCCGTGCCAACAATTTTACCGGTGTCATCGCGCACAGGCACGCTCACCTGGCTTTGCACAACCTGTGTCGATTCATCCAACTCGATATCGCCAAGGTCCACACCACCACTATTGAAAGGAATGGACCATTTGTCCTCATCGCCCTGCCAATAGTCCGAAGTTACTGCACTTTGGCCAACATTAAGCCCTTTTGCGTCCACCACAAAAATCTCAGTCAGCACACCATTGCTGTTCGCTTGCACTGATTTTAGGTAATTCGACAAGGGCCGATCCATGACCTCATTGATAAATGGCTTGTCCTCGGCATCAACCTCTGCGCGCCATTGGGCATCAAGTTCATCAATTTTCGCCTGATCATATCCGGCCGTCATTTCATTTTGCTGCACAACAGATGACCAAACAGCCTCACTGTTCACCACCTCAGCAACAGGGCCCGCCACAATCTCATTCAGTAAGTTTTCATAATCGTTCGCCGCAGCGATTTGAACGAAACCCAAAGAAACAATAGCCGTCGCCAAAACCAAATTACGCATTCTCGATCTCCTTCTACAAGACCATAGAAGGGTGCAGCCCATCGGGTTAACGAAGGTCCAATTTGAAACGGTTTCACCGAAAAATCTGATGGCACCGTTAGAAATTAGTTACAAAATAGAATAAAGGCCGATCAATCACTACCAACACGCACAGCAAAGGTGGCTGTGCCTATGGTTTGGTTACGACTATCTCTGACTGGAACACTGATTTGGGCTTGTACTTTTCCGGTTGAGTCATCCAAAGAAACCTCGCCCAGATTAATGCGGCCAGACTGGAAAGGCACTCGCCACTTTTCTTCATCGCCCTGCCAATAATCTGAGGTCACTTTACTCAGCCCCACATTTAAACCCACGGCATCGGTGATGATAATCTCCGTGATCACCCCTTCGCTATTGCGCTGAATACGCTTTAAATAGTCAGACAGGTCCCGCTCGAGGACATTGGATATTAGGGGCTGATGCTCCGCTTGCAATTCAGCACGCCATTTCTCATCCAGCGCCAAGATTTCATTTTGCGAGTAGCTCTCGGTTTGTTCGTTCTGTCGCGCAATTGCCGCGCGGACTTGATCACGGCTCACAACCACAGCGATCGGTCCGGCAACAATCTCATTGAGTAAATCTTCATACTCGCTGGCACCTACTTGCTGCCCAAACACAGCAAGCAAACCCAAAATAATAAAGAATCTAGAGAGCAAGGTTCCTCCATTTTCTTTTCTGTTTCAACTGACGGGATCAAATCTCGACAGCGTAACCCGGCTCCAATATTTGAGCGGGACTATCCCCAACGGCGCACACAAAGCGCTCGAATAGCTCTTCGTCCGGCGTGGGTATGGCCAAAAGGTAATGCCTGGGCTGAATAGTCATCGATTTTTTCGCTTTAATTTCTTTAAAGCTCTTAATCAATTCATCTCGTTCGGCCGCCGCAATGATGACTATAGCATCCGATACCCAATCTGCAGGCAGTATACCATTTTCCAGCCCATCAATCACGATGATAAGGCGTTCTATCCCCACCCTGTCAATCAGGAGGAAGTTTTCGCCCTGCAGATAAAGGTCACCGGCACTATTGTCTTGATCGATTAACCGGCGCGGTCTTGCAGCAGGCTCCTGGCCCGAAAAAGCGGTAAAAGGTGCCGTGGGCTCGTCCTCAAAGGCGATGATCTTCGCCCCTGCTGCTTTCCCGGCATCAATATCCTGAATATTTTGTTTGTTTTTCGCGATCAAAAAATGCTCTAAGCCAAGCTCAAGACGCAAAACATTTTCACCAAGCCAAGTAATACGCATAATTAAAATTCCTATCAGTATATGAAAATGCTAATACAGATTTGGGCACGGTGCAATGGAACTTATGAGAGATTTTTATGTCAGTTGATAACCCGGCAGAATTGCCCGGAAAAGGCCGATTGATGGGCCTGGATTTGGGCACAAAAACCATAGGCGTGGCCATCTCTGACGGGCTGCAATATACAGCGACCCCGCATTCCACCATCAAACGCAAAAAATTCACGCAGGACGCCGAGCAGCTTTTAGCCATCATCAGCGATAATGACGTTGTGGGGATTGTAATTGGCCTACCGCTCAACATGGACGGGTCCGAAGGGCCGCGCGTTCAATCCACCCGCGCCTTCCAGCGCAACTTTGCTCAAAAGACAGATCTGCTCATGGCCTTCTGGGACGAACGCCTGTCCACCAGCGCGGTCACGCGCACCATGATCGAGGCAGACATTTCCCGCGCCAAGCAAGCGGCAGTGGTTGATAAACTCGCGGCCAGCTACATTTTGCAGGGTTATCTAGATAGTAAGCGCTAACAGTTTTTTTAAGGATATGGAGCCAGCTCACTTGTTATGACCGCCGCATTGGGTTATGCCCGATAAACCGATTTGGAATGGCAGGCAAATGACTCCCAACTCGCGCACAAATTCTGACAATGCGTCTGGCACCAACGTGCCCACTCAACACCATTTTTCTCAAAAACATCTTTTAGGCATATCGCACCTCAATCCAGTGGAAATCACTGAATTGCTGGATCGGGCCGAAGCGATGGTGGACATCTCCCGGCAACCCAGAAAGGCAAAACATAGCCTTAAGGGCCGCACCCAGATCAATCTGTTCTTTGAGAACTCTACACGAACCCAATCCAGCTTTGAGATTGCAGGCAAACGATTGGGCGCGGACGTGCTCAATATGGCGGTGCAAACTTCCTCTGTGAAAAAGGGCGAAACCCTGATCGACACAGCGGCAACTTTGAATGCCATGCAACCCGATGTGATCGTGGTGCGCCATGCGGCATCCGGCGCCGTAGAGCTTTTATCACAAAAAGTGGCTTGTTCAGTGATCAACGCTGGCGACGGCACTCACGAGCATCCGACACAGGCCCTGCTTGATGCCTTGACCATCCGCCGCAATAAAGGCCGCCTGAACGGCCTGACCGTGGCCATATGCGGCGACATTGCCAATTCGCGGGTCGCCCGTTCCAATCTTTTGCTGCTGGGTGCCATGAATGCACGTACCCGCGTCGTCGCGCCGAAGAACATGTTGCCCACAGGGGTTGAACATATGGCCGCCGAAGTCTTCACCGATATGGAAGAAGGCTTAAAGGGCGCCGACGTGGTGATGATGCTGCGCCTGCAACATGAACGCGCCTCAGGCAAAATGATCCCCTCTGTGCGAGAGTTCTACCATTTCTACGGCCTGGATGAGCGCAAGCTGGCCTTTGCCAAAGATGATGCCATCGTGATGCACCCTGGCCCCATGAACCGCGGCGTCGAAATTGCACCGACCATTGCCGATGGCCCCCGCTCTGTGATCACCGAACAGGTGGAAATGGGCGTGGCCGTGAGGATGGCCGTATTAGAGGCGTTATTGGCCAATGGGGAGGCAAGCTGATGAAAAACGAATTGATCATCAAAAATGCCCGCTTGGTTGATCCCGCCTCCGGCAAAGATGCGAACGGCGCCCTCTGGATTAAGAACGGCAAAATCAAAGAGATCCATTGGGGAAACGCACCTGATGCCCCTGAAGGGATCGAAACGCGCGACGCCCACGGCAATGTGATTGCCCCCGGCCTGATCGATACCCGCGTTTTTGCAGGCGAACCGGGCCGCGAGCACCGCGAAACCTTGGAAAGTGTCTCCAATGCCGCCGCTGCTGGCGGGGTCACCAGCTTTTTGCTGATGCCTGACACGACTCCGGTGATCGACGATGGCGCACTTGTGGATTTTATCATCCGCCGCGCTGAAGCCACATCCTGCGTGAAAATTCTACCCTCGGCCGCCATTTCAAAGGGGCTTAAAGGACAAGACCTCACGGAATTTGGTTTGCTGAAAGCAGCTGGCGCACGCGCCTTCACGGATGGCAACAGCTCGATCCAGAGCACCGCCATGCTGAAAAATGCTTTTACCTACGCGCAAAATTTCGACATGCCGATCATCCACCAAGTGGGTGATCGCGAACTGATCGGCTCTGGCGTCATGAATTCCGGCATCCTGGCCACAGGGCTTGGACTTAAGGGCATTCCCCACGAAGCCGAAACCATACCCCTGGCACGGGACCTGCAACTGGCGGAAATGACTGGCGTGCGCTATCACACTGCGCAGATTTCCTGCGGCAAAGCTGCCGAGATGATGGCCTATGCCAAGCAAAGCAATAAAAACATCAGCGCGGGCATTTCGATCAATCATTTGTGCCTGAACGAAAATGACATTGGGTCATACCGAACCTATTTCAAACTCAGCCCGCCTTTGCGCGCTGAGGACGAGCGGCAAAAGATGGTCGAAGGTTTGCGCAATGGCACAATCGATATCTTACATTCTGCCCACGACCCGCAGGACACTGAGGGCAAGCGCCGCCCATTTGCAGAAGCCACCGATGGCGCAATTGGCCTCGAAACATTGCTGGGTGCAGCGCTGCGTTTGGTGCATGACGAACAAATCAGCCTTCTGGACCTTCTCAAAACCCTCACCATCAACCCTGCCAAGTTGTTGGGCCTTGAAACAGGCCGCTTGGCCAAAGGCGCAGCGGCGGACCTGATTGAGATCGACCTCAACTACCCATGGGTCGTGGCGGAAACCGACCTCAAATCACGCTCGCAAAACACAGCCTTTGAACATGCTCGCCTATTCGGTAAGGTGACTACAACATGGGTGAACGGCAATATTGTTTTCGAACAAGATGGCACAACAGCGCCATAAGCCTTTGGCCGATACTATTTGACGGGGATCATCATGGACTATGTAAATTTCATCATTGCAATCGCTGGCGGCTATCTGCTGGGTGCAATCCCCTTTGGTTTAGTGCTCACCAAGCTGGCTGGCTTGGGTGACATCCGTGAAATTGGGTCCGGCAATATCGGCGCCACCAACGTGCTGCGCACCGGACGGAAAGATTTGGCCCTACTCACCCTGATTGGCGATGCCGGCAAAGGCGGCCTGGCCGTGCTGTTGGCGCGCTATGCATTTGGCGAGCAAGCTGCCCTATTGGCAGGTGTTGCCGCATTCGCCGGTCACGTATGGCCGATCTGGTTGGGTTTCAAAGGCGGCAAAGGTGTTGCCACATATATCGGGACCCTGTTGGCCCTCAATTGGATGGTGTGCCTGCTGTTCTGCGCCACATGGCTTATTGTTGCGGTGCTGCGCCGTTATTCTTCACTCGCCGCGCTCAGCGCTGCAGCAGCGGCCCCTGTTTTTGCCTATATCTGGTCCGGCGTTGCGTTAAGCGCTGCTTGTGCCATACTCTCGCTTATTCTTTACTACCGACATAAAGACAATATTTTAAGATTACTCGATGGCACAGAAACCAAAATCGGCGGCGCAAAAGCTGCCAACGGCGAGACGTCATAAGCAATTTGGCAGGTGCCGCTAATGGACGGCACTGCGCAATCAACAGAAATTGGCGAACAAACGCTTTTTGATTGGCTCCGGCTTATCCGGTCAGACAATGTCGGGCCCGCCATGTTCAGGCGGCTGATCAATCGCTTCGGCTCAGCAGAGAATGCGATAGAGGCGCTGCCCGACCTCATCAAAGGATCAACGGCCAAACGCGCGATCCGACTGGCGCCGCCGGACAAGATCGCACAGGAAATTGAACTCACCCGCAAATTCAGCGCACAATTCGTCACGCTTATCGACCCTGCCTATCCAGAGCTCCTCAAACATATCAGCGACGCCCCGCCGGTTCTGATTGTCTTGGGCAACAAGGAGTTGCTCAACGCCAAAGCAGTTGCTGTGGTGGGCGCGCGCAATGCCAGCGCGGCAGGCACGAGCGTCACCAAGCAAATCGCGCATCAACTGGGCGAGGCTGGCTATGTCATCGCCTCCGGCTTGGCCAAAGGCATTGATGCCGCTGCGCACGCGGCGGCGCTCAAGACGGGCACAATCGCTGTATTCGCCGGGGGCATTGATCACATCTACCCTGACAGCAATATCGAGCTTGCCCGAAATATCCTGCGACACAAAGGGGTTTTGATGACCGAACGCGCCTTTGGCAGCGTGCCGCGGGCGCAAGACTTTCCGCGCCGCAACCGCATTGTCTCCGGCATTTCTCAGGGCGTCGTGGTGATTGAAGCCGCCATCCGTTCCGGGTCATTGATCACTGCCCGCATGGCACTTGAGCAAAATCGTGAAGTGATGGCCTTACCCGGCTTCCCGCTCGATCCCCGCGCCGAAGGCGGCAATAAACTGATCCGCGACGGCGCAACTTTGGTGCGACATGCGGATGATATCTTGCAAGAATTGGAACAAAGCCGCACACCCAAGCAACAAGGCTTCTTGCAAGAAGATGAGTTCGACACTATCTACACCTCAACGCAACAAGCCCCCAATGCAACCGAACAGGTGCTCAGCGCGTTAAGCCCCACACCAACACCAATCGATGATATTGTGCGCCATACAAAGCTGCCGGTGGCGATTGTCTCAACGATATTGTTGGATTTGGAAATCGCTGGTCGACTTGAACGATCTGCGGGTCAGCTTGTCGCGCTGCGCCCCTAAAAACTGATCCAAACACGCAGCAAAACCGAATATGCAAAGAGGCACTTTACCGTTTGGTCATTGACAATTGGACCAAAGCAAGACCATGTTGCCGCCGATTTGACGTTAGGACCTAAGGACCGATTGAATGAAGCTGGTTATTGTCGAAAGCCCTGCAAAAGCGAAGACCATCAATAAATATTTGGGCAAAGACTATGAAGTTTTGGCTTCATTTGGCCACGTGCGCGATCTGCCATCTAAAGATGGCTCCGTCGACCCCGATGACGATTTTGCCATGAAATGGGAAGTCGACAGCGACAGTAAAAAACGTCTCACTGAAATCACCAAGGCCACAAAGGCCGCCGACGAACTGATTCTCGCGACTGACCCTGACCGCGAAGGTGAAGCCATTTCGTGGCACGTATTGGAAGTGCTGAAACAGAAAAAAGCGCTGAAAGACAAAAAAGTCAGCCGCGTCGTATTCAACGCCATCACCAAAAAGGCGATCTTGGAGGCGATGGAAAAGCCGCGCGAACTCGACACGCCGCTGGTGGATGCCTATCTGGCCCGCCGCGCGCTCGATTATTTGGTGGGCTTCACCCTGTCGCCTGTGCTGTGGCGCAAACTGCCCGGCTCACGCTCCGCTGGCCGTGTGCAATCAGTAGCGCTGCGCCTTGTTTGTGAACGCGAAGAAGAGATTGAAAAGTTCAAGCCACAAGAATATTGGAGCGTCACCAGCACGCTCAATCAAGGCGGCAAAGACTTTGATACGCGCCTCTACACCCTCAACGGCAAGAAGACCGACAAGTTGGAAATCGCGACACAAGAACAAGCCGCGTCGCTGAAAAGCGCCATTGAAGCGGGTAACTTGCAGATCAAATCGGTTGAGAAAAAGCCAACCAAGCGCAATCCCTATGCGCCGTTCACCACATCAACCATGCAGCAGGACGCATCGAGCCGCTTAGGGTTTTCCCCATCGCGCACCATGCAAGTGGCTCAACGCCTCTATGAAGCTGGTTTGATCACTTATATGCGGACAGATGGTGTGCAAATCGCCCCTGAAGCGATCAACGCCACACGTGCGCAGATTGAAAAAGAGTTTGGTGGCAACTACTTGCCCGAAAAGCCGCGAATTTATCAATCCAAAGCCAAGAACGCGCAAGAGGCCCACGAAGCGATCCGGCCAACAGATTTGTCGCGTAATCCTAAAGACACTAAGAGCCTCGAGAGCGATCAGGCACGCCTTTATGAATTGGTGTGGAAACGCACCATGGCCAGCCAGATGCGCGCCGCTGAAATTGAACGCACCACCGCCGACATCGATGTGCTTGGCGGCAGCGACCAGATTACGCTCCGTGCTGTTGGGTCGGTGACCACTTTCCCCGGCTTTATGTCGCTCTATGGTGTTTCCACCACCGAAAAAGACGATGAGAACAGCCGCGAATTGCCACCACTGGCCGAAGGGGACAACCCAGCGCTGAAGAAATGCGAAATTGAACAGCATTTCACTCAGCCGCCCGCCCGCTTCAGCGAAGCCAGCTTGATCAAAAAAATGGAAGAGCTGGGCATTGGCCGCCCCTCCACTTACGCCGCAACGCTCGGCGTGTTGCAAGCGCGTGATTATGTGCGGCTGGAAAAGCGCACCTTGATCCCGGAAGACCGGGGCCGATTGGTGACCGCCTTCTTGCAAAGCTTTTTCGAACGCTATGTGGAATATAGTTTTACGGCGAATTTGGAAGAACAGCTCGACCGCATTTCAGCGGGTGAAATCGACTATAAGAAAGTCCTGGTCGATTTTTGGCGCGACTTTTCCGAACATGTCACCGAAATCAAGGATTTGCGCGTATCCGAAGTGCTCGACGCCTTGAACGCCTTGCTCGGCGACCATATCTTCCCGCCAAAGGAAGATGGCAGCGACCCGCGCAAATGCCCAGATTGTGACACAGGCCAACTATCGCTCAAAGTTGGCCGCTATGGCGCCTTTATCGGCTGCTCCAACTATCCAGAGTGTAAACACACCCGCCAATTGGGCGAAAGCGCCACAGGCGAAGCCGGCCAAGCGGATGGCACAGGTGTGGTGGGCCAGCACCCGGAATATGGCGTCGATATTGAATTGAAAAAGGGACGTTTCGGTCCCTATCTCGAAATGGAAGTCGATGGCGAGAAAAAGCGGTCTGGTTTGCCCAAAGGTTGGACCCCGGACAGCATCGACCTCGACAAAGCCGTGAAACTGATCTCACTTCCCCGTGACGTTGGCGAACACCCCGAAACGGGCAAAATGATCACTGCAGGGCTTGGCCGCTATGGCCCATTCGTGTTGCACGATGGCACTTATGCCAACTTATCGGATATTGAAGAAGTGTTCAGCGTTGGCTTAAACCGCGCCGTATCCGTTCTGGCTGAAAAAGCCGCCAAAGGCGGCCGTCGCGGCGCCGCGCAAACACTAAAAGAATTGGGCGATCACCCAGAGGGTGGCCCCATAACCGTAAAAGATGGCCGATATGGCCCTTATGTCAACCATGCGAAAATTAATGCCACCCTGCCCAAGGACACTGACCCACAGTCCGTCACCTTGGAGCAAGCGCTTGAGCTGATTGCAGCAAAAGCGGCCAAGGGCCCGGCAAAGAAAAAACGCAAAGCCCCCGCAAAAAAGAAGGCTCCGGCCAAGAAGAAGGCGGCGGCGAAGTCATAAGAAATAATTGAAGGATTAAAATGGCAGGAAAAGATAAAACGTCACGCCTGAAACAATCACCTGAGGCGCGGCAAAAACCTAATTTCCGCGCCAAACAAAACCGCGATGGCACCATGCCAACGCGCGAAGAGATTGTGGACTATATTGTTCGCTTTCCGAACCATGCCAGCAAGCGCGATTTGGCCAAAGCTTTTGGCATTCGCGGCGATGACCGCATCATCTTCAAAGCACTCCTAAAAGAGATGGAAGAAGATGGCTTGCTGACGCGGGACAAGAAAAAATATCACCCCGTAGCGGAACTGCCCTCTGTCACCGTGATTGAAATCCCCTTTGATGCAGATAGCGATCACATGATTGGCTATCCCGCCAAGTGGGATGGCGATCAGGAAAGCCGGCCGAAAGTGCTCATTTCTAAGGGCAAAAACGACCGCGCGGTGCCCGCGCCGGGCGATCGGGTGTTGGCGCGTATTGACCGCGACGAAAACAAAGACCCCATTTATACCGCCCGGCCCATGAAAGTGCTGGATAAGCCGAAAAAGGCATTGATCGGCATTGTTCGGAAAACAGACAAAGGCGCGCGCCTGATCCCTGTGGACCGCAAGGGCAAGGAAATGCAAATCCATCAGGGGGATATTGGCGACGCCAAAGAAGGTGACCTGGTGGAGGTCGAGCAATATGTGTCTGGCCGCATGATGGTGCCACGCGCCCGCGTCACACACATTATTGGCAACCCGAAAAGCGAAAAGGCCATCAGCCTGATCGCGTTGCACAATCAGGATATTCCCTACCGTTTTCCGAATTCAGTGATCGAAGAAGCTGAAGCGCAAGAAGCTGCGGGCCTTGAGGGACGCGAAGATTGGCGCCACATTCCCATTGTCACCATTGACCCGGCCGACGCCAAAGACCATGACGACGCGGTTTACGCTGAACTGGATGATGACCCCGCAAATGAAGGCGGCTATCTCATCTATATCGCCATCGCCGACGTGGCCAATTATGTGCGGCCCGAATCTGCCATGGACAAAGAAGCGCTTATTCGTGGCAACTCGGTCTATTTCCCCGACCAGGTGGTGCCGATGCTGCCAGAGCGGATTTCCAACAATCTGTGCTCGTTGGTGGAAGGTGAAAACCGCGCGGCCATGGGGCTGGTCATCAAGATTGATAAGGACGGCAACAAGCTCGACCATCATTTCCACCGTGTGCTGATGCGCTCAGCCGCAAAACTCAGCTATCAGCAAGCCCAAACCGCGATCGATGGGCATCCGGACGACAAGACGGAACCTTTGCTGGAACCAATCCTCAAGCCCCTGTTTGCGGCCTATGCGGCGCTTGAAAAAGCGCAAAAACAACGCTCACCACTGGCCCTCGATTTGCCGGAGCGACGCATTCGGCTGAATGAAGAGGGCTTGGTGGAAGATGTGTTTGTGCCGGAACGGCTGACAGCTCACCGCCTGATCGAGGAAATGATGATTCAGGCCAATGTGGCCGCAGCGGAAACGCTGGAAGCGAAAAAATCGCCCCTGCTCTACCGCGTGCACGATGCGCCGTCACAACAAAAAATGATCGGCTTGAAAGAATCGCTGGCCAGTTTGGACATCAATCTTTCGATTGGCGAAAACGTCAAACCGATGCATTTCAACAAGGTGTTGGCGCAAGCCGCAAACACCGATAACCCGCACATGGTCAACGAGCTGGTGCTGCGTTCACAAGCGCAAGCGGAATATACCAACGAGAATTATGGCCACTTCGGGCTGAATCTGCGCCGCTACGCGCACTTCACCTCGCCGATTCGCCGCTATGCTGATCTGATCGTTCACCGCGCACTTATTTCTGCGCTTAAACTGGGCGATGATGGCCTCAAACCCGGCGCAGAAAGCAAGCTGGCCGGGATTGGCGAGCAAATCTCGATGACGGAACGCCGCGCCATGATGGCCGAGCGTGAGACCAGTGATCGCCTGCTGGCCTATTTCCTCGCAGACCAAATCGGCGCCCGATTCAATGGGCGCATTGCTGGCGTTATCGGGGCGGGACTATTTGTCCGATTGGATAAAACCGGCGCAGATGGTTTTATACCAGCTTCGACGCTTGGCACCGACTATTTCGTTCATGATGAGTCGCAACAAGCACTGATAGGGGAACGCACAGGAGAACGATTCCGCATTGGTGATCAGGTTGAGGTTCGGCTTATGGAAGCCGTGCCGTTGGCTGGCTCTTTGCGCTTTGAAATGCTTTCAAAGGGCGAAAAAACCAAACCGATTGGCCGTGGACGTTCAAAACGTTCCTTTGGGACAAAATCCAAAGGGTTTGCCCGTAAACGTGGCAAACGGAGTGCAAAATGAGTTTAGAGATGACCACCGGCGCAAAGCCGAAACGATCGATTTGGTCAGCCATGAAAAATGGCATGGCCTGCAAATGCCCGAAATGCGGCGAAGGCAAGCTGTTTCGCGCCTATTTGAAGGTGAACGACACATGCCCCAAATGTGGTGAGGAATTGTATCACCACCGGGCAGACGATGCCCCACCCTATATCACCATGGCGATTGTGGGCCATATTATCGTTGGTGCAATTCTGCACATCGATATGGCCTATGAGTGGGATCCAATGATGTATTTGTACATCTTCGTGCCGATGGCCCTTTTCTCATCATTGGCCATGCTCCCCTCCATCAAAGGCGCGGTAGTTGCCATCCAATGGGCAACTTATCTGCATGGGTTTGACCCGGAGCACACCGAAGAAATTGACGGCCGCTAATTGCCCGCTAGCTTGTCGAATGAATTAACCACCCAGCGCTTCACCTCTTGAAGCGCTGGTGTGGGCACCTTTTCTGCCGGATAGACAAACCAATAATCATAGCTGGCCGGAATTCTCATCTCGAAGGGTGCAACCAAACGTCCCGCGGCCAAATCGTCCGCCACCAAAACCGAGCGACCCAACGCAGCGCCCTGCCCTGAAAGCGCGGCCTGCAGCACGGCATTATCATCTTCCATGCGGGGCAACCGGCTTGGCACCTCAACAGAAATATGTGCGGCGCGAAACCAAGCCGACCAATCGTCTAAAATATCCGTATGCAGCAAAGTGGCGCCCGCTAAATCCTGCGGCACAGCAAGGTTGTTTCGCGCGGCATATTCCGGCGTACACACTGGAAAAACCTCTTCTTTTGCCAGCAGGGTCGCGTTGAGAAACGGCCAATCGCCTCGCCCATAGCGGATGGCCGCATCAATATGCTCTGCCCGAAAATCAACCAAGTGCCGCCCCACACTGATGCGCAAATCAATATCACCATGATGACGCACAAAGTCACCCAGCCGGGGGGAAAACCATTTTGCCGCAACTGACGGCAGCATGGACAAGGTGACAATATGTTCAGTGGGCGTCCGAATCTTCGCCAAAGATGTCGCAATCTGTTGAAAGCCTTGTCCAACACCTGCGGCCAACTCGCGCCCCTTTGGCGTAAGCGACAAATTTGGCCCTGATCGCGCAAAGAGCTGCACATCCAACCTCGCTTCAAGGTCTGCGATTTGTCGGCTTACGGCGCTTTGAGTAATGCCAAGCTCCGCCCCCGCTGCGGTAAAACTACCCAGTCGCGCGGCGACGTCAAATATCTCAAGCGCGCGCACCGCAATGGGGCCAGTATGAATTCTACTCATGCAAAGACGCTCTTTTTCTCATTATTACAGGTGGCATTCCTAATCTAGCATAAGCCTAGCACATCATGTGAAAGGCCCAAAATGTCAGAATCAAGCACACATCAAGTCACCGCACCGCCGCAAACAGGGCAAACCATGCGACCATGGGCCTATCTGCAGCAAATCCCCTTCGTGTTTTGGATGGTGGGCGCAACGCTGGCACTCGCGCTTATGTCCAATCTGAGTGCTGCGGAGACCATTGACAGCTTTAACGCTGGATTTGGGCGGGCGCTCGGCGAATTCACATTGATCCTCTTGCCTGCTTTCACGCTGGCCGCCGTCATCGCAAAACTGGATCAAAACCCGTCCACCCGAACCATCGCCACAATGATGGGCCTGGCCCCTGTTTCCGGCGCTGGTATGGTGTGTCCTGACACAGCCTATGCCGCGCTGGCGCCTGCAGCGCAAACAAACACGAAACACAAACTGTCCATTGCCTTCGGCGCTTATGCCGGCTTCAAACTGCTTTTTCCCGCTGGCCCCCTATTGGTGGCAACAGCTTTAGGCGCACAAAACGACCCCAAAATCATTTGGGTGGGCGCCTTATTGCTGCTGCCGGTTTGGCTTGGGGGCCTTTTCTGGGCGCGGATGATGGCACCGCGCACCTTGGAAGCAACCAGCAACACTAAAGAGGCCACACCGTTCCCTAAAGACCAAAAATCGAAATTTAATTGGCGCGCAAATCTCGGCCCGTTTGTGATTTTGGTGAGCCTCATTGCCATCGGCTTCTTTGTTGAATTTTCCAGCTTGCCGCTCTTGGATCTGCTCACCCAACCTAAAGGCGCCCTGATTGCCGCAGCATTATTTGCCTTGGCGCAGCTCCCTGCCAACGAATGGCGCCCCTGCCTGGAACAAGCCAGCCGCCGCACCGCCGGGCTTATTTTGCTGATTGGCAGTGCCAGTGCCTTCGGCGCTGTGCTGACCGAACAGTTGGACCTGAGCAACATTGCTACCATCGCGCAAAGCCAATGGCTTTTGTTTTATCTCTTTGGTCTCACCATGCTGTTTAAACTGATCCAGGGCTCCAGCTTGGCCACCTTCGCCGCCATCACCCCAGTTGCCGCCCCTATTATCGCTGGCGCCGACATCTCGCCCGTCATCGCAACATTTGCAATCTGTCTCGGTTCATTTATCGCCATCATGCCAAATGACAGCTTTTATTGGCTCGTCAGGCGCGATGCCTTGACCCATTTGACCACAGAGCGCCAAGCCGTCTTGTTGCTCTCTGGTGGCGCTATAGTGCAGGCGCTGATAGGTTTGCTCTTGCTGTGGATATTGAGTGCATGGATATAACACACCACGCTCGATATGCTGGGGCTATGTAATGTCGCAAATCTATGGACCTGACATGAGTGACCACAACCTTACATTTCGCGTGCCAACCAAGGCAGATGCAGAGCAAATCACCCAAATCCACGAAATGGGTTTAGGCACAGGCCACGCCTCGTTTCGTGAAGTGGCCATGGTCTGGAGTGAATTTGAAAACAACTACCTAACCGACCGCAGCGTCGCGGGCGTCATCTGCTCCCCTGAAGGTGTTTTGGGTTGGGCCACAATTGTGCAAAGTTCCGCTCGCCCTGTTTATGCGGGCGTGGGTGAAATATCGATCTACCTTGATCGCGCGGCCCAGGGGCGCGGCATTGGCAAAAGGCTAATGCGGGACATCATTGATGCCGCAGAGGCAAAGGGCTACTGGACGCTTTTTGGCCATATCTTTCCCGAAAACACGGCCAGCATAGCGCTGCATGACAAAATGGGATTCGATGTTATTGGACGACGCCGGGCAATCGGCAAGATGACCTATGGCCCGATGGCGGGGAAATGGCGCGATGTGCTGCTTATGGAGCGAAGGAGCACACGCATTGGCGTGGACTAAGCCGACCGGCACAAATATTTGTGCTTTGAACTTGACATTTGGTTGGAAATGCATAGGTTGCCGCCAACGGAATGATGACAGATCGCCGCGCACCATTGCGTGGCCTTTTATTTGGGAATGTAGGCATGGCCAAGTCCAACACTGTAAAAATCAAGCTGGTTTCAACAGCTGACACGGGCTACTTTTACGTAGCCAAAAAGAATTCACGCACGATGACCGAGAAATTGACTTTGAAAAAGTACGATCCGGTTGCGCGTAAGCATGTTGATTTCAAGGAATCAAAAATCAAGTAAATTGATTTGAAATGCTGAAATTAAAAAACCCGCCTTTTGAGGCGGGTTTTTTGTTGGGCGATCCAGCTCGGCCAGAAGAGGCCACTCTTAAACCGAGCCGGAACTGCCCCCTCGCAGGATCTCAGGAAGTTGCGGCGGACCTGAGCAAATTATCTGCGAGGCAAGCCATCCAATGAAGAATGGCGCCCTTTGCAAATACGATGGCACACCGACTTTTCCAAGCAAATTTTACAATTTTGGAATATAAACGATAGATTAACTTAAAGACTTAACCTTAACACCCCGAATTAAGGTTAAGTCTTTGGGATAACGCATAAAATTTAAATCAAATGCGTTGCATTCTTATCCCTTACGCAGCGTCATAGGCTGTGCGATTGCGGCCTTCCCGCTTCGCGCGATAAAGCGAAATATCCGCACGCTTCATCAAACTTTCGGGGGTATCATGCTCGGCTTCATAGATCGACAAACCAATGCTCACCGTAATCGACAACGGCGCTACAATCTCAGATTCGAACACTTCATTGCTAATGGACTTGCGCACGCGCTCCGCTACCATCTCAGCTTGATGCAAATCCGTATCCGGCATCATCACGACAAATTCTTCGCCGCCATAACGGGACGCCAAGTCCACGCCTCGGATACTGCGCTGCAAGCGCAATGCAAATTCCTTCAACACCGCATCGCCTACGGCGTGGCCGTGCGTATCATTCACCGCTTTGAAATAGTCGATGTCCAGCATCATCAGCGAAAGATTGCGCTCATGTTCCTTCGACTTCTCAAGCTGCACCGCCAAGTGACGATCAAAATAGCGGCGATTATAAAGGCCGGTCAGCTCGTCAATAACCGCCATGGCGACGGTTGAAGATAAGTTTTTGCGCAATTCAGCCGCATAACGATGGCGCCGAATTTGTGTCCGCACCCGTGCCGACAATTCGTTGCGTTCAACCGGGCGCAGAATGAAATCATTCACCCCAAGCTCAAGCCCGCGCACAACGCGTGGCTTATCCGGCGCGTCCGCCAACAGAATAATCGGCATATTTCGTGTTTTCTCGAGCGTCCGAATTTGCGAACAAACGCGCAAAGGATCAACATCGGGCAAAGACATCGAAACAATCACCAACTCAAACTCGTGCTCAGCCAGCACCATTGGCGTATCTTCGGGACGTGTAAGGATCATCACATCATGTTCGCGATCCAGAATATCCTGCAACCGCTCTGCGGCGCGAATATCGCTCTCGATCAATAATAGCTTGCCGCCAGTCGCATCAATGCGCTGGGTCATGCCCACAATGTCTTCAATGGCGATTGACTGACCTGTCAGTGCGCGTGAATGCAATTCATCAGTCAAATTCTTCAGCCGCGACAAGCTTTTCACCCGCGCCATAAGCTGCACATCATCAACTGGCTTGGTCAGAAAATCATCCGCGCCAGCTTCCAGGCCCTTCACGCGGTCTGAGGGCTGATCAAGCGCCGTCACCATCACAATAGGGATATGCTGGGTTTTCGGATTAGATTTCAGCCGCCGACAGGTTTCAAACCCGTCCATTTCAGGCATCATCACATCAAGCAACACAATATCAACCTGCCCCTGATCGCAGATATCAATCGCCTCGCGACCACTGGTCGCTTCCAGAACATCAAAATACTCAGCAGTTAAGCGTGCGGCCAACAGTTTGATATTTGTTGGAATGTCGTCAACTACCAATACTCGCGCGGTCATAATACTCGTCCCGTACTCAAAAACTCACAAAGGCCAACACGACTTATTTGCCCGGCCCAATAAATCCTTCGATCGTTTGCAAAAAGTGCGGCAATGAAATCGGCTTGGAGATATATCCCTCGCAGCCGCCTTCCAAAATGCGCTCTTCGTCGCCCTTCATCGCAAACGCAGTTACCGCAATCACCGGAATCGAGCGCAAAGCTTCGTCTTCCTTGATCCACTTGGTGACCACAAGGCCCGACACTTCCGGCAGTTGAATATCCATCAGGATCAGGTCCGGGTGATGTGCCTTCGCCAAATCAAGCGCTTCCATCCCATTTCGGGTTTGGATTGTGCGATATCCCCGTGACTCCAATAAATCGTTGAAAAGCTTCATATTCAGCTCATTGTCTTCAACGATCATCACCGTCTTTGCCATAAAGTCCCCAAATCTTTGCGAAACGCTTTTGCCCTTCCATTACAAAAGCGTATAACAAGAAAACCTTACGAAAGACGTAATGAAAGACGCGCCATGATTGAAAGCACGCCCGAAAAAATCCAGTTTATCGCCGATGCGTGTTTAAACCATCTCATTGCAGAACCTGAGCTTTTAGGCCAGTTCATGACCGAAACCGGCACCTCACCGGACGAAATGCGCGGCGGCGATCCGGAGAGCTTAGCCTCGGGCCTCTTGGAGTTCTTTGCGCAAAATGAATCGGCGCTTTTGTCCATGTGTGCAAACGCACGGCTGACCCCGGAAGAGGTCATGCGGGCCTATTACACCCTGAACGGTCATGACAGATAAAGCTATCCCCACCATATGTCGCGATTGCGGGCATTTAGAGCATGAGCGCGCCCTCACCCGCTGCCCAAAGTGCAAATCCGTGCGCCTGACACGCCACAGTGAATTGCTCAGCCTCGACATTGCCCATGTGGATTGCGACAGTTTTTACGCGGCGGTGGAAAAACGGGATAACCCCGACCTGCTGGACAAACCAGTGATCGTGGGCGGGCGTGAGCGCGGCGTGGTGTCCACCTGTTGCTACATCGCCCGCATGAGCGGCGTTCGTTCCGCCATGCCGATCTTTCAGGCAAAACGGCTTTGCCCAAATGCAGTATTCATCCCACCAAACATGGCGAAATATGTTGAGGTCAGCAAGCAGATCAAAGCCAAATTCCTGGATTTGACCCCCTTGGTAGAACCTCTCAGCATCGATGAGGCCTTTCTCGACCTCTCAGGCACCCAATTGCTGCATAAAGCGACGCCGGTTGAAATCCTGGTCCGCCTGGCAAACGAAATCGAGCGTGATATTGGCGTGACCATCTCCATTGGCCTATCGCACAACAAGTTTTTGGCCAAAATCGCCTCTGAACTGGATAAGCCGCGCGGCCTTGCCCTGATTGGCGAGCAAGAAACCAGAGACTTTCTGGCCAAGCAACGCGTCACCGTGATTTATGGCATTGGCAAAAAGTTCGGCGAGAAACTGGAAAATGATGGCATCACCCACATTGGACAGTTACAAGAAATGGGCCTAAAGGAATTGGCGGGTCGATATGGCGAAATCGGCGCGCGCCTGTTCTACCTTTCTCAAGGCGAAGACAAGCGCAAAATCAAATCCAGCCGCGGCGCCAAATCAGTTTCAAACGAAACAACTTTCTTCAAAGATATCACAGACTTTGACGAACTTTCTAATGTACTGCTAAAACTTAGTGAAAAGGTATCGGCGCGGCTCAAAAAAAGCACCCTTGCGGGCGATACGGTGACGCTGAAACTTAAAACGGCGGGCTTTGCCACCCGCACCCGATCACGCCAATTGATTGAACCAACGCAATTGGCCCATGTCATATTTGAAACAGGCATGGCCTTGCTGAAAAAAGAGGTTGGCATGACCGCCTTTCGCCTGTTGGGCATTGGCGTCTCCGGTCTCTCCGCGCCAATATCGGCGGAAGATCCGCATGATCTTTTGGACCCCAATGTGGCCCGCAAAGCCAAAGCCGAGCGCGCGATCGACAATATCCGCGCCAAATTCGGCGATGATGCCCTATTGCGTGGGCGTATGATGCGCGCCAAATATGAGAAAGAACAACGCAAAAAAGATTCGCAAAAGGATAATCCCAATGAGCGCAATTGAATCCAAACTTCAAGACCTGGGCCACACCCTGCCCGCTCCTAAAGCGCCACTGGCCAGCTACTTGCCGTTTAAACGCAGCGGCAACATTTTATATATTTCGGGCCAACTGCCAATGAATGAGAGCGGCTTGACCACCGGCAAGCTGGGTGATGAAATAGACGTGGAACAAGGCCAAGCCGCCGCAGAAATCTGCGCACTCAACATTCTGGGTCAAATCAAATCCGCCGCCAATGTGCCACTTGAAGACATTGTGCAGTTTGTAAAACTATCGATCTATGTGGCCAGCACGCCCGATTTTACCGATCAGCATCTTGTGGCAAACGGCGCCTCAAACCTGATTGGTGAAGTCTTCGGCGAAAAGGGCCGCCATGCACGCGCAGCCGTTGGTGTGCCTTCATTGCCACTGGGAGCAGCCGTTGAAATCGAAGCAATCGTCGAAATCGCACCATAGTCAGATGCTCAAACAAATCTTTGCGCACCCGATTGCCCATCGCGGGTTGCATCAGGTTGCGCATGGCATTGCTGAAAATTCAAAAGCGGCGTTTATCGCCGCCATCGTCAACCGCTTTGGCATTGAATGTGACATTCAGTTAACGGGCGATGATCAAGCAATTGTTTTTCATGATGAAAAACTCGATCGCCTCACCCCGCAGTCCGGCATGGTGGCTGACATCAGCGCTGGCCAGGCTTCACATATTCCGCTGAAAGAGAGCGCAGATAACGACCACATACTCTCATTCCAGCAATTGCTGGCGCTGGTGGATGGCCGCGTGCCCCTCATCATTGAATTAAAAAGCCAAGAGGCCCGCAATGCGCAACTGGCCAATGCCGTCCACCATGCCGCCAAAGACTATATGGGCGTGCTATGTTTTAAAAGCTTTGACCCTGATCTGATCAGGCAACTCAATCGTTTAAAGGATAAGTGGCCAAAGGGGATTGTCGTGGAGCGGGAGACACCAGAAGGAAAGTCGGCAGCAACCGGGTTTGCCCTGCGCCATTTGCTGCACCTGCCGCTCACGCGACCCGACTTTTTGTCCTGCGATGTGGACAGTTTGGATTTACCCGCGGTGCGCCTTTATCGCGCGACCGGTCGACAAGTGATGAGTTGGACCATCAATTCCAAAGCACGGCTCGAAAAAGCCAAAGCCGAGGCCGATCAAGTGGTTTTTGAAGATATTGATCCAACAACCGGATCACCCCTGCCCGACCAGCGAGTGAAGGAGCTGGTATCCAATTGAGTCAAATTGTGTTGAAAACAAATGCGAGCATCCAAGAGATTGGCGCCGCCCGCTGGCAAGCGCTGGCAGGCAGCGATAATCCGTTCAATTCATTTGCTTTTCTGCACGCCCTCGAACAAAGCGGCTGTGTTGCAGCCCACACAGGTTGGCAGCCCCAACATCTGAGCGTGGAAACGGAAACAGGTGAACTGCTGGGCGTCGTACCCGCCTATTTGAAAGGCCACTCCCAAGGGGAATATGTGTTTGACCACGCCTGGGCCGATGCGTTTCAACGCGCTGGCGGCAAATATTATCCCAAACTGCAAATCTCCATCCCTTTCACCCCGGCAACTGCTCCCAAATTGCTGACCAAACAGGACGCGCCGAGCAGCACCAAATCCCTATTGATCGACGGGCTTGAGCGGGCATGCCAGCAGCTCAATCTATCGTCCGCACACGCGACTTTTTTGCCGCCAGAGGATTTAGAGCTATTCACGGAGCACCAGTGGCTGGAGCGCCATGATCGGCAATATCATTGGCGCAACCAGAACTATCAGTCTTTCGATGACTTCTTGGCCCAATTGGCGTCACGCAAGCGCAAAGCAATCCGCAAAGAACGGCGCACCGTGCATGATCACGGCCTGAAAATCGAATGGCTAAGTGGCAAAGACATCCAAGAACATCATTGGGACAGCTTTTTCGCCTTTTACATGGATACGGGCAGCCGCAAATGGGGCCAACCCTATCTAAACAGGGATTTTTTCTCGCTGATTGGCGAAAGTATGGGCGACAAAATCGTGCTGATGCTCGCCCATGATGGCACTGACTATGTCGCGGGCACCCTCAACCTTGTCGGCCGCGATACCCTGTTTGGCCGTTATTGGGGCTGCAACCTGCACATTCCCAATCTGCATTTCGAACTATGCTATTACCAAGCCATTGATTATGCGATTGAAAATAAATTGCAAACGGTTGAGGCTGGCGCACAGGGCGAGCACAAAATTGCGCGCGGTTACGAGCCGATCACCACACGTTCGGCGCACTTTATTCCCCATGATGGATTCCGCGAAGCGGTGAAAGACTATCTGGACGAAGAGCGCCGCCATATTGCCCTCGACCAAGAGCTGTTGAAAGGCTACACCCCATTTAAGAAAGAGTGAGTCTTTTCCGGGGCTTGTGCTATAACGTAAGTTCGCCACAATCATGTGACATCTGACATTTTTGTGACATTCAGGTCGGGGCACAAAATGAACTTTATTTATTTTCTCACGCTCGCTCTCCAAGCGGCTCTGGTTTTTGCATTATCGACTTTTTTGTTCGATATGGTGCATTATTTGCTGCACCGCTGGCAGCACTCAAGATTTGCCCTCTTGCGCGAGTTTTCTCGCTGGCATGACGTGCACCACAAATTTCTCGACGCTGAGATGAACGTTCATCCCAATTGGGCCAAAGCAAATCTTTGGTGCCATTTGATGCCTGAATTTATCGTTTCAATCCTCGGCACATTGCTTCTGGTGGTATTTTTCGACTGGATCGCCGTCGCCCTCGTGATTCTGGTTCATACGGGCCTGTTTGTTTTGCGCGTGCGCGATGAGGGTAAAGACGTAAACCACATGAACATGGATCGCCTCAATGGCCGTCGTGGCCATGTGTTCGTGACCCCCACCTATCATGCTCTGCACCATGTTTATCCCAATCAATTCTTTTCATCATTTCTAAGCCTGTTCGATGTGATTTTTGGCACAAATTGCCAAATCAAAGGCCAGCGCTTCTTGGTGACCGGGGCTTCCGGCGCCTATGGCCAAGCCCTCACGGCGCGGCTGGAAAAGCTGGGCGCTATTGTGGATACTGCCAAATTCGGCGAAGACTATGAAATCGACAAATATGATGGCCTCAGCGAAAAAATGCGAAAAGCCGACATTTTGGTGCTGGCCCATGGTTCAAAGTCAGACGATTGCTGGACCGCCAATTACACAAGTTTCGTAGACCTGATCGAAAAATTCCGCGTCATCGGCAAAGACCGCCTCACCCCGCCAGAGATTTGGGCCGTTGGCTCTGAGATTGAATTACATGGGGATATGGGCATTGAATCGCTCAAGCCCTACGCGACCTCAAAGCAGGCATTTGCTGCGCGGGCGCGGGAGTTTTACACCAGCCCTGATTTGACCTATCGACACGTCGTGCCGGCCGCCTTTACCTCGCGCATGGGTAAAGGCCTCATGTCAGCCGACGTGGCCGCAGCCCTATCCCTGTTCTTTATCCGCCGTGGCTTCACTTATGTGCCGGTGACATACACCACCCTTGCGGTGTGGAACTACATCCGTTTCCGGTTTATACCTTGGCCAAAATCCGTGCGCAAAGCACCTATATTCAACAAGAGTGCCTAGGACCTGACAATGAGCTACGATCCCGACAATATTTTCACCAAAATCATCGCTGGCGACATCCCAAGCCACAAAGTCTATGAAGACGATGTGTGCATTTCCATCATGGATATAATGCCCGAAGCGCCTGGCCATGTGCTGGTGGTGCCCAAAAAAGGCACCCGCAATTTGCTGGATGCAGATCCGGAAATGCTGGCTGAAGTCATCAAGCGCGTGCAAAAAATTGGCAAAGCGGTGAAACAAGCGATGGACGCTGATGGGATTTTGTTGCGCCAATCCAGTGAGGAAAGCGCCGGCCAAACTGTTTATCATTTGCATTTCCACCTGATCCCCTGCCACGACAATGTGAAGCGCAAGGATCATGTGAGCGGCACCACCGCCAATGACGAACTGGCCGCCAATTGCGAAAAAATCAAAGCGGCGCTCTAAATTCAAAAATTATACAGACAAATGAAAAGGCCGGGCAAATTGCCCGGCCTTTATTTTATTCGCTGTCTTGCGTGGACTTAGGCCCACGTTTGTTGGCCTTCGGCACGCGCGTGCCTGATGGCTTTTTCCGCGGTGTGCTCGACTTGGCAGTCGACTTTTTCGCCGCAGTTTTGCGCGGGGCTTTCTTGCCCGACTTTGGCCCCGTGATCGCCTTTGGCCGTGCAGGCTGTGGCGGCAAGAAGGTCAGCTTAAGCGTATCCTCTTTCTTATCCACGCCCACTTGCACCGTGCCACCATTCTGCAACTTACCGAACAACACTTCATCCGCCAGTGGCTTCTTGATGTGTTCTTGGATCACACGTCCCAATGGCCGCGCGCCCATCAACTCATCATAACCGCGTGTGGCAATCCACTTATTGGCTTCCGGTGTCAATTCGATGGTTACGCCGCGTTCGCCCAATTGCGCTTCAAGCTGAAGCACAAATTTGTCGACCACCAACGACACAACATCTGTCTGCAATGGCGCAAACGAGATTGTAGCATCCAACCGGTTACGGAATTCCGGGGTGAACAAACGCTTGAGCGCTTCTTCATCGTCACCCGTCCGCCGCTCTTGAGTGAAGCCCATCGGTGCTTTCGACATTTCAGACGCGCCAGCGTTGGACGTCATGATCAAAATCACATTGCGGAAATTGACTTGCTTGCCGTTATGATCGGTCAATTGGCCGTGATCCATCACCTGCAACAAAATGTTGAACAGGTCTGGGTGGGCCTTCTCAATCTCGTCAAGCAACACAACACAATGAGGGTTTTGGTCAACGCCATCGGTGAGCAACCCACCTTGGTCAAAGCCAACATATCCCGGAGGTGCACCGATCAAACGTGAAACCGTGTGCCGCTCCATATATTCGGACATGTCAAAGCGCAGCAATTCAAGCCCGAGCGTATCCGCCAATTGCTTGGCCACCTCGGTCTTGCCCACGCCTGTTGGCCCGGTGAACAAATAAGAACCAATCGGTTTTTCAGGCTCACGCAACCCGGCCCGCGCCAGTTTAATGGCAGAGGACAAGGCCGTAATCGCAGCATTTTGACCAAAAACAACACGTTGAAGATTGTCTTCAAGGTTAGACAAAACTTCCGCATCAGATTTAGACACTGATTTCGGTGGAATCCGTGCCATCGTCGCGATGGTGGCTTCTACATCTTCAGTGTCGATGATGGTCTTGCGGTCAGCCAATGGCTTCAACCGCTGCGCTGCGCCGCTTTCGTCAATCACATCGATGGCCTTATCCGGCAATTTCCGATCATTGATATAACGGGCAGAGAGCTCCACCGCCGTCTTGATGGCGTCACCAGTATATTCCACCTCGTGATATTTTTCGAAATAAGGCTTCAGCCCTTTCATAATATCGATGGCTTCTGAAACCGTTGGCTCCACCACGTCAATTTTTTGGAACCGCCGCACAAGAGCACGATCTTTCTCAAAGAACTGGCGGAACTCTTTGTAAGTGGTCGACCCGATACACCGCACCGCACCAGAGGCCAAGGCCGGTTTCAAAAGGTTCGACGCATCCAATGCGCCGCCCGATGTCGCCCCGGCACCAATGATGGTGTGAATTTCGTCAATAAACAAAACCGAGTTTTCTTCAGCTTCCAGCGCTTTCATCACGGCTTTCAGGCGCTCTTCGAAGTCACCGCGATAACGTGTGCCTGCCAACAATGCACCCATATCGAGCGCATAAATCGTGGCATCGTTCAGCACCTCTGGCACTTCTTTATCGACAATGCGCTTGGCCAAACCTTCGGCAATCGCTGTTTTACCCACGCCCGGATCGCCCACATAGATCGGGTTATTTTTCGAGCGACGGCACAACACCTGAATGGTCCGATCAAGTTCTGATTTCCGGCCAATCAACACGTCGATTTTGCCGTCCTCAGCTTTCTTGTTCAAATTGACACAGAACTCGTCCAAGGGCGATGAGCCGGTTTGTCCAGCCGCTGCTTCCTCTTCCGTTTCTGCGCCGCGCACGGGCCGCGTTTCGGTGATGCCCGCTTTACTGATGCCATGCGAAATATAGTTCACTGCATCCAGCCGGGTCATATCTTGCTGCTCGAGGAAATAGGCCGCATGGCTCTCGCGCTCAGCAAAAATTGCCACCAGCACATTGGCCCCGGTCACTTCATCTCGACCAGACGATTGCACGTGGATCACAGCGCGCTGCACCACCCGCTGGAACGCAGCCGTTGGTGTGGGGTCTAAATCCGTGTCGGTGATCAAGCCGTTTAGTTCTTCATCCAGAAAATCTTCCAGATCACGCCGCAAGATTTCACGATCGACATCACAAGCATCCAAAACCGCAATGGCATCCGTGTCGTCGATCAATGATAACAACAAATGCTCCAAAGTCGCCATTTCGTGTGTGCGATCACGCGCAAAAGTCATTGCGTTGTGCAAAGCACGTTCTAGTCCGCGGGAAAATGAGGGCATAGATGCCTCCTATTGCTTTTCCATTACACATTGTAATGGATGCTGGTGTTTACGCGCCGCGTCCATGACGCGTGTTACCTTAGTTTCAGCCACTTCGTATGGAAAAACGCCACACTCCCCCACACCATTATTATGCACATGCATCGTAATGGTCACCGCTTCTTCTTCGCTTTTGTGAAAAACCTGTTGCAGCACAGCAATCACAAACTCCATCGGCGTATAATCATCATTGAGCAAAAGCACGCGATAAAGACTGGGGCGCTGGGTTTTTGTGCGTGTTTTTGTTGCCACGCCAATCCCGGCATCCTCGTCGTCTTCATCCTTCTTTGCCATGGCAAATACCTTTGCTGAGCCAAGGCCCAATTTTGGCATCTGTACATTGGTCATATTCAAGTGCTTCTCCGTTTCAGTCTGTCGGTGTTCAACACAAATCACCGACCCCCTATTATGTAGACAATTTTGTCACGATGTTAAGGGCAAAACGCGTCAAATCCGTGATCAGTTTAGTCTCATTTTTGTGAACACAACACGGCGGAAAATTTTTCTTTCAAATTTTTCGACAATTTTACTCATTCGTAAGGGTGCCAAATCTATATTCGGATCTTGAGTTGAGTTTGTAAGTTTCGCGTACGGCTCCCCTATTGCAAGGGGCCGAATGAGTTGGAGTACAGAGTGGTTTACCAGTCTGATCAGCACCTGTCAGTTTCGACCTTAAAGCGCCTCCTATTCGTGGTGGCGCTTTTTGCTGTTTTATTGTTTTCCGTCGTCGATGGTCAAAGCGCCAATCTGCGTAAATATGCGGGAATAGTTGTGGACGCCAAAACGGGCCAAACACTCTATTCTCATGGCGCAGATTCAAAACGCTACCCGGCGTCCGTGGCCAAGGTGATGACGCTTTATATTGTTTTTGAAGAGCTGGAGGCAGGCCGCCTGACCCTCGATTCAAAGCTGAAAGTGTCTAAGTACGCCGCAAGCGCTGTCCCATCCAAACTCTATTTGAAGCCTGGCACGTCTATCACTGTTTCTGACGCGATCAAAGCGCTGGTGACGAAATCCGCAAATGACGTGGCACGCGTTGTCGCAGAAAACATTTCTGGCTCTGTACCGAAGTTTGCCGACCGCATGACCAAAACCGCGCGGGCGCTTGGTATGTCACGCACCACCTATAAAAATCCATCGGGCCTGCCCGATTCACGTCAGGTGACCACTGTGCGCGACCAGGCACGCTTGGGGATGGCGATTTTCCAGCACTATCCGCAGCATTTCCATTATTTCAAAACCTCGTCGTTCCGCTATCGCGGCAACACTTATGGCAACCATAACCGCCTGCTGCGCTCAGTTAAGGGCGTGGATGGCATCAAAACAGGTTACATCAATGCCGCTGGCTTTAACCTGTTGACCTCAGCGCGCGTGAATAACCGTCACGTGATCGTGGCCGCGTTTGGCTTCAACTCAGGCGGTTCACGCAATGCCAAAGTTGCCGAATTGATCAAAAAATATATGCCCAAGGCGCGTCGCGGCGATTATTGGCGTCAAGCCAGCATCCCGCGCCCAACTGGCGCAGGCGGCGTGATCCGTATGGCTTCAAACCCAGTGTCGCTGGCAATTAAGGGCACGCCACCCGCACGGCCAACATCTTTGGGCGGCGGCGACGTACTAACACCGCCAGCGGTAATGGCTTTGGCCGACACAGCAACACAACCCGTGCCAACACCACCGGCGCTGACAACGCCGCAAGCACAGGCAGTACAAGTGGCCAGCATTGAACCTGTTGCGCCTGCCGTGCCCGCACCCGCGCCGCCAAATCGCCCCATCGATTTGTTGATGGGCGACAGCACAAAACCACTTGGCGTGATCAAAGTGGCCGCACCTATTGAACTGCGTGCGCCACAAGGCAGCGCCCCAGCGCCCCAACCTGTGAACACACCACAGCGCAAGTCGCTATCGTCGCTGACACCTTTAGATTTGTTCGGCAATTTGATCCAAGGTGGTCCGTCAACACAACAGCCCGTGAGCCTCGTGCCACCCGCATCTGTTGGCACCGACATCACCAGCGCCATTCCGGACACAAAAACAGCTCAACTTGATCGCTGGACCCTACAATTGGGCGCAGCGCACAGCGCAGAAGAAGCGAATGAAATACTCGCCAGCGCCACAAAAGAAGTGGACGATCTCAAAGATCTAAGGTCCGCCGTTCAGCCCATCAAAACAAACGGCCAAGCCTATTTCCGGGCAAGAGTCATGGGCTTCACCAACGAAACAGAGGCGATTCAAACTTGTCAGGCACTCAAGGATAAAAACATCAAGTGCTTGGCACTGCCGGGGTAAAAGAAACACCGCATGAGTAAGTTGTATGGAGTAACTCAATGCAAAATGATGACAGCTTGAAGAATTTGGCAGCGTTTTCGCCAAAATCGCCACTGGCCTCTGATGATTATAAGCTGCGCCGCGCCACCCTTTTGGGGCTCGCACAGCAAATGGTCGACAAAAGCGCGCGCAAATCCGTAGGTGATTTGCTCAACTCAGTGCTGGCTTTGTCCAGCCGTACGCGTCGTATCTTGAAGCCTACGGTTTCAATTGAATTGGATGTGTATTCGCCAAGCGGCAATCGCGCCATTCAGTGGGACTATCAAGCACCTAATCACGACGAATAGGGCAACGCGGACCTAAGGGCCGGCAATATGCTCAAAAACGGGCTGTTCCATCACGCGTTTTTGCCATTCGGCCCGCCGCGCCTGCCGCTCCTCCAGCCGTTCACGTACGGGCAGATTGAGCGCATCAACCAGATGGCGATATTCTTGCCGGGCGCTGACTTGCGCCACACCTCCGCCGGGCAACAGATCGTCACCTAACGCATCAAACACCGTTAAACCGGACGCAAACAGCGATCGGAAGGCCACACGCTCGGCGATGCCATCGGCCATGCGGCATCCCAAACGACGTGCAATATGCTCGATCGCCATTTGGACATTGCGCATGTTACGCGACGCCAATGTGGCAATGCGATTGCGCACAATGACCCAATCGATGGTCCGTCCATCAATCGCCAAACGTTCTTTGCGGGCTTGCTGCACCAACCGTGCATAATGATTGATCTTGCGGATTTCCAACGATACCGGATTGATATCGGCCAAAACGTCCAAATCAATCAAACTATCATTTACAGGCGTGACCAACGTGTCTGCCAAAGCATGGCTGAGACGGGTCAAATGGGTATCAAACCCAGGTGTGTCCACAATCAGAAAGTCAACACGCCCCTCCACTTCACCCACGGCTTGCCGAAACAGCGCAAACTCGATGCGCTCGCGTTCGGCCTTGCTGTCATTTTTGGCATTTGGCAGATGATAGTGTGTTGAATGCGGGATCGTCAGCCCATGGACACGCGCCCAGTTGCGACGATTCTTGACGTAGTGGGTAAGGGTTTGCTGCCGACTGTCCGTGTCGATGGTGGCGACTTTATAGCCTTGATAAAGCAGATAAACAGCCAAATGAAAGGCGGTCGTGGTCTTGCCAGATCCCCCCTTTTCATTCCCCAACACAATAACATGTGCGCCAGAGCGTTCGGCCATAAACGAGTCACCTCTTCCCATTACGAAGACAAGAGTGCGTCAGAACAAAAAATGGCGCAAGCCACCAGTTTTGTTAATTCTATTTTTACCTTAACACAGAAGGTAAACCGATGTGTTAAAGCAGACCCAGGGCATCCAGCTCCGCGGCCAACTCTGGCGGCAGATCATCATCCTGGCCCTGCGATATGTCCTTTGGCGCATCCTCTGGCTTAAGATAGCGCCAGCCCTGAAACGGCCGCTTGGGGCGCGGCACAGTGCGGATAATCTCGGGTGCCATCAAAATATCACAACAGGATTTGCCTTCGTGATCCGTGGCATCAACCAAATCCACCAACTTTTGCCGGGCCAATATTTTACCGCCCATGACCCAGTAGAGCGATCCACCATCCAGCAGCTCTTCGCGCCGCTTTGGGGTCATCCGCGTACGGTGCCGATTCAAGCCATCCTGTCGTGCTTGGCCGCTGTCACGTAAAAACGCTCGACGCGCAACAAGCTCATCGACTGTTTTAATACCGACACATAGTTTGATTAAATGAATCATAGACACCAACTTGCCGTGACAGACCGGCAATTTCAATGCGAAACCGCGTCAAATCAGGGCGAGTGACTTGGTACAGCACAAAAATAAGGGTGCGCTGAGTAAGCGCACCCTATGAAATCTTTTTTTGCCAGCAATCAATTACGCACTGACTAGAACGGATACGAGGAACCCGACGGATAAAAGACTTACAAACGTCCAGCTCGCGGCTCGCCAACATACTGCCTTAGAATGGCTACGCATGTCGCCTCCTATTGTTGTTAATCCCCACTCGCCAGTATTTAACTCGCGAGAGACCTAAGAGTTAACGAGATATGAACAAACTAGCAAGTGCAAAATGCACATGGCTTCCCTGCGCCGCGGTCATAGTGGATAAGTCTGGGATAACTTAAAACAGATTGAACGCGTGCGCCGCGATATAAAGAAACGCCATAAAGCCCACGACATCCGTGACCGTGGTCACAAATGCACTGGAGGCAATAGCTGGATCGATCTTGAGCTTATCCAGCGTAAGCGGGATCATAATCCCCGAAATACCGGCGGCAATCATATTGATCACCATGGCCGCACCAATCACCAAACCAAGCAATGGGTTTGCAAACCATATAGCTGCCACCACACCAATCACCAACGCAAATACCACGCCATTAACCACGCCCACCAAAAACTCACGGGTGATCAACCGCCGCACATTGTAGCTGTCCAATTCGCGGGTCGACAGCGCGCGCACGGCAACCGTCATGGTTTGTGTACCAGCATTGCCCCCCATTGACGCCACAATGGGCATCAACACCGCCAGCGCCACCATTTGCTGGATCGTCGCATCGAACATGCCAATAACCAAAGACGCCATGATGGCGGTCACAAGGTTCACACCGAGCCACGTGAGGCGCGAACGCACCGCATTCCACACATTGCCAGAGATCTCTTCATTACCAACACCAGCGAGGCGCTTAATGTCTTCCCCCGCCTCTTCTTGGATCACATCGACAATGTCATCAACTGTCAACACGCCCACCAAACGGCGCGTCTCGTCAACAACCGCCACTTCAACCAAGTCATAACGCTCAAACATGCGCGCAGCTTCTTCCTGGTCTTCTTCGGCTTCCACCTCAATGATGGTCGAATTCATAATGTCTTTAATCACAGCGGGGCGTTTGGCCCGCAACATCCGATCCAGCGCCAAGGTGCCCAACAGGTTGTAGCTGGGGTCCACCACATAGATCTGATGGAAATCGTCCGGCAAATCGTCGGCTTCCCGCATATAGTCGATGGTTTGCCCCACCGTCCAAAATGGTGGAATGGCGATAAACTCGGTCTGCATGCGCCGACCGGCAGTTTCTTCGGGAAAGTCCAGTGACCGCTTCAGCGCCAACCGTTCAAATGTTGGCAAGGCCGCCAAGATTTCTTCGCGGTCGCCGCCTTCAATATCCTCCAAGATATAAACCGCGTCATCGCTGTCCAATTCTTGAACACCGCGGGCAATATCATTGTTCGGCAGCAAGTCCATCAACTCAAGCCGAACCGAGTCGTCAATCTCAGTCAGGGCAGAATAGTCGAACAGTTCACCCAAAAGATTGATCAGCTCAAACCGATCAGCCGGCGAAATCGCCTCAAGCACGTCACCGACATCAGATGCGTGCAGCGGCGACATATACCGCGCCACCTCATTGCCATCGTGAATGGCAATCAAATCAACGAGTTGATCAATCCAATCGCGATTTAGCCGATCATCATCGTCGCGCAATGGCGGGATCGCATCCAATTCAGCATCGTCGGCCCAATGTTCTTCACCTACATTCGACATATATGCTCCCTTGGATGTGTGTTGCGATAGGCTTCATCTGTTACATAATTCGCAGCCAAATGGCCACTCAATTATGGCAAAATGCAGCACGATCACGCCGCAAATACAAAGAAAAGAAAGAGAAAATACGTTTCTCGCGCCAAGCGCTCACATCACACTCACACCAAAGTGATAAAAATCACCGCAAGCGTTATTTTCCTTTTTTCGTTGGGTCGGACACAAATGGACCAGCAGATAATCTGCACAACAATTTGTTTATTAAAATCTCATTGGAGGAAAACATGTCTAAAGCCAAAACAGCCACAGGTCTCGTTGTCGCCAGCGCCGTCGCAGCAGCAGTAGCTTCAACCGCATCTGTTGCACCAGCACACGCTGAAGGCGACATGGAAAAGTGTTTCGGTGTTTCCGTTGCAGGCAAAAATGACTGTGCCGCAGGCCCAGGTACATCTTGCGCTGGCACATCAAAAGTAGACTACCAAGGCAATGCGTGGACACTGGTTCCTGCTGGCCTTTGTGAAAATGATGAGTTCTGGGCAAAAGTACTCCCAGGCGATCGCACAGGTTCTTTGGAAGCCCTTGAACGCGACATGTCATAGTCGAAGGGTCTACTCTTCCATTCTCGCGCGGGGGCACTGCGCCCCCGCGTCATTCAAAAGGGACGGAACCATGCAACATAAAGCAAATATGCCGGAAATCGGCGTCGGGTTTAAACCAGAGCACTATGCCGACATCGCAGCGGCACAACCCGATCTCAGTTTTTTTGAAGTGCACGCAGAAAACTATATGGGCGATGGCGGCCCACCCCATGCTATGCTGCGCGCTCTTGATGAAAACTACGATCTTTCGGTTCACGGCGTTGGCCTTTCCATCGGCAGCGACGGCCCCCTAGACCGCCCGCACCTAATGCGGCTTAAAAAGCTGGTGGACCGATACCAACCCAAGCTCGTTTCTGAGCATCTGGCTTGGTCCAGCCATGACACGGAACGCAACATGCTGTTCCTGAATGATTTGCTACCGATCCCCTATACCCAGCGGACGCTGAACCGCGTTGTCGACCATGTGAATGAGATTCAAGACACGTTGGGGCGCACACTTTTGATGGAAAACCCATCCACCTATGTGGCGTTTAGCGATACGGAGATGGACGAAATCAGCTTCATTACGGAAATGCAAAAGCGCACCGACTGCGGGCTGATCCTTGATGTGAACAATGTGCACATTTCGGCCAACAATCAAAAGCTCGATGCCTACGAATATTTGGATCGCTTCCCCTTGCACGCTGTAGGCGAGATTCACTTGGCCGGACATGCCACAGACACGGACGACGACGATGCGCCGTTGCTTATCGATAGTCATGACCGTCAGGTGGCGCCGCCTGTATGGGATCTTTATCGCTATGTGGTCAAAAAGGCCGGGCGCCGCCCCACCCTGATTGAGTGGGACAATGATGTGCCCGATTGGCCAACACTTTACGCTGAGGCCAATGCCGCGCGCGACGCCATGCTGCACGTAACCGGGGAGTCCGCCGATCATGCGCTCGCCTAATTTTCGAAATGACCAGACCGACTTCGCCCGGGCCTTGTTTCACGCCGACGAAGCCGCCCCGGGCAATCTGGTTGATCCTGCAGGAAGCGCCGCGCCAAAGCGCTTTGGCGTCTATCGCAACAATGTGATGGTCAGCCTCATCGACAATTTGGCCAGCACGTTCCCGGCTTGCCAAAGGCTGGTCGGCGAGGAGTTTTTCCGCGCCCTCGCCCGCGAATATGCGTTTAACTTCCCGCCAAGCTCCCCCTTAATGATCTATTATGGCGACCAGTTCGCGCAGTTCTTGGGCAGCTTCAAACCGGCGCAGCAAGTTCCCTTTCTCGCTGACATTGCCGACATTGAATATAAGCTGATCAAATCCTATCACGCCGCCGATGGCCCGGCATTCGATCCACAATCCATCGCCAACGTGCCGCAAAAAGACTTGGATCGCGCCAAAATCAAGTTTCATCCCAGCTTTTTTTGGTCTGCCTCCCGCTTTCCAGCGCACACTATCCATAGCCGCGCGAAAGCCGGCGAAACGCTCGAAAAAGTTGATTTTGAACAGGCCCAAATCACCTTGATTTGTCGCCCGGAGTGGGACGTTAAAACAGCACCTATTGATCCACAGCATAAGGCGGGCCTAACCGCACTGGTGGCCGGCTTCTCGCTTGCCACAACCGTCGACATCGGTCAAAGGTCCGCGCCCAATTTTGATCTTCAAGACCTGCTCACCAATTTGTTGGCGCTCGGCGCAATTGAGCGCTTCGAACTGAAAAAGGACATCTAAAATGATTGCGACCATTTTTGGAGAATTCAAACCGTTACGTCGCTTCGGTCTCCCCGCCTATATCGCGCTCTCAGCGGCGTTGTTGGCTGTTCGGTTCTTTGTTGCACGACCATACTGGAATTCTGGCTGGACCAAATGGGCGGAGTTCCCAACCCAAATCAATTCCGGCGCCAAATATTTGTTCAGTCAGGAATATAAACTGCACATCCTTGGCACAGCCTACGACATGCCATTCCCCGAATTGCTGGCCTATTTCGCGTCCCTCGGCGAAGTCATCCTGCCCGTCTTGTTGGTGATTGGCCTGTTTTCCCGCTTCGCTGGCCTTGGCCTTTTGGGCATGACCTGTGTCATCCAGCTCGTTTACCCCGGCGCCTGGGCGCTTCACGCCCAATGGGCCCTCGCCGCCCTCACCATCTTCATCTGTGGGCCAGGTCTCTTCTCTCTTGATGCGGGTATTCGGAAACTGATTAAGGCTTAGGACGGGCCAAACATATGGGATATTATCTACCGCGGCCCCGGCCCAATTGAGTTCTGGCCCAGATAGATTTCATACCAGTAAAATTCAATACCGAGCGCTTCGATCTTGAAGTCCTGCACTTTCTCGAAGCGCTCAAATTTGGCACGTGCGGCTTCCAAATCCCCAAAATAGTCATGCAAAATGAGCGCATCGCTACCGGCGGGCGGCACTTTAAGCTGCCAAAAATCAAACTGCGAGCGCTTATCTGACAAATCATATATCTCAATTTGATCCATCGCATAGGCCAATTGTCCGGCAGTAGGATAACCAGTTGTCGCCAATATCTCGAGATCATATTCTGTCTGGAGGTTTTCAACATTCATGGCAACTTCGTCCCAGCCATGCATGCGCCCTACTTCCACATTCTTTGCACCCACCAAATAGTCAAATGGCAAAATGCCATAACTGAGCAACCCATAAGAAATGAAAACAAAACTCGTCAGCACATGGGCCCAAATTAGCCATGCCCAACGCAGATAGAGCAGCATAAATAAAATCATCATGGCATAGGCAAGATCACTCCAATACCAATGCACTGTGCCCCGCGCTGCGAACACAACGAAGATGCCAAGCGACGTGAGAATCGTGATTTGCGCCAGCCGCACGCCGAGCTTAGCAAAATCTGTTTCGTAGCGACGCGGCCAGAAGATGCCAACGAGCGGTACTAAAAGAAAAACGCCGAAATAAAGCGCAGTGGAAAACAAATAACGCGCAAATGTGGCTGCGTTGATCCCCTGAAATGCTTTCAATTCATAGCGATCACTAAAGTGCAGCTGGAATGAAGCCCAGTCATTCTGCAGATTCCAAACCAGTACCGGCGACATACAGGTAAAAGTCAGCAACCCAGCCAAGTAGATGTGCGGTCGCAATAGGAGTGGACGCAGTTGCGTACTCAATATCACCACCAATGCAACTGAAATGCCCAAAAATGCCGCCGCATATTTGGTCAGGCCGGCCAGTCCCAACAGCAGCGCTGCCAGATAAAGCATTTTAACGTCGGTATCTTCATCTGCGGCGAAGCGCGCAAAATAGTCTGTAAAACAATAGGTTGCGGCAAGGCACAGAAACAACATCAGGTGGTCGTGATAGACAATTGTTGTCCACACAAACAAAGTTGGCGAGGCCAAAAAGACCATCACAATAACTAAAAAGCTTTGTTTGCTGTTTTGGGGAAACAAGCGTTTGGCAAACAGCCACATGACATAAAGCGTGCCAATAAAGGTCAAAAATGCAGGAAATCGTAGCCCAACAACATTGGTGCCGAATACGGCATCACTAAGCCCCAAAAACCAGGCATTCAGCGGCGGATGATCAAAATATGACCAATCAAAATGTTGCCCCCAAAGCCAATAATAGGCTTCGTCTGCCGCCACTTTGGTGAATAGGGCAAAGCCCAATTTCAAGGCGAGCAACACCGCCACAAAAAACATCAATGCCTTGATAGGCAAAAACCTATACGCGTCTTGCCGACTGTGCGCCTTTGTCACCAACTTCCCCCACCCCATAAAAAAACCTGCCCTAAAGGCAGGTTCTTTTAAAACAATTTGGTGCGGTCGAGAAGACTCGAACTTCCACGGGTGTTACCCCACAGCGACCTCAACGCTGCGCGTCTACCAATTCCGCCACGACCGCATAATCGTCTTAAGCGCGTCACCATGTATCAAATGGCTTCATGGCGCACAAGCCAAATTTATAGCTTTTTTCGCTTAAGGTTGTTTTGTGACTTTTTCCAGCACTTCAATGGAGAGTTGCCCCTCATCAATCTTGATCTCGCCGATCGCCACCAATGTCTTATTGGCGTAGATTTTCAAAGGATCATATTCAGTCGCATCCAGCTCAATCACAGCACCGCGTCCCATGCGCAGCAAATGGTGAATCGGCATCTTGGTGGCACCAAGTTCAACGGTGATATTCACATCAATGGATTTTAATGCGTCCATGTATTTTGGGTCCCAAGCGACAGAATCAAGTCATTGCACCTCAACGGTTTATGCCATAAACCAAAGGCGATGCAATTGACCTTGCACTGCCCATGGTTATTGAAGTGTTAACAAAATCCAAATTCGCGGCCAAATATGTCTCAAAATCCAACAATAATGCGCGATGATCAGCGCCCAACTCATTGGGAAATTTCCGACAAGTTGGTCGAATATCCAGAGGCGCTGGCGCGCATGAAAGATCATGTGGACCGCTTGGCCCGCGGCGAAGTGGGCGAGCTGGCCTGGCTTTTGGAACATCCACCGCTTTATACCGCTGGCACCTCCGCCAAAGCCGCCGATTTGACCGATCCCAACGCGCTGCCCGTATTCAATGCGGGGCGTGGTGGCCAATACACCTATCATGGCCCTGGGCAACGGGTGGTTTATTTGATGCTTGACCTCAAACACCGTGGCCGCGACGTGCGCGCCTTCGTGCGGGCGATGGAGCAATTGGTGATCGACACTTTGGCCGACTTCAATATTGTTGGCGAACAGCGCGATGGCCGCGTGGGCGTGTGGGTCAAACGTCCTGAAAAAGGCTTTAATAAAGAAGACAAGATCGCCGCAATCGGCGTAAGGGTTTCACGTTGGGTCAGCTTTCACGGCATCTCGATCAATCTAAACCCGGATTTATCAGACTATAACGGCATCGTGCCTTGCGGCATCACCGACCAAGGCGTCACCAGCTTTGAAGATTTGGGCCAATTGGCGTCCATGCCCGAACTCGATGGCGCCCTGCGTCGCAATTTTGAACGCATTTTTGGGCCCACTGTTCGGGTTTAACCCCCGGTAGACTGGCCATTTTTCACTGAATTATGCTAAAGCTAAACCAACCCAGCGCGAACACCCACACAAAGGTGAGAAAATGACCCCTGACGATATGAAAAAACTGGCCACAAGCGGCACCATCTTCAATCTCGATCGGATGATCGCCCCCAAAATCATCAAATTGCTCTACCTGCTTGGCTTGGGCACAATCGTCCTTTGGTCAATCAATCATTTGTTCGCAACCTTTGCTGATTCTTTTGGTTCCGGCCTTTGGGGCCTGTTGGAAGTGGGCATTTTTGGCCTTGGTGGCTTTGTTGCCCTGCGCGTGCTGTGTGAAACATTGCTTGTGTTCTTTAAAAAGAACGAAAAGATCATGGAAATCCAACAGCCCGTGCGCCCCGCGCTTTCAATCTTTGATGATGTGAAAGACGCGTTGGAAGAGCTGGCGGAAGATGACGTGCAGGACGCCTATAAAGAACTGGATACGGACTATGACGAGTCCAGCACGGCCGACAAACCAGCGGCGAAGCCAAAAGCACGGACCACAAAATCTCGCGCGGCATCAACTCGACGCACCACCACGACGGCGAAGTCATCAACTCGCAAAGCCCCGGCCAAACGCAAAACCACCGCGAAGCGTCCCGCAACCGCCAACAAGACGGCGAAGAAGCCAGACGCTTAAACGCATTTAGGTATTTTGACATTGATGGGTTCATGCAGTTTCTGCATGAACCCATTTTTATATTTCGTGCAAATTCACCCCTGTTTTGGCTCCACGCCACCGCAAAATTGGATATGATAATCAAAACAACATCCAACCAAGGGTCAAAGCACCAATGTCAGCTTTTGAGTTCGCCCCGCCACAATTCACTGAAAATGATGTCCAAGAGCTATTGAGCGCCAAATATGGCATCAAAGGCGATCTACGCGCCCTTGAAAGCGAGCGCGATCAAAACTTCGCTGTCTCCAGCGACAAAGGCAAATTTGTTTTTAAAATTGCCAACCTTGGCGAAGATGTTGACTTCCTCGAGCTCCAAAACAACAGCCTCACCTTTTTACAAGATAGCGGCTTTGAAGGCTGTCCTGCCGTAGTGCCTACGACTACGGGCGAGAATATGTTTGTGGCGCAAAAAGGTGAGCAGGAATACCATATCCGCATGTTGACCTTCCTGGAGGGTGATCTTTATTCGCAAAAGCCTGTTTCTCTGGAGCGCCTGGCCAATCTGGGCCGCTTTATGGGCAAATTCTCAAAAAGCATGAGCGGTTTTTTCGACACTGCTGCCCATCGCCCTGATTTTATTTGGAACTTGGACAATGCGCTGGCGGCTGAGGAATATTTCCCGTCCATCGCCAATCCAGCCCATCGTGAACGCGCCGAACACTTGTTTGCGCATTATCGCGCAGAGACCGCACCCAAACTGCAGCATTTGCGCATGGCGGTGATCCATCAGGACGCAAATGACAATAATCTGGTGATCGACCCAGCTGACGAAAGCAAGGTCACCGGCCTCATCGATTTTGGTGACATGTGCTATGGCCGCCAAATCAATGAGTTGGCCGTGACCATGGCCTACGCGCTGATGGATCAGGATGACCTGTTTGCCGCCTCGAAAGCGCTGGTCAGCAATTATTGCGCTGAATTTCCGCTGTTTGCAGCAGAACTGGATGTGCTGTTTGATTTGATCCGCATGCGCCTCACCGTCAGCGTGGCTATGTCCTCGCACCAGATCAAGGCCCACCCGGAAAATGAATATTTGCTGGTGTCGCAAAAGCCAGCGCTTGAGCTGCTTGATCGGCTGGACGATGTCGACCCACGCTTTATGACAGCGCTGTTCCGCCATGCAGCGGGCTTGGACGCTGTGGATCATGCAAGCCACATCATCAACTTTCTTGAGCAAAATCAGCCCAATACAGCTTCACTGTTCAAGCCAGACTTCAAATATGAAGCCCGGTTTATCATCCCGGCGGATGGCAGCGACACGACGATACCGCCCTTCAGCGACCAGGCCTTTAACGCATGGTTTGATGAAAAATGCGCCAAAGAAGAGGCCCGCTTTGGCATTGGCCGCTATGGCGAAGACCGCACCGTCTATCAAACCGATGCTTTTGCCTCCAAACTGTCAAAAGAACGCCGCACCATTCATATGGGCGTCGATGTGTTTGTGCATGCGGATGAACCGCTGCACGCGCCAATGGCAGGCGAAGTCTATGCCGTGCACGACAATGCATTTGAGCTGGATTATGGCCCAACACTCATTCTGAAACATGAGACCGATAAAGGCGTGCCGTTCTATTCGCTATATGGGCATCTCTCCCGCTCCATCTTTGATCTGCACCATGTGGGCGACAAGATCGAGAAGGGCCAGCTGATCGGCCATATTGGCGATTGGGACGTGAATGGAGGCTGGTATCCGCACCTGCATTTCCAGATCATGACTTCAATGTTGAGCCAATCCACCAATTTCAACGGCGTGGCACACAAAAGCATGTGGGATGTATGGCAGCAAATCTGCCCCAACCCGAATCTTTTGATGAACCAGGCACCGCAAACCTTTGAAATTGATGAGCAAACGCCAGACAAACTGATGCGGCGCCGCGCCAACTTGCTCGGTCCGTCACTGAGCGTTTCCTATAAGAAAAAGCTGAAAATGGTGTCGGGCAAAGGCGTGCATTTATATGACCATACGGGCCGTGCCTTTGTAGATGGGGTCAACAACATCACCCATATCGGCCATTGCCACCCGCATCTGGTGGAGGCGATTTCGCGGCAGGCAGGAATCCTCAACACCAATACGCGTTATCTGAGCGAGTTGGTGCTGGATTATGCTGAACGCATCACCTCGAAAATGCCCGATCATCTCTCAGTCGCCTATTTCGTCAATTCAGGCACCGAGGCCAATGAACTGGCGCTGCGCATCGCGCGGCAGGCCACAGGCCAGAAAGATACGATTGTGCTGGATTGGGCCTATCACGGCAACTCGCAAGGGACGGTGGATGTCAGCCCCTATAAATTCAAGCGCAAAGGCGGTTTCCCGCAACCTGATTTTACCCATATCGCCGAATTCCCCGATCCGTTCCGTGGCCCCTATCGCTATGGCGACAATGACGCAGGCGCCAAATATGCGGAAGATGTGAAACGGCGCATTGAAGAAATCAAAGCCAAAACGGGCAATGGCGCGGCGGCCTTCATTGCTGAAAGCATTTCAGGCGTTGGTGGCCAGGTCGCTTACCCGGAAGGCTATTTCAAGGCTGTTTATGAAGCCGTGCGTGCCGAAGGCGGCGTGTGCATTGCTGATGAAGTGCAATGCGGCTTTGGCCGCGTGGGCGAGCATTTCTGGGCCTACGAACTGCAAGATGTGGTGCCGGACATTGTCGTGATGGGCAAACCCATCGGCAACGGCCACCCCCTCGCCGCCGTGGTGACCACCAAGGAACTGGCCGACAAGTTCAACACAGGCATGGAATATTTCAACAGCTTCGGCGGCAATCCGGTTTCCATGGCTGTGGGCATGGCGGTGATGGATGTGATTGAAAATGAAGGCTTGCAGGCCCATGCCAAAGAGCTTGGCAATTACATTTTGGGCCGCTGGCGCCAGATCAAAGACAAATATGATCTGGTGGGCGATGTGCGCGGGCACGGCCTGTTTCTCGGCATGGAACTGGTTGAAGACGAGCAATTGACCCCAGCGACGGAAAAGGCGGGTGCCATCGTCAACGCCATGCGCGAACGGTCAATCTTGCTCTCAACCGATGGTCCGCTGGACAATGTGCTGAAATTTAAGCCCCCCATGGTGTTTAGCCGCGAAAATGCCGATTTTATGTGCGACCAGTTGGATGAGGTGATTAGCACATTCTCCTAAGCCACAGCACTTGTGCTTGACGTAGGATTTGAGTGCGTTAGAAAGCCCATTCAAATCCTATTAAAGGCCGAACGGATGAACCAGAACCCAACCATTGGACTTGTGAGCCTTGGCTGCCCAAAGGCGCTCGTCGATTCAGAACGCATTTTGACCACCCTACGCGCGCAGGGCTACAATTTCTCGCAGTCCTATGAGGGCGCGGATTTGGTGATCGTCAACACATGTGGATTTTTGGACAGCGCCAAAGCTGAAAGCCTTGAGGCCATCGGCGAAGCCATCAATGAAAATGGCAAAGTGGTCGTCACCGGCTGTTTGGGCACCGAAGAGCAATTGATCCGCGACACGCACCCAAAAGTGCTCGCTGTGTCCGGCCCGCATCAATATGAAGCGGTGGTGGAAGCGGTGCATGAAAATCTGCCGCCCGTGCACAAGCCTTTCGAAGATCTCGTGCCTGCCGATGGCTTGCGCCTCACGCCACGCCACTACGCCTATCTGAAAATTTCCGAAGGCTGTTCCAACCGCTGTACTTTCTGCATTATCCCGTCTATCCGCGGTGATTTGCAGTCGCGCCCTGTGGCCAGCGTGCTTTATGAAGCCGAACGGCTGGTGAAAGCGGGCGTGAAAGAAATCATGGTGATTTCGCAAGACACAAGCGCCTACGGCCAGGATATCAAATATGCCACCTCCCGCTTTCATAAGCGCGATGTGGAAGCGCGGTTCCACAATCTTTGCGAAGAGCTGGGCGAATTGGATGCATGGGTGCGCTTGCACTATGTTTACCCCTACCCGCATGTCGACAAGACCATCCCACTGATGGCCGAAGGCAAAATCTTGCCGTACCTCGACATTCCATTCCAGCACGCGGCACCAAATGTGCTTAAAGCCATGCGCCGCCCGGCCAATCAGGTTAAAACCGCCGATCGCATCAAACATTGGCGCGATATCTGCCCGGATTTGGCCATCCGCTCCACCTTCATTGTCGGCTTCCCGGGTGAAACCGAAGATGACTTCCAGCAATTGCTGGATTGGCTGGACGAAACCCAAATCGACCGCTTGGGCGCGTTCCAATATGAACCTGTAACCGGCGCCGTGGCCAATGAAATCGAAGGCGAAGTGCCCGACGAAATCAAACAGGACCGCTATGATCGCTTGATGATCAAAGCCCAAGCCATTTCCGCAGAGCGGTTGCGCCAAAAAGTTGGTCGCGAGATTGATGTGTTAATCGACGATGTGGCCCCCGAAGACAACCGCGCCCTTGGCCGCAGCCAATGGGATGCGCCAGATATTGATGGGCAAGTGTTTATCGACGATGTGCAGGGCGTAAAGCCCGGCGACATGGTGAAGGTCAAACTGGTCGATAGTGACGAATATGACCTTTATGGCGAGCCTGCGCAGCCTGAATTTGTGGCCAAACCCGCTGCAGAATGATGCATCAGCAATTCACATGGCAGCTCAAGTCGGGTGACATCACGCTGGGACGTGATCCGCTTGTGATGGGCATTCTCAATGTCACGCCAGACAGCTTTTCGGACGGTGGTGACTTTACCGACCGCGACAAGATTATCGCGCAGGCGCAAAAAATGGTCGCTGAAGGCGCACACATCTTAGACGTTGGCGGCGAGAGCACCCGCCCCGGCTCAGAAGCTGTTGCGGCACAAGAAGAGCTCGACCGCGTCTTGCCCGCCATCGATGCCCTCAAGGAATCAGGCATCAACACGCCCATCTCTATCGACAGCTACAAAGCCATTGTCGGCCAGCAGGCCATGGAAGCCGGGGCCGAAATCATCAATGATGTCTGGGGCTTTCAGCGCGATCCGGAACTGGCGGACGTCGCCGCGCATTATGGCTGCCCGGCCATTTTGATGCATTGGGACCCGGACCGCGACCGCGAAAAAGATCTGCTCGGTGAGATGACTCGATTCTTTGAAAAGAGTCTGCAAATCGCTGAAAAGGCTGGAATTTCCAAATCTCAAATCGCTTTGGATCCCGGCTTTGGCTTTGCCAAAAACTTTGACGAGAATTACGAATTGCTGCGCCGGGTGGACGAACTGCATGCCCTTGGTTATCCATTGCTGATCGGCACGTCTCGCAAATCCATGTTCGGCAAATTGCTGGGCAATACACCAAAAGAACGGGTTGCAGCCACCACCGCCTCTACGGTACTTGCATATGAAAAAGGTGCGCATATATTCCGCGTGCACGATGTGCGCGAGAATCTCGATGCGCTGCATGTCGTGAAGGCCATGCTCTATGGTCCGCCACCGCCAAAGGACGTTTAATTATGGTTCGCACAGACCGTGTCGAAGATAAAATCATCCTCTCCGATCTCGCCTTTTATGGCTATCACGGGGTGATGATGGAAGAAAATACGCTGGGTCAACGCTTTCGCATTGATCTGGAGTGCGGTGTTGATCTGCGCGTACCGGGTCGCAGCGACGATGTGGAGACCACAATCTCTTATGCGGACATTTTCGAACTGCTCAATGAAGTGGTCACCAAAACCCGCTTCAAACTGATCGAAGCGCTGGGCCAGCACATTGTTGACCAACTCTTTGACGCCTTCCCCACCATTCAGTGGATCAAAGTGCGCGTGCGCAAACCGGAGGCGCCGATTCCTGTGGTTGCAGGTGAATTTGCCATCGAAATCGTCCGCGACCGGGAGACCGCATAATGGCACGTGCTTGGTTAGCCCTTGGGGCAAATATTGGCCGTCCGCGCGCACAGCTAAAAGAAGCCGTGCGCCGATTGGATGCGCATCCCGATATTCATATCATCAAAAAGTCCACGATCATTGAGACGGACCCCTGGGGCAAAACCGATCAAAACCCATTTTTGAATATGGCGATTGAGATCGAAACTTCGCTCGGGCCTGAAGGCTTGTTGGATAGCGCCCTAATGATCGAGGTGGCTATGGGGCGCAAGCGCGACGAAAAATGGGGACCACGCCTGATCGATATTGATGTGATCGCATATGGCCGCAAAGTGATCGAGACCGAACGGCTGACCATTCCCCACCCTTACGCCCATGAACGCGCATTCGTCACCGATCCGCTGGAAGAAATCGAACCGGCAATCGTGGAATGGCTTCGCGAACACGCAGCCAAATCACAAAGCTAAGTCAGCGACTTAACACAGCTTACGGAATCGAATTACGAAGTCAGCCGGCGCTTGCGTCGGCTTTTTTCTTCGGGCATAGATCTCAGCGCACCGCCGAAATAGGTCATGCGCCTCAACGACTTCTCTAAACTTCTGGATTCAAAAGATCAAACAATTGAACTGCGGCGTCAAAGTCTTTGCGCTTATAGGCGCGCGCGGCCATGGCTTGATCATCCTCGCCCCATTGGCTGGCTTGATAGTCCTCATCGACATAAGCGGCAGTCCAAACCTGTTCCGCATCAAAATGCCCTTCACGCAGGCCAATGGCCAGCAATGCCGAACCGGTGATCGAGGTAATGGACATCGCGGCAAAGGCGGAATAAAGGCCGTAGCGGTTGATCAGCGCCCCGATCTTTTCATGGCTTTCCTGCGGCTGTGCCACGTGCATCACGCCAGCCACCAACTTGAATGTGGCCCCGTGCTCACGTTCAAACACCTGCAATGGCGCATCCCAATGCTGCCGCTGCAGCTCAACCAAACTGTCTGGCCCCTCGGCGCGGTAAAACAGCAAATCATTGGCGGCATATTTCAGCAATTCCGCGCGCACGGGTGCCAAATATTCATCACCACTTTCAACAATCGTATTGCAGATCCGCGTAAGTGGCATTTTGGCGGGGTCGATTTTCTCCTCGACAGCCGCCCACTCGTCTGCAACCAACTGCGCCAGCTTAGGGTCAGGAAAACCAACAGTCTTTTTGCCGGGTGTTTTGATCGGCTTGCCGTCCAGCAACACACGGTGCTGGCCATCAAGTTCGTCGGTCGACACCTCTTTATAGAAACGCTTGGGCAATGGCTGCTTGGCGTGTTCCTGCGCCCGGCCATAACCATCATTGATATGTGCTTCTGCCTCTTTAAGAATCTCACGCATCAGCCAATAAGTCCGTCAATTGCTTCATCAATATGTTCATATTTGTCGATCACGACATCCGCACCATGCTCTAGCAAATCTGCCTTATCGTGATAGCCCCACGCCACGCCAATGGCCTTAACATTGGCAGCTTTGGCCATTTGCATATCATATGACGTATCGCCCACCATCACGGTGCGCGCAACCTCAACCCCAGTTTCATTGATTGCATTGTGCAACATGCCCGGATGCGGTTTGGAAGGGTTATTATCTGCGGCCTGAAGGGTCACAAAATGATGGCCAAAATCATGATTATCAAACAAACGGTGGATGCCGCGCAAATGCTTGCCAGTGGCAATGCCCAAAAGGGTTTTCTCATGCGCGCCAAGCCGATGGATCGCGTCATAGGCTCCATCGTAAATATGCTCAATATGCGGCTCATCCGTCACCTTACCGAAGAAATAATCGCGATAGTGGCCCGCAAGGCGATCCACCAGCACATCATCATGTTCCTCAAGCAAATGCCCGATCGCCGTTTCAAGCTTCAGCCCGATGCCAGAGCGCACGGCATGTGGGGTCGGGATAGAAAGTTTTTCTTTTTCGAACGCATAGTGCGCCGCATCAATAATGATATGGGCGCTATCGACAATCGTGCCATCGACATCAAAAACGACAAGACGCATCAATCTTCATCCAATTCATCATCTTGTGGGTCATATTGCGACGCATTAAAGCCGAACAAATCAAAGGTTTGCTGCATGTGCGGCGGCAATGGTGCCGTAATGTCCAAACGCTGACCATTGGCCAACGGAATGGCCAGGCGACGCGCATGCAAATGCAGGCCCTTGCCCGTTTCCTCAGGCGCTTCCCAGTTCTCCAAGGAGAAATAGCGCGGGTCGTGCAAGATCGGCGTGCGAAGCTGAGACATGTGCACCCGCAATTGGTGCGTCCGGCCGGTCACAGGTTTCAGCGTCACCCAAGCCACTTGGCCCGCCGCATCATCAGTCACCGAATAATGGGTTACAGAATGCTGCGCACCATCTTCGCCCTGATCCACCACCTGGATCTGTTCGCCGTCATCTGTGGCGCGACGTGCAAGAAAGCAAGAGATCTTGCCCTGCTTCGGGTGCGGCACATGGGCGGTGATCGCCCAATAGATCTTGCGGGCCGAACGCGACCGGAAGATTTTGCCGAAATGCGAGGCCGCAGAACGGGACTTCGCAATCAGCAAGCAGCCCGACGTGTCACGGTCCAACCGATGCACCAGGCGCGGCTTCTCACCCTTTTTGTTGGGGATGCTCTCCAGCATCTTGTCCAAGTGCCGTTTGGTGCCCGTCCCGCCCTGCACGGCCAAGCCGTGTGGCTTATTCAGCACCAAAATGTCGTCATCTTCATAAAGCGTGATATCGCGAATGAAGTTCACGTCTTTTTCGTCGACGGGCTTTGGCTTGCGTGGTTTCACACCCGCATCGCTGATCGGCGGCACGCGAACGGTTTGCCCAGTTTCAAGCCGCTGATTGGCTTTCACCCGGCCTTTTTCAACGCGCACTTCACCTTTGCGGATAATGCGGTTCAGACGTGAAAACGGCAAATCCGGAAAATGGATCGAAAACCAGCGGTCCAGCCGCATGCCGTCTTCTTCTTCCGTCACTTTTCGATGTTGAACACCACTCATTTTAAATTGCACTCCCGCGCACCAACGCCATCGCTGCAAACAAAGCAGCAATGGACAAAATTACAGAAAGCCCCAGATACATAAGCGCCGACAGCATTTGGCCGCGCTCATATAGGGCGATAAAATCTAAAGAGAACGCCGAAAAGGTGGTGAAGCCACCACAAAATCCGGTAGCCAGCAGCAACCGCGCTGAATGCGACCATTCCGGGGTTGTCCGCGCCAAAAGCGCAATAACAAGCCCCATAAGGAACGAGCCGACAATATTGACCGCAAGGGTTGCATAAGGCCATCCCGTCAGCCCCCAACGCATGATCAATTGGCCAACGCCAAATCGGCCCATGGCCCCAAACGCGCCACCTAGTCCGACCAACAAATAGGACATGAACTGCCCTTTCTCACTTCGAAATTCTCAGTTGCTTAGCTTTTGCCCGTTTGCCGCCGCAAACGCAAGCGTTTGAAATAATCTACCCGCTTTTGCAAATCGCGTTCAAACCCACGCTCAACCGGTTCGTAAAAACTTTGCCGGCCCAGTTTTTCGGGAAAATATTCCTGCCCCGAAAAGGCGTCTGGCGCGTCATGGTCATAAATATACCCGTCGCCATAGCCTTCATTTTCCATCAATTTTGTCGGCGCGTTCAAAATCACCTTCGGCGGCGTTGGTGATCCGGTGGTTTTCGCTACCCGCATGGCTTTGTTGAACGCGTTATAAACCGCATTCGACTTCGGCGCCAATGCCAAATAAACCGTCGCCTGCGCCAACGCCAACTCTCCTTCAGGTGGCCCCAGCATATGAAATGCATCCCGCGCCGCCACACATTGCTCAAGCGCCTGTGGATCGGCCAAACCAATATCTTCAACCGCCATGCGGATCAACCGCCGTGCCAAAAACATCGGATCTTCGCCCGCCACCAACATCCGCGTCAAATAATAAAGCGCCGCATCCGGATCAGACCCACGAATAGTTTTGTGCAAGGCCGAGATCAGATTGTAGTGACCGTCCTGCCCTTTGTCATAAACCGGTGCCCGCCGTTGCACCAAGGCTTCAAGCGCTTGCTGGTCCAACACCTCGCCTTCGCCCGTGGCGGCATAAACCTCTTCCAGCAGACCCAACAAGGCACGACCATCGCCATCGGCCATTTCAAACAGCGCCCGCCGCGCATTTTGGTCCAGCGGCGCGTCACGCTCTTCCAGCTTTTCAGCCCGCGAAATCATTTGCTCCGCCGCATCGCGATCATGAGAGCGAAAGCTTAGAACCTGCGCCCGCGACAGCAGCGCCGCGTTCAACTCAAATGATGGATTTTCCGTAGTCGCGCCCACCAAAACGATGGTGCCATCTTCCATAACGGGCAAAAAACTATCTTGCTGCGCGCGATTGAAGCGATGAATCTCATCCACGAACAATAAGGTCTTTTTGCCATTGCCCCGCATCTGGCGTGCCATTTCAAACGTCTTCTTGAGGTCGGCTACACCGGAAAAAATGGCTGAAATTTGGTGGAAATGGTAATCCACCTGATCGGCGAGCAAACGTGCGACCGTGGTTTTGCCAGACCCTGGCGGGCCCCAAAACACGAGTGAGCCAAGGCGCCCCGCCTTGATCATCCGCGTCAGCACGCCGTCTTCGCCCAACAAATGGTCTTGCCCCACCACCTCATCCAAGGTTTTGGGGCGCAACCGATCTGCTAACGGCCGATCTTCAAATTGCTCATTGGGCGATGATCCAGCATCATCGCCAAATAAATCGGGCATAGACTATCCACTGATAAACGAGTTTATCACTCGATTACCACGCTGAATGGTCAAACGCCAGCCGCGAGCGCCCTCGCCCACAAGCTCTTGGAAGCGATCAAGGGTGAGATTTTGCTCACCATTAAGGGCGCGGATCACATCGCCAGGGCGCAGCCCCATGCGTTGCGCCGGAGAGCCACGCTGCACTTGCAGCACCAACACGCCTTCAATCGAAGACGCTAGGTCGAGCTCATCGCGATAATATCCGTTCAACTGCACCATTGTTGCCCCGGTGAAACGCGAATTGCCTTTCACGGTGATTTGCCGGATTTCGGCATCTTTATCGACAGGCTTAAGGGCCAAACGCAATTCGATATCGCGCCCATTGCGCAGCACCAAAAGGTTTGCTTCGCCGCCGACAGGTTTCGTCGACAGGCGGAAATCGAAGGCTTCAGGGTCTTCGACCATCCGATCATCCAGCATCAAAATCACATCACCGGATTTCAAACCGGCATCGTCAGCCGGGCCATTCGGATAAATCTCACTGACCAAAGCCCCGCGCTTGCGTGGCAGGCCAATAGATCGGGCAATATCGCCCGTGACTTCTTGCAGCCGTGCGCCCAACCAAGGCCGCACTAACTCGCCGCCATTTTGCGCGGCCGTCAAAATAAACTGTGCCATACTGGCGGGAATGGCGAAGCCAATACCATTTGACCCACCAGAGCGCGAGAATATCGCGGTGTTGATGCCAACCAAACGGCCATTCATATCCACCAACGCGCCGCCGGAATTGCCCGGGTTGATAGCCGCATCGGTTTGAATGAAGAATTGGTAGTCGCTCACGCCCACACCGGTACGTGCTAAAGCAGATACAATCCCGCTGGTCACGGTTTGCCCGACACCAAAGGGGTTGCCGATCGCCAATACGAGGTCACCGACAAGTAGTTCGTCAGAATCTGCAAACTCCAGTGCGGGAAATTTCTCACCGTTTGCGTCCTTAATGCGCAGCACAGCCAAATCTGTCTTTTTGTCCGCCAACATCAGTTCGGTGTGATATTCGCGCCCATCAGCAAAACCAACGCGGATGTCATCCGCCCCATCCACCACGTGGAAGTTGGTCAAAATCATGCCGTCAGACTGAACTACCACCCCAGAGCCAAGAGATTGGCTCTTGCGCGGACGCCGTTCGAAGAATGGACTGTCTTCACCAAAAAAGCGCCGAAAGAACGGATCGTCGAACATGGAGTCACGCTGCACCGTCATTTTGGTTGCATAGACGTTCACGACTGAAGTCGACGCCTTTTGCACCACAGGCGCAAAGCTAAGCTGCACCTGAGCACGATCCAAAGGCACCTCACGCGCATTCTGGGCCAACGCTGGGGCCAAGACCCCAATAAATGCAAACATCGTCGCAATGGCTCTTATATGCAGTTTTGATCGCATAACAATCGGTCTCCCTGGGTCGTTGACGAGTCGCGCCTGATCATAAAACGCAATAAGGCAGATATAAGATCAAATTTGCGTCAGACAAAACAAAAGCGCCCCCAAATTGGGAGCGCTTTAAAATCTCTTCGAAATGAAGCTGAAGCTTACGCTGCGTCGGCGTTTTCAGTTTCATCACGATCAGCAGTTGGGCCTGAATCGGCACCACGTGCTGACGGATCACGATCAACAAGCTCGATCACAGCAACTGGCGCGTTGTCGCCATGGCGGAAGCCGGCTTTCAACACGCGGGTGTAACCACCCTGACGATCTTGATAACGAGGACCCAATACGTCGAACAACTTCTTCGCCATGGCTTCATCACCAATGCGAGACGCTGCGATACGACGTGAATTCAGATCACCTTTTTTCGCCAATGTGATGAGTTTTTCAACGATTGGACGAAGGTCTTTGGCTTTGGGCAAAGTTGTAACGATCTGCTCGTGCTTGATCAAAGCAGCAGACATGTTAGCAAACATCGCTTTACGATGGCTTGCTGTCCGGTTCAACTTGCGACCAGCTTTACGGTGGCGCATTCTATTCTCCTGTCAACTCAATGCGGGGCGCTTAAAGATCAATAATGATCTTCAAAACGCTTCGCGAGATCTTCAATGTTTTCAGGCGGCCAGTTGGCTACATCCATACCAAGATGCAAGCCCATTTGCGCCAGAACTTCTTTAATTTCATTCAGTGATTTACGACCAAAGTTCGGCGTGCGCAACATTTCCGCTTCCGACTTCTGGATCAAATCACCAATGTAAACGATATTGTCGTTCTTCAAGCAGTTTGCTGAACGAACAGACAATTCAAGCTCATCAACTTTCTTGAGCAAGGCTGGGTTAAAGGCCAATTCAGGAATGGCATCTTCAACAACCTCTTTTTCAGGCTCTTCAAAGTTCACGAACACGTTCAATTGATCCTGCAAGATACGTGCAGCGAAAGCCACAGCATCTTCAGGCGTAATTGCACCGTTTGTTTCCACTGTCAGGTTCAGCTTGTCATAGTCAAGCACCTGACCTTCACGGGTATTTTCAACTTTGTAAGACACACGCTTAATTGGCGAGAACAGTGAATCCACTGCTACATGGCCAATCGGTGCATCTTCAGGACGATTGCGATCTGCAGGTACATAGCCTTTGCCATTGCCTACAGTGAATTCCATGTTGATTTCGGCACCATCATCGAGGTGACACAAAACCAGTTCTGGATTCAAAATCTCGATATCGCCAGTTGTTTCAATGTCGCCAGCAAGCACCGCACCAGGTCCCTTTTTGGTCAAAGCGAGACGCTTAGGTCCCTCATCTTCCATACGGACTGCGATGTCTTTGACATTGAGCACCATATCGGTAACGTCTTCGCGCACACCTGCAACAGATGAGAACTCATGCAACACGCCATCAATTTGGATGGCTGTTACAGCAGCACCTTGCAGCGAAGACAGCAAAACACGACGCAAAGCATTGCCCAATGTCAAACCGAAACCTCTTTCCAAAGGCTCAGCGACAATAGTGGCAACGCGCGCCGGATCATTTCCCGGTACAATGTCCAGCTTTGTCGGCTTAATCAATTCTTGCCAGTTTTTCTGGATCATTATAGTTTAACCCTTTCCCATATGCAGCACATCCGCCAATGGCCACATTGAAATGTAAGAACCTATTGAATTGCCCAATCGATTAATTGGCCAAAATGGGCAAAACAATAAACTACACGCGACGACGCTTGCGTGGGCGACAGCCGTTGTGCGGAATGGAGGTTACGTCACGAATGCTTGTGACTGTAAAACCAGCAGCTTGCAACGCGCGCAGCGCTGATTCACGACCAGAACCTGGGCCACAAACTTCAACTTCCAAAGTTTTCATGCCGTGCTCTTGGGCTTTCTTTGCAGCGTCTTCGCCAGCAACCTGAGCAGCATATGGAGTTGATTTCCGCGAGCCTTTAAAGCCCATGGTACCAGCAGACGACCAAGCAATCGCGTTGCCTTGCACATCTGTGATGGTAATCATGGTGTTGTTAAAAGTAGAATTTACGTGAGCAACACCGGAAGTAATATTCTTTCGTTCGCGACGGCGAACACGAGCTTCTTTAGCCATTCTTTTTCCTTAAAGCGATCTCAACGCCACTGCACTATTAAGCGGTGGCTCCACCGAACAAAAGGCACCTCAAGATTGAAGCGCCTTTCAGATTTACTTTTTCTTGCCTGCAATAGGCTTCGCAGGACCCTTACGTGTACGCGCATTATTGTGCGTATTTTGACCACGTACAGGTAGACCACGACGATGACGCAACCCACGGTAGTTACCAAGATCCATCAAGCGTTTGATGTTCATCGCAACAGAGCGACGCAAGTCACCCTCTACCATGTAGTCACTGTCAATTGTTTCACGAATCTGAATCACTTCGGCATCAGAAAGTTCGTTAACACGACGCTCGGCCGCGATACCAACTTTGCCACAGATTTCAGACGCTTTTGTTGCACCAATCCCGTGAATGTACTGTAGCGCGATAGCTACACGTTTATTCGTTGGGATATTGACGCCAGCAATACGAGCCACGTCCCTGATCTCCTTAGTTAATGCAAATCAAACTTTTCGATTTGCGCCCAAACAACAACAAACGACCGGATACCGATCCCCTGCTTTTTTCAAGAAACCGACCCAGTCCATCGCATTGCGTATGACTAAGCGCGGTTCATAACCGAGTTTTGGGCCATAAGTCAACACGCTTATCGGCCCAAATGCTCCAAATTTTAGTCGGCGTTCAGCGCAGACATTATTGAGGCTGTGACTTCTTCGATTCCAGCCATGCCGTCAACACTTTTCAGCAAGCCCTTGGCAGAATAATATTCAACCAATGGCGCTGTCATTTCTTGATAGACATCAAGACGGTTGCGCAACACTTCTTCATTGTCGTCTGCACGGGCGCCACCATTTTCTTTAGCACGCTGCAAAATGCGGCCCACCAAAATGTCAGCGTCAGCACGGATCTCAACGACCGCGTCGAGCGAAATGCCCTTCTCGTCCAACAGATCATCAAGCGCTTCCGCCTGACCTGTTGTGCGTGGAAAGCCATCCAAAATGAAACCATTTGCACAATCAGACTCATCAATACGGTCTGAAATAATGCCAACCACAATTTCATCAGGCACAAGATCACCACGGGCGATCATGTCTTTTACCTTCAACCCAAGTTCGGTCTCAGCAGCAATCGCTGCCCGCAACATATCACCAGTAGACAATTGCGGAATATCGAACTTCTCAGTCAAGAATTGTGCTTGCGTCCCCTTACCCGCACCTGGCGGGCCCAACAAAATCAGCCTCATTTTTTACGACGTCCTCCCAAACGAGATTTCTTCACCAAGCCCTCATATTGCTGCGCAATCAGATGGCTTTGAACTTGTGAAATCGTATCCAGCGTCACCGTCACCATAATGAGAAGTGATGTCCCCCCCAAGAAGGCAGAAACGCCAAGCTGCGACACCAAAACCTCTGGGATCAGAGCAACCGCAGTCAAATAGGTTGCGCCCACCAACGTGATCCGCGTGAGCACATAGTCCACGTGCTGCGCGGTCCGTTCACCCGGACGAATACCTGGAATAAAGCCGCCTGATTTTTTCAAATTGTCGGCTGTCTCAGTCGGGTTAAACACGATCGAGGTGTAATAGAACGCAAAGAAAAAGATCAAGAACGCAAAAAGGCCAAGATAAAGCGGCTGGCCACGACCCAAAACAGCAGACACAGTGGTCAACCAGGTCGGTGCGTTACCTTGAGCGGCAAAGCCGGCCATTGTTGCAGGCAACAACAGCAAAGATGACGCAAAGATCACCGGAATAACACCAGCAGTGTTCAGCTTCAGCGGCAAGTGAGATGTGTCCCCTTGGAACATCTTATTGCCCACCTGGCGCTTTGGATATTGTACCAACAGCCTTCGCTGTGCCCTTTCAAAGAACACAATGATGCCAATCACCACAATCGCGAGTACCAATAGACCAACCACACCAACTGTTGGCAAAGCACCAGTCCGGCTCAATTCGAGCGTTTGTGCAATGGCTGTTGGCAATGTCGCCACAATACCTGCGAAAATGATCAAGGAGATGCCGTTACCTACACCACGTGCGGTAACCTGCTCACCCAGCCACATCAGGAACATTGTGCCCCCGACAAGGGTAATCACGGTAGACAAACGGAAGAACCAGCCAGGATTGGTTACAACCCCTTCACTGGCTTCCAAGCCAACAGCAATCCCGTAGGCCTGCAATGCGCAGAACACCACCGCGAGATAGCGGGTATATTGGTTGATCTTACGACGCCCCTGCTCCCCTTCCTTCTTGAGCTGCTCAAGACGGGTCGAAGCGGTGGTCAACACCTGAATAACGATAGAGGCGGTAATGTAAGGAATAAGGTTTAGCGCAAAAATCGCCATACGCTCAACCGCGCCCCCGGCAAACATGTTGAACATGCCGAAAATGCCGTTTTGTGCGCGATCAAAGGTCGCCGCGAAAGCGTCCCCATCAATGCCTGGAATTGGAATAAATGTACCAAACCGATAGACCAAAAGCGCACCCAGGGTAAACAGGATGCGCTGTTGAAGGTCTTTTGCCTTGGCAAAGGTCGAAAAATTCATATTTCGGGCAAGTTGTTCTGCTGCCGAAGCCATAAACCATCCTCAATAAATGAGAAGAAGCGGCGAATTACTCCGCCGCCGCTGGAAGATCGATTTTGCCGCCAACAGCATCTACAGCTGCTTGGGCACCTTTTGACGCATGGTCAACTTTAAAGGTCACTTTAGACGCTTTAAATTCGCCACCAGCGATCAAACGCACACCGTCTTTAGCGCGACGAATAACGCCCGCTTCAACCAATGCTTTTGCGTCAATCACGCCCTTGGCGTCAAGTTTGCCGGAATCAATCGCAGTTTGAATGCGATCAAGACGAACGGCATTGAACTTTTTCGCAAACGGATTGTTAAACCCGCGCTTAGGCATTTGCTGGATCAAGTTTGTCTGCTCACCACGGAACCCGTTCACGGATACACCTGAGCGTGACTTTTGACCCTTTACACCGCGGCCACCGGTTTTGCCTTTACCAGAACCAATACCACGACCAATGCGTGTGCGGTTCTTTGTGGCACCTTTATTGTCGGCCAACTCATTCAGTCGCATGACAAAACCCTTTTATTACTTCTCGTCGACAACGCGAACGAGATGCGAAACTTTTTTGATCATCCCACGCACAGCTGGAGTATCTTCCAGTGTACGACGACGATGCATTTTGTTCAGACCAAGACCAACAAGCGTGGCACGTTGATCTTGTGTCCGGCGGATCGGGCTACCAATCTGCTCAACAGTTACTGTTTTTTCAGCCATTTCTCAACTCCGTAAACGTCAGTGACGCGAATTACGCATTCACCTGTTCGCCAACGTCAGATTCCCGGCGACGACCTTGAATTTCAGAAACCTTCAAACCACGACGCGCAGCAACTGAGCGTGGGCTATCCAGATTTTTCAAAGCATCAAATGTTGCCCGAACCATGTTATATGGGTTTGCTGAACCTTGTGACTTGGCCACAATATCCGCAATACCAAGCGTCTCAAATACCGCACGCATTGGACCACCGGCAATAATACCAGTACCCGCAGGTGCCGCACGCAAGAACACCTTGCCCGCACCGTGACGACCCGCCACATCGTGGTGCAATGTACGCGCTTCACGCAATGGCACACGGATCATTTGACGTTTGGCTTGCTCTGTTGCCTTACGGATCGCTTCAGGCACTTCACGCGCCTTACCATGACCGAAACCAACACGGCCTTTTTGATCACCAACCACAACAAGTGCAGCAAAGCCGAAACGACGGCCGCCTTTCACCACTTTCGCCACGCGATTGATGTGGACCAGGCGATCAACAAATTCGCTATCGCGCTCTTGATTGTCTCTCATCGTCTCAACCAGTTCTCTTTAAATTCTGTTTTGTTTTGGCTTGCGCATTCATTTAGAAGCTCAGCCCGCCCTCACGTGCAGCTTCTGCCAAAGCTTTCACGCGGCCGTGGTATAGATATTCACCACGATCGAAAATCACATCGCCAACGCCGGCTTTTACAGCACGTTCAGCAACAAGTTTGCCGACCTGCTGTGCAGCATCTTGGTTGCTACCATTTTCAACTTTAAGATCTTTGTCCAAAGTTGAAGCGGCAGCCAAAGTGTGGCCAGTCGTGTCATCGATAACTTGGGCATAAATATTTTTGCCCGAACGGAAAACCGACAAACGTGGACGACCATTTGCGCGCAAACGAATTGCGCGACGTACTCTCGCCTTGCGGCGGTCTTTGCTAGACATATTCGCCATTCTCTTGCGCCCTTACTTCTTCTTACCTTCTTTACGGAAGATATATTCGTCCTCGTAACGGATACCTTTGCCTTTATAAGGCTCTGGTGGCCGGAACTCACGGATATTGGCAGCAACCTGCCCAACCGCTTGCTTATCAATACCTGAAATAACAACCTCAGTTGCCTGTGGTGCTTCAAGCTTAATGCCTTCAGGTGCCTTGAAAATCACATCATGTGAAAAGCCAAGTGCCAACTTAAGGTCAGTACCTTGCATTTGAGCACGATAACCAACACCGTTGATTACCAGCTTCTTAGAAAAGCCCTCTTTCACACCAGTGACAATGTTGTTCACCAATGTACGTGACATACCCCAAGCAGAACGCGCTTGTTTGCTATCGTTCACGGGGGTGACCTGGACACCCTCTTCGGTCATTTCAACTGTCACCAAGTCAACCAAATCAACAGACAATTCGCCCTTAGGGCCCTTTGCCTTAACCGTTTGGCCTTCGATTGTGACCGTCACGCCATCTAGAAGGGCGACTGGTTTCTTGCCAATACGCGACATGTTCTTTTGCCTTTTCGGTTCAAACCGTAGCTAAATAGTGAGATCAGTGTGTTTAACGCCTTAAAAGACGCGGCACAACACTTCACCACCAACGTTATTTTGACGTGCTTCATGGTCAGCCATCACACCCTTAGGTGTTGAAACGATGGATACCCCGAGGCCGTTTGCCACTTGTGGAATATTCTTCACAGAAGCGTACACACGACGACCTGGCTTTGAAACACGTTGGATTTCGCGGATCACTGGCTGATTGTCGAGATATTTCAACTCAACGCTATACTCAGCAGAGCCGTTTTCAAATTCGGTCACGCTATAGCCGCGAATGAAGCCTTCAGACTTCAAAACGTCCAAAACACGTGCCCGCAATTTAGATGCAGGTGTTGAAACAGTAGTCCGGTTGCGCATTTGGGCATTCCGGATACGTGTTAGCATATCACCAAGCGGATCAGTAAAACTCATCGCTTATGTCTCCTTACCAGCTCGACTTGACGAGGCCAGGAATTTTACCTTCGTTACCCAATTCACGTAGTGAAATACGTGACATTTTGAGTTTCCGGTAATAGCCACGTGGCCGACCTGTAACTTCACAACGATTGCGTACACGAACAGCTGCACTGTTGCGTGGCAATTCAGCCAACTTCAATGTTGCAGCGAAACGCTCTTCAATAGGAAGAGAACGATCGTCAACAATCGCTTTGAGATCAGCACGCTTAGCGGAGTATTTGTCCACCAAACGACGCTTTTTCTCGTTATTTTCTACGGCGCTTTTCTTTGCCATCTTCTTTGATCCTTATTCGATCGTCTCGTTTCGACTACTGACGAAACGGGAAGTTAAAGCCTTTAAGAAGCGCCAAGGCTTCTTCGTCGCTATTTGCAGTGGTGCACACAATGATGTCCATACCCCACATTTGATCAACTTGGTCGTAATTGATCTCAGGGAAGACGATGTGTTCTTTGATACCCATTGCAAAGTTGCCGCGGCCGTCAAAGCTTTTTGGGTTTAGCCCACGAAAGTCCCGAACGCGAGGCAAAGCAATGTTCACCAAACGATCAACAAATTCGTACATCTGCGTCTTACGCAAAGTCACTTTAACACCCAAAGGCATTTCTTCGCGCACTTTAAAGCCCGCAATAGACTTCTTCGCATATGTAATAATCGGCTTTTGACCGGCAATAGCTTCCATATCAGCCAAGGCAGACTTAACTTTCTTGGTATCATTTACAGCTTCGCCAACACCCATATTCAAAACCACTTTGTCCAATTTTGGAACCTGCAAGTGGTTTTGGTAATTAAACTGGTCAGTTAGGCCAGCGCGCACAACATCATTATAATGTGTGCGTAGACGTGGGACGTAATTCTCAGCCATCGATCACATCTCCTGAACGCTTTGCTACGCGTTTCTTTTCGCCATCTTTGACCACAAAACCAACACGAGTTGCTTTGTTTTCTTTCGGGTCAACCAATGCAATGTTTGACAAGTGAATTGGCGCTTCTTTGTTAAAGATGCCGCCTTCATTTGTTTGTGTTGCACGTTGATGACGTTTCACCAAATTCACACCTTGAACAACGGCGCGGTTCTCTTCCGGCGCAACGCGCAAAACTTCACCAGTTTTGCCCTTGTCGCGGCCAGTCAAAACGATAACCTTGTCGCCTTTTTTAATCTTGGCAGCCATGGTTACAGCACCTCCGGCGCAAGTGAGACAATCTTCATGTGGTTCTTTGAGCGCAATTCGCGAGGAACTGGTCCAAAGATACGTGTGCCGATTGGCTCTTTATTGTTGTTCACCAAGACCGCTGCATTGCGGTCAAAACGGATCACGGTACCATCGGGGCGGCGAATGTCTTTCGCCGTACGCACAACTACTGCGCGCATCACTTGACCCTTCTTAACGCGGCCACGCGGAATAGCTTCTTTAACGGACACAACAATTACGTCGCCCACAGAAGCGTATTTACGCTTGGAACCGCCCAGCACCTTGATGCACATAACACGACGCGCACCGGAATTATCCGCGACATCGAGATTCGTCTGCATCTGAATCATGACTGGCTGCCTTCTATATTTTGGTTGATTCTAAACAACCGATTTACAACATTCATTCCGATATTCTAAAGCTCTTTACGAAGCCTGAATAACGGCCCATCTTTTATTCTTAGAAACCGGTGCACATTCTTGAATTTGAACAATGTCACCAATCTTGGCCGCATTCGCTTCGTCATGCGCCTGATATTTTTTTGAACGACGAACTGTCTTTTTCAAAAGCGGGTGCGTAAAACGACGTTCAACACGTACCACAACAGTTTTCTCGTTCTTGTCAGAGACCACAGTCCCTTGCAATATACGCTTTGGCATCAAAACGCTCCTACTGGCCTGCTACGCTTTTTTCGCGCAGGATGGTCTTAATCCGAGCAATGTCACGGCGAACCTGCCGAACACGCGCGGTATTTTCAAGCTGCTGGGTTGCACGTTGAAAACGCAGATTGAACTGCTCTTTTTTCAAATCAACCAATTCTTGCTTTAGCTCGTCTGCGGTCTTAACCCGCACTTCACTCGCATTCATGAGACGTGCCCCTTAGTCCGCAATACGGGTAACAACCCGTGTTTTGATCGGCAATTTCATTGCTGCCAAGCGCAAGGCTTCGCGTGCAACTTCGTCCGACACACCATCGATTTCAAACATGACCCGACCTGGCTTAACCCGAGCGGCCCAATAATCTGGTGAACCTTTACCTTTACCCATCCGAACTTCTGTAGGCTTAGAGCTTACAGGTACATCAGGAAACACGCGGATCCAAACACGACCGGCACGTTTCATGTGACGGGTCATTGCACGACGTGCAGCTTCGATCTGACGTGAAGTAACACGCTCAGGTTCTTGAGCTTTAAGGCCATGAGACCCAAAGTTCAATGTAAAACCACCTTTGGCAACACCATGGATGCGGCCTTTGTGCGCTTTACGAAATTTTGTACGTTTAGGTTGCAGCATGATCAGTAAACTCCTTAGCCTGCAGCCTGCTGACGACGCTGACGCTGAGGCTTCTTATCGCCACCACCGCTAGCTTCAATCGCACGACGTTCGTGAGCCATTGGATCATGTTCAAGAATTTCACCTTTTGAAATCCAAACTTTGATCCCGATGATCCCGAATGTTGTTTCAGCTTCCGCAGTGCCGTAATCAATGTCAGCACGCAATGTGTGCAAAGAAACGCGACCTTCGCGATACCATTCAGTCCGCGCAATGTCTGCGCCGCCCAAACGACCAGCTACGTTCACCCGGATACCTTCAGCGCCCATACGCATTGCAGTTTGCACTGCACGCTTCATGGCACGACGGAAAGATACACGACGCTCAAGTTGCTGCGCGATGCCCTGGGCAACAAGGTTCGCATCCGTTTCAGGCTTACGTACTTCAACAATGTTGATGTGTACTTCTGAATCGGTGAACTTGCGAATTTTATTACGCAGCTTCTCGATGTCAGCGCCTTTTTTACCGATCACAATACCAGGACGTGCTGTATGAATAGACACGCGGCATTTACGGTGTGGACGCTCAATCACGATTTTAGAAACCGCAGCTTGCTTAAGTTCCTTCTTAAGCATTTTGCGGATTTTCAAATCTTCCTGCAACAAGCTACCATATTCGCCTTTATCAGCGAACCAGCGGCTGTCCCAAGTCCGGTTAACACCAAGACGGAAACCGATTGGATTAATCTTATGACCCATTATGCGGCCTCCTCGACTTCACGAACAACGATAGTCAGATGTGAGAAAGGCTTCAAAATCTTACCCACACGACCACGAGCACGTGGACGGAAACGCTTCATCACCAAGGACTTGCCCACATATGCTTCAGCAACGACCAACGCATCTGTATCCAGACCGTGATTGTTCTCAGCATTGGCGATGGCGCTTTCCAATGTCTTTTTCACATCTTTTGCAATGCGCTTTTGAGAAAAGGTCAATTCGGCCAAAGCCTTCTCAACCTTTTTACCCCGGATAGCGCTTGCAACGAGGTTCAATTTCTGAGGGCTCGTGCGCAACATGCGCAACACGGCCCGTGCCTCATTGTCTTTAAGCGTACGTTCACGCTTTGGCTTACCCATTGTTACTTCCTCTTCGCCTTTTTGTCGGCGCCGTGGCCATAATAGGTACGAGATGGTGCAAACTCACCAAACTTGTGACCGATCATTTCCTCAGTTACGAGAACTGGTACGTGCTTCTGGCCGTTGTAAACACCAAAATTGAGGCCCACAAATTGTGGTAAAATCGTAGAGCGACGGCTCCAGATTTTGATCACTTCGTGACGGCCGGACTCACGGACTTTTTCCGCTTTTTTGATCAGATATCCGTCAACAAACGGACCTTTCCAAACAGAACGTGCCATAGTGACCTACCTGCCCTTTTTCTGATGACGTGAACGAACAATAAATTTGTCCGTCTGTTTATTAGAGCGAGTACGCTTGCCCTTAGTTGGTTTACCCCAAGGCGTCACTGGGTGACGACCACCTGAAGTACGCCCTTCACCACCACCGTGTGGGTGATCGATCGGGTTCATGGCAACACCACGAACTTGAGGACGTTTGCCCAACCAGCGCTTACGACCAGCTTTACCCAAATTGGTGTTGGAGTGATCAGCGTTAGACACTGCACCAACTGTTGCCATGCAAGAGCCTGGCACCAACCGCGTTTCACCTGAGTTCAACCGCAGAATAGCCATGCCTTGGTCGCGTCCAACATATTGAACGTAAGTACCGGCAGAACGTGCAATCTGACCACCTTTTAGAGGCTTCATCTCAACGTTGTGCACAATGGTACCCACTGGCATTTTTTCCAATGGCATCGCATTGCCTGGCTTCACGTCAACATTGTTGCGTGAGGCCACAACCTTGTCACCAGCAGCCAAACGCTGCGGCGCCAAGATGTAGGCTTGCTCGCCATCATCATAATTTACAAGCGCGATGAACGCTGTGCGGTTTGGATCATACTCCAAACGCTCAACCGTGCCGACGACGTCATATTTACGACGCTTAAAGTCAACCACACGGTAGGCACGCTTAACACCACCGCCCTGACGACGCATGGTAATACGGCCAGAATTGTTGCGACCGCCCTTGCTTGTCAGACCTTCAGTCAATTTCTTGACTGGACCGCCCTTCCAAAGTCCTGAACGGTCGATACCGATCAGCGCACGTTGGCTTGGCGAGGTTGGATTATATTGCTTCAAAGCCATTTTCTAATCTTTCCTGCCTATAGTCCGGTCGCAATGTCAATTGACTGACCTTCAGCCAATGTCACAATTGCTTTCTTCACGTCTTTGCGCTGACCAACGCGGCCGCGGAAACGCTTTTCCTTGCCTTTGCGGACCAAAGTGTTGACGGCTTTCACTTTAACAGAGAACAACCCTTCAACCGCTGCCTTGATTTCAGGCTTGGTCGCATCGATCGCCACGTCAAATACAACTTGGTTGTGCTCTGACGCATAGGTGGACTTTTCAGTCACAACCGGATTGCGAATAATATCGTATGCTTTCACCATGCTCATGAGAAACGAGCCTCCAAGCTTTCCAAAGCAGCCTTGGTCAACACCAATTTTGTGCGACGCAAGATGTCATAAACATTGATGCCTTGAGCGGGCAGAACGTCGATGTGACCAATGTTCCGTGCGGCAAGCGCAAAGTTTTGATCAAGTTCTGAACCACCGATAATCAAAGCGTTGTCTAGACCAAGCTCACCAAACGCTTTTTTCAAAGCTGATGTTTTGGCTTCTTTGATTTCAGCTTTATCCAAAATCACCAAGTCACCTGACTTAGCTTTTGTAGACAATGCATGCTTAAGTGCTAACGCACGAACTTTCTTTGGCAACACGATCGCATGTGAGCGAGGTGTTGGGCCGAATGCACGACCACCACCGCGGAAAATTGGAACCTTACGGTTACCGTGACGTGCTCCGCCTGAACCTTTTTGGCGAACAAATTTCTTTGTTGTGCCACGGATTTCAGCGCGGTTTTTCACATCATGTGTGCCAGCCATTTTTTTCAACTGCTGGTAACGAACCATGCGGTGCAAAATGTCCTGACGTGGCTCAAGGCCAAAAACGTCGTCAGACAAGTTCACTTTGCCGGCAGATTTACCGTCGAGAGATATAACTGAAAGTTCCATTATTCAGCACTCCCTTCAGCTTGAGCTGCTTCAGCCGCTTTGAACGAACCAGGTGTTGGCGCATCAGCAGATGCAGGCTTCTTAACCGCATCACGGACCATAATCCAACCACCTTTTGAACCTGGAACAGAACCCTGAACCATGATCAAACCGCGTTCTACGTCAACCTTCACAACCTTCAGGTTTTGAGTAGTTGTACGAACAGCGCCCATGTGACCAGCCATCTTCTTACCTTTGAAGACTTTACCTGGATCTTGACACTGACCAGTCGAACCGTGGGCACGGTGAGAGATAGACACACCGTGTGTTGCCCGCATCCCGCCGAAGTTGTGACGCTTCATCGCACCGGCAAAACCTTTACCGATTGATGTACCAGCCACATCCACAAACTGGCCAACATGGAAGTGATCAGCCAACATTTCGGCGCCAACTTCAATCATGTTGTCCTCGGAAACGCGGAATTCCGCAACTTTCCGTTTTGGTTCAACTTTTGCTACCGCAAAGTGACCACGGGCCGCTCTGCTTGTATTTTTTACTTTGGCTGTACCCGCACCCAATTGGAGTGCCGTATAACCATTTTTGTCCGCCGTCCGCTGAGCGACAACTTGGCAGTTCTGAAGACCAAGGACTGTTACAGGGACATCTCTGCCCTCTTCTGTAAAGATCCGGGTCATGCCCAGCTTCTGTGCGATCACACCTGAACGCATCGGTTTACACCTTTTCTAAAGTTCTAAAGTTTGATCTCGACGTCCACACCGGCCGCCAAGTCCAACTTCATAAGCGCATCCACTGTCTGTGGAGTCGGTTCCACAATGTCCAAAAGACGCTTGTGAGTCCGAATTTCAAATTGTTCGCGGCTCTTCTTATTGACGTGCGGCGAACGGTTGACAGTGTATTTCTCAATTCGTGTAGGCAACGGGATTGGGCCACGAACTTGAGCGCCTGTGCGCTTAGCCGTGTTCACAATCTCATGCGTCGAGCTATCGAGGACTCGATGATCGAACGCTTTCAGCCGGATACGAATGTTTTGACCATTCATGTCGATGTTTCCCGAAATAAACGCTGCGGCGCTCTAAATGAACGCCGCAAAGCGCTTGAAAAATTTACTACTCGATGATTTTGGCGACGACGCCGGCGCCAACAGTGCGGCCACCTTCGCGGATAGCGAAGCGCAATTGCTCTTCCATCGCGATCGGCACGATCAACTCAACGTTCATCTCAACACGGTCACCAGGCATCACCATTTCGGTGCCTTCTGGCAACGTCACAACACCAGTCACGTCAGTTGTACGGAAGTAGAACTGTGGACGGTAGTTGTTGAAGAATGGCGTATGACGGCCACCTTCGTCTTTGGTCAAAATGATCGCCTCACCAATGAACTTGGTGTGTGGGGTCACTGAACCTGGCTTACACAAAACCTGACCACGCTCAACTTGCTCACGGTCAATACCACGGATCAAAGCACCGATATTGTCACCAGCTTCACCGCTATCCAGCAGCTTGCGGAACATTTCAACGCCTGTCACAACAGTTTTCTGTGTGTCTTTAATGCCAACGATCTCAACTTCTTCGCCAACATTGATCACGCCACGCTCAACACGACCGGTAACAACTGTACCACGGCCTGAAATTGAGAATACGTCTTCAATTGGCATCAAGAATGGCTGGTCCTTAGGACGTGCTGGTGTTGGCACATAATCGTCAACAGCCTGCATCAGCTCAAGGATCTTGTTTTTGCCGATTTCGTCGTCACGGCCTTCCAAAGCAGCCAAAGCTGAACCCGCTACGATTGGAATATCGTCGCCTGGGAATTCATAAGTGGTCAAAAGTTCACGAACTTCCATTTCCACCAATTCCAACAACTCTTCGTCGTCAACCTGGTCAACTTTGTTCAAGAACACAACCAGCGCTGGTACACCAACCTGACGGGCCAACAAAATGTGCTCACGTGTCTGTGGCATTGGGCCATCAGCTGCGTTCACAACCAAAATAGCACCATCCATCTGAGCCGCACCAGTGATCATGTTTTTCACATAGTCAGCGTGGCCTGGGCAATCAACGTGCGCATAGTGGCGACCGTCTGTTTCGTACTCAACGTGCGCTGTGGAAATGGTAATACCACGTGCTTTTTCTTCTGGCGCTTTGTCGATCTCGTCAAAAGCTGTGCCTTGACCACCTGTCGCTTCAGACAATACTTTCGTAATCGC
>NZ_AUHV01000003.1 GCF_000423365.1 Maritalea myrionectae DSM 19524 | reverse complement strand
CGTTGCCAAGTCTGCTAAAAGCAAAATTATCTCTACGATGTAAAATATACAAAAAACCCCACCCGCTAGAAATAGCCGGTGGGGTTTCTTGCGTTAATCCTCCTAGTTTCATCAATCTTGCCATTTTACAGCGAATCCCTATTTTGGCGCAACAAAAAGAGGATTTTCTAAAGACCTATATGCGTTAAAAATCACAAATGTGGAAGAAAAGACAAAAATAAGCGAAAAAAGAAGACAAAAGTGGAAATATAGTTAGAAAAGATCTTGCGTTGCATGAGTTGGAAGTATATTTTAACGAAATAATAAGACGAGGTGAATGTTGTGTCTGCGCAAGATCAGGTGAGCGAAATGATTGCTCAGTATGACGTATTGGCTGAGAAACAGGCGGCGGAAGGTGATGAGGTTCGCGCGGAGAAGTACCGTGCAATATCGGCCGCGCTTAATGAGATGATGCGTGAGTTGAAGGAGTTGAGGGATCGGCTTCGGCCCCGAGTGGTGAGTGACGACTTGGGAGACCTAAGTGATTTGCCTGAGGAGTTAGTTAATCAGCTGTCTTCTTACCGGGTCGACGGATTGGAGCAAAAGATTCACGATATTTTGGCGGCCTCAGAAGGTGAGGTCTCATTGGATGCCATTATGGTTGAACTATTCCGTCGTCATGGAGAAGTGTCCCAACGTCGGCAATTGATGAACAAAATCTATAGGATGGTTCAAAAGGGAATGATTTCCAGTGTCGCAGGCAAGAAGGGGGTCTACATTTTGGGTTCGGTAAATGACGAAACCAGGCAAGAAACTAAAGGCTTTAGTGATGACTTAGATGATCTTGATGATATGGATGATATTGAGCTCTAAAGGTTTGGCCAGTCAGCGGCAACTGACTGGCCAAGAAACGCTGATTAGTAGGGATCAGTGTGGATGCCCACCTCTCAGTATTGCAACTGGAGTTTATACTCATTTTGAGGTTGAGGGCAAATGTTTTACCTACATAAAAGGAAAGCATGATGCTTTTTCAGCAGAAAACTAAAATTGGAACACGAGTTAAGACTGGTGGTACCTGTCCTGAAAGTGGTGTCTGGAAAGTTGACGGGACACCGACGACGACAGCGCCAATAGCCAAGGGCAATCGTATGCCGCCATATCGTGGACAAGCTGTTTATTGGGTTTTGATTCAATACGCATAATAAATAAGGGGTGCATTTATGCACCCCTTAAACAACAGCATGTGTGCATCCGGCTGTTGGATGCCAGCCATCGAGAACAAGTTGAACCTATTGGCGTCAACGATTGCTGTCAATGAATAAGAGTGTTGCACATAGTGAGCATGGAGAATTTCGATGAGAAATGAAAAAACGTCGAAAACAATAGGTTCAATTGCATCAAAAGCACTAAAGAACCCTAAAAGCATCTCTCAAAAGGACGTGCGGCGCTTAGCGGGTTCAGTTTTGACGCAACGTCCCGATAAAAAGAAGTAATATTGGTTCGCCGTGAATAGCTTGCGGCGAACTTTTTTAGTTTGGGGCGGGAAATATTAGCTGACATGAGTTTAGATTCAGACAAACAAGTGAGAGCCAACTTTGAGGCCATAGCTGAGCCTGCGCGTGATCGGTTGTTTGAGTTGCGTTCGTTGATCCTTGAAGTTGCGGCAGACCTGCCGCAAACGGGCGGGCTGGAAGAAACCCTGAAATGGGGGGAGCCCTCCTATCTGCCACGCAAAAAATGTGTCGGCACGACCGTGCGTATTGGTCCGTCAAAGCTCAAGGATTACGCGGTTTTTGTACATTGCCAAACGACGCTCATTGATGATTTTCGGCACATGTTTCCCGATGAATTCCATTATGAGGGTAATCGCGGTATTCACTTTTCTGTCGATGAGCCGCTGCCGGAAGATCAGCTGCGCCTGTTTATTGCCAACGCGTTGACCTATCATTTGAAGTAGGTACTCAGCTTTCCAACATGCCGCCTTTAAGTCGATTGGCGCTGAAATAGAGCACGGCGACGAACAGGGTCAGGGCAGTCATGGTGAGCCAGAGGGCCATGCCGCCAAATTGGTGCAGCAAAAAGCCGCCAAACAAAGGCGCAAAGACAAAGCCGAAACTGGAGAGCGACGAGGCCCCGAAATAGGAGCCCTTTAGATGCTCTGGGGCCAGCCGGTCGGTGATGATGTTGAGGGTGGGGAAGAGGATCGCCTCACCAATGCTCAACACGCCCATGGCCACCATAATCCAGACCCAGGGATCGGTGGGCGCGATGGCAAAGCCGAAAAAGCCGCCGGCAAAGAAGATCACACCGGACATGGCCCGCAAAAAGGGCGACCAGTTTTCCATGAGTTTGAGCAAGGCGAATTGGAAGAGGATGACGGTCCCGCCATTTATCAGGATCAGTGTGGCATAAAGTTCGGTGAGTTCGGGCACGCTCATTTGTCGCAAATATTGCACCAGGCCGGATTCGATTTGGCCGTAGCCCACAAAGCCAATAAACGACGCGAAGACGAACAGTAGAAAAGGCGTGTCCTTGCGCAGTACGGAAAGCGCTGTCGAGAATTTGAGTGGATCGCCCTGCATGGTCCGCTTGAGCGGTTTTTCAATATTGAAGATGACGGCTGCGGCGGTGAAATAGACCATATAGAGGCCGGAGATCCATAAAAAGGTGGATTGCTGCCCGGTGGCGCCAACGAATGTGCCGAGAAGCGGGCCGGTGGCGGCGCCGACATTGAGCATGAAATAACGCACATGCAGCGCCATATCCTTGACCTTGCGGTCGCTGACCATATCGGTCATCAGGGCTTTGCCGGGGTTTTCCACCGTGCCGCGGCCGAATGATTGCAATAAGGTGCCCAGAAACAGCACCAGCAGGCTCTCGGCGATGCCGATGACGGCCATGGCGAGGATGTTGAGGAACAGGCCGACAAGGATGATTTTGCGGCGACCAATAATGTCCGACAAATAGCCGACATAAAAGCCAAAGATGACCCCCACCGTGGCCGAGCCCGTGAGGAAGGCGCCAATTTCAAATTCGTTGAGGCCAAATTTGTTGTGCAGCATGATGGCGAGAAAGGGCCAGACCATGAAGAGGAAGAAGCGCGAGGCAAAGGTGGCGAGAATCAAGAGCCAAATGGTCTTGTTAAATTCTTTAAGGGCTGCAAACATTTGAAGGCTTTCGGGCGGCACGTGATTTGGTTTGATTATCAAATATTCGGTTGGTCTATTTGCTGCAATAAAAAGATGAGTTTTAGAGATTACAAATGAGAAAGCAAGATATAAAAGATCGACTGATCGCGAGTTACGCGCGTTTGATGGCGGCAAATAATTGCCCATTGGTCGGACTGGCGGGAGGCCAAGGCATTGGCAAAAGCTATCTGGCGCAGGAAGTGCGGGGGCACTTTGGCGAGGATGTGCTGGTGCTCAGCCTTGACGATTTTTATCTGACAAAAGCGGCACGGGTGAAATTGGCGGCTGAGGTACATCCTTTGTTTGCAACCCGCGGTGTGCCGGGGACACATGATGTGGAAACGCTGCTCGATGTGCTGGGCAAATTGCAGCGCGGCGAGATTGCGCCGGGCATGAAGCTGCCGCGATTTATCAAAGCTCTGGACGATCGGGCGCCGGATTCAGATTGGCTTGAGGTGACACGGCCACCAAAATTGATCCTTTTGGAAGGGTGGTGTGTCGGCGCCGCGCCTCAGCGCGAACCGGCGTTGCAAGAGCCGATCAATGCATTGGAGCAGGATGAAGATGCGGCTGGGGTGTGGCGACGGGCGGTCAATCAGTATCTTTCGGCGCGCTATCAGCCCTTGTGGCAGATGATGGTGCATAAGCTCTATTTAAAGCCGTGCGCGTTCTCGCAAATTTTTGATTGGCGTTGGCAGCAGGAACAAGAGAATTTAGCGGCGGTAGGTCGGGTGGCGACGCCACAGGATCAGACGCGGATTGCCCGGTTTATTCAATATTATGAGCGGATCACCCGGCATATGATGCAGCATGCAGATGATTTTGACATGGTGGTTGAAGTAAGCGGGCCGGATCGTGCCTGGGAGCTGATCAAGTCTTAGAAGGAGAAAATAGTGTCATTCCATTCTTACAATCCGGCGGACGGACATGGGTTGAAACATAATCCTTTTAAGGCGCTGATTTCGCCACGCCCGATTGGCTGGATTTCCTCGCGCAGTGCAGATGGGATCAGCAATCTTGCGCCCTATTCGTTTTTCAATGCTCTGAGCGAAAATCCGCCCTTGTTGGGGTTTTCTTCCTCTGGCCGAAAAGACAGTTTGCGTAATATCGAGGCCACTGGCGCGTTTGTGCATAATGTGGCTGGATTGGCGTTGGTCGAGCAGATGAATGCCACCAGCGCGCCTTATGCTGAAGAAATGAGCGAGATTGAAACACTGGGCCTTGAGACCTTGCCCGGCGAGTTGGTTGATGTGCCGCGGTTGGCAGGTGCGCCAGCCTCTTTTGAATGCAAGTTGGTGGAAATCAAGCAGCTGGAAGATCATAAGGGCGTCAAAATCAATAATTACTTTATCATCGGCGAGGTGGTGCGGGTGCATATCCAATCCCACTTGATCACTGATGGTATGATTGATGAAGCAGCGATCGCCGCCGTTGGGCGCCTCGGCTATTTCAACTATGCGGCGGTGAAGGATATTTTTGCGTTGGCGCGGCCCAAAATCTAATCCGATTGGAGGATAGAATGGTTGAGACAGTGAATGATCTAAACGTGGAATTGGCGCTTAAAGGCGTTGCGGCGCGGCCCGATCAACCACAGCATTTTATGCGGGTGCAGCCTGTGGGCGCGCATGTGGAAATCATGATTGGCGAAGACCAATTGATCGCGACCGATAATGCGGTGTGGCTACAGGAAGTGGGCAAAACGCTTTACCCGCCTGTTATCTATGTGCCGCAAGATGAGGTGACGGTGCCGCTGAATCGATTGGACAAAACCACCCATTGTCCACTTAAGGGTGATGCCAGCTATTATGCCTTTCGTGATGACGAATTGGGGTGGGCATATGAAAACCCGTTCGAGTTTTCAGACGCCTTAAAAGGCTATATGGCATTTTGGCCCAACAAGGTGCGGGTGGTGATCACGCCGCAATAGTTCGTTGAGCTTATCTCTTTGTGCCTATTTTGTTCTTCTGAAGGCGAGGGGAATCGGGTAGGTTCTGCCCATGACCTATTTGAGATTTGCTGATGCGGACATAGATGAACAAGCGGCGCTGATTTTTAAGATGTGCCGCGAATTTGGTCCGCTTTATGATTATTTTGCGCGGTTGCGCGCCATGGATTTGCCGGATGCGTGGATTGTTTCCGGCGCGATTTACAACAATGTTTGGAATTATTTGACCGAGCGTCCGCCCATGCATGGGGTGAAGGATGTTGACATTTTTTATCATGATGCTGGGGCGACCACCTATGATGATGAAGACAAGATCATCAATGACGCCGAAGCGGTTTTTGCAGGCATGCAGGTGCCGGTTGAGGTGCGCAATCAGGCGCGGGTGCATTTATGGTATCCGGCACATTTTGGTTTTGAATATCCCAAACTCGACCATTCGCGTGAGGCGATTGACCGGTTTGCCTGCACCACCCATTCGGTTGGGATGCGGCTGAATAATAAGGATCAATTTGAGCTTTATGCGCCCTTTGGGTTGCGAGAAATTTTCGCCTTCAATCTGGTGCCAAACTATAATTTGCCCAACAAGGAAACCCACCTCAATAAGGGAGAGCGGCTTTGTGCGCTTTGGCCCGAATTGAAAATGGAACCTTGGGCAGATGAAGTGCCGGCCGATTTGGTGCCGCAACCAGACATGTCGCTTCAATTCGTCGAACACCACTAAATCAATGTGTAACCTTGACGTTACATTTTTGATGTCCTATATGTCACCTTAAGGTTACAAATAGGAGCGAAACATGACGTCTGAATTATTCACAAATGTACGCACTGGGATGTTGGGTCTTACGGGTCTGGTCTGTCTTGTTTATGGCGCGGCGGCTTTGGCCATGGGCACGCCGCAACCCTTTGCCTTTTGGGTGCCCGGCCTTTTCGGGGTGGCCAGCAGTATTCTCATTGCGATTGCAGCGTTTGCAGCAGGCAATGCCAACGCCCGCCGCGCGACTGACGAAGGCTATGTTGCTGACCGCAAGCAAGCCGAAGGCATTGGCTTTTGGGTGGCGATATTGCTTTATCCGGCGTTTGCCGTGCCCCTCTGGCAGGATTGGGTGAGCTATCCCACCGCATTTGCCGCCATGGGCACGCTCACCGCGGCGGCCTATTTGCTGAGCTTTGTTTGGGCCGATGTGAAGGGGCGAGCATGAGTTTAGTTTCACATTTGGCCGAGATCCGCAAAAAGGCAGGACTAACCCAGGCGCAACTTGCTGAAGAGGTCGGCGTGTCGCGCAAAACCATCAACACGGTTGAAAATCATGTGTTTGTGCCATCGACTGTGTTGGCCTTGAAATTGGCGGCGGTGCTGAATGTCAGCGTGCATGATTTGTTTGAGCTAGGAAACGCTGAGTGAAGGTCTGGCTTCTTCCATTCTTTGCCAAAATACTCGCGGGAATGGTTGAAGTTTGGGCCAGGGTCGTCTATTGAAACTATATTATTAACAAATAAGTTAATTATATAGTTTTATGAATATAATTTCTTTATTGTATTGCTCACTCTGGTGGTGTGGCCGACGCTGCTTAAACCGATTTTTAAGGCATTTGTTCAATATTAGATTTCATGAGTATGGTATTGCGTGAATTTATAGTCCTGTTTGGATTGCTCTCACTTGTTGTTTGGCTTGCCATCTAAGGCGCCTTTATCGCCCTAGCATGTGATTGCATTGTGTGTGCGTATCTTTCCGCCAGCGGCACGTGTGGCGGTGCTAAATGGGCATTTGCAATTCAAAACTTTCGACACCCAATGATCGGCCATTGAGGAAAAGCTCCAACTTGTGGATGCCGGGGTAAAATGTGCGGGTGGTGATCGGTTTGATCGGCACTGTCTTTTCGCCGGCCAATGGCGTGTTCCCTTCCATTGTTCCTGTGCTCAGCTTAAACACTTTGGGTGAAAGCTCCCCATTTGCTTTTTTGAAGTGGATAGCGAAATCCAGAATGTAGGGGTGCGAGCCCGGGGCATGCGGGGTCAGCAAATATTTGAATTTCAAGCCGGTGCCGAATTCTACAGTCGGGGTGAGAATTTCAAATTTGCTTTGGTCCAGTTCGATCGGCTTATAGCCGAGCGCAGCCAAAGTCGGTGGGTGTCCTTTTTTGATCAAGGTGCGGCAAGCGTGACGCACAAGCCGTTGCCGATTTTTGCTGGCATCTTGCATCCATCGGGCCGCCAGATCAGCCACAAGATCAGGATGGTTTTTGGCAATGTCATTGATATTGTTGGCGACAGACCGACGCACATATTCTGTGGGGTCGTCTTTCAAAGTTTCCAAGATCGGCAAGAGTGGGGTCGGGTCTTTAACAAAAGCATGCAACCTGATGCCCCACGGCAGCAATGGGCGGCACCCCTCGGAGGCCAAGCGGCGCACATGGGGATTGTCGCTTTTGGCCCAGCGGTGAAAGGTTTTGAGCGTCGCCTCAGGGTCTTTTGCAAGGAAGGGCCGCACAGCAAACTCGGCGCTAAACCGCTTGGTCAACTCTTCAAAAAGCGCCGCGGCTTTCGGCCAATCATTAATGCCGATTTCAGCAACGAAATCGCAAATGGGCATAATCGCAAAGCCGTTTAACCCGTCACGATCATTGCTGGTGACGCCGCCATCAATTGGGGCCTCCGGCCCCAAAGCACCCAGCAAAATCGGAGCGAGGTCGTCCAATTGATTGGGCAATGTTGCTTTAAGCGCGGTTTGAATTTGCTGACTGCGCTGTTTGAGTTCGTTGGTTTCATGGTCAATTGATGCGACCGCAACGAAATGGGTTGCATCAAAACTTGGCGACTGCGCAGACAAAATTGCGGCCATCCGTTGAATGACCGCAATTGAAAAGAAGTTCTTAAATGGCTCAACCATTTTTGCTTACATCATCGACATGTCGAGAATGCTGCTTAGCTCCGCAGCGCGCTGGGCAGTTGTGTCGAGCATGCAGCTGGCAAAAGCTGTGGTGCGCATGGTGCCATTGCCCCAATAATTGTAATGGAAGGCGCATGACGCATCGCGATAAGCGATCCATTTGCGCTGGGCATCGCGCAAATCTTCAAATTGGTTTGGCTCAAGCACCTGCTTCAAATTTTGATAATTGATGTTGAGAATGCTGTCCCACCATGAGTTTTCGCGCATGATGCAGGACGCCATGCCCATTGTGGTCATGCCGCCTTCTTCCTCTTCCATGCAAACTTTTGATGCGGCGCCAATGCACTCTTGCAAGGTGTGGTCTTCGCCCTGCAAATTGAGATCGGTCACAGCCTCCCAGCAATTTTGCATTTCGGTTTCGTCGTCCACCGTGAATTGGTTGTCTTGTGCAAAGGCTGGCTGACAAAGCAATAGCAGCACTGCCGACAGGGCAATTGATTTGAAGTTCATGATTTAAGATTTGTCCTTGGGTTGGGGCAGGCGCGAAATGGCTTCGTTTGATTTTGATAGAAATTCGCGGTGCACAATGAATATAAATGTCAGGATCGCCAAGCCGATGCCGATTTCAGCAGAAATAAACCAGCCCACATTGGCGATGGAAAAATAATAGGCGCGGATGCCATTGTTGAAATAGCGGGCGCCCTGGGCATTGAGTTGCGCCATGGCCGCTGTTTCTTCAGGGTCGGCGGTTTCGCTGTGGTCGGCTGCGCCCAGCAAGATGCAAAAGTGGTTGAACTGTCGCAGCGATAGGGTGAACGAAAGAAAGGCCAAGACCACCATCACCAACATAATGATCAGGTGCAGTTGATATTCACCCACGCTATAGGCGCCATTGACCTGCACGGTGCGCAGGGCGGGCAGCAATTCGTTCAATTGCCCGAAGATGGCAAACATGGCCAAAATCAACAGCACCGAACTGGACGCAAAGAAGGACACTGAATTCATGATGTTGCCCGTGAGGATGGCATCAAACGGGGTATCGCGCCGGACGGCATTGGCGACCCAGCGATAGCGCTGGTGAATCATCATCGCGGTAATGGAGGGACGCTTGCGGCTGATTTGTTTGGATATGGTGCCATAGCTCAGCCAAAAAATGAGTGGCAAAAGCGTAGAAATAAGTGCCATACCGACTGCGCCCCCTAATTCGAGTTGGTTTTCATAATCATACCGATAAATGGAATGATGGCGAGGGCTTTTTATGTTGAATGCGACTAGGCAAAGAGCCCGCGGATGGTTTTTTGCACGCTCATGACCAATTGTTTGCGCGGTGGTAGATCATTATGAGCGGCCCGCGCGACCAACCCATCGAGCAGCGCCAGAAAAATGAAAATCTGTGCTTTAATGTGCTGGTCGCGCTTTAAAGAGAATGGCTTTGCGGCCCGATTGAAAATTTTCTCCAGCTCGGTTTGGAACTGTGCTTCCACCTCATCAAAGGTTTTGGATATGGAGGTGTTGCGGCTCGCTTCAGCGCTGATCTCCACCATCAGGCGGGCAAAATCTGGATCAAGAATATGATCCAGCAGGTCGGGGACCGCCTCTTGCAGCGCGGACACCGGGTCTTTGGCCTCAGCCAGAAAGTCGATCAGGTCGGTGTTGGATTGATGCTCACTGGCGGCGATGGCTTCGATGATGGATTGCTTTGACGGGAAATAGCGGTAGAGCGCGCCGGGGCTGATTTCCCCCCGGGAACAGATTTGCTGCATCGATGTTTGGTGGATGCCATGCTCAATGAAGCAGGCACGTGCGGCTGCCAATATCTGGCTTTTGCGCTTTACGTGCAGGGCGTCATCTTTTTTTCGCGCCATAAAAAGTCCTTTGATAGAATACCTATTCTATAAATTATGCTTGCACAATTCTCAAGCTATGATAATTAAGCGAATAACTATTCTATTAATCGGTGTTGATATGATTTCTCGTGGAGCGGTTTTTGGCACAAGCGCTGTGTTTGGCGTGGTGCTTGTGGCGTTGGCTTTTGTGTTTCTTTCCCCTGATGCAGTGCATGCGACAAGGCAAATTGAATTTGATTTTCAAGAAAATCAGGTCGCAGGGCAGATCACATTGCCGCAAAACTATGATGGTGAGCCGATTGATTGCATTGTCTTTGTGCATGGGGATGGCGCGATGGACCGCGGCGCTTTTGGCTACTTTGACCCCTATTTCAGCACGTTCGCCCAACAAGGTTGGTGCACCCTTTCATGGGACAAGCCGGGCGTTGAAGCGTCGGAAGGTGATTGGCTTTCCTTCTCAATGGCTGATCGGGCGGCGCTTGTGGACGCCGGCATTGAAGCGTTGCGCAGCCAAAGCGGCGTAAATGTGGATCAGATCGGGGTGCTGGGCTTTTCGCAAGCTGGTTGGGTGATGCCCAAAATTGATGTGGCGGCTCATAAGGTCGAGTTTATGGTGTTTGTGTCCCCTGCGATCAATTGGATGGCCCAGTCCAATTATATGACACAGCTTCGCCGCAGTTTTGCCCCGGACAGTGAAGCGAAAATTGCGGCCGAAGCGCAATTGGATGCACTGATCGAAAATGGAGGCAGCTATCAAGATTATGTGCGCTTGAGTGAAAGTGTTGAGTTTTTTGATGCGGATGATTTTACCGAGCAATGGTGGGACTTTGCCGTGCGCAATGCTGGCGCGGATATGACCCAGGATTTGGCAGCCCTGCCGGCCATGCCCATCTTGTTGCTGGCGGGTGGCCGGGATGGCCAGGTGGACGCACAGAATAGTGTTGAGACATTTGAGCGGTTGGTGCCGGAGGATCACCTCAGAGTGGTCTGGTTTGATGAGGCGGGGCACAGCATGCTGCCCGTGGACGAACGTAAACCCATGAGTGGCAATGATGGGCTGTGGCTACTTGGTAAAGTGATGCTGTGGGGCAGTGAGGCGTTTGTGGACGGCTATTGGGCAGCGTTGAATGGCTTCATCGCCGCCCAATTTGAGCAGTGATTTAGATCGGCATCGGGTATTGCCGGTAAATCTCGGCAATACCGTCCATCACGTCCTTGGACAATTCGATGTCTTTCGCCGCGATGTCTGTTTTGAGCTGATCCATATTGGTGGCCCCGATGATCACTGAGGTCATGAAGGGGCGGGTGAGGCAGAAGGCCAGTGCCATTTGGCACACATCCAGCCCATGCTTTTCAGCCAGTGCCATATAGGCACGAATGGCAGGTTCTGAGTGGGTGGAGTTGCGATAGATGGTGGCTTTTACCAGATCGCCGCGCGTGCCTTTTGGGATGTTGCCATCCAAATATTTGCCAGAGAGAGCACCCGCGGCCAAGGCGGAATACGCCAACAAGCCAACCTGCTCATGGTGGGCGACTTCAGCCAGATCATGGTCGAAATAGCGGCGCAATAGGCCATATTCATTTTGGATTGAGGCCATGCGCGGCAACCCATATTGTTCGGCCAGATTGACAAATTGCATGGTGCCCCACGCTGTTTCGTTCGACAGGCCGACATGGCGGATTTTGCCATCACGCACCAAGGCGTCGAGCGTTTCAAGCACCTCAAGCATATTGGCTTTCACCTCAGCCGTGTCTTGATTGCTCGGATCGTAATCAAATCCTGTGTTGAAATGGTAATGTCCGCGATTGGGCCAATGAAGTTGGTAAAGGTCGATATAGTCGGTTTGCAGTCGGGACAAGCTGCCTTCAACCGCGCGGCGAATGGCGGCGCCGGTGATCGGCTCACCATCGCGAATCCACGACACGCCTTCGCCAGCAATTTTGGTGGCCAAGACCACCTGATCGCGCTTGCCTGATTTTTTGAACCAGCTGCCAATATATTCTTCGGTCAGCCCTTGGGTCTCTTCATTGGTTGGCACCGCATAAAGCTCAGCCGTATCAAAAAAATTGATGTCCTGATCGAGGGCATAATCCATTTGCTCATGGGCTTCTTGTTCGGTGTTCTGACGGCCCCAGGTCATGGTGCCCAAGCAGATTTCGCTCACCTTTATATCGGTGCGCCCAAGTTGATTGAATTTCATAGGATATCTCTTCTTTTCGCAGGGAGATTTCAGCCTAAACTACAGGTAATTTCGAGCGCAAGGCGACATGTCACCGTTTTATGAATTTTTTTTTGAATTTATGCGAAATAACCCTTCACAAACACATGAATCCCCCCTATACAGGCGCTGTCTTTGATTGACGATGATCGTGTTTCAACACGTTGTCAAAAATTTCGACATTTGACGCGGGGTGGAGCAGCCCGGTAGCTCGTCAGGCTCATAACCTGAAGGTCGTAGGTTCAAATCCTACCCCCGCAACCAATCTCTTTTGAAATTTGAGCTATGTTTTTGCCCCCTTGCCGGTGCAAGGGTTTAAGTCGCGCCGCAAATTGGCTACCGTGTGTGGCAATGCGCTTCTATTTCTCACAGCAATTGATGCAATTTGGCGATTGCCAAAAGAGTGACCCATGGAAATTGTTCTCGGTTTAATTCTGCTGCTTGTTGGCGGCGATACGTTGGTGCGTGGCTCGGTTGCAGTTGCGCGCAAGATCGGTATTTCAGAACTGATGATTGGCCTCACCCTTGTGGGGTTTGGCACATCCACCCCTGAATTGGTGACCAGCATTCAGGCCGCGCTGGCCGGGTCGCCCGGCATTGCTGTGGGCAATGTGGTGGGCAGCAATATTGCCAATATTTTGCTGATCCTGGGCACGGCCGCCCTTATTTATCCCATCGTCTGCCAGCCTGCCGCGATTCGTCGCGATGGTTTTGTGCTGGTTCTGGCGGCCCTAAGTTGTGTGGCGGTTTCCCTCTGGGGGCATATGAATTTGTGGGTGGGCGTGCTGTTTATCCTGCTGCTCGCCGGGTATTTGTTTTACAGCTATTTGAACGAGCGCAACACACAACAGCCCTCGGCAGAGCTGCATCGGGCCGAGGTGGAGATTGCCGAGCCCTGGACGCAAAAATTGTGGGTCGGACTCGTTTTGGCGGTCGTTGGTATCGTGCTGACGATTTTGGGTGCGCAGTTTCTGGTGTCGGGCGCGATCAAGCTCTCGCGTGCCTGGGGAATTTCTGAAACCATCATTGGCTTGACCATTGTTGCCGTAGGCACGTCATTGCCTGAACTGGTGACCTCCATCGTTGCCGCGCTCAAAAGGAAATCTGACCTTGCGCTGGGCAATGTGATCGGCAGCAATATTTATAATGTCTGGTTTATTCTGGGGGCGACCTCGCTTGTGAAACCCATAGACTTCCCCAGCTCAATTGTGGTTGTCGATATTTGGGTGATGCTGGCCGCGAGCATTTTGATGCTGGTTATCGCCCTTAAGCGCGGCGCGATATCCCGCTGGGTGGGCTTGGGGTTCCTTGTGCTTTACGGCGTTTATATTGCCACCATGGCCTGAGTTGTCGCTGGGCCGCGCGCAAGACGTTTGCGTGCCCGCTGCGAACGACGTTGGTAAACCGATCAAGCGTTAGTTGGCTTTTTTGCGCACCAGCGATTTCTGATGCAGGGTCTTTGCATATTCTGCGCCGAGCAGGAAAACGGCGCTGGAATAAAACACCCAAATCATCAGCAAAATGATCGACCCAGTGACGCCATAAGCGGAGCCGGGCTTAACCCAGCCAAAATACAACCCCATGCCATACTCGCCCAACATGAACAGGGCTGCAGCGAGGAGAGCGCCGGGGGCGACGTGCGACCAGCTGACGTTGCGGTCAGGCAGTATTTTAAGGATAACTGCGAACAGCAAGCTGATGATGGTGAGCGATAGGATCAGATTGACGCTGTGCGCCAGCACCGCAAACATATCAGGCAGGTGGGCGATGATCCAATCGGTCAATGAGCTGATGGTCGAGGTGATCACCAACGAAACGGCAAGGACAAAAAGCACGCCCATCATGACCGCGAAGGAAATGAGGCGCCGCAGCACCAGCGCTTGAAAGTTTGACACTTTGCTGTCGTCAATGTCCCAAATATAGTTGAGCGCCTTTTGCAGCTGCAAAAAGAGCCGCAATGCGGCATAGACCAGCACCGTGCCAGCGAAAATGAAGGGGATGAAACTTTTCTCTGATGGTGCCGTGTTGGCAACGATTGTCCGGAAGGTCTCGGCAGCGTCGGCGCCGAAATTGGCGCGCAAAAAGCCAAACACCTGCATGCGGACGGCGTCTTCTTGCATGAACATTGACGCCAAGCCCAAATAGAGAATGATCAGGGCAGGGAAAGAAAAAATCGTATAAAAGGCCACAGCGGCGCTTTGGGTGAACGGATCATTGTTCCACCAGCGCCCAATAGCCGTCTTTAGCGGCGATATTCTTGTTTCAGTGATGCCCATATCGATTAAGTATGTGAAGGCGGGGCGCGGTGACTAGGCCGCTCCCGCCAATGCACTATTTGTCGTCTTTGCGCTCTAGCTTTGCGTCCTCATCGGATTCCTTGGTTGTACCTGGTGTCCATGAGGGTGGGTCGCTGGCGGGAAAGCTATCGTCGAGTTGATCGTCGATCTCTTTTTGAGTGCGCTTTGTTTCTTTGTTTTTTTCGGTCATAAGCACTCTCCTTTCGTTATATATACAACGCATTTTGGGCCCTAAAGTTCCATTTTTGGGGTGTATAGCCGCTCAATCTTTGGTTGATTTGCCACGAATGGTCGGATTCACTAAAATCAGTTCGCCATTGCATGTTGATGCGAAATTGTGAAAAGTACGGGCAAAAGTTTTAGGATTGCAAAGCTGATGTCGGGGGGCATCGGTTCACTTTAAGGATTTATTATGAGCACACAGCTTCTGCCTTTCGGCAAGAAAGGCTGGAATTATGGTCGGGTGCCGGATTTATCGGGCCGCCATTATGCCATCACCGGGGGCAATACCGGGATTGGCTTTGAAACAGCGAAAATGCTGCTTCAGAATAATGCCCAAGTGACAATTTTTTGCCGCTCTGAGGAGCGTACGCGGCAGGCTGTGCGGGAGTTGGCCGACTTTCGCAGCGTAAATGCCAAAATTGAATATGAATTGATGGATCTCGCCAATCTGGAAACAGTGCGCATGGCGGCAGATCGGTTTGTCGGATTTCACGAAAAACTGGATGGGTTGATCAACAATACAAGCATTGTGATGGTGCCCGAGCGGGTGGAAACACCGCAAGGGTTTGAATTGCAGATGGGGGCCAATCATTTTGGCCATTTTTTGTTTTCGTCATTGCTGTTTGATCTGATCCAAAAGGGTAATGGTCGTGTTGTCACGGTCTCTTCGGTGGCGCACCGCTGGGGGGCGGAGAAGATCGATTTTGATGATCTACATTTTGAGAAGAATTATACGCCCATGGCTGCCTTCGGCCAAAGCAAGCTGGCCAACATCATGTTTATGCTGGAGTTGAACCGGCGCTTGCTGGCGCAGGGGCGGCCCGTCAACGGGTTTTTGTGCCACCCGGGATATGCGGCCACCAATGCCCAACGTGTTGGGTCAGGCTTTTTCACCCGCATCGGGCTTGAGGTGATGAATGTGATGTTTGCCCATTCGCCATTTCATGGCGCGAAGTCGCAAGTGTTGGCCCTTACAGACCCAGATGCAAAGCCGGGGCTATTTTATGGTCCAACTAAAATGCGCGGCCTGTCGGGACCCGTTGGGGTGACGCCAATTTCCCACGCGGCTGTGGATCATGAAGCGGCGTCGAGATTGTGGGACGTTTCAGAAGATCTCACCGGGGCAGAATGGAATTTACCCCCAGTGGGGTCAGCCGCGAATTAGGTTTGACAAAAGCGCTGTTTTTTCAGCCAAGAGGGGCTTGTTGCCGCGGGTTTCTAGGTTGAGGCGCAGCAATGGTTCGGTGTTGGAGGCGCGGATGTTGCAGCGCCACTCATCAAACACCATGCCCAGCCCATCAATGTCTTCCACTTCGTTGGCTTTGCTGGCCAACTCGTCTTGCAGCTTTTTGATGGCGGTGGGCGCATCGTCGACGGTAAAGTTGATTTCGCCGGAGCAGGGGAATTTTTCAATGCGGGCGGCGACCATCTCTTTCAGGCTGATGCCGGATTGGCAAATCTCTGCCACGATGGCGAGCCACGGCAACATGCCGGTGTCGCAATAAGCAAAGTCCTTGAAATAATGGTGGGCACTCATCTCGCCGCCATAAATTGCATCATTGTCGCGCATGACCTTTTTGAAAAAGGTATGGCCAGTGCGACAGACGATGGGCGTGCCGCCCGCCGCTTCGATCTGATCAATTGTGTTCCAGGTGAGCCGCGGATCATAAACCACCTTGCCGCCGCCATTTTGGCGCACCAAAGTTTGGCCGATCAGGCCGACAAGGTAGTAACCCTCTACGAAGGTGCCTTCATGGTCATAAAAGAAGCAGCGGTCAAAATCGCCATCCCACGCGATGCCCAGATCGGCGCCATGGGCTTTAACCGCATCTGCGGCGCGTTGGCGTTTTTCTGGCAATAGCGGATTTGGAATGCCGTTCGGCAAGCGGCCGTCCGGTTCATTGTCCACTTTGATAAATTCAAAAGGGAGGTGCGGCTCAAGCAAATCAATGATGGGGCCGGCGCAGCCATTGCCACCATGGGCCACAATTTTAAGAGGCTTGAGATCGACATTTTCGACTTGGGCGAGCAGTCGCTCAATATAAAGATTGCGGTCAAGGGTGGGTTGGGCTTTGCCGCGCGCGGCAAATTCGGCCACCACGTCAAATGCATCTTCACCCATCACCAGCGTCTCCATTGGGCCAAGAGTGTTTTCCTGCGTCGCCGCAGTGGCGCCTTTCAGCACGATCTTGATGCCGTTATAGCTATCCGGATTATGACTGGCGGTGACCATCAAGCCGACATCTGCATTCATTTGCGCTGTATGGAAATAAACTTCTTCGGTGCCGCATTGGCCAACAGGGTACACATCGACGCCGCTATCCTGCAGCCCTTGCTGCAATGCAGCGGCAAGCGGGGCGCTATCCAACCGCATATCGTGGCCAACCACCACTGAATTTGGCGCCGCGTGGGCCGCCATGGCTTGGCCAAAACGATAGGCGAAGGGCATGTTGATCTGGGTGGGGATCATGCCACGCACATCATAGGCTTTAAAAGGCGATCCAATTGGTTTTGCGGCGCGTGACATAAAGACCTCTTAGATTTTTTGTTTTTTCCGGCTTATCGGTTGCAGCTTAATGGGAGGTGAACCCGGCGCTATTATGTTGAAGCGTGCCGCAGAAATATAACGATAGATAGGCTAAAAATGGCAAAAAATAAATCGCTGCCCGCGGATAGGTTCACGCGGGCAGCGATTTTGGATTATACTAATTTACTGTGGATCAATTAGCGTTTCGATTGCCTCAAGGCTGGTTTCAAGCGCGGCAGCGTTGCTCGGGCCCAGTGCGCTGTAGATCTGGTCCTGAAAGTTTCGCGCCACATCCGATAGTTCGAGATAGGCTTTTTGCCCCTGCAATGTCAGTTCCAGATGCTCCACACGGCGGTCATTTTGATCAACAGTGCGTTTCAACCAGCGGCGCTGTTCCAGTGTAAAAATGGCGCGTGACACTTTGGTTTTATGCATGGATGAGTGCTGGCAAATCTGCTTGGCGGTGATGTTGCCAAACTGGCCAATAGTGGCCAAAGTCCGCCATTCCGGGCGGGTCATGCCATGTCGCTTCTTATATTCGATGGCGAATCTTTGCGACACTTTTTCTGCCGCTTGATTGAGCCGATAGGCGATAAAATTTTCTAGCGGTAACACCGCCTCATTGATATTGTTCTGGTCCATTTCGTTCCTCCCCTTATTGTTAGTTACATAGTCTATCGTTACTTATGCAACAAATTTTTTGCTCAAATGGAGACCGTCAATCATGAATGATAAGGTTAACAGTGTGTCTAATCAACTAAGCTATATGCCTGGTTTCGGCAACGACTTTGAAACCGAGTCATTGCCCGGTGCTCTGCCCCAAGGACAAAACAGCCCGCAAAAGTGCGCTTACGGCCTTTATGCGGAGCAATTGTCCGGCTCTCCGTTCACGGCACCACGTGGCACAAATGAGCGCTCTTGGCTCTATCGTATTCGCCCCAGCGTGCGCCACACGACCCGTTTTAAGCCTGTAAAACTGGATTATTGGAAATCGGCGCCGCACAATCCGGATTGTGAAATGCCGATTGGCCAAACACGTTGGGACCCGGTGCCGATGCCTGAGGAGCCCACCACTTTTATTGAAGGGGTGCGCACCATCACCACGGCGGGCGATGTGTTCACCCAAGTGGGTATGGCCAGCCATGTTTTTGTGGCGAATAAGAGCATGGAAGATGATCATTTCTTCAATGCGGATGCCGAATTGCTGGTGGTGCCGGAAGTGGGCACGCTGCATATTTTCACCGAAATGGGCAAAATGGATGTGGCGCCCGGCGAAATCTGTGTGCTGCCGCGCGGCATGATTTTCAAGGTGGGCGTTGATGGCGCCAGCCGTGGCTATATGTGTGAGAATTATGGTGCGAAGTTCACGTTGCCAGACCGCGGGCCCATCGGTGCGAATTGCTTGGCCAACCCGCGCGATTTCAAAACACCTGTGGCTGCCTTTGAAGAAAAGGAGACCGATTGCGCGGTCTATGTGAAATGGTGCGGCAAGTTTTATCGCACTGAAATCGGACATTCGCCGCTGGACGTGGTGGCCTGGCATGGCAATTACACGCCCTACAAATATGATCTTTCGACCTATTCACCCGTGGGCGCGATTTTGTTCGATCACCCTGATCCATCAATCTTCACCGTGTTGACGGCGCCATCTGGCGAAGAGGGCACGGCCAATATTGACTTTGTGATTTTCCCACCGCGCTGGATGGTGGCGGAGCATACGTTCCGGCCACCTTGGTATCACCGCAACATCATGTCGGAATTTATGGGGCTGATCCACGGCCAATATGATGCGAAGGAAGAGGGCTTTGTGCCAGGCGGGATGAGCCTGCACAATATGATGCTGCCGCACGGCCCTGACGCAATGGGCTTCGAAAAAGCGACACATTCGGAGCTTAAACCGACTAAACTTGAAAACACCATGGCCTTTATGTTTGAAACACGGTTCCCGCAGCTACTCACTGAATATGGCGCGAACCTTGAGACCATTCAGGACGATTATATTGATTGCTGGAAGGGCTTGAAAAAGCACTTTAACGGCACACCAGAAGGAGATTGGGACGAATAATGAAGCTTGCAACCTTAAAAAATGACACCCGGTATGGCGAACTTGTTGTGGTGAGCCGTGACCTTAAGAAATACATTTCCGCAAGCTCAATTGTTGGTACCATGCGCGAGGCGATCGACCATTGGGACGTGCACGCCCCGCAGTTGCAGGCGCTGTCTGACCAGTTGAATGATGGCGATGTGGTGGGCAAGGATTTTGATCCGCTGCAGGCGATGGCGCCTTTGCCCAACCCCAGCCAGTGGGCTGATGGGTCGGCTTATGTCAACCATGTGGAACTGGTGCGCAAAGCGCGTGGCGCGGAATTGCCCGAGAGCTTTTGGGAAGACCCATTGATGTATATGGGCGCACCGGACGCAATGCTTGGCGCACATGATGATGTTGAAGTTGGCTCCGAAGATTGGGGCATCGACATGGAAGCCGAAATCGGCGTGATTTGTGATGACCTTGAGATGGGCTTGTCCCCTGAAGCGGCCGCCGACAAAATCAAATTATTGGTGCTTTTGAATGATGTGAGCTATCGCGCCTTGATCCCCGGTGAGTTGGCCAAAGGCTTTGGCTTTTTCCAATCTAAAGGGGCAACGGCCTTTGCGCCCGTCGCGATCACGCCGGACGAGTTGGGTGAGCATTGGCAGGACGGCAAGGTGCACCGCGACATGCTGGTGCATTATAATGGCGACGCGTTTGGCAAAGCCAATGCGGGCGTCGATATGACCTTCAATTTCCCGAAATTGGTGTCTCACGCGGCGAAAACCCGCCATGTGGCTGCTGGGGCGATTATTGGCTCAGGTACTGTTTCGAATAAAGACAGTGACGGCACCCCGGGCAAGCCGGTTAAAGAGGGTGGCTTGGGCTATAGCTGCATTGCGGAAATTCGCATGATCGAGACCATCGATGAGGGCAAACCCAGCACAGCATTTATGAAGTTTGGCGATCAGGTGCGCATTGAGATGAAAAATGATGATGGCTCGTCCATTTTCGGTGCCGTTGATCAGAAAATCGTCAAATTCGGCTAATCAGGGGAGCGCCAAGATGACCACACCTGTTTTGTATGATTATTGGCGCTCGTCTGCCGCTTATCGGGTCCGCATTGCCTTGGGGCTGTGCGGGCTTGACTATAAGGGCGTGTCGGTCAATTTGCTCGAAGGCGAGCATCGAGGAGACGCGCATATGGCGCGGAACCCGCAAGGCTTTGTGCCCGCCCTTGAAATTGACGGGCAGATGATGACCCAGTCTTTGCCGATCATTGAGTATTTGCACGAGATGCACCCGAACGTGGGCCTGTTGCCCGCCACGCCGTTAGATCGGCAACGGGTACGGGCGCTCTCCAATGCCATTGCGATGGATATCCATCCGGTGTGCAATTTGGGCGTGGTCAAATATGCCATGGGCCTTGGCGAAGATGGTGATCAAATTCGACTGGACTGGTTTCACCACTTTATCGGCAATGGCCTTGCCGCCTATGAGCGGATGCTCGCGCAAAATGCGCCAAGCGATTTCTCCTTTGGCGATGTGCCGACCATGGCCGATATCTGCCTGATGCCGCAGCTTTATAATGCCCGGCGGTGGGAAGTGGACCTCTCCAACATGCCGCGCATTCTGACGGTTGAAGAGAATTGCAACCGCAATGCCGCGTTTCAGGCGGCGCACCCGGACCAGCACGCGCCGCAGGGGTAGCTGGCTCCATTTGACCAAAAGCTTTCCCACGCCGCAGCTGTCGTCCTGGAATTGACTTTCTAAGGGCTCGACAATGTGCGGCTTACGGATGGTTCTGTCTGGATCCCCGCCTTCGCGGGGATGACATAAGGATTGCCGGTGCGGCTGTGCCTATCTATCGTGATGTGCAGGCCCAGGTGGTGATGCGGCAATTGCGGTCGTTTGGCACGCAATAGGCAATGGCGCGGCTTTGGGCTTCTTGTTTGGACACATGCCAAGCCCAACCCCATCCACCGCTGTCGCCTTGCGCAATGGCGCCACAACTGTTGAAGAATGTTTTGATGGTGGTGCAATCGCCCTGACAACTATTCTGCACAGCTTGTGCTGCGGCTTGTTGCGAAGGGTAGTCATAAGCATTGCCCCAAGCGCCACCTGGCCCAACCCCGACGGCACCCCAGCAACGGCCGTTTGCACATGCTGCCATGGCCGACGATGGCAACACCGCCATCAACGCCATTGCCACAACTAAACTCAATCCCAAATAACGCCCCATAAGTCATCCCTCCATTGACTAAAATCCTTTTATATCAAGGGGTTCATAATTGGCAAGGCAAGGTGCAGCGTTTTGTTGTGGCCAGCGCGCATCGACGGACACAATAATTTCGCCAGATGATTGACATTATGTTCCATGGACTATAAATAGAATCCATGGAATATAAAATGAAAAAAACACCAAAAACCTGTCGCGCTGACCAATTGGCGCTTAAGTTTTTACGCGCGGCAACCCAAATCCAGGGCGCGCTGGATGCAGATTTGGCGCCGTTTGATCTCAGCATGCAGCAGCTCAAGGTGCTGTCAATTCTGGCGGATTGTGAGGGGCGGCGGTCAAATGTGGGGCACATTAAATCGCAAATGAATGATCCCAATTCAAATGTCTCGCGGCTGCTGAATAAGTTGATGGACAAGCATTTGATTGAAAAGAAACGCGACGTGGACGACCAGCGTGTGGTGCATATCCAATTGACGGGGGCAGGGTTGTCAGCATTGAAGAAAGGCAAGTCGGTGATGGACCAGCATTTTGCCAAATTTGACCAGCTCAGCCCAGCGCAAGCGAAAACACTTGAAGAGGTGTTGGCGCTTCTCAGGTGAAGCGCCCTTTTTTTGATCCGAAAATATTCCATGGAATATAATGCCATAACAAATAAATAGGATAAGAGAATGAACGAAAAAATTGCAGTGGTGACCGGGTCCTACTCCGGCATTGGTTCGGCGTTATGCCACTTGCTCGCGGCAGACGGGTTCGAGCTTTTGTTGCTTAATCGGGATAAAGGCAAAAGCGAAAAGCAGATTGCGCAATTGGGAAAAAAGTTTCCGCGCTTAAAAGTGAGATATTGGCAAGTGGACTTGGCTGACGGCGCAGCGGTGCGGGCGGCCGCGATTAAAATTGCCGGTCAATATATGAAGCTTTCGCATGTCTTTTTAAATGCGGGCTGGATCGGGACGCGGTTTGAGCAAAATGCTGCAGGGCAGGATATGAATTTTGCCGTGAATGTGGTGGCCAATTATGTGTTGGTGCAGCTTTTGCGCCCCAGCCTGGAGCGCGGCAAGGGTGTTGTTGTGGCGTCAGGCTCTGGCGCGCGCCGCATGGTCAAACAAAAAGCGCTGGATGATGTGCTGAACCTGTCGCACAAAAAAGGCATGGTCGCCTATGCCCAATCGAAACAGGCACTGACGGATCTTTTTGCGGCGCTCAGCGCGGATTTTGCCCAAAGTGACATTGCGCTAAAAGTTGTCGACTTGCCGCCGACCAAAACCGCCATGGCCAAAAGCACCGCGGTGCCGAGTATTATGCGCGCCTTTTCGTTTTTCTTTGTCGCACCGGAAAAAGCCGCGCAAAAACTATATCTTGCTGCGCAAGATAGAGGGGCGAATAAATCTGGGCCGCCGACTGAAGCCGAAGCAGAATTGTTGGATAAGGTCGCAGCTATGACTGCGCTTTAGCGTGCTACCTTATTGCACCGGCAGGGCGCTGGTTTCTTTCAGCGTTTCCAACACAATCGAGGTTTTGACGTGTTGCACCGACTCGTGTGGCAGCAGCACGTCATTCACAAATTGCCGGAGCCCGTTCAGATCAGGCGAAACCACTTTGATGAAATAGTCCATCTCGCCGGTGAGGGCGTGTGCTTCGAGCACTTCGGGCAAATCCGAGATCAGCGCGGCGAACCGTTTGGCATTGCCCCGGTTATGTGTGGCCAAGGTCACATTGATGATGGTGACGATGCTAAGCTTGAGATTATCGCGGTCCAGATGGGCGTGATAGCCCGAAATAATGCCCTCTTCTTCCAGGCGGGCACGGCGGCGTGAGCATTGCGAGGCGCTCAGATTGACGCGCTCGGACAGCTCGTTGTTGGTGAGCCGCGCATCTTGCTGCAGGTGCCCAAGGATTCTCTTGTCGTAATTGTCTAGCTCGCTCATTTTGTGCGCCAATCGTTCATTATGTGCGGATTTCATGCAAAATATAATGCTGGGCTGCTGAAATCGCAAGCACATTGCAGCTGGTGTGCGTCATAATGATTGTCAGACAGTTTTTGATAGGGAGAATAAATATGGGTCCGTTTCCACACGACGCACCACCAGCAGAGATCACCAAAGAGAACCCGGCCGGCACGGACGGTTTCGAATTTGTTGAATATGCCCATGACGAGCCGGAAAAGCTCGAAGCATTGTTCACCAAGATGGGTTACACCCCAGTTGCCAAGCATAAGACGAAAAACATCACCGTTTGGCGCCAAGGTGACATCAACTACATTCTGAACGGCGAAAAAGACAGCTTTGGCGGTCGCTTTGTTGATTTGCACGGCCCTTGCGTGCCGTCTATGGCGTGGCGGGTTGTTGATGCGCAACATGCGTTCGACCATGCGGTGAAAAATGGTGCTGAGCCTTATGAAGGCGACGACAAGTCCATCGATGCGCCGGCGATTTTGGGCATTGGCGGTTCATTGCTCTATTTCATCGAGAAATATGGCGACAAGGGTTCCGCCTATGAGGATGAATTTGAGTGGCTCGGTGAGGCCAACCCACGCCCTGAAGGCGTCGGGTTCTATTATCTCGACCATCTGACCCACAATGTGTTCCGTGGCAATATGGACAAATGGTGGGATTTCTACCGTGATTTGTTCAACTTCACGCAAATCCACTTCTTCGACATTGATGGTCGGATCACAGGCTTGACCAGCCGCGCGATCACATCGCCTTGTGGCAAGATCCGCATTCCGCTGAATGAGTCAAAAGACGACACCAGCCAGATCGAAGAATATCTGAAGAAGTATAAAGGCGAAGGCATTCAGCACATCGCGGTGGGTTGTGACGATATTTATGATTGCACCGACAAACTGGCTGAAAATGAACTCAAATTCATGCCGGGACCACCACAGACTTATTACGACATGTCCTATGATCGGGTGAACGGCCATGATGAGCCGATTGACCGGATGGCCAAGCACGGCATTTTGATCGATGGCGAAGGCGTGATTGATGGCGGCATGACCAAGATTTTGCTGCAAATCTTCTCGAAAACCGTGATCGGCCCGATCTTCTTTGAGTTTATTCAGCGCAAAGGCGATGAAGGCTTTGGTGAGGGCAATTTCCGTGCTCTGTTCGAGTCCATCGAGCGGGAACAAATTGAACGTGGCGTGCTTAAAGCAGAAGAATCTGTAACCGCCGCGGAATAATAAAAGACTATCTAGGGGTTTTATGAAGGCGCGCCTGTTTGGCGCGCCTTTTTTGGTGCAAAAAAAACTGGGGTGAGTGTTTGTAATTAGTTGAATTGTTAAACAGCTGAATTTAAACACGAATATTCAGGATTTAAACAATTGTGTAATAAAGTTGTCTGATGATCTGCCAATGATTTTTTGCGTGTTTTGGATGCAACGATGAGCCGCTGGGGATTTATTGCCTCAATTATTTCTATTGTGAGCGCCTTCTGTGTGTTGGTGATCATCGCTTCATCTATGTCTCCACTTTTGGTCCAAAAACTCAGCGACCTTGACGCCAAACAATTGGCCAGAAAATCTGCCATTTCCTTGCGAACCGAGTTTGATTTACCTGGCGAACTTTCGCCGCTTCGGCTTGATCCTGTTGAATATCTGGTCGACCAGTTCGTCGTGAAAACCGAGCCACAAACAGTGCCTCAGCATGATGTTTTTGATCCGCTCAGCTTTGATCAATCCAGCCATTTCGGCACTGTTTCGGGTTATGCTGTGTTCACCCGATTTGGCCAGTTGACCATTGCCGGGGGCAGGCCGGTGATGCGTGATCTTACTGATGTCGCTTTTGAAGAAGCGGTGCAAGCCACCCTATCAAGTCGACGGACGCGCATATTTGAACTGCCTAGTGATGAGGTTAGCCATGATGGTGTGCCGGTGGCTGTGTTGATCCCGCTAGAGCGGCTTGGCATGCCGCGCGGGGTGGTCAGCATTGAAATCAGGCGCGACCCTGTTGGGCATTTGATGGTGCGTGGGGTGCAGTTTTCATCGCAGATGACCTCTGTGGTTTTGGTGGTTTTGGCCTTTTTTGTGCTGGCGCTGCTGTCCTATTGGGGGCGTCAACGGCGCATTGCGGAACGCCAAGCGATCCATCTGGCAGATTATGACCCCCTGACTGGCTTACCAAACCGCCGCAAGTTTCGTCGTGATGTGATGGTGAAATTGCAGCAAGCCCGCTGGGAAAAGCGCAGTTTCAACTTGTTCAGCCTTGATGTTGATTCCTTCAAGCAGGTGAATGATTTTTACGGTCATGAGGCAGGTGATCGACTTTTGGTGGTCGCCGCAAAACGGCTTAACAACACGCTGGGACAATTGGGGCAGGTCTATCGCTTATCCGGCGATGAATTTGTGGCCATTTGTTGGGCTGATGGGGTGCCGACGCCTGCTGAGGCGGCAGAACAGTTTTACCAGCTCATGCAGCGGCATATTACGACAGACCATGCGCGATTTACCGCCACCATCAGTGCGGGGAGTGCGAACTTCCCCAAGGATAGCCGCACGGTGGATGGGCTGAGCAAATGTGCAGACCTGGCGCTCTATGATGCGAAGGCATCGGGCCCAGGGCATTATGTGCAATTCAAACAAGAGCTACAAACGGCGCAAGATGATCGATTTTTGCTGCAGCGCGAGCTGGAGACGGCGCTGGAAACAAACAGCCTTGAAGTGGCCTTCCAGCCTCTTGTGCGTGCGGAGGATCGGCGCATTATTGGGTTTGAAGCGTTGTGCCGTTGGCCGCATCCTCGATTGGGCAGTGTGAGTCCGGCTGAATTTATTCCCCTGGCCGAGACGTCAGGCTTGATTGGGCAACTCACCGAGCAGGTGCTGACGCGGTCCTGTCAGGCGGCGCTGCATTGGCCAAGTGAAATGCGGTTGGCCGTCAATATTTCACCTGTGCTGTTGCGAAGCGAGGATTTTGTCCACGACATTGCGCGTATATTGCAGAGCACAGGCTTGCCAGCGGATCGGCTGGAGGTTGAGATCACCGAAGGCGTCTTTGTTTATGATACCACGCGCGTTGTCAGCCATCTTGATGCGCTGCGCGCGCTTGGTGTGCGTGTGGCGATGGATGATTTCGGTACGGGATATTCGAGCCTAAATTATTTGACCCGACTTCCAATCAATAAGCTGAAAATTGACAAGAGCTTTGTGGCGCGCCTGGGCGAAAACAAAGCAAATGATGCGGTGGTGAGCTGCGTGGTGGGGCTGGCAAAGTCACTTGGCATTCGCACGACAGCAGAAGGGGTGGAAACCGAAGCCCAAGCCGAATTGTTGAGCGCTGTGGGATGCGACAGTTTTCAAGGCTATTTGTTTGGTCGGCCCACGTCTGACCCGATGGCCATGATTGTGGCTGAATGCAAAGCGACCCCAAAGCACCGCGCCGTGGAGCAATCGCTCAGTTCACATGTTGCCTAGGCTGATCTAGTCGCCAACCGGCTGAGGGCCCGTGTTACCATGCAAGGCTGTTAGGCTGGAGCGGATGCGCCGTAAATTTTCCTTAGTGTGTTCGGGACGTTGGCGCGCCACTGTTGCGGCCAAAATATCGATCGTGGCGAGAAAGACCAGCCGCGACGCCGTGGGCTTATATATATCCGGATCTTCCGGCAGACTAAGGCCAATGGTGAAATCGCAAGCGCGGGCCAATGGCGAATCTGGCTTTGTGAGGGCCAACGTTTTGGCACCATATTGCCGGGCCACTTTGGCGCTATCAATGTTGGACCGGGGCAGGCCCGTGGCCGAGATAAACACCATGATGTCTTGTGGCGTCAGCGTTGCCGCATGCATGCGCTGCAAATAGGCATCGGAGACGGCATTGGCGGCAAACCCGAGGCGGAAAAAGCGATTGGCGGCATCGAAAGCAACGGTTGTTGACCCGCCGCCGACACCGCAAAAAATGATCTTTTGCGCGGCGTTGATAAGATCAGCCGCGGTCTTAATCGCTTCCTCATTCAATTGCGACCGGGCCACATTGGCCGTGACATAGAAGGTTTGGAACACCTGATCGATCAGGTTCTTCTGATCGCTTTCCGGGTCATTGCCCGAGACCAGATATTGCAAACTTACTGCGACATTTTGCGCCAAACGGATTTTGAAATCACGATAGCCGGTGCAGCCAAGGGTGCGGCAGAACCGAATGACCGTGGGCTCAGATACCTCACACGCTGCGGCCAAACTGGCCACTGACATGTCGCTCACCTGTTCCAGATTGTTCAACACATAGCTGGCCACGCGCTGCTCACGTGTATTGTAGCTGCCGTCCTTTTGACGGATCTGCGAAATAATATCCAATGCGGTATCGCCCATAATATTGCTAAAAATCATGCGCCGCGGCGCACGAATTTCCTCCTCAAATATGAAACATGATTCGCCCAATTCGGCGTCAAAAATCCCTAATTCCGATATTAAACTACAAAAAACGTACTTTACAATGCGTTTTTTATCCCATAATTGTAGTTTTGCTACATTATGTGATTGGAGGGCATATGTCTGCATTGGCAGGACGACTAAGCGCAGGGCTGAACTGGGGGGTGGAACGATTTGTTGCGATTCTCATGGCCTTGCTTGTGCTTGATGTCTGGATCGGCGTTGTCGACCGCTACCTGTTCCACTGGCAATTGCCCTGGCCTGAAGTTGTGGCGCGTTATTTGATGATTTGGGCCGCCATGCTGGCGATCTCTGCGGGGATTGCGCGGCGCGAACATATCGGGCTGCATGCCCTTATTTCAAAGGCGCCGGAAGGGTTGCGCCGCGTCATCTTGCTTGGCCTCGATCTGGTGACCTTTTTGCTGTTCTTCTATGTGTTTTGGTACGGCATCGGCTTCGCCCAAACGGGCGGCAATCGACAGGCCATGATTTTTGGCATGACCTTGCTGGTGCCCTTTGCCGCAATCCCAGTATCTGCCGCTATTTGCGCAATCCAAACCCTTTTGGTGGCCATCCGTGATCAAGGTGCGCTGATCGTGCCCAACTCTGAGGGGATGGTGGAATGATTATTGCGCTCGCTTTTGTTGGACTTGTTATTCTGGGGTTGCCGATCGGGTTTGCGCTGGGCGCAGCCGGGGTGATCGGGCTTTATCAAATTGGCGGCGATAATTTCGTCGCGCTGGGGCCGGGTAAAATGTTCAACGGCCTCAATATTTTCCCATTTCTGGCGATGCCATTCTTTATTCTCGCTGGCGAGATTATGAACCATACGGGCATCACGTCCCGCTTGGTGATGCTGGCGCAAGTGCTGGTCGGGCATTTCCGAGGTGGTTTGGCGCATACCAATATGTTGGCGTCAGTGTTTTTTGCGGGTTTGACCGGGTCAGCCACGGCCGACGCTGCAGCCTTTGGCAAAACCTTGGTGCCTTCTATGGTGGAGCGTGGTTATCGGCGCGATTATGCCTGCGCTGTGACTGCCGCCGGGTCGATCATTGGGCCGACCATTCCGCCTTCAGGCTTGATGGTGGTTTATGGCTCCTTGATGGGGGTTTCAATTGGCGGGTTGTTCGCTGCCGGATTGTTGCCAGGCTTGATCATTTGCGCCGTGTGTATGGCGGTGATCGCCATTGGTGCGCGGGCCAACAATTTGCCGCAAAGCGAAGAGCGGGCACGGCTGCCACAAATTTGGGCGACCTTTAAAGAATCTATTTTGGCATTGTTTATGCCCATCATTATTCTGGGTGGCATCTTGGGCGGCATTGTTACGCCGACAGAAGCGGCCTCGATTGCGGTTGGTTATGCCTTGTTTATCGGTGTTTTTGTTTACCGCAAGATCAGCATGGACGACATGGTCAAAATGCTGATCCGCACGGCGCGGGTTACTGGCGTGATCTTTGTGATTATCGCCTTTGCCTCCATCGTTGGCTGGTATCTCAGCTTCAACCAAATTCCACAATTGGTGGCCAATTCCATTCTTGGGGTTTCGGACAATCGCTATGTGGTGATTGCCCTGATCATCGGCCTTTTGTTGGTGATTGGCATGGTGATGGACATCACCGCGATCCTGATCATTTTGGCGCCTGTTCTGGTGCCGCTGACCGCAGCGATTGGGCTGGAACCTATTCATGCTGGCATCATCTTTGTGCTGGCGCTCAACATCTCATTGATGACGCCACCCGTGGGCGCTTGCCTGTTCGTCTTGTCCTCGGTCACCGGGGAACCGCTTGAACGCATTACTGCAAAGCTTTGGCCGTTTTTGTTGGCGGAAGTGGCGGTGCTGTTTGTGTTCGCCTTCTTTGAAGATTTGGCGCTGTTGATGCCGCGATTGCTTGGATTTGCTTAGGGCAGGGACTGCCTAAAGCGAACGGTTTGCGCCCCACCGTCAAACATCTGGGGCGTATTTGAAAGGGAGTGAAATATGACTTTGAAAAAATTAGCACTTGGATTGACTTTGGGGGCCGCCATTGTGGGGGCAGCAAGTTCTGCGTTTGCCGACACTAAATTGCTCAAATTTGCCCACGACAACAAAACCGATCCATTTGAAAACCCAGCGCATGCGTGTACGGCTGTTTTTGCAAATATCGTGGAAGCAGACACCAATGGCTCAATCGATGTTGAAGTTTATCCTTCAAACCAGTTGGGTTCTGCGGCTGAGCATGTGCAGTTCATTCAGGACAATGTTGTGCAAGCGACTTTGACTTCAACAGGTGCGATTTCATCTTACTATCCGCGCATCGACGTGTTGAACCTGGCGTTTGCGTTTGACCACAATGCGGCAACTTACGAAGTGTTTGACGGCCCGTTCGGCCAGGCGTTGGCAGCGGATATTGAAGCCAGCATTCCAAACACCAAAGTTTTGGGCTTCCCGGATACAGGTGGCTTCTTCGCCATCACCAACTCAAAGCGTCCGATTGAAACATTGGAAGATTTTGAAGGCATCCGCGTGCGCACCATGACTTTGCCATCGCACCAGAAAATCATTCAGGCGATGGGCGGCGAAGCCTATCCATTGTCTTGGGGTGAGGTTTATTCAGGTCTGCAAACTGGCGTGATCGACGGCCAGATGAACCCTGTGCCGATCATTTCGTTCGCGAACTTCTCTGAAGTTCAGGACTATATGACCCTGACCAACCACTTGTTCTCACCTTACACCTTCATGATGTCAAAAGACTTCTGGGATTCATTGAACGACCATGAAAAGCGCGTTGTGAATTATGCGGCTGAAAGCTGTGTGACCGCGAGCCGTGGATTGAGCCGGATCATCGAAGCTTCTGACCGTGGCTTGGCTGGCTTGATGGACAAGATCGAAGTGACAGCATTGTCTGCTGAAGCACGTGAAGAGTTCAAGGCAGCGGCGCAACCTGCTGTGTTGAAGCATGTGGAAGAAGAGTTGGGTGAAGAAGGCGTTGCGCTTTTGAACCAGTTTAAAGACGCTGTTGAGGGCGCCAACAATTCTACATATTTGGCTGACTAAGCATTCTTTCCCTAAGAGTGTAACTTAAGCGGGCCTTCGGGCCCGCTTTTTTTGTTTGATATATATCATCAGGAGCGGTCGCATTTTGCTGTAGTTTTCCTCGGAGCGAGGGGGCGTTGATGGGACATCTGACAACATATTTGCGCAGCTGTATCTGGCTTTGGATGCCACCACTTTTGGCGAGCTTTGCCTTTTGGCCGCACCTTGGTGCCGCCTATCAGCCGGAAGAGTTTTGGCGGGACATCCCGGCGCTGTTGGGCATGGTCGAAAATGTGACCCGCATTGGCATAATCGCTTTATCGACGATCATGGTGATCAATTGGCGTACGCGACCGCAGCGTATCGGCTTTCTGATCTATGCTGTGGGGATTGCACTTTATGTTGCCTGCCAATGGATTATTGTGAGCGCGCCAAACGGATGGTGGGCCACAAGTTTGATTGGATTTCTCGCGCCTGCCTATACGCCGCTGATCTGGATTTTCGGAATTGGCCTGATCGGGGATCAGTCGATGATCTCGCAATTGGCGCGGCCACGTTTGTATTTTTGGGTGTTGGCCGGCATATTTTTAAGCGCGCATATTGCCCATGCGTCTTTGGTGTTTTCACGCCTTCATTGAGGCGCTTTAGCCAATCAGGCCATTGGAGATGGCATATTTGGTGAGGCCCGCCGTGGTGGAGATGCCCAGTTTTTTCTTGATGTTTTTGCGGTGGGTTTCCACGGTGCGCACGGATATCTCGAGCTTTTCTGCCACTTCGCGATTGGAGACGCCTTCGGCCACCAACAGCAAGACGGCCTGCTCACGGGTGGTGAGCGGCGTTTCGATATCTGACTTGGGTTTGTCGGCCATTAGGGCCTGCGCCGCGCCGGTGGAAAAATAGGTGCCGCCCGATGCGACTTTTTCGATGGCGTGGACGATCTCATCAGTAGAGACATCTTTGAGCAGATAGCCGGACGCGCCATACATGGTGGAAGTGGAGATATATTCCCGACTGTCGTGCATGGAGAGCATCAAAAGCCGAGTGTGGGGCAATTGTTCTTTAAACACTTCGATAGCGTCGATGCCATTCATTTCCGGCATGTTGATGTCCATCAACACCACATCAGGTTTGCCCGCGAGTGCGATTTTGAGGCCCTCTTTAGCGGACGGGGCGGCGCCCAACACTTCAATATGGCCAAATGTTTCCAGCACGGAACGGATGCCTTCCAAAACCAACGGATGGTCGTCAATCAATATGATCTTAATGGGAGTGGATCGGCTCATCGAATTACCCGTCTATGCACTTGTTGCTTCCTTGAGATCGGCTTGAGCCACATCTTTTTCATGCTCTTTCTCATGGGTGAGATAAATGGATGATGGCAATTTGGCAATCAAATGCGTGCCCGTATTGGCGGTTTTTATCTCAAGGGTGCCGCCAAAATGCTCCATGCGTTCTTGCATGTTGCGCAAGCCAAGGCCCGAGCGCATGGGGGGCGCATCGCGCGAGGATTTGCGTTTGGCTTCCAGCAGGTTGGAAAAGCCGCAGCCATTGTCGGTGATGTGCATTTCCAACCCATCCTTGGTGCTTTTAAGCTGCAGCAAAACGTGGGTGGCGCGGGAATGACGTTCGATATTGTTGAGGGCTTCTTGCGCCACACGATAGACAGCGGTTTTCGCGTCCGTGGGCAGCAAGTTTTTAAAGGCCACGCTTTTGAGCTCGACGTCGATTTTGGTGCGCTCGGCGAAATTGCCGGTTAGCGCTTCCAAAGCGGCCGTGAGGCCCAAATCATCGAGGATGCCCGGGCGCAAATCGTGGGAAATTCGACGCACTTCTTTGATGGCCGCGTTCAGTGCTTCGGCACCATGTTCAATCGAGGCGAGGGCGTTTTGTGTGCCCTTTTTGGCTTGCCGTTGCGCCAGATCCAACACGTAGCGCACACCGACCATGTTTTGCGAAATGCCATCATGCAGTTCGCGGGCGATGCGGGTGCGCTCCTCTTCCTGCGTATCCACGATGCGCTGGGTCAATTCCTTTAGTTTGGAGTCCGCCATGCGGCGCTCCCGCAGATTGAGCACGATGCCCGTGCCGAAAACAGCGAATACCGCGGGGACGGTGATCAACGCCACCCAGAAAAAGGTTTGGTTGACCCGGTCACTCAGGCTTTGGTTGGCCGCAGCGGTTTGCGCCAAAATATCATCAATATATGCGCCGGTGCCCAACATCCATTGCCATTTGTCCAGGCCGACCGCATAGCCGATTTTGTCAGACCGTTCGTTCGAGGACGGCTTTTCCCATACATAGCGGTGGAACCCGCCGCCATTTTTTGCCGCTTCGATCAGGGCGGCGACGTCGGGGTGGTTGGCCCAGTTCTCGCCGATGCGGAAGGGTTGCCGCGGGTGGACAATGTTAGTGCCGTCATAGTGATAGACATAGAAATAGCCATCTTCACCAAATTCCAAGGTTTGCAAAATGCGGATGACTTGTTGCTTTGCGGTCGGGTCGCTGGCGCCCGCCGTTTCATAATAGGGGGCGATGGCGGTGATCGCCAACTCGATATAGTTCTTAAGCTCTTCTTCTTTTGCCTCGAGCATGGATTGTTCAAATGCGGTGATGCCTTGCTTCGATAGCTCACTGGATTGCCATGTCACCAAACTGGTGATGGCAAGAATGGCCAGAATAAGCGGCAGGGTCGCGAGCGCGAGGATTTTTTGTCTGAAGTTCATGTATGACAGCATTTTGTAACCTTCGCCGAAATGTCGAGCCATCTTTTCTGCCGCATCCGTAGTAATGGGTAATTTAGCATAAGTTAGGCGTGTTCAAAGCCTTAGTTTGCCGTACAAAGATGCATGGACATTTGTACCAGTTTACGCATGATGCTGGTTCGGTCTATAGTTTGCGGGCCGCTTTTGGTGAGATCCATTAAAAGGGCCAAGTTCATTTTGGGAGGAATTCAATGAAAAGACGCGAGTTTTTCAAAAAAGCTGGTGTGAGCGCTGTTGGCGCCGCTGGGGCGGCCACATTGGCAACACCTGCGCTTTCGCAAGGTAATATGGAATGGATTGCTGTTTCTGCATTCGGTAAAGCGGGCCTCTTGGGCGCGGCTTTGGACAAGTTTGCAGCGGACGTGGCCACCATGTCTGACGGCAAGTTGACCATTAAAACATATCACTCTGGTGAGCTTGTTGGTGGCCTTGAAGCTTTGGACGCTGTGCAATCAGGTACAGCACAGATGGGCTTTGGCGCACCTTACTATTGGGAAGGCAAATCTGACAGCATCTCTTTCGTAGCGGCGATGCCTTATGGCCTGAACGCTCAAGAGCAAAATGCATGGTTCTACTATGGCGGCGGCATCGAAATGGCTGACCGTTTGAGCTATAACCCACTTGGCGTGAAGTTCTTGCCAATGGGCAACACTGGTAACCAAATGGGTGGCTGGTACGCCAAAGAAATCAACACCGTTGATGATTTGGACGGCTTGAAATTCCGCATGCCTGGTCTTGGCGGCGAAGTTTTGAAAACATTCGGCGTGAACGTTGTGTTGTTGCCAGGTAACGAAGTGTTGCCTGCGTTGACATCAGGCGCGATTGACGGCACCGAGTGGATTGGCCCTGCGGCTGACTTGGGCGCTGGCTTCTTTAAAGTTGTAAACAACTACTACTATCCTGGCTGGCACGAGCCTGCCACTGTGCTCGATTCATTCTTCGACATGCAGGCATGGGAAGCTTTGGATGATCAGACACGCGGTATTGTTGAGCGTGCGGCTGCATCAACCAACCTTTGGATCTTGTCTCGCTTCCAAGCTGTGAACAATGCGTCATTGCAGAAATTGGTTAATGAAAATGGTGTGAACTTGCGTCCATATTCTGACGAATTGCTGCAAGCGATTGGTGAGCGGACTGCAGAAGTTGTGCGTGATCGCGCAAGCGTTTCTCCTGAAGCTTCTGAGCTTTACAACTCACTGATTGAATGGCGTCGTACCATGGTTGAGTGGTCAGGCATTTCTGAAGGTAAGTTTATGAATGCACGGACTTCAGCGAAGTTCGAAGCTATATAATTACAAGCTTAAGAAAGCCGTCGGCCAAGGTCGGCGGCTTTTTTGTATCTAGGAGCGGGGGGACGTTAAATGTCTGGCCTAGTGAACGCTTTGCAGAAGGGGTGGGCCCCTGTCTGCAGCGCAATTTCTAACGTTTATGTGCGAACGATTTTGGTGCTGGCGGCATGTTATGCCATCGGCGCTGCCGTCGGCTTGGGGTTCCAAGATCGCGCCGGCACACACGCCAAAATCCATGCCCTTGTGGGCGGCATTCTGGCGCTGTTGGTTTTTATCGCGGACAAGGATGTGCGCCGCAAAGTGGCCAACGGTATTGATCGATTGAACATGGTGATCGGCCATATCATGGCGTGGACCGCCTTGGCGCTTGTGCTCAATGTGTTTTTGGTCGTGGTGCTGCGCTATGTGTTTTCCATCGGCGAAGTCTGGATGCAAGAAAGCTACATCTGGATGCATGCGTTCATCTTTATGCTGGGGGCGGGTTACACGCTTTTGCATAATGGGCATGTGCGCATCGATCTGATTTATGCTGGTGCGTCCGATCGCTATAAAGACATCATCAATATATTGGGCTCCATTTGCTTCGGTTTCCCGGTCTTGTGGTTGATCTATTGGCGCGGCTTTGACTTTTTTGACCGCTCAATTTCCCGCATGGAAGGCAGCGCTGAAGTGGGCGGACTTCCCAATCTATTCATTCTTAAAGGGGTAATCCCAGCAATGGCGCTTTTGTTTGGTTTGCAGCTGATTTCGATGAGCTTGCGCGCGATTGACCGCATGATCACAGGTGAAACTGTTGGACTGGTTGGCGATGATGAAGAGGTAATGACATGACCCCAGAGCTCCTCGCTTTTATCATGTTCGGGGTCACCATTGTGATCCTTATTCTGGGCTTCCCTGTGGCTCTTTCATTGGCTGGATCTGCAATCTTGTTCGCCTTTATTGGTGACCAGCTTGATCTATTTCGCTTTGCGTTTTTGAACCTTTCGCCAACCCGCATTTTCTCAACCATGAAAAACGAACCTTTGGTGGCGGTGCCGCTGTTCGTTTATATGGGTGTTGTGCTGCAACGATCGGATATTGCCGGACAGTTGCTGGAGAGCATGGGTCAGCTATTCGGAAAGATGCGCGGCGGTCTTGGCTACTCAGTGGTGATTGTGGGCGCGTTGCTTGCGGCCTCCACCGGCATTGTGGGCGCAACCGTTGTGACCATGGGCTTGATGAGCCTGCCAGTGATGTTGAAAGCTGGCTACAATCCAAAAGTGGCGTCGGGTATTATTTGTGCGTCGGGCACGTTGGGCCAAATCATTCCGCCCTCTATTGTGTTGGTGTTGTTGGCCAGCATCTTGCAAGGGGTAAATGAAGAAGCCGCGGCGATGACCGGCAATTTGGCGCCCGATCCGGTGACCGCGATTGACCTTTTTGCGGGCGCTTTGGTGCCGGGGCTTTTGCTGGTTGGGCTTTATTTGGGCTGGGTGTTTATTCTCACCCTTATCCGCCCGAATGATGTGCCGTCCATGAAGGATGAGAGCATTCATGCGCCGACCTTGGGCACCCTGCTTCGGGCTGTGTTGCCGCCGCTTATTTTGATCGTTCTGGTGCTTGGCTCAATTTTGGCCGGCATTGCAACGCCAACAGAATCTGCAGCTGTGGGCGCGATCGGCGCCATGTTGCTCGCCCTACAAGCGAAGAAGCTAAATCTGAAGCTTTTCCGCGATGTTGGGTTGGAGACGGTAAAAGTGTCGTCCATGGTCTTTTTGATCATTATCGGCGCGGGCTTGTTCTCCACAGTGTTTAAAGGCTTTGGTGGTGATGATGTGATCGCCGAGTTCTTGCGTCACTTGCCGGGTGGGGCTTTCTCCGCGTTGCTCTTGGTGATGTTGTTGATGTTCTTTTTGGGCTTCTTCCTCGACTTCATCGAAATCATCTATGTGGTGGTCCCAATTGTTGGTCCGATCCTGATTGCGCTGGGCTATGATCCATTGTGGTTGGGTGTGATGATCGCGATTAACCTGCAAACCAGCTTCTTGACCCCGCCGTTCGGCTTTGCGCTGTTCTATTTGCGCGGGGTCGCGCCCAAAGGGTTTAAAACCAGCGATCTTTATGCTGGCGTGTTGCCCTTTATCGCGATCCAAGTTCTGGCGTTGGCCTTGTTGTGGACCTTCCCCTCATTGGTCACCTGGTTGCCTAATCTTTTGTTCTCGTAAGCTGGGGATAAAAGATCAAGAATTGTTGAAAGGCCGTCCCTTGGGGCGGCCTTTTGATTTGATTGACATTCGCAAGGGACACCGGGATAGTTTAACCTGATAGGGATCCGAGGAGATTGAACCATGCGGCGATTGCTGGCGGTCATCATTGTACTTGGCATAGTTGTCGGCGGTGCTGCCGCTTTCTACTTTTTGCGACCGATAGACGGCCCTGAGCGCGATTTGAGTCTGACGGCTGACGTGGCCCGGGGCAATTATGTCATGCGGCTTGGGGGATGTGTGGCGTGCCACACGGACCTTAAAAATAATGGGGCCACATTGGCTGGTGGTGCCCCGTTGAAAACGCCGTTTGGTGATTTTGTGCCGCCTAACATCACTTCCGATCCAGACGCGGGCATTGGCAAGTGGAGCCTTGAAGAATTTTCGCGCGCCATGAGTGTGGGTGAAGGCCCCAATGGCAAACATTATTACCCTGCATTTCCGTATGACAATTACACCCTGATGAGCGATCAGGACATTGTCGATCTTTATGCGGCGATGATGGCGACTGCCCCGATTGCTGAAAAAGCGCCCGATCATAATGTGGGCTTTCCGTTCAATATTCGCCTGGCGATGCTGGGATGGAAGAACTTGTTCCTCACGCCACAGCGCTTTGCGCCAAATGCGGATAAATCAGCGCTTTGGAATCGCGGTGCCTATTTGGCCAACGGCCCGGCGCACTGCGGCGCCTGCCATACGCCCCGCAATATGCTGGGGGCATCTGATGTAACACAGCTGTTCAAAGGCGTGCGCGGTGGCACCGGCGGGGCCTTTGTGCCACCCATTGATGCGGCGAGCTTGAAAGCTGAAGGGTGGGACGAGGCGACGCTGATTGATGCACTTACGGGTGGTTTTACGCCAGAGTTTGATACGCTTGGCGGCACGATGGGCGAAGTGGTCAATGAATCGCTGACGCATTGGACCGACGAAGATATGAAAGCCTTGGCTACATATTTGCTCGATGCCGAGTAGCGATTTTTTTGAGATACGAAAAGAGATATTATGACTTTGGAATTTTTTCTGACTTCATTGGTTGTAGTGATTTTGCCGGGCACTGGCGTGCTTTACACATTGGCCATCGGCCTTTCTCGCGGCTTTAAGATGAGCGTTATGGCTGCGGTAGGTTGTACGCTTGGGATCGTGCCCGCCGCCTTGGCGAGTGTGGTTGGGTTGGCTGCCATTTTGCACACCAGCGCGCTGGCCTTCCAAGTGATCAAATATGCGGGTGTAGCCTATTTATTCTATATGGCCTGGGGCATTTTACGCGAAGGCGGGGCGCTGGATGTTGAAAAAGCGCCGGATGTAAAAAGTACATATAAAACCATTCGCGATGGGGCATTGCTGAATGTTTTGAACCCCAAATTGTCGTTGTTTTTCCTTGCCTTTCTGCCGCAGTTTGTGCCGGCGTCTGTCGTCAATCCAACACCGCTTATGCTGAGTTTGGCAGCCGTGTTTATGGCAATGACCTTTGTGGTTTTTGTCGCTTATGGCGCGTGCGCGGCGCTAACACGGGACTTTGTTTTGTCGCGGCCCAGTGTGCTGGTTTGGTTGCGCCGTGGCTTTGCCGGCACGTTTGGATTTTTGGGCCTAAAGCTTGCACTTTCAGACCGCTAGGCTAAGTTGGCGAAAACCCTGAACGAAAATTGATGAAGTTGGGCACTGCACATGGAAAGTTTCCTCTCGCTTGAAAACTGGTTCACCCTTGCCATGCTGATTGCGTTGCAAGCGGTTCTGGGGTTCGACAATCTTTTATATATCTCGCTTGAATCCAAACAGGTGGTGAAAGAAAAGCAGGCCTATGTGCGCCGGGTCGGCATTGGCATTGCCATTGCCCTTCGGATTGTGCTGCTGTTTTTGCTGGTGCGGATGATTGAGCTTTTTCAAGCGCCATTTTTTGCGATTGAACTGCCCGGCTTTATCGAAACTGAAATGAATGTGCACGCCTTTATCGTGCTGATAGGTGGCGGCTTTATTATGTATACCGCCATTCAAGAGATTTATCATTTGATCTCGGTGCATGATTTGCATGACCAGGATAAACACAAAAAAACGCGTTCAGTTGCGGCCACCATCTTCTGGATTGTCGCGATGAATGCGGTGTTTTCATTTGATAGTGTATTGTCGTCCATCGCGTTGACAGACGTGTTTTGGGTGATGGCGGTGGCCATTGTCGGGTCTGGCGTGTTGATGATCGTTTTGGCCGACTATGTGGCGGAATTTTTAGATCGCAACCGCATGTACCAAGTGCTCGGCCTCTTCATCCTGTTGCTTGTCGGTATCTTGCTGATTTCCGAAGGCGGGCATTTGGCGCATCTGAGATTGTTTGGCTATGAGATTGTGCCGATGGCCAAATCAACCTTCTATTTCGTGCTGTTTGTGATGGTGGCCGTGGATGTTGTGCAGGGCCGTTATCAGAAAAAGCTGATGGCGGAACGGGCCCATCGGGAAGCGCAGATCAAAAAGCTGGCTGCACAAGACCCAAGCGTTTAGCGCGGCTAAAGATTTTATGATGAAATTGGGAGGGGCGCTTGTTTAGCAAGCGTCCCTTATTTTTAGCGCTTCGGTGATGGTGAGCGTGGTGTGGTCTTTGAACTTGGGGTTCTTTTCAGGATAGTCAGAGCGATAATGTCCGCCGCGGCTTTCCGTGCGCTGCAATGCGGCTGCAGCCACCAAAGTGGCCGATGTGGTCATGTTTAAATATGATCGGGTGACGTCGCGGGCATTTTCTTCAAGCTCACGAATTTCCCGCAGCGCAGTTTTCAAACTTTGTTCTGAGCGCTCTACGCCGACATGATTGGTCATGATGTGACGCAATTGTTGCACGGCTGTAAGATTACGCAATATGCGCTCCGCTTCCTGGCCCTTTTCTTCATCCCACTCAATGCCGAGATAGGGGGGCAGGCTCTTGTTAATTGGTTCAAGGCCAGAAATATCTTCTGCTATTCGCGCACCGAACACCACCGCTTCCAGCAGCGAGTTGGAGGCCAAGCGGTTGGCCCCATGCAGGCCAGTGCACGAGGCTTCGCCACACACCCAAAGACCCGCCAGAGACGAGCGGCCGCGATCATCCACCTTCACGCCACCCATATGGAAATGGGCTGCCGGGGTGACCGGGATCATATCAGTTGCCGGGTCAATGCCAGATTCTTTGCAATAGTTGGCGACGGTGGGGAAGGCTTCATAGATGCGGGTGCCGAGGGCGGCGCGTGTATCCAAAAAGACTTTGTGGCCTTGTTGGATTTGGCGAAAATTGGCGCGGGCGACAATGTCGCGCGGGGCCAATTCAGCATCCTTATGAATGTCGAGCATAAAGCGCTCGCCCTTGTCATTGACAAGGATTGCGCCTTCGCCGCGCAAGGCTTCAGTCGCCAGGGGCGCCGGGTCTTGCCCCACAGCCATGGCCGTGGGGTGGAACTGCACAAACTCGCTGTCGGCAATCAAAGCGCCTGCGCGGGCTGCCATGCCCATGGCGTGGCCACGTACGCCTGGCGGGTTGGTGGTCACAGCATAAAGGCCGCCCAAGCCACCTGCGGCCAACACGGTGGCACGGGCGCGGATCAGAACGGGTTCGGCATAACGGTCGCCCAGTTTACGGGCATAGACACCAATGACCCGGCCATCGGCGCGGGCCAGATCGACTGCCGTGATGCCTTCAACAATGCGAATAGACGGGGTGTTGCGCACTTCTTCAATAAGGGCCGCCATGATTTCGCGGCCCGCCCGATCCCCGGAAACGCGGACCACCCGGTTGACGGAGTGGGCGGCTTCTTTTGACAGCACAAATTGTCCGTCCGCGTCGCGATCAAAGGGGGTGCCCCATTTGGCCAGATCGGCAATGCGTTCGGCGGCTTCGGCGGCCACCGACTCGGCCAACTCAAAATCGACAATGCCAGCGCCTGCAATATCTGTGTCGCGGGCGTGGGCTTCGGCGCTATCGCCTTTGCCCACTGCGGCGGCCACGCCGCCCTGGGCCCAACTCGATGACGCGCCCAAGCCCAATGGTTTTGGCGACAAAACAGTGACGGGCCGCGGGGCCAGTTTTAGGGCGCAAAACAAACCTGCAAGGCCCGCACCTACGATAAGTGCGCCTTCTGCATTCAATACATTGTCATAAATAGTCATAGGCGAGTTGATACCCTTGCGGCACCTCACAATAGGCGCAAAAAAACGATCAGCATGTATAGATACATACATTGTTTTGGGTTGGGAAGGGTGTAACGCCTCACCGCGCGGATTGGACCGCGAGCCTGAGAGGGCGGCAGGTCGGATCAATCAGGCGGCGATGGCGAGATGATGTGGTCCAACGTGCCGCACTTTATCGGGTTTGATGAACGCTGGCCCGTTGATTTTAACTAAGTTTAGAAATTAATAGAATGATCATTCTATGAATACTATATATTCGATTAGATCGTGGTGAATTGCGCCGTTGCATGGGTTTTGTGGCGGCCAGTTCGTTTTGTTTTTTGAATATATAGGAATTTACAATGACACACATTGAACGCGTTTGGCGCAATGGCTTATCCTTGCGCGCGGTAGGTGCTGCCTACTTTCCCAAAGTCTTGATCACGTGGACGCTGCTGGTGTTGGAAGCGCTGCTTACATTGCTCTTGCCATTGTGCATTGGCCGTTCGGTGGATGCGCTAAACCGACAAAGCTTTTCCGGCCTTATTGAGTTGGGCGTGTTAATTGTCGCGCTCATTGTTATCGGCAGCGCGCGGCGCTTTTACGATACGCGCGCCTATTCGGCCATACAGCGAGATTTGAGCAATAGCCTTGTGGCGCGGGAGAAGGCGAAAAACCTGCCCATGTCCAAGACTGTGGCGCGGGTCAATCTGCTCGGTGAGCTGGTCGAGTTTTTGGAGCAATCGCTGCCCACGCTCATTCTCACGGGCATTATGTTTGTCGGTATTTTGGTCGTGGTGTTCGGCATCGATATGCGGGTGATGGGGCTGTGCTTTGTGACCTTCATTTTGGTTGTTGCCATTTATTGGATTAGCGGCGGCGCCTATTTGCGGCTCAATAAAGGGCAAAATGACGAATATGAACGGCAGCTCGACACCTTAGCTTTGCAAGATGTGGGCAAAGTGGATCGCCATTTCCGGCGTTTGATGCGCTGGCGGGTGCGGCTTTCGGATTTGGAAACCGTGAACTTTTCGCTGGTGTGGGTGGTGCTGGCTGCCATGTTGCTGGGGTCGATCTATTTCATTGTCGACAACAGCACGATTTCGCCGGGGCAAAAGATCACCACCATCATGTATGTGTTTGATTATATTGAAGTGGTGGTTGGGTTGCCGATTTTTTATCAGGAAGCCTTGCGGTTGAAAGATATTACTGGACGTTTGTCGTCCCATTGACATTGCGGGTTGCAATATGGGGTTTGGTGCCCATCTATGGGGGAACGGAATTGAATGGAGTGTGACATGAAGCGATTGATTATGGCAGGCTTTGCGGCCATCGGCCTGATGGCGGGCGGCGCACAAGCAGAAGAAGCGGGCAAGATTGGCGTCGACTGGGTTGGCAATGATATTGTGATCGAAGCGGTGCATGACCGTGAAGTCAGCGGCATCACCTGTCATTTGGCCTATTTTGACCGGGGCATGATTGATCGGCTGACCAAGGGTAATTGGTTCGAAGATCCGTCAAACTCCTCAATCGCCTGTCGTGCCACCGGCCCGATTGTGATTGGTGATATTGAGCTGGACCAGGATGGCGAAGAAGTGTTCAAACATGGTCGCTCGTTCCTTTGGAAGAAGCTGGTGGTGAACCGCATCTTTGATCGAGAAAACAACACCATGATCTATCTGTCGCATTCGCGGCAGGTGACCGATGGGTCGGCCAAAATGGCGATCTCCACCGTACCTTTTTACGGGGTAGAAGTGTCGTGGGACCCTGAATTTTGGCCAGATGGCGCGCCTGAATAATTTAATCGGCGACATTTTCGAATTTATGCTTTAAGCCTCGCTCCATTAATTAGAGCGAGGCTTTTTAATGAGTGCAAAAGATTGTAACGGGGCAGCCCTTGAAGATGGCGACAATGTTCAGGTCAACAAAGATCTGAAGGTGAAGGGCATGTCAAAAACGCTAAAGCGCGGCACGGCGATTAAAAATATTCGCACCACCAATAAGGACAGCGAAGTGGAATGCCGGATTGGCAAATCCACCATTGTGCTTAGAACTGAGTTTTTGAAAAAGGCCTAGTCGCCTTTAGCGGGCGCCGATGGGTTTTGTCAGCAATCGGTATTTGCGAATTTCGCCCTCACTCATGATGTGAATATCATCGGCTGGTGCGGCCTCAAGGGTGAACCAGTAGAACCCATCCCGCCCCAACATGGCCTTGATGTAGTTGCGGTTCATATCATGTTCGGGCGAAGAACGGGGGTAGTCTGCGCCGTCGCGTTCGCCATCGCTCCAGGAATGAACGCCAATAATGGCGCCGCGTTCCATGGTGCGCTCCACCCCTGCCAGAAACAAATCCACGCCACCGGAATAAATCTCCGATTCGGAATGCAGCATGGTTTTGAAGCCATGTTTGCGCAAATAATAGCCGAGCTTGATCATCACCTCGTCGTCGGTGGAGCCATCAATCTCATGCATCAAAATGGTATCGACCTGCGGGTTTTTTTGGTGCAGGCGCACAAACTGATTGTAGGTGCGCGAGGTGATCTCATAATCCATGTGCACAATATTGCCCTCGACCTCAAATTCAGTGCCAGCAAAGCTTTGTTGCGGCGCGCTTAGAGATGCGAAAAACAACGCCAGGGCTGCAAAAAGCGAAAGCGGCTTGGATGTTGAGCAGAATGTCATGGCCCGTCCTTTTTCGTTTGAGGCAGCCTAACGGGTCGGGCACAGCAAAGGGTTAAGGCATCGGCACAAAAAAGCCGGAGCAATGCCCCGGCTTTTGCTGTTCAGATTGAACTGAATTTATTTCTTTGTGGCGTTTTTATCTTTGCCAAAATTGATCATGCGTTCCACAGCGCCGCGGGCTTTTTCCGCGATCTCGGGATCAACGGTCACTTCTTCCGTGCCGGTGTGCAATGACCAAAGCACATTTTCCAAATTGATGCGCTTCATGTGTGGGCAGATGTTGCAGCCCTTGAGGAACTGCACGCCGGGTGTTTCCGCTGCCACATTGTCGGACATGGAACATTCGGTCACCATCACCACATTGGCAGGGCGCTCGGTTTTAACCCAATTGATCATGCCGGAGGTGGAGCCGGAGAAATCACATGCATCAATCACTTCGGTCGGGCATTCGGGGTGGGCGATGATTTTTGCGGTCGGATAGGCCTGACGCAATTCTTCGATATCTTTGGCGGTGAAGGTTTCGTGCACTTCACATGCCCCGGCCCAGGTAATGATTTTCTTTTTGGTCTTCTTGGCGGTGTTCTGCGCCAAAAACTGATCCGGGATCATCATCACGGTGTCGCTGTCCAACCCTTCAACAATGTCGAGCGCATTGGAGGAGGTGCAGCAAATGTCAGTCACCGCTTTCACGGCTGCTGACGTGTTCACATAGGTCACCACAGGCACACCAGGATATTGCGCGCGCATGGCCATCACATCTTCGGGCGTGATGGAAGAAGCCAGTGAACAGCCGGCGCGGCTGTCTGGAATCAGAACTGTTTTTTCAGGGTTCAGCAACTTTGAGGTTTCCGCCATGAAGTGCACACCGCACTGAATGATGGTTTGCTGCTTTACCTTGGTGGCCTCAATCGCCAGCTGCAAGCTGTCGCCCACAAAATCGGCGACGCCGTGAAAGATTTGTGGCGTTTGATAGTTGTGCGCCAGAATCACCGCATCTTTTTCGCGCTTCAGCTTGTTGATCTCGCGGATCAGCGGCGCGTAAAACTGCCATTCAATTTCGGGAATCCGGTCTTTGACATGTTCATAAATGTCCGCCGTTTCCTTTTCGACCGCTTTGGTGAATTTGAGGTCGAACTCTTTGCTCAAGATTGCGCGCGCCTCATCCAGTGGGGTCAACGCATTGATCAATTGTACCATCTTTCGCCCTTTCAGCAGCAAAGTTGGGTGGAACTTAGGTATTTTTGAGGTGTATTTCAATCTTTGGTTTGTGGTAATCGAAAGGGAGTGGCCACGATTGTGGCTCCGTCCCTTGAAAACCAGCCCAATGAGGTCCCGATCATATGGCGCAAAATATTGCAAAACTCGATGAAATTATGGGCGCTGCCCCCGTTATCCCTGTCATTATTCTAGATGATGTGGATGCAGCGATTCCCTTGGCCAAGGCATTGGTGGCGGGCGGCTTGCCCGCGCTGGAAGTGACTTTGCGCACGCCAAACGCCCTAAAAGTGGTGGAGAAAATGGCCAGCGTTGATGGCGCCTATGTGGGCACTGGCACGGTGCGCACAAAAGCTGACATCGAGAAAAGCATAGAGGCCGGCGCGCAATTTATGGTGTCGCCCGGTGCGCCGCCAAAATTGCTTGAGGACGCGTTGGAGTTTGATGTGCCGCTTTTGCCGGGCATCAGCACAGCAACCGAAGCGATGGCCGCAGCTGAACTGGGTTATCAGCGCTTAAAGCTGTTTCCAGCCGAGGCTGTCGGTGGTGCGAAGCTGTTGAAGAGCTTTGGATCGCCATTACCAGATCTGAAGTTTTGCCCCACAGGTGGCGTGAGCGTGCAGAATGCGCGGGACTATTTGTCATTGTCCAACGTGATCTGTGTCGGCGGCTCTTGGGTTGTGCCCAATGATGCGATTGCCAATGGCGATTTTGAGCATATCAAAAATCTGGCGGCAACAGCGGCCCGGTTGCGCGACGCCTAAATGAAGCGCTTTGTGGCGGCATTTATTATGGTGATGTTGGGCTTGGGCGCGCTTTGTGCCCAAGCCAGCCCCAAAATATTTGTCGCGTCGAGCCTGATTGATTTTGCAGAACAGGTTGCAACAGAAGCAGAGGTTGACGTGACAATTGTGGCGGGCGGCTCTTCTGTGCTGGCGCGCCAGATTGAGGCGGGGGCCCCGGCTGATCTCTTTATCTCTGCCAATCAGCAATGGGCCGACCATGTGGCGATGGATCAATTGCTGACCCCGCTATTTGCCAACGAACTGGTGTTGGTGAGTTACCAAAAGGGCGCTGTCGCGATTGATGCTTTGCCGCAATTGCTGGGCACGGAACGGTTGGCGATGGCCGACCCGAACCATGTGCCCGCTGGGATTTATGCCAAGGCGGCGCTTGAACATTTAGCGCTTTGGACGGCCTTGTCGCCACATATTGCGGCGGCACAGAATGTGCGCAGCGCGGCGCGGTTTGTGCAAAGCGGCGCGGCTGCGTTTGGCGTGGTCTACGCGTCCGACGCAAAAGCGCTGGATCTTGATATTGCCTATCGTTTTTCGGCGGATACGCATCCGCCCATTCGCTATTGGGCGGTGAACTATGCACCAGACAATGCGGACATCGCGACGTTTTTGGCCTTTATCCAAAGCGATGAAGGCCATAGGCTTCTTGCTGAATTTGGGTTTCAACCAAGCGAGTAGGTCGTGGCAGAATTTCTCACCATTGTCGGATTGTCGCTCAAGGTGGCGTTGTTTGCGCTGATCTGGGCGCTGCCATTGGGTTTTGTGCTTGGCTATGTTTTGGCGACAAAGCGGTTTTTTGGGCGGCGGTTGCTCTCCGTTGTGGTGATGATGCCCTTGGTGATGCCGCCGGTGGTGACCGGGCTGGTGCTGCTTTATCTTTTTGGGCCGAAGGGGGCCGTGGGGCAATTGTTGGCGCCGTTGGGCATCAGTTTTGCCTTTAACGTGGCTGGAGCAGCGTTGGCGGCCGGGTTGGTGGCACTGCCGCTGATTGTGCGGCCGATCCGGTTGAGTTTTGAGCATGTGTCCAAAGATCTGGATGAGGCGCTGGCCGTGGCCGGGCTGACGCCATGGCAACGGTTTATCACGCTTTATGCGCCGAGTGCCTTGCCCGGTGTGGTGGCTGGTGGCGTGCTGGGGTTTGCCAAAGCCCTTGGCGAGTTTGGCGCAACCATCACATTTGTCGCCAATATTCCGGGGGAAACCCAAACTCTTTCCTTGGCGATCCATTCCGCGTTGCAAGCTTTTGATCAAGGCCAATTGGTGCTTTGGCTTTGTCTTGTCTCGATTGGCATTTCGGGATTGGCGATTTGGGGTTCAGAATTTTTGCTGTCCTGGCTGGAGCGTCGGCTGACCGGGCGACGGGCGGTGCGCCATGTTTAAGATCGATGTGCAGTTTTCGCGCGGCATGCGGCAATTTGACATGCGACTGAACGCGGGTGCGGGCGTCACAGCGCTGGTTGGCCCGTCTGGAGCGGGCAAAACCTCATTATTGCGGGCTTTGGTCGGGCTGGAGCCGAGCCACGGTACAATCGAATTGGCTGGCCGTGCATTGAGTGGTGGCAACAAAGCAGTGCCACCGCATCGTCGGCATTTGGGTATGGTTTTTCAAGAACCGCGCTTGTTGGATCATCTGACGGTTGAAGAGAATATCCGGCTAAAGCGCCAAGGTGATTTGGTGGCGTTGGCGGCGCGGTTGGGCATCAATGATTTGCTGGCGCGGCAACCGCATGATTTGTCGGGCGGGGAAAAACAGCGGGTGATGTTGGCGCGGGCGTTGCATCAAAATCCGGATGCGCTGTTGCTGGATGAGCCGCTGACGGCGCTGGACCCGGCCAAGCGTGAGGCGATGATCGCGTTTTTGCGCGATGTGTTTGCCGAGCTTGATATCCCTGTGCTCTATGTGACCCATGCCATGGAAGAGGCAGCACGCTTGGCCGACAATATCGCGGTGATTGAAACGGGCAAAATTGTCGCGCACGGGCCGACGCAGGACATTTTGGCTTTGCGGTCTGATGCGCATTTGCTCAGCCGTGTCACCGGCCATGTGGCCGCGCTGGACGATGATTATGGTTTGGCGCAGATCAATATTGGCGGGCAGATGCTGGAGGTGGCCAATCGCGGATTGGAGATTGGGCGGGCGGTGCAGCTCAATATCTGGGCGCGTGATGTGATGCTGGCCAAAACGCGGCTAGAGGGCATCAGCGCCCGCAATCAATTGACAGGCCGTATTCAGCAGATGGAGGCGATTGATCCTTCGACCACGGATATTTTTGTCAAAGTGGGTGAGGCCAATATCCGCGCGCGGGTGATGGCGAAAACCGTGGCCGATTTAGGCTTGGCTCCCGGCGGCGATATTTTTGTAATCATCAAATCGGCATCGATTGAATAATCAATATTCGCGGCCTTCGCGTGGCTTGTAGCGGGGCAATTGCCAATGCCATATGATCGCGCCGCCGCGGGCGACGAGCCCTAGCGCGGTGCCTGCACTTGCGGCGTAAAGCGGGGGGATGCCCAGATAGGTCAGGCCCAAATAGGCAAAGGCGGCGACCAGAGCGGCTGTGGCGTAAATCTCTTCTTGTAAAATCAGCACATTTTCGTCGCTAACCACATCGCGGATCATGCCGCCGAAGGTGGCGGTCATGACGCCCATGGCCCCGGCGACGAAGAAGCCCGCGCCGTTTTGGGTGGCAATGTGTGCGCCCATCACCCCATAGGCAGAGAGGCCGATCGCATCGAGCCACAAAAGTGCGATATAGCGGCGCTGGATCAGGTGCGACGCGAAAAATGCGATGATGGCGATGGCAAAGCAGGTGATCAAATAGGTTTGATCAATGGTCCAAAATACGGTGCGCCCCAAAATAAGGTCGCGAAAGGTGCCGCCACCGACACCAGTGAGCGTGGCCAACAGCACAAAGCCGATTATATCCATTTGTTTGCGGGAGGCGACCAAGGCGCCGGTTGTGGCGAACACCGCCACGCCGATCAGATCAAGAATATAAAGTGGCGTCGACAGCATGGGCGTTCTCCAATTGGACATTGAGAGAACCAAACCTGATCAGTTTTGTCAAAACAGATTGCTGATTTTGCTCAGAAGTTTTTTCAGCTTCTTGGTCTTATGTGCGCTTAGCTCTGCGGTCAGCTCTTTATCGAGGGTCTTTAGGTTTTTATGGATGTCCTGCAGCACGTTAAGGGCGATGGCCGATAGAAATAGATGGATGGTGCCGTCAGTTTCGTCGGCCTGGCTTTCGAGCATTTTCGCGCTGTCGAGGCGGTCGATCAGGGCATTGAATTGATGCGGGGGCATATCTAGTCCGATACGCATATCTTCAAGGGTCATGCGCGATTGGTCCGCCAACCAAAACAGAATAACGTCATCGCCAGTCTGCAAACCGTGCATGCGCAAAGGCGCTAATGCTTCCTGGCGGGCAATGGCCCCCAGCTGCATAAATTGATAGCTCAATGTTTTTTCAAATTTTAGCGCCATTTTCCTTTTTTAGCCTATGTGTGGCAGTGTGGAAACAAGCCTTGCGCAATATCGTTAATAGGGAATGTCGAAAGAATTAATGGTTTCAAAACCTTAGCGGCTATCCGATGGTGCAATTTGGCTCTTGGCCTACAGCCGCAAATCACGGTATGTAATGTTATTACTGATTTTGGCCGCATTTGCCTGGCAAAAGCCAGCGCAGCTTATTGTTAGGGACTTCATGATTCAGTCAGTTCAATCTTTGTCGGCATATATGCGTGTTGTGATGGCTGCCGTTTGGCTTTTGGTGGCAGGCGCGAGCGCCAGTTTTGCCCATCCGCACATATTTGCCGACGCGCAAGTGGATGTGTTGTTCAACGAACAGGGCGAGATTGCCGGGGTGCGGCAGCGCTGGAATTTTGATGCGCTTTATTCGGCTTGGGCTGTGCAGGGTTTGGACACTGATGGCGACGGCGAGGTCAGCCCTGAAGAACTGCAACCGCTGGCCGACGACAATATGATCGGGCTGGCCGAATATAGCTATTACACCTTTGCGGGTGAGGGGCGCGGCAATGCAGAAATTGCGCGCGGCCGCGATGCCCGCATGGTGTTTGATGGCACCAATCTGATCCTTTCGTTCACGCTGGATTTTACGGTGCCGCAGCCGGTGCGGCAGGCGTTTGAAATTGAAGTGGGTGACCCCGAATATTATGTGGCCTTCACTTTTGCCGAGGAAGATGCGGCGGAGTTGGTTGGCGCGCCAGAAGGGTGCAGCCTTGAAGTGAACGGCCCGCGTCCGATTGATCCAAAGCTGGAAGAAGAATTGTTTGCATTGGGCCCTGACGTGTTGCAATTGCCTGAGCATTTGGCCGAAGCGGCGAAAAATCTGGCCAATGTGCTTGTGGTGCGCTGTGATGGCGAGGAAGCTGACGCGGCCCCGGCGACATCAAATGTGGGGCGCCGCGGCGGTAGCCCGTTTGTGGCCCCGCCACAAGAGCCGAATATGGGCGGCTCAACCACGGGCATTTTGGGCTGGATTAACACCCAGCAAAAAGCGTTTTACCAAGCTCTGACCGAAGCGCTGCAATTTTTAAAAGATGATTGGAACGGCTTTTGGGCGCTGGGCGGCCTGAGCTTTTTGTATGGTGTTTTTCATGCGGCGGGGCCGGGCCATGGCAAGGTGGTGATCTCTTCTTATATGGTCGCCAGCGAACGCGAACTGCGGCAGGGCATTTTGATCAGCTTTGCGGCGGCGATGATGCAATCTGTGGTGGCGGTGACGTTTGTGCTGGTGGCAGCCGGATTGTTGCGGTTGACCAGTTTTGCCATGTCGGATGCCGCGCATTGGATGGCCGTTGGCTCCTATGCCTTGGTGATGCTGTTGGGCATTTATTTGGTGTGGCGCAAGCTGGCTCCACGCTTTGGCGGCAAAGGCCATGCGCACCACCACCATCATCATGGCCATGATCACCCGGATCATGATGCGGAAAACTGTGATCATTGCAATCATGCGCCCGAGCCAAAGCAGTTTGCCGGGCGCGACTGGAAGGCACAAGTCGGCTTGGTGATGTCTGTTGGCTTGCGGCCCTGTTCCGGCGCGCTGGTGGTGCTGGCCTTTGCCTTGAGCCAAGATTTGCTGCCTGCGGGCATTGCGGCAACCTTTTTGATGGGGTTGGGCACGGCCATCACTGTTTCGGTGCTGGCCAGTCTTGCGGTTTACTTCAAGGACCTTGTGCGGGCGCAGGAGCAAAAGGGCGGCAAAATCTGGGGCGAAGTGCTGATCACTGCTGAGCTGGTGGGGGCCTTTACGGTGTTCGGGTTTGGCACCATTCTGCTGATGAGCGCCCTTTGGGGGTAGCATAATCTGGGAGGAGATAGATATGACCACGCGTATTGGCCTTGTTGGCGGTTCGGGTGCACTGGGTGGCGCCCTTTCGAAAGCGCTGTTGCAGCAAAAGCCGTTTGCCGATCTGGAATTATGGATCTCCAATCGAAGTGGTGCCGCGCCGGAATTTGCCTCCCATGAAAATGTGCATGTCACCAGCGACAATCAGCAGTTGGTGGCGGCGTGCGACATTGTTATTCTGAGCGTACCCCCAGCGCAGTTTAAAGCGCTTGAGATTGATGCCTCCGGTAAGTTGGTGATGTCGGTGATGGCCGGGATCACCATCGATGATATCGCAAAAGCGACGGCGGCCACTCGCATTGTGCGAGCGATGAGCAGCCCGGCGGCGGCCAACGGGTTGGCCTATTCGCCGTGGGTGGCGAACGTGGAGGTGACACCGGAAGATCGGGCCGTGGTCCATAAAATCTTCAGCGCTACAGGCAAAACAGATGAGCTGGATGAAGAAGCGCATCTCGATCATTTCACGGCGATGACCGGGCCTGTGCCGGGCTTTGTGGCCTATTATGCGCAATGCATGGTGGATCATGCGGTGAAGCATGGCATTGCGCCGGATATTGCGGACCGTGCGGTGCGGCAATTGTTTTTGGCCAGTGGCCGCATGTTGGCGGAAGATGCAGCTACACCTGCCGAACAGGTGCAGGCTATGGTTGACTATGCGGGCACCACGGCTGCCGGGCTGACCAATATGATCGAATCTGATTTGTCGGAGGCGATCAGCGATGGGCTGCTGGCGGCGGCAGAAAAAGCGAAAAAGATGAGTTAAGGGGCTAACCGCCTGAGGGGTGAGCTCTTGGCGCAAGAGGTTGTGCAATCGTTTACATTTGACGGCAAATATGCATGATCCTGCGTGAGTATGTCGACTTGTTGCGGGGCAAAATCTGTGCTGCGATGAAGTGGCGAACAAAGGAGAATGGTTATGCGGATTTTATTTACAGGCGGTTCAGGCAAGGCGGGCAAACATGCGGTGGCCTATTTGCTGGCGCAGGGACATCGGGTGCTGAATGTGGATCGCGTGCCGCTCGACCTTGAGGGCGTGGATAATCGCATTGCTGACATTACCGATGCGGGACAGATGTTTGATATAATGGCGAGTTATGCGGGGTTCGACGAGTTGGAGCCCGGCACTGGCGTGCCAAAATTTGACGCGGTTGTGCATTTCGCAGCGATCCCACGGCTTTTGCTGACATCTGATAATGAGTGCTATCGGGTCAATACGTTGGGCACATATAATGTAATCGACGCGGCGGTGAAGTTTGGGGTTAAAAAGATCATTTTTGCCTCGTCAGAGACAACTTATGGCGTGTGCTTTGCCGATGGGGAACGCAAGCCGGACTATTTGCCTGTCGATGAAGAGCATCCCGTGGTGCCTGAAGATAGCTATGCCATGTCAAAAGTGGCCAATGAGGTCACAGCCCGCAGTTTTCAACGGCGTTCCGGGTTTGATATTTATGGGCTGCGGATCAATAATGTGATTGAACCGCATGAGTATAAGCAGAATTTCCCCGCCTATTTGGCCGACCCGGCCCTGCGGCGGCGCAACTTTTTTGCCTATATTGATGCGCGGGATTTGGGCCATATGGTCGATCAATGCCTGGCGACAGATGGGCTGGGTTATGAAATCTTCAATGTGTCCAATGACGATCATTCGGTTGGTGCCAGCACCAAAGAGTTGCTCGAGCGCTTTTATCAGGGCGTGCCCTGCGCTGAGATGGGCGAGGAGGAAACCTTCTATTCAAACGCGAAGGCGAAAAAAATGCTCGGCTATCAGCCAAAGCACAGCTGGCGCGACGAGCTGGGTGAGCAGGTTTAAGGTTCATTGGAACAATAAGATTGAAAAGGGCAGCTTTGGCGCTGCCCTTTTTTATGCGCTAGCCGATGCTGGGCAATGAGAGGATTGTTGTATCCGCCGCTTCATTGCGCAATGCATGCACATTAGCCAATTCAGGGTCATCAAGCCATGCGGTGATGTGGTCTGCGGAAGGGAATTCTAGCACCACACCTTTTGTTTCCCCATGAGGGATTTGAAGGGCCAGGCTTTCGGGGCCGCCAGCAATGGCTTTGCCATCATGTTTTGCGACGGCGGGGCCGCCCACTTTCAGATAGGCCGCCAGTTTTTCCTGATCTTTTATCACCAAGGTGACCAATGCGTAATGAGCCATTTTATCTCTCCTTTTGGTTCCACCCCTGAAATAGCAGCGCTTGACTTTGTGCGGAATTGGCTATCTCAGTACAATCTATGTACGAAAATAGTAGTCTGATCGCGGATTGGGATGTGTTGCGGTTGATGCTGGCCATCGACCGACATGGTGGCGTGGCAGGTGCGGCGCGTCATATGGGGGTGACCCATGCCACGATTTCGCGGCGTTTGGCGCGCGCGGAGGCTGATGCGCAAATTGCGTTCTTTGAACGCTTGCCCGCCGGGCTAAAGCTGACGGCGGCGGGGCAAGTCATCCTAGACCATGCACGGCGGGTGGAGCCGGAGCTTCATTCGCTTGAACGGCAATTGGTGGTGCACGAACAGGATTTGAGCGGACCCATTCGATTGACCATTCCCCCGGCATTGATTGACCGGCCGCTTGCCGATAGCTTGGCTGCCTTCGCAGCGGAGCATCCAAAAGTTTTGCTGGAATTTGTGGGCGATAACAGCCTGCTCAATCTGCATCAACGGGAAGCGGATCTGGCCATTCGGGTGACGCGCAGGCCACCGGAAACCCTGTGGGGCCGAAAGTTGACGGAGCAAAATGCAGGTTTTTATGCCTCGGCGCGCTGGTTGGCAGAATCCGCCTTGGGGCAGGGTGACCTAAGCGGCGATGTGCCGATTATCTCCTTTAATTCTTGGCCCGCGCCGGTGCCGGAGAAATTGCAGGCGCATTGCCCGAATGTGCGCGTGGCAGCGCGGGCAGAGGATTTTATTGTTGCGTTGCAATTGGTGCGGGCGGGCTTGGGGATGACGCGGATACCGAAAGTGTTGGGGGATATCCAGCCAGACTTGCAATTTGTCGCGGCGCTAGGCTGGGAAAGCTATATGCCGATTTGGATTTTGACCCATCCTGAATTGCGCAAGGCAAAGCGTATTGAAGCATTGATGAAGCATTTGTCGCGGCATTTTAGGCGTGAAAAGCATCGCTATATTGTCACCACGAATACAGCGAACTAGCGGTGTATTTTTCCAACCGGTCAAATTCGGTTGCGGCTGTCATAAAACTGTCCTAAACTTTTTCCCATCATGGGAGCGCGACATATTTCGCGCCTCATGGGAGGACCTCGTCGAAGACCAGTGCGGCTAATGTCAAAAAGCTGAAACAAAGACTGGCTTATAACCGGGGGCATCATAAACTTTGGAGGGTTTTATAAAATGAAAAAACAGGCTTTAGCGCTGACGCTAGGCATGGCACTTGCCAGCTTTGCAGCGCCCGCATTGGCGGACTTTTCGCTCAAGATTTTGCATATTAACGACGTGCACTCGCGCATCCAGCCGATCAACCGGTTTGATTCTAGCTGCGGTGCTGAAGACAATGCCGCTGGTGAATGTTTTGGTGGTATGGCACGTGTGGCGACAGCCATTGAAACCCGTCGCTCCGCCTTGGAAGGTGCTGGCTTCAATGTTTTGACTTTGGATGCCGGTGACCAATTCCAGGGTTCATTGTTTTACACGACATTTAAAGGCGCCTTGGCCGCCGAGCTGATGAATATGATCGGTTTTGACGCCATGGCCGTGGGCAACCACGAATTTGATGATGGGCCAGAAAAACTGGCAGAATTTGTCGATACCGTCGATTTTCCTGTCTTGTTTGCCAATACCAATTTGGCCGATGAACCGCTGCTGAAAGGCAAGGTCCCCTCCCATATCGTGAAAGAGATTGATGGCGAGAAAGTCGCAATCATCGGCGTGTTGGCAGAAGACACAGCGGAAACCTCTTCACCAGGCGATAATGTGCCGTTTATTCAGGCGGAAGACATTATCAGAAAGCTGGTGACACAACTTGAAGCTGACGGCGTGAACAAGATTGTTCTCCTGTCTCACGTGGGCATCAACCGCGACATCGCGATTGCCGAAGCCGTGGATGGCATTGACGTGATTGTTGGCGGTCACTCGCACACATTGCTGGATGAATATCCAACAATGGCGCAAGCGCCAAATGGCAAAAATGTCCCGATTGTGCAGGCTTATGCCTATACCAAATATTTGGGTGAGTTGAGCGTGACTTGGGACGACAATGGCGACGTTATTGAAGCCGAAGGTGCGCCTTGGTTGCTGGACGCTCGCGTGCCGGAAGACAAGGAAATGGCCGCACTGATTGAGGAAAAGGCCGCACCACTTGAAGAAATCAAAGCACAAGTTGTGGGCAATAGCCTTGGCCTAATCAATGGCGACCGCAATGTTTGTCGTGCTGAAGTGTGTTCAATGGGTGTGCTGGTGGCAGAAGCCATGTTGGACCGCACAAAAGATCAGGGTGTTCAAATCGTGATTCAAAATGGCGGCGGTTTGCGCGCGTCTATTGATGAAGGCGAGATCACCATGGGTGAAGTGCTGACAGTGCTGCCATTCCAAAACACATTGGCGACCTTTGAGTTGAAAGGTGCTGACGTGATTGCGGCGCTGGAAAACGGGTTGAGCCAAGTTGAAGATGTTGCAGGTCGTTTCCCACAAGTGGCCGGCATGAAATACACATGGGATCCAGAGGCTGAGCCTGGTTCTCGCGTTGTTTCAGTTGAAGTGATGCAGGACGATGGGTCTTATGCAGCACTTGATCCTGAAGCCACATATGGTGTTGCCACAAACAATTATATGCGTGCAGGTGGTGACGGTTATAGCGTTTTTGAAACGAATGGCATGAACGCTTATGACTATGGCCCAGGACTTGAAGTTGTTGTGGCTGACTACATCGCCAAATTGGGTGGCGATTATGAGCCAACAACGGATGATCGCATCTCCAAAGTTGAGTAAACGAGCATAAATTATGAGAAAGGGCGGCAATTGGCCGCCCTTTTTTTGTGAACCAGTTGCACCCAAATCGCGTTATGTGCTTATTGAACGTAGGGGATTGATCAGGCAGACAGACGCGCATTTTGATGCGCCGTGACGCTCTGCGATCCCATTCATCAGCACGCAAGGGGCATTATGGTTTCGCATCTTCCACCGGATCATCCAGAAGTTAAACCGAAAAAGATTGGCGTTTTGCTGCTCAATCTGGGGACGCCTGATGCCACAGATTATTGGTCCATGCGCCGTTATTTGAAGGAATTCCTGTCCGATCGTCGGGTGATTGAAATTCCGCGGGCCTTCTGGTGGCCGATCCTCAATCTTATCGTTTTGACCACACGCCCGAAAAAATCCGGCGCGGCCTATGATAAAATCTGGGACATGAAAAATGATGACAGCCCGCTGCGCGTCATCGCGAAAGAGCAGGTTGAAAAGCTGAGCAAGCGGCTTGAGGGCCATGATGATGTGGTGGTGGACTTTGGCATGCGCTATGGCAATCCTTCAACGCCTGAAGCGATTGATCGGTTGAAAGCGCAAGGGTGCGACAAGATTTTGCTGGTGCCGCTTTATCCGCAATATGCCGCCAGCACCACTGCGACGGCCAATGATAAAGCCTTTGATCATCTAAAACAGATGCGTTGGCAACCAGCCGTGCGCACGGCGCCTGCCTATTTTGAAGACCCTGCCTATATTGACGCGATCGCAAATTCGATTACTGAGGGCCTCGAAAATCTCGACTTCAAGCCTGATTTGGTGATCACCTCCTATCATGGTGTGCCCAAAAGCTATTTGATGAAGGGCGACCCTTATCATTGCCAATGCTTTAAGACCACGCGCTTGGTGCGCGAAAAATTGGGATGGGCCGAAGATAAGATGATGGTGACCTTCCAATCGCGCTTTGGGCCGGAGGAATGGTTGCAGCCCTATACGGATAAAACGTTGGAAGAATTGCCGAGTCTGGGCGTGAAAAAAGTGGCGATATTGACGCCTGGTTTCTCGGTTGATTGCTTGGAAACATTGGAAGAAATCGCTATGGAAGGCGAAGAAGAGTTTATGGAAGCGGGGGGCGAAAAATACGCCTATATTCCATGCCTCAATGCCACAGAGCCCGGTATCGATGTGATTGAAAGTGTGGTGCGCCGCGAGTTGCAGGGCTGGGTTTAACCGCCCTCAATGCGCTGCGCATAAACTGCTTTCTTTCCCCTGCCAAACGTTTCATAATGATCGCAATCAATTAAAGAAATTGCGTGAGGGAAAGCGTTATGGACGGGTTTTCAATAGCCATTATTGCGGCGGTCGTGCTGATCATTCTGGTGCTGGTCGCTGGGGTGAAAACGGTGCCGCAGGGATATAATTATACGGTGGAGCGCTTTGGGCGCTATACCCGCACATTGACGCCGGGCCTCAATATCATTGTGCCCTTTGTTGATGCCATCGGCCGCAAAATGAACATGATGGAACGCGTGCTTGACGTGCCCTCGCAAGAGGTGATCACCCGCGACAACGCGACGGTGAAGGTCAATGGCGTGAACTTTTTCCAAGTGATGGATGCGGCAGCGGCCAGTTATGAGGTCAACCAACTCGAAGTGGCGATCCTCAACCTCACCATGACCAATATCCGGACCGTAATGGGTTCGATGGATTTGGACGAGTTGCTGTCCAACCGTGATGAAATCAATGCGCGGTTGCTGCATGTGGTGGATCAGGCGGTGTCGCCATGGGGGGTGAAAACCACCCGGATTGAGATAAAGGATATAGATCCTCCGGCTGATCTGGTGGAAAGCATGGGCCGACAAATGAAGGCCGAGCGGGAAAAACGCGCCACCATTTTGGAAAGTGAAGGCCGCCGTCAAAGCGCGATTTTGGAAGCCGAGGGCGAAAAACAATCGCAAGTGCTTGAAGCTGAAGGCCGCAAGGAAGCCGCGTTCCGTGATGCGGAAGCGCGGGAACGGGCAGCCGAGGCGGAAGCCAAGGCCACGCAGATGGTGTCGGAAGCTATCGCGGCTGGCGATGTGCAAGCGGTAAACTATTTTGTGGCCAACAACTATATCAAAGCCTTGGAAGGCATTGCCAAATCACCAAACCAGAAAGTGTTGATGATGCCGCTTGAAGCAGCAAATCTGATCGGCGCGATTGGTGGTGTTGCAGAAATTGCGAAAGAAGCATTTGGCGAAGGTTCGTCCCAGCGCCGCACATCAGGCCGTGTGCCGGATAGCGGCAAGAAGGAGGGCTAGATGGAATTGATCAATTGGTTCACTGATCTGGGCCCTTGGGCCTGGATTATTGGTGGCTTTTTGCTGTTGGGCGTCGAGCTGATGGCGCCTGGCGGCGTGATTGTTTGGTTTGGTCTCGCCGCGATTGCGGTGGGCATTCAAGCCTTTACCGGCTTTTTAAACTGGCAGTTTCAATGGTTGTTGTTTGGTGTGCTCTCCGTCGCCGGGGTAGCGCTTTGGACGCTCTATTTCAAAGGCGGTGGTGGCAAATCAGATCACCCTTTTCTCAACAAGCGCGGCGCCAAATTTATCGGTGACACTTATACGCTTGATGAGCCAATTGTGAACGGCAAAGGCCGCATGAAGGTTGGCGAAAGCTGGTGGCGCGTGGAAGGGCCGGACATGCCAGCCCAAACCCGCGTTAAAGTGATCGCCACCAGCGGTGCGGTGTTGAACGTTGAGCCGTTGGAATAGCTAAATCATTGTCGCCTTTGCAGCGGTGTGACGACGCTGATATTTGAGATAGGCGACAATCACCATCACCCCAAGTGCCACGACTTGGCCCACGCCGATGATGGCGAGGGCATGCCAGGGGCTGAGGCTGGTGGCAAACCATGTGGCCAGCCCGAGCGCCACAATCTTCATGGCGATCATTGTGGTTTGGAGAAATGCGAGAACGCGCGCCATATATTGGACGGGGACTTCATCCATCAGCCATGAGTTGCGGGCGATGCGCACGGTGGAATTGCCCCACCCCGCCACAAAGGCAAACCAAATAATAGTCAACATGCTCGGCCAGATAATTTGGCTGAGATACCACAGCGTAAATGCACTCATTGACGTCAACATCAAAGCGAAGGGGCTGAAACGTGCTGTGACCCGGGCGGAAAGGGCAACGCCGATCGCCCCAAGGGCAAAGCTGATTTCAAACAGGGCAAAATCCTCCACTGTGCCGTTCAAGGTGTGTGCCAAAAGAACGGGAACGAGAAAGTTTCCGGTTTGCACGCATATATAGGGAGCAAAGCTAACCACACTCAACACAGCCAAACGCGGACGGGTTTTAAGATATTGCGCGGCGTCCCGCAGGGCGGTGAGCAGCGGTTGGTGTGTGTCCCGATCAACTGGTGGTGAACCGGGGAGCAGCGCCAGCAAGATGCCTGAGGTGAAAAACAAGCTCATCAGGCCCCACATGATGATCTGTGGCGAAAGGTGGGTGATGATCATGGCCATGCTGGCCCCCACCACCAGATTGCCTGCTTGGTTTTGGAGTTCAAAAATTGTGTTGATGGTGCGGAATTTGCTGCGATCAAGCAAGCTTTGGGCATAGGCCACTCGGGCGCTTTGATCAAATGTCACCACAAAATTGACGAGCGTCAGCGTGCATATGAAGGCCCAGGGCAGGGTCAACTCATGGTGGCTGAGGGCTGCGGATATGACCAACCCAAGCGCGGCAACGACCCGAATGCCGACGAAACTTGTTTTGCGGTTGTGCCGATCCATCCATGCGCCGAGCAGCGGGCCGGAAAAGAAAATCAAAATATTGATGAGAAAAGAGGCGGCGCCCAGCAAAGGTGTGCCGCCGGGCATCTGCACAATGAGCCAAGGCACGCCCACCAGCATGAAGCCTTGGGCCAGTGACGTGATCAGTGTGCCAACCACAAGCAACACCATTTGGGGCGTGGCAAATTGAGGGCTGGTATTTGACAGTGCTGAGGTGGGCGGACTTTTTGATATTTGCGACGCGGGTGACATAAAAATCTCCTTTGTCGCGGTCTATTCATGATTTAAATGCCAGACAATTGCGCCACATTGCACTATATTCGTTCTGTTATGGAATGAATGAAGTTGGTTGGCGGCGGATTGCGATGACGAGAAGAACAGATCAATTGCATCAAATGCGGGTGTTTTCCGCGGTGGCGCAGGAAGGCAACTTCGCCAAAGCAGCCATTGTGATGAATTTGCCGGCCTCCTCGGTGAGCAAAACCATCGGCCAGTTGGAAGCGCGGCTGGGGGCTGTTTTGTTTCGGCGGACAACGCGGCATATGGTGCTGACGGATGAGGGGCAAAATTATTTGCGCATGGTGCGCCGCGTTCTGCAGGAAATTGATGTTACCGAAGACCGCTTGCGCACTGGCGACGAAGTGCGGGGCACGTTGCACGTCACTATGCCTGTTGCCTTTAGTGAGCGGTTTTTAAGCGCGCAGTTGCCCGCCTTTTGCAAGAAATATCCGGACTTAATGATCGATTTCGACACGGATCGACGCTATTTGGATTTGGTCAGCCACAATATTGATGTAGCGGTGCGCACCCTTTCGCCCGGCCAGGATTCTCCATTTATGGCGCAAGAATTGGTGCCGCATGTAAATTTTTTGGTGGCGTCGCCGGACTATTTGGCTGCAGCGGGCACCCCGCGACAGTTTGAGGATTTGGCGCGACATCGGCTGATCTATTTTGACTGGCCGCGCAAATTGGACAAGTGGCAAATGATGTTGGGAAATAAAACCGTGCAGGTGGAAAGCCAGGCTGTTTTTCGCACCAATAGCTATAAGACCCTGAATGAATGCGCGCTGCAGGGTGTGGGCATTGCCAACCTGCCAGCTGATTACGCGATCACGCATTTGCGCAGCGGCGCGCTGGTGCACATTTTGCCGGAGCTCAAAGAAAATCGAGGACGGCGCGTGGCCCTTTATCATCAGCGGCGCAGCGAGTCGGCGAAAACGGACGCGTTTTTGCGGTTTTTGGAAGAAGCAACCGATACGCACCGGGCGGCAGTCGTCGCTTATCTCAATGATTTAGGGGCGTAGCTCGATCGGTACCGGCGGCTCTTCCTTCATCAGCAGGATCGAGATTCGCTGATTGGCAGAAAGATAGGGATCGTTCGGAAAGAGCGGTTTGCTTTCACCTTTGCCGACAACAGCGTGGAACCGTTCGGACGGCATGCCAAACTCTTCCATCACCCGCCGCACAATATTGGCGCGATCGGTCGACAAATCCCATTTGCCATAGGTTTGGGTTTGATAAACACCGCCTGATGCCACATGGCCCGTGACCTTGATTTGGTTGGGTAGGCTTTTCAGAATTGGTGTCATCACTTCGATGGCTTTACGGGTGACCTCGTATGGATATTTTGAGCCTTCAGGGAACATGGCGCGGCCTTCTTGGTCCACAATTTGGATGTGCAAACCTTCTTCGGTTTCTTCAATCAACAAATTGTCTGCAACAAAGGTGATCTCAGGCAATTCCTGCCACGCCTGGCGCAGGGTGGTTGTGGCCAACGCGAACTGCCGTGGTTTTTCCACTTCAGAACGTTCAATATCATGGGTGTTGGCTTCTGGGCCCTGCTTTGAGCGATCGTCATGCTTTTCGTTTTGGAACTCAGTCTGTGTGACTTCGTCGTCCAAGGTCAGCGTTTTCACATAGTCGCGTTGTGGATTGCCATCGCGCTCAATGATGCCAGCGCGTTGCTCAACTTTGATCACGCCGAATGCGTCTTTCAGTGAGCCAGCAACAACCTGCAATTTCAATTCATCCTGAATGGAGAATGAAATAATCAAAACAAAGAAACACACCAGAATAGACATAAGGTCCGCAAATGTGACCAACCACTCTGGTACTTCGCCTCCGGCTGCTGCTTTTTTGCTTCTGGCCATTCTATTGTCCTAATACTCGATATTGCGCCTTAGGCGGCATCTTCAAGATGATCGCGCTGCGTTTCAGGCAGATAGGCGGTCAACATTTGTGTGATTAGGGCGGGGCTTTTGCCATCGCGAATCGACATGATGCCATCGATGATCAAGGTTTGGTTGATCTCTTCCATTTCCAATTTGGACAGGAGTTTGTCGGAGACGGGCAAGCACACCAAGTTGGCCAACACTGCGCCATACATTGTGGTCAACAACGCGACCGCCATGGCTGGGCCTATGGCTGATGGGTCTTCCATGTTTGCCAACATTTGAACAAGACCGACCAACGTGCCGATCATGCCAAAGGCGGGGGCCGCATCGCCCAGGCTTTTAAAAACGCGTTGGCCTTCTGACAGGCGACTAATGTAATGATCGCGCTCAAGCTCCATCGCCTCGCGGATGAAAACAGCGTCGTAGCCATCGGCAATATATTGTGCGCCTTTGCGCAAATTGGGCTCATCCACCTCAACATTTTCCAGCCCCAGTGGGCCAGACCGCCGAACAATATCGCCCATTTCGGCAATTTTCTCGATCAGTTCACGCGGATCGACTTTCTTGTGGGTGAAGGCGACTTTGCCCCCGGTTGCAAATGCACTGATGACACCCGCAATCGGAAAGCGAATAAGAGTTGCGGCGAGACCACCGCCCAAAACGATCAAAATGGAGGGTGGATCGACAAATTGTCCAAACGAGCCCCCCATAAAAATGGCCAGTCCAATAAACGCGGCACCGGCAATCATGCCAAGTATTGTGGCTAAATCCATGCGACCCTACTCCTTACTGCAACCCCGAACGGGCGCTAGGTCAATCTGGTGCCAGTCTAACCCGTTAAGGCTAATCAGCTGTTAATGACGAGATATATGGACGTAAAATTTACGTGATGAAAATTGTGCTTAAAAGTGAAGTACTTGCGGTCAATTTTTGGGGTGAATAGTTGGTTCTCTTCAACGCTTCATTAACCATAAAACGTCATGATTGATGCAGTTATTTTTCCGAACCTTGAGTGAAGTTGATCTGCCACATGCTGCCGTCCCCAAGCATTAAACTGCCTCTTTACGGTGCCATGAAAGGCACGCCCTCAGCGTTGGTTGTCGGCTGCTGCATGGTGGGCACTTTTGTGTTTTATTCGGCGGCGCCGGCTTCAGCCCAGGACTTGCTTTATCCCTTCGATCTTTCGACCAGTTTGAGCCTGCGCGGTGGTTATGAGATGAAAGATGGCGAAGGCCAGAACTTTTTTGAAGCGATCCCTTCGATCAGTGCCACGCGCGCAGATGAAGACTGGACCTTATCGGGCAGTGCATCGGCGACCATCGACAAATATCAAGCAGAGAATGGCGGGGTGCGTGGCGTTAATTTGGATGGTGCTGTTGAGTATCAATTGAGCCGACAAACCAGTTTTGATGCTGCTGTGTCGTACAGTCTTGATTTGCCGCGGCTTAACAACGACGACTTGCCTGACGATGTGGCCGAAGCGCCGTTGAGCCAAGATTTTGGCGCGCGGGCAACGCTGGCCCATCAATTCAACAAAACGGGGCTGGAAGGTCGGGTCGGGATTGCGCGTTCGCAAACGGGACCAACCAAGCTGGATGATGACAGCTTGGTCGACAACTCAGATCAGAACAGTTGGGCGTTTTCTGCTGGCGGACGGGCAAGCCGCGAGATCACCCCAATAGTGAGTGTCTTTTACGATGGTGAGGTCAGCCGTTCAATTTACGACCAAGCCTCGGCCGTGCTTTCCGCCAAGCGTGACGGGTGGACCTTTGACAATCGCCTTGGTGTTTCCGCGGCCTTTAAGGACCGGTTGAGCGGTGAAATTTCGGTGGGACAATTGCGTCGCACTTATGATGACGCCAGTTTAGACAATGTTTTGACCACCTCTTATGGCGCGGCTATCACCTATCAACTGGGCAACAGCGCGTCGCTTGAAGTAAATGCAGGAACCGCGCTTAGCCCGGCGACCATTCCTGGCGAGCCGACAAAAATTACAGACAATTTGTCAATTGGATTTAGCCAGCAGATCAATGATCGGGTTGGCTATAGCCTGTCGACTGAGTTCGGACGCGAGCATTATCAAGGCAGCGACCGCACGGCGGGCCAATTTGGAATTGGCTTGGAAGCGACCTATTTGATCAATAGTTATGCAACTGCTTATGCTGGTTACAGCTATGAAGTGAGCGAAGATAGCGTTGATGGCGGCAGCCGGACCAACGCCATCGAGGCGGGTCTTCGGTTTACGCGTCCTTGATCAGACCTTTGAGGCCTTCGTAGTCGATGGCCTGTAATTCGCGTTGAAAACCTTCGGCAATGTCCGGCCGGTCCAAAGCAAACACCACATTGGCGGTGAGAAAGCCGATCTTTGACCCACAGTCAAAGCTTTGGCCTTTATATTTTACGCCGGTGAATTTTTGCTTTTCCATCAAAGTGCCCATGGCGTCAGTGATTTGAATTTCACCGCCTGCACCTTTGGATTGATTGGCGATCAGGTCAAAGATTTCGGGTTGCAGGATATAGCGGCCAGAGATGATCAGGTTAGATGGCGCATCTTCCTTCGCGGGTTTTTCCACCATTTGCGTGATGTCAAAACCTTCATCCGGCCCGTCGCCGCGCCCCACAATGCCATATGAGCTGACTTCTTCGGGGTCGATTTCTTCCACAGCGATGACGTTGCCGCCATTCTCATTATAGCTGTTCATCATTTGGCTGAGGACACCCGGTTCCGCCCGCATCAACATATCTGGCAGCAGCAAGGCGAAGGGCTCATTGCCCACAATATCGCGTGCGCACCACACCGCATGGCCAAGGCCGAGCGGCTCTTGCTGTCGGGTGAAGCTGGTTTGTCCGGGCTTTGGCAAGCCTTCGTCCAGCATTTTCAACATGTCGTGTTTTTTGCGCTGGTGCAGGGTGATCTCCAATTCGACCTGCTTGTCGAAATGGTCTTCAATCACTCCCTTATTGCGGCCTGTGACAAACACGAAATGCTCGATCCCGGCTTCGCGTGCCTCGTCGACGGCATATTGGATCAATGGCTTATCCACCACCGGCAACATTTCTTTCGGCATGGCTTTGGTGGCGGGCAGAAAACGTGTGCCCAAGCCAGCAACAGGAAACACTGCGGTACGTACTTTTTTTGCCAATTTTATCCCCTATCGTCTTTATTTACACGCAAAAATAGGTGCGTCTAAAGCTATTCGCAACCCTTTGCCAGTTAGATGGCAACAGATTAGAATTCAGTTAAGGGGCAAAAAATGAGCGTTTTGGTCACGGGTGGTGCCGGTTATATCGGCGGCCACATGGTGCTTCATTTGGTGGATGAAGGCGAAAAAGTGGTGGTATTGGACAATCTGATCACAGGTTTTCAATGGGCCATTGACGACCGCGCCATGTTCGTTGAAGGCCATGCGGGCGACACGGAATTAGTGGAAGAGTTGATCAAAACCCACAATATCAAATCGATTCTGCACTTTGCCGGATCAATTGTGGTGCCCGAATCGGTGGAAAATCCGCTGAAATATTATCAAAACAACACCGCGACCACGCGTAATCTGATTGATGCAGCTGTGCGGGGGGGCGTTGAACATTTCATCTTCTCATCAACAGCGGCTGTTTATGGCATGACCGGCAACGAGCCGGTGTTTGAAGATGCGCAGCTGAACCCGATGTCTCCTTATGGCCGATCCAAGCTGATGAGTGAAATGATGTTGCAAGATGTTGCTTCGGCGCATCCGCTGCGCTTCGGCGTGTTGCGCTATTTCAATGTGGCGGGGGCCGATCCGAAAGGACGGTTGGGCCAATCCACCCCGCGCGCGACGCATTTGATCAAGGTGGCCTGCCAGGCCGCGCTCGGCCAACGCGATGAAATGCAAATTTTCGGCACCGATTATGACACGCCCGATGGCACCGCGTTGCGTGACTATATTCATGTGAGTGATCTGGTGGCGGCGCATGGCTTATTGTTGAATTACTTGCGCGATGGCGGCCTTTCGACCACGCTCAACTGTGGTTATGGCCGTGGCTATAGCGTGCGTGAGGTGGTGGATACCGTGAAAAAAGTCACTGGCGTTGATTTCACCGCGCAAGAGACCGAGCGACGTGCCGGCGATCCGGCAGCGGTTGTGGCCGGGGCAGATCGGGTGCGTTCAATGCTAGGGTGGACCCCACAATATGATGATTTGAATGGCATTGTGAACAATGCCTATGCGTGGGAAAAATATCTTTTGACCCGCAATGACCGCCCGGAAATCGCCTAAATAAAAGAGCATCATTGGTGCGGGTAAACAGGGGATATTCATGTTTTTACGCGCATTGATGGTTTTAAGTTTTTTGCTGGTGCCGCAGCTTGGCTTTGCGGCACCGCAGCAAAGTTTTTCCGATTTTATACAAAGTTTTGAACGTCGCGCTGTGGCCGAAGGTGTGTCGCGCGATTTTTATCGCCGTGTCACAAAAGGGCTGACACCGGACCCCAAAATTAAAGCCGCGCAGGCCAGCCAGCCGGAATTCGAACGCCCGATCTGGGATTATATTGATAAGCGGGTGAGTGCGGCGAAGATCAAGCAGGGGCAGCAAAAGTACCGGGCCAACAAAGCCATATTCGACCGCGTGTCGGCACAATATGGCGTGGACCCGTATGTGCTGGCGGCCATTTGGGGCATTGAAACCAATTACGGCACCATCATGAGCCATGATGTGTATTTTAAGCCTGTGTTGCGGTCGCTGTTTTCGTTGGTGCATCAACGCCGCGGGCGGGTTGAGGCCGACGCAAAGGAATTGTTGTTGGTGCTCAAATTGATGCAGGCGGGCAAAATGCCGGTAGATCAAAAAGGGTCCTGGGCCGGGGCCATGGGCCATTTGCAAATCATGCCTACCGCCTACAGCAAACTGGCGGTTGATTTTGACGGTGACGGCAAGATCGATGTGCACAATTCTTTAGCGGACGCGCTGGCCTCTTCAGCGCGATGGTTGCTTTCGCTTGGCTATGTGCCGGGTGAGGATTGGGGCATGGAGGTTGAGCTGCCCAACGGCTTTGATTATCGCTTGGCAGGCCGCGACCAATTGCGCACCGTGGGGTTCTTTGCGCAACGCGGGGTACAGCGGGTGGCTGGACGCCAGTTTGGCGATCTTGATCAGCCTGTGTTCCTTTATGTGCCGGCCGGGAAAAACGGACCTAAATTTTTGATGGGCCGAAATTATTTGGCGTTCAAAGGCTATAATTTTGCCGACTCATATGCCCTTACCGTGGCGCATTTGACTGATCGATTGAAGGGGGTGGGGCCGTTTGCCAATGACTGGCCGCGCGATGCAACATTCCTCAACCGGCAACAGCGGGTGGCGCTACAGGAAAAACTGAAGCAATTGGGCTATTATCGCGGCGGAGTGGATGGTCGGCTTGGGCCGATCAGCCAGAAGGCTTTGCGGGCGTGGCAGGCAGATGCCGGGCTGGTGGTGGATGGCTTTGCCACCAAACAGGTTTTTGATGTGCTGATGGCGCAATGATGTGCTAAATCAAAATTATGAGCTATAGAATGCGCGCACTTTGGATGGTGGTTTTGTTGGCCTTGGCGTTGCCCATGGCAGCAACAATGGCACCGCATCCGGCATTTGCCGAAGAACGTATTCAAGTGGCGCAGAACAATAGCGGCGAACGACGCACGCTTTTTGATATTTTGTTTGGCCGCAACAAAAAAGAAAAACCAGCACCACAACCGCAACGGACCACGCCACAGCGCAGTTCGCCCAGTGTGGTGGCACCCGCCAAGGTTAAAACCATTGAAAAAGCGCCGGATGCAACACGGCTGTTGGTGATCGGGGATGGCCTGTCGATCGATCTGGCCAAAGGCTTGGATCGGTTTTACGCCGAAGACCCGCAGCTCAAGATTTTGGGTGCCGGTGTGGGGTCGTCGGGTTTTGTGCGTGACGACTATTATGATTGGAACGAGGCCATCGAAGAACGGCTTGCCGAAGATGACTTTGACATGGTCGTGGTGGCCATCGGGACCAATGATCGACAAGTCATTCGCACCGACAAGGGGGTGTTCGACCCGCTGACGGAAGAATGGCGCGCCGCGTATAGAGATCGGCTGGCGCAGTTTTTGTCTCAATTGAAAGCCGCGAACAAGCCGGTTGTTTGGGTTGGCCTGCCGCCCATGCGATCAAATTCTTATAGTTCGGCCATGAGCCAAATCTCGTCCATCCATCGGTTGGTGGCGTTCGAGTTTGGCGTGGAATTTGTCGATATTTATGAGCGGTTTGTGGATGAGGATGGCAATTACACGGCCTATGGCCCAGACCTGAATGGCCAAAATGCGCAAATGCGCAAGGGTGATGGCATTCACCTGACAGCGCGCGGCAATGATAAGCTGGCCTTTTTTGTCGATAAATCGATCAAGACTTTCTATCGCGGCGGCAGTGTGACCATCGCGGTGGCAGACCCGTTGGCGAATAGCGACGCGGCCCAATTGCAGCGGCCACCTTTTCAGGGCTTGAGTCAAGTGCGGATGTTGGAAGTGGCAGGTATTGTGCGCCCCTTGGGCGAAAAGCCACGGGCCGATGCCGGCGGCTTGGTGGTGAAATCAGCACAATCCACACCCGCCGTGCGGCTAGAACAATTGATGGAAGCCCCGATTGGGCGCGCAGATGCGTTTGGGGTGGGTGTTGATTTGGCAGCTGAGGACGAATTGCCCCAGCTGCCTCAATAAGCGTTGGACTTAACGCGGCAAATCGGTGCCGCCCATCAAATCCATATCGATTGCGCGGGCCGCTTGACGCCCTTCCCGAATGGCCCAAACCACCAAGGATTGGCCTCGACGCATATCACCTGCGGCATACACGCCGTCAACTGATGTGCGATAGGACAGGGTGTCCGCAAAAAGGTTTTTGCGTGGGTCGAGATCAGCCCCCAATTCGGCCAGCAAGCCCTCTTGCAAGGGGTGGGCAAAGCCAATGGCCATCAGCACCAAATCGGCACGCAGAATAAACTCACCATCTTTGATGGGGTCGCGGTTTTCATCCACGCGTGTGCATTTCACGCCCGTTACATGGCCCAAATCATTGCCGATAATTTCAACCGTTGCCGATTGGAATTCGCGGTTGGCACCTTCGGCCTGCGAAGATGATGTGCGCAGCTTGATGGCCCAGTGTGGCCAAGAGGTGAGCTTATCTTCGGTTTTTGGCGGCTCGGGGCGAATATCCAATTGCGTTACGGAAACGGCACCTTGACGGAACGCAGTGCCCACGCAGTCTGATGCGGTGTCACCGCCACCAATCACGACAACTTTCTTGCCATTGGCCAAGATTGGCGCTTCGTCGCCAATATCTTCGCCGCTGACGCGTTTATTCTGCTGCGTGAGATAAGGCATGGCGAAATGCACGCCGCCCAGATCCTGGCCAGCACAACCTGGATCGCGGGGATGCTCTGCGCCGCCAGAAAGCAACACGGCGTCGTGGTTCTTTCTGAGGTTGGCAAACGAGCGTGTCACGCCGATATTCTCATTGTAATGGAAGATTACGCCTTCGGCTTCCATCTGCTCGACGCGCCAATCAATGTGGTGCTTTTCCATTTTGAAGTCAGGAATGCCATAGCGTAGCAACCCGCCCGCTTTGGCCTCGCGCTCATAGAGATGCACTTCATGCCCAGCGCGCGCCAATTGTTGCGCGGCGGCCATGCCTGCAGGACCAGAGCCAATGATGGCTACTTTTTTGCCCGTCTTTTTCTCGGCGATTTCTGGCTTTAGCCAGCCATTTTTGATGGCGCGGTCGGCGATGGTTTGCTCAATGGTTTTGATGGTGACAGGGGCGTCTTCCAAATTGAGCGTGCATGCCTCTTCACAAGGTGCGGGGCAGATGCGGCCCGTAAACTCCGGGAAATTGTTGGTGGAGTGAAGGTTCTCTGATGCTTCTTCCCAATCACGCTGATAAACCAAATCGTTCCAATCGGGGATCTGGTTGTTGACCGGGCAGCCCGTATTGCCATGGCAATAAGGAATGCCGCAATCCATGCAGCGTGATGCCTGCCGCACAATCTCGCCCTCGGTGAGGGGGACCGTGAATTCATTGTAGTGCCGCACGCGATCTGAGGCTGGCTCATAGCGCGCTTCTTGACGATCGATTTCGAGGAAACCTGTGTGCTTACCCATAGTCAATTCCTCCTTTACGCGCTTTGATTTTGATCTTCAGTGTTCATGCGGGCCTGTTCCATTTCCAAAATGGCGCGGCGATATTCCACCGGCATCACTTTGACGAACTTGCTGCGATAGTCTTCCCAATTGTCCAAAATCAATTTGGCGCGGGAAGAGCCTGTGTAGTGCAGATGGTTTGAGATCAGCTGATAGAGCCGCTCGTCATCATGCTTGGTCATGTCGCCGGAAATGTCCACGCGGCCATGCCATTCAATGTCGCCACCGTGATGATGGTGTTCGCGCATTAGATCTTCTTCTTCCAAAACAGGCTCCAGATCGACCATAGCCAGGTTGCAGCGTGAGCGGAATGTTTTGTCTTCGTCCAACACATAGGCCACGCCACCGGACATGCCTGCCGCAAAGTTACGGCCTGTATCCCCGATCACGACAACCACGCCGCCAGTCATATATTCACAGCCATGGTCACCCAAGCCTTCGACAACGGCGATGGCACCAGAGTTCCGCACGGCAAAGCGCTCGCCAGCAAAACCACGGAAATAGCATTCGCCAGAAATGGCGCCATAAAGCACCGTGTTGCCAACAATGATTGAGCGTTCCGGCACGATATTGGCATTTTCTGGGGGACGCACCACAATGCGGCCGCCTGAAAGGCCTTTGCCCACATAGTCATTTGCTTCGCCTTGCAGATCAAAGCTGATGCCATTGGTGAGGAAGGCGCCAAAGGCTTGTCCTGCGATGCCTTTAAGGTTCACCGCGATGGTGTCCTCTGGCAGGCCCTGCAAGCCATATTTCATGGCGACAGCGCCGGACAACATGGCACCTGCTGAACGGTTCTTCGACTTGATGTCGATGTCAAAGTTCACCGCTTCGCCTTTTTCCAAAGCGGGCTTGGCATTTTTGATCAATTGCTTGTCCAAAATGTCCTCAAGGCCGTGGTCCTGCAATTGTGAGTGATAATAGGTATCGCCCTCATGCAGTTCTGGCTTGTAGAGCAGTTTTGACAGATCAATGCCCTGCGCTTTGTCGTGCGGCACGTCTTTACGCTGTTGCAACAGCTCGGTGCGGCCAACCAAATCCTGGATGGTTTTGACGCCCAATTGAGCCATCAATTGGCGCAACTCTTCAGCCACATAGAAGAAGTAGTTCACCACATGCTCTGGCGTGCCCTTAAACCGCTTGCGCAATTCAGGATCCTGCGTCGCGATGCCCACGGGGCAGGTGTTGAGGTGGCACTTACGCATCATCAAGCAGCCTGCGGCAATCAATGGTGCGGTGGCAAAGCCAAATTCGTCCGCGCCCAAAATGGCGCCGATCAATACATCGCGGCCGGTCTTAAAGCCGCCATCCACTTGCAACTTCACGCGTGAACGCAGGCGATTGAGCACCAAGGTCTGGTGGGTTTCGGCCAAGCCGATTTCCCAAGGCGAGCCCGCATGCTTGATGGAGGTGAGCGGCGAAGCGCCGGTGCCGCCATCAAAGCCGGAGATGGTGATGTGATCCGCATGGGCTTTCGCCACACCTGCGGCCACTGTGCCAACGCCGAGCTCAGACACGAGCTTGACCGAAATATCGGCCACTGGGTTCACGTTTTTCAAATCATAGATCAGCTGGGCCAAATCTTCGATTGAGTAAATGTCGTGGTGTGGTGGCGGTGAAATCAAGCCCACGCCCGGAGTTGAGTGCCGGGTTTGCGCGATGACAGCGTCCACTTTGTGGCCAGGCAATTGCCCGCCTTCGCCGGGCTTTGCGCCCTGCGCCACTTTAATCTGGATCATATCTGAATTGACCAGATAATCGGTGGTCACGCCGAAACGACCTGACGCGACCTGCTTGATGGCAGACCGTTCAGGGTTGCGGCTGCCATCTGGCATGGGGTTATACCGATCAGGCTCTTCGCCGCCTTCACCCGTGTTGGACTTGCCGCCAATCTTGTTCATGGCGATGGCCAACGAGGTATGGGCTTCGCGCGAAATCGAGCCGAAGGACATGGCACCTGTTGAAAAGCGCTTTACGATTTCCACAGCGGGTTCAACCTGATCAATGTCGATTGGCTTGCCCGCAGGGGCCAGCTCAAACATCGAGCGAATGGTCAAAAGCTGTTCGGACGCATCGTTCACCGCTGTGGCAAAGGCATCATATTTTGCCTGCGCCGCTTCTGGCGATTTTTCTGCTGTACGCACGGCGTGTTGCAGATCGGCGATGGTATCGGGCGTCCAAGAGTGCTTTTCGCCGCGAATACGGTAAGCATATTCGCCGCCCACATCGAGGCTGTTTTTCAACACAGCGTCGTTGCCAAAGGCCAACACGTGGCGTTCGGCTGTTTCTTGCGCCACTTCTTTCAGGCCAACGCCTTCAATGGAGGTGCCTGTGCCGAAGAAAAACTTTTTGACAAAATCAGTAGAAAGGCCCACCGCGTCAAAAATTTGTGCGCCGCAATAGGACTGATAGGTCGAAATGCCCATTTTGGACATGATCTTCAACAGGCCTTTGCCTATGGATTTGATGTAGCGGTTGACGCATTCCTGCGCGTCCACTTCAGGTGGGAAATGGCCTTCAGCCTGCATGGCAGAAATGGTTTCAAACGCCAAATATGGGTTGATCGCTTCTGCGCCATAACCAGCCAGCACCGCGAAGTGATGCACTTCACGGGCTTCACCCGTTTCAACAACCAAACCGCACGATGTGCGCAAACCTTTGCGGATCAAATGATGGTGCACGGCGGCCGTGGCCAACAGGGCCGGAATGGCAATGCGGTCATGCGAGATCAGTCGATCGGACAGGATGATAATGTTCATGCCCAAGCGCACGGCGCTTTCGGCACGGTCACAAATGGCCTCAAGGGCCACTTCCATCCAGTCGGCGCCTTTTTCGGCGGCGTAAGTGATGTCGATGGTTTCAGTGATGAATTGGTTATCACCGATGGAGCCGATGGTGCGGACTTTTTCCAGATCCTCATTGGTGAGGATTGGCTGGCGCACTTCCAAGCGCTTGCGCTCTGACAGGCCTTCCAGATCGAACAGGTTTGGCCGCGGGCCGATAAAGGAAATCAGGCTCATGACCGATTCTTCACGGATCGGATCAATTGGTGGGTTGGTGACCTGCGCAAAATTTTGCTGGAAGTAGGAATAGAGCAGCTTTGATTTTGACGACAGCGCGGAAATTGGCGTGTCCGTACCCATAGAGCCCACACCTTCTTGCCCGGTTGTCGCCATCGGCGGCAGCAGGAATTTGATGTCTTCTTGGGTGTAGCCAAATGCTTGCTGGCGATCCAGCAGGCTATCGAAAGGCTGAACGGGCTGGCGGTCAACGCCCGGCGCGTCTTCCAGCACGATCTGGGTGCGGGAGAGCCATTTTTGATATGGATTTTTCTTGGCGAGTTCGGTTTTCACCTCATCGTCAGAAACCATCTTGTTGTTTTCCAAATCAACAAGCAGCATCTTGCCGGGCTGCAAGCGCCATTTTTCAACAATGTCTTCTTCAGGAATGTCCAACACACCTGCCTCTGAGGCGAGGATGATTTGGTTGTTTTTGGTGACGCAATAGCGTGCAGGGCGCAGGCCGTTGCGGTCCAAGGTGGCAGTAATATAGCGCCCATCGGTCATCACCATGGCGGCAGGGCCATCCCATGGTTCCATCAGCGCGGCGTGATATTCATAAAAGGCGCGGCGCTCATCATCCATCAGCGGGTTGCCGGCCCAAGCCTGCGGCACCATCATCATGGCGGCGTGAGGCAATTTATAGCCACCGCGCACGAGGAATTCGAGGGCATTGTCAAAACACGCTGTGTCGGACTGGCCTTCATAAGAGATCGGCCAAATCTTGGTGATGTCTTTGCCAAATTTGTCAGACGCGACGGAGGCTTGGCGCGCAGCCATCCAGTTCACGTTGCCGCGGATGGTGTTGATCTCACCATTGTGGGCGACAAAGCGGTAAGGGTGGGCCAGCTTCCAAGATGGGAACGTGTTGGTGGAGAAGCGTTGGTGCACCAGCGCCAAAGCTGATTTGAAATCTTCGTCCACAAGATCAGGATAGAATGGCCCCAACTGCTCGGCCAAGAACATGCCTTTATAGACAAGGGTGCGTGACGAGAAGGAGACAACATAAAAGCCGTTGTCGTTATCCGCTTCGGGCAGTTCACGATAAATGGTGTTTGAAATCACCTTGCGGGTGATCAGCAATTTGGTTTCAAACTCTTCGTCGCTCAAGCCTTCTGGGCGGGCAACAAAGACTTGTTCGATAATTGGCTGCGTGGCGATCACACCTTCTGACAAGGTGGAATTGTCCATGGGCACTTCACGGGTGCCCAACACTTCAAGGCCCTCAGCGCGGGCGCAATTGATCAGCTTTTCGGCGCATTTGGCTTTCAGTTTTGCATCGTTCGGATAGAACAGCATGGCCACAGCATAATCGCCAGCTTCAGGCAGGTCGAAATCAACGGCCTTGGCCAAAAATTCGTGCGGGATTTGCACCAGCATGCCCGCGCCATCGCCCATCAACGGGTCTGCGCCCACGGCGCCCCGATGGGTCAAATTGATCAGGATTTTCAGGCCTGAGGCCACAATGTCATGGGTCGCGGTATTGTCGATATTGGCAATCAGGCCCAAGCCGCAAGCATCATGCTCATTCTGGGGGTCGTAAAGCCCCACAGGTTTGGGGCGGCCATTTGCTGTTTTGGCGGAATCTACCCGCACGTCACGCAAAGCTTGGTCATTCTTTTTGGCCATAAGCCCCTCCTAAAGGTCATACATATCTCGCGCGGGGGCGCGAAATTTGGGTCAGGTTTTTATATGCAGTGCGTTATGAATCGCATTCACAACGCGCCGTTCGCGACAAGCGCAATTTTTCCTAAAATGGGCGATAGCGATCGTTTGTTGATCTTTTTCGCGCCCAATCGAGCCAATATAGGCTCTCCCCCAGAGTGCTATACACTGCTTATGACACAAAAAATATAAGGCTGTTGCACGAATTGCAACTTGCGCCTTTTGGTCACGCGGTATGGACAGTATTGCTGTCCTATTTTTTCGCGGAGATTATTCGATATCGACTAAAGGAGCAAGGGGGGCGATAAAGTTTTTTTATTGCGCCGGTGGCAAGAGGTTGGGGCAAAATAGAAGCGGGGCGCAACATGTTGTGGTTGCGCCCCGACGATCAGTCAATCTGTTGACGAATTGTCAGCTTAGTTTTTCACTTCGCTTTCAATTTTCTTGGTGTTGTTGTCATCGGCAGAACCGATGGCGATTTTGCGCGGCCGCTTGCTTTCTGGCAGTTCGCGCGCCAGATCAATGTGCAGCAAGCCGTTTTCCAAATCAGCACCACGCACTTCTACATAATCGGCCAGTTTGAACCGACGTTCGAAGGAACGCTCAGCAATGCCGCGATGGAGGAACTCGCGGGCTTGCTCGTCTGTGCTTTGGGATTTTGCGCCCTTAACAATGATCGCGCTTTCTTTGGTCTCGATCACCAGATCCTCACGCGCAAACCCGGCCACAGCCATGGTAATGCGGTAAGTGTCTTCGCCTGTGCGCTCAATATTGTAGGGCGGGAAGGCGTTCGTTTCTTGTGGTGAGAGATCGTCAAGCAGGTTGAATAGGCGATCAAAGCCAACTGTTGAGCGATAGAATGGGGAAAGATCCAATGTGTTCATGACATATTCTCCTTTAGAAGCAATATGAACGGTTCAAGATCCCGATATGGGCATCTTTTCAGTTTCACTTGTCAGCCCCCTAATGGGCCGCTGACATCTATATATTTGGGCGATGATTTTTGGATTTCAAGGGGGCGACGCCCCAAAATGCATTTTCAATAATCTACATTTTTTTCAATGCTTTATTTGATGAACCGAAAATGAATGGGGAATTATAAACTGGTTCAGCCAGTGTTTCATATAGTCAGTTTTGTAAGCCGCAAAACAGTCTGATCACGGCTTGCAACAACCTTAATCGGAACATCATCATCCGCCCCCCGCATGATGTTCCACCCCAATAAGCCAGCAATTTTTAAAATTGCTGGCTTTATTGTTTTCGCCTTGCAACAGCCCCCTATTGCTTCCTAAATGGTGGGGCAAGCACTTCCATGTTCGCCAAGGAGAAAAAATGAACGCGCCGAATAAAGTGATGGGGCCAGAGCTGGCCAACATTCCGAGCAATCCCATTCCATCGGGCGCGCGGGCCGGTTTTTTCAAAACCAGAGACAATGTGAAGCTGCGGTATGCGTTGTGGCCCCGATTGGGCAACAAAAATAAGGGTACGATTTGTTTGGTGCAGGGGCGCACGGAATATATCGAGAAATATTTTGAGACGATTTATGATTTTCAGCAGCGGGGATTTTCGGTCGCGACATTTGATTGGCGCGGGCAAGGCGGTTCCGATCGGCTGATCGCCAATCCGAAATTGGGTCATGTGGAAGATTTTAATGACTATGTCGCGGATCTTGTCAGCTTTCACGCTGATATTTTGCTGCCCGATTGTCCGCCGCCATTCTATCTGGTCGGGCATTCGATGGGCGGGCTTGCCTCTTTGTTCGCGGCAACCCGTGATCGGTTGATGTTTGAACGTGTGTTTTTGAGCGCGCCGATGGTCTCTTTGGACCTGGGGGTCAGCATATCGACCGGCAAGAACTTGGTGCAATTACTGAAGTTTTTCGGGGCGGGGCATGTGCCGATGCAGCCGTGGAAATTTCCGCGGCCCAGCGCCAAAACCTTTCCCGGCAATGAGCTGACTTCAGACCATGGGCGCTATATGCGGATGGTAAAGACGCTGGATCACCGACCCGACTTGTTGATTGCAGCGCCCACAGTGGGGTGGACCGCGGCGAGCTTGGTGGCCATGGAAAAGGCCGGCGCGCCTGAATTTGGCCAGAAAGTGAAATTACCCGTGCTGATGCTGGCCGCGGCCAATGATCGGGTGGTCTCCACCTCCGCCATTGAGCATTTGGGCATGAGCATGCGCACGGGCCGCCACGCGGTGTTGCCCAATGCGCGGCATGAGATTTTCATGGAGAATGATGGGTTGCGGGCACAGGCTTTCGCGGCCTTTGATGCCTTTATCACGGAGCAGGGGCGAACATGAGCACACATCATCACCAACTGGGTTGGCGCCATCTTGAAGCCGAGGGGCTTGAGCGGGTGCAAGTCAATTTCACCCCAACCCTGATCGATGTGGCGGGGCGAGTGATTGGTCACTCACAAGGTGAGGCGTTTGCGCTGGATTATGCTCTTGAGCTGGATGCCGATTGGCAATTGCTGCGTGCAGATTTGCGGCTGCTTGATGGTCACCAGCTTTCCTTGCGTCGCTCAGATGCGGGGCATTGGCTTAATGGGTATGAAGTGCGCGTGCCCGCGCTGGATGGTGCTGTCGATATAGATATATTTGCGACGCCCTTTACCAACAGCTTGCCGATTAATCGCAAAAATCTGGCTGAGGGCGAGGCGGCGACAACTGACGTGATCTATATTGCCGATCTTGAGCTTGACCCCGTTATGGCGCAGCAAAAATATTTGCGCACCGGGGCGCAAAGCTATGCCTATGAGAGCGTGACAACCGGATATAAAACGCAATTTGAGGTGGATGCACACGGCTATGTGCGCACCTATCCCCATTTGTTTGAGCGGGTTTAGTCTGTCGCCAGCGGTTGCAAATAGGCCAAAGCGGCTTCGTAAATTTCCTGATTGGCTGCAGCGATAACCTGGCCACCATTTGCCGCAGATTTGCCTGACCATGTGGTGACGATGCCGCCCGCCTCTTCAATGAGCGGGATCATGGCCGCGATATCAACATTTTTGAGGCCTTCTTCGACAACAAGCTCGCCGTGGCCGGTGGCCAACATGGCATAGCCATAACAATCCAAACCATAGCGGGCCAGTTTAACTTCTGCTTCCAGTCGGTCATAGGCGGCGCCCGTTTCGGCGCTTAAAAAGATGCGGGGCGACGTGGTGAACATGCGGGCGTCATCAAGTTGCGTGATTTGGCTGGTTCTAAGCGGCGTTTGCGTTTCGCCGCGCTGCAGTTCGGCGGTTTCGCCCTGAATGGCGATGAAGTTTTCGCCAATATGAGGTTGGCTCATCAAGCCCGCAATTGGTGTGCCTTTATAGGTCAGCGCGATCAGCGTGCCCCACACCGGCAGGCCGGTGATAAAGGCGCGGGTGCCGTCAATCGGGTCAATGACCCAATTAAACGGGCTATCGCTTTGCTGGTCTATCATTTCTTCACCGCTAATCCCGTGATTCGGAAAATAGGCGTTTATGACTGTGCGGATCGCTGCCTCGGCTTGGGTGTCCGCTTCGGTGACCGGATCGAAGCCCTGAAGAAGCTTGTTTTCCACAGCAATGCCTTTGCGGAAAAAGGATGTCGTGATTTTGGCGGCCTCGAACGCAGCTTCCAACATTAGCGCATTGATTTCGCTCGCCTTTATTTCGCTTTTCCAGCCCGGATTCATACGTTTTATCTGCCTTTTATTTGCTGCTGTGCCATAAAAATACAATTGTTAACAAATTGTACACTTTTTGAAACTAACTTAGATTTTGAGACAACTTGCAATTATTAAGACTTTTCTAAATAATCGTAGTTGTATCGATTGCAGTTCGGGGTCGATCAGTTCTCCCCAGTAATTGCATGATGCATAAGCGGCTCGCCAATTGACAGCTTTGAGCTGCTGACGTTTCCTCCCTTGACTTTGGGCCGCTTTGGCGGCCCCTTTTTCGCGACAGGCTCTGATTTGGGGTTTATTCGGCGGCGAGCTTTTGATCAAGCAATTCGTTCAAATCCAAACGCGCGTAAAGCGCGATCAGCTTTTGCAGGATCGTTTGAATGGCCGCAAAGTTTTCGGATTTTTCCAAAGTAACTTCATTCATATAGAGGTGACGGCCAATTTCGATTTGCAGCGCATGGATATTGTTGTGCGGCTGGCCATAGGCCTTGGTGACGAAACCGCCCGCATAAGGGCGGTTGCGGGCCACTTTCAGGCCTGCGGTGGTGAATAAAGTATCCGTCAGTTCCACCAAAATTGGATGGCACGCGCTGCCGTGGCGGTCGCCCAAAACGATATCAGGGGCATTTGCATTGCCGGATTTATCGAGATTGGGCATGGAATGACAATCAATCAGCACGCCGACGCCAAATCGATTAAGCGTTTGGGTGAGCAAGGTTTGCAACGTGTTGTGGTAGGGCTTGTAAATGCCCTCAATGCGCATCATCGCATCATCATGGCTTAGCTTTTCACGATAGATGGGTTTGCGCTCTGCCACGATTTTCGCGATTGTGCCCAAGCCAGCGGCAACGCGTGGCGATGCGGTGTTGTAATTGGGGGCCAATGGCTCGTGAAACATTTTGGGGTCAAGCTCATAGGGCTCGCGGTTCACGTCCAAATAGGCGCGCGGGAAGTGCGCACGCAACATCAGGGCGCCCATATGGGGTGCGCGTTCAAACAATTCATCGACATAGGCGTCTTCAGATTGGCGGATAGACAAATTATCCAGCCGCGTCATGTCCAAAAAACGTTGCGGATAGTCGCGTCCTGAATGGGCCGAGTTAAACACAAACGGCATGCGCTGCAGGCGCGGACGAATGGTTTCAAATGCAGGCCGATCGGCAAAATCTGAGTTCAAACCATTCTCCTGTGAGCTTTGGCGTGAGTTGTTGGTGGCAGCACTTTGTCAGTTTGCCCAAAATGTAACCAAAGGTCCAGTGCAACATGGTGTTTCGTGAAACAATATAATCGTATCAAATTGTAATTACACACTTGATAGGCGCCGGAAATCCGGGCAAAATCGCGAATCAGTGCAATCGGGTTAGGGGTCATCAAGAATGCGTCGCATTTTGCTTGCCGAAGATGATAACGACATGCGTAAGTTTTTAACGCGCGCACTTTCAAGTGCGGGGTATGACGTTGTGGCCTTTGATAATGGTCGTTCGGCATATGAAAAACTGCGCGAGGAGCCTTTCACCTTATTGTTGTCTGATATTGTGATGCCGGAAATGGATGGTATCGAGTTGGCGCGCCGCGCCACCGAGTTGGACCCCGATTTGAAGGTGATGTTTATCACCGGGTTTGCTGCCGTGGCACTTAACCCCGACAGTGAAGCGCCCAAAGACGCTTCTGTTTTATCTAAACCGTTCCATCTGAAAGATCTGGTGGATGAGGTGGAGCGGCTGCTGGCCGCTTAAATTGTTCCGTCGAAATAGGCGCTGATGCGCTGGTGTAGGGGCTGCATGTCCTGGTCTGATGGCATGTGCGCACTTTCCGCAAGGATTTCCATTTCTGCCATGGGCAGGCTTTTTTGCGCGTTTGCCAATGTTGGTGCGTGGGGGAAGACAAAGTCTTTTTGCGCAAAGATTGCGAATGCCGGGGTCACGTCCTGGTTGAAATGGTGCGCGGAGAAGGGGCCCGCGGGTCGATGTCGCCAGAATTCGGTGTAGCGAATAATCGCATCAAAATAATCCAGATTATCTTGTGTCAGGCTGCGCGATAGCGGCCGGGCAATGCGTTTCAGCCAGTCATGGCTGATGGTGGTTTCATCATGAAACGGCCACCAGCGATAAGTCAGCCAATTGGCGGCCAATCCGGCATAGAGCTTCAAATAGGGGAGGCGCGGTGTGAGCCCCGCTGGCACCACCAGCGCTTGCTTGCCCACGCGCTCCGGGGCCATATGTGTCATCTCGAGGGCGATTGATCCGCCAAAGCTGGCGGAGGCGATGCCCACCTTATCCATGCCCAGTTGGTCAAGGACCTCGAAGGCCCATCGGCCGTAGGCGCCCTTTTTGTGTGAGAAAGGACGGTCTTCAGAATGGCCAGGCTGGCCAATCAGGTCAGGGGCAATCAGCAAATGGGTGCGTTGTAGTTCAGCAAAAAACTCCAACATCATGGGGCCTGCAATGGACATGCCAGGCAGGACAAAGATGGGGGGCGCTTCCGGATTGCCAGCAATGCTCAGAAACGTCTGGCCATATGTGGTTGGCACAATCTTGTGGCGGATTGGGAAGGCAAGGCCTTGTATGGATTTCTGGTAGAGAGACCAAATGCGCTGGCGGCCCTTTAAAGACCTGTAAATGGATTTGCGCGGCAATGGCTTGTTTGGATCAAGTCCGGCGAGCAAGGCATGATCAGACGCACGGGCATTCATCGCCCACTGTCCCATGGATTGATAATGGTGATTTTGACGCCGTCCGCCTCAAGGCTTTCGCGCGCTTGCGAGAATAAGGCCTCGTGCGTGAACGAGGGCAGCCGCGGATATTCATGGTGCAAAAAATGATGATTGTTCATCCAGAAGAAGGGGCAAATAACCCATTCCCAAAGCCGTTCACCATGAATGATGCGTGTGGTGCGGGTGCGGTCTGGCGTTTGCTCCGCATCGTGCAGCAGCCGATGAGACGTTGAAATAATGGCCGAGGCGACCGATGCCGGGCCGAGCCATAGGAAGAATGTTTCTATCGGGGCGATGGCCAAAAGTGCCACCAACACCACAAGCTGGAGAATGATTCGAATATAAGCCTTGGTGACGAAGCTAGAGGGCAGCTCTTTATTGTGTGCCGCGCGGATGAACAGTCGCAAATAGTGGAGGGGCACAAACAGGGCCAAAATAAATCCTGTCGCCAGCGAATAGTTTTGCATCCAATAATCGGGGTCGAGCGCTGGATCATTGGTGTTGGAATGATGGCGCAGGTGCAAAAACTTGAAGGTCGGGAAATCATAAAGCAGCATCAATGCGTGAGTATAGCCAACCACTTGATCAAGCCAGTGGTGGGGTCCGCCGCCTGAAATTGTTTTGTGTGAGGCTTCGTGGGCGATGGCGAAGCTGACATGAATGCAAAAAAAGCTGATGATGGTGGCGGCCCAAAGTGGCCAGCTGCCCAACAATGTGGCCATGAGGTTTGTGATAAATATAGTCACAACAACGACCGACACAATTAAGGTTGGCCATGCAATCTTTCGATGATGCGCTTTGAGAATTTCTCGCGCCAATTGCTTATGGTCGGCAGACATTTATCACCCAAATACCCTCAGTAACCTTGTTAGTATGCAAGCCTATAAATGATCTGTCCAGTTTTACAGTGGGGTGAAAAATTGCGCATTTGACCTATTGACCAGCATATTGGTTTTATGGTCTATCAGCGACGCACTGATTTTATTTATCAGGCAAAGGATGGGCGTGTAGCTCAGCGGGAGAGCACTACGTTGACATCGTAGGGGTCACTGGTTCAATCCCAGTCACGCCCACCATTCTTTTCCTTACAGTTTAGCGGCTAATCTTGAACCTCTTCGAGGCGCAATGCGCTGATGGCGGCTGCAAAGCACATAAGGGCGAATAGGCCGATCACCGTTTGCGGCCCAAACAGATCGCCAATCACCCCAAAAATTGACCCCGCCAGAAGCACGACGCCAATAATGGTGTTGCTTAGTGCGGTATAAATCGCCCGTTGATCTTTTGAAGCCATATCGACCAAATGGGTGGAGCGGCCCAACCGCACACCCTGATAGGCGATCATCAAGGCAAACAGCAGCAGCGGCAAGATGAACCATGTCGTGACCCAGCCCAGCCATGCTGCCACAACGCTTAAGCTGAGCGCCACGCCGCCCATAAGGCCCGCAAGGGCCAATGTTTTCCGGCTGGATCGATCAGCCAATCTTCCCCAAATATAGCTGGACATCAGCCCGGCCCCGGCTGAGGCCAGCAGCAATAGGCCGAGGCCTTGGAAAACATCTGTGTTGCCGACGCGTCCGGAAAGCGCCACCAGGAAGGGCGGGGCCAGCGCTGTGGCGGTGAGCAGCGCGCGTGTAAGGATAAACAAAAAGAGCTGCTTGTCGCGGGCGAGAGATCCTGCATTTTGGATGGCCAAGGTGAGCGGATTGCCGCCGCCTTCCGTGGCTCCCTTCTCTTCGGCTAGCCGCAAAAAGTTGAGACTGCCAAAAATCCACAATAGGCCCGCAATCGCCAAGCCAACTTGTACGATCAGCATTTTATTGTCGCCCATGACCGCGAGCAGAAGCGCAAATGTGATGACAAATCCTGCGCCAATGCTGGAGGCGGTGCCCGTGGCGGTGCCGCGCACGGACTTGGCGACAGTTTTGCCCAGCACATCCTTGTAAGCGACAGAGCAGATTGAGCGGGCCAGTGCCAACACGGCCAACAGCGCAAGGATGGCGATGCCGAGCGTTGCGCCGGTCAAAGTAAAGGCGGCGACCGCCATGCCGGCTGCTGATGCTCCTTGCACAAAAGCGCCGAGTGCCCATGCATATTTGCGTTGCGCCAAACTGCGAATGAAGCCCGCTGTGAAGAGCTGGGGCAGCAGCGCCCCTGCTTCACGCACCGGTACCAACATGCCGATGAGCGCGTTTGAGGCGCCTGCGCTGGTCAAGAGCCAGCTCAGGATCAGTTTTGGGTCGACCAAGCCATCGGCCATTTTGCTCATGCTGAGCGAGGCGACATGAATGGCAAAGTTTTCCTCTTTGGCATTGCAGGCTTTTTCGGGAATGTCTTTACATACGCGCCCATCATCTTCGGCGGTGAGTAAATCATAGGCGATTTTGCTGGCTGATTGGCTCATAAGCTCTCAGTTTGATATGATTTTGATCCTTGTACGAACGCGACACGTTGTTTGATCACCCCATACGTTTTCACGCGATCGTTGCGACAGGAGTTGTTTAATGGATATTGACCAAATTATTGAGACATTAAAACAGAAAACGCCTGAGGAAGTGGAATTTCATCAAGCCGTCAAAGAAGTGGCTGATGAAGTGGTTCCCCTTGTCCGCGATCATGACAAATATGTCGACGCGCGCATTTTTGAGCGGCTTTTGGTGCCGGATCGTGTGATCCAGTTTCGCGTCACCTGGCTCGATGACGGTGGCAATGTGCAGATCAATAATGGCTGGCGCGTGCAATATAACAACGCCCTTGGCCCCTATAAGGGTGGGTTGCGCTTTCACCCGAATGTGCGGTTGGACACGTTTAAGTTTTTGGGCTTTGAACAAACTTTCAAAAATGCGCTGACCCGCTTGCCGATGGGTGGCGGAAAGGGGGGATCAGACTTTGATCCCAAAGGCAAAAGCGAACATGAAGTGATGCGGTTTTGCCAGGCCTTTATGCAAGGTCTTTACACCCATATTGGTGCCAACCGCGATGTGCCCGCCGGAGATATCGGTGTTGGGAATCGTGAAATCGGCTATTTGTACGGCGCTTACAAGCAATTGACCGGACAGCACGAAGCGGTGTTGACGGGCAAAAACCCCGGGTTCGGGGGCAGCTGCGTTCGTAAGGAAGCCACGGGTTATGGCTGCGTCTATTTTTTGATGAATATGCTGGCCCATCGTGATGATGAGATCGATGGCAAACGGTGTGCCGTGTCCGGGGCGGGCAATGTGGCGCTTTATACCGCGCAAAAGCTGGTTGAGCGCGACGCAAAAGTGATCACCTTGTCAGACAGTAAGGGCTATATCGTCAAAGATGACGGATTTAGTGCTGAAGAGTTGAAAAAGATTATCCAACTTAAAGAGATGGAGAATGGCGCTTTAGGCGATTTTGATGGTGAGAATGTGCGCTATCATGAGGGCAAGAAGCCGTGGGGCGAAGATTTTGATGTTGCTATTCCGGCTGCGACGCAAAACGAAGTGAGCGGTGAAGATATGGACCAAATGCTCGACGGCAGCCTGAAGATCATTTGCGAGGCGGCAAACATGCCGCTGGAGGCAGAGGCGCGGGCCCAAGCACGTGAGGCTGGTATTTTGATCGCCCCGGCCAAGGCGGCCAATGCGGGGGGCGTTGCGGTTTCTGGCCTTGAGCGCAGCCAAAATGCGATGCACTTGTCCTGGTCTGCCAAAAAGGTTGATAAAAAGCTGCGCAAAATTATGAAGCAAATTCACCACGACTGTGTTGAATGTGCCCAGGACGCTGATAAACCCGACTATATTCAAGGTGCGAATATTGCCGGGTTTAAGCGGGTGGCCGAGGCGATGCTGACCTATGGCGTGATCTAAACGAGGCGCTGCAGGTTTTTGCGCAGCATCGACAGCATCACCAAAATCAACGCGGATTGGCCGACGATCCCCAATAGGATAGCGATCCACCAATTCGGGTTGCCATCAAGCACCATCCAATAGGCCTTGGTGGAGAAAAAGGGTGGGAAAATGCCCGCGAGCCAATCAAATGGTTGGGGGATAAACCAGCCCGCCAAAATGACCCACCCCGCCACTGACGTAAATTTGGCAATGCCGAAGCCTTGCAATTTGTTTTGCGCAAAGACTGCGTAAAACAGGGCAGTTATCGGGGCGGCGAAGCTCGCGGAAAAGGCAATAGCGATGGCGGGCAACAGCGGCGGTATATGCATGTCCACGATCCACATCATGCCGAAAAAGGCAACGAAGCTTAAAACCGCAGGGGTGATCAGGCGGAAGCCGATAAAATGGCTGAGTTTGACGGGGGTGACTTGCATGGCCACCAAGGTGTGATCTTCTTTCTCGTCGAGCAGCAAGAAGCCATAAATGGCCCCGGCCAACAACATGCCTTGGAAAACGATCAAATAGCCAATCAAAAGCGGAAAGTAAGTCGAAAGCGGTTCCGCAATATTGGGGCCGGGCATCACGCCAATGGATTGAAGATGCGTATCGAGCGCGGGCAGGGCGAAGCGGATCACCAGGGAAATGACAATAAGAAAGCTGAACATCAGCAACAAAAAGCTGTCGCGCGAGATCAGCTTGAGATCCGTGCGGATCAATCTGTTGAGGGTGGCGGTGAGTTGCATGGTCCTATCCCATCCGTGAAATAATGTGTTTGTGGAACGCGGCTTTGGCCCAGATGCTTAACCCAATGAGCAGCGCGCCGGTGTAGCCAAGCGCGTAAAGCTGTTCCCACATAACAAGGTCGCGATAGGCGCCCATAATCACCATGGTGGGGGCGCTTGTGGGGATAATCAGCAGGCTCCAATGCTCCACCAGGCCGAAGAAATATAAAAAGGGCATTTGCAAGGTGACTGCCACAACAGCCATAGGGATCAAAAATTCGGTGATGGATTTGTAGCGCACCACCATCGCCAGCCCCACCAGCGTATAAACAATGCCAACGCTGGCGGTGCCAATGACAAGCCACAATGGGTTTGGCCAAATGATCGGCTCCTTGAACGCCAGAATGGCCACAGCGCCCGCCAGTGCCAAGAAGGTTTCGAAGGTGGCGAGGGTCACCAGCGATACGGTTTTTGCGGCAATATATTCCACGTCCTTCAAGGGCGTGACAATCGCTGCGGCGATGGTGCCTTCATCTTTTTCAAAGATCACCATGCCCGCCACATAGAGCATGGTTGTGCCGCCAATGATCAGCACGACAATGGCCGGAAAGGCGAAGGCCAGTTGCGCCATTGTCACCAATTGCGACAGGACCAGCGCCAGCAAAAGCGCGATGATAATGCCGATGTGATAGAGCTTGTTGCGAAACTGCACCCGCACATCGGTTTTAAATTCGTGCCAAAAACGGGTCATCGCACCAATTCCTTGCCCGTGACTTCGATGAAAATATTATCGAGCGTTGTTTCTTGGGTGTGGATGCGCTCAATGCGATTGCCCGATTGGATGAGCTGCATAAAATCCTGGTTTTTGCCTAGACCGTCCAACTCGAATTCAGTGCTGGCGAGATTGTCATTATCGACATATTCCACCCGCACACTGCGCCGGCCATATTTGGCTTTGAGTTTTTCTGGCGCATCAATGGTGGAAATTTTGCCGTTGGTGATGAAGGCCACGCGGTCGCACAATTCATCCGCCAATGTCATATTGTGGGTGGTGACAAAAATGGTGGTGCCGTTGGCGCGCAGCTTTAACACCAAGTCTTTGATGCGCTTTGCGTTCACCGGGTCGAGGCCGGAAGTGGGCTCATCCAAAAACAGTATTTTGGGATCGTGCATCAGGGCGCGGGCGACATTCAGGCGAATTTTCATGCCTTTTGAAAATTCGGCAGTCAGCTTGTCCGCATCATCAGAAAGATCGACCCATTCGAGCACGGTTTTTGGATCAAATTCGATGTGCTTATAAAAACCGGCAAAGTGTTCCAGATTTTCAAGGGCGGTGAGCTTGAGATAATGATTGGGCAATTCAAATGACACGCCAATTTTCTCATAGAGCGAATTGTCCCAATCGCGCACTTCCTTGTCCATCACCTTGATGGAGCCGCGATAGTCTTTCAGCAGGCCGATCAGGATTTTCTGGGTGGTGGATTTGCCGGAGCCGGATGGGCCAAGAAAACCAAATATCTCGCCTTTGGCGATGTTGAAATCCAGGCCGTGCAACGTGTCTTTTGCGGCGCCTTGATAAGCAAACTCTAAATTGTTGACCGTAATCATCTAACTCTCCTTTTGCGCCGCGTCTGCTTGTTGTGCGGCGAGAAAATCCTTTTGGGCCTCAGCATAAAGCTGGCGCAAAATTCGTTTGCCCGTTTCGCTATCGGCACCCTGTTCAGGGGTGAGCGCCCGATGCATGAAATCGGCAATGCCTTTGATCACTTCATCGGTGGGGGGGATCTGTTCTGTGGGGACAAATTCGGCAATCGTGACCATGCCAAAGCTGATCATATCCATAATGTGGGCCACGACCTTGGGGTCGAGGTCCTGCCGGATGGCCCCGGCGGCTTGCATCATTGCCACAAATTCGTGGCGCATGCCCTGACGCTGGTTTTTGACAAAGAAATTGTCTTTTTTCTTGAGGTAGTTCCCCAATATGGCCCCGTCCTGGCGCATGATTACGGCCATTAGCGGGGTTTGGTCGATCACTTTGAGCATGTTGAGATACATGTTGCCGATCAATCCACCTTGAGGATCAGCCTCGATGGCGCCAAACCAATTGGCCGAAAAGCCGAGCATGGCGTGGATCAGCAGTCTTTCAATCAAATCGTCTTTCGATTTGAAATGGAGATAGATCGCGCCTTTGGAAATGCCTGCTTCTTTGGCGATGTCTGCGACGGTGGTTTTGTCATAGCCGAATTTGCCCAGCAAACGTTCCGTGGCGTCGAAAATCAGCTTTTCGCGCTCGCTTATGTTCTGAGTGGCCAATAAATTCGGTGCCGTCATCTGCGCCATAATCCCATTCAAGACTCAATTTCTGACAATATGACCAAAAATGCAAAACTGGTCAATTGGTTTTATTGTGCGATAAAACGGAGGAAAAGCAGGCGAGTAGGTAATTTTAAGTTGTATTTTATTCAAATATAAATAGATATTGATGCTGTAAAATTGCCGGGCTGTTAAATGCTGGATAGAACAATAGCGATTGTTTGCGCGGAATCGGGCGCATGGCCAAATGCATTTCGAGACAATTTAAGTAGTCTCGGCGTGGGACACGTTGAGATCGTTGCAAATGTTGATCATTTGGAAGGGGCACTGGACCCGGACAAAGTAAACTTTGTTTTCTTCCAGCAAGCGGTTGGCTTGCAATTCATGAAAAAGTCTTTGCGCATTTTGCGCATGTTTCCCCATGGTGATGTTAAATATTCCCCGGCCATATTGATGGCGCGCGAGTTGGTGGAAACCCAATTGCGGCAAATGGTGGAATTGGGGTTTGACGATGTCATTCAATTTCCGTGTACCAAGGGCATGTTGCGCCATCGCATGCATGTGCAATTGATGAACCCCATTTCCTATTTCATCACGGATAATTATTTCGGGCCGGATCGCCGCGCCTTTTTTGAGGGGGATGCAGGCCGGGCCCCCCGCTTCGGCACCCGTGCCTATGAGCGGCGCACATTCATTCGCAATCCCGACTATGGGGTTGCCGTTATGGATGTACAAAGATTTGATCCAAATGATGTTGAAGAGGCAGATCAAATCGAGATCTAGGCGTGATTACGGCTTGGGGAAAAGCCGTAGACTACCGTTAAACATCAACTTTACTGCATTTGTCGGCATGTCTTTGTAATTCGCTAACGAATTGCGATGTACGCTATTTTTATATTTTAACGAATTTAGTTTTTTGACATGTTTAATAGAAGTAGTGCGTTTATTATATGCGCGAACAGCGCATGGACCAAAAGCTGCAACAGCGTTTTATCTGAAATCGGCTTTGCCCATATCGAACACATCACGGATGCCAAGGCTTTGGCGCTCGTTCCATTTTCCCGACCGCTTCAATTTTGCTTTATCACCCCCGCCAGCGATCAGAATGAGCTCAAGCGGGTCATGCGCGCCATTCGCGGGCACAATTTGGATAAGCACCGTTTTTCGCCAATGATCATGCTGGCTCGTTCTTTATCGCGGCGGCAGATCGATGATTATATCGCCCTGGGCATGGATGATATTGTTCAATTTCCTTGCTCGCTCAAATTTATGGGCGATCGGCTCAAGCGCCAATTGTGTCGGCCGTTGAAATATTTCGAGACTGACACCTATTTCGGCCCAGATCGGCGCCGACATGCGGAACGCGAGGCGGATCATCAAGAGCGGCGCAAGGGTGAGGCGGATTATCGACAATATTTGATCCAGCGTGATCCGTTCGAAGGCGTGCGGATGCTGGACATTTATGACCATCAGGCGTCTCAGTTGGCCGGTACAGAAGCTGAGGCGAGTTAGGCGCTTTTCTTGCTCAATTGATCCAAGGCATATTCGCGCATGCCTTCCAACTCAGCGATGGCATTTTCCAAGTCATCTCGTTGAGATTTGAGTTGGTCGAGCCGTGAGTTGACGCGATTGAGCAAATGTTGGGTTTGCGCGGTCTTGGTCCCATCTGCGTCATACAGCTCCAAATATTCCGAGATTTCCTTGAGGGAAAAGCCAAGGCGTTTGCCGCGCAAGATCAGCAAAAGTCGTGTGCGGTCTCTGCGGCGAAAGACGCGCGTGGTGCCCACGCGATCCGGTTTTAATAGCCCTTTGGACTCATAAAACCTTATGGTTCGCGTGGAGATATCAAATTCCTTTGCCAATTCGGTGATGGCAAATAGTTCGTTTTGCTCGCCCATCAGTTTTTCTTTAGCTTCTCATATTCGTCGCGCAATTCATTTTTCGATAGCTTGCCCACCAACGTTTTAGGCAATTCGCTTTTGAAAATGATCTCGCGTGGCATTTCGATTTTGGACAAATATTTTTTGATAAAATCGTTGAGCTCTTCTTCGGTCAGATTGGACCCTTCAACGCGCTTGACGAAAGCAATTGGTGCTTCGCCGCGATATTCGTCCTCAACACCAATCACGTTGCACTCGTCCACATCATCATGGTGATAAAGCGCGTCCTCAATGGTGCGGGGATAAACGTTAAATCCGGAGCAAATGATAATGTCTTTGATGCGGTCAACAATGTAGATGTGACCTTCTTCATCAACATAACCCACGTCACCGGTGCGGAAATAGCCATTGATGAAGGATTCTTTATTGGCTTCGTCATTGTCGAGATAGCCAGGCATCACTTGCGGGCCCTTGGCAACCAGTTCGCCGCGCTCGCCAGGTCCAACAAATTTTGTTGGGTCTTCAACGTCAACAAACTGCACATCGGTGCCCGGAAGGGGCATGCCAATCGAGTTATCCTTGTTCGGCGCATAAAGAGGTGAACAACACAAAACTGGCGATGTTTCGGTGAGGCCATAGCCCTCAGCAATGCGGCCGCCCGTGGCTTTGGCAAAGGCGATTTTTGTTTCATTGGGCAAGGCCGCGCCGCCGGAGATGCCGATCTTGAGGCTGGAGAGGTCATATTTTTCGCGTTCTGGCGCTGTGGCCAACGCGTGAGACAGGGTGGGGACCGCTGGCAAAATACTCACTTTTGTGCGGTTGATCATTTCCAGCAATGATTTGCGCTCATAGCGCGGCAACATTGCCACTTTCACGCCGCTGGTTAGCGGGGTGTTCATGCACACGGTCATCGCAAAAATATGGAAGAAGGGGAGCACTGCGGCCAACGTTGCGCCGGGGCGGAATAAATCAACCCCCCAAAGATCGATTTGCGTTAGGTTAGCGGCAATGTTGCCATGGGTTAGCACGGCAGCTTTGGGCATGCCGGTTGTGCCGCCGGTGAACTGCAGCACCGCCATGTCATCTTTATCGATCTGAACTGGATCGGCCTTCAGATTTTTTTCCAATAGGTCGTGCCAATTGAGGTGTTTTTGCTTTATCTTTTCGTCCGTCAGCGACGCGAGGTCCTTGCCTTTAAAGATCTTGAACAAGAACTTTTTCAAAGTAGGCAGGGCGTTGGGGAAATGGGAAACAATCAGCTTATCCGCCATGCCTTCTTGCATCAACTTTTCTGCTTTTTCCAGCGTTAGCTTCAAGTCGGTGGTGACCAGAATGTCGGCATCGGAATTTTTCAGAATGTGCACCAGCTCGGAGTGGGTATAGAGCGGGTTGCAATTGACGATGGAGGCGCCAACTTTTAGCGCCGCATAGTACATGACGGGAAAAAACGGGGTATTGGGCAATAACAGGGCAATGCGATCGCCCTTTTTGATGCCAAGCTCTTTTTGCAGTGCGCCTGCCATGCGCTCGATCTGATCACCGAGTTCAGCATAGGTCGTCTCTGCGCCCAGAAAATCCAACGCAACACGCGACGCATGGTCCTTCACCGCTTGGTCAATGCGGGCCGGAACCGGTGTGGTGTCGATCTCCGCGTAATAGTCGATATTGTCCGGATAGTGCTCAACCCACGGTTGATATGGCTTATGCTCGGTTTGTTTGGTCATGTTTTCGCTCCCGTTAGCGCCGCCCCCTCTTGCGCTGATCCCAAAAGTATATTCAGATATTGACGTTAACGTCAATTAAGCGACGCAAATTTAGTTGGAAAATGAACAAATTGACCATTCGCGCGTTATCCCTATGTTATTTCGGTCTTTTTCAATATATTGCCGATAAAGTCATTTGATTGACGTTAACGTGAATATGTGCCAGACTTGTCTGGAATAGGCTGAAAAGCCGCTGATAAATGGTTGCGCATGTCGCAAAAAAGGCAAACTGTTGTGATCTGGCTATGGTGCCGGGCTTCAGCTTGTCCAAATGCCCGTTTGGGAGGGTGCAATGACACTATTAATGACGCTTGTTTTGATTGTTGGGTTTGTCGCTTTGGCGATTGTCGAGGCGAAACTTTTCATTTGGGGCCTGGCGGCGCTGGCTTATGCCGCGTTGGCACTGGCGCTGGGTGGGGCGTTGTCGCTCAACTTTGTAGCGATTCTGGCGTTCATTCCCGGTGTTGTGTTCCTGCTTTTGAGTGTGCCGATGATCCGGCGCATGGTGTTGACCAACCATATTTATAAAGCCGTAAAGTCGATCTTGCCGCGTGTTTCACGAACTGAGCAAGAAGCCCTGGATGCGGGCACCGTCGGCTGGGACGCTGAACTATTTTCGGGTCGCCCACAGTGGAACAAGCTGTTGGACATTGAAAAGCCGCACCTCACCGATGAGGAACGGGCCTTTTTGGACGGGCCGACCGAAGAAGTGTGCAAAATGATCGATGATTGGGACACGCGTCACAATCGGGCGGATATGCCAGAGGATGTTTGGCAATATCTTAAAGACAATAAATTCCTGGGCATGTTGATTTCCAAAGATCATGGCGGTTTGGGCTTTTCGGCACAGGCGCAGTCTATGATCGTGTCAAAGATTGCGGGCCGCTCTATTGCTGCGGGTATCACCGTGATGGTGCCCAACTCTTTGGGGCCGGGCGAGTTGCTTGAAAAATATGGCACTGATGGCCAGAAAGAGAAATATCTCGAGCGCCTGGCGACAGGTAAAGAAGTGCCTTGTTTTGCGCTTACCGCACCGCACGCGGGTTCAGACGCAGCAGGTATGCGCGATGTTGGCGTGGTGTGTGAGGGCATGCACGAAGGCAAGAAAGTGTTGGGCGTGAAGCTGAACTGGGACAAGCGGTACATTACCCTTGGTCCGGTTGCCACATTGCTTGGCCTTGCATTTAATCTATATGACCCCGAAAACCGCTTGGGCAAAGGCACAAATGTGGGCATCACATTGGCACTTATTCCAACGGACCATGAGGGCGTGAATATTGGCCGCCGTCACTATCCGGCGCGGTCGGCCTTTATGAATGGGCCAAACTCCGGCAAAGACGTGTTTATTCCGCTCGACTGGATTATTGGCGGCACGGATTATTGCGGCCAGGGTTGGCGCATGCTGATGGAATGTCTGTCCACGGGCCGGGCGATTTCATTGCCTGCCATTGGCACTGTGTCCATCAAGCAAGCTTTGCGCGTGACCACAGCCTATGCGCGTATTCGCCGCCAGTTCGGCATTTCCATCGGCATGATGGAGGGCGTCGCGGAACCTATCGCGCGGTTGGTCAAAGACTCCTATATGTATGAAGGTGCGCGGGCGACCACTGCGGCGATGGTGGATGAAGGGCAAAAGCCTTCTGTGATTTCGGCGCTGCTGAAATACCGCACCACCGATGCCATGCGTGAGCGCATCAATGACGCCATGGATGTGCATGGCGGGCGTGCGGTTTGTGATGGCCCATCCAACTATTTGTTTGCAGGTTACCAAGCGGTGCCGGTGGCGATTACGGTGGAAGGGGCAAATATTTTGACCCGTACCTTGATCACCTTTGCGCAGGGCGCACTCCGGGCGCACCCGTTCCTTTATAAAGAAATCTCTGCAGCGCAGAACGAGAACACGGCCGAAGGGCAAAAGGCATTCGACAAAGCCTTTGCAGGCCACACTGGCTTTATGCTGCGGAACATTTTGGCGAGCTTCTTGCACAGCCTCACCTTTGGTCGCTTTGCGTCCTCACCACGCAATGGCCCGACCAAGATCTATTACCAACGTCTGCACCGTTACGCGCAAAACTTTGCGTTGGTGGGCGACTGGGTTGTGGCCTTCCTGGGCGGCGACTTGAAGCGGAAGCAACGTATTTCTGGCCGCATGGCAGACATTTTGTCCGACCTTTATTTGATGTCGACCACGCTGAAGCGCTGGGAAGATGACGGCGCGATCGCCGATGATTTGCCGATTGTGCAAGCCATTGCAGAAGATCGGTTTGCCGCCATCGAGCATAGCTTTGATCAGGTCTTTAACAACTTCCCCAATGCTTTGCTGCGCACGTTGATGCGGTTCCTTGTGTTCCCGCTTGGTCGTCGGGCCAAAGGCTCATCTGATCGTGAAAACTATCGTTTGGCCAAAGCCTTGTTGCGGCACTCAGAGCAGCGTGATCGCTTGACCCGTGACATCTTTGTCAGCTTTGATCCAGAGGACCGGACCGGTATTTTGGAAGATACGCTACATAAGGTAGAAGAAGCGGAAGAAATTGAAAAACGCTTTATCCGTGCGTTGAAAAAGGGCGAGATTGCGCGACGTCTTGATCGCGACGCTATTGATGACGCCGTTGAAAAAGGTATTTTGAATGATAATGAGGCGGGCATTTTACGGGCCGCCGATGAGGCAACAGACAAGGTGATTCAAGTTGATGATTTTGCCCCTAACGCTTTGGGCGCAGATCGCGATGATGACGAAACTGTTGCGGCACAATAATTAAATGGGAGCGAACACTGTGGCACAACCAAAAATGCCAACGCTGAAATATTGGCACTTCGACATTGACGTGGAGCAAATTGGCTGGCTGACGATTGATACACCAAAATCGCCAGTGAACGTGCTCAGCCGCGCCTGCATTGAAGAGCTGGAAACTTTGGTGTTGCGGTTTGAAGATTTGGCGGCGTCTGGCGAATTGGCTGGTGTGGTGTTGCTCTCGGCCAAAGACAATGGCTTTGTGGCCGGGGCGGATGTACGCGAGTTTGATGAAATGAGCGATCCATCCATCCTGCCAGCAGCGCTGGAACGGACCCATGCGATTTTCAATAAGATCGAAAATCTGTCCATTCCGATCGTCGCTGGGATACATGGCTTTTGCCTTGGTGGCGGTTTGGAGTTGGCGCTGGCCTGTCATTACCGCATTGCGGTCAATGACGATTCAACCAAGCTAGGCTTTCCTGAAGTGAAGTTGGGCATTTTCCCTGGTTTTGGCGGCACGGGGCGCTCGATCCGACAGGCCGGGCCAGTGGCGGCCATGACGGCAATGCTCACCGGCAAGAATTATCGTGCGGGCCAAGCCAAAGGCATGGGCCTGGTGGATCGGTTGGTCAAACATCGCGATCAATTGCGTTGGGCCGGCCGCAAGGCAGTGATGCAGCGGCAAAAATCCAAGCCTGCAGGTTTCACCAAGCGTTTTATGGCGATGGGGCCGCTCAAAGGCTATACCGCCAATAAGATGCGCGAGCAGACCAAAAATAAGGCCAACCCCAAACATTATCCGGCGCCGCATAAGCTGATCGATCTGTATGAAAAATATGGAGATGATCCCAAGGCTTTCATTAAAGCAGAGATTGAGCATTTCCCGGACTTGATGGCCAGCGATACGGCGGAAAATCTGCGTCGCGTTTTCTTCTTGTCTGAAGGACTGAAAGCGCAAGGCGTTAAAGGCGAAAAGCCTGTGTTCCGGCGTGTGCATGTTGTGGGCGCGGGCGTGATGGGCGGCGATATTGCCGCTTGGTGCGCCTCTCGCGGCATGGAAGTGACGCTGCAAGATTTGGATATGGAGCGGATTGAGCCAGCCTTAAAGCGGGCGAAAAAGCTATTCAAGAAACGGTTGAAAAAACCACAAGCCGTGGAAGCGGCTGTGTCACGTTTGGTGGCGGATCCGGACGGCAAGGGCGTGTCCCGCGCTGATGTGGTGATTGAGGCGATTGTAGAAAAACTTGAGATTAAGCAAAAGCTTTTTGCTGAGCTTGAGCCGAAGATGAAAAAGACCGCCATTATGGCGACCAATACATCCTCAATTCCGCTGGAAGATATCGCATCTGTGCTGAAGCAGCCCAAACGGCTGATCGGTTTGCACTTCTTTAACCCGGTGGCGCAATTGCCGCTGGTTGAAGTGATCAAGCAAGCTAAAAACACCGATGCGCAAGTGCGCATGGGGGCGAGCTTTTGTACCGCTATTGGTAAAAGCCCTGTGATCGTGAAAAGCGAGAAGGGCTTTTTGGTCAACCGCGTGTTGATGCCCTATATGCTGCAGGCCGTGATGCGGGTCGAGAATGGTGAAAACCCAGAGCAAATTGATAAGGCCGCAGTCGCGTTCGGTATGCCGATGGGGCCGATTGAACTGATGGACGTTGTCGGCTTGGATGTGGGTAAAGCTGTGGCGGAAGAGCTCGGCCAGGAAGTGAAAGAGGGGGGCAAATTTGCCTCGCTCGTGTCCCAAGGGCATTTGGGAAGGAAAACCGGCAAAGGCTTTTATAAGTGGGAAGATGGCAAAGCCCAAAAGGGCGAAGCTGCACCCCATGCCAATTATGAAGGCCTGGGTCGCGATCTGGTACAGCCTTTGGTTGATGAATGTGAAGTGTGCGTGAAAGAGGGCATTGTCGCCGATGCAGATATGGCGGACATTGGCGTGATTTTCGGCACAGGATTTGCGCCATTCCTTGGCGGGCCGCTTAAAGCGCGCCGTGATGGCAAAGCATAAAGAATAGGGATTTGGGAATATGACAAAAACACTCAAGCGTGTCGCGATTGTTGGCAGTGCCCGCATCCCCTTTTGTCGGGCGCATACGGGATATCGGGATGAAACCAACCTGTCGATGATGACGGGGGCCCTGAAGGGCTTGGTGGATAAATACAAGCTGAACAACACCCATATTGATGAAGTGATGGGTGGTGTTGTGCTCAATCACAGTCGTGATTTTAACATTGCACGTGAGGCGGCGTTAAATGCGGGTTTGGCCCCATCGACACCGGGTACGACGGTGCAGATTGCCTGCGGCACGTCTTTGCAGGCGGCGCTGCTGGTTGGTGCCAAAATCGCAACTGGCGAAATTGAAAGCGGCATTGCTTGCGGCGCGGATAGCGTTAGCGATAGCCCCATCGTGTTTGGACCAAAATTCTCCAAGCGGATGATCAATTTGAGCCGGGCGAAAACATTGGGCCAAAAGCTGGGCGTTTTTAAAGGCTTTAGCTTTGGCGAAGTTGTGCCCAATGCACCCTCCACCGCTGAGCCGCGCACGGGCCTTTCCATGGGCCAACATTGTGAGTTGATGGCGCGCGAATGGGACATTGGCCGCGAAGAGCAGGATGAGTGGGCCTTGGGGTCACATCATAAAGCGGCGCAGGCCTATGAAGATGGTTTCCATGATGATCTGATTGTGCCCCATGCGGGCATTGTGCGTGACAATAATGTGCGCGCAGATAGCACGATGGAAAAGCTGGCGAGTTTGAAGCCAAGCTTTGACCGCAAATCCGGTCATGGCACCTTGACGGCGGCAAACTCGACGCCGCTGACCGACGGGGCAGCCTCTGTTTTGCTGGCCAGTGAAGAATGGGCGAAAGAACGTGGTTTGCCGATCCTGGGTTATTTGCGCACCGGTTCGGTAAGCGCCAATGATTTTGCCCATGGTGACGGCCTGCTGATGGCGCCAACCATTGCGGTTTCAGACATGCTGAAGCGTGAAGAATTGAGCTTTGCGGATATCGACCTATTCGAAATTCACGAAGCCTTTGCGGCTGTGTTGTTGTGCACTGTGAAAGCGTTTGCCGACAAGACTTACAACAAGCAAGTTTTGGATCGGGACAAGCCGTTGGGGAAAATTGATCTGAGAAAGGTTAATTTGACCGGCTCCAGCGTGGCCTATGGCCACCCATTTGCCGCCACAGGCGCGCGTATTCTTGGTGCAACGGTGAATTTGCTTGAACGGCAAAAGAAAGAGCGGGCGCTGATTTCCGTCTGCACTGCCGGTGGTCAAGGGGTCGCTGCGATTATTGAACGAAATTAAGGGTTTATTTTTATCCCATTTTGGGGTGAAATCTCAATTCGCCGTATCGCAATGCTATATGATTGATTGGCATGGGAGTTGAATGGGCGCCAAAAAAATAGGGAATTTTCCCTCATATTTTTTGGAATTGCCCGGATTCGACGCTTGCCAAAAGGTTTAAGAGGGCGTTACGGTGATTGTCGGACAGTTGCACTTTGTAACTGTCTTATTTAAGTCGGCAGCTAATTACAGCAAGACCGACAGGGAAACGTCTACTAGGGAGAGTAGTTTTATGAAGTTTACCACAATGTTAAAAATGGCGTCTGCGACAGCAGTTGTTGCTGCCATGACAAGCGGCGCATATGCGGACAGCCATGTGCATCCAGAGACCGGCGAAAAGCTGGCGGCGGATCAAACATTCACCTATCGTTTGCTCGATGGTATCCCAACACTTGACCCACAATTGAACGAAGACGTATCTGGTTCAGATATTATTCGCGATTTGTTTGAGGGCTTGTTGAACCAAGATGCAGAAGGCAACCTGATCCCAGGTGTAGCTGAAAGCTGGGAAGCAAGCGAAGGCAATACAGTTTATACATTTAATTTGCGTGATGATGCCAAATGGTCAAACGGTGATCCTGTAACCGCCGGTGATTTTGTTTATGCATGGCGTCGCGCAGCTGATCCAGCCACAGCCTCACCATATGCTTGGTACATGGATTTGATGTCGATTGAAAACGGCTCAGAAGTTGTTGCTGGCGAAAAAGACCCATCAGAACTGGGTGTAGAAGCTGTTGATGACAAAACATTGCGCGTTAAGCTGACTTCAGCTTTGCCTTACTTCGCGTCAATGGTCACGCACGCAACAACATTCCCAACACACCAAGCCACAATTGAAGAGCATGGTGACTCATGGACACGCCCTGAGAACATGGTTTCAAACGGCGCATACAAGTTGACCGAATGGGTGCTGAACGAGCGTACCGTTCGTGAGCGCAACGAAATGTATTGGAACAACGAAGATACAATCTTGGATAAGGTTGTGACTTTGGTGATCAACGATGAAAATGTTGCTTTGACACGTTACCGTGCAGGTGAGTTGGATAAGACCGAGGTTCCTGCTGGTCAATATCCTGCGTTGGAAGAAGAAATGCCAGATGAGGCACACTCATTCCCACGTCTGTGTAACTATTACTACACTTTCAACTTGTCTGACAAAGGCCCTGAAGCCTTCAAAGATGTACGGGTACGTAAAGCGCTTGCATATGCTGTGGACCGTAAAGTGATCACCGACCAGGTGCTTCAAGGTGGTCAGTTCGAAGCTTACACCTTTACACCAGCTGCAACCGCAGGCTTTGAAGTTCCTGATGTTGATTTTGCAGGCATGACCCAAGCGGAGCGTGACGCCAAGGCGAAAGAACTTTTGGCTGAAGCAGGTTATGGTTCAGACAATCCATTGCAGTTTGATATGCTTTACAACACATCTGAAGGCCACAAGAAAATTGCTGTAGCCATGTCTCAAATGTGGAAGCAGAAATTGGGTGTTGAAGCGACACTTGCAAACATGGAATGGAAAACATTCCTTGAAACACGTGGTAACCAAGACTTTGAATTGGCACGTGGCGCATGGTGTGGTGACTACAACGAAGCATCCACATTCTTGGATCTCGTGACAACTCCATCAGGCTACAATGACGGCAAATATTCAAATGCCGAAGTTGACGAATTGATGGTAGCTGCGAAAACATCTGATAACCCACAAGATAACTACACTCGTGTGGAGCAGATTTTGGCAGAAGAAATGCCTGTGATCCCAGTGTATCACTATGCTGGCGTGATTATGCTCAAAGACAATTTGAAAGGCTGGCCTTTCGAAAACGTTGAGCAAAACTGGTACAGCCGTGACCTTTATAAGGTAGCTGAATAACAATTTGTGCACCGCGCGAGGCTTGAGTGTCTCGCGCGGTGTCTCTTTATCTTGCCTATCGCGTATCGGGGGTTATGCGATGTTGGGGGAAGTTAAGGAAGCATAATGTGAAGGTTCACGCTGTCCGCACGCATATGTGGATCGCCTAAAAGGACCCACATTTAGGGAAGCAGGGTTTTACAAAAATGTTCAGTTTTATTGTTCGACGTGTCGGGTATGCGATTCCCACACTGTTGATTTTGATTATCGCATCATTCTTGCTGATGTATGCGGCTCCAGGTGGGCCCTTCACCACTGAGCGGGCATTGCCCCCAGAAGTGCTGAAAAACATTGAAGCACGCTACGGCTTGAATGATCCTTTGCCAGTTCAAATCTGGAACTACATATGGAACATCGTCACGAATTTTGACTTTGGCCCATCTTTTAAATACCGCGACAGATCGGTTAACGACATCATCTCACAGGGCTTTCCTGTGACGCTAACCTACGGGATTTGGTCCTTTATCTTTGCGGTGGTTGTTGGTTTGACGCTCGGTATCGTTGCCGCAATTCGCCACAACACAGCGATGGATTATACCGCTGTTGGTATCTCAATCAGTGCGCAGGTTTTGCCAAACTTTGTGATGGCGCCGATCTTGGTGTTGATCTTCACGCTTGGCCTGTTCAGGCTAACCGACGGGCAATATTATCTGCCTGGCGGCGGTTGGAACGGTGGGCAGATTGAATATGTCATCATGCCAGTGATCGCGTTGTCGACCAGCTATATGGCGAACATCGCCCGTCTTGCGCGCTCCTCAATGCTTGAAGTGTTGAACTCCAACTTTATCCGCACAGCAAAGGCGAAAGGTCTTTCAGAGCGGAAGGTTATTCTCAAACATGCGCTAAAGCCTGCTTTGATGCCCGTTATCTCTTATCTTGGGCCGGCCTTTGTGGGCATGGCCACCGGTTCGGTTGTGGTGGATATGTATTTCAGCACAGGCGGGATGGGGCAGTATTTTGTGAACTCTGCTTTTAACCGTGACTATTCGGTGATGATGGGGATTACCATTTTGATTGGTGTATTGACCATTACGTTCAATATGATCGTTGACATTGTTTATGCTTGGCTCGATCCACGCATTCGCTTGTCATAGGGAGGGCAGAACATGATTGCTAAAAGTGAAAAAATGGATGCTCTCGCTGAAAATATTGTTGAGCAGCATGCCATCAAAGGACGCTCTCTATGGCAAGATGCCATGGCGCGTTTTGTGCGAAACAAAGCCGCAGTGGTCAGCGTAGTTGTGCTGGCCTTGATTACCATTTTGTCGTTCGTGGGGCCGCTATTTGCGCCTTGGGACTATGAAACCATCGACTGGGGCACAATGGGCAACGCCGCCACATTGGGCTATCCCTCCATCGCAACAGGCCATTATTTCGGCACTGATGATTTGGGTCGTGACATCTTTGCGAGGACTTTGCAGGGAACGCAGATTTCGCTGACAGTTGGTTTCCTTGGCGCTGCCGTCGCGGTGGTCGTTGGAACGCTCTACGGGGCGATTTCCGGCTATGTTGGCGGCACAACAGATAACATCATGATGCGGATCGTGGATTTGCTTTTGTCCGTGCCGTACATGTTTGTGTTGATCTTGTTGTTGGTGGTTTTTGGCCGCTCGCTGCAAATGTTGTTTGTGGGTATCGGGCTTTTTGCCTGGATGGATATGGCGCGTATTGTACGTGGTCAAACCTTGTCGATTAAAAACAAGGAATTCATTGAAGCCGCTATCGCCTCCGGCGTTGGCAGCTTCACCATTATTATGCGGCATGTGGTGCCTAACCTTTTGGGCGTCGTAATTGTTTATGCCTCGTTGCTGGTGCCAAGTCTTATTTTGACCGAAAGCTTTATCTCCTTCCTTGGTTTGGGTGTTCAAGAACCTTTGACCTCATGGGGTGCTTTGATCAATGAAGGCGCAAAGACCATGCAATATGGTGTGATTTGGCAATTGGGTTTCCCATTGGCCTTCTTCATTGTTGGGCTATTTTGTTTCTTCTTTATCGGTGACGGGTTGCGCGATGCGCTTGACCCGAAAGACCGCTAAGCAAAAGAAAGGATGCATGAATATGACTTGTTTTCACGCTGTCCGGCTTTTTGCTTTGCCGGACCGGAGCACCACAACAGGACGAAACGCCAATAAAGGGGAAGCCGCATGAGTAAGGCTGATGACAACACAGTATTGCAGGTCAACGACCTGAATGTGTCTTTCGACACCCCTGATGGCCGCGTGGATGCGGTGCGGGGCGTAAATCTACACATTAATCGCGGCGAATGCCTTGGCATCGTCGGGGAATCCGGGTCCGGCAAAAGCCAGACCTTTATGACGGCCATGGGGCTTTTGGCCAACAATGGTATTGCAACAGGTGATGTGTTGTTCCACGGCAAATCCATTTTGGGCATGCCGGTGCAACAGCTGAACAAGATCCGTGGTAAATATATGACCATGATCTTTCAGGATCCATTGACCAGCCTCACGCCACATATGACCGTTCTTGATCAAATGACTGAGGTGTTGAAACTTCACACCGACGTACGTGGCGAAGACGCGGCACGCAAAAGCCTTGAATGGCTGGAGCGGGTGCGGATTTCCGACGCGAAACAGCGCTTGGAGCAATATCCGCATGAGCTTTCTGGCGGCATGCGGCAACGGGTGATGATCGCCATGTCCATGTTGTGCGAGCCCGAATTGCTGATTGCTGATGAGCCAACCACAGCGCTGGACGTGACCGTTCAGGCTGAAATTCTCGATCTGATGGACGAGTTGAAAAAAGACAGCAACACCGCGATTGCCTTGATCACCCACGATATGGGTGTGGTGGCGCGTATGTGCGATCGTATTCAGGTGATGAAGGATGGCGTATATGTGGAAGAAGGTACGGCAGACGATATCTTCTATAGTCCGCAGCACGACTACACCAAAATGTTGTTGGATGCGATGCCACGGATCGACCAGCCAGATAAAGCCACCAATCGCAAGCTCAAAGAATATGACGAGAAGGGCCGCGATCAGGAGTTCTTGACGGTTGATGATGTGCGTGTCGAATTCGACATCAAGATCAATGAGGGCTGGTGGCCGAAACGAGTGCCCTTGAAAGCCGTGGATGGGGTGACCTTTACCCTGCGTCCGGGTGAAACATTGGGCATTGTGGGCGAGAGTGGCTGTGGTAAGTCCACGCTGGCCCGGGCCGTGTTGCAGCTTATCCCGCCAACCGCTGGTGCGGTGAGCTGGCTGGGCAGCCCGCTTTCTGGCCTCAACCGGAAAGAGCTGAACAAAAAGCGGAAAGATCTGCAAATTGTGTTCCAGGATCCACTGGCAAGCTTGGATCCACGCATGACCATTGCCGATTCGATTATGGAACCGCTTCAAACTTTCCGGCCCGATATGTCGCGCAAGGAAATGAAGGCGAAAGTGGCGAAGATCATGGAACGTGTTGGGCTGCCCCAGCATATGATCAACCGCTATCCGCACGAATTGTCCGGTGGTCAAAACCAACGCGTGGGCATTGCGCGGGCGATGATTATGGAGCCCAAGCTGGTGGTGTGTGACGAAGCTGTATCGGCTTTGGACGTGTCCATTCAGGCGCAGATTATTGAGCTGTTGATGGATTTGCAGGAAGATTTTGATCTGTCCTTGCTGTTCATCTCACACGATTTGTCTGTGGTGCGTGAGGTTTCTCACCGCATTATGGTGCTGTATCTTGGACGTATCGTGGAGTTGGCGGATCGCCATGAGATTTATAAAGATCCACGGCATCCTTATACCAAGCAATTGATTTCAGCTGTGCCGATTCCCGATCCGAAGTTGGAGCGGTCTCGGAAGCGGATCAAACTGCCGGGTGAATTGCCGTCGCCGATGGACCCGACCGCCAAGTTGCGGTTTATGCCATCCAAAATTGAGGCCAATCAACTCGATTATGTGCCGCGCTTGGATGAAGTAAAGCCGGGCCACTATGTGGCGGAACATGATGAGCTGGAAAAGCTGATCGTTTAGTGTAATAAGGGGCGCGAGAGATCGCGCCCTGACTTATTTGGTGTGAATTTCGAAATAACTCGCGTGAGATTCAGCCATTTGCTGCAATTGGGCGTTGACAAGGGGACTTTTTCTTCATAGTTTCCAGCCAACTTATTTGGCGCCTGTGGCGCCTATTTTTATGAATGTGAAGGGTGACCGGAATGAAAATCAAAAATTCCATCAAGGCGTTGCGCACCCGGCATCGCGACAATAAGGTCGTACGCCGTCGCGGTCGCATCTATATCATCAACAAAGTGAACAAGCGGTTCAAAGCTCGTCAGGGCTAAGCGCTTTACACTGTGTTATTAAAGTTTAAGGTCGGTGCTTGTCGCCGACCTTTTCTTTTGTGCAGCCGGAGGCTTTATGCAGCTGTTTTTCTCCCCCACCCAATTGGACCATGATCCGAAAAAAGAAATCTCAGACGGCAAGCTGGTGGATGCGGTGGAAGTGCCCAAGCGCGCTGAAATGATTTTCGACGCGCTGATGAAGCTGCCGCAGATTGAGCATAAGCCGCAGCAAGACTTTGGTCGTGACCCCATCGCGCAGGTGCATGATAGGGCCTATATTGATTTTCTTGCGGCCTTTGGTGCTTTGTGGGCCGAAGCGGGGCGTTCGGGAGAAGGGTTCCCCTTTGTGTGGCCGGGACGGGACTTCCGCACGGATCGGGTGCCCAATCATTTGGATGGCAAATTGGGCCATTATTCCTTTGATGCTGGCACGCCACTGACGGACAAAACCTTTGGCGCGGCCTACGCATCGGCGCAGAGCGCTCTGAATGGGGCATCAGCGCTGTTGCACGGTGATCAGGCATCATTCGCGCTTTGTCGTCCGCCGGGGCACCATGCGGGCAAGGATTATTATGGGGGCTATTGTTTTTTCAACAATGCCGCCATTGCTGCACAATATTTACGTGACCAAGGGGCGCAGCGCGTTTCAATATTTGATGTCGACTATCATCATGGCAATGGCACGCAATCGATCTTTTATGATCGGGCGGACGTGCAGTTTTTGTCGGTGCATGCGGACCCGATGGATGAATATCCCTATTTTCTCGGCCATGCAGATGAAAAGGGCGTTGGCCAGGGACACGGCCATAATTTCAATTACCCTTTGCCGCTCGGCACAACGGCAGATGCTTTGATGGCCGCCATTGGGGCCGGGCTTGCTGAGATCAACAGCTATGCGCCTGACTATTTGGTGATTTCATTGGGTGTCGATTTTTTTGAAGGCGATCCCATTTCGCAATTCAAGCTGACCTATGCCGATATGCCCGCCATTGGCACCCTCCTGAAAACGGCAAATGTGCCGACACTTTTTGTGATGGAAGGTGGCTATGCTGTGGACGATTTGGGCCGCAATGTTGCGACCCTTATTGATGGATTTTTGGCAGGATAGGTTTTAGACCTGTGGCTCAGCCATCTCGCTGTCGGCAAAATAATCATTTGCGGTATTCAGCGCATTGATGGCGGCAGGAAGGCCGCCATATAGCGACATTTGCATGATGGTCTCATAGATTTCCGTTTTGCTCGCGCCCTGCGCCTGCGCATGTTGGATGTTGATTTTCAGCTGCGGTGCTGTCTGCCCGCCCAGCGCGGTCAAAGCGCCAATGGTGATCAATTGGCGGGTTTTTAGATCAAGTCCCTCGCGGGCATAAATGCGGCCATAGGCATGTTCAATCAGTGTTTCGGCAAAATTTGGCACGGCTTGGTCGTACCGGTCGGCCAGGGTTACTTCCAAACTGGGATTCAGCTTCGCAGCAAGCGTGCGGCCGCGTTCAAGAGCTGTGCTCATTCGTTTTTTCCTCGTTGGTGGCGGTGAAGGCATTGCAGGACCCAATGGGGATGTTGCTTCCATCCGCAAGTGCTTGGGCATAGGTGTTGATTTTGGCCTCCACCAAATCATGACAGGTTTGCAAGTGTGCCAACTGAGTTTGGATATGCTGAAAATGGTCTTGTAAGATCGACATGCGGTCTTGGGTGGTTTGTGGTCCCTGCTGGCGCAATTGCGCATAGTCAACCATATGTTTGAGCGGCATGCCGGTGGCCTTGAGGACTTTCACAAATTCGATCCATGCAATCAGACTTTCATCATAGACGCGCCGGCCACCACGATCGCGGGTGACATTTGCGATCAGCCCGATCTTTTCATAATAGCGCAGCGTGTCGATGCTGAGTTTGGTCTGTTTAGAGAGTTCACCAATAAACATATCATTGCCTTCAGTTGGTTGCCTTTGGACTTGTAAGTGCTGGAGCCTACTCCAGGTCAACAAGAAATATGCATTTATTTTGTGCAAAAACGAGCTGCCCAAAGACTTATCGTGCCGTGTTGGGCCTAGGATTTGCAGCTTGCCGAACCGGATTTAAACCAGAAGACTTCAAATTTTGCTTTTTATGGGGCAATATTGCCGCGCTGCCTAAAATTTAGGCATCTATCATGGGGGGAGAATTATGATAGCAGCAGATACAAGTTGGATACTTGTGGCATCAGCATTGGTATTGCTGATGACCATGCCGGGGCTTGCCCTTTTTTACGCAGGGCTTGTGCAGTCAAAAAACATTTTGTCGGTTCTTATGCATTGTGTTGCGATCGCTTGCGTCGCCTCCATCTTATGGGTTGTTGCGGGCTATTCGCTGGCCTTTACGGATGGAAACGCATGGATTGGCGGGTTGAGCCGTTTTGGTTTGGCAGGGCTGGAACGTGATGGGCTGAGCGGCACCATTCCGGAAAGTCTTTGGATCATGTTCCAGATGACATTCGCGATCATCACGCCCGCTTTGATGGTGGGTGCCTTCGTCGAGCGGATTAAATTCTCGGCTGTTTTGATCATTTCTTCGCTCTGGTTGATGCTGGTTTATGTGCCGGTGACCCATTGGGTTTGGGGCGGCGGCTGGTTGGCGCAAATGGGCGTCATCGATTTTGCCGGGGGCATTGTGGTGCACGTGACCGCCGGTGTGTCCGCCGCTGCTATCGCTGTTTTCTTGGGTGCGCGGGATGGGTTTCCCAAAAATGTGCGCCCGCCGCATGCGCCATGGATGGTGATGGTTGGGGCGTCTTTGCTCTGGGTCGGCTGGTTCGGCTTTAATGGCGGCAGTGCAGTTGCTGCTGATGGCAATGCCAGCATGGCGATTTTGGTCACGCACCTTTCTGCGGCCACAGCGTCTTTGGTGTGGATGGTCATTGAATGGGTACGCTTTGGAAAGCCCAGCATCGTCGGCATTGTTACTGGCACGATTGCAGGTTTGGCGACGATCACCCCGGCCTCCGGTTCGGTGGGCCCAATGGGCGGCATTGTGCTTGGTCTTGTTGGTGGCTTTGTGTGTTTTTACGCCGTAGATCTGGTGAAGCACCGCTTCAACATTGATGACTCGTTGGACGTGTTGGCTGTGCATGGCATTGGCGGCGCGACTGGCACTTTGTTGGTTGCATTGTTGCTTGGTTTTGGCCCGGGCGCTGTGGGCTATGCAGAGGGCCAAAACGCATTGTCGCAATTTGGCGTGCAGCTGGTTGGCGTTGTTGCCACAGCCATTTGGTCGCTTCTTGTCACGATTATATTGGTGTGGTTGACTAAGAAATGGGTCGGGCTGCGCGTTGGTCAGGACGAAGAGACTTCGGGTCTAGATTTAACTGTGCATGGCGAAACGGGCTATCGGCACTAGGGGGAAACCATGAAATATATCGTAGCAATGATCAAACCGCATAAGCTGGAAGAGGTGCGCGAAGCCATGGGCGCGCTGGACGTTTTCGGCATGACGGTAACTGAAGTGCGTGGATATGGGCGGCAACGCGGCCACACTGAAATATATCGTGGGGCTGAATATGAGATTTCCTATGTGCCGAAATTGAAGCTCGAAATAGCCGTTGGCAGCGATAAGGTGGACGCCGCAATCGAGGCTATTCGCGGCGCGGCCACAGAGAACAAAATTGGCGACGGCAAAATCTTTGTGTTGGATTTGGAGCAAGCCGTTCGTGTTCGTACCGGCGAAATGGGTGAAGAAGCCCTGTAGGTGCGACGATTTAATATGAGGCCGTTGTTGTGGCTGAATTAAAAATGCCCGCCAAATTGGCGGGCATTTTTGTGTGTACGGTAGGTCGAAAAACCTTATGAAGATCCCATGCCGTCTTGGCCAACAAAGGCAATGCGCAGCATGTTGGTGGCGCCGGGTGTGCCCAGCGGCACGCCTGCGGTGATGGCCACACGGTCACCGGGACGGGCGAACCCTTCGCGATAGGCGATGGAACAGGCGCGATCCACAACATCATCCAAATTCACCGCATCTTCGGTGCGCACGCAGTGCAGGCCCCAAATCAAGGACAGACGACGCACGGTCGAATCCTTTGGTGAAAGGGCGATGATTGGCTTCTCTGGTCGCTCGCGCGACACGCGAATGCCGGTGGAGCCAGAAGATGTGTAGCAAACGATGGCAGCGAGATCCAAAGTTTCAGCCACCTGACGGGTGGCGGCGGAAATGGCGTCCGCAGCGGTTGCATCTGGCGTGATTTCCTGCCGACGAATAATGCCTTGATAAAGGACATCATTTTCTACCGCGACGGCAACCTTGTTCATTGTGTTTACCGCTTCCACCGGATAATCACCTGCAGCAGACTCAGCGGAAAGCATCACCGCATCAGCGCCTTCAAAAACGGCTGTCGCCACATCGGAGACTTCCGCGCGGGTTGGAACGGGGCTGTTAATCATGGATTCGAGCATTTGTGTTGCCACCACAACTGGCTTGCCTTGTTGCCGTGCCATGCGGATCATGCGCTTTTGCAGGCCGGGCACCGTTTCCAATGGCATTTCAACGCCCAAATCGCCGCGGGCGATCATGATGGCATCAGAAAGTTTGATGATCTCTTCCAGCCGCTCAATGGCCTGTGGCTTTTCGATTTTGGCCAAAACGCCTGCGCGGCCCTGAACGGTTTTGCGCACATCGATAATATCTTCCGGGCGCTGCACGAAAGAAAGCGCAACCCAATCGGCCCCGGCATCAAGACCTGCAACGAGGTCGGCGCGGTCTTTATCGGTGAGGGCACCGACACCCAACAAGGTGTTGGGCAGGCTGACGCCTTTACGATCAGACAACTTGCCGCCATGCACCACTTCACATTCAATTGCCGTGGCCGTGCATTTTTTGGCGATCAGCTCAAGCTTGCCATCATCCAGCAATAATGTGTGGTTGGGCTTGATGGCCTCAAAAATTTCAGGGTGCGGCAGTTCTACCCGTTCTTTGCTGCCTGGAGTATTAGACTGGTCAAAGGTGATGATGTCGCCGGTGTTCAGTTCCACGGCGCCATCGGCAAACTTGCCCACACGCAGTTTCGGGCCTTGCAAATCGACAAGCACGCCGATGGGGCGTTTGACCTTTTGCTCGACGCTACGAATATTGGCCATCGTTTCATTCAGCACTTCGTGGCTGGCGTGGCTCATATTGATGCGGAACAGGTCGGCGCCCGCGCGCGCCAATTGTTCGATGGTGTCTTGATTGTTTGATGCGGGGCCCAGGGTGGCCAGAATTTTAACTTTGCGTTGGCGTCTCATTGTGTCTCCAGGGGTTGCAGATCAGTCTCGGTGAGCTGAACTGTCCAATCCGTATTGTTCTCGGTGTCGACTTCCATAAAGCCAGTCCGTTCATAGCCGCGCGCTAGACAGTCTTTTTCGCCAAAGATTGTGAATGCTTTATCACGGGTGCACATATAAATGCGTCCGCCCCAAACACCCCCGCTCACATCATCCACAGCGTGGAGATAGAAAAACTGTGAGGGCTGCTCATTCAACGGGCCATTAAAAACCAACGCGCAGCTTTCTTTTTCTGCAACCCACCATCCTTCAGACTGCCAGCCATTTTCAGCTTTAAAGCCGATGGCAATGGCGACGGGATTTTCAGTTTGGTTGCATACACGCAAATCTGCTTTGGCCGCCACGACAGGTAAAGCGGCAAATAGGGACAGGCAAATCATTGCGATAAACGCGAAGCGCACTGGCATTTTTTTGGTTTCAAAAAACAAGGTCACGACCCCATGAGTTGTAGCTATTGGGAGATTTGTGTCAATCGCTATACCGATTATTGGACCGTTCTGTGGCGGTTTTTAACTTTATGCAGACCCGATTTATAAGATTTGGTTCGGTGCACAGATCAGATTGGTGGAAATAATTTATTGGCGGTTGCCTTTGCCCGGTGATTTGCGTCACATAGGGCAAATTTAATTGCTCGGGAAATAAGTGTCATGGGACAAACAAGCGTCGCCCGCGAACAATTGCGTGCCTATATCGAACGCATTGAGCGACTGGAAGAAGAGAAAAAGTCGATTTCTGACGACATTCGTGATGTCTATGCCGAGGCAAAGGGCAATGGATATGACGTGAAGGTCATGCGTCAGGTGGTTAAATTGCGCAAGCAAGAAGCTCATGAGCGTCAGGAACAAGAAGCCGTGCTTGATCTTTATAAGCATGCGCTGGGCATGATCCCGGCGCCAGACTATTATGAAGATGGCCCGGACGAAGGTGAGGGGCAGGCTTAACCCGCCCTCACGACGTTAGCTTTATAAGCCGCCTGTCATTACTTGATTGGCGGCTTTTTCATTGCCGAGTGCGCGCATCACCGTGGCGGCGATGGCATTGCGATCCAGCCCGGCAGCTTTATACATGCTGGTCTGGCTGGCCTGATCAAAATGGTGATCTGGAATAAACAAAGGCCGCACTTTCAAGCCATTGTCGAGCAATCCATTTTGCGCCAGGTGGCTGAGAACGAATGATCCGAAACCGCCTGTAGACCCTTCTTCGATTGTGAGCAGCACTTCGTGGTTTTTCGCCAGCCTTTCCACCAAATCTGTATCTAGGGGTTTGGCAAAGCGTGCATCGGCTATGGTGGGGTTGAACCCTAGGCCGGAAAGGATTTCGGCCGCGGCCATGGTTTCGGCCAAGCGCCCGCCAAAGGACAATAGGGCGACCGACTTGCCTTCGCGGATGATGCGTCCCTTGCCGATTTCAAGCATCTCACCAGCGGCGGGCAAATCAACGCCCACGCCTTCACCGCGCGGATAGCGCAGGGCAATGGGGTGTTCATCGAATTTAGCGGCTGTGGTCACCATATGGCGCAGCTCGGCCTCATCGCCCGGTGCCATTAGCACCATGTTGGGAATGGTGCCCAAATAGGCGGTGTCGAACGCGCCGGAATGGGTTGGGCCATCGGCGCCAACAAAGCCAGCCCGGTCAATGGCAAAGCGAACGGGTAGATTTTGGATCGCCACGTCATGAACAATCTGGTCATAGCCGCGCTGCAAGAAGGTGGAGTAGATGGCACAAAAAGGCGATAGGCCTTCGGCGGCCAAGCCTGCGCAGAAGGTGACGGCATGTTGTTCGGCAATGCCCACATCGAACGTGCGGTCGGCAAATTCTTTCGCGAATTTATCAAGGCCCGTGCCAGATGGCATGGCCGCGGTAACCGCAACGATTCTATCGTCATTGCGGGCTTCCTGGATCAAGCTCTCCGCGAATACGCCCGTGTAAGAAGGCGCATTGGCGGGCGCTTTGGATTGCGCGCCGGTAATCACATTGAATTTGGACACGCCGTGATATTTGTCGTCGGCGCTTTCGGCAGGGCCATAGCCTTTGCCTTTTTGCGTGACTGCGTGGATCAAGATTGGGCCTGTGTCCGTGTCGCGGATATTGTCCAGAATGGGCAGCAAATGGTCAAGATTATGGCCATCGACCGGGCCGATATAGTAAAAGCCCAGCTCTTCGAACAAGGTGCCGCCTGTCCAAAAGCCACGGGCATATTCTTCGGTGCGGCGTGCTTTTTCCGAGAAGAAGCGTGGCAAATGTTCTGACAATTGCTTGGCTGTTTCGCGAATAGAGCGATAGGTTTTGCCCGAGACCAGCCGTGCCAGATAGGCACTCATGGCGCCAGTGGGTGGGGCGATCGACATGTCATTGTCGTTCAGAATAACGATCAAACGCGCATCCATCGCACCCGCATTGTTCATGGCCTCATAGGCCATGCCCGCAGACATGGCGCCATCGCCGATCACGGAAATGATGTTGCGCTTTTCGCCCTTCAATTCGGCCGCGACGGCCATGCCCAATCCGGCGGAAATTGAGGTCGAGGAGTGGCCCGCGCCAAATGGATCGAACGGGCTTTCTTTGCGTTTGGTGAACCCGGACAGACCATTCTCTTTGCGCAAGGTGCGCATGTGCTCGCGGCGGCCGGTGAGAATTTTGTGTGGATAGGCTTGGTGGCCGACATCCCAGATGATTTTGTCGTCCGGCGTGTTGAACACATGGTGCAACGCCACAGAGAGTTCGACGACGCCAAGGCCCGCGCCCAAATGGCCGCCCGTTTCCGACACGACGTCGATCATTTCAGCACGCACTTCATCGGCCAATTGAGCCAATTGATTGCGGGGAATCTCGCGGAGATCGCTGATTTCCGAGATGCTGTCTAATAGGGGTGTTTCAGGGCGCTTGGTCACCGCTACCTCATTTATATGTCATGCAAGGTCCGCGCCGCCTTATCTGGCGTGCTGCGTTGATCTGGTTTAGCAGAGTTGAAGGCTCAGGCAACTCCCTGCACCCGAATTTGAACCAATTTAATTGTTTTTGCGGCGATTATGCGGCGATTAGCCGCCGAATTGGTTGAAGCTCACCAATTGTGGCGTCAGATTGTTATCAAAACCGAGCTGGCTTTTATTGCCCATGACCACGCTGGGGTTGATATCTGCTTGGTCCGGTTCAAACAGCACTGCAAATTGTGGCTCAGTAAGTTGGGTTTGGTCGGTAAACATTTCCACCACATGGCCAAGGTCAGGTGCGACCAGCTCGCCCCGGCGTTGGGTCAAGCTATAGCGCAGCGGATCAAAGCTGGGCTTGGTGTTTGGTTTTCTCGTGTTTTTCAGCAATTGCTCAAACCCGTCCAGATTAGGCGTGAGCGATGCTGTGCTTAAGGTTTGCCGCAAATCATCCAGTTGGTTTTTGGGTTCGGTCTTCGGCTGGGCCTGTTCGGCCTTGCGCGCCAAAATGTTCTCAAGCGCTTTTTGTGCATCTTCGGTTTGCTCTGGCAGCGGAGCATAGGCGGCAAACAGGCCACCAGAATCTGATTGCTGAGCTGATGTTCTGGTGCCTGCATTGCCCAAAGAGGCCACACGCAGCGGTGCCAGCGGATCGCGGCCAGGCTCGTTGATCAGAGGGCGCGCCGATGGCGGGGTGACAATCTCGCCTTCATCAGCAACTTCGAAGCGCGATGCGGGGCCTTCGTCTGCATTGTTCGTTTCTTTAGGCGCGGTGGTCAGCGCGGCCAATTGCACGGGCTTAGATGGCGGCGTCACCGCATCGGCAACAACCAACTCGGGGGCCGCGAATGTTTCGCCAGCGCTTTCAGGGCGTGCGGGCGGCAAGCCAGACAGCGCCGCCACTCGAATAGGGGTGGCCTTCACTGTGGTTTGGCGTGGGGTGTTTTTGGCTGTGTTGTCTTCGCCATCACCACCAAACAACATGTCCATCAAAGTGGTTTTGTTGCCATCATCATCATTGCTCGACAATGACGCAGTGCGCGTGCTGCCGCCACAGGGCAGCTGGCGACATTTGGACCATTCCGATTTGGCCGCAGCATATCCCGCTTTTGACAACAGCACTCCATTTGAGGGGATGTGCATGGTTTTGCCTTTGGGGAAGATCCGCTTTAATTGCGCCGTGGTCATGCGTGGCCAGGCGCGCACACTGCCGGTGTCCAAATGCACAAACGGATTGCCGGATGATGGGTAATAGCCCACGCCGCCAACATGTTTTTTCATGGCGACTTGGCGCAGTTTAGAGATGGGGACGCCGGGGATATAGAAATCCATGGCGAGGCCGCGTGTGTGGTTTGAATTTTTGGCGACACCGGATGAACGGGCGCGCAACATCTCATTGGTTTTGGGCGACCGATAGGCGGACACCACATGGATAGGCTTTTTCGCGCCGACTTCTTGATAGACTTCCCAAATCAAATCAAACAGGCGCGGATCCATTTTTGTGGGTTCATTCCGCCGCCAATCGCGCAGGAATTGGTTGAGCTCGGCGAGGCCTTTTTTGTCGTAACGGCCATTGCGTTTAAATGTGATTTTCGCGGTTTCACGCGTGTGGGTGTAGTGCAAATAGAGCGTGCGATCACCTGCGCCAAAACTTGGCACAACCAGAGTTGGCGCCAGCAATGCTGCCACCAATAATGTTGCTGCGGCACGGCGCAGCCTTTGAGACCAACTCGATACTAATTTGCCCAACACTCTTTTGATGCCTATTTTTGTCACCAGTCACATTTAGTTGGTTCAGTTTATACCGAACTTAATTAGACTTTATTAACGATAAGCAAGCAACAGCAAATTTTTACGAGCACTGCCCAGCCAACGTCCTTTCACTTCAATATAGGAATCAAAATGGCGTGAAAAAGGCATAGGGCAAGCCGTGCGACATTATGCGCACGCAGGCGAAATCATGGTAAATCAAAGATTAATTGTGGTTCTTAGCTGTTTAGCAGATTGATCAAGCGCTGGTGGTGGCCATAGACATCACCATATGATCGAATTGTGCCATCGCCGCTCACCCGCAGGGTGAAATATGAAATATGCACAGGAATATGCGTCTTCAAATTGTTCCAACGTTCTGACGAGCCAAACATGGATTTGATTTTGTCCAGGCTCAAATCAGGTTCAAAGGCCAACAATGCATCGGCAAATTCAAGCGGATTGTGCACGCGCACACAGCCGTGAGAGAAGGCGCGATAGCTGCGCGAGAACAGGCTCTTTGACGGGGTGTCGTGCAAATAAACCGAATGCTGGTTGGGGAACAAGAATTTGATCTGTCCCAACGCATTGCCGCGGCCTGGACGTTGGCGGATGCGGAATGGAGGGTTTGCTGGGTTAACATTGGCCCAATCCACATTTGACGCATTGATCACGCGTCCACCGGCCAGCAATTCATAATTGCGCGCTGCAAAATAGCCCGGGTTGCCGTTGGCCGAAGGCAGCAGTTCATTTTTGGTGATTGAGAGCGGCACGTTCCAATAGGGATTGACCACCACATGCTCAATCTCGTCAGAGAAAATCGGTGTCGCGTGCTTTGGTTTGCCCACCACCACGCGGGTCGCGTGACGTACAGTGTCGCCGGAGCGTACTTCGAGCCGATATTCAGGCACGTTCACGAAAACGAAAAAGTCGCCCAGATTTTTGGGCATCCACCGCCAACGTTCCATATTGGCTACAATGTCTTCGACGCTGGCGCCATTTGCACCATTCAACGCTGCGATCGTCGCTGGCCCAACCACGCCATCTGGCACCAAGCCAAGGCTGGATTGGAACTCTTCAACCGCGTCGACCATGGCCTGGTCATAAACCAGCTCATCAGCGGGGTCGCTGGCGGGCACTTCCAAACGTGCGCGTAATAGCGGCAGGCGGTCGTCTGTGCGGCCCAGTTTCAACAACTGACCATTGGGCACGATGATTTGTTCTTCTTGAACACCATCAAGCTTTTTGGCCAGCTCGTCGCGCAAGGCAACAAATTCGCGATGAGATGGATGTAAACTATAAAGCAAGGCAGCTGGATCGCTGGATTGAACCAAGTCGATCAGCATCTTTGCCCCATCGATGCGGGTGGGGTTGAGCGTGATAGAGCGGGAAACGCTGCGCGGGTCCACGCGACCACCAGCTGCATGCTGGGCATAGCGGATCGCGCTTTGGGAAAACGCCGTTTCCACAGCGGCAAGACGCTCAGGCTCATTTTCAATATTGGTCAGGTCCAGCGCATCTGTCAGATAATCGCTGGGGCGCATGCCATCGAGCTCTGCATTTTCGAACAGGGCGATGATCGATTTCGCCTTATCGGAAAATTTGAGCTTATCGCCATCCTGATCTAACCAGAGCGGCTCAAAATTACGTTCACCGTAGAAATAATACAGCTTTTGGGCAGACTGCCATTCGCGAGAGCCCGCGCTGGCGCCATAATAGTCGTCTTTAAGGCCCGCTTTAATGGTTTTGGCCAGTGGTGTGGTCGCCGGCCCAATAACAACGCGGGTGGCTTCCACCCCGTTGATGTTGATGACCTGCTGGGCCTGTGCTGCGGATAAGGGAAGAAGGGCGAAAGCTGTTGCCGCCAAAATACCAAGTTTAAATCCGCGCATTTTTATCCCTTTTCCGTCCCAAAACACGTCACGTTCGATGATACACCAGAATCGTGAAACGCCCTGTTTATAGCTAAGAACGGCCTGCTCACCAAGCGTTTCGCGAAATTGTTATCACGAATTCCTTACGAATTTCTGCTTGTGTTGCAAAAAAGTGTTAAGCAGCGTTGGACTGGTCTGTTTCCAGGCCATATTCCTTTAATTTTCGGTAAAGGGTCGAGCGGCCAATGCCCAAAGCGCGGGCTACAGCGCTCATTTTGCCGCTGTGTTTTTTCAAGGCAAATTCGATGAGGTCTTTTTCCACCTGAGCTAAATTATTGACCCGACCATCATCACTCAAAAAGCGGTCTTTGATGGGTTGAGCCTTCGGCTTAAGCGGCATCACCTGGGGTGTGGCCGCATCAATATGGGCAGGGGCCGCTTGCGGCGACATTGATTTAAGGGCTGATCTTAGTTTTTCAGCGCCTTGCAAGGATGTTTGAATTTGCGGGAATTCATTGGGTGTAAGATGACCATCTTCCGACAAAAGGATTGCGCGGTAAACGGCATTTTCCAATTGGCGCACATTGCCCGGCCACTCATATTGAGTGAGCATGATTAGCGCTTCTGGTGTGCAGCCGTCGATGCGTCGGCCTTCCGCTACAGAGAATTTGGTCACGAAATGGCTGATGAGATCGGGAATATCTTCAGCCCGGTCGCGCAAAGGCGGCATATAGACGGGGAAAATGTTCAACCGATAATAAAGGTCTTCCCGGAACTGTTTTTGCTTGGTCAGGTTGAGCAGGCGTTTTGATGTGGCGCAGATCAGGCGCACGTCGAGCGGGGCATGGTCATCCGCAGAGGTGCTCAGTTGTTTGCCCGTGAACAACGCCAGCAATTTGCCCTGCAATTCCATGGACAGGGCGCCAATTTCATCGAGATAGAGCGTGCCGCCCTGGGCTTGCTCAAACACTGTTTTCTTCTGGCCTTCGCCGCCGAACAGCATTTTGTCCAACTCATGTTCATCAAGGGTGGAGCAATTAAGAGCGATAAAGGGTTTGCCGCCGCGCTTGGCATGATGGTGAATGGCCCGGGCCATCATATCGCGGCCCGTCCCGGCCTCGCCTTCGATCAGAACGGGAATTTGTGTGACGGCGGCTTTTTCACCATGGGCGATGGATTTTTTCATGGCCGGAGATTTGGCTGCCATGTCTTTAAAGCTGAGTGCGCCTTTTTGCCGATGTGTTTCGGTGCGCAAACAATTTTCCAGCTCAAACCGCTTCAGGGCGTTTTGCAGCGAAATGATCATCCGCTCGGGCGCGATGGGCTTGGAAAAGAAGTCGCTGGCCCCCAATCGGATGGCCGAAATAATATTTTCAATAGCAGGTTGAGCCGTTTGCACGATCACCGGTTGGGTGAAGTTTCGGGTGCGCATTTCACTGAGCACGGTCATGCCATCCATTTCGGGCATCACCAAATCCAAAATCACCGCTTGGATATTTTCTGATTCAAGAAGGGCCAACCCCTCTGCGCCGCTTGCGGCTATGAAGGGCTCGAAACCGTGGGTTTTAAGCATCTCTTCGCTGAGGCGGCATTGAATGGGATCGTCGTCAATAACAAGAATATTGGCCATAAGCTCTCTTATTGGACGAGCATCCACCCGTCGAATCACAAACTGTCCTAATTTGGGTCAGGCTAGGTCCGAGTTCTTAACAGTGGATTAAGGATATTCATTTCATTGCGCCAAAATGCGTTTGGCCATTTTTATTATCAAGGCTTCGCGGATTTGTGATCACGGGTCTTATTGGCTTTTCTTTTGGTTGGGGCTTTTGTTTTTTGCCTATAGGCGCAATTTATGGCCGCTTATCCTGGCGCATGGCTTTGTGGAGAGTTTGATGTTCACCGCCCATTTTATGGACTGGGATATTTAGATTTTCGCATTTGGGCGACCATAGGACGCCCATCGCGCAATACGGTCTTGGCAAGTGAGGCGCATATGATAAGGTTTGCGCCAAAATGACGGCAAAAAAGAAAGACCACTGCATGAGCAATGAAGATCTTGCGCAAAAACTTGGGGTGATGCCCGAGTGGGATTTGTCTGACCTTTATTCGGGGCGTGAGAGCGATGCGCTGAAAGACGATATCGCCTGGTGCGAAAAAGAAGCGAAGGCTTTTGCCGAAGATTATAAGGGTAAACTGGCTGATTTGGCGCAAAGTGGCGACCTTTATCAAACAGTTGAACGCTATGAAGCGCTATCGGACAAGATGGGGCGGATTGGCTCCTTTGCCTATTTGCAATATGCGCAAAATACTGCTGATGGGGAATGCGCCAAATTTATGGGCGACCTCAATGAAAAGCTGACCACGATTTCAACCCCCTTGTTGTTTTTCTCGCTGGAATTGAATCGCATTGATGATGCAGTGTTGGACAAGGCGCTGGCGGATGACGCGACGCTGGGCCGCTATAAGCCTTGGTTTGACGAGTTGCGTAAGGCCAAGCCTTATCAGCTGGAAGATCGGGTGGAGGAACTTTTCCACGATAAATCTGTGACTGGGCGTTCTGCATGGAATCGGTTGTTTGATGAGACAATGTCGAGCTTGAAGTTCGATGTGGATGGCGAAGAGCTATCGCTTGAGCCCACATTGACCATGATGACTGACAAGGATCAGGCAAAACGCGAAGCCGCCTATGGCGGTTTGGTGGAAACGCTGGGGGCAAACAAGCGTTTGTTCACGCACATCACCAATGTTTTGGCGAAGGACAAAGAGATCTCTGATCGGTGGCGCGGTTATGAAGATGTTGCTGATAGCCGCCATATGGCCAACTCGGTTGAGCGGGAAGTTGTCGATGCGCTGGAAAATGCCGTGCGCGAGGCTTATCCACGCTTGTCACACCGCTATTATAAGATGAAAGCGAAGTGGCTGGGGCAGGAAAAGCTCAATGCCTGGGATCGCAATGCGCCGTTGCCCACCAGCGATGATCGCATCTTTGATTGGGATAGCGCCCAGAAAATGGTGCTTGATGCCTATGGCGAGTTTTCGCCGAGACTGGCCGAAGTGGCGCAGCCGTTTTTCAATAGTGGTTGGATTGATGCACCGGTGCGTGATGGCAAGGCGCCCGGGGCCTTTGCCCACCCAACAGTGCCCAGCGCCCATCCTTATTTGATGCTCAATTATCTGGGCAAAGCCCGCGATGTGATGACTTTGGCACATGAATTGGGCCATGGGGTGCACCAGGTGTTGGCGGCAGATCAAGGGCCCCTGATGGCAGATACACCGCTGACCTTGGCCGAAACCGCAAGCGTGTTTGGCGAAATGCTGACGTTCCGGTCTTTGCTGAAAGCGACGGACAATCCGGAGCAACGCTTTGCCCTGTTGGCGGGCAAGGTTGAAGATATGCTGAACACAGTTGTGCGGCAGATCTCATTTTATAGCTTTGAACGCGCGGTGCATATTAAGCGCCGTGAGGGCGAGTTGCGGGCGGAAGAGCTAGATCAAATCTGGCTGGACACAAGCCGTGAAAGCCTTGGCCCGTCGGTGGAGCTTAATGAGGGCTATGAGACATTTTGGTCATATATTCCGCATTTCATTCACGCGCCATTTTATGTATATGCCTATGCATTCGGCGATTGTTTGGTGAATTCGCTTTATGCGAAATATCAGCAATCGGAAGACGGATTTGCCGAGCGGTATTTTGAGCTGTTGAAAGCAGGCGGTTCAAAGCACCATTCAGAATTGCTGGCCCCGTTTGGCCTTGATGCAAAAGATCCTAATTTCTGGTCCCTGGGGCTGGGTATGATTGAAGGTTTGATCGACGAATTGGAAGCGTTGGATCAATCAAGATAACTGGAGAGACTTATGAGCACTGAAGCTGAAAAACTTTATGAAGAGCAAACCAAAACCTATCACGGCTTTTTGCAGTTGGCCAAATGGTCAGCCATCATTATCGCGGTGGTTTTGATTGGCCTTTATTTCGGATTTGTCGCCTAACGCATAGGGGCAGATCTTTCATCGTGCCGCGATTGGTTGGGGGGCGGCGCATTACCTTGTATGTGCGCAACTAAGAAGGAACTGGCATGAGAATAGCGGTTTTGCGCGAACAGACAGCCAACGAGACCCGTGTGGCGGTCACCCCGGAAGTGGTGGCCAAATATGTGGGACTTGGGGCCAAAGTCGCAATAGAAAAAGGCGCGGGTGAAGAGTCGCGTCTTTTGGATAAGGACTACAAAGAAGCTGGCGCGAGCATTTCGACCAGCGCCGCCACAGCGGTCAAAGGTGCGGACGTGGTGTTGACGGTACGTCGCCCCACTGTTGAGCAGCTCAAAGGGGCCAAAAAGAATGCCCTTGTGATGGGCATGCATGACCCGTTTGGCCATGAAAAAGAAATCGGGGCATTGGCGAAAGCGGGCTACGCGCTGTTCACCATGGAATTTATGCCGCGGATTACCCGGGCGCAGGTGATGGACGTGTTGTCCTCACAGGCGAACCTTGCGGGCTATCAGGCGGTGATTGAGGCGTCCTACGCCTTTGATCGTGCGTTTCCCATGATGATGACTGCGGCGGGCACGATACGTCCTGCCAAGGCTTTTGTGATGGGCGCAGGCGTGGCCGGGTTGCAAGCAATTGCAACCGCCAAGCGTTTGGGCGCGGCTGTATCCGCGACGGACGTGCGGCCCGCCGCCAAGGAACAAGTTGAATCTTTGGGCGGTAAATTTGTCGCCGTTGAGGATGACGAGTTCAAGCAAGCGGAAACCGCTGGTGGCTATGCCAAAGAGATGAGCAAAGAATATCAAGCCAAGCAAGCTGAACTGGTTTCAGCACATATTGCGAAGCAGGATATTGTGGTCACCACCGCACTTATTCCGGGCCGTCCGGCACCAAAACTCATCACCAAAGCGATGGTGGAGAGCATGGCACCGGGGTCTGTGATCGTCGATATGGCGGTGGAGCGTGGCGGCAATGTTGAAGTGTCAAAACGCGGCGAAGTGGTGGACCATAAGGGCGTAAAAGTCATTGGGTACGAAAACCTGCCAAGCCGTTTGGCCGCTTCTGCATCGCAGCTTTATGCCAAAAACCTCTATGCCTTCCTTGAGACCTTGATTGACAAGGAAAGCCAGGAACTGGCGATCGATTGGGAAGATGAGTTGGTTGTGGCCACAAATCTTTCGCGGGATGGGGCCGTTGTGCACTCAGCCTTTGTTGAAAAGAAGGAGGCGTAAATGGTTTTGATGGAATTTTTGGCAAGCGGCGCTGCTGCCGCGTCTGGCGCGGCTGGTGATGGTGCAATTGCTCCGTTTACCTTCCGCTTTGCAATTTTCGTTTTGGCGATTTTTGTGGGTTATTATGTGGTGTGGAGCGTAACGCCCGCATTGCATACGCCGTTGATGTCTGTGACCAACGCGATCTCTTCTGTGATCGTGGTGGGTGCGTTGCTGGCTGTGGGGATTTCTTTGGTCGATGACCAAGGGCCTGCCCGCTGGTTCGGCTTTATCGCGCTCATATTGGCCAGCATCAATATTTTTGGTGGCTTTCTCGTCACGCAGCGCATGCTGTCGATGTACAAGAAGAAGGGATAATCCATAATGATTTCTGCAAATATTGCGGCCCTTCTTTATTTGGCCGCTGGGGTTCTGTTTATCATGGCGTTGCGGGGGTTGTCGCATCCGACAACGGCGCGTCAGGGTAACAATTTTGGTATGATCGGGATGGCCATTGCGGTGGTCACCACTTTGCTGGTGGCGGGGCCGAAAGACCCGTTGGCTATTGGCTTGATCGTTGGCGGTATCGCCATTGGTGGCGGCATCGGTGCGGTGATTGCGCGTCGCGTACCCATGACATCCATGCCGCAATTGGTGGCAGCGTTTCACTCGCTTGTGGGCTTGGCGGCCGTGTTTGTGGCTGCCGCTGCGCTTTATGCGCCGCAAGCCTTTGGCATTGGCTCACCGGGCGACATTCACGGTGCCAGCTTGGTTGAAATGAGCCTTGGTGCCGCGATTGGTGCCTTAACCTTTACCGGCTCAGTGATTGCCTTTTTGAAATTGGATGGCCGTATGTCCGGCGCGCCGATCATGTTGCCTGCGCGGCACATGATCAATATCGCGATTGCGGTGGCGTTGGTTGTGCTGGTCGTGTTGTTTGTGCAAACAGCCGATCCGATCTATTTCTGGCTGATCACCATTTTGGCTTTGGTGCTGGGTGGTCTGTTGATCATTCCAATCGGTGGCGCGGATATGCCCGTGGTTGTCTCGATGCTGAACTCCTATTCAGGTTGGGCAGCAGCCGGCATCGGTTTCACCCTTGGCAACACAGCATTGATCATCACCGGTGCGCTGGTGGGCTCCTCAGGGGCGATCCTGTCTTACATTATGTGTAAGGCAATGAACCGCGGCTTTATCTCGGTGATCCTTGGCGGTTTTGGTTCAGATTCCTCTGCGGCAGCAAGCGGCGAAGAGGAAACCCGTCCGGTTAAATCTGGAGCGGCGGATGATGCGGCGTTCTTGATGAAAAACGCGTCAAAAGTGTTGATCGTGCCCGGTTACGGCATGGCGGTGGCGCAAGCCCAGCACGCATTGCGTGAAATGGCTGATTTGCTCAAGGCCGAAGGCGTTGAAGTGAAATATGCCATTCACCCTGTAGCGGGGCGGATGCCGGGCCATATGAACGTGTTGTTGGCTGAGGCGAATGTGCCTTATGACGAGGTGTTTGAACTTGAAGACATCAACTCAGAATTCCAGCAAGCGGATGTGGCCTTTGTGATTGGCGCGAACGATGTGACCAATCCGGCGGCGAAAACCGATTCGGCATCACCCATTTTCGGCATGCCGATTTTGGACGTGGAAAATGCGGGTACGGTGCTGTTCCTGAAGCGGGGCATGTCCGCCGGTTATGCGGGCGTTCAGAACGAACTGTTCTTCCGCGACAACACCATGATGTTGTTTGGCGATGCCAAGAAAATGACCGAAGATATTGTGAAAGCGTTTGACCATTAATCAGGTCAATTTACGGATTTGAGAAGGGCGCCGCTTGCGGCGCCCTTTTTTGTTTAGCGCATGCGGTCAAGGATATTATCTTTGGCAATGCGCTGATGATAGATGGCGCCTGCAATGTGCAACACTATTGCCGCCAACAATAGCTTTGAGGTGACGCCGTGGCCCGTCCGCGGCAACAGCTCATTCAGGGCTGGCCAATTTTGTGTTTGCCCGGTGATCAGCATTTCAGAAAGACCAGATAGGGCCATGATGACAATGCCGGAGATGACGAGGGCCAGTGGCAAAACATAGAGCAGGATGTGCGTGATTTTTGACGCCCAATTCACCAAGGCTGACCAGTTTGGATCGGGCAGGGGGCGCGGATGTTTGAACGCGAAATAGGTGCGCACGAGCACCAAAACGCCCACCAGAGTGCCCAAGGGGGCATGGAACTTGATCAGCAAGAACTTCAGGCTATCGGCGCTGCTGTTGTCGAGGAACACACCGAGCGCAAAGGTTAAAATCAAAAGTGCAGCAATGCTCCAGTGTAGCCAACGGGCGGGGCGGGAATATTTTGTGACGGGGAGAGGATGGTTTGACATGGGACACTCCATTCGATAGTAAGTTTATGTTACATGTAAACTAAAAATATTTACATGTAAATAAAAAGGTGAGATTGCCGATGACGACCACAAATGAGCCGCTTGTTACGCGGCCAAAATCGATGGGGCGCGAGGTCACCCACGCCAGCGCTCGGGTAAACCAGCTGGCCAATAAATTGTTGGCGCCGCACGATTTGAGCTTGCAGCAATGGGTGGTGTTAAATGCCCTGTGGCAGCATGATGGCATCAGCGTGGGCATGTTGTGCAAGTTCAGCAATAATGCGTTGCCGGCCATGTCGCGGCTGACAGACCGGATGGAGACAGCAGGGTGGCTGGAAAAGCGGGTGAACGCCAAGGACAAGCGCGCGACGCAATTGTTTCTGACCGAGAAAGGCGAAGGCAAGCGCGGCCTTTCGACATTCTATGTTCAAATGAATGAGATCTTAATGGCGGGCATGACCGAGGGTGAGCAGGATTTGCTTTTTGATCTCTTGGGGCGTTTGCATGATAATGCGGCGAACGCACTTTTATCCGATTCCGTAGATTGAGTTTTGACATTGGGGCAGAGCCAGAATGACACGTAAAAAGCAAGCTGTGGTGGTGGTGCATGGCATGGGCGAGCAGCGCCCCATGGGCACCATGCGCACCATTGTTGACGCCCTTTGGACGACTGACGATTCGATTGCGCTGGATGACCCGCAAAATCGCGATGAAGATGGCAACAAAAGCTGGATCGTGCCGGATATCAAAACCGGCAGCCATGATTTGCAGCGCATCACCACGCCAGGGATGCAGGATGGCTGCCGCACGGATTTCTTTGAGTTTTACTACGCCGACATTTTGGACAATGCGAAACTTAAAAATCTGTGGCGCTGGTTGATGCGCGTCATCAAGGTGCGGCCAGAATATGTGCTGGAGCGCATGGTTTGGCCCTGGACGGCGCTTTGCTTTTTGGTGGTGTTGATTTTGTGGGTGATGTTCAGCGTTTTGTTTCTGGGCGTGGCCACACAGTTTGGCATTGATTTCTGGTCCGAGGCGGCCAAACAGGCCCGGCTGAGTGTGCCGGGGGTTATCTTTCTCGGGGTGGTGTGTTTGGTGCTCATGATTTTGGTCGCGGCGCGAATAAATTCGTTGCGCTGGCTGCTGCGATGGCCGAGCTATGCGCTGATCGGGTTGGTGACATATTATCTCATTTTCCTCACGGAAGATTTGACCCTGCGCACTTTGGTGGTCAGCTTCACCATTTTGCTGTCGATCGCCACGTCGTTGATTTTTCTGCCCTATTTGGGCGACGTTGCCGGTTATCTTGGCGCGCATCCGGATACGGTGGCTGGGCGCCATCTGGTGCGGGATCGCGGGCTGCAATTGCTGCGGCGTTTGCATGAAGATCCGGCTTATGAGCGCATCGTGATCGTTGCCCATTCGCTTGGCTCCGTCGTGGCCTACGATATTTTGCACCTGTTGTGGGAGGAGTTGGGGCCGACCAACGAAAACCCGCCAGGCAAAAAGGTGCGGCAAGCGTTGGCCGACCATGACCATTTGGTGCTGGAGCTAAACGAGAAATATGGCATCCAGCGATGGTCTGATGCGGATCTGGCGCGCTATTGTGCGGCGCAAACCAATGTGTCGGACGCCATACGTGCGCAAGGTGCTGTGCCGCGCAAAGATGGCCGAAAGAGCAACGCCTATTGGAAAATCACCGACTTTATCACCGCGGGATCACCGTTGAGCCATGCACAGTTTTTGCTGGCCCGCGGGGCGGTGAACTTTGGCAAGTTGAAAAAAGAGCGTTTGTTCCCTACCGCGCCACCGCAAGTTTTTAACGATGATTTTGGTGTGCTTTATTCCAACGACCCCATCGATTTTGCCGCCGAAAAACCGATCCCGAAAACGCGCACGGAATGGGCGGTGGATGCAAAGAATGCCTATGCCCACCATGGTGCCGTATTTTCTGCGGTGCGCTGGACCAATTTTTACGATGAGCACAACCCCTTCTTCTTCTGGCAGGGGGATGTGCTGGGCGGACCTTTGCGCGGGGCAGGCCGGTTTGGTCAGGGCATCCTCGATCAAAATGTGAAGATCACCTATGAGCGGTTTGGCAGCAAATCGCGCTTTGTTACCCACACGCTTTATTGGACGGACACTGAGCCTAAAAAGGATCGCGTGAGCCGCAATGTGCAATTGATGCGCGACGCGGTGAACTTGAAGGGGATGTGATACGTATTGGTATTGATCGCCAATATTTAAAGAGGTCACATATGCTTTTTCGAAATGGCATACGTGCGGCAGCCATAATTTTTGCGTGCATTTCTGGCTTGTCTGCAGCAAACGCCGAGGTGTGTGCAACACCACCTTCAGACAAGATTTGCTATGCGGACTATCCTTTTCAAGACAGGTGTGGGCCTCTTCCCGATAGCTATGCCGCATACCCAGTCGAGCCGCAATTTGATTTAGTTTTTGAAAAGTCACCGCGCATCATCAAAGAAGCGTTTTGTGCCGTGGATGAAATTCGAGTGGTGAAAAATTATCATCTGACGGGCACCGTTGCATTTGTGCGTGGCACTACGATCTATTTTGATCGGCAGAAGCTGTTTTATTTGCTTTTGAGGAACAATGAGGAGGCTCTTCCGCCAACGCAATATCGATGGACTTGGTTGAGTGATGATTCCCGTTATTTCGAAGACGGCGGCGACCTTGAATTGGTCCTGAATTTTGCAGAGCCGAACAATTGGGGCTTAAGATATTCATTTGCCAGTGTGCTTATTCATGAACTGGGCCACATCATCGATACCAATGCAGACTATAATAGTCGGCCGAATTTGGGACTCTTCCATTGTGAGTTTGCGCACCAAGCGTTGAATAAGTCGGACTATCAATCGCGCAACGCCCTTGCCGGCTATGAAGCCATATTCTCCGATATTCTGGGCGTTGGGGAATCCAGCGAAAGGCTGCTTGATCTTGATGAGGCAGGGTTCAACTCTTTTTATGGGCGCAACAATCAGTTTGAGGATTTTGCCGAGTTGTTTGCCGCCTATATCATGCTGGAGCATTTTGGGGTGTCTTACAGCATCACCAAACAGGACGAGACCTTGTTTGATTTGGTAACACATTTCGAGCAGCCCGCATTGCAGCGCAAACTGAACATTGTGGAATCGATTGTGAATTATCATAATTTGAGCGAAGCGGAGCGCCAGGCGTTTCAAGCCGATATGCTGGCGTGTCGGGGGGATTTTACGCCCAGCGCATTGCCCATAAACGGTAAGTGACGCGCGTCAAGATAAGCTAGCTGTGATTTGTCAAGATCGGTCAAACCCCCTAGGCTGGGGCAACGAATCACGGGAGCCTTTTATGTCCAACAAAATCAAGATTGACCTTTTTTCAGACCCTGCCTGTCCGTGGTGTTTGGTGGGGCTGACCCGCTTTGATCAGGCGTTGCAACGTCTTGATCCCAATGTGGAGTTGGAACTGACACATCATGCTTATTTGTTGGATCCGAACACGCCCGAAGGCGGCGAGAATGCGCGCGACGTTCTGCAAATGAAATATGGCCAGGCCCCAGATGAAATGTGGGATCGGTTGGAAGAAGAAGGAAAAAAGTCTGGCCTTGATCTCGATATGCGCAAGCAAGAAATACGCTATCCGACGCAGCGGGCACAGATTTTGATCGCCATCGCCAAAGAGCAAGATAAGCAGCAGGAAATTGCCTTGGCCCTGAGCCGCGCCAATTATTTGAAAGCCGAAAATATTTCGGACCCTGATTTCTTGGCCGATTTGGCTGAGGCGCATGGGTTTGACCGGGAAGAGATTTTTGCGCTGGTGCAGCGCGAGGACCTTAAAGGGCATATTGAAAAAGCGGCAGCGGATGCCAGCAAGCAAGGGGTGCAGGGCGTGCCGTTCTTCATCTTCAATGAGCAATATGCCATGTCTGGTGCGCAGCCCGACGAAGTGTTTGATCAAGTGTTTGCCCAGCTGCTTTCGGGTGAGCCTATGCCGCAGCCGCAGCCTGATCAACCTGCATAATTTGGACAAACAAAAACGCCGCTCGAAAGAGCGGCGTTTTTAATTCTTAGCAAAAGGCGTAAATCTTAGCGACCGCCGACGAGGCCTTCGCGTTGTGCACGTTTACGTGCCAACTTGCGTGCCCGACGAATGGCTTCAGCCTTTTGACGTGCCTTTTTCTCAGAAGGCTTCTCATAGTAGTTACGCAACTTCATTTCACGAAATACACCTTCGCGTTGAAGTTTCTTTTTCAAAGCCCGAAGAGCTTGATCTACATTGTTATCGCGAACGACTACTTGCACGCGCTACACCGCCTTTAAATCGTTGTTAAAATCAGGCATCGGCCAATAACCTGCCGACGCGAGCTGGACCATCCAGCCATCGTTGGCGTGGTGAATAGCAAATTGAATCCCATTTGTCCAGCGAAGCACGCGGTTTTTGCCGCTAAAATTAGCTGTTTTTGGGGGAAATTTGGTTGATGTGACCCAGTTTTCGCCCGGGGCGCACTTCATATTTGCCATAATGGTGCACCATGGTGTGCGGTGCGGGGGCGTTGGTGACCTGGTTGATGTCGTTGCCGAGCAGATTGGTCATCACCACATCGGAGTGGCGTGTGGTGTCACCCAAAGGCCAATTGGCGATGGCGCGCATATGTTGCTCAAACTGTGAAATCAGGCAGGCGGCCTCGGTCCAATGGCCTGAATTGTGCACACGCGGGGCGATTTCGTTGACCACAAGATGGTCATTTGCGTCGGTGACGAAGAACTCAACGCCCATGACGCCCACATAATCCAACGCATTGGCAATTTTCGCGGCCGCATTTAACGCCTCTTGCTTCACATGATCCGAAATGTGCGCGGGGACCGTGCTGGTGTGCAAAATAGCGTCCTGGTGTACATTTTCTGCCGGATCATAGGCTGCGGTTTCGCCGCTGGCGGTGCGCGCAATGATCACGGAAATCTCGCGGTCAAAACTGACAAAGCCTTCAAGCACGCAAGGGTTTTCACCCAGCTCCTTAAAGGCCCCTGTTACGTCCTCAGGCTGGCGCAAGAATTTCTGGCCTTTGCCATCATAACCAAAGCGCCGCGTTTTAAGCACAGCGGGCAGGCCGATGGTTTGCACCGCGCTTTCCAGCTCTGCTTGGCTTTCCACATTGGCAAAGGGGGCAACAGGCACGCCTGCTTGCTCAATAAATGTCTTTTCGATCAAGCGGTCCTGCGCGGTGGCGAGGGCTTTGGCGCCGGGTGCCAAGGGGGTGTTGAATTCAAGAATGGCTTTTGCGGTCGCGGCAGGGACATTTTCAAATTCATAGGTGACCAGATCGACCGTTTCAGCAAATGCCTTTAGTGCCTTCCGGTCTTCGTACAAGGCGATGGTCTTGTGCGGTGTGACCTCAAATGCGGGGCTTTGCGGGTCGGGGCAATAAATATGGGCTTTCAGTCCCAATTTGTGCGCGGCGAGGGCAAGCATACGCCCCAATTGTCCGCCACCGAGAATGCCAATGGTTGCGCCGGGCTGCAGCATCTTGCTCATAATTACTCGTCTGTTGGAAACTCGTTGACGGCTTGGGTGCGTGCCTTGCGATATTCGATCAGCGCGTCGCGGGCTTCTTCATCAAAAAGCGCGATCACAGCCGCGGCGAGGAGGGCGGCATTGGTGGCGCCAGCCTGACCGATCGCCAATGTGCCGACGGGAATGCCCGCTGGCATTTGCACGATGGAATAAAGGCTATCCTTGCCGGATAAGGCTTTCGATTGCACAGGAACGCCAAATACGGGCAGATGGGTGAGGGCGGCAACCATGCCGGGCAAATGGGCGGCACCGCCGGCACCGGCGATGATGGTTTTGAAGCCCAGTTCCTCGGCGGATTTGGCAAATTCATACATGCGATCTGGGGTGCGGTGCGCAGAAACAATGCGCGCTTCATATTCGATGCCAAGCTGATCCAGTGTATCGGCGGCATGACGCATGGTGGCCCAATCAGATTGAGATCCCATAACGATGGCAATTGGCGGGTTGGTTGGCATTTCAGCCCCTCGCTAAATGTCAAAAAGGGCGTTTAGCCTAATAAGGGGCACTTTGCAAGCGTTTGCAGCCCTGTTGAGTTTGGTCTTTAGGCGATAATGTCGGGAATCACGAATTGCTCGAGATAAATAATGCGATCTTTGATCGCGAGTTTTTTCTTTTTCAGCCGCTGCAACATCATGGCGTCTTGGCAACCGGTGGCTAGAAGCGCGTTGATTGACGCGTCTAAATCCTTGTGCTCCTGGCGCTTGGCAGCCAATTCGGCCCCCATATATGCTTTTTGCTCGGTGGTTAAGTTCATCATGACAGAAAGACCGTCTGTTCGGTTGTTACGCAATACACAGCCATTTTACCTCAAAATTCAAGCAATTGCACTGTGTTTTAACAGAGCGGCAATAATTTGAACCAAATCGCCACAAAATTGCCATTGGACAGGCCATAATTTTTTTGTCACACTTTCATTGTTCATAAGAGAAAGGAAGACTTCATGACCACTACTTCCCACCTCAACGCGCTCGAGCGCCGACATGCATCATTAGATGAGCAAATTCATCAAGAGATGCAACGACCGGCATTGAACGAACTTCGTATCGGTGAGCTAAAGCGAAAGAAGCTCGAGTTGAAAGACGAAATGTCGAAGTTGCAGGGGCAGACGCGTCAGTAAGAGTGTAAGTGTAAGTCCAATTATTTAAAGTCTTTGGATCATCGAAGGCCACGGGATCTCCCGCGGCCTTTTTGTTTATATAAAGGCCATTGTGCCGTCATAAACGAGCTTGAGCGCCAGAACAAAAGCCAGCACATAAGCAATGTTGTAAAATAGCTTGGCGTTAATCCGCTTGACCAAAAATATGCCGATGGCCATGCCGATGGCGGCGACGGGCAAAAGGCTAAGTGCCAGCGTGAGATTAGACACCGATAATTGCCCAAGCGCGGCATAGGGAATCAGTTTGACCAAATTGACGGTTGTGAAGAAGATGACGGTCGTGCCCGCATAGAGCACGGGCGCCAGCCGCTGGGGCAGCATATAGATTTGAAAAGGGGGGCCGCCAGTGTGGCTGACAAAGCTGGTGAAACCCGCCAATGATCCCCAAAACCAGCCCCAGGGCTTGGAAGGCGGTTTATCAGGCAGGGCCTGACGCAGCGGCAGCCACGCATCCAAACAAAAGATAATGGTGATGATGCCGATCATGAGCCGCACCATTGCCTCGGTGATAAAGGCATAAAAGAGCCACCCCAGTACAATGCCAACAAGGGCGGCGGGCAGCAGAATGCGAATATTTGGCCATGAAACCTGTTTGCGCAGGGCGATGATGCCAATCGCGTCCATAAATAAAAGCAAGGGCAACATCATGCCCGCAGCTTCACGCGCAGGCATCACCAATGTGAGCATGGGCACGCCAATAATGCCGAGGGCCGCAATCAGCCCCGATTTTGACAAAGAGACCAAAAAGATGGTGAGAGCCGCCACCATATAGAGGTTGGGGTCGATATCGAAAAATGACAATGAATTTATTCCTGAGAGCGGGCTTTGTTTTCGCGCTCTATATCATCTGGAATTTTTTCAGATGTCCAGTTGTTGGCGTTGGCGGGGTCCAGATCCACCAGATCTGACTCCATAACCTGGGCCAGCAATTCTTTGGCGGAGCGCGCATGACCGATCATCGCTTCCATATCGTCTTTCAGCTCATAAGCTTCATGCAGCATTTTGATGTCGTGGCGGGCAAAAGTTTTAGCCAATCGATGGGCGCGGTGTTCCTCATATCCCAGTGCCACCAAGGCCTTGATGCCCAATTGGAGGCCGGAGTGGAATGTGTCGCGCACAAAATCGGTGACGCCTTCATCCATCAGCTCATGGGCGTGATTGCGATCCCGTGCCCGTGCCAAAATGGTGATATGCGGGAAGTGCTTTTTCACCATGGCGGCGATTTCGGTCACCGTGTTGGGGTTGTGGATGGCGATAATTAGAATATGGGCTTGGTTCGCGCCGGCTGCGGCCAGCAAATCTGCTCGCCGCGCATCACCAAAAAACACTTTGGTGTCGAATCGTTTCACCAAATCGATTTGTTCAGCATCGTGATCGATCAAAGTGGCGTCGAACCCTTGCGCGGTGATCAGGCGGGTGACGATTTGGCCGAAGCGTCCATATCCCAACACAATCACCCGATTGCGCACTGAAATATCATCCGGCTCCCGGTCGGTCTGGTTGTCTTTCACCAATTTTGGTGAGAGCAAGCGATCATAGATCAAAATCAAGATGGGGGTGATGACCATCGAGATGGCGACGGTGACGTTGAGCAAGTCTGCGTGCTCGGGCAGCAACGCACCTGATGCGGTGGCGAACTGGAACAGTACGAAACCAAATTCACCGCCCTGCGCCAAGATGATGGCAAACAGCATACGATCTGCAACGTGGAAGCGGAAAATGGTGCCTAAGCTCCACAGGATGACCATTTTGATCACGGCCAAGCCGATCACCATGCTGGCGATCAGGACCGGGTTGTCGAGCAATACGCCAAATTCGATGCTCATGCCCACGGAGATGAAGAAAAGGCCCAGCAGCAGCCCTTTAAACGGCTCAATATCGCTTTCAAGTTCATGTCGATATTCGCTGTCGGCCAAAATCATGCCCACCATGAAGGCGCCAAGCGCTGCAGACACATTGATCCATTCCATCAATAGGGCAGCTGCCACGACCAGCAGCAAAGATAGTGCGGTGAAGATTTCGCGCACGCCGCTTTTGGCGATAAAGCGCATGACGGGGCGCAACAAATAGCGTCCGGACAGGTACATGGTGGCGAAAACAAAGGCAGTTTTGGCTGCGACTTGCCATCCCCCTTCAGCGGTGGCGGCTCCGCCGTGACCATCGTCAGTGGGGGTATGGCCCACCAATTCGGGCAATGCCAAAAGCGGGATGATCGCCAAGATGGGGATCACGGCAATATCTTGCAGCAGCAAAACAGAAAAGGCGGAACGGCCCGTATTGGTGGCCATGATGCCGCGTTCTTCAATGATTTTGAGCACAATGGCAGTTGAGGACAGGGCGAGGCCAAGGCCCATAATAACGGCAGATTGCCACGGCATAGACGCCATATAGCCGATTAACGCGATGACCAGCGCTGTGATGAGCACTTGCGGCAAACCAAGGCCAAACAATTTGTTGCGCATGGACCAGAGTTCGCGCACCTGCAATTCCAGCCCGATCAGGAACAGCATCATGACGACGCCGAATTCGGAGAAATGCAGGATGGTTTCCGGGTCGGTGACCAAGCCCAAGCCAAAGGGGCCAATGATGATGCCGGCCAGCAAATAGCCCAAGACAGAGCCGAGACCTGTGGCCTTGGCGAAGGGCACCACGATCACAGCTGCTGACAAAAAGATAAAGCAGGCGAGAAGGAAACTATGCTCCATGTGCAGCCTCCAATTCGCTGGGGGTGCCCACAAGCTCATTTAATCGCGATTTTAACATGTTGCCATGGGCGAGCAGCTCTTCTTTTTCGCTGGCGCGGGCATGGTAATACACCAAGGGATCAAGCCAGTTCATCCCGCAAAAATGTGCGGTTTGGCGGTAGGGCAACAAAAACTCTTTCAACGGATATTGGTGGGCGCCGCCTTTGGCATAGGCCCGTTCCTCGGAACCAGTGGCAATGGACAGCATTAGGTTTTTACCCTCCAGTGCATGGCCATTGGTGCCATAGGCCCAGCCATAGGAAAAAGTGCGGTCAATCCACTCTTTGAGCAGCCCTGGGGCCGCATACCAATAGATGGGGAATTGTAAGATCAGTGTAGATTTGTCGTTGATGCGGTGACGCTCATGGCTGCCATCCACGAACATGTCGGGATAGGCTTTGTAAAGATCGAGCACTTCGACGCCTTCGACAGATTTTGCGATGCTGGCAAAATGGCGGTTGGCACGCGATTGGCCGAGGTCTGGGTGGGCAATCACAAAAAGTACCGGGTTCGCCATCTACATCTCCAAATCATGTCGATGCTATGATGCGGCGAACCCGGTATATTTATCAATAATATTTTTGAAGAATTTTAGCGGTCGTCGTCGTCAGACTTTAGGCTACCCAAATTGCCGAACACGCTGTCGACATCATATTCACGCTCTTCTTCAGTTGATGGCTGATCGGCATTGGCCGGATCAAACACATCGTCGGTTGGTTTAATATGGTCCGAAGCGCGATACATGGCTTCCTCTGCGGTCAACAAACCAGATTCTTCAACATGCTGTGTTTCAGCTGGCGCGTTCTTGGCTGCCTTGCGCACTTCCATATCCAACTCGACCTGCGTACACAGGCCCAACGTTACCGGATCGGCCGGTGTTTGGTTGGCCGCGTTCCAGTGTGTCCGCTCACGAACAGATTCAATGGTTGGCTTTGTGGTGCCCACCAGACGCATCAATTGCGCGTCTTTCAATTCAGGGTGATTGCGCACCAACCACAAAATCGCATTCGGCTTTTCCTGACGCTTGGACACAGGCGTATAGCGTGGGCCGCGGCGCTTTTGCTTGGCCACAATGGTTTTGGGGCCAGAAACTTGCAGCCGATATGCAGGGTCCTTTTCGCCCTTTTCGATTTCTTCGCGGGTCAATTGCCCCATTTGCACAGGGTTGGCGCCCTTAATGCCGCCAGCCACATCACCATCAGCAATGCCTTGCACTTCAAGTGGGTGCAGGCTGCAGAAATGGGCGATCTGGTCAAAGGTCAAGCCGGTATTGTCGACCAGCCAAACGGCAGTTGCTTTGGGCATTAAAAGTGTAGTGGCCATAATATCTTCCTTTGGGTGCAAACCGGTTTAGATTTGCACGCCCCTTTCAAGCTGAAAATTTGGGGGATTGGCCCTTTTATAATGATTTGGCGGGTTTGTTGCAATCATATTTTGTTAAACATGCATAAGCTATGACATTTCCAAGACAATTTTGCCCAAATGATCGCCTGCATCCATGGCTTCATGTGCCTTTCCGGCCTCATCCATTTTGAATCGCTTGATCTTGGGCTTGTGAATTGTCCCCGCCTCAATAGCCGGCCAAACCTGCTCCATCAGATTGTGTGCAATCTTTGCTTTCACCTCGTCTGGCTGCGCCCGCAAGGTCGAGCCAAAAATGGTCAACCGTTTGGCCACCACCAACCCCATGGTGAGGGTTGCTTCTCGCCCGGCCAAATTGGCCAATTGAATGATGGTTGCGTCAGGCGCCGCGGCGCGTAGATTGCGGTCGACATAGTCGCCGCCAATAAAGTCGACAATGATGTTGGCGCCTTTGCCGCTTTCCTCTTTGGTGCGCTCAACAAAATCTTCGGTCATGTAATTGATGGCCACATCAGCACCCATTTGGATGCAATAATCGCATTTTTCCTTGGTCGAGGCAGTGGTGATCACGTTGGCACCCGCCAGTTTGGCCAATTGGATGGCCGTGGCCCCAATGCCGCCGGAGCCGCCATGCACCAGCACCCAGTCGCCTTTGCCGGGGGTGGCGCGGTCGATCAATGTTTGTTGGACTGTGAAAAAGGTTTCGGGAATGGTGGCGGCTTCGGCAAAGTCCCAGCCTTTGGGCTTGGGCAAAACCTGCCCCCACGGTACGCTGACATATTCGGCATAGCCACCGCCATTGGTGAGGGCAACAACTTCGTCGCCCACAGTTAAGGAGGTGGGGGCCTGATCTGTTGTGCGGCCAATATCTTCAACGATTCCGGACACTTCAAGCCCGGGTAGGGGGGAGGCGCCTTCGGGCGCGGGATAAAGCCCCTTGCGCTGCAAAATATCCGGGCGGTTGATGCCCGCCGCTTTCACTTTGATGAGCACTTGACCGGGATAGGCATAAGGTTTCGCCACTTGCGACCTCACCAACGCTTCCGGGCCGCCGGGAGTTTCGATTTCAATGGCATTCATTTTTTCCGCGTCGCTCATTTAAATAATCCTTTTGATTTGCCTGAATCGAATTTACGATCAATTCTGGAACTAACGCTATCAGCTTTAAGGAGAACGCCAAATGGACGAAGATGTTTCACCATCCTCCAAGAAAGGTGTTGTACATGAACTTGGTGTGCCGCTCGACGATATCTCAATCGACGAGTTGGAGTTGCGCATTGAGGCTCTAAAAGCTGAAATCAAACGCCTTGAAGCGAGCATTGAAGATAAAAAGAGCAGCAAGAGCGCCGCTGAATCCGTGTTCAAGTTTTAGGCTTGTTGACGCCAATCCAGCAAGATTGGCCAAAGACGGGATGACAAAGGCAGGCTAACGGTAGGCTCCATATGAGGAGTTTGCCATGTCCGTTTATACAGAGAATTTTCACCTGCCCAGTCTGCGTCACATTTATGCGGACGGACCCGACATTGCGCGAGAAGCCAACGCCGACATAAAGCATCAATTGGAGCTGCGGCGGCGCGAAATTGATGGCGATATTGGTGCTTTTTGTGTGCATGAAGATTTGCCCAATGTGGAGTTTGGGCCCCTTGCGGGACTGCCGGTCACGATAAAGGATCAATTTCATCTTGCTGGGACGCGGTTGGGGTTTGGGTTTGGGCAATTGGCTAAAAACCCGAGCAAAAAAGATGCGCCAGCGCTTGCCGCGTTGCGCAAAAATGGGGCCCATTTCATCGGGCGCACCAATATGCCACCGCTCGCGCTGGACTTTCAGGCCGTGGATGGCGCTGGGCATCGCACCAATAATCCCCATGATTTGGCACACACAGCAGGCGGGAGCTCGGGCGGCGGCGCGGCTGCTGTGGCGGCGGGGCTCAGCCTTGTGGATATTGGGGCAGACTTGTCAGGCTCTTTGCGTATACCCGCGCATTTTTGTGGCGTCATGAGCCTCGTGCCGACCGAGGGGCAATTCAGCAATCGGGGCATGCTGTTAAATGAAACAGCGGCACTGGCCCACTTTGCGCGGCCGGGGATCATAGGGCGATCCGCCGACGATCTATGGGTGATGCATCAATTTATGCGCGGCAATGAGGATGTGCCGCCGCCCTTGTCGGTGCCCTCTAAATCCGAAGTCAAACTCGGTTGGTTGCCACATGGCGATGCGCATCCGCTGGATCGCAACGTGCGTGCTGTCTTCGACCAATGGCGGGCAACTGCATTGAGTCAGGGCGTGCAGTTTGCCGACGTCGACATGGATATTTTCGCCACGTCTCTGCGACATGATTTTGCATTTTTGATGGGGTATGAAACAGGCGGTTTAATGCCCTGGGTTGCGCGCTTGGCGGCGCGTCTGTTTGGCCGGGTTGCAGCAAGGCGATCTCCGGATTTTCTGGCGCAGGTGCAAAAGGGATATGCCCGATCAAAATCGGCTTATAAAGCGGCGCTTCAGCGACGAGATGGCTATATTGAGACGGCGCTATCTACCTTTGGCAACCTTGACGCGATCATCACACCAGTGACGCCAATGCCTGCCTTTGAGCATGTGCAGCCAGTGCAAGATCATAACGGCGTGCGCGATTATGATCGTTCGTTTGGCGTCGATCGGTTTTCGCTGGGCTATTATGACGCGCTGACTTATTACACAGGCGCCGTTTCTCTGCTCGGCTTTCCCGTCGTGACTTTGCCTTTGGGTTTCACGCCCGACGGTTTGCCTGTGGGCGCGCAATTGATTGGCCGCCCAAATGCGGAAGAAGCCTTACTGGCGATAGCTGCGGAGTTGGCGCTTTAGTTGGTTTCCTGCGGAAGGTCGATGGTTTTGTGTGATGTGGACGTCCAATGGCGATATGCACCCAGGCCGACAATTGCCAGCGGCAAAAGCGGGGCGATTGGGATGCCCGTTGTCAGCGCGAAGCGAGATGTAATGGCAGACAAAAGCACAATGATGGCCAGGATGGTCTTTTCATAGGGCTGGAACCCTTCTTCCACACCAGATTTGACCAAGTAAGCAATCGGCACGATCAGGATCATGAAATCATATGCGAGTGCAAAAGGGGTGAACACCAATCCCCCGGCGATGAGGATTGCGGAACGATTGGCCATTTCTTTATCGGTGTAGGCTTGGGATTGCTGCGTGTGATGCGGCTTGGGGCGCCAAATTTGGAAAAGAAGCAGCACGATGGCAAGGCTGACCAATATCTGGATTGCTGATGCCCAGGAATCTGAAAGGCCCAACACACGCAGTGCAGCGTAAACCGAGACCATCTTTTCCCAATTAACAATTCCGTTCCGTAAAACATAGGAGGCGATGGGCAATTGCTCAAAAAAGGCAATCCAAGTTTCAAGCCCGAATATCAAGAGGCTGACAACAGCTATGGCAATTGTGGTGACGGCGGCGGAAAGAAAAGTGTGCCAGTGGCGTGCGAACAATAGGGCGAGCGGAATGATCAATCCCAGTTGGGGTTTGTAGCTCAAGAGCCCGATGAAAATGCCCGCCAGCACAAAACGTCTATGTTGCAGGCATAACATTGCACCGCCGAGTAGGGCGGCAGACAAAAGGCCATTTTGGCCGTGCAACATACAGTTCATTGCAGCTGGAAATGCGCAGAGGATGAACGCAGATTTCCAATTTTTGAAAAGTGCGCGGCCAAAAAAGATGACCAAACCGAAACCGATCAAGTTGAATAAGAAATATGCAATTGGTTGGGAAAAGTGGCCGAACGGCAAGACATAGACCAACCAGGTTGGCGGATAGAAAAAGGCAAATGAAGTATCCTGAAATCCGGTCCATTCCTTTTGCAGCTCTAAAAAGGGCTGACCGCTATAGGGGGTCAAACTGTCGCCCGCCAATGCCAGCTTGGCTGCGGTCCAGAAGCTATTGAAATCCAAAATGAGATATTGCCCGTTGGCGCTTTTAAAGCCGTTTGGGAAAAACACCACAAACACCAGCAGCCCAATATAGGCAATGAACGCAAAGCTGCCCGCAATGCGCACGCGTTCGGCATTCAACCAATCGCCAGATTTTAGCTGCTCAATCAGCATTTGCCCCATTGTGGGCTTGGATTCTCTCATGCGGTGTTTCCCTTTGGCTCGTCTGTTTTTAGTCCAAAGATCTAAATGTTTGTTCAACAGGTTTTCGGGTCAGATTTGATTAAGGCTAAGGGGCAGCAAATGAGTAAGGTTAAAAAAATGACTCCAATTAAGGTTGTATTAATCAAATGGGGTTAACTTACCATTATCCAGCATGGTCTGGATCTAGCAGAGCGGTTTTTACACTCTGTTTGACGCCTCCCTGTTAACTTTGAGAGCCGCTTCGACGGCTCTTTTTTCTTTTCTGGGGCAATTTCAGGGTCGGGTTTGCCCGCATACCGCCATGTTTGTTTGTTAAACCTTTGACGCTATACTCTGCGGCAATCGATTAATCGTGGAAAAAAAGGGACTGTTGGCTTGAGCGAGAACGAACACGAGCAAGGCGCACAATCACTTGGCCCGAAACTGGTGCAGGCTGGCGGGTTTAACCAGCTTTATCGCGAGGGCATGGCGTTGGTTGAAGAGGTCGCCGGCTATCTCGATGGTGAAGGTCGTGCCGAATCCAAAGCACTTGGGCGGGATGCGGCGCTGGTTTATGCCAGCCAGAGCATGCAACTCACCACGCGATTGATGCAATTGGCCAGTTGGCTCTTGCTGCGGCGCGCGGTGAAAGAGGGCGAAATCTCGATGGATGACGCGCGCAATGAGGATCGTCGGGTGGAACTAAACGCTATGGCGATTGCTGATGAACATGCGGATTGGGCACTATTGCCGGACCGGATGCGCGATATGATCGCGCGGGCAGATGCTTTGCATAAGCGTATTTTGGCGCTGGATGCGATGGAAAAAGAAGAACAACAACACCCCACAGACAATCCAGTGGTCAGCCAATTGGCGCGGCTGAAAGATGCGTTTCAGCGTTAAGCCCTATTGATATGCCAAACACAAAAAACCCGGCGCGAGGCCGGGTTTTTGTTTTCAAAGTAGAATTTTGAGGCTTAGCCCAAAATGCCTTTGAATTTCTCTTTAAAGCGAGACACGCGGCCACCACGGTCGAGCAACTGGCCTGAGCCACCTGTCCAGGCTGGGTGCGTTTTTGGATCAATATCCAACTGCATTGTATCGCCTTCAGAACCCCAAGTTGAACGGGTCTGATATTCAGTGCCATCAGTCATGACCACTTTGATCATGTGATAATCAGGATGAAGATCTTTTTTCATCGTTTGCTTACCTTCAAAAAGTGTAAAGGCGAGTCATCGTGCAATTCATGGCGCAATTCATGCCTGCGCGACCCGCAAAATTCGTTTCGTTGCCGGGGTTCTATAACAAGATTGCGTTGGGCGCAAGAGAGAGTTTACCCAATTTGGCAATGGACATAGAGTTTCGTGCGCGCGCTATTGATGTTAGACCGCGCAATACCTATTTTTACTGCTCACAAACCAATCGGATCGATCATATGTCAGAGCAAAGTGCGGCGCCGGAAAAGCCGGTGGATGAGCGTTTGAAAAATATCGTTTTGTCAGAACGCCAACCCGCAAGTGGAGTGAAGCCACTTAAGGCATTGCTGCCCTTTGTACTGCATTACCCCGTGCGCTTGGGGCTTACGGCCTTATTCCTGCTGGTGGCGGCAATCGCTTCACTGACCATTCCGTCTTTGATCGGCAACATCATTGACGAAGGGTTCGTCGCCCAAAATCTTGATGTGATCAATCAATATTCTTTCGTGATCATAGCGATTGCCGGGGTTTTGGCGCTAGCGTCTGCCGCACGGTTCTATTTTATATCTGTCATCGGCATGCGTGTGATCACGGATATTCGGCGGGCGGTGTTTAAGCACCTCGTGGATATGGACATCACTTTTTTCGACACCAACCGCACAGGCGAGTTGATTTCGCGGATCACCAGCGATGTGGGCATTGTGCGTGGCGCGCTCGATTCGGCCCTGCCAGTTGTGCTTCGTTCCAGTGTGATGCTAATTGGTGCGGTGTTGATGATGTTTGTCACCTCGCCCTATTTGGCCACCACGGTCATCGTTGTGATCCCACTTTTGGTGTTTCCTATTGTTTGGCTGGGGCGCTATATCCGCAATTTGTCGCGGCGCCAGCAGGACCGCATTGCCGATCTGGCGGCCATGGCAACGGAGACATTTGGGGCGATTAAGACCATCAAGGCCTTTACCCAGGAAAAGCACCGCAATGAAGAATATGCGGGCTATGCCGAAGGCAGTTATCAATCCGAGGTTGCGCGGCTTTTGGTGCGTGCCGGGATGATTGCATTTGTTATCTTTTTGACCGCTACGGCGCTTGTTGCATTGGTGTGGGTCGGCACACAATTGGTGCTGACGGATCAAATCACTGTTGGCGAACTTAGCCAGTTTTTGATTTATGCCATGCTGGCAACGGGCACGCTGACGGGTATTTCTGAAATTCTCGGCACGTTGCAAACCGTCGCGGGGGCCAGCGAACGGATCACCGAAATTCTGGCCACCGAACCGACGATAGAAACACCCAGCAATCCGTTGAGTTTTCCTGAACCCCCTGTGGGGACGGTTAAATTTGAGGATGTTGAGTTCCGCTATTTGACGCGGCAGGACGAGCCGGTGCTTAACGGCATTAATCTGGAAGTGAAACCCGGTGAAACCGTAGCGCTGGTGGGCGCTTCCGGTGCGGGTAAATCAACTCTGTTTTCACTGTTGCAACGCTTTTATGATGCCTCAAGCGGCAGTGTGAAAGTGGATGGCGTGGATGTGCGTCAGGCTGATTTTCAGCAATTGCGCCAGCGCTTTGCCTATGTGGAACAAGATTCGGTCATGTTCTCGGGCACCATTGCTGAGAATATCCGCTTTGGTAAGCCAGAGGCGACCGACGAAGAAGTGCGCGAAGCGGCGGAAGCAGCGCTCGTGGATGATTTCGTCTCGCGGCTGGAAGATGGCTATGAATCCGTTGTGGGCGAACGCGGTGTGATGCTCTCGGGCGGCCAAAAACAGCGCGTGGCCATTGCCCGCGCCCTGCTAAAGGATGCGCCGATCCTGTTGCTGGACGAAGCCACCAGCGCGTTGGATGCGGAAAGCGAAACCAAGGTGCAGGCCGCGCTCGAACGCCTGATGGTGGGCCGCACGACCCTTGTTATCGCCCACCGCTTGGCGACGATCAAAAATGCCGACCGGATTTTGGTGATGGAAGATGGCAAGGTGCTCGATGAGGGCACCCACGATGAGCTGATCGCCAAGGGCGGCCGCTATGCCGAGCTGGCGAAATTGCAGTTTCAGCAATAGGCTTTCCGGCAAACTTCCATTTTTCGTCCGGCCCTAAACCCTCCCCACCGCGGAGAGGGAGCTTTTAGTTTGTCAGCTTAAATTCGATGCGGCGGTTTCGGCGGAAGGCTTCTTCTGAGTCACCATCATCGATCGGCTGAAACTCGCCAAAGCCAGCAGCCACTAGCCTTTGTGGTGAGATGCCCTGGTCCACCAGATATTTGGCCACGGAAATGGCGCGGCTGGCGGAAAGTTCCCAGTTTGAGGGGAAACGTGGGGTGTTGATCGGACGCTTATCCGTATGGCCGCCAATTTGCAGCACCCACGGAATCTCAGGCGGGATTTCGTTTTCCAGCTCTTTGATGGCGCTCGCCAAGGCGTTCAAATCATCCAACCCTGCGTCGGCCACTTCGGCGCTGCCCGCGCTGAACAGCACTTCAGATTGGAACACAAAGCGGTCGCCCTCGACGCGGATGTCGCTGCGGCCCGCCAGAATTTCGCGCAAGCGGCCAAAAAAGTCAGACCGATAGCGGGACAAATCCTGCACCCGTTGCGCCAGCGCCAGATTGAGGCGGCGGCCCAAGTCTGAGATGCGCGTGCGGCTTTCAAGGTCGCGCTGCTCGCTGGCTTCCAGGGCCTGTTCAAGGGCGGCGATTTGCGACCGCAGCGCGGACAATTGCTGGTTGAGCAAGGCGACTTGCGCCGTTGCTTCATCGCTCATTTCGCGCTCATCTGCCAATTCGCTGGTGAGTGTTGCGATGCGCTCATCCTTGTCGGATACACCTGCGCCGAGCCCCTGTAGCTGGCTTTGCAGCTGATCGCGTTCGCTTTCTGTCCCGGCCAACGTGGCGGAGAGAGAGGCAATGGTGGCTTCCAAATCATCAGAATTGGCGCGTTCCAATTGCAGCAGTTCGGTCAGCTCAGCAATTTGTGAGTTTAGCCGGGTGAGTGCGGTGTCTTTGCCCAAAATTTCTTGGCTGAGGAAAAACTGCGCCAGCATAAACACGGACAGAAGAAAGATGATGACCAGCAAAAGGCTGGCCATGGCATCCACAAAGCCGGGCCAATAATCCTGACGGGCTTGGCGGCGGGAGCGGGAAAGAGCCATTTATGCGTCCCCTTTGCCCTTGTCTTTTTTCTCGGACTGTTCGTCTTCAACCGATTGCAGCAATGCATCAACCAGCTTGCGCATTTGCGCGTTGTTTTCGGCCTGGTCGTTGATGTGGACGCGCAAATCTTCTTGCTGCTTGCGGATAAGCTTGGTCAACCCGTCGAGGCCGTGGGCCAACTCCGCCATGGCGCGGATGGCGTTTTGCGACGAGGAAGAATTTTGCATGGTGGCGCCCAGCTGTTCCACCATGGCTTGCATGCTTGAATCGTCGACACCCATTTGGTTGGCTTGCATTTGGGTCATGGGGTGGTCCAGCTCGGTCATGGATGACATCCAGTCTTCCAGGTCGGTATAGAACGCGTTTTGCGCCTGGCTGGCCTGCAAATCCAAAAAGCCCAAAATCAGCGAGCCGCTCAAGCCGAACAGGGAGGATGCGAAGGCGGTGCCCATGCCAGACAAAGGCGCTTCCAAGCCATCTTTCAAATTGGAAAACAAATTGCCGGAATCGCTGTTGGTGACATCAAGTGAGGCGATGACATCGCCGACCGAACTCACCGTTTGCAGCAAGCCATAAAATGTGCCCAGCAGGCCGAGGAAAACGAGAAGTCCGGTTAGATAGCGCGAGGTGTCTTTGGCTTCGTCCAGGCGATTGCCCACAGAATCCAAAATAGATCGCATTGAAGCGGGGGTGATGACGGTTTCCCCTAAATGATCGCGCAAGATGGCGGCAACCGGCATCAAGAGCCGGGGCTGACCGGAGTTAGGGTTGCCGTCCTGCAATCCGTTCACCCAGTTCACCTCGGGGAACAGGCGGATCACTTGAATAAAACTGAGCACAATGCCCACGAACAACGCCCCCAAAATCACCAAATTGATGAACGGGTTGGACCAGAAGGCCTCTGTCAATTGTGGGGCGAGGATAATCCCAATCATGGCTACAATGATCAAAAAGATGATCATTTTAATGAGATAGATAGTTGGGCTGGATAAACGATAAGGATCGTAAGACGGTGCCATACTTCAAAAATTCCCTCTTCCCCGAAAGTGCGAACCACTTATGGCGCGATTCTAGAGAGTGTGCTCTTGTGTGACAATACCAAATTGCCAATCGGGCATAGTTGAGCCAAAACGCAAATAGCGCGCCGTTTGCACGACGCGCTGATGAGTGTTGCTGCGAACTATGGCAGGGATATGATGCCAGCTGTTAAGCGGCTTTAAGTGCCTTGCGCATTTGCGCATGCAGTTTCTCGTTCGCCGCCAAAATCGAGCCGCTTTCGGGCTTGATATCTTTGTTGTTCAAGTCGGTGACAAGGCCACCAGCTTCGCGCACCATCAACAAGCCTGCGGCAATGTCCCATGGGGCCAAATCGCGTTCCCACATGGCATCAAAACGGCCTGCGGCCACATAGGCCAAGTCGAGGGCGGCAGAACCTGTGCGTCGCACACCGGAAGAGGCGGCATTGATGGCCGCGACTTCTGAAATGGTTTGCGTGTCGTTGCGCACATTTGTGGTTTGCTTGATGCCGGTAACGGCCACCGCATCGGCCAAGTGAATGCGGCCGGAAACGCGCAGGCGGCGATTGTTCAAAAAGGCGCCTTTGCCCCGTTCAGCGGTGAATAGCTCGTCCGTGATCGGGTTGTAAATCACGCCGCCGACCATTTGGCCGTTGCGCTCGAGCCCAATGGAAATCGCAAACATGGGGATGGAATGCAAAAAGTTGGTGGTGCCATCGAGCGGATCAATGATCCAGCGGTGCTGGCCGTCCGTGCCTTCCACCTCGCCGCCTTCTTCCATCAAGAAAGAATAGCTTGGGCGTGATTTGTGCAGCTCTTCGTAAATGGCTTTTTCCGCACGCTTATCGGCAGCGGATACGAAATCCGCTGGCCCTTTACGCGACACTTGCAGGTTTTCCACCTCGCCAAAGTCTCGCTTGAGCGACCGTGCTGCTTTGCGGGCCGCAGCAGTCATAATTGTTAGAAGGGCAGATTGAGCCATTATAGAATTGTCCTAGTCGGCGCGTTTTGAATAAGTAATTTCGTTTGTGTCGACCACGATTTTTTCGTCCTGACCAACGAAAGGCGGCACCATAACTTTGATCCCGTTTTCCAAAATCGCTGGTTTGAACGAGTTGGCAGCGGTTTGGCCTTTGACAACGGGTTCGGTTTCCGCAACAGCCAAGGTGACAAACTGTGGCAAGGAAATGCCCAACGGTTTGCCTTCATGGCTTTCAACGGTCACGTTCATGCCGTCTTGCAAAAAGTCTGCACGGTCGCCAACAAATTCGATGGGCAATTCAAGCTGTTCATAGCTTTCGTTGTCCATAAATACCAGCATGTCGCCCTGGGCATAAAGGAACTGATAGTCTTTTTGCTCCAACCGCACTTTTTCAACTGTTTCTGCAGCGCGGAAGCGCTCGTTCAGTTTGGTGCCGGAAACGATGTCTTTAAGCTCAACCTGGGCGAATGCGCCCCCTTTGCCGGGCTTAACGCTTTGCACTTTCACCGCAACCCACAACGCGCCTTTATGCTGAATCACGTTGCCTGGGCGAATTTCATTGCCATTGAGTTTCATGGATATGCCTTTGACAGATTTAACGAGTGATGGGGCCGAGCGCCATCGAAAAACATTGGCCTGCCTTTTGCCTCAGAATTGGCTCTAGTGCAAGTGGCAAAGCGGTTTCAGGCGCAAAAGCGCGGTAAATGCTTAATTGTCGGCTTCAGTTGTTGACGGCGCGGCGGGCCATACTTTGGCCCATTCTTCGCCTTCAGCGATCATCTGTTTGTCTGCGCCCGCCAGCAAATTGTCTAGGGTTTCATCGTTCAGGCCCTGTCGGCGCGCCAGCGCCCGCCATTTAGCGGCTTCAATAATGTTCTTTTGCGTGCCTTCGCCTGCGGCGTAAAATCGGGCCAACCGGGCTTGTGCCACGGGGTTGCCTTGTTGTGCGGCACGTTCATACCATAAAAATGCGGTTTTGAAGTCCTGAGGCACGCCCTTGCCCAAAGTCAGCAAAGTTGCGTATTCGATTTGGGCCGCGATCAGGCCTTTGCTCGCGGCTGTGCCAATCAGTTCAGCGCCGCGTTGTGGGTCGGGCTCTACGCCTGCGCCTTCCATCACCAGAATGCCCAAATCATATTGGGCTTCGGCAAGTCCTTGCGCCGCGGCTTCGCTGAGCAATTGGGCAGCATAGGACAGGTTGGGTTCCACATATCGTCCTTCGATATGCAGCTGTGCCAGATTGTATTTGGCTTCGAGCAGCCCCGCCTCTGCGGCTTGTTTGATAAATGTGGCTGCCTTTTCCCGGTCTTGGCTGACGCCATCGCCGGATTGATACATTAGCCCAAGCTGGAATGCGGCATGGGGGTCGCCATTTTTGGCGGCAATCTCGTACCAGCCGGCAGCGCGCTCAAGGTTTCGATCGACGCCAAAGCCATTGGCATAAATCTCTGCGATAAGGGTTTGGGCCGCGGCATCATCTTCTTTGGCGCGGGGCAGGGCCAATGCCAGCGCGGTGAGATACATTCCCCGTTGAAACGCACCATAGGCTTCGTCAACCGGACCGTGCGGCGTTTCGGTGGTTTGTGCCTTGTCTAATTCGCTGTTGCTTTCAGGCGGCTCTGCGGGTGGCGTATCTTGCGCAACCACCGGCAGGGTCAAAGCGCAGGAAAGCAAGAGCGCGGGCGCCAATTTTTCAACTGACCAGCTCATTTTGAATTCACGCTATTGTGGATTTGTTTGAGGGCCGCCAATGGATCATCGGCCTCGTACACTCGTTCCCGCACCGCACAAAACTCAACCTGCCTGCTCAACAGTTCAAGGCTGGTCACAAAGCCCACGGTTGGCACCTCAAAGGTTTCTGCCCACCAATTGGCCATTTCGGCGGTTTCTTCATCATCAATGTTTTTGCTGGGGTCAAGATGGCCGAAAAAGATGTAATCGACATTTTGCTCGCCATTGGTCATGGCATCATGACGGGAGAAGATTTCGCCCGCCCCTACAATCGCGTCGGGCTTTAGCTTTTTGCTCCACGCGCCTGTTTCTTTCGCCCCTTGGGTCAGGTGTGCGCCATCCGCTTTGAGGCTTTGCACAGCCTCTGGCATATTGTCCAAAAGCGCGGCAACACCATGCTGCTGCGCAGGTGCGATCAGGCTTTTTGCCCATTTGCGATATTCATCATCAGCCAATGTGCCCCGCTGGATCAGCATGGCCGCCACAAGGCCGCTCTGCACCAGCTCAAGGCTGGTCTCGTGTGTGGCTTTGTCCGTGTTGGGGGGAACAATGAGGTAGATCTGCATAATGGGCGTAGCTTTCTTTTCCCTTTGAGGTGGCTTGAATTAGTTGACCTGCAATTTGGGCAGAAAATTGAATTTTATCAATGAATTTCAACCCTATCCATTTCGCGGCAAAGAAAAAACCCCCGCTCGATGAAAAGCGGGGGTTCAAAAGCAGATGGCCAAATGGCCCCTGTCGTGCGCGAATCTGGCTAGGCTGTCCCTAAACGCCTAGCTGATCTGCGGATCCAACTGACCATCTGCATAACGGTTGGCCATGTCGGCCAAAGGTATAATTCTTCCGATTTTGCCAGCGTGCCCGGCGGTGTTGAATTGCTCAAGGCGCTCAATGCACAATTTGGTCATGGCTTCACGAGCAGGCTTCAAATATTTGCGCGGGTCAAATTCACCCGGATGTTCTGACAAGATGCGGCGGATCTGCCCGGTCATGGCCATGCGATTGTCGGTGTCGATATTGATTTTGCGCACACCGTTTTTAATGCCGCGCTGAATTTCTTCAACAGGCACGCCCCAAGTTTGGGGCATTTCGCCGCCATATTGGTTGATGATGTCCTGCAAATCTTGCGGCACGGAGGAAGAGCCATGCATCACCAGATGCGTGTCTGGCAGGCGGCGGTGAATTTCTTCAATCACGTGCATGGCCAGGATTTCACCGTCCGGCTGGCGGGTGAACTTATAGGCGCCGTGCGAGGTGCCCATGGCGATGGCCAAGGCATCAACTTTGGTTTCCTTTACAAATTTCACCGCTTCTTCCGGGTCAGTCAAAAGCTGTTCGGTGGACAATTTGCCCTCGGCGCCGTGGCCGTCTTCCTTGTCGCCTTCGCCTGTTTCAAGGCTGCCCAAAACGCCCAATTCGCCTTCAACAGAAATGCCGCCGAGATGCGACATGTCGGTTACGGTTTTGGTGACGCCAACATTATAGTCCCAGTCAGCAGGTGTTTTGCCATCTTCTTCCAACGACCCGTCCATCATAACCGAGGTGAACCCGGCCTGGATGGCTGTCATGCACGTGGCGGGACCATTGCCGTGGTCAAGGTGGATGCAAACTGGAATGTGTGGATAGATCTCGATGATTGCGTCCATCATCCGCTTCAACATCACGTCGTGTGCGTAAGAGCGTGCGCCGCGCGAGGCCTGAATGATGACAGGAGAATCTGTTTTATCCGCCGCTTCGGCAATGGCCAGTGCCTGTTCCATATTGTTGATGTTGAACGCGGGCACACCATAATCATGTTCTGCAGCGTGATCGAGCAATTGGCGCAATGTGATGCGGGCCATTAAGTCTCTCCTGAATTGGACAATTCTTATCCGCGTTCTGGCGTTTATTGGCCGCAAAGTCGATATAGACTTTTCGGTGAGGGTGGTATCAATTTGGTATGATTTTTTACCGCTTATGCCTTGTTTTTATGAGATTTTTCGCGCTGCTCGGGCGGTAACCATATTTGTGTATAGCCATGTTGTGGCGCGGCCAGCGCGGGCGGGCACTTGAATTGGCTTGGAGGGGTGCTGAAAACCACCCCTCATTTTTCGGTTTGGCTTAGCGGCTCAATTGCTGTTGCCATTTGTCTTTGTTGACGCCTTTAAACCCGAACCAGATCGCCAGGCCAACTTCGCCAATTGCTGAAGCGCCGAGCAGTACATTGGTGGCTAAAGCATAGGCGGATAAATCCATCAGCCCGAAGATCTGGCCAAAGCTATCGAGGGCGTAGCTTGGTGCGCCGATGATGAGGGCGAGGCCAAGAAAGCGCGGTAAATAGCCCGAGCGAAGAACCAACATGCCAAGCAAAAGCATGTGGACGGCGAACAGCAATTGCCATGCGATGGTGCCAGTGTTGTGGAACTCGAAGAAGAACAGCACCAAACCATCCAATTGCTCAGGCGTAAACGCCGATAGGTAGCTCGCGCCACTGGCGGCATGTGCCATCATCAATAAAGTCATCACATTGATCGCCATCACCACCGTCATCACCAAGCGCGCGAATGCTGCCATAAGGGCGGTGGTTTGGCTGGTTGGATTGAGCAGAACGTAAAGCAATGCGGTCAAAATGACCTCAGTGATGACAATCGTGATCTGCGCCAAAAGCCCAGCATGGAAGACGCCCATATTGCTGCGCAGATTTTGTGCGGTTTGGGTTGCATCGCCCGCCACCACAATTTGTTCGGGCATATACATGAGGCCAATTGGCCCGGCGACTAACAAAATGAGATAGCAAATGGCGGCCAGTATGGTCAGCTTGCGTGGATTGGTGTGATATTGAGCAGACATTTTATTCTCCAGACAAAGTCACGATGGCGTTGTTCAGCCGATTGAGTTGATCCCACAAAAGCATGTGGGCTTGAAAAGAGGTGGTTAGGATTGAAATGAGGCATTGTATTTGCATCAAGCGTTCCATTCTTGCGGGTGGAAGATGATACAGCCTTCCCGGGTTTTGTTTTCATATGCCCAGGCCGCATCGATGGCCTTGTTCATCGGAAAGCGATGAGAAATGATTGGCTTAAGGGAGCCGTCAGCCAAGCGATTGGCAATTTCTTCAAGCTTGTCGGGCGATGATGGCGCGAGCACACACAATTGCTGTTTGCCGCCTTTGCCTTTGGTTTGACGCTGTTTCCACAGATGCGAAAAGCCAAACATGGCGAGCAAATGCCGACCCTTTGCTGTCAAAACAGGTTCAACCTTGCGCCATGGTAAAAACCCTGCGCAGTCGATGATCACATCATATTTTTTGCCCTGCGTGGTGAAGTCGGTTTCGCGATAATCGATTGCTTCATCTGCGCCGAGGGCCAGAACCAATTCTTTGTTTTGTGCGGAACAGGTGCCAGTCACCGTCGCGCCTTTGGCTTTGGCGAGTTGGGTCGCAACCCGCCCAATGCCGCCTGAAGCGCCATTGATCAGCACCTGTTCACCCTTTTGTATGTTAGCGACATTGATGAAGTGCATCGCGGTTTGCGCGTTGGAGCCGCCAATGGCGGCGCCCGCGTCAAAAGATACGCCATCGGGCAGAAGGGTAATCGGCGCTTTTTCCGGCAAGGTGACAAATTGAGCGTGCGCGCCAAATTGCATGTCTGTAAAGCCAAAGACGCGGTCGCCAACTTTATATTGGGTCACTTTTTGCCCGACGCGTTCAACGATCCCAGCGAACTCGCCGCCGGGAATTTTGATCCTCGGTTTGAAAAAGCCCATGATGATTTTTGCTGGGATCTTCATTAAGGGCCAAGGCGAATTGCCCGTGCGCGCAATCTGGTCGCCATTGCCCATATGGGCAGCTTCGACCTTGATCAAAATTTCATTGTCTGCTGGTTTCGGTTTTGGCACCTCGCGAATTTCGAGCACTTCGGGGCCACCGAAGCTTTCTTGATAGAGGGCTTTCATTGTTTCATTTGTCATTTGATGGCTCATTCTGTTGGTTTTTGTGCCGCGATGGATGCGCGGCAATCTTGGTCAGGTGCATTCCGTGCACCAAGGATGTGAAAATCATGTGCTTTGAGTTCGGCTTCAGGTTCGCCAAACTTGTAAACATGGATAAAGGGCGCGAGGCGCAATGCGCTGGCGGCTAAAATGATTTGGCGCTTCCACCAGGTGAACTCGCCAAGGCATGGGGTTTCGACAAACAACATGCCGCCGGGTTTCAGCAATGCTTTCGCCCGGTGGATGACCTCATGATGGTCTTTGACCAAATGCATGACGTTGAATGCCAAAATTGCATCATAGCTTTCTGGCTCCAAGCGGGGGTCGAAAATGTCCGCGGTGAGAAAACTTGCATTTTTGATGTCGCGTTTTGCGGCTTTGTTGTAGGCAAGTTCGATCATGGCATTTGCGGGATCGATGCCTTCGATTGATTTGACGTGGGGGGCCAGATCAAGGGCAATCTCGCCTGAAGCGCAGCCAAAGTCCAAAACAACATCGGTCGGTTTTATCAATTGTCTGAGCTGGTTCAGCCGCGTTGCATATTGTGCATCATGATCTGAGATTGCAGCGTCATAACGGGTTGCTTGCTTGTTCCAAAAACTACTCTGCTGCGGCATGACGGAGCGCCTTTCTTGGTGTGTAGTGGCTGCGCAGGATCATTTCGCCCACGGCGATGTTGATCAAAAACCCGGCCCACATGACGATTTCGATCATCAAAATACTCATTTGTCCTGTGGCGAAATAAATCGGCAGGATCAATAAACGCTGGGTGGCGGGGCCAAGGCTGATCATCACCGCGCGCATCATCCATTCATTGTGGCATTTCACGTCACGATTGAGGATGGCTCGCAGGCCAAGCAATAGTGAAGCGATCATGCCGAACGAAAAGATGAGTACTGCAGCGTATTTCCAGCCTGTGCCGAAGGCGGGGAAAAACTGGTTCATATACATGCCACTGGCAGCGGCGCCCAACCCGGTAATGAGCAATAGACGGCCGGACCAACGGTGAAACTTTGGGGCTCGTTTGCGCAGGGCGGGCACGAATTGCAGCGGCGCAAGCACGTTGAAAAAGATGCCGCACACAATGTGAAAGATCACCGGTACTGGGGTGATGAAATATTGTGGCGAAGTCATCTCGTTGAGTGCCCCGTCAGCGGCAGGGCCGATGGCGATGGAGCTGAGCTGGATGGTGCCAAACGCAATGTTGACGAGGCCGAATATGAATAGAAATAGCGGTAAGCGCCAATTTGATATTCTCGGCTTCGTTTGAATTTTGGACATAGGAATATCGCTTTCAATCTTGAGGGCATCAAGTGAATTCAAATGGGATTAAGCTGTTGGGGTGGTGCGGTTGCCCGCACCGAAAGGAATTTCTATTCGGGTGGTGGCGGTATGTAGCCAAACACCTCTTCTATTGGCGTTTCAAAAGCATGGGCAATTTGGAACGCCAGTTCGAGCGAAGGGGAATATTTGGCCGCCTCGATTGCCACGATGGTTTGGCGGGAGACACCGACCTTCTCGGCCAGAGCCTTCTGGCTCATCTCATCATGATCAAAGCGCAAGCGCCTGATATTGTTGGTGAGCTGACCTTTGTTGGTTTTTTTAGCCATGATTAAAACCCCCGGCGATAAAGCACCAGGCGGGTGGCGCCTTCAATGAGGCTGGCAAAAAACATGGCGTAGATGCTGCCCAGCAGGATGTATTGCATGGGCGCGCCCAGTGCGAGCCAGATCATGCCGGTGACAAAAAAGATCGAAAAGGTAATGAAACCCACTTTCATGCCGACCAGATCAATCAGTTTGTCGCGCTCGTCCGCTTTGTCGAAATCGCTTTCTTTGGTGATGATGGCATTCGCGATGCTCACCAGCACAGAAATGACGACGGTTACAATGATGGACCCGCCGATCAGTTTGAGGGCGCTCCATCCCAGTTCAATGCCAGCATCCGGTCCATCCAGCAGCCCGGCTTGGTAGAGGTCGAGCATATAAAAACTATAGATGGTCATCACAATGATGCCGGAGATTAGATAGGTGACGATGTTGCGTTCATGATAAGACATTTTGCTGTCCTTTGCGTCAGAAATATATGACTTGGTGTCGTGTTTGTTGTCCACTATGTAATGTATTTCATTCATAGTGTCAAATATTTTTGACACAAAGGCATAAATTTTTGACGCTTGTCAGCTGGGCTGGCAAAAAAGCATTTAAATTTCAGCTATTTAGATTGAGGATAGGGGATTGATCCGTCACGTTCGGGTTCAATATGCACCACATGTTTGCCCTGCGCGGCCTGTTTGCTTTGCGCGGCCATGGCCCCTCTGAGCTGCTCAAACGGATATATGTGCTCGATAAAACATTTGATTTGTTTGGCACAAACCATTTCAGCGAGAATTGTCATATCCTCGGGATTGACCTGCCACATGAGGATGCTGATCTTTTTGCCATCATCGCGCTTTCTGCGGCTGGCCAGAAAAAGGCGCAGTAAGCTGAAACTGGTGCCGCCCATCACAACATATTTGCCGTGCGATTTGAGGGCGCGAAAGCAGGCATTGGGCCCGCGATTGGCCACCGCATCGACCACCACATCAAATTTTTGTTCGAGTTTGGTGAAGTCTGTTTCCCGAAAATCATATACATGATCGGCACCGAAGGCGCGCATAGCGTCCAGCTTTTCGGCCTTATCGACCGCATGAACAGTTGCGCCAAAATGCTTGGCCAACTGGATGCAAAACATGCCAGCGCCGCCGCCGCCGCCATTGACCAACACGTGCATGCAGGGTTGGACATTTCCTTCATCGCGGATGGATTGGAGCGCCAGTAGACCGGCTTGCGGCAAGGTGGCGGCTTCTTCAAAGCTCAAGGCGGGCGGCATCTTTGCGAAAAACGCTGCCTTTCCGGTGGCATATTCGGCGAAGGCGCCCCAGCCGCTTTGTGACAGGTCGCCAAAAACGTGGTCACCCACGGCAAATTGGGTGACTTCGCTGCCGACCTCGGCAACAACACCGGACACGTCACCGCCCAAAATGCGATCCTGCGGGCGGCCCGGACTTTCGATACGGGTGAAGATATGGCCGCGCAGTTTGTCCCAATCCCAAGAATTTAAAGATGTGGCATGGACCTTGACCAGAATTTCATCGGCCTTGGGCGACGGCATTTCTGCGTCTTGCAGGTGCAGCTGATCTGTTGAGCCGTACTTTTCGCAAATATAGGCCTTCATGCCGCATCTCCTTGCGCATTTGTTGCCCCGTGAAGATGCGCATGAAACATGGCAGTATCAAGTCTGTGTTTTCAATTTGTGGCCGACCTCAACAATGGCCGCCAGGGCAGGCACCAGCTCCGCGCCTAAAGAGGTGAGTTCATATTCCACCGAAGGGGGAGAGGTGGCTTGCACGGTACGTGTAACAACGCCACGGGCGGTCAGTTCTTTCAGACGCGCCGAAAGCACTTTTGCGGAAACTGGCGGAATATCGATGCGTAATTCATTGAAGCGTCTTGGCCCCGCGCGCAGGTGCCAAATGACATTTGGCGCCCATGCACCCGATATAAGCGCAAGGCAATCGGTGAGTGCGCAGGTTTCCGGCGGTGGTGGGCTGTGATTTTTCCGAACTTTGAGAGACATCAGCGGCCTAAATTGTTGTCGAACTGGGTGGCACTGGCAATTGTTCACCGACAAGGGGAAGCAACCGGGCCATGCGCGCCTGCGTGAGGTTACCCCGCGGTAACTTCATTTTGGAGGTTACCATCAGTTACTGGGTTGTCAATGGAAACCTGATGTCTAGATTGAGGACGTTGTCCCCAACAAAGGAAAAATCATGCAGCATACTCCATCACTCAAGACCGATCAGGCCCCCCCGGGCGATCAGATTGCAGCGATATTGCCGGTGCTTCAAGCCTATTTCGATGGGCTATATCATTGCGATGTCGCGTTGTTCAAAACGCTTTTCCATCCCAAGGCGATCTACGCGACCGCAGATGAAAGCCCGCTGCTTTATCGGGACATGCCCACTTATTTTGAGGTGCTGGCCAAGCGGCAATCGCCTGCCTCACGCAACGAGGCGAGGCACGATGCGATCGATCAAATTCAGTTTGCGGGCGAAAATACTGCATTTGCGCAAGTGCGTTGCACAATCGGGGCCACCAACTTCATTGATTTTCTAACGCTGGTTCGTGAAGACGGCGCATGGAAAATCATGGCGAAAATTTTCCACATTGAAAAAGGAGCGCGCTAATGCCGTACGTTCATATTGAAGTGACCGATGAAGGCGTCACCGCAGCGCAGAAAAAGGCGCTGATCAAAGGCACTACCGATTTGTTGCAGCAAGTGCTGAACAAAGATCCCGCGACCACCTTTGTGGTTATCGACGAGGTGCCGTTGGAAAATTGGGGCATTGGCGGCCTGCCCGTGACCGCGTTTCGTGCGCAGCAAAAGTAAAAAAAGCCCCGCATCTCGCGGGGCTTTTTGTTTTATGCTTTCAGCGCTTCGACGCCGGGGAGGGGCTTGCCCTCCATCCATTCGAGGAAGGCGCCGCCTGCAGTTGATACATAGGTGAAATCGTTCACCACACCAGCTTTGGCGAGGGCGGCCACCGTGTCGCCACCGCCTGCAACAGAAACCAGCTTGCCTTGCTTGGTGCGTTCTGCCACATAGCGGGCCACTTCAATGGTGGCGTGGCCAAACGGGTCCAGCTCAAACGCACCCAGCGGTCCGTTCCAGATCACAGTTTTGGCTTCGTCAATTGCGCCTTTGATGCGCTCGATTGATTTTTCGCCGGCGTCCAAAATCATGCCTTCTTTGTCCATGGCTTCAAGGCCATAGGTGCGGTGGGGGGCGTTGGCTTCAAAGTGCCAGGCCACAACGCCATCAACAGGCAGAATAATGGCGCAATTTTCATCGGCCGATTTGTCGTAAATGCGTCGGGCGGTTTCTGCCAAATCCTTTTCGCACAAGGATTTGCCGACATCTACGCCTTCTGCATGCAGGAATGTGTTGGCCATGCCGCCGCCAATCACCAAGCCTTCAACCTTTTTCAAAAGATTTTCCAGCAGATCGAGTTTGGTGGAGACTTTCGCGCCGCCCACAATGGCGACCACAGGTGTTTTTGGATTGCCGAGACCAGCTTGCAGGGCCGACAATTCGGCTTCCATCGCGCGACCTGCGCCAGAGGGCAGTTCGCGGGCGAGGGCTTCGGTGGAGGCATGGGCCCGGTGGGCAGAGGAGAAGGCGTCGTTCAAATAGATATCGCCCAGGCTGGCCATGCGCTTGGCCAATGCCAAATCATTGGCTTCTTCACCAGGATGGAAACGGGTGTTTTCCATCACGAAAATGGTGCCCGCAGCGCCTTTGGCGATTTGATCTTTTGCGGCGCTCACGTCCGTCCAATCCGTGTCGACAAACTCAACAGGCTGGCCAAACGCTTGTTTGATGCCGGACACGACAACGGCCAATGACATGTCCTTATTCACCTGGCCTTTTGGACGGCCAAAATGGGAAAGCAGAATTGGCTTGCCGCCATGTTCGATGATGTAGGACATGGTTGGGGCGAGCCGTTCAATCCGTGTGGAGTCGGTCACCATTCCATTTGCAACGGGCACATTCAGATCCACGCGCACCAAAACATTCTTGCCGTTGAAGTCGAAATCTTCGAGTTTTTTAAAGTCGGTCATTTTGTTTCCCATTGGAAAAAGGGCCAAATCAGTTGATTGCGATCATAGCTAAAAAGAAGGGGCCTCAAAAGGCCCCTTCAACATTTAGAAATGCAATTGATGCTTAGATGGTTTTGGCAACAACCACCGCCATGTCGGACATGCGGTTGGAGAAGCCCCATTCATTGTCGTACCAGCTCATTACGGAAACCAGATTGCCATCCATCACTTTGGTTTGTTGTGACGCAAAGTTTGAGGAATGTGGATCATGGTTGAAGTCGATTGAAACTTTTGATTCAGGATCAAAATCCAACACGCCTTTAAGCTCGCCTTCAGCAGCGGCTTTAACGATCTCGTTTACTTCCTCAGCTGTGGTGTCGCGTGAAGAGATGAACTTCAAATCCACAACAGATACGTTTGGTGTTGGTACACGAACTGACATGCCGTCCAACTTGCCATTCAGTTCAGGCAACACAAGGCCAACAGCTTTCGCCGCGCCCGTAGATGTTGGGATCATGGACATGGCAGCGGCGCGGGCACGATACAAATCTTTATGCATGGTGTCCAAAGTTGGCTGGTCACCTGTGTAAGAGTGGATCGTGGTCATCATGCCTTTTTCGATGCCCACTTTTTCGTGCAACACTTTGGCCAATGGGGCCAAGCAGTTGGTGGTGCATGATGCGTTTGAGATCACTTTATGCTCAGCTGTGATCTGGTCATGGTTCACGCCATAAACAGCAGTGATGTCGGCATTGGCGCCTGGTGCAGAAATCAACACGCGCTTTGCGCCGGCTTCCAGGTGCATCGCAGCTTTGTCACGGGCGGTGAAGATGCCGGTACATTCCATGGCCACATCAATGTCCAATTCGCCCCAAGGCAATTCTTTTGGATCACGGATGGCATAAACTTTCATCGGGCCGCGGCCAACGTCGATGGTGTCGCCGTCAACTTTAACTTCACCTGGGAATTTGCCGTGCACACTGTCATAGCGGATCAAGTGGGCGTTGGTTTCCACTGGTCCCAGATCGTTGATCGCGACGACTTCGATGTCGGTGCGTCCAGATTCGATGATCGCACGCAACACATTGCGGCCGATGCGACCAAAACCGTTAATTGCTACCCGTACTGCCATTTTTGTTCTCCAAATGCGAGGGAAGGAAAATTTTTGCGTAAATTAGAGTTGGGAAAGTGCGGCATCAACCACGACTTTGGCCGTAATACCAAAGTGTTCAAACAGTTGGTTGCCCGGCGCACTTGCACCGAAAGAATCCATGCCAACAAATTTACCTGTTGGGCCCAAGAATTTCTGCCAGCTCATCTCAATGCCTGCTTCAACGGCGACGCGCGCTTTGGCGTTGCCAAAGATTTGCGCCTTATAATCGTTGGATTGCTGTTCAAACAATTCCATGGATGGCACAGACACAACGCGCACGCTGACCTTTTGATTTTCAAGCTCTTTGGCAGCATCCATAGCCACGGACACTTCTGAACCGGAGGCAAACAGCACCACATCAGCATCTTCATTGCCCTTGAGCACATAGGCCCCTTTGGCACAGCGGTTTTCCGAATTAAATTCGGTGCGCACTGCGGGCACGCCCTGACGGGTCAGGGACAGAATGGATGGCTTGTCTTTTTGCTTAAGCGACAATTCCCAGCATTCCAGTGTTTCGGTTGCGTCCGCCGGGCGGAACACAGAAAGGTTTGGAATGGCGCGCAGGGCAGTCAAATGCTCTACAGGCTGGTGGGTTGGGCCATCTTCACCCAAGCCGATTGAATCGTGGGTCATCACAAAGATGGAGCGAATGCCCATCAAGGCCGCCAAACGGATGGATGGGCGACAATAGTCGGTGAACACCATAAAGGTGCCGCCGTAAGGAATCAGGCCGCCATGCAGCGCAATGCCGTTCATGGCTGCGGCCATGCCGTGCTCACGAATGCCGTAATAAACATAATTGCCAGAGCGGTCTTCAGCAGTGAAAATGCCTTGCTCGCCCGACTTGGTGTTGTTGGACCCGGTCAAATCAGCTGAGCCGCCAAACATTTCCGGCATAATGCCATTGATCACGTCGAGCGCCTTGTTGGAGGCCACGCGGGTAGCGATCTTTGGCTTCTCGTCGGCCAGCTTGTGCTTGAAGTCTTTAACAACAGACGCAAAGTTTGATGGCAGTTCGCCGCTCAAGCGACGTTCAAATTCGCCACGTGTGTCAGCATCTTTTTCAGCTAAACGTTCTTCCCAAGCGGTGCGGTGTTTTGTGGAGCGACAGCCAGCCAAGCGCCATGCGTCCAACACTTCTTCAGGAATTTCAAATGGTGGGTGATCCCAGCCAAGGGCGGCGCGGGCGCCAGCGATTTCTTCGTCACCCAAGGGCGCGCCGTGGGCAGCGGATGTGCCTGCTTTTGTTGGTGCGCCAAAGCCGATCACGGTTTTTGCGGCGATCATGGTGGGCTTGTCAGATTTCTGGGCTTCAAGAATAGCCTTTTCAACCGCGTCCTCATCATGGCCGTCTACTGCGATGGTGTGCCAACCGGCGGCACGGAAGCGCGCATGTTGATCGGTGGAGTCAGACAAAGACACTTTACCGTCGATGGTGATGTCATTGTCGTCCCAAATTACGATCAGCTTATTCAGCTTGAGGTGACCTGCCAAAGTGATGGCTTCCTGGCTGATGCCTTCCATCAGGCACCCATCGCCAGCGATGGCGTAAGTATAGTGATCAACCAGATCGTCGCCAAAGTCGGCTGCCATTTTGGCTTCCGCCATGGCCATGCCAACAGCATTGGAGATGCCTTGGCCAAGTGGGCCTGTTGTTGTTTCGATGCCCGTAGCGTGGCCATATTCAGGGTGACCAGCGGTTTTAGAGCCGAGTTGGCGGAAATTCTTGATTTCCTCCATGGTCATATCTTCATAGCCGAGCAGGTGCAGGGCAGAATAAAGCAACATGGAGCCGTGACCGGCTGAAAGCACAAAACGATCCCGATCGGGCCAGTTTGGCGCTTTGGGGTCGAATTTCATGATTTTGGTAAACAAGACCGTCGCAATGTCGGCTGCGCCCATGGGCATGCCTGGATGCCCGATATTGGCTTTTTGAACCGCGTCCATAGAGAGTGCGCGAATTGCATTGGCCATTGCGCTTGTTTTGGCTAGATCAGTCATTTAAATGCTGCCCCGAGTTGATCGTTTGCTAAAGCAAGATATTTATTGGCGCACTCATAGCAGGTACTCCTTTGGAGTCAATTCCCCCAATTTCGCCAAACTTATTGTACAAAGCTAGTCGAATATGGTCTTTTAGGTGAGCTTTTAGCTATACATCGATGAGAATCAAAATAAAGTTCGGCGTAGGTAGCCATACCTATTCTTGAGTGTTGGACGATTATGGGCGAGCAAAAATATTCAATTGAAGACGCCAATCGGCGGCTAGATACAGCGTTGGATCGGCTGGAGCGCTTGGCACACCATGCGAGAACCAAAGTGCGTGATGCCAGCAATATCGAGCATCAGGTGCAAAATCTGGCAACAGATCGATCGCGGTTGGCCAGCGAACTGGACGAAACCCGGGCCTATGCGCGGACGGTGGAGGAATCTGCCAAAGACGTGTCGGCGCGCATTATGCGGGCGATGGAAAAAGTTCAAGTTGCCCTGAATGGGGAAGATGAGGCGTAGCGGGACTAAGATTTATGGCTGAGATTCAGGTTGAAATTGATGGACGCAAATACCGCATGGCGTGTGAAGATGGTCAAGAAGGCCATGTGCGTGGTTTGGCGGATCGGTTCTCAACCTACGTAGAAGGGCTAAAATCGGAATTTGGCGAAGTGGGTGATGTGCGGCTGACAGTGATGGCCGCAATCACCGTTATGGATGACATGAAGGCGCTGGAAGATGAGTTGAAAAATGCGAAGAGCGCATTGGAACAGCTTTCAGCAAAATCGAACAATCTGATTGCTGATCGTGATCAATTGGAAGAGAACTTTGCCAATCAGGTGATGATGATTGCCGAGCGCGTGGAAACCCTTGCGAAACAGCTAGAACTCGACGCTGAAAAAGACGCTTAATCCAAATTTATCGAAAGTGATGATTTGGGGTTTCGTTTTGCCCTTGTCTTCACTATATCTAACCCGCTGCCCGGTTCGTGCCGGAAACTAGCATCCACGGGGCCTTACCGATCCTTAAGGGAGCTGTCACTGATTAGGCTCGTGGGCTTTTTCATACGGCGCCCACCTACTTTTGTAGGTTCCAGGGTCAAGTTTTCCGACGGCCAGGGCGGCACTTAATTAATGGGGCGACAAGATTGAGCGAACAAACTGTCGACGAAAAAGAGGCGATTGATGCCCGCAAGGCCGCCTTGCGCACCGAAGCGCATGAAAAGCGTGGCGGGCTGTCGAGCTCATTTCGAAAAGAGGCTGCGCGCGCCGCTGCTGAGACCTTTATCGCTGCCGTGCCTGTGCCATTTGAGCAAACCATTTCCATTTATTGGGCCATCCGCGATGAGCTGGATTGCACGCCATTGCTCAGCCATTTTATGGATGACGGGCACAAAGTGTGTTTGCCTGTGGTGATGGGGCGCGGTTTGCCACTGGAAATGCGGCTTTGGTCGCCGACTGATCCTTTGGTGCCCAATGGCTTTAACACGCTCGCGCCGCCGGAAACGGCACAAAAAGTTATCCCCGACATTGTGGTGACGCCGCTTTTGGGGTTTGACAAAGAAGGCACGCGGCTTGGCTATGGCGGCGGATATTATGATCGCAGCCTTGCCTCCTGGCCGCAAAAGCCCTTATTGGTGGGCTACGCCTTTGGCGTGCAGGAATTTGACCATCTGCCGCGTGACACGCATGATGTGCCCTTGGATATGGTGGTTACGGAAAACGGAGTACGGCGCTTTAGCGCTGCCGAATAGGGCGCATATATGCGGATATTGTTTTTGGGCGATGTGATGGGCCGATCTGGCCGACGGGCAGTGACAGACCATCTGCCGGATCTAAAGCGCCGCTATCAGTTTGATTTTGTGATCATCAATGGCGAGAACGCCTCTCACGGACGGGGGCTGACCGAAAAGCATTTTGAATGTTTGTTGGAAGCGGGTGCCGATATGGTGACGCTGGGCGATCACGCCTTTGATCAACGCGAAACGCTTGGGGTGATCGCACGCGACAACCGCTTGTTGCGCCCGATTAATATGAGCGACGCCGCGCCGGGCCGCGGTGCCATGCTTTATGAGGCGCAAAATGGTCAGCGCGTGTTGGTGGTCAATGCCCTTGGCCGTGTATTTATGAACCCGATTGATGATCCGTTTTATGCGGTTGAAAAGGCCATTGCAGATTGCCCATTGGGCGATGTGGCCGACGCGGTGATCGTCGACTTCCACGCCGAAGCGACGTCTGAAATGCAGGCCATGGGCCAGTTTTTAGATGGTCGGGCCAGCCTTGTTGTGGGCACGCATACGCACATTCCAACGGCTGATCATCGGGTGCTGAAAGGCGGCACCGGGTTGATGAGTGATGCGGGCATGTGCGGCGATTATGACAGTGTGATCGGCATGGATGCGGAAGAGCCGGTGAACCGGTTTGTCACCGGCATGACCCGCGAACGGTTTACCCCGGCTGATGTCGACCCCAGCGTTTGCGGTGTCGTCATCGAAACCGATAACCGCACCGGGCTCTGCACCTCAATCCAACCCTTGCGGGTTGGCGGTTCTATTGGGCAGGCACTGCCTGAGTTTGATTAGACCACATCCACCAAATCCTGAATTGTCTTTGCCAAAAGCCGGGTCATATCGTCGGCACCGTTTGAGCTGGTGGTTTGCACATTTACTATGCGGTTCAGTAGATCATAGCCTGTAAGCTGGGTGATGATCAGGCTGGCGCGTTCATGCGTTGAATCGCCTTCGAGCCTTGCGGCCAAAGGTTTTATGATCTGTTCTTCCACCGTTTGGCGCAGCATGGGAATGGCTTCCTTGCTGGTTGAGGCGCGCAAAAGCGCGATGACCGGATCGAAATCTTTTTCGCCCGTCTTGGCCGCAAACATCTCCGCCACCCGTTGACCGAAGTCGGTCATGTCGCCTTCCAGCATAAAGTCGATATTGAGTTCGGGCAGGATGGCTTGTTGGAACAAACCCTCTTTTGATCCGAAATAACGATTGATCAAAGCCACATTCACATTGGCCCGATCAGCGATTTGGCGCGTACCAGCCCCATCATAGCCTTTTTCAAAAAAGGTCTGCTGAGCAGCGGCGAGGATTGCTTGCTGGGTTTTTTCGGCGTTGCGTTTGCGGACTGGTTTTTGAGATGAGGTCATTGTTATGTAATCAGGTGTTGACTTATTGCGCGGATGAATTATGTATACACCTGATTACATATTTTGACCAGTGGCAACCGAAAGCTAAATTGGAGAATGAAAATGTCCCAACCCACACCAGATTATTCATCCACGGCACCTGTTTTGGTAACGGGTGCAACGGGCTATTTGGCCGGATGGATTGTGAAACGTTTGTTGGAGGAGGGGAAAACTGTTCATGCAGCGGTTCGCGACCCAAGCAACAAGCAAAAGATTGCGCATCTTGATGATATGGCGGCCAGTTTGCCCGGTGATATCAAATATTTCAAAGCAGATTTGCTGGATGAAGGCAGCTTTGATGAGGCCATTCAGGGATGTGACGTGGTGATGCATACGGCGTCGCCCTTCACCTCAGAGGTGACCGATCCGCAAAAAGATTTGGTGGACCCGGCGGTGAGAGGCACCCGCAATGTGCTTGGCGCAGCCAATCGCACTGACAGCGTCAAACGCGTTGTGGTGACGAGTTCGTGCGCGGCAATTTATGGTGATGCGGTGGATGTGGCGCAATCCCCTGGCCAGACATTGACCGAAGATGATTGGAACACGACCTCTCGCCTTGATCACCAGTCCTATTCTTTTTCCAAAGTTGAAGCGGAAAAAGCCGCGTGGGAAATGGCTGCGGCGCAAGACCGTTGGAAGTTGGTCACCATCAACCCGTCTTTGATTGTTGGTCCAGGTACCGCCAAAACCCAAACCTCAGAATCGTTTAACTTCATGAAGCAGGCAGGCGATGGCACCTTCAAGATGGGGGTGCCGAAAATGGAAATTGGCATGGTGGATGTGCGCGATGTGGCTGAGGCACATTTGCTGGCCGGCTTTATCGAAAATGCCGAGGGACGTCATATTGTCTCGAAAGAAACGCATGATTTCCTGTTTATCGGCGAAGTGCTGCGCAAAAAGTTTGGCGACAAATATCCGTTTCCGAAAGGCTATTTGCCGAAATGGATGGTGTGGTTGATTGGGCCGATGGCCAACAAGGCGCTGACGCGCGAAATGGTGGCGAAGAACATCAATCACCCCTGGGCGGCAGACAATTCTAAATCAAAAGAGAAATTGGGCTTGAGCTATCAGCCGGTTGAACCGGCGCTGGAAAAGATGTTCCAGCAATTGCTAGACGCGGGGCTGGTTAAAAAATAGCGTAACCATCGCGCATCACTCCAATTTTGGGGCGTCTTCCTCGGAAGGCGCCCTTATTTAATGTGTAAACCAATTGACATCACAAACAATATAAGCAAATACTTATATAAATATTTTGATGCCAGGAGAAGAGAGAGATGGCACATATTGTTGTGATGGGCGCCGGCTTAGGCGGCTCGATAATGGCCTATGAATTAAAAGACCAGGTGGGCACTGATCATAAGATCACGGTGGTGACAAAAGACCCCAAATATCATTTTGTCCCCTCCAACCCATGGGTGGCCGTCAATTGGCGCAAACGGAATGATATCGAGATCGATTTGGCGCCGATTTTGGCGAAGAAGAATATCGATTTTATTACCGTCCCCGTTGAAGAATTGCAGCCAGAGGAAAACCGGCTCAAGCTGTCTGATGGGCAGGTCATCGACTATGATTATCTGGTGATCGCGACGGGACCAGAACTGGCTTTTGACGAGATCGAAGGGTTGGGACCAGAAGGTTTTACCCAATCGGTTTGCCATGTTGAACATGCGGTTGATGCAGGCAAAGCGTTTGAAGAGTTTTGCAAAGATCCCGGGCCAATCGTGGTCGGCGCGGTGCAAGGCGCGTCGTGCTTTGGTCCGGCTTATGAGTTTATGTTCATCTTAGAGACTGAGTTGCGGCGGCGCAAAATTCGCGATCAGGTGCCGATCACCTATGTCACTTCCGAGCCCTATGTGGGGCATTTGGGGCTGGATGGTGTGGGCAACACAAAGGGCTTGTTGGAAGCTGAAATGCGCGACAAGCACATCAAATGGATGACATCGAGCAAGATCAAATCTGTTGAAGATGGGGTGATGCACGTTGAAACCTTTGGCGACGACGGGGAAAGCCGAGGTGAAACCGACGTGCCCTTTAAATATTCAATGATGTTGCCCGCGTTTCGGGGCATTAAGCCCTTTATGAATATTGAGGGCCTCACCAACCCCAGAGGGTTCGTGATTGTGGATGAGCATCAGCGCAACCCGAAATATAAGAATATCTTTTCAATCGGTGTGTGTATCGCCATCCCGCCAATTGGCCCCACGCCGGTGCCCGTGGGCGTGCCTAAAACCGGCTTTATGATTGAATCTATGGTGACCGCAACGGCCCATAATCTCGGACAGATTTTGAAAGGCGAAGAACCCACCCACAAGGCAACTTGGAACGCATTTTGTTTGGCCGATTTTGGCGATAGCGGCGTGGCGTTTGTGGCGCAACCCCAAATACCGCCGCGCAATGTCAATTGGGCCTCGCAAGGCAAGTGGGTGCATATGGCCAAAGTCGGGTTTGAGAAATATTTCATGGGCAAAATCAAGTCCGGTGAATCCGAACGATTTTATGAAAACTGGGCGTTGAAAGCGCTGGGTATTGATAAGCTGAAAGCGGATCGCACCGACGATTAGTGGGCTTTGTTGTGCCGCTCTGATCTATGGGTCAGCATTTGCCGCAGGGCGGGTGCTGGCCTTTTTGGTTCTATTGCCTATAGTGAGCCTATTGATGTGCACGGAGGCACAAACACATGCGGCAACTAGCACTTTTTCTGGGCCTGACATGGGCATGGAGTTGGGGGCTGTGGTGGCCCTATGTGGTTTATCTTGAAACCAAATCCCTGCCTTTTGGTCTTGGTCCATTCTTTGAAACGGCACACCAATGGGCCGCGTGGGGGCCCTTTGTTGCGGCCATGGTCACGGCGTTGGTGTTTTCGGGCGGTTCGGGTGTAAAACAGCTGCTGGCCCGCGGGGGTAAGGTGAAATTTGCCGCGAAATATTACGGTTTTATGCTGCTGGTTTTTCCGGTTTTGATTGGCGGTGCCTTATGGGCGGCGGTGCTGTTGGGCGAAAATATACCGCTGGGCGAGGCGTGGGACGCCCCTCAATTTTTGCTTATCGCTTTTATCTTTATCCTGCTGTTGGGCGGGCCGCTGCAAGAAGAGTTTGGGTGGCGCGGCATTTTGTTGCCGAAACTTTTGGATCGCACTGGCCCGGAAGCGGCGAGCATATTGATCGGCCTCATCTGGGGGCTATGGCATTTGCCGCTGTTTTTTATGCCCGCGCAAAGTTTTTATTATGAGCGCCCAATTTGGGGGCTGGTGCTGTCCACCACATTGATCTCGTTTTTCTTCACCTGGCTCTATAAGCGCACAGGCGGTTCGATTTGGGCGATGCTGATTTTGCACACCATGTATAATTTCAGCCATTATGTGTTTCCCAGCTTGGAAAATGATTTGGCCGCCACGCTTTTATGGCCATTGCAACTTGTTGTTGTGGCGCTGATTATTTGGGATTGGCGGCGGCAACGCGAAATTTGAGCCGAAAGGCTTTATTTTCCCCGCGTCACGCCATATAAGGATCGCAAAATCATCAAAAGATTAGAAGGATGTCCGTAAGACCATGGCTGGCCATTCCAAGTTTAAAAACATTATGCACCGCAAGGGCCGTCAGGATAAGGCGCGCTCGAAGCAGTTTTCCAAATTGTCGAAAGAGATCACTGTCGCGGCCAAAAGCGGCATGCCTGATCCAGACATGAACCCGCGTTTGCGCTTGGCCGTGAACAATGCCAAGTCGCAATCGATGCCGAAAGACAATATTGAACGGGCGATTAAAAAAGCGACCGGCGGCGATGCGGAAACTTATGATGAAATCCGCTATGAAGGCTATGGCCCGGGTGGCGTAGCGATCATTGTGGAAGCCCTCACCGACAACCGCAACCGTTCTGCTGCCAATGTGCGCGCGATCTTTTCCAAAAATGGCGGCGCTTTGGGCGAAACCGGCTCAGTTGGCTTCATGTTCGATCGCATGGGCGAAATCACCTATGACGCCGAAATCGGCGACGCCGACAAGGTGATGGAAGCGGCGATTGAAGCGGGTGCGGATGATGTGGAATCGAGCGAAGATGGTCACATCATCTATTGCGTTTTTGAAGACCTTAATGATGTGTCCACCGCGCTGGAAGCCAGCTTGGGCGAGCCCAAGTCAGTGAACCCGATTTGGAAGCCGCAAAATCTGACGCCAGTCGACGCGGAAAAGGGTGCGACATTATTTAAGTTGATGGATGCGCTAGAAGATGATGATGATGTTCAGAACGTCTATGTCAATTATGACATGTCTGACGAAGACATGGCAAAATTGTCAGAGGAATAGCTGACACATCACAAAGGACGAACGATGTTTCGTCGCATATTTGAAATAGCCAAGCAGTTGCTGCCGCGCTTTGATCGTAAAGAGCGCAGCGTTGCCTTGGCTATTTTTTTGCTGTTGCAAGCCATGCTGCCCAGCTATGCGGCGGCGCTTTCTTCGCTCAATGGTCAAGATGGCCTAATTCTTTGCACTACCCATGGCCTGATTGAAGTTCAGGATGACTCTGTGCCTGCGGGTGCACAAGGGGATGGCGGCCTTTGCGTGATGGCGCAAGTGGCCGGATTTGCGCTTGCAGATCTATCTGCGGCTCCTGTGCTTCAGTTTGCGATTCCTCAAGGTCGCAATACCAATAATCTTTATTCTCAACCTCAAGTCGGGCGCCTCGATCTGTTCGAGCCGCAAGCGCAAAGGGCGCCGCCCATTTTGATTTGAATCCGACCCAACAATTCAAATCAAATCTATGAGGACTAAAATGATAAATATCTTGAAACCTATCGCCACCATCATCGCCGCCCTGACACTTGTTGCCAGTTTCGCTTTCCCCAGCTTTGCTGAACATGCGCAAATGGTGATGGCGGGCGACATCAAAATTGAGAATGCCTGGACACGCGCAACACCTAACGGTGCAAAAGCGGGTGGGGCGTTTTTGATGGTCACCAACACAGGTGGTGAAGCGGATCGCTTGATCGCTGCATCATCCGAGGTCGCCGCCAAAGTCGAAATTCATGAAATGAGCATGAAGGACGGCGTCATGAAAATGCAGCAACTTGAAGATGGCCTCGCTCTGCCTGCAGGTGAGACTGTTGAGCTGAAGCCGGGTGGGTTTCACATCATGATGATGGGCTTGAACAAAACCATCGCTGAGGGCGATATGGTGCGCATCAGCTTGGAGTTTGTGAACGTTGGCACGGTTGATGTGATGTTCGCGGCAGCACCTTTGGGCGCGCCATCTATGGATCATTCGAACAACTAAAACTTGCACAAGTCAGCGCAATTGTATTGAACTGACTTGCGTACAGAACAAGAACATGTTCAAACTAAAGCGGCGTGCACATTGGGTGTGCGCCGTTTTTGATTCATGAAATGGGGCGGCGGTGAGCGCACATTCTATTCGAATTTTGGGGTTGGACCCGGGCCTGCGCAACACCGGTTGGGGCGTGATCGACACTGAGGGCAATCGGCTCAAATTTGTCGCTTCCGGCTGCATTAAGCCACCAACTGATGAAGAACTCAGCAAACGGCTCCTTTGCCTTCATGATGAAATCAAAAAATTGATTGAAGAATATCATCCGGATGAAGCGGCGGTTGAAGAGACCTTTGTGAATGCGGGGCCGCGCTCGGCGCTATTGTTGGGGCAGGCGCGGGGCGTTTGCTTGCTGGCGCCCGCCTCATGTGGTTTGCGCGTGGGCGAATATGCGGCGAACGCGGTCAAAAAATCTGTTGTTGGCGCTGGCCATGCGGATAAAAAACAAATCCAAATGATGATTAAAGTGTTGATGCCCACGGCCAAGTTTAACAATGCCGACGCGGCGGATGCGTTGGCGATTGCGGTGGCGCATGCGCATCATCGCCCAGCGCTTAATCGGAGAGAGGCAAGTCTATGATCGGGAAGCTTAAAGGCTTGGTGGAAAGCGTTGCGGATGACAAGGCGCTGATCGATGTGAATGGCGTTTGCTATGAGGCTCACTGTTCGGGCCGCACACTGACGGCCATGCCTGCCAAGGGCGAAGCGGTGGCCCTGTTCATCGAAACCTATGTGCGCGAAGATCAGCTCAAGCTGTTCGGCTTTATCTCGGAGAGTGAGAAGCAATGGTTCCTATTGTTGATGACCGTGCAGGGCGTTGGCGCAAAGGTGGCCTTGGCCATCTTGTCCACCCTGTCCGCCTCCGAATTGTCATCCTCAATCGCCTTGCAGGACAAGGCCATGGTGGGCCGCGCCCCTGGGGTTGGCCCCAAAGTGGCGCAGCGGATTGTTTCCGAGCTAAAAGGCAAGGCCCCTGTTGGCGGTGCCATTGATGCGGGCGTGCACGGGTTGCAAGAAGCGCTGGGCGAAGGCGTGGCCACAGGCAATATCGCTGACGCCGTTTCAGCGCTCACCAATTTGGGCTATGCGCAAGCACAAGCCAGCGCCGCCGTTGCCCGCATTGTGGCGAAAGAGGGCGACGATGTGGAAACCGAAAAGCTAATCCGGATGGGGCTTAAGGAGTTGAGCTCCTAAATGGCAGATTATGCGCAACAAGATGCTGGCAATTTGGGTAAGCACCCACACGCTTTTGCCTGGGTGAGTATGCTCGCGGGACCATCCTTTTCAGCATTTTTGTTGATGATGTTGTTTAATGGGAGTGCCATGAGCCAGTTGTTGCGTGAGCCAAACTGGTTCTATTTTTCCGTCGCTTTTTTTCAGCCCGCCCTTATTTCATTGGCCTTGGGCGCATGTGCGCTGCCTGTGAGTGGCTTCTTTTTGTGGCGACTGCTCAAAAACCTTCCGGCATTTGAAACGTTTCCCGGCCCGTTTTTCGTGCAAAATGCCACGATGGCTGGCACCATCTTCGGGTTCCTCTTTTCGGTGATGATCAATTTTGGTTTTGAACTGTTTTCGTCCAAGCCAGATATTGCCTCTATCAGAGGGGAAATGGTTGTGTCGGTTGTGATCGGCACAATTTTGGGGGCGATTTTGAGTTTTGTTGCCAGTCATATCTTCTTAGCATTGGGTCGACTGGCGAAATGGATCAACTAGATATGACTGATAGTATTGTGGCGAAAGAGGGCCACGTGGTGGACACCGAAAAACTGATCCGGATGGGCCAGAAGGAGTTGAGCTCTTGAGCAATGTGGTAAAATTCCAACCGCCGCCAAAGCGCAAGGAAGAACCGAAAGAGAAGTCACCGCAGGACAAAGCGGTGCGGTTTTTGTGGATCAGCGCTGTGGCAGGGCCATTGGGCAGTGCGTTATTATTGGTCATTCTGTTTGGCTTTTCCGATATTGGGCGCGCGCTCTCCAATCCCACCGTGTCGGGCTATTGGGTGCAGTTGGCACGGGGGCTTGGATTTGCGCTGGTCTTGGGCGTGGCTGCTCTGCCGTTTAGTCTAGTGGCTTTGGGTAGCTACGCGCGCGCAGTCGGCAAAGGGCGGGCCTTGATGCGCAGCACGTTTATGCGTCGCGCGGTGATCGCGGGCGGCCTTTATGGGTTGGCGGTTGTCGCTATCTTAATGGTGTTGCTCAGCCAAAGTGTTAGTTCGGTTGGTGTGGTGCAAATCTTGTTTAGTCTGGTGCTAAGCGTTATAGCGGGCACAGCGGTGTCGTTTGTTTGGGCGCAGGTGATTTGGATGTTGGCCAGCCCAACGGCCAAACGGGACTGAAAATTGCGGGCAAAATGCGCGTTTTGAAAATGGTGATCCTTTTTTATGTCGGATAGTGAAGTTCGAAATATTGAAAATCCAAAGCCGGACGAGCTAGACGTCAGCCTTCGACCCTCCTTGTTCAACGACTTTGTGGGGCAGGAAAAGGCGCGCGAGAATTTGCAGGTCTTTATCGATGCCGCCAAAAAGCGCGGCACGGCGCTGGACCATGTGTTGTTTGTCGGCCCGCCGGGCTTGGGCAAAACCACATTGGCGCAGATTGTGGCGAAGGAATTGGGCGTTGGCTTTCGCGCCACCTCCGGCCCGGTGATTTCGAAAGCTGGGGATCTGGCGGCGCTGCTCACCAATTTGGAAGAGCGCGATGTGTTGTTTATTGACGAGATTCATCGCCTCAACCCGCAAGTGGAAGAAGTGCTTTATCCCGCCATGGAAGATTTTCAGCTCGACCTGATCATTGGCGAAGGGCCGGCGGCGCGTTCGGTGCGGATTGATTTGGCCAAGTTCACGCTGGTGGCCGCAACAACGCGAGCGGGCCTGTTGACCACGCCCTTGCGTGACCGTTTTGGCATTCCGGTTCGGTTGCAATTTTATACGCCGGAAGAACTGGTGAAAATTGTGCGCCGTGGGGCACGGCTTTTGGGCGTCGGGATGAGCGAAGATGGGGCGATGGAAATTGCCCGTCGTTCACGCGGCACGCCTCGGATCGCTGGTCGCTTGCTGCGGCGTGTGGCTGATTTTGCGCAAGTAGATGATGTGGCGGAGATCAACGCGCCCGTGGCTGACAAGGCGCTGGGGCGGTTGGACGTGGATGCACGGGGATTGGACCAGCTCGATCGGCGCTATCTGGGCACCATCGCCACCAATTATGGCGGCGGCCCTGTGGGCATTGAAACCATTGCGGCCGCATTGTCGGAACCACGCGATGCGGTGGAAGAAATCGTGGAGCCTTATCTTATTCAGCAGGGATTTATCCAACGCACCCCGCGCGGACGTATGCTGACGGCCCATGCGTTCCAGCATTTGAATATGGGTGTGCCGCAAGGCTTTATCGGCGTTCAAGCCAGCTTGTTTGAAGAAGAGAAGGGCGAGGACTAAGCTCGCCCTATTGGTGCCTGATTGTTTGCGATGATGGGGCCACCCGGACACGCGATTGGAAGGCCTTTATGGTTCGTTTGCACGTACAGCATGATCAACTCACGCCAAAAGACTGGCCGAAGGGCTTTCGGCTCCGCATTGTGGTGCTGGCGGATATTCACGCGTGCACCGCGTGGATGAACGTGCCGCGGATTGACAAAATTGTTGCGCGCGCCAATGCCTTGAAGCCCGATATTGTACTGCTGTTGGGTGATTATCTGTCGGGCATGCATTTGATGTTCAAAAGCTTGCCGCACAATCATTGGGCCGAATCCTTGGCGCAATTGAAGGCCCCGTTGGGTGTTCATGCTGTGTTGGGCAATCATGATTGGTGGGAAGATTTGCAGGCGCAAGCGCGCCGTGGCGGCCCCACCATGGCGGGCAACGCGCTCGAAGAGGTGGGCATTAAAGTTTACAGCAACGAGGCGGTTCGGTTTGAAAAAGATGGCCATGGATTTTGGCTGGCCGGTTTAGAGAGCCAATTGGCCTTGCTGTCCAATCGGCGCATTCCTCGCCGTGGCGTGGTTGGATTGGATGATCTGGACGGCACTTTGGCGCAAGTGACCAATGATGAACCGATCGTGCTGATGGCGCACGAACCGGATATTTTCCCGAAAGTCCCAAGCCGTGTGTCGGTGACTTTGAGCGGGCATACGCATGGCGGGCAAGTGCGGGTGCGGGATCGTTCCCCAGCAGTGCCCTCGCGCTATGGCAATCAATATGCTTATGGGCATGTGGTGGAAGATGACCGGCATTTGATTGTCTCGGGCGGCTTGGGCTATTCGGTTTTGCCGTTGCGCTTTGGGGTGCCGCCTGAAATAAATCTGATTGAGCTGGGCTGATTTGTTTTAGGAAATAATTGATGAGCAATTTGACGTTTGATGAGGGCAATGAGCGGGTCAATGTTCGCTGCGCCGGGATTATTCGGCACGAAGACCATTTGTTGGTGGTGCGTGAAGATGATGATGATTTTGTCTGCCTGCCCGGCGGGCGAGTGCAGCGCGGGGAAAGCTCTTTAGACGCGATCCATCGTGAAATGGATGAAGAACTGAACGCCCAGATCGAAACGCCGCAATTGCGCTATATGCTCGAGAATTTCTTTTGGCGTTATGGCAAACGGTTTCACGAGTTTGCCTTTTATTATGAAGTGGCCAAACCCCTGCACGTGCCCTTTCAGCCGGGGGTGTGCATCACCGGCGAAGATGATGGCAAAGTCCTTAGTTTTGAGTGGGTGCATACCGCGCCGGATGCCTTGGCTGAAATCAATCTGCACCCCTTTTCCATGCGCACGCGGGTGGCGGAATTGCCGCAAGGTTTTGTGCATGAATGTGTTGTCGACCCGGATTATTGATCCATGTCGGTTGATCTGAGCTTCAGCACCTCCACCGCGCATTTTAATGTGCGCAGCGCAGCGATTATCCGGCAGCATAATCACCTTCTTTGCACCACTTTTGACGGCATCGATTTCTGGTTTTTGCCCGGCGGACGGCCTAAGCGCGGCGAAACTTCGATTGAAGGGCTAAAGCGCGAATTTCGCGAAGAGCTGGATGCAACGATTGAGGTGGACGCCCCGCATATCATCGCCGAAAGTTTTTTTGATCTGGCGGGTGAGCACTATCACGAATTGGCCTTCTATTATGTCGCCGACTGTCCGCCGCAAGTGCGGTTTGTTACGGGGGAAGATTGTCATCATCTGGAGGAAGAGGGACGGCATTATCGCTATCGCTGGATAGAACTTTCTCCCACGGTGCTGGCCAATATTGATCTGCAACCGCGCGCTTTGCATAGCCATTTTATTGACCTGCCGCCGTTGCCGCTGCACATTGTGTTTGATGGCTGAAATTGGGAGAGGGCTTATGAAGAAATTTTTGGCTTTGGTGATGATGGCTGGGTTGGCGCTGCCGACGGGTGGTTTAGCGCAAGACAAAGCTGGCGTGCCGGAGGTGTCCATGTTCAAGATGATGCTGGACGCGAACAAATCAGGGTGGGTGGCGTTTCGTGAATATGATGGGCGGCAGTTTATTTATTTCACGAATATGCTCACGTCGCGCTGTCGGTTGAAGGAAATCCGATATTCGATCAATGCAGACAGTCTGGACCAGACATTCGACATGCCAGCCTGTATTCCGGATTCGCCGTTTATGATCCCCAGTGACGGTGGCATTGACGATATTGCCCTGACGCTGGAGCCGGGCACGGCAAAAACCATCACGGTGCAAGCCGTGTTCGAAGATGATAGTGAAACCGAAATATTGACGTTCCGTCCCTGTGAAGGGGTGGGCGATAGCTCGTGTGCAAAGGTGGTTGAATAATGCAATTTGGCGGTGCGCTGCAGGCGGATGGGTCACATGTGTTTCCCGTCCGGGTTTACTATGAAGACACCGACTTTTCCGGCAATGTCTATCATGCGGCCTATCTGAAGTTTTTTGAGCGTGCCCGCACTGAGTTTTTGCGGGCCCATGATGTGCACCACCAACAATTGTTTGAACAGGAGGGGATCGCTTTTGCGGTCCGCTCCATGCAGATCGATTATGATCGCGCTGCGCATATTGATGATATTCTGGAGGCCACAACGTCCGTGCTGGAAATGAAGGGCAGTCGCTTTATTCTGGAACAGATTTTGCGCCGGGGGGAGGACGTGATCACGCGGGCAAAAGTGGTGGCCGTGACCATGAAAGCCAATGGCCGTCCCACGCGCCTGCCCGAACGTTTGCGCGCGCGGTTCGGCGGCTAGGTTAGCGTTTCCGCCAATCTATACAGGGCTGATTTCTCAGCCCGTCTCGGTTTGCGCTGTTCCAAACCGCAGCGCATGCCGAGCGCCTCTGTGGCGTCCAGCAGCATTTCCAAATCCGCCGTCGTCGCCTGGGTGTTCTGAACCAGTGCCTTGGTCATGGCCTTTCGGTTGGCCTCGAAGGGTTCGGCCAGTTTTGGCTGACGGATGGCTGCGGCCAATATTTCAACAGACAGGATTGCATGGGCGGGCGATGATATTTGGCGTAAATAGGCGTCGATAAATGGCTTCAGATCGGCGGATGTGGGGAGAGCAGTTTGCAGTTCGCTGATCAGCGGCGCTAAGGCCTGCGCTTCAATCTGGGCGATCTCGGCGATCAGTTCGTCTTTACGCCGAAAATGATTATAAAGATTGCCCAAGCTGATCTCGGCGTGGTCGGCGATGTCGCGAATGCCGGTTTGCGCGATCCCTTGTTCAACAAAGCAATCCATTGCGCTCTCAAGGATCAGTTGTCGCTTGGCGCGTTTGGCCTGTTCTCTTTTGGTCAGCTCTTTTTTATCCATCATTTTTCTTAGCCTCTTGCAAAATTCAAATCAATCGCCAAATGAATGAACGAACGTTCATTGAAAAGGATTTGATTGTGGTTAATGTGAAGGCTTCCGGCACGCGGCTTGATGGTTTGGATTTGGCGCGACTCATCGCCTTTATCGGTATGGTGGTGGTCAATTTCAACTTGGTGATGGGCTGGCCCGAGCTAGGCGAAAGCCTTGCCCATAAGCTGATTTATGGGTTGGAAGGGCGCGCTGCCGCCAGCTTTGTCGTTTTGGCAGGCGTCGGGCTTGGTTTGGCATTCGAAAACGGTGTGAATAATCTGCTTTTGCTTAAGCGCGCCGGATTTTTGTTGGCCATTGGCTTGATCAATATGCTGATTTTGCCGGCTGATATTATTCACTATTACGCGATCTATTTCCTGTTTGCCGCGTGGTTGTTGACGCTGAACAATCGGGGGCTGTGGCTTGCCATTGTGGGCATCAATCTCGCCTTTATGATCGGGCTGTTGTTTTTCAATTATGATGCAGGTTGGGATTGGGGCACCAATAGCTATCTGGATTTTTGGACCATCGAAGGTTTTGTCCGCAATCTCCTCTTTAATGGTTGGCATCCTGCTTTGCCTTGGCTCAGCTTTTTGGCTTTCGGCATCTGGCTCAGCCGTCGGGCGCTGGGTTCAATTAAATTACAATGGGGGCTGGCGGTCGGCGGGCTCGTCTTCTATCTGACCGTTGAGATGTTGGCGACTGCGCTGCAACAGGCTGCACCCGTTCCCGAACTTGCGCTGTTGTTTGGTACAGCGCCCATTCCGCCAACGCCGCTTTATATGCTGGCGGGGGCCAGCGGCGCTGCCTTTTTGATTGGGACATGTTTGCTGGTTGCACCGGTCCTTTTGCGGATGAAACTCCTGCGGTATGTACAGCCCGCTGGGCAGCAAACCCTGACCCTTTATATTGCGCATATAGCGCTGGGCATGGGGATGTTGGAAGCGTTGGGGATGCTCGAAAACCAACCTGTCGAACATGTCTGGATCGCTTCGGGGGTGTTTTGCACTATCGCGATCATATTCGCCTATTTTTGGTCGTTGCGGTTCAAACGCGGCCTCTTGGAAAGTCTTATGCGCAAAATTTGCGGCTAAACCACATTCATTCCCCGTTCAGCAAGGTTTTATTAACCATAAATGAACCATGGACGGCGTAAAGCATTAAGCTGAAGTGACAATCGAGCAATGTTGGGTTGTGACTTCTTAAATTTGACAAATTTGCCCGTCATGCCAAAAGCAACGGGTGAGTTGTGTCAGGCTTACCGCTTAGTATGTGAAGGATTAGGGGAAAATCATGGAAGCAGAACTCGCCGCGCACGGCTCGGCCGATCTGTCGCTTTTTGCATTGTTCTGGGCTGCGGATTGGGTGGTGAAGGCGGTTATGCTTGGGCTGCTCGCGGCCTCGATCTGGACGTGGGCCATCATCATTGAAAAAAGCGTGATGTATGGCCGGGCGCAACGGGCCATGAACAAATTCGAAAAGAATTTCTGGTCTGGGCAATCACTTGAAGATCTTTACCAACGTCTATCGGACGAAGACCCGCGCGGCATGGGTGCGGTTTTTGTGGCCGCGATGAAGGAATGGAAGCGCAGCCATGAGCAGGGCGCTTCTTCTTATATCGGGGTGCAACAGCGCTTGGATAAGGTGTTGGATATTACCATCGGCCGTGAAAGTGACGTGCTGGAATCGCGCTTGGGCTTTTTGGCCACGGTCGGGTCTGCCGCGCCATTTGTGGGCCTGTTCGGCACGGTTTGGGGCATCATGAACTCGTTTCAATCTATTGCTGCCTCTAAAAGCACCAATTTGGCGGTTGTGGCGCCGGGCATCGCTGAGGCGTTGTTCGCCACGGCCATTGGCCTGTTGGCTGCGATCCCAGCGGTGATTGCCTACAACAAGCTTTCATCCGACGCCAATAAATTGATTGGTCGTTTGGAAGGGTTCGCGGATGAGTTTTCATCGATCCTGACCCGCCAGTTGGAAAGCCGGGAGCAACAATAATGGGTATGGGTGTTTCACGCGGCGCAGGTGGTGCGCGGCGCGGCAGACGCCGCGGCCGTTCACAACCAATGAGTGAGATTAACGTCACGCCCCTTGTGGATGTGATGTTGGTGTTGCTGATTGTGTTTATGGTGGCGGCACCATTGCTCACCGTTGGTGTGCCGATCGATTTGCCGCAGAGCGAGGCGAAAAGCCTCAACACTGAAAGCAAGCCCGTTACCGTGACGGTGACCGCTGATGGTCAGATTTATGTGCTGGAAGAGTTGGTCGATCGTGCAACGCTGTTGACCAAGCTCGACGAAGTGGCCGTCAATGGCACTGAAGAGCGCATCTATGTGCGCGGTGACAATGTGGCCGACTATGGCACCGTTATGCAGGTGATGGGACAATTGTCCGGCGCCGGCTATAGCAAAATCGGGCTTATTACCGAGCAGGAACAGGTTCAGTAAATATGCGCCTGGGGATCACCATATCTGCGGTTTCACACGCCGCCTTGATTGCTGTTGGGCTGATGTCCTTTGGCCAGGCTGATGCGTTTGATCCGCAAGAGATTGAGGCGATCCCGATTGAGTTGGTGCCGATTGAAGAATTTTCCAATATTCGGCAAGGCTCGCTCGACAGCAATGTGATCGAGACGGAGACGCCGTCTGCAGTGGATACGGATACACCTGCTGAGCTGGCGGAGCCAACGGGCAACACGCAAGAAGATCAGGTGACGCCGAAAGACACGCCGGACCCAAGCCCAGCGCCCACAGATAATTCTGCGCCTGAACCGACGCCGCCAACGCCCCCCGCGCCCGAACCTACACCGGAGCCGGTTGAGCCTGAGCCACAGCCGGAACAGGTGGAGCCAAGTGCGCCAGCCCCAGTTGAGGAGCCGACACCAGAACCTGTTGAAGAGCCGACCGAGCAACCTGTGGTGACCGAAGAACCTGCGCCGGAGCCAACGCCTGTGCCGCCATCGCCGCCAGCGGCCACCAGTGCGGTTGAAAAAGCGCGGCAAGTCTTTGCCGCGCAGGAGGCGGAGCGCCAAAAGCAAGCTGCAGCGGAACGGGCACAACAGGAAAAGCAAAGCGAAGAAGCGGACAAGATTTCCGATATCATCAACAAAGAAGAAAGCCGTGGTGGCACCACCGGACAGGGCGGACAGAAAACGGCTGGCAAAACCAGTGGTACAGCGGCTCGGTTGACCCAATCAGAGCGGGCGGCCTTGGCTGCGCAAATGCGCAAATGCTGGAACCCGCCGATTTCTGCCTTGGATGAGGATGGCTTGACCGTGCGGCTTTTGGTTGATTTGAATCGTGATGGTTCGGTTGCTGGCACGCCGCAAGTGATGGATATTTCAATATCCGGTCAGGTTGGCCAGGCCACCGCGTCCGCGGCGCAACGTGCGGTGCGTCGGTGCGGGCCTTATCAATTGGCGGCTGAAAAATATGAAGAGTGGCGTCAGGTTGATGTCACATTTGATCCACGGGATCTGAGATAGATTATATGCAAAGCCGGTCCGAGTTATGCGTTAAAGGGGCGGAATAGGAGATGGAAATGATAACATTCTCGCGTCGAAATGCCTTGAAACTGGGTGCTGCCAGCATGGGGGCCAGCCTATTTGCGCAACCTGCAGCAGCATTGGTGAAAATTGTGGTCACAGGCGGTGACTTTGAACCGATGCCGATTGGGGTGCCGACTTTCAGCTCTGCCGATCCACAATTGGGCAGTGAACTGACGCAAATCGTGATCGATAATTTACGCGGTTCTGGCCTTTTTGCGCCTTATCCAACCGAGCAGATGCCGTTGAAAATGGGTGATGTGAACCAAACACCTGAGTTTGGGGCCTGGCGGCAATTGGGCGCTGATGCGTTGGTGATGGGTTCTGTACAGCGCACGGGCGGGCAAATCCGTGCGGATGTGCGCTTGTGGGATGTGGTCGCGGGTGAAGAAGGCTTTGGCCGTTCCTTTGCCGCCGACGAAAACAATAAGCGTCGGGTGGCGCATATCTTGTCGGATGCGGTCTACAAAACATTGACTGGTGAGGATGGGTATTTCGATACCCGCGTGGTCTATGTGGCAGAAAGCGGCCCCAAGGCCAACCGGGTTAAGCGCCTGGCGATTATGGATCAGGATGGGGCGAATAACCGTTATCTGACGGATGGCGGCTCAATCGTGTTGACGCCGCGCTATTCGCCCACGGGCAACATGCTCTCCTATATGAATTTTTCCGGTGACGTGCCGCAGATTTATTTGTTGGATTTGTCGACAGGTCAGCAGCAGCGCGTGGCAGATTTTGGCAAGATGACTTTGTCGCCGCGGTTTTCGCCCGATGGCAGCCACTTGGCATTCAGCGTCACCACGGGGGCCGACACAAATCTGTATCTGATGAATTTGCAGCAGCGCAAGCCGATGCAACTGACATCTGGTGCGTCGATCAATACCAGCCCCAGCTTTTCTCCAGATGGTCAACGCATTGCCTTTGAAAGTGACCGCGGTGGCTCACAACAGATTTATGTGATGAGCGCAAATGGTGGCGGTGCACAGCGTATTAGTTTTGGTGATGGCCGTTATTCAACGCCCGTCTGGTCGCCCAAGGGTGACTTGATCGCCTTCACCAAGCAAAAGGATGGTCAATTCCATATTGGCACCATGCGGCCTGATGGTTCGGGTGAGCGCGTTCTTTCGTCAAGTTACTTGATGGAAGGGCCAACCTGGGCACCGAACGGTCGGGTATTGATGTATTTCAAAGACCCGGGTGGCGACAGCGGACCGCAGCTTTACACGATTGATGTGTGGGGCCGGAACGAGCGGCGGATTGAGACACCAACTTATGCGTCGGACCCAACCTGGTCGCCGCTATTGGGTTAAGGCACAAAATTGTGCCTTCTTGACCGGTTGCGCTAAGGTGCTTAGCTCGAACAGACACAGCACTTTGGCTGTGGGTCAGGAAGGCGAACATGCTAAATTCTTTGCGATTTGATCAAATGCTTGACCAATTGGCGCCGGCAGAGCGGGCGCCCGTTGTGTTTTTGGGGCATGGCAATCCGCTTTATGCCATCACGGATAATGCGTTTGCGCAAAGCTGGCAGCAACTGGGGCAAAAGCTGGCACGGCCACAAGCCATATTGTGCATATCGGCCCATTGGGAAACACGTCATTCCACGCTGGTGCATGTGGGGGCAATGCCCAAAACCATTCATGATTTTTATGGCTTTCCGCAGGATTTGTTTGATGTGCAATATCCTGCCGCTGGTGCGCCAGAACTGGCGCATGATGTGGCGCTCATGCTCAAAAACCATGCGGCGATCCCCACTGAGGAGTGGGGGTTGGATCATGGTGCCTGGGCGGTGTTGCGGCATCTTTATCCGGAAGCGGATATTCCCGTGTTTCAAATCTCGATCAATCGGGATTTGGATTTTGCCGGGCAACTTGCTTTAGGGCGCGACCTTAAAGCGCTTCGTGATCGCGGGGTACTGATCTTGGGCAGCGGCAATTTGGTGCATAATTTGCGGGCAATCTCGCGCGACGTTGAGGCGTTTGATTGGGCGCAGGAGTTTGACCAAAAGGTTTCGCAATATCTCATTGATCGCAATTTTGGCGAGATGGCGGATCCGGAGCAATATGGTAGCCTGCTGCCACAAGCGCATCCGAGCGTGGAGCATTTTGCACCCACCTTTTATTGCGCTGGCTTGGTGGATGAAAAGGATCAATTGGCGTTCTTTAATGACCAGTTTGATATGGGCAGCTTATCTATGCGATCATTTATTTATTACACGAATTGATTGCGGGTTGCATTTAGGCAACGGAATTGGGCGTTTTTCGCCTTAAAATAGCCGGATTAAGACCGCATTAACCGCGTTAACAAACCCCAAATTAAGATAAATAAGGGTATAACCGGGTCAATCAATTTCGACCTTTTCTGGAGCTATTAAGGACCATGTCCATGGCAAATAATATGATGCGCCTTTTGAAAGGCATTACAATGGTGGCGTTGGTGGCATTTGTTGCTGCTTGTGCGCGTACACCAGACGCAGGTGTTGGCAATTTGGGGCCAGGTCAGGCTCAGCCCGGCACACCGCAAGAATTTTTGGTTGCTGTTGGTGACCGTGTGTTCTTTGAGACCGACAGCTCAGTATTGACTGCCGAAGCCCGTGCGACTTTGGACAAGCAAGCCGTTTGGTTGCAGAAATATTCACAATACAGAGTTTTGGTTGAAGGCCATGCCGATGAGCGTGGCACCCGCGAATACAACATCGCGTTGGGTGCACGTCGGGGCAGTGCTGCTGTCAACTATTTGGTTAGCCGTGGTGTGAGTTCCACACGCATCACCACCAAGAGCTTTGGTAAAGAGCGTCCTGTGGCAGTTTGTGACGATATTTCATGTTGGTCACAGAACCGCCGTGCGGTGACCGTGTTGCTGCCATAAGCACCATTTAAGAATCCTCTGCTGGAGGCGGGCGCCGGGCTTCGCAATTTGCGGACCCGGCGTTTTTTTGTCTTATTTTTGTTTTACCTTCAATCTATTAGGTGGTTTGATGCGTGACGGTTCGTTACGAACGAAGGAGTGACTTTATGTCGGTTATGAACAAACGTTGGGCAAAAATGATTGCTGCAGCGACGATGGGTGTGGTTTGCGCCGGGGCAACCGGTGTGGCGCAAGCAGGCAGCCAGACGAATGACACGGCGTTCAGCCGTTTGATCCAGCTCGAACAGCAGGCAGATTTGTTGAGCAACCATGTTTTGGTGCTTGAACAAGGGTTTGACGGATTGGGCATCGAACGTGTTTCGGATCGCCAGCCAATCACGGTGAAAGTGGCGCAGTCGCGGCAAGTGGCCGAGGTGAATGTGCGCATTGATGCGATTGAAGAGCGGATGCGGACATTGACGGGTCAAGTTGAGGGGCTTCAATTCCAGCTCACTCAAATGCAGACTTTGCTTGAACGCATGCAAGAAGATTATGAATTCCGGTTCCAAGAACTCGAAGGCGGTGCGCTGGGAAAAACTAGTGCGGCACCCCAATCAGATCGCGAGACGCCATCTGGGGGAGTGCCGCAGAGCCAAAGCGAGGGAACTTTAGCCGATCAAGACGTGCCCTTAACACTTGGTACGCCTGAAGGCACGCTGGGTACACTTTCTGATGACGCATTGGCGGGCATCGGCGCGGGGCAGCCTATGGACCTTGAGTTTGATCCGGGTGCAGCCTTGTCGGATGCGGATGCCAAGGCGCAATATGATGCGGGTTACGAAGCCTTGCTGCGCGGCGATTATGTGTTTGCGGAAGACCAGTTCCGGCAATTTATTGGACTGTTCCCGAACAACAGGCTGGCCCCCGACGCCTATCATTGGTTGGGCGATAGTTTGCTCAATCGCGGTGAATATGAAGAGGCGGCGGAAGTGCTGCTCAGGGGCTTTGAAGCCCATCCAAATGCTGCACGTTCACCCGACATGGTGATGAAATTGGGGATTTCCCTAAACAGTGCTGGCGAAAGGGAGACGGCTTGTCGTACGTTTGTGGAGGTGTTGCGTCGATATCCCGACCAACCCAAGGCATTTAAACAACGCGTCTCAGAGGAACAGCGAAAGGCACAATGTTAAATATTGAACGTCAACATCAGTATTTGCTTGAGCCAGATTTTCTGAATTATATTTTCGCGCCGCTTTTTGAAACCCAAAAGGCGGCGCTTGCTGTTTCTGGAGGACCAGACAGCATGGCCCTGATGCATTTGGCCGCGCGCTTTGCAGCGCAGCAGGATCAAGACATTGAATTGGTTGTGCTCACCGTCGACCATGGTTTGCGCCCGGAAGCGGCTGAGGAAGCACAGTTGGTGCAACGTGCGGCACAAGCCTTGGGACTTGCCTGTTCCATTCTGACGCCTGATGCATTTGCCCCCACGTCCCGCATTCAAGAAAGTGCGCGGGAGGTCCGCTATCAATTAATGCAAAATAAAATGCAGGAATTGGACCTTACCCAGCTTTTTACCGCACATCATTTGGATGATCAGGCGGAAACATTTTTCATGCGGCTGGCGCGGGGCAGCGGGCTTTCCGGGCTTGGGGCCATGGGGCGCAGTTCGGTGGCGTTCGGGCTTGATATTATTCGCCCCTTCCTCGACTTGCCTAAGGCCGATTTGGTGTCATTTTTGGATGCAGAGCAAATTACCTATGTGGTGGACCCATCCAATAATGATGAAAAGTTTGAACGCGTGCGATGGCGGCAGGCGTTGAAAGGGTTGCAGCGCTTGGGGCTGCAAACAAAAAATATTGGTCTTTCAACCCGACGATTGCGGCGTGCGGACGCCGCCTTGAATGCCGTTGCAGAGGGTGTTTATAGCGAGCGATTCTTTATCGACCCCTTTGGCTGCGTGTTGTTTGACCATGCGCTGATCAAGTCTGAACCCGCCGAAATCGGGGTTCGTTTGCTGGTGCGGGCGCTTGATGATGCAGGTGGCGCGTCGGCGGCGCCAGACCTCGCCAAAGTTGAAGCGCTCTATGATTTATTGTGCATGGGGCAACTGCATTTGCGGGGGCAAACGCTTGGCGGTTGCGGCATTCGTGGTCATGGCGCTTTAATTCAAGTGTTCCGAGAGGTGGGGCGCCTGAATGATCAACCCTTGTCGCTGGAGCCGGGCGAGAGTTTGATATGGGATGATCGGTTTAAAATCATCTTGGCGGCTGATGCGCCCGCGTCGGTGCAAGTGCAACCAGCGATGGCGATGACCCGCGCTAAATTCGATCAATTGTTGCCTGATTTGAGTTTTGTGCCGATGGAAGCTGTGCGCGCTGCGCCAGTGGTGACCAGCGGTGACGAGATTTTAGCGCTCGGCGAACATGTTTTAGGCCCCAATATTGACGTTTTTCGGATATTTGGTCCCAATGCGCTGTCTTAAGCGCCGCAAGTGCGGCAATTGGTCGGGCGTTTGTTAAACACATTGTGTTAAGAACAGTCATCAAATTGAAGGTCGCGCCCTTGTAACTAAGGGCATTGGACCTTACATTCGATCCAAATTCTCATTGTGTGCGTATAGAGTATGCACATTTATTCAAGGCAGGTTAAATGAACGGTAATTTTCGCAACCTTGCAATTTGGATGATTATCCTTGTTATGTTGCTTGGCCTCTTCCAAATTTTTCAAACATCGTCGCAAACTGCGGGGCTGACACAAAAGACCTATTCACAATTCGTTTCGGATGTGGATGCTGGGTCTGTTCAAAACGTCACCATCACCCAAAATCGGTTGCGCGGCACCCTAAGTAACGGGCAGCAATTTGAAACCTATCTGCCTGAAGGGGTGGATGTGGTGTCCCGTCTTGAAGCCCGTGGCGTGACGATTGAAGCTAAGCCACCGGAATCAAGCCCGTTCTGGACAATCCTATTGTCCTCATGGTTGCCGTTTATTGTGATCATTGCCGTATGGTTCTTCTTTATCCGCCAGATGCAAGGTGGCGGTCGCGGCGGCGCGATGGGCTTTGGCAAGTCGCGCGCAAAACTGCTGACGGAGAGTAATGGCAAAGTAACATTTGAAGATGTTGCTGGTGTCGACGAAGCCAAACAAGACCTTGAAGAGATCGTGGATTATTTGCGCGATCCAGGTAAGTTTCAGCGCTTGGGCGGTAAAATTCCGCGCGGCGTGCTGCTGGTGGGTCCTCCAGGTACAGGTAAAACATTGTTGGCACGTTCTGTTGCCGGCGAAGCCAATGTGCCGTTCTTCACCATCTCAGGTTCTGACTTTGTTGAAATGTTTGTGGGCGTTGGTGCGAGCCGTGTGCGCGACATGTTTGAACAAGCCAAGAAAAACTCGCCCTGTATTATCTTTATTGACGAGATCGATGCGGTGGGCCGTTCACGTGGCGCAGGCTTCGGCGGCGGCAATGATGAGCGCGAGCAAACATTGAACCAGTTGCTGGTTGAAATGGATGGCTTTGAAGAAAATGAAAGCATCATTTTGATTGCGGCGACCAACCGTCCAGATGTTTTGGATCCAGCCTTGATGCGTCCGGGTCGTTTTGACCGTCAGGTTGTTGTGCCAAATCCAGATGTGACCGGCCGCGAACAGATTTTGAAAGTGCATGTGCGCAAAGTGCCGTTGGCACCAGATGTGGATTTGAAAATCCTGGCACGTGGTACACCCGGTTTTTCTGGTGCGGAAATCATGAACTTGGTCAACGAATCAGCATTGTTGGCAGCGCGTCGCAATAAGCGTTTTGTGACGATGGCCGAATTTGAAGATGCGAAAGACAAAATCATGATGGGCGCGGAACGCCGCACCTTGGCCATGAAAGAAGATGAGAAGCGCAACACGGCCTATCACGAAGCTGGCCACGCGCTTGTCTCGCTGATCATGTCGCATGTGTTGGACCCGATCCACAAAGCCACCATCATCCCGCGCGGTCGCGCATTGGGCATGGTGATGAGCTTGCCCGAGAGCGATCAATATTCGTTCTCGAAAGAAAAAGCGTTGGCCCAATTGGTGCTGGCCTTTGGCGGACGTGAAGCGGAGATCCACAAGTTTGGCCCTGATAAAGTAACGTCAGGCGCCGCAGGTGATATTCAGGGTGCCACAAAGTTGGCGACCTCCATGGTCACCGAGTGGGGCATGTCTGAAAAGTTGGGTCGTGTGCTTTATAAGTCAGATCCGCAGGGCATTTACGGCCCAGCAAATGTCGATCACATGTCCGACGATACAGCGCGTCTTATTGATGAAGAAGTTCGCACCTTGGTGGAAGAAGCTGAAACCAAAGCCCGCAACTTGATCAAAGAGCATGAGCAATTGTTTGAAGACATTGCCCAATCTTTGCTTGAGTTCGAAACCTTGACGGGTGACGAATTGCGCGCCTTGCGTGATGGCAAGAAACCAACACGCTCGGATGACGACAACACGCCAACAGCGAAGTCAACAGGCGTGCCACGTGCGGGCAAAGCTGTGCCGAAGAAAAAGCCAAATGATGATGGCAAGGGCACTGAAGGTGATGCGGAACCGCAAACCGATAGTTAAGGTTCTTCAAGATACCAAACGAACAATGAAAGAGGCCTCCGGGCCTCTTTTTTATTGGTGCAGCGGGTGCTAAAGTTGAGGGTGTGCGAACCGGAGTTTGTCTGATGCCGTCGTTTGAAATCCTACTTGCCTTTTTGATCACTACAGCCTTGTTTGCCTATTTGCCCGGCCCGGCGATGATTTATGTTTCCGCGCAGACAATTGCGCGTGGCCAATGGGCTGGCCTAATGGCTGCCCTTGGTGTGCATTTGGGGGGCTATGCCCATGTGATGCTGGCCGCCTTCGGTTTGGCCGCACTGTTGCTGGCAGTGCCTACGCTTTATTTGGTGGTGAAGATTGCCGGTGCGCTCTATCTCATTTATCTCGGCCTGATGATGATCTTCCGCCGCGGCAAGGCGGACCAAGCGGATGAGCCACGCACCAAAAGCGCCAAGCGGGCGTTTGTTGAAAGCATCAGTGTTGAAGTGCTCAACCCCAAAACAGCATTGTTCTTTATTTCGTTTTTACCGCAATTTGTGTCGCTTGATGCCAGCTTGCCGCTTTGGGCACAAATGCTGATTTTGGGCACCATTGTGAATGTTATGTTTTCAAGCGCAGATTTGGCGTGTGTTTTATTCGCGGGTTGGATGCTCAAACGGTTAACAGCCGCTAGCGCCCGCTCAGCTTGGCTTCCACGTATCGGCGGCACGTTTTTGATTGGCCTGGGCGCCAAATTAGCACTGGATAGGTCTTGACCTGAGGGCTAAAGGTATTATTGCCATAATTTAGATTTGGTTTTTGTTTAACTCGTATTTTGAGTTTTGTATTTTCGAACGGATAGGCGTGGCCTATCGCAATTGGATGGGTTTATGGCACGTAAATATTTTGGAACAGACGGTATTCGGGGGAAGGCAAACGGCGATAAGCTGACGCCAGATCTCGCCATGCGCGTTGGCCAAGCTGCCGGGATGGCGTTTCGTCGCGGCGATCACCAGCATCGCGTGGTGATTGGCAAGGATACGCGGCGTTCCGGCTATATGATCGAATATGCCCTGACCGGCGGTTTTACATCTGTGGGTATGGATGTCTATTTGCTTGGCCCGGTGCCGACCCCAGCAGTGGCCATGCTGACCCGCTCGTTGCGGGCTGATTTGGGGGTGATGATTTCCGCCTCCCATAATCCATTCGAAGATAATGGCATCAAGTTTTTCCAGCCGGACGGATTTAAACTGTCTGACGAGATTGAGGAAAAGATTGAAGCGCTGGTGGAAAAAGGCGTGTCGGCCGGGTTGACGCAGGGCCGAGAAATCGGCCGCGCCAGACGTATCAATGAGGTGACCACCCGCTATACCGAGTTCGCCAAGCGCACACTGCCGCGCCACACGGACTTCACGGGCCTTAAAATTGTTGTCGATTGCGCCAATGGTGCGGCATACAAGACAGCACCAGAAGCGCTCTGGGAACTTGGCGCAGAGGTCATTGCGATGGGTGTTGAGCCCGATGGCTTTAACATCAATAAGGATTGCGGCTCTACCGCCCCGGAAGCCCTGTGCAAACGGGTGGTTGAAGAAGGCGCTGATATTGGCATTGCCCTAGATGGCGACGCGGATCGTGTTGTGATCGTTGATGAAAAAGGTCAGATTGTCGATGGCGACCAGTTGATGGCCGCATTGGCCCTTTATTGGCATGAGCTTGAATGGCTGAACGGGGGCGGCATTGTCGCCACCATCATGTCAAATCTCGGCCTTGAACGGTGCTTGAGTGACAATCATTTGCGGCTTGAACGCACCAAGGTTGGCGACCGTTATGTGCTCGAGCGCATGCGTTCGGGTGGCTACAATATGGGCGGCGAGCAATCCGGCCACATCATTCTGTCGGATTTTTCAACAACAGGTGACGGCCTTGTTTCGGCGCTGCAAGTGATGAGCTTGGTACAAAAGCGCCAGCGCCCTGTTTCTGAGGTCTGCAAGATGTTTGATCTTGTGCCGCAGCTTTTGACCAATGTGCGCATTTCTGGCGGCACGCCATTGCATGATGATCGGGTGATCAAGGCCATTGCCAGTGGTGAACAAAAGCTGGGTGCAACAGGCCGCCTGGTGATCCGTCCGTCAGGTACAGAACCTTTGATCCGCGTCATGGGCGAAGGCGATGATGAGGGGCTTGTCAAACAAGTCGTTGGCGATATTGCTCAGATTATTGAGGGCGTGGCCTAAGCCACACCCGCAGATTTAAGCAGAAGGCGGCGGTGGATACTGCCGCTTTTTTTTGCGCCGACGCCGGATAACGCCCTCGGATACGGCAACCCCGAAAAGAATCAATCCAAAGCCCACAAATTGCAATGCGGCCAAACGCTCACCAAACAAGATTGCTCCAAATATGATTGAGGCCGCGGGAATTAAATAGTTGGATTGGGCGACAAAGGCTGCCGTGGTGTTGTCGAGCAGGCGATAGAGCACAATGGTTGTGGCCCATGTTGGCAAAATCGCCAGATAAATCACAGCGGACCACCCGCTGATTGGCACAGATTGCGGCAAGGGCTCAAAGATCAAGGCACATATGGTTGCGGTGATTGAGGCGAATATCAACACGCCGAGAGATTTGGTCATAGCTGGCATCTCCAGCACATTGCGCGAAATCATGCCATTGCTGGCATACCCGCCAGTTGCGATGACCAGTAAGATAAAAGGCAGCAGGGAAAAGGCGGCCGCTGCTGTTTCTTCGGCCCCATTGCCCAAGATGACCGCTGCAACCCCCAAAAAGCCGCACAAAAGGCCCAGTAATCGAATGGGCGTTGCGCGTTCTGCAGGTAAAAAGATCAGCGACAAAAGCATCACTTGGATGGGTACGGTGGCCATCATCAATCCCGCGATGGATGAGGGAATATATTGGCTTGCATAATTGATCAGCATGAACGGCATTGCCGTGCCCAAACTGCCCATTACCGCGCAAGCGAGCCATTGTTTTTTGCCTTTCGGCAGGCTGACGCCGCGCCAAAACGCAAATAAAATCATTAAGATTGCAGCTATTGTGAGTCGTATGGCGGCAATCCAAAATGGGGTGAAGTAGTCGATCGCAAATTTGATGGTTGCGAAGGAGCTGCCCCACACAAGTACCAGAAATAAAAGGAAAATCCAGTCGCCGATGGTGCGCGATTGTGTGGTCATGTCGGGCCTTGAACAGTGGAGAAATAGTTCGGGGAGAGAATCTTAACATAACAGAGTAATTTGAAAAATATTAGGGTTAAATATTTAGGTTAAGTGCGTTTTAAGAAAAAGCGTCGATACTCTTTCTCGGAAAGTCAAGAAAAGTGGCTTGCGTAGAAGGATTAGAATGATGCTTAAGTGGATTGGAGCTGCCCTGTTTGCAGTTGCCTCAATGTTTGGAACGAGCGCTTTGGCCGCCGATTGGCCTCAGCCTGAGCCTGAATTGCCAGAAGTAGATTACGGCCTTTCCGGTGCGTTTTATTTGCGCGGCTCTGTTGCGGGCAACGCAATGTGGGCGCGCAATGTAGAGTTTTGTCCATGTCCAAACTCGGCTACACCAACTGACATGGGCTGGGGCTACAGCCTTGGTGCAGGTGCTGGTTATGAGTTCGGCAACGGTTTCCGTACGGATTTGACCATTGATTGGTTGCGGAACACCGGTTTGACCGCAAATGGCTATTCAGCAGATTTGCGCTCAACCGTGGCGTTGGCAAACGTTTATTATGATTTTGATTTGGGCGGCGTGGGCCTAAGTGCAGATGGCGGTTGGCAGGGTTATGTCGGCGCCGGGTTGGGTAAAGCCTGGCACTACACTTCCGCGACACATGCGACCAACCCAGATCTCGCCGCAGGTGCGGGTAACCGCTCTTGGGCCGGTGCTGTGATGGCCGGTGTTGCCTATGATATGGGCGCTGCAGTTGCCGATATCGGCTACCGTGCATTGTGGCACAAAGGGTTCTCAACCCAAGGGTCTGGCATGTGGGTGCAAGACGCTGTTGCTCACGAAATTCGCGCCAGCGTTCGCTACCGCTTCTACTAAGCTTTAGCGATTATCGATTTGAAAAACCCCGGACCTTGCGCCGGGGTTTTTTGTTGCGTGGCTGTTTTTGTCGGACAATAAAAAGCGTTGACGCGGCGTTCGATTGCCACTATCCCCGTCAGTGGGCCACCCCTCCCCAACGAGGGGCGCCTATCTGAAAGGGTAGCAACATGACAGATATTTTGAAGCCGGACGTGCGCCCGGCGAATCCCAGATTCTCATCTGGGCCGTGCACAAAACGTCCTGGTTGGACACCTGAATTTCTCAATGACAATTTGTTGGGTCGCTCTCACCGCGCCAAGCCTGCGAAGGCTCGCATTCAATATGCGATTGATTTGACGCGTGAATTGCTCAACGTTCCTGATGATTATCGTATCGGCATCGTGCCTGCATCTGACACAGGTGCGGTTGAGATGGCTCTGTGGTCCATGCTGGGCGAACGCGGCGTTGATATGCTGGCGTGGGAAAGCTTTGGCGCAGGCTGGGTCACCGATGTGGTAAAGCAGCTCAAGCTGGACGATGTGCGTGTGCTTGACGCGGACTACGGCAAACTCCCTGACCTTGGCCAAGCGGATTGGACCCGCGATGTGGTCTTTACTTGGAACGGCACCACTTCAGGTGTGCGTGTGCCAAATGCAGATTGGATTGATGCCGACCGCGAGGGCCTAAGCATTTGCGATGCGACCTCTGCTGCGTTCGCGCAAGAGCTTGATTTCGCAAAGTTGGATGTCACCACTTTCTCCTGGCAAAAAGTGCTGGGCGGCGAAGGTGCTCACGGCGTGATCATTCTTTCTCCTCGCGCGGTTGAGCGTTTGGAAAATTATGCGCCGGATCGGCCATTGCCCAAAATTTTCCGCCTAACCAAAGGCGGCAAGCTGATCGAAGGTATTTTCGAAGCGGCGACGATCAACACGCCGTCCTTGATGGTGATTGAAGATGCGATTGACGCCATGGAATGGGCGAAAACGTTGGGCGACAATGGCTTGCAAAAGCGGGCTGACGCCAATTTCAACCTGTTGAATGCATGGGTTGAAGCAACGGATTGGGTCGCCAATTTGGCTGAGGTGCCTGAAACGCGGTCCAACACGTCTGTGTGCTTGAAGATTGTTGATCCTGAGATCACCGCGCTTGATGCAGACACCCAAGCCAAATTCGCCAAGGCGATTGCTACGCGGCTGGATCAAGAAGGCGTGGCCTTCGACATCGGGGCCTATCGCGATGCCCCGGCGGGCTTGCGGATTTGGGCTGGTTCCACGGTTGAGACAGCCGATTTGGAAGCCTTGACCCATTGGCTCGATTTTGCTTTTGCGGCAGAAAAAGCGGCGCTTTAGGCGCCTCCTAAAGAGAAGACCGGCTGACGGAAAACCGCCAGCCTTTTTCCCAAAATTTTGACATTTATGGAGGCTCCTATGCCTAAGGTTCTCGTATCCGACAAGCTGAGCGAAACAGCTGTACAGATTTTCCGCGACAATGGCGTGGATGTAGATTTTTTGCCTGATGTGGGCAAAGACAAAGAAAAATTGCTTGAAATCATCGGCCAATATGATGGCTTGGCCATTCGTTCCGCCACCAAAGTCACTGAGAAAGTGATTGCGGCTGCCGACAATTTGAAAGTTGTTGGTCGCGCCGGTATTGGCGTGGACAATGTGGATATTCCACAAGCAACCGCCAAAGGCATCATTGTGATGAACACGCCTTTTGGCAACTCCATCACCACTGCGGAACATGCCATTTCTTTGCTGCTGTCCTTGGCCCGTCAGATCCCAGCTGCTGATGCATCTACGCGTGCGGGCAAGTGGGAAAAGTCCAAATTTATGGGCGTGGAAGTGACCGCCAAAACGCTTGGTATTATTGGCTGCGGCAATATTGGTGCCATCGTGGCTGACCGGGCCCAAGGCCTTAAGATGAAAGTGATCGCGTTCGATCCGTTTTTGACGCCAGAACGTGCGCTTGACCTGGGCGTTGAAAAGGTCGAGCTCGATGAGCTGCTGGCGCGGGCCGATTTTATCTCTTTACATACGCCACTGACTGACGCGACACGCGGCATCATCAGCGCTGAGAATATCGCTAAGATGAAAACTGGTGCCCGCCTGATCAACTGTGCCCGCGGTGGTTTGGTTGATGAGGTCGCGCTAAAAGAGGCTCTGGAAAGCGGCAAGCTTGCTGGCGCCGCCATGGATGTGTTTGAAGTGGAACCTGCCACCGATAATCCATTGTTTGAGGCGCCAAATCTGATTGCCACGCCGCACCTTGGCGCGTCTACCAATGAGGCGCAGGAAAATGTGGCATTGCAAGTGGCCGAGCAAATGAGTGCCTATTTGATGCATGGGGCCATATCCAATGCGTTGAACTTCCCTTCAATCTCTGCGGAAGAAGCGCCACGCTTGATGCCATTTGTGAAATTGGCAGAAATGCTGGGCAGCTTTGCGGGGCAATTGACTGAGAGTGGCATTAAAGGCGTGCGGATTGAGTTTGAAGGCCATGTAGCGGACCTCAATACCAAGCCGATGGTTTCTGCTTTGCTCACTGGCGTGCTCAAGCCGTTGTTGGGCGATGTGAACATGGTGTCTGCGCCGGTATTGGCGAAAGACCGTGGTATGCATGTGGAAACCGTTAATCGCGAACAGCAGGGCGCCTATGAAAACTATATCCGCCTGACTGTGATTACCGAGCGGCAGGAACGTTCAGTCGCCGGCACCGTGTTTGCGGATGGCAAGCCACGCTTGATCCAGGTGAAGGGTGTGAATATGGAAGCGGAAATCACACCAGCCATGCTTTACATCACCAACGAAGACAAGCCTGGCTTTATCGGCCGTTTGGGCACGTTGTTGGGCAATGAAGGCGTCAATATCGCCAACTTCAACTTGGGTCGTGTGGAAAGCGGCGGTGACGCCATTGCTTTGATCAATATTGACGGTGAGTTGAGCGACAAGCAATTGGCCACCATTGCCGCGCTGGAAGGCGTAAAGCAGGCCAAGTCACTAAAATTCTAAGTCCGTTAGACTAGAAATTCAGCCGATGCGCGCTGCAGCGCGCATCTAATGAGGGTAGGGAAAGCGTGGTTGAGCAGGCTTTCCCTATTTCATTTTCAGCTCAATAATGTGGTGGGCGCTCATCGATCTCACCACCGCCGCCATTGTCGATCTCTTGCATTTGCGCATAGAGCTTGGCGATTTCGCGGTTGAGTTTGTCAAACTCGGTCCATTGCTTGGTGATGGTTTGGTTTAGATCATCGATGGTTTGTTCTTGATAGGCCACGCGCATTTCTAAGGCTTCAATGCGCTCTAACAATTCTTTATGTTCGCTCATTATCCGGCTCTTTCTCCTCTTCCATCGCGGCTTTCAAGGCTTCGCGTTTTTTGGCGGTGCGCACCGCATATTCGGCCATGGTGATGCCTGAAATTATGAAGACTGCCGCAACAAAATGGTAGGTCTGAAGCGCTTCGCCGATGATGATGACCGAAAGGACAGCCCCGAAAAGGGGCAGCGCATTGATGAACAGGCTGGCGCGGTTGGCGCCGATCAACTCCACCCCACGGGCATAAAAAAGCTGCGAGAGAATGGAGGGGAAAAGGCCTGTATAAATCACCAATACCCAGCCGAGCAACGTGATGTCGCCAATGCCGGACACAAAGGCGGGCAGGCCCCCCAAAAAGATTTGATAGAACAGCGCGCCAAGGGTGGCGAAAAAGAAGGTGACTGCCAAAAAGGTCATCCAGTGTACCGTTGGGCGATAGCGCAAGGTGACAGAATAAGACGCATATATGACGCAGGCGATCAGGATTAGTCCGTCACCAATATTGATATCCATGCGGGCCAAGCGCATAGGGTTGCCCGCTGTGGCCACATAGATGACGCCCACGAGGGTGAGCACAACACCTAACAGCTGTAGCGGGTAGGCGCGTTGCCTGAACAAAACAAAGTTGGCGAGCATCACCATCATGGGGATGGAGGCCTGCTCGATGGCGCCATTCACCGCAGTGGTGTGTTTGGCACCCAAGTAAAGAAAGAGGTTGAAACCAGCAAAGCCAACCGCGCCATAAGCGGCCAGCAGCCAGGTTTTTTTGATCAATACGGGCAGATCATTTCTCAAATGCGGCCAAGCAAACGGCAAGATGATCAAGAAACCCAAAGCAAAACGACCCGCAATCAGGCTGGTGGGCTCAATATCGCCCACGGCCAATTTTCCAGCCACCATATTGCCGCCCCAAAACAGGGAGGTCAGCACCAAAAGCACGTAGGGCTGATTAAACAGTTGATGGAAGGGATTTTTTCTTACGTTTACTGCGGATTGTGGTTTTGTCATAGGTTCACTTTTGCTATATCAGCTTCGCTTATCAGGTTTTGAACCGGTTCTAAACACCCAAGTGAACCGAAAGATCAGCTTTTGCGGGCAATGGGTATCTTTTTGGGCATTATTCTGTCCCAATCCTATGTCAATGAAACTGATCGCGAAGGAGAAATAGTTTAAATGGCAAATGTTGTTGTGATCGGCTCCCAGTGGGGCGATGAAGGCAAAGGCAAGATTGTAGACTGGTTGAGCGAACGCGCCGATGTTGTGGTGCGGTTCCAAGGCGGTCACAATGCCGGCCATACTTTGGTGATCGATGGGGTCACATATAAAACAGCATTGTTGCCGTCTGGCGTTGTGCGCCCGGGCAAATTCTCCGTGATTGGCAATGGTGTGGTGGTTGACCCGCACCATTTCGTCAAAGAGCTGGCGCTGTTGCGCGGGCAAGGGGTGGCGATTTCGCCTGAGAATTTGATGGTGGCGGACAATGCGTGTTTGATCCTGTCGCTGCACCGCGAGCTGGATAGCTTCCGCGAAAATTCAAATGCGGGCCTGAAGATCGGCACCACCAAGCGCGGCATGGGCCCCGCTTATGAAGATAAAGTGGGTCGTCGTGCCATCCGCGTGGCTGACTTGGCTGATCCTGAGGTTTTGAAAACCAAGATTGAGCGCTTGTTGCGTCACCACAATGCCTTGCGCCGCGGCTTGGGTATTGACGAAATGAAAGCCGAGACCATCTATGACGAGTTGATGGAAGTGGCTGACGAAGTGCTGCCTTTTGCCGGCCGGGTTTGGGAACGATTGAACCAAATGCGCCGCGATGGCAAACGCATTTTGTTTGAAGGCGCACAAGGCGCGTTGCTGGATATTGAGCACGGCACCTACCCGTTTGTGACCTCGTCCAACACCATTGGTGGCCAGGCGGCCAACGGCTCAGGGCTTGGGCCTGGCGCTTTGGATTATGTTTTGGGCATCACCAAAGCCTACACCACGCGTGTGGGTGAAGGACCTTTCCCCACTGAGCAGTTGAATGAGATTGGCGAATATCTTGGCGAAAAGGGCCATGAGTGGGGCGTAAACACGGGCCGTAAGCGGCGTTGCGGTTGGTTTGACGCAGTGTTGGTGAAACAAACAGTTCAGGTTTCTGGCATCAATGGTATCGCTTTAACCAAGCTCGATGTTTTGGATGGTATGGAAGAAATCAAAGTTTGTGTTGGTTATGAATTGGATGGCGAGCGGATCGATTATTTGCCCTCCACCATGCAAGGCCAAGCAAATGTGCAGCCAATTTATGAGACCCTGGCAGGTTGGCAAGGCACCACAGCGGGCGCACGTTCGTGGGCGGATTTGCCAGCAGAAGCAGTGAAATATGTACGGCGGATCGAAGAGTTGATCGGCACCCCTGTTGCGGTTCTATCCACATCTCCGGAGCGTTTAGACAGCATTTTGGTGCATGACCCTTTTCAAGACTAAGTTTTTTTCGCTACAACTAATAAGGGGTTAATATCCCAGGGGAATGAGTTTGAGTAGCTAATGGCAGATTATAGAGAGCTTTTGCGCCGGGCGATTGACGCCTTGCCGGAGAATAACGGCACAGCCCGACGGGCTGTTTACGAAAAAGCGCGTTCTGCGCTGGTGACGCAATTGCATGCGATTGACCCGCCCATTCCCCCGCGTGATATTACGCAGCACCGTTTGACCTTGGAGGATTGTATTCGCCAAGTTGAACAGGAAGCGACTGAAAAACTTCTGCAAGGCCTGTCGCATCGCGAGCAAGAAGAGGTCGTGGAAGAGACGGCTCCAGAACCTTCAACAGCTGAAGAAGCGCAAGATGACGCGGTCATGGACGCTGCGCCTTCGCCTGAGGACATGGATGTTGAGCCGGAAGCTGCGGATGAGCCTGCTGTTGCAACACCGGAAGAGGACATAACGGAGACCGCGCCAGAGGATATCTCTGCAGATGAGGAACCTGCAGGTGCGGAAGAAGTTGTTCCGCAAGATGACTCCACCGAACCCGCTTCGGATGATAATACCGCTGCTGAGCATGTAGTGGACGAAGAGAGCGTTGACGATAGTTTTGAGCAAGCGCCAATTGGCGAAGATTTTGCAGCCGAAACTGAAGCCACTGATGATGATATTTCAGATGCAGCTTCCGACGACACAGATTTTGCTGAACCAGACACAGCTGCAGAAAGCGATGACGCGCCGACAGAAGCGCCCAAATCTTCTGATGTTTTGGAGCCTGACCATTCTTCTGCTGAGGACGCGGATGTTGCTGAGGAGCAGGTGGATGACAGCGCTAATGATGATGCTGAAGAAGCGCAAGACGACGATGTTGAAGCGCCCCTTCAGGATGTAGAAGAAACGTCGGACGAAACATCAATCGATGATTTGGTTGAACAGCTGGAGACGTCCACCGACGATCAAAATGATTATCGTGCGTCCAGTGTAGATGATGTCATTGCGCAAGCGCGCGCGGCTGCTGCGGTAGATGCGCCCATCCCGAATGTGAGCGCGGAGAAGCCATCGTCAAGCACGAACATTGAGGCGGCGCTCTCAAGTGTGCGCGAAGTTGATGTGGACCTTGATGATCCCAGCACTGCAGATGCCGACAATGACGACGCGCAAGCGGCGATTGATCGTGCGCTGATGGCTTTGGACCGCGAAGCAGAAGGCAAACATGATGCCGATGCTGATGAAGCGCTGATGGATGAAAGTTCATCAGGTACGATCACTGCGGCGACCCGCGACGAACCAGAGATGATTGAAGACAGCCCGGAGTTTGTTGAAGATGAACAAACTGGCGGCGGTGGCGGTCTTTTGGTGTTTTTCGGCGTTTTTGTGTTGCTGATCGCGCTGTTGGGCGGCGGCACCTATTGGGCGTGGCGCGAAGGTTATGTCAATCTTGATCCCATCTTTAAACAGGTCGGGTTGAGTGAATTTATCGTGGGCGAACCTGCGGATAACGCAACGGCAAATGATGACCAGCCTAGCGATCAAGCGGACACGCCATCCGAAACGAATGTACGTGATGTCACGCCAGGAAATACGGAAACATCGACGCCAGCTGAAAGCAATACGGCACGCTTGACCCCCGAGGTAGATGATAGTTCGGCGGCCGCGGATGAAGGCGATGCCCCTGTTGCTGCTGATGACAATGTCACCAACCCGGATGATAGCACGCCGACAACGGACGACAGCGCGACAACAGATGTGGCGGAAACGCCGACAACGAGCGACACGCCAGCAGATGAGAGCACGGATACGGCGACCAATGATGACGCGCGGTTGCCCAGCGCTGACGATACGACGGCGACAGATGAGACGCCTGAAAATCCGTTGAATGTGGAAGACCCGAATACGCAAGCCGCTGCTGCGGGCGCACAATCCTTGTTGATCGAGGAGCAAACGAGCGGCTCCGGCGGTGCGGTGCCGTTTTCGGGCCAAACCGAATGGTCGCGTGAAGTTGATGAGTTGGGCTTACCAACCATCCGGGCCGTGGCGTCCATACCAGCGCGTAATTTGTCGGTCGATGTGTTGATCCGCAAGAATAGCGATGAGGCGCTGCCAGCAAGTCATTTGATCGAAGTGAACTTTAGCGTCACAGACAGCTTCTTGGGCGGCAGCATTGCCAGCCTGCCTGGCGTATTGATGAAAAACCAAGAATTGGCGCAAGGCACCACTTTGGTTGGCGCCTCGGTGCGGATCGTGGACAATTCATTCCTGTTCGCCATGAGCGGCGCGGAAAATGATGTGGCTCGCAACATCGAATTATTGGGTCAAAATGGATGGCTTGATCTTCCATTGATCTACAGCACAGGGCGCAAAGCGATATTGACGCTCGAAAAAGGCGCACGCGGCACCGAATTGTTCGAAGAAGTGCTGGCCGAGTGGGCCGAGAATTAGGCTAAAGCGCGTGCAGCTTTCCCCCGGAAAGGGAGAGCTGCCGCGTGGCCAATTCGGTTAAATCTTTTTGATGATGGCTCACCAAAATGGTGTGCCATTTTTCTTGGGTCACTAACTGGCGCACCAATTGCCGCATCTCGTCTGCAGTTTGGTCATCAAGGGCGGAAAACGGCTCGTCAAGCAGCAAGATAGGGCGGTCGCGCCCCAAGGTGCGCGCCAGGGCCACACGTTGCTGCTGCCCGCCTGAGAGCTCTGCACATATGGATTTTTCAAACCCGTTCAGGTCAACTTGCGCCAATAGGGCGGCCGCACCTTTGGGTTCGTCCAGGCCCAGCTCAACATTTTTTTGTGCGGTGAGGTGTTCAAACACATTGTCTTTTTGAAACAGGATCGAAATCGGGCGTTGCTCTGTAGGCAGTGGCGTCAATTCTTGATCATCGAGGGCGATGCGGCCGCTTTGCGCACGCAAAAACCCTGCGATCAAATCCAAAAGGGTGGATTTGCCAGAGCCGCTTTTGCCCGAGATGCCCAATATTTCTCCCGCCTCAACCTGCAATGAAAAGTCATATTGTGGCGCCTGAGGACCATAGCTGAACTGAAGTTGGTTGATATTAAGCACGGCGTTTAATCCTGAACAGATGGGGCAGGGCCCAAAAACTAAAAATCACAAGCGCCAAGAGGATGCCTGCGATCAGCGCGGCGTCGTTGGAGCGATAGCTGCCTAGGGCACGGTACATGAGCCACGGCAAAGTGGAAAATTCGTCAGTGCCGAACAGGGCAATCACCCCCACATCGCCGAGGGAGAAGGTGAAACCTAAAGCAAACACATAGCCTGCCTCTCGACGGGACAAGGGCCATTCAATATGGCGGAAACGTTGCCATCCGGTCATGTTGAGGGACATGGACAGTTTGCCATAGCGGTTGGCCAATTTCTCATAGGATGGAGTGAGGGCGGCGCTTGCCAGCGGCAAAGCCAACAGGGCGTTGGCCAAAATCAGGACCCAGATGCCGACCGCTTCTGTGGGCAGCGCCAGATGGCGGGTGATGAGAAAGAAGCCAAGGCCCAAGACCATAGCGGGCATGGCCATATAGGCGAAGATAGGCGCGCCCAAAATCATGCGGAACAGGCGGGGCCATCGCGCTGTGCCCAGCTTTTCGGCGCGCTTCAGCTCGCCGCGGGCGGTCGCCAGCAACGTGGCCAAAACCAGAGTAAGGCTCGCGCTGACGCTGGCGATGGTAAGGCTGGCTTGCAAGGCGCGTAAAAACTTTTCTTGGCCCAGATACGGAATAAGCGCTGGCGAAATAGCCTTTTGGATAATGGCAAAAAGCGGCGTCAGATAAAATGCCGCCACCAGCAGGAGCAGGCCAAGCAGGACCCATTTTTCGCGACCGATGGCTGGCCACAGATTTTGCATGCTGGCTTCGCCAATCATCATGCTTTTGGTATTCCAATTGGCGGTGGGCACAATAATGATCAGGCAGAAAAGCAGCTGCGTGGCGGCCAGAAGGGCGGCGCGGTTTAGGTCAAAGTCGAGCCGCACGGCTTCGAAAATCGCGACCTCAAAGGTGGCATTGGCAGGGCCGCCGCCCAGCAACAGCACAAGTGCAAATGAGGTGAAGCACATCAGAAAGATGGTTGCGGCGAGGCCGGGGATGGCCGGTTTCAGCGCGGGCCATTCGATATAGCGAAAGCGGGCCATGGGACTGAGGTTTAAAGAGCGGCCCAATTTCAATTTTGTCGCCGGGGTGCTGGCCAATCGGTCATAGAATAAACGCGCGGCGAAAGATCCGTTGAGCAGGGTGTGGGCCATCAATATGCCAACCAGCCCGAAAATGGAAAAATTCAAATCGAGATCAAAAAGTGTCTTTGCCCCTTCGCGCAACCATCCGGCGCGCCCCCAAACGGCCAGCAGGCCGAAGGCGACAATGATGGTGGGCAGCACCAATCCAGCCGAGAGCAGGGCGAGGGCGAGGCCTTTGCCTTTAAAGCGTAAGCGATATAGCGCCACCGCGGCGAATGCGCCAACGATCAGCGAGAAGAAAACCGACAGCCCGGCCTGAATGGAGCTCATGCGCAACAGATGCAAAAGATTGGCGCTGAGGGCACTTTGATTTGAGGGCAGATTTTGCGCGGCATTGACGATAACGAACAACACCAAAAAGATCGTGGCGAACACAAAAAAGGTGATCAGTAGGCCACTGAAGAAGCGCCAGTTAAAAGGCAGACGCGCCGCCGCACGGGGCGGCGACGCGTTTATTGATGTCGATTTATTGGCCGATTGCGGCAAAGAAGTCATCAATATATTGCTTTGTGTTTTGCCCGACGGTCTCGTCGTCCAAGATCAGGCTTTTTTCTTCTGGCAACGGGGTGTCGAACCCTTCTGGCAGGCCATCATCCAGGGCCACTACTGGGAACATCCAGTTGGTGGTTGGAATGATTTTTTGGCCGTCTTGGCTCACCAAGAAGCGCAAGAAATCACTTGCGAGATCTTTTTGCTCGGAGCTTTCCAGAATGCCAGCCAATTCCACTTGAACATAGTGGCCTTCTTCAAACTGTGCGGCCAGATATTTGTCCTCTTCCTCCGCGATGCGGTGGTAGGAAGGGGAGCTGGTGTAAGACAACACCATATCCACTTCACCTTCCAGGAACAGACTATAGGCTTCTGACCACCCTTTGGTGACGGTCAGGATATTTGGTGCAATATCGGCCCAAAGCTCATCTGCTTGATCGCCTTTGGCTGCCTGCATCCAAAGCACCAGGCCAAGGCCCGGGGTGGACGAACGTGGGTCCTGAACAGCAATCTTGAAATTGTCGTCCATTGCCGCCAATTCTTCGAAAGAGGATGGTGGAGTTTCGATTTTGCTGCTGTCGTAAACGAAGGCAAAATAGCCATAGTCGAAGGGCACGAATTGGTCCGACGCATAGTCCACAGGCAGGTCGAGCGCTGAAAGGTCCACATTGTGGTCAGCGAACAATGCGGTGTTTTTGGCTTCAGCGGCAACGCTGGTGTCGAGGCCAAGAATGATATCAGCTTTGGTGCCAGGGCCTTCCAATTGCGCTTTGCGCAGGGCGCCAATTGACGAATCAGCGCCAACGAAATCAACTTCGCAGTCGCAGTTTGCTTCAAATCCGGCTTTAAGTTGTGGCCCTGGGCCCCAATCTGCGGCAAAGCCGTCATAGGTGTAAATGGTGAGGGTGGGCTTGTCTTGCGCGGTTGCGGCGGCAACAAGGGTTGAAAAGCCCACAAGCGCCGCAAGTCCGATTTTTTGAAAAGACATTTCTTTCTCCTTGGAAACAGGACATATTGCGATCGTGCTTGAAAGGGGAAAGTCGAAGGCGGGAACTTGGTTCCGTGTCGCTCAAACTCCCTCCGCCAGCATGACCTGGTTCAGGTTCAATGGGTGAATTCTCAGCTCATCGTATGAGCACCCCAGTGAGACAGGGCCAACCTATCTGAAATGGAATAAGATTCAAGAGCGAATATGCGGCAAGATAACCACGTTTTTCCCGAGTTAGAGTACGATACGCCTGTTGTTGTGTTGGGTGGCGGGTTCGTTGAAATTGCCGAACTGCAGCGCTTGGTGGCCAAAGGCTATCCCGTGGTGGCGGCGGATGGGGCGGCGCATGTGGCGCTGGCGGCCGGGGTGCCGATTGCGGCGATCATTGGCGATATGGATTCATATGTGCCTGTGCATAATTTGCCGAAGAAAACGCAAATTGTGCATGTGCCGGAACAGGCCACAACGGACTTTGAAAAATGCCTCTATCGGACCAAGGCGCCGACCTATATTTGCCTGGGCATGATCGGCAAACGGTTCGATCATTCGTTGGCAGCCTTACATGCGGCGCAAAAATACGGGCAGACCAAAAAACTGATCCTGGTGGATGAAACCGATGTGATCGCGGTGATTTCCGGCCCGGTTTCATTTGATGTGCCTGTTGAGACGCGGATATCCGTTTATCCCCTGTCGGCTATTGAAATGGACTATTCCAAGGGGTTGGCATATCCGCTTGATGGGCTATGTTTGGCGCAGGGCGATGTGATCAGCACTTCCAATTGCGCGGTGGAGCCGAACATTGAAATTGTTCCCCATGGCGACCATGCTCAGCCCTATTTGTTGATTTTGCCCAATCAATTTTTGGACGTTTTAACTGAAATAGAGATGTCAAATGTATCAGCCCCCCGCTTTTAAGGAAGATCGCCCCGAGGTGTTGCGGCAATTGGTGCAACGCCATCCCTTGGCCATGTTGGCCTGCAATGGGGAGGGCGTGCCGATCGTCAATCATGTGCCGATGATTTGGAAAACGCAAAATGGGGCGCCGGTTTTGCTGGCGCATTTGGCGCGGGCCAATGATTTGATAAAGCGCATGGATGACGGGCAAGAAGCGCTGGCGATTTTCCAAGGGCCAACGCACTACATCACCCCCAACTGGTATCCGGGCAAAAAAGAGCATGGCAAAGAGGTGCCCACCTATAATTATATGGTGGCGCATTTGCGCGGCACGTTGCATTTTCACGAGGATGCCGACTGGCTGTTATCGCAACTGAACGGCCTGACCGATCAGATGGAAGCAGGGCGGGACGCGCCATGGTCTGTTGACGATGCTCCTGATGAATTTACGACGCGACAGCTTAAGGGCATTTACGGGGTGGAATTGCGGATCACCGACATGGTGGGCAAATGGAAAGTCAGCCAAAATCGTGCCGCCGCCGATCAGCAAGGCGTTGTTGCGGGATTGCGCGGGGAAGGCAATGACGAGGCGCTGCATATGGCAGACCTCATCAGCTCAAAACAATAGATTGGCGTTGGGTTAGGCGTTTTCCAGCATGGCGCGCTTAACTTCAGCTTGCACTTTTTCAAACGCCCGCACTTCGATCTGGCGGATACGTTCGCGAGAAACGTCGAACTCCTGCGCCAGCTCCTCCAACGTCAATGGCGGCTCTTTCAGGCGGCGGGCTTCAAAGATTTTTTGCTCCCGCTCATTGAGCACATTCATTGCGTCTTTCAGCAATTGCATGCGCTCGTCAAATTCTTGACTGTCACCGAGCACTTTTTCCTGGCTGGGGGCTTCGTCCACCAACCAGTCTTGCCATTGTGAGGCCCCTTCGTCAGAGCGCATGGGTGCGTTCAGCGAAGCGTCGCCCGTGAGGCGTTCATTCATAGACACCACTTCATCTTCGGAAACCGATAGGGTGGTGGCGATCTGTTTGATTTGATCCGGGTGCAGCGCGCCATCTTCAAGCGCGGCCAATTGGCCTTTCACTTTGCGCAGGTTAAAGAACAAACGCTTCTGCGCTGCCGTGGTGCCGATTTTCACCAATGACCAGGAGCGCAAGACATATTCTTGAATGGAGGCGCGGATCCACCACATGGCGTAGGTGGCCAAGCGGAAGCCTTTATCCGGTTCAAAGCGTTTCACCGCCTGCATCAGGCCGACATTGCCCTCGGAAATAACTTCAGAAATGGGCAGGCCATAGCCACGATACCCCATGGCGATTTTCGCCACGAGGCGCAAATGTGAAGTGATGAGTTTTTGTGCTGCTTCAGGGTCTTCATGCTCTTTATAACGTTTGGCGAGCATAAACTCCTCGTCAGGTTCCAGCATTGGGAACCGGCGGATCTCCTGCAAATAGCGTGACAATCCACTATCGGATGTCAGTGTCGGCAAATTAGACTGGGCCATAAAGCACCCTCACTCCTACCATGATCGCCATTTATGCTTTGCGCATCAAACGGCAATTGTGCGCTTCGAACTCGAACACGCGGAAAATCAATTAGCTCGTTCACTATATAGGTTCGATATAGGGTATTTCATCCCCTAAAGTTGAAAAAATATCATGCAAATTTGTATTTATTGTGAAAAATCATCTTCAGACGCCGCTGAAAGCGCAGATTCAAGTTCTGACATGTCTTTAGGCAGCGGCGCGGTGAATACCATTTTTTCCTTGGTAACGGGGTGCTCAAAGCCCAACAATGCAGCGTGCAGCGCTTGCCGGTTGAGCGCTTTGAGCGCTTGTTGCGCGGGCATGGGCAGATTGCGGATCTTGCTTTCCATGCCAATGCCATAGTTGGCGTCACCCAAAAGGGGGTGACCAATATGGGTCATGTGGACCCGGATCTGATGGGTTCGCCCGGTTTCGAGACGACATTTGACGCGCGCAACCGTCCATTTGTGGCCGCCAAAAACATGGTCGAGCTTAAAATGGGTGATGGCGTTGCGGCCGCCTTCTTTAAGCACAGCCTGTTTGGTGCGATTTTTGGGGTCGCGTCCAATTTGGGTTTCAATTCGGCCTTTGGGCGGGCGCGGCTCGGCCCACACCAATGCGATATATTCGCGTTCCAACGGTCCCGTGCGCCCATGATCAGCAAATTGCGCGGCCAAGTGATTGTGTGCCTGCTCGGTTTTGGCCACCACGATGACGCCCGTTGTGTCTTTATCTAGCCGATGCACGATGCCAGGGCGCTTAACGCCGCCAATGCCGACGAGGCTGTCGCCGCAATGATAGAGCAGGGCGTTGACCAATGTGTCTTCATCCAGCCCCGGGGCCGGGTGCACCACCATGTTGGCCGGTTTGTTGATCACGATCAGTGCATCGTCCTCATGTAAAATATCCAAGGTGATATTTTGGGCGAGGGGAGCGGCATCAACAGGTGGGGGTAAAATCAAGTTGATCTGTTGATCTTGTTTGACGCGGTATTTCGGCTCGCTTATGGTCGCGCCATCAATGGTGAGCGCATCTTGGCGGATCAGATCTTGGCAGCGAGAGCGGCTGATATCCTGCGCAAAATGGGCCACAACCACATCCAGCCGTTTTCCCACCCATTCGGGGGTAACGGTAAAGTTTAGCGTGTCTTGCGCGTCCGAGGAGTCTGCGGTCATGACGAATAATAGTCCTAATACTGATCAACCCAAAGAAGAGCTTACGCCAGAAGCCGAGGCGGTGATCAACCGGGCGCGGCGGTCCTTTGGTGTGTCGATCATGATAATGTTGGTGGGCTTTATCGCTGTTGCGGGCGCACTTGTCTATCGCGTGATGCAAAATTCTAGCGCCGATCAATATCAGGCGCAGTCAATCGCGCTGCCCCAAGGGGCTGAAGTGCGCAACGCTGTCGCCCAATCCGGCACCATCACACTCACCTTGGATGTTGAAGGGGAAACAGTGGTGCGCATCGTGGATGCGAAAACCGGCAACGTGATCCGCGATATTCGTTTTACTCCAGAGATTTCTGAATAGTCGGCCGATTTATTGTTGGCCAGCGACGCGTTTCAGCGCCTCCATGCGATCAGACACGCGACCTGAGCGGGTGCCCTCGCTTGCGGGTTCAGGCGTGTCCAGCTCTTCAAGGCCTTCATCGGCATATTTGCGCACGCGGTCAAACAGGCTTTCTTCGTGCTCTTCAGGCGCGTCTGCATCATTGGCATAAACGATGTGGCTCACATCTACGGCGAGGTCCTCAAGGCGACGGCGCAGGGCGTCATGATCACCATTTGGGGCATCAAAATTGGCCAAAATATCTTCTTCAATGTCTTTGATGCGGCCGCCAATATCATTAAGCTCATCTTCAAGTGAAAGTTCTGAGGCCAAAGTCGGCGCCGCTTCTTGAGGCTGTGGGCGCACGGTTTCTTCGTCTCGCAATCCTTCTTCAGAAATACGTTTGAACCGTTCCGCTGTGATGCGAATTTGGGCCTCGGCCTCGTCAATCAGGTCAGGAATGCCATTGTCCAGCAAATCTTCGGCGGAGAGTTTGTATTTGGCCTTAATCTGCTTGATCTGCTCCACGCTGGCTTGAAAGCGTTTTTCAAGATTATCGGCGCGTTGCTTTTGCACTTGCACAGCATTGATCAAATTGCCGGTGTCGCGGTCATAATCGCCAGTCATTTTGGCGTCGTTGAATGCTGAGATAGTGGCGGAATTGGCAATGTTGGCCACGGCGCGTGCCTCATCCAATTCCTGGATTTTGTCGGCCAAGTCACGTTCACGGGCGCGCAGGCGCTGAGACAGGTTGGTCGTTTCCACCTCATAGGCACGTACCTGATCGCGCAGGCTCTCATTGCGGTCTTCCATTTCATCTGCAATGGAGATGGCTTCATCATATTCGCGGGTTTGCAGTTCCAGCGTTTCGCGCATTTCCGTGAGTTCGTGCAAATGCGCTGCGCGCTTGTTGCGCAAATCGTCAAGTTGCAGTTCCAGCTTGCGCATGTCCAAAGCATATTTTGCGCGCAGTTGGTCTTTTTCAGCCTTGAATTCGGTGAGGGTAACGGGGGTTGCGGCGGCGATGCGGCGCTTGGTGAGGCGCACAGCACGGCGCCAAACAGACGGCATGATAAGGAGCGCAAGAATTGATGCACACAAAAAGCCAAGTGCGGCAAACATCAAATTCTCGATTAACATGCACCAACTCCCTGAAGCAGCACGCGGACTTTGCGTACGCTCCATTGACGTAATCTTATATGGTGCAGTTTACAAGAAATAACAGCTCAGGTCACCACTATGTTGCTAAATAGTTAACTACAGTGACCTGAGAGAATGTGAAGAGCGCTCAAGCGCTTATAGGGGATTCCATGTGGGCTGTTGGGTAAATTTTAGATAGCCAACATTCACCCCAAGACGGGCGCCAACGCCGGAGCGGATTGGCACGATATAGACGTCTTTATACTTCATAACGGTCATGCCGAGGCCGCCGACCATATAGGCAGAGCCTTCCACACCGGGATAGCGGCCATAAATGGCATTGGTGGACGGCAAATTATAAACCAGCATCATCACCTTGGAACCATCAGCACCAATATCAAAGCCAAGGGTAGGCCCCTGCCAGAAGAGTGAATGGTTGCCTGCGTTCTTGGTGTAAAGCTGTCCTTCGCCATAGCGTACGCCACCGAACAGGGCAGCAGAGCCTTCCTGGCCCAAAATATAGCCGTTTGGCAGGCCATAATTTGACGCTGCGCGTTCCACCACAGAGGCAAGGCCTTGCGATACTTTGCCGAAGAATTGACCACCCGCATCCACCAGTTCGTCGGTCGAATAGTTATCCGACAACGCGCCAGTTTGCGCGTTGGCGCTGAGTGGAGCGAAGGTGAAGGTGACAAGAATTGAGAGTATTAAAGCGAGGCGCTTAATCATTGCACATGCAGTCCTTTAAGCTTTTTCCGCTGCTCCAACCTTCTTTGGCGAAGTATTGATGCAAAAGAATAGTGTTGCATTAACTTTGGCGTCATCCCTTGTTGGTAGAATCGTGCCGATTGCAACCAGAATAGATGCAAATCAAGGCAATGATGCGGCAATTCGGTAAACAAACATTAACGATAAGAGGGCTTTGGGGCATTTTTTCTTTGCTTTTGAACCTTGGCTTTCTTGTGGCGCCGACAGCGGCCAATACAGAACGATTTATCCTTGATATTTATGTGACCAATCCCTTGTCCGGTTCCGCCATTGAGGGCATGGACCCGGTGAGCTATTTCACCGAGCAGGACCCGCTGGCTGGCACCCCAAAATACGAATATGAGTGGGAAGGCGTCTCTTGGTTCTTTGCCAATGAGGCGAACAAACGTGTGTTTATGTCGTCGCCGGAATCTTATGCGCCGCAATTTGGTGGCTACGGCTTGGCCGGTGTGGCGCGCGGTTATTTGTCAAAAGGCAATCCCCGCATCTATGTCATTCACAATCAGCGGCTTTATTTGTTCTATTCCCCGGGCAATCGTGAAGCGTTTTTGGTCGAAAAAGCGGCCATGCTGAACTATGCGCTTCAAAATTGGGACGGCCTAAAGGTTCGTTTGGCGCGTCGTTAAGGGGAAAATCTCAAGATTTTCAGTATTCAGTGTTGCCGCGCGTTTGTGTGCAGGTAAAACTTGGGGCTAGCGAATCGCGACCAAACATAGGCATTTGGCGCGTTCAACCAGCTTTAAGGAATGAAAATGGCGGATATTGTGCAATTGAGCGGACCAGATCTTGCGGCCATGCTGTGCTCGCGGGTGTGCCATGATTTGATTAGTCCGGTGGGGGCAATTGGCAATGGTCTTGAGGTGCTTGGCGACCCAGACCAAGCAGAAATGGCAGAGTTTGCGCAAGAATTGATCAACAATTCGGCCAAACAGGCCCGTTCAAAACTGGAATTTGCGCGGTTGGCTTTTGGCGCTTCCTCAACTCAAGGCACTGAAATTGATACCCGCGATGCGGAGAAAGTTGCCCTTGGGTATATGGAGGGCGAAAAAGCAGACATTGAATGGCAGATCGAGCCGGTCTTGATGCCCAAAAACAAGGTCAAGCTGCTGCTGAACATGCTGTTGATTGCTGCGGGCGCTGTGCCGCGCGGGGGCAATATCGTGGTGAGCCTTGATGATGCGTCGCCGGAAGATAAAGGCTTTAAGATCCGTGCGACGGGCCCGAAGACCTTTATTCCACGCGGAAATGTGGCATTGTTGAACGGCACGCCGGAAGATGGGCGCGTGGATGCCCAAGTGATCCAGCCCTTCTATACCGGCCTTTTGGCGCGGGAGAGTGGGCTCAAAATTCGGCTGGAACTTGTGGATGAAGCGGTCGAGTTTGATGCATATGCCGGCTAGGTTTTAGCATCACCGAAAAGATTTCGCGGCCCCTAAGTACGACTACTTAGGGGCCGTTTTTTCAATCCCTCATTAACCGTTCTGGCGCAGGCTGATCATCTATTTTGTATGATTTTTGCCGGTGTATCCTCATGGACGAGTTACTTAGCGATTTTATTGTCGAGACAGGCGAAAGCCTTGAGCAGATTGATGCGGCGCTGGTCGCATTTGAGCAGGCGCCGAGCGATCAAGCCATATTGCGCCAGGTTTTCCGGTTGGTTCATACCATCAAAGGCACATGCGGCTTTTTGGAGCTGCCGCGGATGGAAGCGTTGACCCATGCGGCGGAAAATCTGATGGGCCGTTATCGCGACGGGCTGCCGCCCACCGCTGATGGTGTCAGCACCATTTTGCACGTTATCGACCAGATCAAAGCGCAGTTGGACCATATGCAAGCCCATGCGGGGGCGGAGCCTGCGGGGGATGATCAAGCGCTCATTGATGCGCTCAACGGATTGGCAGAGGGGGCTGACGCGCAGGAAGATCAGTTTGGTCCCCAAGCACCTTTCGACAGCGATGTGCCGCTGGACCCGCTGGAAGAGGCGTTTCGCAATGCGCCGGGGCCGGATGATGCTTTGTCCGAAACACCGCAAATGGACACCGACCCGCAAAATACTTTGACCGCGCCAGAAATGGGCAAGCCGACCGCACCGGCTCAAGGGGCCATTCGGGTTCAGTTGGGCGTGCTCGAGCAATTGATGACCATGGTGTCGGAGCTGGTGCTGACCCGCAATCAGTTGATGGCGGTGAGCCGCGAGCATGAAGATGCGAGGTATCACACGCCTTTGCAGCGCCTGTGTTCGGTAACTGCGGAATTGCAGGATGGGGTGATGAAAACCCGGATGCAGCCGATTTCCGCACTGTGGCAGAAAATGCCGCGCATTGTGCGTGATTTAGGCAAGGAGTTGGGCAAGCAAATCCATTTGGAGATGAGCGGTGAGGAAACCGAGCTGGATCGACAGGTGTTGGAGCAGATTAAAGATCCGCTCACTCATATGATCCGCAATGCCGCTGATCACGGGCTTGAACCACCTGCTGACCGCACCGAAGCAGGCAAGCCGGAGGCGGGGCGGATCGAGTTGAATGCTTTTCATCAAGGGGGGCAGATCATCATTGAAATCCGTGATGATGGACGCGGCCTTGATGCGGCAAAGCTCAAGCAAAAAGCGCTGGAGCGCGGGTTGATCACGCCAGCAGATGCTGATGGGATGACCGACAGCCAAGCACATCAATTGATTTTCCACCCCGGCTTTTCGACTGCGCAGGCGGTGACCAGCGTGTCCGGGCGCGGCGTTGGCATGGATGTGGTGCGCACCAATATCGAAATGATTGGCGGCACCATTGATTTGCAGTCGGCGCCCGGTGAAGGCACCTTGGTGAGCCTGAACATTCCACTGACCCTGGCGATTGTGCCTGCGTTAATTGTTGCCAGCCATGATGAGCGGTTCGCGGTGCCGCAACGGGCCGTGCGCGAACTGGTGCGCGTGTCTCCGGCCAAGGCGGTTAAGGGGCATCATTCTGATGCAGAGGTGCAAATCGAACAGGTCAGCGGCGTGCCCGTTTTGCAGCTGCGTGATCAGCTTTTGCCAATATTGCGGCTGGATGAGGCCTTGGGCGCGGCAACAGGACCGGGCGCCGATGGGGGCTTTGTTGTGGTGTTGGAAATTGGCTCGTTCCGATTTGGCTTGTTGGTGGATGCGGTGTTCCACACTGAAGAAATTGTGGTCAAGCCAATGGTTGGGGCGCTTAAAGAGCTTAAGCACTTTTCCGGCACGACCATTCTTGGCGATGGCAGTGTGATCATGATTTTGGATGCGCAAGGCTTGGCCGTCCAAGTCACGCAAAGCGAATTGGTTGATCATGGGGCAACCCATGCTGAACAAGCGCAAGACAATGTGCAAAACACCCAGATCGAACTGTTGTGCTTCAATCTCGATGGCGCGGGGCGCAAGGCGGTGCCGCTGTCGCTGATCCATCGGTTGGAGCAGGTGGAGCTAAGCAAGATCGAGCAAGTGGGTGGACGATCTACCCTGCAATATACCGAGCGGTTGATGCCCATCATCTTTTTGCGTGACTTATCAGAGGCGGAACGCGCATCTGTCCGGCAAAAGCCACTCCTGGTTTTCGAAGATCATGGGTTTTTGCTCGGCATTGTGGTGGATCAAGTGTTGGATATCTGCCTTGCACCGCAACATTATGATTTGGACGGTGCCGGGTTGGGGTATCTAGGGTCTGCGATTTTGGATGGCAAAGCCACTGAGATTTTGGATTTGGCCTATTTTATGGCGCAGGAACATCCCAAACTGTTTGAGCGTCAGGGACAAACAGCCACGCCGCACCGGCAAAAGCTGCTTTATGCTGAGGATAGTGCGTTTTTCCGCAATATGCTTGTACCCATTTTCCAAAGCGCCGGCTTTGATGTCACCGTGTGTCATGATGGCGTGGAAGCGATGGAGCGGGTTGAAGGCGGCGAGCGTTATGATTTGATCGTGACCGACATTGAAATGCCGCGCATGGATGGGTTTGGATTGGCCAAATCCATCTCCAATGCCCCCCATGCGGCGCAAACGCCGATCATTGCCTTGACCTCATATGATGAACCGCGGGCGCGCGATCAGGCCAAGGCCTTGGGCATGTCTGCTTATATCGCCAAGAACGACCGGGCGCAGCTGGATGATGCTTTGGCACAAATGCGCAATCGGCTCGATCGGGAGGTGGCATAATGGACGTTGATCAGATGCAAGTGGTTTGTTTTGAAGTTGGCGGTCAGCTCCTGAGTATGGATGTGACCTGGGTAAGCGATGTGCATAAATTAGATGGGCTGACACCCGTGCCCAAAGCACCATCAATTGTCGCCGGGGTTTTAAATTTGCGCGGTCGTATTGTGTTGGCGCTCAATCTCGGTCAGATTTTGGGCGGCAAACAGGGCGAAAAAGCCGCAAGTTTGATGATAAATGTTCAATATTTAAACGAATCGTATGGATTTTTAGTGGATAGTGTTCGCGACGTCGTCTCGCTGGCGCGGGATCAGGTGCAGCCTTGTCCGCACCATATTGATCCGGTTTTGGCCAGTTTCGCGCGGGGAACCGTGCGGCATGAGGGGCGGTTAATGACTATTTTGGAAGTCGATGGCATGATAAAGAGCATGTTGTCGCAAGATTTGATGCACTGCGCGTAATTTGGGGGAAGATTTTATGAAAACCTGCCTAATTGTAGATGACAGCACTGTTATCCGCAAAGTTGCGCGGCGGATTTTGGAAGAAATCGGATTTGAGGTTGATGAAGCCGAAGACGGCAAAGAAGCCTTTGAAAAGTGCGCCAAGAATATGCCTGATTCAATTTTGCTGGATTGGAATATGCCGGTGATGTCCGGCCTCGAATTTTTAAAGAAATTGCGGTCCTATGTTGGCGGCGAAATGCCAAAGATTGTGTTTTGCACCACCGAAAACGACATTGGCCACATCGCCATGGCGCTTAAAGCCGGGGCCGATGAATATATGATGAAGCCTTTTGATCGCGAGATCCTGGAAGGCAAGTTCTTGGGATTGTACCAAGACTAGGGCAACGGCCCAATTTGGAGTACATGAATGGATGGTCATGAACCGACCGCCGGGCAGGCGGGCGCGGCACGGGTGATGCTTGTGGATGATTCTGCGGTCGTGCGCGGGCTGATGCGCCGCTGGATCGGTGCGCAGGCGGGGCTGAGCGTGGTGGGCACCGCCGCCAATGGCGCGGAAGCGATTGAATTGGCGCGCAAGGTGCAACCCGACCTGATTGTGTTGGATTTGGAAATGCCGGTGATGGACGGGATGACGGCGTTGCCGCATCTTTTGCAAGCGGTGCCGAAAGGCAAGATTTTGGTGGCCTCCACGCTTTCCACCCGCAACGCTAAAATCTCGCTGCAAGCCATGAGCTTGGGTGCCACAGACTATGTGGCGAAACCGGGAAGCGGCTCGATTTCGCGAGACGAATTTGAACGTGATTTGTTGGCAAAGCTGCGTGCATTGGGGCCAAAAAGGCCCCAACGTCGCGCAGGGATGGCTAAGCAATCGGCAAATATTCAGCACACCCATGGCATTACGGGGCTTGCGCTGGTTGCCTCCACTGGCGGGCCGCCTGTACTGTCTCAGCTTATGCCACATTTGCGGCCCTTTGCGCGTCACCTCAGCGTATTTGTGGTGCAGCATATGCCAGCACATTTCACCCCATTGCTGGCCAAGGATTTATGCGATCTCAGTCACTATGCTGGCGGCGAAGCGGTGCATGAACAGGCTGTTGCGGCGGGCCACCTTTATGTCGCCCCGGGCGATTTTCATATGCGCTTGTCAAAGCGGGCCGCCGGGTTGTGCCTTGCCTTGGATCAGGGGCCGCAAGAGCATTTTTGCCGTCCGGCAGCAGACCCGTTTTTGAAAAGTTTTGCCGCCCATTATGGCCCTCAAGGGGCCGTGTTGGTGCTGACGGGCATGGGCAGCGATGGCGCGGAAGGGGCTCTGGCCCTTCGGCAAGCTGGTGGCGTTGTGTTGGCGCAGGATCAGGACTCGTCTGCCGTGTGGGGGATGCCCGGCGCGGCGGTGGCCAATGGGAGCGCCCAACAGGTGGTGAGTTTGGCGCAAATGGGCGATGCGTTGCATCGCTTGTTGCAGGGCCAAACCCAGATCGCGGGGCGCGCCTGATGCTTGAGCAAAGCGTGGCGATCATTGCCCGGTTTATGCAGCAAAAAGCGGGTATTCAGCTGTCCGCCAACAAGATTTATATGATTGAGGCGCGGCTGGAGGCGGTGGTGAAGCGGTTCGGCTTTGCACATATCGATGCTTTGGCCGCCAGCTTGCCGATGGCCATGGGCGAGGTGCAACAAGCGGTCATCGATGCGCTGACGACCAATGAGAGCTTCTTTTTTCGCGATCAAAAGCCGTTTGATGCGTTTGAGCAGGCTTTGTTGCCGCAGGCGATTGCGCGGGCGCGGGACGAGGATCGAAAGGTGCGGATTTGGTGTGCGGCAGCGGCCACGGGGCAGGAGCCATATAGTTTGGCGATGATCCTAGCGGCCAAAAAACATTCATGGTTGCATCAGGGGGCGGAGATCGTCGCCACCGATTTGAGCCAAACGGCGCTGTCGCGGGCCAAATCGGGTCTATTTACCCAATTTGAAGTGCAGCGCGGCTTGTCGGCCCAGCAATTGGTGCAGCATTTTACCAAAATTGATGAGCAATGGCAGATCGCGCCCGCTTTGCAGCATATGGTTCAGTTTGAAGTTCACAATTTGCTGCACAACCCGGCACGGCTCGGCCAGTTCGACACCATCTTTTGTCGCAATGTGTTGATCTATTTTGATGTTGAGACCAAACGGCAGATCCTTACCCATCTGGCGCGGCAGTTGCCGCCGGGTGGCGCGTTGGTGCTCGGCGCATCAGAAACGCTGGTGGGCGTGAGTGATCAGTTCAAACCTGACCCCAATTTGCCGATGGTGTTTCGTCGCCCCGAATAAATCCGCGGCTGCAGTTTGTCGCGCACCTGGTGTGCATGGGCGCGATAGCCCTGTAAATAGCGGCGCTCAAATTGGGGACTTGCGCTAGCTCAAGGCGCGTCTTTGACCCCTTGTTATGCTGATAAAGTTGGTGGAAGCCGCCGACGGTTATTTGGGAACAGGGAGGAGGCTGGCCCGCGCGGGTTGGCTTATATTCAAATGAGTACTTATCGAATGAATGCCGCCGCAGCAGGTGGGCTTTATTTTCTGGGCACTGTTTTTGGCATTGGCAGTGCGGTCTTTGGCGGCGAAGTGGTCTCGTCAATTGTATCCAGCACACCGATTTCGACGCCTGATTTTCTCGCCATGGTCGCAGAAAACGCGTCGCAGATTAATGTCGGGGCTTTTTTCATCCTGATGATGGGTCTTTCGCTCGTGGCGATGACAATCTTTCTTTATCCGCTTTTTAGACGAGATAGTTTCGAGCTTGCCATGGGCATGGTGCTGTTTCGCGGGGCGCTTGAAGGCACATATTATATGATTTCGGTATTGGCCTTGCTCACCCTTGTGGCGCTTGGCCATCAATATGTGGCGGCCGGCGATAATTCGACCGCTTTGCAGGCCATGGGCCAGGTCCTTTATGAATTCCAGAGCTTTCTCGGACCGGTCGGCACCATCGCGTTTCTGATCGGGGCGACCTGCCTTTATATTTCCTTTTATCGCACCAAGCTGATCCCGCGTTGGCTGTCCATCTGGGGTTTTATCGGCGTGGTGCCCTATATGGCCTATGCGCTGCTGCATTTCTTCCATTTGGATAACGGCATCGGCTTCTATTTGCAGATGGTGCTGGCGCCACAGGAATTGGTGATGGGGCTGTGGTTGGTGATCAAAGGCTTTGATCAGGATGCGGTCAATCGGCTGATGGGGTAGGCGTGACGATCGGCTTGCGCATGATAATGTAGGTGGGCCGATCAAACCCCTCGTGGGTGCCGTCTCCGGTTTTGACAAAGCCCATCCGCTCAAAGGTGCGGTGATTTTCCGTAAGCTCAATGCGGGTTTCCAGCTCCAGAACGGCGAAGCCGTGTTCGACTGCCCGCTGTTCGGCCAGTTGAATAAGGGACTTGGCCAGCCCTTTGCCGCGCATATCCTCGCGCACCGCAAGCCTGCCCATATAGAGGCAATCACTTTTGGATCGCAAAAAGATGCACGCATCCGGCCGATCACCGATCACCCAGACTTCGCCCGTTTTGCAGTGCTCTTTGATGCTTTCAACCGTTAAGCGATGCATCGATGAGGGCGGATCAATGCGCGGCGCCATATAGGCGAAGGCGTCTTGAATTAACGCCAGGACGTCGGGCAAAAGAGGGCTGTCCGGGCTCAATCGCGCGGGAAGGGGCTTATTCATTTCGGTCAATGCTTGTGTCTGGGGATATAAATTTGGTCCCATATTGCACAGGCTTTGGGTTACGGAAAGTGAGCATTGCCCAAAAATAAACCCCGCCGAAGCGGGGTTAAGAAGCAAGGTTGAAAGCAAATGCTAAGATCAGGCGCTTTCTGATAGCTCGTTTTCGTCTGGTTCGCGCAATACATAGCCGCGGCCCCAAACGGTTTCGATATAGTTCTTGCCGCCGGTCGCCACTGAAAGCTTTTTGCGCAGCTTACAGATGAACACGTCAATAATTTTAAGCTCTGGTTCGTCCATGCCACCATAAAGGTGGTTCAAGAACATTTCTTTGGTGAGGGTTGTGCCCTTACGCAAGGACAGCAATTCGAGCATTTGATATTCTTTACCGGTGAGGTGAACACGCTGGCCGCCAACTTCAACGGTCTTGGTGTCCAAATTCACGGTCAGATCGCCAGTGCGAATAACAGATTGTGCGTGGCCTTTAGAGCGACGGACAACTGCATGAATGCGCGCAACCAGCTCATCCTTATGGAAGGGCTTGGTCATATAGTCGTCAGCGCCGAAACCGAGGCCGCGAACTTTATCTTCAATGCCGGCAAGACCAGACAGGATCAGGATCGGTGTTTGCACTTTGGCAACGCGCAATGTGCGCAACACTTCATAGCCGCTCATGTCAGGCAAGTTCAAATCAAGCAGAATGATGTCATAATCATAAAGCTTGCCCAGATCCACGCCCTCTTCACCAAGGTCCGTGGTGTACACATTGAAACTCTCTGATTTGAGCATCAGCTCAATACTCTGCGCCGTGGCGCTATCGTCCTCAACTAGGAGTACCCGCATGTCGTTCCCCTTATTCCTGTTCCGTCTTGGAACCTTTATCAACGACACTCGCGGTGCCCCTGATCGTTAACAAATCCTACTGGATATTGATTCAACCCTAATATGAAATAGTTAACAAAGTTTAATTCACTTCTGCAATATGCATTTACACTTATCACATATTTAGGTTAAGCGGTTGAAAAATATGAATAAATTAATGGTTATCAACTTAATAATTTAGTTTAAGAAAGTCTTGTAACTGACTCAATCGACTCAGTGAAGTGGCAATGAATGGGGGGAAAATGGCTTTGGGCAAAAACATAATTTTTTTTGCGTATTTCGCCCTAAAATAGTGAATCCGGGTTAAGGAATCGTTAGCATTAACCGAATCAAAAGGATTGAGGCCGCGTGAAATCATTGATCGCTGACATTGAGGCGATGGACGCCGAGGAGGTCTATGGACGGGTGAAAACCGTGCAGGGGCTCTTGGTGGAGATTATTGGCCCGGTGCGCGAATTGCGCGTGGGTGGCCGCGTGGCGATTGAAGCCCGTGGTGGCGATCGGGTCATGTGCGAGATTGTCGGGTTTCAGGATGATCATGCTCTTTGTTTGCCGTTTGGCCCGCTCGAAGGGGTGCGGCTGGGGTGCAAGGCGATCTTTTATTCCCATGGCGGTTCGGTGCAGCCAGATGAAAGCTGGCTGGGGCGCGTGGTCAATGCCAAGGGCGAGGCGATTGATGGCGGCGAGCCTATTATGCGCGGCGCCACGTCTTATAGTTTGCGGGCTTCGCCGCCCGCGGCGCATGATCGGGCGCGTGTCGGCAATCCCATAGATTTGGGCGTCAAGGTGCTCAACACCTTCACCACCTGTTGCGATGGGCAACGGATGGGCATTTTTGCCGGGTCGGGCGTGGGCAAATCGGTATTGATGTCGATGTTGGCGCGCAACACAGATGTGGATGTGGCGATTATTGGCCTGATCGGTGAGCGGGGCCGCGAGGTTCAAGAATTTATTGAAGATAATTTGGGACCGGAAGGCTTAAAGCGCGCCATTATTGTGGTGGCCACATCGGACGAGCCTGCGCTGATGCGGCGGCAGGCAGCCTATATGACTTTAACGCTTTCTGAGTATTTTCGCGACCAAGGCAAGCGTGTTTTGTGCATGATGGACAGTTTAACGCGCTTTGCTATGGCCCAACGTGAGATTGGCTTGGCCACCGGAGAACCCCCGACAGCCAAGGGTTACCCGCCCACAGTGTTCACTGAATTGCCAAAATTATTGGAGCGCGCGGGGCCAGGGTTAAAAAATTCTGGTTCTGTTACCGGACTTTTTACCGTTTTGGTAGAAGGTGATGATCATAATGAGCCCATTGCGGATGCCGTACGCGGGATTCTTGATGGTCACATTGTGATGGAACGGGCGATTGCCGAGCGGGGAAGATACCCGGCGGTGAACGTTTTGAGGTCTATTTCACGCACCATGCCTGGGTGTGTGCCGACTGAATATCAGCCGGTATTGACCAAGGCGCGGGAATATATGTCGGTTTATGCCGATATGGAGGAATTGATCCGGTTGGGGGCATATCGCTCTGGGTCAGATCCGAAAGTGGATGATGCCATTTCCATTGCGCCGGCGCTCGATGCGTTTTTATCGCAGCGTCAGGACGAGCGGGTGGGCCTTTTGGAAGGGTATCAAACGCTTGAAGAAATTGTTGCCCGCGTAGGGGGTAATGAATGATGAAGGCTTGGTTGGGTAAGGAGTACAAGTCATGAAGTCACGGAATGAGAGTCTCATTCGGTTGAAGAAATTTCAGGTCGACGAAAAGCGTCGCACTGTGATGCAGATTGAAATGATGGTGGCTGATTTTGAACGCATGGCGTCAGAATTGGATCAGCAGATTGAGGTTGAGCATCAAAAAACCGGCATCACCGACACAGATCATTTTGCCTATTCCACATTTGCCAAGGCGGCCAAAACCCGTCGTGACAATTTGATGGCCTCGGCAGACGAAATGCGCGAAAAACTTGAAGCCGCGCAGGACGAATTGGCTGAAGCGGTGGAAGATTTGAAGAAGGTGGAACTGCTCGACCAGCGCGAACATGCGCGCGAAGCGGCAGCAGAAACCAAACGCGATCAAGCCGAAATGGACGAAATCGCCCTGATGCGGCAACACCGCCGCTAGGGACCTAAAAGACCAATTGACTTACCCAGATTGGGAAAGGTTGCATGGCATAAGCTGTGCGGCCTTTTTGGCGTTGGGGGACACATAATAGTCAAAATCAGAGCTAAAATCAGCTACTTGATTATGTTGGGCGGATGGCAAGATTTTCAAAATTGTTTTACTCACCTACCTTGTACTCTCTCTCGGGATTTGGATTTGGCTGCTGCTGGGAATTCGAAAGAACGGATTACGCCGAACATTAGGTCTATTGGCGTTGCACCTTTCGCTACTTGCTTTTGTTTACTTCGCCTTTCGGGTTGAACCTTTGATGGCGCTTCTGAATGCCTTGACGGCGCCAGCCCCGCTTTGGATGGCTATCCGTGATGGCATGGAGTTTAGGCAACTTGTTTTGTTGCTTTTACCATACGCTGCGGTCACATTTTTGATCTTGCTGGCAATCTTTTGTTTGCTCTCGCCTGCCAAGTATTGGACAGCGAGTTTGGCCATGGCGCTTACGCTCCTTGTGACGATCTCAGTTGCTGAAGACACGTCGAAGATTTTGATGTGCCAAGCAGCGGTAGACCGAGGTGTTTCCGAAATTTCACGACATTCATTCTATTGGAGTTTGCGGAATGCTCCCAAAGACTACCAATTCGACTTACATGCCTATGTGGTTCACAACGGGAAGCGGCTAGGTTGGAGCTATCGTGACTTGAATTGGTATGAAATTTCCGAGGAAGTCTATTTTGAGCAAGCTGGCTATCAGACACTAGACTGTTGATCTCGCTTTATGCAGGTTTTATCTCAGAAGCCTGAGGGCATTCTGTGCGCATTGGAGGAAAGTTGCTGGTCAATTCCAGCCATGGCGATGCGGCTTTGGCCGCGCTCGATCCGCGTTTTGAGTTGATTGGCGTGGTCACTTCATCTGGTGGCAAATATCGTGTCTCAGACCGTAATCTGAACAGCTATATGGTGCCGAAGAAACAACAAATGATCAGCGCCGACAGTATCAAGGTCTCCGGCCGTGGCATCGCTTACACCAAGTCACCTTTTGCTTATTTGTTTGAACGCGCAAAGTGAAGATAGCGGCGCATATGGAATATATGCGGTAGCCCATATTCGGTAAGCGCCATGTTTGACCATTGGGGTATGACGCAGCCTTGGGCTGCGCCATAATCATATCGGGTCGCTAGGCGCTGGCGGCTTCTGCCTTGGGCCGCACCCCGATGATCAGCAGGTAAAAGATCATCCAGAATTCGCCGACGGTGGCGGGTAGGGGCAGCAGTTCGGCTACCCAGCCAAAATTGGCGGGCAACAGCACTGTGGCAAAGCAACTCAGCATATAGCCGACGCCGCCCACCATCAGCACATAGCCCAGCCCTTTGGGCATCCAGTTTGAGGTGAGCGTTACATAGCCCATGGGGATCAGCCAGAGGCCGAAAAACAGCATGCCCACCTGCCAGGCGGCGGCGCTGATGGCGAACATCAATTGCACGGTGGCGGCCACATCGCCGCCCGGGGCAAGGCTGGGGGTGAGCGCCACTTTAAGGGCGGTGACCATGGCCGCGCTGCTCACCAGAATGATGATGGCATTGACCAGCCCGAAGGCGGCAATGGACCCGGCTGTCACCGGATTGACCAGCCGGAATAGTTTGAAAAACCAGATCGCGGCCAGCGCCTGGGTCAACACAACGCCCAGCTCCAACGCGATGGTCAGACGTGCCAGCACCTCTTTATCCACCAGATTGGCGGCGGTGTTCGCCGCATCCGCCGGGTCAAAAATCATCGGGCGGAGCAGCAAAAAGCCGAGCATGCCGGTGATGGCCAGCCCGAGATAGGAAAGGCCCGCCAAACGGGCGGTTGTTTTGAGTTCTGACATATTTTGTCCTTGCCTTGGTATGAGAGACTTTTGATGTCTCGCCTAACGCCGCACATATGCACCGCATTGAAGTTTATTGGTGTTATACATGAGTACAACACTAAATCGATATATTTGCAAGGGGTGGGCAATTGGCGCGTGGCGCGCGGGCTTTTTTCTCGAACTTTTGAACAGGATTGCTGCCCACTTTTCTTTTGTGATAGCTTCTCGCTTTTCAGCCAATCGGGGAGTCGTTTAATGGCACAACTTAATGCAGGATCGTCGCTTGAGGACAAGTGCCTGACAGATGCAGAATTTTCCGAGCTGCCCAACTATACCCGCAACAAGGTGCGCGACACCTATAAGTTGCCCGATGGCCAGCGCCTGCTCATCACCACAGATCGCCAATCGGCGTTTGATCAAGTCTTGGCGGCGGTGCCGTTTAAGGGGCAGGTGCTGACCCAAATTGCACGCTATTGGTTTGAAGAAACCAAAGATATTTGTCCCAACCATGTGATTTCATATCCTGATCCGAATGTGGTGTTGGCCAAAGATCTTGAAATGCTGCCGATTGAAATTGTGGTGCGCTCCTATCTTACCGGGTCCACCAACACCAGCATTTGGCCCATGTATCAGCGTGGCGAGCGGGTGATTTATGGCCATAAATTCCCTGATGGCATGCGCAAGAACCAAAAGCTTGCAGCCCCGATCATCACCCCGACCACCAAGCCAGCCGATGGCGGCCATGATGCGCCGATCACGGAAGCTGAGATTTTGGACACGCAATTGCTGACCCCGGCGCAGTGGCATGAGATTTCAGCGAAAAGCCTGGCCCTGTTTAAGCGTGGGCAAGCCCTTGCAGCGGAAAAGGGCCTTATTCTGGTCGATACCAAATATGAGTTTGGCGTCGATGAAGATGGTGTCATCGTTGTGGCCGATGAAATTCACACGCCTGATTCCAGCCGCATCTGGTTGGCCGATAGCTATCAGCAGCGCTTTGACGCAGGTGAAGAGCCGGATAGTCTCGACAAAGAATTTCTGCGCCTATGGGTGGCAGGCCAATGCGATCCTTATAAGGACCCGATTCCGGAGATCCCGCAGGAGACTTTGCTGGCGTTCAGCGAGAAATATATCGCGCTATATGAAAAGCTGACTGGGCAGGCCTTTGAACGGCCGGACATTTCAATATCGGTGCGCGATCGCATTCATCAGTCCTTGGTGCAGGCTTTGCCGGCATATTTTTGAGGGCGACTGACCTTATTGCGTCTTGATGAATGAACCCGATGCTGCTCTGGTGCGTTGAAGTAAAAACACAAAAGGGCGGATCATGACCAAGGACAAAGCCAACATCTCCACCGAAGAAGACCAGACGGACGCGGTGGCGCGGCGCAAAAGCGGTGAGTTTGTGCGCGGGGTCAGCGGCTTTCGCGATCAGATCGGCGATGCGGATTTTCCGGCAGAGCCGGGGCGCTATCATTTGTTTGTGGCGCTCAATTGTCCCTGGTGCCATCGGGTGATTTTGGCGCGTAATGTGCTGGGGTTGCAGAACAGCATCTCCATGGATGTGGCCTTTCCCAACCGCACGGGCGAAGATGACCCGGCTGGCGCGGGGCTTTGGGAATTCAGCCCCGACCGCGTGGCCAGCCTTACGGGCGAAACTTTGCCTGAATGCACCCGCGAGACCGCGACCGGCGAAAATTTCCGTGTCGCCAAAGATATTTACCGCGCTGAAGGGGCGAGCGAGCAATCGGTGCCGATCCTTTACGACAAAAAGGCCAAGCGCATTGTGAACAATGAGAGCGCGGAGATTATCCGCATGTTGGATCGGCACGCCGAGGCGCTGGGCAGCGCGTTGGCGGGGGATCAGCGCCCGTCCCTTTATCCGGAAGATGAGGCGTTGCGCGAGCAGATCGAGGAACTGAATGCGTTGGTTTACACCAACATCAATAATGGGGCCTATAAGGCCGGGTTTTCGTCCGATCAGGCGGTTTATCAAAAAGCGTATGAAGCCTATTTCGAGACGTTGGCCGACCTTGACGAACTGCTGTCGGATGGACGGCCCTTCCTCATGGGCGACCGCTTTACCGAAGCCGACCTAAGGCTGTTCCCCACGCTATACCGTCATGACCCGGTCTATTATGTGCGCATGAAATTGAACGGCGCGAAGATTCTCGACTATCCATATGTCTGGCAATGGCTGTGTCGGGCCTATGCGCTGGATGGGGTAGCGGAAAGTGGATCACTGACCCATTGTCGGCAAGGCTATTTTGGTCGCTCGTGGAACAATGTGGTGCCGCTTGGGCCGTTTAAGCCGATGGATTATCCCGACGCCTATCACCATCCGGAGCTGGCGCGGTTCTAATTCTAGGCGAGATGCGGCGCCATGATGGCGCTGATTTCGGCGCCCGTGCTGGCGGCGCTGTAAATTGGCCGGGGCGGGCGGGCCTCCTGGTCGACCTCCCGGTGGACCCAATTGCGCTCTTCCAGTGCCTTTAAGGCTTGGGAGAGGGCACGGTCTGTTATCGGCGCAAGGGCGCGCTGAATATCATTAAAATGATGCGGGGTGTGGACAATGGCCAGAACGGGCAGGGTCCATGATTTGCGCAACAGGTCGCGATTTTCTTCGCCTGCCAATGTCCATATCTGATGAGAGATTTCTGCGCCGATCCTGCCGGGTGTGGTCAGCCTAAACTCGGGGCGCAGCGGGTGGCCATGGCCGGGGTTGCGCTCCAACAGCCCCATCTCGATCAAATGCGTCATGCTTTGCGCAAACGCGGTGCGCCCGGCGCCTGTCGCGGTGATGAGCGGCGCTTGCCGGCCTGCCACGCCCGCATGCAGCGCCGCCAAAATTGGCACTGACCAAGCCCGCGAAGTGATGTTGACAAGATGCTTAATGTCCATTATTTATAGTTACCATATTTTTAGACAAAGGAAAAGCTCATGTCTCTTATTTCGTTAAACGATACCATCACGATCGCGCTTTCGGTCAAAGATCGTCATGCCAGCGCCGATTGGTACCAAAACATGCTTGGCTTTGAAACCATGTATCATGCCGACGAAGCGGGCTGGTCAGAGCTGCAGACCAACACCAAGGGCGTAACGATTGGCATGGGCGAGCATATGGAACCGGTGCCGGGCAATTGCGTGCCGGTTTTTGGCATTGCTGATCTGGATGCGGCACGGGCGAAACTGGAAGACGCTGGCGTCAAATTTGATGGCGAAACCGATGTGGTCGAAGGCATGGTCAAAACCGCCACCTTTTACGATCCTGATGGCAATGCGCTGATGCTGGCCGAAGATCTGAGCTAGGGGGCACTTATGCGTAAAATTGCATTGTCGATTATGTTCGGATTGGCGCTTTCAGCGCCGGGGTGGGCACAAGGTTTTGGCGAGGCCACAGTGGCCGTACCGGTCACCTCACTGGCTGAGGCGAAGGCGTGGTACGGTGATTTTCTCGGCCCGGACTCCGAGGTGATGGAGCCCGCCCCCGGCATTGTCGAGTTGCGGGCCACGCCAAATATGTGGCTGCAGCTTTATGAAGCCGAAAAAATGCCGGAAGCGGGCACTGTGCTGCGGTTTCTCGTTGAAGACATGGACGCGGCCCAGGCCAAATATGCCGAACGGGGCATTGATGTGGGCGAGGCCATCGAAGTGCCCGGCATTGTGATTTATAGCGAATTCACCGATCCGTTCGGCAACCAGTTGGGTCTTTACGATTTGCCTTGATGCGCCTTAGCCCTTTTTATAGGGCGTGAATTGCGGCCGCAGCTTGATCTCTGAGGGGCAGCTGGTTGGCGGCATATCCAAAACATAGAACATGGTGCGGGCAATATCGTCAGGTTGCACCATTTTCGCCCGGTCCAGCCGTGCGCTGTTCACGAATTTTGTGTTCACAAAGCCGGGGCGGATTAGGCACACTTTGGTGCCATATTCGCGCACATCCTCAAACAGGCGCTCGCAATATCCCGCCAGCGCCTGCTTGCTGGCCACCTGTATGGCGGGCCCGGCATAGCCGAGCGAGCCAATGCAGATCACGGCCCCATGGCCCGACTTGTTGATCGCGGGCAACGCGGTGCGGGATATATGCACAAAGGCCCGAAAATTGGTGTCGAGCGCGTGGTCCCACGCGGCCAGATCAGCTTCGTCTGCCGTTCCCCCGGCATAAGTGCCGGCGCAGTGCACCATCAGTTCAAGCTGGTCGAGTTTGGCGATCTCAGCTTCGATTTTGTCAGGCAGTGAGCTGGTGTCGCTAATGTCTATCGCGGCGGTGAAGGCGGTGCCGCCGAGGTCGGCGCAGCGGTCCGCTAGATCCGCCAGCGCCTTCTCATCGCGCCCCACCAGCACCAACTGATATTGCCGTTCGGCCAGGGCCAAGGCAATCGCCTGACCCATGCCGCCGGTGGCGCCCACCACCAACGCGCCTTTTGCTGGTTTGTTTGCCGTCATGGTCCACCTCCCTTTGCTTTTGCTTACAGTATATGTTTGTTCTTGCGTGATGGGAAATCGACAAAGGTAAGCCTCGTGCGCATCAACGACCAGATCACAATTGAAGAGTGGGAGCTGTCTGAGCAGTTCACCCGGGCCAGTGGGCCGGGCGGGCAGAATGTGAACAAGGTCAGCACAGCGGTGGAATTGCGGTTTGAGGCAGAGCGGTCGCCAAATTTGCCTGATCCAGTTAAGCGGCGGTTGAAGCGGCTGGCCGGGCGGCGCTGGACGCAGGAAGGGGCGGTGGTGATCTTCGTGCAGGAGACACGATCGCAGGCCCGTAACCGCGAGATTGCCCGCGAGCGATTGGTCGATCTGATCCAGAAAGCCACACAAAAGCCAAAACGTCGCGTACCCACCCGACCGACTCGTGCCTCGGTGCGGCGCCGGATTGAGGCGAAAAAGGCGCGGGGCGAAGTCAAAAAACTGCGCGGCAAGATAGACGAATAGGCGCAGAGTCGTTCCTGCTTTTACTATAAATCCAGCACATTGCGGGTCTTTTTCTTGACATTGCCAAGTTGATGCCCATCTCCCGTGCAGCAGAGCGTGGCGTGATGCCCTTCTGCAAAGGGCGGTTACGCGCGGCCGCAATCAAAACTGGAGATTATAATGTCAAATATTGCCTTGCGAGGCGGCTTGGCCGTTTCTGCAATCCTAACCGGCTGCGCTTTATTCAGCATGCCAGCTCAAGCAAATGACCAGTCCGTCAGCGGCGTCTGGCAATCTATCGGTTATGGCCTTTGGTATGATCTGGGGCCGGAAAAAGCCCGCATCTATCAGGTCACTGATGAGACCTGTGTAAACATGATTGAGGTGGGCGGCATCGATTATCGCGATGATGCGATCACCCTGCAGCAGGCCACCATGCCCGGCGTTGGCGCGATGATGGGCGCCAGTGATTTTGAACTGCATCTGCAGGGGGATAAGCTGGCCTTTGAGCTGGGCAAACTGAACCCGGTGCTGGCCGAGCGGCGCTCCGCTTTGCCCGCCCACTGCGCCACCCTAACCGAGGGTACGCCTGATGCGACCTTTGAGACATTGTGGCACTATTTTGATGAAAACTTTGCCTTTTTTGATGCCCGGCAGGTGGATTGGCAGCAGGCCTATGACACTTATCGGCCGCAAGTCACCGCCGATGCTGACGACCAAGCCCTGTTCGGCATTTTGCAGTCGATGCTGGCGCCCTTTGATGACGGGCATGTCTCTTTAATTTCGCCGGTGGGCTATTTCACCGCGGTGCAAAAGCCCGAATGGGCCGCTGACCTTGAGGAAGAGGATGTACCGGTGTTGGCGCAGCAACCTGACGCTCAACTGAGCAATATTGAGCATCACGCGAACGATATTCTGGTCAGTGGTGATCTGACCCCGCAGATCGGCTATTTGCGGATCAACAGCTTTGAGGGGCTGGAGGACGAAGCCGGCGGGTTTGCCAGTCTGAGCGATGCCGTGGACAAGATCTTGCAGCGCCATCAGGATAAAAAGACACTGGTGATTGACGTGCGGGCCAATCTGGGCGGGCACGATACCGCCGGGCTGGTGGTTGCGGGCCATTTCACCAGCCAGGTGCAAAAAGTTTTTGAGAAAAATGTCTGGCACCGGGGCGAATATATCGAATTGAGCGATATTGCGATTGAGCCGCAAACCGACACGCCTTTTGCAGGAGATATCTATGTGCTTACCAGCGGGCTGACCATCAGCGCGGCGGAAACCTTTGCCTTGGCCATGGCGCAGCTGGATCAGGTGCAGCTTGTGGGTGAGCCCACCAATGGCATGTTGTCCGACCAGTTCTTTGCTGTTCTGCCCAATGGCTGGATCGCCACCCTGTCCAATGAGCAATATTTGTCAGCGGATGGTGTGCAATATGAAGCGGTCGGGGTGCCGGTGGATATTAAAGTGCCTCTTGGCGCGTCTTACGCCAGCGGCGAGACTGATCCGGTGCTGGCCAAGATCAAGCAATTGGCTGGCGAATAGATTTCAGGATGCGGCGCTACGGCGCCGCATTTTTTACACCTGCACAAAGGGCCGATTGTCGAGAATATGCACCTTGGCAGCCGTGCCATAGATGCGTTGCAAGAAGGCGCTGGTGACAACGTCTAGCGGCGTGCCCTGTTGGTCGATCTTTCCCTCAGCCAAGGCCACCACGTTGTCGGTATAGGCGCTGGCATAATTGATGTCGTGCAATACGATCACGATAGTGCGGCCATGATGTTCGCACAGATCGCGCAGCACCCGCATCAGCGCGCGGGAGGCGGCAATATCCATATTGTTCAGCGGCTCATCCAGCAGCATATAATCAGTGTTCTGCGCATAGGTCATGGCCACATAGGCGCGTTGGCGCTGGCCACCGGATAGCGTGTCGCCCACGCTCATATTGTCGATCACGATCTGGCCTTTTTGCAGTTTCATCAGCCGGGCGATCAGCGACAAGAGGGTGGATTTGCCCGCCCCGTTGGCGCCCACCAGCGCCGTCACTTTTCCCTTGGGAATGATCAGGCTCAACTCATTCAGAATGGTTTGCTGGCCCAATTGATGGGTGAGGTTCTGCACTGAAATCATTTTTTCAACCTTTGCAATAATAGCAGCAAAAAGATGAGGCCGCCGACAAAATCGATGATGACGGCAAGTGGGGTGCTCATCTGCAGCACCCGTTCCATAAGGGTTTGCCCGCCCACCAGAATGAGGCAGGAGATCAGGGCGGAGCTGAGCAACAGCGTCGAATGATAAGGGCTTGGGGTGACCAGATGGGCGATGGAGACCACCAGCAGCCCCAAAAAGGCCACCGGCCCAACAAGCGCAGTGGAGACGGACACCAGAATGGCGATCACCGCCAGCGCCAGCAATTGCACGGCCCGTACATTTTCTCCCAGATTGATCGCCACATCATAGCCGAGAGAAATCACATCCAACCGGTGGCGGATCGTCCAGACAAAGGCTAGGCAGGCGATAATGATCGCGACGCCGATATAGAGCAGCTCCATATCAAAACTGTTGAAGCTGGCATAGGAGGCGATCTGAATATGGGCATATTCATTCGGGTCGATCATGCGGGTGGCAAAGCTGGTGAGTGAGCGGAACAGGGTGCCCAAAATCACCCCGGTCAAAATCATCCGGGTCAGGTCGCGCCCATGTTCGAAGATCAGCGTGCCGAACAGCAGAAATGCGGCGAGCAGAAGCAACAATGTGTTCAGGGCGAACAGGCCATAGGGACCGAGCGACAGCATGCCCTGACCGCCGACAAAGAACACCATCATGGTGATGATCAGTACATAAAGCGCGTCAAAGCCCATGATGGAGGGGGTGAGGATACGGTTTTGCGCGATGGTTTGAAACAGCATGGTGGAGGTGGAAACGGCCACGCCCACGGCGATAATCGCCAGCAATTTTGCCCCACGGAACGCGAGCACAAAGTCCCAATTGCCGCGCGACCCGATGGTCATGTACGCGATCATGGCGAGGGCGAGCAACAGGGCCAAAAGCGAAAGACGTTTAACGGGCATGGCGTCCCCGCCCATAGAGAATCCACAAAAAGATCAGCGCCCCGACCACACCCATAATGGTGCCCACTGGAATCTCAAACGGATAGCGCACCAGCCGCCCGATAATGTCGCAGACCAGCACCAGGCTGGCGCCGAAAAAGGCGGTGATGGGCAGGGTGCGCCGTGCATTGTCGCCATAAAGGCGGGAGACAATATTGGGGATCACCAGCCCGACAAAGGGAATCATGCCCACGGTGACCACGGTCAATGCCGTGACGATAGAAATGGTGATCAGCCCCAGCACCACCACTTGATTATAGTTCAGCCCGAGGCTGATGGCCGTGGTGCGGCCCATACCGACAATGGCAAATTGATCGGCGATCAGATAAGCGAGCAGCGCAACGATGGCCGCGACCCATAAGGTTTCATAGCGCCCCTGCAACACGCCGGAAAACTCGCCTGTGGTCCAGATTTCAATATATTGCAGCAGGTCCGCCTGATAGGCGACAAAGGTGACGCCCGCGCCGATAATATCGCCATAGATCAACCCGACCAGTGCAATGTAAAGCGGTTTGCTCGCGGGCAGTCTGGTGACGATCAGCATCAGGCCGATGCTGGAGACCAGCGCCGTGGCGGCGGCGATGGAGATTTGCGCGATCAGCGGTGTGGTGGGGAAATAGAGAATGGCGATCAAAATGCCCAGCATCGCGCCTTGGCCCGTGCCCGCTGTCATCGGCTCCACAAACCGGTTGCGCACCAGAAGTTGCATGATGGTGCCGCACACCGCCAAGGCGCTGCCGGTGATCAACACGGCCAAAGTGCGGGGCAGGCGGCTGATCATCAGCAGCTCCAGCTCCGCCGGGTTCAGCAGCTGCTTCGGGTGAAGATCGATCACCCCGACAAAAAGCGAAAGGGTGGCGACGCCCAACAGCACCAAAAGGGCCATGAGTATGGTCGCCCCCCGTTTCATTTGGCTTACTCGCCTTTAAAGGTGGCTTGGATATCGTCCAGAATGATGTTCATGGACTGGATGCCACCGCCTGCAATGTAAAGCGGGGCGGAGGAGAGATAGACCACCTGGCCGTTTTTCCAGGCATTGGTTTCATGCACCAGCGGGTTGTCCAATGTGGCTTTGGCGCTCTCGCCATCCTGCCCAATCGCGGCCAAACGGTCGATCACGATCAAAATGTCGGGGTTGGTGTCTTTGATAAATTCAAAGCTGGCGGCTTCGCCATGAGTGGATTGCTCCACATCCTTGGCAGCTTCTTCCAGATCGAGATTGGTGTGCAACCAGCCAAAACGACCACTGGCGCCATAGGCGGACACTTTTGGGCCATTGGTCATCAGGATCAGGGCTTTGCCCTCGCCGTCAAGCAGCGCCTTGGTCTCGTCCAGTTTGGCTTTGAAGGCTTCAGCCAGTTCAGCGGCTTTGTCCTGCTTGTCGAAAATCTCGCCATAGGCGGCCAACCGGTCTAGCCCTTGGCCCACGGTATCTTCCCAGATGGTCATATCGATGGTGGGGGCGATTTTGTTGAACGCGTCCACATGGGTGGAAGAGCGGCCACCGGCGACCACCAGATCCACATCAAGCGCCGCCAGCGCTTCAAAGTCTGGCTCAAAGAAAGATCCGACGGGTTCCGCGCCTTCAACCGCGCCATCCAGATAGGACACATAATACGGGGTCAACACCCCATCGGCTTTGACGCCAAGGGCGTTCAGCGTGTCGAGGGCCGACACATCATAAACAGCGATCTTTGCGGGGTTGGCGGGAATTTCGACGTCGCCTTTATAGGTTTCAACGGTCACAGTTTCGGCGAATGCAGGCGTTGCCAACAGGGAGGCGGCAACAAGAAAAGAGCGTAGCATTTGTTTTCTCCAGAACGGATAAGTGGGTGGTGCGACCTTTAAGTGGAGCGGATAACTCATATTAAAACAGGAGTCCATATTTAATATGAGTTTTTAAGTCCTGTTATGTGAATTTTGTGCAGGCGAGGTTTTCGGCTGTGGAAATAATTTTGAAATAAGGGCTTGAATCTCTAGTCACTTGAGGTCCTATCTTTATCAGCGACTCATCGGCGAACGAGATGGAAAAGCTATATGGACCGCGTCAAAAATGAAGTGTGCGAATGGACTGTAACCGGCATGGATTGCGGGTCTTGCGCCAATAAAATCAAAACGGCTTTAGATCGTTTGCCCGGCGTTGAAGAGGTTGATGTCGCGCTGATGAATGAGCGATTGCGCCTGACATTGGATGAAGCGCAAACGCCGCGTGGTGACATTGAGAAAACAATCCAAAAACTCGGTTTTGGCGTGCAGGCGGCCGATGTCGACGACGGTCATAATGATTTAGATGCAGGCGTTCGTCCCCCTGCGCCGCAACCGAAATGGTATCAGTCGCCCAAGGGCAAGCTGGTGGTTGGCACCGGCTTGTTGCTTGCTGCAGCATGGATCATCAGTTTGACGACCGGGTCGGAAATTGGCCATTGGGCTTTTATTGTTGCCTGCGTGGTCGGACTGTTCCCGATTGCGCGGCGGGCGCTGGCCATGGCGCAAAGCGGTCAGTTCTTCACTATTGAGATGTTGATGAGTATCGCCGCCACAGGCGCCTTGTTTATCAATGCAGCGGAAGAAGCTGCTTTGGTGGTCTTCTTATTTGCTGTTGGCGAATTGCTGGAGGGTGTGGCCGCCAATCGGGCCCGCGAAGGCATCAAGGCCTTGGCCAATTTGGTGCCCAAAACCGCATTGTTGGAAACCGATAGCGGGCCGCGCCAAGTGCCTGCCGCCAATCTGCGGATCGGCCAAGTGGTGATTGTGCGTCCCGGCGATCGATTGCCTGCGGATGGCCAGATCGCAGAGGGTCATAGCGGCATTGATGAAAGTCCGGTCACCGGGGAAAGCGTGCCGCGCGCCAAAGGGCCCGGCGACGATGTGTTTGCCGGGGCCATCAACACTGAGTCGACTTTACGGGTGAAGGTCACCAAAGACCCGGAAGAAAATACCATTGCCCGCATTATTCAATTGGTGCAGGAGGCAGAAAGCGCCCGTGCGCCGACAGAGCGTTTTATTGATCGATTTTCGCGCTATTATATGCCCGCCATTATTGGCGTTGCGGTGCTCGTCGTGCTGGTGCCGCCATTGGCCTTCGCGCAAGATTGGGGCACATGGATTTATCGTGGCCTGGCGCTGTTGTTGATCGGCTGTCCGTGCGCCCTCGTGATTTCGGTTCCTGCGTCCATTGCTTCGGCATTGGCCACAGGGGCAAAGCGCGGCTTGTTGATGAAGGGCGGCGCGGTGATCGAGGCTGCTGCCAAAGTCACGCGGGTGGCGTTTGATAAAACCGGCACGCTAACTCATGGCCGCCCGGAGATCACCGATATTGTCAGTTTGGGCGCCAGCGAGGACGAATTGTTGCGCCTTGCTGCGGCGGTGGAACAAAGCTCAAGCCATCCGTTGGCGGAAGCAATTGTGAACCACACCAAGGCGCAGGGCTTGGCCATTGCACGGTCCAGTCAGGAACAGGCTTTGGCAGGCAAGGGCGTGAAGGCGCAAGTGGAGGGTGCATTTGCCTTTGTCACCAGCCCCAAATTTGCTGCTGATGAAGGGGTGCTCTCCGCCGAACAATTGGAAATGGCCGCGGAAATTGAGGCGGCGGGAAAAACTGTGGTTGCGGTTTACCGCGACGGCAATGCGCTTGGGCTGATTGGTTTGCGGGATGAACCCCGCGCCGATGCCCAAACGGCCATCGATCAGCTCAAGCAAATGGGCATTACTTCGGTGATGCTCACAGGCGATAATCCGCGCACGGCTGCCGCCATTGCGGGTGATCTCGGCATGGACTATCGCGCAGAAATGTTGCCGCAAGACAAACTTGAGGAGATTAAGCGCCTCACCCAAAATGATCTGGTGATGATGGTGGGCGATGGCATCAATGATGCGCCCGCGCTCAAGCAAGCACATGTGGGTGTTGCCATGGGGTCCGGCACGGATGTGGCATTGGAAACAGCAGATGGCGCGATCCTGCGGGACAGGGTGATCGATGTGCCAGGGAAAATTCGCCTTGCCCGCGCCACCATGGCCAATATCAAGCAAAATGTGACCATTGCGCTGGGGCTTAAAGCGGTGTTCTTGGTGACCACCATTTTCGGCTTTACGGGACTTTGGATCGCCATTTTGGCCGATACAGGGGCCACGGTTTTGGTCACCCTCAATGCGTTGCGGTTGCTCGGCTATCGGCCCGAGCGCACCAAGTAATCTGGAGTAGGATTATGGGGCATCACCACCATCATCACGTGGACCCGAATGATGGGGACGCGAAGGTTTTGTGGGCCATTCTGGTCAATATGGGGTTGACCGTGGCCCAGATTGTTGGGGGCATTTTTGCGGGCAGTTTGGCGTTGATTGCCGATGCGCTGCACAATTTTTCCGATGCGATTTCGCTGATCATCGCCTTTGTGGCGCGTAAGATCGCCCGCCGCCCAGCCGATAAAAGCATGACGTTTGGTTATGGCCGGGCAGAAGTGGTGGCAGCGCTGATCAATTACACCACTTTGATCGTGATTGGCCTTTATCTCGCCTATGAAGCGGTGATGCGGTTTTTTGATCCGCAGCCGGTGGATGGCTGGTTGATTGTGATCATTGCCGGCATCGCGCTGGTGGTGGATGTCATCACCGCCTTGCTCACTTTTGCCCTGTCAAAAACCAGCGTAAATATTCGCGCCGCCTTCCTGCACAATGTGGCCGACGCGCTTGGTTCTGTCGCGGTGATCTTTGCGGGCACACTGATCCTTTTATATGACTGGCGGCTGATTGACCCAGCGGTGACGCTTTTGATTGCGGGCTATATTTTGTGGCAGAGCTTTGCCGAAATTGGCGGCGTGATCCGCATTTTGATGCTGGGCGCACCGGAGGAGGTTGATCTTGATGCCGTGATTGAACTGATGCGCAACGCGGACGGGGTCCGTGATGTGCATCATGTGCATTTCTGGCGGATGCAGGAACATCAAAGCGCATTGAGCGTGCATCTGGTGCTGGATATCAATGATGTGGAGGCCGCTGGTTGGGTGCGCGATGCCCTCAAAAAACAACTTCACGATCAATTCGACATCGTTCATGTCACGCTGGAAATCGAAGCCCACAACGAACCCTGCACCGATCCGCAATTGATCGGGCATCAGGACGCGGGGGCGTAAATTGCCCCGCTATCCGGCCCCAAATTGCGCGAAATGCAACTCCGCATAGGCACCCCGTTTCGCCAACAGCTCTTCGTGGCTGCCTTGCTCAACGATCTGGTTATTGCTGACCACCATGATCCGATCTGCATTGCGGATGGTGGCCAAGCGGTGGGCGACCACCAGCGTGGTGCGGCCTTTCGATAGCTCATTCAGCGCGTTTTGAATGGCAACTTCTGTGGCCGTGTCCAGAGCGGATGTGGCCTCGTCCAGCACCAGAATGGGTGGATTTTTCAAAAAGATCCGCGCAATGGCCAAGCGTTGTTTTTGCCCGCCAGACAATTTCACGCCGCGTTCGCCCACAACGGTGTCTAAGCCTTCAGGTAAAGACAGCACATAGGTGTCGAGGGCAGCGCGGTTCAGCGCTTCCATGATCTCGTCGTCGCTGGCGTCCAGTTTGCCATAGGCGATGTTTTCGCGAATGGTGCCGCCGAATAAAAATACGTCTTGCGCCACAATGCCGATTTGGGCGCGGAGCGATTTTTGCGTCACGTCGCGAATGTCGATGCCGTCAATGGTGATGGCACCACCGTCCAGTTCATAAAAGCGGGGGAGCAGCGAGCAGAGTGTGGTTTTGCCTGCGCCGGAGGGGCCAACAAAAGCGATGGTTTCACCAGCCTTGATGTTGAAAGACAGATCATTGAAAATCTTATCGTCGCCATAGCCGAAGCGAATATTTTGGTAGGCGATGTCACCTTTGACGTGGCCCAGCTCTTTGGCATCGGGGCGGTCGGCGATGTCGGGGCGCGTATCGATCAGTTCGGTAAAGCGGCGGAACCCTGCAATGCCTTTTGGGTAGCTTTCCAGCACCGATGTGATCTTATCAATCGGGCGGAAGAACAGGTTCACCAGCAGCAAAAAGCTGACAAAACCGCCATAGCTCAACTCGCCAATGGTCACGAAATAGGTGCCTGCCAGCATGGTCAGCACGATGATAAAGCGTGTGTTGAAATAGGTGAGGGCGATGCTCGCTGTCATATAGCGATAGGCACTCAGCTTCGTGCTGCGATAATTTTCGTTATTGTGTTCAAACAGCTTTTGCTCATGGTCCTCATTGGCAAACGCTTTCACCACGCGCACGCCGCCAACGCTTTCTGCGATGCGGGTGTTAAAGTCGCCCACTTGCCGAAACAGTGTGCGCATATTTTGCGTCATGCGGGTGCCATAATGGCCAATTGTCCACGTCATGATCGGCACCACAAACACGGAAATCAACGCCAGTTTCCAATGCACCATAAACATCAGCGCAAAGGCGCCGACAAAGGTCATGATGGCGATAAACAAATCTTCCGGGCCGTGGTGAGCAATTTCGCCCACCTCTTCCAAATCTTTGGTGACGTTGGTGATCAGGTTGCCAGTTTTATGATTGTCGAAATAGCTGAAGCTGAGCTTTTGGATATGGTCGAACGCTTGCCGCCGCATGTCCGTCTCGATGGAAATGCCCAAAGCGTGCCCCCAATAGTTCACCACGCCCATCAGCCCGGTATTCACGGAATAGATGAGCAGGAGCAGCGCCGCGGCGCCGAAAATCAGCGTCCAGTTTTGGCTGGGCAAGAGCTGATCCACAAAGGCTTGGACAGCCACGGGGAAGCCCAGCTCCAACAGGCCCGCAAGCACGGCGCAGCCAAAATCGAGGAAAAACAAACCCTTATAGGGCGCATAATAGCTAAAAAAACGACGTAACATTGTGCAAGGCCAAAGGCTGATATCGAACAGGATTGTGCTCAGGAGAGCCGCACAGAATTTCAGCTATTGGGCTGGATGGCAATGAGGCGCGATCTTTTTGTTGCTCAAGCTAGCGATTAATTCTGAGCTGTGGCAAAATTATCGAGGGTCTATTTAGATAAAACACTATTTAGGATTGATTTTATGCATATTCGCCACCAATTGCTGTCGCTCATCTTAATGGCGGCGTCTGCAATCTGTGTTTGGGCGGGGAGCGCGTTGTATTTCGAGGTGTTCTTTCCTTTACAATATCCAACCCATATTGCGCCGGCGATGTATTTGTTGGGGTGCAGTGTGCTTGGCCTAATAATTTTGGCGGCTAGGTGGATGAAAAAAATCAAGAAAGACTGGGTTGTAGATGTAATCTTGCTGGCGCTCTTTATTGTTGCGGCGCTGACTGGGCCTGATTTTGCGCGTCTCTACATATGGATTGCGGGCTTCGCATTTCTGTTTCTGCCGATATTTTCCTTTGGCGATAGCCGCCAAGATAAGTGGAGAGGTCTGCCGCCAGACGAGACGGAAAGAATCTCCGATATAGGATATTCAGCAATACCTCGTGACGATGATTAAGCTTTGACAAATGGCAATGTCTGGAAGCGCTTTCACGGGCGGTAGAGTTTCTGTCATTCCAATTTTTCCCAACGCATTTCATTTTCCACTGCCATTGACATCTCTAATATTTCGATATATCTAGAAATATAGAAATATAGAAATATTAATTGAAATGGATAAAGACCATGACTGTTGAAATTGAACGCGCGGCGCAAGCCTTTTCGGCCATGGGGTCGGAACCCCGGTTGCAAGTGTTGCTCTGTTTGGCGCGTGCAGGTGATGCCGGGCTGTTGGTAGGTGATATTCAATCGCGCACGGGCATTCCCGCCTCCACGCTAAATCATCATCTTAAATTTATGGCGGCGGCGGGTCTGATTGATCAGGAAAAGCAGGGCCGAACCATCGTCAATCGCGCCAATTTCGACTTTTTGGGCCATGTGGGTAGCTTCATTGTTGATCAATGCTGCGCCGATGCGTGCCTTACCGAACCAAGTTTGGCTGCTGCTTCAAAGGAAAAAAGCAATGTCTGATATTTCAGCACGTCAGCCGGTCACCCCCGGCAATATCTTTAAGTTTTTCACGCAAGTGCCGATAATGATCGCGATCATTCTGGCGCTGGTGGCCGTGCTCGATTGGGCCAACTTCGGCCCCATCGTGCGGTTCGCCATTGAAGCCTTTTTGTCCACCTTGCCGTTTTTGATGGTGGCGGTTCTGCTGATTGGCTACCTCAAAGCCACTGGCGCTGAAGGCGTTATTGGCAAGGCCTTTGAGGGGCGTGAAGTGCAAATGATTTTTATGGCCGCTTTGGTGGGCGGGTTGGCACCCTTTTGTTCATGTCAGGTGATCCCCTTTATCGCTGGCTTGTTGACCGTGGGTGCCCCAATTTCGGCAGTTATGGCCTTTTGGCTGTCGTCCCCTTTGATTGACCCGCCCACCTTCGTCATCACTGGGTCTGTTCTGGGTTGGGAGTTTGCGATTTCCAAAGCCGTGTTTGCGATTTCGCTTGGGTTGCTCGGGGGCTTTGGTCTCAAATTTATCGGCAAGCGTGGCGCGTTGGCTGATCCGCTCAAGCCGAGCTATCGCAAATCAACATGCGGCGCATCGAAATTTTCCAGCACACCCAAATGGACATTCTGGCAAGAGGCACCACGCGTGGATGTGTTCAAGACCGAAAGCCTGAATAACCTCAAATTTTTGGGCAAATGGTTGGCCTTTGCCTATGTGCTTGAAGCCTTGCTGGTCACCTATGTGCCGGCCTCTTTGGTGGCGCAATTTGTTGGCGGCGAGGGCATTTTGCCCATCGGTTTGGCCGCCCTTGTGGGTGCCCCTGCTTACCTCAACTCCTATGCCGCGGTGCCGCTGGTGAATGGCTTGCTGGATCAAGGCATGAGCGTTGGCGCGGCGATGAGCTTTATGATCGCCGGGTCTGTGAGCTCTATCCCGGCCATGACCGCGGTCTTTTCGCTGGTGAAAAAGCAGATTTTTGCTCTTTATCTGGGCCTTGGCATTGGCGGTGCGATCTTGTTCGGCACTATCTATCAGATGCTTGTGGGCGGTTAAGTTCGTCCCTCAACGAAAGTATATTTGGAGGCGGTGTAATTTTCTTTGCACTGCCTCCTTTTCAACGTTACTCCTATAGCAAAACAAATGCATCCAAGATTGCATAGCAATTTTGAGTATTGCGATATGCTAGGGAAGAGTTGAAATGTTTGTAAGCGTCTTCGACGTTTTTAAAGTCTCGATTGGCCCGTCTTCATCGCACACGATGGGACCCATGGTTGCCGCCAATCAGTTCTTGGAACATCTTATCAAAAACAAAGGCCGCTTTGATCGCGGCGATCATTGCCACATTGAATGCCAGTTGCAAGGTTCACTCGCGTTTACAGGCAAGGGCCACGCGACGGATCAAGCTGTGCTGTTTGGGCTGCTGGGTTTTTCGCCAGAAACATTTGATCGCGACGAGGCGGAAGACAAGCTGGAATTGCTGCGCATCGGCAAGATGATTGAACCTGTATCCGGGTTTAAGATCGGCCTTGAGGGCGACAATGCCATTGTCTTTGACTATGACAGCCAGGATTTGGCCCATCCGAACACGATGGTGTTGAGCCTGCGGGATGAGGCGGGCGAGGTGCGCTATAGCCAGACCTATTTGTCGATAGGTGGTGGCTTTGTCATGACCCAGGATGAATATGAATCCTCTGAGCAATTGCCCGTCACTGATGTGGTGTCCGTACCGTATCCATTTAAAAATGCCGATCAGATGCTGGAGATGGGCAAGAAGAGCGGCAAAAGCATTGTTGAAATGAAGCGCGCCAATGAGCTGTCGCATATGAGCGAGACCGATCTTGAGATCGGGTTGAAAAAGCTCTGGGAAGTGATGGACAATTGTATTGATCGTGGCCTTGGTTCAGATGGTATTTTGCCCGGCGGATTGAAGGTGCGGCGGCGTGCGGCAGGGGTGAAACGCAAATTGCTGGATGAGCGCGGCACCAATTTGCAAATGCCACACGCCATCAATGATTGGATTTCGCTTTACGCCATGGCGGTGAATGAAGAAAACGCCGCGGGGGGGCAGGTTGTCACCTCGCCGACCAATGGGGCGGCGGGCGTATTTCCGGCAGTCATCAAATATTATGTGGATCATGTGCCCGGTGCGACGCAAAAGAAAGTCTTTGAGATGCTATTGGCGGGCGCGGCCATTGGCGGCTTGATCAAGCACAACGCCTCCATTTCGGGGGCGGAAGTTGGCTGTCAGGGTGAAGTGGGTTCTGCTTCCGCCATGGCGGCAGCGGCGCTTTGTGCCGTTTTGGGCGGTACCAATGAGCAGATCGAAAATGCCTCTGAGATTGCCTTGGAACATCATTTGGGCATGACCTGCGATCCGGTCAACGGGTTGGTGCAGGTGCCCTGTATCGAGCGTAATGGCCTTGGCGCCATTAAGGCAGTTGCCGCCGCGTCGCTGGCGCTCAATGGCGACGGCGTGCATGTGATCTCGCTCGATGCGTGCATCAAAACCATGTACGAGACCGGCAAAGATATGGACAACCGCTATAAGGAAACGTCCCTTGGCGGCCTCTCCGTAAACTATACGGCGTGTTAAAATGAAGGGAAAAGCGCACTGTGGACCATTTGGATTTGGACGATGTTTTAGCCGACTTTGTTGAGCTTGAAGGCGGTCGCGTCGATTTGCGCGACGATCGCATTCAGGCCAAATGGCAAGTTGAGTTGAAACCGTTCTGTTTATCCAAATATCCCGTCACACAAGCGCTTTACCATCAGGTCACCGGAAATAATCCGGCGCGCTTTACGGGGGCAAATCACCCGGTAGAGCATGTGTCCTGGTATGATGCGGTGCAGTTCTGCAATCAGATATCAACCCATTTCGATTTGCGCCCTGTTTATCAGATGGGCGAAAGCAAGGATCATGTAACCGAGGATCTTTTGGCAGACGGGTTCCGCTTGCCCCATGATGCAGAATGGCAGTTTGCCGCGTTGGGCGGGCAGTCATCGCCGCTCTATGGCGAGATTGGTGAGATCGCGTGGTTCAAGGGGAATTCGGGTGGCACAACCCATGAGGTGGGGCAGAAGGCGCCTAACGCCTTTGGCTTGCGCGATATGCTGGGCAATGTCTGGGAATGGTGTTTCGACGTGTATGACCCCGAAGTCTATGGCAGCTATCGCATTTTTCGTGGCGGCGGCTGGAACGATCCGGAGCGCGGATGCCTGGCCACCAATCGACGGCGCAGCCATCCCACATATGACATAGACGATCTTGGATTCCGGTTGGCGCGGACGCGGCGTTAGCTGTTGCTTGTGCTGTGACATCTTGCATCGGCCGCATCAATCTGGCGTTGATAATATTCAACTGTCTTGATGGGATCCTGCTGCATAGCCTTTGCAAAAGAGTCCGGTGCCTCGGTCTGGGCGTCATGTTCGGTCGACCAGACCATAATGTTTAAAAAAGCAGGCAGGAGGGCGCGGGCCTTTGCCGTGGGCAGGTAAAAGACCTTGCTTTTTTTCTGGGCGTCGACATGCCGGGTTAACATGCCCGTTTGTTCCAGATGGGCGAGGCGGTTGGCCAGAATGTTGGTGGAGATTTTTTCTTCAGACGTCAGGAACTCGCCATAATAGCGTTTGCCGTGCAGCAAAATATCCCGCAGCAGAATGAAGCACCATTTGTCGCCGAAGATGCCCGCAGCATAGCGCACCGGGCAACCTGCCCAGTCTGTTTTGTTGTGGTTTTTCATTCCCCAAATATAGGCTGAAAAAAATCTCTTGCAAATTAAAAGTGAACTTCATAGATTTAACTTGCATTTTGCAAGTGAATTGGAGGAAATGATGTTTGTGCCATTTGTATGGTTTGATAATGTCGGGCCCAAAAGGGCCGAAACAACAGCCTTTTTGGCAAATTTATTTGGGTGGGTGGCCAAGGATATGGGGCCGGTCAGTATGTTGAGCCAGGGCGAGCAATTGCCCTTTGCCGGCACCACGGATGAGATGGCGGACGTTCAGGGCTGGGTGCCTTATGTGGAGGTGCCAGTGCTGTCCGATGCCGTGCGCCGCGCAGGTAAATATGGCGCGGACATTTTGGCGGAGAATCTGCAAGGCCCCGCGGGTACGGCCAGTTTTATCCGCGATCCGGGTGGGGCGGTTCTCGCCCTCTGGCAGCGGGCATAGGAGGAGATCGAGATGTTGAAACACTTAATCTCTGTTCTGGCGTTTGTGGTGGTCACCTTTGGCGTGCAGGGCCTGTCCCATTTTGCGATCAACAAGGCGCATTATGGAAAAATCGCTTTTATGCGGGCTGATCCCATTTTGCCGCTTGGCATCAGTGTGATGGTGGTGCAGGGCGTGATTATGTCCTTGGCGCTAAGCCTTTATAGCGCCCAGCCAAGCCTTCTGGATGGGCTGCTTGTGTCTCTCACCTTTGGCGCTTTTCTCGGGCTTTATATTGCCCTTGTCGAGCCGTCCAAATATGCCGTCCCCTCTGTCACCTCGTGGACATGGGTGGAAGCCAGCGCCAGCCTCGTGCAGTTCAGTCTATATGGACTGATTTTGGGCCTTGTGCATCAAAGCCTGTCCTGAGCAAAGAGAAGCCCCGACATAGTGATGCCGGGGCCATTTTACTAGTCGGCCATCAGATGGCTGCCATTGGGGTCATCAATCACCAATTTCCATGTGCCATCTGCTTGCTTGCGCAAAACAGATACGCTCAGGCCGGTTTCCTTGATTTCCTGCCCGTCGGGGCCTGTGCCGGTCATATCCCAGGGGGCGATGTGCAGGGCAATGTCGCCCGCCACATGCACATCGTGGCCGCTATAGGTGAATTGCGGCTTGATTTCCGCCATCGCCGCAAACATGGCGCGCAATTGGGCGGCATCATTGATCGGCTTGCCTGGTTCAAACACCACGGCGGCGTTTGGCTCATAGGATTGCATCACCCCGTCAATGTCGCCATTTTGAAAGGCGCTGGTCATGTGTTCAACGGCGGTGAGGGCAGCTTTTTGTGCGTTTGTCATGGTTGGTTCTCCTGCATTTGCATTAAGGGTTGAGGTCAAAATTAGGGCGAGCGAAGCCACCCGGGTGAAAACACGGTTCATCAAATTCTCCGATTTGGTTGAGTTGGTTGTGGGTTAGTGCTGCGGTTCCACCAGGCTCAAAATCTCAACTGCAAAGTCTTTTGGTGATTTGAGTGATCCGGTGGCATTTTGTAATTTGCTGGCCAAAAGTGCGTCCACAGTGGTCTGGGCATATTCTTTGGCCTCTGCGTAACTGGGCGCGTCGGCAAAGATCGGGTTGGGTTTGTGCGCAACGCAGCCTGTGGCCAAGGCATGCGGCAGTTTCTTGTTGCAGCGGCAGGGCGCTTTGGGATTGGCCAGCCCGCAAGATTGTGCGGTAAAGGCGACGATTTTGTCTCTGGCGCGTGACAATCGCTTGCGGAAGGTGGCGGGTTCGATTTCCAAAACTTCGGCTGCCTCTTTGTGCTCCAGCTCGAAAATGTCGCCCAACACATAGGCGGCGCGATGGTTTCGGTCGAGGCATAGGCCCATGGCCATTGTGCATTTGATGCGAAACTCATTGATCATGGTGTGGTCGTCTGGCGCGGCGTTCTGATCGTCCACCAGATCTTGCGTCAAATCGCTGGCAAACTGATTGAAGGTCAACGCCGGGTCATTGGCCCGCACTTTTCGTGCGGTCAGCAAATAATTGGTGGCGATGCGATAGGCCCAGGTGTCAAATTTTGCGTCGCCGCGAAAGGTCGACAGTTTGGTGATGATGCGAATAAGAATTTCTTGGGTGGCATCAAGCGCCTGATCTTCATCTGCCAACATGCGCAGGGCGAGCCGATGCACGCGGTCTTGGCAATGGCGCACCACATGATCCAATGCCGCCGCATCGCCTTGCTGTGCGTTTTCAATATGTGTCGAAATCTCTTGCGTCATCTTGTTCGCCTCGCGTGTTGATGAAGAGTTAGACAGCAATTGGTGACCAAGTGTGACAGCTTTTTTTAAAAAAGTTGATGTGGCGTGATGGAAAAGCGCTTGACCTCAACTTGACTTGAAGTTGTAGATGAAAGGGCATGGCTCACTTTTTGAAGGAATAAGCTATGCCTTTTTCTCTGTCTTTCCCCTCCGTTTTACGCGACCCGCGCGGCATCGCTCTGTTGTTGGCCGCCACGCTCACCACCATGGCCAATGCCACCATCAGCCCGGCGCTGGCCGGGTTGGAACTGCGCTTTGCCGACCATCCGCAGGTGGAACTGCTGACGCGGTTATTGGTGCCTGCACCCTCCATCAGCGTGGTGCTGTTTGCGCCGTTTATCGGCATATTGGCCGATCGAGTCGGGCGACGGATGCTATTATTGTCCGGCGTTATACTATTTGTGCTCAGCGGTTTGGCGGGCGTGATCCTGCAGGATTTGAACAGTATCTTTGCATCCCGCTTGGTGATGGGCGTGGCCGTAGCGCTGATCATGACGGCCCAGACCGCCTTGATTGGCGACTATTTTGAAGGCGACCAGCGCCAGCAATTGATGGGGCTGCAAATTTCCGCCCGCAATTTTGGCGGTTTTGTCGCGATCTTTCTGGCCGGGCTGTTGGCGGCCATCGCGCCGGAATTTGCCTTTTTGCTCTATGGGCTGGCCGCGCTGTTTTTGCCGCTGATGTGGCGGGTGATCGTCGATCCACCACGCTTGAGCGCCGCGCAACGGGCTACCGGTGCTAATGCCCGACCTGCGCCACAACTGGGCTGGCCATTGGTCTTGCTTGGCATGATCCTGTTGCAAATGCTGACCAGCCTGATCTTTTTTGTGATGCCCACCCAATTGCCCTTCTTTCTGAAAAGCATGGGGCTGGACCCGGCACTGGCCACCGGCAATGTGCTCGGCGCGCTCACCATTTCCGGCGGCATAGCGGCGCTGCTTTATGCCCGCCTGCACAAACGCATTGGCGCAGCGGGCACGCTTGGCCTCGGCTATGGCATTATGGCCGCAGGTTTTCTGGTGTTGATGGTGGCCGCCAATTTCTGGCTGGCCCTGATCGGCGCCATTCTGGTGGGCTGGGGCTTTGCATCAGTCATGCCAAATTTTGTCGCCATCGCCTTAAAAGTCACCCCGGCGCAACATCGCGGCCGCGCTGGCGGCCTGCTCACCATGTCGGTGTTTCTGGGGCAGATCATTTCGCCCTTCGTCAGCATGGCTTTGATCACCCGCTATGGCTTTAACGGTCTTTATGGGGTGATTGCTGCCCTATTGTTGGTCTTTGCCCTTTGCGGGGCGGGTCGGGCTTTAATGATCAGGCACACAGCACCGCCTTTGACCAGCTAGTCCTCACCTTCGTCGCAATGGGCAGAAGTCCTATTTGGACCGAAAGCAATCGCCCATTGTGTCTATCACCCGCTGCACATCACCCGCCTCAATCGCCTGATTCAGCTCCGTCTTGCGGGCAGGAGAAAAGCTGTGGTTGGGGTGCACGGTTTGGCGCATGACTTTTTTCTTGTCGATATAGTCGGGCGGGGTAAAGCGTGCGCGATAATAATATTCGATATCCGGGTGCAATTCGATGATGGGGCCGATGGCGTTGTAGCTGAGAAATTTGTTGGCGCGGCCCGGTTCATCCGTCTGGATATAGCCGAAAATTTCGCGGATTAGGGTGGCGATCTCTTCTTCTTTGGCGGATTCAGGGGGACGGGAAAATTTGCCACAGAAGAAGAAGTCAGTCTCTTCTGCATTTTTTGTGAGCTCTATAAGCTTTGAGACTTCGGCGAACAGTATGCAGGTGCGTTCCACATCCAATGGCGTTCCCAGAACATGGTGCAGCCAGGCCTTTTTCCGGCTTTCGCTAGTGCCTGTGTCTGCAAATGAAGGATAGCGCTTCAGGTATATTTGAAATTGCAGGCGCTGCGCCTTGGCGCATTCGCGCTCACTTTCATCCCGTATGGCCGCAAAGATCGCATCATGTTCATCTTGGGTCAGTTCGTCGAAGAGCGGATGTGGATGAACCTTAAAGGACCAGTCTAGGGCAAATGCCAGGGATGTTGGCATAATCATTGAGATGACAATCAAGAAAGCATTTAAAAAACATTGATTTAGTATTTTTCGCACGGAAACTTATCTCCGGTGTCTCGGGGTAAATTACAATCATGTCCTCACCAATAATTGAGGATACTTATGTCAAATACTGAAACAGATCCAAAAAAATGTCGAGATTTGTCCTACGGGATTAGAGAAAATCAAAAGCTTATTCGTGGAGTTAGTCAAAAAATTGCTGACTTCTACACACAAAAAAGTAATGTGGAAAATCAATTATCTGAATTAAATGAAGAGATTTTCGACTTGCAAAAGCAGCAAGCCGTGCTGATGGCCTCCACTGTGGCCAGCAGAGGGGCAAGCGCAGCAGCCGCGGGCATTTCTGCCGAAAAGATTCAGGTTGATATCATGGCGAAGGAAATCAAAAAGTCCAAACTAGAAGCAGCAAAGCGAGATCTATTGCATCGCATTTCAAAAGCTGAATCTGCCAGATACAGTTATCAATATCATCTCGAACGTTTGTCAGCGGAAGCGAACAGGCTCAACTGCACGATCTAGATCAGCTAGCTGATCGTTTTTCGACTCCTAATCCAAATGCGTCCATGTATCCGCGCCGTCAAAATGGCGGATGCGGATGCTGTTGATCACGTCGAGATCGGCCATATTCAGATTGACGGCCATGCGGCCTTCGCCTGGGGTGGCCAGTTGCTGCCACAATATGGTCGTGCCGCATCTGTTGCAGGTGCGGAAGTCCAGCTCCCTATCCCCATGGGAATAGGAGATGCTGGTGCTGTCATCCAGCCCTTCAAGCTTGATGTTGCTGGCATCTGAATAGATCCACAAAGTGCCGAGGCGCCGGCAGATCGAGCAGTTGCAGCGATTGGCATAGGGCGGCGTGTCGTTAAATTCATAAGAGATTTGGCCGCAATGGCAGGTGCCCTTAATCATGTGACGCTCCTAAATGCTGCCGATCGTTTTTAGCTTGGCGCGCGGGTGCACTTCGTTCTGGCTCATCACCACAGTTTGTGGCCGGAAGCGCTCGATAATGGAGCGCACATGCGGGCGGATAGAGGGTGAGGTGATCAACACGGGCAGCTCGCCCACTTGCGCGGCTTCTTCAAAGGCCTGTTGCACGGCTTGGATAAATTCATGCAGGCGCGACGGCGCCATGGCCAGATGCCGTTCGCTGCCTTCGCCCACCATGGCGTCAGCGAAATCGCTTTCCCAATCATGGGACAGGGTGATGATGGGCAAATTGCCATCAGGGCCAGAATTGGCGGCACACAATTGGCGGGATAGGCGGGTGCGGACATGTTCGGCCATTTGTTTGGCCGTTGCTGCGCTGCCCGCAACTTCGGCGACACCTTCAAGGATGGTGGGCAGATCGCGAATGGAAATACGCTCGCCCAGCAAGATTTGCAGCACGCGTTGAATGCCGGAAACGGAAATCAGGTTTGGCACAATATCGTCGACCAGCTTTTGCTGTTCGGACGGAAGATTGTTCAACAGTTCCTGCACATTTGCGTAGGACAGAAGGTCTGAGACATTGGACTTCAAAATTTCGGTCAAATGGGTGGAGATGACCGAGGCAGGGTCCACAATGGTATAGCCTTTGATCTCCGCCTCATCGCGCAGGCCACTGTCGATCCAGGTGGCGGGCAGTCCGAATGTGGGCTCAATGGTGTGGGTGCCGGGCATGTCGATTTGATTGCCCATCGGGTCCATCACCATATATTGCGAGGGGTAAACCTCGCCGCCGCCGGAATCCACTTCCTTGATGCGCACCACATATTGGTTCGGCTGCAATTGCATATTGTCGAGAATGCGCACTGAGGGCATCAAAATGCCCATATCTGTGGCCAGTTGGCGGCGCAGCGCTTTGATCTGTTCGGTCAAGCGGTCGGTGCCGGTCTCATCTTCCTTGACCATGGACAACAGGCCATAGCCCAGCTCAAGCTTCAGCTCGTCCATTTTCAACGCGTCAGTGATCGGCGGCTCTTTGGATTTTGGATCGGCTTCCACGTCTTTGGCAGTTTGTTCAGCCAACTCGTCGGCGGCTTTCTTATCAATCTTGCCGCGTGATCGATAGGCGAGATAGCCCATGCCGCCAGCCAGGGCCAAAAAGGGAATGGCGGGCATACCGGGCAAAATGGCCATAAGTGCCATCACACCGGCGGTCATGCCCAATGCGCGGGGATAGCCGGAGAACTGTTCGCCCAAAGCTTGGTTGGCGCTGCCGGTCACACCGGCCTTGGAGACCAGCAAGCCTGCGGCGGTGGAAACGATCAGGGCCGGAATTTGCGAAACCAGTCCATCGCCCACGGTCAGCAATGTATAGTTGTTGGCCGCTTCGTTGAGCGACAATTGTTGTTGGCCGACACCAATAATGATCCCGGCAACGATATTGATGAAGGTGATCAAAAGCCCTGCGATGGCATCGCCACGCACGAATTTCGAGGCACCGTCCATGGCGCCGAAGAAAGAGCTTTCATCTTCAAGATTTTTCCGGCGGGTGCGGGCTTGGTTTTCGTCAATCAGGCCAGCAGACAGGTCGGCGTCAATCGCCATTTGCTTGCCGGGCATTGCGTCCAAGGTGAAGCGGGCAGCTACTTCCGCGATCCGGCCAGAACCTTTGGTGATCACGATGAAGTTCACAATGATCAGGATGGCAAAAACGATAATCCCGATGACGAAGTTGCCCTGCATCACGAAGTTGCCGAAGGCCTCAATCACATTGCCCGCGGCGTCGGTGCCCAAATGGCCATTGGCCAGGATCAGGCGGGTGGACGCCAGATTGAGCGCCAGCCGCATCATGGCCGCGATCAGCAATACGGTGGGAAAGGCGGAAAATTCGAGCGGTGTGCGGATAAACAAAGTGGTCATCATGATCAAAACAGAGAACACGATGGACACGGCCAGCAGCATATCGAGCATGATGGCTGGCATAGGCATGATCAGCACCACAAGGATGGAGATCACACCAATGGCGAGGGCAAAGTCACCCTGACGTACCAGCTCGATCATGCGGCCGATCGAAGGAAAACCGCTTGTTCGTACTGGTTGCTCAGTTGTTTCGGTGGTTTGGCTGTCGCTCATTTACCGTTGTTGCCTTTGACTATGCTGCACTGCCGCGATTCTCGCCCGGCGCGGGGATCATTTCCCCATCTTGAGCATATTGGTTGAGCTTGTTGCGCAATGTTCGGATAGATATCCCCAGAATGTTGGAGGCGTGGGTGCGATTGCCCAAGCAATGGTCCAGCGTGTCGAGGATCAGTTCTTTTTCCACATCCGCAACGGTGCGGCCCACCATGGCGCGCGCGGCGGTTTCAGCCGTTTGCGCAGCCTGTGCGGCCAAATTGTTGGCAGCTGCCGCATCGGCAAGGCCGGTGCCATCTGGCAAGCGAATGGCTTCTGCATCGATTTCATCTTCAGTGGCCAACAACACCGCGCGGTGCAGTGTGTTTTCCAACTCACGCACATTGCCCGGCCATGGCGCGCGCACCAGTTCTTGGCGGGCGTCTTGGGAGAGGGGGCGTTCCTCCACGCCATTGGCTTGCGCGTATTTCTTGATGAAATGCTCGGCCAACACAGGAATGTCACCGGGGCGTTCGCGCAGGGCGGGGATTTTCAAATTCACCACATTCAGGCGGAACAGCAAATCTTCCCGGAAATGACCGTCTTTTACGCTCTGGGTCAAATCGCGGTTGGAGGTGGCCAAGATGCGGATATCGACGGGCACAGGCTTGTTGCCGCCCACGCGATCAATCACCCGCTCTTGGATGGCGCGTAGCAATTTGGCTTGCAGCCGCACGTCCATTTCCGAGATTTCGTCCAGCAGCAATGTGCCGCCATTGGCTTCTTCGAATTTACCGATCCGGCGGCCAACGGCGCCAGTGAAGGCGCCTTTTTCGTGGCCGAACAGTTCAGATTCCAGCAAATTGTCCGGGATGGCGGCGCAGTTGATCGAAATGAATGGTTTGGCAGCGCGCTTGGAGTGGGTGTGCACATATTTGGCAATCACTTCCTTGCCGGTGCCGCTTTCCCCCGTGATCAACACGCTCGCGTCGGAGGGGGCGATTTGATCCGCCAGTTTGACCAGTTTGGCCATGGCTGGATCACGATGCACAAAATCAGAATTTTCGCGCGCAACGGCCTGAATGATGGCGGCGATCAATTCCGCATCTGGTGGCAAGGGGATATATTCTTTTGCCCCAGCGCGAATGGCGTTTACGGCCGCCGCTGCATTTGTTTCTGTGCCACAGGCAACCACGGGAATGTGGATGCGTTCGGCTTCAAGCGCGGCCAACAGGCCCGGAATATCGGCCATAACATCGGCGAGCAACAGGTCTGCCCCGCGTCCGGCGCGCAGGCTGGCCAGCGCAACCTCGATGCTATCGGCGTGGGCGACTTTCGCGCCGCCTTCCATCGCCAGTTTGGTCGCTTCGCTTAATTGGCCTTCGAGTGCGCCAATAATCAGAAGTCGCATTTTATTACTCCTAATTCGCCTTGATGATTTCGGTCATGGTGATGCCGAGCTTGTTTTCCACAAGCACAATTTCACCACGCGCCACCAGGCGATCATTTACATAAATATCAATGGCCTCGCCCACTTGCCGATCTAGCTCGACAATGGTGCCCGCATCCATTTGCAGCAATTTGGCGACCGGCATGCGGGTGCGGCCCAACACGGCAGAAATGCGCACGGGCACATCAAAAACGGCTTCCAGATCGGAGGCGTTTTTCTCCACATTGCTTTCCTGCTGCGTATCGCTGGCGCCAGGTTGCATCTCTTCGAGTTGATCGGCCATATCTGCTAGAGAAGGGCCATCTTCATTTTCGATGGGATCGTCGGTATCGCTCATTATACTTCCTCTCCAATCAACATGTCGGCATCAGGCAAATCATGTGTTGCCTCTTGGTGCTGATCAGTTGCATTGGCAGTTTCGGGATGGGGGGCGCGGCCGGTTTTTGCCTGCACATATTGGGCCACCTTGCCCTCAATTTGTTCGGCGATGGTGGCGAATTCGCGCACCAATCCCCCGTCAGACCATTCGATCCGGCAATCGCCGGGGGGAATGTCGGGTTCGCCTAAAATGATTAAGCGGCCTTCAAAGCCAGAATTGGCGGCATGTTCTTCAGCAATCTCTTTGATGTGTGTGCTCAATTCTTCATTGCAGCGAATGGCGACATGGCCTGCCTTGCCCAAAGTCGACAGACTATCGGTCAACAGGGCTTTAATTTCTGTCTCGGGCTGTGCCGCCACCAGATGAGCGGCAAGTTTTTTGCCCACGGTTGCCCCCATTTGGGCAGCGGTGGCCAAATGCTCGTTCTGGGCTTTGTCCATGGCCTGGCTAAAGGCACCGGCTTGGTTGGCCAGGCTTTGGGTTGCGGCCACTATTTGTTGCAACGCCACTGTTTGCGCGCTTTGTTCGCCTTCGGCATAGCCTTGGGCGTGGCCTTCAGCACGGGCACGCTCTAGCATTTGATTGAGTTCTTTATCCTCAATCAATTGCGAGTCACGGGTGGCCTTTGAAAGGTCCAAATCAAAGTTGAATTTTGCGGGTTGGGCCATCACCTATCCAATCATCTCTTCTTGGTTGCCGCCTTTAGTGATGACGATCTCGCCTTTCGCGGCCAAATCTTTGGCCAAGTTCACCATGCCAGATTGGGCCTCATCCACATCCTTAAGCCGCACAGGCCCCATGGCGTCCATATCGTCGCGCATCATCTTGGCAGCGCGGGCTGACATATTGGCCAAGAACTTCTCTTTGGTTTCGTCGTTTGCGCCTTTCAATGCCAAAGTGAGCAATGGTTTTTCCACTTGCTGCAACACGGTTTGGATGGCGGTGCCGTCCAAATTGCCCAAATCTTCGAATGTAAACATCAGGGCTTTAATACGTTCGGCAGATTCAAGATCACGTTCTTCCAAAGCGGTGAGGAAGCGTGCCTCAGTTTGCCGATCGAAGGCGTTAAAGATGTCGGCCATTTGTTCATGGCTGTCGCGGCGGCGGGTGTGCGACAGGGTCGACATAAATTCGGTGCGCAAGGTGGTTTCGATTTTCTCGACAATTTCCTTTTGCACGGGTTCAATGGCCAACATGCGCTGCACCACGTCCAGGGCCAACTCATCGGGCAAGTTCGCCAGCACTTTTGAGGCGTGTTCCGTTGAGATCTTGGTCAGCACCACAGAAATGGTTTGCGGATATTCATTCTTCAAAAAGCTGGCCAACACGTCTTCTTGAACATTTGACAGTTTTTCCCAGATGTTCCGTCCGGCCGGGCCGCGAATTTCTTCCATGATCATGTCCACCCGCTCCTGCGATAGGAAGGAGAGCAGCAGCCGTTCGGTGGAATCGACGTTACCTGACAGATCGCCATTGGTGGTCAGGCTGGTGATAAATTGCACAAAAAGCGTATCGAGCATGTCTTGGGTGATCGGGCCCAACTGGGACATGGCGCGTGAAAGCTGGCGGATTTCAATATCGTCCAGTTCCTGAAAAATGGGTTTGCCATAATCAGGGCCAAGCGCCAGCAACAGCACGGCGGCTTTTTCGTCACCTGCAAGTTCACGCTGGTTTGCGCCCTCTTCAACAACCAGTTGGTTGCCGGTGTTTGTGACTTGATTTGCTTGTCCTTCGGCCATACTTACGCTGCCTGACTTAACCAGTTACGGATGATCATGGAGGCCTGCTTCGGGTTTTCCTCGACCAGGGTTCCAACTTTTTCAATGGCTTGGACTTGGGCCTGTCCAAGGCTTTGGACTTCATCCAGCCATTCATCTTTGGCTGCGCCCTTTTTGCCCATGCCACCTGAGCTCTCTTCAATCTGGGCGTTTGCCTTTTCCGCAGCGGCGGCTTCAGCGGCGGCCATCAAAAGCGGTGTTTGATCTTCCGGTTCAAGCACACGCTTGATCAGCGGCCGCATGACAAAGAATACGAGAGCGAGGGCAATCAACAGTGTAACAGCCATCTCGACTGCCGCAAACAGGTCGTCGCGGGTGAAGTCGAAAATGCTGGATTCTGATGGTTCAAATGTCAGTTCAGGGCGCTCAGCAAATTGCATGTTGACCACTTCAACCTGGTCGCCACGGTCGGCGTTAAAGCCAATGGCTGAATTGACCAAATCGCGGATTTGGTTGATCTCTTCTTGTGACCGGGGGGCGTAGGTTGCGTTGCCCTCTGGTGTGCTTTCATACACACCATCCACAACAACTGCCACAGACAGACGTTTTAGAGCACCTGCTTCGATAATCTCTGTTTCGGTCACGCGGGAGATTTCGTAGTTGATGGTTTCTTCAGTTGTTGAGGACTGCTCTGAGCTGCCGCCGTTTTCACCCGCATTTTGCGTAGCACCGGGCAATTCGTTGGCAACAGAAACCTGGCCATTGTTGGCAGGGCCTTGTGCTTCATTGGCCAATTCGCGGGTTTGGGCTGAACGCACCACTTGGCCGTTGGGGTCGAAGCTTTCCGAGGTGCGGGTCAAGCGGTTCATGTCCAGCTCGGCGCTCACTTGCACACGGGCGCGGCCTGCACCGACCACATTTTCCAACAGGCCTTCCAAGCGATTGCGCAACCGAGTTTCTACGGCCAATGTCCGCTCTTCAATGGCGGTGGTGAGCATGGTTTCTTCATCGCCTTGGGTGCCTGCGGCGAGCAACTTGCCTGAATTGTCGACAATGGAGACCATGTTGGGGCTCAAGCCATCCACGGCTGAGGCGATCAAATGTTGCACCGAACGAATTTCGCCGGTGGAGAGGGCGCCGCGCACTTCTAGCGCGATCGAGGCTGAAGGTTGTTTGGCTTCGCGGCGGAACAGTTCGCGCTCTGGCAACACAAGGTGCACGCGGGCAGATTTTACGCGGGCGAGGGACGAGATGGTGCGGGCCAACTCGCCTTCAAGCGCGCGCAAGTGATTAACGTTTTGCACAAAACTTGTGGCGCCCAATGTGTTTTGTTGGTCAAAGATTTCATAACCGACTTGTCCGCGGGAGGGCAGGCCGCTTTCAGCCAGTTGCATGCGGATGTTGGTGATCTGGTCGCGCGGCACAGAAATGGCTTCGCCATCCCCTTTAATTTCAAAGGGAATGCCCATGGCGCGCAATTCTTTGGTGATGGCGGCGGAATCGTCAAAAGAAAGGCCCGTATAGACCGGTGCCATTTGTGGTGTGGACACACGGAAAATCAAAAATGCGAAAAAGCCGATCATGAGCACCGCAGTTACAGCCATCGCTGCCACCCGTGCCAATCCCATCCTCGCCATAATCGCTGAAAAACTATTCACAATACCACCCGCGTTACAAAAGTCTGATTCGAGGGAAAAGCCATAAAATCCCCACTCGGCAAAAATTACCTAGTAGAAGGTAAACATTGTATTAACCAATTGCGCAAAGTGCATTAATTTGGGAAAAAAGTAGGGTAAAACACAAAAGCCCGCCAAAAATGGCGGGCTTTTGAAAGATTGTTGTCGCTTTAAAGCGATTTTTGCCTATCGGGTCCGTTTATGACTCGCGATAATGTTGCACCCATGTTGTGCGCAACCCGGCCAAGCCATGTTTATCGATAGAGGCTTGCCAGTTCAGAAATTCATCAACGCTAAGTGTGTAGCGGGTGCAAGCCTCTTCAAGACTTAACAAACCACCACGTACCGCGGCAACGACTTCTGCTTTTCGACGGATCACCCAACGCTTAGTATTGGTTGGAGGAAGATCGGCAATTGTTAACGGGCTGCCATCGGGTCCGATGACATATTTTACTCGTGGACGCATCTGTGCGGTCATTTTACTCACTACTCAAACCTGACCAAAACTAATAGCTAGAGACTAGCCCTATGCTCTTAAAATTTGGCTAAGGCTCTGGTCAGATTTGATTAAGAGTTGAGAAAAATGCAGGCAACGCCCCGGATTGCGGCGGTTATTTAGTTTGACTTAGGCGGGCAATCCCACTTTTGCGACAGCGGAAAGCTCCACTTTTGTCCCATTAACGACCAAAATTGGTTCTTGTCCTGCAAAGTCAACTGTTTGCACCACGCCCGAGGTCATGGTGTAATTGTTGATCTTGCCACCATTGGCGTTTATCGCGTCGATCGTAATGGAATATTTGCCCTCGGGCGCAATGGCGCCATCAGAGGTTTTGCCATCCCATGTGTAATCATTTTCACCGCCATCGAGGGGTTTCTTTTCCGTGAACACTACGGCCCCGGCGCTGTTTTTAATGGTGATGGTGGCCTCGGCAGCGTCTTCGGTCATGCCATAGGTCCAAGTGGCGTTGCCACCTTTAAGGTCGGCCTGATTAGAGAACGCGGTCACTTCCTTGCCGATATAGGAGACGGCTTGGGAGGTGAAGTTCTGTTGGTTTGTCGCAATTAGGGTTTCCAAAAACTCATTGGTTTTGAGCTGCTGTTCAACACCGGTGAATTCCACCATTTGGGATGTGAACTGGTTGGTGTCCAGCGGATCAAGCGGGTTTTGGTGTTTCAATTGTGTGGTCAAAATCGACAGGAACGTGTCGAAATTTCCCGCAATTGTCTTGCGCGAAGAATCTAGCTCCGATGGTGCGGTGCCAAAGCTAGATGCTGCTGCAGCTGATTGTGCTGGATTAACCATACATTATGCTCCTAAACCCAAAGGTTTAATCCATCCGGCCGCGCGGTGCCGCGCAATACCAAGGATGGATTTTCGGTGATGCTGTTTTCTGATGCGATCTCAGAATTGTCATTGCCTGCTGCGTTCTGATCGCTGCCATTTTGGCTAAATTGTTGACCCTGGCTGCCATTTTGATCTTGCTTCAATGAGAACTGCAAATTGGCTTTGTCGGTGTTCAAGCCGGCCTGCTGCAAGGCGCGTTCAAGGGCGCGTTGATCGCGTTGCAGGAAGTCGAGCGTTTCAGCGCGTTCAACTGTTAGCCGCGCGGTGACGTTCTTGCCGTCCATTTCGAGCTGCACGTCGATTTTGCCCATTTCAGGGGGATTGAGGCGAATTTCGAATTGTTGGGCGCCATTGCGGATTTGCCGCACCACTTCAAAGGCGAGGGCTGGCAGGTTGATCTGCTTTTGCGGCGATTGCTGATGCGCAACCTTATCCAGATGAATCTGGTTTTGGTGCTGGGTTTCGGTGCGCTGAATATTCAGTATTTTATCGACACTGGTTTCCGTGGAATCCAGCTCGCTGGCCAGTTGGGCCGATTGGTTCAAATTTGCCGTGGCGTTTTGCGCCGCATAGCGCTGGTCAGCCATTAATTTGTTTTCAGCAGCAGCGGCTTTCAGGCTTTGGCTGAATTCGGGCTTGGCCTCAGCGTCCTGCCCCTCAAGGGCGGCGCTAATGAGATTTGAGCTGGATCCGTTTTGCAAAGCCTTCTGGGTGGAGGCCTCTTCGCCGCTGGCCATCAGTTTGGCCAAGGGGTCCACTTCGCCCTCTGCGTCGGTGGATGGCGCGGTGTTGGCAGCAGTGGGCAGTTGTGCTGTCTTTTTCTCCACCAGCTTGGCAATGGCAGCCTGCGCGGTTTCCGGCAGCTTTTCAGACAATTCTTCCAAACGCCCGATCATTTGGTGAATGTTGAGTGAGAGCTTGGCGTTTTCCTTTTGTGCAGCGGCTTGCTCGCCATCGGCTGCGGCCGTACTGAGTTGCGCGTCAGCTTTTTGCAACGCGTTTTCCGGGCTGAAATCGCCGAGCAAAGTATCAAGCCGTGAGAGCATTTTGCCCAGTTGCATCAAATTGCCCGGGCCTTTTGCTGTTTCCGCCTGGCGCAGGGCGCCAAACTGGTCGGCAAACATGCCCATGGGCAGCGTGCTGGCGGCATCATAGCGTTTCGAGTGGTTGTTGACGGCAGCGGCCAATTCGGCAAAAGCATCTTGGGCTTTGCTGATTTGCTGCGGGTCGGGCATTAACAGTGCATCAAAGGCGGCCGCGATGGGGGAAAGGGCTTCTTTTAGCTTTTCCAACGCTGCCTTAACCTTGGCGGTGTCCAACTCGAGTTTGCCGGCGCCGGTGAGCGGTCCCATTTCAGCTTTCAGGCTGACGGCTGCGCGCATGTCTTTATTGTCGCCGCCCATCAGCGCGCCCAAAATTGCTTCAAAGCCAGAGCTGCCTTCGCCTTCAACCGAGGCTTCAGCGCTTACATTGCCGCCGAGAAAATCAACCAATGGTGTGTTTTGTAGACCAACTTGCACGATCAATTCCACTTGAAATAGAGATATCCGGTTTTAGTGATGCAAGTAATGGGCCAGTTTTGAGAATTTATATAAATACTTGAATATATTCATTAAAATCACATTTGGGTGTCAGCTGAAAGCGTGCAAACTGCATAAGACGGCAGAATTGGCCGGGCCATTGGGCATTTCTTGCCCATCGGGCGCCATCAAAATGATTGAATTGGGAAGCTGTCGCTGCTAAAAGCCGATGCTTATCCGTTGGCCCTTAACCCCAATTAGGATGGAAAAATGAATTCTCTGGGTATCGATAAACCCGCCAAGGACACCCGCGTTGTGGTGGCCATGTCGGGCGGCGTTGACAGTTCGGTTGTGGCCGGGCTTATGGCGCGAGAAGGTTATGATGTCATTGGCATCACCTTGCAACTTTATGATCATGGCGAAGCGATCCACCGCAAAGGTGCGTGTTGTGCTGGGCAAGATATTCACGACGCCCGCCGCGTGGCCGCGTCGTTGGATATTCCGCATTATGTGTTCGACTATGAGAGCAAGTTCCGCGAAAGCGTGATTGATGATTTTGCCGATAGCTATGTGCGTGGCGAAACGCCTATTCCGTGCGTGAAATGCAATCAGACGGTGAAGTTTCAGGATTTGCTGGAAGCCTCGCGGGAGTTGAATGCGGATGTGCTGGTCACCGGCCATTACATTCAATCGCGGCAAAGCAATGGGCAATATTCGCTTTATCGCCCGTTGGACCAAGGCCGTGATCAAAGCTATTTCCTTTTTGCCACCACGCAAGAGCAGCTCGATTACCTGCGCTTTCCCCTGGGCGGCATGACCAAGGATGAGGTGCGCGACATTGCCCGCGATATGGGGCTTGTGGTGGCTGAGAAAAGCGACAGCCAAGACATTTGCTTTGTGCCCAATGGCAATTATGCGCAGATCATTCAAAAGCTGCGCCCAGAGGCGATTGATCCGGGGGAGATCGTGCATTTGGATGGCCGCGTACTCGGTGAGCACAAAGGCATTATTCATTTCACCATTGGCCAGCGCCGTGGTTTGGGCATTTCCGCTGGCGAACCGCTTTATGTGGTCAAGCTGGAACCTGAATCAAAGCGCGTGATCGTTGGTCCCTATGAGGCGTTGGCCACCCGTTCGGTGAAACTGAAACAGGTGAACTGGCTGGGCGGCATGAGCCTTGATGAAATTGAGGAAATGGGCCCAATCAATATTGAAGCCAAAGTGCGCTCCACGCGGCCACCACAGCCCGCGCGCTTGAGCGTGAAAAATGGCGAAGTGGAGGTTGAGCTGGTCGGCGGTGAACATGGTGTTTCACCGGGGCAAGCCTGCGTCTTTTATGCGGATGATAGCGAAGACACGCAAGTGTTGGGCGGCGGCTGGATTGCTCAAGCGGTGAGCGCCGCGGCCTAAAAACAGAATTTCCCTCCCCTCGATGGGGACGGATAAGGGGTGGGGTGACATACAGCCGCTAGACACTCCGCTGCACCAAGAGTGCTGCGATTTTTGTCAAAGGCGTAATCACCGCATTTTCTGATTTACTTCTATTCGACGCCACGCATCGGCCTGCACATGCGTGGCGCAAATGCGCACCGGGGTCCTTTATGCGCTAGCCCTTGATTTTCCCCGGACAATTTTTCCGAGACCAACCTAACCCTGATCCGGCATAACGTCAGCCGAACCAGCCCCCGCCACCAAAATTGGGCCAGAAACCGCTTTTTGCCATTTTTGAATTAATGGCGGCTGTGCGGACAAAACTGCCGTTCACTCTATCCGCACCAGAGACTGCTCCCACAAGCGAAACTCAGAGCCATGCTTTGTTCGAAATAGTCAGTACTCATATTGCTACGTCGGGATATTTTTCTTTAACCATTTCCAAAAAAGTCTCACCTTCATCTAAATTCTTGAAGTGGCTGAGAGCCGTGTTATAAAAATTTATCTTCTCATGGTGGTTGTCAATGCGTTCAAATTGCTTTTGCAGAAACAGTAGTTTAGCTCGTTCATCCGGCAAAAGAGACAATGCCAAAAAAGTAGCACGCCTTGAAACTTGACCCGGATGCAGCTCCGCTGTTTGGAAGATTTGGTCTCTATAATGCTTCACTAATTCCGGCTGCCCTGAGAGGAATTTCAGCGCACTTTCCCGACTTGCCCGTGTGCCTTCTGTGTTAAGACATAAATCCAGAGCATCCCGTATATGAGGCGAGCTCGGCACGCAATCAACGAGAGCAGAAAATAAGTAGAAGAGCTTGATATCATCGATCCCTTCCTCGCTCATCAATTTAAACAGATAATCGCCGAATCTGTTACCTTGAAAATTTCGACGAGCCACCGAGATCGCTGATAGGTATGCAAAATTGGACGTCCCAGTAAGTGTCTTATTGATAGCACCAACAATAAATTCGTCTAAATCTTCTGACAAGCCAAGGTCATGTTCGAGAGATCGCATGGCGGCACCCTTCATTGCGGACTCTCCATGTAAAGCTGTATTCAGCAGCAGTTCCATCACATCGGAGTCAACGTGCCGAAAATAAGATAGCATGAATAGAGCATTAGACTGGACAATGTTATCGTCATCTTCTTCCATAATGCCGTACAAGAGGGGTTTGATATATTCTTCATCAAACTCTTGAACAGGCAAAGCTTCAACGGCGAATCGACGGACTAGGCAACTTCGGTCATTCAGTGCAAAGTCGAGAACAATATCTTTGATGCTCTCGACCGCACCATATTCTTGTCCGAGTCGTTTCACGGCGTCGGCGCGCCGACTAACGAACTCAGACCATGTAGCAGTTGCGCACAGAGTTTCGATTTCGCTGAATGGTTCAATTACATTTTCCGCAACGCACTCCTCAATAAGGTCTTTCACAAAGGTAGTACGTTTCATCACGCTTACTTCTAGTATGAATTCGCGTAGCCAGCGCGGGCAGCTATTGAACTTTCGAAACGAAGGTAGCATGCGCTTTATGAGGCCACGCCTCCTATAGCCCGTCTGACGTTCGAGCAAATGAAGTAACGGCCCTACCTCGTAAATGCCGTCCCCTCGAATTTCTGCCATTAGTTCGAGAGCCCAGTTCGGCACTCCCCCGTATGTCGTGTCAGTGGAGATGATTTTCCACGATTGTGACTGATCCTGTGGAGCTGCCTGCGGCGGGTGTCCGCTGACCGGAGCTCTATCCGGGTTGAATTGAGTACCTTCCAGTTGTGCATCAGTCACATCCGCGTCCGACAAGTCGAAACTTCGCAAATCCTGTCCGCGTAAATCGGCACCTCGCAAGTCAGCGTCGATGAAATCTTTGCCAGGATCAAGTCCAGCCGCATGCGCAAGTGTTTCGAAACTCAAACTTGTGTTCAGCGCTAGATTTTCGAGATCCTCATTCAGTGACGTTAGCTGCCGCTCATCAATCATCCTGCTCCTCGTTCAGCTCGACAGCGTGCCAATCCAGCGGGATTGGTGTTTTGCACAGTGTCCGACGAATACGGATCTTGGCGATCAATCGCTTGTTTACGGACCCAAATGCGCCAGTACGGTCACGAACGAATACGTCGTGTGGAGAAATAGTAGCATGCAATGCGACCTTAGGTGACGGTCCGTCAGCCACAACGCGAGCGAAATAGGGTGATTTGAGCGCAGTCCCCAAAAGGATACTATGCTCCAGTACGGCCTCGAGAATCCAGGCCGGGTGTTTCTCATCACCCACCGCAACGACCGCATGCCGCTCATAGGTGTATTTGTCGATTAAAGACTCTTTTTGTACCTGATCCTGCGTGCGCGAAATGCCAGCTTCAGACTTCAGGCCGTGTGAAAATTTACCGCCAGGTTTGTCCTCGATCGAAGCGCTTGCTGCCAGTTCGAGTGATGCTTTGCCGGTCTTCGATCTCGATGAACCACCTTCTGTTTCGTGGGTACGTTCACGGGCTACTGTCAAATTCTCATTCGTTACGCTGTCGTGAGCCCAGTCATCGTCTGGCATTTTGGCATCGGAAAGATCGAACGCGATCTTGACGGCACGCACACCAATTTCGAGTGAACTGTCGAACAGGCTGAGCTTGAAGAATCGTGCTCTATACGTTCCCAAACGAACCGTTAAACCAAAACTCCAACCCTCTCGATTCGATTGGCTTTCCTTCATCGAACCAAATATCAAACGTGTGAGCATTAGACGTTCCATTTACACTTGCATACCGCATCCAGACTGCGGTAGCTATAAAATCAGGCGCAAAATGTTCGCTCGATCTCGGGTAAATATTTATTCAATCACATAAGTATACATGCGAAGGCGCTTTCAGGAAACCGCCGCTGAGACTATTGCCATCAATCCAACAGCTTCAATAGCTTTGCCAACTCGGTTGCCCCCTATTTCTCACTTCCGCTTTGCCTGTCGCCCCCCTCATCGGTTAGTTCCCTCGAACATGTAAATCTCGCTGTTCCTCAATTATAGGGTACGAGGGTCTACATTTCTAGGGCTATTCAGCCATCAGGTTTTGTTGTCTTTCTCTAGCGCTTGAATCTGGCGCATCTGAAGGCCAATCTGGTAGCCTTCGTGATACAATCTCGCATGCTCGCCACCGGCTATGTCTTTGATGATGCTAGGCGGCTTTCCGCTCAATGCGTCATTGATACCCACACGCTTATGCAGTGGAGCCATCAGTCTTTCGAATAGTTCGCCCATAGTAATTCTCCTTGCTAGAAAGCAGACAGGTGAGTGTTCATTCTAGCATTAACCTGGCAACTCTCGAGATTTGTGAAGGCCAGAAAGAACAATGCGCTGGCCAACTCAGGCGTAAGAAAAAATATCACACATCAAGTATGCTGCAAAGAGGATCCTTTTTGCAGCGGAGAAAGTCTTAATTGGGCTCAAAGCGGTCGTCTACGGCGAACAAGTGCTTCTTGACCTGTGTTAGAATAGAATGGCGCGACAGGCTTTGTTTGGTTTATGGCTTTTTGAGACTGTGCATAGGCCTGCAACAGTTCAGCGCAGAAGTGCGGCAGGGGCTTCGCTTTGCGCGTCCATTTTTTGCCTCGGGGCGGCGCTGAGAAATCCACCCGGACGTGGTCGCCTTGGACTAGATCCGGGGTCAATGCAGCGCAGGTGGCAGGGCGGTGCACAAATTATGGTAAAGACGGGAGATGTTTCCCACTTTTTTCACCAAAGCCCAATAAAATCAATCACATCGTTTTTTCTTATCAGCGGTCTCTCAGCTGGTGGCATAATGGGTTTGTCTTCTTTGAAGCTTTGCGGGTTGCTGACGGGCAATGAAAGCGAAGGGATATCCTTTAAAAGAAGAGGTTGGCCGTGCCATTGGACGCAGAGGCGCGCGAAAATAGATGCAGCTTGACCCGACACCGAGGGTTGCCTGCTCGCCTTTGGGCGGGCAGCAGGGGCTATTGGGTCAGCACCCCGCAAGCGGTCTAGTTTTGAACAAACCAACCATGTGAGGCGATTATGGTCTCAAACAATATTGCAAATTGAGGAGATCATTGTCGCCTCGCATCCGCAACTGCGGGCAAAATTGCCGCGCAGCGCTTTGGCGTGGCCGCTTCCCTGCGCGCGCTTGCACAAAAAACGCCCCACACTTGGTGCAGGGCGCCTTCAAATTCAAAAACGGACCTGATTAGGTCAATGGTGAGATTTGGATCTCAACGCGACGGTTTTGTGCCCGGCCGCTTTCTGTTGCGTTTGAGGCAATCGGTTGAGTTTCGCCCAAGCCGGTTACATAAATCCGGCGCGGATCTACACCACGGCCAGAAACATAGTTGGCCACAGACATGGCACGGCGATTGGAGAGCTCAAGGTTATATTGATCTGAACCGGTCGAATCGGTGTGGCCATAAACATCAACCAAGGTCTTTGGATAGTTTTGCAGCACCACCGCCACGGAGTTCAATGTCTCATAGAATTGTGGCTCAACATTTGATTGGTCGGTTTGGAACGTCACATTTGACGGCATGTTCAAGATGATCTGGTCGCCTTGACGGGTCACGGTCACGCCGGTGTTGGCCAGGCTGGAGCGCAGCTCGGCTTCCTGACGGTCCATATAGGCACCAACGCTTGCGCCGGTGAGGGCACCAAGGCCCGCGCCGATCAGCGCTGCGGAGCGTGCATCTTTATTGGCCACAGAAGCGTAGACCAAACCGGCCACCGCGCCTGCGGCGGCACCACCTGCGCCACCTTTCACAGCGTTTGAGTTCCACCCTGTTGTGGTACACGCCGACAGCGAGAAAGCTGCGACGGTTGCAAGAAGAAGTTCTTTTTTCATTTTGGCCTCAGTTTGCTGGCAAATTTATTTGGTTATCTTAAGCTATAATGCGGCAGGATAAAGATGGTTCATATTTTGCCGAAATTGATTTTTTCGAGGTTGGATTCCCCCGTGTGGAATGGAGGGTGGGAAATTAGATGAGAAATGTCAAATTTCTTGATGCATTGTTGCTTGACATTGCGCCGCCCCCCGCATTATATCCCCCGCAGCAAAGCGCAACAGCTTTGCCAAATCTTCCATCGAAAGATGTCTTTCGGGGCGGGGTAGCTCAGTTGGTTAGAGCAGCGGAATCATAATCCGCGTGTCGGGGGTTCAAGTCCCTCTCCCGCTACCAAAATTTTCCTTTTATTGCAGGTTGTTAGGTGTGAGAAAGCCTTTGCGCATTGGCGCGTGGATTGGCTTGGGTTGCGTTTGGGTCGCGAAGTTCAAGCGACTATGAATTTGTCACTTCAAATCATTCAAGAAATCTGCGACTGTAAGAACTTATTTGGAAGAGATTTCTTATGGATAGACCATTTAACCCCCTTGAAAAGGCACATCTTGCTGAAAGTACTGCGAGAGCATTACTACTACGACCGTTGGAAAAGCTACCGCCTAGCGAACCCTTTGAGGCCGCTGGAATCTATGCGATTTATTATTTAGGAAAATCAGAATTTTATCGAGGGCTAAACAATAAAGGGGAGCCAACCCCTATTTATGTAGGTAAGGCAGATCCTAAAGGTGGACGTCAAGGTGCTCTCGGATGGGATACCCCACCGGGATATGCGTTGCATAATCGTTTGAGAAAGCATGCGCAATCTATTGCGGCCGCAGACAATTTAGATCTATCTGATTTCCGTTGTCGCTATCTGTGGGTTGATGAAGCTTGGATCAGACTCGCTGAACGTGTCCTTATAATGTGGTTTAAGCCAGTTTGGAATTTAGTTGTAGATGGTTTTGGTAATAACGATCCCGGTTCTGGTCGTTATAAGCAAGCGCGATCTAGTTGGGACACCTTACACCCGGGTAGGGAATGGGCGATGAAGTGTGCTCTTGGTCGAAATCCAATCGATCAGATTGTTAAAAAAATTGATACACATTTGGAGAATTGATTTGCCTTTAATTGACCAAGTCTCAGAAGCAAAACACGATGTCTTTACTGAGACTATTCAAATATCAGTGAGTGAATTGTCAACCATGTATGAGGAAAATGAGTTGATAATAAACCCAGAGTTTCAAAGATTATTTCGCTGGGAACTAGCGCAGAAATCAGCTCTGGTTGAAAGTATACTTGTTGGCATTCCCATTCCTTCCATATTTGTTTTTGAACGAGAGGATGGAAAATGGGAGTTGATTGACGGATTGCAACGGATTTCGACCTTATTGGAGTTTCAGGGCAAGCTAAAGCTTGATCGCACAGTTCTGCCTCAACTGAAGTTATGTGGTACTAAGTATTTAACGGGGTTGGATGATGTTGTATGGAGCAATGACGGATTAGCTGAGCCTGGTATTGAATTGGAAACTGCGCTGAAGCTGAATTTCAAGAGGGCTCGCATCCCGGTTGAAGTGCTAAAGCAACCTAGCAACGAAGAAGCAAAATTTGAACTCTTTCAAAGATTGAATCGCGGGGGGCAACAAGCGAATGACCAAGAAATTCGGACGTGCGTAATGGTCATGCTAGATGCCGACTTTGTAGCGGACATTCGCGAGCTAGTAAGTACGGAAGCGTTCAAGAATGTATTTGGAATTACTGAAAAACAGCAAGAAGAGCAAGGCGACCTTGATTATGTTACACGTTGTTTGGTCAGTATAACTGAATATTTTGATCAGTCATATCGAGATGTTTCGAGTTATTACTCAGATAAGATTGCAAGTTTAATTACTGAAAAGCGCCATATAGAAGCGCTCGATCGATTTAAGGACACCTTGAACTTTCTATATGACAACTTCGGAGATGATGCGTTGAAGCCGACCAACCCCATAGTTCGAAACACTATTTCGCATCGAAATATAGAATTGGTTTTCGTTGGAGTCGCAAGAAACTTAGAAGGAATTATTTCAACCGAGGCGCCGGTTAAGTTCGTAACGGAAAAAATCGATGAGTTGTGGAAAGAAGTGCCAGATAAGGATTTTTCCAGACCAGGGATGCGCTCTACCCAACGGCTAACTATGACCTTACCTTATGGTTCTAATCACTTTCAGCTATGATCGACGACTTAGGCAAGGTTAAGACATGGCGTATTCGTGAGCTTACAACTTTAAATGTTGTTTGGAAATCTACGAATGAGAGTCATAAATCGGCGCTTCAGCGTGCTTTGGTTGTAATGTGCTACGCACATTGGGAAGGATTTTTTTGTGACGGTATGAAATTGCTATGCTGCAATTTGGCAAATAGTGAAATACCAATTTCAGCAATTAACGAAGATTTAGTTATTGCTGCGTTGCAGTCGGAGTTCGACAAGTATAAGGATGGTAAAGATAAATTGCAGTTAAAACGAGATTTGGTGCGAGCAGCTAAAGATCGCCTACATTCGCCATTAGGGGAAGATTGGAGCGTTTTACTACCTAATTCAAATTTAAACTTTGAAACAGCTTGTTTTACATTAGAGCTTCTTGGTGTCATCAAGCCATTTGACGCGCATAGGATTTTCATTGATCATCAATTGGTGGGTTGGAGGCATAAGATCGCACATGGTGATAATCCAAAACTAAATACGGAACTAATGCTGGACCATGTGCACAAAACCATGCGTTTGATGGATTTATCACAAGACTATTTCATTGATGTCTATGCAAAGTATATTGCAAGCTAATTGAGTATATGAAGTTTTTTTAGAATGCTATGTGCAATTACTCTTGCCAATTCCGTAGGTACTGCGTTTCCAAGTTGGCGCATCGTTTCAGTCCACGAGCCATGAAACTCAAAGTCATCCGGAAAAGTTTGTAATCTCGCGCATTCTCTTACTGTAAAGTATCGTACTTGCCCATCGTGAAAACGCAACATATTTTCACCACCAGGCACACCGTGAACGCCTGCCTTGAGTGTCTTCGCAGGTTCATCAAGTGGGCTTCCTGTGTGACCTTTGTATGCCTTTGCGCCTGGTTGCGCGAAGTGAGCTGTTACTCGATTGCTTTTGACGTTGCTTTTAATAGAGCGCGAGTATGGGGGTGGAAGATCAGCAAGAGCATCGCGAACCGTTGACCAGGGCAATAGATCGATTTCTTTTTCCAAGTTAGTTAGGTTGTTTTTTGACAGTTCGGTATAAATTCTTTGTTCTTTTGGAACTTTATGACGGTCCCAATATCCACCATTTTTAGTTTGGTCTAATATTAGTCTATACTTCGAATGTGTTTGGCTAGGGAATGACCACGATATATTTAAGTCTGATCGAAAGCCTACGAAGAAGACCCTTTCTCTTTTTTGGGGGACACCATAATTTGCTGCATTTAAAACTTGGGTTTTTACTTGATAGCTATGGTGGTCATAGCTGCTTTGCTTTTGATGAAGTTCAAGCCTGCATAAATGCTCAAACCATTCTTCACCTGATTTTTGGACAATATCAGGGAACGTCAATTGCAGTCGAATATATTCAAAATAGTTGCTAAAAGTGCTGCGTGTCAGTCCTTTTACGTTCTCAAAAATGAATGCTTGGGGTCGCAACTCACGAACAGCTCGAATCGCTTGAGGAAACAAATCGCGATTGTCAGAGTTCGCTTTATGCTTACCTCCTAACGAGAATGGCTGACATGGTGGCCCTCCGCTTACAAGTTGCACATTCTTGGTGAGCGTTGAAAAGTCGAACTCTTCGATGTTTCCGTGAAAAATTTCAAGGCTATTGGAATTTGTTGCCGTAAAAAATGACTTATTTTGCTGTAATGTTTGGCAGGCCCATTTATCTTTCTCAATAATTGCTGTCGTCTTAAACCCTGCTCTTTCCACTCCCATCGCCAGGCCTCCAGCGCCTGCAAATAGTTCGACGGAATTAGGGTAAGATGTCATAGGTATGCCCTTAATATGTTTCTATGAGTGCAATTCAGTTTACATGTGGAGCTATGATTTACATGATTACGGAGCGTCCGAAAATTGAAATTTATGGCTGAAGGGCTGCTTTCGCCTCCTTTTCCCCATCTGATCCCTTCACCCATTGCCAAGGCGTGCGTGGCTTGTGTGCAGCCAGCGCCGGATAGTTCTTTTTATCGCGTGCTGATGTGCGTAGTTTTTCACGCGCTTCGCGTGGGTCGATTTTCAGTTCTTCACAGATTTGATTGAGCGTAATGATTTCAGTCATGATCGTCTCCATGTTTTGACGATCAATCCATAAGACAGCCCATCTTGCCTTGTCAGGGATAAACTTTATTTTCCCTTGAAGGCTTGGAGTAAGGCGAGCGACTTGGCCAATTCGTCATTATTCATTTGCGCAAGCACACGGTTGATTGCGCTAACCAGTCGACCACGTTCCCCTGAAGATAAAGTTTGCCCCTCGTTGCCAAATAGTAAGGTAACCTCGACGTTTAATGCATTGGCGATTGTTTGGGCGGTCGAAAATGTTGGTGCTGCAACGCCACGCTCTATTTTACCAATCGTTTCGATTGACACCCCGACAACTTCAGCCAAGGCTTCTTGGGTCAGCCCTTGGGATTTCCTGTGGTTGCGCACGTTTGTGCCAAATGTCTGCTGAAGTTCCATATCGCCTCCTCGAAGCATAAGGCGATAAGACGCATCTTGTTTTAAGGAATAAGAACCTAGGGTTTTTGTTTATAGGAATTAAAACTTCTTATATGGTGATTTCATATGTTTTAGCTCTGATTGTTCAAGATGCCAATTTTCACAACCATACTTGCGGTTTCAATCCTTATCGGTGCAGTTGCTGCATTTGAGCTTTATGCGCTTTTCGTTGCGCCATATTTCATTCCCCAAGAAACCATTGATTTGATTGTTGAAGACCTGATTGCTGACCACGGCGACAAAGCGCTGGAAGTGGCGATTGCGCGTGAAGATTGGGCACAACAGGACACCGACACATTTGAACGTGGAAAATGGCGCAGGGTCAGGCGTGAGCTTGAGAAACGTCTTTGACCTGTAATTAAACCACCAGAGACACAGCTATACGCGTGCGCGGCAGCGTTGCAATGAGCCAGCGCTGACGTTCAACGCTAAATACGTGGTGTAATCGCATAAATGACCACCTCAGTGCTTGTGGCGCAATTATGAGCGCCGTGCGCACGAAATAGACCGTCTAATAACCCCAATATTCACCCATATGGCACCCAGCAAGAGTGGCCACAGGTGATGATGAGTATGGAGCTGTTGATTTGGTTAGAAAAAATGAACTGAAGATGAGTCTGATAGCAAGATGAATAGTCAGCGTGTCGGTCTAGGGATCAAAACGGTTGACTACAGGAGGTATGGGGGAGGGCGCTTTTTTATTGCGACGCCCATATATGCGGATTGGTGTCCATTTTTAGCCCCAAGGTTTTGGAACTGTAGCTTCTGACAGATGAAAAGACGTGGTGTTCACGCGCGCGTGTGTACAAACATATTTAGACTTACTAAGATAATATATAATAATATCAATGATTTAATACCTCTGGTAGGCGATAAATAGAATGCTGTGGGTAATCTCAGTTTTTGTGAGAAAATTCAATTAAATCAATTAGCTATTATGTCTGGTAGATTTGCATATGGTATGACGTTCAAGAACGCCAAGAACGCCAAGAACGCCAAGAACGCCAAGAACGCCAAGGGCGTCATGCTTTCTCATGGCGAAGTTAAGGGTTGTAAGTGCGCCAAGAATTTGTGTGACGCTGTTGACGATCTTGGCGCACTTACTTTTTCACCTGTGGCTACTCTTCATCTGGCAAGCTCAAATACCACTTGTCTTTCTTCTTGGTTGACCTCACGCCTAGTGAGCGCCTTGCACGTTCCAGCGTCTTCTCAGAAATGTCGCGTGCAGCGGCCTCTTTCTCAACTGAGGTTGTTGGCTCAGGTCCATTTTTGAGGAATACACGCAAAAACTGAATAGCCTCATCAAGGGCTGACATGCGTGTTCCACTGTTTGGATTGATTAAATCATCGATTGTGATGTCTGAAGAGCCAAGCCAATTCAGTTGGGCCATTTCTCCTTCTTCTTCAGAGTACAACTCGTAGGTCTGCGTTTTGCCCCGTGGGGCGATGTTATGTTTAATGTGGACGACCAACTTCGTGTCACTGTCGTTGGGGTGTTCACATACCAAGAAAGCTGAACGCGCTGCCCCAATGACATCCATTGACCCCCCACCACGATAAATTGCCTTGTCATGTTTTGCCTTTGTCAAATGGCGAACAATCAAAACTGCTGTTTCACCAGCCTCAGCGATGTCCTTCAAGAACGACAATAGCTGGCGAATTACGTTTGGTTTGTACATGTCTTGGCCACTTGGGACATAAGCGAACAAGGGGTCCAAAATGAGTAAGTCAGGTGGCCTGCGACGAACTTCGCGCATGAGCGCCTTTAGGCCATTTTCATCAAGAGAAAGAAAGTCCCCCTGCACACGAATTTGTTCAGCATCGCCCCCCATCGCATCAATGCGTGGGCGAATGGTGTATGCTGCATCGTCCTCAGCACTAAGGTACAAGACACGTCCCTTATCAAGCTTTTGCCCATCAGGAAGCTCACCTCCAATTGATATTTGTGCAGCCAAATGCATGGCTAAAAATGATTTGCCAATGCCTGGGTCACCTTCCATGATTGTGATCATGCTGAAAGGTATGAATGGCTCCCAGAGCCATTCAATTTCCTTTGCTTCAATCCCATCAAGGTCGACAAATAGTTCTTTTTTCTTGCTGCTCATGATTTTGACTCCAGCTTGGATATGATGCGTGACAGCTCTGCATCCAGCGCGCCAAGGCAATTGGGATACTTGTCCTGAAAATAAGGACTGTTCCAAATCACGCTGGCTATCTCGTCAATCGTGGCGCTGACTTCCCACAGACCCACAACGATGTGGAAAATCTGACTAGATCGGTTTCCTTCATGCACCTTCTTATGCCTAATCAAAGACCTTGCTTTTGGGTCGAGATCGCGACGATATTTTTTTAAGACGTCAATGGTTCTGTGCGCCTTGTGATTGAAATCTAAATCCAGAGGTATGGAGTCATAGCTTCTACCCTTGATTTTGAAGGGCTTGGGACGCGCCTTAATTGGCGTCTCACCAAAGTGTAGCAAACGAACAAAAGGTTCATCATACTTCTTTTTGTGGTTGATTGAACCGGGTAAACGAAGAAGTTTGTTTACTGGCCAACCGTTCTTGTCGCCTCCGTGACGATAGGTGAGCGCACGAGAGTGTTCTTCTGCTTCTAAGGGCGTCAGCTTTTTGTCCCATTTCCAAATTGATTGAGAATTTCCCGGTGAAGTTTCCCAGATCACTGAAGGGTGGGGTTCGAAGATGAATGGGTCAGCGTCATCGACATCGCAAATGGCATAACGCGTATCTCGTGCAAATTCTTTCTTGCGCTTGGGCTTGCTGAACAAATTGACACAGAAATACTGATCCCAGTCCCAACGGTTATATTGCTCGAGCAAGCCGTTGGACTTTACCAGTCCTGTGATCTTCATGGATTTCTCCACGAACTGTTTTGTCTTGCGATGCCTAAAGGCGAAGACCCCATAGGATGGGTTTTCGACTGAGGGAAATTCGTGCCAGAGGCGCGCTAGGAAAAGCTCCTGATCGTGAATAGTTGCCTTGTCGTCTTCAGGGTCTTCAAAGAGGTGTTTGAAGTCTTTGTTGTAAGTGGTAGCCATTGTGGCCTCCTAAATCTAGGCACAGCTCTACCGTTCACGCGCAAAGCGAGTTAGGCGTAACTGTGATGTTGGAAAGAAAGGGGCTAAAACGCCCCTTGATTAACTTGCGTCAGCATAATGCCAGTGTGCACGCTCGGCTTTTCTGGCATTGATCCAGTCGTGGATTTCCTGCCTATCCCAGCAAACTTTTGCTGCGCTGAGCCTAATGCGTCTAGGGAAGGCATTTCGACCTTCAGCACGCAATAAAGTTGAGTTAGATTGATCAATACCAAGCGCCTTTAAGTCGGCTCTTGTCAGAAATACCTTCTCAGTCTTTTTGGTCGAGTTGGTCATGGCTTTGCTCCTTTTTTAGCGGTTTAGCTATGGCAAAAGGTGCAGCATTTTTGCTGTTCGGGCGAGCAAACTTCAGGAGGTTTTGAGCGCTATTTCTTTTCGTTTCCTCTGGAGTTTTTCTTGACACGTTGCACGGCTATTTTGATGTCGTCGTCTAGTTGTTTATGGAGGCCAGTGATCTCTTTAAACGCCAATCGAACCAATACGTTCGCTCGTGTGCCCATTCTGTTTTTGTATAAGGCTAGTTGCTCTTCGAGAATTTCGACAATGCCGTTTACAATCTCAAACTGTAGTTGTGTGGAGTGTCGTATTGAATGAGTGGCCTGCATATCGAGTTCAATGAATGCTGCTTCAGCAAAATCTTCAATTTCATCTAAAAGCCTAAGCGCCTTTTCAAAGTCAGGTTGAAACTTAGAATGGTCGAACATTGGGCTTTTGAATAAGTGTCGATTTTTAGCGTCAAGCGCTTCGCTCAATCTCGCAATGGGCTCAAGAACATTAGTTTCAATGAAATCGCGTTGTTTTGAAGGATCAACTTTGTCTGGCCCACCTTGGAAATTTGATGGGACAGTTGTGATTTGGATTAGGTATGGCTTTGCGAACTCTCTTAGTTCTTTGCCAAGTTCGCGGAATTGATCTCTGCCAACATTTCTAGCTTCCTTGTGGCATTCGTCGACCCATTTGGGGCCAAAGAGCTGGTCACCATCTCGATTTTGTTCGCCCATAATTCTAATGCTTCAAGTTTTTCATCTAAGTATAGATGGCGATTATAGACGGCTGCGACGCCGGAGAAGATACCTGATTTGTGGTTCAGGATGGCTTCAATGATATGAGGGGCAACACGCAATTCAGCCATGCCTGTGGCCATTGTGCGTCGAAGATCGTGAAAACGCCAACCAGGGGCATCAAGGCCAACATGCTCATCAAGTCGACGCTTTAGGCGACCGAAACCAGAAATAGGAGAGGTGCCTGTCGTGGTGAACACATAATCGCTGTTCAAGAAGCGTGGAATTGAGTTCAGGATATCAAGTGCAAGTTTGGGCAATGGCACGAAATGGGCAGTGCCGTTTTTTACACGGGACGAAGGCAGGGTCCACAATCCCCTATCGAAGTCTAACTCAGACCAACGCATGCCAGCCACTTCACCTCGACGTTGACCCAATAGAATGAGCAGTTGCGTGAATTGGGTGAAGGGGTAGCCTTCTTCAATTGCACCATACCAACACGCACAGATTTCTTCATGGGTTAGAACACGTTCGCGTGGCACCTCCTTTGTGGGTGGGCGCATATTGGCCACAGGGGAGACATCAAGGAAGCCTCGATCTACAGCCCAGTTCATCAAGGTTTTGATTGCAGCTAAAGCACGATTGGCGCGTGTGGCTGTTCCATTAGCGACAATGCGATCCAACACCTCATGCACGTCACGGCGATGGATTTGATCAATTGGGAGCGAATATAAAGGCGTATACTTCGTCAAAATCGACTGTGTTTCTTTCCACCCCTTATTGCGCGGCTTCGCATATCGCTCAATGAACTGGTCGATCACGTCCTTAAGCACTGGCGCGGAGCGCTCAGGTGAGCCAGCAGCGCTGTTTTCAAATGCACCTAGGGATATGTCGCGCAAAATGCTTTGGGCCTTCTGACGCGCTTCTGCGAGCGACATCAAAGGATAATCACCAATTTTGATGCGACGTGCTCGACCGTTGATGCGCGTGTTGAGGTAAAACACCTTCTTGCCAACGCTCGACACCCTGACCATAAAGCCAGTCAAAAGCTCATCGCGCACTTCATAGCGTTTACCCACAGCAGCAGGTAGCGCATCAATTGTTTTTGTGGTTAGCTTCTTTCTCATGCCCACAAATTAAGACACAAGACATCCGCGTGTCAGGGTATGGTTTGGGGCAAGATGGGCAGGATGTTGTATCGGTACAATGGTTCTAGGAGTTCCTCGGGGGAGCTATGTTTTTCAAAGTAATTGAGAATTGGAGTGAAGTCCCTGCGGATGCAAAGGATCAAGCTTTCTTGCTAGTGGATAGTTGGGATGACTGGTTTAGTTTCCAGACGATGTTCACTCTTTGGGTTTTTGATGAAGAGAGTAAAAGGCACCGGGTAGGGTCTGTTAAAATTGGCCAAATTGGTCTACGCGCCTCTGGGAGGAGTGTTGAACCTGCACCGGATGTCCGTACGCCTGATCTGGAACAAACCTTTGATGGACTGGATGATCGGTTCTTCTCCCTTGGTCAAGAAGAAGACTACTACGAAACCCTGAACAGCCTCTCCAGGAGCCAGCGGCAGCGTGTGCTTATCGGCCTTAGGGACTGCGCCTATGACCTGGAAATCTTCGCTGCTGTGCGCTCAGAAGAAGTGATGGAAATGTCGCTTCTACGGGGTGTAAATCCGACAAGCGTTAAGGGGCGGTTGCACCGACTGTCACACGGTGATGCAACACTAACGGAGTACAAGTTTAACTACATGTTCCCTGTGCAGAACGAGGGGATAGAGCCGCCCTCAATAAGGTTTGAGGTGTTTCCAGAGTCTAGGCCGCCGACGAATGTCCATGTTCTTATTGGTCGGAATGGCGTGGGCAAAACACGCTGTATGCGAGGTATCGCCTTGGCGCTTCTTGGCCGTGAACACGAAGCTGACGACGATGCTGTAGGCGAGATTATTGAAGATGCGGCGGAAGATGAATGGTCGTTTGCAGGGCTTGTGGTGACATCCTTTAGCGCTTTTGACGATGCCCCGATCCTTCCTTCTCCTGATGATGCGATACGCTGCGAGCAGGTAGGACTACTTGAATGGCGGACCGACGAATATAACAAAGATTTTGTTTCGAGAAAGACACCGCTAGATTTAGCACAAGACTTCACAGAGAGCTTTGCGCTTTGCCGACAAGGTTTAAGATCAGAGCGATGGCTATCCGCCGTTAAGACCTTGGAGGCAGATGACCTTTTCGCTGAGGCCAATGTTCCCGCATTATTGGAAATGGATGATGATGGATGGAGTGAGGCCGCTTTCAGTCTCTATAGAAGACTCAGTTCTGGTCATGCAATTGTCCTATTGACGATAACGAAGTTGGTAGAACTCGTTGACGAGCGCACGCTGGTCCTCTTGGACGAACCTGAGGGCCACCTGCATCCACCACTCTTATCTGCTTTTATCCGGGCACTCTCCGATTTGCTTGTTAAACGCAACGGGGTGGCCATTGTCGCCACGCACTCTCCTGTGGTCTTGCAGGAAGTTCCGAAATCCTGCGCATGGAAATTGCGTCGGTCGGGGGCTGTCTCGGTAGTCGAGCGCCCCGTAATCGAGACCTTTGGAGAGAATGTGGGAGTCCTTACGCGAGAGGTCTTTGGGTTTGAGATTACCAAGTCTGGTTTTCACCGTATGCTTGACGATGCTATAAGGGGCGGTGGGTTAAACTACGAGCAAACAGTTGATTATTTCGGTGGGCAACTCGGTGCAGAAGCGCGTGCGGTGGTTCGCGCACTAGCCTCTGAACGTGACGGGGAGATATGAGTTCGGATGCGTAAACTCGACTTGCCGAATAAGGCTGCAAGCAGTGTTCTAGCACTTTGCATTCAAAGCATTCGAGATGCGGGTCTTAAAGAACGCCTTACTGCCGCCATGGATCATATCGAATTTGCTGAAGCATCCTATTTAGAGCATGCTGAACTTGGAAAGCTATTTCAGATCGTACAAGAAGCGGACGTAGATGGCGTAACTGCTGAGGAAATGAAGCGGGTCTATAAGGGCACCTTTGCTCGGAGCAAAAAGACCCGTCATATATATGACCTCATCAAAAAGTTGCCAGCGAATGACATATGCCCAATGTGTGGCCAAAGGACTGTTGGCACTCTAGATCACTACTTAGCTCAGTCATTGCATCCGGCACTTACGATAACGCCAGCAAACCTTTTACCGTCTTGCGCGGATTGCAACAAATCCAAGCTTGATGCGCAACCCTTGCAGGAAAACGAACAGACGTTGCATCCATATTTTGACAACGTTGATGACAGTGCGTGGCTCTTCGCCGAGTTATTGGAAGAAAGCCCTGCTGCGCTAAGATATGTCGTCAAGCCTCCAGCTGGGTGGTCGGCAACAAAACAGGAGCGAGTGCTGCATCATTTCGTTGTCTTTGGACTAGGGGCTCTGTATGCGTCTCATTCCGCTGCTGAGTTGGTAAATATCCGATATGGGTTGCAGCGCATATCAAAGCTTGGCACAGCCAAGGAAGTGAGAGAGCATCTGCAACTTCAGTTTGAAAGTCATCAAGACGCGCATCCTAATTCTTGGCAGACGGCGATGTACCGGGCGTTAGTGGCCTCCGACTGGTTTTGCGAGGGTGGCTTTAACTGAGTAGCGGAATGGCATGCGCTGGGTTGAGCCGATTATGTCGGTAGGCTTGAATAAGGTGCTATGAAACCAGTCGAAATAATTTTGCGTTGTGATTTTAAACACGATCAACAAGATGATACAATTACTTGAGTAGGCGAGGGGCAACCCACTCGCCATCCTATTCCGCGTTGTAATCTAACAAGAACAAGCATGTAGGGCTATTGAATTAGTCAGCTTACTTTGCCTTGCCGTCGCAACGCGGGTAGCTGACACATCCAAGAAATGGACCATATCGACCCTTTTTTTCGATTAACCATCCATCGTTGCAATTCGGGCAATTAGGATATTCAGCGCCGCAAACGCACTTACTCAAGCCGTTGTTTTCTCTACGAACAGGCAAGTCAGTTCCACAGGCATTGCAGGCATTCAACGAGTGCCCACACAGGCTTACATGTTCACATCTAAACCAGGTGCGACCATCCTTCGTTGGGATAGGGATCAGGTGCCCACCACATTCCCCACACACATGGTTGAATTCTTCTTGTTGTCCAGCGCCAACGATCCTGTACTCAGGGTCTTCCATCAATTCAGTCACAAAAGCTGATTGCTTTGACGCCGAACTCATAAGGGTCACAGATTTGCGGGCACGCGTGAGTGCAACATACATTACGCGGCGTTCCTCGGCATTTTCAAAGGGCTCAGCTTCGGGAGAGACAAGGCTTAGAAGAGGATCGTCAACAATTTCAGACGGAAAGCCCATACGGCCCCGAAACATATTCAGGACCACCACATGATCCGCTTCAAGTCCCTTTGAAGCATGGATTGTACGAAACGATATCTCCAAGTCAGGGAACTCGCGACGTAGCTGAGAGAGGTTATCTGGGGCGAAGTGCCTATATCGTCCCAGCAGCAACACTGAAGCTTGTTTCCCTGCCCGGGTGTCTTCTTGCAGTGAGTTAAGTACCTGCTTCAAACTTCTCTTCTGGTCGTTCTTGAAAGTCGTGACAACTCTTAATGCAGGCTCACTAGACGTCCCAGCCGGTATCACTGTTTTTGTCAACTGGGCCGGATTTTGAAGCACAAACTTCTTGGCAGTATGTGCAATCTGATCGATAGAGCGGAATGTTCGGCCTAGATCCACAGTGCAGTGGATACCGGTTTGACCATCTAGCTCACCTCCAAACTCATTGCCAAAATCTCGCATAAGGTTGATGTCAGACCCCGCGAACCTATAGATCGACTGCCAGTCGTCACCAACAGCGAATAGTCGGGCATCCCTATGTTGTGCTTTTAATGCTTTGACCAAACGACCTCGACTGCGGGAAATGTCTTGGAACTCATCAACCAAGATGTGTTTGAAAGGGCTGCGATACTCCTTCGTCTCAACATACTTGGTTGCCCGCAGGATCATATCTTCGAAATCGATACGCCCGTTTAGTTGTGTTTGGTATTCAGAATAAACTTCCTCAAAGATAGACAAAAATGCTTTGGCCCGGGTACCAAACCCTAGGGTATGTCCTTTTTCGATACAATCGTTGAGCTTGTATCCTCCTCCTTTGTAGTGCTTCAAAAAAGTTCCAAGCAACTGTACAAAACTATCGACTTGGTTGAGCTCGACCACTCTGTCAAAGAGTGTTTCCGGGGGCCTCGGATTGCTGGTTTCAAAGGGGGCAATTTTATCAGCGAGCGCATCCAGCAGTTGACCGTCTTCACGCTCATAACTGAATGTCTCTATTAGGGTCGTTTCATGTTCGGCGTGGACACTACGTTTCCATTCCATACCCGCGAGATATTTTTCTCGGTCGACAAAAGGCGCTGTTGTTAGGAGATAGTTACCGTCCGCCGATTTCTTACGTCGAACCCCAAAGTGCTCAATGTAAATGCCACTTTTTATTAGGCGAAAGTCTGGACAATAGTCGCGAAAACCACCTCCAGAAACTTTGTGTTCGTAGTTGGGTTCATACTCATAATCGATGCCGTTCCTATAAAGCCAATTGGCAATCATTAATTCTTCACGGCTTTTGACTTTTTCACCCTGAAGCGTACGTAAGTCGAGTTTTTCGATGTAGGTATAGTAGCTGTGCTTTTTTTTGAAATCCCACTCGCTTTTCTCTTCAAGTCGGGTATGGGAAAACCAGCCAACAATGGAATTTGCTATTTCAGTTCCCGTTTTGACCAAGGCTCTCAGAATGTTTTTTATCAAGGCAAGGTATGCTTTGTCATCTGTGGCATGGGCGGCCAGTGCTGGCTTGCTTCCTTCAACTGTTCCAATGATGTCATAGGCCAATGAGTGAAAAGTTCGGGCCTCCAATGACACCCCGCACTTTACCTTGATCCTCTCGCTCATCTCGTTGGCAGCATCTCTTGCAAATGCCAAAAGGAGCACTTCTTCCGGTTTACGCGTACCGGACTTCAGCAGGTAGCCTGATTTGGCCGTTATGACGCTGGTCTTCCCTGAGCCAGCGCCCGCTAAGATCAGTGTTGCATCTTCATCTGTAACGATTGACTTCCTCTGTTCAGGCGTTAGTGGGTTGCTTTCAAAGGTATCAAAGAAGTCTGACCACTCATCCAGTTGATGCGTCTCAAACGCTGTAATTGCTTGCTGTCTAATGCGTTTGACGTTTAGCACGAACGACTGAATTGCTTCGATGTCGTTTCGGTGGGTATCCTCAAGCGCCTCCTGCGGCAGTTTTGAAAGTAGGCGCTGGTCAAGGTAACGTGCACGTTCCAATATTGGTGACACAACGCATGCCGCCGGATAAGTCGCAGGGTTAGAAAGCTCAGTTATCTCACCAAGCAATGCATTTATGGCTGCGCGGTTGTTTTCAAATTCGGCTTGATTGGTCGCTTCCCAGTCCAAACGAATTGCGTTTGAAAAATTCAAGGCGTCTTCGAGCCGGGCTCCTTTGAGCATGCGAACCGGTTGATCATGCATTTGGAGCTTCAGTGATGCACCCAAAAATCCCCCCTCTACAATTGGAGCGGACGACAACTCTCTCAGGGTGACAGTAGCAGGGTGCCGAGATTGGATGGAGATTTCATTCCCATCGTAGCGAACGTATTTGGCATGCCTGCCAAATGGATTGAGAAGGAAGCCGACCAACGGTTTTGGCTGTAGGCGGTTCAATATTGGGTGTCTTTCAAATTGATGAATAAATAGCCTGAGTTGCAAGGTATTGAAAAGTTAGAGGCCCGAATAATTGAATGCAAGTGTCAAATTGCAAGCTTGAATTGGTGGCAAGGTTGGTGGCTGGGTGCTTTATGGGTGCTTAAAATATTGGGCTAGGATGAACCGCGTTGGTTTGCTCTGCAACTGGTTGAAAACACTTATGGTATTGAAGTGACAGGGGTTTTGCGCTGGCTTGAGCCTGTGTGAGAAAGTATGAATTGAAACCTGGACCCCATCATAATCCGCGTGTCGGGGGTTCAAGTCCCTCTCCCGCTACCAAAATTTTCAATTGATTTATTGGCTTAATTTGTTCAGCTAGGTTACCTTGTTCTGAATGTATAGTTACTTTTTGGTTGGAATTTCATGCTGAACAATTTGGAATTGATCCATATTTAGATTTTGACAGTTGAGCAAAGCCGACAGACCTGGATTGTTTTTTCGTATTTGATGTGCGTTAGGCTGCTTGCGCTGCAAATAACAAACTGCATAATCAAACTGAAAGTTACATCTGCTGTTCAAACTAGTTGTTTGTTTTAAATTGAATGTATAGCAGAAGTTGATTTTTTTGGATTTTTAATTGAATACGAAAGACATTTCCATGAGAAATCCCCATGTACTGCTGCTTAGCGTTGCGGTTGTTATCTTTTCCTGCTTTGCAGTTTTCTATTTTTGGGGAACGGAACTCACAAAATTTAGCGGTCGTTCTAGTGAATACGCGTTACTCGAAGACACATTATCGACAGAAGATCAAAAAGGAATTGCTTATTTTGCATTTGGTGACTTCTCAGCCCTTGATAGCGATAGCTTGAGGGTCTCAGCGTCGCCGTGGAAGCTTTCGACTGCTGCTTTGGCGCTTGCTGCTGCCGACGGTGAATTGAACGATATATCTACCGACCAAGTTCCGCATATCTTTCGCCAGTACGGGTTTCATTTCCCGGAGCGAATTGGCAATTGGCCAGAAGATTTGGCTGCGCCAGAATTGCTTTGGCCACTAGGGCAAAATGTTGGTTATGCAAAAGGGCACATGCTGCCTATTGGTGTGACGATAGGTAACATTGGCTGCGCTGCCTGCCACAGTAGCGTGATGTACACTGCCGATGGTTCTCCGGACTTAGATCGCGTTTGGCTCGGCATGCCGAACGGGTCGATTAATCTGGAGGCGTATACGCAAGCCTTATTTCAAGCGATGTTAGATTATGGTGTCAACACGGAGTTGATGTTGGCTGCGGTGGACCGGCTTTATCCGGAGACGAGTTTGAGTGAAGCATTCACATTGCGGTGGTTTATCTTGCCTGAAATGAAGGCACTCATTGCCAAGCGAAATAGTGAATTTGGGAGGCTCTTGCCGTTCCGCACGAGCTTGGCCGGCGCCACGAATGGTTTGGATTCCCTCAAGCGAAGGCTTGGTCTAATACCAGAAGGTGCAGTTTTGACAGAGAGTATATTCAACTCAGTCCCCGACCTTGGCGGTAGGTTATGGCGTACCAAACTGCTCAATACCGGCACCTATGCAATCCCAAATATTGATCGCAATGCAACGATCTGGCCGGCTGACATTGATGAGGGCCATCGTCGGGATCTCGCGGGTATAATTGCCTATTTCACTGTGCCGAGCATGGGGGTTAAGACGGAAGTTGCGCTAACGTCTATCGAACCTTCACTTTGGATTACGCGATGGATGCAGCATTACAAACCCCAGCCATTTCCGGGTGATATTGACCGTGCATTGTTGCCGCTTGGCAAACAGGTATATGCGCAAAATTGTGCTTCGTGTCATGGTACTTACAGTGACAATTTGGATGCGCCCGAACTGCTTTCATTTCCAAATTGGGAAGGGAATGTCGGTACAGATCCGCAACGTGCGCTCCTCTTGACAAAAGAGATCGCGGATACAGTCAATTCATCTTTGTTTGGCCAACATATCTCAGCGCGCACTGTCACCAGTTATACAGCACCGCCACTGACTGGGATATGGGCCAGCGCACCCTATTTCCACAATGGTAGTGTGCCCACGCTGTGGCATTTAATGAATCCTGAATCGCGCCCAACTCGCTTTAAAGTTGGCGGTCATCGGCTCGATCTCGATCTGGTCGGTATCGCAGGAATTGATGATGGAGAGGGAGGATGGTTGCCACCTGATGATCACTCACCGTGGTCGATCCCAGCTGATGTCGACACAAATGCTTTTGGCCTCTCTAAATCTGGCCATGAACAGGAATTTGTTCACCTCAGCGAAGATCAGAAACTGGCGTTGCTGGAGTATCTTAAGCTGTTGTAAAAAGCTCTGATGCGGGAAGACGAATACGTGTAGGTCGAGCAGTTGACGGCAATATGCCAAGCCGGAAGGCATTTATTACACGGCGGTTGTCATTAATGTTAAATCGATGCGCAACTGCTTGACGATGGGGAGGGCTGTCGGCCAGCACCGCCATCGGCCACGCCATCACGCCGACCAAAGCAAATCTAAGTAGCAATTGGTAAAATGCGGCTCCGCTTTTAACTGGGTCTTCGCCAAAAGGCCTATGGAACAAGGCAATTGCGGCGCTGGAACGTGTAAGTTCTTTCTCCGAGATCAACGAACGTGCCACATTCAATCGGTCACAGAATTCAAATATTGGTTTGCGCAAAATGATATTTGCACCTATCGCCTCAATTAACGTCATGTTGAGTGCTTGTGCGTTCAGGCCATCACGTTTCCAGTTTTCATGCTTCTTTGAGAGACGCATCCATTCAAGTAGTTCGGCGCGATATGAGGGGTTTCTGAAAAAATCAAGGCTGGCTTCGTCGTTAAATGATGCGAGCCAAGCAATTTCTGTTTCTTCAACTACTGCTACCGCATCGCCGCTTTTTTCGCATATATCTTGAATTGCTTTTAATGTCTTTGTTGTTGCAGGCATAAATCCCCCGCGCCATGTAACCCGACGATCTATCGCGTCGACCAAACTGTCGGCCGTGTTTGAAGGGGCCGTTGAAATAAGAATTTCGGGAGAGCCCTCTACTAACGAGACTTCGTAGCCTTTTATCGCCAATCCTATCGTAGTTAGGGCAAGACGCGTTCCCTCAAAGGCTGCGCCTAGACTTACGGATGCGTCGCGGCGTTCTGGATCGCCAATGGACAATACTCTGGTGCGATCGAGGAATAACCTGAGTGTGCCGTCTTTGTTTAGTTCCCAACGTGTCGGTTGGGTGTTGTGAACAGATGGTGCAAGATTGGCCTTTGCAACAATGTTGGATAGGCCATCGGGAGATAGATTTGTCAATTCAGCACCTTCTTATATAGATGCAAACGATGCATCGGGCGCGCGTGTGCTTTGCTTTTCTGCGCTAGGCTCGCCTTGTTTTGATCGGCAATCCAAGTGTTGCCTAAGTGGGTGTATTTAGCCTTCTTTAGCGCCAAAATGACTTGGCGCAGCACAACAGGATTGACGCCTTGGCCTTGCAATTCAGGTATGACCCCTGAGAAAATCAGAACTGCCCGCTTGCACGTAAATTTGTGCCAAAGGAAATGCCAGATGGCGTTAAGAGAGAATTTGGAACCGATTTTTTTTAAAAATGGGTTGAGGTCGGGAATGCATATAATGCACGCGGCAGGTTGGCCTTTCCAATATAAAACAGCGGAGATGCGTGGATCCATTACCCATTTCATATCTTGCGCCTGAAAATCATATTCGGCTTTGCTTACCGGAACAAACATCGGGTTTCGGGCAAATGAGGCGTTGAGTATTTTGCGTGAATCTTCCATGCGATCGGCAATTTCGCTTCTTTTGATGGGGCGAAATTCAAAATCTGGATTATCGAGTACAGCTTGTTGCTTGGGGCCAATTGCGGGCGCCTCCGCATTCTCAAGGTCAAGCTCAAATGTCGTCATGGGGAACTCGGCGACATAGCCGTTTTCTTCCAAATGCTTCGCAATGTGTGGCGGGGAATAAATAAGGTCAGTATAGGGAGCGAAGTCAAAATGATCGGTAACAATACCAATCTGCTGCATGGCGGTCAGATTGAAATTGCCGATAATCTCATCAAAACCGCGTTCTTTCGCCCATAGTTCAGCGGCATTGAGAAGAGCCGTTGCTGCATCTTTGTTGTCAGCGCAATCAAAATAACCAAAATAGGCACGGTTCAAATTGTGTTTTCTGTTGGATGCGCGGTGAACATGAGCTGTAATGCGGCCAATTGGCTTCCCACTCTGATGGGCAGTGAATATGCATATATCGTTTGGGTGATCTTTGAATAAAGGATTGGTTTTTGGTGAGACAAACCGCTGCAGATCTGACTTAAGTGGGGAAACATAATGCGTGTTTTCGCCATAGGCATTTAATGGTGCTTGGAAAAATGCTTCAAAGTCTCCTTGTTTTATCTCCAAAGTCATACAGTTTTCCCCTTTTGCTGAGAATGTTTTTCCCTGCGCTCTGCAAGCAATCTTGAAAGTCCGAAGGCCGCTGCTAGGTCATTGTCTACGGTGCCGGGGGCGAAGCCAGATTGTCGTGTCGCTGCAATGATGAGAGGAGATTGCGCGACTAAGTAGAGATGAGTCGCCCCATAGGATTCGAACAAAGTGCGCAATTGACTATCTACTATGTGGTCATTGGTGCGGTTGTTGGACAAGTCAGCCAGCGACAGCACCGGTTTGCTCACCAGCTTTCTCGACAGAGCGGATGTGTCATAGTCCTTAAGATCAGAACTTTTCAAAAGCAACACACCACTTAAAATGCCGCAATTTGACAATTTGCTTATGTAGTCGTCGAGTTCGGTTGAAGGGGCTGACATTATAAGTGTTAGCAATTCACTTTGCGTCTTTTCAGCTTGTAAATGCAGATCATCGCGGACAATTGCGGCGGCCATAACCAGTGCGAACATAATTGCGCCAGCCTTAATTGTGGCAGCAATTGCTAGCCCAAAGCTAATTGCTAAAATTATTGCGCCAAATATTGAAATTCCAATATATAGCAAAAGAAATTTCAAGATGTGTGTGTGTGCCAATCGCGCACGTTCTAGACTAAGACTAAGCCAACATACAACAAGAATAGCAAGGCCAGACGGACTGACCGGGATAGACATAAAATTAAGATGGTAGTCTGCGATCAAAAACGGCAACACAAAAACTAGCGACATGGAAATCCGCGCGATTGCTTGATTTTCCAGCTTTGACAGGTTTTGTCGATTGCGGGTTAAAACGATAATTGCTACGCTAAGTAAAATGGCGAGCTGAAAACCAAGTGTAAGAAAGATATATTCAAATCTGACCGCCCAGCCCGGCCAGAATGCAGCAAGACCAATTGAAATGCCGCCGAATGCTGAAAGAAATTTTAGCCATTTGGGGGCGTGTTGACGTAGCAATACCTCCGCCGTGATGACGACAAACAGTGGTATCGTTGCTGCCATCAGCCATTGTACAGACCAGAAGAAACCAAAGCCACTGATCCACGCTAGCATACGTGTAAATAAAAATAGGCTTAACCAGACCAACAGTCCGATCAACCTGCTGGCGGCGGGAGCACTATTGCGTTGCGCCGTATATCGGTTGATAAGTATCATCAGCCCAACAAGCGCTGAGGCTGCGATAGTAATGTCGGGAAAAAGCTCTGACAACATCATGGTTATTGCGCCATTAGTCGTTGCATGAAACGTCGTACGAAGGGGCGCATGGTTGCGGCCAGCAAGGGGTTCGTCGGGCGTTCAATCCGAGCGGAGTATGGGTTGAAAAACCAGCCTTGGGCATCTGTTGGGCTTTGGCGGCCTAATATTCCTCCAATGCATTCATATGCCATCAGCATGCCGGTGCTGATCACCATTGGCGCAAATGACATGCGACTACGCACACCCGCGGCTACTTCTCCAGCAATTGCATTGTCGATATGTTTTCGTGATGACGAATTGATAATCACATATTCTGCCTCGCGCAAGAAAGATTGTAAGCGCTGCTCATCGGTAATCTCATTCCAATTCGTATTGATTGTTGGGTAGCCCAAACGCTCTTCGGGCATTTTTTCGTGGGCGCGCGTCACATAAACTGAGGGCAACGGAGAAGCATATGCATCAACCACAGTCTTTTTGAACTTTCTTGCAGTTCTATATATTAACAAGGATGCGCCGAGATCGTCGGTTCCATTGATTACAATATCAGCGGCTTCAATAGCAGTCTCGATATGGTCTGGCCAATCATCATGATAAACATTTAATTTGGCCTCTGGATTGATATCAAGACACGCGTCTCGAGTGGCTTCTGCCTTATGTTTCGCTACCGTTTTCATGGTGCAAAATAGCTGTCGATTAAGGTTTGAGACTTCAAACTCATCAAGGTCTGCAATTGTAAAACTGCCGACACCTGCGCGCACCAATGCCATAATGGCTGCGCCACCCATGCCACCAGTTCCGCACACAAATAAGTTTGCGTTCTTTAAGCGGTCCTGTTCGCCTTTTGTGACAAAACCGATATTGCGTGTGGTGAATTCTTTGTAGCTAAAATCCATGCTTACCTCGGACGTAGGACGCCATATTGTTTTTTGTCGTCAAACCAGTGAATTATCGGCAACGCAAAGCGTTGGAGCAAAAGTAGGGTGGTGATCGACATGACACCCAATAAGGATTGCGGAGGCACTATACGCGTTAAAAAATTGCGCGCGGCATTGAGATCAATAAGGCCAATCTGGAGGAAATCATCTCCTCGATCGTAGTCAAGAGAAGTACTGCAAAACGAATTGAACGTTTCATCGCGGTGCTTGGGCGCATCCTCGAATGATTTTTTGAGGTCATCTGACCCACCGGTATAGGCGTTAGTGATGATGAAACGTGTCTCATCAAAATCTGCGTCTTCACCAACACCGAAAACGTGGCGGTGGTCTGCCATGATTGCACGTGCAATCTGAATTTTTCGAAAATCTTGCGGTGCGCCATCCCCTGGAGCTGGGTAAACTTCGTTAAACGTTTTGGTGACCATCCCTACAACGGCTGGCACTTGAGTTACGTTTGAAATGTATATAGGCCGCAGTCCTTTGCGCAAAAAAAGCAGTACGCAGGTGAGGCCGTAAAGTATCCAAGATAGACCGCGGCTGCGGACAGTGGGATCGACCATCACCAAGCCAAGATGAATTACATCTATTTGTTGACCGTTTATTTTGAGGGCCATCACGGCGAGAGCGTTAAACGCGATGGGGCGCTCATTTTCCTGCTCATAAATGATTGTGAGAATGCTATCTGACAGGCGAGAGCGGTCCGAGGAAAATACTCCGTAATCAAGAGCGCCTGCGTTTAGTGTTTTCTTGGCAACAGAGCGCAGATCTGACGAGAGCTTGTCGATATCCTCATCTGACATCCACAAGCCAGGGCGTTCCAGGATGCGGGTGTATAAATTGCCTTTAGTCTTAAAACGAACATCAATATATTTTCGAGAAAGAATTGAAATCATAAATAGTGTGGCACTTAATTAGAATAGATATTATTATATATGCAGATCTTTATCATAATGAGCGTCAATTGGTACAGTCCAGTTTTTATGAGTTCCCTTGCTTCTTATAAGCGCCGACAAGGAGCGCCCAGGTGAGCCAGCAGCGCTGTTTTCGAACGTCCCGAGGGATATGTCGCGCAAAATGCCTTGGGCTTTCTGACGCGCTTCTGCGAGCGACATCAAAGGATAATCACCAATTTTGATGCGCCGTGCTCGTCCATTGATGCGCGTGTTGAGGTAAAACACCTTCTTTCCAACGCTCGACACCCTGACCATAAATCCAGTCAAAAGCTCGTCGCGGACTTCATAGCGTTTACCCACAGCAGCAGGTAGCGCATCAATTGTTTTTGTGGTTAGCTTCTTTCTCATGCCCACAAATTAAGACACATAACATCCGCGTGTCAGGGTATGGTTTGGGGCGAGGTGGGCTGCAATGAGCAAGAGACTAAATTTCGAAGAAGCTCTTCAGGCTGAGTTTCGATGGCCTCAATCAGATGACTTGCCTTTTGCGGTTGATAAAACGCAAGAACACAACGCCCAAATTCTAGGCGGTGTTGATTTAAGGCTTCTTGCGATGGTGGAGGGGTATAAGCTCGGTGCCGATCATATGGTGGAAAAAGCACTTGATGACGAGAACGAGCGGAACATGTTGGTCTATCCAATTATCTTTAATTATAGGCAATTCTTGGAGCTAAACTTAAAAGCGCAAATATACTCTTTTGGGCATTACGTAGGTGTTCAAGCAAATTGGAAAACCCACAATCTCGAACATCTTTGGCTATTATTCAAAGAGATGCTTGAGGGCTTTGGAACTGAAGATCCAGATCAAGCCGATGGTGTTGTCTCAAATATCGTTGCAGAATTTTCAAAGATCGACCCTCAATCATATTCCCATCGGTATCCTGTAGATCGCAATGGGGATGCATTGCCTATTTCAAGAGATGAGTTAAGCCTCTCTCAGCTTCGTGATGTTATGGAAGCGGTTGAGAACTATTTTTCGGGTTGTGAAGGTTTTCTGAGCAATTTGGCTCAAGCGTTTTAGCAACACCAGTCGAGCATAGTTAACCCCAAGCACCTCTTTCCGTTCCAATTCTGGCCATAGGTTCAGTCCAATCTAGGGTAATTACTTCATTTGCCTTAAATTCTGCCTCGACCAATCTGCGAAGCAAGCCCTCATGACGCTGTGAAATCATATTCCAAGTCATAACAAATTTCGTACGAACGTCACTTGGTAGGTTCGGATCAATGGAATGCCGATAAACTGTCTCTAAATACCGTAAGAGGTATGCAACCCACCACTCCATTCCGGTGGCCTTTAGCACATACCCGTCAATCGGGTAGTGTTCGTAAGAAAAACTGATTTCGTCCAGATGTTGCATAATGTGAACGAACGATACATCTCGATCATACTTGCTTGTTTGAAAAATATCTGAGTGCCTGACGAGTTTGTTGTCAATAAATGTGCCACAACACTTAATTTGCGTCTCCTTTAAATAGCAATCCACCAAGGCTTTGCCGTGATAGGCTTCGAAATTTTTATATTTTTTAAAGGAGAATGAACCTTTGGTGACGAGTGCGCGGAAATGAATATCTTTATGGCTTAGCCGGTAAAACAGGTCTTGCGAAAATTCAACCAACCACATTATCGCTCGGCTAGGGTGGCTATTCCACCGCTTATCGGCAGCGACTAAAATGGTGTCCGAAAATACGATGGTGTGAAAATCTTCATCAGAGTGGACATTCAATTTATCAATTGTTTTGTAAAGATCCAAAACTCTTTCATTGTCGTCTATTAATTGTTTAAAGCCTAGGATATCTATATATAAAAAAAATACTTGTTCCATCAATTTGCCACACCTAATCGTGTGCCTTTCTGAGTAGTTCTTTCGACTTCAGCTGGGTTTCAACTGGGACTCTCAACTGCTGAGCTAGAATGAGAAGATCTTCTAGGGTTTGCGTTAGATCAAGTCGAATTCAACAAATTATTTCAAACTCATGATGGGATGGATTGCAGTGAATTTCTATAGTCTGAAAAGAATACTAGACCCCATCATAATCCGCGTGTCGGGGGTTCAAGTCCCTCTCCCGCTACCAAAATTTTTCTTAAATTACAGGTTGTTAGGTGTGAGAAGTCACATTTCGAATAGCACTCAAAATGTATTGAAAAGCATTAGCTCTATTCTAGAGCGGTCACGTTGCAGAACACTGGTTCGCGATATTTGGTTTGCTACGCGTTTCTGCTTCGATATCCCAGTATGGCTGCTGTTTGCCGATTTTATTCACCAGGAAATCGGCAAAAGCGCGGACTTTCATCGGCATATTTTGGCGCTCTGGAAAAACTGCGTAAAGCGCTTGTTCCGGGAATCTAAATTCAGGCAGAATATGAACCAATCGACCTGCCGCGAGGTGTGCGCCTGCGATAAAGGTGGGAAGGCGGCCAATGCCCAATCCGGCAACCAGCGCGGTGCACAATGCTTCGCTATTGTTGGCTTGCAATGAGCCTTTGGTCCGAATGTGCGTTGAGCCTTCTGGGCCAAGTAAATGCCATTCAAATGGATCTCGCGAATAAGCATAATGCAGGCAATTATGTTTTATAAGCTCCTCAGGGTGCTGCGGGTTTCCGTGCTTCTCCAAATATTGGGGGGCGGCCACCAAAACAGAGTGAATTGGCGCCAACCGGCGTGCAATCAAAGCGGAATCGGGCAAAGTGCCTGCGCGCAGCGCCATATCCAGACCTGCTTCCACTAGATCCGTTATCTTGTCATCCATGGTCAATTCCAGCGTAATATCTGGATAGGTGCTCAGAAACTCTGTCAAAAGCGGCGCGACATGTAGCCGACCAAATGACATTGGGGCGCTAATTCTGAGATGCCCAACCGGATGGCCTTGCAGTGCCGCTACGGCGTCCTCCGCCTCTTGTGCTGAATCGAGCGCCTGCACTGCATGAGTAAGATAAATCTCGCCGGCTTCGGTCAGGGATATGCTTCGGGTTGTGCGATGGAATAGCTGGGTGCTCAGATGGGCCTCAAGCGCGCCGATGCGCTTGCTGATGGCAGACTTGGTGACGCCCAACCGCCGTGCGGCGGCGGCAAAGCCCTTGCATTCCGCGACGGCAACAAAAACCGGTATGGCGCCAATTTCGGTCATATACACTCTCGTCGTCAACTTTTTCTCACCTATAAGTTTCGAAGTTAGCCGATTATCGCCAATTGGTAAACGGAATAGTGTCCTTCCATCAAAGTGAAGGAGACGAGCATGACCAAAATGCTTATTAATGGGGTTTTGCGTGAAAAACCGACCCAGCCCGGCGGACATTTCCAGCGTTTGCCCAGCCAATTCAGGCGTTGGATTGAAGCAGATCCCGGTGCGCCATTTCCTGCTGAGCCCGGTCGCTATCATCTCTATCTGTCAAAAGCTTGCCCCTGGTGCCATGGGGTGGATTTGGTGCGTCGTCTTTGCAAGCTGGACGAGGTCGTATCGGTTACCTGGATGGCCGCCATTAGCGCAGAGCAGGGATGGGTCATTGATCAGACGATGTTTGACGACGCGAGCGGTGTGCCACGTGATCTCTATCTCTATCAGGTCTATCAGCGGGCAGCGCCGGACTATACTGGCGCGATATCGGTGCCAATTTTGATAGACAAGAAAAGCGGTGAGATTGTCAGCACAGATTCTGCCGACATGATGCGAAATTTGGCCCAAATCTTTGCAGGTCCTAACGGTCCGGATCTCTATCCGGTGGCGCTGGCACGTGAAATTGACCAGCTTGCCGAACTGATTCAGGCCCCCCTGCGCAATGGGGTTTATCGCGCCGGATTTGCCACCAGCCAGGCAGCCTATGATGAAGCCGTTGAAGGTATATTTGCGACATTGGATAAGTTGGAGGAACGGCTGGCTACCCGCCGATATCTCACCGGCCTGCGCCTGACTGAAATTGATCTGAAACTCTTCCCGACATTGCTACGCTTTGATCCGGTTTATGTTACCCATTTCAAAATTGATCAGCATCGGCTTTCCGAATACCCCGCGCTGTCGCGCTATGTTGCCGATATGGCGCAATTGCCGGACGTGCGGCCCACAATCGATCTGCCCCATATCCGGGCACACTATTTCCTCAGCCATCGCCACCTCAATCCGCATGGGATCATCCCTAAGGGGCCTGCAAATCGTCATGCGACGATGGGCGAACAAACAGGAGCAGCCTAATGCCTCAGTTCATTAAATCTTTGCCCCCAACAGCTTTGATCATAGCCCTCGGCGCGTTGGTTGGTGTCAGCTTTATGCTGTCAAAATTTGTCGCCATGGCAGGCCTTGCGCCGCAGATGGCGCTGTTCTGGCAACTTGCCTTTGCCTGTCTGGCCCTGTTTGTGCTGGCGCTCGTCAGTGGTCAGCGCCCGCCCTTGGGCTGGCAATATCTCGTTTATTATCTGGGCGCAGGTCTTTTGGGCATAAGCGGGCCAGCCCTGATTGCTTACGCGGTGTTGGGCTATATTTCTACGGGTTTTTATGCCGCCTTGGTGACCTTGTCGCCACTATTCACTTTTGCGATCACAGCTTTGGTGGAGCGGCGTATGCCGCATGTTCATCGGTTGATCGGCATCCTGATTGGTCTGGCGGGGATCAGTTTTGCCACAATTGGCGGGTTCGACCTGTCTGGTGTGGCCGTCCACTGGATCATCCTTGCGATGCTGGGACCCGTTTTATTGGCCATGGGCAATGTGTTTCGCAGCCGCACCTATCCGCCAAACGCCGATCCTATGGGTTTGGCGATGGGCACATTGGCATTGCAGTTGATTTTGATTGGCGGGATTATGCTCGTCACCGGTCAATTTGCCCAAGCGCTGGTGCCAACATCAGGCGCATTCATTTCGATAGCCAGTGTCGGGTTAATCACGGCCTTCAGCTACATCCTGACCTTTGAAGTGCAGCGCCGCACTGATGGGGTGGGTTTCGCACAGGTCGGCTATTTTGCCACGCTTTTCGGCATTGTATTTGGCGCCTTGGTATTTGGCGAACCGATTGGCCTGCCCCTCATGCTTTCGCTTCTGGTCCTGTTTCTGGGCCTGATGATCACCAATGGCCACCTCTCATTTGCCCGCTTACGGCAGCCGCGCAAGGCCTGACTTAACCTCACCCACTTAAAGGAGACTACACATGCAACTTGATACAGATACTCAGTCACCCCACACGCCACTCGTGGCCAAACTCTACACAGCGGTCGATGCCATGAATGCTACCGACATTGTCGCGCTGGTCGATGAGAACGTCCAATTTCGCCTCGGCAATTTCGATGCGATTTCCGGCCGGGAGGCGGTGGAACAGGCCAATGTCGGCTTTTTTGAAACCATCCTTGCCATGCACCATACCATTACTGGCATTTGGTCAAGCGGCGACACCGTCTTTTGCGAAGGGCGCGTGCATTATACGCGAAAGGATAAAAGTACCCACGAAGTGCCTTTTGCTGCCCGTCTTGGACTGAATGGCGCTAAAATCATTGACTATTATGTCTATGTCGACATATCGGGTCTCTAGAAAAACGCCCCATCGGCGATATCCGGTCGCCGATGGGGGCACCAAATATTTTTTGTTCGCCGCATGTTGTGCTTATCGTTGTTCTATGGCGCGGTGGAGGGCGCTGACGATGTGTTGGCGCATGGCGGCGTCGGCTGCTGCCGGGTCGCGTGATTTTATGGCGTCGATGATGCCCAGATGTTCCTTCATCGTGGGAATAATCACGGCATTGTTCAATTGGGTTTGTTCTTGTTTGATCAGCCTGATTTTGATCATGTTGACCCGATAGGCGTCGCCGATGATCCGGTTGCCCAAAGCATCAACAATGGCGTGGTGAAACCCCCAGTCGATCGCTTGAGCCCTGGCCACCAGTTCGGGCTGAATGCCCTCATGCGCGGCCGCGTTTTCACATTCGGCGATGATGGCGCGGTGTTCCTGATCATGTCGCTCAATGTCAGCATCGCTTGCCCTTTGGGTGAACAAAGCGGTGGCTTCTGTTTCAATAAATATCCTGAACTCAAATGCATCTCGAATAAGATTGAGATCAACATGGGCAATCTGCATGCCACGCTTGGGCACGGTTTTTATCAAGCCTTCGGCTTCCAAACGAGGGATCAATTCTCGAATGGCGCCCAGCCCCAGTCCGGTCAGCTCAACCAACTCACGTTGTGAAACGAACTGTCCGGGGCGAAGGGACCGCGCGAGCAAATGTTCCGTGAAGCTTCCATAGGCCTGTTCGCGTAGATTGCCTGGTGCTTTATTGTTCACTTTGAAGCCTTCATCTGGTTAAACATTTATATCGTGTACCAAGAGCCTGATCTTTGACAACAAATCCGTTTTTGGCAACGGACACACGGATTTGCCGATAGTATTTGCGGTGTCCCCATCAATCAATGGTGAGGGCGTCATATTCACTGATCAGCTGCTCGCCGACGTTGGTGGGCAATTCAACCAGCGGTGCTCTTACGCGTTTAAACTCAGCATCATTTCTGATATGGGCTGTGAGAAGCTTTACGGCGGGGTTGACCGGGTTGGCAACCACAAGGTCGACGACCTTGCAGACAATTTCGCCCTGGTCACCGTTATGAATAATCTGGCGCAATCGCGCGGGCATAAAATTGGCTGTGCCGCAGATTGATCCTTGGGCGCCATGGGCCATGGCCTTTGGCAAAAGACGTTCGTCCCCCACAAGAACGGCAAGGTCACCGTGGTTTGCCAGATAATCTTGCGTTGCTTCCCAGTTCCCCGAGCTGTCCTTGATGCCCACAATGGTGTCAGGAAAGGCTGTCCGAAGTCTTGCAATCAAATCTGACGAAAGCGGCACACCTGTTTGGCTGGGAATATGGTACATGATGATGTTTTTGCATTGCGCGCCGATGCGCTGAAACACATCACTAAACCAGTTGAACAATCCATCATCAGTTACCCCCTTCATGAAAAAGGGCGGGGCCATTAAGAGGTGCGTTGCGCCGTCACGATAGGCAGATAGCGCTTGATCTGCCGCGCCCGCGGCATCACTGGACAAAACCCCCACGCAGATTGGCGTATCAGGCCCTAGCACTTCGCGCACTGCTTGCTGAACTTCATGGCGCTCAGACGCGCTGATGCCATAACCTTCGCCCGTTGTGCCAAAAAGCGTTACGCCATCGCATCCTTCATCAATGAGCGCTTTTGCGTGCTGTGCTGCCCGATCAATGTCGGGCGTGCCGGAAGCCTGAAATGGGGTGATCATGGCTGCATATAGGCCAAAGATATCTCGTTTTGTCATTGTATTCTTTCGTTATTCTTTTGCGCCTTTGTGGCGTGGGTGTCGCTATTGTTGGGTGCCGCACCAATTCACGGTGATGCCCAGCTTTGTGGCCAAACATGCTTTGGCAGTTGCGGCCTCAATGGCGTCGGATTTGGAGTTGGCGTAGGCCACCTGAATGTGGTTCGCCTTGTGGCTTGCCATGAGTTGATCGCGGCCGACACCTTCGAGGACGGCATGCATGATTGGCCATTCAGGGGTGGTTGCCTCACTGCGGCGCTTGGTTTCAGCCGCTGGTAGTGACACCACGCTGCCCACACCGATGTCCATATGCAGGTCTTCGCCCACAACATAGATGCGGGACCAGATGATTTCGCCGGGCTTTGCAACCCCCTTCATGGTGCCGCCGCCGAGGCGGAAATACATGGGGGGCTGGCGGTAGCTTTCAGTGCCTTGCCAGCCATCAATATGGTGCGCTGGAGGTGTGGCGCCGGAAATCTCAAAGACCCAAATAAAGTCATCATGGGTGTTGCTGTGGTCGCGGTCGCCCCAGCGGATATCGTGGAGCGTTGTCTCTACGGGCTGCCCAAGCGAGCGGTGCACCAAGTTTGTCAAAATGCCATCGACGCCAGCGCACTCATCCACCTCATTGAAATGAACGATCGCTTTGCCGGGCCGAATTGGTGTGCCATTCCGGTCGGGCGCATCAGGCCGGTCGTCATTGTTGAGCATGCCTTCCACCAGATCGGAAGCGGGCAGGAGATCTTTCAAGCCTTGCTGATATTGGATGCCGATCGCATCGCAACCAAAGTCGTCTGCAAGGCGACAGGCCGCGATGTACATGCGGCATTGCTCGAGCACTTGCGCCTCGGTCAAATCCGTTTCAGGGGTAGAGCCAAAATGAAATTTCATGCCTTTCTCCTTTAGCCAGGAGAAAACAGAAGCGGCCTCGGCCTCGTCGACGCATTGGGTTTCATAATAAAGCGTTGATTGGGAAAGGCGTTCCTTAAACATGCCCATCTTGGCAAGCGGGGCGTCCGGGATAATGGCGTTATACATGCCCATGCATCCCTCATCGAAGACGCCCAAAATGATCTTGTCCTGTAGTATTTTTTTGCTCAACTCATCGGCAATCTGTTGGGATTGTGCGGAGGCATTTTGCGGTTGGAAAGGCTTCACATGGGACAGATCGTGTGAAATCTGCCCGGTTTTTAGCCAGTCCGAGAGCTTGTTTTTGAAGAAATCGTCATCAAAATTTTCACTCCACAAGGTTGAGTAGGGCACTTCAGCCTTGGTCAAAGAGCCGTTGAGATTGAGCATCCCCACAAGGCCCGGCCATGTGCCTGACCAATTGGCCACGGTCAGGATGGGCCCCTTATGGTGCATTAAACCGGGTAAAACGTGGTGGGAATATTGCCACACAGCTTCCGCCACTATGATCGGCGCATTCGGATCAATGTCTTTAAAGGCGTCCATACCTTCGCGTTGGGATGCAAGAAAGCCATGACCCTTGTCCGCTTTGAAGGGGTGCGCGCGCTTCAGAGCATAGCCGTTTTCTTCCAGCACTTTGGTCAGTGCGGCTTCCATTTCAGCTTGAGCTGCCCAGCAGGTCTGGTTAGCACTCTCGCGCAAATCGCCGCTGGCGAATAAAAGAATTTCGGGTGTGCTCATGGCTTTACTCCTCGGACTGCATCAATGCCTGGTAAGCGGCGTAATCGGATTGCATTTTCAAAAACACTTGATATTTCGCGTCATGGTAGCGACGTATCGCTGAACCGCGCGGTGATATTTGAGCGGCGCCGCCGCTCATCATTTTCATGGCTTGCTCTAATGAGTTGAACTGTCCGCCTGCCATCGCGCCCAACATGGCACTCCCCAGCAAAACAGGTTCTTTGGTCTCGGGGACCAAAATCGTGCATCCCGTCGCGTCGGCATGTTCGCGCAAATACAGTTTGTTTTGTGCCAGCCCGCCGCTCACCACGATGGTATCGATCCCCACACCTTTATCGTTGAGCTGCTCGATGATCTGACGGGTGCCATAGGCGAGGGCTTGCAGCGTTGCGAGATATTGCTGGGCAAGGCTGGCTAGATCAGTTTGTGGTGTGAGACCAACAATCGCCCCTTTGCGCGTTGGATCGGCCAAAGGTGATCGATTGCCCAAAAAGTCCGGCTGCACATGTAAATCTGACGTCAATAGATGGGTCTGGGTGTCCTCACCGGACAGCGCCTCCAGTTCGGCCTGTAAGATTGTGTAGATATTGGTGTTGTTGGCCGCAGCCTTCTCTCGCAACTCAGGTGCGGCCGCATGGCCCGCAATGATGCGGTCAATCAGGGCGCCGGCAAAAGACTGACCGGCCTCATTGACCCAACGTTCTGGCGTCAGGCTGGAAAAATATGGTCCCCACACCCCGGGCACAAATACCGGGTCTGGTGTGGTGACGATATGGCAGGCAGAGGTGCCGGAAATCAGCGCGAGTTTTTCGCCTTGCCCGGCATCAGTGCCAGTGGTTTCGGTGCCCAGCGTGCCAAGAGCGCCCGCATAAGCATCAATCAAACTTGTGCCGACCGGCGTGCCCGGCTGCAGGCCAAGTTCGGCTGCAGCTTGTTCGCTCAGTCCTTCGCCGACGCTTGTGCCAGGCTGAGCAAAGTGCTGGCCAATTTTGCGGGCATTGTCTTCGAGAACCTCATCTAAATCGAGTGCGGCGAAAAAGGATTCGCTCCAGCCTTCTCCCTCGGTGCCCTTTGGCGATTCATAGGTCCATTTGCAGGTGGAGCTGCATAGTGACCGCACAAACGTGCCGGTTGCGCGATGCACCAGCCAGTCGGGGAGATCGAAAAAGTGCGCGATGCGGCCAAAGCTTTCCGGCATGTTTTCTTTCAGCCACAAAAGTTTAGGCACTTCCATTTCAGGCGAAATTTTGCCGCCGGTATATTGCAGGATCGGATCGTTTAGCGCCTCAATGCGCTTGGCCTGGGCGGTCGCGCGATGATCCATCCAAACAATGATGTTGCGATCATCCTCGCCGGTTGGGCTGATGGTCACAGGCCCATTGTTTTCATCGACCGCCACCAAAGAACACGTCGCATCGAAACCGATTCCGCAGACTTGCGCCGCGGATATGCCGCCTTGTTCGAGTGCGGCATGCATGGCGTGGCAGATTGCAGCCCAAATGTTGGTTGAGGACTGTTCGGCATAGTCGGGCTGCGGGTGCCACATGGTGATGTTTTTTGACGCTGTGCTTTGCATTTCGCCTGATTCAGAAAAAAGGCCAACGCGTGCACTGCCTGTGCCAACATCGATGCCGGCAAAAAAGCGATTGGTCATGTTTGGTTACCCGTTACTTCAGCTAAATAATCAATCAATTTTGTAAGATCGATGTAACATGTTACCTTGACATCACGCAACTTAATTGTAACAACTTGGGCGAAATCGCGTGGGACATTGCCTTTGCCGCTTTAGAAATTGCGCACACCGCAAGCTAAGGCAGATCGGCGAAAAGAGCGTGGTTGCGATGTCACAGTCCGGTTTGAAATCGGCTGGGGATATCTCAGTTAACCGAACTCGATCAATGCGATCAGAAGGGTTCAAGGACTTGCCGCGATGAGAAATCGCGGTGAAAATTGTTTGGAGGAGACCTATCAATGATGAAATTTACTCGCCGCGTGGCGTTGGCGTTAACAGCCGCAGCTTTGGTCAGCCCAGCGCTGGCCGCGGATAAAATTACGCTGCGGATGTCCACACCAGCGTCTGACACCGATCAGCGTTCTGTGGCCCTGGAAGAGATTTTTGCGCCAGCAGTTGCAGACTTTGCGACATATGAACCGCACTATAATGGTTCTTTGATCAAGCAGGGCGCAGAGCTCGAATCGATTGCCTCAGGTGACTTGGAAATGTCGATTGCCTCAGCACAGGAACTCGCGCAGTTCTTCCCTGAGTTTTCTATTTTTGCAACTGGCTATGTGCATCAGGATGCCGAGCATCAGGTGCGTGTGTTCAACGATCCTTTGATGGATCCGTTTAAGGAAAAAGCAGAGGCAGAGCTTGGTGTTAAGCTGCTGACTGTGATGTATCTGGGTCGTCGTCATGTCAATTTGCGTCAGACCAAGGAAGAGCTGACCGTGAATACGCCTGACGATCTTGCTGGCATTAATCTGCGTATGCCGGGCACCGATGCATGGCAGTTCCTGGGCAAGGCATTGGGGGCAAACCCAACACCAATGGCTTTCACTGAAGTTTATACAGCCTTGCAGACTGGCTCCGTTGACGGCCAGGACAATCCTTTGCCGACCGTGGTTGATGCCAAGTTCTATGAAGTGACCAATCAAATCGCGTTGACATCGCATCTGGTCGATTTGAACTATGTGGCGCTGTCAAAAGCGGCTTGGGATTCCCTGACACCAGAACAACAGGCGACCATGCAAGAAGCGGCTGATGCCGCAGCGGCAAGTGCACGTGAAAAGCAGTTGCAAAAAGAAGCTGATCTTGTGGCGTTTTTGGAATCTGAAGGTTTGGAAATCTATGAGCCAAATCTAGAAGCGTTCCGGGAGCACGTTCAAGCCCAGTATGTGGGTTCAGAGTTTGCCAAGTCTTGGCCTGAAGGCGTTCTGGCCGAAATCAACGCGCTTGGAAATTAATCCGCTTTCAAAGTATGGAGAGAGGCGTTTAATACGCCTCTCTCGATAGTGTCTAACTACAATGTTTATCCACCCGGGTGGATGCATTTGTCCAAGGTAGAGTTTGATGAGGCAGATTTACGCCGCATTTGTGAAGTTCGCCGAGACCATCGCTGCCCTCATGATGGCTGCGATGTTTTTGACGTTCATATTGCAAATTTTTGTCCGATATTCGGCCCGTTTGGACTGGCTGGCTGAACTCTTCCCCTTTCTCACCCCATCCAATTTTGGGTGGACGTTGGAATTTTGCCTTTTTCTCTGGGTTTGGCTGGTGTTCTGGGGAAATGCCTTTGTGGTGCGCCAACACGATCATGTCAGGTTTGACATTCTTTTTAACATGGTCAGCCCTGCAATCCGGCGCTGGATCGTCATCCTGTCAAGCACAGTAATTTGCTTGGTCTTGCTGTTTTCGATTGAACCCACCTGGTCCAAATTTGCGATTTTGAGGCTTAAAAAGACTGCAAGCCTGGGCGCTGTTTTTGGCGATTGGGTGCGCATGCGAGACATCTATTCCATTTACATTTTGTTCCTTGCCGTTGTTGCGCTCCGCTATGGTTGGGCAGCGTACAAAGCCATCCGGTTTGGCGCTGAGGATCATGTCGTGTCAGTTCAGGATAGTACCGAAAAATGACCCTTGAATTCATCCTGTGTATTTCGACGCTTGTTTTGTTTGCAGGCATCGGAACGCCGATTGGTCTGTCTATTCTAATCGCCGTTAGCGTGTATTTGCTGGTGAGCGGCGTCGGTATGGGCGTGGCAGGCAAAGTGTTGATGGACGGCCTTTACCAAGGTTTTGTCCTGCTGGCGGTGCCCCTATTTATTGTCGCCGCCAACATCATGAATGCCGGCTCGATCAGCGACAGGCTTCTGGCCTTTTGCGTGGCGCTTGTCGGTCGTTTCCGCGGCGGCATGGGACATGTGAATATCGTTGCATCGCTCATTTTTTCAGGCATGTCAGGTTCTGCCGTGGCCGATGCGGCGGGTATTGGCAAGATCATCATTCAAATGATGACCAAGAGCGGTCATTACACGCGCGGATATGCGGCGGCGATCACAGCGGCCTCGGCTACCATCGGGCCCATTATTCCGCCTTCCATTCCAATGGTGCTCTATGCCTTGGTGTCCAATACATCCATTGGCTATTTGTTTTTGGGCGGCATTGTGCCTGGCCTCTTTATGGGCGGCGTCTTGATGCTGATGAACTGGTATCTGTCCAAAAGGCGTGGATTTGCGTTTGAGGAACCGACACCCTTGCGGGAGTTGCCAGCCAAAACCTTTAATGCCTTCCCGGCACTGCTGATGCCCGCGATCCTGCTCTATGGTATTTATGGCGGCGTGACCACGCCTACCGAGGCAGCGGCTGTCGCGGCATTGTATGCTTTGGTGTTGGCCGGGCTCTTCTATCGCACCTTAACATTCAAATCTTTGCTGAATATTTTGGTGGACAGTGCGCGTTCGTCTGCGGCGGTTGGCTTGGTGATCGGTGGTGCCCTCATTTTGAATTATGTCGTCGCCTCCGAGAATATACCGACGCTTTTGGCGCAGCACCTGGTGGGTCTGGAAATCGATCCTTTGCTGTTTTTGCTGAGCGTTAATCTACTGTTGCTGCTGCTGGGATGTGTGCTCGACGCGACCACGATTATTCTGGTGATCATTCCTTTGTTTATACCGGCCTGCCGGGAGTTGGGAATCGATCTGGTGCATTTCGGGGTCGTGGCGGTTGTGAACTCGATGATCGGGTTGATCACGCCACCTTATGGGGTGTTGCTGTTCGTTATATCAGCGGTTTCTCGTATCCCGCTGTCCGAGATCATCGCCGAGGTTTGGCCGTTCCTATGTGCGCTGCTCTTCGCGCTGTTGTGCATGGTGCTTTGGCCAGAGCTTGTCCTAACCCTCCCACGTCTATTCGGCTATGCCGGATAGGCGCTTAAGGTGGTGTGTTTTTAATGTATCATTTCGAAATGTAATGGAGCGGATATGAAATTTTTCGTCGACACAGCAGAAGTCGCTGAAATCAAAGAACTCAACGAATCTGGCCTTTTGGATGGTGTCACCACCAACCCAAGCCTGATCGCCAAATCCGGCCGTGACTTTATTGAAGTGGTGAAGGAAATTTGTGACCTGATTGACGGTCCTGTTTCCGCTGAAGTGGCCGCCACAGACTATGATGGCATGGTGAAAGAGGGCGATTACCTCGCCTCACTGGCCGACAATGTGGTGATCAAACTGCCTTTGACCATGGATGGTTTGAAAGCCTGTCGCTATTTCACCAATAAGGGTGTGAAAACAAATGTCACCCTTTGCTTTTCCATCAACCAAGCCCTGTTGGCCGCCAAAGCTGGCGCAACCTATGTGTCGCCCTTTATTGGCCGTTTGGATGACATCAATTTGGATGGCATGCAGTTGATCGAAGATATCCGCACGGTTTACGACAATTATGGTTTTGAAACCGAAATTTTGGCGGCGTCAATCCGTTCAGCCAACCATGTGAGCGATAGCGCGCTTGCGGGTGCTGATGTGGCGACGATCCCACCAGCAGTGATCCGCAAACTGGCCGAACATCCATTGACCGCAAAAGGCCTTGAAGCCTTCGTCAATGACTGGAAATCAACCGGTCAATCAATCCTTTAGTTGAAGTCGAATACTAGAGGCCGACTAAGCATTGGATTAGATGCAATAGATTAGTTGAGTGATCGAAAAAATAGTGTGCGAACGGTGTTCGAACCCAAATGCCGATTTTTCTTAGCAGTTTTGATCGGTTTCAATAGAGAGTTCAGCTTGCTGCATCAATCTGTCTATCAAATGCAAACGGAATGCAGGGCCATAAATATAATCGTTTATATTTTGGGAATTATGTGCCATAAAATTGCTGAGGTGTGATTCCGGTTGCTGAATCTACTGGCGCGTGTTGCGGTTGGCGAGGAGAGTCTATGTTTGAGTTGGGTGTTTGTTATTATCCGGAGCAGTGGCCAGAGCATATGTGGCAACAGGATGCTCAGCGCATGGTTGAGCTGGGCCTTAGTTGGGTTCGGGTTGGCGAGTTTGCATGGTCACTCCTCGAGGAAGAAGAAGGTGTTTTCGATTGGGCGTGGCTAGACCGTGCGGTGGATATCCTTGGTACGGCTGGTTTGAAGGTTGTTATGTGCACCCCTTCCGCAGCCCCCCCAAAATGGCTAGTCGACCAACATCCAGATATTCTTCCGGTCGCTGCCGATGGGCAGGTGCGAAAGTTTGGGGCGCGCCGCCATTATTGTTTTTCCAGCGATGTTTATCGTGAGCATGCAGTTCGGATTGCGGCGGAGTATGCCAAACGATATGGGGCGAACCCTTTTGTGCAAGCTTGGCAGATCGATAACGAATATGGCGATCACGACACAATTCACAGCTATTCAGAAAATGCCAAAAAGGCATTTCAACGCTGGCTGGCTGTTCGCTACCAAACTATCGAAGCGCTCAATGAGGCATGGGGCACCGCTTTTTGGAGTATGAAATATAATCGTTTTGATCAGGTCGAGCTGCCCAATGGGTTGGTGGAAGAGCCAAGCCCAACGCACCTTCTGGATTATCAACGGTTTGCTTCTGATGAAGTGGTCAGGTTCAATCGCGCGCAAGTTGATGTTGTGCGAAAATATGCGCCAGGGCGCCCTGTTACCCATAATTTTATGGGACACAATGTGGACTTTGACCACTATAAAGTCGGGGATGATTTAGATTTTGCATCCTGGGATAGCTACCCCATGGGTGCGCTGGTGCATAGTGGAATGGACGATCAGGAGAAAGCGCGCTTGCTTCGCACCGGCATGCCGGATCAGCCTGCATTTAACAATGATCTCTATCGGCGCATCGGACAAGGGCGCGCGTGGATCATGGAGCAACAGCCTGGTCCGGTAAACTGGGCTGAGCACAATCAATCCCCCCATGATGGTATGGTACGGCTGTGGACCTGGCTTGCTTTTGCGCATGGCATTGATGTGGTGTGTTATTTTCGCTGGCGGCAATCAAGATTTGCACAAGAACAGTTTCATGCCGGTTTACTGCTGCCCAATGACGACGCAGATCAGGCTTATTATGAGGTCGCGCAAGTGGCCAAAGAAATGGCTGTTTTACCTTCGGGAATCGCCGACAGAGCGCCTGCACGCGTTGCATTGGTACTGGACTATGCCTCGCGCTGGGCGGCAGGTAGCCTGCCTCAAGGCGCTGATTATTCAAGCGCACGCAATATGATGAACTGGTATCAGGCCCTTTCGGCACGCGGTGTGGATGTTGATATTGTGGGGCCGCAAGATGACATGGCCGCTTATGATTTGGTGATCTTGCCCGATGTGATTTTGGAAGATGGCGACCTGGCAGAAAAGCTGGCGTTGAGTAAAGCCAAAATCTATCTGAGTGCACGCACCGGTAGTAAAACACAAAACATGCACATTCCAGACCATTTGCCGCCGGGTGAATTTGCGCGTCTTGTTAATGTTAAGGTGAAGCGCGTTGAATCACTACCCGATTATTGCGGGGATCACATAGAATTGGATGGGCAAAACTATCCTGTTGGCAATTGGCGTGAATGTATTGAAAGCGATGAGGCCATTCTGGCGCGCTTCAAATCTGACCATCGTGATCAATCACCCGCCTTGGTGGGAAATGATAAATGCTGGTACGGCGCCGCCAACTTTTCTGGTGCGCTGTTGGACGTACTGGTGGATAAGCTTTTGCTCTGGGCGGGCGTACCTGCCGTGCAGTTGAACGCTGACGTGCGGATTACTCAAAGAGGGGAATTGCATTTTGCCTTCAATTTTGGCGATCGGATGGCGGAAATTGACGTGCCCGCCGAGGCGGAAATTTTGCTCGGTCAGGCCAAGGTTGCGCCGCGTGATTTGGTTATCTGGCGGATTTAGTAATTAGAGATGCCAAGGTATGCGTTTAACTGTTTGATATATTTAGCCAAATTTTTCTTTAACGGCACATCTAAAATAATTGAATTTAAACTTTACATCTTAAGTTAAACGTTTATATTTTTGATAAATGCCAGGGAGAGGGAGACACATGGCAGGCGTAAAGATCGATGGGTTGGAAAAGAAGTTTGGCAGCCTTCGGGTCCTTAAAGGGATTGATCTCGATATTCGCGATGGCGAGTTCGTAAGTTTTTTGGGACCATCGGGCTGTGGCAAAACCACGCTTTTGCGCTCTATTGCTGGCCTCGAAGAGATTGATGAGGGGCAAGTTGTGCTAGGTGGGCAGCCAATCAGCAAACTGCCGCCTGCCAAGCGCGACATAGCTATGGTGTTTCAGAATTACGCGCTTTATCCGCATATGAATGTCTACAAGAACCTGTCGTTTGGGTTGTCTCTCAATGGCGTGCCCAAAGCGCAGATTGATGAGCGGGTGCAAAATGCAGCGCGAATTCTGCAAATTACGGAACTGTTGAAGCGCCGTCCGAAGCAGCTGTCCGGTGGTCAAAGGCAGCGAGTGGCGATTGGTCGGGCAATCGTGCGTGACCCAAAACTGTTTTTGCTGGATGAGCCTTTGTCCAATTTGGACGCAGGCTTGCGCGTCACAATGCGGGTTGAGCTGGCAAACCTCCATAAACGCCTCGGTGTCACGATGATTTATGTGACACACGATCAGGTGGAGGCGATGACCTTATCAGACCGCGTGGTGGTGTTGGACCAAGGCAAAGTTGCCCAATTCGGTACGCCGCTAGAGCTGTTTTATGCGCCGCGAAATCTGTTTGTGGCCAGTTTTATCGGTTCGCCCAAAATGAACTTTTTGGATGTGTCGGCCAAGAGCTCTGGCGAAAAAGAACTTACTGTCAGTGCTGCCGGAATGTCTGGTGAAATCAAAGTGGCGCTCGAAGGGGCGGCAAAAGATGTCGTTGGCCCGCACACTTTGGGCATTCGTCCAGACAATATTGAACTGGTCGCGCAAGACGAGGCCCATATGAACGGCCAAGTGTTGCTGGTTGAGCGCCTCGGCACTGAAAGCCAAGTGCATATCAAACTCGAAAATGGCCAAACATTTGTAGCAATTGCCCGCGGCACCCATCCTGCGGCGACGGGCGACGGTGTTTATCTGAAATTTCCTGCTCAGCATTGCCACATTTTCAATGGGGAGGGGCAGGCATATCCGCGTGAATTGGATGCGGAAACACGATCACTGATTGATCGACAAAAGTCGCTGCATGGTGCGGCGCAAAGAGGAGAGGAAAAATGAAACATTTGAAGAAGCTGGCCGTGGCGTCTGTTTTGTCAGTCGCCGCACTGTCAGGTACGGCTCTTGGGGAGGAGACCCTACGCTTTGCCACTTGGGATAGCGATGAGAGCCTTGAAATTCAAAAAGAAATTGCACGCCGGTTTGAAGCTGAAAATCCCGGTGTGAAGGTGCAAGTTGAGCCATATGCAGATGGTTATGACCAAAAGCTGATCGCCTCATTTGGCGCCGGTAATCCGCCCGATGTGATGTATATGTGGAACTATCCCAAATATTACACGTCATTGATGCCACTTGATGATTTTATGGCGCGCGACGCGGATGCTATGAACTTGGATGATATTCCGCCTGGATTGATCAACACCACGCGCATTGACGGTGATGCCTATGGCATGCCGGCAGGCTTTACCACTCATGTTGTGTTCTACAATAAGGACATGTTTGAAGCAGCAGGCGTTGAAATGCCAAGTGAAGATTGGACCTGGGCTGAGCTGCGCGAAAAGGCAGCGAAATTCCGTGATGAAAAAAATAAGGTCTATGGCTTTGCAGTCGAAGCCAAACCTGACCCATTTGATTATGAGCAATTCTTCTGGTCAAACGGCACGCGCTTTATCGCAAAAGATGGTTCTGCGGTTGATGGCTATATGAACAGCCCGGAAGCCGTGGAAGTGCTGACCATGTTTGCGGATATGGCTGCGAATGAAGAGGCAGTTGTGCTCGGCATTGGCGACAATAGCTCCGGTTCTGCACTGTTTAAGGGCGAAAAGCTGGCCATGTATCAATCGGCCATGTGGTCAAAAGGCGGCTTCGACGAAGCTGGCATCAATTATGGCGTGGCAAAGCTGCCATCCTTTGGCGACAAGCCCGTGCACTCGTCCATCGGTGCGTCAGCCATGTCTATGGCCAAAGACACAAAGAACCCAGATTTGGCATGGGAGTTCATCAAGTTCTTCTCATCAGCTGAAGCGGTGAAATTGCGCACGAATGATTTGCCAATCCGCACAAGCGTTGCTGAAGAAATGGAAATGACAACCGATCCGATCTTCAAGCCGTTCTTTGACATGTTGGCGGTTTCCGACAGCGAGTCAAACGCATTCCTGAAACACGAAAATTGGGGCAAAATCCAAGCGAACCTTGAGCGCGCGATTGAAGCCACAATGATCGAAAAAGGCAATGCGAAGAAACATCTTGATGACGCTGTAGCTCGTTCGCAGCGCCACCTAAACTAACCCACGATAGGGGGGATGGATATTATGTCTGGAGTTCAAGATCGGCAGTATCAACGACAAAAATTCGTTGATAAACTCACGCCATATTTGTTCATCTCCCCTTGGATATTGGGCTTTTTCTTCTTCACCCTTGGCCCGTTGGTATTCTCGTTCGTGATGAGCTTTTACGATTGGCCAGTGGTGGGGGAGCGCGAATTTATAGGCACCCAGAATTATGAAGTGATGCTGACCCAAGACCCGCTTTTCTGGGATAGCTTGTGGGTTACCATTAAATTCGGCCTGTTTTTCGTGCCGTTTAATATCATTCTCGGCCTTCTGCTGGCTGTTTTGCTCAATCAAAGGGTGATCGGCAGCGGTATTTTTCGGACGATATTCTATCTCCCAAGTGTGATTTCCGGCGTGGCGCTTGTCACCATCTGGGCTTGGATCTATAGCCATGAATATGGAATCCTGAACTTCTTGCTGGGTCTCGCCGGTATTGATGGGCCAAATTGGCTAGGGGATCCGAACTGGGCGCTTCTTGCCATTGTGATCGCGTCACTTTGGGGGCTTGGCGGCACTATGTTAATCTTGCTGACGGGTCTGCAATCCATCCCGAAAGAGCTTTACGAAGCTGCAAAAATGTCAGGTGTGCCTGCATGGGCCCGACTCATATTCATTACCATTCCCATGTTGTCGCCGATGATCTTGTTCACTTTTATCACGTCAATCATTGCGGCGTTTCAGCAATTGACTATCGCGCTTTTGCTCACCGGTGGCGGGCCGCTCGAAAGCACATATTTCTTCGCCATGTATATCTATGACAATGCCTTCAAGCATTTCGAGATGGGCTATGCCGCCGCCAACTCTTGGGTGATGTTCCTGATCATACTGGCACTATCCATGATGGTGATGAAATCATCATCGGCTTGGGTTTATTACGAAGGCGAGATGAAAAAGGGAGGCAACAAAGATGCTTAGAACCTTCACCTATGGCACGCTTATCTTTTTGTCCGCTTTGTTCATACTGCCATTCTATTGGACCTTTATCACTGCTGTAAAAGACATTTCAGAGCTTTATCAATATCCGCCTGTATTCTGGCCGAGCGATGTACAGTGGGAAAACTTCATCACAGCCTGGTTTAAGCAACCCTTTGACGTCTATTTCAAAAACTCAGCCATCGTCGTGGTTATGTCCACCATCGGGCAGTTGTTTTCGTCCTCGTTGGTGGCCTACGGCTTCGCCCGGTTTCAGTTCAGAGGGCGTGACGTGATTTTTATCGTTCTGCTGGCCACGATGATGATCCCATGGGATGTGAAAATGATCCCGCTCTATATGGAATTCAACATGCTGGGTTGGATTAATACGCTTAAGCCATTGATTGTTCCCGCCTACTTTGCCGAAGCCTTCTTTGTCTTTTTGCTGCGGCAATATATTATGACTGTGCCCATTGAGATCGATGAGGCCGCGCGGATGGATGGGGCCAATGCGTGGCAGATTTATTGGCGTATTCATTTGCCGCTAATGATGCCCGCGCTTGTGCTGGTGGGCACGTTCCACTTTATGAATGCATGGAACGACTATCTGGGGCCGCTGATTTTCCTCAATGACCAGTCGAAATATACGCTCACGCTTGGCCTTTCCATGTTCAAAGGGCTGCATGAAACTGATATTACGTCGATTGCGGCGATCACCGTGCTGCTTTGTATCCCACCGTTGATCCTGTTTTTCTTTGCTCAACGTTATATTATGGACGGTGCCATTGGCTCGTCGGTAAAGGGTTAGGCGATGCTGTTTGATTTCGATAAGGTGCCATTCTCGCGGCACCAACGCTTTACAACATTGTCTATGATGGGGGAGGGCGCAGATCGCGCCCTTCATCTGCGTTTTGTAGCCGGTGGCGACGAGCGCCCTAGCCTTGGCAAATTGTGCCACATACGGTTTGAAGATGAAGCGGGCCGTGAATTAACCCCGACTTTTGAACTTACGCCCTCGGCGTTGAATGTGGCGCTCTATCTCGGCGAACAGAAAGTAGCCAATGCCGCATTTGCTATCGGTGAAGGCGAGGTACTGCATATAAAATCTGACGGCGCAGTGATTGTTTTTGCCCTCAACGGCTCGCGCTATGATTATGCTCATAAAACGGCGCTTGGTGCGGATTGCGTGGTTGCTGCGGGTGAAAATTTGCGGCTCACGCCCTTCGCACATAAGGGAAATGTCAGTGTGTCAGGCCAATGGCGACGCGATCATGCGGACAATGTTGAGGTTTGCTTTTCCGGCGTGGCGTTGGACGCCGGCCTTATGTTGCATGAGCGTCTGGCTCCGAATGTGCCCAATAGGGGTTTTGCGGAGGCCACAACACAAAGCGCAGCTTCCTTTGCAAGTTGGTGTTTGTCGTCAAAAGGTGAAGCCGCCGAATTGGCTTCATATCTTTTATGGGCCAATACCGTGCCGATGAAGGGCGCGCTGACGGCCCCCGCTATATACATGTCGAAGAACCATATGATCAATATATGGAGCTGGGACAATGCGTTTTCCGCACTCGGTGTAGCAGAAAATGATCCGCAGTTGGCCTTCGACCAGTTTGCCGCGATCTTTGATCATCAGGACGAAAGCGGCCTGTTACCCGATTTTGTGCATGACAAAGGCGCGTCCTTCAGCTTCACCAAGCCACCAGTGCATGGATGGGCGATCAGTTTGATGTTGCAACGCAATTCTGATCAGTTTTCCGCCGATCAATTGGCCTATTTGCGCGAAAAGCTAGTGTGCCAGTTCAGTTATTGGATGACCCATACGCGGGCAGGTGATCAATCATTGCCGAGCTATGCCCATGGCAATGACAGCGGTTGGGACAATGCTAGTTTCTTTGCAGAGGGTGGGCCGGTAATTGGGCCGGACCTGCCAACCTTTCTGGCACTCACGGCGCGTGCCATCGCGCAATTGGCGCATAGCGCTGGTGAAATCGCGCAAGCCAGGCATTTTGAAGTACAAGAGGATCGGCTGATTGCGCTGTTGCTGGATCAATTGTGGGACGGCCTAACCTTTCAGGTGCGTCTGCTGCACGAACCGACAAAACCCTTGCCGGATGAGAGCCTTATCCAGTTTATGCCACTTTTGTTGGGCGGCAAGCTGCCTGCGGAAATCAGTGCAAAACTGCTTCAGCGATTTGACGATCTCGGCATGGTGACCGCATGGGGGCCGGCTACAGAATCACCCAAGAGTAATTTTTACGAAGATGATGGATATTGGCGTGGCCCAATTTGGGCGCCTACAACGCTTCTTATTGTTGAAGGCTTGCGTGCTCAAAATGAACATGAACGCGCCCACGATATCATGCAAAAATATCAGCATTTGTGCGAAACATCGGGCATGGCTGAAAATTTTGATGCGCTAAGTGGGGTTGCCTTGCGCGACAAAGCTTTTGCATGGACATCAGCGGTTTATTTGCGTTTTGCCCAACTATTGGCTAACGATTTCGGGAAGGAAATTTGAGCAGCCATATGTCAACGCGCCCTACAATTAAAACTATTGCCAAGGATACGGGTCTGTCGACGGCCACTGTGTCTAAAGCCTTGAACGGGTCGCCGCAGGTGAGGCCAAACACCCGCGATAAGGTTTTGGAGGCGGCGAAAAAACTTGGCTATGAGATTAATCTGAGTGGAGTTCAGCTGCGCACCGGCAAAACACACCAGATTGCAATGATCACCGTCATCTCTTCTCCCCATGATGATGAATGGAGTGGTGTCGGTTATGCGCAGCTTGTTTATGGCGTGTCGGATGTGTTGCACGACACGCCCTATCGCGTGGTGCAGTACCAAGCCAGCTCGTATGAAGAGAGTTTCGAGATTATTCGGCGTATTGTCGCCAACCGCAAGGCCGACGGAATTATTCTGCCAGGCACCCGCGCTCAGGATGAGCGTGTTGAATATATGCAGCTGCAAGAATTTCCCTTTGTTACCTATGGCATGACCACGCTGGCGCAGCCTCATGCCTATGTGGATACGCACAACCAGCGCATCGTTTCGATCTGCGTCGAGCGACTGATCGCAAAAGGGCATCGCCGGATCGCGATGCTGAATGCAGATGCGGTGTTGATGTATTCTCAAGCGCGTGAGCGGGCCTACTGTCAATCGCTTGAAGCGGCGTCGCTTCCCTTCGATCGCGAGTTGATCGCCAATGGTGAACTCACCCCGGCGTTTGGACGCGAGCAATTCTTTGAAATGTCAATGTTTGATGCGCCACCTACGGCTTATTTCTGCGCCAATGAGGCGACGGCCATGGGTGTTTTGTCAGGATTTCACGTGCGCGGCTATGAGCACGGGCGCGAAGCGGTTGTAATTGCGACCGATGATTTGAACGTCTCGCAATATTTTTCACCCCCTATCACCACTTGCTATCTGCCCATTTCCAAACCCAGCCGCGTGCTTGGCGAATTTATGCTGAGACTGCTCAATGGTGAAGCGCCGGAAAAACTACAAAAACTGTTTGTGCCTGACCTCATTGAAAGATCGTCAGACGTGTCTGTCATCAAATAAAATGGGTCATGTTCTGATTTGAACACGCCCTAGTTTAGGTCGTCGCGATCTGAAACCACTCATTGAGTGATGGTATTCCAAGCGCAACGGTCCAGGGTTCTGCAGCATTGGTAACTGCCGAGCGGCGTGAAACAATTTCTTCCGCGTAGGGTTGGGTCTATCTGTGCTCAATATCTTGCCGGCTTGGCAGAAGGTAAGTGTACACAATGGGTTTCCACGGTTCTTGGCTTCGCAGTGACAGTTATTCGCGGTCTTTCGACTTAGGCATTTAAGCTTTCATGTGCGCCTCGTTTTGACGCCGAATTCATAAAATGATGAAGGGATGCATTGACGCATTTGTTGTTTTGATCTATTAGTTCGGTAAGTTGACGAATTAATAGAAGTGATTAGATGACCGAAACGGCAAACAATATTCGCAGACTTAATAAATGTAATGTTTTTGAAGTGATTGCCCATGAAGGGCCAATCTCTCGCGCTGCTATTGCAAAGCGCTTGGGCTTGTCCAAACAAACGCTTTCTGAAGTTGCCAAAGAGCTGGAGAGTGAAGGCTGGGTGCAGCAGGTGGGGCTGGAGCGCGGCAATGTGGGCCGCGCTGCGATGAATTTTGAGGTGGTGCCCGATGCGGCCTTTGTGGCTGCGGTGGATTTGGGGGGCACCAAGGTAAAAGTGGCGGTGGCCAATCTGGCTTGCCAGATTTTTGGCGAGGCGACGGAACCAACTGATCCCAAAGGTGGATTGGATGTGGTGCGCCAAATTGCGCGCCTTTGTCGTCAGGCGATGGCTGAGCATGATCTGGACCAAGATCGGTTGCGGCTTGCTGTTGTCGGCGTGCCCGGGGTGCCGGATGCGGCAACCGGGGCGGTGAAGATGGCGCCCAATATCGCCATGTTGGATGAGATTGATTTTTCCGGCGAGCTTTCCAAAGCGCTTGGGTTTGATGTGGTCATCGAGAATGACGTGAACCTTGCGGTGCTCGGTGAGCATTGGGGCGGCGTGGCTCAGCATGTGGATGATCTGGCCTATGTTGCCCTGGGCACGGGTATTGGTGCGGGCATCATTTTGAATGGCGAATTGGTGCGCGGCAAGCATGGCGGAGCAGGCGAACTTGGCTATCTGCCGTTCGGTGCGGACCCGTTTGAAGATGCATCTTTGCGCCAAGGGGCGTTGGAGCGCGTCACCGCGACAGACGCCATGCGCGACTACTATTTTGAGCTGACGGGCGAAAAGATTGAAGTGCCGGAAATATTTAATCGGCTTGATGAAGATGATCTGGCCGTCAAAGTCATTGATCGCACGGCGCGGGAAACAGCGCGGGCTTTGGCCGCGATCTGCGCTTTGATGGACCCGGAGCAAATTGTTTTTGGCGGGTCTATTGGCCGTCGTGAGGAATTGTTCACACGGATCAAAGCCCAGTTTGCCTTGATCACGCGGGAACCTGTTGAACTTAGCATTAGTGAATTGGGCGGCAAAGCCGCCCTTATTGGCGCAGCCTCCCTAGGCCTGAGCCACGTGCACGCCACCCTTTTGGCGGGTGGCGTGCCGGGCGCTGAAATCACTTTGCCACCAGCGAAACTTGCCAATTTGGGGGTCGTTTCCAATGGCTAAAACAATGCCTGACTTCCGCTCATTCCTGGACGAAAACCAAGCTGTTGATTTGTTGCGCGGTGCTGTGGCCCGCGAGAGCATCACCGGCAATGAGGCGAACTTTGTTGACTATTTGCAAAACGAAATGAGTGCACGTCAGCTTGGCCCAGTTGTGGAAGAATTTTTGCCCGGCCGCCCCAATATCTTTGGCAAGCGCCAAGGCAATGGCGGCGGTTCAAACCTTTTGTTTATCGGCCACACTGATGTGGTGCATGTGGAAGGGTGGCGCGAACATTGGCAAGGCGATCAGCGCGAAGATCCATTTGGCGGCGCCATTATTGATGGTGAAATGTGGGGCCGGGGCACTGGCGATTTAAAGGGCGGCATTTGCACCAGTCTCGCCGCGCTGGATTTGATTGATAAGGCAGGCATCACGCTTAAGGGCGATGTGAGCTATGCCTTTATCGGGGACGAAGAAAGCGGCGAAGAAGGCACGGGCATTAGTGCTGGGATTGACCATCTGACCCAATCACAAGAATTCCTGGACGGGCATAAGCCAGACTTCGCCGTTTATGTGGAACCCACGCAATTGCAAGTGTTCCCAGCGCAGATGGGCTTTTTCATTGCCGACATTAGCATCAAAGGCAAAACCGCCTATTTCGGCGTGCCGGAGCAGGGTATTGATGCGCTGAAAGCCAGCCATCGCGTGATGAAAGAGATTTGGGACCTGTCGGACCAGATGGGTGCGGCAGCTCATCATGATCTGGTGGGCGATGCCTTTATCCTGATCACCAAGATTGAGGGTGGCGGTTATATTGCGGTGCCGGGCGCATGCAAATTGTCGCTTATTTGCAAAGTGCTGCCGGGACAAAGCCTTAATGAGGCCGTGGCTGCCTTGGAAGCAGCCATTGAACGCGGCATTACGGACACCGGCTGCAGTTTTGACATTTCATATCCCGCAGGTCGGGACCATACATTCGGTGGATCGCCCACAGACATCGATCGGTCGAACCCGGCGATTGCGCAATTGTCGCAAGCGCTCGCGGCGTCCATGCCTGAACGCGGCACTGTTAATGGGGCGCCATATTGGTCTGAAGCACCGTTTCTGATCGAGCGGCTGGGATGCCCAACTGTTTATTGCGCGCCGGGCAATATTGCGAACTGCCACACCTTGGAAGAGCGCATTTCAATCAATGAATATTTGGCCGGGATAACGGCCTTTGCAGCATTCATCGTCCGCTATTGCGGCACGGTTGAATAAATTATGGAGGAAGGAACCATGATGAAACTTAGTAAACTTACAGCAGCGGGGGCTTTGGCCACCTTGTTGATGACAAGCGCGACATTTGCGCAAACAATCGGCCCGAACGGCGAAACCGCCACACCTTCGCAAGAAGTTGTTGTGGCAGATAGCGACGTGCAGACCCTAAAAGACGGTGGATATAAGGCCGCGTTGGTTTGGCACGATCAGTCAGATTTTGTGAATGCGGTTACCGAAGGGGCGACCGACGAATTCACCCGCTTGGGCATTGAAGTTGTGGCAACAACAAATGCAGGCTTTGACACTGCGAAACAACGCTCTGACATTGAGACGGTCATGACCAAAGAGCCAGACATCATTTTGGCCTTGCCACTTGATCCTGTGGCGTCAGCGGCAGCGTTTAAAGAGGCTGTTGATAATGATGTGCAATTGGTGTTTTTGTCCAATGTGCCATCTGGCTTTGAGCATGGCGCGCAATATGCCTCCATCGTGACCGATGATTTGTTTGCCATGGGCAAGCAAGCGGCTGACGCTTTGGCGGCTGACCTGGGTGAAACAGGCAAAGTGGGTTGGATCTATCACGACGCGACTTACTATGTGACCAACCAGCGCGATAATGCGTTTAAGTCGACCATTGAAAATGATTATCCAAATATGGAAATCGTTGCGCAGGCGGGCATTTCTGATCCTGCACGGGCGGAAGATATTGCCAATGCGATGTTGTTGAAGCATCCAGATCTGGCTGGCGTTTATGTGACCTGGGCTGGTCCGGCGGAAGGCGTATTGTCTGCCTTGCGCGCCAATGGCAACAAAACCACCAAAGTGGTGACGCTTGATCTATCTGAGCCAATCGCGCTGGATATGGTGCGCGGCGGCAATGTTGCGGCGATTGTGGCTGATGAAGCCTATGAGCTGGGCCGTGCCATGGCCGCCTCTGCTGCCCGCGGGTTGCTGGGCCAAGATAGTCCCGCCTTTGTGGTGGCACCTGCGGTGACCGTCAATGCTGACAATGTGTCCGAAGGTTGGATGCGCTCGCTGCACCGCGACGCACCTGAGAGCTTGACCAAGTAATTTAGGATGTGCCGGGCTTTCTGCCCGGCACGCCATCCATCCTAAACAAAGGAAATTATGATGTTTCGTACATTTATGACGGCGGCATTGCTTGTCGCTGCGTGGCCTGCTTTTGCCAACGACCAGCCGACTACTGTTGGTCCAAATGGTGAAACGCCCACACCTGCGGCAGAAATTGTTTTGACTGATGCACAAGTCGCGGAAGTCGCTAAGGGCTCATATAAAGCCGCTTTGGTTTGGCACGAGCTTTACGATTGGTCGAACGCGGTAGCCCAAGGGGCGAAAGATGAATTTGAACGGCTTGGCATTGAAGTCGTTGCAGAAACCGATGCGGGCTTTGATCCTAGTCGGCAAAAGTCAGATGTGGAAACTGTGATGGCGCGAGAGCCCTCAATCATTGTTTCACTGCCGATTGATCCAGCCTCCGCTGCCGGTGTTTATGGCATTGCACGAGATGCCGGCGTCAAGCTGGTCTTCATCGATAATGCTGTTGAAGGTTTTGTCCATGGTGAGGACTATGTGACAGTTGTGTCAGCTGACCTTTTCCAAATTGGCAACAAGGCGGCTATCGCTTTGGCTGAACAGCTGGGTGGCAAAGGCGAAGTGGGCTACATGTTCCACGATGCCAATTTCCCGGTCACTAACCAGCGTGACCAGGCGTTCAAATGGACAATTGAAAACCAATATCCTGACATAAAAATTGTCAGCGAAATGGGCATGACTGATCCGGCCAACGCTGAGGATATCACCCGTGCGATGCTGTCTCGGAATCCAGATATTGATGGTATCTATACGCCTTGGGCGGAGCCAGCTCTGGGCGTATTGTCTGTGTTGCGCCAATATGGCGATAGCGACACCAAAGTGGTGACGATCGATCTGAATGAACCTGCCGCTCTTGATATGATTGGTGGCGGCAATATCAGTGCAATCGTTGCAGATGAGGCCTATAATATTGGTGTTTATGCGGCGCGGTCAGCAGCCTTAAGCTTGCTTGGGCAATCGGTTGATCCATTCTTGGTTGTTGATGCCTTGGCTGTGGGCCCCGATAATGTTGCAGACGGTTGGATGCAATCGCTACATCGCGATGCACCTGAGAGTCTCACCAAATAACACTATTCATCGCGCCGCGCCTTGGTGGTGCGGCGCGTCAAATGGCTTGTCGATGCGGGGAGGGACCGCGCATCCAGCGAAACGGATTTTATGATGCAATCGACCATGCAAACATTACGACAGCTAAATTTATCGCAGTATGTCGTTTATATCGGCTTTTTGCTGATCTTTCTTTTCTTTGCGATCACGCTTGGTGGCGACGGGTTTTTAACTCAACGTAACCTCACCAATATCGTGCTGCAAACCGCGCCGATCACCATCATGTCTATTGGCTTGGTGTTTGTGTTGGCCGCGGGGGAAATTGATCTTTCTTTCGGCTCCATTGTGGCGGTCGCAGCGCTCGGCAGCGCCGTTGTTTTGGGCGACTATCCGCTTTTTGTCGGCGTTTTAGCGGGCCTTGGCATCGGTTTGGCGATCGGCTTTTTTAACGGGGTATTGGTGGCCTATCTGCGGTTGCCGTCATTTCTTGTGACGTTGGCGACGATGGGGCTTTTTGCGGGTGTTGCCCGCACGATGACCGATCTACGCTCGGTGCCGGTGCTCAATGAAAGCTTCGTCAATATGTTCGGCTCAGGCTCCCTATTTGGGGTGCCCTCCCTGGTGCTTTGGACAATCGGCGCGGTGGCGCTGGGGCACTTTGTGTTCCGGGAAACCAAGTTTGGTGCCCATGTGTTGGCCACAGGTGACAATGCCCGCGCCGCGCAAGTGACGGGCATTAAAGTGCCGCATGTGCGCTTGTTGGTGATGATGATTTGCGGCGGCCTCGCCGGGTTGGCTGGGCTTCTTTATGCCGGACGGTTGCAAGCGGCGCGCTATACGCTGGGCGAAAGCGATTTGATGACCGTGATTGCTGCGGTGATCATTGGCGGCACAGCGCTCAAGGGCGGCAAGGGCACCATTATCGGGGCGCTGGTTGGCTCTTTGATGATGGGCATGTTGAACAATGGCCTGATTTTGATGGGCCTTTCCGTATCTGACCAAATGATTGTCAGAGGCGTGATTATTTTGATCGCGGTGGCGATTTCGCTACGCGACGTGAACAATTGAGGTAAGCCATGTTTTTAGATCTTTTGCGGCGACGTAACCCCAAATTTATCGAAGCGGCCATGGCGTTGCATCAAGAGGGCAAAATCCCCGCGAACGCCTATGTGTTGGATTTGGACGCGGTTGAGCACAATGCCAAAATCTTGCGCGCCGAAGGCGACAAGCTGGGCATGAAAGTGTTTGCGATGACCAAGCAGGTCGGGCGTAACTCGGCCTTTTGCCAAGCGTCGATGCGCGGTGGTGTCAACCAGGCCGTGGCCGTGGATGTGGCGTGTGCTGTGGCGTGTAAGCGGGCGGGCATGGATATTGGTCATATCGGCCATTTGGTGCAGGTGCCAAAGTTTGAAGCGGATATGGTGGCCAGCTATTTGCAGCCGCACTATTGGACCGTGTTCAGCCTTGAAAAAGCGCAAGAAGCGGCGGCAGCAGCCCACAAGGCTGGGCGTGTGCAAGATATTCTGGTGCGCATCAAATCTGATGGTGATGTGTTTTATAAAGGTCATGAGGGCGGCATTAAAGCGAGCGAGATCGTGGAGTTTGCCCAAAAGGTGGACGCGATGGATGGCGCACATTTTGCGGGCATCACCACGTTCCCGGCCTTGTTGTTCGATCAGGATACACACGACGTAAAACCCACGCCGAACCTGACCACGCTGGAAAATGCAGCGGCGGCGCTGATTGATGCCGGGTTCACCGACATTGAAATCAATGCGCCGGGGACCACGTCCTCTGTGGTTTTGGAAGCATTGGCGAAGGCGGGCGCGACCCAGTGTGAGCCGGGCAATGGTTTGCATGGCACCACGCCATTGCATGCAATCAAGGATTTGCCGGAGCTGCCCGCTGTGCTCTATCTCAGCGAGCTGTCGCATCTGCATGAAGATAAAGCCTATTGCTTTGGCGGCGGGCTTTATATTGATCCGGTGTTCCCGGATTATGATGTGAAAGCCTTGGTTGGCGGTGCGCCAACTGTGGATGATAAGGCACTCGCCAGCGTCGATATTCCGCCCACCACCGCGATTGATTATTACGGCATGATTGATTGCACGGGCAGCGTTCAGCCCAAGTCAGGCGACAGCGTTGTGTTCGGCTTCCGCGGGCAAGCGTTTGTGAAGCGTGCCTATACGGTTGGCGTCTCCGGCATTTCAACAGGCAATCCAAAGGTCGAGACCATTGAGAATATCTTTGGTCAGGCCGAAAATTGGCCAAATCTGAGGTAGCATGATGGATCTTTCAAACACTCAAGCTGCCGATGTGTTGCAGCTTAAAAATATTCACAAAGCCTTTGGCGGCGTGGTGGCGATTGAGGACTTTTCCCTCAATCTCAAAGCCGGTGAAATTGTTGCCCTTGTCGGCGACAATGGGGCAGGTAAATCGACGCTGATCAAAATCATTTCCGGCGTGCATACGCCCACATCGGGCACCATTGCCATTGATGGGCAGCAGACCAGCTTTAAAGATGCCACCGAAGCCCGCGCTGGCGGGATTGAAGTGGTGTATCAGGATTTGGCGCTGGCGGATGAGCAAGCCGTTTATATGAACATGTTTTTGGGGCGCGAGAAAACCAAAGGGCCGTTTGGTCAGTTGGACCGCAAAGGCATGGTGCAGGAAACCGAAGATTTGGTGAAAGAGCTTGATGTGCGCATCCCATCGGCCAAAACCACGATCCGCAATTTGTCTGGCGGTCAACGGCAGGGCGTGGCCATTGCCCGCGCCACTCATTGGGCGACTAAGCTGGTTTTGTTGGATGAGCCAACCGCCGCGCTCGGCGTCGCGGAAACGGCCAAGGTGGAGGAAAATGTTGCGGCATTGCGCGAGCGCAATTTGGCGGTGTTGATCATCAGCCACAGCCTTGACCAAGTGTTCCGCTTGTCCGATCGGATTTGTGTGTTGCGGCGTGGCCAACAGATTGGTGTGCGCGAAACAGCCAAGACCGACAAGAATGAAATTGTCTCGATGATCACCGGCGTATAGATCCCTCGGGGTTCCCTAACCCACGCCAATTTACCCACAATCATCAGGCATCAAGCCGCGCCATGTTGTCGTCATGGCGCGGTTTTTTTATGCCAGCGCGAAGGGCGACTATTTTGGCGTTGGTGTCATTGATGCACCGGCATTAGCCGCCGGTGCTGCAATTCAATTAGTTGGCGGCCGGGAGCTTCTTTTTCGGGTCGAAGAATGGGATGGGCACGACAACGCCGCCGCGTGTTTCGCCGAGTTTGTCGACGATCAGCTCGGTGCCAATGTCTGTATGCTCGACGCTGAGCATGCACAGAGCGATGTTCTTTTCCAATCGCGGAGAATAGACCGCTGAGGTTACTGTGCCGACCTGGGCGCCATCCTTCATAACCGGCCAGAAGAAATCGTTGGTCCCCACGAAGGGGACGCCCTCGATCTCCAGCCCAACAAGCCGCTGTTTAACACCCTTTTCCTTGATCCGGGCCAGCGCCTCTTTGCCGATGAAATCGGCTTCAATGTCGACGTCAACCAAACGGTCGAGGTTCAGCTCGAAGGGGTTGTTCGCAAGGGTCATATCCGCATGATAGGACAACATGCCCGCCTCGATCCGGCGAATGCCAGAGGTGTGGCCGGGTCTAAGGCCCATAGAGTAGCCTATATCAAGGAGATATTCCCAAAGTCGGCCCCCCGCAGATCCGTCGCGCAGGTAGATTTCGTAGCCCAACTCGCTGGACCATCCGGTGCGGGAGATGATGAGGGGGACACCATGCCAGTCATATTCCATGAACCGGAAATATTTCAGCTTGGTCGGTTCCTCACCGAAGCAGGCGCGCAGGATATCGCGGGATTTGGGGCCCTGAAGCTGAAGCGGGGAGACATCTGGCTCGGACAAATGGACATCCATGCCCGCATTCACTGCCACGCCGCGCGCCCAAAGCAAGACATCACTATCGGCAATCGAGAGCCAGAAATGATCCTCGGCCAGTTTGAGCAATATCGGGTCATTGATGATCCCGCCTTCCTGGTCGGTAATCAGCAAGTATTTGCACTGACCGACTTCACATTTGGACAGATCGCGTGAGCAAATATATTGGGTGAATTTGGCTGCATCTGGCCCGGTGATTTCAACCTGTCGTTCCACCGACACGTCTGCCAGAGTGGCGTGATTGATCAGGTTCCAGAAGTTTTGTTCCGGATCGCCGAAATCGCGCGGGATATACATGTGGTTATAGACCGAAAAGCCCTTGGCACCCCACCGCAAAGCCGCGTCTGAATAGGGTGATTTCCGGACCTGTGTGCCAAAGCTGAAATGTGCAAACTCTAGTTCGTGGGCCATGATGTATATCCAATCATAAGGTAAAAGGTCAGCCTTGTTGGCGGACCAGATCGCGCAGTTCGTTTTTCCTGATTTTTCCGGTGGAGGTTTTGGGCAGTTCGCCAAAAACAACTTTCTTTGGTCGCATATATCCCGCAAGCCGCGCCTTGGCGTGGGCAAGCAACTCCATTTCGGTTGCTTCGCCGGACAGCTCAATAAAGGCGCAGGGCACTTCGCCCCATTTTTCGTCGGGCATTGCCACCACGGCAACAAGACTGACGGCAGGGTGGGCATAGAGCGCTTTTTCGACCTCAATCGAAGAGATGTTTTCGCCGCCTGATATGATGATATCTTTGGATCGATCACGAATGTCGATATAGCCATCAGGGTGCTGCACGGCGATGTCGCCAGACCAGAACCAGCCGTCTTTGAAGGCCTTAGCGGTTTCCTCGGGCGCCTTGAGATAGCCCTTCATGACGATATTGCCGCGAAACACGACCTCGCCCAGGGTTTCACCATCCCACGGGACGGGGATGCCTGTCTCGGGGTCCAAAACCAGTACGTCTTCCTCCAGCTCATAGGCGACACCCTGACGAGCCTTCAGATCGGCTTGTTCATCAGGTGGCAGCGCGGCCCAGCCGGGCTTTTCAGCGCAGACGACAGCGGGTCCATAGACTTCGGTCAGGCCATAAACATGGGTGATGGAGATCCCCATTGCCTCCATATTCTTGATCACGCTTGCCGGGGGCGGGGCGGCTGCGGTCATCATTTTAATATTTTGCGGAAAGGCGCGTTTTTGCGTGGCACCGCTGATCATCGACATGATGATCGGGGCGCCACAAAGATGGGTCACGCCATGATCGGCAAATGCATCATAAATCGCGTCCGCTTTGGGCGAGCGCAGAAACACATGGGTTCCGGCCAATAGGGTGATTGTCCAAGGAAAGCACCATCCATTGCAGTGGAACAGTGGCAGCGTCCAGAGGTAAACAGGATGGTGGGGCATTTCCCATGTCACCACATTATTGACCGCGTTGGTCCATGCGCCGCGGTGGGAATAGACCACGCCTTTGGGCCGACCCGTGGTACCGGAAGTGTAGTTCAGCGCAAGGGCGTCCCACTCGTCATCGGGCAGCGTGTAGGGGAAATCCGGGTCGCCTTCTGCCAGCAGATCGTCATAGGTCAGTGCGCCGATCCGGTCGCCGCCCGGGCCTTCACTGTCTTCGATGTCGATGATCAAAAGATCGCGACCCGACTGGGCCACAGCCTCGGCCGCCATTGCGGAAAACTCAGTATCGACAAGCAATATTTTCGCTTCGCCATGATCAAGAATATAGGCGATGGTTCCCGCATCCAGTCGTGTGTTGTTTGCATTCAACACCGCGCCCAGCATGGGCAATGCCAGCGCACATTCCAGTGCCTCAGGGATATTTGGTGCGATGAGCGCAACGGTGTCGCCTTTGCCAACGCCGCGCTTGGCCAGGGCGGAAGCGAGCCGCTTGCAGCGCGCGGCAACCTCTCCCCAATTACGCCGGACGCGCCCGTGAATTTGCGCCGGTAGCTCCGGGTGCACACGCTCTACGCGCTTGAGGATCGAAACCGGCGATAGGGCCGTAAAATTGGCTGCATTGCGCGAAAGTTCTGGCCCGTCGTAGATCATTCGCCGGTCCAATCTGGCATGGGTTCCTTGCGGGTGAAGGCGTCGATGCCTGCTTCTGTGTCTTTTGCCATCATGTTTTCCGCCATAATGCGGCCCGCAAAGGCGTAGGCCTCCTCCAGTGGCATTTCGAGCTGCTCATAGAAGGCGCGCTTGCCGATTTTGACCGCGGCGGGCGATTTTTCGGCGATGATACGCGCTAAGTCCATGCTTGTTTTTTCAAGGTCCGAGAGCGGCACAACACGGTTTAAAAGGCCCATTTCGGCCACCTGGGCCGCGGGCAGGAATTCTCCCATCAGCAGCATCTCCATGGCCATTTTGCGGGGGACATTGCGCGACAGGGCGACCATGGGCGTGGAGCAAAACAGGCCGATATTTACCCCTGAGGTGGCGAATGTCGCGTCTTCGGCGGCCACCGCAAGATCGCAGGAGGCCACGAGCTGGCAACCTGCTGCGGTGGCAATACCTTTAACCTCAGCGATCACGGGCTGCGGCAAGCGTACGAGGCGCAGCATCATTGCTGAGCATGTGGCAAATAGATCTTGAAAATATTGGAAGCCACCGTCCTCGTCCGCGCGGTGCGTGGACATTTCTTTGAGATTATGGCCGGCACAAAAGTGGCTTCCGCCGCTCCGCAGGATCACAACTTTGACACTGCGGTCAGCCGCGATATTGTCCAACTCTTCTGACAGGGACGCCATCATTGCTTCAGAGAGGGCATTGATTGATTTGGGTGCATTCAGGGTCAAGATGGCAATGCCATCCTGGTTTGATCGCACGATAAGGTTTTTGTTTTCCAGTGTACCGTCCATGACCTACTCCAAACTGACCCAAGCCATTTCCGAGGTGTTGATCCCTCGGCACATATTTATCACGGGCGTCCGGCATGCATATTTGGCCACTGGCGCCGTCATGGGTGGGAATCTCGAGGTAAAATTGATTGCCCCACGTCCAGATCGGCGCGGCCAAATCCGGGGACCTTTAAACGCGGAGTGAATTGCGTAAAAATCGAATTGTTGGAGGTGACATCGATAATTGCCCGCTCGTCCTGCTGCGGATCAAAGGCTGCAATTGTGTCGAGGTGCTTTCCCCGAATGGGCGCAGAGGCTCCAGCCGGGTGTGCGTATTCTTGGTCGCAAAATGTGTTGTCCATCACCACATTCCTCCCTTGCGATCACGGTGTAATTATTGTAACTCGATAATTACATTCTCACAAGGTAAAATTATGCATCTGGAACGCCTCGCGTGCATTCTCGAAATCGTAGGTCAAAAGGGCGAAGCCACGGTGGCCGACATTTGTGCCCATTCTGACCTGCCTAAACCGTCTGCCTATCGGCTTGTGCAGGACTTGGTCGGTGTTGGGCTATTGGAACCCGTTGGGGGTGGGTTGTTCACGATTGGCGCCCGCCTGAAGCGGATGACAAATAACGATCAATCTGACCGGGCGCTGTTGGCGCTTATTGGGCCGGCGTTGAAACAAGCGGCCACACAGTTTGGTGTTGCTTTTTTCCTCTCGAGACTGCGCGGGAAGTCCGTGGAAATTATCCATGTTGAAACGCCGGACACTGGAGTGTCCTATCTCCATCCGGGGTTGGGAAAACGTCCCGTGCATGCTTGTTCCTGCTCAAAGGCGGTTGCTGCCTTTTCGCCGGAATTGTTTTTGATTGGTGAGCTGGAGAACCAGTTGCGGGCTTACACCGAGTTTACTGTCACCAATGTCGATGATTTGCAGGCAGAGTTCGAGATTATCCGCCAGCGCGGCTATGCTGAATGTGTTGAAGAAATCGAACGCGGCATGTGTTCGGTGGCAGCCCCTCTCGGGCCAAGCGGCCCAGGGGCCACCTTGTCGATTGGGGCGGCGGGATCCGTGCGGGTGTTCTCGCCTGCGTTCCGCAAAAAAATAGGCCCTCAAGTTACCGAACTTGCGCGCGAGATTTCCACAAGACTGGGCTGGGATATTGAGCAGGATCGGGCGGAGCCCAATCTGCCCTGACGGGGTGCGTTTTCGTGGCGGTCGCTTTGTTGCATGTTTTGGCTATTTGGGTATATGTTTAGGTATTACATAAAGTCAAACCCAAGAAGTCATACTCATGTCGCGCACTCAATCGATCAAAACTGAAATCGCCAAATGGCTTGAAATGCAGATTGAGGCGCTGGGCCCCGGCGGTCGTTTACCGCCCATCCGTGAAATCATGCGGCAGTTTAATACGGCCCAGCGGGTGGTGCAGGCGGTGGTGCAGGAGTTTGTGCAGGACGGCCGTTTGATATCACGCTCTGGATTGGGAATCGTGGTGGCGGATGCATCGGCTGAAGCGGAGGATCATTGGGATGGCGACTTTCTCGTGCTTCACCGCAGTTCAGAAAGTGCGATCGCGTCGAACCTGCTGCGTGAACTGGCGCGTCGATTTCGCGCCCGCGGCATCTCAATGCTGCAAATTGGCTATGAGGATGAGGCGCAGGCTTTGCAGGTTTTGGAACGTATGGGGCGCTTTAAAGCCTGTCTTATTCAGGGGCACTTTCAGCCATTGTCCATTGAGTTCTTGTCGGCATTGAAGACGCACGCGGCTCATATCATTTCAGATGGTGTTTATGTGTCGGGTATTGATGTAGATGCGGTGGGCACTGACTGGCGGGAGGCCGTGTCGCTTGCCTTTTCGCAGCTCAAAGAGCAGGGGCATGAACGCATTGGGTTTTTAACATCAGGGCACTCAGCACGCACTATTGCGATGGCGCGGCGGGAGTTTGAGATTTTACGTCGGTTCGCCACGGAGCCTGATAAATGTCCGTTGATCGCGATTGATGCATTGCCTGGCGATTACACCGCAGACAAGGTGTTTGACGCGCTTGCGCCCTATGAGGTGGCGAAAAGCGAATTGGACATTACCGCTTTAATCACGTGGGGCGTTGTGGAGGGCATTGTGTTGGATCTGGCGCTGACGCGGCTGGGGTTGCGCGCGGGTGAGGACTTGAGTGTGATCATGTTGGGCAGCGTGGATTTCCAGAGTGAGCATCTCAAACGCTTTGACGTGGTGGGCAATAGTGACCAAGCCAAAATCGACACGTTTGAAAACATCATTTTGGCGCGCATTCAGGGTGAAGCGCGTGCGCCGCAAAGCCATTACCTTGAAATTGAAACCATAAAAAATGGCAGCGTCGCGCAAAAATAATGTAATTTGAGTACGACTCGTATTGTTGCGAGTTTTATACTCAAATAGGTTCAGCTTTAACAAAGACCTGATTGTTAGAGCGTGATATGGAACAAACTGCCCCCACAAATTCAACCCTTGGCGTCGCCATTATTGGTGCCGGCGAACGTGGCATTTATTTCATTGGTTCGCGCATGGCGGAAATGGCGGCCGAGACGGGTTTGCGCATTGTGGGGCTGCATGATCGTTTGCCTGACCGCATGCAGTTTGGCTGTCAGCACATCAATCAGATTTATCAAAAAAATGACATCGATTGCGAAGCCACCAGCTTTGGCGATATGGCGGACCTGATCAACCATCCAGAGGTGGACCTGGTGTTGGTCACGACGCACACCAATGCGCATCGTGAGCCGACAATTATGGCGCTGGATGCGGGCAAAAAGGTTTATTTGGATAAGCCGATCTCGGTCACTTTGGAAGATGCGGAAGCCATTCATGCGGCGGAGAAACGGGTGAATTCGCCAGTGATGATGGGCTTCACCCGGCGGTACGAGGCGAGCTGGCGTGAGGCTGTTCGGCATTTGGAGCAAGGCGCCATTGGTGACTTGCAGATGGTTTTGCTGCGATCGGTCATTCCTTACACCCGCTATTTGCAGCTATGGCATCGCGATCAATCGCTTTCGGGCGGCGCCATCAATGATAAATGTTCCCACCATTTTGATGTGCTGAACTGGTTGGCCAAAAGCGATGTGCAAAGCCTGACAGCGATTGGTGGGCGGAGCTCTATTTTTAAGCCCGACCCCACCGCTCCCCAAAGATGCAGCGAATGTGATCGTGTGTGCGCTTATCGCCGACATGACACATTGATTGATCGGGAAGAGGGGAGTGCTGAGGTGCCCAACCCGAGCTGGGTTGAGGCGGAAAATGTGCGCGACCGCAATGACAATTGCGTCTATCTGCCCGGCGCTGACATTGATGATCATGCGATTGTGGCGCTGGCTTATGAGAATGGGGTCAAAGCCAATCTGTTTTTCACCTTGTTCGGGCCTTGGGCCAAGGATCAGGAAACCCTGGAGCTGGTTGGTTCGACCGGGCGTTTGCGGCTTGAGCGGTCCAGCGGGACCATCGATCTGGTGACAGATCACGGTAAAAAGCATCGCGTTTATAAGGTCAGCAATCCAGACAAAGGATCAAGCCACTATGGGGCTGATCGTCAATTGGTGAAATCGTTGCGGGCATTTGCCGATGGGGAAGCCCCCACGGTTGGCGTGCGCGAAGGCATCGCTTCACTAAAAATGGTTTTGGCGACGCAGAATTCCATCGCAAATCAAGGGGCTTTTGTGTCTGGCGAGGAAATGGAGGCGAACTATGCTTAATGCTCCATTGCCTGCAGATTTGATGCCCTTGGCAACCCGTTTAGGGGTGGTGCCGCTATATGGCGATATCCACAATCACTGCAATATTTCCTATGGTCACGGGCGGTTGCAAGATGCGCTGACCCGCGCCAAACAGCAGTTGGATTTTGTTTCGATCACCGGCCATGCCCATTGGCCCGATATGCCCGTGGACGAGCCGAGCGTGGCCCACATTGTGGACTTTCATGTCAAAGGTTTTGCGAAGCTGAAAGAAAACTGGATTCCGCATTACCAAGACTTGCAGGCCATTGATGAAGAAGGTGTCTTTTCCGTTTTCCCCGGCTATGAAATTCACTCCGGTGCTCATGGCGATTATACGATTGTTTATGAAACGTTGGAGCCGCAAGATTTTCATGTGGCTGACGATCCTGCTGCTTTGCTTCAGATATTGAAAGCGAAAGCAAAAGGCGACCACTTGGCTTTCCCGCATCACATTGGTTATCGCCCGGGTGCCCGCGGCATTAATTGGCAAACATTTGAGCCTGAATTGTCGCCGTTTGTTGAGATGTTCTCTATGCATGGCTGTGCTGAAAACTCGCAAACGGACCGACCCTATTTGCATTCGATGGGGCCAACAAATGGCGGCTCCACAATGCAGCAGGGCCTTGGCGAAAACAAAGTTTTTGGCATTGTCGGCAATTCGGATCATCACAGCGCCTATCCCGGCTCCTACGGACATGGCCGGTGTTGTGTCTATGCAGCCCACGCGGGCCGAAACCAGATTTGGCAGGGGTTCAAATCCCGCCACACCAATGCGTTGACTGGTGATCGCATTCATTTGCTGGGGGCCATTGAGGGGCATATCAACGGCGACATTGTTGTGCCACATGCTGAAGCAGACCTTATGGTTGAGGCTGTTGCTGGCGGCGCGATCGATTATATCGATGTGGTGCGCAATGGTGTGTTGTTTGAGCGGATTTCTCCGGCCCTGACGCCGCAACCCATCCAGCTACCGCAAGAGCAGTTTGAGACGATTTTGGTGATTGAAATGGGCTGGGGCGCGCGGCGCAGCGCCCATCGTTGGGACGGCAATGTCACCATCGAAAATGGCGACCTGCTGAGCGTTGAACCGCGGTTGCGCGGCCGAGAAATTGTGTCCCCGCTTGAAGGCGATGAGGCGTCATCTGATGAGCCTGAGTTGAGCGTCGATGGTGGGGAACTGACTTTTAGCATCACCGCTGAGGCGAACCCGAACAATATGACGCCAGCAACACAGGCTATTGCCCTGCGCGTGCGCGGCGACGAGGGCACAGTGTTGCGGGCAACGCTTGGTGGAAAACAGGTCACGTTAGATTTTGGCACATTGTTGAACGGCGCGGTTTCAGGGAATTTGGGGCCGATTGATAGCCCCGCATACCGCATCCACCAAATTGTGCGGCCAGAGCAATGGCAATGGCACGGCCGCGTGAAAGTTGGGCCGTTCGCAACAGGCGAAAATATCTATCTGCGTTTGCGGCAAACCAACGGGCAAATGGCGTGGACATCACCCATTTTCTGCCGTGATGAAAAATCGGGCTAGCACCCATTGCAATTAATCTAAATGCGGGCAATGGGTTAGCGATCTCGAGATCCGCAGATGAATAAAAAATCGCGATTTGAAACATTCCGGTGTCGGCAACACCTATTGGAGGAGAAAAAATGCGAATTTCTACAATCTTAGCGTCAAGCGTGGCCGCAGTTGCCCTTTTTGCGAGTTCGGCGATCGCTGCGGATCTTAAAATTGTGCACGGCTCAGTTGGTCGTGACCAAGAAATGCTGCGCAAACATTTGGACATGTTTGAAGCGCAGACTGACCATACGGTGGACATTGTTTCCATGCCTGAATCCACAACGGATCAGTTTGGACAATATAAGCTGTGGTTGGCTGCCCAAAGCAGCGATATCGATGTTTATCGTTTGGACGTGATCTGGGCTGCGCAGGTGGCTAATCACTTTGTGGATCTGTCACCGCATGTGCAGGACATTATCGGCGACTATGTGCCAGCGGCGGTTGAATCTCAAACGGTGGGCGATAAGCTCGTGGCTCTGCCAATGTTCCTTGGCGCGCCCGCACTTTATTACCGCAAGGATTTGCTTGAAAAGTACGATCAATCCGTGCCCACCACTTGGCAAGAACTCACCGACACTGCCCAGCTTATTCAAGATGAAGAGCGGGCAGCGGGCAATGAAGATATTTGGGGTTTTGTTTTCCAAGGCGCGGCCTATGAGGGGCTGACCTGTAACGCCCAAGAATGGGTAGCCAGCTTTGGCGGTGGCCGCATTGTTGAGCCAGATGGCACGATAACCATCAATAACGAGAATGCAGCCAAGGCATTGGATTTAGCAGCCTCTTGGGTTGGCAACATCGCGCCTGAAGGCGTGCTCTCCTATAAAGAGGAAGAGGCGCGTGGCGTTTGGCAAACCGGCAATGCGGTCTTTATGCGCAACTGGAACTATGCCTATGCATTGGCGGCGAGTGAAGACAGCGCGGTGAAAGACAAATTTGATGTGGCGATTTTGCCCGGCACTGAAGGGCACACTTCTGCAGCCACATTGGGCGGGTCACATCTTGGCGTTGCCAAATATTCAGAAAACCAAGAGGCCGCGATTGAGCTGGTGCGGTTCCTCAACTCTTACGAGGTGCAAAAAGACCGTGCGATCATCACCTCACGTCCGCCAACCTTGAATGCAGTTTATGAGGATGAAGAAGTGGGCGAGAAGCAACCCTTTATCCCCTTGTGGAAGCCTGTGGTGGACAATGCGTTGCCACGGCCATCTGTTGCAACTGCACGGAACTATAATGAGGTTTCAAAAGAGTTTTGGAGCGCGGCACATGCCACCTTGTCTGGCGATGGCAGCGCAGCTGAAAATCTGCAAAAGCTTGAAGCAAAACTGAAGCGGCTTAAAGGCGCGCGTTGGTAGGCTTATAAAATCCCCCACTGGGCGCGGTTCGCCGCGCCCTTTTTTCCATTTCCGCTGCTGGTAATTTCGATATGGCGCAACGCTCAAAACTGCACAAACAACGGGTAAAGTCAGCTTGGCTTTTTATGAGCCCCATGCTGCTCGTGTTGGCGGCTGTCGCGGCTTATCCCTTGTTCCGTACCTTTTATTTCGGCTTCACCGATGCCTCGCTCGATATGCTGGATTCAGTCAATTGGGTTGGGTTTCGCAACTATTTAGAATGGGTCGACTATGGCGACGGCGAGGGCGAGTTTTTCGGCCTTTTGGTCGATGAAGTATGGTGGCAGTCGGTTTGGAACACGCTTTATTTCTCATTCGTCTCTGTCAGCTTTGAAACCTTTTTTGGCTTGATCGTGGCGCTGGTTTTGAATGCAAATTTTGCAGGACGGGGCATTGTGCGCGCAGCGGTGCTTATTCCCTGGGCGATCCCCACCACGGTTTCGGCGAAAATGTGGGCGTGGATGATGCATGACCAATTCGGCATTTTGAATGACCTATTGATGAAGCTACACGTGATCTCCGAACCGATCGCTTGGACGGCATCCTCCGACACGGCCATGCTGGCGGTGCTCATGGTGGATATTTGGAAAACGACGCCCTTTATGGCGCTTTTGATTTTGGCCGGTTTGCAGATGGTGCCACGCGATATATATGAAGCCGCCAAAATTGACGGCGTTCATCCAGTCAAGGTGTTTTTCAAGGTGACATTGCCCATCATCCGGCCTGCGATTGTTGTTGCCATTATCTTTCGGGCGCTGGATGCGATGCGGGTTTTCGATTTGATCTATGTGCTGACGCCAGCCAATGACGATACGCGCACCATGTCCGTATTCGCACGCGAATATCTGTTTGATTTTGACAAATTTGCCTATGGCTCTGCCGCGTCCACCTTGCTGTTCTTGATCATTGGCGGGGTCACGATCACCATTTTTGCCATGGGCAAAACTAATGTTGGGCGGGAGAATTAGAATGCCAATTTGGATCAAACGAACCAGCTTTTATGCCCTGGTGGCGGTTATCTTCGTCCTGTCGGTTTTCCCGTTCTATTATGCGGTCGTCACATCATTCAAATCTGGCCAAGCCATTTTTAATGTCGATTACTGGCCGACCAGTTTTTCCTTGGACAATTACTTCACCGTGTTGACCCAAGGCGTGTTTGGCCAGCAGATTTTGAATTCCATTATGGTCGCTACGGGCGTGGTGCTGATCTCGCTGGCGCTTGCGGTGGGCGCGTCTTATGCCCTCAGTCGCATTGCGTTTCGTGGCAAAACGCTCATGTTGTTCACCATCTTATCAGTGTCCATGTTCCCGCAAATTGCGGTGCTGGCTGGCCTGTTTGAATTGATCCGATCTATGGGGATTTACAACTCATTGTGGTCACTTGTGTTTTCGTACATGATTTTCACCTTGCCCTTCACTGTGTGGGTTTTGACCACTTTTATGAAGGCGCTGCCGGTGGAAATCGAAGAGGCAGCCATTGTTGATGGCGCCTCGCCGATAGAGATCATCGTCAAAGTGTTTTTGCCCCTCATGTGGCCCGCCTTGGTCACCACTGGCTTGTTGGCGTTCATCCACGCCTGGAACGAATTTTTGTTCGCCTTCACCTTTATGGCGACCGATGCGAAACGCACCGTGCCTGTGGCGATTGCCATGATTTCGGGTGGATCTGAGTTTGAGGTGCCCTGGGGCAATATCATGGCCGCATCTGTTGTGGTGACGGTGCCGTTGATCGCCCTTGTTTTGATATTCCAACGCAAAATTGTTGCGGGCCTAACCGCTGGTGCGGTGAAAGGATAATTATGGCTGAGTTGCAGTTAGAAAACATCTCGAAAAACTTTGGTTCGATCAAGGTCATTCACGATGTGAGCCTTGCCGTACAGCAGGGCGAGTTCGTTGTTTTTGTGGGGCCTTCCGGCAGTGGCAAATCCACCATGCTGCGCCTGATTGCCGGGCTGGAAGATATCAGCAGTGGCACGCTGAAGATTGACGGGCAGGTCGCCAACGATTTGACCCCGGTCCAACGCGGTATTGCCATGGTGTTTCAGTCTTACGCGCTTTATCCGCATATGAATGTTTATGACAATATGGCCTTCGGTTTGCGGCGGCATAATATGAGCAAGACAGAGGCAGATGCGCATATTCGTGACACCGCCCGCAGCTTGGATATTGAGCAATATCTGGATCGATTGCCACGCCAGCTTTCTGGTGGTCAGCGCCAACGGGTTGCGATTGGGCGCGCCATTGTGCGCCAACCCAAGCTGTTTTTGTTTGACGAGCCCTTGTCAAACCTCGACGCGGCACTGCGGGTGAACACAAGGCTGGAGATTGCCAAACTGCATGAGCGGATGCCCGACACAACCATGATTTATGTGACCCACGATCAGATTGAGGCGATGACCTTGGCCGATCGTATTGTGGTGATGAACCATGGCAATATCGAACAGGTCGGCACACCCATGGAACTTTACCACAATCCGGTCAATCAGTTTGTGGCGGAGTTTATCGGCTCGCCAAAGATGAACATTATTCAAGATGAAAATGCTGTCGAAAAGACGGGTATTCGGCCCGAGCATATTGAGCTGGTGGCAGATGGTCAGGGGCAGTGGCGTGGCAAGGTTGAAGCCATTGAAGAACTGGGGGCAGAAACGCTTGTCTTTGTGCGCCTGCCAACAGAGGAGTTGGTTTTGGTGCGTGTTGGTGATGATCAGTCAGTGACACGGAATGATATGGTTGGGCTTGCGCCGATTGAAGATAAAATACTCCGGTTTAATCGCGACGGCGGGCGCTGTTAAGTGGCCGCTGTCCACGACTTTTTTGCTTGGTTTGGGGTGCGGAAATGCTCCGGCACCGAATGTTCTAGATCAGTTTTTTGGGCGTCGCCAACAGATCGGTCAGATGGACGACAAAGCGTGCGGCCTCTGCGCCATTGATCACCCGGTGATCATAGCTCAAGTCCAGTGGCGTCATGGGCACTGGCTGCCAATTCTTACCATCCCACTGCGGCACCACTTCGGTGCGCGAAATGCCGAGGATCGCCAATTGCGGCGGATTGACGATGGGGGTGAAGCCGATGCCGCCAATGCCCCCCAGGCTCGACACAGCCATTGACGCGCCGGCGAGTTCTTCAGGTCGGATTTTTCGCGCCTGTGCCCGCCCGGCAATATCGGCAATGTCATTGGCAATTTGAACGATGCCTTTTTGATCAACGTCCCGCACCACGGGCACCAAAAGACCATGCGGTGTGTCCACCGCCACGCCAATATGCACATATTGTTTCAGCACCAAGGTTTTGCCATCTGCTGATAGCGAGGCGTTGAATTTGGGGAAAGCTTTTAGCGTTGCGGCGAGTGCTTTGAGGTGAAAGGCAAGGGCCGTGAGCTTTACGCCTTTTTGCGCCATTTCGGCTTTTATTGATTGGCGAAAGGCTTCCACCGCGCGCATATCTGCACGATCATGATGGGTCACCTGCGGGATCATCGCATTTGCCGCCGCCAAGTTTTGGGCCGACACTTGCGCAAAGCGCGACATCGGTTCTTCGCGCACCGGGCCAAATTGGCCATGATCCACGTCCCAGAATTGGGTATGGTCTGAGGTAGGACCAGCAGGCGATGATTTTGGGGTGTCGCCTGCCAGAAATTGATCTACATCCTCGCGGCCAATCAGCTCACGACCAAGCTTTTCGGCCAATCGTTCAAGATCGACGCCGTTTCGCCCGGCATAGGCACGCACTGATGGGCTCGCGACAAAACTCATATCACCATTCCGCTGAAATATATTGAGTTTCGGTAAACTCTAGAATGCCCTCGTGGCCACCTTCGCGACCTAGCCCCGATTGTTTTACACCACCAAATGGCGCTGCAGGGTCGGAAACAAGTCCGCGATTGAGGCCCACCATGCCATATTCGAGGCGCTCACACACTTGCATGGCCCGCTTCATGTTCTCGGAAAACACATAGGCCACCAAACCATATTCAGTGTCATTGGCGCGGCGAATAACGTCGTCCTGATCCGTGAAGGATTGAATAGCTGCCACAGGGCCGAAAATCTCGTCATGCACACATTCTGCATCCTCGGAGACATTGGTCATGATGGTCGGCGGATAGAAGAAGCCTTTGCCATTTGGCAAACTGCCGCCGAGTTCAATTTTTGCACCCTTGGCGACGGCGTCCTCTACAAAGGCGGCAACTTTATCGCGCGTATCTGCATTGACCAGCGGGCCAACATCGATCCCTTCTTCCACGCCATTGCCCACCTTCAGCGCGCCCATGGCGTCAACGAGTTTTTTGACAAATTCCTGTTCCACATCCTTATGCACATAGATGCGGTTGGCAGCCGTGCAGGCTTCGCCCAAATTGCGCATTTTGGCCAGCATGGCCCCTTGAACGGCCTTGTCGATATCCGCGTCCTCAAACACGATAAAGGGCGCATTGCCTCCAAGTTCCATGGCGGGTTTTAAGACCTGATCCGCTGCACTTTTCAAAAGCTTGCGACCAACCCCGGTAGACCCGGTAAACGAAATCACGCGTACGCGTGGATCGTGCAGCATGTGATCCACCACCTCGCGCGTTTTTTGCGTGGGCAGCACGTTCACCAGCCCTTTGGGCACGCCAGCTTCTTCCAGCAGGGGCATCAATGCAAGCATTGTCAGGGGTGTTTCTGACGCGGGCTTGATGATCACCGGACAACCAGCGGCAAGGGCTGGGGCAATTTTGCGGGTGCCCATGGCTGCGGGATAATTCCATGGCGTGATCAGCACCGCGATGCCAGCGGGCTTGTGCTGCACCACAATGCGCGCGCCAGAGGCGGGGGCCTGGGTGATCAGGCCATCCAAGCGCACCGCTTCTTCCGAAAACCAGCGGAAAAACTCAGCCGCATAGGTGGCTTCGCCCATGGCGTCGTTTTTGGCTTTGCCATTTTCCAGCGTGATCATGCGTGCAAAATCATCGAGCCGCGCGGTCATCAATTCCCACGCCTTGCGCAAAACTTCAGCCCGCTCACGTGGTGATTTCTGGTTCCAAACCTCAAAGGCAGCCTGGGCCGCATCTAGCGCGGCATCTGCATCTGCAATCTCGGCTGAGGCCACGCTGGCCAACACTTCTTCAGTTGCAGGATTGATAACATCGAACCGTTCATTGCTAGCGCCTTCGGCCCAGCGCCCGTTTATATATAGATTTGTGTGATCCATAATCCGCTCCTTAAAGCAAATGTCGCAAAGGTTCGTTCAATCGTGCCGTAAATGATGTGATGAAATCAATGGCCTGCTCATCACTCAATTGATCTGCCTGGAAATCCAGTGCGATGAGATAAGCATTCTTCGGTTTTGAGATCGATAGCACCGGACAAGTTGGCGCGTTCAACTGCAAAGCTTGAATGGACGTGCCCGTTAGATCGCGCACCACAAATGAGGGCGCAATTTCAACCGATGCAGGCTCGATTTCAGACAGTTTTTGCCGATCAGCATTGATATATCCTGCATAGCCTTGTGACGTGTTGGACAGAATGTTGACATTATCCTCGTTCAAGCCCAACGCTTCCCGATAGGCACTGGAGGCAAAGCCCAGCCAAATGGCGCGGTCTGCGATTTCATCCTGCTGATTGTCGTTCAACCATTCCTTAAATGCACGCACCATTTTGCCTGGCACCCGCGCTGAAATGTGGAAGGTTTGTCCCGCCATCTGTGGCTGAACACCAGCCGCCCGATCCGCCCGCAACATGTCCAAATCTTTGACATGATAGGGTTGCGGCACACCTTTTGCCGCCAGTTGCGACAGATCCAGACCTTCATCAAAGGCCGCTTTTTTAGCCTTTGGTGACGCCAAAATTTGCCCTTGGTTAGCGCTGCTGGGCGCTGCTTTCTCCGGCACAGTTGCTGTTGCCGATTTTGGCGGTTCATCTGGGCTGGCCGCTGCGGGCTCTGGCTTTGGATCAGCTTTTGGCGTTGGTGTTTCGGTTGGCGCTGGCGCGGCTGCCGCTTGTTCTTTCGGCGCGCCCTCAACCACTTCGTCGGCCGACTCGGATATATAGGCAATGACATCGCCAACTGGCACATCTTCACCCGCTTTGGCACGAACATTGGTCAAAAACCCAGCGGCTTCCGCTTCAACTTCCATGGTGGCTTTGTCGGTTTCAACCTCCATCAAGGCATCGCCGACATCAACTTTGTCGCCCTCATTTTTGAGCCAAGACACGATCAAGCCCGTGTCTTGAGCCATGCCAAGCGCGGGCATAATAATCTCATGCGCCATGGAATAATTCCCCCTTCACGGATTTCAATGCCTGCTCGAAAACACGCTCAGGCGTTGGCACGGTAATGTCCTCCAATGCGGGCGAAAATGGCACGGGCACATCCATCGCCCCCATGCGCTGCACAGGCGCGTCCAGATAATAGAATGCCTTTTCGTTTAACCGACTGGCGATTTCGCCCGTGATGCCATAGCTTTGGTGGCCCTCATCGACCACTATGGCCCGCGAGGTTTTCTTCACCGAGTTAATCAAGCTGTCTTCATCCAGCGGCACAAGCGTGCGTGGGTCGATCACTTCGGCTTCGATGCCTTGTTCAGCCAGCATGTCAGCCGCCTTTTCACACACCTGCACCATAGATGAGGTGCCGATCAGCGTGATGTCGCGTCCCTCGCGCAAGATGTTCGCCTCACCAAAGGGGATCAGGTATTCTTCCTCGGGCACAGGCGCCTTGTCATTATACATCAGTTTGTCTTCGAAAATGACAACGGGATTCTCATCTCGAATGGCGGTTTTCATCAAGCCTTTGGCTTCATAAGCGCTTGAGGGCATGGCCACTTTCAAGCCCGGAATATGCGCCACCAGTGCATGCAAAGACTGTGAGTGTTGGGCCGCCGAGCGCCGCGTGGCTCCCAGATTGGTGCGCAGCACCAAAGGCACGCTGAGCTTGCCGCCAGACATATAGTGGGTTTTGGCCGCTTGGTTGCACAATTGGTCCATCACCAGAAAGATAAAGTCGCCAAACATCAAGTCGACGATGGGGCGAGAGCCGGTCATCGCCGCGCCAACGGCAAGACCCATAAAGCCGGGTTCTGAAATGGGCGTATCGACAATCCGCTCGGTGCCGAATTCCTCTACGAGGCCGGAAAGCACCTTAAATGGTGTGCCCGCTTCCGCAACGTCTTCGCCCATCAAAAAGATGGTCGAGTCGCGGCGCATTTCTTCAGCAATGGCTTCATTGACCGCTTTCGAGAGTGTTATTTCCCTCATTGTGACGCTCCTTCGCCCTGATTTTGCTTGTACACATGCAGTGTCACTTCAGACACATCGGGGTAGTCCGCCGCCTCCGCATAGGTGACGGCGTCTTTCGCGTCTTGCTGCACGTCCTTTTCAATCTGGTTGAGTTCGGCTTCCGTCAACACCTTTTCCTTCAGCAGCCATTTGGCGAAATTGCTGATGGGGTCCCGTTCCGTTTTCCAAAGCTCTTCTTCAGATTTCGGGCGATAATATTCGCGGTTGATGTCGCCCACATGGTGCCCATGATAGCGATAGGTGTTGAGCTGCATAAAGAAGGGGCCTTCGCCTTTGCGGGCGCGTGCCACCAGGTCCTGGCTGAGTTTATTCACGGCCAAAACATCCTGACCGTCAACGATGTGCGACTCAATGCCAAAGGCTTTTGCCCGCGCGGTGAGTTCACCCGCGGCCATTTCTTCCACCTTGGTATATTCGCCATAGAGATTGTTTTCGCAGGCATAAATGACCGGCAAATTCCAGAGCGCCGCCATGTTCATGACTTCATAAAGCAGACCTTGGCCCAATGCCCCGTCGCCGAAAAAGCACACGGTCACATCATCCTTGCCCAAATGTTTGGCCGAAAGCGCCGCACCGGTGGCAATGCCGGCGCTGCCGCCCACAATCGCATTGGCCCCCAGATTGCCGTTTTCCTGATCGGCAATGTGCATGGACCCGCCTTTGCCGCGGCAATAGCCTTCTTCTTTGCCCAACAGCTCGCAAAACATTTCTTTAAAGTCCGCCCCCTTGGCCACACAATGGCCGTGGCCACGGTGGGTGGAGGTGATCTTGTCCGTGCTTTTCAGCGCTTCGCAAATGCCAACGGCCACCGCCTCTTGACCCGAATACATATGGGTCAAGCCCGGCATTTTGGCCGCTAGATAAAGCTTGTTGGCATTGTCTTCAAATGCGCGGATACGTACCATTTGTTGGTACATGCGCACATATGCCTCATCATTTGATTTTTTGCTGTTTCTGCTCATGAATTTGCCACCCAATTAATATCGATTGGCGATTGGAAGTTCCGCAGCCGGGAACAAGCTGATCACTTCACAGCCGGTGTCCGTCACCACCACTTCTTCTTCGATCCGAGCGGCGGAATATCCGTCAGCAGCAGGGCAATAGGTTTCGAGCGCGAAGACCATGCCTGTTTTGATTTCCATTGGGTTATCCAAGCTCACAGCGCGGCTGATGATCGGGCGCTCATGCAATGCGAGGCCCAAGCCGTGGCCAAATTGCAAGCCAAAAGCTGACAACTCATCAGGGAAACCAAATTCTTCCGCCTTTGGCCAAAGTTTGGCCACCTGGTCGGTGCCCACACCTGGCTTAATGGCTTGAATGGCCGCATCTAACCAGTCACGGCATTTCACATAAGCGTCGCGCTGAACCGGCGTCGAAGTCCCGATATTGAACGTGCGATAATAGCACGTGCGGTAGCCTTGATAGCTTTGCAAAATATCGAAAAAGGCCTGATCACCTGGCCGGAACAAACGGTCGGTAAAGTTGTGTGGATGCGGGTTGCAGCGTTCGCCAGAAATCGCATTGATCGCTTCAACATCGTCTGAGCCCATCTCGTAGAGCATCTTGTTGGACAAGGCGACAATGTCGTTTTCACGTACACCCGGCTTCAGCTCTTCATAAATCATATGATAGACGCCATCCACCATGGAGGCGGCTTGGGTCAGCAGCTGAATTTCATCCCAGTTTTTGATTTCACGTGCGCCCAGCATAATTTGCTGGCCATCAACAACGTTCAATCCTGCCTCTTTCAAGGCGTAAAACATGGCTGTTTCGGCATAGTCGACACCCACGGGCATATCGATCATGCCGGCGTCGCGAATTAGACCGGCGATCTCTTCGGCATATTTTTTCATTAGACCGAAGCTAGGGGGAATTGTCCCGCGCATGCCGACCACACCTGCCCGACAATGGTCGGGAACAAGCCAATCTGAGTATTTTTTGTGATGCATGGCGGCAGAGCCGAAATCCCACACATAAGGGGCGTCATCACCAGTCAACAAACAGAAGCGGCACATTTTGTCCCGTTCCCACTCGCCAATTTTGGTGGCGCTGACATAACGAATATTGTTCACATCGAACAACAAGAGGGTGCCGCAATCAGAGGCCTTAAGTGCCTCTCTGGTGCGGGACAGTCGATAGCGGCGCAAGCGATCGTGATCGACGCGTTTTTCAAAGTCCACAGACGTGTGCCCCCAAGCCGGAAGGCGACCTTCCCACTGCCAGCGTGGGTCTAAATCCTGTGGTGTTAATAGATTAGGCGTAAGAGCATTTGTCATTTCAGTGTCCTTTAAACAGGCTCAATAAGCGGACGGCAAAGCACCAGATATCCACTTTGGATGGCGCGTATTGCTGCTAGAATTGGGTGATGTTGAATGCGATCACTGCATGATCATGCCGCCATCGATCATGAGAAGCTGGCCGGTCATATAATCGCTCTCGTCGGAGCAAAGGAAAGCGGCGGTGCCTTTCACGTCGTCGGGCGTGGAAAGCTCCTTCATCAAGATCATGGTTTGGGCCAAATGATCCATCGACTGTCCTTCTTTTTCGAACATGCCGATCTCGACCAAATCCTTGTCCAACTGCTCCCAAAGCTCGGTCTTCACGACGCCGGGGCCATATCCGTTGACGGTGATTTTGTGCTCCCAAAGCGCTTTAGCGCCGCCAATAATCATGGCAAGGGCTGCATATTTGGAGCAGGAATAAGGAATAACATCCAAAAAGGCTGTGCGGGATACGATCGATCCCACATTGATGATCTTATAGGGGTGGTCCTCCATTGGACCTTGCTTGATCATTTGCCGCGCCGCCTCTTGCATGCCCAACAGCATGCCTTTGGCGTTCACATTCATGATCATGTCCCAGTTTTCTTCATCGATGTCCATAAACATGCGTGGCTTGTTGATGCCCGCATTGAGCAAGGCCACATTGATTGAGCCGAAGGCTTCAACGGTCTTTGCCACCGCCGCAGCGTTTTCATCGCGCTTGGTGACGTCGAGTTTTACGGCAACAGCTTCGCCTACGCCGGCGCTGTTGATGCGTTCCGCAACCTCTTGAACCCCATCCATATTGATATCACCGAGGCAAACATTTGCCCCCTGTGCTGCAAAATATTCTGCGTTGGCTGCGCCCATACCTTGGGCGGCGCCGGTAATCAGAATATTTTTTCCTTTCAAACGATTAGGGTCCATTTTATCCTCCTCAAATCCTATGTTTGCATTATCTTTTCGGCGCGTTCCTGCGCCCGTTGGAGTGCACTTTTTACGGTTTGCACACCCCGCAACATGTCGTGTAGCTCCTCGCCACATGCGCGGATGATTTCGCTTATTTGTGGTATCGGTGGCCGGGGCCAAAATTGAAGTTCGTCACGCCAAGACATCCCGTCAACGGCCTCAAATACTGTTGAAGACCGGCGCACCTCCGGGTCTGCGGCCACGGAATATCGCGGATTGGTCAGGCTGCCATTTTGCACATAAAGCTTTTGCGCCTCGGGGGACGTGAACACCATGAGTGCCTCGGCAGCCGCGTGCAGCCTTTCGGGCGCAATGTTTGTGGGGATGGCCAACGCATATCCGCCAACGGGTGCAACATGCCGCGCGCCACGCCCAGATGGGTGCGGTAAATATCCAGTTTTGCCGGAAGCAGGTGATGTCGGATCTTGCTCAAAATAGGGGGCGAGCAGGGTATACCCATATGCCATAGGAATATCGCCAGCCGCATAAGGCCGGACCCGTTCGAACCATGACATGGACAAAATATTGGGCGGCGAATATTGCAAAAGTTGTAGCAAATATTCAGCGGCATATCGCCCAAGATCCGTATCAATACAAATCTTATGGTCGCCCTTTGCTAAGTGGGTGGCGTCAAAGCCACCGGCAATTTGCGGTAAATCCAAAATGGGTTGGCCGAAATCAGCAAGCGTCATCAGGAATGTATGGCCGTGGGCCGTGCCCTTGGCCGCATTCCAGGCAATGCCATATTTGCCATGGGCGGGATCATGAAAATACTTTGCGGCACGCAGCACTTCATCGGTTGTCTCAGGTGGTTCAATGCCCGCCTGTGCGAACATGTCTTTTCGATAAAACAACAATTCCGGTGTCGTTTGCGCGGGCACGCCATAGGCGCGGCCATCCCAATGTGTGGCGGACCAACCGGCGGTGTGAAAATCTGCTGGATCTAAACGCGGCAGATCCATCACAGAATCCAGCGGCAAGAGCACATTTTTGCTCACCAGCTCGCCCACCCACGGCAAGTCGATGGCCACGATGTCATACATGCTGTTTTTGCGTTCAGCATTGCGCAATATCTCTTCGCGCAGCCGATCGATTGAAAAGGCCCGTTGCTGAATGGGTGTGCCGATCACCTGTTCAAACTGGCGCTTGAGAGACTCCATCACCATAAAAGTGGGATCGCCATGCACCAGCACCCGCACGCCACCATTCAACTTCAGTGGTTCGGGCAAAATCTTGATCGGCGGAATGGACTTCGCGGCCATATAGGAGCCGCCGAAATAATATTCATCATTCTCGCGCGCCTGCTCCGCTGGCACAAAGCTTTGTCCGGCGAGCCGTTTCGCCCGTTCGGAAAACTGCATCCAAGATTTGATCAGTTTTTCGCTGGGGTGCATCGAAAATGTTTTGCCCGAGGGCGTGCGCGGGCGCTGATCCACCAAGCCCAGCTCCACCATCTCATTCAAGCGACGGTTTGCGGTCGCATAGGGTACACCGGACGCACCAATAAGTGAGGTGGGGGTCACGGTCTTTCCTAAAAAGTGGTTTTGAATAAGATGTAATGACATTCTGATATATGGATTTGGCGCATATACCTCAAAGGTGTTGTCCAGCTCGTCCATGAAACTATCGAGAAACTCCACAGTCTGAAGAATTTCAACGCGATTAGACGGCGATATAACCTGCTCTGAAGTGCCACTCCTCCCCATTCTAGTTGACCTCGCCTCTATAGCGTGCGCCAATGATGTCTTTGACCGTCGAGAACCATTTTGTTTTCCTTTCGGCATTTACCTCTCCATAAAATGTTCAAAGTGAACTCAATTAAACGACGAATTTATCCACTTTGGATACCTAAATATCCATTTTGGAGATTTTTCAGGCTATTTCGGGACGGGTTATTTGCTTGAATAAGGCAAGCCGTTCGAATTTGGATGGCCGCTTGCAGAATGGCACTGCGCTTCATCGCAAGGACATTTCTGAATTCAAATCAGACGAATTCATTGGGAGGAACAAAATGAATTTTCGAAAAACGCTCGTCACAACAACAGCTTTAGCGAGCTTTGCCATGGTTGGCGCCGCTGCTGCGGCCGATTACACAATCGGCATTACGCAAAACAATGTTGGCGTGGACAGCTATCAAACCACATATGAAAAGGCTTTTATCGCTGCGGCAGAAGCCAATGATAAAGTTGATGCGGTTGTGCTAGACGCTGGCGGCGACGTTGCGCGGCAGATCGCTCAAATGGAAGACCTTATCCAGCAAAATGTAGATGCGATTATCATTTGGCCAACCAATGGCCAAGCGGTAATTCCAGCGGTGCGCAAGGCGCATAATGCTGGCATTCCAGTTATTGTCACCAACTCAAACATTGCCGAAGAAGGCTTTGACTTTGTCCGCTCATTCTCTGGTCCGGATAACGTCACTCAGGGCGCACGCTCCGCTGAAATTATGTGCGACAAGTTTAAAGAAATGGGCATTGAAAACGAAGCCCAAGTTGTGCAGATTTCTGGTCAACCTGGCTACACAACCGCCATCGAGCGGGCCGGCGGCTTTGAAGATCGCCTTCCAGAGGTTTGCCCAAATGTGACGCTGGTGGAAACACAGCCTGGCGACTGGAACCGCGAGAAATCACAACAGGTTATGGAAGCGTTCTTGGTCAAGTATGACGATATTGATGGCGTCTATTCTGGTGACGACAATATGGGTGTAGGTGCCCTAAACGCTGCCAAAGCAGCCGACCGTGCCGGAGACATCATCTTTGTTGGCGCCACAAACTTTGCAGTTGGCTATGAAGCCATGGGTCGCGGGGAATATTGGGGTTCAATCTACCAATCACCCGTTGATGATGCTGAAGCCGCGCTTCAAACAGCGATTGATGTTTTGGACGGTAAAGACATTCCGTTCTTGAACTATTTCGATACGCCAAAAATCACTCAGGACAATATGTCAGAGTTTGATAAGCCCGTATTCTAATCACTCCTGAAATTGGCGCGTATGGCAATCCATGCGTGCCGGTTTCCCGTTATAATACCAAAGAACTCACTGCACGCATCGGTTAGGTCTCGGAGGGGGGAACCATGGCGCAAAGTCATTTGAAAGCTGTCGGCGAGATACTCGCAAAGCACGGCATCTTGGTCGCTTTCATTCTATTTATGATTGCATTTGCACTGCTCAATCCGCGCTTTATCAACTCTGACAATTTGTTGGGTGTGGTGCGCTCTTCTGCCATTCTTGGTGTGATGGCCATTGGCGTCACCTTCGTGGTGGTCAGCGGCAATCTTGACCTGTCCGTTGGCTCAATGATGTCGTTTTCAACAATTGTCGTCCTCGACCTGCATGACAAATTGGGCCCGCTTTTGGGCATTCCAGCTATGTTCGCCATGACCATGGCCCTTGGCGCCTTGATCGGTTTTCTTGTTGGCTATCTCAAGCTCAATTCCTTGATCGTTACCTTGGGGATGTTGTCCGCCATTCATGGCCTCACCTTGACCTATAGCGGCGGCAAAAACATGGATATTGCCGATAAGGATGGCACGTGGTTTGGCTTTTTCGGACAAGGCGAGCTTTTGGGTGTTCCGGTGCCCATTCTCATGTTTGCGCTGTTGGCAGCGGGCCTCACATTAGTGCTGTCCAAAACCCCATTTGGGCGCAAAGTTTATGCTGTGGGTGGCAATGGCGTTGCGGCCACATTTTCCGGCATTCCGCGGGCCCGTATTGTATTTTATTGTTACCTGATCTCCTCGTTCTGCGTTGCCATGGCGGGCCTCATTCAGGCCAGCCGCAGTCTTGGCAGTCAAAACACTGTTGGTCAGGGTCTTGAGCTTCAAGTCCTTGCGGCCGTCATTCTGGGCGGGGCGTCGCTTCTGGGCGGGTCTGGCACCATTTTTAAAACCGTTATTGGCGTGCTCATTTTGGGCTTCATTCAAAACGGCCTTTTGTTGGTCGGGCTTGAATTTTACGTCCAATATATTGTGACTTGGGTCATCATCATCTTGGCAGTCTGGCTCGATATCGCAGCCAAACGTGGCCAACTTTGGTCACCGATAGCCTGATTGGATATGGTGATGAAAAACACAAATCTCGCAAAACGTCTTCAAGACAGCGCCATCTGGATCTTCATCGCGCTTGAACTGGCCTTTTTCGGTATCGCAGGTGAGTTTCTCTCCCTGTCGGACGGCAACTTTTTGGCCCCCGACAATATGCTTTTGCTGATCAAGCAAACGGTCCCCTTGGGCATCATTGCGTTGGGCATGACCATCATCATGATCAATGGCAATATTGATTTGTCTGTTGGCCCGATCTTCGCCTTGTGCGCTATTGTTATGCTGGATTCCATGACCTGGCCAATCTTTGCCGGGCTAGGCGATGGGGTTATCGTTATTGCTTGGGCGTTGGCGATCCTTGTGGGCGTCGTGCTCGGCGCCATCAACGGCTTCATTGTTTGGAAAACCGGGGTCGATGCCTTTATCGTGACCCTTGGGTCGATGCTGGGCTATCGCGGCTTGGTGTTCTTATATAATGGCGAGCAACCGACCTATCATTTGAACTGGACTTTGGTGGATATCGCGGAATCGGCACCGCTTGGCATTCCCTTGCCAATCCTGATTTTTGCCGGGTGTATCTTATTCACCTGGTGGCTCACCAAACGCACGGTGCACGGCCGCAACGCTTTCGCCATTGGCGACAACCGCACCGCTGCGGTAAATGCTGGCATTCGCGTTGGCCCGCACATGGTGTGGAACTATGTCTTGATCGGCCTTTTGGTCGCCATCAGTTCAGCCACCTTCTATTCAGCAAGCGGCTCTGTAAATCCCAATGATGGGATGTTGTATGAGCTTTGGATCATCACCGCTGTGGTGCTTGGTGGCACCAAACTCACAGGCGGCAGAGGCTCCATCATCGGCACTGTGGGCGGCGTGATTGCCATCCAATTGATGCGGAAAGGCTTGGGCCATATCGGTGCAGACACAGCAATGGTCAATCTGGTCATCGGCAGCATCTTGATTGTGGTGCTTTACCTCGACCGCCAGTTGAACCGGAAGGGCGAAGAGGAGTTAAACTCATGAGTGCACAAGCGCCAGTCCTTGAACTGAAAGACATCGTCAAAACATTTCCCGGCGTGATCGCGCTTGATCACGTCAGCCTCGACATCCTACCCGGCGAAGTGCACGCCCTTATGGGCGAAAATGGTGCCGGCAAATCAACACTGATGAAGGTGCTTGGTGGCATTTACCAGCCGGACGAAGGCGACATTCTGGTTGCCGGGGAAAAAACAATTTTGCGTACACCGCTGGAAGCCAAAGGCAAAGGCATCGTCTTTATTCACCAAGAACTCAGCCTGGCGGAAGAGCTTTCTGTGGCTGAAAACATCTATATGGGTGAACTCCCCCGCAAGAGCTTGGGCCGTGTGGACTGGTCCAAGCTCTTCAGCGATGTTGACGAAATATTGGGGCGGCTGAATTGCAACTTCAATGCGCAAACCATTGTTGGCGATCTCTCTATTGCCAACCAGCAAATGGTGGAGATCGCGCGCGCGCTCACAGTTGAGGCAACCACGGTTATTTTTGATGAACCGACCGCATCCCTCACCGATGCGGAAAAAGTGGTGCTCTTTGACATTATCGAAGATTTGAAATCACGCGGCGTGGGCATCGTTTATATTTCGCACCGCATGGAAGAGATATTCAAAATTTCTGACCGCATCTCTGTTTTGCGGGATGGCGAATATCGCGGCACGTTAAAGGCCAGTGACACCAATCAGGACGAGCTTACACAGCTTATGATTGGCCGCAGTCTGGAGCATACGCGGCCCGACCTTTCCCAATCCAATGGCGATGTTGCATTGGAGGTGAAAGGGCTGAGTTGTGGCAAGCTGTTTCATGATGTGAGTTTTAAAGTCCATGCGGGCGAAGTTGTTGGCTTTTATGGTCTTGTTGGTGCTGGCCGCACCGAGGTGGCCGAGACGATCTTCGGCATGCGCAATAAATCCAGCGGCGAAATCTTTTTGAATGGCGAAAAAGTTGAGATCAATTCGCCGGCAGATGCGATTGCGCACGGTATTTCATTGGTGCCGGAAGATCGCAAAGGGCAGGGGCTTGTGTTGGGCATGAATTGTCGCGACAACATGACCTTGCCGCAAATTGATGATCTCACCGTGAGCGGCCTCACAGCGCCTCAATCGGAGCAAGAGATTTTCAAAAAATATCGTGACCAGCTTGAAATCAAGACTCCCAATTGGAAGCAAACAGTTGGTAATTTGTCTGGTGGCAATCAGCAAAAAATTGTGATTGGCAAATGGCTGTCCATGCACCCCAATCTGCTTATCGTGGATGAACCCACGCGCGGCATCGATGTGGGATCAAAGTCTGAAATTCACAACCTCATCCGTGAGCTGGCGGGCCAAGGTTACGCCATCATCGTCATTTCCTCAGAAATGCCTGAGATCTTGAGTGTTTCCGATAAAATTGTGGCAATGTTTCATGGCGAGATTGTCCATACATTCACGTCATCAAACGTGACCGAGGATAAGTTGGTGCAAGCCATTTCAGGCATCTATGAACCCGAAAATGCGGCCTAGACTCACCAGTTTTTGCGCGTCCCTTATCGGCTAAGCCGCTTCAAAACGCATTTCGATTGCAGGCGACCATTTTTTGCGGTCTTCTGTTTGCTATAGTGGCGATGTTACGTGGCAATTGAGGTGCGTTGGTTCAAATGGATAGAGCATTCCAACAAGAAGGTGAGTGGGATTATGTCATCATCGGGGCGGGCACTGCTGGCTGCGTGTTGGCCAATCGTTTGAGCGAAAACCCGGCGCACAAGGTGTTGTTGTTGGAAGCGGGGGGCAATGACAATTATCATTGGGTCCATATCCCTGTGGGTTATCTTTATTGCATCGGCAATCCCCGCACCGATTGGATGATGAAAACAGCCCACGAAGAAGGTTTGAACGGGCGGTCGCTGGTTTATCCGCGCGGTAAAGTGTTGGGTGGCTGCACGTCCGTCAACGGCATGATCTATATGCGCGGTCAGGCACGTGATTATGATATCTGGCAGCAAATGGGCAATTCGGGCTGGTCTTGGGATGATGTGCTGCCCTATTTCTTGAAATCTGAAGATCATCACAAGGGCCAGTCTGCCTTTCATGGCGGCAACGGCGAGTGGAAAGTGACCAAGCAGCGGTTGAAATGGCCCATTCTTGAAGCCTTTCAGGAAGCCGCGGCTGAATTTGGCTATATGCCGACCGATGATTTCAATGATGGCAGCAATGAAGGCTCTGGTTTTTTTGAAGTTAATCAAAAGAACGGCGTACGCTGGAATGCAACGAAGGCTTTTCTTCGACCCGCCATGAAACGTCCCAATTTGAAAGTGGTCACGAATGCCTTGGTGGACCGCATTATTCTAGAGGGGAAGAAGGCCACGGGTGTTGCCTACCACCATAAGGGCCAATTGGTGAATGCAATGGCCAAGCGTGAAATCGTGTTGAGCGCTGGAGCGATCAACTCACCCAAAATCCTGGAGCATTCCGGTATCGGGCGCCCTGATGTCCTGAGTGACTTTGGCATCGAGGTGCTGCATGAGGCCAATGGGGTGGGTGAAAATTTGCAGGATCATTTGCAAATACGCACCGTTTATAAGGTGCATAATACGAAAACGCTAAATGAGGCTGCCAACAGTTGGATCGGCAAAATTGGCATTGCGGCCAAATATGCGTTCAACCAAAGTGGTCCCATGTCGATGGCTCCGAGCCAGTTTGGTTTGTTCACGAAAAGTGACCCTTCGCTGGAAACGCCCAATCTTGAATATCATGTGCAGCCCCTCTCCACGGACAAGCTGGGCGATCCGCTTCACCCCTTTCCGGCGATCACCGTGTCGGTGTGCAATTTGCGGCCGGATAGCGTGGGCAGCAGCCACATTGTTTCGCGCAATCTGGAGGCGCAGCCCAATATTAAATTGAATTATCTGAGTGCAAAATCTGATCAGGATGTGGCGGTAAAGTCTTTGCGGCAGGCGCGCATGATTATGACAGCCCAACGTTTGAAGCCTTTTGCGCCGGAAGAGATTTTGCCGGGGCCGGACAAGAAAACCGATGAGGAGTTGTTGTTTGAAGCTGGTAATATTGCCACCACAATCTTTCATCCGGTTGGCACCTGCAAAATGGGCAATGATGAAAAAAGTGTCGTTGATCCAACCCTAAAGCTGCATGGAATTGGAGGCCTTCGCGTGGTTGATGCTTCCATCATGCCAAAGATCGTTTCGGGCAATACCGCTTCGCCCGTTATCATGATTGCGGAAAAGGCCGCCGACATGATTAAGCAGGACGCACGACGCTGAGGGCTCGAAAAATCCATCATGGCGTTTACGGGCAATGATGTGTTTCGACGTGTCGGCAGATAATAAAAATAACGCCTTGACCTTATAGTGACTGGAAGGATTAAGTTGGCTGAAATCGTCAAGATTCAAGTGAAAGAAAAGCCATGTCCGCCCAAGTAAAGACCGAAGATCAAATCCTCAATCTGTCCATTTCCGGCCTGAGTTGCGCCTCCTGCGTCAAACGCGCCGAAACGGCTATTTCTGGCGTTGAGAGCGTTTCGGATGTGTCGATCAACCTCGCCACAGAAACCGCGCGTATCCAGATGAAAGATGCTGCGGGCCTTCCCGATGTAATCCGGTCAATTGAAACTGCCGGATATGGGGTGCCGACAAAAACGATCACCCTCGATATTGAAGGCATGACATGTGCCTCCTGTGTGAAGCGCGCGGAAGATGGTCTTAAAAAAGTCGAAGGCGTTTTGAGCGCCAATGTAAATTTGGCGACCGAGAGCGCCCATGTTGAGGCCGCATCGAATGTCGCTGTGGCGGATCTGATTGCTGCTGTTAAAAATGCGGGCTATGTGGCGAAGACGCAGATTGATGAGCCCAGCGCGCATGAGGATCGCAGCGCCAAAAAAGATGCCGAATATCAGACGCTGAAACGCAATCTTTGGGTTGCGGCGATTTTCACCGTGCCGCTTTTTGTGCTGGAAATGGGCTCACACTTCATTCCGGGTGTGCACAGCCTTTTGATGGAGAATATCGGACGGCAGAACCTTTATTATTTCTACTTCCTGCTGGCGACCATTGTGCAGTTTGGTCCGGGGATGGTTTTTTATAAAAAGGGTATTCCCGCGCTGTTACGCATGGCCCCGGAAATGAATTCTCTTGTGGTGCTGGGGTCTTCCGCTGCGTGGGGATATTCAATTGTTTCCACGTTTGCCAGCAGCATTTTGCCTGCAGGCACAGCGAATGTTTATTACGAAGCCAGTGCCGTGATCATCACGCTCATTTTGCTTGGGCGGGTGCTTGAAGCCCGGGCGAAGGGGCGAACCAGCGAAGCGATCACCAAATTGATGCAGTTGCAGGCCAAGTCTGCGCATGTTTTACGCGATGGGGCCTTTGTGGAAGTGCCTTTGCATGAAGTTGTGGCCGGAGACATTGTGCGCGTGCGTCCTGGTGAGAAGGTGCCTGTTGATGGTGAATTGACGAAAGGCAGCAGCTTTGTTGATGAGGCCATGATTTCCGGCGAGCCTGTGCCGGTGGAAAAGACGACCGGCAGCGAAGTGATTGGCGGGACGATCAATAAAACCGGTAGCTTTGAATTTAAAGCGACCAAAGTTGGTGCTGATAGTGCGTTGGCGCAGATCATCAAAATGGTTGAAAACGCTCAAGGGGCGAAGCTACCGATCCAAGCCTTGGTGGATAAAGTCACTGCAATATTTGTGCCTTTCGTGATGTTGATCGCGGCGCTGACGGTTGCTGTGTGGCTGTTCTTTGGACCAGATCCTGCCCTCTCATTCGCGTTGATCAATGGCGTTGCCGTGCTGATCATTGCGTGCCCTTGTGCCATGGGGCTGGCGACGCCAACCTCCATTATGGTGGGCACGGGCCGTGCCGCTGAAATGGGCGTGTTGTTCCGCAATGGCGAGGCGTTGCAGGATTTGAAAAATACCCATGTTGTGGCCGTGGACAAGACTGGCACATTGACCTTGGGTCGACCCGTTTTGACCGATTTGAATGTGCTGAATGGCTTCGACGAAGCCGAAGCGCTTTCCCTTGTCGCTGCGGCAGAAGCCAATTCAGAACATCCGATTGCTGAAGCCATTGTGGTGGCGGCGAAGGAGCGGGGATTGGACGTGCCAGAGACCACGCGTTTTGACTCTGTCACCGGCTATGGGATCGAGGCGGAAGCCAATGGTCGCAAAATCGAAGTTGGCGCAGATCGCTATATGGTGAAATTGGGCCATGATTTGAGCGAACATGAGCACATCGCTGCCCAGTTGGGTCGCGAGGCGAAGTCTCCGCTTTATGCCGCGATTGATGGTAAGATCGCTGCCATTATTGCCGTGGCTGATCCGATCAAGGAGACCACGCCAGCCGCAATCAAGTCCTTACATGATTTGGGGCTGAAAGTGGCCATGATCACAGGCGACAACAAGGCGACAGCCGAGGCGATTGCGCGCGAGCTAAAGATCGACAGTGTGATTGCCGAAGTGTTGCCTGCCGGCAAAGTGGACGCCATCAAGCAATTGCAAGAAAACAATACCCATGTGAGCTTTGTGGGCGATGGCATCAATGATGCGCCAGCGCTTGCTCAAGCAGATGTGGGTGTGGCCATCGGCACGGGCACGGACATTGCAATTGAAAGCGCTGATGTGGTGCTCATGTCTGGCGACATGCGTGGCGTGGCGAATGCGATTTCCTTGTCGAAGGCGACCATTAAAAACATTCACCAGAACCTGTTTTGGGCGTTTGCCTACAATGTCAGCTTGATCCCTGTTGCGGCGGGCCTTCTTTATCCATTCACGGGCACAATGCTGTCGCCAATGTTGGCGGCTGGGGCCATGGCGCTGTCCAGTGTGTTCGTTTTGGGGAATGCACTACGTTTGCGGCGCTTTAATGCGCCAGCAGCAGTTGCTGTGACTGAAGGCTAGAGGCCGTCGTGACAAGATATTGGATCATTGGCGGATATGGGGATGTCGGCTCTGCGGTGGCGCAGAGCCTGATCACAACCCTGGCGGCGGGCGATGAACTTTTCATCGCGGGTCGCAATTTAGGCAAAGCGGAAGCGTTGGCCGGTGAATTGGGCGACCAGGCTAAAGCCATTGAATTGAATGTGAACGGCCCTGTTGTGGCCGGACAGTTCCAACCAGGCGATGTGGTGGTGAACACCGTTGAAACCATTAGTGACGAATGGCTGTCGGCTCTGGCGCAAACGGGCCTGTCATTCATCGATGTGTCGGCCACCGAGGACTATTTAAACCGGGTGAGGGGGCTGTTTGGCCAGTATGGGCAAAACAGCCTTTGTATCACCGAGGTGGGTGCATCGCCCGGGCTGACCAATTTGATGGCCGCAAAACTGGCGGAGCAGGAAGCTCAGGTCGACCGTATTCACACCTTCATTGAAATGGGCATGGGCGAGCATCACGGTTATGCGGCCACCAAATGGTTTTTTGAGGCCTTGGCCAGCCCTTACCCTGTTTTGATTGATGGCGCGCAAAAAGTGCTTTCGCCGCGCGATCAGCTCATGAGTGTTGAATATAAGTTGCCGAAAACGCGGCAGGCGACAGCGATTGGTGTTGGATTTTCGGATCAAATATCCATCGCAAATCGACATAATCTCCATGCTGCGCAGACATTTGTGGGTGTTGCGCCAAATTGGATGAACAATGTGCTTGGCCAATTGGTGCGTTTGCCGTTCAGCACTGTGTTGCGTCGCCATTCGGGATTCTTAGCGGGCATGATGTCGAAATTTCCGCCCGTTGGCCCTGTGCGGACCTCGATAAGATCGGTCGCTTATGATTCTGAGCAACAGATTTTGGGGAGCATTGAGATGCTGGGGGGCGATCAGTCCGAATTGACCGCAGAAATTGCGGCAATGGGTGCGCGAGCTGCCGACGTGCAAAAGCAAACAGGTGTTATTTCCCTGCCGGATATTTTGGACCTTGATCAAGTCAAACAGCAATTGCCGCGCCTCACCTGGCGATGAAACGCGTGCTAAATTGTGTGATTTTTAGTGGTGAGCGTGCTGTTCTGGATCCGCAATCCATTTGCCCAAATAGTAGCGCTCAAACACAAAGACCGCAGCGATAGCCACCCACGCGATAACCACAATGGTGGGGTCGCTGCCCGCTTTGGTGATGCTAAACGCGGCCAGCACGACAGCATCGAACACGAGTGCGGCGATCAAGATATAGGGGGAAGCCCCGATCTCTTTTCGGCGATAGCGGAACACGCCCCAATGCACCAGCATATCCATCACCAGATAGAAAAAGGCACCAAGCGACGCAATGCGGCTCAGGTCGAAAAAGATCGCGAGAAATGAGGCAATCACCACAGTGTAGATTAATGTGTGACGCTGGATCGTGCCGCTCATGCCGAAATGGCTGTGCGGGATCATCTTCATATCGGTGAGCATGGCCAACATGCGCGACACCGCAAAAATACTGGCAATGACGCCTGACGCGGTCGCAATCGCGGCCAAAAGGATGGTGAGCGTAAAGCCAATTTGGCCCAAGGCAGGTTCGGCGGCTTCGGCCAGCGCATAATCCTTTGCAGCGATGATTTGGTCGATGGGCAAGCTGGCATTTACGCCGAAGGCGACCAGCAAATAAGTAGCGGTGCAAATCAGGATTGAAATCACAATGGCGCGTCCCACATTTTTATGCGGGTTTTCGACTTCCGCGCCGCTGTTGGTGATGGTGGTGAAGCCTTTGAAGGCGAGAATACCGAAGGCAATCGAGGCAACAAAACCGAACCCATCGACATTTGATGACGCGGTTTGGGAGATCGAGAAATCAAAGCCGCTAGCCCAAAGCGCGGCACCGCCAAACAGGCCAATACCAGCGATTTTGAACACAGCCATAACAATGGAAATCATGCCGATGGAACGATTGCCCGCAATATTGACGATAAAGGCGAACAATATGACGCCAACAGCCAGAACGGGCACCAATATGCCGCCGGAAATATCAAAGAATCGCAATACATAGGTGGCAAATGTGCGTGCCACCAGGCTTTCTGCGATCACCATGCTCAGGGCCATGAGCAAGGCTGCGCCCGCCGCAACGGCGCCCGCGCCATAGCATTTTTGCAAGATCATCGCGATGCCCCCTGCGGAGGGCCAGGCGTTGGACATTTTGATATAGCTGTAGGCGCTGAACAGGGTGACAATTGCGCCGATGATAAAGGAAAGCGGGAAGAGGTTGCCCGCGAGTTCGGCCATCTGCCCGGTGAGGGCAAAGATACCTGCGCCAATCATAACGCCGGTGCCCATGGCAACTGTGCCGCTCAAGGAAATTGAGTTGGCCTTATAGTCACCTTGCTTTTGGTCGCTTTCCATCTCTCCCCCTTCGTGGCCGTGTTGTCGATCACATATTATGTGCTTGGTACTCAACGCCGTTGGCCACCTGCAGTTCCCGAATATATTTGACGATGGCGGCAATGTGCAATTGGGTCATGTCCGGTCGGGGCGGCATATTGCCAAAGTTCCAGTGGTGTTGCGGCACACCATTTTGGGCTGCGCTTAAAAATGCGCCGTCGCCATGATGGCCCGGATTATAGATATCGTGCACCAATGGTGGCCCGCTATCGCTGCCGCCTGCATTTTCACCATGGCAGCTGGCGCAGTTGGCTTTAAAGATTTCTTCGCCCTTTGCTGCCAGAGGCGAGAGCTCGGTTGCGTTGACCGCGACGCGCCCCGACATATTTTGAGTGTCAGGATAATTTGTGGCGGTGAGCATGTTATATCCCACCCCGACAAGGCCAAGGATTACAAATCCCAATAAAACATACTTCAATGCTGCATCCTTCCCCGACAAATCTAATGTGCGCCTAGGTTGCAACCTTCCAGCGCTGGAAGGTCAAGGGAGATGTGGCGCACTGCGGCAATTTAACCTCGGCATACTGTGCACCGGGTGATTGACCTTACCCCTGCTGGAACCTACATTTTTAGTTAAGATTTTATTCATCGCCTAATTTTGAACTTTTTGTCTGGGCACAAGGGCCACATGAACAAGAACGTCCTCATCCTCTCAGCGCTGGCCATTGTGGCGCTATTGGCTTTCGTTTATGTGCGGAGCAATACGCCCGCACCGACGCGCGCGCCGATGGTTTCGGTGACGCCGATTGAGGTGAGTGGGCAGACCGCGCTCGGAAAATCAAAATTTGAAGAGAATTGCGCCAGTTGCCACGGGGAAAACGCAACTGGACTTGATGGAGTTGGGCCACCTCTTGTGCATAAGATTTATGAACCCTCCCATCATGCGGACATTGCCTTTATGTTGGCCGTGCAAAATGGTGTTCGCGCCCATCACTGGCCGTTTGGAAATATGCCCGCCGTCGACATTGAGGAAAGTGATATGCAGGCGGTAATTGCCTATATCCGGAAATTGCAGGTGGCAAACGGAATTGATTAGAACAGCTTGTCATAAACTCAGTTTGCTTAATGTGACGTTCTTGGCGCTCGCATTTGTGCTCGCCATTGCGACGGCATTGCCGGTCAATGGGGCGACGTTGGTTTTTGGCGATCACGGACACGAGGTGGTTGCGCAAGATACACATGCCCATTCGGCCAAGACTGGCTATGAAATGGGCTGTGGTGATCAGGCAAGTGTTCATTGTGGCGTGAAAATTGCTGTTGCTGGCTGGCACTTGCCGACAGGTTTTGTGGCCATCGCCCATAGTTACGCACAAAGCAATATGCAGATGCTTTTGGCGCGTTCGATCGCGCAGGAGATACCTCCCCCCCGACTCTAAATGTTGAGCCCAAACCGCTTTTCAAAAATTTAGAGGACAATCATGAACAAAATTGAACTTACAATCGGCGCTGTGTTTTCATTGGCAATCACTGGGGCTGCGCTCGCCCACGGGGGTGCAACCGGTGTTGTTAAAGAACGTATGGACGGCATGATGGCGATGGGGAAGGCCGTTAAATCCCTATCGTCAATGATGCGCGGCGATGTCGATTATGACGCTGATGTGGTCAAAACCAATGCGCAAACCATTCAGCAACATGCGGGCGAAACGCTGACCAAATTGTTTCCAGAGGGCACTGATGGTGCCCCTTCCGAGGCGAAGCCTGAAATCTGGTCTGACTGGTCAGAGTTTGAAATTCTTGCCAAGCAGCTCGAGACTTATGCGGTTGCATTGGAAGCTGCGGCGCCGAACGGGCTGATGATGCAGGGCCAGAACAATGGTGGCATGATGGACAGCTCAGATATGATGAGCGGTTCGGGTATGATGGATAGCTCGGGCATGATGGGCAGTACTGGTGGCATGATGGGTGGTTCGCAAATGATGGACCCGGAAGATCTTGCCAATATGCCCGCCGATGGCGTGTTCAATATGCTGGCGCAAACCTGTGCCAGTTGCCATGGCAAATTTCGCGTTGAGAAGAAGTAATGGTGAACAGACTAATTGCGCTTTTGATGGGCGCAACAGCGGTAGCTGTTGCGTCCACCATTGCCATTGTGTTTTGGCCCATTGGCAATCCACCTGAATTGAAACAACTTGAAGGTAATGCAAAACGGGGCGCCTATTTGGCCAGAATGTCGGGCTGTATCGCTTGCCATACGGATGGCGAAAATGGTGGAGCGGCCCTGGCTGGCGGTGTGGAACTCGACACGGATTTTGGCACCTTTTACTCGCCCAACCTCACCCAATCTGCGGAACATGGCTTGGGCGATTGGACGATTGATGAGTTTGCCAAAGCGGTGCGCCAGGGTGTCTCTCCGGATGGGGAACCCTATTATCCATCATTTCCATATCCGTTTTATGCCAAGATGCCCGATCAGGACATTGCCGATCTGTGGGCGGCATTTCAAACCGTGCCTGCCGTGGATGAACCTTCAGTGCCGCACGCCATGAAGTTTCCATTTAACTTCCGGCCGGGATTGAAATTGTGGCGCGCGGCGTTTGTGGATTTTTCTACATTCGAGCCGGACGAGACCCAATCGGATATTTGGAATCGCGGCAAATATATCGTGAGAGGGCCCGCCCATTGCGGTGCGTGTCATACCCCACGTAATTTTGCGGGCGCGCGCAAGGCGAGCTTTGATTTACAAGGGGCGAACAAACTTCCAACCGGTGGCAAAACACCTGCCATTCACGCGACGGCGCTCAAGAAAAAAGGCTGGACCCAAAGTGCGCTTGCCTATGCGTTGAAAAGCGGTGTGAAGCCAGACGGTGACGTATTCGGTGGCAGCATGGTTGAAGTGGTGCATGACGGCACATCATTTCTTGCACCGAAGGACCTTGAGGCCATTTCGATTTATTTGTTGGGAGAAACCGATGTTGCAACCCAGTAGGCGAGATGCGCTGAAACTATTAGGTGGCGGCGCGGCAGCGCTGGTTATGATGCCATCCATGAGCGGGGCAAAAGAGGGAGCCGGGACCAGTTTCAAACTGGTGGCACAGCCGGTGCAGCACAAACTGCACCCCGCTCCTGATGCTCAAGAATCCACATTGTGGAGCTACAATGGACAGGTGACCGCGCCAACCTTGCGCATCAAGCAAGGGGAGCGGGTGACCATTGAGTTTACCAACGCCTTGCCGGAACCTACATCCATCCATTGGCATGGATTGCGGATCGCAAACGAAATGGATGGTGTGTCCGGATTGACGCAAGACCCTGTGCCGCCCGGTGGGCGTTTCACCTATGAATTTGTGGCGCCTGATGCTGGCACCTATTGGTATCATGCGCACCACAAAAGCTGGGAACAGGTGGCCCGCGGCCTTTATGGCGGTCTGATTGTTGAACCGGCAGACGGGTCAATATTGCCGGAAGCGCAAGATCATCTTTTGATTATTGATGATTGGCGGTTGGATGGCGAAGGCAAGTTTGATGCGGCCAGTTTAGGTGCGCCCATGGATTGGAGCCATGGGGGGCGTATGGGCAATTGGCTCACGGTGAATGGGCAAAGCCTGCCTACTATCTCACTGCCCAAGAATGCGCCTACCCGGTTGCGGTTGGTCAATGCCAGCAATTCGCGCATTCTGGACATTGATCCCGCACGATTTGGCGGCAAAATTCTCGCGTTTGACGGACAGGCTTTGCCCGACGCCCCGATGGAGCTTGGCTATACACCCTTATTGCTTGGTCCGGCCCAACGTGTGGATCTGCTGGTCGAGCCAGAGGAGGACTTTGTGCTTGAGGAACTGTCTCAACAGCCTTTCGCCTTTTGCTCGTTTGAGGTGCGTAACCCAGCGCAAGAAGTGGCTGCGTTTACGGTGCCAAAACCAAACAAACTGCCCCTACCTGCGAAGGATGATCGGTTCAAGTTTGACTTGCGCATGACCGGAGGGGCGATGGGGCAGCTTGATAATATCTATTATCAGGGTGAAAAGTTGGACCGTGGTGGGTTTCAACGCACCAAGCAGTTTTGGGCGTTCAACAATGTCGCCAACCTGGCTGAGGAGCCGCTGTTCAGCGTGAAGAGGGGGCAGACGGTGGAGTTGAATGTTTCTAACATCACAGCCTTTATGCATGCGATGCATGTGCATGGACATCACTTCCTGATTGAAGATCGCGATGGGGGCGGCGTTGAGCAAAGCCCATTGTGGCGCGACACCTTCTTGGTGGGTGCGGAGCAATCAACGCGTATTGCGTTTGTGGCCGACAATCCGGGTAAATGGCTGTTCCATTGTCATATGCTTGAGCACGCGGCATCAGGCATGAATGCATGGTTTGAAGTGACGGATTGACCTCGATGCACATGTTTGGACTAGAAATGGCGCTCAGTGGCGGTTAGATTGTGTTTATGATCCGGATTTTCACTCTTTTGGTCGCAGCGATTTTGTTGCTGGGCCAGCTCAACATGGCCAGCAATGCGGCGCAAGGCGGGAGCTTTGCGCTGATTGAGGTTTATGAGCAATCAGTGGAAAGTGCGCATGGCTGCTGTGATGACAAGGCGGCGGCCACATTGGGCGCAATGGATTGTGCCAGCGAGTGCGTGCACGCCATCCTAAGTGGTTTTGTGCTTGTGATGCCACCAAGGTTAGAGCGCGCTTCTGAAACATTCGTCTTGCCGATGCGGGCCATCGAGGAATGGCCAAACGGACCACCGCCCATATTGCACAACGTCTAAGTCACCTTTTGATGTTGAACAGCCCGTGCCCACGCGCATGGCCTATTATTATATGTGGTAAAAATGAACTCATCTTATTTCTCGCTGGAACGGCGACATATGCTGAAAGGGGCAGGCGCTTTTGCTCTTACCGGCGTGTTGGCTGGTTGCACAACGACGGCCAGTGAAGTCCCCGACCTATCTGCGGCCAAAGCGCTTTATGGGCCTTTGCCGAAAGAACGTTTTCCGATTGCGGCGCTGCCGGTGGAAAAAATTGACCCGCAATATTATCGCCAGACCGTGCGCTATCGCACCAAAGAACCTGTGGGCACGATTATCGTCGATACGTCAGCGTTTTTCCTTTATCTGGTGCAGGCTGACAATAAAGCGATACGATATGGCGTTGGCTTGGGCCGCGCCGGCTTTTCGTGGTCGGGCCGGGCCATGGTGCAATGGAAACGCAAATGGCCAACCTGGACACCGCCTGCCGAAATGATCAAACGCGAACCGCATTTGGCAAAATATAGCCATGAAAATGGCGGTATGCAGCCGGGGTTGAAAAATCCGTTGGGTGCGCGCGCGCTTTACATTTTTAAGGATGGAAAAGATACGCTTTATCGGCTGCACGGTACGCCGGAATATTGGAGCATTGGCAAAGCGGTCTCCAGCGGCTGCGTCAGGCTATTTAATCACGATATTATCGATCTTTATCAGCGGGTTCCGAATAAGACCCCCATTGTGGTGATGTAAAATGAAGAACTTGAATAAATGGACACTCGGTGCGGTGGCTGCACTGATATTGGCTGGCGGATATTGGGGCTATGCCCAATATGTGGTGCCACAAGCAGAGGCGCAAACGGGCCTTATTCCCTATAAAAACACCCAAGTGGTGGCGAGGGGCCAAGAAATATATCAAGCCAATTGCGCGGCATGCCATGGTGATAATCTGGAAGGCGAAGAAAACTGGAAGCAACCCAAGTCATCCGGCCGCATGCCAGCGCCGCCTCATGATGAGACGGGCCATACCTGGCATCATAATGATGAGTTGCTGTTCAACTTGACCAAATATGGGATCGCAAGGCTGAGCAACAATCCAGATTATCAAACGGACATGCCGGTTTATGACGGGGTGCTGAGCGACGATCAAATCATCGCGGTTTTGGCTTATATCAAATCGACATGGCCGGAAGAAATTCAGCAGCGTCACGACCAAATGAACGCTGGCGGATAGCTGAACCCAAATGCCGCGTCGCTTTGGTGACGCGGCAACCCTATCCTCAACGGTGAGGAATGCTATTCAACCTTGCAGATATATTTTGAGTAGACAAACCCGACATCCGGGTCGGCCGAAAACATATCAGCGACGCCATACATCGGGACAACCTGCCGCCAATTGTTTTGTGCGGTCGGCTCCATGGTCCACATGAATGTGCCGGGCAAAAGCTTTGTAATCACATCGCAATCCGTGCTGCCGCAGGTGCGCATGCTGAGGAAATTGTCTCCGTCGGGATTGAGGCCGCAAACGCGATAGAGCTCGCCGGAATAGGCGAATGCGGAGGTGGCGGCAAAGACGATGCCAAAAATGAAACTGAGGCCGAGCAAATATTTCTTCATGATGGGTCCCCTTTTGAACAGGAAAGGATAGCTCTGCCTAACAGTGCGCGGGACCGGGGATGCGGGTCAATGCGGCATGATATCCGGGTTATCGCCTGAGTGGGCAGTTGTCATCTGCTTGTTGACCGAAAATGTTTATATCCCCTATGCTGCGGCTATTGGTTTTGCGTGATGGCGTCACGTTGAAACTAAACTTCCTTTCCGTCCTGGACGCCCGGACAGTCCCTCGTTGAGTGCACAAGGGAAACTATTGTGGGTGAGATCATGAACAATCCAAACACTGCCCATTCCGCTCATTCAAATGCGGATAGCGATATTAATGTGGGCATGGCCTTTATGATTGTGGCCATGCTTTTGCTGCCGGTGGGCGATACGTTGGCGAAGATTTTGACTGACGTTATGCATCCGGTGGAAGTCGGCATGTGGCGCTTTGTGTCGCAAGCCATATGGTTTGTGCCAGTTGGCATTTTCATGCGGCGCTATTTGCGCGGGCCGATGTTGTCGCCGATTGTGGCGCTCTCCGGCGCCCTGATGGTGATATGTGTCGTTGCCTTGATCACTGCTTTTAAGGTCATGCCCATTGCAACGGCTATCGCGATCTTTTTCGTTGAGCCGCTGGTGTTGACGCTTCTGGCGGGTTTGATCTTGCGAGAAAAGATCGGGCCACGCCGCTTGGTCGCCATTGGTGTGGGGCTGGTGGGCGCAATGCTGGTGATCCGGCCCAGCTTCGCTGAATTCGGCTGGCCCGCGCTATTGCCGCTAATTTCAGCCGTGACTTATGCGCTGAATATGATTGTGCTGCGCCATGCCAGCAAGCAACGCTCAGCGCTTACGGTGCAGTTTGGGGCGACGATTTACGCCGCGATTGGCATGGTGCTGTTGAGCACAGTGCTTAGTTTGTCTGGTGGCGTGGAGTTCGCCGGTCCACTGGCAGGCGGTTGGGCTTGGCAGGTGATCGTGGCCGGTGGTGCGCTTTCCGCTGTCACCTTTGTGTTGGTTGCCGAAGCTTTCCGCCGGGCAGAAGCCGGCTTGTTGGCCCCGTTCCAGTATCTGGAAATATTGGGCGCGACGGCTGCGGGCTATCTGGTGTTTGGCGATTTTCCCGACTGGATCACATGGGTTGGCATTGCGATCATCCTGGCCTCAGGCATCTATGTGTTTCACCGCGAACGGGAAGTGGGGCGCTATCGCCCCACCACGACAGAGATTGAGAATGAGTGTGCCCGCTAGGCGCGCATTCAGTTGAGGCAAAGCAAAAAGGGCGGCCCATTGGGCCGCCCTTTTTTTATTAGATATGCAAGTCCGGCTTAGCCTGGGCTAAGGCCACGCAAGCGCTCTGAACGACGACGCAGCAACTCAACTGTGGTCAACAGCAGGATGGACACGGTCACAAGGATCGTGGCGGCTGCCAGAATGGTTGGTGAGATTTGCTCACGCAAGCCAGTGAACATCTGCCATGGCAGAGTTTGTTGACGGGCCGAGCCCACAAACAACACAACAACCACTTCGTCGAATGAGGTGATGAAGGCGAACAAGCCGCCTGAAATCACGCCCGGCAGGATGAGGGGCATTTGCACACGGAAGAAGGTTGTGACCGGATCAGCACCCATATTGGCTGCCGCGCGGGTCAAAGACCGATCAAAGCCGACCAACGTTGCGGTCACCGTAATGATCACAAAGGGAATGCCCAACACGGCGTGGGCGAGGATCACTTTGATATAGCCCACAAACGCTTGGTTGAGACCAAGGCTTGCCTGCAACCAGTTGCCCAAAGGCGCATAGAAGAAGAACATGCCGGTCGCTGAGATGATCAGCGGCACAATCATGGGTGAAATCAAGATCGCCATGATGGCTTGACGACCCGGCACATGAGATTGGCTCAAACCGATCGCGGCCAACGTGCCCAAGCTCACCGAAATGATGGTGGCGATTGGGGCGATGATCAATGAGTTCTTCAGGGGCACCATCCATTCGTCGGACCCGAGGAAATCATAATAGTGCTTCAGGCTGTAGCCTTCTGCCTTAAAGGCAAGCATTTCTGGCGTGAAGGTGAAGAAGTCTTCAGCGTTGAAGCTGAGCCATACAACGGGCACCAGCGGTGCGATCAGAAAGAAAAACACCAGCGCACAAATGAACAGGAAGCTGTTGTGCCACAACACTTGTGCCGGGGTGTAATAGTTTGGCACGCCAGCACGATATTTGCCGGAGCCAATCCAGATGGCAAACCAGCTCATGGAGACGCCCACGACAAGGCCACCCACGATGCCGGCGAACCCACCAAAGATGGCGCCAACTGCGGCAAAGACTGCGGCAGCGCCCCAAATCTTTTTCCATGGTTTGATCGAAATGATCTGGGCCAGCACGGCGGCAAGCGCCGCGCCAATCAACGCACCTATGGGCAGCCCGATTGCTGGGGCGCCATAGATGTTGCCGGTGATAAAGCCAAAGACTGCGCCCAGCACCGCCACCACGGGCATGGTGAAAGTGTACAGATTAGGGCGTTGAATATATGCAATAATCTCGCTCATTGGTTAGCCTCCCAGCTTCACATTGTCGATGCCCACGATCTTATCGTAAGCCCAGTACAGCACCAGAACGACCACCAGAAGGATCGAGCCAAGTGCAGCCGCAAGGCCCCAGTTCAGCGAGCTAGAGATGTGATAGGCGATACGGTTCGAAATAAAGATGCCGCTTGTGCCGCCAACGATTTCAGGGGTGATGTAATAGCCGATGGCCAAAATGAACACCAGAATTGACCCCGCGCCGATCCCCGGAACAGATTGAGGGAAATAGATCCGCCAAAAGGCTGTCCAGTTGGTGGCGCCAAGTGACTTGGCTGCCCGCAAATAGCTGGGCGGGATTGTTTTCATCACCGAATAAAGCGGCAAGATCATAAAGGGCAACAAGATGTGCGTCATTGCCACGATGGTACCGGTTGCGTTGTTCATCAAGATCAATCGGTCAGCGTCGCCAACGAAGCCGAGCCAGACCAATATGTCATTGATCACGCCTTGCTGTTGCAACAGCACCTTCCAGGCGGATGTGCGCACCAATAGGGATGTCCAGAACGGGAGCAGCACCAAAATCATCAAGGTGTTCGCCACGCGCATTGGCAGGTTGGCCAAAAGCCACGCCACTGGATAACCCAGCACAATGCAGGCACCCGTGATGACCAGGGCCATCCACAATGTGCGCATAAACAATTGCATGTAGATTTGCTGGTTTTCAGGCTTGGCCTGCACGCCATCTGGCGTCAGCTCAAGATCAACCGCGTTCAAGAAATAGCCCGGCGTATAATTGGCGGAAAAGACTTGAATGGTGGACCAAACTTCGGGGGAAGCCCAATCTTCTTTAATCTTAGCAAAGCCTTCACGGAAATTGACTTCAGGCAGTTTGTCCACATTGTTGGCAGCAGCCTGCAACGCCTCGGCACCTGGACCTGAATAGTTGGAAATGGCCGTGATGGTTTCAGGGTTTTGCAGATCCTGTGCGAGACCCGCATAAACGGCCTCCCAAGGATCTTCTTCTGCCACTACATCTTCGTCATCAATGACGGTCCAAATGGCAAAATCTGTGTAAGCGCGTGTCGTCCAAGGCAGCATTTCAGCCATTTGGGCAGAAGGCACGAAGCCGATATCACCGGCCATGCTTTCGCCAACGCCCATGCGCCATAATTCCCGACGGCTTTCCAGAAGCTCTTCGCCACCTTCGCCATTGAGCATTTCATACCAAAATGCACCTTCTTTGAAGCGTGGATCAATTTCTTCGAGCGGATCCTGATATTCCTCACCCAGATCGTCAAGTGAACGTCCGGATGTGCGGAACAAAGAGGAAAGCCCGGTTTGTTCGTAGTTTAGGCGTGAGCCAAGTTTTGTGTGTTCTTTAGATTCAACAGCACGGAACAAATCAAAATACAGGTGCCGGTAGACTTCTTCATCCGGGGCCTGATTTGTTGTGCCATCCCACTCTTGCAGCGCCACAACAGTGTGCGGCAGCGTGTTGGAGACAATTTCGTTTTCGACGGAGCGAAAAAGCATGGAGAGAATGGGGATAATAAAGGTTACCACCACGAACAGCAAAAGCGGTGCGATTAGCAACAACGCTCTAATTTTTTGCCGCCGCAATGCGCGCGCTAAGCTCTGCTTTAGCGGCCGACCATCCGCCGATAGCATTGGTTGTTGTGTTGTGTCGCTCATCTTGCCCCCGTCAATCTGCCTGTTTCGGTCTTTTATTTGGATTTATGCATCCGGTGAAAAAGGGGGCACGAGTGGCCCCCTTTTCCTCAAAGATTATTGAGCCAACCAAGATTGGAATTTGGCATCAATATCGTCACGGTAATCAGCCCAGAACTCGTAGTTATAAAGGAACGTGTTCTTAGCGTTGTTAGGATCGGTAGGCATATGTGGTGCCATGTCGATACCCAATTCAGCGTGCTTGCTTACAAGCGGAGCTGAAGATTCACGTGCTGGACCGTATGAAATGTATTTTGCTTGGTCCGCAAGACGTTGAGTGTCTGTTGCGAATTTCACAAAATCTTTAACACGGGCAAGACGCTCTTCAGGCAAGTCAGCTGGAATTACCCAACCGTCAAGGTCAAACACTTGCGCATCCCACAACATGCCGATTGGCTGGTCTTGCTCAACAATAGCTGAGAACAAACGACCGTTATAGGTTGAACCCATGAACACTTCACCGTCAGCAAGAAGTTGCGGTGTATCCGCACCAGCTGACCACCAGATTACATTGTCACGAATTGTGTCGAGTTTCGCCAATGCTTGCTCTTGGCCTTCAGGTGTGGCCAGAACGTCATAAACGTCTTCTTTTGCCACGCCGTCACAAAGCAAAGCCCATTCCATGTTGTTCAATGGACGCTTCTCAAGGGCACGCATGCCAGGATATGTGGCAAGGTCGAACAAGTCACAGATATCGCTAGGTGCTGGTGTACCTTCAGGTACCAAGTCTGTGCGATAGCCTACAGTTGTTGAATACACAATCTGTGGGATAAAGCAGTCGCTCACGATCAAGTCACCAAAGTCATCGCTGGCTGATGTGCCATCAGGCGCTTCAGCAAGCATTTCATCATGGTCAACTTCCATGGCCAAGCCTTCGTCGCAAAGACGGATGGCGCTGGCGGCGGTTACGTCAACAAGATCCCAAGTGACGTTGCCCGCTTCGTTCATGGCACGCATTTTCGCTACAGCTTCAGCTGAGCTTTCGTCCCAAGTGATGGATACGCCATCATTCATTTCCATATAAGGTTCTGCATAAGCCTTGATTTGGCTATCTTGATATGCACCACCCCAGCTTACGATAGTCATGTCTGAAACCATATGGCCGTCTGCCATCGCCATAGTGCTGAGCGAGGCGATTGCCGTTGCTGCAGCCATGGGCTTAATGAATTTCGTAATGAGTTTCATTGAATACTCCCTTTAATTGCCCGGACATTTGAGTAAGAACTGACACCCGGGCATAGCCAGTTCTGTTTATACCTAACCGAGTGATTTACGCATCGAGTGCGCGGCAATCCTCTGCCATCCAACCGATCTTGATCTGTTGGCCCGGCTTTAGACGCACTTGGTCAGGCGCGTTTCTTGTTTTGATGACGAAATCTTCATTGCCCGCCACGCGCAAACGTGTGCGGAAGATGTCGCCCATATAAATGAATTCCAACACTTCAGCGTTGAGCGTGTGCGCATCCGGATCGAGGCGGTCAGTGTTATATTCGACACGCTCTGGGCGGATCGATACACGCGTACGCTCGCCGACTTCGCTTACATTTACAGGCACCGCGTCGAGCACTTCGCCGTCATCCAGCTGCACCACGCAGGTTTTGCCCTTGATCTCTTTCACCACGCCTTCGAGCGTGTTGTTTTCACCGATAAACTGCGCCACGAAGCTGTTTTCAGGTGATTCATACAATTGATCCGGTGGGGCCAATTGTTGAATACGCCCATCGTCGAACACCGCAACACGGTCTGACATGGTCAAGGCTTCCGTTTGGTCGTGGGTCACATAAACTGTGGTAATGCCCAAACGGTGTGCCAAGTGGGTGATCTCAAACTGCATTTTTTCCCGCAGTTGCTTGTCGAGCGCGCCGAGCGGCTCGTCCATCAACACCAATTCAGGTTCAAACACCAAGGCCCGTGCCAAGGCGACCCGCTGTTGCTGCCCGCCAGACAATTGCGCCGGGCGGCGGCCGCCAAAGTCACCCATTTCAACCATGTCGAGCGCGCGCATTACTTTTTCTTCGCGCGTGGATTTGCCCAATTTGCGCACTTCCAAGGGGAAGGCGAGGTTTTCCGCAATGGTCATATGCGGGAACAGGGCGTAGTTTTGAAACACCATGCCGATGCCGCGTTTATGCGGTGGGATACCGTTGATGGATTCCCCGCCCAAACGAATGTCACCATGCGTGGCGTGTTCAAAACCAGCAAGCATCATAAGGCAAGTTGTTTTGCCGGAGCCTGATGGCCCAAGCATCGTCAGGAACTCACCTTTCGGCATGGTCAGGTTGAGGTCTTTTACGACGAGTGTTTCGCCATCATAGCTTTTCTGTACACGTTCGAACTCAACGAATGCGTCGTTGGATGCATCATTTGCCAATTTGTGTCCCCCTAATATTTCCAAGCGTTTCTTCGTGTTTTTGTTTTGCCGATTTGGTGGTCAATAGTTCAATTTCGCTTCTTGCTTCCTATCTTAAATCGGCTTTGTTTCTCTCGTTCGACAAGGTTGTCCCGCAGTGACAAATGATATTTCACGCGTCGCATATTCAGATGTCTCTGGGGCAAATTAATCTTTGATATTTGCGTGCTTTGGTGGCGTAGCTTGCCTGCAGCAAATTGGATGCTTGTGTGTTTGATAAACCTAATTGATGAGCAGCGCTGATCCAACCGGAGGTCACCAAGCGCGTAAACTCGCCGCCAGCGTGGCCAGTTGCCCGCTTATATTTGTTTATCAGCCCACATATTGAGGCACCGATTTTTGTAGGCTGTGGTGCCATTATAGAGCCTCTTTCCGCATGGTTGACCAAAAGGCAAGCGTCATGCGTGTCGCAGCTGAGAGCAGGCGACTGACTTGCAGGTCAATTGAATTTTGGAAATAAGCGTGAGCAGTAGTGCCATCCGCCCGGCGTCCGATGCGGCGGCATCGTGGGCATGCAATTCGAAACTGGTTTTCACACGTTTGTTTCATAATCAATGACTTAAGGATTATAGATAAATGCCTCTCAACGCAAGTCTTGTGCCTGATTCTGACCAGCCCTTTCGCTCAATTTGGGGGTTTTTCTAAATCAAACGGTCAAAATAATTCGATCTTGAAAATATTACTTTTGGTTTTAAAACAATATCTTACGCAGGTTCCGGGGGTGTGATTGGTGCTTTTGTTTCGGTTTCACGAATAAACAGTTACAAATGTGGATATTTCTTCGGTTAAACATATTAAGTGGCTCAATTAACAGGTTAATTCTTGCCGCCCAGGTGGCAATATTTGCGCTGTGCGGGGCGTGAGAATCAGGTGCGCACCGATGCCGATTGTGTGCAATTGAGCGTTGCGCGAATGGAAATCTGTGGCATGGCACGTAGACGCCGTGAGGCGGCGGTTGGCTATTTCGCCCGCGCCGCGTCTAGCCCGTTGGTCAATTTTTTCAAAAGGCGTTGCAGCTCATTGAGTTCGGCATGGTCTAACGATGTGTTGTTGACCATGCAGGCGGTGATGGCTGGTGCTTTATCTTGCAGCGCGCGCCCGGCGGGGGTGAGGCGCACAATGATTTGGCGTTTATCCTGATCGCCCCGGGTGCGCTTGATGTGTCCCAACGCCTCCAGCCGCTTGAGCAGCGGGGTGAGGGTGTTTGTGTTCATCCGCAAGATTTTGGCCAGTTCGGTAACCTTTTGCCCATCGCGCTCCCACAACAGGGTGAGGGTTATATATTGCGGATAGGTAAGCCCAAGCTGCGCCAGATGCGGCGCGTAGCTTTGGTTGATGACGTGGGACGCGGTGTACACCCCATAACAGAACATATCCTCAGCGCGGGTGGGCAATTGCTCCATTGTCATCCTGATGTCCTTAAATTTGGTCGCACACGATATTATTATTGACATGGGCATGAGGTTTCATCAACACTGTCAAATTATATCGCGCACGATACAAAAGGAGAAAGAAGATGAGCTGGTTGCCGAATTTGAAAACAGAAACTGCAGAAGAAGGTTTTGAGCTGGCGATTAAACTTTCGCGGATGGCGGTGAAGAAAACCCAACCAGACGACGCCACCCGCACCAAACTGCGCGACGACTACGCCAACAGCGCCGACAGTTTGACGCTGGCCTCACAAGTGGTGGCGACGAATTTTCAGACCGTCGCGGCGGCTAATGATTATTGGCGGTGAGGGGGTAATTGTGTGGTAAGCGGTCCTTCATAAAGCGGCGGCGCAATTTATGATTTGGTCGCCATACTCAATTGGTTTTCCCAAGGATCAAAAACACTTCATCAGGTGTCACAAACCTTGGGAACCCACCGTCAGCCCACATAGCTTCGTCGTGACTCCAAATCCATTCCACAAAAGGTGAGACTACAAAGTGCTCGATCCGCTTAACTGAGGAATAGTCGTAGTTCTTTCCGGCCGGGTTTTTCTTGATGAAGTGCTTCAAGCTTTCAACCTGTTCAAGTTTATCAGTTAGGCGATTTATTCGGCCATTTATGGTTTTGGGGTTGCCGATTTCAAAGTCAAGAGGGCGCTCAATGGAGACGCATTCAAATACATAAAGGCAGTCACCTATCTGAACGCCAGCGTCCAATTCTCGGTCGCCAGCAGCAGAAAGTAGATTCCCCGAAGTCACGACGAAGCCTCGGCGCTTGAGGGCATCGCGAAATAGTTTCTCAAAAACGGTACCGCTGCTCCCGATCTTGTCTGGCATGAAAACAAATAATGTCGCCAACACATTGGGGATACCTACAAAGTCAATAATACTTGTATTGGCTGCTGGGATTACGGTCGCGCGAGGTCCGCCGCTCCAAGGCGAAATGCGCGATTGATGGCTCCCCCCAAGCGAAAGGTCTGCGACTACCTTGCGAATTTCCTCCAAGCTATGGTCTTTTTGGGAGAGGATTTTTATTCGTTTCACCAGCATCCGGCACAAATCCTCGGAGGAGCCGGCAAACACATGATATCCGCGGGATAATGTTTGCAAGAATGCGTTCGATTTTATCGATTTTAGCAGATTTTCATCGCCTATGTTCAGCGACTTTTGCGGCAAAATCGAGAGCGTCGATAATGCTTCCAATACACTTAGAAAAATCTTAAAGTTGTACCCGTGTTTTTTTGTGAAGGCGGATTCCATAAAATTATGGAATTGAAGAAACCGACCAACGTTAAAAAAATAGGGAATAAAGTTGGTGACGCTTCCGTCAGCGAGTATATGGCCATGGAATTCGCTGCCAGCTAGGTCTCGCTTTGTAAGATTGTAAACGGGAAAGAATACCGTGCCGAGTTCAGAACTATTGGTGACTTCTGGATCGTCCACTTTTTCTTTTGATGAGGCCGTGAGAACTTTGTTGTCCAACCACACGCCCAAAAGAGATGAATACGTGTTTAAAGACTGGTTTCTGTCATCAAATGAGCGAACTAGCTTTCCCAATTCTCTATTCGGTAGGTAATTCCAGTCTCCTTGTTCGTCAATTTGAATGGAAAAACCCTTTCCTATTGCTCTAAGCAATGCGGTTATTCGCCAGTATTGGTAGGCCACCCCTTCGACTTCATATATGCTAAGAAAGTCTTTTTTTCCAAATTCCCGCAGTACAATAATTGGCTCACGTCTTAGCAATTTGCAGTAACTTCGGTAAAATCGTTCGCCGCCGCCGTTATTGCGGCCGATGGTCTTCAGGCCTTTCTTCATCCAGCCGCCCAAGATTAAGTTTGGACCAAGCTGTGTTGAGTTTCCGAATTCTCGTATACTCTCTAACCTGCCGTGCTTTTGGATTGCGAGCTCGACAATTTGGCGCACTAAGCCAACAGTTACCGGATCGGTTTTTTCTTCATGGTTGGGCGATAGAGATACGCCTATCCTGCGGTAGATGTGGAGCCAATAGGCAGCACTTCGCCTAGAGAGGATTTTACCCATTTTGGCATCAAGAATGTCGAGGGCGTTTCTTGCAAAATCCCAAGCGGTTTGGTCTTCGATTGGAACACTGGGTTTAAATTGACTTAAAAACAGCTCACCTCTAAACGTGGCGCATTTTTGTGTGAGAGCAAAATTAATCTCTTCATTGAACAGGGTCATTAGACGCATGAACGCAGGTTGGTGGTAAGGTAGTGAAACTGCTTGGTTCGTATCGTCTTCCACTGCATGTTTCTCCGAATTTGCGTTTAGGCGCGTGTTAGCTGAAGCTTATATGAATCTTTCAAGGATACGAAGGTTTCGCACGGATCAATAAAAAAGAATGACTTTTAATTTGGCTAGGAGGCTGGAAACGCCTTTCAAAAAAACACCGCCCCGAAAAACTGGGACGGTGCAAATTAACACGCATTAATCAAATCCTCTAAACACTCGCCGCAGCACTCAGCCCCTTATCCAACGCCCCAATCATCCGGGTCACATCATCTGCCGTGATCACTAGAGGTGGTGACAAGATAATATTGTTGCCGGAGACGCGGATGGTTACGCCTGCCTCATAGGCGGCGTCGAAGGCGGCGGCTATGGCTGGTTTTGAGGCGGGGGTTTTGGTGGGGCGGTCGTCGACCAGTTCGATGGCGGCCATCAGGCCGATGCCGCGTGTGTCGCCGACGATCTGGTGTTTTTCTTTCAGTTGGGTGAGGCCGTTTTGCAGCTCTATGCCGCGTGCTTTTGCGTTTTCCCACACTTTGGCTTTTTTGATTTCGGCCAAGGTGGCGAGGGCGGCGGCGCAGCCGACCGGGTGGGCCGAATAGGTGTAGCCATGGCCGATATTGCCCACAGCGTCTTTATTGCTTTCGAAGGCTTCGACCACTTTTTCGCCCATCATGGCCGCGCCGAAGGGGAAGTATGAATTGGTGATGGCTTTGGCGGTGCACATCATATCTGGCGCCACGCCCCAGAGGCGCGAGCCGTGCACATCGCCTGTGCGGCCAAAGGCGGTGATCACTTCATCGGCGATCAGCAAAATGCCGTGTTTGTCGCACACGTCGCGTACCATGGGCATAAAGCTTTTGTGCGGCACGATCACCCCGCCCGCGCCCAGCACCGGCTCCATGATCATGGCGGCGATGGTATCTGCGCCTTGGAAGGCGATTTCATCTTCCAGCATGGCGATGCAGCGGTTGGCGATTTCTTCTGCATTGTCGGTGCCGAAAGGATTTCGGTAGGTCCAAGGGGCCGCGATTTGGAAGCAGCCGGCCAGCATCGGCTCATAATTACGGCGGAAATTGGCGTTGCCATTCACGGACGCGCCGCCAAAATGGGTGCCGTGATAGCCCTTTTTGAGGCTGATAAATTTGGTGCGTTCGCCTTCGCCGCGCACCTTATGATATTGCCGCGCCAGGCGCAGGCAGGTTTCAACAGAATCGGAGCCGCCGGAGGTGAAGAACGCGCGGGTCATGCCTTCGGGTTTGAACCAATCGTTCAGCTCAAAGGAGAGTTCGACCGCCTTATCATTGGTGGTGCCACGGAAGGCGGAATAATAGGGCAGCTCGTTCATCTGATCAGTGATGGCCTGTTTGATGCTGTCCACCGAATAGCCCAGATTGGCGTTCCACAGGCCGCCCACCGCGTCCAGCGTGGTGTGGCCATCAATGTCGGTGATTTCCACGCCCTTGGCGCCGCGGATCATTTTGGGCGGATTGTTGCGCATATCGGCCGGGTGGGCCATGGGGTGCCACATATGTTTGGCGTTGTTTTCTTTCAAAAAGTTTGACTCGAGCATCTAGGCCTCCTGATCGGGTGACAAGCCGAGCGACTTTGGCGCTGCGGCGAAACAATTGTTGGCGTGTTGAATATGGGCGGGCGGATTGCTGAACCCTGGGGTGCCGCCGCAAAGGCTTGGTGAAAATGAGCAAACCATCATACGCCCCTAAACAATCAATTTTTGAATGCTGGGGTGCACCACGCCGCCAATTGCGGTGGTGATCCGCGCTGAAGCGGCGGCGACGTGTTGTTTCACCATATGGATTTGTTCATCGGTTTTGCGGGTGGTGGGCATGGCCACCGCAATGGCGCCCGCGGCTGTGCCATCCGCATTAAGATAGGGCGCGGCGAGGCCCGCAACATCGGATTCGAAACCGTGCTCGTTCAAATAATAGCCGTCTCTGCGCGCCCGTGCGACGCGTGCGCGAACGGCATCGGGGTCGATTTCTGTATGATCGGTGTGTTTTTTCAGCGGCTTTTTTAAAAGATTTTCCAATAGATCAGCATCGTTAAACGCCAAAAAAACGATACCAGACGCGGTGGCGTGGAACGGCAGCGGTTCGGTGGGATCGATCATCACGACGGTGCCGCGCTGTGGCTCTTTATGGGCGATGGTGATCAAGGCGTTGGGGCTGCCAACGCTGGCGTGGGCGGTTTCCCGCGTGCAGTCACACAACCACTCCACCGTTTGTGTGGCGATGGCGGTGATCGGCGTGGTGGCTTCGCGCACGCGGGCAAGGTGCAAAAATCCGCTGCCCAGGCGATAGGCCTTGGTAATCTGGTTTTGCTCGATAAAATGATGTTTGCCCAGCGACACCAAAATGCGCCGCGTGGTGGCTTTGTCCATCTCCGCCATGCGGGCCAGCTCAGAAAGGCCAATTTCAGGCTGCGATGGCGTGAAAAAGCTTAGCAAGCGCATCGTTTTATCGATTGTCTTCATGCGGGGTAATACTCAATTAGTTCATATGTTCACAAAAATGTTGACTCAGATTGGTTCCTAATGCAACCATTAAATGTGCCGATGGTGATAATAGTGAACCGTTGGCAAAATTTCGAACGCGGTAGGGAGGAAAACATGCGTGCGATCCGTTCACTAATCTCGGCGGTCCTTATAGGTCTGGCGACAATTTTGGCTGCTCTTTCGCCAGCGATGGCTGAATATCCAGAAAAACCAGTTTCATTTGTGGTGCCATTTCCACCAGGGGATCTGGAGGATGTGCTGACCCGCATGATTGCGGAAGAATTTCAAGACATGTATGGCGTGCCAGCTGCGGTGGTGAACAAGCCCGGTGGGGGTGGTGGACCTTTCCCCGGTGCTGCGGAAGTGGCGCAAGCGCCAGCTGATGGCTATACAATCGGCTCGTTTGTGGTGGATGTGCCGTTGGTGGGCCCTTATGTGGGCATCCCAGCGCTGAACCCAGATCCGTTTGAGCCTGTTGGCATTTTTCTGACCTACCCGTTTGTCATTGCTGCGTCTAAAGCGGCGCCTTATCAATCCATGGAAGAATTGGCCGAGTTTTCAAAATCCAACAATCTTTTGCTGGGGCATTTTGGTTCGTTCCTTGTGCCAACCCAGGTCACAATGGCTTTGGCCGAAAAAAACGGCACCCTTTATTATTCAAACGCGTCATTTGATGCGCTGGATTGTAACACTTTGGCGTCTGGCGATGCGGACGTGATCAACACCACATTGCAACTGATCTTGCCTTGCTTGGACAAAGTGAATGTGTTGGCCACCGTGACTGAAGACCGCATTCCGCTGGTGCCAGACAGCCCAACTGTGGGTGAGCTTGAGCCATCGCTGAACATCGCGTTGTGGAATGGTTTGTTTGTGCATAAAGACACGCCGGCTGATGTGCGTGAGAAAATCGCGGCGGCAGCCCAAAAGGCACTGGCTAGCGATGCAGCCAAGAAGCTTGCTGAAGAAACCGGCGCTGGTGTTTATTGGAAAGGCGCAGAAGAAGCGGCGGCTCAGATTGAATCTGACCGTGTCGTGGCCGAATCCATCGCCAAATTTGCTGAATAATCTCTTGGCCGGGGCCATCGCCCCGGCCATTTTTAAATGGTGAGTTTGTTCAGCCCATGATTCAAGAAAATGAGATTGGCGGCAAATCTAATCGTGCGCTGAAAGTCGACGATTATTTTGTGTCGCCCTACAGTTCGGCACTTGTCTGGTTTGGCATTTGCACATTTTTGGTGGCGGTCTTTCTGGCCAGTCAGCTCGGTGTACAGGCCAAGTTTTTTGATAATATGCCTTTGGAAAAGCAGCCCGGGCTTTGGTCCGCCATCGGCATTATCGGGATGCTGATTTTCGGCTTTTTCCAAATCGTTCAATTTTGGTTTCACCGCAATGGTTTGCAAGCGCCGGGCTTTGTTTCTGAAGCGTTGATCTGGTTGCGTGCAGCTGAGTATGTGCTGTGGTTCATGGCGTACGTTTATTTGGTGCCTGTCGTGGGCTATTTGCCGACAACCATTGGATTTTTGATGCTGATGACATGGCGGTTGGGATACCGCCATCGGCTCTATTTTGGATTTGCGGCGCTCTCCGGATTGTTGATTGTGGTGATCTTCAAAAGCTTTTTGCAGGTCAAAATTCCCGGCGGTGCGCTTTACGAATATTTGCCAGATATGGTGCGCAGCTTTGCCATTCTTTATCTCTAGGGGCTCTTTGTGGAACTTTTGCTGACAAGTTTGAGCGCGTTGGCGCGAATTGATGTGGCAATCGCGTTGTTGATTGGCTCGGTTGGGGGCGTCATTATCGGGGCCATTCCCGGCGTGGGACCAGCTATTGCGATCGCGATTTTGTTGCCGGCGACATTTGCGCTGGAGCCAATAGTGGGCCTGACCCTTTTGTTGGGGATTTACGGGTCGTCCATGTATGGCGGGGCAATCCCGGCGATTTTGATCAATGCGCCCGGCACTGCGGTGAATGCGTTGACCACTTATGACGGTTATCCCATGACCAAACGCGGTGAGGCGACAAAAGCCTTGTCGCTGGCGTTTGGCGCCAGCTTTTGCGGCGCGATTATTTCGATTGTGGCGCTGATGTGCCTGTCGCCCGTTCTGGCGGCAGTGGCCCCAATGTTTGGCTCACGCGAGATCTTTTTGGCGGCGCTATTGGGCATGATCCTGGTGGTGGTGACGCACCGCGGGCAGGCTTTGGCCGCAGGGGCATTGTTGTGCTTTGGCATATTTATCAACACGGTTGGGCTGGAGCCGATCCGCTATACGCAGCGCTACACTTTTGAGCAAGCCTGGCTGGCGTCCGGTATCGATTTGATCGTGGTTGTGTTGGGGTTATTTGCGCTGTCGCAGGCCTTTTTGTTGTTGGTGGGGAAAGACGAACATAATAAACCGCCCGCGCTGGTGGGGCGGCTTTTCGATGGGCTGCGCGATGTGCTGCGTTTGCCAAAAATTGTATTGCCATCTGCCGGGTTCGGCGTGGTGATGGGCATGATCCCCGGTGTGGGTGAATTTCTGGCCCAATTCTTTTCCTATTCACTGGCACGCAAAACATCGGGCAATGGCAAGAATTTCGGCAAAGGCGCGCCCGAAGGGCTGATCGCCTCGGAAACTGCAAACAACGCAGTGCCCGCTGCGGCGATGATCCCGCTATTGGCGCTGGGTATTCCCGGTGAAGCCCTGACGGCGATGATGCTGGCCGTGTTCTATGTGCACAATGTGATCCCCGGGCCACAGCTCTTTGCCAATGATTTTGACTTTATTCTTAGCCTTTATATGGCGCTTTTGATCCTCAATGTTTTGGCCTTCGCGTTCTTGCTGGGCACCACAAAATGGATCACGCAAGTGGTGCGCATTCCCAACCGCTTTTTGGGCATGGTGATTTTGATTTTGAGTTTTGTCGGCGTTTTTTCGCTTCGAAACTCCATCATCGACTGCGCGATAGCGGCGGCATTTGGGATGCTGGGGCTAATGTTGAAGCGGCTAAACTTGCCTATTGTACCAATCATTCTCGGCATGGTGTTGGGCGGCATTATGGAAGTGAAGTTCCGCACCAGCATGGCGCGGGTGCAAACCCCATTTGATTTTATCGAGCGGCCCGTGGCGCAGGTGCTTTTCGCGATTATCGTGATTGTGCTGGTGGCGCATATCTATTCGCTCTTTCGAGCAAAAAAATCTGAGGACTTGGAAGCATGATCAGCCAAAGTGAAATTGATGCACTGCGTCAGCAGGAAATCGCGCCGCAAAAGCTGTTGATTGACGGGCAGTGGGTGGACGCTGCCGATGGCGGCACCATCAAAGTGGTCAGCCCGATTGACGGGAAAGAGCTGACAACGATCGCGGCGGCGACACCGTCAGATGTGGATGCTGCGGTGGTCTCGGCGCGGCGGGTTTTTGAGCGGGGCGACTGGGCGCGCATAGCCCCTCAGGGCCGCATGAAAGTGCTCAATAAGATCGCTGACCTGATCGAAGCCAATGCCAAGGAGCTGGCGGTTTTGGGCGTGCGGGACAATGGCACAGAAATTGGCATGGCCATCAAGGCGGAGCCGGGCTCTGCGGCGGGGACATTTCGGTTTTACGCAGGGGCGATTGATAAGGTCTATGGTGAGATTGCGCCCACGGCAGATGATCAATTGGCATTGGTGCATCGCGAACCGGTGGGTGTGGTTGGTGCTATTGTGCCGTGGAATTTTCCAATGATGATCGGCGCGTGGAAGATCGCGCCCGCCTTGGCGGCGGGCAATAGCGTTGTGCTTAAGCCGTCAGAAGCAGCGTCGTTGAGCCTACTAAGGCTAGCCGAGCTTTGCCTTGAAGCGGGATTGCCCGCAGGTGTGCTCAACGTGGTGACCGGCAATGGCGCTGTGGCGGGGGAAGCCCTGGGGCTACACAATGATATTGATATTATCGGCTTTACCGGGTCTGGCGGGGTCGGGCGGCGTTTAATGGATTATGCGGCGCGGTCCAATATGAAACGCTTATTTCTTGAACTGGGGGGCAAGTCGCCTAACGTTGTGTTTGCCGATACGCCAGATTTGGATCAGGCGGCAAAGGTTTCGGCGGCGGGAATTTTCCGCAATTCAGGTGAAGTCTGTGTGGCTGGGTCGCGCATTCTGGTTGAGCGCACTGTGCATGACCAATTTGTTGAAAAGCTGAAAGCGCAGGCGGCAAAGCTGAAGGTGGGCGATCCACTCAATCTCGATAACAATATCGGGGCGATTACCACCAAACAGCAATTAGAGGGCGATTTGGGCTTTGTTGAGCGGGCGCAAAAAGAGGGTGGCACCTTGGTGTGTGGCGGGGCGCAACTACATCCAGAAGGTGGCGGCTACTATATGGAGCCGACGATTTTCACCGATGTGAAGCCGGAGATGGACCTCTTCCAAAATGAAGTGTTTGGCCCGGTGGTGGCGATCACGCCATTTGACAGTGAAGAGGAAGCAGTCGCACTGGCCAACGGCACTGACTTTGGCTTGGCGGCGGCGGTTTGGACGTCGAACTTATCGCGGGCTCACCGCATGGTGCGCAACATTAAATCGGGCGTGGTGCATGTGAATACCTATGGCGGCGCGGGCAATAATGTGCCGCTTGCCGGCATGCGCCAGTCGGGCAATGGCGCGGATAAATCGCTGCACGCATTGGAGAAATACGAGAATTTGAAAACGGCCTGGATACAGCTGTAGGGGGACACACATATGGCGCAAGATAAAACCATTTTGGTGATTGGCACCTATGACACCAAATCCGATGAGCTCGAATATTTGACCAACGCGATTGTGGGGCAAGGTGGCAAAGTGCTCACCATGGATGTGAGTGTTTTGGGCGATCCGCCGACACCGACCGATGTGTCCAAACATGCGGTGGCGGAGGCCGCTGGTGCGAGCATTCAAGACGCGATTGATGCGGGCGACGAAAATGTGGCCATGCAGATTATGGCGCGTGGTTCGGCTGCGCTTTGCCAGAAGTTGCAGGCTGAGGGGCGGATTGATGGGATGATTGCCATGGGTGGCTCCATGGGCACAGATTTGGCGCTGGATTGCGCCCGCGCACTGCCACTGGGCGTGCCGAAATATATCATTTCCACCATTGCCTTTTCGCCGCTTATTCCAGCGGATCGGTTGGCGACGGATATTCAAATGATCTTGTGGGCGGGTGGCCTTTATGGCCTCAATTCGGTTTGCAAGGCTTCGCTGAGCCAAGCCGCCGGGGCGGTGCTGGGTGCGGCGCGTGCGGCGGTGTTGCCGGATGAGAAGCGCCCCATGGTCGGCATGACCAGCTTGGGCTCAACCTGCCTCAAATATATGAAGGCGCTAAAGCCTGCACTGGAAGAGCGCGGATTTGAAGTGGCGATATTTCACGCCACGGGCATGGGCGGCATGGCGTTTGAAAATCTGGCGCGCGAGGGCAAATTTGCCTGCGTGATGGATTTCGCGCCGCAGGAAATGGGCAATGATTTGATGGGCTCCAGCGTGAGCTCTGGTCCTGATCGATTGCGCGGGGCGGCAACGTCCAGCACACCCGCGATGATCGCGCCGGGATGTGTCGATCTGGTGGATTTCCCCGGGTGGCAACCTTTTCCCGATCAGTTTAATGATCGCTCCTTTCATGCCCACAATCGGCTTTTGTCTTCCGCCACATTGAATGCGGATGAGCGGCGTTTGGTGGCGCGTGAACTGGCCGCGCGCGCGGCGGAGAATAGTGCGCCGACGCATATTATTTCGCCGATTCAAGGCATTGAAGAGTGGGATAAGCCGGGTGAACCGGCGCATGAGCCAGATAATCATGCGGCCTTTGTGGCTGAATTGGCGAAGGCGGTGAGCGCGCCTGTCGGCTTCACTGAAATTGACTGCCACATCAATGACGCTCTGTTTTGTGAAACAGTGTTGTCGATTTTTGATCAATGGCTGGCTGATGGCACGGTGGCCAATCCTAAGGGGTAGCGCCTAAAGCTCTTGCCCTTTTCCGTCCAAAATCAAGCGGGTTTGCAGCAATTGGCCTTCCCGCTTGAGGATAGGATAAGCGATGGAGACCAGCTGCGCATTCAATTCCTTCAGCGCGGCGAGGCTTTCCAGATGCTGTTCACTGGTGGCGATGCTTTTTTCCAAGCCTTCGCGCAGGCGCAACAGGTGCTTTTTGCGGCTCTTCGCCACCAACATGCCCAACTCGTCCTTATCGCGGAAGATCTCACGGGCGGTTTCAATATCTTCATTGACCAGCAATTCGTAGGAATTGATCATATTGTGCAGGCATTGCTCGGCGATGGTGCGCAGTTCCGCTGCGCCGCTTTCAGAGAAATAGAGATTTCGGGCATGCTGCGCCCGGATAACGCCTTCGAGCCGTTGGCTCAAAATGGCGGTGCTGGCTTCGATGGACAGCGCATAGTCTGCCAAGTCCCGCAGGCGGCGGAACTGTGCCTTGGTCATCTCTTTGCTGGGCATGCGGGTCACATATAGGCGAACAGCCTGACCTGCATTGTGCAGCAGGTTGCTCTCACGTTCCAACTGATCGAAGTTGGGGAGCTTTTGGCACAGATACCAGGCCAGCGATTCACGGATCATCTGTTCTGAAATATTGGTCATGCGCACCACTTCGCGCCGCAATGAGGCGAGAGACTGCTGCACTGAATCCAGCGCATTTTCGTCCAGCAAAGAACGCTCCGCCATGGGAGTGGGGTGGTCGCCTTTGCCATTGGTCATTGCCCGCTCGACGGCGCTGCCAATCCAAGGTGTGAACGGCAGATATAACAACAGCAACACGTTAAAGGCGAAGTGGACCAGCACAAGGCTTGGCAGCATGTGCACCCACTGATCGATGAGTTGATAGGCATAGAGGGTGGCAATGAACGCGGCGGTGAGCCCACGCAGGGCCACATTGGCAACAACCGGGCGACGCGCTTCAATAGGCATGGCGCGGGTGATCCAAACGGGCACAAGGGCACCGCCAAGGTTTGCACCGAGGATCAACATAATCCCCACGGGTTGCGAGATCGCCTCGGCGGCAGAAACCACTGCAATCATCAAGACCGCGGCCACGCTCGAATGCATAAGAAAGGCCAGGACCATACCCACCAAAAAGGCCAGGACCAGATCAGCCTCCAGAAATGCCTCCATGGCGGGCAGCAGATCACTTTCCTTGATGGGCGTGACGGCATCGCGCAAAAAGCCCAGAGCAACAATGATCAGCGATATGCCGAGCATGATGCGGCCGGTTTGCCGAATGTTGCGGCCATTGAATTTGAGATAGAGCCACGCGCCGACACCCATCAATACTGGGGCCAACCATGTCAGGTCGAGGGACAGGATTTGCACCACAATGGCCGAACCTACATCGGCACCCAAAATGATGGCCAAGCCCATGGCGATGGACAACACGCCCCCGGTTGAAAACCCCGCGGTAAGAATGGCGACCGCAGCTGAGCTTTGCAGCAAAACCGCCATTGCGGTGCCAGCGAGCGCCGCGCGATAGGGGTTTTTGGCATTGGTCAGGATGCGCTTAAATTCTGGCCCCTTCATGCGCTCTATGCCGTTTTGCACCATGCGCACAGCAAAGAGGAGCAACATAGTTGCGCCAAAAATAGCGATGAGGAATTCCAAAAGGGCCATGTGTTTTCCGCAACTATGCCGAGGTCAGAGCAGCGTTTGTGTTTTCTTCAGTGCGCTGCCAGCGAATTTGTTTTTTGATCATTTCGCGTTGTAGGCGTGCTGGGTAGTCGGTGACAATTGCATCCACCCCCAAATCAATCATGCGTACCATATCGTGGGGATCGTTGACGGTCCAAGGAGAAATGAGCAGACCAAGTTGTTTGGCGTGGGCAACATCATGTTCGGTCACGTCTTTGAAATAGGGTGCCCAAATATAGCCACCAGCATCCGCCACGGCTTGCGGCACGGAGGGCAATGTGCCGACATAGGCGTCGAACGCCGAGGCAGGGTCGCCGCCTGCTGTTGCTTCTTCCTCTGGCAATTGTGAGAGGAAGGATGTGGGCATTTCTGGCGCTTCGATCTGGCACATGCGCAGCATCTCCCAATCGAAGCTGTGCAAGACGGTGCGGGCCTGCACATTGTGGGCACGCACGACATTGACGATGGCTTCGACGGTTTGGGCCTGTCGATCCCGATGATCCGGCACATGCGGATCGGATTTGATTTCCAGCATTAGGCGTACATGCCGAAACTCAGGTCGATTGATCAGGCGCAATAGGTCGGCCAATTGCGGCACCTTTTGACCACTCATAAAGATTTGCTCGGGAAAGCGCTGACCATATTCAGTGAAAATGTTCAGGCCGCCCACATCAAACTGTGACAATTGCTCATAGGTGAGATCAGAAATGCGGGGTTCAGGCGCGTTCAACCAATCGCCTTGCGGGGTGCGGGTGATGTCGCGGTTCAAATGGTGATTGTGCACGATGACGGGAACGCTATCCTTCGTGATCATTACATCAAACTCAAGGGCCGCGACGCCCATTTTGATGGTCCATTCAAAACCCAGAAGTGTGTTTTCAGGCATGATGCCGCGCGCCCCGCGATGGCCCACCACGCGAATGCACTGTTCGTCCCCTTTAAACCCAGCTAATTGTTCGTCGAACATCAATTCTCCAAACGCTTTTGGGTTTCTTTATCAAACAAATGATGATTGTCGGGCAGCACATTGAAGCCCAAAACGGAGCCGGGTTCATAATCCCAATGGCCCTGAATGCTGGCAACGATGCCCGTTTTACCATCCTTTAGGACGCCATGCACCAGCGTGTTGGCGCCCAATTGCTCACACAGGTCAGTCACCACTTCAATGGGGCCGTTTTCATCGACGATCATATGCTCGGGGCGGACACCGAATATGGCGTCACCTTGTTGCACCGAGGTGGTTGGAATCTTCTGGCCGTTTTCCAGCTCAATATGCGCATTGGCAAGGTGGCCGGGCAAGAAGTTCATCGATGGGCTGCCGATAAAGCCCGCGACGAAAATGGATGCTGGTTTCTCGTAAAGGTCGATTGGCGTGCCGAATTGTTCGACATAGCCGCCATTGAGCACCATTAGCCGATCACCCAAAGTCATGGCTTCGACCTGATCGTGGGTCACATAGATGGAGGTGACGCCCAGCTTGCGCTGTAGTTTTTTGATCTCTAGCCGCATTTGCACCCGCAATTTGGCATCGAGGTTGCTCAACGGTTCGTCGAACAGAAATACTTGCGGATCGCGCACGATGGCGCGGCCCATGGCCACGCGTTGGCGCTGGCCGCCCGAAAGCTGACGTGGCCGGCGGTCCAAATAGTCTTGAATTTCAAGAATGGTGGCCGCTTCTTGCACCCGACGTTCAATGTCGGATTTGCTGAACTTGCGCAGCTTTAGGCCGTAGGCCATGTTTTCGCGCACGGTCATATGCGGATAAAGCGCATAGTTTTGGAACACCATGGCAATGTCGCGGTCGGCTGGTTCCAGATTGTTGACCATTTTATCGCCGATGAATATTTCGCCGCTGGTGACAGTTTCCAGCCCGGCAACCATGCGCAAAAGGGTCGACTTGCCGCAACCGGACGGGCCAACAATGACGATGAATTCACCATCGTGAAATTCGCCTTCGACATGGTGAAGGACTTCCACCTTACCGTAGTTTTTTACCAAGTCTTTCAGTGAGATCGTTGCCATTTTTGTTTTCCTACTTGTCGGTCTCAGTGAGGCCTTTGACGAACATTTTTTGCATGGCGATCACCACAAACACAGGTGGGATCATGGCCAGCAGCGCTGTCATCATAATGATATTCCATTGAGGGGATTGTTCTGCGGCTTCAAGCATTTGCTTGATGCTCATCACAATGGTGGTCATGTCTGTATCTGTGGTGATCAAGAGCGGCCACAAATATTGGTTCCAACCATAAATGAACAGGATCACGAACAGTGCTGCGATATTTGTGCGGCTTAGGGGCAGCAAAATATCGAAGAAAAAGCGCATGGGTTTGGCCCCATCGATACGCGCACTTTCCAGCATCTCATCCGGGATCGTCAAAAAGACCTGCCGGAACATAAAGGTTGCGGTGGCCGAGGCGATGAGCGGGATGGAAAGCCCCCAATATGAGTTCAACATGCCAAGGTTTGCCACCACTTCAAAGGTGGGCAAAATCCGCACCTCAACCGGCAACATCAGGGTGATAAAGATCAGCCAGAAAAAGCCCATGCGGAAGGGGAATTTGAAATAAACAATGGCGAACGCGCTTAAAAGCGAAATGATGATTTTCCCAATGGAGATCATCATGGCCATGGCCATTGAATTCAACAACATGCGCCAAACCGGGGCCACTTCGCTGCCTGCCAGGCCCGAGCCAAATAGCGTTTTGGTGAAGTTTTCGAAAAAGTGTCCACCAGGCAGCAAGGGCAGGGGCGCCTGCAACATGCGCGCTTCATCATGAGTGGACGCCACGAAAGTGATCCAAATGGGCAGCGCAACGATCACGATGCCGAAAATCAAAATCAGGTGCGTGACAATTTTGAGAATGGGACGATTTTCGACCATTAGTACTGCACCTTCTTTTCGAGATAACGGAATTGAATGATGGTCATAAAGATCACCATAATCATGAGGATCACTGACTGCGCGGCAGAGCCACCCAGATCGAGGCCGACAAACCCGTCATTGTAAACTTTATAAACCAGAATGGTGGTGGCGTTGGCGGGGCCGCCTTGGGTGACCGCATGCACGATGCCGAAGGTTTCAAAGAAGGCATAAACCGCGTTGATGACCAACAAGAAGAATGTTGTTGGCGAGATCAGTGGGAACACCAGGGTCCAGAAGCGCCGGATCGGGCTGGCGCCATCAATGGCCCCAGCTTCAATGATCGAGCGGGGAATGGCTTGCATTGCAGCAAGGTAGAACAAGAAATTATAGGCAATTTGCTTCCAAGCTGCCGCCAAAATGACCAACAGCATGGCTTGAGACCCATTCAGATAATGGTTCCAATCATAGCCAAAGAATTCAAGGAAATAGGGAAATATGCCCAAGGTTGGATTGAACATAAAAACCCACAATGCACCGGCCAAAACCGGGGCGATGGCATAGGGCCAGATCAAGAGTGTTCGATAAACTGTTGCACCGCGAATGACGCGATCTGCAAAGCCCGCCAGGATCAGGGCGCTGGACATGGAGATGAACGCAACAGCGGCGGAAAAGAAGATCGTGCGGCCGAAGCTGTTGAGATAAATCTCATCAGTGAACAGATATTGAAAGTTTTCGAACCATACAAATTCAGTCGACAGGCCAAAGGCATCTTCAATCAAAAATGATTGGTAGACCGCTTGGGTGGCAGGCCAAATGAAGAATATCAAGGTGATGGCGATTTGCGGTGCTACCAGCGCAAATGGCAACCAAGATTTTGTAAAATGAACACGTTTGAGCATGGCAAAATGTCCTTTAGGCAAAGCCAATCCCAGCGCACCGCAAGGCGCGCTGGGGGAAATTGTGAGGTGTTATTTTACAGAACGCTCGAAGCGACGCAGAAGCTCGTTGCCGCGCTTGACGGCAGTGTCCATTGCTTCTTGAGCGGTTTTGTCGCCAGCCCAAAGTGCTTCCAGCTCCTCGTTGATCACATCGCGCACCTGCACCATGTTACCAAAGCGGATGCCGCGTGAGTTTGGTGTCGGTTCGTTCAAGCTCAACTGCTTGATCGCGATGTCTGTGCCTGGGTTTTCTTCATAGAAGCCCTGGCTTTCGCTCAACTCAGCTGCTGCCTGTGTGATTGGCACATAGCCTGTTTCTTGGTGCCACCATGCTTGCACGTCAGGTGAAGACAAATAGGTCAGGAATTGAGCCAGACCTTTATATTCTTCATCTTCATGACCAGCCAGGGCCCAAAGGGTCGCGCCGCCAATGATGGAGTTTTGAGGGGCATCTGCCACTTCAGTATCCAAAGGCAACATGGTTTGGCCGAAGTTGAACTCAGCCTGGCTCTTGATTGAACCGTAATAGGCGGATGAGTTCATCCACATGCCGCATTCACCATTGGTGAACAGGGGCAAGCTGTCGCCGCGGCGACCGCCATAAACGAATTCTTTGCCTTCGCCCATTTCGGCGATTTTGGCCAAGCGTGAGACCACAGCTTCATTGTTGAAGGTGAATTCAGTATCGAAACCGGCGAAGCCGTTTTCTTTCGTGCCAACGGCCATATTGTGCCATGACGAGAAGTTCTCGATCATCACCCAAGATTGCCAGCCAAAGGAAAGGCCACAAGCCATGCCATTGTCCACCAACGCTTTTGCGGCGGCTTCAACGTCATCCCAGGTTTTTGGCGGCTCAACACCAGCAGCTTCCAAAGCGTCGGCGTTGTACCACATCACAGGGGTGGAGCTGTTGAAGGGCATGGAGAGCAATTCGCCCTCAGGTGTTTGGTAATATGAAATCACCGCTGGCAGATAGTCAGATTTGTCGAACGACTCGCCAGCATCATTCATGAGCTGTTCCACCGGATAGATAGCGCCTTTGGCGGCCATCATGGTGGCGGTGCCGACTTCAAACACCTGCACAAGGTGCGGATGTTCTTTGGCACGGAAAGCCGCGATTGCGGCTGTCATGGTCTCGGTGTAGTTGCCTTTATAGACAGGCACAACTTTGTATTCAGATTGCGACGCGTTAAAATCTGCAGCGATTTTGTCCACGCGTTCACCATTGGTGCCGCCCATAGCGTGCCACCATTGAACTTCAGTCTGCGCATAGGCAGAGCTTGCGCCTAAAGCCAGCGCAGCAGTTGTCATCAGAATTGTTTTCAATGACATTCTATCCTCCCAAATAGTTTTAAGGCCGCCAACTTTATCCAAATGATAAAATAACGCAAGCAGAAATTTTTTGCACATTACATAACATAATGTTATGGATTGCTTTGATTTGGTGGGTATGGAGCGGCGAAAATGAAGTTTCAACTGCGACAATTAGAGGCTTTCCGGGCAACTGCGGAAACTGGGTCGGTGACGCAAGCGGCCAAAATTCTGGGTGTGTCTCAGCCTGCAGTTAGTCGATTACTGGCCGACTTTTCCACAGCCGTGGGCTTTGATCTTTTCGTGCGCAAGCAGGGCACGCTGACGCCCACCAGCGAGGCGCGCTATATGTTGGCCGAAGTCTCGCGCGTATTTGACAGCCTCAATCATTTGGAAGATTTGCGCCGCGACCTAAAAGAACGCACGGGCGGACATATGCGCATTGCCTGTTTGCCCGGGTTTGCCACCAGCCATTTGCCGGGCGTGTTGGCCGAATTTTTGGTTGAACGCCCCGGTGTAACGGTGACGTTGGAACCTGATCGACCGGAACGCATTTTGGAATGGGTGATGGGTGAGCAATATGATTGCGGCATCACGGATGGCTTTTCGGGTCACCCGGCAATTGAGCGCGTGGATATACCCATTCGCACAGTGTGCATATTGCCAGAGGGACATGCGCTTGGCCGCAAAGAGGTGATCACCCCGGAAGATTTGGCTGATGAAAAGATCGTTCATTCACGGCGTAACAGCACATTTTTTGTGCAGCTTGAAAGCTGCTTTTCGCAACGGGGCGTGCCGTTTAACTCGTGGATCGAGGTGCGCCAGTTTACGGCGGCGTGCACCTTTGTGAGCCAAGGGCATGGCGCTTCAATCGTGAGTGCGCTGGACGCGGCGCAGTTTGAAGGGAAGGGGTTGGTTGCCCGACCGTTTGAGCCGGATTTGAGCCATGACCTGTCCATTTTGCGGCCGATAACGGGCACACGACCATTGCTTGTGCTCGATTTTATTGAAGCGTTTGTGGAAAGCCTGCAGCCCTTTATCCATCAATAGGACTTGGAATTGCTCATCCCATTTTGGCCGCGCCATCCATGACCATTTGTTTGACCTGATCACGGATCTTTTTGAGTTGGTCCAATTCCGCTTCCAACTCGTCGGATTGGCAATGGGTGAGGACATAATTTGCGGTTGCCAGTACATCGCGCCAGCGTGGATTTTGCGGTAGCGTGTCGATGCTGAAATATTTGTCCAACGTGCGTGTTTGTAACGACGAGCGGTCCAGATGAACGCGCCAAATGCCGCTTTGCTCAGCCAAATCGAACTTGGATTTCTGGCTGCACTTTTGCCAAATCTCCAACGCTTGTGACATCAGCGCAACCGTGGCTTCGCGATAGGCAAGGCGTTGGTCATCCAGGTCGTCGTCAAGGGGAGTATCTCCGGCAGACGGCGAAGTCCGTGGCGTTTTGGGCACCTCAATGGTATCAAGCGCCCGGCGCAGAATGGCGGGGTCCTGATCTTGAGACCAATCGGCACTGTTTGAGGGCAGTAGGATAATATTGAGACCGCCGCCCATTTCCTGATCCATTTCAAAGGCATGTAAGCTGATCGGTTCGGAATGTCCGTGCAACTGAATTTGATCGAGGCGCGCGCTGCCTTCCAGTTTGCAGTTTTCAAGCAGCAATTCAAAGCTGGTGTCCGGCAAGAGCTTTTTGATGTTGGTGCGTGCGCCCGCATGGGTGCCAAGCCATTCTTCCGCAAAGCGGTTGGCGTAGAACAGGTCGCCTGTTTCTTCCACACACCAGAGGCCGACATGAAGGCTATCCAGCAATCCTGCCATGCGTGTTTGCGATAAGCGTAGCGCGTCTTCCACTTGAATACGCCGCTTCATTTCCGCGTGTAGTTGCGCGTTTTCGGCGCTGGCCATGCGCGCCCTTTGCGCTTCGAGCAATGTATCGACTCGGGCGAGTAGTTCGTCTTTTACGAACGGCTTGACCACATAATCATTGGCGCCAGCTTCCAGCCCAGCAATAATATCGCGGGTGCGCGAGCGCGCGGTGACCATGATGATGGGCAATTCCAGCCGATCAAAGCGTTCGCGCAGTCGACGCGCCACTTCCAACCCGCTGAGGTCGGGCATCATCACATCGAGAATGATGAGGTTGGGGCGTTGCTTTTCGATCATTTCAAGCGCTGTGGCGCCATTGTCGGCAGTGCGTACAGCAAAGCCCTGCGGCAGCAACACATTGCGCAGAACCTGCAAATTGATGGGCTCATCATCAACAACAAGAATTTGCGGCACGCCTTCTTGCGCGGGCGTGTCATCTTGCATCCAGTTTTCATCACTGCTGTTGAGCGTTTCTTGATAGCCCTCGGATTGGCGCGAAATGGCGGGGGCACCTTCTTGCTCAAAGTCCTTCGCCGTGGCGGCGTTGAGTTGCAGCGTAAAGACAGAACCTTCGCCCAACGTGCTGTCCGCAGAAAGCTCGCCGCCCAAAATGGTCGCCAAATGCCGCGCAATGGTCAGCCCCAATCCGGTACCGCCAGTTTTGCGCACGGTGTCTACACCGTCGGCTTGCACCAGCGGTTTGAACATGCGGCCCAAATCGGCCTCGGAAATGCCCATGCCGGTATCGGCGATGGAAATTTGGACCTGCTCATTGAGGGTGCTGGCGGTGATGCGAATGGTGCCCGCTTCAGTGTATTTAATGGCGTTGCCCACAAGGTTATGCAGGATTTGCTCAAGCCGTACCGGGTCCGCCATCACCAGCGGTGTGTCATTAGCGATGTCAACCTCAAGGGTGACCGGCTCGCCGCGCAAAAGGGGTTCAGACAACAGCAACACATTGCGCACACTTGTCGCGACATCTACCGGGTGCATATCCAAACGCATTTGCCCTTGTCGAATGCGATAAAGGTCCAGCAAATCATCGACCAGCCGCGACAGTTTGCGGGCGCTGAAAGTGATCAATTGCAGTTGGCTGCGTTGACGTTCTGACAAATCCCCCGCTGCGCCGGCGGTGAGGGTTTCAGAAATGCCCACAATGCCATTGAGCGGCGTGCGCAGCTCGTGAGAGGTGTTGGCCAAGAATGTATCTTTCATCCGGTCAGCTTCTTCGAGCTGGGCGTTCTTTTCCTCAATCGCGGCCACGTTGGCATTGATTTGTAAAAGCTGATCGCGCACCGCGTCGCGCATGCGGCCAAAACTGTCTGTCAGGCGCTTGAGTTCAATGGGTTTTTCGATGTGCGGCATGGTGCGGTTTAAATCGCCCGCCGCAATGGCTTCGGCCGTGTCCGTGATGCGCAGGATCGGGCGGGTGGCGCTGCGCGCTAGATGGGTGGCGATTAAAAACAGGATTGGAATGGCTAAGAGCGCCAGGGCACTGACCGTCGCAATCAGCGTATTCACGCTGGCATAGGCCCTTGATGTGGGCACCTCGCTGACTAGGAGCCAATCGCGGTCAAACACTTGCACCGTGCCGAATGCGGCGAGGGCAGGGCCATTGGTTAAGCCCACAGGGACTTTTGCGGTTTCATTTCTATTGGCCAAAGACGGGATGTTCGCGGCATTGGGCTTATCGCCCAGGTCGAGCTGGCTGTCTGTTGGGCGGCTGAGCACTTGCCTGTTCGAGGAGAGTAAGAAGACATGCCCGGCCTCAGACGTTTCAGACTGGACCAGTCGCTCCACCCCATTGGTGGGCAAGCGGAAGACCACCACGCCGCTGGGGCGGGAATAGAATTTAACTTTGACCGCCAAATAGGCTGCAAATTCACCGGTCACCGTGTCTTGTGCAAAATCGTGGAAGACGATGCCCATATCTTCATCTGTTGAGAGCAGCTGTTTGGCGACGTTTGAGACCGGGGCGTTGGAAAGGGGGCCGTAAATTGAGGTGGCGAGGTAATTGTCTTTTTCAACGGAGTAGACCACGCGACCCTGATTGTTGATCAAATAGAGATTGTCATATTCCGCTGACTCAATGAACGCCTCATATTCACCGTGAAATTGGGCGTGCATATTGTCGTAGATCAGTGCGGTGCTGATCAGCTTATCGCGGTCAGCGCGGTTGGCCGTTCCGCCAACGCCAAATGCGACGCGCAGGATGCGGGCGGCCTCTTCAGGTTCGGGGGAAATCTCGCGAAAGCCGTAGCTGAAACCATAAAACTCACCAATCGAATACCTGACAATATTGGTTTGGCTCAAGGAATCAGCCTGGCGGGAGGCGAATTGTAGATATTGGCGGATTTCAGCTTGCTTCGCGTCGTTGATAAACTCGAGTTTCGCGAAGTTTTCGCCTTCAAGATTGGCGATCAAAACATAGAAAAATGTTGCGCTTACAATCAGAAGCGGTATCAGCGAAATGCTGGTAAATGCCAACAACAGACGCGCATGCAGGCCTTTAGGTGCCATCTTGTTCGGCCGCATATAGTCCAATTTAGGCCTCCCTCGATCACCTTTCGACATCTTATCCACAGTTCTGGTCTTTGTAATTTATACTAAGTGATTGAAACTACTCGCCATAAAATCGATTTTTACGATTTTTCCGCAGATTTTTCAGAATGCGCTGCGTGACTTTTGGTATTCAATTGGTTTGGTATAAAGTCGCCTGCAACGATAAATTTGTCAATAGACGAACAGGTAGGACTGAGGGACTTGCGGCAATCACAATGATCGCAAGTAGAGGATAATATATTAGGAGGAATTCCCATGCGTCGAAGCATGATTCTGTCAGCGGTTACCGCTGCGCTTATGGCTGGCACATCTGTTGCCCAAGCCGAAGATGTCATTTTGACAGCGGTGCCCCACCAAACAACAGCTTTCGCTGAAGTTTATAACCCGTTTAACCAAACATCAGATGTGCGCTCTGTACGTGACTTTATGTTTGAGCAGCTCGTGGTGTTTAACCGCATTCAAGGCGGTAAAGCTGAATATCGCTTGGCCGAGAGCTTTGATTATTCTGAAGATTTGAGCTCGGTTACGTTCAAAATCCGTGATGGCGTGAAATGGTCAGATGGCGAAACATTGGACGCCAATGACGTTTACTTCACTTTCAATTTGATCAAAGAACATCCGGCGCTGGACACACGCGCCCTTTGGGAAAAGATCGACAGCGTTGAGTTGGTTGACGATCAACATGTGAAAGTGAACTACAAAGAGCCAAGCACTGGTTTGATCTTTGACGTTGCACGTATCCACACTGTGCCTGAACATATTTGGGCCGATATCGAAGATCCTGTAAGCTTCACCAACCCAGATCCAGTTGGTTCTGGCCCACTGACCGAAATTCGCCGCTTTACGCCGCAAGAATATGTTCAGTGCCGCAACCCATACTATTTCCAAGCTGAAGATTTGGACGTTGATTGCATGCGCTTCCCGCAAATCGCAACCAACGACCAAACTCTGACCGCTGCGGCGAAGGGTGAGTTGGACTGGTTTGGTTCATTCCTGCCGGACATTGAAAAAACCTATGTGGCAAAAGATCCTGAAAACCACAAATATTGGTTCCCAGGCGGCTCATTGGTTATTTTCAACTTGAACATGAATGCATCTGCTGAAGGCAACAAAGAAGCCTTTAATGATGTTGATTTCCGTCGTGCCTTCTCTATGGCGATGGATCGTCAGGCCATGGTTGACATCGCTGGCTACGGCTACCCGACCATCAACAAATACCCATCTGGTTTGGGCCGTGGTTACCACGCCTGGAACAACCCGGAAGCTGACGCACAATACGGCAAATATACCGAATATGATGTTGAAGCTGCGGCAGCACTTTTGGATGGCGCTGGCTATAAAGATGTGGACGGCGATGGATTCCTGGATACACCTTCAGGCAAGCCAATTCAGTTCGATCTGATTGTGCCGAATGGCTGGACCGACTGGGTGAACACTGTGCAATTGGCCGTTGAAGGTTTGAACGAAGCGGGCATTAATGCCAGCGTTTCAACACCTGAAGCCGCTGCATGGACCCAGCAATTGCTGGATGGGTCTTACCAAGGTGCCATCAACGCGCTGGTGGTTGGCGTAACGCCACATATGGCGTTTGACACGTTCCACTCTTCCAAAGCGATGACGAGCCGCTTCTCTGTGACTGGCTACACCAATGAAGAGTTGGATAAGCTGTTGGATGGTTTCTTTAAGACAGCGAATGCTGATGAGCAGCGTGAGATCATGGACGAAATCCAAATGATTTTGTCAAAAGACATGCCGCACATCCCTGTGTTCAACAACCCTTACTGGTACCAGTACAACACAGCACGCTTTGAAGGCTTCTTCTCTGCGGACAATGCCCAAGCGGTTCCAACCGTTCACGATGGCAACCCAGAGCGTATCCTTCACCTGCTTTCAATCAAGCCGAAGAGCTAGTTCCTCCCTTTTGAAAGCTTGAGTGGATGGGCGGTGCAATGCACCGCCCATCGTTTAAAAGATTGGAAGACCAAAATGTCCTTCATCATCAGACGTATTATGTTTTATCTCGTGGCATTCTTGGTGGCAGCGACCATCAATTTTCTGCTGCCCCGCCTGATGCCGGGTAACCCCATCGATATTATGTTCGCCAATGCGGGCAACACCATGCCCCCAGAAGCCAAGAAGGCTTTGGCCGAAACATTCGGCTTTGTCGAGCGCCCTCTCATCGAAGAATATTTCATCTATCTGAAGTCCGTTTTTTCCTGGGATTTTGGTGTTTCAATCAAAAAATACCCACTTACGGTTATGGATGTTTTGATGCAGGCCCTGCCATGGACATTGTTCCTCGCGGGCACGTCTGTGATCCTTGCCTTTTGCATCGGTTCCTTGCTGGGCATTTATGCCGCTTGGAAACGCGGTGGCGGTTTTGACAGTATAATTTCGCCTTCGGCTTTGGCGGTGCAATCTGTGCCTGCCTTGGTGATCGGCATTCTGACGCTTTATCTGTTTGGCCTGGTGCTCGAGGTTTTGCCCACCAGCTATGCCTATGATCCGTCACTCGATCCCGGTTTTAGTTGGGCTTATATTTCTTCGGTGTTTTATCACTCGCTGATGCCCATTGGCACGCTGGCCTTTGTGTCTATCGGTGGCTATTTGATCACCATGCGCAACAATATGATTGGGCAGCTGGGCGAAGAACATGTGGTCATGGGGCACGCCAAGGGCCTGACGGATAAGCGCGTGCGCTACAATTATGCGGCGCGAAATGCGTTGTTGCCTTCGATGACGGCGTTTGCGTTGAGCCTCGGCTCGGTCATGGGCGGCTCATTGATTATTGAAATTGTGTTCAATTACCCCGGTTTGGGTAACATTTTGTTCCAAGGAATTATCGCGCGGGATTATCCGTTGATCCAAGGGCAGTTGATCATCATGACGTTGGCGATGCTGACGGCGAACTTGTTGATCGACTTCATCTATATTTTCCTCGATCCACGGCTGCGGAAGGCATAAATCATGTTCAAATTTCTCTCGATTATTCTGCGAAATAAGAAAGCTACCGCTGGCCTGTTGATCGTTGTGGCCTATATTTGCCTTGCGCTCGCGGCACCGTTTGTGACCAGCCATGATCCGGCGAAACGGGTGGCCCGGCCACACCAGGCGCCTTCGGTCGAGCATGTGATGGGGTCAACACGCATGGGCCGCGATGTTTATACCCAATTTGTGTGGGGTACGCGCACATCATTGATGGTTGGCTTTTCGGCTGGTCTGATCGTTACTGTGATTGGCACGCTGATTGGCGTGACCGCGGGTTATTTTGGTGGGGTCATAGATGAATCTTTGAACTTCATCACCAATATCGCACTGGTCATACCGCAATTACCGCTCTTATTGGTGCTTGCCGCCTTTATCGGCAAGTCTGACCCCTTTATGATTGCGATTATTATTGGCTTAACCTCCTGGGCGTGGGGGGCGCGGGTCACCCGTGCCCAGACCTTGACCTTGCGACGGCGTGAATTTGTGGAAGCGTCGGAGCAGATCGGTGAGCCAAGCTGGCGCATTATTTGCGTTGAGTTGATGCCAAACCTGTTGTCTATCATTGGCTTCAACTTTATCGGGTCCGTGGTTTACACGATCATTACCCAAGCCACGCTTGAGTTTTTGGGGCTGGGCGATCCACTCGCCGTTTCCTGGGGCAATATGCTTTATAACGCGCAAACCTCTTCCGCGATCACTGTCGGGGCGTGGTGGGAAATGCTGGCGCCATGTTTTGCGATTGTCACCATTGGCATTGGTTTGAGCCTGTTGAACTTTGGTGTTGATGAGATTTCAAACCCACGTCTGCGGACTTTGGGCGCGATCAACAAAGCGGTGAAAGCGCAAAAGAAGTTCGACCAAACCTATAAAAGCGCGAAAGGAGCTGCATCATGACACAATCAGAACGGTTCCTCGATTTGAAAGGGCTTGAAGTCGATTATATGACTTTGGATGGTCCGTTTCGCGCGGTGAAAGGCGTTGATCTGCACATTAATCGCGGCGAGGTTTTGGGCCTTGCCGGGGAAAGCGGATGCGGCAAATCGACAATTGCTTACGCCTTGATGCGGCTGCATCGTCCACCTGCGTTTATTTCAGGTGGCACCATCACCATTGATGGTGAGGATGTTTTGTCTTTTGACGAAGAAAAGCTGGCGCAATGGCGTTGGAGCAAAGTCTCTCTGGTGTTCCAAAGTGCGATGAATGCGCTCAACCCGGTGTTGACGATATTTGAGCAGTTCCGCGATGTATATCATCGGCACACGGGCGAAGACACCGCGGCAGCGCGGGTGCGGGCCGAGGAGTTGATGGACCTAGTGGGCATCGATCCGGCGCGCCTGGACGATTATCCGCACCAATTGTCTGGCGGTATGCGCCAGCGGGTGGTGCTGGCCAATGCGCTTATTCTTGAGCCGCAAATGATCATCATGGATGAGCCAACCACCGCTCTCGATGTGGTGGTGCAGCGCGAGATTTTGCAAGAAATTGCTGGCCTGCAGAAAAAGTTCGGCTTTTCGATCCTGTTTATCACCCATGATTTGGCGCTGATGTCGCAATTTGCAGACCGCATCGCCATCATGCTGCAGGGTGAGATTGTGGAAGTGAACAGTGCGCATGAGATTTTGCACAATCCTCAGCATGATTACACCAAGCAACTTTGGGATGCGATGCCCAGCTTTGATGATGCAAAGGGAGTGGCATAATGGCTGATCAACCCTATTTGGAAGTTAAAGGCGTTTCGAAAACCTATACGCTGAAGACGATATTTAGCGGCAGCAAGCAGGTGAAAGCGCTTCAGGATATTTCCTTCAAACTGGGCCGGGGCGAAGCCTTGGCATTGGTGGGGGAAAGTGGCTCTGGCAAGTCCACATGTGGCCGCGCCATTGCGGGCATGTTTGATATTGATGAAGGCGATATCCTAGTGAATGGCAAGAGCATCACCAGCGCCCGTAACTCAAAAGAAAAGCGCGAAAACGCGCAAAAAGTGCAGATGGTGTTTCAAGATCCATTTGCGTCGCTCAACCCCACCCATACGGTGCGTCACCATTTGGCACGGCCACTGACGTTGCACAAGCGCGTGCCTGAAGGTTCGACGCTGGAGCAAGAGTTGGTGCGCACGCTTGAGGATGTGGAACTAGAGCCAGATGTGATGCTGGACAAATTTCCGCACGAGCTTTCGGGCGGGCAGCGGCAGCGGATCAATTTGGCCCGGGCGCTGGCTGTTGGTGCGGAATTGATCATTGCGGACGAACCCACATCGATGCTCGACGTGTCGATCCGTCGGTCTATTTTGAACCTGATGAACCGGCTGAAAACAGACCGGGGGATTACGTTTCTTTATATCACCCATGATTTGGCCACGGCGCATTACCTCACAGAAAATACTGCTGTGATGTATGGCGGGCGTATTGTTGAATATGGTCCGTCGGATGCAATTGTGCGTGATCCGCAGCACCCATATTCGCAGTTGCTCTTGTCCTCTGTGCCCAACGCGCATACACGCATTAATGCGGATTTTGAACATGCGCGTGATTTCTCGAAATTCGCGGATCGGGTGCGTACGGAAACAGCAGCCAGCACGGCGGGGCTGAAAGAAATCGCTGCTGGACGGTTCGTGCGGGCCGCTTAGTTTGGAGAACGCGTCGCGTCGGTGATGGCGCTTTTAGCTGGAGGATCGATTATGACGAATGCGGCCAAGAATGGATCTGACATGAAGGTGCGCCAAGCGCACCCCAGCGACGAAGCAGCGATCAGCTATATTTGTGTCTGCACTGCAGCTGGCGGCGGCGACGCGCGTTCTCTCTATTCACGGTTGGATTTGCCCGGACTGATTTGGGCGGTGCCCTATTTGCATTTCAACCCGGCGCATTGTTTTGTGTTGGAGCGAGACAACTCGGTTGTCGGTTACATCGTTACCGCGGCCGACACACGCGCCTATGAGCAATGGCAACATGCGCGCTGGTGGCCGCAGGTCAATGAGGGTTTACGCGATTTTACGCCGGAAACGGAAGCGGACCAGAATTTTCTTGATGCCTTGGCGCAAAACCAACAACCCGCGCCTGACTATGCGGATCAATATCCCGCGCATCTGCATATCAATTTGTTGCCAGAAGCGCAGGGCGGTGGGTTTGGCCAAAAGCTGATGCACGCCGCTCTTGATCAATTGCGGGCAGACGGCGTGTCCGGCATCCATCTTGGAGTGAATCGCAACAATGTCCGGGCGATTGGCTTTTACAAAGCCATGGGATTTGAGCAGGTGGCTGACGAAGGCGCGCCCATTTTTGCGCGCGCCCTCTGAGATGTGCTGATTTATTTGCCTTTGGCCCAACGGTACACAAAGGGCAAAATGAGCGCATAGACGATGCCCAATGCCCACACCGCGCTTGCCATGGCGAAAAAGCCATTAAGCGGCTGTTTCAGGAAGTCCCGTGTGGCATTGAGCTGTTCGGCTTTCTGATCATATTCAGGACCTTCGGTCAGACCAGTGTGGGCCAGTTCCTGGGCGTAATAATTGTCCAGAAATTCAGGCATGAAAACTTGCGAATAAAGCACATTGAACAGGCCGAATATGACACCGGCGACCAATGCAACGCCAAGGCCGATCCCAATCGCCGGCAACAAGGCGGGTGCGTGCCCAAGCTGGGCTTTTGCGCCGCTCAGCGCGGGCCAAATCATCGCCAATCCCAAAAACATGCCGATATAGCCTGTTAATGCTGCCAACTGGAAGGTGGTGGGATTGTCGAGCGGGAAAATGGCATAGCCTAATGTGGCCAGTATGCTCATGATGAGGCCGCCGATTGCGCCCCATTTGATTATGTTTAAAGTCATTATTTGCTCCCCAAAAATGTGATAAATGTGCGGTGCTACTTCTTTTGTGCGCGGATGCGGGCGCGCAGATATTTGGCGGCGGAGCGATAATGACTTGGCCCCGCAGCTTCAGCCCAGCGACCCGGCGTCCAATCATTATTGGCGCCTTTCATCGGGCCGCCATAAAGCTCTTTGTCGCTGTGATCTTCCATAAATTTGCGGATCTTTTTGTGGTTTTGTTCCAGCAGTTGGACAACGTCATTCCACGATAGATTGGCTTGCTGTTCGCGCAAATTGCCGTTGTAGCGCTTGAGTTCGCTCCATTTGTAGCCTTTGGCGGGAAAGAAGACTTCTTTGCCTGCCATGCCATCATTGTACCAGCCAAGGAACAACTCAATCCAATGGGCGCGGTGGCCGATAACATCTTTGATCGACGTGTCTTCGTCGTCCTTCTCTAGCGCAAAATCCGCATCGATGGTTTCGAGCAGTTTTTCGAGCTTGCCATATTCTTTGTCGGTAACAGCAATAAGGTCGTCTTTATTTGTTGCAGCAGGCATTTTCTTCTCCTTTACAAGGACAGATTGAACCTGCCAGCGGGACTTACATTGACTTGAGTCAAGTTCGGTCGCATTTGTCCGACAATTTTGTTTTTTGTTAACGCTGAGCGTGAGCAGTTGGTCCGATTTAGTGTTTTGTAACAATTGGAAACCTATGGTCTCCTCAGGAGATTATTATGCTGCGAGTAATTAATTGTATTGCTTTCGCGCACGACTTTGCCCTGGTGGCGCTGGCGGCTGTGATTTGTGCTGTTGGCGCGGCTGTGTCGGTCCACTTGCTTAAAAAGGTGTTTGTTACGGCCAGCACAGCACGTTTTGCCTGGGGCTTTATTGGGGCGATCGCAGCTGGGTCTACCATTTGGTGCACGCATTATGTAGCGATGTTGGCCTTTGAACCCGGGGTGCCTGTTGCCTATGATTTTGGGCCCACTCTTCTTTCACTTTTTGTCGCAATTGTAGGTTGCGTGGCGGCCTATGGCATAGCGGGTGAACGGTTTGCGTATGCAGCGCCGGTTGGCGGGGTTGTCTTTGGGTTGGCGATTTCAGCTATGCACTATACGGGCATGACCGCATTCTCCACACGGGCCGTGATGGTCTGGAACATGAATTATGTCGTGGCTTCAGTCGTGTTGGCGGTATTACTTGGGGTGCTGGCCTTTTACCTCACGCAGCGTATGCGCGGGATTCGCCGCATCGTTGAAGGTGCCGGTGTGATGGTGCTGGCGATTGTCAGCTTACATTTTACCGGCATGGCGGCATTGGAGATTACACCACTTGCTGCAAGCGCAACTGAGGTGACCACGGCAGAAGCGCGGGACATGATCGCGATTGCTGTTGCTGGGGTGTGTCTTTTGGTGCTGGGGACTGGGGCGGTCGCCTATTTTCTCGACAATCAGGTGCGGGCATTTGCAACACTGCGCTTTCGCCATTTGGCAGAGAGTGCCGTGGATGGCATGGCGGTGGTGCGGGGCAATCAAATTCTGGGCGCAAATAGCGAGTTTGCGCGCATGGTGAAAATGTCCAAGGCAGATATTGTTGGCAAGTCAGCTGAAACCTTTATTGATCAGGTCGGGCAATATCAGGAAGGCAAACTGAGTGCGGCTGATCTCAAGCGTGCCGATGGCACATGCTTGCCGGTAGAACTGGCGGTTCAAACCGAGCAGGTGAGCGATGATGGCCAACCGCTGACGATTTTGGCTTTGCGCGACATCAGCCAGCGTCTGGCACAAGAAGAGAAAATCTCGTTTCTAGCGCAATATGACAGTTTGACCGGACTGCGCAACCGCGCTTCCTTCCTGGAAAACACTCAAAGTATTCTGGAGTGGGCTGGCAAGGAAAGTTGCTATGCCGTGATCGCCATTGATCTGGATCGCTTTAAAGAAATTAACGACATGTATGGCCACGCCGCAGGCGACAAAGTGCTGGTTAAAACGGGTCAACGGTTGAAGGAAACCTTGGCAGCACACCAATTTGCGGCGCGGATTGGTGGTGATGAATTTGTGGTGTTTTCCGAAATTGAGCATCAGGATGATGCCATCCATTTGGCAGAACGCTTGGAACGCGAACTGGGGCAAAATATTGAGCATGAGGGCGTTGTGCTGAAAAGCCCGGCCAGCTTTGGTGTGGCGCTTTACCCTGAGGATGGGCGACAGATCAACACATTGCTGAACAATGCGGATCTGGCCATGTATCGCGCCAAAACCTCCGATGATCAGCAGATTTGCCTTTATGATAAGGGGATGGATGACAGCATTCGCAAGCGCCGTCAGTTGGTGGATGAATTGCGGCTGGGCATTCAAACTGACCAGCTGGTGCTGCATTATCAAGTGCAAATGAATGTGCCCGATGAAACAGTGGCAGGCTATGAAGCACTTGTGCGCTGGCACCATCCCGAAAAGGGCCTCATGCCGCCCATGACCTTTATTCCTTTGGCTGAACAAACCGGGTTGATCGGCATGTTGGGCGAATGGGTGTTGCGCAAGGCGTGCGAAGAAGCGGCAGGCTGGCCCTCAAAACTTCCCGTTTCGGTGAACCTTTCGCCAGCGCAATTGACTGCGCCTAATTTTGCGGAACAGGTGCAAGACATTTTGCTCGAGAGTGGGTTGCCGCCGGAACGCTTGGAACTTGAAGTGACCGAAAGCAGCTTTATCAGCGATCAGAAGAAGGCCATATCGGTGTTGCAAAAGCTCAAGGATATGGGCATTGCCATTTCTGTCGATGATTTTGGCACAGGCTATTCTTCACTGGCCATGTTGCGGGCTTTCCCATTTGATAAGATCAAGCTCGATAAGTCTTTGATTGATGATATTGACAACAATCAACGCTCAAAAGGCGTGTTTCGGGCGGTGCTGTCGCTTGGGGATGCCCTGTCGGTGCCCATTTTGGCTGAAGGGGTGGAGAATAAAGAGCAGCTTAGCTTTTTGCTCGAGCATGGGTGCCACTTGGTACAAGGCTTTTACTATGGCAAGCCGCAGCGCTATGAAATGTTGAGCCCGCAAAAAGAAACCCCGGTTAAGGTGGTTGGCATCAAGGGCTGACAACCCCTGCATTTGAGCTGCGCGGCGGGCATGACAGAGACGAACCTGTCGTGCTTTTTTTATGAATCGCGGGAGTCAAAACAAGATGACTTGTCATTAAATGATAAGTCATATAATCTAGCAGTGGGGATGAGTGAAAAGAGATATGACGGACCTAAAAAGCAATTCCATATTGCGGCTAGATCACATTCCGGAGACAGCGAGTGAGCTTTCCGTTGCGGCACAGCGCTTGGCGCGGCTGTTGCGCGGACAAATTTCGATGTTGTTGGCGGCCAATGGCGATCTTGGCTTGGTGGAATGGCGCATATGTTTGTGTATTTCACAAAGCGAAAAACCATCGCAAAAAGAGCTTGTTGATTTCGCTGGCATTGAGCAGGCGCAAGTCAGCCGTGCTCTAATGAAGCTGGAGCAAAAAGGCATAATTGAATCCAAGCAATCGGCGCGGGACCGTCGGGTGCGGATTTTTGCCTTAAGCGAAAAAGGCCAAGCCTATTTTGATCGGGTGCAACCTGTGATCGAGGGCTATCACCAGCAAATTGATGCGGTTTTGAGCGAAACGGAAAAAGCACAATTCCTCGACATGGTTGAGCGCGTGGCGAAGGCGGCGCAATTGGCCAGCAATGATGAAGCGCAACAAGCAGGATAATCGATATCCTGAAGCGCGTTGAGCATGAACAGTTTCGAAAGAAGCGATAGGGAGGAATAAAATGAACAGAATTATTGCAGTTGCATGTGCGGCGATAATGTCGATTGCCGGGCCAGCTTTGGCGCAGGATTGGGCGCCATCTGGGTCGGTTGAATTGCAAATCGGCTTTGGTGCCGGTGGCGAAACAGACACGCTTGGCCGTGTGATCGCGGCGACCATGGAAGAGCAAACAGGCTGGAACGTGGTGCCACAAAACAAACCTGGCGGCGGCGGTATTGCCATGTTCACTGGGTTGTTGAATGCGGACGCCGATGGGTCCGTTATCGCGATGGGTGTATCCATGCCTGTCTTGATCAACCTCACCTTGCGTGGCGATCAATTGCCATTTGATTTGGACAGCTTTGATTATCTTGGCACGGTGACGCGGGCACAATTGGCGATTATCGCGAGAGACGACGCGCCGTTTGATGATATTGCGAGCTTGGTAGAATATTCGAAAGAGCAGGGCGGTGTGCCTGTTGCGTTTGACGCGAAGCCGCAAGAGTTGATGCTGATGGCACTCAACGAGCAGACGGGCGCTGGCTTTAAGCTGGTCTCGACGAAGAGCTCTGCTGAGATGGTGCAGTTTGTGTTGGGCGGCCAGGTGCAGGCCTCGTTCAATGCGGGGACGCATATTCAATATTTGGAAAAAGGCGATGTAAAGATGTTGGCAAGTGCCAATGCGGATCGCCATTCCTATGCGCAAGATGTACCAACTTTGCAGGAGCAAGGGTATGATCTTTACACCGACCCTTATTTCTACTTTGCAGCGCCTAAAGGGCTTTCAGATGACGCCAAGTCCGCTTTGGCGGCGGCGTTGGATGCTGCCATCAAGTCTGACAAAGTGCAGGATGTGGTGACCAATGTGATGCAAAACAGCACCAACAATTTGGGACCAGACGGCACGAAAAAAATGATGGAAGACGGGCTGGAAAGCGTTGGCGACTTGTTCAACTAAGCTTGAATTGGCTGCCCCTTTGAGGGGGCAGCCTTTCCCTTTTTCAGGACTTCATTCATGACTGATCGATTGACAGGCATCGCCGTTATTTTGTTTGGCGCGGCCCTTTTTTTCCTGATCACGCCCGCCGCCACCGAAACGGTGGGATATGGCTGGCTGCGGCCCAACACGGTGCCGAATGTGATGGCGGTGATTATGATTCTGGCCGGGACGACATTGGCGATTTCCACACCGCAAGAACAGCAGATCGATTTTCCGAAAATGGCGCGGGCAGCAGGCTTCCTGTTGGTGATCAGCATTGGCCTTTGGGCGATGGCGCAATGGCGATATGTGTTCGTTGCGCCGATGCTGGCCCTTGTGTTGATGGTGCTCGTCGGTGAGCGGCGCTGGCCATGGTTGCTGGTCGGGGCGGTGGTTTTACCTGTCACTATTTCCTTTCTCATTGAATATGTGCTCGAACGCCCTTTGTTCTAACTGGATAATTTATGGTCGATCTTTCCGTTATTTTAGCTGGATTTGCTGACGCTTTTACCCCCATCAATTTGATGTTTGTGGTGTGTGGCGTCATGTTGGGGCAGTTTGTGGGGGCAATGCCCGGCATTGGTCCGGTGATGGCCATGGCTATTGCTATTCCCTTCACCTTTGTGATTGACCCGCTGCCTGCGATTGCCTTTTTGGTCGGCATCAATAAGGGCGGTTTGGTGGGCGGTGCGGTGCCTGCGATTTTGATCAATACGCCCGGCACGCCAGATGCGGCGGCGACCGCGATGGATGGGCATCCGTTGGCGCAGCAGGGCAAGCCGGAGAAAGCGACCAAGATGGCGCTCTATTCGTCTGTCACGGGCGACACATTTTCCGACATTGTGTTGGTGACGATTTCCGCGCCGCTGGCGCTGGTGGCGTTGAAGATGGGGCCGGTGGAAATTCTCGCGCTGATGGTTTTTGCCTTTTCCGTGATTGCGGGACTTGTGGGCAAGAGCATTTCCAAAGGCATCATCGCGGCAGCGCTGGGCATGTTGGCGGCGACTGTTGGGTTGGACCCTGAACACGCGACGCCGCGCTATTATTTCGGCTATTTTGAATTGTTTGACGGGTTGTCTTTGGCAGCCGTGGCCATCGGCATGTTGGCCGTGGCCGAAATCTTGCGGCGGCTGGCCAGCAGCAAGAAGGGCGCGTCTGCCACCATTGATCAGCCAAAGGACATGACTGCGGCCGATCGGCGCGTGAGCTTTGCCGAATATTGGGCTTGTCGCTTTACCATGCTGCGTGGTGCTGCCATTGGCACCATATTGGGGGCATTGCCCGGTGTCGGTTCCACGGCAGCGGCCTTCATGTCCTATGCTGCGACCAAGAAATCATCGAAAGACCCTGACAGCTTTGGCAAAGGCAATTTGCAAGGCATTGCCGCAGCGGAAAGCGCCAATTCTGCGGTGATGGGGGCCAATTTGATTCCACTTTTGACACTCGGCATTCCTGGCAGTGTGGGTGCGGCACTGATCATTTCCGCCTTCGTCATCCATGGTATTCAGCCGGGGCCGTTGCTTTTTGAAGAGCAGGGGCGGCTGGTCTATGGCTTGTTTGGGGCGATGATTATGGCCAATTTTGCCAATCTGTTTGTGGGACAATTGGGATTGCGGCTATGGTCCTTTGTGATCCGCGCGCCGGAATCCGTCATTTTCTCCACCGCCATTTTGCTATGTATCGCCGGGGTCTATTTGGCCACTGGCGGCGTGTTCGGCGTGATTATCATGCTGATGGCAGCAGCGCTTGGCTATGTGATGACCAGCTTTGGTTTTTCGCCCGTTATTTTCATCATCGCCTTTTTCCTCGGCGGGCGATTTGAAATTGCCCTGTCGCAAAGCCTTGTTCTGCTGGATGGCAATGTGCTGGCCTTGATCAATTACCCCATAGCTTTAGCCCTATTCGCGATCGCTTTGATCACCATGGTGTGGATGATCTGGGCTGATCGCCAAAAAGAATTATAGAGGTTTTTATGACCCAGAAGAAAAATGTCCTTTTCATTATGTTTGATCAGCTCCGGTTTGATTATCTGAGCTGTCAGGGGCATCCACATTTGAAGACGCCGCATATGGACAGTTTGGCAGAAAAGGGCGTGCGCTTTACCCGCGCTTATGTGCAGTCGCCCATCTGTGGGTCGTCGCGCATGAGCTATTATACGGGGCGTTATGTGCACAGCCATGGGGCGCAGCGGAACAATTTTCCGCTGAAGGTGGGCGAGTTTACGCTTGGGGATCATCTGCGCAATGGGGACATTGACTGCTATCTGATTGGCAAAACACATATGCAGGCTGATGAGGCCGGGCTGAAGCGGTTGGGCATTATGCCCGATAGCGTGATTGGCGCACGGCAATCGGAATGCGGGTTCGATGCCTATATTCGCGATGATGGATTGTGGGCCGAAGGGATTGGCGGGCTCTATGACAGCAAGCGCTCGCCCTATAATGAATATCTGAAAGATAAGGGCTATGAAGCGCATAATCCCTGGCATGAGAATGCCAACGCGGCGCTGAATGAAGAGGGCGATATTGCTTCCGGTTGGTTGATGCAAAATGCGGATCAGCCCGCCAACATCAAGGAAGAAGATTCCGAGACACCTTGGCTGACCAGCCAAGCGATCCAGTTTATGGAGGAGCGCCGCGATGCGGATAAACTGTGGTTGTGTCACCTCTCCTATATCAAGCCGCATTGGCCCTATATTGTGCCCGCGCCCTATCATGACATGTATGGCCCAGAGCATATTTTGCCGGTGCAGCGCAGTTCTCAGGAGAAGGCGTATCCGCACCCGGTTTATGGCGCCTATATGGAAAATCTGGTGGCGCAGAGCTTTTCCAAAGATGAGGTGCGGGAGAAGGTGATCCCCGCCTATATGGGTTTGATCAAACAATGTGATGATCAAATGGGGCGGCTGTTTGCTTATCTCGAAGAGACCGGACAAATGGACAATACCATGATCGTGATTACATCCGATCATGGGGATTATTTGGGGGATCATTGGCTGGGTGAAAAAGACCTATTCCATGAATGTTCGGTCAAAGTGCCGCTGATTATTTATGACCCGAGTGCCGACGCTGATGCGACACGAGGCACTGTGTGTGATGAGCTGGTGGAAGCCATTGATCTGGTCCCGACCTTTTTGGAATGGTTTGGCCAGGACATTCCCAACCACATTGTGGAGGGCCGCTCTCTAATGCCCTTCTTGCAAGGTGAAAAGCCAGAAGATTGGCGCGAATTTGTGATCTCTGAATATGATTATTCCACCACATTGGCAGCGGAAAAATTGGCCCTGGAGCCTGAAGACTGTCGGTTGTTTATGGTGGCGGATAAGGATTGGAAATTGGTGCATGCCGAGGGAGATATGCGCCCGATGCTGTTTGACCTGAATGACGATCCGAATGAGTATTATGATTTGGGCGATAGCGCGTCGCATTTTCCGGTGCGGGAACAAATGTATAAGCGTTTAGGAGCGTGGGCGCGGCGCATGTCGCAGCGCACGGCCATCTCGGACGCGCGCATCAGGAAGATGCGTGGCAAGGCGCTGGACAAGGGCATTTTCTTGGGCCTTTTCGACGGAACCGAAGTGCCTGAAGAGAAGGTTGAGCCGATCAAAGGTAAGGGCAAGAAAGCCAACTAGCCTGTCGGTTCACGAAAATTTGCACCCCTATCCACATGCCGTGCGATGGGTTTGTCCGATGCGTCTAAATCGCCTTGTTGGCGATAATTGCCGATGCTGAACCCTAGCTTTTTGCCTCCTTTCACGCGCCCAAAGCGATTTCAATTTCAACAGTTCGCCTTTTGGAAGAGTTCAATGTCGCTTCGGTGACAGGTGCAACTTGGAGAATGAGCCATTGCATATTTTATGCTTTGGGTTGAAAAGGGCTTTTGAAACGGCTTTATCACTATGGTAGGGTTTAGCGGTTAAGATCGATCGCAAGTTAAGTGTTTGGAGTAGCAGCAAATTGTCGAATTTGGTGCGTATGGTTTTTGTTGGGGTATCATTGGGGGCTGCGCTATCTTTGGCTGCGGCGCCCGCTTTTGCGTTCGATTTTGGGCAACTTTGGCCGTTTGGCGGCGGTGAAGCCCGCGTGAGCAATGCTGCTGAGGTGACCCCGGTCGCCGGTGAAGTGCGCTACGCGACGCAAATTCAAGTTGATAAGGCCGAGCTGGAACAAGTGATTGCGGATGCTTCGCTGTTGGTTGGTGATCAGGGCGAGGCGCCGGAAGATAGCGTGAGCCTGTTGACCCGCGCGCAGGTCGATCAAAAACGTATTGTTGCCGCGCTTTATGGTGAGGCTCATTATGGTGCCGTGCTGACCATTCTTATTGATGGGGTTCCGTTGGATCAGGTGCCGTTGGACATCAATTTGCAGGGCAAAGTGGCACAGGTGACCATTCAGGTGGATGCCGGGTCGCAATTTGTGTTTTCTGCGCCAGATGTGCGCGTGAATGACCAACCGCTGGTGGTTGCCGATTATGGATTGCGGGCAGGCGAAACCGCCAAATCGGATGCCATCCTTAGCGCGCAGAATGCCATTATGACGGAATGGCGCGAAAAGGGTTATGCTTTTGCTGAAGTGGTGGACCGCACCATTGAAGCCGATCACAGCGTCAATCAATTGGACGTTTTGCTGCGCATTGAAACGGGCCAATTGGCCCATATTGGCGATGTGCGGGTGAGTGGTGCAAAAGATATGCGCGAAGACACCATCATTGAAATTGCTGATTTGCCGCGCGGCGAGATTTATCGACCACAGACCATCAAACGTGCGACACGCGATCTGCAAGAGCTTGGCGTGTTTAATAGTGTTGTGATCAAACGCGAGCGGCGCGCGGATCGGCCAGACCTTGTGGACCTTGTTATCGAGGTTAGCGAGCGTAAGCCGCGCACCATCGGCGTGGGTGCCACCATTGGCAACACCGATGGATTGGGTGTTGAGGGTTTCTGGGTGCACCGCAATCTATTTGGCGGCGCGGAAAAAGTGCGCGTTGAAGGGTCGGTCAATCGCATCGGCCAAGGTGGCCTTGATAAAATGGATTTCCACACAGCGTTGGTTTATTTCAAACCGAATGCTTTTGGCCCAAAAACAAGTTTTGAAGGCAAAATATCGTTCGATATTGAGAACCCAAAGGCCTTTACAAAGCGTGGCGGCAAAATTGAAACCAGCCTCAGCCATCAGATAAATGACGATTTGAGTGTTCGGGGCGGTTTGACGGGTGAGTATGCTGTGTTGACGGTTGATGGCGTGACCACCAATCAGTCGATCATATCGGCACCATTTGAATTGACCTATGACACGCGGGATAATTCGCTAAACCCAACCGAAGGCTTTTTCGCTGTCGCCTATGCTGAGCCGACCTATGCGATTGCTAATCAAGCGCAATTTATCAAAACCTCAGTGAAAGCCAGCACCTATTATGCCTTTGATGATGAGGCGAAGCTTGTGCTTGCGGGGCGCGTGGCGGCCGGATCTATCATTGGGGCGGATTTGGCTGATGTGCCGGTCGATCGGCGGTTCTTTGCCGGCGGCGCTGGGTCCATCCGTGGCTATGCGTTCCAAGCGGCAGGGCCTCGCACCTTATCTGGCAATCCTTCGGGCGGCCTGTCGTTCCTCGAAACCTCGGTTGAGGCGCGTTATCGCGTGACCGAGCAAATCGGGGTGGTTGGCTTTGTGGATATGGGCGGTGCCTTTACGTCAAGCGTGCCCGGTCAGGGCGGCGACTTATACACTGGCGTTGGTGTAGGCGTGCGTTATTTGACGCCGCTGGGGCCCATTCGGGCTGATTTGGCCATTCCTTTGAAAAATATTTCTGGGGAACCAAATTATGGCTTATATCTTGGTATAGGACAGGCTTTTTAGAAGCTGAACCCAACCAAAGGCACCTTTATGAATGCGGCTAAAATCTGGATTTGGCGGATTACGCTGCCCCTTGTGGTGGCGGTTGCGTTGGCGCTTGGTGCTGTTTCATTTTTGTTGCTCACCGCGCCAGGGCGCGACTTTACCGCTGACTATATCGCGCGAACCGCGAGCACTGAGGACCAGCAAATTGAAATTTCTGGCCTCAGGCAGGTTTTGGGCGACAAACTTCGCATTGACGAAGTGCGGGTATTGGACAAACAGGGTGTTTGGGTCAAGCTCAAAGATGTGCAGCTAGACTATCAGTTTCGACAGCTCTTTTCTCGCAGGTTGATGTTGGACAAGCTGGTGGTGGGGCAGGTGCATGTCAGCCGGTTCCCAGAGGCTGCGCCCAATGAGACGCCGGCCGAAGGTGGGTTTAAGCTGCCGCAACAATTGTTGCCGGAGCCGCTGCGCGCTGCCGACATCAATCAAATCGATATTCAGGACATCATTTTGGATGCCCCTGTGTTGGGGGTTGCACGCCGTTTGTCGCTTCACGGCAATATCGATGCACGCAACGCGCCCTTGACCACGGAAGGTGATTTGCGCCTGATGTCTGCTGACCGTGATGTGCCGATCATGCAGGCCGATTGGTCAATCGCGCCGCAAGCGGATGGGTTTGGTTTGAACCTACGCATTGACGAATCCGGCAATGGTTTTTTTGCTGATTTGATCGACATTCCGGGGCGGCCAGCATTTGAAGCAGAAATCGCGACGCGTGGTCCCCTTTCTGCCTTGGCGGCAGACCTTAAAGTTGCGTTGGATGGTCGGGAAACAGCTGTTGGGCAATTGCTGCTCAATCTGGAAGGTGAAGACCAGGGGCTTGAGGCTGACTTGCAAGGCCAACTGGCGCCGCTTATGCCGGACATGTTGGTGCCGTTTGTGGCGGGCAATTCCGAGCTGACCCTGCGCGCAGCGCGGCAAGCCAATGGCCAGTTTGTGATCGACACAGCGCGATTTACGTCGGCGCTTACCACGTTCAGCGCTTCAGGCACCTATGCCACAGACAATGTTGATTTGGCGCTTGAAGGGCGTTTTGGCGATGACGAGACCGAAGTCGCGTTTAATCCAAACGAACAAGGAGAATTTCGCCTGGGTGCGGTGACGCTGGATGGGAAATTGAACGGGCCATTGTCCGGTGTAACATTGCAGCTTGAGGGCGCATTGGCGCAGTTTGACAGCGCACAGGCGTCGGTGCGCGATGCCCAATTTGTGCTGACTGCCGAAGCGTTTGATCTTAATGAGCCGCGTGGGGCCATGCGTTTCGCTGCGCGTGCCGAAGCAGCGCAGATCGACAATCCGCAGATCGATCCCTTGCTTGAGGGGCCCATCACGCTTGAAACCGCCCTCGATATCACGCCGGACCAAATCGCGTTTAATGGGCTCGCGCTGAAAAGCCAGGGCATGAATGCGGCTGGGCAAGGTGCGTTCGAGCTAAAAACGCAGAATTTGTGGGCTGAGGTGGACGCAAAAATTGATGGCGCGGCGCGCGGCATTTATAGCCAATTGTTCGCCGATGGCACCGCCGACATTGAGCTGCGCTTCGTTCGCGATGGGCAAAAGCTGGCGGCTGAGCGTTTGATTATCGGTAGCCCCAACCTCAATGCAGAGCTAAGCGCCGAATTGACGGGCGAGGGCCTTGGGGCAAAGGGCCAAGTGGGGTTTGCCGAACTGGCAGCTTTCGACCCGCGTTTGCAAGGGCAGGCGCGTTTTGATCTTGATGCATCGGGCACATTGGCCGATCCGCAATTGAAGTTGCAGTTGACCAGCGACGGTGTCGCCCTTGAAGGCGAACCGCTGGACGATCTGAGCGGGACGATTGAAGGCGGGTTTGCTGACGGTGTGCGCGTAGATGTTTCCGCCAACTATCGCCAATCGCCTGTAGCGATCAAGGCTGAGTTTATGCAGCAGGAGGATGGCCGGCGGATGGTTCGCGATCTGGTGGCCGAGTTGCCGGGCGGTCGTGCCCAGGGGGCCCTAGTGATTGGAAATGACGGGCTGTTGGATGGTAGTCTTGATCTTGATTTTCCGGATTTGAAGGAACTGGCGCCGCTATTGTTGCAGGACCAAATGGCGGGCAATCTTAAAGGCAGCTTGGTGCTTGAAGCTTTGGACGGGAAACAGAATGCGACGCTGAAGCTGCAGTCGGATAGTTTATCGACGGCGACAGTGACCGCGCAGAATACGTTTATTGATGCGCAGGCAAAAGATGTGTTCGGCGAATTGCTGCTGGCGGCAAACACAAATATCGAAACAGTCGAAATCGCCAATGAGCGATTGAGCGATCTACGTTTTGACGTGCAAAGCGAAGGGGAGACCTATCCCTTTGTGTTGCAGGGCACTTATGCGGGCGAGGCGGTGCGGGTTGCGGGCGCAGGGCAGTTGAATGAAGCGGGTGCCGGCGTGACGCTTTCAGAATTGAGCGGCCGCTATCAAAATATACCGTTGCGTTTGGCAGAACCTGCGCAAATCGATCAAAGGGCTGAGGGCATCGCAATTGATCTACCCGAGTTGAGGGTGGGTCCTGGCCGTGTGTCTGCGAATGGCTCGATCGGCGATCAGCTTGATATAGATGTGCGATTGACGGATATCCCGCTGAATTTGGTGGAAAATGTTGCCAGCACAGGACAGGCTCTTGAAGGTAATCTAACGGCAACCGCCAAGATCACAGGTGCGCCAGCAAATCCGAAAATTGACTATCAATATCAGGCCCAAGGGGTTTCTGTGGCGCTCAGCCGATCCAATCAATTGGCAGCGCTCTCCCTGACTGGGAATGGCGAGCTAGCCAACAATCAGTTGGTGATGGAGAATGATATTGGCGGCGGCGGTGCGTCTGCCCGGGCGAACGGTCGGATAAATCTCCAGTCCAAGGCATTGAATGTGGATGTTACGGGGCAGTTGCCATTTGAATATTTGGCGCGGCCACTGTCGCGATCTGGTATCCGGCTGACCGGTGCAGCTTCTGTTAATGCGCAAATCTCAGGCAGTTTGGATGTGCCGCGCTATCAAGGGCAGATCAACACCAGTGACGCAAGGCTTTTAGATGTGGCATCGAAAGTCTCGGTTTCGGGCATTTCCGGCACCATCGCGCTCAACAATGATCGCGCGCAAGTGGTCAAGTTAAACGGCGTCATTGGCGGCGGTGGGCAATTGTCGATCACTGGCGAGACATCGCTGCGTGCAGCGGATAATCTGCAAAGTGATTATGCTATTCGTGTCCGCAATGGATCATATGAAGATGGTACGCTTTCAACTCAGTTTAATGCCGATTTGACCTTGAAAGGTCCACTCGCCACTGGTGGATCGATTGGTGGTGTTGCCAATATTGATCAGGCCAGCATTGTTATTCCTGAGCAGTTGGGTGGCGGTGTGTCGCCTGTTGATATACAACATAAGGGCGCCTCGGGCGCGGTGCAAAAGCAAGCGGCGGAGTTGGCCCCCAAACCATCGTCGGCGGGCGCTGCTGGCGGCATGAATTTGGATATTCAGGTCAATGCCCCGCGGCGCATTTATGTGCGCGGTCGTGGCGTTGACGCAGAGTTGGGCGGCCAGATGCGTATTTTGGGCACAACGGGTAAGCCATCGCCATCCGGACAAATTAGCCTGCTGCGTGGGCGAGTTGACTTGCTGACCAAGCGTTTTGATTTTGACACAGGACGGGTCATGTTCCGTGGCACCATGGACCCCTCATTAAACTTCAGCGCCAGCACGCGCGGTGATGGCTATATCTATTCCATCATCGTGCAGGGCTATGCATCGGCGCCAGAATTTTCATTCCAATCAACCCCCAGCTTGCCGCAAGATGAAGTGGTGGCCAATTTGTTCTTTGGCAAGAGCCTTGGGGAATTGTCGCCGTTGCAATTGGCACAATTGGCCAATGCGGTGGCGACGCTGAACGGCTCTAATTCCGGGCCAGGTTTGCTTGATCGGTTGCGCTCGTTGGCGGGGGTCGACAATATCGACATTAAGAGCAATGAGCAGGGCGAAACCACAGTGGGCGTGGGCGCTTATTTGAATGATCGCACCTATGTGAATGTGGAAAAGGGCAGCAGGGCCGAAGACGATAAGGTGACGATTGACCTTGAAATTACAGATAGTTTGAAGGCGCGCGGTGAAACCTCTGGCGATGGCAACACCGAGGCCGGTATCTTTTTTGAACGCGACTATTAAGGCTGGGCACAGTTGATTATTCGGGCCGGGCTGCGTACCAGTGTGTCATGATTATTCTCGACAACATCATTTCCGACCGTGGATCTAAATATGCGGTTTCAGGCGGTCCGTGTCATTCGCCCGATGATGCCAAGGCGTTTTTGAAGCAGCTTAAACGTAAGAAGAAATTTGCCAAGGCGACTCACAACACATGGGCTGTGATTTGTGGTGATGAAGAGATCAAAAATGATGATGGCGAGAGCGGCGCGGGCATGATCATATTGCAAATGCTGGCGCGTGAAAAACTATATAACCACATCATTGTGGTGACGCGCTGGTATGGCGGCAAGCATTTGGGCGGCGATCGCTTCCGTCATGTGAAGGACGCGGTGCGCACCTATCTTGACGAACTTTAGGTGAACTTTCGGAAGAATTTTGTGCGGTCAAACATGACTTCCAATTCTTCCATGCGTTGACGCGTTTCGGGCCAAGTGCGGGTTTGCACGTCGGCAATAATGGTTTCCACCAACAACATCATGGTCACGGAACTGTCCCACGCGGACGGCACGACAATTTTAAGGCTGAAGGTGTGGTCGGCCAGTTTGGCGATGGGTGAATGCCATTGGTCCGTAAACAAAACGATTTTTGCGCCTGCTTCAGCCGCCATTTCCGCGAGACGTAGGGTGCTGGTTTCATAGCGGCGCACATCGAAAATAACGATCACATCGTCTTTTTTAATGTCGAGCAGATAATGCGGCCATGCGTTGGAGATCGCTTGAATGTGGGTCACATCTTTGCGCAGCACTTGCATGTGCAAGAAAAAATAGTCCGCCAATGATCGGGTGATGCGCCCGCCCACCACGAACAGCGAACGTGATGTGTCGGCCAGCATTTCGCAGGTGTGATCGAATGTTTCGATGTCCAATTGACCCAGTGAATGGCGGATATTTTCAATCACAGCTTCGGTGAATTTGTTGACAATATGCTCGTTGGGCGCTTGCCCAGCCCAGGTGTCGTGTTTCGCGATGGGGTCGGAAATGGTGGCTTCAACTTCGTTGCGCAAGGCCGCTTGAAAGTCTGGAAAACCGGAAAAGCCAATTTTTTTGACCAGTCGCGCCACTGTGGGGGTGGAGACCCCGGCGCTCTTGGCGACAGCAGTGATTGAGCCCAAGCCTGACACTGGATAATTCACCAATAATGACTGGGAAAGCTGGCGCTCTGCCCGGGTCAGATGGTCTGCATTGTTTTGCAACAACTCAGCAACTGTGCTGGTGCTTTTTGACACGACAAAATCTCCATTTCTTTTGGTTTATCAACAAACGAAATGAATATGAAGAAAAGATTTCAGAAAAGATATTGACAGGCTGGGTCTTGGTGAAGAAATATATACAGACGAGGAGTGGTTGTGCATATTTCTTCAGGAAAACCAAAACACATGAATTCAGAATTTGAGGCCGTGCGGTTGGAAAATCCGGACGGTACGTCGCCAGTTCTTTTGATTTGCGAACACGCATCCAATTTCTTCCCGGCACAGTTTGATGGGCTGGGATTGAAGCCAGAGGTGCAGCAAAGCCATGTGGCTTGGGATCCCGGTGCCTATGAAGTGATGCGCCGCATGGGCGAGCAGCTCAATGCCAAAATGATTGTGGGCGGCGTTTCGCGGTTGGTTTATGATTGCAACCGTCCGCCAGAGGCGAAAGATGCGGTGCCAGTGCGCAGCGAAGTTTTTGATGTGCCGGGCAACCAGAATTTGAGCGTGGACCAATATATGGAGCGGGTGGAGCTTTGTTACACGCCGTTCCACAAGCAGGTGGCGCAGGCCATTAGCTGGTCGAAGGTGCCGCCAGTTGTTGTGACCATCCATAGCTTTACCCCGGTCTACTTTGGTACGCACCGCGAAACAGAAGTCGGCATTTTGCATGATGAAGACACGCGGTTGGCGGATGCGATGCTGGACGTAGCGGATGAGTTGTCCGATCTTAAGATCGAGCGTAATGAGCCATATGGCCCTGAAGATGGGGTGACTTATACGCTAAAGCGGCATGGGCTTGAGAATAATCTTTTGAACGTGATGATTGAAGTGCGCAATGATCTGATCAAGACGGATGCGCAGCAAGCCGAGATGGCGCGACTGCTGGCCGAAATGGTGCAGCGGGCGTTGGCGCAACTTGATGAGGCGAGCAAGGGGGAGGCGAGCTAATGCTATCAATGATGGGCAAATATGTCCGCGTTGTAGATGCGATCAATTATCGGATGGGCCGACTGATCATGTACTTCATCTTCGTGATGATGGGCATTTTGCTGTGGTCCTCGATTTCAAAAACATTCTTTTTGCCCTCGCTCTGGACGCTGGAAATGGCTCAGTTCGCCATGGTGGCGTACTACATTTTGGGTGGCCCCTATTCCCTGCAAATGGGGTCCAATGTGCGCATGGATTTGTTTTACGGCGCTTGGTCGGACAAGAAGAAGGCGCAGATCGATGCGATCACCGTGTTCTTTTTGATCTTCTATTTGGGCGTCATGCTTTATGGCGCTTATGACAGCACCAGCTATTCCTTCCAATATGGGGAACGTAGCCCCACCGCATGGCGGCCCTATTTGTGGCCGATCAAAGTTGTGATGTGTTTTGGCATTTTCATGATGCTTTTGCAGTCAATCTCCGAACTGTTCAAAGACATTGCCACCCTTAAAGGAGTGAAGCTTTAATGCCTTATGAGTTGATTGCCATCTTTATGTTTGCGTCCATGATGCTGATGCTCATGACCGGGCAGCGCGTGTTCGGGGCGATTGGGGCGGTGGCCGCAGTGGCCGCGATTTTCCTATGGGGTACCGGTGGGTCCGATATTCCGTTTTCTTCGGCCATGAAGCTGATGAAATGGTATCCGCTTTTGACCCTGCCCATGTTTATTTTTATGGGCTATGTGCTGTCAGAATCCAAAATTGCTGACGATCTTTACCGCATGTTCCATGTGTGGATGGGGCCGATCAATGGCGGCTTGGCCATCGGCACCATCGGCTTGATGGTGTTGGTTTCGGCCATGAACGGCCTGTCGGTGGCAGGCATGGCAATTGGGGCGACCATTGCGCTGCCTGAATTGCTGCGCCGTGGCTATGACAAGCGCATGGTCACGGGGGTGATCCAGGCCGGGTCCTCGCTCGGCATTTTGGTGCCGCCCTCCGTGGTGTTGGTGCTTTATGCAATGATCGCGCGGGCACCTGTGGGCCAATTGTGGTTGGCGGGTGTGGTGCCGGGCTTGATCATGGCGGGCCTGTTTATCCTTTACATCTATATCCGCTGTCGTATTCAGCCGGAGCTTGGGCCTGCGCTCAAGGAAGAAGATCGCGACGTGACGACGGCCGAAAAATATCGGTTGCTGGGTGCTGGGATACTGCCGATTACCATTTTTGCGGCGATGATGGTGCCGTTTATCAATGGCTGGACAAGCCTTGTGGAAAGCTCAGCCATTGGGGCGATCACAGCGTTTCTCGCGGCGGTGCTGAAGGGTCGGATGAACCGGAAGGTATTTGAAACTTCGGTGCGGCAGACTTTGCTGATTTCGTGCATGTTTATGTGGATCATTTTGGCGGCATTGGGCTTTGGCGCGGTGTTTGACGGGTTGGGCGCGGTGCGCGCTATTGAAAGCCTGTTCACCGAGCAATTGGGCCTTAATCCCTGGGTGATCCTGATCATCATGCAGCTTTCATTCTTGCTGATGGGCACGTTTCTGGACGACACAGCGATGCTGGTGATTGTCGCACCGCTCTATGTGCCGCTGGTCGCCGCGCTCGGCTTTGATCTGGTCTGGTATGGGGTGCTTTACACCATCACGACGCAGATTGCTTATATGACGCCGCCCTTTGGCTACAATTTGTTCTTGATGCGGGCCATGGCGCCACCTGAAATCACCCTCAAAGATATTTACGGCTCGATCCTGCCGTTTGTGCTGGTGATGATATTGGCGCTTGGCTTGATCATGGCCTTTCCGCAACTGGCACTCTGGCTGCCGGAAACGGTTTACGGAAAATAACCCACTAATAAGACCCAGAAAATGGGCGTTCAACGCTTCAAACAAGGAGAAGGAAATGACCAACAGACGTAAGTTTCTAGCCGGTGCCGCGATGGCCCCAGCCGCAGCTTTGGCCACACCAGCCATTGCGCAAAACAAGATCCGCTGGCGGATGCAGACATATGCTGGCCCAGCTTTGGCTGAACATGTGATCAAGCCTGCCATCGACAGCTTTAACAAAATTGCTGGCGATGAGATGGAAATCGAATTGTTCTTCGCTGACCAACTCGTCCCAACAGGCGAATTGTTCCGTGCCATGCAAAAAGGTACAATTGACGCTGTGCAGTCGGATGATGACTCCATGGCCTCACCGACAGAAGTGACCGTTTTCGGCGGTTATTTCCCGTTTGCCAGCCGTTATTCTTTGGACGTGCCGGTACTGTTCAACCAATATGGTTTGAATGAAATCTGGGACGAAGAATATTCCAAAGTTGGTGTGAAACACCTTTCTGCTGGTGCATGGGACCCATGTCACTTCGCGACAAAAGACCCGATCAATAGCCTTGAAGATCTCAAGGGCAAACGTGTCTTTACCTTCCCGACAGCTGGTCGCTTTTTGAGCCAGTTCGGTGTGGTGCCTGTCACCTTGCCATGGGAAGATATTGAGGTTGCCGTGCAAACGGGTGAGTTGGATGGTGTGGCCTGGTCAGGCATCACTGAGGATTACACAGTGGGCTGGGCCGATGTGACCAACTACTTCCTCACCAACAACATTTCTGGTGCGTGGGCAGGGTCATTCTTTGCCAATATGGATCGCTATCAAGAGCTTCCAGAGCATCTGAAAGAGTTGTTGAAAATTACCATGGACAGCTCTCACTATTATCGCCAATGGTGGTATTGGGGCGGTGAAGCTTCACTGCGCGTACACGGCGAGAAGATGCAACTCACAACCATTCCAGACAAAGAATGGGAGCAGGTTGAAACGGCGGCTTTGGAGTTTTGGGATGAGATTGCAGCGCAATCTGAAACCAAAGCGAAAGTGGTTGAAATCTTCAAAAAGTACAATGCGGACATGCAAAAAGCAGGTCGTCCGTATCGCTACAACACATAATTCAACTGGCCCCGGGGTGTGCAACTTGCCATCCCGGGGCATATTGCCAATTTGAAAATGACGGACCAGACATATGCCGGGTAATTTATCATTTGAGACACTGAAAGAACTGGTCAAAAGCGGTGAGGTGGACACCGTGATTGCGGCGCTGCCCGACATGCAGGGCCGGTTGATGGGCAAGCGGTTTCACGCGGTTCATTTTGTGGAAAGCGCATGGGAAGAAACCCATTGCTGCAACTATCTTTTGGCAACCGATTTAGAAATGCACACGGTGGAAGGCTATAAAGCCACCAGCTGGCAATCCGGCTATGGCGATTATGTGATGCAGCCGGATATGACCACTTTGCGCCTGGTGCCCTGGCTTGAAGGTACCGCGATGGTGTTGTGCGATGTGCTGGACCACCACACCCATGACGAAATTCCCCATTCGCCGCGTGCGGTGCTGAAAAAGCAGATCGCCCGGTTGAAAGAGTTGGGCTTCGAAGCCATGACGGCGACCGAGCTGGAGTTCTTTATCTTTGAAAAGAGCTTTGATGAGGTGCGCAAGTCTGGCTTTAGCGAATTGGAGCCGATCAGCGGCTATAATGAAGATTATCATATCCTGCAAACCACCAAAGAAGAGTCGGTGATGCGCCCCTTGCGCAACCATCTCTATGCGGCGGGCATTCCGATTGAGAACTCAAAAGGGGAAGCCGAGGCCGGGCAGGAAGAGTTGAACATTCGCTATGGCGAAGCGTTGGATTGTGCGGACAATCACACCATTGCCAAACATGCAGCGAAAGAGATTGGCTGGCAACAGGGCCATGCCGTGAGTTTCTTGCCGAAATGGCATCATGACCGTGTGGGCAGTTCGTCTCACGTGCACCAATCACTTTGGAAAGATGGCAGCAATGCCTTTTATGACCCCAATGCCGAGTTGGGCATGTCTGAGCTGATGCGCAATTATATGGCCGGGCTGATCAAATATGCGCCGGACTATACCTATTTTCTGGCGCCTTATATCAACAGCTATAAGCGCTTCCAAAAGGGCACCTTTGCCCCGACCAAGACCGTTTGGTCTGTCGATAATCGCACGGCGGGTTTCCGCTTGTGTGGCGATGGCACCAAAGCCATCCGGGTGGAATGTCGCATTGGCGGATCAGATTTGAACCCATATCTGGCGGTAGCGGCCCAATTGGCGGCCGGCATTAAGGGCATTGAAGAGAAAATGGAGCTGGCGTCCGCCACATCTGGTGATGTGTATGAGGCGCAAAAGGCTGATGAAATTCCGCAGACCTTGCGGGCGGCAATGGTGACGTTGGACAAGTCCGACATGTTGCGCGCGGCGTTTGGTGATGCGGTGGTTGACCATTATGTGCGTGCCGCAGAATGGGAACAGGAAGAGTTTGATCGGGTGGTGACAGATTATGAAATCGCCCGTGGGTTTGAAAGAGCGTAATATATGACCAAAAATGTGACATGTATCTCTCCGATTGACGGATCGGTTTATGCCGAACGTCCGGTGCTGAGCGAAAGTGATGCGAAAGCGGCTGTGGCCAAGGCGGCAGAGGCGCAAAAGGCCTGGGCCAAGCGCCCATTGGACGAGCGCATTGCACTGGTGCGCGCGGGCATCGCCAAAGTGGGCGAGATGAATGACCAGATCGTTGAAGAACTGGCGTGGCAAATGGGCCGCCCGGTGCGCTTTGGTGGCGAGTTCGGCGGCTTTGAAGAGCGTGGCCTGCATATGGCGAATATCGCCGAAAAGGCATTGGCCCCGATCGAGATTGAAGAAAGCGACCAGTTCTCGCGCTATATTGAGCGCATTCCGCACGGGGTCGTGCTCGTGGTGGCACCGTGGAATTATCCTTATATGACCGCCATCAACACCGTTGCCCCCGCCCTGATTGCGGGCAACAGTGTGATGTTGAAACATGCCTCGCAGACCTTGCTGGTGGGCGAACGGATGGCTGAAGCGTTCCATGCGGCTGGTGTGCCGGAAGAGGTGTTCCAGAATGTCTTTTTGGATCATGACACCACTTCTGCCTTGATCGCAGCGAGGTCATTCGGTTTTGTGAACTTTACCGGCTCAGTGGGCGGCGGCGTCGCCATGGAAAAAGCGGCGGCAGGCACCTTTACGGGTGTGGGCACCGAACTGGGCGGCAAAGACCCCGGCTATGTGATGGAAGACGCGGATGTGGACGCGGCAGTGGCTACGCTGATCGATGGCGCCATGTTCAATTCCGGCCAGTGCTGTTGTGGCATCGAGCGGATTTATGTGGCTGAGAGCCTGTTCGACGAGTTTGTCGAAAAGTCTGTGAAGCTGGTGTCGAGCTATAAGTTGGGCAACCCGCTCGACAGCGAAACCACCATTGGTCCGATGGCACATAAGCGCTTTGCCGAAGAAGTGCGGGCGCAAACCAACGAAGCCATTGCGGCAGGGGCGAAGCCGTTGATTGATCCGGCGCTGTTCCCTGAAGATGATGGCGGTGCATATCTGATGCCGCAAATTCTGGTGAATGTGGATCATTCCATGCGGGTGATGCGCGACGAAAGCTTCGGGCCGGTTGTGGGCATCATGAAGGTCAAAGACGATGCGGAAGCCATCAAGCTGATGAATGATAGCGAGTTTGGCCTGACCGCAGCGCTTTGGACCAAAGATATTGAGCGGGCCAAACGCATTGGCGACCAGATTGAAACCGGCACCGTGTTTATGAACCGGGCCGACTATCTGGACCCGGCTCTGTGCTGGACCGGCTGCAAAAACACCGGACGCGGCGGTGGCCTTTCCGAGATTGGCTATCACAATTTGACCCGTCCGAAATCTTATCATTTGAAGAAAGCCTAAAGAATGAAGTTAGTTGGCAATTGGAATTATCCAACACCGATCCGGTTCGGTGCTGGGCGTATTGTTGAAATCGCGGATGCATGCGCAGCGGCAGGCATTAAAAAACCTTTGCTGGTGAGCGATAAGGGCTTGGCCAATCTGGAGATCACCACCAAAACACTCGACTTGCTGGACAAGGCGGGGCTTGGTCGCGCCATGTTTTCCGAAGTTGATCCCAACCCAAATGAGAAAAACCTTGAGGCAGGCCTGACGCAATATCGCGAAGGTGGCCATGATGGGGTGATCGCCTTTGGCGGCGGCTCAGCACTGGATTTGGGCAAAGTGATTGCCTTTATGGCCGGTCAAACGCGCCCGATTTGGGACTTTGAAGATATTGGCGACTGGTGGACCCGCGCCGATGCGGATGCGATTGCGCCGATTGTGGCGGTGCCGACAACGGCGGGTACCGGCTCTGAAGTGGGGCGCGCTTCCGTGATCACCAATTCGGTGACCCACGAGAAGAAAATCATCTTCCACCCGAAAATCTTGCCTGCGGTGGTGATTTGTGACCCGGAGCTGAGCGTCGGCATGCCGCCCTTTATCACGGCTGGCACGGGCATGGATGCGTTCGCGCACTGTCTTGAAGCGTTCTGTTCGCCGCATTATCACCCCATGAGCCAAGGCATTGCGCTTGAGGGCCTGCGGCTGGTGAAAGAATATCTGCCGAAAGCCTATAAGGACGGATCTGACATTGAAGCGCGGGCGCATATGATGTCAGCCGCGGCGATGGGCTCCACAGCCTTCCAGAAGGGCCTCGGTGCTATACACGCGCTGTCGCACCCGATTGGTGCGGTGCACAACACCCACCACGGCACCACCAATGCGGTGGTGATGCAGCCTGTGCTGCAGTTTAACCGGCCCGCGGTGGAAGATCGCTTGGCCATGGCCGCGAACTATCTGGGCATTTCGGGCGGCTTTGACGGGTTTTATGCCTTTGTGGGCGAACTCAACGACAATTTGGGCATCCCGAAAAACCTAACCGATCTGGGCATTGAAAATCCGGATTTGGACAAGCTGACCAAATCAGCCTTGCAGGACCCCAGCACGGGCGGCAATCCGGTTGAGATGACTTATGACAATACGCTCGACTTGCTGAAATCTTGCTTCTGACCCTCAGTCGTTCCCTGTAGACGACGACCTAGGCCGGCCACTTTGTGGTCGGCCTTTTTTTGTGATCTGGTGTGAGACCCTTAGCTAGATTTGTCCCGCTTTTGGAACAGCAGGCTTACGAGGCCCAACAGGGCGGACACCACGATCAGGAGCAGCGACACTGCGTTCAGCACCGGAGTGGAGCCAAGCTTCAAACGGTCAAACATATTGATGGTGAGTGGCGCATCGGAGCCGACCAGCATCAAAGTGGTGTTGAAGTTTTCAAAGCTCATCAAAATGGCGACAACGCCTGCGCCTGCAATGGCCGGAAACAGGAAGGGCATGGTGATCTGCCGGATCGCGCCCAGCCGTGTCGCGCCCAGATTAAGCGCAGCTTCTTCCAGTGACCGATCAAACTTTTCCAGCCGCGCCGAGATCACCAAGGTGGCGAAAGTGGCGATAAAGCTGAATTGACCGAGGATCACCAACGGCAGACCAGGACGCAGACCGTCAAACCACATGCCGGTGGCGTTTTCCAGATTGTTGGCCACGGCGTTGGAGAACACCAGAATGGAAATGCCCAGGATAATGCCGGGAATGATCAGCGGCAGCAGCATCAAGATATAGAAAAATTCTTTGAACTTGAAATCGTGCCGCACAAACAAAAAGGCATTGGTGGTGCCCACTGCAATGGAGAGCAGGGAAACCCAGAAGGCCACAAACATGGAGGTGCCGATCGAGCGCAAGATTGAGCGGTCATTAAACACGCCGATAAACGGGTCTTCATCGCCGAAGAACCATGCCCAGGTGAACCCTTCCCATGGCAGGGAGGGGAAGACGCTGTTGTTGAACGCCATCAGGCACACCACGGTGAGCGGCAGCGCCAGATAGACAAAAAACAGCGTCACATAGGCACGATAGGTCCATTTGAAGGTGTTGGATTGGGGAAGTGTTCTGATCATTTTACCGCCCCACTGTGTCGGTGAGGGATTGGCCGGAAAGTTTTAGGCCAGCCCACACAATGGTTGAGGACAGGATCAAGAGCAGGAAGCCGAAGGCCGAGCCCAACTCCCAGTTAAAGCGGGTGATGAACTGATCATAGATCAGGCCGGTGAACCACAAACTGTCTTTGCCGCCCAAAAGGATCGGCGTGAGATAGTTGCCCAGCGACAGCATAAACACCACGATGCAGCCCGAAACGATGCCGGGCATAGCGTGGGGGATGATGATTTCGCGCAGGACCGTGATGCCGTTGCCCCCGAGATCATAGCCCGCTTCAATCAGGCTGTCGTCGAGGCTATCGAGCGTTGTGACCAGTGGCACCACCATGAACAACATGGAGGTGTAGACAAGGCCGACCATAATGGCGGCGTCATTGTACAAGAATTCAATCGGCTCTGAAGCGAGGCCAATATATTGCAGGAACGACGAGAAGATGCCGGTTTCGCGCAACAAGATCATCCAGCCAAAGGTGCGTACCAGCTCGCTGACCCAGAAGGGAATAAGGCACATCAAAAACAAAGTGGTTTTGGTGCGGCCGCGGGTGAGCTTGGCGATGTAATAGGCGACCGGAAAGCCGATCAACAGCGTTAGAAATGTGGCCGAGATCGACATAAAGGCCGTGCGGGCAAAGGTGTTCCAGTAAAGCGGCTCGGTGAAAAACACCATATAATTGCCCAGGCCGGTCACATATTCGCGCACGCCGGTTTTGACGCTGATCGACACCAGAAACATAAAAATGTGAGGGATGATGATCAGCAGCGCCAGCCACAGCAGAAAGGGCGTGAACAGCAGATAGAGGCTGAGGCGAGAGTGAACGCTGTTCATTCTAACTCTCCTTATAGCAGCGGGTTTGCGCTGCTTCCCAGCCGATATAGACTTTGTCGCCTCTGGTGAGGTCGCGGAACTGCCCGGTTTGCGGGATCGCCACGTTCAGCTCGCCGCCGGATTTTTCTTCGCGCAGCAAGATGTGGCTGTTGGCGCCGTTAAACAGGATGTTTTCGATAATACCCTGATTGAGATTCTCAACATTGTCGAGTTGGTCGGCGCTGGTGGCCAGCCGGATCGATTCCGGCCGCACATACACTTTGGCCTTATCGCCTTGTTGCAGATTGCCGGAGGCGTCGTGGCCCTTGATGTTCAACCCGTCATCACTGACCAGCGTGGCGGCATCGCCATTGATGCTGTCCACTTTTGCGGTGAAGCTGTTGGCTTCGCCCACAAAGCCCGCGACAAAGGCTGTTTTGGGTTCGTGATAAAGCTCACGGGCGGCGCCCACCTGTTCGAACTCACCATGGTTCATCACCGCGATCTGGTCGCTCATCACCAGCGCTTCAGATTGGTCATGGGTGATATAAACAAAGGTGGTGCCAAATTCTGATTGCAGCTTTTTCAGCTCAATTTTCATATGCTCGCGCAGCTTCAAATCGAGCGCGCCGAGGGGTTCGTCCAGCAAAAGGACATCAGGCTCCAGCACCATGCAGCGGGCAATGGCCACGCGCTGTTTCTGGCCGCCGGAAAGCTGGCTGATATGGCGACTGCCGACGCCGGGCAGTCCGACCCGTTCCAAAACGGTTTCTACCCGCTTGGCAATATCTTCGCGCGGCACGCCGCGCTGGCGCAGGCCAAAGCCGACATTGGCGGCAATGTCCATCATCGGGAACAGCGCCAGATGCTGAAACACCATGGAGACGGGGCGCTTGTTGGGCGGTACGCCGATCATGGACTTGCCTTTGATCAGCAAATCGCCGCTGGAAGGCGTTTGAAAGCCGGCCACCATGCGCAACAGGGTGGTTTTACCGCAGCCGGACGGGCCCAATATCGAAAAGAAAGTGCCGGTGGGCACATTGAAACTGACATTATTGACCGCTTTGAAACCATCAAAATCTTTGTTGATGTTGCGGCATTCCAAATCAAATGCAGCAGCGGGATTGGTGTTTTGTGCAGAGGCAGGTTGCTGGCTCATTCAAGGCTCCGGCGATGCAAAAGAGGCGCGAAGTTCGCGCCTCTCTTTAAAGATTGATGTGCGTTCGCTTAGTTTGCTGCTTTTACGCGATCAAGTACAGCGCCTTCGAGAGTTTCGAGGTTCGCTGGCACGGTTGGGTACCACTTGATGTTGTCAACAGCTTCTGGTGGGAAGCTTTCCTGATAGCGTACCTTCAGGGCTTCATCCACGCCTTCATCGCCACCTTTAGAGGCTGTGAAGTTGCCTGCAGAATTTGTGATCATCGCAGCAATTTCAGGCTGCATCACAAAGTTGATCCACGCATAAGCCGCTTCGTCAGCACGACCACGCTTAGGCAGCACGAATGTGTCGATCCAGCCCAAAGCGCCAGCTTCAGGGGCCACAAAGGTGATGTCTGCATTGTCTTCGTTCAAAGACCAGCCGCCTGTATCCCAAGCCATGGCTGCAACCACTTCGCCAGAGCGCAAGAGGTTTTTGATCTCGTCGCCACCGCCCCAATATGTTTTCACATTTGGCTTACATTCGATCAGCTTGTCTTCAACTTTGGCCAAGATGTCTTTATAGGCTTCTTCGTCATTGTACGCGGCGAAGGGGTCAAGACCCATTGAGAAGGCGAAGCCGATCAATGTTGGGCGCTTCAAGCGGTAGGATACTTTGCCAGCAACTGAAGCATCGCAAAGATCAAGATAGTCTTTCACATCGCCTGCTTCGGCTTTGTTGACCACCAGGCCTGATGTGCCCCAAACGTGCGGCACGCCATAGATTTCATCATTATAGGTGGTGTTGCCCTTGGTGGCTTCCAGCATGGACGTGATAAACTGGCTCTCGTCGATTTTTGAAAGATCAATTGGCTTGTAAATGTCGAATTCAGCCTGTGCACCGGCGATCCGGTCTTGGCTGGGCTGGGCCAAATCGAAGCCGCCGCCATTTGTGGCGCGCAGTTTGGCGACCATTTCTTCGTTGTTGGATTTGGTCACTTCCACTGTGTGGCCAGTTTCCGCTTCAAACAACTCAATAACATTTTCCGGTGCGTAGCCGCCCCAGGTCAACAAACGCAACGTTTCAGCCTGCGCAGAAGTTGCGCCCATAACGCCTGCTGCGAGCAGTGCGATGCCTGATGTCAGAATCTTTTTCATGATTTCTCTCCACTTGAATTGAACGTCCAGCCAAAAGTTTGCCCAGTGACATGCGCCCTTATTATTATCGCGCCACGGTTGTGCGATGCCGTGAGGTCTAATCAACAACCTTAGCACTTTTGTGACAGTTTGAAGATATTCATTCAGTTTGATGTGTCCTGTCAAGAAATTATCAGTTTTGTCACATTTGACTGAATGGAAAAAATGCAATTCCGGGCAATCTTGCGCAAGTCTTGCTGTGCGAAGACGCCCGTATTTGCTTAGCCGATCACCAATTGCCGATAGATTTGCGGCAGGGCTTGGGTCAGTTTTTCTGGCTGTGGAATAATAGAAAAACGGCCAGGGCCGAACATGCGGGAAAACCAGCTTTGGCCCTTGGCGTCGATGGTGATGCCATAGACGGCGTGCCCGAGGCGGCGGGCTTCATTGATCGCCACCCGCGTATCTTCAATGCCATGGCGGCCTTCATAATGGTCAAGATCGTTGGGTTTGCCATCGGTGATCACGAGCAATAGCCGTTTGTTGCTGGATTGTTTGGCCAGCTCCACGGATGTGTGCCGGATGGCGGCCCCAAGTCGCGTATAAAAGCCGGGGTTGAGCGCACCAATTTTTTGTTCGACGCTCTCGCTCATCGTCTCGTTAAAATCTTTGCATTTGGTCAGATATACGCGGTCGCGTTTGAGTGAGGAGAAGGCGTTGATGGCAAAATTGTCGCCACAGGCGTTCAGACCCCATGCGAGGGCAGCCAAGGCCTCACGCTCGACTTCAATGACGGACCTGTCGCCGACCGCGCTTTCTGTAGACCGGGACACATCCAGCAAAATGGAGACGGCCAAGTCGCGCGCTTCGGGGCGGGATTGCCGCCAGATATTATCATTGCTTTCGCCGCAGGCTTTCAAGTCTGCCTGCGCCCGCACGGCGGCTTCCATATCCAAATCATCTCCATCGCGCTGGGCGGGGATGATGACGCGGCCGGGGCGCAGGGCTTCAAATTGACGTTTCACCGCATTGATCCGGCGGGCGGAGTTTGCGTCGGCGCGAAAAGAGGGGACTTCGTCTTTGATTTCACCCTTGCTTTCAAACACCTGACAATGGTCAGGCAGATAGGCGTTGGTGCGCACGTCCCATTCAGGATAGAGGGTTTTGCCCGCCAAGCGCTCGCGGTCCACATCTTCGGGGGCGAGATCCAAGTGTAATTTCAAACGGGTTGCCGGGGCTTTGGAGATCTGGCCGAGGCCAATCTCGTCCTGATCGTCCGCTGCCTTTTTTGCGTCGTCATTGTCGTCGTCATCGACACGACGATTGAGGTTCATAAACTCTGCCCAGGAAAGGATCGCCTCGAATTTGTGTAGGATCAGGCTGTCCTTGCGCTCGGCCTGATCGGACTTGCGTCGCCGAGCGCGGAAAAGACCCTCTTTGTTGACCTCCTCGGCGCGTTCGGCATCCATGGTGGCCACATCAGATGGGGCGCTGAACAGCAAATCGCGATTTTCACACCACATGGGGACGGGCGCAAAGGGGCAATAATTGGAGGGCGCCGCTATATCCTCGAAATTGCCTTTTTCGATACGGTCCAAATAGATCTCAGCCAGTGTGCCCAAGGGGGCAGGGTGGCCCAGCAAGTGTTGGATAATTTCTTCAATGGCTGCTTCTGATTTCGGCAATTTATGCGCAGGGCGAACATAGAGGCTCATGGCGGCCAATTCGCCGTGCAATGCCGCAAGACCGGGACATTCTGTCAGGACTTGATTGGTGACCTTTTGTGCCCGCGCCAGCGCCATCAAGTCAGCCGCCAGTGGATTGTCTTGCGGTTCGAATGGCGTGGAGAATGCGGCACTTGCAGTCAACCAAATATAAAGGGCGGCGTTGGCGTTTTGATCAGGAAAGAAGGCCAGCTTTTCGGGCAGGCGCAACACTTCGCCATCAAAAGACGCGCGCGCCACCGCCAAGCGTTCATGCCCCAGCTTTTGCCGAAAAGACAGGCGCTGGTCGCTGGCTTCTGCTGCAACAGGACGGATGTCGACACTATGATGCCCGCCTAAACCCCGGAAAAAGACCGCCAAGCGTTTTGAAAGCACGCCGAGTTCAATCGCGGCGTCTTCAAACTGCACGGGTGCAGTCGCTTGGGTGGCGAAATCATGCCAGATTTTGCCAATTGTTTCTTCTGGTTCCCAAGGTTCAATATGGCGGGGATCAAAGGTCTTATCCATCTTGCTATCCAATCACCGCGGCAACCAGATCATTAAGACCCAGTTTCACGTCTTCATCATCGGTCAGGGGTTCAATCATGGCAGATTGCACCGCGCGTTCCACGGGCATGCCTTTTTCGATCATGGTGGCGGCATAAACGATCAGGCGGGTGGAAATACCCTCTTCCAAATCCTGCCCTTTCAAGGCCCGTAATTTGCCAGCCAGACGCACCAGAAGGGCGGCCCGGTCTTTGCCAATGCCACTTTCCTGCATGACGATTTGCACTTCCTCGTCAAAGGCGGGGAAGTTAAATTCCATGGCCAGAAAACGTTGGCGTGTGGACGGCTTTAGGGTTTTCAGAATGTTCTGATAGCCGGGGTTGTAAGACGCCACCAGCATAAAGCCGGGGGCTGCTTCCAACTCTTCGCCTGTGCGGTCGATAGGCAGAATGCGCCGATCGTCGGTGAGCGGGTGCAGCACCACGGTCACGTCTTTACGGGCTTCCACCACCTCATCGAGGTAACAAATGGCGCCTTCCCGCACGGCGCGGGTAAGGGGACCGTCCACCCAGACAGTCTCGCCGCCTTTGAGCAAATAGCGCCCGATCAGATCGGCTGCAGATAGATCGTCGTGACAAGCGACGGTGTAGAGTTTTTTGCCGAGCTTTGCCGCCATGTGGGAGACAAAGCGCGTTTTACCGCACCCGGTTGGTCCTTTGAGCAACAGGGGCAGATTGTTGTCGTGTGCGGCTTCAAACAGATCACATTCGTCTGCTTGCGGCAGGTAGAACGGGGCTGATGCCCCGTCCTTTCTGATGTTTTTGTCAAAAGTACCATGCATGATGCTTACTCCGCTTTGTCGTTGGCACTGGCCACGACTTTGCCTGGTTTGATGACTTCTTTTTTCGGTACAAAGATCGCGTAGAGGAACAGCAGCACGCCGAGTACAACGGCAACGCCAGCCCCGAAACGCATCCACATGAACAGGGCGATCTCATCTTGCACGCTCATATAGTCTTCGCCGCGTACCCGTTGCAGGTGGGTTTGCACGGTGCCAGCAAAGGTGAGCACGAAGGTCATGAACACCATGCCACCTGACATGAGCCAGAATGACGCCATATTGAGCACCTGATTGTAAGGATCACGGTTTTTCAAAATGGGCATTGCATAGGTCATGATGGCCAAGTTCAGGGCCACATAGGCACCGAAGAAGGCAAGGTGACCGTGCGCTGCAGTGATCTGTGTGCCGTGGGTGTAGAAGTTAACCCCATGCAATGTGTGCAAGAAGCCCCACACGCCAGCGCCGAAGAAGGCGAGGGTGGCACAACCAAGTGACCACAAGAGTGCAGCCTTGTTGGGGTGATCACGACGGCCTTTCCACACCATGACAAAGGCAAACGCCATCATGCCAAAGAATGGGATCACTTCAAGTGAAGAGAAGACTGAGCCGATCCACTGCCAATAGCCGGGAGTGCCGATCCAATAATAGTGGTGGCCTGTGCCCAAAATGCCAGAGAACAAGGCAGTTGCAACGATGACATAGAGCCATTTTTCTACGATCTCACGGTCCACACCTGTCAGTTTGAGCATGAGATAGGCGAGGATTGAAGCCATGATCAGCTCCCAAACGCCTTCCACCCAAAGGTGAACCACATACCACCAATATTGCTTATCAAGCGCCAGGTTTTCTGGGTTGACGAAAGCAAACAGGAACAAGAGTGCGAGACCCCATAGGCCAACGATCAAGATGTTGGCGATGGCTGTTTTGCGGCCTTTCAACACGGTCATGGAAATGTTGTACAAGAAGATGAGTGCGGCAGCGACGATGCCCAGTTTGACCCAGCCGGGTTGCTCCAGGAATTCGCGGCCATCTTTGCCCAACAGCCAGTTGCCTTCAAAAATATTGAAGACATAAGTGATCACCACACCAACGGTGCCGAGAACCAGGATGGCGAGTTGGATATAGGCCAGCAGGGGCGAGTGGATCTCGCGCTCTGCTTCTTCCGGAACCAGAAAATAGGCGGCCCCGAAAAAGCCGGTAATCAACCACACGATCAGGCTGTTGGTGTGCAGCATACGGATAATGTTGAAGGGCAGAATGTCAGACAAGAAATTGGGGATGACATACACCAGACCTGCCAACAGACCGCCGGTGACCTGCACGGCGAAAAGGATCAGCGCGAAAGTGAAATACGCCAATGCGATTTTTTGAGTTTTATATTTCATTGTTCAGCCCTTTCTTAACCGGCATCATTGGGCGGCCAGCCCTGAGTGTCGATTGTGCCTGTCCAGAGCAAAAAGTCTGTCAGGTGCTTTAATTCTTCATCGGTCAAATTGAATTGCGGCATTTGGCGACGGCCTTCGATGCCAGTGGGTTGGGCTTCCATCCACCCTTTGAACACTTCAAAGGCGGTTTCGTGGTCGTCTTGAACGCCCCAGCGCTGCATCACATTGCCCAACTCCGGTGCGAAATAAGCCCCTTCGCCCAAAATTGAGTGGCAGTTGATGCAGGCTTTGACTTCCCAAAGGCGTTTGCCCTTGGCGACGCTTTCAGTCAGCCCAGCGTGATCGGTTGAAACATTCTGAATGTACCAATGAGAGTGGGCAGAAAGACCCACAAAAATCAGGATGAAGAACAAGGACCCGCCATAAAATATATTGCGTGCCGCGTTCTTCGTGAGAACTTCCCGCATGCTTACCTCCTTTTAGAAACGTGCAGATGGAGGCAAATTAGCGATTCAGCTGATTGCTTCTTTGCGCGGGCGCAAAGAAGCAGGCATTTGCTACTGCTAAATTCAAGAAAAATGGAGATTTGGCATGGTGAGCACGCCCGAGAAATTTGATTGGCTTTTTGTGGTTCTATACCCGTTTGTATGGGGTGCCGTGGCGATCAACCTGTTTATGCTCAGCCTTGGCTGGCAAGTTTTCGGCCTGTCCGTGTTGTCGCCCTATCAGGCCATGTTGTTTGCGCTACCGTTTGCTGTGCCTGCCAACTGGCTTTGTTTGCGGTGGGTGCGTGGCCTGATTGCTGAGGCTGAGAAATAGACCGCGCATTTTCATTGGTAGAATGCGCATCGTGTTACCTACCTCGATCTGCTTGCCCCATTTATTTAACATGCGAAAGTAAATTCGTCGGCAATATTGCTATGCTTTGAATAGCAGTGGTGAAAGTCTTGGATTTTTATTCATCCTTAACTCGTCCCGTGGATAATGAATACAATTGTCCATCTAAAGGTTGTCATCATGTTTGCGAAATTTGGGATTAAAGCACGGATTATTGGTGGTTTTGGCACCATAATTGCGTTTCTGGTCGTTGTTAGCGTTGTGGCCTATTGGGGCCTGCAAACGCTTTCAACTGTATCGGACCGCTATCAGCGGACGATCGAGCAGGCAGGTGAGGTCAGCGATTATGTCGCGGACTATCACCAGATGGTTCTCTCCATCCAAAAATATTCGTCTGCGCCCACGCCCGCTTTAGCGCAGGAGGCGCGTGTTTGGATTGATGATGTGGCCACAAATGATCCTGACGGTGTCGCAAAGTTCGACAATCTGCCCGTCGCCATGGCCGAAATTGAAGCCATTGAGGTTTCTGCTGCGAACCTGCGTGATGTTTTTGATACAATTATTCTTTTGGAAGAGCAGCGCGCTGAAACCTTGACGCAGCTGGGCGAGGCAACCAACAGCCTTTCTCAAACTTCCAAGGCTATGTCTGAAACGACGAACTTGGCCTTTATGCCGGCCCTTGCCGCTGCGGTGAGCCAAGCGGCCACCCAAGTCAGCCAGTTGCAAATGTTGGGTTACCGTTATTTGCAGACCGCGGACGAGGCCATTTTTGCTGAATTTGATGCACAAGCAGGGGCAACCGTTCAAACTTTTGATAAGCTGATTGCTTCTGATGGTGATGGACCATTGGGTGAAAAACTAGCGGCAGTATCCAACAGCGTTAAAACTTACCGCGAGTTGATGGCACAAAGCCGCGATCTGACGTTGACGATTGATGAGTTGGCCGCACAGGATATGCAGTCTTACGCTGATCAACTGGCGGCGAGTTATGCTGAGCTGACAACTGTTTTGCGCCAAAGCCAAGATGCGCTTGGTCCGGTTGCCAAAGCCACAGCGCAAAATGCTACAATCATTGTTTTGGCGGTTGGCATTTTGGCTACCCTTTTAGGTGCAGTTTTGGCCTTTGCCACAGGCAATTGGTTGACCCGCACAATTTCCAACATGTCCGACAATATGGAGCGATTGGCCAAGGGCGAATTTGATGTGGATCTAAGTGATGCACCACAGTCAAATGAACTCGGTTTGATGGCGCGTGCGCTTGAAACTTTCCGGTCTAACGGGCTGGAAATGCGTCAGCTGGATGAAGAAAAAGAACAGACGCAAGCCCGCGATCGTCGCGAGCAAGAGGTGCGCAACGCCTTGCAAAATGAAGTGCGCCGCGTGGTTTCTGCTGCAGTGTCTGGCGACTTCTCTCAGCGAATTGAGGGGCACTATGACCAGGAAGACTTGAGCCAATTGGCCGCTGCGGTCAACTCTTTGGTGGAAACGGTGGACCGTGGGTTGGATGAAACCGGTGAAGTGTTGGCGGCGCTGGCACAAACTGACCTCACCAAGCGGGTGAATGGCCAATATGAAGGGGCGTTCAACAAGCTGAAAATGGACACCAACCAAGTGGCTGATAGGCTTGCAGAAATTGTTGGCCGCTTGCGCCGGACCTCAGGTGGGGTGAAGCAGGCCACAGGCGAAATTCTTGCAGGTGCCAATGATTTGAGTGAACGTACAACCAAGCAAGCCGCTACCATTGAAGAAACGTCGGCCGCGATCGAGCAATTGGCCAACACAGTGTTGGAAAATGCGCGGCGCGCGGATGATGTGTCGGCCAAATCGCGGCAAGTGAGCGAAGAAGCCACGGCTGGTGGCGAGGTGATGGAACAAGCGAACGCTGCCATGGAGCAGATCAAAAGCTCATCTGCCAAGATTTCAAATATCATCGGCATGATTGACGATATCGCCTTCCAAACCAATTTGCTGGCCTTGAACGCTTCAGTTGAAGCTGCCCGAGCTGGCGAAGCGGGCAAAGGTTTTGCGGTTGTGGCGGTTGAGGTGCGGCGCTTGGCGCAATCTGCCGCGGAGGCTTCGAATGAGGTGAAAGCCCTGATCGAGCAAAGCGCGACAGAGGTTCAAGGCGGTTCTGATTTGGTGGAATCAGCTGCCGAACGCCTGCGTCATATGCTTGCTGCGGTGAAAGAAAACGATTCGCTGATCGAGGGGATTGCCCGCGACAGTAAGGAACAGGCCTCAGCGATTGAAGAGGTGAATGTTGCCGTACGTGAAATGGACACCATGACGCAACATAATGCCGCGTTGGTGGAAGAAACCAATGCCGCAATTGAGCAAACAGAAGCGCAGGCTAATGAGTTGGATGGAATCGTCGAACTGTTCAGAACGGAAGATGCGATGTCTTTCTCTGAGGAAGCGCTTGATGAAGGCTTTGCCGCATAGTTCTGGCAAAGATGCCTAAATTGATTGAGCCGCGTCTGCCTACAAGTGGACGCGGCTTTTTTGTGTTTTAGGACGTTTAGTTAAACGTCAAATGGCCCAATTTTTCAGGATTTCGCAGAATATAGAATTCGGCAATTTTTCCATCTGGTGACCATGAGAATGACCATACTTGCAAATCTCCGACCTCATCAACGACCAGCAGACCAGGCGTGCCATTGATGCTGGTGAGCTTGATATCTTCAGGGCCGGGACGGCCATATTTGTTGGCCACCCCAAAGAAGAACCGCATAATTTTTTCGCGCCCATAGATCGGCAAAAGGGTGGCAGATTTTAGTCCGCCGCCGTCGGTGACCAATACGGCATCTTCCGCGATGAATTGGACAAAATCGTCAATTTCACCGGTTTTGAGTGCCGTCATAAACGAGTTCACCAGCGGTTGGTTTGTGGGTGTGGGCAAGGTTTCTTCGCCTTCGCTGCGCACTTTTTGACGGGCGCGGGAGGCCAGTTTGCGGCAGGAGGCTTCGGAACGCTCAAGTGTTTTGGCGATTTCATCAAAGGGCAGATCAAACACATCATGCAACAAAAAGGCGGCGCGTTCGGCTGCGGATAGTTTTTCCAAGGTCAGCATCAGCGCATATGAGATGTCGTCGGCTTTCTCGCTCATTTGATCTGGCGCATCTGCCGTTTCGGTCACCAAGGGTTCTGGTAGCCAAGAGCCGACATAGTTGGTCCGTTTGACCTTGGCCGACCTGAGATAGTCGAGCGACAGGCGGGTGATGATGGTGGTGAGAAAAGCCTGCGGGTTGTCGATGTTGGCCAAGTCCACATTGTTCCAACGCACAAAGCTGTCCTGCACCATATCTTCTGCATCGGCCACCGAGCCAAGCATGCGATAGGCCAAAGCAAACAAGCGTTTGCGTTCAACTTCAAAAATCTCGGTTCTGTTTTGGTCCTGCATCGGGCCCTCCTGTTCTAAGAGGTAGACGGTTGGGCTTTAAAAAATGTGACCGAACTCGGTCACATTTCCAAGCGCTATTTCGTCTGGTCTTCAAAATACAGGAGATAAAGATGACGCGAACACTTCAATGGTTGCTTGTGGGCTGGTTTCTCATGCTGGCGGTCTGGATGTTTTTCAGCCCGATGAGTTGGTATCAAATCACGCCCGGCGTGAAAGAAATGGGGCCGTTTAACATGCATTTTGTGATGGATCTTGGCTTGGTGTTTTTCGCCAGCGCCGCGGCCATGGCCTACGGGCTATACAGGCACGATAAGACCGCAATTGTATGCGGGGCGTTCTGGCCGGTTTTACACGCCACTTTTCATATTTTTATTTGGTTTCAACGCGGTGTGCCGCTCGATCTGATTGCCTTCAGCAATCTGTTTGGCATTCAACTGCCCGCTTGGGCCGCACTGTTTCTCGCTTTCAAACATCCAAATCGGAGAGTCCAAAATGCTTAAATCGATTTTACACAGCAGCACCCGCAAATTTGAAGATCAATATGGCTATGATGGCGGCTATATGCACCAGATTATCAATGTGTCCAATGGGGCAGGGTTGCGGCTTGGGTTGTTGCCATTGCTCAGCCAATATCGCGGCCCAAAAAAAGCAAAAGATATTTGGGCGGGGGCGGCGCTGGCCTCCACAATGGATGGGGATTGCGGCTCCTGTGCGCAACTAATTGTCGATCAGGCAATTGAGTTGGGGGTGAACCCGATGGAGTTGGAAGCATGTGCTACGGGCAACGCCCGCACCGACACCGATTGTGGCCTTGGGTTTTTGTTTGCACAAAATGCTATTGTAGGCGGGCCGGACATTTTGGATTTACGGGCTGAGATCGTGCAGCGATATGGCGAAGAGGCGGCTGTTGCTGCCAGTTTTGCCGCCGCGTGTGGACGGGTTTACCCGGTGTTGAAACGGGCAACGGGCAATGTGGATGCCTGTGCGATTTTGCGTTTTGGACCCGCCGCGGAAAATGCCCCCGCTTGACAGAAACTGAGAACAGCGCTACCCCAAAAGAACTGCAGGGGGGTCCCGCCTAGGGGACTGAGAGGCTGACAGAATAGCAATATTCGGTGACGCGACCCTTTGAACCTGACCCAGTTGATACTGGCGTAGGAAGCGAAAATTTGCGGCACCGAACTAGGGTCGTGATATCTTTGTTGAGGGGATTAGTCCCTTCGTTTCCAGCCATAATTCTTCTGGTGTCTTTTTGAGTTTAGAACTTAAGGAGCGCCAAAATGGATTTGCCTAATCCCAAAATTACCGAAGACCAACTGCCCGCATCTCGCAAAATTTATGTTGAGAGCGAACGCTTTGATGATGTGCGTGTGCCCATGCGCGAAATTTCAGTCCACCCGACAGCGGGCGAGCCGCCCTTGCCGGTTTATGACAGTTCCGGGCCGTACACTGATCCGAATTTCACGGCGGATATTCAAACCGGGCTGCCGCAATTGCGGCGCAAATGGATTGAAGCACGGGGCGATGTGGAGACCTATCAGGGCCGCGATATTCAACCCGCTGACAATGGCTTTGTGGAAGGAGATCGGTTAACGCCTGAATTTCCGGTGAAACCGCAGCCGTTGCGGGCGATCGATGACAAAGCGGTGACCCAGCTTGCCTATGCGCGGCAGGGCATTGTGACGCCGGAAATGGAATTTATCGCCATTCGTGAAAATCAGTTGCGCGAAGCGATCAAAGAAGAACGCGATGGCGAGGATTGGGGCGCAAACATCCCCGATTATGTGACGGCTGAATTTGTGCGGGATGAAGTGGCCGCGGGCCGCGCCATCATCCCGGCCAATATCAACCACCCTGAATGTGAGCCAATGATTATTGGCCGCAATTTTCTGGTGAAAATCAACGCCAATATGGGCACCTCTGCGGTCACCTCGTCGATGGAAGAAGAGGTGGACAAGATGGTCTGGGCGATCCGCTGGGGTGCGGATACGGTGATGGATCTTTCCACGGGCCGCAATATTCACAATACGCGGGAATGGATTATCCGCAATTCGCCGGTGCCTATTGGCACGGTGCCGATTTATCAGGCGCTGGAAAAGGTGAATGGCATTGCTGAAGACCTGACATGGGAAGTGTTCCGCGACACACTGATCGAGCAGGCCGAGCAGGGGGTGGATTATTTCACCATCCATGCGGGCGTGCGCTTGCATATGGTGCCGATGACGGTGAACCGGGTAACCGGGATCGTCTCACGCGGTGGATCGATCATGGCCAAATGGTGCCTGCACCATCACAAAGAGAGCTTCCTTTACGAGCATTTTGACGAGATTTGCGATATTTGCCGCGCTTATGATGTGAGCTTTTCACTGGGTGATGGCTTGCGTCCTGGTTCGATTGCGGATGCGAATGACGAAGCACAATTTGCTGAGTTGGAAACGCTGGGTGAACTGACCAAAATCGCCTGGGCGAAAGATTGTCAGGTGATGATTGAGGGGCCGGGCCATGTGGCCATGCACAAGATCAAGGAAAATATGGACAAGCAATTGGAGTGTTGCCATGAGGCGCCGTTCTATACGCTTGGGCCACTGACCACTGATATTGCGCCGGGCTATGATCATATCACTTCTGGCATCGGGGCGGCGATGATCGGCTGGTTTGGCTGTGCCATGCTCTGCTATGTGACGCCGAAAGAACATTTGGGTCTGCCCAATCGGGATGATGTGAAAACTGGGGTGATCACCTATAAGATTGCCGCCCATGCAGCGGATTTGGCCAAGGGGCTGCCCGGGGCGCAGCGGCGCGATGATGCGCTGAGCCGGGCGCGGTTTGAGTTCCGGTGGGAAGATCAGTTCAACTTGTCACTGGACCCAGATACGGCGCGCGATTTCCATGACCAGACCTTGCCAAAAGAGGCGCATAAGGTGGCGCATTTCTGCTCCATGTGCGGGCCGAAATTCTGCTCCATGCGGATCAGCCACGATATTCGCGCTGAGGCACAGAAGGAAGGCATGGAAGCTATGGCGGAGAAATTCCGCGAAGGCGGCGATCTTTATATGCCGATCAAGGAGCCGGGCGAATGATCACGATTGCCGGGGCCGGGGTTGCCGGCCTTTGCGTCGCGCTGGAATTGGCGCGGCGCGGGCATCAGGTGACCGTTTTTGAACAGGGCGAAAGCCTTGAACTCAATCAAAGCTCGCATTTGGCCGGGGGCATGTTGGCCCCGTGGTGCGAAAAGGTGAGTGCGCCGGAAGATGTGGTGCGGCTTGGCGCCGGGGCCGCCGAATGGTGGGCCAAAGTGACCGAGGTGCAGCGTACCGGCACATTGGTGGTGGCCCCGCCGCGTGATCAAGCCGAATTGCGCCAGTTTGCTAGTCGTACCGAAAAATATGAGCAGCTTGGGGACAACCGGATCGCGGATCTGGAGCCGGACCTTGCGGGCCGCTTCTCCAAGGCGTTGTTTTTTGATCAGGAGTGTCATTTAGACCCGCGGCAAGCGCGGCAGGATTTGGTGCGGCAGATTGAAGAACTGGGCAGTGAGGTGCGGTTTGGCGAGCCTGCGCCCGAGCGCATCGATATTGATTGTCGCGGCGGTGCCGTCGATTTGCCGGAGCTGCGCATGGTGCGCGGTGAAATGGTGATGCTGGAGTGTCCAGACGTTACGATCACCCGCACCGTGCGCCTGTTGCATCCGCGTATTCCGATCTATCTGGTGCCGCGTGGCAACGGCATTTACATGCTGGGGGCGACGATGGTGGAGAGCGATTCATGGCGGGCGATCAGTGTGCGGTCTGCATTGGAATTGTTGGGCGCGGCCTTTGCGCTGCATCCCGGCTTTGGCGAGGCCAGCGTGATTGAAACCGGCGTCGGTTTGCGCCCGGCCTTTCCTGACAATCTGCCGCGCATCATCAAGCGGGACGAGACCTATCATCTGAATGGATTTTACCGACATGGCTATTTGCTTGCGCCCGCGATGGCGCAGCAATTGGCCGATCAGTTTGAGCAGGAGCAAATGAAATGCGCATCCTAGTCAATGGCGAAGCGACAGAGGTCAACGCAGTCAATATTGCCGCAGCGCTGGACGAGTTGTCCTATGAAGGTGAGGCGCTGGCCACGGCATTAAATGGTCAGTTTGTGGCCCGTGAGCAGCGGCAGGAGACCGTGTTGCAGGCGGGGGATCAGCTCGAAATTCTTGCCCCGATGCAGGGAGGCTGATCATGGAGCTTTATGGCGAAGAGATCGGCTCGCGCTTGCTGTTGGGCACAGCGCAATATCCGTCGCCGCAGATATTGGCGGAGGCGGTGAAGGCCTCTGGCACAGAGATCATCACTGTGTCTCTGCGCCGCGAAGGTGCGGACGGGGCGGGCACTGGCTTTTGGCAATTGATCAAAGCGCTTGGCGTCAAGATTTTGCCCAACACGGCGGGGTGCCACACAGCGAAGGAAGCCGTGACCACGGCGCAGATGGCGCGGGAAGTGTTTGGCACCAACTGGATCAAGCTGGAGGTGATCGGTCATAGCGATAATCTGCAACCGGATGTGTTCGGCTTGGTTGAGGCGGCGCGGATTTTAAGCGATGAGGGCTTTCAGGTGTTTCCTTACACCACCGATGATCTGGTGGTGGGCGAGAAATTGCTGGAAGCAGGCTGCGAGATTCTGATGCCTTGGGGTGCCCCTATCGGTTCCGGTCAGGGTTTGCGCAATCCGGATGCGTTGCGCGCGATGCGGGCGCATTTTCCAAATGTGCCGCTGATTGTCGATGCCGGAATTGGACGTCCCTCTGATGCGTGCATGGCGATGGAGCTGGGTATGGATGCGGTGTTGTTGAACACGGCGGTTGCGAAGGCAGGAGACCCGGCCTTGATGGGGGCGGCCATAGCGAAGTCGGTTGAGGCTGGGCGCAAGGGCTTTGCTGCGCAAATGATGGAACGGCGCGATATGGCTGTGCCCTCCACGCCCATTTTGGGCATGGCGGTGTTTGACTGATGGAAAAATTCTATTTGATCGTCGGCCACGTGGATTGGATCGCCCGTTTGGTGCCTTTGGGCGTGAAGCTGGTGCAATTGCGGATTAAAGACACGCCGATAGATGAGGTGCGGGCGCAAATCCGCCGCGCCAAGCAGATTTGTGATGCCCATGGCTGCCGGTTGATTGTGAATGATTACTGGCAGATCGCGATCGACGAACATTGCGACTTTGTGCATTTGGGGCAGGAGGATATGGACGAGGCGGATTTTGCGGTCATTCGTGCTGCAAATATCCGCTTTGGGCTTTCTACCCATGATGAAGGCGAGTTGGATCGGGCGTTGTCGTTCAACCCTGCTTATGTGGCATTAGGCCCTGTTTATCCGACCATATTGAAGAAAATGAAATGGGCGCCACAGGGGCTGGAGCGGGTGACGCGCTGGAAGCAGATGGTGGGCGATGTGCCGCTGGTGGGCATTGGCGGGCTGAGTGTGGAACGTGCGCCGGGCGTGTTGGCGGCGGGCGCTGACAGTGTGGCTGTGGTCACCGATATTCAGTTTGCGGACAACCCGGAGGCGCGGACGCGGGAATGGATCAAGACATGTTCATGACGCGCTATCAACGGCAAATGCATCTGCCTGAAGTCGGGCGCGATGGCCAAGCGAAACTGGCGCGAGCTCATGTGCTGGTGGTGGGGGCGGGGGGCCTTGGGTCGCCCGTGTTGCACTATCTGGCCGGTGCCGGGGTGGGCAGTTTGACGATTGTTGATCCGGATTGCGTTGAGGAAAGCAATCTGCATCGGCAGCCCCTGTTTGAAACCAAAGATATTGGCGCGTTTAAAGCCAAGCGAGCGCGGGATCAACTTTTGGCGCGCAATCCTTATATTGTGGTGCAGGCGATTGCTGAGGCGTTGACGCCGGACAATGCGGAATCTTTGGTGGCGGACGCGGATATTGTGGTGGATGCGGCGGATAGTTTCGCGGTGTCTTATATCTTGTCGGATCAATGCTTGGCGCAGAAAAAGCCAATGATTTCTGCGTCCGTGCTCGGGCAGGCGGGATATGCGGGCGGCTTTTGCGGCGGTGCGCCGAGTTTGCGGGCCGTGTTCCCGGACCTGCCAACACAAGCGGCCAACTGCGCCACGGCCGGGGTGCTTGGCCCGGTGGTGGGCATGATCGGGGCGATGCAGGCCCAAATGGTGTTGGCGGTGCTGCTGGGGCAAAGCCCGTCGCCCTTGGGGCAGATGGTGCGCATGGATGCGCGGAACCTTAGCTTTTCGAGCTTTAGCTTTTTGGGGGCGGCAGAGCCGTCAGCTGTTTGGCCGTTTTTGGGGCGTGATGGGGTGCGGTGTGATGATCTGGTGTTCGACCTTCGGGGTGAAGGTGAAGCGCCAGAGATGATCATGGTGCAGGCGCAGCGGCGGCAGATTGATGGGCTGGCAGGGGCTGATTTTCCTGACGATCAGCGTTTGGTGTTGGCCTGCCACACCGGGTTGCGGGCATGGCGCGGGGCCAAGCAATTGCAGGCGCAGGGGCACAAGAATTTGGCACTGATGGCGGCCTGTGCATGTTGAAACCCCATAGCATATTGGTGATTGCCGGGACGGACAGCAGCGGCGGCGCTGGCTTGTCGCGGGATGTCGCTGTGGCGACCGAATTGGGGTTTGCGGTGAAGCCTGCGGTGACTGCGGTGACAGTGCAAAGTAATGCTGCGGTTCGGCGTGTCGAACTTATCGAGGCTGACTTGGTGAAGGCGCAAATTGCAGCAGCATTGGAGGATGATGCGCCTGCGGCTGTCAAAATTGGGATGTTGGGCGATGGAGCCGTGGTGGGGGCCGTTGCGGATGCCCTTCAAGGGCGCGATTTGCCGATTGTACTTGATCCGGTTATTGCCTCAAGTTCCGGGGCGCAACTTCTTTCGGATGACGGCATCGTGGCGATGAAAGAACGCCTGTTGCCGTTAGTTACACTGGTCACGCCCAATCTGCCTGAGGCTGAGATTTTGGGGGTTGAGCGGTTGCATAACTCATGCCGTGCCGTGTTGCTGAAAGGTGGGCATGGGGAGGGCGATGTGCTGCGGGATGTGCTGATGCTCAGCCAATGTGAGACTGTATTTACGGCACAAACGCAGGCATTTACCCCGCGTGGCACCGGGTGCACCCTGTCGACCGCGATTGCCTGCGGCTTGGCGGACGGGCTGGCGCTGGCGGCGGCAATACGGCAGGCGCATCACTATGTGCAGAATTGGATCAGTGGGCTGCAAGCAAGCGATTGAGCAGGGTTACCCGCTCGGCATTGTCCTTCGCCACGCTGCCATCTGGATTGAGCTCATTGTTTTCAAAGCCAACGCGCATTTTGCCGCCCAATTGATGTGCGCGGATGAGGCAATCGGTTTCGCCCTGTCCAAAGGCGCAGACGGCCCAATCAGCGATCATTTCAATTTCAGCAAGGCGGTGCAGAAACGGAGTCAGCATCGACGGATCGCTCTGCTGATCGCTGGTATATCGGCCCAATACGAAGAGCAATTGGATGTTTTCGCGACTGATATTGTGGTCAATGCAGATGTGATAGAGCGCGGCAAGATCGTTGGTGTCATAAAGGATATGTTGCACCGCGACACCGTTTTCCTGCGCCCATAGATAAAGCTCTGCGGCGGCCTTTTGGTCGCCGGTGGAGAGCAGTTCTTTGGTTGAAATTGAAACAGATTTTGGCCGAACTTGTTTCACCAGCTCGATTTGCGCGAGGGGCTGATAGAGGCCAACCGCTTCGGTGGTGATTTGAACCTGCATTTTCGGCACTGCGATTCGTAGTTCCGCGAGCAGTTCTTTATAGAGGCCTGCGTCCAGAATATGTTGTTGATCCGCATCGCGCAGATGGGCGTGCAGCCCATCTGCTCCGGCTTCGAAGCAGGCTTTTGCGGTCTGCACCGTTTCTTCAATGGTCACGGGCAGTGCCGGGTGATCTTGTTTGGTTTTGCGGGCCCCGTTGGGGGCCACCATCAGGCGCGGCAACGGAATCATGCGGCAAAAACCTGATCAAATGTTTGGCCCAGCTTGTCGATCAGTTCGCCGATCTGATCATCCGTGATGATAAAGGATGGCGCCAACAGGATATGATCGCCGGAAATGCCATCTTTTGTGCCATTGCCGGGATAGATCATCAGTCCGTTTTCCATGGCTTTTTGCTTTAGATGCGCGTGGATTTTACGCGCCGGATCAAACGGCTCCTTGGTTTCTCTATCCTCGACAATTTCAACGCCGATAAACAGGCCACGCCCACGAATATCGCCAACATAGGGATGGTCACCGAAACGGTCTTGTAGTGCAGCCTTGAATTTTACACCCATTTGTTTGGATCGGTCGACCAGCCCGTCCTGGGTTAGACGGTGCAAAACTGCATTTGCCGCAGCGGCGGCCATGGGGTGGCCCAAATAGGTGTGGCCGTTTTTAAAATAGCCCGCGCCATCGCGGATGGTGTCGGCAATTTCACCTGTGCAGAGCATGGCTCCGATGGGTTGATAGCCAGCCCCTAAGCCTTTGGCGATGCCCATAATATCTGGGGCGACGCCATCTTGTTCACATGCGAACAGGGTGCCGGTGCGGCCCATGCCGCACATCACTTCGTCAAGGATGAGCAGGATGCCATATTGGTCGCAGATTTCGCGGATGCGTTTGAAATATCCTTCAACCGCTGGCACAGCGCCGGCGGTTGCGCCGACCACAGGTTCGGCCACAAATGCCATGACGCTTTCCGGGCCGAGCCGCAAGATTTCGGTTTCCAATTCGTTGGCGGCGCGCTTGCCATAATATTCGACGCTCTCATTTGGCGCGCGGTGACGATATTCGTAGCACGGAGAAATGTGGAAGGTTTCAAACAGCATGGGGGCGTAGGGCGCGCGCCGCCATTTGTTGCCGCCAGTTGCCAGGGCGCCCAGTGTATTGCCATGATAGCTTTGCTGTCGGGCGATTACCTTATGGCGGTGGGGCTCGCCCTTATCGATGAAATATTGCCGCGCCAATTTAAGCGCAGATTCCATCGCTTCGGAGCCGCCGGACACCAGATAGACTTTGTCGAGATCGCCCGGCGCATACGTAATCAGGTTTTCTGCAAGTGTTTCGGCGGGCGCGGACGTGAAGAAGCCCGTGTGCGCGTATGCAAGTTTATCGAGTTGGTCGCGCATGGCCTGTTTGACAAATTCGTCTGAGTGCCCAAGGCAGGACACGGCTGCGCCACCGCACCCATCCAGATATCGTTTGCCATTCTGATCGATCAGATAGGCGCCATCGCCGGCAACGGCTTCTAAGGGTATTTGGGTAGATGTGCGGTGAAAAATTTTGCTCATTGGTCGATCTTTTGATGAATATTGGCTACTAATTTTGTAACTTAATATTTGAAACATATGTTTTGAGACTTGACAATCCATGAAACAAATGAAAAATTTTTGTTGCAAAGAGGGATTTCAAGCGAGGACAATTGCAGTGGTTCAATTTGAGGAACGACTGGCGGCTGAATATGGCGCTTTGAGCAAACAGCTCAAAGCTGCGGCCGACTATATTGTCAAGAACCAGGTTGATACGGCAACGCGATCCCTTCGATCCATCTCAGAATCCAGTGACATTTCGCCCGCAACCTATTCGCGGTTGGCGCGGGCGCTTGGTTTTTCAAATTATGAAGAATTGCGTGAAATGTTGCGTGGTGCGCTTGGGCGCAGCGTCAGCAATATGACCGATAAGGCGTCACAGTTGCAGGCGGAAGCTGAAATGGGCGATTGCACCCCATTTTTGAACAAGCAGTCGGCGGCCTGTGCGGCCAATATCGGGCAGTTGACGCAAAATATTCCGCAGGATCGATTGCAGAAGGCGGTGCGCTATTTGAGCAATGCCCGCAACGTGTTGCTGCTTGGGTCGCTGAGTTCAACTGGGATTGTGGAATATATGGCTTATCTGGCCAACTATTTCACCTCCAATTGGCGCATCGCTGGCCGGGCAGGCGCATCGCTTGGGGCAGAAATTTCTGCACTCAACAAAAATGATGTTTTGTTGGTTGTCACAAAACCACCATTTGCGCGGCGCACCATAGAAGGTGTGCGGGCGGCTGTGCGCATGGGCGCGAAGGTGATTGTGATTACGGACACCCATTCTTGCCCCGTGCTGGCGGAAGCCGACACTGGGTTTATTGTGGCGACAGACAGCCCACAATTTTTCTCATCCTACGCGGCAACCATCGTGCTGATCGAAACGATCATCGGGATGCTTGTGGCGGGATCAGGCAAGGCGGCGAAACAACGTATTTTCGAAGTCGAATGCCTTAATCAACAGTTCGGGGAAACCTGGAATGCGTAAAACTAGTCTAACTTTAAAGGGAGGTCTTATGAATAAGTACCTTAAAACTTTTGCCGTTGCGGCAATTGCTGGCGCTATGGTTGTGCCAACTGCTCAAGCTGAGGAGTTTGTGACCATCGGTACCGGCGGTGTTACCGGCGTTTACTACCCAACAGGTGGTGCGATTTGTCGTTTGGTCAATAAAGGCCGCAAAGATCACGGCATCCGCTGTTCAGTAGAATCTACAGGCGGTTCTGTTTACAACATCAACACCATTCGCGAAGGCGAGTTGGAATTTGGTGTGGCTCAGTCTGACTGGCAATATCACGCCTATAACGGCACATCACGCTTTGAAGAAGCTGGTCCGTTTGAAGAGCTGCGCGCTGTATTCTCTGTGCACCCAGAGCCTTTCACCGTTGTGGCACGTGCCGATTCTGGCGTGACAAACTTTGACGACCTCAAAGGCAAGCGCGTGAACATTGGTAACCCAGGTTCAGGCCAACGCGGCACTATGGAAGTGTTGATGGAAGCCAAAGGCTGGACAATGGATGATTTCGAGTTGGCCACAGAGTTGAAAGCAGCCGAACAGTCTGCTGCCCTTTGTGATAACCAAATCGACGCGATGGTTTACACCGTTGGTCACCCATCCGGTTCAATCCAGGAAGCCACAACTTCATGTGATTCAGTGTTGGTGAATGTTGACGGTGAAGCTGTAACTGGCTTGATCAATGACAATTCATTCTACCGGACAGCAACCATTCCTGGTGGCATGTATCGCGGCAATGATGAAGACACATCAACATTTGGTGTCGGCGCAACATTTGTGACCTCAACCAACGTGTCTGAAGAAGCTGTGTACACAGTTGTTAAATCAGTTTTCGAAAACTTCGATGACTTCAAACAGCTGCACCCTGCTTTTGCAAATCTTGATCCTCAAGAAATGGCAACTGCTGGCCTTTCAGCACCATTGCATGATGGCGCCGCGAAATATTATCGCGAACAAGGCTGGATTGAATAAGTCATACTTATCAACAGCGTGGCGGGGGCCGATTTGCGCCCCTGCCATTTTTTACGGCATAGTTAAATACTGTGCATGGGGACGGCGCTTTGTGCTTTGCGGCTCTAAGCTCAGGCAAAAGGTTTTCTAAGGGGGAGAAAATGGTCAAGAATTCGGATAATGGCAGAGGGCTGAGCGAAGCTGAACTGCAGGAGTTGGTCGCGTCGAGTGACGCTGGTTCGCGTTCCCCTGAAGGGGCCGTTGGTTTGTTTCTGGCGGTTGTGGCTTTGGTGTGGTCCGTTTTTCAGGTCGCGCTTGCGTCTCCACTTTCAAACTATATTTTGCCCAGTGATTTGATCAATAACTCGCGGCAATTGCATTTGGCCTTTGCCCTATTTTTGGCCTTTATGGCCTATCCTGCGCTCAAATCGAGTCCGCGCCATAAAATCCCGGTGCAAGACTGGATTTTGGGCATTTTGGGTGCCTTTATCGCCCTTTACGGTTTTTTCTTTTACGACAAAATTGTCGCCGCCGGTGGGCTGGCTGACGATACTGACAAGTGGGTGGCCCTTGTCGGTGTTTTGATTTTGTTTGAAGGCACAAGGCGGGCGCTTGGCCCGGCAATGGCCATCATCGCCACGATCTTTATGCTCTATGTGTTTTTTGGCTCTTCTGATTGGGTGCCTGAAGTTATGCGCTGGAAGGGCGCATCGCTGAAGAAAGCCATGAGCCATATGTGGATCACTTCAGAGGGCGTGTTCGGCATTGCGCTTGGGGTGTCGACGAAATTTGTGTTCCTATTTGTGTTGTTCGGCGCGCTTTTGGATAAGGCTGGCGCGGGCAACTATTTCATTAAAATGGCCTTCGGCGCTTTGGGGCACCTTAAAGGTGGTCCGGCGAAAGCGGCGGTGGTTGGTTCCGCGGCGACGGGTTTGATTTCCGGGTCGTCCATCGCAAACGTGGTGACCACGGGTACTTTCACTATTCCTTTGATGAAGCGCGTTGGGTTTACCAGCGAGCAGGCCGGTTCGGTTGAAGTGGCCTCATCGGTGAACGGGCAAATCATGCCCCCTGTGATGGGCGCTGCGGCGTTCTTGATGGTGGAATATGTGGGCATTTCCTATGTGGAAGTGATCACCCATGCCTTCCTCCCTGCAACCATTTCTTACATTGCTTTGGTCTATATCGTTCACCTTGAAGCGGTGAAACGCAACATGCCGACTTTGGGCAATAAGGTCGTTTCTGTTGGCCGCACGATCGGTGGCATGGCCGCGTTCTTTGCTGGCTTTGCAGCGCTTTGTTACGGCATTCAATATCCAGTGCGCTGGGTCACGGCTTTGGTGCCGGAGAATGCAGGCTGGGTCTTGGCGCTGATGTTGTTTATGGCCTATGTCGGCTTGGTTTGGTTGGCTTCAAAAACAGACGATCTGGTGCCAGATGATCCAAACTCGGAAGATGTTGAGCTGCCTGAAATCGCTGAGATTTATAAAGCCGGTCTTTATTATCTGTTGCCAATTGTGGTGCTGGTCTACTTCTTGATGATTGAGCAAAAATCACCAGGGTTGTCGGCCTTCTGGGCGACTTCACTGCTGTTTGTCATCTTGCTGACACAGCGTCCGCTGAAAGCCATTTTCCGCAATGCCGGTGATTATGGCGAAAAGGTCAAGCTGGGCATCATGGATTTGATTGCAGGGTTGATTGAAGGCGCACGCAATATGATTGGCATTGGCCTAGCGACGGCCACCGCTGGCATCATTGTGGGCACGGTGACGTTGACGGGCATTGGCCAAGTGATGGCCGACTTGGTTGAGTTGATCTCGGGCGGTAATTTGATCCTGATGCTGATTTTTGTTGGCATGCTCTCGCTGATTTTGGGCATGGGCTTGCCGACCACGGCGAACTATATCGTGGTGTCGAGTTTGATGGCCGGTGTTGTTGTGGAATTGGGCGCACAATCTGGTTTGATTGTGCCGTTGATCGCGGTCCACTTGTTCGTGTTCTATTTCGGGATCATGGCGGACGTGACGCCCCCGGTGGGGCTGGCGAGTTTCGCGGCCGCGGCCGTTTCAGGCGGCGACGCGATCCGCACGGGCTTTATCGCGTTCTTCTATTCATTGCGCACAGTGGCGCTGCCGTTCTTCTTTATCTTCAACACAGATTTGTTGTTGATCGATGTGACGTGGTGGCAAGGGATCATCGTATTTGTGGTCGCGACCATAGCCATATTGGTCTTTACCGCAGGCACCATGGGGTGGTTCCTCACGAAAAGCCGGATCTGGGAAAGTGTTGCGCTGGTGTTGATCGCCTTCGCGTTGTTCCGTCCCGATTTCTTTATGGACCAAGTTCAACCACCATATCGTGATGTGGCATCTGCTGCCTTCACTGAAACAGTAGGCTCGGTTGATGCCGATAAAGAAATGCGGATCGTTGTGAGCGGGCCGGATTTTGACACGGGCGAGCCAAAAGAACGCACCTTGGTGCTGAACTTTAATGAAGGCACCACTGCTGATGAACGTTTGGATGCGCTCGGATTGGCCTTTATGGCCGAGGGTGATCAATTGCTCATGGAAGAACCCTTCCCGGGCACTCCATATTTCGACAAGATGAGTGACTTCGACTTTTATGGTGATCAGCCTGTGACCTTGCAGGAAGCGAAAGTGCGGGTGCAACAATTGCCGCAAGAACTGATGTTTATTCCAACATTTATCTTGCTTGGATTTGTGGCGTTCTTGCAGTCGCGGCGTGCAAAAACCTTGAGGGAGGTGAGTGCATAATGAGTAAATCGGTTTTATGTGCGGTCGATATCAATCGGCCTGATGATGAAAAGCATATCTTGGAAGAGGCTTATCGTTTGGCCAAGTTGGACGATGCACGTCTAGATGTGATCACGGTGGTGCCGGACTATGGCATGAGTGTTGTCGGCAGCTATTTTGAAGCTGATCACACAGATAAGATGAAAGCGGCAGCGCATGATCACCTTATTAAGGTGGCAGAAAGTGTTGTTGGTGCTGAGGCGAACAAGGATGTGCGCCACATCGTGTCTGTGGGCAACGCCTATGAGGAAATTTTGCACACGGCGAAGAAGGCTGGCACTGATCTTATTGTGATCGGTGCGCATAAGCCGGACTTTCGTGATTTCCTTTTGGGGCCGAATGCGGCGCGCGTTGTGCGCCACTCTACCTGCTCCGTTTATGTGGTGCGCTAGGTTTAGCGCATCGCAAATTGATTGACGGGGGCGTTTATCGCAATGGCGCTGTTGGAAAACTCAGCATCAACCCGGTAGACGCCTTTTAGCCGTTCTGGCGAGAGCACATCGGCCAAAGGCCCTTTGGCCACCATTTCGGATTCGTGCATCAGCACTGCACTGTCGCAATAGCGTGCGGCCAAATTGATGTCGTGAAATGAGGCGATAACGGTTTTGCCTTTGGCTTTGATATGGTCCAGCAACCTGATCTGAAAATAGATATCCAGGTGATTATTGGGCTCATCCAGCACATAGACTTCCGGATCAAGCGCCAAGATTTGGGCAAAAAACAAACGCTGCTGTTCGCCACCGGATAAATAACCGGCATTTTCGTCGCGTCGGTCCCATAGCTCAACCAACTCCAGGGCTTCGCGAATACGCTCGGCTTCCTCCTGTTTGGCGCAGGAGAGCGGAAACAGGCCCAACCCAGCGACCTGTGCGATGGTGAGGCCAGCCAATTGCGCCTTTTCCTGCAGCACAGTGCCCACTTTGGCGGCAAAGCCTTTGCGGCTCCAGTTTTCGAGCGGCACACCGAATGCCTCAATGCTGCCAGCGGTGGGTTTCTTTTCGCGATAGAGCAGACGCAGCAAGGATGATTTGCCTGCGCCATTGGGGCCGAGAAGGCCCATAAAACTGCCTTGGAGCACCTCGAATGTGCAGTCCTGCACCAGCGCTTTGCTGCCGATTGAAAAGCCAACATTGTTCAATTTGAAAATCGCATTAGTGTGTGGAGTTGGCGCTTTATGCAACATGGCGTGTCTGCCTTAGAATAAAGATAAAAGGGGGCGTGGCGAACAAGGCGAGCAGCACCGCCAAGGGCAGTTCGCTCGGGGCCAGCAATGTGCGGCATAGCAGGTCGGTAAAGGTCAGAATAAGGGCGCCGAAAATCATGGCAAGGGGAATGAGGTTTTTGTGGCCGGAGCCACACAATTGCCGCGCTAAATGCGGCACGATCAGCCCGACAAAACCCACAATGCCCATGATGGAAACGCTGAGGCCCGTCAGGAGAGCAGTTGCCAAAAATATCGAGAGTTTGAGTGGTCCTGTGGCTACGCCGAGTGATGTGGCGCGCGCGTCGCCCATCAATAATGCATCCAATTGTCTATGTTGGGTGAGTGCCATTGCGGCAACGATAAGTGTAGCGATGGTGATCAGCGGTAAATCATTCCAGTTGGTGCCTGCGGCTGAACCCATCAGCCAGTTGAGCGCCGCCTTGGCGGCATTTGGCTCAGAAATGTGGAGCAGGAATGCGGTGAAGGATTGAAACAACAATGAGACCGCCACACCGGCCAGGATCACCAGCAGTCGGTCCATGGGGCGTTCGCGGCTATAGGCCATCAAAAGAGTGAAGGCGAAAGCCGCTGCGGCACCCAAAAAGGCGATTAGCGGCAAACCAAAGGCTGCGACGATGCCCGCTGGTAGCCAAATGATTGCCGCCACGGCTGCGGCTGAAGCGCCTGAAGACAAGCCCAGCAAATAGGGATCGGCCAGCGGGTTGCGCAGGGCTGTTTGAATGAGTGTGCCGCTCAGCGCCAAAGCGGCGCCGACCACGGCACAGGCCAAGACGCGCGGCAATCGCCATTCCCATATGATCATGGTGAGGCTCGATTTGGCCTCTGGCGCACGCAGCAACACCGCGAGTTTTTGATCCCAAGGAATGGGCGCGGTGCCCCAAAAGGTGCCCGCAATCACCATGGCAAATAAGGCGATACAGGCACCGATTGTGATGAGAGGAAGCCGCGCCGCCTGCATCTTATTGGTCCAACTCTTCGATCTGTTGCGCGAGGTTTTCCACGCCGTCGGTAAAGCGCATGCCCAACACTGTTTGGGAGAAGGGGATAATCACAAAACGTTCATTTTTAACCGCCTGCAGTTGCGCCAATACGGGGTCAGTTTTTAGCTTTTGGATTTTCTCATCGGCCGGCGACCAAACCGCATCATTGATCACGATAATCTCTGGATCGTGCTGCACAACATGCTCCCAACCGACATTCACCCAGCGACCTTCAATGTCATCGCTGATGCTGTTCAAGCCCAGAATGCGCATGAGCAGGGCAGGGCTGCCACAGCACCCAGCCGTGTAAACAGGGTCATCGTCGCTATCGTAGAAAAAGGCAGAGCGCCCTGCACCTGGGTTGAGGGTGCGGACTTTTTCAATGCGGGTGGCGGTTTCTGCCATCAATTGCTCTGCGCGGTCTTTAACGCCAAATATGTCGCCAATGATTTTAATGTCTTTTAGGATCGGCGCTGTGGTGACAGGCACGTTCTTCGGATTGTACTGATCGCAAGAGGCGTCCACCAAATAGGTAGCGACGTTCCGCCCGTTCCACTCCTCTTGCGTGCCAACATTTTTCTCTGCAAAGGCGGAGGCAAAGCCTGCAAACAAAAAGTCTGGTTCTTCAATTAACACCACTTCTTTGGCGGGATAGTTTTCCGCGATGACGGGCACCTGATTATATGCGTCTTGCCATTGCGCGGGGATTTCATCTTCCAAATAGGCGGTGCCGACCATGTGATCTTCCAACCCAAGGGCGAGCATCACCTCGGTTGCCTGTTGGTTGAGGGTGATGGCACGGGTGGGCGCTTCCTCAATGGTGATGGGCACGCCACAGCTTTCATATTCAATTGTGTCGGCAAATGATGGCGATGCCATAAGAGTGGAGATGACGGCGGAAAGTGCAATTTTTTTGATCATTATTCTGTCTTCAATTCATTTTTGTAATGTTATTACATTACGTGTTGTGCGGTTGGCAAGTGTGAATTGCCTGCTATTTTTTGTGCTCAGCTTCACTCGTTGGCATGCAGCATTGCCTTCTCCGGCGATGGTTCAGCCGGTGTCGGTGCGAAGGGCAGACGCAATGGTGATGTGCGCTGATGGATCAGCACGTCATCGACGAACTTTGCCACGTCCTGTTCTGAATTGAGCTGATACCAGTCGCCCTTGGGGTAATGAACCACCACAGGACCATTGTTGCAGGGAAACAGACAACCCGTGCTGGCGATCAAGCATTTCGAGCCGAGGCCAGCTTGTTGCACAGCGGCTTTGAGGGGCTCGAGCAGACCAAAGCTGCCGCGCATATGGCAACGCGGGCCTGTACACACCAGCAAATGATGCTCATAGGCCGGTGGTTCATCCCAACCTTTGCCATTCATGCCGTCAATTTTGGGTGCGATTGGTTCAGCTCGATAGGGGCGGTTGGCCACCAGTTTGAGCAATTCCTGATCTTCATCAAGATCGGCCGCAATCGCCAATTTTACCTGATGGGCAGGCTGGCGGGTGAGCCAATCTGCCGCTGCGTTCGGCACCCATTTGCGCAGGCTTTGCGAAAAGGGAATGCCAATAGGCCGCAGAACAATTCGCGTTGCGCCATTGGCCAAGGCGCGATCCAGCGCATTGAACATATGGTCGCCTTGGTGCTCAAGGCGCACCACGTCACACGGCGTTTCATTCGCCGCCACTAAAGTTTCTGCTAACGCCGCAAATTTGCGGTTTGATACGTAACTTGCACTAACTAGGAAGATTTCAAATTGCATTGTCCGCTCCCCAGGGTGGGTACGGTACAGCAATTTTGAATGGGCCAAATGGCCGCAAGAATATTCATCGCTACTCCTTACCGGGACACCCCGCCCGATTGTGGTTGATATTATGCGATGGCAGGTCTCCTGACTTGCGGGTCATTGCGATGTCTGAACCTTCCCGGCACTTGGCCAGTGGTGATCTCAGCTCGCTATCCGCTCACAGTTGCGGGGGCAGCTATGGACTTGATCCCCTGTTTGGGTCGATCGCACCATATTCCCTTTTCATCCAGTTTGTCGTTAGAACGCCCTGGAACCATCTAGCCTCTAATAAGAAGCAGGAGACCTAATTTGTCAATCCACGAGAGGGCGTGATTGGTCAAGGCACTGATTGGCATGAACTATCCACCAAAGATGCGATCTTCAAGGGGGATGGAATCAATGCGGTCCGTGAGGTTTTTCAGCAGCAAATGTTCAGCGCGATTGAGCTTGGTCGCCGGGTTGGTGGTGACATAAACATCGATTTCCGGCGGATCGTCATAGGGCGGCAGGCGGTGCAAATAGCCCATTTCTACGTCACGTTTCGCCACATGAACCGGCAGCGGGCCAATGCCTAACCCTGAGAGAATCATCCGGCGCACCTCTTCAAGGTTGGCAGATGACCCAACGACAGCATCCTCCGGCGCCGCTTTGGCGCGCAACAGCGTGACCGGGCGCAGCACATCTGACAATTGGTCGGTCGTGAACGACACCCAATTGTTGCCTGCCAAATCTTTGGTGGTGAGGTTTTTCTTCCCGAAAAGCGGGTGTTTCGGGCCGCAGTATAAGCCAAAATGCTCACGAAACATGTGCTTGTAGTGCAGCTTGGGATGCTTGTTATAGACAAGGCAAATGCCAAAGCTGGCCTGACGTGACACCACTTGCTCAATCACATGGTGGCTGGGACCAACGATGATTTCAACGGTGGCTTGCGGGTGCTGAATATGAAAATCGCCCAGAATGTCATCAAAAAATTCGCAAAGCACATGGCTGGCCATGGCGATTTTGACGTGGCCCTGTACGGTTTCTTGAATATCCCGCATCAAAGTGGAGAGGCGCAGGATTGATCCATTAATATCCACAGCTTCGCGATAAAGCTGTTTGCCTGCATCGGTGACATTGAATTTGCCGGGGCCGCGCTCAATCAATTTCCGGCCTAAAGTTTCCTCCAAACGCTTGAGCGCCGAGGAAACGCTGGGCTGTTGCAGGCCCAATCTGGACGCGGCAAGGGTGATGGATCGAGAATCCACCAACACCACAAACATGCGCAAAAGGTTCCAATCTAGCTGTCTGGCTAGGTTTTCAGCATCTCTATCCATAGGTATAGATTAAATCAATAATCAAGATTGTAAATATCTATTTGATTTATGGATGGGGATATCCAAACCTATGCCTATTGGAGGGGACTAATGGCAACAATTGAACAGAGTGAGAAGAGGGCTCCATGGGTGCTGCTCTCCCCAGCACTGGTGACCATCGCGCTGTTGTTGGTGATCCCATTGATGTTTATCGTGGTGTATTCCTTTTGGTTGCGTACCTCCGTGGGCGGCGTTGAAGCCGCGTTTTCATTTGGCAATTGGCAAGAAGCACTCACCGATCGGTTTTACCGCGACATTTTGTTGAGCACCATTCGCATTGCCGCGATCACGACTATTGTGTGCGCATTTGTGGGCTACCCTGTGGCGTATTTTGTGGCGCGGGCGCGGGGCGTCAATCGGGGCTTTTTGCTGTTGCTTTTGATGCTGCCGTTCTGGGTTAGCTACATTATCCGCACCATGAGTTGGATCAACATTCTTGGTGTTTCCGGCGCGCTTAACTCCTTGTTGTTGGCGGTTGGGGTGATCGATGAGCCGATCCAGATGCTTTACAACGAGACCACCGTTATTTTGGGTCTGGTGCACTTTTTGCTGCCCTTTATGATTTTGAATACCTATGTGAGCCTTGATGGGATTGATCGCGCGTTGGAAGACGCGGCGAACTCCTTGGGTGCAAATCCAATGCAGACATTTTGGGAAGTGACGCTTCCCCTATCAGTTCCAGGTTTGGCAGCCGGGGGGCTGTTGTGCTTCGTGCTTGGCGCTGGCACCTATATCACCCCGGTTATACTTGGCGGTCCCACCGATGCCATGTTTGCCAACCTGGTCTTTGAAGCCATCATCACGCAGCTCGATTGGCCGCTGGGGGCAGTGCTCTCGCTGATGTTGCTGGTGGTGCTGGGCGCGGTGGTGCTCACCTATAACCGGTTTATGGGACTGGGACAGATTGCGAAGGGGATAGGATAATGCGCGGTTGGCCCCTTATTCGAGCTTGGACTATTTTGGTCTATACCTTCATGTTTTTGCCCGTGGCGGTGGTGATTTTGCTTGCCTTCAACGCCAACCAGTTCGGGGCCTTTCCCATGACGGGCTTTTCACTGCGCTGGTTCGTGGCACTATGGGAAAATGACGCGATTGTGCGGGCATTTCAAACCTCTCTGACCCTTGGTTTGATGACGGCGATTATTTCGACCACCCTTGGCGTTTTGGCGTCGCTGGCGTTGGTGCGGTATGATTTTCCGGGCAAAAACAGCATTAGTACCTTGTTGATCGCGCCGATTTTGGTGCCCGAAGTGGTGCTGGCGGTGGCGTTGCTGTTGTTTTTACAAATGCTCAATATCCCTAAAAGCTTCTTTTTGCTTTTGATGGGCCATGTGATTTTCACGCTGCCCTTTGTTGTGCTTGTGGTGCAAGCACGGCTGGTGGCGGTGAAGAAGGATTATGAAGAGGCGGCGCGCAGCCTTGGGGCTTCGCCGATCCAAGCGTTTTTCCAAATCACACTGCCGCTCATTTTACCCGCGGTCATGGCTGGGGGGCTGTTTGCCTTCACCATTTCTTTTGACGACATCACCGGCACACTTTTCTGGAAGCCGGGCGGGGTTGAAACCGTGCCGACCCAGATTTTCGCCATGCTGCGGAACTCCATTTCACCGGAGATCAACGCACTTGGGGCGGTGATGATTATGCTGACAACAGGTTTGCCATTGATTGGCATTGGCGTGGCCAGGTGGTCTGCCTCAAGGCGCAATAAATAGCGCTGCAAGAATCGAAATCGAACAATCCTACGGAGGGAATAATGGACGATACTAAAAGATATGAACGCCTAAGAGAGATGTATGGCAATGGTGACATTGGCCGTCGGAAATTTCTTGGGCTTTTGGGCGCTGCTGGTGCGGCCTATGGCGTGCAAATGCCATTCGGCAACATGGCGTTTGCCCAAGATGTGAGCCAAGTGCGGTTTGATGGCTGGGGCGGTGTTGTCTCAGAAGCGTTCCGCGAAAAAGCGTTTGACCCGTTCACTGCCAAGACCGGCATTGAAGTGGTTGATGGCACATTCGGCAGTGGTGACGAATATTTGGCACGCGTGAAAACAGCACAAGAAGGCGAATATAACATCGCCCACCTGTCTGGCGTGTTTGATTATGCCCGTTATCACAATCTCGGCTATTCAACTGCCTTGAACACCGACAATATTCCAAACCTTGATTTGGTTATTCCAAAGCTTGTGGATGTGTTCCGCGCTGTTTCAGGCGATGCGCTTTCATGTGTGCCTTATGACTATGGCACCACAGGCCTAGCCTATAACCGCAAATATATTTCTGATGAGGAAATGAAAGAGCAAGGCGCTCGCATCATGCTCAATGAGAAATATAAAGGTAAAATCGGCGGTTGGAGCGATTGGCGTACCCGGATTTGGTATGGCGCGCTGCAAACAGATCAAGATCCGAACAACATCCAAGATATGGATGCGGTTTGGGATGCGATCCGCACACACCGTGATCTGGCCCTTAAATATTGGGGTTCTGGCGCGGAACTGATGAGCCTTCTTGCAGAAGAAGAAATCTATGTCACTGAAGGCTGGTCTGGCCGTATCTATGCGCTGCAAGAGCAGGGTCACGATATTGGCTATTATGATCCACCAAACGGCTTTGGCTGGCAGGAATGTCTGTTCGTGATCAAAGGCTCACCATTGGGTGCGGTGGAAGAGTTGCTCAACTTTATGTTGGCACCTGAAACGTCAATCGCGGTGGCTGAAGCGCAGAACTATCCACCTGCGCTTGATCCTTCAAAAGTGGATTTGGGTTCAAAAATCCCAACACTTCCAGCGTTTGACCCATCAGGCAAATTGGACGGCTTGACCTTTGCGAACCCAGATTACTGGAATGGCAATGAAGCAGAATGGTCCAAGATGTTTGGACGCGTTCAAAAGGGCTATTAATTTTATCAATGTGGTGGGCGATGGATGCCATTGCCCACCATTTTTGCACGGGATGAAATCATCATGAGCACCGCCGTTACCTTAGACAACATCGTTAAAAGATTTGGCACGTTCACAGCCGTGCATCCGCTCAATCTGGAAATTGAGCAAGGCAGTTTTCTCACGCTTTTGGGGCCATCTGGCTGCGGCAAAACCACAACTTTGCGTATGATTGCAGGTTTGTTGGATCCCACCGAAGGCGATATTCTGGTGAAGGGGCAGCGGGTCAATACTGTGCCCATCCACAAGCGCAATTTGGGCATTGTGTTCCAAAGCTATGCGCTGTTTCCGCACAAAACGATTTTTGAAAATGTGGCCTTTGGCCTGAAATATCGCGATGTGTCGAAGGCCGAAGTAGAGCAAAAAGTTAAGGCCGCGATGGAGTTGGTGCAATTGCCCGATATGGGCGATCGCTATCCCACGCAGCTTTCTGGCGGGCAGCAGCAGCGGATCGCGCTGGCCCGGGCAATTGTGATCGAACCCGATGTTTTGTTGTTGGATGAACCGCTTTCAGCGCTGGATGCCAATCTGCGTGAAGACATGCGGGTTGAGTTGAAAAATATTCAGGAAAAACTGGGCGTTACCACCGTTTTTGTGACCCACGATCAGGGTGAGGCCTTGGCCATGTCCGACAATATTGTGGTGATGCGTGACGGGCGCATTGAGCAAGTGGGCAGCCCTTGGGATGTTTATAACCGTCCAGCATCCGAATTTGTGGCGCAGTTCCTTGGTGCATCCAACCTTATGGATGTGTCTGTTGAAGGCGCTGGGGCGGATAAGGTGGCGATTGAATTGCCGCATTTTGGCAAGCTGGAGGTGGATACAACCCAAGTGCCGAAAGGCAATGCCTCGCAAAAAGGCAAACTGGTGTTGCGGGCCGAAAAACTTCAATTGAGCGACGCGAAAGCAAAATTGCCCGCCGGGCATGTTTCGGCCAAGGGTACGGTGGAAGCTGTGGATTATTTGGGGCAGTCCGTGCGCTATTTTGTGCATGTCGGCGACCAAAAGTTGCAGGCGATCAATACTGTGGGACAGGCCCTGTTCAATCAGGGCGAGGCGGCCCAAGTTCACTTCGATCCGCAAAACTGCACATTGCTTGGAGATTAGAGGCGGTGTCGGACCATCTCTTTTATCAAAGCAGGCAGACAAGGCCATTTATCGACCGCGCCGAAGGCATCTATTTGTGGGATGTTGATGGGCAGCGCTATCTCGATGGCTCCTCTGGTGCGATGGTGTCCAACATTGGACATTCGCATCCACATGTTTTGTCCTGCATGGCCGAGCAAATGCAAAAGGCAACCTTTGCCTATCGGTTGCATTTTCAAAGCGATATTGTGGAGCGCTTCGCCAAGCGGCTGGCGCAAAAAGCACCGGCTGGATTGGACAAGGTTTTCTTTGTTTCCGGCGGTTCTGAAGCCGTGGAAACAGCGATCAAACTCGCGCGGCAAGCAACGATTGCACGCGGTGAACCCGATCGGTTCAAAATCATTTCGCGCACGCCTTCCTATCACGGGTCAACGCTTGGCGCGGTTGCCGTTACCGGCACACCACCCTTTGCCGATCCGTTCGCGCCGATGATGCGTGAGATGCCAAAAGTGCGCGCGCCGCTGCATTATCTTGATGGGCTGGACATGGATGATCCGGCCACCGGGGCGCATTATGTGCAGCAGATGGAAGAAAAAATTTTGGCTGAAGGGCCGGAGAGCGTTCTGGCGGTTTTGGTGGAGCCAATAGGTGGGGCCTCCACCGGGGCACTTGTGCCGCCCGCTGGCTATATGGAAGGGCTCCGGGCGCTCTGTGATAAATATGGATTGTTGTTGATCTATGATGAAGTGATGACGGGTGGCGGGCGTACAGGCACCTATTTTGCGGCGGACCATTTTGGTGCCACGCCTGACATGATCATCAGCGCCAAGGGGCTCGGCGGGGGCTATGTGCCTCTTGGCGCGGTGATCTCCCGCAACGACCTGGTTGAAGATGTGCTGGACCATGGCGGCTTTTTGCACGGCTTCACCAACGCAGCAATGCCGCTGGCGGCCGCCGCTGGCATGGGCGTGCTGGATGTGGTGGAAGATGAGCAATTGTGCGCCCGCGCCAGCCGCATTGGTGGCATGGTTTATAACAGGTTGCGCGACCTTCAATCTCAATATCCGTTCATTGGCGACGTGCGGGGCAAAGGGCTGCTGTTGGCGTTCGAATTGATGGCAGATGCGACCACCAAACAGGTTTTGCCGAAAGAACTTAATGCCCATGCCAAGCTGGTGAATATCGCCTATGACAATGGCTTGATCATCTATTCGCGGCGCACCCGCAACGGGGCAGAAGGCGATCATTTTATGGTCTGTCCACCTTTGATCAGTTCCGCTGCGCAAGTGGATGAACTGATGGGATTGCTGGAAAAATCTTTGGCCCAATTTGCGGATCTTTATCTCAAAGAGGTGGCGTGAATGAGCAATAAAGTGATTGTGAGCTGCGCGCTCACAGGCTCCATACACACGCCTTCTATGTCGCCCCATTTGCCTGTCACAGGTGCTGATATGGTGCGCGAAGGCAAGGCGGCAAGCGACGCGGGAGCGTCTATTTTGCACCTGCACGCGCGCGATCCGGAGACGGGCCAACCCAGTGCAGACCCAGCGCATTGGCAGGGCTTTTACCCGCAACTAGCGGAGCAAAGTGATGCCATTTTGAACATGTCTACCGGCGGGTCAGCCGTTATGAGTTTGGATGATCGTTTGTCGGCGTCGTCTCAACTTCAGCCTGAGATGGCATCGCTCAATTTAGGCACCATGAATTTTGCGCTTTATCCGCTGGCGGACCGGATCAAGAACTGGAAGCATGAATGGGAAGAGCCTTTTCTGCGCAACTCAAACGATCTGGTGTTTAAAAATACACCGCGGGACATTGGGGAAATTGTGCGCACGCTGGATGTGCGACCAACTGTGTTTGAGTTAGAATGCTACGATATTTCTCATCTCTATATGCTTGACCATTTGGCGAATAAAGGGGTGTTGAAACCACCGTTCTTCTTGCAGTTTGTGTTGGGTGTGCTTGGTGGTGCGCCGCCTTTGCCTGAGGTGCTCTATTTCCTCAAAAACACAGCCGACAAATTGTTTGGTGCGGATTACACCTTTTCGGTAATCGGCGCGGGGCGGGCGCAAATGCAAATGGCTGCTTTGTCGATTGCCCTTGGTGGTCATGTGCGCGTGGGGCTTGAGGATAATCTTTATATTGCCAAAGGCGAGCTGGCGACATCGAACGCGCAGCAGGTTGAAAAGGTGAAAGCCCTGATTGAAGCCAATGGCAAGCAAGTGGCGACCCCCACAGAAACACGAGAGCTTTTGGGCATAAACCCAGATACGGACACTCAAACGATCGAGAGACGATATTTGTAATGAAGTTTTTCTTTGACGAAGCCCAGCGACAGCATAACCCGGTCAATTTTCTTTCCTCTGGGGCGCCACAGCCTAATCCGGAGCAGCCCGGGCGTGTGCAAGCTTTGGTGGATGGGGCAAATGCGGCTGGGTTGACCCAAAGCGCGACGGAAGATCACGGCATGGCGCCAATTGCGCGGGTGCACAGTGCTGAATATATCCACTTTTTGCGCCATATTTATACCCGGTGGCAGCGCATCGATGGTGCGTCGCCAGAAGTCATTCCCAACATTCACCCGGACCGACGCACGGTGAGTTACCCGAAATCTGCGGTTGGCCAAGCTGGGTTTCATATGGCCGACACCGCATGTCCGATCTCTGAACATACTTTTCATTCGGCCTATTGGAGTGCGCAAAGTGCGGTGAGCGCAACCAATGATGTTATGGCCGGCGCGAAGGCGAGTTATGGCCTTTGCCGTCCGCCAGGGCACCATGCTTTTGCCGATCTGGCAGGCGGATTTTGCTTTTTCAATAACTCGGCCATTGCGGCAGCGCATTTGAAACAGAACGGGTTACGGGCGGCAATTGTTGACGTGGATTTGCATCATGGCAATGGCACCCAAGGCATTTTCTACGCCGACCCAGATGTACTAACGGTTTCTGTGCATGCGGACCCGATCCGTTATTATCCGTTTTTCTGGGGTCATGCCCACGAACGTGGCGAAGGCGAAGGGTTGGGCACCAACCTCAACCTACCGTTGAAAATGGGCACGGGCGATGAGGGCTTTTTAGAAGCGCTTGATAAGGGCCTGGAGCGTGTGCGGGATTTTGGCGCTGATATCATTGTCGTTGCGCTCGGGCTGGATGCTTTTGAGGGCGATCCCTTTGGCGGACTTTCAGTCAGCGAACAAGGCTTTGCGGAAATTGGCCGACGCTTTGCACAAATGGATTTGCCGTGCGTGATGATACAAGAGGGTGGCTATTTGTGCGATGAGCTGGGCGACAATCTGACCGCTTTTATGAATGGCTTTAAAGGCGGTTGATTAAACCGTCTTCGCCAAATTCTCGATAAAAGATGCTAGGGCATGCACTGCATCGCCCATATCGCTGGGTGCCGCATATTCCTCTGGGTTATGGCTGATGCCATCTTTGCAGCGCACAAACATCATGGCCATGGGGCCAAGATCGGCCATGGCCGACGCGTCATGCGTCGCGCCGGAGGGTAGGGCAAGTGTCCGCCCCAGTTGCGCCTCTACCGCCTTTGAAAGCGGTTGGGTCAGGCTGTCGGCACATTGCTGTGCTGGCTGGGCGTAGGTCTTGTCGTAGCTTATTGTAAGACCATGCCTGTCGGCGATTTCTTTTGCCTGATCTTCTATTTTTTGTGCGGCTTCGGCGCGAATTGCGTCATCTGGCGCTCGCATTTCCACGGTCAACCTTGCTTCATCGGGCACGGAGTTCACCACATTTGGCGAAATGTCGAGCGCACCCACCGTGGCGCGCAGATGCTCAGTATTCAGCGCAAGCTCATGCACAAAGCTGATCAGCTTGCTCGCGCCCACGAGTGCGTCTTGTCGGTTGCGCATGGGCAAGGTGCCCGCGTGGCCGGACACGCCATGAAAGGTCACGCTATGGCGTTCAATGCCGCATATGGCGGTCACCACCCCAAGGGACAAATCTTCATCCTGCAGCATGGGGCCCTGCTCAATATGTACTTCAAGAAAGCCCAAAGCCTGATTGTTATTGCGCTTAAGTTTCGGGATATTTTCTGGCGAAAGGCCGAAGGCGCGCATCGCTTTATCGATGGAGATGCCATCGCGATCTTTCAGGTGAAGCACCGCAGGGTCATAGGTGCCGGCAAGCGCCCGCGAACCAATTAGTGCGGTGGGAAAGCGCACGCCTTCCTCGTCTGCAAAGGCAAGTATTTCGACGTTGAACGGCAGCGTTTTGCCCTCGGAACTGAGCTTTTTGAGGGCAAGAATGGGCAGAGCAACGCCCATAATGCCGTCATAGGCTCCACCATGGCGGACGCTATCTTGGTGCGACCCCATATAGAGCGTCTGGCTGGCCCCGGTAAAACTTGTTCGGCCAACCAATGTCCCTGCTGCGTCCAAATGTGTTTCCAGCCCGGCATCGCGCATCCAGCCCTCAATCAGCGCCAATGCGTCGGCATGTTCGCGTGTGAAGGGCAGGCGGGTTACGCCGGGTCCGTCTTCAGAGATTTTTGCGATTTCGGTAAGGCGTTCAGCCGCCAATTGTCCCCAATCAATCAAGGCCACGTTCCCTATTTTGCAAGGTCGGTACGGTGAGGTGCCAGTCGCGATATTCACCCGTCATAGCCCGCTCATAAAGCGCACTCAGATCTGTGAGTGGCTTTTCGCTATAGTCGATGCGCAGATCTATGGGCGCTTCCTTGGGTGATATAATCAACATCGCAGCGGACATGAGGCCGCGGGAATCGCCACCGGATTCCTGCGCTGCATGGAGCGCACTAAGCAGGCGTTCGCCCATATGGCGGTTGCCTTCCTGATAGCCTGCAATGGCATCGGAAATAACATTTTCATGCGCCAAAAGATTGCCAGAGGCGACACCATTTTCAAACTTTTGGGCCAAAGCGATCTGCGTGTTCTTGCTGCCGGTGAAGGCCGCTGCATTGCCCTTCGAATCAAGGGCTGCCAACTGCCGCGATTCGCGGCCCTGATCGGCACCTGTTACCGTGTTCACCGCTTCTTCAACGGCTTTTCCTTGCTGCAATAAATCTAAAATATCGTCGCGCCAGAATGTGCTGGGGGCGGCGCCTTGGCTGGCGGAGAGCCCCACATTGACGCGCCCACGTAACACCCAGCCACCCACACAAAGTGAGCCGGTGGCCGCAGCGGCGCCAAGTTGCTTGGTCTCTGGATCGAACACAAGAATTGAGTATGTCATAATAGCTCCTTGGGTTCTATTTATCATGAAAAATTGACGCTTGCAATTTATCATGATAAATACAGTTTGATCCGAAAGGGAGGTCAATATGCAAATTCTGAAATTAACGCGTCGCGCATTCGTCGCGGCCTCTATCGCAGCGTTGGGGATGTTCCCCGCGCTCACAAGCGCCCATGCGCAAACGCCAGCGGACGTGCTGGTGGTGGGCCAAATTGCAGAACCAAAATCATTGGACCCGGCGGCTGTCACCGCGGTTAATGATTTTCGGATTCTGGTGAACCTTTATGAAGGCTTGGTGCGCTACAAGCCCGGCACATTGGAAGTTGCTCCGGCTTTGGCTGAAAGCTGGGACATTAGCGAAGATGGCACTGAATATACCTTTAAGCTACGTGAAGGGGTTACCTTCCATGATGGGACGCCATTGAACGCTGAAGCGGTGAAGTTCAACTTTGACCGTATGTTGGATGAGGATCACCCTTATCACAACACAGGTCCATTCCCGCTGGCCTTCTTCTTCTCTGCTGTTGAAGAAACGATGGCGGTTGATGATTTGACAGTGAAGTTCAAGTTGAACGCGCCATATGCGCCATTTATGTCGAACCTTGCTTACCCAACAGGTTTGTTGGTGTCACCCGCTGCGGTGAAAGAGCATGGTGAGGATATTGGTCGTCACCCAACAGGCACAGGGCCATTCAAATTTGTTGAATGGGCATCAAATGAGCGTGTTGTTGTAGATCGGTATGCCGATTATTGGGGTGAGCCAGCCGGTGTGCAAGCCGTTGTGTTCCGCCCGATTACAGATGCCAATACCCGCGTGGCTGAAATGCTCGCTGGTGGTATCGACATGATGGTGGAAGTACCGCCAACCGCATTGTCTCAATTCCAAGGTGATGATTTCACCATTGTTGAGCAAGCTGGTCCGCACGTTTGGTTCCTGATTTTGAACGCCAAAGAAGGCCCATTTGCCAACAAGCTTGTGCGTCAGGCCGCCAACTATGCCATCAACAAAGAAGCACTTGTGAATGATGTGCTGGAAGGTACAGCCGCAGTTGCTGCTGGCCCAACACCACCTGCGTTTGCGTGGGCATATAATGAAGAGCTGGACCCATATCCTTATGATCCGGAAAAAGCCAAAGAATTGTTGGCCGAAGCGGGTGCGGAAGGTGCTGAGTTGACCTTCTATGTCACCGAAGGCGGATCTGGCATGCTTGATCCGGTTGCCATGGGCACGGCCATTCAGGCGGATTTGGCTGCTGTGGGGCTTGATGTGAAAATCGAGACTTATGAGTGGAACACCTTCTTGGGTGAAGTGAACCCTGGCCTTGAAGGCAAAGCTGATATGGCTGAGATGGCGTGGATGACCAACGATCCAGACACCTTGCCTTATCTTGCCCTGCGCACAGACGCATGGCCCGAAAATGGTGGCTTCAACTCTGGCTATTATTCCAATGAAAAAGTGGATGAGCTGCTTGAAAAAGCCCGCACATCTACAAGCCAAGAGGAACGTGCTGAACTGTATCGTGAAATGCAGGTTATCGTTCAAGAAGACGCGCCATGGGTGTTTGTGGCCAACTGGAAGCAAAATGCAGTGACCAACGACCGGGTGGAGAATTTCGATCTCGAACCATCCTTCTTGCTTCACCTGCAGAATGTGACCAAGAACTAAAACTGAATTGGCGGGCATAACGTCCGCCAATTTCTTTGATAGGGGGGAATAATGGCTGCCTATATTCTCAAAAGGCTGATATCGGCCATTCCGGTTTTATTCGGCATTACGCTCATTGTGTTTTTGATCATGGCGATGATCCCCGGTGATCCGGCGACCGCAATTTTGGGCGCCTATGCGACACCGGAAAATGTGGCAAAAATCAATAAAGACCTTGGCCTGGATGCTCCCCTGTTTCAGCGCTATTTCATTTGGTTGGGCAATATGCTCACTGGTGATTTCGGGCGCTCCTTTTCATTGAACCGGCCGGTTCTGGATGAAATTCTCGATCGGTTCAGCGCGACGCTTATTTTGGCGGGCATCAGCTTTGTGCTTTGCGCCATATTTGGCATTTTGGCCGGGGTGATTTCCGCTGCCCGGCAGTATGGCTGGGCCGACAAAGCCATCACCTTCACCGTGTTGATCGGCATTTCAATTCCGTCCTTCTTTTTGGGCATGGTGATGATTTTGGTTTTTGCGGTGCGGCTGCGCTGGTTCCCGGTTTCGGGCATGTACGCCATTTATGGCGGCGGCGATTTGCCTGATCTGCTCAATCATTTGGTGATGCCGGCATTGGCCTTGGCTGCGGTGGCGACAGGTGTCGTAGCGCGAATGTCGCGCTCGGCGATGCTTGAGGTGTTGCGGCAAGACTATATCCGCACCGCACGCGCCAAGGGCGTGCACGAGCGCAAGGTGATATTGGGGCACGCGCTGAAATCAGCGATGGTGACCATCATTCCTGTGCTCGGCATTCAAGCCGGGTTTGTGCTGTCCGGCGCGGTATATATTGAAATGGTTTTCCAATGGCCTGGCATTGGCCGCATGTTGGTGGATGCGATTTTGAAACGCGATATTTTGCTGGTGCAAGGCGGTGTGGTGTTCGTCGCGGCCTGTTACGTGCTGTTCAACATTATTGTTGATGTGGCCCAGTCTCTTCTCGATCCGAGGATCAAATCATGATCCAGTTTCTCAAACTATTATTCCGCAACCGTTTGGCAGGCCTTGGCGCTGTCGTGCTGACTTTCATTTTGCTGCTGGCACTGTTGACGCCGATTTTGCCGCTGCCCGATCCTGACATCACCGCGACCGGGGACCGCTTTATGCCGCCCTTCTCGGATGGCCATTTATTGGGCACTGATCATTTGGGACGCGACCTGCTTTCCCGCTTGATGTGGGGCACGCGATTGTCGCTGGCGGTGGGTGCAGCGGCAGCTTTAATCGCGGCCTTTATCGGTTCGACCATCGGGATTGTCGCCGGCTTTTTGAGTGGTCGCACGGACAATGTGATTATGCGGCTTGTCGATATGCTGATGGCCTTTCCCTATATCCTGCTGGCGCTGGCGATTGTGGCGGCGCTTGGGCCCGGGCTGATCAACGCTTTGATCGCTGTGGCTGCGGTCAATATCCCGTTTTTCGCGCGGAATATACGTGGCGTCACGGTTGGGTTGGCCAACAAAGAGTTTGTCGATGCGGCGCGGCTGAGCGGCATGAGCAATATCCAGATCATATTGTCTGAAATTTTGCCCAATGTGTTGCCGGTGATTGTGATTGCCATGTCGACCACTGTGGGGTGGATGATTTTGGAAACCGCGGGCCTGTCCTTCCTCGGCCTTGGGTCGCAACCGCCACAGGCGGATTTGGGCTCTATGCTTGGGGAGGCGCGCGCCGCACTGATCACCTCACCACACACCTCGATTGTGCCGGGCATCATGATCTTTTTGATCGTCATGTCGATCAATCTACTGGGCGATGGCGTGCGGGATGCGATTGATCCGCGCTTGAAATCGGGCGCGCTGTCGCGGCCTTTGCCTGCCACAATTGTGGAACGCAAAGAGACGCCGCCAGTTGCGAGCGATGATTTGTTGGCGCTGCAGGATCTGCGCACCGAATTTCATGTTGGTGACCGGACTTATAAAGCGGTGGGCGGCGTTTCGCTTAAAGTGAATAAGGGCGAGTGCCTTGGCATTATCGGCGAGTCTGGCTCTGGCAAATCGGTCACCGCCTTGTCGGTGATGGGGCTGGTGGCCTCACCGCCGGGCAAAATTGTGGGCGGCGCGGTTAGCTTTCAGGGCAATGATCTTGTGGGCGCATCTTACGACGAATTGCGCGCGCTGCGCGGCGACCGTGTGGCCTATATTTTCCAGGACCCGCTGTCCACGCTGCACCCGCTCTATAAGGTTGGGGATCAACTGATCGAGGCGATGCAGGCACACCGGCGTATGCCGCAAAAAGAAGCGCGGGCGCGGGCAATTGAGTTGCTCGATTCCGTCCGCATTCCGAATGCGGCGCGGCGGGTGGATAATTATCCGCACGAAATGTCTGGCGGTATGCGCCAGCGTGTGTCCATCGCCATGGCGTTGGCCAACGAGCCGGATGTGATCATCGCGGATGAACCGACGACGGCGCTGGATGTGACGGTGCAAGCACAAATCTTGTCGTTGCTGGATGATTTGCGGCGCGAGCGTGACTTGGCGATTGTCTTCATCACCCACGATTTTGGCGTGGTGGCGCAATTGTGTGATCGCGTCGCGGTGATGTATGCGGGGCGCATCGTGGAAGAGGGGCCAACAGCTGCTATTCTTGATGATCCGCAACATCCTTATACCAAACGATTGATGGCTTGTGTGCCGGAATTGGGCGGCGGCAAGCGCGAATTGCACGCCATTGCCGGGTTGCCCCCTGCTGTGGATCGGTTGCCGCAAGGGTGTGCGTTCGCGCCGCGGTGCGAGTTTGCGCAAGATGTGTGCAGGCAAGGTGAGATCAAGCTAGAGCCAAATGGCGACCGCGCCGTGCGGTGCCTATTTCCCGATAAGGTTAGCCAAACTGAGGTGACATCATGAATGCACTTGAAGTGAAAAACCTCACCAAGACGTTTGAGGTAGGCAAAACCCTGTTCACGAAAGGGCAGGGCGTGAAGGCCGTGCGTGGCATGAGCTTTGATGTGCGTGATGGTGAAACGCTGGGCATTGTGGGTGAAAGTGGCTGTGGTAAGTCCACCTTGGCGCGGATGCTGGTGGGGCTGTTGCCGCCCAGCGAAGGCGACATTCAGATTGAGGGCAAAGTGCAGGACAAGGCCAACCCCCGCGAGTTTGGCCAGATGATCCAATATGTGTTTCAAGACCCGATCTCTAGCCTGAACCCGCGTAAAACCATCCGTCAGATTATTGAAACGCCGTTAAAGCGGTTGCATGGCATGGGCAAAGCCGAGCGGAGCAAGCGGATCAGCGAGATTTTTGCTTCGGTCAATCTGCGGGAAGAGTTTTTGGATCGCTATCCGCACGAATTTTCCGGTGGGCAGGCGCAGCGGATCGGCATTGCGCGGGCTTTGGCCGCGGCGGCCCGTATCCTGATTTTAGATGAACCTGTGTCCGCGCTGGATGTGTCGGTGCAGGCGCAAGTCTTGAACCTGCTTGCGGAATTGAAGAAAGAGTTTGGCCTCACTTACCTGTTCATCAGCCATGATTTGGCAGTTGTGGAAGCGGTGAGTGATCGGGTGATGGTTTTGTATTTTGGGGCGATTGTGGAAGTTGGGCCAGCCGATGCCATCTTCAAACATGCCAAACACCCCTACACCAAATTGCTGGCGGATAGTGCGCCAGTGGTGGGGCGGGCGCTGGAAGCGCCAAAGCAAAAGGCCGATGAATTGCCTGATCCGCTCAACCCGCCAAAGGGCTGCCCGTTTGCCAAGCGCTGTATATATGCTACTGACATTTGCGAAACCACTGATCCGGCGCTAATCGAAATGGGAGAAGATCACTTTGCCGCTTGTCACAACCCAATCAAAGGATGAGCCACGGCTGAGCCGGCCTGTCCGCGTAGCCGAAGCCATAAAAGACTGGGTGGTGGAAAAAGGGCTTAAAAAGGGTGATCGCCTGCCAAGCGAACCGGAGATGATCGAGCAGTTTGGCATGGCCAAAGGCACCATCCGTGAAGCCATGCGGATATTAGAGGCGCAGGGCTTGGTGCGCACCCGCACCGGACCTGGTGGCGGCAGCTTCGTGCACGAAGTGTCCAAGCAGCGGGCGCGGGCCTTGCTGGGGAATTATTTCTATTTCCAAGATCTGACCATTGCTGACATTTATGAGCTGCGCTGTACGCTGGAGCCACAATTGGCCGCTTCGCTCGCGGGCAAATTGTCGGATGAGTTTTTGGACCAGCTTGAGGCCAATATTGCCAGCTATCCGGAGCCGGCCCAGTCGGCGGATGAAGAGCGCGAGCAACATATCGCCTCGCTGCGGTTTCACGCTTTGCTGGCCACGCAGTCCAAGAATAAGCTGCTGGGTTTTTTGATCGACTTTATGACCAACATGCTGGCGGATCTTACGGTTTATCGCAAATTATATAACCCACCGAATGTCGAGCTTTGGCAGCGAGGCCGGGACTATCAGGAGCATCTGGTGCAGGCGCTGCGCGATGGCGATGCGGCAGCTGCACATCAGATTATGGGTGACCATATGGCGACCGCGCAAACCCTGATGTCGCTGCAAGAAGCGGAAATGCAAAAGCGGTTTATTTCTGAATAGCCCATTGCATCAACCCCGATGCCGCGGCGCGGCCCGTGGCCAAGCAAGCGGTGATCAGATAGCCACCCGTTGGCGCTTCCCAATCAATCATTTCACCCGCTACAAAAAGGCCGGGGCGCTTTCTGAGCATGTAGTTGGAATCCATTTCATCCCATTTCACGCCGCCTGCGCTGGAAATGGCGTGGGTGATCGGTTGGGGCGCGATGATTGGTAAGGGCAGTGCCTTGATCAATTGTGCGAGTTCTGCTGGCGTGCGTTTGCTGACGTCAGGTTGCACCTCGCGCACAAGCGCGGCCTTCGCGCCGGTGAGTTTGGCGCCTTTGCGCAACAGGTTGGACAGGCTTTGCTTGGGCTTTTGTTTTTCCAGTCTGGTTATGAGCTTTTCCACCGTTTGGCCGGCGACCAGATCAAGGACCAATTCGGCCTTACCTTTTTCCGCGATTGCGTCGCGTAAAGCGGCGCTGTGGTGGTAGATCAGGCTGCCTTCAACACCATTCTTTGTAATGACAAACTCGCCCAATTGGGTGCCAAAATCGCTTGTGGCCCCAACGGATTTGATGGGCGCGCCCGCAAACTTTTCTTTAAAATGGTCACTCCATTCCACCACAAATCCACAATTGGCGGGTTGGAAGGGCGCAATATCGATATCAAGCTGATTTAGATATTCAATCCAGTCGCCGTTGCCACCCAAACGGGGCCATGAGGTGCCGCCGAGGGCGAGAATGGTGCCGTCGTGCTGGGCTTTCACTATACCTTCGGGGGTGTTGAACACCAATTTGTCGGCATCAAATCCGGCCCAGCGGTGTCGGGTTTTAAGGGTAACGTTTAAATCGTTCAGCCGCCCCAGCCAATTGCGCAGCAATGGTGACGCTTTCATGGCCTTCGGGAACACGCGACCAGAGGAGCCGACAAATGTTTCTGCTCCCATTTCATTGGCCCAGCGGCGAATATCCATGGGCATCAAATCGTCAAGTGCTGGCGCGAGGGCGGCTCTGGCGCGACCATAGCGAGATTTGAACTGGTCAAATTCTTCATTGTGGGTGATGTTTAGGCCAGATTTGCCTGCCATCAAAAATTTGCGGGCCGGGGTGGGCATGGCCTCATAGATGGTGACATCGTGGCCATGTTGGGCCAAAAGTTCTGCCGCTGCTAAACCCGCTGGCCCACCGCCGATGATCGCAAAATTTGAATTTGTCATAGCGGCAACTGGTGCCATAGGGTGCGTTAGGTTGCAAGACAATTGCGTTGTGTCGACCGTGTGCGAGGAGTGAGAATGCTGCCTAAAATTGCGATTTTGTTGGATGAGAATACGAGTGAAGGCGGCACCCGCTATGAGTTGGGCAAAAACTATGTCGAGGCGATAGTGCGGGCGGGCGGCCAACCTGTTGGACTATTCTTTTCGCCAGGCCAATTGATTGAGGCAGCTGATATTTATGATGGCCTTTTGTGCCCAGGCGGGCGGTTTGCCTATCCCGATCACTTCTACGCACAGGATTGGACATCAAAGTCGCCAGCAAGCGACCGTTTTCAATCGGAGTTACAGTTGGTGGAGGCATTTCTCGCGCGCGACAAGCCAGTGTTGGGTATCTGCGCCGGTATGCAGCTTTTGGCCTGTATTCGCGGCGCCAAGATGACGCCTGATCTGGTGACGACCGAGCATGTTGGCAGACATGATGGGGCCGATTTGTGGCATGAAGTGGATATTGTGCCGGAGACAAGATTGGCCACGATCACTAAAGCGCGCTCAATTGAGGTCAATAGTTTGCATCGCGAAGCATTGGTTGCTGTGCCCGATACTGTGGTAATTGGCGCTTATTCTGATGATGGAATAATCGAGGCGATTGAATTACCGGATCAAAAATTCGCCATCGGGGTGCAATGGCACCAGGAGAAGTTTTGTCGCGAAGAACATCCCGGCAACGCTTTATTTGATGCGTTCATCGCGGCCGCGTCCTAGTCGATATTTTGCACGGCTTGTTGCCAGCTTTCCAAAAACTTTTCGCGTTTCATCTGATCGAGATAGGTCAACAGGCCGATCGACAGCCGGATAGGCACAAAGCGGCCAGAATCGATTGAGAGCAGATTGTCCCTATTGGCTTGATTGATGCTCAAATATTTCTCTGAAATGGGCAGGAGGCCGGACCGTTCGGAAATCACGGATTGCCCGGCGTCGGAGAGCAGGAATTGCACAAAATTCCGCGCCCATTCGCGATTGTCGGCTGCTTTGGCGACAAACACTGTTCGCGACATAACCGGGTTAAAATCGTCAAAGAAATGCACGCCCAAATCTGGATTATCTTCCAGGGCATTCAGCGCATATGAGCCGATCACGTTGAGGCTCATTTTCAGTTCGCCCCGGGCCGTGGCTTCTATCATGCTGCCGGTGCAGCAAAAAACGCGTACGCCGGCCCGTCCCAAGCTTTCCGCGATGCGGAAAAACTGTTGTGACAGCCGTGCTTCTTGCGTGGCGAGCAGATAGCCCGCGCCAGATTTTCGAATATCGTAATACCCGATTTGCGCCCGCAGCAAATCTTCGTTGTCGCGAATGAAATTGGCCATTTCCGCATGGGTTTCAGGCAGGCTCTGCCCTTCAAATGTGGGCTTGTGATAAATCACGGCTGCCGGTTCAAAAGTGTAGCCGAATAGTTCTGATCGCCATGATGCCCATGATTTGAGGTTGGGCAACGCCTGCGCTGGGATTGCTTGCGCGAAGCCTTTGTTAACCAGATCAATTTGCAGGTCCATCGCCGAACTCATCACGATATCCGGCGTGTCTGGATCATTGTTGAGTATGCGGCGATAAAGGTCTGCGGTTAGGATTTCTGTGTATTTGACGCTGACGCCGCGATTGGCGGCCATAAAGGCATCAACAACGGGTTGGAAGGCGGACTTATCAGTTGCTCCCCATATTTCAAGCACTGTGGCGTCGGCGCGGGCAGGCTGTAGTTGCGCAAAGGAACCGAGGCCGACAATCGCCAGCAACAGGATGGCAGCAAGGCGTTGCGCTTGAAAGATCATACGCGCGAGAAGACCGCCATTTGGGCTCTCCCGCAATTGCAACTCGCCGCTGTGAGCATCGACCACCTCCTTGACGATGGCGAGGCCCAGGCCTGAGCCTTTCGCGTTGATATCCAGAGATTTGAAGCGTTGCAAAACTGTCTCCCTTTGGTGAATGGGAATGCCGGGGCCTTCATCTTCCACTTCAATGGCGATGTGATCCTCCCCCTGTGGTGTTAAGCGCAACGTGATTTCGTTTTTCTCCGGCCCATGTCGAATGGCATTTTCGATGAGATTTTTGAGCGCTTCATTTATGGATATCTGGTCGCCATAAATCATCGCTTCGTCATTGTCCACGCTGGCATCATCAAGGGTCAGATTAACCTCGCGCAAGCTGGTGTCGCGCAACATATCGGTGATCAAATCTCGGACCAGTTTTTTGAGGTCAAATTCGCTCATGGCCTGGTTTTCAGCCCTGTGAATGACCATGGCGTGGGAGAGCAATTGATTGGTCAAGCGCGTGGCGCGGGCGGCTTGGTCTTCCGCTCGCTTCAGGCGACGGCGCATTTGGGTTTGGTCTTTGGCGTCGGCGGCAAGAGATAAATGCCCTTGCAGCGCGGAAAGGGAGGTGCGGGTTTGGTGCGCCACATCGGCCATAAATGCTTCGCTTTGCTGCCTTGCTTGCTCGAGGCGGGCCATAAAGCCATTGATGGCGTTGATCAGCCCCACCACTTCGCGCGGCGGTTGCAAGCTGAGTTCGGTTAAATCCGTGGGTTCGCGCTTTGATAGGTTCTGCTCGATCTTTGCCAAAGGCTGCAGGGCTTTGCGGATGGCAAACCAAACAAAGGCCAGCCCGATGAGCGAGATCATCGCGACACCTGTCAGGCCCGCTAGAAACAGGGAGAAGGCATGATTGTCGCGGGCAATCGTGGTTTGGGCGATGGTGATTGTGACCCATTTGCGTGCATTGGGCGTGATGATGCTTCGGCTTTGCTGCACAACGCGGACACGGGTGTCCAAAAATTCCTGATCGCTGAAGGCTGGTGCGGCATTTTTCTCATTTTCGGCGATTTCGGCCAGTTTGGGGTTGCCGGTCAACAAGGTGCCATCTTCAGTTGTGAGACTATAAAATACCCGGTCTTGCGGCGCGAGGCTGAGAATGTCGAGGGCCGAGTGCGGCAGGTCGATGGCGATTTCCTCGTCGGCGTAAGACACTTTTTCCAAAATTGATAAGGCCGCCCCGGCCAACAGCAAGTCGTAGCTTTTGTTGGCCGCATTGCGGGTAAAGCCGATCAGGAAAATGGAGATAATCACCAAAAGGAGGGCAAAGCCGACACCCATCGCCGTCATCAACCGGCGGCGCAGGGAATAATGTGCGCCTGCTCTAATGCTCATTCACATACACCATATAGCCAAGTCCGCGGACAGTTTTGATGATCAGCGGGGTATCTTCAAGCTTTTTGCGCAAACGCGTTACATGTTGTTCCACGGCATTGAGGCTTGGGGCTTCCTCATAGGTATAAAGTTTGTCCGCCACATCTTCTTTGCTCAGCACGCTGCCCAAATGGCTGAGAAAGATCTCCATCAATTGCACCTCTTTGTTTTTGAGGTCCATGTCTTTGCCGTTCACATAGGCGCGGCGGGCGAGGCGGTCATAGGTGAAATTGTCCGCCACAAACTCATTGATGGCGGTGCCCGCGCTGCGGCGACCGAGCACGCGGACGCGCGCGCCCAATTCGCGGAAATCGAACGGTTTGACCATAAAATCATCTGCCCCGGCATCAAGGCCCAAGACGCGGTCTTCGATTTGTGATCGTGCAGTGAGCACCAAAACGGGAATATCCACTTGCCCGGCGCGCATGGATTTTAAAATCTCAAACCCGGATTTGTCGGGGAGGTTTACATCGAGAATAACCAGATCGAATTGTGCATGTTTGAGCAACAGGTCGGCGGTTTCACCATTGGTTTCAAGGTCGACGACATGACCTTCATCCTGCAGTCGCTCAACAATTGTTTCAGCCAGATCTTGATTGTCTTCCACCACCAATATGCGCATGGGCTTATCATACGCTTGAATGGGGTTTGGCCAAGTCCTTTTGCTGAAAGTCAGCTTGATGTCAGCTACAAGTCAGCTTAAGGACATCAATATCTGCTATGTACCCAAGAACTTCTCGCTCGAGCAGGGGACTGATTTGATCACCTACACCTCATTCAAGCCGTTTATTTTGCCCATCAAAACATTGGCCGTTGGCGCGTTGGGGGCGGGGTTGGCGGTTGCGCTGAATTTGCCCGCCGCACCTCTGTTGGGGGCGATGTTGGCCACCGCAGCACTTGGCTGGGGCGGGGTGCGGCTTTCATTGCCAGATCGGTTTCGTGACGCCGGTTTGCTGGTGATTGGTTTGTCGCTTGGGTCAGGCTTTACCCGCGATATGCTTGGCGATGCGGGGGAATATGCATTTAGCTTGGGCTTGCTCTCAATTTCAATTGTGGTGTCGATGTTAGCCAGCTCATGGCTGCTGACCCGTTATTGGCGGCAGTCGGCAACGACAGCGTTGTTGGCGAGTGCGCCCGGCACGCTTTCGCTGGCTTTGGCCATGGCGGCTGAAGGCAAAGGCGACAGCACCACCGTCATTTGCTTGCAATCAATGCGCCTGCTGATGTTGGCGGCATTTTTGCCATTGCTGGTGAGTTTTATGGGTGCTGATGGCTCTGGTGGCGCAAATGCGGATCAGGTGTTGAGTTGGACCATGCTGGGGTTGTTGACCCTTTTGGGCATTCTGCTCGGGCTTGTGTTTGGCCGCCTGCATTTTCCGGCGCCGTTTTTGCTGGGGGGCATGGTGGTGAGTGCTATTGCGCATATGGCGGAATGGGCGCATGGGTTGCCGCCGGCAATGGTGATCTTTTTGGGCTTTGCCTTGGTCGGCGCGGCCAGCGGCGCCCGGTTTTCCAATATTGCGTTGCACGACTTGGTCAAAAATCTGGGGGCCGCATTTGCAAGCGTTGCTGTGGCTGCCGCTGTGTCAGCGCTGTTTGCCTTTGCGGCCAGCGCGGCTTCAGGTTTGCCCTTGGCGCAAATCTGGGTGGCCTATGCGCCTGGGGGCGTGGAAGCGATGGCGGCGATCGGGTTGGCGCTGGGGTTTGATCCTGCCTTTGTGGCGTTGCACCATTTGTTCCGCATCAGTTTGTTGATTGCTATTTTGCCGTTGTTCGTGAAAATCGCCACGAATGCTGGACAAAAAAATGCCGGGCATTAATTGAATAAGCACCCGGCGAGGAAGGAAGAGTGGGTGTGCGCACCTAAGCGATGCGCGCACCGGTTTCGGGTTCAAAGACGGATGCCTTTGACAAGTCGAAAGCAAAACTTGCTGTTTCACCTGCAATAATCGTGGCGTCTGCGTTCAAACGCGCTGTGACCTGTTTGCCTGCGAGATTGGTGACCACAAATGTGTCGGACCCAGCGGGTTCCACCACATCAACACGACAGTCGGCAATTTGCCCCTTGGTGATGTGTTGGTTGGTGGAATCGGTGATGTTTTCGGGGCGCAACCCGAGAATGACCGATTTTTTGCCGCTCTTCAGCCCTTCAATTTCACGGTCAAAATCAAGGACGATGTCCTCCATATCGGGGCGTGTAATTGAAATCTTTGTGGCGTCGCCTTGTTTTTCTGCGCTGGCTGGAATGAGGTTCATCGACGGCGAGCCCATAAAGTCAGCCACAAACATGTTGGCGGGCTGATTGTAGATCTCGTTCGGCGTTCCAGCTTGCTGGATGACGCCATCCTTCATCACCACAATTTTCGTGGCCAATGTCATCGCCTCAATCTGATCGTGGGTCACATAGACGATGGACGCGCCCAAGGTCTGGTGCAGCCGTTTGATCTCTGTGCGCATTTCCACCCGCAGTTTCGCGTCCAAGTTGGACAAGGGCTCGTCGAACAGGAAGAGCTGTGGGTCGCGCACAAGGGCTCGGCCCATGGCCACACGTTGACGCTGGCCCCCAGAAAGCTGCGAGGGTTTGCGGTTAAGCAAATGATCGATTTGCAGCAATTTTGCCACTTCGTCGAGCTTGCGCTGTTGTTCCTGCTCCGCGACGCCGCGCACCTTCATGCCGAAGGTGATGTTTTTGCCCACGGTCATTGTGGGGTAAAGCGCGTAGGACTGGAACACCATGGCGATGTCCCGATCTTTGGGCGAAACGCCCGTCATGGAGCGTCCGCCAATGCGGATGTCACCATTTGTGGACGATTCCAACCCTGCGATGCAGTTGAGTAGGGTGGATTTGCCACAACCCGATGGACCGACCAGCACCAGAAAGTCACCCGGCTCAATGGCCACATTGATGTCTTTGAGGATTTTGACCGAACCAAAACTCTTGTCCAGATTTTCAATGGCCAAAATGTTCTTTGCGGTTTGCGGCGTTGCCATTTCTTTTTTCATAGCGTTTGACATGGGATTATCCCTTCACAGAGCCCGCGGTGAGGCCGCGAATAAAGTATTTACCTGCAACCACATAAACGAGAAGGGTGGGCAATGCGGCGATGATGGCTGCGGCCATATCCACATTGTATTCCTTCACGCCGGTGGTGGCGTTGACGATGTTGTTCAGTGCAACGGTGATGGGTTGTGTGCCTGCCTGGCTGAAGGACACACCAAACAGGAAATCATTCCAGATTTGGGTGAACTGCCAAATGACCGTGACCACAATGATGGGCGGCGAAACCGGCAAGAAGATCGAAAAAAAGATCCGGAAGAACCCGGCACCATCCACCTTGGCCGCTTTCACCAGTTCCTGAGGGATGGTGACATAGAAATTGCGGAAAAACAGGGTGGTGAAGCCAATGCCATAAACAATATGGACCAACATCAAGCCTGGAATGGTGCCTGCAATTTTCAAGGCGCCAAGTGTGATCGCCATGGGCAACAGCACCACTTGGAACGGAATGAAACAGCCGAACAGCATCAAGGCAAACAAGATGTTTGAGCCTTTAAAGCGCCATTGCGCCAACACATAGCCATTGATCGCCCCCAAAAGGGTTGAGATGGCAACTGCTGGGATGGACAACAGTACCGAATTCCAGAAGTAAGGCTGCAGGCCATTACATTGGATGCCGGTACACGCGCCGGACCACGCCTTTCCCCAAGATGAGAAATCAATCTCCCGTGGCAAGGACAGCAAGGAGCCTGTGCGGATTTCGTCAAGGCTTTTGAGCGAGGTCACAACCATCACAAAAAGCGGCATCAAATAGTAAAGCGCGAACAAGATCAGCAGCGTGTAGAGCCCGAGGCGAAGGGCGATGCGTTTCATCAACCGATTGCGGTTGGCCCGTTCGTCAAGCTGGTGATCGTTCATTGAATGATCAGTCATGGCGAGGCCTCAGTTCTGAATAAAGGTAGGGCACAATAATGGCGGTCACGATCATCATCATCACCGTAGCGCTGGATGCAGCCTGGCCGATATCGCCCCGCGAGAAGGCCATGGCATACATATAGGTGGCTGGCAGATCAGTGGCATAGCCGGGGCCGCCGCCTGTAAGCGCGATAACCAAGTCAAAGCTTTTAATCGCCAAGTGAGACAGGACGATAAAGGACGACAAGAAGATGGGAGCCATTGAAGGGATGATGATGCTCATATAGATGCGCGGCGTGGAAATGCCATCGACCATGGCGGCGCGAATGATCTCGCCGTCAACCGATCTTAGCCCGGCCAGGAACAGCGCCATCACAAAGCCTGATGACTGCCACACCCCCGCAATCACGACCGTGTAGATCGCTAAATCGGGATTGACGAGCCAATCAAAGGTGAAATTTTCAAAGCCCATGTCGCGGAATACGGATTCAATGCCCAATCCTGGGTTCAAAATCCATTTCCATGCGGTACCCGTCACAATAAAGCTGAGGGCCATGGGATAGAGGTAAATCGTGCGCAACGGGCCTTCAGTGCGGATTTTTTGATCCAGCATAATGGCGAGGATCAGGCCAATTACTGTGGCAAAAAGGATGAAAAGAATGCCAAATATTGCAAGGTTGGTCAGCGCAACTTCCCAGCGTGGGCTGGCGGCGAGCTTTTCATATTGAATGGGGCCAACCAAATCATATTTGGGAAGAAGCCGTGACTTTGTGAAGGAGACATAGGCTGTCCAGCCGATGAAGCCGTACACAAAGACGAAGATGGCGATCAAACTGGGCGCGAGCACCAGCTTGGGAACGTGTTTTTCGAGCCAATCGGTCATTGGTGAACTCCAAGGCCCCCACGCAACATGGATGTTGCGTGGGAGCTGATTAGGGGGAGATTATTGTGACGCAGCAACGGCTTGTGACAGTTGCGCAACGGCATCTTCAGAGCTCATATCTGAGTTGAAGTGTGCTGTAACCACATCGGTCACTGCACCCGCTTGTGCCCCGCGCAGCGCCATGCCGTGGGCATAGCTTGGCAGAAGTGAGCCATTTTCAATCGCGTCGCCCAATTCTGCATTCGATTGACGACCACAGAATTCAAACTCGTCCATAGACACATCCAAACGGGCTGGAATTGAGCCTTTGTTCAAGTTGAACACTTTTTGGAAGTTTTTGCCCATTGTGAGCTTGGCCAAGAGTTGCTGACCAGCCTGACGGTCATCGCCATCTACGTTGAAGAACGCAAAGCTATCGACGTTGTATAGGTATGCGCCTCTTGAAGGTGAAGAACAGTAAAAGTCTTCGCCTGGCTCTTTCCCAGCAGCGATAAATTCGCCTTTGGCCCAGTCGCCCATGATTTGGAAGGCGGCTTCGCCATTGATGACCATGGCAGTTGCCAAGTTCCAGTCACGACCGGAGAAGTTGTCATCAACATAACCGCGCAATGTGCGCATTTGATCAAACACTTGCACCATTGTTTCTGATGTCAGCGCGTCTTGATCAAGATCGACCAATGCATCGCGGTAGAATTCTGGGCCACCCAGGCCAACAACAACGGCTTCAAACAAAGTCGCGTCCTGCCAAGCCTGACCACCATGTGCCAATGGCAAAATGCCCATGCCTTGCAGTTTTTCGGCTGCAGCGTTGAACTCGTCCCATGTTTTTGGTGGCTCAATGCCGGCATCTTCCAGGATGCTGGCGTTCGACCAAATCCAATCGATCCGGTGAATGTTTACAGGCGCTGCACAATATTCACCATCACATTTGAGGTGATATTGAATGGCTTCTGGCAACAATTCATCCCAATTTTCGGCTTCTGCAACATCTTGAATGCTGCCCAAAGCGCCTTCTTCATACCATTCCTGGATGGATGGGCCTTTAAGCTGCACAGCTGTTGGTGCGTTGCCTGACAAAACGCGTGCCCGCAATGCGGTCATTGCGGCATCGCCGCCGCCGCCAGCAACAGGCATGTCTGTCCATGTGCCGCCATTTGCTTCAAACTCTTCCATGAGCACTTTCACCGCAGCAGCTTCGCCGCCAGATGTCCACCAGTGCAACACTTCAGCTTGTGGTTCGGCTTGTGCTGTAGTTGCTGCCATGCCGAGCGCAAACGCGCTTGAGACCAAAAGCATATTTTTCATTGTTTTTCCTCCCGCAAAAAATTTGCTGAACCCGAGACCGCCCCTTTGCGGACCGGGTTTGAACAGTTGCGAGTGCGGCGGCACGATTCACAAGAGGGAACATGCGCTCTACTCGGTTTGGGCCGAAGTTTTTGGCCTCGATTGTTACATGTTGTTACATGGCGGCTTTGCTTGTTACAATTTGTTACCCACAATATGCGACACACACGTGCAATGTGGATAAATGCATTTTGCCAGTTGGGGGGATTTATGACAATTCGGCGTATATTGGTTGTAGATGATGATCCTGATGTGGGCATCATGCTCAAGCAATATTTGACCCGAGAAGGCTATGCGGTGGAAATCGCACATGACACTGCAACCGCTTTGATTAAGGTGGGGCAGCAACGGGTGGATTTGATCTTTTTGGATGTGATGCTGGGGGAGGAATCTGGCTTCGATGTCTGTCAAAAATTGCGCGCTGAAAATGCGGTGCCTATCATCTTTTTGTCGGCCCTTTCAGCCGATCATCACCGATTGACCGGCTATCAGGTTGGGGGTGATGACTATATTGCAAAGCCCTTCAATCCGGGGTTATTGCTGGCGCGGGTAAAAGCGGTTTTTCGGCGCACGCAACGCGCCAGTTCCTTGAGCTATCGCCGCGATATTGCAACATATACATTTGGCAAATGGACCTTTCACGGCGACCGGGAAGAGTTGGTCGATCAGGACGGGGTGGAGACTATTTTGTCGAAGCGGGAAACTGCTTTGCTCAAGGCGTTTTTGGCCAATCCGCAAATCGCTTTGACGCGCGAGGAGATTTCCAGCGTGCTGACGGGGGAGGACGCGCCACAGGATAAGTTGGATGCGCAGCAAGGCCGCGCCATCGATGTGTTGGTTGGTCGATTACGCCAGAAAATTGAGCAAAATGCCAAGGCGCCCAAACTGATCAAGACCATGCGTGGGACAGGCTATCAATTGTGTTGCGCGGTGCAACGTCATGAATGAGCCCACGCCGCAAAGCGGCACGTCCAAGAATTTGTCGGCGACCTCCATTTCTTTTGTAATGATGGTTTTTGCTTTTGTCGCGGGGTTGGCAGCAGCCATCTTGTGGGAAAGCTCGAACAGCGCATGGCGCGCACATTTGGACCGGGGCTTTAATGCGGGCGTGGCTCTTTATGGTTTGGTCTCTGAATTGCGCGCCAACCCAGATGGGGTGCTACCTGAAACAGACTTTCAAGTCAGTGTGGTGCGGCCCATGCAGGAAATGCGCAACGGGGTGGAGCAAACGCTTTTCAATGTCTCCAATCGCTTGATTTATGAAACCAGCTTCTCGCTGCGCCAGAGCGGGCAGGGCCTGCCTGTGGGCAGCGGGCGCATGGGCATCCGCATTTTTTCGTCCGATGTGCGATATGCGATTGCCGAAGTGCAGAACCCGCAAAGCAAAGGGTTGGCCTATCAGTTTGGCGAAATATCGCGTGGGATTGCGCAAATCTGTTCTGACGCGACCATGTTTATTGAATTGGATGAGACACGTTGGCTCAAAGCGCAGGCGCCGGGGGTTTGGGCCTGCACTGCACGGCCTGCGGATTATCGATTGCTTGCTCTTTTGCTCGGCACGCTGGTGATTGGTATTTTGTTCAGCGTGGCGAACGGCTTTTCATTGATGCTGGATCGGCTGGCACGACAAATCTCAAAAGCTGCGCGGAGTGGTTTGATTGAAGAAATCCCCGAGCGCGGTGTGGCCGAAGTGCGCCGATTGACCGCTGCGGTGAATGAGTTTTTCAAAAATGAGCATGAGCGTTTGGAACAGCGCGCGCTTTTAATGTCGGGCATCTCCCATGATTTGGGCACACCTGCAACACGCCTGAAGCTGCGCACGGCCTTGATCGAAGATGATGGATTGCGCGAAAAGCTGGACCGCGACATTGATCAGATGACCGATATGATCGACGGGGTATTGAGCTATACCCGGCATGAGATGGACCAGGAACGGCCGAAGAAAATCTCGCTGCGCTCACTGGTGGAAGCACTTGTCGATGACTATCAGGATGTGGGTGAGCCTGTGCAGTTTGTGGCGCCAGAATTGGTGAATTTAGATCGACCGGGTAGCGTATTTTCACAAACCAGCGAAACCACAAAGCTCTTGTTGCAAGATCATCAGCGCGTTCTTTGTCGTTGCAAGCCAAATGCATTGCGGCGGGCGCTGACCAATTTGATCGATAATGCGATCAAATATGGTGAAAAAGCTGAAGTTCATTTGTTGGCCACGTCCGATCAGGTCACGATTAAGGTCATCGACCATGGCTCACACGTCAGTTTCGACATGCCTGAACGTTTGGTCGAGCCATTTGTGCGGGGTGAAAATGCGAAACTGACCAAGGGGACTGGCCTTGGTTTGACCATCACTAATTCGGTTGTGCGCGGCCATGGGGGCGAGTTGGAATTTGAGCCATTGGCCGATGGATTGTGCGTGACCATGACCCTGCCTAGGTGGATATGATTTTATAGATTTCGCATTAACTAGCTGAAATAAAACAGTAAAATTGGTTGGACAAATTTTTTGTATTTCTTGTTGACTAATTTTTGAACTGGCTCTACCGTTTTTAAGAACATAGTTTGGCAATGAAGCCCCTCCACTGACCGTAGTCGATCTGCGTTCAGTGGCGGGGCTTTTTTGTTTTGGGGAGGAATGATGTCAACGCAAATTCCGATTGGGCTTTTATTTTCGGTGACGGGTACCGACAAATATATCGGTATTGACGCTTTGGACGGCGCGATGATGGCGCTTGAAGAGGTGAATGCCGATCCCAGTTTTGACTTTGAATTTGTGCCTCACGTTCGCGATCCGGGCGACAGCCTGTCGCTGTTCCGTCGCTATGCTGAGGAGCTGCTCACCGAACATAATTGCCGCAACATTATCGGTACGGTGACCTCATCGTCGCGCAAGGAAGTGATCCCGGTGGTGGAAAAGCACGATGCGTTGCTGTGGTATTGCTGCCCTTATGAGGGCTTTGAAAGCTGCGAGAATGTCATCTATATCGGCTCCACGCCAAGCCTTCACATGGTGCCCTTGTTTGAATATGTGGTGCCGCGCTTTGGGGCGAATGCCTATATTGTCGGCTCCAACTATATTTGGGGTTGGGAAACGGGGCGGGTGGCCCGCGAGCTGCTCACCGCGTGCCATGGGCAGGTGCATGGCGAACGCTATGTTCCCATCGGTTCGGAAGATATTGGCCGCCTTATCGATGAGATTGAGCAAAAGCGTCCCGATTTTGTCCTCAACAATTTAATCGGCCATTCAAGCTACGCCTTCTTTGAGGCTTATAAGGCATTGGGTGAACGCGACCCGCATTTTCTGCCGGAAAATTGCCCCATCGTCAGCTGCAATATTACGGAAGCGGAAATTGATAGCATCGGGCAAGAACAATTGCTGGGGCATTTGACCACAGCGGTTTATTTCGAAACCCAGCCCAATGCCGAAAACCAATCCATGTTGGATGCGGTGCACCACCGCTATGGCGGTGAACGCCGCGGGTCGACCTATATGGTCTCGAACTATACGGCGATTAAAATGCTGGCCGCCGCGATCAGAGATACGGGTAGCGACGAAGTTGATCCCGTGCGCACCAATTTGCATGCCCGCAGATTTGATACGGCATTGGGGCCCTTGAAAATTGATCAATGGACCAACCATGCGGCCCTGCGGCCAGGGGTTGGTCGGTTTGACGGTTTGGGTTTTGAAATTGTTTCCGCCGCTGATGAGCTGGTTGAGGCTGATCCTTATTTCGTGCATTTCGATGCGAAAGAGTTCGCGCGCAAGATTGCGGAGCAGCAAAAAGTTGCGCCGCATTTGAGGGTGGTGAAATGACCAATTTCAACACCCCAAATTTTAGAGGCTGGCGCGCGGTCATTGTCCACCGCCACAGCGAAAATATGGAGCGGTTGATACGGCAGTTGGCGCGGTTGGGCATCGAGGCCGAATTGGTCTGGCCCTCACTCGAAGGTGTCGAAAGCGCTGACATTGTGTTCTTCGATGGGGACAACGCTTATGACGGTGTTTTTCCTTGGCCGGAGGGGCATGCGCCGGTGCCGATGATTGCTTTGATGGGGTCGGAGGCGCCGGGGCGGTTGGAGTGGGCTCTGCGCCAGGGTGTTTCCGCTCATCTGCTTAAACCAATCGGTTCCGGTGGTGTGTTCTCCACCCTTGTCTTTGCTGTGGCCAACTTTAACCAGCAGCGCGAACTGGCTGCTGAGATCACCGAGATGAAATCAAAAGCGCGGTTGCGTCCGAAAGTGGTGCGCACGGTGATTTCAGTGATGCAGCAACACGGGCTGGATGAAGACGCCGCCTATAAGCTGATCCGCGATGAAGCGATGAAGCGGCGGCAAAGCGTTGAGGCATTGTGTGAATCTGGATTTTTCGATCCAGGCAATGGGCACCATTCGCCCCCAAAACCAAATAGAAGAAATACGGGTTCAAGGTAATTTATGTCGGTCCTGCGCCAGATTTTAGCCAGACCTTTAGCGGTCTTTGGCCTCCTCATTGTGCTCTTAACAGTGATTTTTGCACTGTTTGCGCCTTGGCTCACCCCTTATGAGCCAGACGCACAAATGTTTGATGGGCTCACCATTGAGGGGGCGCCCTTGCCCCCAAGTGCCAAGTTTTGGCTGGGGACGGACCTGCTGGGGCGCGATCTGTTTTCGCGTCTTGTCTATGGCGCGCAAACCTCACTGATCATCGGCATTGTCGCAAATGGCGCGGCGGTGACCATCGGCGCATTTGTTGGCATCACCGCCGGATTTTTCCGCGGGTGGATCGGCGCAATTTTGATGCGCTTCACCGATTTGATGATGGCGTTTCCTGCCTTGCTGCTGGCGATTGTGCTGGCCGCGATCTTCAAGCCGAGCCTTTGGATTGTGGCGCTGGTGATTGCCATGGTGAACTGGGTGCAGGTGGCGCGGGTAATCTATTCGCAAGCGGTTTCTCTATCGGAGCGTGATTTCATCACCGCCGAGCGCAGCCTGGGGGCCGGGTCGTGGCGTATTCTTTATCATCACATTCTGCCGCATATGGTGCCGACCTTGCTGGTCTGGTCCACCTTAGGCATTGCCACAACGGTGCTGCTGGAGGCGACGCTCAGCTATCTCGGCGTCGGCGTTCAGCCGCCAATCCCGAGCTGGGGCAATATTATTTTCGAAAATCAAACCTATTTCACCTCGGCGCCGTGGTTGGTGTTCGTGCCCGGTGCGGCGATCGTGATGTTGGCTCTTGGATTTAATCTGGTCGGTGACGCTTTGCGCGACATTCTCGACCCCACATTGAAGGGGAAGAACTAAGATGTACGCTTATGTCATTCGTCGTCTGGTTGAAGCCGCACTGATCCTTTTGGGCGTTAGCTTTATCACCTTCATTCTGCTTTATCTGGTGCCTGCCGATCCGGCGCGGCAAATTGCGGGCCGGAGTGCGACCGCGCAAACCGTTGAAAATATCCGCGAACAATTGGGCCTCAATCTGCCGTTTTACGAGCAATATTGGCGCTATCTGGTCAATTTGCTGCAAGGCGATTTTGGCCGCTCCTACTTGCAAAAATCGGAAGTGGGCGAGCTGATCGCCGCACGGTTGCCGGCCAGCTTGTTGCTGATGGTGGCCGCCATCTGCACCGAATTGGTGATGGGCGTGATGATCGGCGTCATCGCCGCCATCAAACGCGATACGCCGCTCGATAAGGGCTTGATGGTCTTTTCCTTTGTTGGCGTGTCTGCGCCACAGTTCGTCGTGGGTATCTTGCTGCTCTATGTGTTTGCCGTGCAGTTGCAATGGTTCCCGATTGGGGGCTACGGCACCTTTGCGCACATTGTGTTGCCCGCGCTGACATTGGGTGTGCTGGGTACCGGCTGGTATTCGCGGATGATGCGCTCGTCGCTTATTGATGTGATGACGCAGGATTATATCCGCACCGCCCGCGCCAAGGGCATGCCGCGTATGCGCGTTATTTTCCGCCACGCGCTTCCCAACGCCTTTTTGCCCATCATTGCCATGATCGGCATCGATATCGGCTTTTTCATGAGCGGCATTGTGGTGGTGGAATCTGTCTTTGGCTGGCCGGGCATTGGTCAACTCGCGTGGCAAGCCATTCAACGGGTCGACATTCCAATCATCATGGGCGTCACGCTGGTTTCAGCCTGCGCCATTGTTTTGGGCAACTTGGTCGCTGACCTGGTCGCGCCCTTTGTCGACCCCAGAATTAAACTGAAATAACCAAAAAACTTCCAAGAGGAGGGAGGATCTAAAATGAAAATGAGAAATAAACTATTGGCAGGCGTTGCAGCCGTGGCCATGACAATGGGGGCAGGTGGTGCCCTTGCCGACAGCATGGGTGGCAATATCATTGTCACCTATAAAGATGATGTGTCGACGCTTGATCCAGCCATTGGCTATGACTGGCAGAACTGGTCGATGATCAAAAGCCTGTTTGATGGCTTGATGGATTATAAGCCGGGCACAACTGAGTTGGTGCCGGACTTGGCTGAAAGCTACACCATTTCGGATGATGGATTGGTTTATACCTTCAACTTGAAGCCAGGCGTGAAGTTCCATAATGGCCGTGAGTTTGTGGCCTCTGATGTGAAATATACATTGGATCGGGTGGTCAACCCAACCACACAAAGTCCGGGCGCTGGTTTCTTTGGGGCGATTGACGGCTTTGACGCGGCATCATCTGGCGACGCTGACGGCCTGTCCGGTGTGAAAGTGCTGGATGACCAAACCGTTGAAATTACCTTGTCTCGTCCAGACGCGACGTTCTTGCACGTGATGGCGTTGAACTTTGCCCATGTGGTGCCAAAAGAAGCGGTAGATGAGCATGGTCAGGATTTCGGCAAGCATCCAGTGGGCACCGGTGCCTATGAGATGACAGACTGGACCTTGGGCCAGCACGTAATCTTCTCACGCTTTGATGATTATCACCATGAAGGATTGCCAAAGCTCGACCAGATCACCTTTGAGGTTGGCCAAGAGCCCATCGTGGCTTTGTTGCGCTTGGAGCGTGGCGAAATCGACATCGCTGGTGATGGCATTCCGCCCGCAAAGTTCCTAGAAGTAACAAGCAATCCTGAATTTGATGGGTCCATTGTTGAAGGCTCGCAGTTGCATACGGGCTATATCACCCTCAACACGCAAATGGCGCCATTCGACAATCTCAAGGTGCGTCAAGCGGTGAACATGGCCGTCAATAAAGACCGGATTGTGCGGATCATTAATGGCCGTGCGGTGCCCGCAAATCAGCCCTTGCCGCCTTTGATGCCTGGCTATGACGAAAGCTATGAAGGCTTTAAGTTTGATCCTGATGCGGCCAAGGCCTTGTTGGCTGAAGCTGGCTTTGCTGATGGGTTCACCACGGAGCTTTATGTGGCCAACACCGATCCGCAGCCGCGGATTGCCCAAGCCATTCAACAGGATTTGTCCAACATTGGCATCAGGGCTGAAATCAAGTCGCTTGCCCAAGCCAACGTGATTGCCGCGGGTGGCGAGAAGGATCAAGCGCCGATGATCTGGTCTGGTGGTATGGCATGGATTGCTGACTTCCCAGATCCTTCTAACTTCTATGGTCCAATTTTGGGCTGTGGCGGCGCTGTGCCGGGCGGTTGGAACTGGTCTTGGTATTGCAATCCAGAGATTGATGAACGTGCGATTGCAGCCGATGCAATGGCCGACCCATCACAAGCGGAAGCGCGGATTGAAGAGTGGAAGAAAATCTTCACCGAAATCCAAGATGAAGCGCCTTGGGTGCCTGTGTTCAACGAACAGCGTTTCACCATTCGCTCCAAGCGTTTGGCCGGGCCTGAAGGTATCTTCGTCGATCCAGTGCACATTCCGGTCCATTATGACCATGTCTATATTTCTGAAGGAAACTAAGGACAAATATTATGTGTAATGCGCCGGATTATACAATCCACCGGCATCACCATCACTTTGGCTGGGACAATTCAATTGTCCCAGTTCAAACTGTTGCGCCGGGCACAACGCTTGAATTTGAGTGTATTGATTCATCTGGCGGGCAAATTACGCCAGAAAGCACGACGGCCGATATCGCCAAGCTCGATTTCGCCAAAATCAATCCCGTGTCTGGCCCGATCTTTATTGATGGGGCAGAGCCGGGCGATGCGGTGAAGGTCAAGATTGAAGGTTTCGGTCCGTCCGGCTTCGGTTGGACAGCCAATATCCCAGGCTTCGGGTTGTTGGCGGACCAGTTTGAAGAGCCATCTTTGCAGCTTTGGCATTATGACAAAGACAAATTGGGTACCTCTGCCTATGGGCCGGGTGGTCGTGTGCCGCTCAAGCCTTTTGCGGGCACCATTGGTCTAGCGCCTGCTGCACCGGGTGAGCATTCGGTTGTGCCACCACGTCGGATGGGGGGCAACCTCGACATTCGAGATCTGGCGGCGGGAACCGAGCTTTATTTGCCAGTGGAAGTTGCTGGGGCGTTGTTCTCTATGGGTGACACTCATGCGGCCCAAGGGGATGGCGAAGTGTGTGGTACGGCGATTGAAAGTCGCATGAACGCCATTGTCACTCTCGATCTGGTGAAGGGGGCGAACCTCAATATGCCGCGCTTCACCACACCGGGGCCCGTGACCAATCATTTGGATCAAAAGGGATATGAAGTGACCACCGGCATCGGCGACAGCTTGATGCAAGGCGCGCGTGATGCGCTTTCAGGCATGATCGATTTGTTGTGCGCACAGCACAATATGAATGCGGTTGATGCTTACATGCTGTGTTCGGTTTGCGGCGATTTGCGGATTTCCGAAATTGTCGATCAGCCAAACTGGGTCGTCTCGTTTTATTTCCCTCGAGTCGTATTTGAATAGGATGGTCCCCTTATGGGGCCATCCAAAATTTGGGCAAGTTTATGCAACAGAAATCGCAACCAATTTTGGATGTTCAAGGTGTCTCTATCTCGGTGAAAACCGACGAGGGCCTGAAGCAGGTGGTCAATCAATTCACCTATCACGTTAATGCCGGGGAAACCTTGTGCATTGCGGGTGAATCTGGTTCCGGCAAGTCCATTACCTCCCTTGCGACAATGGGGCTCTTGCCCAAATCTTCCGCTATTGTGACGGCTGGTAAAGCCATTTTGGATGGCGAAGATTTGCTGCAAATGCCGGAAAAGCGGCTGGAACATGTGCGCGGCAATGATATTGCCATGATTTTCCAAGAGCCAATGACCTCGCTTAATCCGGTGATGACCATTGGTGATCAATTGCGCGAAGTGCTGCGCTTTCACAAAGATATGGACGGCCGTGCTGCCGACGCTCGCTCCTTGGAGATGCTGGAAGCTGTGCGCATGTCGGAGGCGAAGAAGCGGCTGGAGCAATATCCGCATGAGCTTTCTGGCGGTATGCGCCAGCGGGTGATGATTGCCATGTCGCTTCTGTGCAGCCCAAAGGTGTTGATTGCGGACGAACCAACCACGGCGCTGGATGTGACCATTCAGGCGCAAATGCTGTCCCTGATGAAAGAGCTGCAGCGGGAGTTCAACACTGGCTTGATATTGATCACCCACGATATGGGTGTGGTGGCTGAAATGGCTGATCGTGTGTTGGTGGTCAATCGCGGTGAAATGGTGGAAGAGGGCGAGGTCAACTCGATCTTTGCGACCCCTACGCAACCATATACGCAGGAATTACTGGCCGACTTGCCCAAACTTGGGGCGATGAGCGGCACGACGAAAGAATTGGCTGTGCCTGAAGCGGATCGGCAGGCGGCAAAGGCTCAGCCTTTATTGCAGGTCAAGGATTTAACCGTTCGATTTGACATTATTGGTGGCGTGTTGCGGCGCCCGGTCAAGCGCGTCCACGCCGTTGAAAAGGTCTCGTTCGATTTGCGGGCAGGGGAAACCTTGTCGCTGGTGGGCGAAAGCGGTTGCGGCAAGTCCACAACAGGGCGGGCATTGCTTAATCTTGTGAAGTGGCAAGGGGACATCCAATTGGGTGGACGCAGCACCCGCGATTTGTTTGCGCAGGATGAGCTGGCTGCTCGGCGGCAAATTCAAATGATTTTCCAAGATCCTTATGCGTCGCTTAACCCGCGCATGAGTGTGGGCGATTTGGTGGGTGAGCCCCTCGTCATCCACCAGATCGGCACCGCGCAGGAACGCAAGGATCGTGTGGCGGATTTGTTCAAACGGGTTGGTCTTTCACCGGATCAACTTGATCGTTATCCGCATGAATTTTCGGGCGGGCAGCGACAACGCATTTGCATTGCGCGGGCACTTGCGCTCAATCCGCAAATCATCGTTGCAGACGAAAGCGTTTCCGCGCTGGACGTGACAGTTCAGGCGCAGGTGCTGGATTTGTTGCAGGAGTTGCAGGAAGAAATGGGGCTGTCTTACATCTTTATTTCCCACGACATGGCCGTGGTGGAGCAGGTGAGCCACCGGGTGGCTGTGATGTATATGGGGCAAATTGTGGAAATAGGATCGCGTGAAGCGATCTTTGAAAACCCTGCCCACGACTATACCAAGGCCCTGCTGGAAGCTGTGCCGATACCTGATCCGCAGATTAAGCGTGAGCGCACATTATTAAGCGGTGGCGAGATCCCGAGCCCGGTTCATGGGCTGGACTATCAGCCGCAATATGTTGATTTAAAGCATATCACGGCTGAACATTTTGCTGCCGTTTAGGCTACCGCTTCGGCCCAAGCAAATACCAGATGATCAAGCCGAGAACCGGCATCAACAGAATGATCAAAATCCAAAGTATTTTGGAAACGGTTGAACTGGAGGATTGGGCAACCTTGATGATGGCCCAAATATCAATGATCAAAATAATCAGCCCCAAGAGGCCGCCGACTTCAAAACCCATTCTAATCGTCCTTTCATTAATGTGCGGCGTGGCCTAGGCGCTTGCGGCACTCTTTTTATTGTTGTTGAGGCTTTCAACTACCTCATCCTGTACTAAAATCTGGCGATGAGGGAACGGAATTTCAATGTCCGCGCCGTCCATGGCCTTTTTTACGGCTTCGAGAACGTTCATCCGTGCGTCATAAAAGTCGTCTGTTGAGGTCCACCAGCGGGCGCGAAGATTTATGGAGCTATCGGCAAATTCCCATACCCCAATATCCGGCTGCGGATCAGATGAAACGGCCTCCACCGATTTTATGGCCCTCAAAATCGTCTCTTTGGCGTGGTCAATATCGGCGTCATAAGCGATGCCGAATTGATAGTCTGTGCGCATAATTGGATCACGCGTGACAATGGTGAAGGCGTTGGTGAAGACCTCGCCATTGGGGATGGACACATCCTGTCCGTCGAAAGTGCGAATCCAGGTTGAGCGTGTCGAAATCTCACGCACGATGCCTTCATACCCGCTTGCTTTTATCCAATCGCCTGCTTTGAAGGGCTGGCGCAACAAAATGATGAGGCCCGCGAGAAAGTTCTGCAAAATATCGCGGAAGGCAAAGCCGATGGCAACTGACCCAACCCCGAGAATTTGGATGAGTTCGGCGGCGCCGACACTGGGCGCAATGATGGAAACGGCAACCAATAGACCCGCAAACACAACCGCCATATAGGCGATGCGGCCCAAGGCAACGCCAACACTTCGATTGGCACGACTGGCGATGATTCTGGTGGTGATTTTCCTGATGAACCCGGCCAAGATCATGATCAGGATGAACACGATCAGGGCAATCAGGATTTGCGGCACCATCGCAAAGAAACCCTGAATCATTTCAGATACAGTATCGATTGACGCATTCGCCTGTTCGACGAGTGGCTCCATATTGATAAACTCCCCAATTGGGCAATTCCTTGCCGTTGGCGGTTTAACGAAAACTGAGTTTATTTGTTCCCTTGCGCTTTAAAAAAAGTGAAACCCATGCGGATTTACTTGTTCAGTGGGAACTCAATTTTCACCAGAAGGCCATCGTCGTTGAATTTGCGTTCAATCGTGCCGCCCAATTCGCCGCGAATATTTGCGTCAATGAGTTTGGTGCCAAAGCCTTTGTTTTCGGTTGGTGCATCCGCATGTTGTGATTGCTCCTGCCATTCCAAGTGGAGCATTTTTCGCTTCCTCTTGCCGGTCACCTGCCAGTTCACCGAAAGCTTGCCGTCTGCCTCAGAAATGCCCCCATATTTGAGCGCATTGGTTGCCAATTCATGGCACACCAGACCGATCGCCTGGGTGGCCTGTTCGTTTAACTGCACCTTGGGGCCGTCGATTTGATAATCTTCTGAACTGTCGCCAAAGACTTGTTCAAGCTCGGCTGTGATGAGGGCGTGCAAGTCCGCCCGCTGCCATTTCGAGCGGGTCAGCAAATCTTGAGATTTTGCCATTGCATGCAGGCGAGCGGTGAAGCTTTTGGAGAACTCTTCCATGTTCTCAGCGCCTTTTTCGGTTTGGCGTGCAATGGCCAAGACGCGTGCGATTGAGTTTTTGATGCGGTGCCGCATTTCTTGCAGCATCATCTCTTTTTCTTTTAGCGTTTCTTCAACAACGCGCTTAACTTCATTGGCCTGTCGAATTGCGTTTTGTTGCGCCATGATGGCGACGGCCAAGGCGAAAGCCAACACGGCCGACAAGGTTCCCAATATCATAGAGCTGAGATGGGGAAACTGATTGTAGAATGCATCCGTTTCGTGGGCTTCAATGTTCCAAACGCGTCCAGCAAATTCAAGTTCTCGTGTCACTGTGTAGATTGCGTTTTGCGGTTCAAATGTTGCAGTGGTGAACAAATGCTGTTCATTGTCGGTTGTTCTAAACGCAACCATTGGTGTTTCTTGCCCTGAAAACGCAGCAAGATGTAAATCGCCAGCGCGGAATGGCGCATATACGAACCCGCGCACATCTTCTTTGACTATGGTCGCGGCGTCGGAGCGGCCGAAGGGCAAATAAACCAAGAAGCCAGCTTGTTTGTTCGCCGTAATTTCCTGCACAAGTTCAACCGGTTTGCTCGCGGCTGCCTCACCAGTTTGTAGCGCCCGCATGATGGCCGCGCGGCGCGATGGGTCCTGAAACATGTCGTATCCGAGTGCGGCTTTGTTGCGTTCGTCCTGCGGCTCTAAAAGCACGATGGGCGTACGAAATTCTTGATCTGTTTCGGGCCAAACGGCACGACCGAGGGCGTAGTTGGTGGAGATATCGAGCTGTGCGTCAATCTCGTCGCCGGTTTTAATGAAGCGTGCATAGCCGATGCCTTGGACGCCGGCATATTTGTCATTAATCCCCAGGCCGGCAACAAATTGCTGGAAGGATTTTCCATCCACTTCGCCATTTGTTGCGATGAACAGGGCCCTGGTTGAGGACAGCAGGGCAATATGTTGCCGCAATCGCTCCTGCAACTGATCTATCGCTTCATCCGCGAGAATCTCAAAGCGTTTTTGCTCGGCGTTGACTTCAGCGCGATAGACCACTGTGGTCATGCCGATACCCAGGCTGCTCACGAGGAGGAAAACGAGAAGTGGAAGAAAGCGCTTCATAATTTGTCCAAAGAGGTTGAGCGACAAATTATAAATGCAAATCTGATTTGTCGCAATTTGCTACATATAGCGGATTTTGTATGGCCGGAACAATTGGTTGGTAAAACCGTTATCTCCATATAACCACGAAAGGAGATTGTGATGAGTTGGCAGAATGCTTCAGGAAAATGGGAACAAATCTCGGGTAAGTGGGAACAGTTTAAAGGCGAAGCCCAAATCCAATGGGGCAAGCTCACAGACGATGACCTCGATATTATTGACGGCAACCGCAAAAAGCTTGTGGGGAAGTTGCAGGAAAAATATGGCAAAGCTGAGGAAGAGGCAGAAGAAGAAATTGACCTCTGGCTCGTGAATTCCCGCTTGGAAGAGCACTAGTCGCTGACGCGACCCCATTTGAAAACGACTGCGATGGCGACCATTTAGGTCGCCATTATGCGTTTGAGGGGAAGCTGATCGAATATCTAATGCAATCTTCAGAGAAGGCATAATCTGCTTTTCCTGAAACAGCGTTGGGCACAACGCGTTCAAGGATCGTGCTCCCAAACCGTTTGTGTTGTTCACTCGGTTTTTCTGTTCTTGTCTGAGGTTCCACCCAAGTCAGCGTAAGTGTTGGCGTTGTGCTTTGCACTTGCTGGAGTTTGGCGCAGACTTTAATTTTTGCGTTTTGGCGGACAAAATCACCATAATTGACGGCGTTTGAGAGCAGTTCATGCAATGCTAGGCCGATGTGCACGGTGGCATTGGGGCTGATGAGGACATCTTCGCCTTCAAATTGAACAAGCTTTTTGACCTGCAGGGGAAAATAATTCAATTGGCGTTCCAGCAAGTCTTTAAGGCTGGCCCCCTGCCAATCTGTTTCCATGATAGAATCTTGGGCCAATGCGAGGCTTTGAAGTCGGCCGTGAAAGCTTTCCACAAAACGTTCCAGATTGGGGGCGTAGCGGGCGGTTTGCGACGCGACACTTTGAATGATGGCCATCAGGTTTTTGGAGCGATGGCTAACCTCTTTGAGCAGGGTGCGAAGGGTTTTTTCGCGCCGCCGCTCATCAGTCAAATCATTCACTGTTGTGAAAATCTGGCGCCCGTTCTCGCGGTCAAAAACAAGTTCGACCAAAAAGTGATAGGTGCGCCCGCGCTCATCGACCCACTCGAACTCACGCTTTTGGCCTGTCTCAAATATCGCTTTTTTCACCTCGGTGAGTTTTTTACCAAGTTCTTGGCCAAAAATGCTGAGGTCTGTGGGGGGGTCGTCCGACCCTGGGGACATCCAGTCAGTCGGCAGGTTGGCAATGTAGTGGTAGTCAAAATTAGCGTCCTGTAGCGTCACACAAACGCCGGAACGAACAAGGGCAAATGTCAGATAGTCCCGTTGCCTGGCCTTGTCTGTTTCTTGCCGTTCCCAAGTTAGCGAATGTCTGTGCATAAAGAACTCTTGAAATGATGAACAGGCGGCGCTTCAGCGCCACCTGTGTGAATTTCTTCGACTAAGGCTTCCTTCGGACAAATCCGGTGATCACAGAAATGATCAGGAAGATCAAGAACAGATAGAACAATATTTGTGCGATACCTGCCGACGCGCCCGCGATTCCGGAGAAACCAAATATACCTGATATGACAGCTACAGCCAAAAAGATCAGAGCATAATATAACATGTTTTCTCTCCTTTTGTTACTGTACAGTCAACGTATCTAGGCAGATTTAGTTCCCTTTTCTGCGCTGTGATCTTCAAAAAACAGTGCCTGGCTAATCAAGGCCTTGACGGTTTCTTCCCGGAAAGGCTTGGTCACTAGGAATGTGGGTTCCGGGCGTTCACCGGTGAGCAGCCGCTCGGGATAGGCTGTGATAAAGATTACCGGAAGTGCATCTTTCTCCAAGATTTCATTCACTGCATCGATGCCTGAACTGCCATCGGCCAACTGAATGTCGGCCAGAACAATGCCGGGCCGTTCTTTGGCAAAAAGCTCCCGTGCCTCGTCGTGAGTGCGGGCAATGCCGGTGACCGAGTGGCCAAGATCATCAACCAATTGTTCAATATCCATGGCAATGAGCGGTTCGTCTTCGATGATCATCACACGGGTTGTGACCTGACGGGCGATATCCTGATGTGCTTGATCAAGAAGCACAAGGACGTTTGCGCGATCCGTATCGAGGATTTCGGCAATCTCATCATGGTCGAATTCTTCTACGCTGTGGAGCAAGAACGCGTTGCGCGCTGTTGACGGTATTGCAGCCAAATTGGCGCTCGCGCGTTGTTCCCAGCTATAGGGGCTGTCCATATCGTGCATTTTCACATCTGTAGATTGGTGGAGCATGCAGAACAGTTTGTAGATTGCGACTTTGTCGTTTGAAGCCTCAGGAAAGCTGTTCACGTCTTCAATAAGTGTTTCCAGCACCAAGGCGACATAGGCATCACCAGATGATTGCGAACCAGTCGTTGCGCGCGCGAACCGTCTCAGATAGGGCAAATGAGCCGCGATGCGAGTGGATAGTGACATAAATTTCTCCAATCCCCAGAACAGGTGTACTCTGTCTAAAACGCAGGTCGACAAAAAGAGTTCCATTTGTCTGGAACTTTTTTTGTGGTTCGACGTTGAGTATACATGACTACGTAGTTTCGAAAAATAGGTCGACCAAATGACAAAAAATGCCAGCAAAAATGGCGGAGATTTGAGCGGAGGAATTACGGACTCCGCAGATGGAAGTGAAATGATCTCGGAAAAACTCAAACAGCTATACGATTCCGTTTGCGATGAGGGTATTTCTGACCGATTTCTTGATCTGTTGGAAAAACTCGATGCGGCGGAGAAAAATTCCTCAGATGATGGGCAATCTTCATGAACGCAACCTCAAAAACAGACCCATTTAAGCGGGAGCTCTTAGGTTGTTTGCCGGGCTTGCGTGGCTTTGCCATATCGCTGATCGGGCGCCATGATCGAGCAGACGATTTGGTGCAGGACACAATTGTCAAAGCATGGGCGAATAAAACAAAATTCGAACCCGGCACCAATATGAAGGCTTGGCTGTTCACCATTTTGCGCAACGAATTCTATTCGCAAATGCGCAAAAAGGGGCGTGAGGTGCAAGACACAGATGGTGTGTTCACGGACTCAATGTCCACGCACGCCGCACAACAAGGCTCCATGGATTTGCACGATTTTAAAAAGGCGCTTGCCCAATTGCCTGATGATCAGCGCGAAGCGATTGTTTTGGTTGGCGCGTCTGGTTTATCTTATGAAGAGGCCGCAGAAATCTGTGAGTGCGCGATTGGCACCATCAAAAGTCGCGTCAATCGGGCGCGAGAGAAGTTGAAGGAAATCTTGGGCGTGTCTGGCCACCGAGATTATGGGCCTGACCCTACCACTACGGCGGCAGTGACGAAGTCGCCAAGGATTCTTTAGTCGCCAAATATATGGTGTGGGAAAGCAGGGAAGGTGCCCTGCTTTTTTTATGTCTAAGGCAGCAAAAAGGGCCGGCAAAATTGCCGACCCCAAACCTTAGATCTATTTTATCGGATGCTATTCGCTGGCTGTTGCCCGCAACATCCAAATGGCCTTTTCGTGGAAAGTCAGCCGCGCCGTCATCAGGTCCTCTGTGACGACATCTTTGTTGTCGCCGGCCGTTTCAGCCGCATCGCGCATCTTGCGGGCAATCGCCTCGTGCTCGGCAATCAAATCCTGCACCATGTCGATGGCAGTCAGGTTTTCGACGTCCTTGCCTTCTGGCGCAAATGTTGACGCGTTATTGATGTTGTATGGGGCGACATTGCCCAGTGCACGTACACGCTCAGCGATCACATCAATGGCCTCAAACAGGTCCTTGTAATGCTCCTCTGTCAGTTCATGCAGCGGCTTAAACAAGGGGCCAACCACGTTCCAGTGGTAAATATGGCTCTTGACCATCAAGCGATAGCTCTCGCTCAAAGTCTCCGATAGTGTTTTGGAAATATCCTTCCGAAAGCCCTCATCGAGGCCGGTATTAATGTCCTCTGAAGTTGATTTGGCGTTCATAATTGAAGAAACATTTGACATGTTTTCCCCCTTTCATTGAAGGCTTACTTTATAATTTGCGGCGCCAAAACACTGGCGCCCGCGCTTAGTTCAAAAACGATTGAGCCGCTCGAATGTTCCTGAGTTATCCAGGTTTTTGCTGTTTTTTGTTTTCGGTTACGCCGGTGTGGGCGGCCAGGTTTTGAATGACTGTCGTCATGATGAGCAGCATGGGGACAGCGATGAAACCGCCCAGTGGGCCCCAAGCCCAAATCCAGAATGTGATGGCGAAAAATACCAGAAACGGATTGAGTGTCATCGCGCGGCCCAAAATGCTGGGGGTGATAATCTGCGCTTCAATGCCATTAATGATGGTGTAAATGATCACCGGGATCAGCGCGGCATTTACCGTGTCAAACGTTACCAACCCAACGCCGAACAATGTCGCCATCATAATGACCGGTCCGATATAGGTGATGTAGTTCATCAACCCAGCCAACATGCCCCACAAAAATGGTGCGGGGATGCCAACAGCCCAAAGCGCAAATGATATGGTGAGCCCCAAGCCAATATTGATAAAGGTGATGGACAGCAAATAGCGAGAAATGAACTTCTCGACTTCATCAAAAATAACGGCAAACGTTGTGCGGGAGCTGGTTGTTGCGAACAATCCGATGATAAAGGATTTAATCTGCTCTCGCGTCGCGATGAAAAAGTAAAGGCTAACCAAAAAGATCAGTATTTGTGCGAGCGCTGTTGGCGCTGAAACGGCAACGGTCTTAATGGGTGAGCCCTCTTCGACTTGCACCACCATATCGGCCGATTGGCTGGTAAATTTATCGAGTTGCTCACGCGCGCCCTCAATGGCAGACATCATGCCTTGCCAATCTGCCAAGATACCTTGAAGTTTGTACCACAGCTCAGGTAGGCGGGATATCCAGCCAGATAGTGGAAGGATAAAAGCTGTGAGCATGGTCATAATGATCAGGAAAAAGATAAGCACGACAGCGCCGCCAGAAATGACGGGCGGTACGCCAAATCGTTCAATTCGATCAGCGAGCGGGCCGAACATTAGCCCAATCACGATCGAAGACACAAATGGTGCGAGAATAACTTGTCCCCAAATAAGCATTGTCGACAACGCCAATATGATGACCAGGCTGTAGGCCGCCAATTGCAAAAGGCTAATCATCCAGGGGGCGACTTGCAGTTTATCAAAGCGCGATGACATGGGGCATCCATTAAGTTCGTGAGTGAAGTTTTGCGGGCGTCTCTTGACGTGCAGCGATAGCGCGGGGCGCGCTATCTTGGGATTTGCTTGGTATCGGGTTTTTCTTGCTCTTTGGAGAGCAATGACCAGCCGATAAGCGCAATTGCTGGAGCCAATAGAGAGTTTTTCTCTAACGCCCGATCCACAGTTGAATGTGTAAGCGTTGTCAGCAATTGATGCTGTGTCAATGTTTGCTGCGCCTGAGCGCGCTTGTCTCGATAGCTCTTTATCGCCCAGATGATCATGGTGAGCACCATCATGCCCGCCGCCACAATCAATGACGCATAAATTGCGTTTGTGGCCTGCTCCAAGGCGAGCCAGGCTGCTGCGACGAGTGCCAGATAGGCCACCGCGCCTGTCGCCAAGCACACAAACAGCAATACGGAATTATCCTGTACCCTGTTCATCATGATGCTCGACAGGCGGGTTGCCAAAATGCTGGGGCCTTTGTGTTGAGACATGGCCATTACCCGCGTTGTCCGCGTGCCAATAGGGCCAGTGCGATACCTGCACCCAACGCCAAACCAACAGACTTGATCGGCTGCTTTTTGATATAATCGCGCACGTGCTCGACCTCTTCATTGGCGAACTCTGCTGTCTTTTGCGTGGTGTCGGAAACAGCGTCGCTCGCTTGATCAAGCTTGCTTTCGCCTCGTTCCGTCACGGCCTTCATAAGGGCGTGTACATCACTTTGCAGGCCTTCAATTTGAGATTCCAGTGCTTTAACCAGGTCTGTCTCATTGTTTGGATTTGTTTTTGCTGTTGTAGCTTTGGTCGCCATTGTTACCTCCTTGTTGTCTTGCTGTATAAACGTTGAGTTTAGGCTTTCGTTCCAAAAAAAGAGGCGCCAATATTAGCGCCTCTTCTTTATATATATTTGGTGTCATCTATTGGATGATGACGCCATCGGGGTTGGTTTCATAGCCCTGTTCAGAATATGTGGGGCCGGCCTCAAGCGTTTCTTTGGTGAACTCTGAGCGTACACGGAAGCTGCCATTGGCGTCGGTATACACTTTCAATTCACTCGCGCTCAGGGCGACGGGTTTTTCACCAAGACCCAGGAAGCCGCCAACATCAACGATATAGGCTGTGATTTGACCATCTTGGGTGAACAAGACGTCTGAGATTTCACCTACGTCTTCACGGTTAGGGCCATAAACGCGTGTGCCCATCATGTCTTCGGCACTCAGTTCGCCCGTGGCCACAGTTTCCATCGTGTCTGCATCCCAGCTCCAATCGGTGTCAGCCGCCATTTGGGTAGAACTATCGGCTTGCATGTCACCGTCTTGACCTTCGACAGCCATATCTTGACCGTCAGTCATATTGGTATCGCCTTCGGCGGACATGTTGTCGGTGACGTTATCCATGGCTTCTTGCGCTTTTAGTCGTGCATCCTTCAGCCATTGTTGACCTTCTTCGGTCCAGGACAGACGTTCAGCGCTATATTCGCCTTCGGCTTCAACGGCCGCGCGGTCAAATGCAGGCGCTGCCTCAAGGTCGGCTTGTGTCATGGTTGTGACAATCACACGCTCGCCATCGCGTTCTTCCCATTTAATGTCGTCGATGGACAGGGCGATCTCTTTCTCACCCATGCCGAGGAAACCGCCGACGCCGACGATAATCCATTCCGCATTGCCTTCTTCATTCATGACCACATCGTGAATATTGCCCACGGACTCATATCCGCCTTCGGCAGATATATGCACTTCTCTGTCCAAGAAATTTGAAGCCAAGAGGGCATTTGCACCAACTTCAACGCTGTTGTTCATGGTTGGCGCGTCGCCTTTGGTATCGACGGTGGCTGAGCCATCTGCTGTGGCTGCGCCATCAACGCTCACGCCATCATCGGTGCTGATGTCTACATTTGTCTCGACGCCGGCTTCGGCATCGGTGGACAATGTATGGCTGTCGGCAAAGCCGGCAGGGGCCATCAAGGTCAATAATGCTGTTGTTGCGAGTAGTTTTTTTGTCATCTTATTCATTGCAATTCTCCATGTTATTTCTTTGCTTATCGGCGCGCTGTTACTGCAATGCAGCGTTCAAGCGCGCTTCCCCTTCTGCAGTCCAGGAAAGGTCCTGGGCTGTGTAATTGCTGCTTGTCTCGATTTCGGCGCGGTCAAACGCGTCGGCTGCTTCCAGTTCAGCTTGGGTCATTTGCGTCACAACAAGTTTTTCATTGTCGATTTGCGCCCAGGCCACTTGTTCTGCAGCGATCGCTACTTCTTTTTCACCAAGGCCAAGGAAGCCGCCAACGCCGACAATGAGCCAATCGGCATTGCCGTCATCGTCCATCACGACGTCGTTCACATCGCCGACAACTTGAACATCGGCATTGGCGGAGGTGTAAATTTCCTCACCAAGGAGATCCGTTGCCAACATGGCACCAGCGTTTAATTCAGCGGTGGCTGATGCGTTGTCACCATTGCCGTTCAATTCGGCTGTGCCGCTGGCTGATGCATCGGTGCTTGTATCTGAATTGTCTTGATTTGCTTCTGTGTCGGTATCAATGCTTGCTTCCACATTGGCATCTACCCCGGCATCTACGCTGCCGCTATTGCTTTCGCCTGCGCTGGTTTCAACGCCTGCGTCCAGTGATGTGTCTGCGCTCACCTTCAATCCATCTGCATAAGCTGGTGCAGAAATCAAAGTAACGAGAGCTGTTGAGATTAGTAGTTTCTTTGACATTTATTTCTCCTTTCCAATATTTATCCGCTTTTATTATTATTGAAGCGGTATATTTTATGAACTAATCAATATAGATTTTGTTCCGAAAGAAATTCTGTTTTTTTATCAAATGTAGCCAAGCATCCATATCAGGAGGAACGCGACAAGAATGATGCCTACAAGGCCGACAGGCCGATAGCCCCAGCCGCGCGAGTAGGGCCACGCTGGTGCAGATCCGACAACTGATATGATGAGAAGTAGTAGTATTAACGTTGTAAAACCCATTATGTCCTCTGCATTGTTTTGATCGTTATTGATGATCAACAATACAAACGAGATTGGGTTGGTTTAGTTCCGAATTCTATTGTGGTTATATTTGGGCAAAAAAATGGACCAATTGTGAAGCAAGGGCTGGTTGGGGGGGAGGGGGGTGCTTCGCAATTGGCCCAAATTTTGGAGGTCGTACTTACTTATTCGCTAGGCGTCAGCTCTTCAGGAATTTGGAGTTCAACTGAAACGCTTTCTTGGTTGCTGAAGTACCCATTGTAAGCCAGATAGCCTACAAAGATGAGCGCAGCAGCCAGAATGATCGCGACAAACCATCCCAGCGGATTGGAGGAATTTGAAACGACTATAGTTTCTTTTTCTGACTCGTTGGACATGATGTCGCTCCTTTTGTTCTGCCTAAACAACGCGCGACTTCCAGCTTGGTTCCTCAGCTGTTCATTTTTTTTAAAAAAAGACACCAGCGCACAAAAAAAGCCGCCCAAAAAGGCGGCCTTTGAAGAGTTTATTGGGGACAGATCAGCGTGTTAGGCTGCCAGCTTTTTGCCCAATGTCTCTGTTTTTTCAACCAATGCTTCATGCAAGATTTTGATGGATTCTTGATAATCTGAACGATCCACAATGATTTGCACGTCAACATTACGCAGCAAGTCCTGCATGCTCAGTGGTGTGATCCCCGCTTGGGCAAGGGCCAAGATGGCACGTGCGGCAACATCGCAACCCTTCAGGTTTCGGCCGATCGCTGAGATGAAGGCTACTTTCCGCGAGCTGATTTCAGCTGCAGGGAATTCCTTCGATAGATCAGATTCCACGCGTTTGATGTTTTTCAACGACCCTTTGAGGAAGTGCGTGATGGTGTTGGCGTTTGATGTTTTGGAAATGATCTGCACCTTGTGGCGTGTCAACGCATCCAAAATACGGGTGTCGTAGCCCTTAACGCCCACCATGTCCTGCTCGAAAAACTCAAAGGCAATCACATTGTCGAGGCCAGTGATGATTTCCACACCAGCTTTTTTGCCCTGATCCGTCGCATTGATAGTCGTGCCAGGATGCTCAGGTTCAAATGAGTTTTTAATGCGCAATGGAATGTTCGCCTGACGCAAGCCTTTGGCGGCTGACGGGTGAATAGCTTCCATGCCCATATTTGAGAGTTGGTCGGCCACGTCATAATTGGTGTCGCCAATCACTTGCACTGCATCTTCGCCCACCACTTTAGGGTCAGCGGAAGACAAGTGGAACTCCTTATGGATGATCGCTTCTTTGGCTTCCGTGATCACGGCGATACGTGACAAGGTCACTTCGCTATAGCCGCGGTCATAGGTTTTCATCAGCGCTTCTTTAGATTGCGCATAGCCTGTCACGATTGGCAGTTCCTTGCTAACATCAATGTCCTTAAAGGCGTGTTTGATATTTTCATCCAAGGTATATTGCTGTTCATCGCGCCAGCCAGAAAGGTCGACCATGCGTGCATTTACGCCGTTTTGCTGCAACAGCAATGCGGTGTTGTAAGCTGAATGCACTTCGCCCAGGGCAGAGAGCATCTCGCGCACCGTCAACAAATGATTGTCGAGGCGGAAATGGCCATATGAACAAAGGCGGTGTAGATCGATCAGGCAAGAGCGTACGCCCTCAATGCGCTCGCGTACAAAGGCGTTGGACGCGCCGAGTGCTTGCTGATCATCAAAAATTTCGGCGTTGATCTGCTGCATCCGCTTGGACAATTTGTCCAAAGCGTCACCCCAAGCCCAATCGCTCTCTGCGCTTGAGAATAGCGCGTAGACGCCGGGTGCGCCGGATTTCTTATGTTCAAGCAAATCGTTGGTAATGCCACCATAGGCGGACACTACGAAGATACGATTATAAAGTGCGTCACCTTCCCGGTCCCCGATCAGAACATTTTTCAAAAGTTCATGGGTACGCGACATAGATGTCCCGCCGATTTTCTCAACTGTGTGGTTCGGCATGGTTACTCCTTCATTGGACGCTAATCTATGTGCACCGCGTTGGGCGGTGCACGTTTGGCTTTAACAGCCTATTCAATATGCCCTTCAAGCAGGGTCAGTGGCTCTTTTGGATCTCGGCGGGCCAAGAAGTTCGGTCTTGGCTCATCGGCACCAAAGGGGGCCTCAAGCTGGTTTGACCACGCGTTGTAAACGAAAAAGGCGTTTGAGCGTGGGAAGGGCGTTATGTTTCCGTTTGAGCCGTGCATGGTGTTGCAATCGAACAAAATCACAGTGCCTTTTTTGCCTGCGGCATATTCGATGCCGTGTTTTTCAGACATTTTGGCCAGCGTTTCTGCTGACGGCGTGCCCACTTTTTGTCTTTTCAGTGAGCTTTTGTGATTGTCCTCGGGCGTTTCGCCAACGCAAGACACATAAGTGTTTTGCGAGCCCGGCATCAACATGAGCGGGCCATTTAACGCGTCATTGTCGGTCAATAGAACCGATGCTGAAATTGCCCGCATACGTGGCATGCCATCTTCGGCGTGCCACGTCTCAAAATCGGAATGCCAGTAGAACTCTTTGCCTGTAAGGCCTGGCTTATAGTTGAGCCGTGATTGATGCACATAGACTTCGTCATCAAGCAAAAACCTGACGGGCTCCGCGATGCGCACATCTTCGGCTAGACGGCGAAAGACTTCGCTTTGCAGGTCTAGATCGAAAATGGTGCGCACATCATTGGTGTCCGGCTCGGTGATCAAGCTCTCTTGAGTTAGTTTACTGCCGTCAGACCGAAGGCGCGCACTCTCTTCAATGAGAGCATCAATCTCACCAGGCAAAAAGATCTTCTCCAGGACGAGAAAGCCATCACGTTCAAACTTTTCAACCTGGTCCTGTGCCAGCGGGGCGCCTGGGCGCCATTCTGACCAGACGACTGGGTCTTTACGCTCCAGACAACGTTCGGCGTCTGTTAAGCGTGTGACGTAATCATCTTCTTGTTCAATCGGTTTAATCGAAGCGCTACTCATGGCTCGCTCCTTTTCGTTAGACAACAAACTAAAAACTCTACTCTGCTGCAACCTCCGCGGCAGGTGCATATGAACCATCTTCGCGGTGCACTTCTTTGCCCGTTACTGGTGGGTTGAATGTGCAAGCAAAGGTGATTTGGCTTTTCGCAGACAGCTCGTGCTTGTCATTTTTATCCAAGGCATAGATCACGCCCGGCTTGATTTCGTGCACTTCGCCTGTTGCCAAATCTTTGATCTGGCCTTCGCCCTCAATGCAGAATACCGCTTCGAGGTGGTGCTTATAATGGAACACATGTGATGTGCCGGCCTTGATGCGGGTCACGTGGAACGAGAACCCCATATTGTCATCAGCCAGCAACAGCCGCGTGCTGTCCCACCCTTCGGTGGAAATCAGTCGGTCTGTTTCACGTGCTTTATTCAAATCGCGTACAATCATTATTTACTCCGCTGCTGAGCGTTGGTTCTTGTCGACAAGGGTGCAATCAAATGCGGTCTCGATGATGTCGAGGCCCTTGGCGAATGTTTCTTTTTCAATGGTCAGTGGCGCCAAAATCTTGACGATTTCGTCGTCGCTGCCTGATGTTTCCACGATCACACCATTTTCAAATGCGTGTTCGCAAATGTCAGAAGCAGCTTCGCCGCTTTCGCAGTTGATGCCCATCATCATGCCGCGACCTTTAAGGCCAAAGCCATATTTGTCGGCGATAGACTGCAGGCGCTGCTCGAGATATTCAGATTTCTCTTGAATCTCAGCTTGGAAGCTGTCGTTTGACCAGAACTTCTCGATCGCCACTTTTGCGGTGATAAAGGCATGGTTGTTGCCGCGGAACGTGCCGTTGTGCTCGCCTGGCTTCCAGATATCAAGTTCTGGCTTCAATAGGGTCACAGCAAAAGGCAAGCCCATGCCTGAAAGTGATTTGGCCATGGTGATCATGTCGGGGTCAATGCCCATTTCTTCGAATGAGAAGAATGTACCAGTGCGGCCACACCCAGCTTGAATGTCGTCAACGATAAACAGGGCGCCATGTTTTTTGGCGATGGACTGCATTTTCTGCATCCACTCTTTTGAAGCGACGTTGAGGCCACCTTCGCCTTGTACGGCTTCTACCAAAATGGCGGCTGGAGCATCGATGCCTGCTGAACTGTCGCTGAGCATAACGTCGAGCTGCTCGGCCGTATCAACATTTTCACCGAAATAGCCATCAAATGGGGCACGGTGCACGCCAGACAAGTCCATGCCTGCGCCGCCGCGCTTGCCGGCATTACCAGTTGTCGCCAAAGCGCCAAGGGTCATGCCGTGGAAGCCATTGGTGAATGAAATCACGTTGGTCCGGCCCGTAACTTTACGTGCCAGCTTCAATGCAGCCTCGACCGCGTTGGCCCCTGTTGGGCCAGTAAACATGGTCCGGTAGTCCATATTGCGGGGCGCAAGAATGTGCTCATGGAATGTTTCCAAGAAGTCGCGCTTCGCATTCGTGTGCATGTCCAAGCCGTGGGCAATGCCATCATGGCTGATGAAATCGATCAAGGCTTGCTTCATGTCGGGGTCATTGTGGCCATAGTTGAGCGACGCACAGCCCGCAAGGAAGTCGATATATTCTTTTCCATCGGTGCCAAAGATATTGGCATTTACCGCGCGATCAAACATCTTTGGAAAGGCGCGACAATAACTGCGCACTGCACTTTCACGACGTTCAAACACAAGAAGATCTTGTTGTTCACTATTGGTCATCATTAATCCTTCGGATTTAATCAGTTTAACGTGTGCGCTCAGCGGTTAAGCTACAGAACGCAACACAGGGTGATTTTGTTTCACGGGTGCAATTGAAACGAGGTGCTCAGTGTCACCTTGGCCGTCCAAATGCTTCTCTTCGTCAAACATCACTTTTTTGCTCAGGTCGGCACCAAAATTGTCGGCGATTGCGCCGAACAGGGCCCAGCTGGCTTCATTGTCTTTCGTGATGGTGCTTTCGATTTTTCGCACATCTTCACAAACATCGCGCTTTAGAGCGGTGTGGATCAGTTGTTTTGCAATGCCCAAGCCACGTGCCTCTTCGGTTACGCAGACCTGCCAAACAAATAGCGTGTCAGGCTTTTGTGGTGGGATGTATGCGGAGAGCCAGCCAACAGGCTTACCATCGACTTCAGCAATCACGCATGTATCTGAAAAGTGCGTGCATTGCAGCAAGTTACAATAGATGGAATTCTCATCCAGCTTGCCAGAGTTCTTTACGATATCCCAAACGATGGACCCGTCATTTGCATTAGGTTTGCGAAATGTAGGGCGCGGCTTGATGCTATTCGTTTTCATTTTTCAACAATCCGTGTGTTGTGAAAATTCAAATTCGCTTTTTATTTAGCTTCAACTAACTAAATGTCAACCGTTAAAGAAGGGAAAAGTTCCATGGAAAGTGCAGAAAAAGCGCGTTTATAGGCAAATGTGTCAGAAATATATGTCCGAAACCCTTTGATCGTATTAAGGAAACGCGAGAGTCAACAGTGATATAATTTGTTTTTACAAACTTATTTTCTATCTTGGTAGAAAGTGAAGATTGGGATAATGTTCGCTGTCTCATTTTGTGTGTGAGGGTGGTGTGGAAGAGAAAACGAAATCGGTTTTAAGTTCGATCCGGCGAATCCTTAGGGCGGCCGATACAAATTCAAAAGCATTGATGCGCGCGTCGGGGATCACGCCGTCGCAATTGGTGTTGTTGCGTTTATTGGATGAAAAGGGTGAACGCAGCGCCGGGCAAATTGCTCAGGCGATGGGCATTACCCAGGCGACCACAACGGGGTTGGTGCATAAACTGGAAGCGCGGGGGCTGATCGAGCGCAAACGCGGCGAAACAGACAAACGTCAGGTCTGGCTGTCATTGACGGGGGCGGGGCATGCGGCCCTTAGCCAATCACCCGATGGCGTTCACGAGCGCTTTGAACAGGAATTTGAAAATCTGTCTGATTGGGAACAGTCGATGTTGATTGCATCGTTGGAGCGCATTGCCGCCATGTTGGATGGTGGACAAGAGGATGTTGCGCCAATCTTTGATGCTGCAGAACTGACACCCTTTTCAAAATCTGAGTTTTAGGCGATTAGCTATTGGCGTCGTGATCGTCGCGATTTGTTTCGCTGGCCAGCAGGGTAACGCCCACGGTTTTGATCGCGCCATCCAAGGCGTCGCCATTTTCATCCATCAACGCGGCGTCGCGCCACCGGCGCACCCACTCTGCCGCATCTGGCAGAAGGCTGACCAGATGTAGGTTCTCGAAGATGCGCGCAAACTTGCTTAGGGAGCGATGGTGCGTGTCGCTATAGCCTTTAATCAGGCGGCGGCATTTGATGAGCTCAAGCGCCAAGTCTGGATTGTTGGCAAGGTGCCGGTCAACTTCCTCCAGCCAAGCCTTCCGGTGGCTGCGCTCTATTTGATCGCGCAGCGTATGTTTGCGCCACCATTTTAATCCCCCCAGCAGATAGAGTGTGCTGAACCCCCAGAACCCGTTGCTGCGGATGCGGCGACCTTTGTTAACCCGGCGATCCAGCCAGGCGAAGCGCTTGGGACTGTCCTCAAACCAACGGCCCAGCTTTGGCGGCATCAGGCCGCAGATCTCTTCGGCGCGTGGATGGAAATATTCCGTCAGCTTTAACCCGTCCGCCGATTGCAGCTGCACTTCGCTTTCAATGCGGCTGAGGCGCTGCCGTCGGGTTTTCAGATCGGCGACACGGATCAGATCATCATAGGCCGTGGCATTGGCCAAATGCTTGGCCAGTTCGGTCAGAATGTCTGGGCGGTCGTCCGGAATGCGCTGTGCGAATTGCTCCACCGTGGTGAGATATGCATCGCCATAGGTCACGTCTTGAAATTCAATGCACTTTTTAAGGCCAGCCAGCGCCAATTCTTGGGATTCATTTGGCAACTGTGCGATGCGCTGCTGTAGGGCATCCCATTTGGCCATCAGCTTTTGCGGCCCCTTTGCTTTGGCGGTGGGTGCGGTTTGTTGTGCAAGTTCTGGTGCGGAGAGCGGTTCTGCTTTTAGCGCGGCATTGAAGGCGGCGATGCTTCGGGCAGCGGCGCGGCCAGATTGTTCGAGAATGGCCTCAAACTGCGCGGGCGTGAACGGCAGCGCTTTGGAGGCGGCGAGGGCGCCGAACAGGCTGGCGGAGATATAAGAGCCGTTCTGAATGGCGAGCTGATCATAATTGTGCAGCAGCACTTTTTGCGCCGATTTGTGCGCAGCGTGGAAGATCACTTGATCCTTAGCGCGCCCGTCGCCCGGATTGATTTTTTCGGATACGGCGTGCAATCGATGGCTGGAGCCGATCAGACAGGTGCGGTTGGGGCTGACAAAGCCGCGCTGGATGGCGCGGCCGACTTCCATCAGCTCTGCCGCGATCAGAATATCGACATCGCCTACGCTCGGGGCAAGGGAGAAGATCGGGCGCTTTTCTTGCTGCGGTGCCATTTCCACATAATAGATGGTTGCGCCGGTGCGTTGGGCAACGCCTGCTACAGCGGTGGATTGTGCCACCCATCCATTTTGCTCAGCCAGATCAACGATCCAATTGGTGAGCACGCCGCCGCCTTGGCCGCCCACGGCGAGAATGGCCAGTTTGATGATTTGATCTTGCGCCATCACCTACGCCTCAAAACGCAATGATTTGCGGTCGCGCCGCGCCAGCAGCCAGCTCATAAAATTGGTGGAGAGCTTGCGCCAGATTTTGTGGGCGGTACCCGGATTGTGGATGCGCTCGGCTTTATAGAATGAAGGGCAGAGAATGGCCGCATCGGCCACTTCTCCGCAATTGCCACAGCCAACGCAGGATTGATCAATATGGGCGACCGGATCATCGCGCAGCGGATCATCAAGTTTTTTCACGGTGAGCGATGGGCAGCCGGACAAGCGCATACAGGCATGGTCGCCGGTGCAAATGTCCTCATCGACGCCGAATTTCGGCTGGGTGATGGTTTGCCCTTCGGCAATCGCTTTTGCTTTCAGTGGACGCTCGCGCCGTTGGCGGTTGAGCATACATTCAGAGGAGGCGACGATGACCTTTGGACCCGTCTCATCTGTGGTGAGCGCCTCTTTCAGGGTCTCGCGCATTTTGCCCACATCATAAGTATTGTCGATTTCGCGCACCCACTTCACGCCCATGCCTTTGACGGCTTTGCCGATGGGGTTGTTGGTGTTGCGGGATTTGTTGTGGGCGCGGGATGACAAAATATCCTGCCCGCCTGTGGCAGCGGAATAATAATTGTCGACAATCACTGTTACGCCATCATGCTCGTTGAATGAGGCATTGCCAATGGAGGAGGTGAGACCATTGTGCCAAAAGCCGCCATCACCGACAAAGCTGATCGAACGGCGTGCGCCTTTGGCATTGAGTGCGGAGGACGACGCAGGGCCGAGACCGTACCCCATAGTGGTGCCGCCAATTTCAAACGGCGGCATGATGGAAAAGAGGTGGCAGCCAATATCTGAAGAAATGTGGTGCGGGCCGAGTTCTTCCTCCACAAGTTTGGTGGCCGCGAAAATCGGACGCTCTGGGCAGCCGGTGCAAAAGCCTGGCGGGCGCGCGGGCACCGTATCGTCGAGTTCCGGCTGCGGTAGGCGTTGTGGCTCATTCGGTGCCCGATGTTGATCATTGACCAGATCCGGGGCGTGGCTGGTGATAAAGCTGCGCAGGCCGTCTAACATCACTTGACCCGTCAACTCACCGGCCAGCGGCAGTACGCCTTTGCCTGCCAAATCGGTATTGATTTTATGTTTGAACAACAGGGCCGCGACGGCTTCTTCAAGGCAGGCCGGTTGCCCTTCTTCCACCATCATCACCGCCTTTTTGTCGGCGCAGAAATCCACCACTTCGTCCGGCACCAGCGGGTAGGTGACATTCATCACATAAAGCGGCACTTTGCTGTCGCCATAAAGATCGGCCAGCCCCATGCGCTGCAAGGCCCGCATCACATTATTATACATGCCGCCCTGCATGATGATGCCGATGTCGCCCTGGTCGGGGCCGAAATGCTCGTTGAGCTTGTGCTGTTGGATATAGTCGATGGCGGCAGGTAGACGCTGTTCTACCTTTTCCTTCTCATGCAGATAGGAGGCAGGGGGCAGCACAACTCTGTCGGTTTTGCGCTTTGGGTTTTCCAACGCATCGCGCACGGTGAAGGGCGGCGGCACATTGTCTTTGGTGTCAAAATGCCCATGCACATGGCAGGCGCGAATGCGCACTTCCAGCATCACCGGGGTGTTGCTGGCCTCGGACAGGGCAAAACCATGCCCCACCGCGTCAACAATTGACGGCAGATTGGAGCGCGGATCGAGCAACCAGATCTGGCTTTTTTGCGCAAAGGGATGGCTGCGCTCCTGCATGATGGAGGAGCCTTCGCCATAATCTTCGCCAACAATGATCAGCGCGCCGCCTGTAACCCCGCCAGAGGCGAGATTGGCCAAAGCGTCTGACGCCACATTGGTGCCCACGGTTGATTTAAATGTGACCGCGCCGCGAATGGGATAATTTACCGAAGCGGCGAGCATGGCGGCAGCGGTGGCTTCTGAGGCGCTGGCTTCGAAACGGACGCCGAGTTCGCTGAGCAAATCTTCAGCGTCGGCAAACACATCCATCAAATGGCTGATGGGCGCACCTTGATAGCCGCCCACATAGCCAACGCCATTTTCCAGCAGCGCTTTGGTGATCGCCAAGATGCCTTCGCCGCGAAATGTGTCACCATCGCCAAGGCGCAGTTTTTCAACCTCTTTGGCGAAGCTCCGTTCAGCCATGGCTTTTCACATTCAGTTTCGGCGCTTTCTCCGGGAATAGCCCGGCACGGAAGCGTTGCAGCACAAATTGCAAGAATAGCCCGATCAGCAACATCCGGATATAGCTTGAACGGGTGGCCCAATCTGGCGGCAATTGCTGGGTGATGATTTCAGTCATCGACCAGATCGCCCAAATGATCAATGCGCCCGCAACTGCGCCTTTATTGTTGCCGCTGCCGCCCGCGATCAGCATCACCCACGCCAGGAAGGTGATGAGCAAAGGCTCGGTGGCATCCGGGCTGAAGAATTTGAAATAATGGGCACTCAATGCCCCGGCCACGCCCATAAAGATCGCGCCGATCACAAAGCTCTGGGTGCGGAAGGATTGCACATCCTTGCCCACAGATTCTGCGGCGGCTTCATTGTCGCGGATGGCGCGCATGACGCGGCCCCACGGGCTTTTATACAGGCGATGGGCGACCCAGAAGGTGATGGCAACAATGATCCACACAAAGACGAAGAACACCATTTCGCTTTCGCGCCCGGTGAAGAACTCTTCCAGCGGGCGCGGAATGCGCGAGACGCCGAGGCTGCCATTGGTGAGCCATTCTTCATTGATCACGGCCAGCCGGATGATTTCGGCAATGCCGATGGAGGCCATGGCCAGATAATCCGCCTTCAAACGCACGCAGATGCGGGCGATGGCCCAACCGACTATGCCGGATAGGGTGCCCGCGACCACGAGGCCGACCACGATGGGCAGGTCAAACCCGCCGACATGATTTGGGGTATTGGCTGAGGTGATGATGGCGGCTGAATAGGCGCCCACCGCGTAAAAGCCTGCAATGCCCGCATTGAAGAGGCCGCCAAAGCCCCATTGCATATTAAGGGCAAGGCAGATCACCGAATAGATGCCGCCCATGATCAAAAAGGAGATCAGGTAAAATAGAATACCACTCAGTTCCATTAGAGGAGCCTCCCTTTAAACAGGCCGCGTGGGCGGAAAATCAGGATCAGCAACATGATCACAAAAGCGATGGCGCTTTTATAGCTGGGTGAAATCAGACTCTCGCCAAAGAAGGGATAGGTGCAGATTTCTTCTGCGATGCCGATGATCAGGCCGCCTGCGATGGCACCCAGCGGCTTGCCAATGCCGCCCAGCAAAGCCGCGGCAAACATGGGCAGCAACAGGTTCCAACCCATCATGGTGTGCACGTCGGTATCGAGGCCCACAAACACCCCGGCGATGGCGGCGAGGCCTGCGCCGATAATCCATGTCCAGCGGATGGTTTTTTCCGGATCAAGCCCGGCCACGCTGGCCAGCGCTGGATCGTCTGACACGGCGCGCATGGTTTTGCCCATTTGCGTATGGTGCAAGAACCAGTGCAGGCCTAACGTGATCGCTGCGGTGGCGAGAATGATTTGAATGTGGCGGGTGGCGATGCGCAAGCTATCGAACAGCACAATCGGCTTTTGGAACCCGACGGAATAGACCTGGCTTTCCGTGCCCCACACCAATTGCACCACCGAACGGAAGATCAACGCCACGCCGAACGAGGCGATCACCGTGTAAATAGTAGGCAATTGCCGCAGGGGTTTATAAAAGGCACGGTCTGCAAACAGGGCTACAAGGCAGGTGAGGGCGACCGCAATCGGGATGGCGGCAAGGGCTGGAATGCCCAGAAGCCAGACGGCGGAAAGCCCGAAATACGCCCCCACAGTCATCAAATCGCCATGGGCAAAATGGGCGAAGCGTAAAATGCCGAAAATCATCGACACGCCAACCGCGCCCAGCGCATAGATAGCGCCAAGGGTGATGCCGGGGACCAAATAGAAATTGATAAAATCCATCATTTTGGTGCCCCTCCACCTAAGAATGATTTGCGCACTTCGTCGTTTTTCAGCAGCTCAGCGCCCGTGCCTTCATAGGCGTTCTTGCCATTGACCAGCACATAGGCATAATCCGCAATGCGCAGCGCCTGTTTGGCATTCTGCTCAACCATCAGGATGGAGACGCCGCTATCGCGCACCTGCAAAAGCAGGTCGAAAATGACTTCCAGATAGGCAGGTGACAGGCCCGCGGTGGGTTCATCTAAAAGGATCAAATGTGGGTCGCTCATCAAAGCACGACCTACGGCCACCATTTGCCGTTGCCCGCCGGAGAGCTCGCCCGCTTGCTGGCGCAACTTGTCCTTCAGGTCTGGGAACAGGGTCAAGATTTTGGCCTTGGTCGCCGCCTTGTCTTTTGGGGGCGCGGCAAAGGTGCCCACATCGAGGTTCTCTTCCACCGTGAGGGTGGGGAACACATTGTGGGATTGCGGCACCGCCGAAATGCCCATGGGCACCAGTTCTGACGTTTTGGCGTCAAAAATGGAGCGGCTTTCAAACACAATATCGCCAGACATGCGTTTATTGAGGCCGAATATCGACTTGAGCAACGTGGATTTGCCGGCGCCGTTGGGGCCGACAATCACCACAATTTGCCCGTCATCCACTTTGGCGTGCATGTCTTCAATGATCGGCAATTTGCCGTAGCCCGCCGTCAAATTTTGCACATCAAGAATTTTATAACTCATATGGCTTCCTGATATTTGCCGCCGCCAAAATAGGCTTCGATCACACGTTCATCGCGGCTGACTTCTTCCACCGTGCCGGTGGTCAGCAGGGTGCCTTGCGCCATCACAATCACGGTGTCGCAAAGGCGGGAAACATAATCCAAATCATGCTCAATAAGGCAGATGGTGTAACCTCGCTCCTTGTTGAGCTGGATGATCTTTTCCGCGATTTTGCCCAATAGGGTGCGGTTGACGCCCGCGCCGATTTCGTCGAGCAGGATGATTTTGGGGTGCTGCATCAGCGCACGGCCCAGTTCCAGCAGCTTTTTTTGACCGCCGGACAAATCGCCCGCCAATTGGTCTTTCAGCTGTTCAATTTCCAAAAAGCGCAGGGTTTCCATGGCGCGATCATAGGCGGCCTGTTCCTGCAGTTTGCACTGGCCGGGGCGGAAAATGGCGTTGAGCATGTTTTCGCCCAGCTCGTTTTTTGCCGCCACCATCAGATTTTCGACCACCGTCATGCGGTGAAATTCATGCGCAAGCTGAAAGGTGCGGGCAATGCCCATGGCTTGACGCTTGTGGGCGGGCAGGGCGGTGATGTCTTCACCTTCCAGCAGTACGCGACCGGAGGTGGGGCGCAAATGCCCGGCAATGACGTTGAAGGCGGTGGTTTTGCCTGCGCCATTTGGGCCGATCAGTCCGGTGATCTTGCCCGTTGGGATTTCAAAGCTGCAGCGATCAACCGCGGCAACGCCGCCAAAGCGCATGGTGATATTTTCAAAAGCGATCATGGATGTGTCCTGACCTTAGCGTGCTCGCGGCAGAGGGGGCCGCGAGCACCAAAGCGTTTGACTATTCAAAGATTGCGACTTGCTTGTAGCTGTCGCCATCCACTACGAATTTGCCGATAAAGCCGGCAACGTCGCCGTTTTCGTCAAATTCATGGCTGCCCGCGGCGCCTTCATAGTTGATGTCTTTGCCTTCAGCCAAAAGCTTCACAGCTTTTTCCCATTCGCCTGGGCCTACGATTTCGCCCGGCGCGTTGGCCACAAAGCGCAGCGCGTCTTTAATGGCGGTGCGGTCTGTGGAGCCTGCTTTTTCAATCGCCAAAGCGATCAGCATGGTGGCGTCATAGGATTGGTCAACAAATGGCTTGTCTGAGCCTTCGCCATACACTTCATCAAAGCGCGTGTGCAGCGCTTCGCCCGCAGGGTTTTCTGCTGGTGATGTTGGTGCTGAGAAGAAGGAAGTGGCCAAGGCTTCTGGGCCAACTTGTTCGATCAACAAATCATCGCGCAGACCATCTGTGCCGATAAAGCGGTCAAACAGGCCAGCTTCAAGCGACTGCTTGACGATTTTCGCGCCACTGCCGCCCGCATAGGCAATCAAAACAAGCGCTTGTGGGTCGCCATTGGCCAAGGTGGCCAGCTCGCCGCGATAAGAGTTTTTCTTATCTTCGTGCTTTTCGTAACCCGTGATGGTGCCGCCCAGCTTTTCAAAGTTTTCTTTGAAGGTGCCGGCAATGCCCACGCCATAGTCATTGTTCACATAGGCCACCGCGACGCGGTCGATGCCTTCGTCGAGCACAATCTTGGCGAGCACTTCGCCCTGATAGTTGTCGCTGGGGACGATCCGATAAAGGAAATCGCCATCATCCATGTCGGTCATCGATGGTGAGGTGGCGGTTGGTGAAACTTGCAACACACCATTTGGAATGGTCACAGCGTTGGCTGCGGCGATGGTGGCGCCTGAAGACAGGGCACCCATCACGGCCGCCACATTTTCAAGGTTCACCAGCTTGGTGGCCGCATCAACTGATGGTTGAGCCGCCGCCTGACCGTCAGCAACAACCAGTTCAAAATTGCCGCCGCCCAAAATGCCGCCGCCAGCATTCACATCGGCTTCGGCCAGTTTGGCTGCGTTCAAAATAGGTGGAATAAAGTTAGCCAGCGGGCCAGTGATGCCCATAATGGTGCCAACTTTTACGTCTTCAGCCGCGGCAAAGCCTGCCTGAGCTGCAAGTAGAGCCGATAAAGCAACGGCCAAAATTGGTTTTTTCAATGTTCTTCTCCCTTTTGATGCTCTCCATAAATCCTGCGCTTTATTCTTTTTATTGCAGCGCGCGCGGATTAAACGGAGACATTTGCGTATTTCGGATCCCGCCAGATCTCCTCTTTGAGGATTTTTTGAAGCCGACCTACCGCCTCCGCGATTTGCGCGTGGGTAAGTGAGACCGGGCTCAAACCAAATCGAATGGCGTCAGGCTTGCGGAAGGATGAGACGACTTTCGCGTCAATCAACGCTTCCACCACATGGCCCGCGCCGGGGGCCTTAAAGGTTACGTGACCGCCCCGTTGATCATAATTGAGGGGGGAGGCAATTTCGACGCCGAGGTCGCCACAGGATTGTTGCAGGGCATCGATAAAGAAATTGCTCAGGCTTTCATGCCGCGCCCAAATGTCTTTGGGGGCATATTTTTGATAAATCTGGGCGGCACAATGGGCGATCTGATTGGCGCCCACCATCGGCGTTCCAGATATGAAACGTTTGATGCTGCCATGTGGCTCATAATCTCCCGCAAAAGCGTAAATATCAGCATGTCCCATCCAGCCACAAACAGGTGGCCAAGCCTTTTCGCTCAGGTCTGGCCGCACATAGATAAAGGCTGGGCCGCCGGGGCCGGTGCTGAGATATTTGTAGCCGCAGCCGACAATGTAATCTGCATTGCTTTCGCGTGCCCATACGGGCACAGCACCTGCGGAATGGGACACGTCCCACACCGTAAGGACGCCAAGGGCCTGCGCGGCCTTGTTGAACTTGTCCATGTCCCAGCGTTGGCCAGACTTATAGCCGACATGGCTAAAGGTGCACACCGCCACGTCATCTGAAAGCGCGGCAAGTGCCTCTTCTTCGGTTTCCACATAGCGCACTTCAAGATTTGGATTGGCGCGCTCAAAGCCTTGCACCACATGAATGTCGGTGGGGAAATTGTCCTTTTGCGTCAGGATGATGGTGCGGTCCTGATTGATCGCAAGAGCGTGGCCGATCGCCTTATATAGATTGATGGTGGTGTTGTCGCAAACGACCGTTGTGCCTTTTTCTGCGCCAATCATGGGCGACAATTGGTCACCGAGAATGGCGGGCATGTCCACCCAGTCGCGCTCTGCCCACCCACGCCGACGCAGGGCAATCCAATCGTCAATTAACGCATTGGCAGCATTGCGGGCCGTTTTGGGTACGGGGCCGACAGAATTTGAGTCAAAGAATATCCAGCCCTCGGCCTGCTCATATTCTTCAACAATTTGCGCGATTGGATCTTTGCTGTCCAATTCTGATGCGCGTTGTGTCAATTCAGACAAATCTTGCATTTCTCTCTCGCTCCCCTTGTCTAAAAAAGTTTCATACTTGAAATAACCTGTCAACTGAATTTCACATATGGAGCAAATAATTTTAAACATAAAATACATGTCATTTGAAAATAATGTTTTATTTCAATATGTTATATATTGACAGATTGTCGCATATGAATGTGAACAACGTGAATTCGCCAATTTTGCTGTTGCAATAGCAAAATCTTTCAAATATGAAATATATTGAACGAGCAGGGTGAGTAGCGGCTTGAATTGCGGCTACTCAGGAGGAAGAGGCGCATATGCGAGGCGATAAATCTGTCCGACTGGCGGTAGATATTGGTGGCACTTTTACTGATGTGGTGCTGGAGCTGGGCGATGTGCGCCATAGCGTTAAAGTGCTGACCAATGTTCAAAATCCTGAATTGGGCCTGTTGGATGGTGTGCGCGTGGTGCTGGAAGAGGCACAGGTCGATCCCGCTGATATTGACGTCTTTGTACATGGCACCACCCTGGCGACAAACGCGCTGATTGAACGCAAAGTGGCGAAAACGGCACTGATCACCACCAAAGGTTTCGAAGATGTGTTGGAGCTGGGTTACGAAAAGCGCTTTGACCATTATGATTTGATGATCGATATGCCACCCGCCATTGTGCCTGCCGCACTGCGTTTCGGGGTAACCGAACGGTTGGCGCAAGATGGCGATGTGTTGGCGGCGCTCGATGAAGACGAATTGGTCAATATCTGTGCTGAACTGCGTGCCGCGCAAGTTGAGGCAGTGGCCATTGGCTTCTTGCATGCCTATGCCCATAGCGAACATGAAAAGCGCGCCCGCGACATCGTGCGGCGCGAGCTGGGCGAAGGGGTGACCATTTGTGTCTCCCATGAAGTTTGCCCTGAAATCCGCGAATATGAGCGCTTCTCCACCACATGCGCCAACGCGTCTGTGCGGCCGCTGATCGAAGGCTATCTCACGCGGTTGGCGAAAGAGCTTTCTGAGCTTGGCATTGATGCGCCGTTATTTTTGATGATGTCCGGCGGTGGCCTCACCACCCTGGAGAGCGCGGCGCGGTTTCCCATTCGGTTGGTGGAATCCGGCCCGGCAGGTGGCGCGATCTTGGCCAGCCATATCGCAAAGCAATGTGATTTGGACAATGTATTGTCGTTCGATATGGGCGGCACAACGGCCAAGATTTGTCTGATCGCTGGCGCGGTGCCCGAACGGGCGCGGCATTTCGAAATTGCCCGCACCTATCGCGACACAAAAGGGTCCGGCTGGCCCGTGCGTATCCCGGTGATCGAAATGGTGGAGATTGGCGCAGGTGGTGGGTCCATCGCGCGGATCGATGCGATGCAGCGGATCAAGGTCGGGCCGGATAGCGCAGGGTCTGAACCCGGTCCAGTCAGCTATGGCCGTGGCGGTGAGTTGGCGACGGTGACCGATGCTAATTTGGTGCTCGGCAAGATTGATCCGGCCTATTTCGCAGGCGGCAAGCTGCCGCTTTATCCGGATGCAGCGCAGGACGCGTTGAGGCAACAGATTGGTGCGCCTTTGGGACTAGACGAATTTTGGCCAGCCGCTGGCGTGGTGGAAATTGTGGAAGAGAACATGGCCAATGCGGCGCGGGTGCACGCCATTGAGCGCGGGCGCGACATTGCCGCCAGCACCATGATCGCCTTTGGCGGCGGGGCACCACTCCACCTTTGCCGCTTGGCGGAAAAACTGTCGATCGACAAAATGATTGTGCCTGCCGGAGCGGGCGTTGGCTCGGCCATCGGCTTTTTGCGGGCGCCGATTTCCTATGAAGTGACGCGCAGCTTTCCTATGGTGCTGGACCATCCGGATATGAAACGCGCCAATGAGATGCTTGAAGATATGGCACGCGAGGCGGGCGATATTGTGCGCCCTGCCGCAGGCGACCGCAGAGTGCAGGTGCAACGTGTCGTGGATATCCGCTATCAAGGGCAGGGGCATGAACTGCAAATCACTTTGCCGGAAGGCACGCTTGATGCTGCCGATGCCCAATGGATTCACGATCAGTTTGAAACGCAATATCGCGCCATTTATGGCGTGACCCTGGACAATGTGCCGAGCGAGATCGTCACCTGGTCTGTAACCGTATTGTGCGAAATTGATGATGGCGTGTCACCCACATTCGGTGAGGGCGAAGCGACTGAGATCGCGCCGCGCAGCCATCGCGAATTGTTTGACGGGGCGCAGGGCGCGATGTTGGACACACCTGTTTATTGGCGGTTTGACTTGCCAGTGGGTGCAAAGATTTCCGGTCCTGCCATCATCGCTGAGCATGAGACTTCAACCATTGTCACCTCGCAATTTGACGCAGAGATTGATGCCCATAGCTACATCATTTTGACCCGCAAGGAGGCTGTCTAATGCGCCAGAACGCTCATGACGCTATTCGCACCCAAGTGATGTGGAACCGCCTGATTTCTGTGGTGGAAGAGCAGGCGCAATCCTTGTTGCGCACGGCCTTTGGTGCGGTGGCGCGGGAGGCGGGGGATCTGTCTGCCGGGGTCTATGATTTGAGCGGGGCGATGTTGGCGCAAGCGGTGACGGGCACGCCGGGGCATGTGAACACCATGGCCAATGCGGTGGTGCATTTCTTGGAGCGCTTTCCCATTGAAACGCTGAAACCTGGCGACGTGTTGGTGAGCAATGACCCATGGATGGGCACCGGGCATTTGTTTGACTTTGTGGTGGTGACACCTGCTTTTTACAACGGCAAAGCGATCGGGCTTTTCGCCTCCACCTGCCATGTGATTGATGTGGGTGGCGTCGGGTTCTCCGCCGATGCGACGTCCATATATGAAGAGGGCACTTTGGTGCCGCATATGTATTTGCGGCGCGAGGGGCAGCTCAATGAAGATTTGCTCAGCGTGATCTTGGCCAATACGCGCAATCCGGTGGAAGTGCGCGGCGATTTGATGTCGCTTATCAGCGCAAATGATACGGGCGTCAATCGGCTGGTCGAGATGATGGAAGAATTTCAGATCGACGGGTTGGACGATTTGGCGGCGCATATATTGGAGACGTCCAAAGCGGCGACACAAAAGGCGATCCGCGCGGTGCCGGATGGTGTCTATCATTATGATTTGCCATTGGATGGGTATGAAAGCCCGATCACCATTAAAACCGAATTGCGGGTGGAAGGGGATCAGATCACCATTGATCTGTCGGGCAGTTCACCTGCGTCTAATTATGGGATCAACTCGCCGCGCACCTATAGCCAAGCCTATGTGGTGTTTGGGCTGAAAGCAGTGATCGCGCCTGATGTGCCGAATAATGCAGGCTCACTGGGGTGTTTTGATCTTATTAGCGAACCGGGGACTTGCGTCGACCCGGTATCTCCCAGCCCGGTTACGGCCCGCCATGTGATCGGCCAAATGCTGCCTGATGCAGTGTTTGGTTGCCTCGCGCAGGCGTTGCCGAACCGGGTTCAGGCGGAAAGCGCGGGCAGCATTTGGGTGTTGGCGATGGCCTCTGCCCACGGCCATGCACTGCCAAGCTTGCTGAAGGGCACGAGCCGCTTCAATGTGATGAATGTAGCCATCGGCGGCATTGGTGGGCGGCCGGGCAAGGACGGGTTAAACGCGATGGCGTTTCCGTCGGGCGTGGGGTCTATTCCGGTGGAGATCACCGAAAGCCAGTGTCCATTATGGTTCAAGCGCAAACGAATTTTGCGCGACAGTGGCGGCAAGGGCAAATATCGCGGCGGCCATGGGCAAGTGATTGAAGTGGCGAACCGCGAGGCGGCCCCTTTCACCATTTCAGCGGCCACATTTGATCGGCTGAACAATGCGGCAGCGGGGCGCGAAGGCGGCGAGCCCGGCGCGTTGGGCAAAGCCTATTTGGGCACAGGGCCAGCTTTGAAGGGCAAAGGCATTCATCTGGTTCCCGCAGGCGACAGCCTGGTGGTAGAATTGCCCGGCGGTGGCGGATTCGGCCACCCGGACGTAAAGGAGCAAAAGAATGGCGACTGACCCATCACGCAGGCCAAATTTTGAGGATTTGAAAGTCGGTGCGCAGGTGAAAGCCTTCCGCAAAGCCAAGAAATATTCGCTGAGCGAATTGGCGCGCATCACCAGCATTTCTGAGGCGACTTTGTCGCGGGTGGAAAATGAGCAAACGCCGGTGAGTGCGCACAATCTCTACATTCTCAGCCAGGCGCTGGATGTGGACATCACGGCCTTTTTTGAGGCGGCGGCGCAACCCATGCGCACGGGCGTACGCTCGATTTCGCGGGCAGGCGAGCAGCCGCCCATTGAAACCGCGCGATATGTGGCGGAAGTGCTGTCCACCGATTTGGCAAATAAAAAGATGCACCCGGCGGTGAATACGGTCACCAAGCGCTCGCTTGAGGAAGCAGGCGGTTTGGCCAGCCATGCGGGCGAAGAGTTCTTATATGTGCTGGAAGGGCAGTTGATCCTTTATACGGATTTTTATTCCCCCACTTTGCTCAATCAAGGCGACAGCATTTATTTTGATGGCAGCATGGCCCATGCCTATGTGGCAGGGGGCGATGGCCCCGCAAAGATTTTGGTGGTGACCAATATTGATGGCAAATCAGAAGGCTTTATCAATGAGCATTCTTGATAGCCATATCACCTCCATCGTGATTGATGCGCCCCATGACAAGGTGGTGGATTTTGTGGCATCGCCGCAAAATCTGGACCAGTGGACCTTCGGCACATGGGAGATTGAAACGCTTGGCGATGGTGTCACCAAAGGCAAAAGCCTTTTTGATGGTGGCGAAATCTTCGTCAAAGTCGGCTATGAGCCCGCGTTTCATATGGTGCATTATTTGCTATCTGCCACGGAAACCGGGCCGTTTACAGCCCGGATCAGTGCGCGCATTTTGCCCGGCCCGACCATGGGCCTTAGCGCTGACCAGAGCGTTTTTTCGCTGATGGTGTGGCGACAGGCCGATATGGACGATTTCCGCTGGTACAAGCTCAAAACATGCCATGAGACCGAGGTGATGCTGGTCAAAGCGCGCCTTGAACATCAATAGGGAGGAGATGGTCATGGATCCGCGAAATGCTGAACTGAGTACAAATCCGGATTTGGTGCGGGGCGCAGAAATTGTGCTGCCGACCAATGATTTGAAACAGGATTTGCCGTTTTACCTGAAGCGATTGGGTTTCCGGCTGGATAAGATTTTTCCGGCAGACGACCCCAGCGTGGCCGTGATCTCTGGCCATGGTTTGTCCATCCGATTGGATCGTGATGCGACCAGCACGGTGCATAGTTTGCGCCTGAATTGCGATGATCCAGATAAGTTTGCGAACGGGCAAACGAAACTGACTGCACCCAACGGTACTCAGATTGAAATTATCGATGCTAACCCGCCTTTGGTGCAGCCCGAAACGCAACACAGCTTTTTGGTGCGGCGCTTAAAGGATAGTGACAGCTGGGTGATTGGCCGCGCGGGCATGCGCTATCGCGATTTGATCCCGGATCGGTTGGGCGGCTCTATCATTGCCTCACACATCCGCATTCCCGATGGTGGGCCGGTGCCGGATATGGTGCATTATCACACGGTCGGTTTTCAGTTGATCTTTTGCTACCGCGGCTGGGTCGATGTGCTTTACGAAGATCAGGGGGATAAAATTCGCCTGACGGCAGGCGATTGCGTGATCCAACCGCCAGAAATCCGCCACCGCGTGATGGAAGCATCGGACAACGTGGAAGTGGTGGAAATCGGCGTGCCTGCCGACCATGTGACCACCATCGACCACGAAATGACCTTGCCCAATGGCAAGGGCGACCCGGATCGGGAATGGCAGGGCACCAAATTTGTCTATGACAAAGTGGCGGAAGCCACTTGGAAGCCGTGGCGCATTCCTGGGTTTGAAGCGCGGGATACGGGCATTGGCGCGGCGACCAAAGGCGTGGCCGGCGTGCAAGTGGCGCGGCCCATCAAAGGCGAAGTGGCACCGCGCACCAGCCACAATACCGATATTTTATTCACCTTTGTCAAAGAAGGCAGCATGACCCTGATGGTGGATGGCGAGGCGCCTTATGATCTGGTGGCGGGCGATGCGTTTGTGGTGCCGCCCTTTATGAAAGCGGCCTATCGCAATTGTTCTGACGATTGTGAGCTGCTGGAAATCACATTGCCGTCAGAATTTGAAACGGAAGTGGCGGCAGATTAAAAGTTGAGCGCATGCCGAACTTTCAGCAGCATGTTGGCGCGGTCCTTCGGGGCCGCGCTTTTTTAGTCGTTGTCGAGACGGTTTTGCAGATCTTCTTTGACTTGTTTGTCCGAGGCCTGCTTGCGAAATACAATGTTGCCCAATATGGCGCCGACCAAACCGCACACGATAAAAAGGATCACGCCAAATGTGCCGGAAAGGCGCACCCACAAGAAGAGTCCAAACAGCAAGAAGCCGAAGGTGATGAAAAATCTGTTGATGTGGGCCATGTGATTACCTTTTAGATCGAGTTGCTGCGGCTTTAAGCTCTGCCTAGCTTTCGTCTTGCGCTGTTTCCGGCTCGGTTGGTGCTAGCACGCGCAACGCCTTGGGTTGAATTTCGATGTCATAGCGCTTTTCCCCGGAGACCAGTTCGCCATCAATCGTGATGTCGGGCGTCTTTTTGCTGTTGGCAAAACGTATCGACACGTTGCGGGCGGTGCGCTCTTGCAGATCAGGGTTTGTATCCCAGGTCCCCAATAGGAGGTCAGAGGCCAGCTTTAGGTTGGCTTGGGTCGGTAGGGGGCGGGCGCTGTAAACGCCCAGCTCACCTGCCTGTGGAAAATCTGCATAGGGCATATGACCACGGCCATATTTGTTGTTTGAAACGGTAATAAGGCTGAGTTTTTCTTGCTGCTCTTGGCCGTCCAGGCTGAGGTCAATTGTATAATGCAGCGGGGTGCTGAATGTGGTCAGCGCTGCCTTGATGCTGCCGAAAATCTTTTGGAACCGAGATTGATGTTCCTGCTTGTCGCGCAGCTTGACGATTTTGGGATGCAGCCCGACGGATAATTGGTGCAAGAATAGTTGACCGTTGGCAGTGGCGACGTCGACTTTTTCTTGTTTGCCGGTCGCCAGCGCATCGATCGCGTCTTCAAGGTTCAGCGGCAGGCCAAGCGAGCGGGCAAATAAATTCATGGTGCCGGCAGGGATCACGCCCAGTGATTTGTTGCTTTGCCAGCAATATTGCGCCGCGGCCGAAATGGTGCCATCGCCACCACCTGCCAACAAGACTTCACATTTGCTGTTTTCCGCAATGCTCTCAAGCGTCTCGATTAACTGGTCGCCGGCAACAATTTCAATGTCGATCTTGTGCCCTTCGGCTTCAAACTTCTCCCTGATATTTTGAGCAAACTCCTCAATGTCGATGGTTTTCAGGGTGCCACCATCTTTGTTTAGTAACGCGCAAATTTGCATGGGTACTTTGCTTTCAGGTTGGAGAGCGCCGAATTGTGGAGCATTCGGCAATTATCTGCCAGCTCCATAATTAGATCAATGGGGCGCGTTAATGCAAAATCCCGAAACGGAATGCGAGACTAACGGCGTGCGTCGTGTTGGTGGCATTAAACTTAGAACGGATTTGCTTCAATCCGTGTTCCACCGTTTTTTCTGAAATATCAAGAATCCTACTTGTTTCCCAAGCAGTTTTGCCTTCAGCGATCCAATACAAAATCTCGACTTCGCGGTATTTCAGCTTGGGACGATTTAAAAGGGCGCCCCGAACGTCGATTGTCGCCATGTGATATTGCAATGAGAATAGGATCAGGTTTCCCATATGCTGGGCGCAAAATCCTTGCCACTCGTCAACGCCCAGATCTGAAGCGACGGAGAACATGGCTTTATCGGCCTTGGCACCGTGGATCGGTATGGTGAGGCCTTGCTCCCCCAAACCATGGGCTTTGGCGTCATCGAAGAACTCTTTTATGTCAGCGTCGTCGGACGCACATTCTGACCAATAAAAGGGCCGGGTATGCTCTCTGGCTAATTTGATCACTGGATCAATGCTCACATAGTCGCATTCTAAATATCTCTTCACCCATTTTTTGGGGTAGGTCGTGACCAAGCAGGCAGTTTTGGGATTTTTTTCGGCGAGATCTGTGGCCAGATAGGCCATATGGCGAACTTCGAAGCAGTCTGCCCAATAATTGAGGCATGTTTCGGCTTCATCAATTGAGTGAAACTTTTCGAGCGGCGTATTCTGCAAATGTGAAAGCTTTTTCAAAGCCACAACAGCACTCATTTAATAGTTTGTTACAACGATATACCAAATGATCAGAAAATTTTTGTCAATGGGTTTGGCTGTACCAATCCACCTCATTGATCACGAAAATGTCATTATATTCAATAATTTATATGGGTTTATGGGGTTTTCCCTGTGTCGGTTTTGCGACCTATCTTGTCGGTGCCAAATCTTTGTATGAATAAATTATTTCGTTTGGAATAGTACGTAATAAAAATTTTCCAATTTGGCAGGATGGCGGCGATTTGCTTCATTTTGAGATGTATATTTTGTGTATTCAGCTCCATTATTCGGCTTTAGATTTTCATGGCCGTATTTTCTCAAAGGGAAAGTTTTTGGGTAAGTAGAAGTGCTCAAATTTTGAGGAAGTAAGGGGCGATTTTTGTTAGGTGAGCAAAAAGATGAGCAATCTTATCTTAAGGAAAGTATGCAACTATCTCGATTCAATTGCCTTTGTGCACTGCGATGCAGAAGGTTAGGTTTGAATTGGAGAGAGCTAACATGAAATTAGGTGTTGCAACAAAGGCAATGCTCGCAACCGTTGGTGTGGTTGTCGTGTGTTTTGTGTCATTCGCAGTTTTTCTTGATGTTAACCGCAGTGCGCAAGCAGAGGCGACCATGCGGGAAGAAATAGCGACCATCGGCGAAAATATGAGTGACCGAGTCTCAGCATGGTTTGGGGAGCGGACACTTTTGATCGAACTCCAGGGCGAAAAGATCGCATCCTTGGATGCAGAGGCAGACGCCTCAGCTGAGTTGAAATATAAGATTTTGGAAGACAATTTTAACGCCGTCTATTTTGGCGAAGACGCCACGGGTAATTTTTTGATTCACCCACCGCAGGATCTTCCGGCTGACTATGATCCGCGTCAGCGCCCCTGGTATCAGGATGTGGCCAGCAATCAGGCAACTTCGCTTACAGAACCTTATCAAGATGCCTCAACTGGCAATCTCACCGTTACTGTGGCGACCCCTGTGATGAGCGGGAATAAGGTTAAAGGCGTGATCGGTGGTGACTTCACCATTACATCCATCACTGAAATGCTGGAAGAAGTGAACCACAAGGGCACTTACGCGTTTTTGGCGACTGGTGATGGCAAGATCATTATTCATGGGAATGCGGACAATATTGGCCAGCCAGTTGGCGATGTATTTGGCAACAGCAGCTTGGCCTTTGATGGCAGCATTCAAGATGTCGACGATGCGGGGACCTCAAGCTTTATTGGGTTTAACAGGATTGGCGATCTACCTGCTGTTGATTGGTATGTGGGCGTGGTCGTGGATAAAGGCGTTGTGTTTGCGCCGCTTAATGAGAGCCGGCGCGACGCGGTTATCGCCACGATTATTGCTGCGCTTGCGGCCGTCGGTGTGATCTTCTTGGTGTTCCAAAAAGTGATTACAGGCCCGCTGAAATCAATGACCCAAGGCATGCAAGAAATTGCGGATGGCGACTATGATGTCGAAGTGGGCTTTGACAATCGAGATGACGAGATTGGCGATATGGCCCGTGCGGTTGAGGTATTCCGACAAAATGGACGCCGAATAACCGAGATGACCGAGGAAGAAAAAATCGCTGCCGATAAACGCATACGCGAACGCGCAGAGATGATGCGCGAATTGGGGGCCTCCTTTGGCGATGTGGTGGACGCCGCGGTGATTGGCGATTTCTCCATGCGGGTGGATAAAGAGTTCCCCGATGCGGAGTTGAACAATCTTGCCCATGGCGTGAACAGTCTTGTTGAGACCGTTGATAATGGCATTAGTGAAGTTGCCCGTGTTTTGGCCGCGTTGGCTGATACGGACCTGACCCAGCGTGTGCAAGGCGATTATCATGGTGCGTTCTTGCAACTCAAGAACGACACCAACGAGGTGGGCGACAAGCTAGCCGACGTGATCAGTCGCTTGCGCAGTACCTCGCGGCAGTTGAAAGTGGCGACAAGCGAAATCCTGTCAGGTGCAAATGATCTTTCGGATCGGACCACCCGTCAGGCCGCAACCATTGAAGAAACATCAGCGGCAATGGAGCAACTGTCCAACACAGTGTTGGAAAATGCACAAGAGGCATCTGACGCCAGCACCAATGCTGAGAAAGTGCGTCAAACCGCTGAAGAAGGTGGCGAAGTGATGCGCCAGGCCAATATGGCCATGGAACGGATCACCACCTCATCCAATGAGATTTCAAAAATCATTGGTATGATCGATGACATCGCGTTCCAAACCAACCTCTTGGCCTTGAACGCTTCGGTGGAAGCGGCGCGGGCTGGTGAAGCTGGTAAAGGCTTTGCGGTTGTGGCCGTGGAAGTGCGGCGCTTGGCCCAAAGTGCGGCCAATGCCTCGGCAGATGTGAAGAAGCTTATTGAGCAATCTGTTGCCGAAGTGGGCGATGGGTCAAAATTGGTGGCGGATGCGGCGGCCAACCTTGAAACCATGCTTGAGGCGGCACGATCAAATAATGATTTGATGGTGTCCATCGCAGATAAAAGCAAAGCGCAAGCCAGCTCGATCAGCGAGATCAACCAAGCCGTGCGGGATATGGATGAAACCACCCAGCATAACGCGGCCCTGGTGGAGCAAACCAACGCAGCGATTGAACAAACTGAAGGTCAGGCGGAAGAGCTGGACCGGATTGTTGCGGTGTTCAAGTTGGATGAAAATATGACCAAAGCGACGGGCAATGCGCCAGCAGCTCGGGTTGAAAAGCCAGCGGCCAAAGCTGCCGAGGCTTCGGCACCCAGGTCTGCGGCTTACGCCAGCAGCGGCAATGCCGCTTTGGAAATCGATCCTGATTGGCAAGAATTCTAAGTGTAGTTCAGTTTGGAACAGAAATGGCGGCTTTAGAGCCGCCTTTTTTTATGCCACATGTTCATGTTTGCTGGCTTGATAAAGCTCTTGCGAATAGGGCTCGTTAAACGTGCCCTTGGCCAACTGATCGCGGGTCGCAATTTCCACAATCTTCCCCTTTTTCATCACCGCAAGACGATCGCACAGGAACGACACGACCGGCAGGTCGTGGGTGACGAGCAGGAAGGTCAAATTCTGATCTTTGCGCAATTGTTTGAGCAGGTTCAAAATCTCTGCTTGCACCGACACGTCGAGCGCGGAGGTTGGTTCATCCAAAAGCATCAGCTTAGGCTTGAGCATCAATGCCCGGGCAATGGCCACGCGTTGGCGCTGGCCGCCGGACATTTGGTGTGGAAAGCGGAAGCGATAGCGCTGGTCCAGCCCTACGGCGTTGAGCATTTCCACCACACGGTCGCCATTGTCCTTGATGCCATGAATGGTCAATGGCTCGCTCAGCGTGGTGTCGACTGTTTTGCGGGGATGCAAAGAGCCGTAAGGGTCTTGGAACACCATCTGTGAAATGCGGGAAATGTCGGCGCGTTTGCGCGGGTCTACTTTTTCCCCGTAGAGTTTGATTTCGCCTGTCCATTCATCATTCAGCCCGCAAATGGCCTTCAGAATTGTGGATTTACCAGAGCCAGATTCGCCCACAAGCGCGAAGCTTTCGCCTTCCTCAACAGTAAGGCTGGCGCCGTGCACCACTTGCACGGAGGAATAGGCAATGTTGAGATTGTTCAGTTCAATTGCACTCATGTTGCAGCCCATTGGGTTCGATCAAGGGTGGGAAGTTCGTCGCGTGTTTCATCGAGGCGCGGCATGGCGTTGAGCAGGCCTTGCGTATAGGGATGCGTCGCGTTTTGCAGGTCAGCGGCGTCGCGCTGCTCGACAATTTCGCCCGCATTCATCACCAGCACGCGATCTGCATAGTTTGCGACCAGGTTCAAATCGTGGCTGATCAGGATGAGGCCCATGCCTTTTTCTCGAATCAAATTGTCGATCAGATCCAATACTTGTGCCTGCACCGACACATCGAGCGCCGAAGTTGGTTCGTCTGCGATCAACAAGTCAGGTTCTGGGATCAGCATCATGGCGATCATGATGCGTTGGCCCATGCCGCCAGACACTTCATGCGGATAGAGCTTGGCCACCCGCGCAGGATCGTTGATCCGCACTTGCTCCAGCATGTGCAGCACTTTCTCATCCAGTTCTTTGCGGGTGAGTGTTTGGTGCGTGCGCAGGGCTTCGGCGATCTGATCCTCAATGCTCAACACTGGATTGAGCGAGAATTTAGGATCCTGCATCACCATGGAAATCCGGGCGCCGCGCAGTTTACGCATTTGGCGTTCGGACTGTTTGTTCAAATCGATGCCATCAAAGACGAACTTTTTGGCCGTAACGCGCCCCGGTGAACGGATCAATTTGAGGATTGCGCGGCCGGTCATGGATTTGCCGGAGCCACTTTCGCCCACAATCGCCAAACGCTCGCGGCCCAGGTCAAAACTGATGCCTTTGACCACCTCCACATCCCCTTGGTGGGTGGGGAAGGTGACACGCAAATCTTCAACTTCAAGCAGTTTCTGGCTCATGATTTGCCCTCATTTTTGGGGTCAAGAATGTCGCGCAGGCCATCGCCCAAGAAGCAGAAACCAAGCGAAACAACGATGATGGCGAAGCCGGGCATGGTGGCCACCCACCATTGATCCAGAATAAAGGCACGGCCACGCGAAATCATGGCGCCCCATTCTGGCAATGGAGGTTGCGCCCCAAGGCCCAAAAAGCCCAGGCCCGCCGCAGTCAAAATAATGCCCGCCATGTCCAGCGTGACCCGCACGATCATGGAAGATGTGCACAAGGGCAGCACATGGTTGATGATGATGCGGGCAGGCGAGGCACCTTGCAATTTGATCGCGTCGATAAACTCGGCATTGCGGAAAGTGAGTGTTTCCGCCCGTGCAATCCGCGCATAGGCCGGCCATGCGGTGATGGCAATGGCGATAATCGCATTTTCAATGCCCGGCCCAAGCGCCGCCACAAAGGCCAGCGCCATGATTAGCTTTGGCATGGACAAGAAAATGTCGGTGATGCCCATCATCACCTTGTCGACCCAACCGCCGAAATAGCCGGAGATGGCACCGATCACCAGGCCAATCGGGGCGGAAATAGCGGCCACCAAAAGCACAATCATTAGTGTGAGGCGGGAGCCATAGACCACGCGCGAAAAGATATCGCGGCCCAGTTCGTCTGTGCCCATCCAATGCTGCCAACTTGGCGGCAAAAGGCGGTTTTCAAGGTCTTGTCCAATGGGTGAATAAGGGGCGATCAGGGGCGCGAAAGCGGCCATCAGCACCAATACCACCACGATAATCAAGCCTGTGATGGCCAGCGGATTGCCAAGTAATGACAACCACATGCGCCATGTGCGCCCCGCAAAGGCTTGGCCTTTGGAGGTGGGGCTGTCGGATAAAAGCCATTCGGTCATATTGCTCATTTCATTGGCTCCTTTTACCGACTTCTGGGGTCAAGGACGCGATAAAGCACATCCGAGATTTTGTTGATAAAGATAAAGACCGCACCGATCACCAAAGTGGCGCCCAGAACCGCATTCATATCGGCGTTGAGTAGGGCGACGGTGAGGTAATTGCCGATGCCGGGCCATGAAAAGACCGTTTCAATCATCACTGAGCCTTCCAAAAGGCCCGCATAGGACAGGCCGATCACGGTGATGAGCGGCACGCGAATGGGCAAGAAGGCATGTTTCCAGATTACTTTATATTCCGGCACGCCTTTAACCCGTGCAGTGGTGACAAACTCTTGGCTGAGTTGGTCCAGCATGAAAGAGCGGGTCATCCGTGCGATATAGGCCAGAGAGAAAAAGCCGAGGATCGCTGCGGGGAGTACCAAATGGTGGATGGCATCGTAGAAGATCTCCCATTCACCTTGGAGCAGACTGTCCACAAGGATGAGGCCCGTGACTGGCTCGACAATGCCTTCATAAAAAATACCGATCCGGCCTGGACCTGCGACCCAGCCTAAATGGCCATAAAACAAGGCCAGCCCCACAAGGCCGAGCCAAAAGGCGGGTACGGAATAACCTACAAGGCCGAGCACGCGGAAGATTTGGTCAACCCATTTGCCTTCGTTCGCAGCAGAAAGAACGCCCATGGGGACACCAAGAACCACGCCGATGATGATGCCGATGGTGGCCATCTCCAACGTGGCGGGGAAAACCCGTTTCAAATCTTCAATCACCAAGCGTCCGGTGGAAGCTGAGTTGCCAAGATCGCCGCGAAACACGTCCAAAACATAGGTGAAGAACTGGATCACCAAAGGTTGGTCTAGTCCCATGGCTTCACGTGTGGCATCATAGAGCTCTTGTGTGGCGCGGTCGCCCACAATGGCCAGCACTGGATCAATTGGAATCACGCGGCCAATAAAGAAGGTGATCGCCAGAAGGCCCAAAAAGGTGAGGAACAGCACAAAGAAGAATTGTGCGATCGTCATAAATCTTTTGAGCCAGATATTGTTGGTCCAGCTTTGCGCTGAAATATCGACTGTGTCGGTTTGAGACACGGATATACCCCCCAAGGATTTCGGAATTTTTCTAAACTTGCATAGAAGAAAGTCCAAAATCAAACATTTTTTATCTATACAAAAATTATTTTGATAGTATATAACTTTATTAATGGAATGCGCTTGGGAAAGGGAGGCCGAGCTTGAATATCGCAGCACCACAAACATTTGCAGTTGGAGGCTTGATTCGCGAACAACGTCGCAGAATGAAGCTGACTTTGACGCAATTGGGCGAGCGGGCCGGGGTATCTGCTGGCTATCTTAGTCAAGTTGAGCGCGAGAATGCAGTGCCGAGTTTGGCCACATTGGGCCAGATTGCTTTGGCGTTGGGTTTGGAGATTGAGCACTTTGTTTCGATGCCCAAAGCCACCAATGCCATTACACGCAAAAGCACGCGCCCGAAATTTCATATTGGCGACTCTTCAGTGGTTTATGAAAAGCTGGCTGTTGAGCATCCCGCCAACGAATTGTCTTCGCTGATCCTTACGATCCCTCCTGGCTATCAGTCAGAGGTGGCGTCACATGAGGGCGAAGAAATCATCTATATGCTGGAAGGCCGGATTGAACAGACGGTTGCTGATGCCTGCTATGAGCTGGGCGTGGGCGATAGTTTGCATTATCGCGGTGGCCTTCCTCATAGCTGGTCTAATCCATTTGACGAGACTGCAAAGATCATCTGGACCGGCACATTGACCCTTTTTCGTGAGCTGAGTTTGGCGAAAAAGTAAATCGGATTCGCACCGCGTTGGTGTGAAGACCAAAAGGAGGAAACGGAAGTGAAATTACTCAAGTCCTTAATGCTGGCAGCGGCGTTTACCCTGCCGATGGCAGCGGGTGCAGCCCAAGCTGCTACACCAGACAACGCTTTGGTCGTTGCGCAAAATATTGATGATATTGTTGCGATTGACCCAGCGCAGGCCTACGAATTTACATCAGGCGAATTGGTCACCAACATTTATGACCGTTTGGTACAGTATGATGCCGAAGATCCAACAGTTTTGGCCGCTGGTTTGGCTGAAAGCTGGGAAATCGACGCTGAAAACAAAACCATTGTTTTCAATTTGCGTGATGGCGCGGTGTTCCATTCTGGCAACCCAGTTCGTCCAGAAGATGTGGCGTTTTCATTGGGTCGCGTGATCAAATTGAACCTGACACCTGCCTTTATCTTGGCGCAGCTTGGCTGGACCGCTGAGAATGTGGATGACATGGTCACCACTGGCGACGGCACTGTGACGATCAAATATGATGGCGACTTTTCACCAGCGTTCGTGATGAACGTTTTGGCGGCACGTCCAGCGTCTGTTGTCGATAAAGAATTGGTGATGGCCAATGAAGTTGACGGCGATATGGGCAATGCCTGGTTGAATGCAAATTCAGCTGGCTCAGGTCCTTTCGAACTGGGTCTTTACCGTCCGGCAGAATTGGTGCGGTTGGAAGCTAACCCTGATTACTTCAAAGGTGCGCCTAAGATGAAATCAGTGTTGTTGCGTCACGTTGCAGAAAGCGCGACACAGCAATTGTTGCTTCAGTCTGGCGATGTGGACATGGCCCGTAACCTTACACCTGATCAGGTTGAAGGTTTGGACGGCGATGTGAAAGTTGAAACTTTCCCACAAGCTGCTGTGCACTTCTTGTCATTCAACCAAAAAACAGACAGCCTTACACCTGAAGCGGTGTGGGAAGCTGCCCGTTACCTGGTTGATTATGAAGGCATGACCAACTCAATCATCAAAGGTCAAATGGAAGTTCATCAGGCATTCTGGCCTAAAGGCTTCCCTGGCTCATATGACGAAACGCCATATAGCTATGACCCTGCAAAAGCCAAGCAAATCTTGGAAGATGCTGGCATTGAAACCCCAATCACTGTTGATTTGGACGTGATCAATGCAGCGCCTTTCACAGATATGGCGCAGTCATTGCAAGCAAGCTTTGCAGACGCTGGCATCAATTTCGAGATCATTCCGGGCACTGGCTCACAAGTGATCACGAAATATCGTGAGCGTAGCCACGAAGCCATGCTTTTGTATTGGGGCCCAGACTTTATGGACCCTCACTCAAACGCGAAAGCCTTTGCGTACAACTCTGACAACTCAGACGATTCATATGCTGCGACCACAACATGGCGTAACGCATGGGCCGTGCCTGATGAGTTGAACGAAATGACCAAAGCGGCTTTGACTGAAAGCGACCCTGCAAAGCGTGAAGAAATGTACGTTGAATTGCAGAAACGCGTTCAGGAAAAATCTCCAATCATCATTATGTTCCAAGCTGCTTACCAAGTGGCCATGGGCGAAAATGTTGAAGGATACGTCAACGGTGCCACATCTGACTTTGTGTTCTACCGTCTCGTAGAAAAAGACTAATCCTCCCTGGATTTGTCGTGAGCGGGCCGCTCGTTTTCCTTCGGGAAGGCGGGCGGCCTTTTCGTTTGCCGCTTTTATCAATTGGCCTATAGTGCGGCCATGACTCAAAAATACGCTGGAAAATGCCTTTGTGGCGCCACCGAATATGAAGTCATCGGCGCCCCGGTCATTGTGGCGCAATGCCATTGTGAAGAATGCCGCCGATTGAGTGGCACCGGGCACACTATTGGCGCGATGTTTTCAAAATCTGGATTTAGCGCCAGCGGGCCAGCAAAGGAATTTACCTATCAATCCAGCAAGGATTCCACAGTAACTAAAGGTTTTTGTGGGCAGTGTGGCAGCCCCCTTTACGGGACAAACACCCGCACTCCTGAATATATCACCCTCTCGCTAGGTACGCTGGATGATGCGGCCGGGCTTGAGGTTCAAGTGGTGATATTTGAAGGGCGTAAGCAGCATTGGGATCAATTGGGTGCGGATGTTGCAACCTTTGAAACCCAACCTGATTGGACGCCACAAGACTGATCTTTGTGCTTTGGTCTTGGCCTTCACATATTCCTGCGCCATAAAGGCCCAAGGAGTTTCGATTATGTCTCAACAGATTTCATTTATCGCCTTGGATTGGGGAACATCCAATGTCCGCGCCTATGCTATTGACGCAGAGGGGCGCATTGTGGACGAGGTGGCCAGCGATAAAGGCATGGGCAAACTTCAGCCTGATGAATTTGAACCCACATTATTGGAATTGATTGCGCCTTGGCTATCTGATGACGGGACGCTGCCCATATATGCTTGTGGCATGGTTGGCGCACGCGGTGGCTGGCAAGAGGCGACATATGGGCAAGTGCCTTTTGATGTACATCGGGCGTTGAAGCTGACCAAGGTGGCGACAAGTGATCCGCGCATTGAGGTGCAGATTGTGCCGGGGCTTTGCCAGAGCGCGCCTGCAGATGTGATGCGCGGTGAAGAAACCCAGATATTCGGATTGCTGGAGAAATATCCTGATTTTGAGGGCACGATCATTTTGCCTGGCACCCATTCGAAATGGGCGGAGATTAAATCGGCGCAGGTTATGGGTTTTAAAACCTATATGACTGGCGAGATGTTCAATCTCTTGTCGCAGCAGTCTGTGGTGCGCTTGAGCGTCGCCGAGGATGGATGGGATGAGGATGCCTTCCTAATCGGCGTGAAAGAGGCAATGTCTGCGCCGCAGGATTTTACCCATCTGGTGTTTGGCTTGCGGGCCAAAAGCCTGCTGGCTGGCCTGACACCCGTTGAAGCGCGGGCCATGTTGTCTGGCTTGTTGATGGGCATGGAAATCAAGTCGGGCATGGATAGTTTTGCCACCGGACACGTGGCGATTGTTGGTGGCGCGAAATTGATGCGCATCTATCAAGCCGCATTTGAAGAATTTGACATAGACCCGCTTTGTGATGTGGATGAAAATTTCACGGTACGTGGGCTGAATTTGGTTGCGAAAGCACAGAAAAAAGGAGTGGCGTCATGAACCATCGCCAATTGATTGCGATTTTGCGGGGGATCACGCCAGACGAAGCTGTTGATGTGACTGCTGCGTTGGTGGAAGCGGGCATCACCATGATTGAGGTGCCGCTTAATTCGCCCCAGCCTTTGGATAGCATCTCTAAAATGCGCAAAGCCTTTGACGGGCAGGCGCTTATTGGTGCGGGCACTGTGCTTAGCGGTCAGGATGTGGACAATTTGGTGTCGGCCGATGGCCAATTTGTGGTGTCACCTAACTGCGATACGGGGGTCATCCGCACAACAAAGAAGGCTGGACTATTGTCCTACCCTGGCGTGTTGACGCCGAGCGAGTGTTTTGCGGCCATTCAAGCAGGGGCGGATGGGTTGAAAATTTTCCCTGCCTCGGTGATTGGCCCCAGCGGCATCAAAGCCATGAAGGCGGTGCTGCCGCCAAGTATCCCCGTTTATGCCGTTGGTGGCGTGGACGCAGATAATTTTGATGTCTGGGTGCAAGCGGGTGTCGATGGTGCAGGTATTGGCGGCGGGCTTTATAAACCCGGCGAGAGCGCAAATGTCGTGCATACGCGGGCCGTGGCTCTGGTAGATGCCTACGACAAGGCGTTTGAAGACAATTGAGAATTTACGTTGATGGGGATGCGTGCCCCGTAAAGGCTGAAGTTTTAAAGGTCGCCGAGCGCTATCAGGTGCCGGTGACCATTGTGTCCAATGGCGGGTTGCGCCCGTCGCGTGATCCAATGATCCAGCATGTGATCGTGCCCCACGGGGCCGACGCGGCAGATGATTGGATTGCCGAGCATATTGGCGCTGGCGAAATTGCCATCACTGCCGATATTCCTTTGGCCAGCCGCTGTTTGGAGAGGCAGGCGCGCGCATTGGGACCAACGGGCAAAGAGTTTGATGCGCACAATATCGGCATGGCGCTGAGCATGCGTGAGTTGAACCAGCATTTGCGCGAAACCGGCGAGAGCAAAGGCTACAATAAGCCCTTTGATGCCAAAGATAGGTCCAGCTTTTTGCAGGCGCTTGATCGGCTTTTGGCAAAGGCAGTTTGATCTCGGCTCAGGGCTGGGATAAAGCACTTGCTGCCGCTTATAAAGCGATCAAATGATTGTCGAAGCGTAGATCATCCAGAGTTTGGTCCCCAAATGCGCCGAGGCCTGACGAGAATTGAAACCTGTCGCGGCCATAATCCACCCCGCAGATGTCATCCTGTTTGCGTCGATCAATGATATTGCCGTGTCGGTCCAGAATATAGGCGCTGCCACCTTTGGGGGAGGTGATCGCCACTTGTTCCCCATCGCCGCTGGCCGCCACTGAGCCGATATAGTTGTGCAGGGCCGCCAGATCATCTTCTGGCATCAGGATAAATTCGAGGCCATTGTCGGGGCTGGCATTGGCCAAGAGGCTTTCCGGTAGTTCGCTTTTATTCTGATATTGTCCCGCAATCCAAACTTCGCCGTTGCCGCCCAGCGCCATATGGCGCAGGGAGAGTTTTTGCAATTGGTCGGGCGCATCATATCGGGCAAGTAAGTCGCCCGTGGAAGGATTAATCCACGCAATATTGGCGCGCATGCTGGCCAGGTTGAGCTTGGCGCGGGCGAAGTCGGGGTGGGTTTCGATGCCGCCGTTGGCGATAATGAGATGGCCAGAATGCGGATCGAGCCGCAGATCATGGGGGCCAACGCCGCCTGCATCAAATTCGCCGACGCGCTTGATGGGCTGGGCGGTCAAATCGTAAATGCCGATGACGCCGCGGGCATTTTCAAAGTCGTTTTCCGTGGCGTAAAACAGGCGGCCATCGGCGCTAAAGGTACCATGGCCATAAAAGTGGCGGCCCTCGATGCTGGAGATTTCGCCCAAGACTTTACCATTTTTGCCAAACAGTATGGCGAAGGTGCCGGGGCGGCGGGCAAAAACGATCAGCTTGTCTTTCTGCGTTGATAAGGCAATGTCGTGACCGCGGGCGGGCAGGTCGATCTTTGAGATCAGCTTGCCCTGTTCATTCAGCAGCACCGCGCCAAATTGACCGTTGGGAAACGCAACGCAGGAGGCAAAAATTTGCTCAGATTGGGCCAAGACTTCCTGCGCGGGCATGGCCAGGCTGGTGAGAAAACTGGCGCCAGAAATCTTGAGAAAATCTCGTCGCAGCATTAGTCGCCATCCAGTGAAGAGAAACCCACCACAAGCCCTAGTTCGGGGGCGATCTGGTCGTTGGCGATATCTCGCAGCGAGTTTAGCACGATGCGCAAATAATGGACCTTTTTACGCAGGGCGTCGTCGGCCAGAATTTCCTGATTGCTGTGGGTCGAAAGTTCTTTGGCGCTGCGCAAGGCATTGTCCAGCTCGAAGCGATAGGCATCGAATGCGCTGGCCAGCATTTCTTCATGTTCGTCTGTGCCTGTGAAGGCATCAAAGGCCGCGCTGACGCCCTCAATATCGCGCAAAACCAGCTTCATGCTCAGGCCCGCACGGCGCAAGGGCAACACATTGAGGTTGGGTTTTTCTTCCGCCCATTCATTGAGCCGCGTGGCGCTGATGATTTCTGGGAAATGGGAAAATGTTTCGAAGCTGATTTTCAATATTTCTTCTTCGGTGCGGAAAAGGGCCGACCGTTCTTGCGGGTTTTCAAACTGGGCGATCAACCCATCCTCTGCCACCAAATCAACCACCATCTGGTCAGCTATGGCCCACATGTTCTGGGCGATGGTCTCGCCATAGCGGCAGGCATGGCTGTTGGCGTCGGTTTTGAGTTTATCCGCCAGCGCACCGTGCAATATATATTCCAAGGCGTTGAGCCCCTGCAAAGCGACGCTTTTGTCTTGAAGGCTGTCGACGCTCAACACGCTTTCATCTTCGCCCACCAGTGCTTTTTGCACTTGCTTTAGCCCTGTGGATTTCCGATCGGGCCAAAAATAAAGGCGCTCCAGCCGATCATTTTGTTTGATCGGGCCAAAGCGCACAGGTTCTGCGTAAGCATAGGCGCTGACCAGATCGGCAAAGCCTTCGCGGGCGGTGTGCAAATTTGTCTCGGAGGGCGTTTGGCACAGGGTTTCCATGGCGTCGATTTGCGAGTCCGCTGTCGCCGCCAATTGCTGATAGGCGGGCACCAGAAAATCAGTGAGCATGGCGCTCGGGTCTTGCGCCTGAGCGCTGCTTGCCATGATCAAAGAAAGGGCAAAGGGGGCGAATTGGGCGGCGTGTTTCATCATAGTGACTTCAAAAATTGAATGAGATGGTCGCGTGTTGTGCGGTCGAGCGCCATAAAGTTCTGCTTGGCTGTTTCTGCCTCGCCACCATGGAAAAGGATCGCTTCTTTCAAGCTACGGGCCCGGCCATCATGCAGATATCGTTCTTGGTCGGCAACAGCTTTTGTATGGCCGATGCCCCAAAGGGGCGGTGTGCGCCATTCGCGCGTGCCCACGGTGCCGCTTTGCGTTCTGTCTGCCAGCGCGTCGCCCATATCGTGCAACAAAAAGTCAGAATAGGGCCAGATCAGTTGGAAGCTGTTGCCGCCGGCTACTTCTTCGCGTTTGGTGACATATTTGGGCGTGTGGCAGCTTACGCATCCCGCGTCATAAAATGCCTGTTTGCCTTTTAGCACTGTTGGGTCACTGGTGTTTTTCCGCTTCGGGACGGCCAGATTTGCGGTGTAAAATGCTGTCAGGTCGAGCACCTTTTGCGGTATTTCGTGCTTTCCCAAATTGAGCTGCGTGCCGCCCGGGGCACTGCGGCATTCGGTTTGAGCACTGGTGCAATCGCCCCAATCATCATGATGTTTGGGGTTAGACAATCCCATATCAACTGAGAAGGCGTTGGCCACTTGTTGCACCAGATTGTGCACATCGGCGCGCAAGCCAAAGCGCCCCAATTGGTCGCCCTTCAGGTTGGCTTTGCCTGAAATGCCATCGCCATCATGATCATCAGGGTCTGCTTGTGCCAAAATATCGTTGGGGTCGATTTGATCGATCAGGCCCATGCCGATCAGCGGCGGCGCGATGCGCGGCGAAATCTCAATTGAGGTGGCGATGGGGCCATGGCTCATATTGTCAATTTCATAGATGGGGTGATGCAGCGTGATCTGCTCCCCATCATCCAGTTTTACTGTTTCCGTGCGATAAGAAATGGCGACCTTGGCTTCGGGTTGTACCTTGCCCGAGGCGAATAATTGCAGCTGATCGCCATAGATAGGGTCCCCCATTTGCCGGGCCGTGTCGATCAATTTGATGGCGAGGCCAACAGGTTGTTCTCCATCATTTTCAGGCAAGCGGCCGCGACCGTTGCGGATGTGGCAAGACTGGCAAGCGCGGGCATTGAAAAGCGGGCCAAGTCCGTCGGATGCTTTGGTGGAGCTGGGGGCAGCGACCCAGAATTTATCAAACAAAGCTTCACCCAAGGTGAAATTCATGCGCTGATCTTGCGGCAGATTTGCGCTGGGCTGGCTCAGCCGTTCGCGCCCCTCAGTATGATCAGATGAGGTGGCGCCACCGGGATTGGCTTCAAACGTTTCGGCTTGGGTGAAATCGGTGGTTGGGGCTGTAACGCGCAACAAGCGGTCACGCTCGGCGCTGTCTTCAGCCCAATCATATTGCGGGACGGGCTGGGCGCTGGCCAACTGGCTAAGTGCAAAAATGAAAAACGGCGTGGCCAAAAAGGACTTCATGGAAATGATCCAGTGGGTGCCGATGCGGGATGTCCCGCATCGGCCAGTTTAAATCTATTCGAAAACCGCATCTGGATTGTCCAGACTGTCCGAACCTTCAAGCTCGACGCCTTCCAATGAAAGCGCGACAACGGCGCGTTCGATGGAGCGTGTTTGCTTGACCAACGCATCAATGGCATTTTGTACAATGGCGTTGCCTTCTGCATTGCCTTCGCCGATCATTTGGTCATAGCTTTCGGTCTCTGCTCGATCAACCATCTCGGTAAATGCGTCCATGGTGCTGGCAATGTCTGTGCGCAGTTCTTTGGCGACAGCTTCATCAGCGTGGCTCACATAGTGGGCGATTGACGTGCCTTCGAACACTGTGCCGTCAAGCCGTTCATAGCGCCCCAAATAGACGTTTTGAATGCCCTTGGCGTCGTAATAATGCGAGTTGTGGGTGTTGTCAGAAAAGCAATCATGCTCTTCTTCAGGGTCGTTGAGCAACAGGCCCAGCTTCATGCGCTCGCCGGCCAGTTCGCCATAAGACAATGATCCAAGGCCAGTCAAAATGGTGTTGAGCACTTCGGCTTCAGACTTTTCTTCCAAAGCTTTACGGGCCGCGCCGTCCTCTTCCCAATTGGCTTCCATTTCTTCCAAATCGCTGACGAGCAAATCAGATGCAGCGTCCAAATATTGCCGACGACGGTCGCAATTGTCATTGGTGCAATTTTCAAGCGAATAGTCTGTCGCGGGGCGGTTGCCTGCGCCCGCATCGGTGCCGTTCAAATCCTGGCCCCAGAGCAAAAACTCAATCGCGTGATAGCCCGTGGCCACATTGGCTTCAACGCCGCCCGCCTCGTGCAGTTTTTCGCTCAAAAATGCTGGTGTGATCTCGTCGACAACCAAGGTTTCGCCGTTTATCGAGATCTCTTTATTAGCGATGATGTTGGCGTTAAAGAGTGGGTTGGTGTCGCTTTCAAGGCCATAGGCGCTGGCGTCGACATAGTCGATCAAGCCTTCATCCAAAGGCCAAGCATTTACGCGACCCTCCCAATCATCGACGATGGCATTGCCGAAACGATAGGCTTCTGTTTGCTGATAGGGCACACGCGCGGCCAACCATGCGTCTTTCGCTGCTCGCAGGTTCGCTTCGGTTGGCTCTGCCAAAAACGCATCGATCTGATCCTGCAGCTCAATGGCGGTGATCAGGCTATCTTCAAAAGCTAGATGAGCGATTTCGGCGTAGGTTTCAACGACGCTGTGGGCTTCATCGTGGGCCAGAGCGAATGTCGGGCTCGTACACAACATGGCGGCGAATGAAATTTTCGCGAGTGTTTTCATGAATTTGATTGTCGGGGGCAAGGCCCGACCTCCTCTTTAGGTCAAAAAATGGGACAAAATATCGATTATGTTTGCCCGTATAAATATGAGTTAATTGATCATGTTTAAAAAATCAATAGAAAAATCAATAACTTAGAATGGTTCTAAGAAAGCGGAACATATTCCTATTTGCCTGTGGACAGCAGTGTGGCTACCCGATGTTCAGATGTTTCAACACCGGATAGGCAGTATGCACGGCCGTCGCGCCACATTCATAATAGGCGGATTTTAGGCCGGTAAAACTCTCATCATATTGTGTGATGGGCGCAATTGGCAGTACGGTTTCGTCACTGTTGATGAGCGCTTTGACCATTTGAGTGCCAAACAAAGTGCCAGGGCCAATACCGCGACCTGAATAGCCGAAAGGCGCAAAGCCTTTGCCGCCGAGATCCAAAATCTTTGGCAAATGATCGGCGGTCATCGCGATTTTACCGCACCATTGGTGGGTGAAGGGCAGGTCGGCGAGTTCTGGATATAGGTCGCGCAGTTTTTGCCGTCCCCACAGTTTGTGGAAGAGGGCGGAGGCATGGTCCAAGCTGCCGATGGCGCCCAATATCAGTCGGTTTTCTGCGTCGAGCCGCAAGCTGGTCATTACTGTGGCGCAGTCCCATGTGCCTTCGCGATTGGGAAGGATTTTTGCGGCCTGCGCATCGGTTAGCGGCGCTGTGGCGGATTGGAAAAACTGCACCGTCGAGAATTGATCTTTTGAGTGTCGCACATGCTTATGATCGTAAGCGTTGGTGGCGATAATCACATAATTGGCTTTGAACTCGCCCTGCCGGGTGGCCACGCGCCAGGTGCCATCTTGTTGCACTGCTGTTGCCGGGCAATGTTCGACAATTTTTGCCCCCGCATCCTGTGCTGCTTTCGCCAATCCTTGGGCAAATTTTAAGGGATGGATGGTGCCTGCACGGGGATCAAACAAGCTGGCCACAAAATGGGTGGAGCCAAGGCGCTTTTGCGTTTCCGCTTCACTCAACATCTCCACTGGTGCGCCGCGGGCGGTCAGCTGGCGCAGCCGTTTGTCCAAGTCTTTCTTGTGATGATGGCTTTGAGCGCAATGCAGTGTGCCATTGCGCACTGCGTCACATTGAATTTGATGCTGTTCGATCAAGTTGAACACGAGATCGGGGGCCGCCGCGAGGGCGGTATTCAGCTTTTGCCCCGCCTGCAGGCCCAGCGTATCTTCCACCTCCTGCGGTGGCGTCCACAGCCCGGCATTCACCAGCCCAACGTTCCGGCCAGAGCCACCAAAGCCGATGGTTTCGGCTTCCAGTAAAATCACGTTCAAGCCTGCCTTGGCCGCTTCAAGTGCAGCAGCGCAACCGGAAAACCCGCCACCAATAATGGCGAGATCGACGCTTTGCTGATCATGGGTCTGATCAAATTGCGGGGCGTTTGCGGTGGCTTGCCAAAGGTTGGTGTGCGGGGTTGATGTCATGGTTATCCGTTAAAGCTTTTGAAGGCTGAAATGATTTGGTCGAGCTGATTGTCATCGATGTTGCGGTGCAACACGATGCGGCTTTCAGTGCCGGCCGAAACGATGATTTTGTTGTCGCGCATATGGGCACCAAGCTTTTTGGCGCGGTCTTTTTCAAGATGCACAAACAGCATATTGGTTTGATTGTCCTGATAGGTCACATCATAGCGCCCGGTTTCGCGCAACGCATCGGCGAGATGTTTGGTGCGACGGTGATCTTCTGCCAAATCATCTACATAATTGTGCAGGGCAAATCGGCCCGCTGCGGCAATGATGCCAGCCTGCCGCATGCCGCCGCCCAACATTTTCCGCCAGCGCTTGGCCTGGTGGATAAAGTCTTTGCTGCCCACAAGCACTGCGCCGACTGGGGCGCCCAAGCCTTTCGACAGGCAGATATTGATGCTGTCGAACGGCGCGGCCATGGTGGGGGCGTCTACGCCCAATTTTACGCAGGCATTGAACATGCGCGCGCCATCAAGGTGTATGTTCATATTGTGAGCGCGGCCCGCGTCAGCCGCGGCTATGGTGCGCTCCATGCTCACGGCTTGGCCGGAGTGTGTGTTTTCCAACACCAAGGTGGTGCTGATGGGGAAGTGACTGTCGTTCGGCTTGATGGCCGCGTGGATATCTTCGGCGTTGAGCCCGCCATCCTCTTGGACCGGCAATGGGTCATAAGTCAGGCCGCCTAAAACGGCAGCGCCGCCCGCTTCATATTTAAATATGTGATATTTGCGCCCCACCACAATCTCGCGGCCGCGTGGATTATGGGTCAGCATCGCCACCAGGTTTGATTGTGTGGACGAGGGCAGAAAAATCCCGGCCTCTTTGCCCAGCTTTTGTGCCATTTCGTCTTGCAAAGCATTGACGTTCGGGTCGTCCCCATAAACATCATCACCCACATCCGCTGCCGCCATCACTTCGCGCAATTGCGCATCTGGCTTGGTCACAGTGTCCGACCGCAAATCAATAAAATCTGCGATATTGTCGATATTTTGGGTTTTGAGGTTCTCGTACATATTGGTGCAATCTATTTTGGAAAATCAGTCATTAGATGACGATGGGGCTGGTCAGCGCGAGATTGGCATGACACAAATTTTGGTGCAACCAATAACTGGCGACCCGTAAACAGGAAATTTGATTGATGAGTTATGCCCCCTTTGATGACGCTGCCATTGGATATTGGCAATTGCCCACAGGGCGCACCAATTCGATTTGCGACGTGGAAGGGGTGCGCGTCGGCCATGTGCAAAATATGCAAGGCAACGCCCGCACCGGGGTAACGGCTTTGCTGCCCATGGCGGATAATATTTACGCCAACAAACTGCCTGCCGGATGCGCGGTCATCAACGGTTTTGGCAAGTCGGCGGGGCTGGTTCAGGTGCCTGAATTGGGCGAAATTGAAACGCCAATTGTGTTCACCAATACGCTTGGCGTGGGCATTGCCTCGCAAGTTTTGATTGAACGTGCCATCGCTGAAAATCCGCAAATTGGGCGGAATGGCAGCGCCACCGTCAACCCGCTGGTGTTTGAATGTAATGATGGCCGTGTCAACGATATTCAGGCCATCGGCATTGATGGCGATTTGGTCGAAGCGGCGCTGGACCAGTGCGACACGACCTTTGCTCAGGGCACTGTCGGGGCGGGAACCGGCATGTGTACCTTTGGGTTCGCAGGTGGCCTTGGCAGCGCATCGCGCAAAGTTCAAATCGGCGAACAAACCTATACGCTTGGGTCATTTGTGCTGTCGAATTTTGGCCAACGGTCGAACATTCGTGTGTTTGGCCAAAATCCACAAAAGTTTACCGATCAGACGCCTGATAGCCCAGATGCAGGGTCCATCATCATCGTGATGGCCACAGACCTGCCGCTCGACAGTTTGCAACTCTCCCGATTGTCGCTGCGCGCAGCGGCGGCTTTGGGGCGATTGGGCAGCCATTATGGCCATCATAGCGGTGACGTTGCCTTGGCGTTCTCAACGCAAAATGCGCGGAAACTGAATGATGATGACATCGTAGTTCAGCAGCGGCTGTCGGACCGACATGCAGACAAAGTTTTCTTGGCTGGTGTCGAAGCCACCGAAAACGCCATTCTGAATGCCCTATGGCACAGTGAGCCACACGAAGGATATGATGGCAGCCTGTTGCCGCGCTGGCGAGATTTTTATGAAAGAGGATAAAATGCTTGCACTGTATGGTCTCAAAAACTGTGACACCTGCCGCAAGGCGACCAAAGCGCTGGAGGCAGCGGGGCGTGATGTGGCGTTTCACGATGTGAAAAAGGAACCGCTTGGCAAAGATCAGCTTGTGGTGTTTTTGGATGCGTTTGGCGTTGATAGGCTGGTCAATAAAAAGTCCACCACATGGCGCGGTTTGAGCGAAGAAGAACGGCAGCGCGATCCCTTGGATTTGTTGGCTGAAAACCCTAGCCTGATGAAGCGTCCGGTCATTGTGGAGGGCGACAAGAAGCATCTCGGATGGCAAGGGGATGTACAAGCCAAACTTATCGGTTAAGGTGCGAATATTATTGAAATTATTTTTTGATCCGGATGTGAACCGAATTCTGATGCCGCCCGTTAATTAGGCAAAGAACAGTCACAAAGGGTCCAAATATGCGATCGGCGTTAAATTTGGCACACAATGACGAAAATATAGGCACGGCAGATGATCCAACGCTTTTGAAGCAGGCTATGGTCCGTGTTGCTGAGGTTCAGGATCGGGAATCGTTCCAGTTCTTATTTTCGTACTTTGCGCCCCGGGTGAAGGCTGTGCTCCTCAAAGCGGGGAGCAATGAGAGCCAAGCCGAGGATTTGATGCAGGATGTAATGATGACCGTGTGGCGTAAAGCAAAGCTTTATGCCCCTGACCGTGGTTCGGTGAATGCTTGGGTGTTCACTGTGGCGCGGAATGCACGGATTGATTTGCTGCGACGTGCGTCTTCACGGCCCTATGATGATGTTTATGAAATTGAAATGGAAAGTGATGTCGCCTCGGGAGAAGACGAAATGTTTGCAACCGAGCGGGCGGAACGGGTCAGCGAAGCGCTGTCCGAGTTGCCTGAAGAACAGCGGCAGATCATCGAATTGGGATTTATAGAAGACATGTCGCAAAGTGAAATTGCGGAAAAGCTGGGTCTGCCTTTGGGCACTGTGAAATCTCGTATGCGGCTAGCATATGGAAAAATGAAATCTAAGTTGGAGGCGGTGCGATGACAACCCAACACCATCTCGATGATGCAACCTTGTTGCGTTATGCCAGTGGCGATTTAGATAGTGCCTTCACCATGGTGGTGGCTGCGCACTTGGCCATGTGTGACAAATGTCGAAAAGCGGCGCGCGATGCGGAAGAAATTGGCGGCCATATGATGGATCATGTGGCACAGGCGCCTGTGTCTGACGATGCGTTTGAGCGGATGATGGCGCGCCTAGATTCGGGCGCTGATGAGCAAATTGAAGTGGATTTGCCCAAGAAATCAGCACCAGATAGTGATGTGCCTTTGCCATTGCGGGCCTTGATTGGCGACCATATGGATGATGTGCGCTGGCGCCTGGTTGCGCCCGGTGTGCGCAAATATGAAATTCAGCAGGGCAAAAAAGGCGAGTCTTCGCTTTATATGCTCAACATTTCCCCAGGCATGGCCGTGCCAGAGCACGGGCATGGCGGCGCTGAGATGACCCTTATTCTTTCAGGTGCTTATCGCGATAAATTGGGCGTTTTCGGCCCTGGCGATGTGGCTGACCTGGACGAAGATATTGAGCACCAGCCGATTGTGGAGCCAGGCGAGGCCTGTATTTGTCTTGTGGCGACAGAAGCGCCCACACGGTTTAAGGATCTGATCGTTCGGTTGATGCAGCCCTTCGTGCGGATTTAGGTGATATATGTCCTTTAAAGGCAAACACATTTGGATCACGGGCGCCAGCACCGGGATTGGGCGGGCTTTGGCCAAAAAGCTCGATGCGGATGGCGCGCTCGTGTCTGTCTCTGCGCGTTCTGAAGATAAGCTGAATTCACTGGTTTCTGAAGGCCAGAATATTCGTGCCTTTCCGGTGGACGTAACCGACGTGTCGATGATGAACGCGGCAATCGATATGATTGCGGACCGTGCGCCCATCGATTTCGTTGTGCTTGGCGCGGGTGCCTGGACGATTATGGACAGCGACCAGATGGACATGGCTCCCATTCGTACGGGCATGGAGGTCAATTATTTTGGCACCCTTAACGCGGTCGACAAATTGATCCCCATGATGAAGACCCGTGGCGTCGGCCATATTGCCATCATCGCCTCGGTTGCAGGCTATCGCGGCTTACCGCGCTCCATCGCCTACAGCCCAACAAAGGCCGCGCTGATCAATCTGGCAGAGATTTTAAAGGTCGAATTGGAGCCGCACAATATTGGTGTGAGCATCGTTAATCCGGGTTTTGTGGATACACCGTTGACGCAAGATAACCCATTTCCCATGCCGGGTCTGATGTCAGCCGACGAGGCAGCAGACGCGCTTTATAAGGGATTGGCCAAACGCAAGTTTGAAATCTCATTCCCATTCGGCTTTACGCTGGTGATGAAGATGTTGCGAGTGGCCCCAAACTGGCTCTACCTGTTTGTGATGCGCCGGATCAGGGCTTCGATTTAGCCGCGTTGTTTAGTCAACATTATGTGGTTTTTTGAAAATCGCGATGGCGCGTTTGGGCGCGTCTGGCTTGGGCTTGGGACGCAACCCTTTAATCCACAACTTCAGCGCTTCAAAGTTGATGCCAAACACCACTTTCATTGTCATCCAGCCTGTTCGGCCGAGAGACTTTAGTAGTTGCATGTCGGTAAGGGGCTTTTGCTCCCCATGCACAAAGGCATTGAGCAGGGCACCCTCCGCATCTTTAAGCGCGACGCCCAAGGTCAGTTCTTCGCCGGGTTTGGTCACATGAAAGCGATAATTGCCTTCGACATTGTTGAATGGTGAGACGTAAAATTGCTTCGCACAATCTTGCCAAATCACGCCATCTTCGGCTTCCCCTGCCGGGATCACATAGGTATGGCGCTCGCCAAATGTGTTGCGCACCTCATAGATCATCAATTTGATTTTGCCGCGTTCTACCGCGTAATAGGTGGTCAACGGATTAAAGGCGAAATTGAGAATTCGCGGATAGGCGAGCATGAAAAAGCGCAGCTTCTCAGATTCAACACCAGCTTTTTCGGCCAGATCCTTCAAATAGCCCGGAAGGTCTTGTCCTGTACCGTCGCCAAAATCTTTGTCGTGCAAAGACAAGAGATTGAATTTGTTGTGGCTAAACAGTTTTAAATGTTCAGCGGTGCGGTCCAAATCATCGACTTCGACAAACAGGTTGAACACGCCATAGCGCAATTTATGCTCAACCGGCCGCAGCCGCTTGTGCGTTACGATGCCATCATAAACTGCGCTTTCCATCATTCTGCTGCCTCGCGCGGTGCCAATGGTGTCACGTTGATGCGGCCGGATTCATTTTCAACCTGCCACGGGCGGGCTTGGCCGCCCAATTGCTCGGCGACAGCCAAGCCGGACTGGATACCATCCTCATGGAAGCCATAGCCAAAATAAGCGCCACAGAACCAGGTGCGGTTTTTCCCCTGTAGCTGCCACAGGTCTTTTTGCGCTTCGATTGACTCGCTGTCGAAAACCGGGTGCATATAATCAAAGCTTTGGATGACCGCTTTGGGGTGAATGTCACGTGTCGGATTGAGGGTCACGAACAGATCAGTTTTGGTCTCCAAATGCTGCAGTTCGTTCATCCAATAAGTGACGCACAATTCATCTTCGCCGTTCACCGTTTGCTTCAAATAGTTCCAGCATGACCAAAGTCGTTTGCGCTTTGGCATCCAAGCATCATCGGTGTGCAACACAGCTTTGTTCGGCTGGTAAGGGAAGTGGCGCAACAAATTCTGTTCCGCTGCGCTGGCATCGTCGAGCATCGCAAGGCTTTGGTCAGCGTGGCTGGCCATCACCACATGGTCAAACGGGCGCAAAACGCCATTGCCATCTTCGATGTGCACATAATTTGGGTGGCGCATGATCTTTTTGATCGGTGTGGATAGATGCACATCGATATTCGAGTCGGCGATCATGCATTTTACATATTCGCGGCTGCCGCCAATCACAGTGCGCCAATCCGGTTTTTGAATGGCCTTCATCAACGCGTGATTGTGGTAGAAATTGATGAATGTTTGCGCCGGATAATCCATCATCGCCTTGGCTTTGGTGGACCAGATGGCGGCACCCATGGGGATAATGTGATTATCAATGAAGGGGCGGTCATAGCCTTCGCGCGCCAAAAAATCACCCAGGGAAATTTCCTGGTTATAGGTGGCGATGCGCGATTGAGCGGATTTAAAAAACCGTAAGATGTCGGCCAATTGGCTCCAATGCATGGGGTTGGCCACATTGCGGCGTTGGCCAAAGAACCCGTTGAGGCCTGAACCCGAATATTCATATTTGCCCCCATTCATGGTGAATGAGAAGCTCATATCCGTATGTTTTGTCGGCAGGTCAAAATGCTCAAACAGAGCTGACAAGTTGGGGTAGTTTGGCTCGTTGTAAACGATAAAGCCTGTGTCGACCGGAATATTGCCTTCAGGCACGGGTGCTTCAACCGTGTTTGAATGGCCCCCCAAATAATCATTGGCTTCGTATAGGGTCACGTTATGGTTTTTGGACAGCAACCAAGCCGCGCTTAAACCTGAGATACCTGAGCCGACGACGGCAATGTTCAATTTACTCATAAAGTCCGGTTCCGATCGATAAATCTGATGTAGAAGAAACGCGGACTTGTGTGTAATGGATCACAACGCTCCCCTTAATAAATTGACGAACTGGGGCTGAAGAGTGATCCGCCTAGCTTGGCCATGGCGTAAGTCTTACAACAGGAGCAACAACATGACCAATCTAATCGCTTACGTCGCCACATTGGTGATTTTTCTGGGAATTGACTTTGTTTGGCTTAGCTATGTCGCCCGTAACTTTTATTTTGAACGCATCAGCCATTTAATGGCGGATAGTCCGAACTTCGCCGCCGCCGGTGTGTTCTATTTGTTTTATGTTGTGGGTATCGTTTATTTCGCAGTTTTGCCCGCACTTAAGGCCGGTTCGGTGATGCCCGCAGTGATTTCAGGCGCGCTCTTGGGGCTGCTCGCCTATGGCACATACGACATGACCAACTATGCCACGTTGAAAGATTGGCCGGTGAGTGTGGCCATCGTCGATATGATTTGGGGCGCGACCCTGACCGCGACTGCCGCCGCAGCAGGGTTTTATATCACGCGCATGGTGACGAGCTAGTCCCGATTAAATCGTGACAATTTGAAGGGCGAAATGTCGTAAGATGTTTCGCCCTTTGTCATGAGTTGGGCCAGCATTTCGCCAATGGCGGCACTGTGCTTGAAGCCATGGCCGGAGCAGGGCGACACCAGAAAAACATTTTCCAAATCAGGGTGACCATCCATAATAAACTGGCCGTCGGGCGCTGCGGTATAAAGGCAGGTTGCGGAGCGCACGACATTCGGGTTCAACCCGAGCAGTCGATCCTTCGGGTGACGGCGGAAAAATTCGTCCTGTTCCGCGCGACTAACCTCCCGATTTGTCTCTTCCGGCAATGTAGGCGCGCCATAAAATTCGGACGCCATTTTGAATTGATGCGGCGCGGCAAGTGACGGCATGCCATAGAAAAAGTCGTCGGGCTCTTCGCCATGAGGCCAGGCAAAGGCGGGGCTATTTTCCCAAGCTGATTGATGGTCTTTTTCGATATCCAGCCAATGCAGCACTTGGCGGGTGGGCTGGAAAATATCGTGCCATTTTGGATGGAGAAATGATCGCACCCATGGCCCGGCGCTCAAAATCACTTTTGCGGCGCTGAAGGTTTCTTGTTGCGTGCGCACATTAACAGCGCCATCAGCCTGCGGCATGATCACGCCCACGACCTGTCCATATCGCAAGTCGGCACCATATTTTTCCGCGAGTTTGAGTTGATTATCGACACATTGCTCTGCCCGTAAATAGCCGGCGCCGGGTTCAAAATAGGCATGTTCATTGTCGCTGATGAGGAAGTTTGGAAATCGACTGCGCACCTCCGCCGGGGTGAGCATTTCGTGTGCGATGTCAAACTTCTTGGCGGCTGCCTCGGTTGTTGCCAAAAAGCCTTTCTTGGCCGTGGCTTGATCTGATTGATCACTGGAGATCATCACCGCGCCAATTTCATTGAGTAGTTTTTCGCCAGTTTCGGCTTCAATCTCGCGCCAGATTTCGTGGGCGCGTAAAGCAAAGGGCACATAGGCGAATCCTTCCCCAATTGCCTGCCGGGTCAGGCGACTTTCCCCGTGGGTGGACCCATGAATGTGTGGCGGTGTGTGTTGATCAAGGCCCAAAACCTTGGTGCCGGACTTGGCCAATTGATAGGCAGCTGCGCTGCCCATGGCTCCAAGGCCAACCACAATCACATCATAATGTTGCATAAACGCCTCTATTGCTGCGCGAAGGGAGGGATTTTTTGATCATTTGATTGGTTTTGCCGCGCAGCGTCAAGGGGTCCTCATTTCTGACACATTCGGGCGCCACATGGCGGCCCGTCGCGATGTTTCGCGCTTTTATCTGAGCGTGCCTGCTGGTTGGCGCGTTTGACGAACAATAGGATAATCGGGACGTTTTGGTGCAGGGCACCGCGTCCGCTTGGTGAACAGCTACATGAACAAAATGACTTTGCGCGCGGTGATTGCCGTGCTTGCGCTTGCGCTGCCGTTTTCTGCAGTGGTGCCGGCACAGGCTACCCCTTTGGTTAGACTGATGGAAAAAGATTTGGGGCAGCGTCGCCCCGGTGGATGCCCGTCAAAATGGTGTGCCTGCTATATGGATCAAATTTTGAAACGGGCTGGATTTCAATCGCGCGGGTCGAACCGCGCCCGAGACTTTGCCTCTTATGGCAAGACCACAAAAACCGCCAAGGTGGGCTCAATCATGGTGATGCGCAATCATGTGGGGGTTGTGATGGGCAAATGTGACAATGGCCAGGTCAAAATCATCTCTGGCAATTATTCAAAGAAGGTCGCGGTGGGGTGCTACCCTGCGAGCAAAGCCATTGCATGGCGTGACCCGATTAAAGCGCGCTAGGAGTAGCCGCGTTTCAATCTGAAATGGGTGCCTTCAACTGCGGTTGGGCACCCTTTTTTTTGGCTAGTTTTTAAAGTTGGTTGCCAAATAGGTGTGGCGCTTTTCCACCAAATAGCCTTGGCGGTAGATTTCTATTGTGTCGACTAGCTCGACTGTCTCGAAGCGATCGGCAAGGGTTTCCCCCAGTCCATTGCCCGTGTGGGTGATGATGAGCGCGTTTTCGCCCAAATGTTGCGCGGGCTCAAACCAATAGCGAAATTGAGAAGGGGCGCTGCCCAAATCAGTGACATTTGCGTCTTGCATTGCAAACCCTAGGGGGGCGGAAATGGTATAATGTGTGCCCGCCACAAAGCCTATGTCATGTTCAGCCATGAGTGTTTGCACCCGTGTCGCGGATTCTGTCCAGCCGAATGATCGGGCGGAAAAATAGTCGGCGGTGCTGAAATAGGTGCGGATGGGCAAAACGCCAAAGTTAAAAGCAATGATCGCCGCCAGAAGAACGCCATAAACCACATGCGCAAATGTAAGCCATCCCCAGCGCACATAGTGGGCGAGAAAGGGCAGGATTGCGATATAGGCCACAAGGTTCCAATGGAACATGATGTCCGTGGTGAATGAGAGCGCCAGAAACAAAAGACTGGAGGTCCAGAACGCAAATTTTGCGATGCCCAGGCCAGCGGGCGTGTTACGCCGGGGCCATAGAGTTTTTGCCAATGACCAGATCAAAAAGGGCGACAAAAAACCAACCATGCCAGCCAGATACCCGATCAGACCGCTAAAATTGTTTTCCGAGGGCAGGCCCGCATGACGATCGCGCAAGATAAAACTGATGGAGGAGGCGTTGGTGTTGATGTTCCAATAAATCTCAGGGCCAACGACCAGAAGGAAAAGCGCAAAGGCGAGATAGCTCTGTCCATGACGAAAGATGCGCCGTGCGTTGGGGGTGAAAACCGCATAGAGGAAGACGCCGGCGCCCAAGAGCACCGCGTTATATTTGGCCAGTGTGGCCAGCCCCACGCAGATGCATGCGGCATATAGCCAAAGCCAAGCGGGGGGCTGATCCTCGTTGAGCGGAATAAAGAATTTAAGAAAGAACAACAGGCCGAGCAGCAGCAACAGCACCATGAGGTGATCTGGCAGTGCCAGCATGGTCATGGTGAGGAAGATGGGCGTGCTGAGAAACAACACAAAGGTTACCGCAAAATGCTGCTTGGGGGCGGTGCTGATTTGTTTGGAGATGAGCCAGAGCACCCAAATGTCGGCCAGGAATGTCAAAACCGGCATAAGGCGCAAAGCCCAGACATTCCAGCCAACCAGTTTGGACGCCGCCCAAAGGGTCCAGGCGTTGAGCGGCGGATGGTCATAATAGGAAATGGCTGGGTGTTGCGACCACATCCAATAATAGGCTTCGTCCGCCACCATATTGCCGCTAAGCCAAAAGAAAAGGCGCAGCCCCAGCAAAAGGGCAACGCCTGCAATGAGCAAAAATTTGAGCGGTTGAGTTACGCTTGCATCATCGTTTCTGGTGATCATTCGTCGCTCTCAACCCCTAAAACGCCTATCGTTTGGCCGCGACGGCAATCTCCCCGGCCAGTTTCGCGTTGTTGATCAATAGCGCAATGTTTGCTTTGAGTGAACGGCCTTCGCTTAATTCCACCACTTTACCCAAAACAAATGGGGTGACCGCTGCGCCTTTAATGTCGTTTGCGTCCGCTTCTGCGATTGCTTGATCGATGATGGTTTCCATCTCATCATTGCTCAGCGCATCCGCTTCTGGCACCGGGTTGGTGAACAGCAATCCGCTATCTGCACCCAAGTCGCGCCATGCAGTGTAGGTGGCGGCAGCTTCGGCAATATTGTCCACACTGTGGGGCAGGGCCATGCCGCTATCGCGGGTGTAAAAAGCGGGCAGGTTTTTGGTTTGATAGCCAACAATGGGCACACCTTGGGTTTCCAACACTTCAAGGGTAAGCGGCAAGTCAAGGATCGACTTGGCACCCGCGCAGACCACGGCAACGGGCGTTTTGCCCAATTCGGTTAGGTCAGCGGACACATCAAATGGGTGGCCGCGGTGCACGCCGCCAATGCCGCCGGTGGCAAAGATGTCGATTTTGGCGGCAGCGGCCACGATCATGGTGCCTGCGACGGTTAAAGAGCCGGATTGGTTTTTGCCCAACAATGGCGCAAAGTCGCGGCGCGAACATTTGGCAATTGAACCGCGTTCGCTTGTGGCAAAGTCTTTCAGCTGCTCCTCGGTCAAACCGACAGTCACCTGTCCATCCACAATGCCGAGTGTCGCTGGGCAAGCACCGGCTTCTTTTACGGCATTTTCCATGGCGAGCGCTGTTTCCAGATTGCTGGGATAGGCCATGCCGTGGGTCACCACGGTGGTTTCGAGCGCCACAATGGGCGTATTGTTTTTCAAGGCTTCGGCGACATGTGCACCAAATTGAAGATCAAAATTCATGGGAGGAATCCTTAGTTGGATGCAAAATGCTGATGCGCAAATGTTTCAACCGCCGTGTGGGAGAGGTCGGGGCTGTTGCGCAGGGTGGATTTGAGGGTGTGTTGCGCTGCGGCGATGCCGAATTGTGCGGCTTGAGCAAGGGGCAGCTTTTGATTGAGACCATGCAGCGTGCCCGCCACAAAGGCGTCGCCCGCGCCGGAAACGTCCACGATTTCGGCTGCAGGCACGGCAAGGTGTTGCATGGTGTTTTGATAAGAGAGATAGACGCCGTTGGCGCCGTCGGTGATGATCACATGTTCGGCACCGCGCGAGATCAAAGCAGTGATCATTGCGTCGGGTGTTGCTTGCTCGGTGGCAGCCAAAGCTTCGTCCTTATTGCAGAACAGATAGCTGATGCCGCTCAGATCGTCCGGCAGGCGTTTGAATTTCGGAATTGAAACAGTGTCTACGGCCAACGGAATATTCTGGTCGCGGCAATGGGTGACGAGTTTGGCCAAGCCATCTGTCGACAAATTGGTGTCGGCAAATATCAGGGCTGAGCCGCTGATCAGGCCCAAATGGGTTTGCACAAAAGCTGCGTCCATTTGGTTGAAAATGTCCATATCCGCGACGCCCAGATAGAGGCTGCCGTCGGGCTGCATAATCGCTGTGTAGGTGCCGGTGGCCAAGTTGCGGTTGCGCACCATGTGGGAAAGGTCGACGCCACTTTGTGTGGTGGCAGCGCTCAACGCGTCTGCCGCGCCATCGTCGCCGACGATTGAAAGCAGTTTGGTGGGCTCGCCCAAGCGCGCAAGATTTTCAGCCACATTGCGGGCCACCCCGCCACGGGTTTCTTCAGCGCTCGCCGGGTTGGAGGTTTCCAAAATGCCGGGCTCTTTCAGCTTGAGCACCCGGTCCATCACCGCGCCGCCTATGCACAAAATGCTTTGCTGTTGCGCCACAATATAGGCGCGTCCGAGAATGTAGCCCTTGGCTTGCAGGCGCTCAATATAATTGGCGACAGTTGCCCGTGCCACGCCCAGACGCTCGCCAAGCTCTTTTTGGCTGGCGTAAGGGTGGGCCGTGATTTCGGCCAATAATCTTTGTTCCAGATCGGTAAGGGACATAGCGCCTTTATTGCAAAAGTTTGCTTGATAAACATTTGCAATATAGGTTGTGTGGGGATTTGTCTACCCCTTTACAATTGGCGTTTCAGGTCGTGCGCCCCATTCGCTCCATGAACCGTCATAAAGACGTGTGTTTTGGTGGCCCAAAATCTCCAGCACCAAAAGGATGACGCAGGCGGTGACACCGGAGCCGCAAGTGGTGATCGTGGGTTTTGAGGCGTCGAATTTCTCATTTATGATCTGCTCAAGTTCAGCCTTGGGGCGCAGGCGGCCTTCATCGTCCAAAAACGCAGCATAGTGCAGATTTTGGGCACCCGGCATATGGCCCGCGCGCATGCCCTCGCGCGGCTCGTCGGTTTCGCCTTTGAAGCGGCCCGGGCCGCGGGCATCAAGAATATTGCAGCTTTGGTCGCCCTTATTCACTAAGTCGAGTAATTCTTCAAACGGCACCAGCTTTTGTGCATCGAAAGCGGCGGTGAAATTGCCGTTGGCATTTGGCATGGGCTGGACGCTTTCGGTGGGGTGGCCTTGCTTTTCCCAATAGGGGAAACCGCCATTGAGAATACGCACATTGCTTGCGCCCATTTGGCTGAGCATCCACCAGGCACGGGCGGCAGAAAACAGGCCTTGGGTATCATAGACCACGATCTGATCATCATTATTTACACCCATTTTTTGCATTTGATCCTGAAAGAATGCGGCGCTGGGCATGGTGTGCGACAGAGTGGAGTTCGGGTCCGACAGTTCCTTGATCGAGAAAAACATGGCGCCGGGGATGTGCTTTTCTTGATATTCTTTGATTGCGTCACGGTTGGCACCGGGCAGATGCATGGACGCGTCAAAAATAACCAGATTGGGTTGGCCCAGCTTTGCAGCCAGCTCGTCGGCTTCGATCAGGTAAGTGTCAATTTGTGCGCTCATGAGGATGCCTTTGCGGTTTGGTCTGGTTTTTGGCCATTGTATTTATGCCAATCAATGATAGTAGACCCTAAACAGGAATATATAGATCTCATATGGCCAGCGCAGTTCTCTCACTTCAAGATATTTATCTCACTTTTGGCGGCACGCCTTTGTTGGAAGGTGCAGCGCTTTTTGTTGCGCCAGGAGAGCGTATTGCCTTGGTGGGACGTAATGGTTCGGGCAAATCGACGCTGCTGAAAATCCTGGCGGGTGATGTTGAAGCGGACAGTGGCACACGCTTTGTGCAGCCCGGCGTCACTTGGCGCTATTTGCAGCAAGAGCCAGATTTGAGCGCTTATGAAACTGTGTTGGACTATGTGCAGGACGGCCTGGTGGATGGGGATGACCAATATCGCGCGCCCTATCTTTTAAGTGAACTCGGTCTTGATCCGGAGGCTTCACCTGTTGGCTTGTCAGGTGGTGAATCGCGTCGGGCGGCGCTGGCGCGGGCCTTGGCACCGGAGCCTGATGTGCTGCTGTTGGACGAGCCGACCAACCATTTGGATCTGCCCGCCATTGAATGGCTGCAAGATGAGCTGAAGTCGATGAAATCGGCGATGGTGATCATTTCGCACGATAGGCGCTTTCTGTCAGATTTAACTCAATCCACTGTGTGGCTGGATCGGGGGAAAACCCGCCAAAACAGTCAGGGTTTTGCCCATTTTGAACAGTGGCGTGATGATATTTTGGCGCAAGAAGAGCTGGAGCAGCATAAGCTGGATCGGCAAATTGTGCGCGAAGAGCATTGGGTGCGTTACGGGGTGACTGCACGGCGCAAACGCAATGTGCGGCGCATGTCGGAACTGGCTGATTTGCGGCAAAAGCGGGTGGACCATCGCGGACCCACGGGCAATGTGAAAATGCAGGCGACCGAGGGCCAGCAATCTGGAGCGATTGTGGCAGATGTAAAAAATGTGTCCAAAGCCTTTGGCGATCTGACCATTGTGAAAGATTTCAGCCTTCGTGTCATGCGCGGAGATCGCTTGGGCATTGTTGGCCCCAACGGGGCTGGCAAATCGACATTGATCAAATTGATCACGGGGGAGTTGGCACCTGACGACGGCGAAGTGCAACTCGGCACCAAGCTCGATATTGCGGTGCTGGACCAAAAGCGGGCGCAGCTTGACCCCGAAACGAGCTTGAAAGATAGCCTGACGGGCGGGGGCAGCGACAATATTGTTATTGGCGACCAAACCAAGCACGTGGTCGGCTATATGAAGGACTTTTTGTTCTCGCCGGAACAAGCGGGCACTGCCGTTGGCAAGCTGTCCGGCGGCGAGCGGGCGCGGGTTCTGTTGGCCAAGGCCATGGCACAACCCTCGAACCTGTTGATCCTTGACGAACCGACCAACGATTTGGATTTGGAAACGCTGGATTTGCTGCAGGAAATGCTGGCCGATTATCATGGCACGGTGATTGTGGTGAGCCACGACCGGGACTTTTTGGATCGGGTGGCGACCTCCATACTTGTGCATGAAGGCAATGGTCATTGGCACGAATATGCTGGTGGCTATTCGGATATGGTGGCGTTGCGGGGGCACGGTGTCGGTCAGCGCAAAAGCGAGCCGAAGCCGAAAAAAGAAAAGCCGAAATCAGAGGCCAAACCTGCGGCGCCGAAACCGCAGAAAAAGCTGAGTTTCAAGCACAAGCATGCGCTTGAAACCCTGCCCAAGCTTATGGAAGAGTTAGAAGCCAAGGTGGCCAAGCTGAATGAAGACCTCGCCGACGCGGATCTTTATGCCAAGGCACCTGAGAAATTTCAGAAGCTGACTGAAGAGCTTGGCGCCACCCAGCAAAAGCTGGATGCAGCGGAAGAAGAATGGCTGGAAATTGAAATGTTGCGCGAGGAAATTGAAGGCTAGGCCTTTGCCGTACTCTTGCCGCGTCAATTGAATTGGTCTAACCATTGTCGTTCACGCTAATTTCGGGCTGACGCACAATGGACATGTCGACAACAAAAGCACTGCTGCTTGCGGTGGCGGCTATCGCCGTCATTTCAATGATGGACGCCAGCGTTAAATCGCTATCGGGCGACGCCTCCACTTTGACCATTCTGTTTTTCCGACAAGGCGTTGCGGCCGTTTTGTTGGGCGGTCTTGCCCTTTACAAAGGCTCGCATTTTCCCACCCGCGCACAACTGCCATTGCATTTCATCCGCGCAATGATGATTGGCGCCACCGCCTTTGCGTTCTTTTATGCGGTGGGCGAACTGCCGCTGATGTTGGTGACGGCCATCTTTATGGTCGCCCCGATTTTGGTGAGCATTATGGGGGTAGTTTTCCTCAAAGAAGAGGTCACGAAAACCCTGATTTTCGGCACCATATTGGGCTTTGCCGGAGCGATGGTGATTGTTTTTGGCGGCAGCAATGGCGCAGACTTTTCGGCAAGTGGTGATTTGTGGGCGTGGGTGGCTGCGTTGCTGGGCCCGTTTGGTTATGCCTTAAGCATTGTGGTGATGAAAAGCCAAAGCCGGCAGGCTGATGCCACCATAATCACCTTCCTGCAGGCTTTCTTTATCGCGCTTGTGGCGGCGCCATTTGCTGTGGTGCAGCTTGATGTGCCGAGTTTAGACATTGGTTTGCGCCTCGCCAGTGTGGGCTTTTTGGGCGCTTTGGGTTTTGTGCTCTATGTGTCGGCGTTGCGCAATTTGCCGGCGTCGGTGTTTGTGCTCACTGAAAATACGGCGCTGCTGTGGGCTGCGATGTTTGGCTTTATCTTCTTTATGGAAGTGCCAGCGCTCACCACATGGGTGGGGGCATTTATGATTATCGCCGCTTGCTTATCGGTTGGGCGACAACAGGTGCGCCGCACGCCGAAGCGATGACCGGATTATTCCACCGCATAAAGCCTTCGGCGTTGGGCTTGGCCCTTTTGGCCATGTTTGCCTTTGCGTTGATGGATGCGCTGGTAAAGGTTTTGGTGGTCAGCCTGCCTGTGGGGCAGGTGGCGTTTATGCGTACGACTGGCAGTGCGCTATTGTTTTTCGGCGTGGCAGTTTGGGGGCAGCATCTTTATTTTGCGGGGGTGCAGTGGCGCTTGCATTTGCTGCGTGCGGCAGGCGCAGCGCTGGTGACGCTGTGCTTCTTTTTTGCGCTGGCGCATTTTGCACTGGTCACGGTGGCGGCGTTTGCGCTGACCGGCCAATTGATCAGCACGCTTTATGGCGTGATGTTTTTCAAGGAAAGGTTTGACGCTAAAATCGCCTTGGCGCTTTTGGTCGGGCTTTCGGGGGCCTTGCTGTTTTTGATCAATGAGGGCCTGTTCGCGAGTGAACTCAGCGTGTCACTTTTGCCGCTTCTCGCGTTGATCGCAGTGCCTGTTTTGGAAGCGACTTTGCTGGCTTCTCTGAAATTCCACACGCAAAAGGAAGGGCCTGTTTTGATGTCACTGATCCAGCTCTCCCTGGCGGCGCTGATTTTATCGCCCGGCCTTTTGCAATATGAGCCACTGAGCGGCGGGCAATGGGGTGTTCTGGCCGCCACGTGTGTGGTTGGCGCGTTGGCGGGTTATTGGTCCGTGGTGGCGATTAAGCAATTGCCGGTGAGCGTTTTTGCGATCACCGACAATACCAGTGTTGTGTGGGCGGCCCTACTGGGGCTGGTGCTATTTTCGCATGTGCCCACGCCCTTGCAATGGGCAGGCGCCGCCCTGATTTTCGCCAGCTGTTATTTTCTCTCGGTATATTTGGCGCCGAAGGATGATGTCTAGCGCGTCAGCTCCAAATGCCAATCGACCTGCTTGGTGTGGCCTGCCTCATAACCACCACTGCCCGTTGCGCCCTCAAATGCGCCGGTGCCGGAACCTTCCACAATTTGCCAGTTTGTGGTGGCCTTATCTTTGGCCCAGGTGCCTGTTTCTAAAATGGTTAGGGTGCCCTGTTCGCCCTTGAGCGTGCCGTTGAACAGGCGGAAGCCGTGATATTGCGCGGTGCCTTCTTCGCAATAAAAGATCTGCATTTTGATACTGGCGCTGCCCTTTAAGTCGCCGTCAAATTCTTCTTTGACCAGTGCTTCGCTGAGTTTTTGCTGGTCATTGATCTGCTCAACCACAGTTTCATCCCAAGCGAGATGGGTGTAGGTGCCGGAAAGTTTCATGTTGATTTCCCTTGTTGATTTCCCTTGTTGATTTGCCTTGAGCTTGGCAAAGTCAGCGCAAGATGAATTGTAATTTCGCGACAATCTGATGGAAAAATCTGATCCCCAGCTCGGTCCGGCGCGTGGCCTGATCGCCAAGCGCCTCTCCATGGCCGAATTTGATCTCACGCGGATTGTGCCATCCGATGGGGCAGCGCGGTGGATTGAGAATTATTGGGTGATCGAATGGGATCGGGGCGAAAAGCCAGTCTACCGGCAAGAAAATCTGCCCCATCCGAGCGCGCATTTTGTGCTCGATCCGCAGGCTGGATCGGGCCTGTTTGGGGTGCAAACGCATCGCTTTTTTTATGAGCTGGTGGGGAAAGGACGGGTGATCGGCGCAAAGTTTCACCCGGGCCTGCTGTTTCCGGTTTGGCAACGCTCCCTTTCGGAACTGACGGATCAGTGCGAAACCGACCTTGCCGCGTTGGGCCTGGACCTTAAAGAGCTGCAGGCGCGGTTTATTGCGCTGGATGATCCGGCTGATATGGCGGAGATTTTGGATCGGCATATTGCAGCTTTGAGCGCGCCAGATGATCCCAAGGCGGTGCAAGCGCATGATTTGGTGCATATGATTGAGGGTGATCAAAACCTGTCGCGAGTGTCGACGCTTGCGGAAAGATCGGGCCTCAATGCCCGGCAACTGCAGCGCTTGTTTGCGCAATATGTGGGTGTGTCCTCGAAATGGGTGATTGACCGTTATCGCATGATTGAGGCGGTGGAGGCGATCAATCGAGGCGAAGAGCGCTCGCTCACGGCGTTGGCTCATCGTCTCGGCTATTTTGATCAGGCGCATTTCAGCAAAGCATTTTCATCACTGATCGGGCGCACACCGCAGCAATTGCTGGCGCAATCGGCTTAGCTGAGCGCGGTTTCCAGATCCGCGATCAAATCTTCGATATGTTCAATGCCGACAGACAGGCGCAGCAAGGTTTCTGGAATGCCCGTTGTGCTTTCAATCGTGAAGCGGTGTTCCACGAGGCTTTCCACCCCACCAAGGGAAGTGGCGCGTTTGAACAGGTGGAGCTTGCCCACCACATCGAGGGCGCGCTGTTTGTCGCCTTTCACGGTGAAAGAGAGCAGCGGGCCGAAACCATTGTGCATCTGCTTTTTGGCCAGCGCGTGCGCTTCATGGCTTTCAAGGCCAGGATAAAATACATGATCGACTTCGTCATGGGCCTGTAAATATTGGGCGACCGCCATGGCATTCTCGCTCATGCGCTCCATGCGCAGGGGCAGGGTGCGCATGCCGCGGATCAATAAATAGGCTTCAAAGCTGCCAATTACCGCGCCTGCATCGTGGCGATCTACTTTGATGTCTTGCCAAATGGGGCGTGTTTCATCATCCACCGCCAACACACCTGCCAGCACGTCTGAGTGGCCATTGATGCTTTTGGTGCCTGAGTGCATCACAATGTGAGCGCCCAAATCGAGGGGGTTGGAGATGGCTGGCCCTGCCGCTGTGGAGTCGACGCCCAAGATGCCGCCTGCATCGGTGGTTGCCGCTGCAATTGCACCGATATCGGTGATGCGCAGCCAGGGGTTGGATGGTGTTTCGATGAACACAAGGGCCGGTTTCTCCGCCGCGATCAGTGCCACCGTTTCGTCGGTTTTGCTGGTGTCTTGCTCAATCAGTTTGATGGCGCGGCGTTCGCAATATTCGCGCACCCACTTGGTGGTGCCCCAATAGATTTGTGATTGCATGATGATCGTTTGTCCCGCCCGGGTGGTGCGGAACAGTGCCGCGATGGCCGCCATGCCTGTGGGAAACACCAATGCATCCTGCGCATTTTCGGCCGTGGCCAAAATCTTTTCTGCCAAACGCACAATGTCATTGTCGTCGCGGGCATAGATGTTGTTGTCGCGCAGCAAATCGTAGTTCTCATCCCGCACAAATGTTGTGGAGGGTTGAATAGCAGGGACTACGCCAGCGGTTTGCTGGTCGATATATCCAGCAGCTTGCGCAAAGAGAGTTTCCAGGCGTTGGCGACGCGTCATAATTTCCTCCAATTTCGGGAGCATACGCTCAAAGTATGCACTAGGGATAATCTGTGTAGCAAAAACATGCGCTCTATAGAAGCGGCAAAGATGTAGTTTTGACCCCACCAAGAATATAGGCAGTACGGACATGTAACCGTACTATGAGGTTCGTAGCATTTTTGTCACATACAAAATTATTGTATGTGAATATAAATTTTTGTTCTAGTAAAATTTTTTTACTTTGTTATATCAGCGCGCGTTGATCGAAATTGACGACATATTTCCCTAGACCTTTTTTACAATTCGACGACGAGGCAATCGAGATGGAGCATAATAGTTTATTTGACGCGTTGGCGCGCGTCGAAAAGCAAATCATATACACGCCTTCTGGCGACCAAATGTATGTGATTGAACGCCGTGCATTTGAAAAATTGATGGCGGCAATTGAAGCAAATGATGTTGTAGATTTGACCGATACCGTTCAAATCTAAAACGAAGGCAACGCATTTTTAACCATAAACCCAGTAAAAATTGTGTGATTACATGATTTTGGGTTTGAGTGATGGTTCAGTTGCGTGGCGTGATTTGTGGTTTGGCAGTACTTGCCATGCTGGGTGGATGTGCAAAGCCACCAAAAAATGGACCGACAACAAGTCGCTCCGCATATACTCAAGAAATGCCTGCGAAAGCTGATGAAAAAATCGAGATCGCAAGCAAACTGTTGACCGGTAATTCTGATCCACAAGTGGATGATATAAAGACGGCGTCATTATCGCCGCAATATGAATTGCGGAGGAGCGGTCAAGCCCTTGAGGGGCGTACCCTTTCTGTTTCACTCCAAAAAGACATTCAATTGGCCAAGGGCGAGTTTGTCCTCACCTTTGATGATGGTCCCCGTCCGGGCAAGACCGAAAAAATTCTCGACATTCTAGACGAGCATGACGTTAAAGCCATGTTCTTGATGTTGGGCCGTTCGGCACAATCGCATCCCGGGTTGGTGCGTGAAGTGGCGAAACGCGGTCATACAATTGGCCTGCACACCCATTCCCATGGGGATTTGACCAAATTGAATGTGGCGGCAGCCTTGGCTGAAATTGAACGCGGACAGCGTCCGGTTGTGGCGGCGCTTTCACCCATCAACAAAGAGCCAGCGCCGTTTTTCCGTTTTCCCTATTTGGCGCAAAATGCCCAATTGCGAACAGCGGTCAAAAATTCTGGCTATGTGATTATGGATGTGGAGGTCGACTCCAAAGACTATTATAGCGATAGCGCCGATCAGGTGCGACTACGCACCCTCAAGCGGATGGCCAATGCCGGACATGGTGTTGTTCTGTTCCACGATATTCATAATCGTACCGTGAAAATGCTGCCCCAATTGCTAAAAGATATGGAAGCGCGTGGCTACAAAGTGGTCAATCTGGTGCCACAGAACCAACCGCGCTTCAAATCTGTGGTTCAGCTTGCCAACAATTAAGCAATAATCTAGAACCTCCTCTCTTTTGGGGGAGGATGTGATGCAACGCATTGCGATTTTGGGCGGCTCAGGTTCTGGCAAATCTACATTGGCGCGGGCACTGGGCAAAAAACTCAATCTGCCCGTTGTGCATATGGATCAGCACTATTTTTCGGCCGGGTGGGTGGAGCCCGACCATGCGCATTGGCGCGAAAAAGTGGCGGCGATGTGCGCTGAAGATCGGTGGGTGATGGATGGCAATTACAGCAAAACGTTCGATCTTCGATTGCCCCGCGCTGACCTGATTATCTTTCTCGACTTCCCCACATGGTTGTGCACGTGGCGCGTGTTTAAGCGCACGACCTTTGGCTTCGGCAAGGTCCGGCCAGATTCAGCTGTTGGATGTCCAGAGCGTTTCGATCCGCAATTTCTTCTTTATGTGCTGAACTATCGGCGGCAGCGCGCGCCAAAGATCCGTGAAAAACTGATTGAACTGGGCACGTCAACGCGCATACTATCCAGCCCCAATGATATTAATGAATTTTTGGAAGAGCTTACAATTTAGTGCTCATAAATCGTAATTTTTCGAAGCTTTGGCTTGCTGCCGGAGCGTCCAATTTGGCCGATGGCGTCGGGTTGGTAGCATTTCCCTGGATCGCGTCTTTAATCACACGAGATCCTGTTGCTGTGGCGCTGGTCGCTGTATTTTTGCGCGGTCCATGGTTTTTCTTTTCTTTGCCCGCGGGTGTGCTGACAGATCGGTTCGATCGTCGGCGGATCATGGTCTTGATGGATTTTATTCGCTTTGTGGTGATGTCGGCGTTCGCCCTAACTGTGTTTTTCGCGGGGGACATCGCCAATATCAGCGATGGAGCGTCACGCTTAGCTTTGCTCGGCGTGCTTTATTGCGCTGCGCTGATTTTTGGCATGTGTGAAGTCTTGCGCGACAATGCGGGGCAAACAATTTTGCCAAGCCTGGTTGCAAAACATCAATTGGAGGCAGCTAACGGCAAATTCTCCGCTGTCGAGATGCTGCTGAATGGGCTGGCAGGACCACCGATTGCTGGTTTTCTCATTGGCATCGCCCTGTTTATGCCCTTGGCCGTCAATGCGGCGGCCTTCCTGTTTGCCGCCATTATGGTGCTGGCCATTGTGCCATCGCCGTCGCAATCTTCCCGAAAAAGGGCCGCCGCGGCGAATCCCACGTCATTTTGGTTTGAACTGAAAAGCGGGTTTGGCTGGCTGTGGCGCTTTCCAATTTTGCGGGACTTGGCGCTCATCCTGGGTGGCGTTAATGCGGCCTTTATGATGGGCGTTGCCATCTATGTCTTGTTCGCTCAAGAAGTGTTGGGTCTTGATGCGGCGGGTTACGGGCTTTTGCTCACCGCCGGGGCGTTGGGCGGGTTTATCGGCAGTTTTATTGTGCCTTGGCTCGGGCGTTGGCTCGATATGAGGTTTATGCTGCTGTTTGCAATGGCGTTGATGGTTTTCGAAAACACGGCCATCGGCCTGGCCTCTAACTTTGCTTTCGCCTGGATGGTGATCTTCATTGGGGGCATTGGCATTGTAGGCTGGAACATCCATACCGTGTCCTTTCGCCAACGTATTATTCCAGATGCCCTTTTGGGCCGCGTGAATTCTGTATACCGTTTTTTCGGTTGGGGGATGATGCCATTAGGCACCTTGCTGGGCGGCCTTTGCGTTCAAATAGTGGAGCCATTTTGGGGCCGGGAATGGGCCTTGCGCAGTCCGTTTTTATTGGCGGCCATTATCTGCGGTCTGTTGGGGCTTTATGCGATGGGGCGTTTAACGCGGCAGAAAATATCGGATGCAGAGAGCCGCGCCGCCATGTCGGCTGCCTAGAACGGCACTTCACTTTCAAAGCTGATGCGTTCACCACCGATGGGGTGATGAATTTCTAAATATCGGGCATGAAGGCAAAGGCGGTCGCTGGCTGCTTGCACAAATGCGGGGGCGTAGAAATCATCGCCGAGAATGGGATGGCCGAGGGCAAGCAAGTGCACTCTTAATTGATGGGAGCGGCCTGTGATTGGGAACAGGTCTAACCGAGAGGTTCGCTCATTTCTTTGCAGCACTTGAAAATGGGTTTGGGCCGACTTGCCATTGGCGAAATCCACCATCTGCAGCGGGCGGTTTGGCCAATCGCACCGGAGCGGCAGGTCGATTAGCCCTTCATCGCGCCCGGCCTGTCCCCACGCCAATGCTTGATAGATTTTGCTGGTGTGACGGCGTTCAAATTGCAGACCAATGTGGCGATGTGCAGCGGCATTTTTGGCCAAAATCAAAATGCCAGACGTGTCCATATCCAGCCGATGGATAATGCGGGCATCGGGGCAATATTGTTGGGCGCGATACTCAAGGCAATCCCACAGATGTTCGGCTTTGCCCGGCACGGAGAGTAGGCCCGAGGGTTTGTCCACCACCAGCAGATGATCGTCTTCAAAAACGATGTTGAGCGCGTCTTGAGGGGGGCGATAATCAAATGCGGGGCGCGGTGGCATATTTACGCGGCTTCTGGGCCCAGCAGATAATCAAATCCGGCCTTCTTCAACAACATTTCAGCTTCCAGTTTGCCGGGGCGTTGCGGGTCGGGATCGGGCATATGCTCAAAGCTGGCCAAATGCTCCTGATGCGCTTTCGGTAAGTCATTTTGGATGGCACCGGACAGGCAAAGCGCCCAATACCACTGATATGGCTTTGGCGGCGTTTGATCCGGCTCAGCGATATAGGTGACAGTTTGAAATTGGTCGCCCGCATCGGTGTGCACCAAAAAGTTTGCGTCGCGAATATAGGTGGTGGGCAGGGTCAGATGAATGCCTTCAATCCGGTCCAATATTGATGCTTCTTCAAGATGCATCTCATAGACCACGCCATAAACCCGTTCATTGGCGTTGTCGCTTTTAAAAATTGTGCCTTTGCCGGAACCGCCATGATCGTCGTGACCGATTTTGCCAAAGTTGACGCCATAACCTGGCGCAAAAGCATTGGCGACAGGGCGGGCCGTGGGGCACCTATTTTGCAACCGCTCATTCAATAGATTTGAGCCATATGCAAAGTAGAAATAGGTCGACATTTATGTTCCCTTTGGCAAACAATATTGCGCATTGGTCCAGATTTCCAAATGCGCAAGATTTATCAATCGCTTTTGTGCATGCTTTTAACCCGAGCCAATCAAAAGGAAAAGAGCAGAATGCAAATGAGCCAACAGCAGCTTAGCTATCGTAAGCGGATCGATCGGGTGGTCAATTATATTTATGACCATTTGGACGAGCCGATCGATTTGCAGCTTCTGGCCGATGTGGCGTGTATGTCGCCCTATCATTGGCATCGAGTTTATCGGGCAATTCAGGGGGAAACCATTGCCGCAACCGTGAAGCGATTGCGTTTGCATCGCGCGGCGGGGCAATTGGCGCACAGCAAAATCTCTATTGAGGAGATTGCCGAACGGTCGGGCTATTCCAGTCTGGCTGCCTTTTCTCGGGCTTTCACGCAGATTTATGGTCAGCCTCCGGCACAGTTTCGTCGTGCGGGTGCGCATGTCAAATTGCAGGAGGCCATCGCGCAAGGAGAAGGGCATTTGTACCCCGTAGAAATTAGATCGATAAAACCGCAAACCTTGATCGGCTTGCCGCATCAAGGGGATTATATGGATATTGGGCGGGTGTTTGAGCCTGTTTTTGGCTGGCTCGGGCAAGCGGGTCTTTTGCCTCAAATGCGACACGCCATGGCCATCTATTACCATGACCCCGACAGCGTGCCGGAGCCTGATCTGCAATCATTTGCCGGTGCGGTGATGGAGGGGGATGTTGAGATGCCCGAGCATTTCCAAACGCGGGTGGTGAAAGGCGGGCGTTATGCCGTTTTGCGTTATCAGGGCGCCTATGCGGAAATGGCTGACGCCTACCGATGGCTTTTTGGCACTTGGCTCACCACCAATGGATATGAGTTGGGCGATGCCCCTTGTGTGGAAGCCTATCGCAACAACCCACGTGAAGTATCGCCAGCCGACCTTCTTACTGACATTTATTTGCCATTGGCTGAGGTGTGAGCATGGAAAAACTGGATTTCAAGAAACGCGATAAACCCTATTATTCGGGCAAGGTGGGACGGTTTGATCGAATAGATGTGCCCCCCATGAATTATTTGATGATTGATGGGGAGGGCGGCCCTATTGGGGAGAGCTATGCGCCCTCGATCGGCGCGCTATACAGCATGAGTTATGGTTTGAAATTTCTCTCTAAAACCGAGTTGGAAATGGACTATGTTGTCGGCCCCCTGCAAGGGCTTTGGTGGGCAGAGGACATGAATACCTTTATCGCGCGGGAAAAGGATCAGTGGTTGTGGACGATGATGATCCGCCAGCCGGATTGGCTGACCAAAGATGATGTGGAACAAGTGCGCACCGCAGCCATCGCCAAAAATGCGGGGAAAAAGGAGCCGCCGACCAGCGAAGAGTTGCTGCGCAAGGTGCGGTTGGAAACCTACCATGAGGGCGATTGCGTGCAGGTTTTACATGTGGGGTCTTATGATGAGGAGGGGCCGATTCTTCACAAAATGCATCATGAGTTTATTCCCGAAAATGGGTTGCAGATGCATATGAAACATCATGAGATTTATTTGAACGATCCGCGTCGTGTGGCGCCGGAAAAACTAAAAACTGTTTTGCGCCAACCGATTAAGCCAGCCTGATCTGTTCACTTTTTGCTGATTTATTGTTGTCTTTACGTTCAGGCGGAAATCGACTAAGTTCTTGCCACTTGGCCGCAGTGCGGCCGTTCTCGGGGCGGGGTGAAATTCCCCACCGGCGGTAATTGGAGAAATCCATCAGCCCGCGAGCGCCTTTTGGCTCCTGCCAGAAGGGTCTAGCAGATCCGGTGTAATTCCGGAGCCGACGGTTAAAGTCCGGATGTGAGAGAACAAAGACTGGCAACGCCCATAGTGGGTGTTTGCGCCTATTGTCTTAGCAGTCGTGCGCCTTGGCGTAGGCTGTTCGTGTCGTATGGCACGTGTTTCGCCCTATCATGTTTTGAGGTGGGCGAATGAAAGTCGTACCAATTGAAAATCCGGTTGAAGACACTGCTCTTATCGAGCAGGCGTTTCGCTATGCGTTAAGGGCAGCGCGTTTGTTTGATGGGTCAACTGCGCCCAACCCGCCTGTGGGTTGTGTGTTGTTGGATCAGGCAGGAGAAATTCTGTCCATTGGCGCGCACCAGGCGGCGGGGCAGCCGCACGCTGAGCGGATGGCACTGGCTGAACTTCCCGCTGGGTCCAAACCCCATACCGCAGTTGTGACACTGGAACCATGCGCTCATTTTGGCCGCACACCTCCATGCGTTGATGGTTTGATCGATGCGGGCGTCAAAAGTGTTTGGATTGGCGCTCAGGATCTAAACCCACGGGTGATCGGCGGCGGGGCCGCCAAGTTGCGCGACGCGGGTATTGAGGTGCACTTCCTTTCCAAACGGCATGAGGACTTTGCAAAAGCGTTGCATTTAGATTGCCGCCGATTGATCGCGCCCTTCCTGCATTTTGCTAAGACCCAACGGCCATTTGTGACGCTGAAGGTTGCTGTGGATGCAAATGGCAGCATGATCCCACCTGTGGGTGATAAGACTTTTACACGCGCTTCTTCCCTTAAATTTGCCCATAAGCTGCGGCGACGGGCGGATGCCATTGTGACCGGGTCGGGCACTGTTTTGGCAGATGATCCCCATTTCACCGTGCGACATGTGGATGATGTGTCAGACAAGGTGCGACCCCTGGTGATTTTAGATCGCCGCGGACGCGTGCCTTCTGCCTATTTGCAGGAAGCGCGGGCCCGTGGGTTTAGGCCGATCATCGCGACGGATTTAAAGTCGGCGCTGGCTGATCTTGGGCAGAGTGGATGCATGGAAGTGCTTGTGGAAGCGGGGCCGGAATTGGCGGCGGCCTGCCGTGCGCTCAAACTAGTCAATCTTGATATCACCATTGAACGTTTGGCAGACAATGATCGCATTCGTGCGGTTTATGCCGATCCTTCGCTCAATGGCGAACAGTGTGAAGGAGAAGCCGATGTTTTCGGGAATAATTGATCGTTTGGGCGCTGTTCAGTCTGTGCGAGACGATGATGGCGCGCGGGTTTTTGAAATCGATACAACCTATAGTGACCTTGCTTTGGGCGAGAGTGTCGCGATCAACGGCGTTTGCCTCACTGTGGTGACCTTTGATGCCGCTGGCTTGGCGGAGTTTTATGTTAGCCCCGAAAGCCTGTCGCGCACGGCGCTTGGGTCGATCCAAACGGGTGATCGAGTCAATCTGGAGCGTGCAGTGGCGCTGGAAACCAAATTGTCCGGCCATTTGGTGCAAGGGCATGTGGATGGCATTGCGACGCTGTCTTCCATTGAAGAGCAAGCTGGTGCGCATTTGATCGAGCTGGAATTGCCGCAATCCTTAGGGCGTTATTGCGTGGAGAAGGGCTCAATTTCATTGGATGGCATTAGCCTCACCATCAACAATCTTGATGATCACGCGGCAGGTAGCCGCATTGGGCTGACCATCATCCCTCACACATGGACGCACACCAATTTGCATGCCCGGCAAGTGGGCGATCAGATCCATGTGGAAAACGACGTTATTGCTAAATATGTGGAGCGGCTATGTCTCGGTTACAACGCGCAGTAGAGCACTTGAAAAATGGCGGCATGATCGTTCTGACCGACGATGAGGACCGCGAAAACGAAGGCGATTTGGTTATCGCTGCTGAGTTTGCCACGCCTGAAGCGGTACGCTTTATGGCCAAAGAGGGTTGCGGGTTGATTTGCCTGCCGATGAGCGGCGAGCAGATTGATAGGTTGGGTTTGCCGCCCATGGTCAAGCAAAACCGCGCCAACCGCTCTACCGCTTTCACGGTTTCGATTGAAGCGCGGGATGGGATCACCACTGGCATTTCGGCCTATGACCGGTCGCAAACCATTATGACGGCGATTAAGCCAGATGTCCTGCCAGGCGAGATTGTTTCGCCGGGGCATGTGTTTCCGCTGCGCGCAGCAGAAGGCGGCAGTCGTGTGCGCAATGGCCATACGGAAGCCTCTGTGGATTTGATGCAGTTGGCCGGGCTAAACCCTGCGGCAGTGATTTGTGAAGTGATGGGCGAAGATGGCCACATGGCCAAGGGTGATGAACTTGAGAGTTTTGCCAAGGCGCATGATCTGCCCATGCTGTCGATTGCGGAGCTGGTGGCGCATTTGGGCGGGCCCACCCGGGCGTCAAATGCTTTGGTGTCGCGCGTTGCCGCCAGCCAGTTGCCCACCCATCACACCAATCATGATTTTGAGGTTTTGGCCTATCGCGAAATTGCCAGCGGCGAGGAACATGTTGCCTTGCTTCATCAACCGCTTGGCGACAATCCGCTCGTGCGGGTGCATTCGGAATGTTTGACCGGCGATGCCTTTGGCTCAAAACGGTGCGATTGCGGGCCGCAATTGCAAGCGGCGATGGCTGAGATTGACGCCCACCCCGATGGCGGCGTCATCATCTATATGCGGGGCCATGAAGGGCGCGGCATTGGCATTGGCAACAAGATCAGGGCCTATCAATTGCAGGACAAGGGCATGGATACGGTGGACGCAAATCGTGCGCTTGGCCTGCCAATTGATGCGCGCCAGTTTGATATTGCGGCTGCTATTTTGAAGGATTTGGGGCTGAACAGCATCAGCCTCTTGTCCAACAACCCTGCAAAGGCCAAAGCGCTGGAAGGCATGGGGATTACTTTGCAGGAGGTGCGGCCACTTCAGGTTGGAGCAACTCCGCAGAATGCCGGTTATCTTGAAACCAAACGCGAAAAACTAAACCATAATCTACCGGAAAATGTTTGATATGAGTGAGACGATTAAGACCCGTGGTGAAACCACAATTATCGATAATGCCCGCGTGGCGATTGTTGTGAGCCAGTTTAATCCCAAAGTGACTCACGGCTTGCTGGATGGCGCGCGTTTGGAACTTGCCGAAGCCGGGCTGGCCCTTGCCGAGGAGGATGTGTTTGAAGCGCCGGGCGCGTTTGAAATGCCATTGATCGCAAAAAAGCTGGCCCAATCTGGTCGCTATGATGGTGTGGCTTGCTTGGGGTGCGTGATCAAAGGTGATACGGCACATTTCGAATTTATTTCGCTTGGGGCGACTATGGGGATTATGGAAGCAAGCCTTGAAACCGAGGTGCCGATTTGCTTCGGTATTTTAACCACTTATACCCAAGAACAAGCGGTGGTCCGCAGTTCTGCTGATGCGGAAAATAAGGGACGTGAGGCGGTGGCGGCGTGCTTGTCTTCCCTTGCAGCATTGCAGCGGATTTCAGAATTTAGCTGATCAAACGTTGACGTTATTTCTCCCCAACCTATATCTGAGGCTATATTTTGGGGAGGATATTTAGGTGAGACTGCCGAAGAATAAGAATATGCGGCGCATATTGGCTGCGCAATTGCCCGCGGACTTTGCCGATTGGCTCGACTATGTGGCCGTCATCACGTTGTTCACTTATGTCTGGCAAGTCGACACGATCTATTTCGCGTGGTTCGCGGTCTCATTTTCGCTTCCCTACATCTTGGTTGGGCCGCTTGCGGGCGCACTTGTTGATCGTAGCGATCTCAAAAGTGTGTTGGTGCTGTCGAACTTGGGCCGCGCACTTTCAACGTTCTCTTTGATATTTGCCAGTCAGCCTGAAATCATGTTGGCTCTCATTGCGTTGAGGTCATCAATTGACAGTTTCTTCTCGCCAGCAAAGCAGGTGGCGATCCAAGCGTTGGTCGAACGTGATGAGTTGATGGCCACCAATAGTGTGAGCCATGTGATCAATCAGGCGTCAAAGGTGGCAGGGCCTGCGGTTGGCGGCGCATTGTTGATTTGGGTTAGTCCACAAGCAGTTTTTGGGGTTAACGGAGCTGTATCGCTGTTGGCGATGGCAATCTTCATGACGTTGCCTCGGAAAATTGAGGCAAAACAAACTGAAGATCATGACGCCCAACAAGAAGAAGGCGGCAAGGCCTCGATGTTGAACGACATTCTTTCAGGGTTTGCAATTGTGTTTTCAACGCCCGCCCTGTGGACCACAATCATGCTTGGCGCCATGGGTTTCTTTGCCATATTTTTGCATGACACGTTGATTGGGCCTGTCACGCGTGAATTGGGCTTTGACGCCACCATTTTGGGCATTTCTGTTGCTGCCGTGGGCGGCGGGGGCATTCTGGGCGCTGTGACGTTGGGCAGTATGAAGCGCCACATCCATCCCTTCCTGTTGATCGGACCATCGATGATCATTGTGTCTGCTATGACGATGCTGTTGGGCAGTGTCGCTATTTATGGTTGGTCCATCCATCCCTACATTTTTGTGGCGGCCTTTTTCTTGGTTGGGTTTGTCGGCACAGGCACATTTGTGCCGCTAAGGACTGTGTTGCAGCTTGAAACACCGTCAGGAAAAATGGGGCGCGTGACGGCAGTGAATGAGAGCTTGTCGCTGGTTGCCATGATTTCCGCGCCCTTTATCGGGGCAACTTTGGCCTCGATTTATCATATTGGGGTGCCCTTTGTTTTTGGTGGCACAATCACGTTGGTATTGGGGATCATTGCGCTGATATTGATCAAGTTTGTGCCGTTTACCTCACCTGAGGAGGCGTCAGACCTTCCCAAAACGGCGGAAACTGTCTAAATCCTTTTTCGAAAAAAGGGTGAGTCGATGCGCGGATATTTTGCCATTGGGGCAGAGAAGATTTCCAAAATGCAGAATTTTGGTAATTTGGCGCGCACCGGACATGGGTTCGGTGCGAGCTTTTGTTTTACCGTGGCGGCCTCGCGTTTGCGGTTGAATGATATGGTGTCGGACACCTCACGATCATTGACCAACATGCCTTATTACGCCTGGGATAAACCAAACGACATCACGCTGCCCGACCGCTGCCAATTGGTGGGCATTGAATTGACTGACGATGCAATTGATTTGCCGAGCTTTCGGCACCCGACGCAGGCAGCATACATTTTAGGGCCCGAGCGGGCATCGCTTTCGCCTGAGATTATGGAGATGTGCGATCACATCATCAAAATACCCACAAGCTTTTGCCTGAATGTGGCGACGGCCGGGGCGATCGTTATGTATGATCGCATTGCGACACTGGGGCGTTTTGCGCCACGACCCGTGCGTGTTGGCGGGCCAGTTGAGCCAAAGCCGATTCATGTGCAAGGATCACAAAAAAGGCGCACGCCCATTTAAGGGATGGGCCTTTAAAATATTCAAAAAAGTGTGTGCCTATTCGGCCCAGCAATCACCGAGCACGCGGAACCAGTTTTTGTGGGTGATCTTATCCAGCTCGTCCTGGTTGAAGCCCGCTTCCTTAAGCGCGTTGACCAGATTTGGCAGCTTGGCTGTGCTGTTCACCTCATTGGGAACGCCGGTGCCATCATAGTCAGAGCCGATGCCCACATGATCAACGCCCATTTTATCGACCAAATAGCGCACTTGATCCACCATGACCGAGAGCGGCACCTTGCTGTCCGCCACGCCTTTTGGGTTTAGGAAAATGGTGCCAAAATTCAGCCCGGCGATGCCACCTGTGTCTTTGATTGCATCAAGCTGCTTGTCCAGCAAATTGCGGGTGGATTGGCACAGGGCATGGGCGTTTGAGTGGCTGGCAATAAGCGGCATGTCGCTATGTTTGGCGACATCCCAAAAGCCTTTTTCGTTGATGTGACTCAAATCGAGGGCAATGCCAAGTTGATTACAGGCTTTGACCAGTTCAACGCCTGCGTCTTTCAGGCCCGGGCCCGTGTCAGGCGAAGCGGGAAATTTGAACGGCACGCCGTAAGCAAAGTCGTTTTCGCGGCTCCAAACGGGGCCAAGCGAGCGCAAACCTTCCTTATAAAGATTTTCTAGGTTGGACATGTCGGGCATGACCGCCTCGGCGCCCTCGATATGCAAAACGGGGGCCATCTGGTTGCCGGCGAACGCCTCTTCAATCTCTTTCACCGTTTTACAGATTTTCACCTGGCCGTCTGACGCGCGCTGAATGTCGCGCAGCAGCTTGATCATCTTGTTGGTTTCGCCAATCGCATAGGTTTGGCTCGGCGCTTTTTCGTAGCTTTTGCCATCTTCAGGGGGAATGAACATGGCAAACAGGCCGCCTGCAAAGCCGCCTTCTTGCGCCGATTGCAGGTCAATATGCTGCCCATCGCGTGGGGTGAAGAAGCCACGGACGGGATCGTCTTTGCATTCATCCAGCAATTTCAGCAAAATATCATTATGGCCATCAAATATTTTTTGCGGCGCGTCGGTCATATGAATACCCCTAATTGAATTTCTTATTTGCGGCTCGAACGGCGCATTATTTGGAGTTTGTTTTGTTGCACCCTTTTTGACCTTGATCAAGGAAGGATTTTTTGGCGCTGCTAGGTTGTGGTCACAGAATAGGGGACGATTATGGACCACGCACTCATCGAAAAATATGCCGCGCCTGTACCGCGCTACACATCTTATCCAACCGCGCCGCATTTCACCAATACGGTAAACAATGACGTTTATGCCAAATGGTTGTCCGGCTTTGAGTCGGAAGACAAACTTTCGCTTTACATCCACATTCCGTTTTGTGATCGGTTGTGCTGGTTTTGCGGCTGCAACACCAAGCAAACGCTGAAATATGCGCCTGTGCAAGCCTATTTGAAACGCCTCTATAAAGAGATTGAAATGGTGGCGGCGAAATTGCCCCATCGTTTGAAAGTGGTTTCATTGCATTTGGGCGGTGGCTCGCCGACCTTGTTGCAAGCAGATGATTTTGCAAAATTGCGGGTCGTATTGCGCACGCATTTTGATTTTGTTGATGATGCAGAAATCTCCATTGAGATCGATCCAAGCGATGTCACGCCCGAACAAATCAAAGGCATGGTGGATTTTGGTCTGACGCGCGCCAGCATTGGGGTGCAGGACTTTTCTGAGGTGGTGCAAAAGGCAATTAATCGGCCACAAAGTTTTGAGATCACGCGCGACGTGGTGGAAGCGTTGCGGGCGCACGGCATCAAATCGGTAAATCTGGATGTGCTTTACGGGTTGCCGTTTCAAACAACAGAGCGGTTGATGGACACGGTGGCCAAAACCGCCTTTTTGCAGCCAGACCGGATTGCCCTGTTTGGGTATGCCCATGTGCCGTGGATGAAAACCCATCAAAAGATGATTGATGAAGCGGCGTTGCCCGGCACAATTGAGCGGTTTGAACATGCGCTTTTGGCTGCCGATGCGTTGGTGGATGCTGGTTATGACCGCGTAGGGTTTGATCACTTTGCGCTGCCGCATGACAAAATGGCAATTGCCGCTCGCAATGGGACGCTGCGCCGCAATTTCCAAGGTTATACTGTTGATCCAGCGGACGCGATGATCGGCTTTGGTGGCTCCGCCATTGGTCAAAACCGCCACGGCTATATTCAAAATGTTGTGCCCACGGGTCAGTATCAAGCGATGATCGACAAAGGCGAACTAGCGGTGGGCAAGGGCTATGCTCTTACGGAAGAAGACCGTATGCGCGGCCATGTGATTGAACAACTTATGTGTCAGTTTTCTTTCGATAAAACCGACTTGGTGGCCCGCTATGGCGACGCCGCGAAAGCTATTCTGCGCGAAGCCAATTTGATCGCCGCACAGCATGAAGATGGCTTTATCGAAAATGACGATGAGTGCTTTGCGGTAGTCGGGCAGGGCAAGCCTTTTGTCCGCGCCATCGCCGCCAGTTTCGATGCTTATTTTGGTAAAGGCACGGCCCGGCACTCCAAAGCGGTTTAGGCGGCCTGTTTTTCTAAAAGCGCAATCATTCTGATCATCAGCCACAAGGCCCAAAGGCCAAGGACCAGAAAGCCGCCGATTGGCCCGAAAATTTCAGGCGTGGTGAACTCCACGCCTGCCCACAGCTGAACAAAGGTCGCTGTTGAGATGCTTGGCAGCAGCAGAATGATTGTGCCGAGCAGAGGGATCGCCAAGGCGAACCCAAACAATTGCTGGCGTAAAACCAATAGGGCGGAGATCATGCACAGTGGCGCAATGATCGCCATGTCGATGGCTTCCGTGAATTTGGTGGTATAATGATCTAGCCGGCTGGGTGGTGTGTCGGACATCAGCGCTGTGATCAGCGGTTCCGCCCACACAAATACGGTGATGCTACCCGCTAAAACCAAATAGATCGCCAGTGCCCTGTTTGGCAGGGCGGCTTTTGCCTTATCGAAAGTGCCTTTTTCTAAACAGGTCATGACGCCATTGTGGGCAATGGATGTCCCAAAAAGGCAAATGCTGAGCACCAGAACATACCCAAAGAAGGCAATGTTATAAGTGGCTGAAAAGGCAAGGCTTGCATAGGCATAGAGCAAAAAACCAAGGACGCCATAGTTGAGAATATGGCCTGCCACCCGTTCCTTGGCCATAAGATAGATGGACAGGCAAAGCAGCGGCGTCACGAGGAACAAGACAATGATGTCCTGGGCGATAAACCCGGCGGCGAAAAAGAGGCTGTTATCGTGGTACAGGCCATTGCCGTAAAAAATCATCTCGGTGCCGCGAAATGTAGTGGCGATCTGCGGGTCAGGCACCACTGCGCCGTGGAGCAGCCCAAATAGCGAAAGTCCGAAAATCAATGGGGCAAGCAGGATGCTGGTTCGGCGTTGTAGCTGAATGAAGGTCATGTGCTGTACCAAGCTGTTTTACAGACATAAAAACAGTTTGAGGTGCGGATGTCTATTGGTTCAGATCAGCTTGGCCCATCCAGTTGCAATTCATATTGTCGCAGCCAAAAATTGAGGGGCGCCCCAAGGATGGAAGCGCCCCATATACGGCCCAAACAAAGTGGGGACAGTTGCTTTAGGCCGATCTGTTTTGGCGTTCTTCAATCAGCTTTTCGACCACAGATGGATCGGCCAGCGTTGAAATGTCGCCTAAGTTTGAAAAATCGTCTTCTGCGATTTTGCGCAGAATGCGCCGCATGATTTTGCCGGACCTCGTTTTGGGGAGGTCTGGGGCAAATTGCAGCAGGTCTGGTGTGGCGATGGGGCCAATTTCCTTGCGTACCCATTGGCGCAAATCTTTGGCCAAATCGTCGCTTTGGTCGACACCTGCCATCAGGGTCACATAGACATAGATGCCTTGGCCCTTCACATCATGGGGATAGCCCACCACTGCGGCTTCTGAAACCATGTCGTGGGACACGAGCGCGCTTTCCACTTCCGCCGTGCCCATGCGGTGGCCGGAAACGTTGAGCACATCGTCCACACGTCCGGTGATCCAATAATCACCATCCGCATCGCGTTTGCAGCCGTCAGAGGTGAAATATTTGCCCCTATAGGTGGTGAAATAGGTGTCCACAAAGCGCTGATGATCACCATAAATGGTGCGAGCCTGTGCGGGCCAGCTGTCGAGAATGCATAGATTGCCTTCTGCCTCGCCCTCCAGCACATTGCCGTCATTGTCCACCAATTGCGGCTTGATGCCGAAAAACGGTGTTGTCGCCGCGCCTGGCTTCATGTCGGTCGCCCCGGGGAACGGGGTGATCATGCAGCCGCCAGTTTCGGTTTGCCACCATGTGTCAACGATAGGGCAGCGGCCTTCGCCAACCACGTGGAAATACCATTCCCAGGCTTCGGGGTTGATCGGTTCGCCCGCCGTGCCCAGCAGTTTGAGCGATTTGCGGCTGGTTTTGGTCACAAAATCGTCGCCAGCGCCCATCAGTGCGCGAATGGCAGTTGGGGCAGTGTAGAACTGGTTGACCTGATATTTGTCGATGATCTGCCAGAAGCGCGACGCATCGGGGAAGTTGGGCACACCCTCATACATCACCGAAGTGGCGCCATTTGAAAGTGGCGCATAAAGGGTGAAGCTATGGCCTGTGATCCAACCAAGGTCGGCACCACACCAAAAGATGTCGCCATCCTCATAGTTGAATACGGTTTCATGGGCGAGGGAAATATAGGTGAGGTAGCCGCCAGCCGTGTGCACCACGCCTTTAGGCTGGCCGGTGGAGCCGGAGGTATAAAGGATAAACAGCGGATCTTCTGCATTCATCGGTTCGATGTCGCAAAATTCATCTGCGCCAGCCGCCGCTTCGTGCCACCATACGTCGCGGCCACCTTTCATTTTGATGTCTGCACCGGTGTGCTCCACCACCAAAACTTTTTCCACGCCCAAGGCGTGGGGTAGGGCGTCATCCACATTCTTTTTCAGCGGGATGGATTTGCCGCCACGACGGCCTTCATCTGCTGTGATGACAATCGTGCTGTCACAATCATTGATGCGCCCGGCCAAGGCCTCTGGCGAAAAGCCGGCGAACACCACGGAGTGCACGGCGCCGATGCGGGCACAGGCGAGCATGGCGTAGGTGATTTCAGGGATCATGGGCAGGTAGAGCGTGACGCGGTCACCCTTTTTCACGCCCAGTTCCTTGAGCACATTGGCAAATCGACAGACCCGCTCATGCAATTGGGTATAGGTGATGGCCTGCGCTGGTTGATCCGGGTGATCAGGCTCCCAATAGAAAGCGATCTGGTCGCCGCGTTTATCTAAATGGCGATCAATACAGTTTTGCGCCACATTGAGCACACCATCTTCAAACCATTTGATCGAAACGGGATCAAAGCTGGTGTTTTTAATGATGCTGGGCGGCTTGATCCAATCCAGCCGCTTGGCTTGTTCAGCCCAAAAGCCATCGGGATCATTCACCGATTGCGCATACATGTTTTCATATTGTTGCTTGGTGATGTGGGCGTCTTGCGCCCATTGTTCAAACACCGGATAGGTCTTGCCGGACATAGTTTCCCTCTCATTGCCAACACAAAGGTCAGCAATGCCCATTTTTAAAGTTACACTTCTTCAAAATGGTGGCCGGTCCCTATCGCACCCGGTCGACCATTTGCGTTCGGGTAGCCCGCCTAGATGGCGAGATACTCGTGACGCAATTGCTCGTTATCCAACACTTCTTTGGCAGAGCCGCTAAACACCACCATGCCTGTGTCAAAGATAACCGCTTTATCGGCGAGCTTGAGTGCGGCAACCGCATTCTGCTCAACGATAATTGTTGTGATCCCGAGTTTTTTAATCTCCAACAGGATCTTTTCAATCTCTTGCACAATCACTGGGGCCAAGCCTTCATAGGGCTCGTCCAAGAGCAAGAGTTTGACATCCCGCATCAATGCGCGGCCAATGGCCAGCATTTGCTGTTCGCCACCAGAAAGGGTCACGCCTTCCTGATTGCGGCGTTCAGCAAGACGCGGGAAACGCTCATAAACTTGTTCAACGGTCCAACCATGGCCAGGCGCTACTTGCGCTAGCGTCAGGTTTTCTTCAACGGTCAGGCCTTGAATGATCCGCCGATCTTCAGGCACCAATTGCAGGCCCGATTGCGCCGCCTGGTGGGCGCGCATTTGGTGCAGGGGTTCGCCATCCAGCCAGATTTCGCCTTGTGTTAGCTGCGGGTCGTCGACCCGTGCCAAGGTGCGCAATGTTGAGGTTTTGCCAGCGCCATTTCGGCCCAGCAATGCCAAGATCTCGCCCTTGGGCAGCTCAAGGCTAACCCCTTGCACGATGTAGCTTTCGCCGTAATAGGCGTGCACATCTTTTACCGACAGAAAAGGCCGTGCCTCTTTTTGTTTGGCTTGTGCATCGCTCATCATATTGCTTTCTGTTGTCATTGCGTTCATCAGTGTGCCCCTCCCAAATATGCCTCTTGCACCTTCGGGTTGTTGCGCACTTCTTCTGGTGTACCTTCGGCGATAATCCGCCCACCCGCAAGCACCGAGATTTTATCGGCCAATGAGAACACCACATGCATGTCGTGCTCAATGATCACTTTGGTCATGCCTCGCTCTTTGATCTTTTTCAAAAGCTCAATGGTTGTATTGGTGTCGTGGCGTGACATCCCAGCAGTTGGCTCATCCAACAACAAGAGTTTGGGGTGCTGCATGAGGCACATGGCCAGTTCCATGCGGCGCTTGTCACCGCGTGAAAGTGAGCCAGCCTTCATGAGTTTTTGCTCGCTAAGGCCAATATCCTCGAGCATCTCTTCGGCTTCTTTGCGAATTTGATGCTCATCGTCGAGTGATGACAAGAAGTTTAGCTTGAATGACCCATCGCGCTTGGCAAAGGCCGGTGCCATCACATTTTGCAACACAGAGAGATCGGGGAAGATTTCAGGTGTTTGGAACACCCGAGCCACGCCCACTTGGTTGATCTCGTGGGGTTGCTTGCCTGTCAGCACCTTGCCATCAAAGACCACGGCGCCGCGTGTTGGGGCCAAGCGGCCCACAACCACGTTGAGCAATGTGGATTTACCTGCCCCGTTGGGGCCGATGATGGCGTGTGTTTTGCCTTCTTCGATTTGCAGATCAATATCGCTGAGTGCGTGCAAACCGCCAAAGGTTTTGTGCACATCGGCAACGTGAAGAACGACATTTTCAGTACTGGTCGTCATAATATGTGCTCCTTTGGCTATTCAGCTGGTTGAGTTTGGGTGTCGTCAGCTTTGGCTTTTTTGTCGCCGTCGCCACCACCGCCGGTGAACAGGGTGGTGATCCGGCGATAGCCTTCCATCATGCCGCCAGGCAAGAAGGTCACGACCAGGACAAACACAAGACCAAGGGTCAAATGCCAGCCTTCACCAACAAACATTGAAGTCAATTCGACAACAAATCCTTCCACGCCATCTGGCAAGAAGCCGAACAGATTGTGCAGCACACTCTCGTTGAAGCTTGAAAAGATGTTTTCGAAATATTTGATCAACCAAGCGCCAATAACCGGGCCAACCAACGTGCCCACACCGCCGAGGATTGTCATAAGCACAATCTCGCCGGAGGCGGTCCACTGCATCCGCTCGGCACCTGCCAACGGGTCGGTTACGGCCATCAGGCCACCAGCCAAGCCCGCATACATGCCTGAGATCACAAAGGCAGTGAGGGTATAAGGGCGTGTGTTAAAGCCGGTATAGTTCATCCGGGTTTGGTTGGATTTAATGCCGCGCAGCATCATGCCGAATGGTGAGGCGAAGATGCGCTGGGTGATGAAAAACCCAAGGATCAAGAAGATCGCGCAGAAATAAAAGCCAGGGATGCCGGACATTTCGATGCCAAAGAAATTGGACACGGGCAGGCCTGCTTCTTCTGCGACAAACATGCTGTCCAGCACGCGGGGGTCGCCCGCCTCCAACTGAAGACCTGTTTCACCATTGGTGATCGGGGTCAGTACCGAATAGGCCAGATTATAGGACATCTGGGCAAAGGCCAGTGTGAGGATCGAGAAATAGATCCCTGAACGGCGCAAGCTGACATAGCCAATCAAAAGAGCAAACAAGCCTGACAGGATCACCGCAAAGATTAGCGCGGGGATCGGGTTCATGGAGAACAGCTTAAATGTCCACACGGCGGTATAGGAGCCGACGCCCAAAAAGGCCGCGTGACCGAAGCTGAGATAGCCAGTGAGGCCGAACAAGATGTTGAAGCCGATGGCCAGAATGCCAAAGATGGCAAATTTCTGCATCAGGTCGGGGTAGGCTGCACCAAAGGGTTGCAGCCAGATGGGCAGCGCCAATACCACGATCGAAAAGATCACCAAGGTGGTCAAGTCTTTGCGTGACATGGAAAAGATGCCTTGAAAGTTCATTGTTTTTCTCCCTTAGCTTTCCATCACGCCTTTGCGGCCCAAAAGTCCGCGTGGACGCACCAGCAAAATGATCACAGCAACAAGATAGATGATGATTTGGTCAATGCCGGGAATAATGGCTTTGATCTCAGTCATGGAGGCAAAGCTTTGCAAAATGCCGAGCATAAAGCCTGCGAGCACAGCGCCGGGCAGCGAGCCCATGCCGCCCACAACCACCACCACGAAGGTCAGGACCAAGAAGTCCATGCCAAGGTGATAATCAGGCGGCAGAAGTGGGGTGTACATCACGCCAGCGACACCAGCGACCACTGCGGCCAAGCCGAACATAGCGGTGAAGCGCTTGTCGATATCGATGCCGATCAGGCCAACGGTTTCCCGATCTGCCATGCCAGCGCGCACAACCATGCCGAAGGTGGTGAATTGCAAGAAGGCAAATACTGCACCGATCACGATCACGGAGAAGGCGAAATAGACAAGCCGCCACCATGGATAAACAATAATATTGGGGTCCATGCCCATCATCACGCCAATGTCTGCCGCGCCAGCCAGATTAGATGGCATAGGCTGCGGAATAGGGTTGGCGCCGAAATAATGCTTGATGATTTCTTGCAGCACAATGGCCAGACCAAAGGTCACCAAGATCTGCTCAGCGTGGGGGCGGCGATAGAAATGCTTGATCAGGCCGCGTTCCATTACAACGCCCACCACCAACATGACGGGTATGGCCAATAAAATGGCTAAGGGAACGGAGTAGTTGACCAGCTGGGTGCCAAAATCGCCAAACCATGTTTCTACATAAGTTGTGCGGATTTCGGTGGGTGTACCCCATGCGGTCAAGTTTTCCTCATCAAGAACAACTTTCTGCATGGTCAGGATTTTGCGCAGGGTCACCGCACAAAACGCACCAAGCATAAACAGAGCCCCGTGGGCGAAGTTCACAACGCCCAACGTGCCGAAAACTAGGGTGAGGCCCAGGGCGATCAACGCATAGGCGCCGCCTTTATCTAGACCGTTTAAAAACTGAAGAAATATCGCGTCCATGTGGTAACTCCCCCACCGACAAAAGCCCCGAAAGCCGGGGCGGCTGTGCCGCCCCGGCAAACCAATTTTCTATTTTACATAGAGACTTCGTATGGTCCCAACTCGCCACCAAAGATGGAGGCATCATATTCAACTTGTGAACGTGGAACTTGTTTAACCACATTGAGCAAGTCGAACTGAGATGTTGGGTTCTCGCTACCGCGCACAACCAATACGTCTTTAAAGCACTGGTGGTCTTCTGCACGATATTCGGTAGCGCCATTGCCCATACCGTCGAACTTGTGACCTTCAAGAGCTCTAATTACATCTGGTGGATAGAAGCTGCCAGCACGCTCACATGCATCGGCATAGAGCAATGTCTGAACGTAGCAAGTATGGGCCGCCATTGATGGTGGGAAGCCATATTTCGCACCGAACGATTTCACAAAAGCCTGTGAACCAGCGTCTTGTAGTGACCAGTTCCAGTTGGTTGAACCCAAAATGCCCTTAATGTTGTCGCCCGCACCTTGCGCCATCAAGCGTGAGAACAATGGCACAACGATTTGGAAATCTTTGCCATTGGCTTGACGGTCACGCAGACCGAACTGAACCGCTTGGGTGAGTGAGTTCACCATGTCACGGCCGTAGTGGTTCAAGATCAATACGTCAGCGCCTGAGTTCAACACAGGTGTGATATATTGAGAGAAGTCACCAGCGCCCACTGGGGTTTTCACTGTTTCAACAGTTTCCCAGCCCAATGCCTCGGTGGCATTTTTCATGGATTCTTCTTGTGTCCAGCCCCAAGTGTAGTCGGCTGTTAGGTGATAGGCACGACGGTCTGTGCCATATTCTTCGCCCAAAACGGGGCCAAGTGCTGCACCAGACATATAGGCGTTAAAGAAGTGCCGGAAACCATAGCGACGCTTATCTTTACCTGTTGTGTCGTTTGAGTGGGTCAAACCGGCCATAAAGATGGTGCCCATCTCTTGGCAAAGGCCTTGCACCGCAATCGCCACACCTGAAGATGAACCGCCTGAAATCATCAGGGCGCCATCTTTTTCGATCATCCGCTTGGCAGAAGCCCGCGCAGCGTCAGATTTGGTTTGCGTGTCACCAGTCACATAGGCAACTTTTTTGCCCAAAATGCCGTTACCTGTCAGAGATGAAGGCTGCATGGTGTTTAGCATGCCGCCATCACCTTCGCCGTTCAAATGCTCAACAGCCAACTCAAAAGCACGCAGTTCGTCAGCGCCTTCGTCAGCATATGAGCCAGTTTGTGGCACGTTAAAGCCAAGGGTTACGCTGTCGCCAGTTGGCTTGTTGCGATATTCCTGAGCATAGGCACTGGTGATGATGGTTGGGGCAACGCCAGCGGTCACGAGACCAGCGGCAGCGCCCTTAAGAACTCGACGGCGTGAAGGGCCATCCTTGCGTTCAGTCATTATTCTCCTCCTTTGAATTAATGCGCGCTTCCATAAAATGAACTCCCATGCGCTGCATCAGGGCAGATTAAGCGGGAGTTTTGAAAATTTTTCAATAGATTATTGTAATATAAGGAAAATTTTGTAAAATGATGTACTTATTTTTACAAATGCTTGTAAATTTTTTTACAAATTGTGGCATTTTAAGGGTGGAAATATGCGCGCGCCAATAGGACTGAAAATCCGTAACCAGCGGAAATCTTTGGGTTACTCGCAAAGCAATTTTGCGAAGTCGATTGGTATTTCGCCCAGCTATTTGAATTTGATTGAGGCCAATAAACGAGATGTTGGGGGCACGCTTTTACAAACGATTGCGCTCAAGTTGGACATCTCTCTTGATGAGCTGACCGGCGAAAATGAACAAAGATTGCTCAGCGCGTTGGAGGAAATCTTTTCTGACCCCGCGTTAGAATCGCTGAAAATGGGCAGTGCCGAGGCGCGCGATTTGGTGGCCACCAATCCGCGGGCCGCGCGGGCATTGCATCAAACCTATCGCGCTTATGCTGAAGCGGTCGCGGAAGCGGAGGCTTATTCAAACAGGCTTAAATCAGACCCGCTTTTGGCGGATTTGCTGCACCAGATGTTGTCGCAGATAACGGCCGTTCGGTCATCAGCCGAGATTTTGACTGACGTGCCTGATCTTGAATTGGCGGAGCAGCAGCGTTTCCATGGCATGGTGTCGCGGGAGAGCCGCGCGCTCTCTGATGTGGCGCAAACCTTAATCGATCAGTTTGAAGGTGAAGCGGGGCGCAATCGTTCGCTCACGCCGGCCCGTGAGCTTGACGATTTGATTGTGGAGGAAAAGAACTATTTTCCGACTCTGGAGGAAAAAGCTGCGGCGTTGCGCGCCGGATTTGCCCGGCGCGGCAGCGTTGTTGAAGCCGAGCTGGCGGTGCAGTTGGAAACCGAGTTCGGTATCACCACCAAACGTGTGGCGGAATTGGGGGGCACAGAAACAGGCTTTCCTATGCAATACCGCTTCGATGCGAAAGATAAGGTACTTTGGTTTCAAGGCAGTGCCACGTTGGCCACGCGACAGTTTCAAATGGCGCGGCTTTACAGTGAGCTGAGAGGGCGTGATGAGTTAATCGCTTTGGCCAAGGATGAACGATTGAGTTCCGCAGCTTCACGTCGATTGGCGATTCGAGCATTGGGCTCTTATTTGGCGGGGGCGATCATCTTTCCCTATGAGGACTTTTTGCGTGAGGCTGAGCAAAGCTCTTATGACATTGACTATTTGAGCCAGCGCTACGCCGCTAGTTTTGAGCAGGTGGCGCATAGGTTGGTGACTTTGCGGCGGCCGGGCGCAGAGGGCATTCCATTTGGTTTTTTGCGGGCAGATCCTTCCGGACGGCTATCGAAGCATTTTCCATTGCCGGGCATGGCATGGCCCAATGCGGGGCATGGTTGTCCGCTTTGGACGTTGTTTGACGCGTTCCGCCATCCCAATGATGTGGTGCGGCAGACCGTGAGCTATCCGGATGGGGGGCGATATTTGATGCTGGCGAAATCTTTTGCTAAGCGGGCAGATCGTTTTCAATCGCGCCCGCTTTATACCTCGGTGATGTTGGTGTGTGATGTGCTCTATGCCGACCAAACCGTATATGGCAAAGGCATGAGCCTTGATAATCCGCAAGTGGATGTGCCAGTGGGCCCCACCTGCAGAATGTGCATTCGTCGCTCATGCGAAAGTCGACAAGAAGAAATGTTTACGGGGGCGGGCGGAGAGCATACGGTGCGGCTACCGTTAACAGAAATCAATTTCGATATTGGCGGAAGCTAGTTTTCGCCCTATGTTTCGGGGGCAACTGAATTGGGAGGTTCAGTTGTGAGGAGGAGGAATTTGTGACTATTGATGTCCTGATTGTTGAGGACGAGCCCAGTATTCTGGACTCCCTTGACTTTATCCTGCGTCGTGCGGGGTGGTCGACGCAGGCCGCACAAGACGGTGAAGAGGCGTTGCGGGCGGTGCGCGAGATCAAGCCGCGCGTTGTCGTGCTCGATGTGATGTTGCCCAAAAAGTCTGGCTTTGAGGTGCTTAAGCTGCTGCGGCAAGACGAGCAAACGCTTCATCTGCCCGTACTGATGCTTACAGCGAAGGGGCAAGCGCAGGATCGACGCATTGCCGAAGAATTGGGGGCAAACAGTTTTGTCACCAAGCCTTATGCCAATAGCGATGTGGTTGGGGCGGTCAAAGCCCTGATCGGCGATGAGCAAGGGTTGGATTGATGGCGAATCGGCGGCGCAGCGAAGGGTTTGGCTTTTTTCTGCCGATCTTGGGTGCGATATTGATCATGCCGCCAATTGTGCACTTATTTGACCGGGGCGGCACGGTTTTTGGCTTGCCGATCATTTTTACCTATCTGTTTGGCGTTTGGCTTTTTTTGATTGTGGCCGCGTTTGCGTTGTCGCGCTTGCTGCCGCGGGTGGACCCCGAACAGCGCCCTGAACGATTGGAACGGGATCGCGAGTTATGATTGCGACCAATCTGATCATTCTGATTGCCCTTGGCTATGTGGTGCTGTTGTTTGCGCTGGCCTATTTCAGCGAGCGTTGGGCAAAGGGTGAGGCGGGCAAGTTTTTGCGGTCGCCGCTTATCTATACGCTCGCCATTTCTGTTTATTGCACCAGCTGGACCTTTTACGGGGCGGTTGGGTCTGCCGCGCGCACAGGCTATGAGATTTTTACCATCTATCTTGGCCCCACACTGGTGTTTGTGGGCTGGTGGTTTGGCTTGCGCAAATTGGTGCGGGTGGGGCGCACCCAGCGGATCACCTCGCTTGCCGATTTGATTTCCTCTCGCTTTGGCAAAAGCTCGCGGCTTGCGGTGTTGGTGACATTGATCGCCGTGATTGGCACCACGCCCTATATCGCGCTGCAGCTTAAGGCGATCACCTCCAGTCTCAATGTGATGACCTTGGGCGACAATGTGGATCAGCCCGGGTTGAATGTGGATGATGTGCGCCTTGCGTTGGGTGTTGCCGTGGCGATGGCGATTTTTACCATTCTGTTCGGCACGCGAAATGTGGATGCGAAAGAGCAGCATCATGGGGTGGTGGCCGCGATTGCGTTTGAGGCGATCATTAAGCTGATTGCGCTTTTGTCCATCGGCATTTTTGTGGTGTTTGGGTTGGGCGACGGGTTCCGTGATGTGTTTGCCCGCGCAGATGCGGCGCAAATCAATGCGTTTCAATATGGCGGGTTCAACGGCCGATGGGTGGCGATGACTATTTTGTCGGCGGCCGCGATCATCTGTTTGCCGCGCCAGTTTCAAATCACTGTGGTCGAAAACTCCAACGAGAACCATTTGCGCACCGCCAGTTGGGCGTTCCCGCTCTATTTGTTTGCCATGAGCATTTTCACATTGCCCATCGCGATTGTGGGTACCGCGATGCTGCCCCCTGGCAGCGATCCGGACATGTTCGTGCTGACATTACCGCTTAATTTTGGACAAGAGGGCTTGGCATTGTTCGCCTTTATTGGCGGGTTCTCCTCGGCGACGTCGATGATCATTATCGCTTCGATAGCGCTCTCGATCATGGTGTCTAACCATATTGTGGTGCCCATCGCGTTGCGCTTGCCTGGTCGCAGCGGTGAAGAGGATGGCGGCGGGGTGACGGATCTTTTGCTCACCAGTCGGCGCATTTCCATCTGTGTGATTTTGGGATTGGGCTTTTTGTATTTCTGGCTCACCAATGGGTCGGGTGCGCTGGCGCGTATCGGTTTGATTTCGTTTGCCGGGGTTGCGCAAACATTGCCCGCGATTATCGCCGCTTTGTTTTGGCGCGATGCCACAGCCAAGGGCGCAGGCGCGGGCCTATTTATCGGCTTTGTGGTTTGGGCCTATTCGATGTTTTTGCCCAGCTTTGAGGAATCCAGTGTCTGGGTGGCGCAGTGGGTGCAAAATGGACCCTATGGGATCGCGTTTTTGAAACCGCAAGCGCTGTTCGGGTTAGAGGGGATGGACCCCTTGGTGCATTCGGTGTTTTGGAGTTTGTTTGCCAACACGATCGCCTTGATCCTTGTGTCTTTGTCCACCTCTCAATCGGTGTTGGAGCGTATTCAAAGTGCGTTGTTCGTTGATGCGTTTCGTCGGATGCCGGGCATCGAAACAAGGTTTATGCGCACGTCAGCGGCCACAAATGATCTTTTCTTTGTGGCGCAGCGGGTGCTGGGGGCCGCGCGGGCCGGGGCTGTGTTTGACAGTTTTGCACGCGAGCAAGGGCGCAGTCGAACCAGTTTGGAGCCAACCCCAGAGTTTATCGCCTTGTTGGAAAAAGAATTGGCGGGGTCCATCGGAGCGGCGTCGGCACACGTGATGATTTCGCAAGTGGTGTCTGGCGAAAGCATATCGCTGCAAGAAGTGATGAAAATTGCCGATGAAACCCAGCAGGTCATCGAATATTCGCAGCAATTGGAGCAAAAGTCTGAAGAGTTGCGGCTAACGGCTGAAAAGCTACAGGATGCCAACGCCAAATTGCGGGAGCTGGATCAGCAGAAGGACGAGTTTTTGTCGCAGGTGAGCCATGAAGTGCGCACCCCGATGACCTCGATCCGTTCATTCTCAGAAATATTGCTGGAACCGGAGGAGCTGGACGCTGGTGAGCGGCAACGCTTCTTATCGACAATTCACACGGAAAGCCTGCGCTTGACCCAATTGTTGGATGAGATCTTAGATTTGAGCGCGCTGGAGCGGGGCGAAAAGGTGTGGACCAACACGCCAGTTGATGTGGTGTCGGCGATGGACCGCGCCGTATCGGTATGTGAAAGCCTTGCCCGGCAAAAGAATATGAACATCAAGCGCCATAATGTGCCCGCTGAGGCGCTTGTGCTGGGGCACGCAGATCGCTTGGCACAGGTGTTTATCAATCTGATCACCAATGCAATTAAATATAATGACGCTGACCGACCGTTTGTTGAAGTGCGGTTTAGCAAAACCGGCAAGCGGCTTTTGATTGATTTTCAAGATAATGGGCCGGGCATTGCTGCCAAAGACCGGCGGCGCGTGTTTGAAAAATTCGCCCGGGGGCAGCGCGGCGCGAGCAGCGGCCAAACAGGGTCGGGTCTCGGTCTTGCCATCTCTTCACAAATTATTGCCCGCATGAAGGGCAAAATCGAGTTGGTCAAGGGCGAAGACGAGGGGGCCTGTTTCCGCGTGAGCCTGCCGCTCTATGAGGGCGAGGCCTAGTCTTTCGTTTTGCTCTGCGCAAAAAAGGCGCCGGAAAAGCCAACATAGCGGCCGGGTCGGAAGTTGGTGGCGATCACTAGATTGAGTATCACTGCGCCCAGAATGGACAGCAAGACCTGCTGCCAGTTCAACACAAAGAATGAACCGCAAAGAATGGCGGCGTCCACACCCATTTGCAAATAGCCCGCGCGAATGCCGTGACGGTCTTGCAAATAGACCGCCAAAATGTTCACGCCACCGAGGCCCGATTTGTGCCGGAACAGGATGAGCAAGCCCACGCCAATAATACCGCCGCCAATCACGCTGGCATAAACAGGGTGAAGCATATCAAAGCTGATCCATTGCGGGGTGAGTTGGGCAAATAGCGACACCAGGGCCACGGACGCAAATGTCTTGATGGTGAAGGCGGGGCCGATGCGCACATAGGCAAACCAGTAAAAGGGCAGGTTGAGCGCAAAAAACAGAACACCAAATTCCAAGGGTGAAATATAGGAGAGCAGAAGCGCCAGCCCGTTGATGCCGCCGGTGCCCAGCATGGCGGTTTTATACATATTGACGCCAAGGGCAATCAAAAGGGTGCCCAGAAGCACCGCTTGAATGTCTTCATGCCATTTATGCTGCGGGTCTGTTTGTTGCGCTTTAGCCATTTTCTCGCCTTTGTCAGACAATGTGTGCACTAGCGCTATCGCTTAATATGGGAGTTGGCAAGAGCGACGCTTTGTCGCTCTGGCGTGTTAAATCGATCAGTCTTTGTGGTGGTTCATGTGTAACTCGTCTTGTTTTGTTGCTGAGATTGGCGTAATTGAACGTTGTTCAGAAAAAGTGAGGGCATAATGGCCAGACGTGCAGATCACACAAAAGAAGAATTGGAAGCGCTGATTGTGTCAGCCGCGCGCCAGCTTATTGTTGCAGATGGGGTGGATAAGCTGTCTGCGCGTCGCTTGTCGAAGGAGATCGGGTATGCGCCCGGCACGCTCTATCATCATTTTGATGACCTTGATGCAATTGTCACTGCGGTGAATGTCGGCACGTTGAACGGTTTGGCGCTGGCATTTTCTCAGGCACAAGAAGGGGAACTCAGCGGAGACACTTTGCATCGCTATGCTGATGTTTTTTTGGACTATGTGCAAAGAAACAAGAACCTTTGGAATGCACTGTTTGAGTTTCGACGCGCGCCAGGCACAGAAGTGCCCGAATGGTATGTCGCCAAAATCGACGGCCTTATACACATGCTGACGGCCTGTTTCGTGGCGGAACGTTCAGATTTGCCGGAAGAACAGGCACAAGAAGCCAGTCGGTTGCTCTTTGCAAGTGTGCACAGCGTGTCGTCGCTCGAAAATTCCGGCAGGCTGCAGCTTATTATGAACCAGAACATCGCCGAAATTGCGCATAATTTGGTCGATATCCACCTGCAAGCCTATAAAAATCGAAAAAATTAGAATTTTTTTGGACTGAATAAGTCCCTGAATCTAAATATTAAATCTAGATAAGGGATGTTCGGTTTGAAGTTTTTTGAACGATGTTCAATTTTTATATTGAACGACGTTCAAAATTGTCTATATTGAAATTGTGAACGGTGTTCAAAATAAAGGAGGGCACGATGATAAATATGTTTTCGACCTTGATGAAAAGTTTTAGCGCGAAAGCGGAAGATCGAATTGTTGATGAATATGCAGTGGAGTTGATTGAACAAAAGGTGCGGGAGGCAGAGGCCGGACTGGCGGGTGCAAAGCGGACCTTGGCGTCTTTGATTATGCGACAACGCAGTGAGGAGAAAATCCTGAATTCCATTACGGCCCGCGCTCGTGATTTAGAAAAACGAGCAACCGCTGCATTGGACGCAGGTCGGGATGAGTTGGCGCAAGATGCAGCTGAAGCGATTGCAGATATCGAAAATGAGGCCTCTGTCCGGCGCGCCACGATGGACGAGTTGGAGCGGCGTGTTTCCCGCACAAAAATGGCTGTTGAAAAGGCGCATCGGCGCATCATTGATTTGAAGCAGGGCCTGATCACCGCGCGGGCGATTGATGCCGATCGGCGCACCCATAAATCATTGGATCGATCTTTGTCGAATGGCAGCGCCATTCATGAGGCCGAGGCCTTGATTGCACGGGTCACAAACTCAAGCGATCCGCTGGAGGAGAGCAATATTCTGGATGAAATCGACAGCAGTTTGAGCAAAGCCGATATCGGCGACCGAATGGCGCGGGCTGGATTTGGCGAAAAGTCCAAAATTGAGGCGACCGATGTGATCGCCAGATTAAAATCACAACAAAACTAAACCGAAAACCCGAAATTCTATTTTAAAACAAAGGAATAATCCCATGTACAATAATGATGAAAACGCAATCTATATTATGTTCAACGGTGCTTGTGTTGTTGGCGCTTTGGCCCTCTTGACCCTGTCGCTTTATTTGGCCCCTGTTGACCTCTCCACCAAGGGATATTGGGGAATGGGCGTGGTCTTGTTGATGGGCAGCTTGGTGAATTTGGTGAAATACCGCACAGACCAACGTCGCTCCAGCGAGACGATTGCGAAGCTTGAAACAGCTAAAAACGAAAAATTGCTGAAAGACTATGTCAGCAAGGAAGACGAAGTTTAATCGTCTTGAATATGAAGTTTGTCCCCGCGTTTCGTCGCGGGGACTTTTTGATTCCTAGCGTACTTTCTCTACAAAAATATTGGCCACCAGGTTGAAAAAGATCGCAGACCCGATCGCCAGTGGCACAGCATAGGGGGCCATCTGGCCGATGGCGCCGAAATAGGCGCTGCCAAAGTCGGCTTGAGGTGGCAGATTTTGCGACACCAGAATGGCGGGCAGGCTGGAGAGCATGACGATCATAATGCCGAGCCCAACAATGGGCTGGCGGAATTTTGCGGGAAGTTTGTTCATCTCAAAACCTTTTTTCTTGGTGATGCGGTGAATATATGTTTTCATTATTGCGATAAAAATAGCCAATATTGCAAAGTAAGTTTTCATAAATGAAATCAATGGATCTCAATGCTCTTTATAGTTTTTGCGAAATGGTGCGCGCGGGCAGCCTCACCAAGGCTGCACAAAAGCTGGGGCTTTCGGCCCCCACCTTGTCGCGGCATTTGGCACAGTTGGAAGAGGAAGTTGGGCATAAATTGGTGCATCGTCACGCCAAGCAGTTCAAGCTGACGGTGGATGGCGAGCGTTATTACAACACGCTGAGCGACGACTTTTCGCAACTTCAGGAGCAGCTTTCCGCTTTGAATGACCGGGCGGATGTCCTGTCTGGCTCCATCCGTGTTTCCTGCCCGGAGAGTATGGCGATCGACTATATGCATGGCTGGGCGCTGGAGTTTATGTCCCAACACCCGCAGGTTGATATTCAAATCAAGTTTGCCATTTCCGACCAGTATTTTGTTGAAGACCAGTTGGATTTGTCGCTGGTCGTGGTGCCGCCCACCCAGCCCAGCCTGGTGCAGCGCAAATTGCTGGATACGCAAATGTGCGTCGCCGCAGCCCCCAGCTATCTGGCGGCAAAAGGCAGGCCTGAAGTGCCGGCGCAGCTGCAAGAGTTTGACTTGCTCACCTCTGACCCGCAAAAGGCCTGGGCCTTTTTGCAGCAGGGCGCCCGCTTTGAATTTTTCCCCACCCCGCGCTACAGCATCAATTCCATCCGCATGGTGGTCGATGCCGCCATTCGGGGGATGGGCATCATGTATGGCCCACTCTTTTATATGCAGCAGCCCCTGCGCGAAGGGCGGCTGGAGCAAATCCTGCCCGACTATGAAACCGAGATGCGCCATGTCTTTATGATCTATGCCGACCGGCGCCTGATGCCCACTCGGGTGCGAGCGTTTAAATCGTTTCTTGAGGAGAAGGTCAGCGCGCTTGGCAGCGATGAGGGCTTTGTGCCTTAGGGTGTTCTGAGAATGGATAAGAATTGCATTAAATCCAATCCTTTCCCCTAATCGCCCCTTATTGTGCTGCCTCTATGCTCAGCGGTGGACAATTGTCTTTTCCAAAAGGCAATCCATCATGCTGATCGAAGGAGACGCAGAATGAGTTCAATTTCAGCGGTGAGCCAACCCGCACAATATGTACGGTCTGAGCCGCCCGCCCCACCTGCGAAGGAAAAGGGCGAAGTGGAGCAGCTTGAGGCGAAAAAAACGGCATTCGATGAGTTTGCCGAAAAGAAAACCGACGAAACCAAAGCGCCACCTGCCGATGGCACGGGCCGCCTGGTCGATATACAAGCCTAAGATTTATTACTGGGCGAAACAGATGGCGCGGGATTTTCCCGCGCTTTTTGTTGTGCGGGAGAAATATGCCTGCCGCCCATATCCGGACGCACTAAATCATCCAGAAGTCGACATTCTGTATAAAACACGGCGTTGGTTTGGGGCGGGTATCACTCAGAACGCGAAGCTATTCTCATCGTAAGTGCGAAAAGGCTTCAACCAATTGTAATTGCTGATAGTTTCCGCGTTTCCGAGGACCTTTATCCCTACAGTCAGTCTGCCAAAAAATCGCGTGATTTGCAACAGAAATCGGATGCAACACTTACAATAGTGCTATTTTAGGTTGTGCGTGAATTTCGATTAGCCGGGCGCTAGTTAATCTCATAGGGCACGACATTGCGGTCGTCTGGCGTAATGGAAATCTCGGCGGCGATGGGCGGCACCGAGCGTTGGGTGCAGTTGCGGCGTTCGCAAGTGCGGCAGGAGACGCCGATAGGATCAAAGGCGGCCTCTTTGCCAATGTCCAGATCATCCGAATAGACAAGTTGGCTGGCATGATCGATTTCGCAGCCCAGTGCATAGGCATAGCGGCGCGTGGGTTGGCGGAAGCCGCCGGCGCGCTTTTCGCTGGCCCAGGCAAGGCATAAATAACGTTTGCCATCTGGCGTTTCGGCGCGCTGGCGGATGATCCGCTGCGGCGATTCAAAGGCGCGGTGCACATTCCACAGCGGGCAGGCGCCGCCGAACCGCGCAAATTGCAATGCGGTGGCCGAGTGGCGCTTGGTGATGGTGCCCGCCTGATCCACCCGGGCAAAGAAAAACGGAATGCCGCGCAATTGCGGGCGTTGCAGAGTGGAAAGGCGGTGGGCGACTTGCTCGAGGCTGGCGCCAAAGCGTTGAGCCATGATTTCAATGTCGTAGCGGACCGCCTGCGCCTCTTTCAAAAACTGCTGATAGGGCATGAGCAGTGCCCCGGCATAATAATTGGCCAACCCAATGCGGCAGATGGCGCGGGCTTCGTCGCGCTTGAAATTGGCATCGGCCAAAATCTGATTGATCAGCGAAGTTTGTTCCAGCAGGGCCAATTGGTTGGCGAGTTGGAAAAACTGAGTGGATTTCTCCAGCGTGGTGTTGAGGCGGATCACGCGCCGCGTCCGGTCAAACTGCCGGATCATGTCTCGCTTGTTGGGGATCACAAACTCAACCGTAAGGTCGTGGGCACGCTGGCAATAATCCACCAGCCGTTCCAGCTTGTCATAACCATTTAGGCCCAGTTCAATGGCCAAATCTTCGGCCGCGCGGTCCAGCGGATCGATATAATTGTCGGCATAGTGGAAGAAATCGCGCACCTCTTCATAGGAGGTTTGCAGATTACCCGCCTGTTCGCGCATCAATACATCATCCACGCCCGCCATGCGCTCATTGGATTTTCGATAGGCTTCATAAAGCCGCATAAAGGCGTGGGCGGTTTGTGGCGTGTTGGTGGCGAGGGACTTCATTTCCTGCAAACCGGGCGGGTTATCGGCAAAAAGCGGGTCGGCAAAAATCTCCTTTAGATCAATGATCATCCGGTCTGATTTGTCGGCCAAAAGACTGGTGACATCAACATTGAACGTTTCAGCCAGCGCTAGCATGATCGCTGCGGTGACGGGGCGTTGGTTGTTTTCGAGCTGGTTGACGTAAGAGGTGGAAATGTCCAGCCGCGCCGCGAATTCGGCTTGGGTCAGCTTGTGTTGTTCCCGCAGGGCTCTCAGCTTTACGCCTGCAAAAATTTTGCGTTGTGCCATCATGTCCCTTTCTTGCCGCCGTCGTTCGCTTTGCTCACTCCCCCGGCCCCCCCGCCGATTGGTGCCATGCGGTGGTGTTCTTAAGGGTCGCTCGCTTCACGCTCTTCCGTCATTGCAAGACTTGATCTTGCAATTCAATTCACATGTCCTCACGAAACAGCATTAGCTCGTTTCGCGATGCCTCTCTTCTCGTCATTGTCGGGCCAGCCGCGCAGCGTGAGCGCGAAACAGAGCCCCGACAATCCGGGCCGGAGTGGCCAAGGCGCAAAACGCCTACGATTTCACTGCCGACATTCACCCTAGATTCCCGCCTGCGCGGGAATGACGAATGCGGCGAATGGCATGGTCACACCCACCTTTCCACCAGAATTACACAAATTACACAAGTTTACAATTTACAATGTTAAAAGCGTGTTCCTGTTTACACTTATAGGCCTTTAAACTTCTGCCTGCTTTGCTAGGGTCGGTCCATCGCGATTTAATTCATTTTTGTCTATCTCTTTGGGGGCGCACATGCAGGAAATCATCGAGCAGCTTGAACAAAAGCGCGCAGGCGCACGCCTTGGCGGCGGCCAGCGCCGCATTGATACCCAGCACGGCAAAGGCAAATTGACCGCGCGGGAACGGCTTTCTGTGTTGCTCGATCCTGGCAGCTTTGAAGAATATGACATGTTCGTCACCCACCGCTGTACCGATTTTGGCATGGAAGAAAACATTGTGCCGGGCGATGGCGTGGTCACCGGGTGGGGCACTATTAATGGGCGGCTTACCTATGTGTTTTCGCAGGATTTCACCGTGTTTGGCGGCTCCTTGTCCGAAACCCATGCGCAAAAGATTTGCAAGATCATGGAATTGGCGGTGCAAAATGGCGCCCCGGTGATTGGGCTGAACGATAGTGGCGGCGCGCGTATTCAGGAAGGCGTGGCTTCCCTCGGTGGGTATGCCGATGTGTTCTTGCGCAATGTGATGGCGTCTGGTGCCGTGCCGCAAATCTCTGTGATTATGGGGCCCTGCGCCGGCGGCGCGGTTTACTCTCCGGCGATGACGGACTTCATCTATATGGTGAAGGACACCAGCTATATGTTTGTGACCGGGCCGGACGTGGTGAAAACCGTGACCAACGAAACGGTGACGCAAGAAGAATTGGGTGGGGCGAGCACGCACACCAAGATTTCCTCCGTGGCCGACGCGGCCTTCGACAATGATGTTGAGACGTTGTTGGAGGTCCGTCGACTATTTGATTATCTGCCGTTGAACGCGCAGGAAAAAGCGCCAAAGGTGGATGTGAATGATGTGGTGGATCGGCCAGAAATGAGCCTTGATACCATCATCCCTGATAGCCCCAACGTGCCATATGATATGAAAGAAGTGATCCACAAAATCGCTGATGAAGGCGAGTTCTTGGAGCTGCAAAAGGACCATGCGGGCAACATCGTTACGGGCTTTGTGCGCATTAACGGCCAGTCCGTCGGCGTGGTGGCCAACCAGCCTTTGGTCTTGGCCGGGTGTCTGGACATTAACTCAGCGAAAAAAGCGGCCCGCTTTGTGCGCTTTTGCGATAGCTTCAATATTCCGATCCTCACCCTTGTTGATGTGCCCGGCTTTTTGCCCGGTACCGCGCAGGAATATGGCGGCATCATCAAGCATGGTGCAAAATTGCTGTTCGCTTATGCGGAGGCGACCGTGCCCAAAGTCACCGTCATCACCCGTAAAGCCTATGGCGGCGCTTATGACGTGATGGCCTCCAAGCATATCCGCGCGGATGTGAACTATGCGTGGCCTACTGCGGAAATCGCCGTGATGGGCGCCAAGGGCGCCACCGAAATTCTTTATCGCTCAGAGCTGGGCGATGCCGAAAAAATCGCCAAACGCACCAAGGATTATGAAGACCGCTTCGCCAACCCGTTTGTGGCAGCCGAGCGTGGCTTTATCGACGATGTGATCATGCCCCACAACACCCGCCGCCGCGTGGCACGGGCGTTTGAAACCCTGAAGAATAAACAACAGTCGATGCCGATTAAGAAGCACGACAATATTCCGTTGTAGGAAACAACAGATGGTTTTGAACACTTTTTGGCTTTGGGTTGCTGCCGCATTGAATGCTGCGACTTTATTGGCGCATATTTTTGTCGGCGGGCGCTATATCGCAAGGCCATTGCTGAAAAGTGAGATGCATTCAGTGGCAAAGTTCACCAACTATTTTTGTTGGCACATGGTCACCATCACGCTTTTGGGCACCAGCGCGTCTTTTGCGCTCGCGGCGCAATATAAAAGCGCTTGGGAATTGGGTGTTCTGGCCACAGCATTGTCGATAGGCTTTTGCTTACTCAATCTGCTGATTGTTGTGGTCAAAAAGCAGCGCTTTTTGTTCATGCCGCAATGGTCGTTCTTTTTACTGATTTCAATCGCTGCTGTGATGAGCATTTGGGCAGCGTAGGGAGGCAACAATGACTGATCCACTATTCCATATGATTTCAGACGGCCCAAGGCCTGTCGCACCTTTTTCACATGCGACGGAGGCGAATGGGTGGGTGTTTGTTACGGGGCAAATGCCGACCTTCCCAGATGCGCCGGATGCGCCTTTGCCGGAGGGGATTGAGGCGCAGACTGTTCGGGTGATGGAGAACCTCAAGATTGTTTTGGGGGGCATCGATATGGGGCTGGAGCATGTGATGATGGCGCGGTGCTATCTCACCGATTTTTATCGGGACTATGCCCAGTTCAACGAGACCTATCAGAGCTTTTTCCCCAAGGATCGTCGCCCGGCGCGCACGACCATCGGGGTCACCGGCCTGGCGCTGCATGCGCTGGTGGAAATTGATTTTATCTGCAAGCGGCCCGATTGATTTATTTACCCCTTGTCATCCTCGGGCTTGACCCGAGGATCCAGTGGGAATGGCCAAAGCTAGATGGATTGTCGGATTAATTTTGGGTTCACGCCACAGGGCTGGTCCGACAATGACAACTAAAAACAGATGCTTCGTCGCTTTTGGCGATGCCGAGGTAAATGGAGAAACAGACATAATGTTCTCGAAAATTCTTATAGCCAACCGGGGCGAGATTGCCTGTCGGGTGATTAAAACGGCCAAGATTATGGGCATCAAAACCGTTGCGGTTTATTCGGATGCGGACCGGGAAGCGCTGCATGTGAGCATGGCGGATGAGGCGGTGCATATTGGGGGATCACCCGCATCGGAAAGCTATTTGCTGGGCGATAAGATCATCGCGGCCTGCAAGGCAACGGGCGCGGAGGCGGTGCATCCGGGCTATGGCTTTTTGAGTGAGAACGCCAAGTTCTGTGAAGCGCTGGAAAAAGCGGGCATCACCTTTATCGGGCCACCGCCCAACGCTATTGAGGCGATGGGGGATAAGATCACCTCCAAGAAGCTGGCTAAGGAAGCGAATGTGTCCACCGTGCCGGGCTATATGGGCCTGATTGAAGACACGGATGAAGCGGTGAAGATCTCCAATGAAGTCGGCTATCCGGTGATGATCAAAGCCTCCGCTGGCGGCGGTGGCAAGGGTATGCGGATTGCGTGGAATGATGCGGAAGCCCGCGAAGGCTTTGAGCGGTCCAAATCGGAAGCCGCGTCTAGCTTTGGTGATGATCGCATCTTTATCGAAAAGTTCGTCACCGATCCGCGCCATATTGAAATTCAGGTGTTGGCCGACAAGCATGGCAATTGCATTTATCTGGGTGAGCGCGAATGTTCCATTCAGCGCCGCAACCAGAAGGTGATTGAAGAAGCGCCGTCACCGTTTTTGGATGAAGAAACGCGCAAGAAAATGGGCGAACAGTCGGTGGCCTTGGCCAAGGCGGTTGGCTATGCCAGCGCGGGCACGGTGGAATTCATCGTGGATGGCGACAAGAATTTCTATTTCCTTGAGATGAATACGCGGTTGCAGGTGGAACACCCTGTCACCGAATTGATCACAGGGATTGACCTAGTGGAGCAAATGCTTCGCGTTGCGGCGGGCGAGAAATTGTCGATCGCTCAGGATGAGGTCACGCTCAATGGGTGGGCAATTGAGTCTCGACTATATGCCGAAGACCCCTATCGCAATTTCCTGCCTTCCATTGGACGATTGACGACCTATCGCCCGCCGTCAGAATTCGAATCTGAAGACCTTGTGGTGCGCAACGATACCGGGGTGTTTGATGGGGGAGAAATCTCCACCTTCTACGACCCGATGATCGCCAAATTGTGTACCTGGGCGCCAGATCGGGCTGCCGCCATTTCTGCCATGTCTGACGCGCTGGACGCGTTTGAGGTTGAAGGCATTGGCCACAATATCCCGTTCCTCTCCGCTGTAATGGAGCAGAATCGCTTTAAAGAAGGTCGTCTTACCACGGGCTATATCGCTGAAGAATTTCCCGAAGGGTTCAACGGCGTTGAGCTGGGCAATGCGGCCAAGAAAAACATCGCCGGGTTGGCGGCCTATATTGGCTTTCACAGCCAACATCGCGGCTTTGCTGAAGCGGATACGCTGGACCTGTCCATTAAAGATGTGGCCCGCTCTGTGATGATTGGCGATGAGCGGTTTGACTTTGATGTGCTGGAAGAGGCCGTCATCTGGCGCGATCGCGAAGATGATTTTGAAATGCTGATGCGCGTCGAAACCGATTGGGGCCCGGGCGAAACGCTGATCCGCGCGCGGGTGGGTGACGATCATATCGTCGCGCAAGTCACGCGCAAGGCCACGGGCTTTCGGGTGCGCTATCGCGGGGCGGATATGAATGTGCAGGTGTTTGAGCCGCATGTCGCCGATTTGATGGTGCATATGCCGGTGAAAATGCCGCCGGACATGTCCAAATTCCTACTGTGCCCGATGCCGGGGCAGGTGGTGCGCCTTGAAGTTGCCGAAGGCGACGAGGTGCAGGAAGGCCAGCCGCTGGCCATTGTTGAAGCCATGAAAATGGAAAATGTGCTGCGGGCGGAAAAGAAAGCCGTGGTGTCCAAAATCGCGGCGGATGTAGGCGCCATCTTGGCGGTGGATGAAGTGATCATGGAGTTTGAAGACCAATGACCCTCTCCAACGAGACCTACAAAAAATGGCAGGCCCTGGCGGAAAAAGAATTGCGCGGGCGTGAGCCTGACGATCTGGAAACCGATTATGGTGGGGTGCCCATCAGGCCCGCCTATTTTGCGGAAGATGTGCCTGATCGCGCCGCCGACGCGATGCCCGGCGAAGCGCCGTTCACCCGTGGCGTGCGCGCCACCATGTATGCCAACCGTCCCTGGACCATTCGGCAATATGCTGGCTTTTCCACGGCGAAAGAGAGCAACCGCTTTTATCGCCAAGCGCTGGAAAAGGGTCAAAAGGGCCTTTCGGTGGCGTTTGATCTGGCCACCCACCGTGGGTATGACAGTGATCATGAACGCGTGGTGGGCGATGTGGGCAAGGCCGGCGTCGCCATCGACAGCGTTGAAGATATGAAGGTGCTGTTTGATGGGATTCCGCTGGATGAAATGTCAGTGTCGATGACCATGAATGGCGCGGTGATCCCAGTGCTGGCCATGTTTGTTGTGGCGGCGGAAGAGCAGGGCGTGAGCCAGGACAAGCTCTCCGGCACCATTCAAAATGACATTTTGAAAGAATTTATGGTGCGCAACACCTTTATCTATCCGCCGGAACCGAGCATGCGGATTATTGCGGATATTATTGCGCACACGGCTGAATTTATGCCGAAATTCAACTCCATTTCCATCTCCGGCTATCATATGCATGAGGCTGGCGCGACTGCCGTGCAGGAGCTGGCCTATACGCTGGCTGATGGCATGGAATATGTCCGCGCCGCGCAGGCACGGGGCTTAGATATTGATGCGTTTGCCGGGCGCTTGTCGTTCTTCTTCGGCATTGGCATGAATTTCTTTTCTGAGGTGGCGAAGCTGCGGGCGGCGCGCACCCTTTGGGCCGATATTATGAAGGATTTGGGCGCGAAGAACCCGCGTTCCATGATGTTGCGGACACACTGCCAAACGTCTGGCGTGTCGCTGACTGAGCAGGACCCGTACAACAATATTGTGCGCACGGCCTATGAAGCGATGGCGGCGATTTTGGGCGGCACCCAGAGCCTGCACACCAACTCGTTTGACGAAGCGATTGCGCTGCCGACCGAGTTTTCCTCGCGCATTGCCCGCAACACCCAGTTGATTTTGGACCATGAGACCCGCGTCACGGACGTGGTGGATCCGCTGGGCGGCTCTTACTATGTCGAGCGCCTCACCGCCGACATGGTGGCCAAAGCGGGCGAAATGATTGCCGAGATTGAAGAAAAAGGCGGCATGACCAAGGCGGTCGACGAGGGGCTTCCCAAACTGGAAATTGAACGCGCCGCGGCCATACGCCAAACCCGTGTGGACAAGGGCGATGATGTGATCGTCGGCGTCAACCGCTATCGTCTCGATAAAGAGGACGAGCTCGATATTCTTGATATCGACAATAAGAAGGTGCGTGCAGGTCAGGTTGAAGCTTTGAAACAAATTCGGGCCAGCCGCAATCAAGAGGCGTGCGACAAGGCACTTGCGAAATTGCGTGAAATCGCGGAAACGCGGGACGGCAATTTGCTGGCCGCCGCCATAGATGCCGCCCGCGCCCGCGCCACATTGGGTGAGATTTCCGACGCAATGGAGGAGGTCTTTGGCCGCCATCGCCCGACCACAAAAGTGATTTCAGGCGTGTATAGCGAGCAATATGCGGATGACCCTGAATATCAGGCGATCACCCAGCGCGTTGCTGAATTCAAATCGACCCAATCCCGGCAACCCTCTATTTATATTGGTAAAATGGGGCAGGATGGTCATGATCGCGGCGCGAAAGTCATCGCGACTGCCTTCGCGGATATGGGCTTTGATGTGCATATAGGCGAGCTGTTTGAAACGCCGGAAGAAGTCGCTGAAAAGGCTGTTGACTTGAAGGTCGATGCCATCGGTGCATCATCCCTCGCCGCAGGGCACAAAACGCTTATTCCAGAGCTAATCGATTTGCTGCGCCAAAAAAAAGCGGCGCATATCTCTGTCTTTGCAGGCGGTGTGATCCCGGAGCAAGATTATCAAGCGCTGCGCGACGCGGGCGTGTCCGATATTTTCGGCCCCGGCACCAATGTGCTGGATGCTGCTAATGCGGTGATGTCGCGCATCGAAGGCAAACTAAGGAACGAGCCATGATCGGTAATCTCAATCATATCGCGATTGCGGTGCCAGATTTGGCCGCGGCGACAGCGAAATATCGCGATCAGTTGGGCGCGGCTGTGTCCGAACCACAGGACTTGCCTGAGCATGGGGTGACAGTGGTATTTGTGAAAATGCCCAACACCAAAGTGGAGTTGCTGCATCCGCTGGGCGAGAATTCACCGATTGCGGCCTTTTTGGAAAAGAATCCGTCTGGCGGCATGCATCATATGTGTTTTGAGGTGGAAGATATCCGTGCCGCAGCGCAAAAGCTGTCGGAAGAGGGCGCACGGGTTTTGGGGGATGGTGAACCCAAGATCGGGGCGCATGGTCTGCCGGTGCTGTTTTTGCATCCGAAAGATTTTGATGGCACCTTGATCGAGTTGGAAGAGGTCAAAAAATAACGGCAGTCCTTAAAAAGAACTGCCGTTTTAGGACCGAGGTCCTCTTGCACTCACGGACATAGTATTCCTCATCTGAGCCTTGCGGGTTCTCACCCTAGCGTATCATGGCATATTGCGGTTCAGATTGACGTTCAAACAGCGCGAGCGGTGTTGAAGCCATTGTAATGACACCGATTAAAATCGCGGCTGCGAACAGTTGGGTCGCCAGCAATTTATGGTGCGGTTGCATATTCCTAATCCAAAATAGGTGTGTTGATAGCGGTATCGAAGCTAGGCTCCGCTTGTGATGTCACCTGGATATCCAACGCAAACCCTGCGGATACCAACAAAAAGGCCACTGTTGCTGCGGTTAAAGTTTTCATCTTTGCCCCCTGAACTAATTTTCAAATGTGCGCTATTGCCGACGGTTGGCTTTTGCGCGGACTTCCTGCTCGGGGTACAAAGTAAACAAGCCCCAAGAAATCATTGCTGATGTGAATGCCAAAGCAATTGCTTCCATAATTCTCACTCCCAATGCGTCGCATCATTGCGAACAATTTCAGTTTAGGAGTCGAGCATTGTTCAATCCCCAATAAACTAGATAAATATTTAGCTAACCGATTAAATGATAGGTTTTTCAGTCATTTAGCTGAAATAGAACTGAGAATGTTGGTAAAATATTGGTTTAATTCGGAGGTTAAACAGGGTTTTGCTGAAGAAGATCCCGCAAAAAGGTAGGGGAAAGTTGCACCATTTGCCTGAAGTCGCGGGCCATGTGATGGCGGTCGGCATAATTAGCGGCAAAGGCGATATCATCCATTTGTGGCGTGCCGACAAACAGCAATTGTAGCGCTTTGCGTAAACGCACAAATCGCGTCAGCCTGCCATAGCTGATGCCGTTGATGTGTAGCCGCCGCGACAATGTGCGGACGGACAGGCCTAAATGAAACGCCGTTTCGTCAATTGATGTGTGTCCACCTGATTGTTGGTCGAGAAAATGCACAAGTTGCCGGAACAGCGGATGATTGTGATGATTGAAAAGGTGGTTGAGGTGCAAGTAAGGGGTGGGCTTGTTGCGCGGCGCGTCCTTGGGCGCTGCATCTACACATCTAATAATAATGTCGCTGCTCGCATCGAAGCCAATGTCGGCGCGTGAGGTGATATTGTCGATTGAGCGGGTGCTGCCTGCCTTTACCGCTTCAAAGACTGTCACGCCCGCCGGGGAAAGCTGCTGCAATGTGTGTGCCATAACGCCTGTTAACATGGCGGCGCCAAATCGAGACAGGTTTGCCGGGCGAATGCGACTTGGGCTTAGCACCAACTCGCCCGAAGGGAGCAAATGGACGAAATCAGCAGAAGAATTTTTCGACCCAAACCGAATTTCACTTTGTGCTTGCGTTATTTGTTGCCATTTATGCACCAAATCTGCAGGTGTTTTGGCGCTGGAGAACAGCAATGAGGGCACGTCCAATCCATTTATAGCGCCCTGCTGTGCCACAAAGTCGAAAACAGCCTTGCCCCCATATTGCTCATAGAGCTGATCGAACGTGTCGAGGGGGCTCGCGGTTTTTGTCGTGAGGTCGAATTGGGTGTGGACAGCCAGAGCTCCTTTTTGGAGCCACATGTCCCAATAGGCGCTATAGGCCTCGCCCATTGGTTTGTTGACGCTTTGGTCTGAATTGTTTGCTTGCCCACCCATGGCAAAATTTTGGCACGAATATTCACAGGGTGCCAGCGTGAATTGCGCCAGAAAGAGTCAGTGCACGGCAAAGTGCACGAACCAAGATGGCTCTGGGAGGAAACATGAGCAAATTCCATTTATTCTACGCGGCACCCTTTTTGTTGTTTATGGCGGGTGCACTCAGCGTTGCGCAAGCGGATGAAACCAAACTGAGCGCTTCCGAAGTTGAAGCACTGATGTCTGGCAATTCGATTTGGGGCACTTTCCCCGATGGGGTGACGGAGTATAAACAAAACAACCATCCAGACGGCATCGCCGTGGTGGTGGTAAAAGACGATAAAATCCGCAACATCCCATGGTCAGTCAAGGATGATGGGGGTGTTGGCCAATATTGTGAGGACTGGTCGGCCGAAGGGTGGGGCGAGTTTTGCTACCACGTCACTCGGGCCAATCCAAATATGCCAACATTCATCACGCCGGATGGCAGCGCCAATCAAAACAATTGGGCCGAAGGCTATGTGGATTTGAATTTCGACTAGGCATTTGCCCGCGCACAAAAAGGCCGCCAAGTTTCATGCCTGGCGGCCCATCTAAGAATGCCGTGGCAGGTTATTTCGCTGAAATTACCGTCATCACCAAATCACCATCCATGCGAATTGGGCCATCTTCTTTGGCACCCAGCGTATATTCAAATACGCCAGTTTCTTTGCCACCTGCTTCTGAGTGGATCATCAACATCAACTTGTCGCCAGCGCTTACATCTTCAGTCAAAATGGCGGTGATGTCTTCATTCATGCCCTTTTTGATCGTCGAATAGCCAACAACTGGACCCGGCTTCATGTCGTCGCCCGTGCGGTGCACCACCAGATAGCCGTTCTCGCCAGCAACGATTTCTGCGGCGCTCACTGTGCCACCCGATACGTCTTGGTCTTCTGCCATAACGCCGATTTTTGAATGGCCGTCAGCTAGGGCGGATGTGGCGGTCAGGGCAAATGCTGCAGCGGTAGTAAAAATTGTTTTTGTAAATGACATAATGATCTCCTTTTTCCCTTATTGGACAAAGTAGATACGAGCGGCCATTCAGCATTGTTTCAAAAAACAATATTTTGTGTTTGGAGATCGACTTAGTGCGCGGCTGAATTTGAGAAGAGGTGGATCACCAAGACGCCGCCCAAAATCATCGCCATGCCGATGAGGGCTGCGATGTCGAGCGCCTGTTTGTAATAGACCCAGCCCATAAGCGACACTGCCACGACGCCGACGCCAGACCAGATGGCATAAGAAATGCCCAGCGGGATGGTTTTGAGCGAGAGGCTCAAATAATAAAAGGCCACGCCATAGCCAACCACCACGAGGATGGAGGGCAGCGTTTCAGAAAATCCATTGGCGGCTTTCAGCGCGGAGGTGGCAACTACTTCGCCGATAATCGCGATGAGGAGGTAGAAATAGCCTTGGGGCATGTGGAAATCTCTTATGTGGATTGATAGCCGAGGATGAGACAGTCGGCAGATTGAAAGGCAATGCCCTCATCAATCAAGACGTCATCCTTGAGCCATTGCAGGCGAAAATTCGGTCCGTCGGCGCGGATGGTCAGTTTCAGGTCAACGCGCTGATCGCCAGCCTCGTAAGTGATGTCATAGTCACCGACAATTCCGTTTGTCGGTCCGTTTTGCGCAAAACCCGTGCCAGCGCGAATGCCTGCGTCAACCATGCGATCATCCAGCCATTCTGCTGTGAGGGTGCCGGGCTTCTTGCCACGGCGATAAATGCCAATGCCAAACATCAGCCAAACAGCTCGTTGGCCAATTGAATGAAGTGCTCACCACGGGCGATATAATTGTCATATTGATTGAATGATGGTGCGGCGGGCGACAGGATGATCGTGTCGAACCCATCGCGGCGCTTAAAGCCTTCCATGGCGTCGGCCAGCCCCTCCGCTGCGAACACATCAATTTTGTGGTCAAGCTTATCCATTGCCGCTTGCATGCGTTCCCCGGTGGTGGGCAAGCAGCAAAGCGCGGTCACATTGCTGTCCACCACCGTGCGCGCCAATTCTTCATAATTCTGATCGCGATCATAGCCGCCAACCATCAGCGCAATTTTTTCGTCGGGATATGAAGCGATGGCGGCCATGGTGGCTTCTGGTGTTGTGGCGATGGAATCATCAACAAACAACAGGTTGCCGATCTTATGCTCCTCCAGCCGGTGTGCGGGTGGCGCAAATGTCTCAAGGCCTTTTAAAATGGCGTCTTCAGGCGCGCCCAAACCCAAGGCCAATTTGGCGGCGATGATCATATTGTCCGCATTGTGCGGGCCTTTGAGGCGCGATTTGCGCATGGTGGCATGCAGGGCCGCGACCAGCTCGGCGCTTGGGGCGGCCAGCTCATGGGCATATTTGGGCAGCGCTTCCTGCACCTTCTGGTTCACCGCCGCTTGAGCGCCCAGGGCATAAGCATAAGGCCCGTCACGGCGCAGCAGGTTCAGCTTGTCGTGAAAATATTGCGGCAGTGAGTGATTGTGCCAATGTATGTGCTCGGGGAACAGATTGGTGAAGCCCACAAAGTCCGGTTGCGCGGTCAAGTCTGCCACCTGATAGGAGGAGAGTTCCATCACGATGATGTCGTGATCATCCAAATCGAGCGGGGCGACGCCAAAATTGCCGCCCAATCGCGCATCGATTCCGGCGCATTCGAGCATGGTTTCGGTCAGTTTCACCGTTGTGCTTTTGCCCTTGGTGCCTGTCACTGCCACCAGTTTCGCGCCCTTGCGCTTAAACTTGTCCCACAAATTGATGTTGGTGGTGATCTCGACCCCATGTTTTTTTGCGGCGAGCAGTTCAGGCTTATAGATCGATACCCCGGCCGAGCGGACAATCGTTCCAATTTCGCCTTTTTCGCTTAATGCCTCAATTTCAGTTGGGGCGATAACCGTGCTGTCGGGCAGGAAAATCTCACCTTGGTCGGCGGTGACATAGACTTTGATGTCAGGGGCATATTCGGCCAAAAAATCTCGGGTGGATTTCGCTTCGATACCGGCACCATAAAGCAAAACGGCACGGTTGAAATATTGATCAGCTTGCACGGGCAATCTCGTTCAATTGATATTTTTCCGGCACATTATGCTGGTTCGCATCCTGAAGCAATTCGTCCCATGCGCTTTCCAATGTGGGCGCACCATAGAACGCGTCCAGCTCCGGCTTAAGCGTCTTCACAATCGCCGCATCCTGCCAATGGTCTTGATGGGCCAGATGCCACAGCGCGGCAGCGGCTTCCAAAATCTCACCGACACATTCCCAAGGTTTGTGACCGGTTAGGCCGGAGAGTTCGCGAAATGCGCCGAGCTTAGTGGCATCATCCAACACGTTCTTGCCAACAATGTCAGTCAGGCGTTGCGGCTCCATAAAGGGCGCGAGGATCAGCGAGACAAAATGGCACTTGGGGCAGTTGGTGCACCACCGTTTGGGGCCATCTTGGTTTTGTTTGAAATTTTCATTGCAGCTAGAAAAATGCTGATCGAATTTTTGCGTGCGGGCAAAAAGCTGTCCGATGCGCACTTCAGAGAAGGGGCGCAACAATGAAAAATAGCCGAGCTGACCGCCGCTCGCTGCCTTAAAGCTGGTTTCCATCAATTGTTCAAAATCGAGGCTTTTCGAGTGCTGATGGTTCACTTCGCGGCCATCAAATTCCACATTGCCTTCGCTTGCGGAGCGTTCGTTGGACAAAATGATTTCATTATAGCCATAGAGCGCTGCCACTAGGCTCGCCACAACGGAGTTGATTGCTGTGGAGGGGACGTGACCGTTGTAAAATCCGGGCTGGTCATTCAACTCGAATAGGGTTGGCGAGAGGTGACGCCGAACAAAGAGTGGGCTTTGTTCGATCTGGTCGGTCGAGCTGATGATTGGCCCTTTTGGGTTCACCGCGAAGGGGGTGAATGGAATGTTGGCGCGGGTCAATAAATCAACCGATACAAGGCTATCCTTACCCCCGCCGATCAGCACCAGCGATTGCTGCGGCCAATCAAGGTCGTTGGTCGGCGTGATGGCTGGCGCGAACTGATAGTCAATCTGGCCAAACCGTTTCAACTTATTGCGGGTGTAAAATTCGCCCAAGCCGTTTTCATATATGTCGCGCAACAATATCTGATCAGCTTCGCTCAGATTGAGCGTGGTCAAATCAATGGTTTTCGGGGCTTTCAGCTTATAATAGGACACGCCCAAAATTGCTGCAGCCAGATCCAGCAGGTGGGCAAAGCTGTTGCTCTGTGCGCGGGCAAGATCAAACCCGACGCCCAACTCCAAGCGCTCGGTAAACCGGTGCTCGCCGAGACGATAGTTGAATTTAGCTTCGCCAGTTTCAGCGTTGAATTCTGCAGAATCAATAATGAAGGTGTTCATAGCGGCAAGCATCACCAAAAATGTGTTAAAAGCAAGTTCGGCCGCAGGTTAGGACAGGACCAACTCGGCGCGTTTTTCGATTGTATCGCCAAATCGGTGGTAGCCATATTCCTGCATTGTGCAGGTAAAATTATCACCCTGCTTCTCAATATTATAAAGATTGTAGGACGCTGGCGGCTGCACAGCATTGGGGCCCATAGAGGCGGACGAAATGCCCACCACCGGGATTTCGCCATGCGGACCCGGCAGAGATTTAAGTTCGGATTTGTGCAAATGGCCGTGCAAAACCAGATCGGCACCATGTTTTTTCAGCACGCGCTTAAAGCGGTGGCGGTTGGTGAGGCCACGGCGCCAAATATTCATCACATCGTCGTGCGGCGGATGGTGGATCATCACAATCCGAAACAGGCCCATTTCCTTGGTCTTGACCAGCAATTTTTCAAGCAAGCGCTCTTGGCGGCGCGAAAATGTGCCGTTGGCGAAAAAGGGGGGCGTGGCAATGGCGCTGTTGCAGCCAATCAGGGCCACGTCATCCACTTGCCGCCAAAAGGGAAATGGATATTTGTCCTCGGCGCGTTCCCCTTCCATATATTCATGCCAATAATGGGTCATATAGCCCTTGCCGGAAGGCACATAAATGTCGTGATTGCCGGGGATGAACATCAGCTTGTTTGGTTTTTCAATGGATTTCAGCCATTGCTGACCCAACGCAAACTCTTGTTCCAGCGATAAATTGATCAAATCGCCAGTGACGGCCAAATGGTCGTAATGCTGGGTCTTAAGATGCGCCATTAAAGATTGCAGGGTGTCGTTTTCGATCGCATGGCCCCGATTGAGCTTCCAATTGAGATAGCCGGTGATCCGCTTATTCAACAACTGGGGCAGGGTGACTTTTTCATGGTATGGCAAATGCACATCTGAAATATGGGCAATCGTGGTCATAGAAATGGTTGGCTCCCTGCAGTTGGGCGCACTATGGCGAAAATTGCACGCCAAAAAAAGAGGCGTTTGCACAATTTTCACCCAATGATGGTTTAAGGCGACATAAGTGAGGAGCTTTGGTTATGCAGCAAAAACTCTATAGTCGCTGGCGGATGAAAATCTATTTGGCGCTTGTCGGCGTGTGGCGACGCATGACGCTTGGTGCGCGGATGATGCTCGTGGATGGGGATAAAGTGCTGCTGGTACGCCAATCATATGTGCGTGGTTGGCAGTTTCCCGGTGGGGGCGTAGAGCCCGGGGAAACAGCGTTGGAGGCCGCGATGCGCGAAACATTTGAGGAAACGGGCCTTCAAGTGACTGGCGAAGCCAGGCTGCATGGTGTTTTTCACAATAATAATGGGCTGAGCATCCGCGATCATGTGTGCCTGTTTGTTGCCGATGCGTTCGACGAGGTGCATCCTTTCAAACCAAACGCTGAGATCGTTGAAATGGACTGGTTCAAGCAAGATGAACTGCCGGACGACATGAATGATGGGGCGCGACGCCGTGTTGAAGAATATTTCACCGCCGCGCCACCATCACAAAATTGGTGATCAAAATTCGATCAGGGGGCCTTTGGGCACAATCCGATGCGGATTGATGCTGGTGTGGCTCCAATAATAGTGGGTTTTGATGTGGTCCATATCGATGGTGTCTTTCACATTGGGCACCGCGACCAATTCATGCACCAAACGGCTGATGTTTGGATAGTCGGCAATCCGCTTGATGTTGCACTTGAAGTGCCCATGATAGACCGGATCAAACCGCACCAGCGTGGTGAATAGCCGCCAATCGGCCTCAGTGAGTTGATCACCCGCGAGATATTTTTGCTTGCCCAGCTTATCCTCCAGCCATTCAAGGCTATCAAACAATTCGGTCACCGCTTCATCATAGGCTTCCTGCGTTGTGGCAAAGCCGGATTTATACACACCATTATTGACCGTGTGGTAGACGCGTTCGTTCACCTCATTGATTTCATCGTGCAGTTCTTCCGGGTAATAATCGTCGGTGTTGCCCGTGATGTCGTTGAAGGCTGAGTTGAACATGCGGATGATCTCCGCGCTCTCGTTTGATACGATGGTGTCGCGCTTTTTGTCCCACAATACGGGCACGGTCACGCGACCGGTATAGTCGCTCTTTGCCGCCACATAGACCTGCCACATGGTTTCAGCATTGTTGACCGGGTCGGCACCTTCAGGAATGGTCCAGCCATGCTCGTCTGGCATTTTGGCATCCACGACGGTCACGTCGATATGGTCAGTCAAATCTTTCAGTTTGCGAAAAATCAGCGTGCGGTGGGCCCAGGGACAGGCGAGGGAAACATATAGGTGATAGCGGCCGCTTTCGGCTTCAAAACCGCCTTCGCCGCTCGGGCCGGCGCTGCCATCTTGGGTGACCCAATTGCGGAACGCAGCGGCGCTGCGCTTAAACTTTCCGCCTGTGCTCTTTGTATCGTACCATTGGGTAGACCATTCGCCGTCGATCAATAGTCCCATTTCAAAGCCTCATTCAGTTTGTTTGTTTATCTGGACGTTAAAATAGGGGTATTATTCAATCTATAAACCCCGAAACTGTGAACAATAAGTTTTGGATGAATGGGGCAGGCTGACACTTTGTATAGGAATTGAGCAAAATGATCATATTTTGGCTTCAAAGTGCAAAGTTCCGTGCATTTTTTGTAAAAAATGTCTCGACAAAACTTTCATTTCGGTGTTTATGCGAAGATATGAGACGGAATTTGACATTTCTTTTGCTGCGACGAGAGCGACGAGTGCTTTAGAGCCCCCGTCACCTTTATGCTGCCTCTTTAAAGAAATGATCAAATACCATGACCCACATGCTTTCTGCGTCTCAACTTTCGCCGCAACTCGCTCAAAATATGCATAAGCTCGACATCCGTTCCGAGCAGCCTTCTGATGCTGACTGGGTTGAGCATTTGCATCAACTTTGTTTTGGCCCGGGCCGCTTTGCCCGCGCGGCGTTTCGCATTCGCGAGCGGTTTGGTGTTGATGATCGTTTGAGCTTTGTGGCGGAGCATGAAGGCGTGGCCGTGGCCAATGTCAAAATGTCGCCCATCAATCTTTCTGGCATGAACGGCTATTTGCTTGGCCCGTTGGTCACCGATCCGCATCGGCGGCGGTTGGGCGCGGGGCGTTTGCTCACCATGCATGTGACGCAAAAGGCGCTGGAACAAGCCAGCTGCAAATTTGTGTTGCTGGTTGGGGATCGCGCCTATTATGAGCCGTTGGGGTTCCAACCCATCTCGCCGCAAAAAATCGATTTTCCTGCGCCAGTCGACCCAATGCGGGTGTTGGCGGTTGTCAAAAGTGCTAAAGTGAAGAAAGGACTCACTGGTCCGATCTCATTTTGGAGCGGTGACAATTAGAATTCGATTGCGGAAAAGTCTTTATGCAAGACGAAACATTGTTGGCACAGATCAAGCATCGGTTGTTGGATCAACCGGATGGCAGCAAGGATATTGGCTGCCATAAGGTGGATGGTGTGCCGCCGCTTAATGCGGCGCGCGAGCCAAAACAGTCTGCTGTGTTGATTGGATTGGTGGAGCGAGGGCCGCTCAGCCATGTGCTTTATATTGAACGGTCTTCCCATCTGCGGGCGCATGCCGGGCAAATTGCCTTTCCCGGCGGCCGGGTGGAAGAGGGCGATACCGACCCGATCATGACCGCCTTGCGCGAGGCGGAAGAAGAAGTAGATCTCAATCAGGATGATGTGGACGTGCTGGGCTTTTTGCCCAACTATTTGTCGGGCACCAATTATTTGATCACGCCGGTGGTGGCCACCATTAAGCCGCGCAAGCCGTTTGTGGCCAATCCGGATGAAGTGGCCAGCTTTTTTGAAGTGCCGTTGCCGCACCTAATTCCCGCCAATCACTATTCCAAAATCCGCTTTGTGCGGGGCGATGAAGCGCAGCGGGAAACCTGGCGCATTGACTTTCAAGATCGAGCCATTTGGGGCATCACCGCTTCCATGACCCGCATGTTCCGCGATCTCGCATTGACCTCAAAGGATACTGAATGACAGATTTGAACGCCGCGCTTGAAAATATTCAGCGTGCGGCCTGGCTCAAGCGGCCAGCTGTGCGTGCAGTTTTTGAATTGCTCGACGGGGATCAGGGCCATGTGCGCGCTGTGGGCGGCATTGTGCGTAACACTATTTTGGGTGACCCTGGTGGCGATGTGGATATGGCCAGTATTTTCACGCCGGACGAGGTGATGGCGCGGGCTGAAAAGGCCGGGATCAAAGCTGTGCCCACTGGCATTGACCATGGCACGGTGACGTTAGTTGTTGAGGATGAGGCGATCGAAGTCACCACATTGCGGCAGGATGTGAAAACCGATGGCCGCCATGCGGAAGTGGCCTTTGGCACCGATTGGGAAGAAGACGCCAAGCGGCGCGACTTCACCGTGAATGCGCTCTATGTGCTGGCCGATGGCACGCTTTATGACCCGCTCAATGGCGTGCAGGATTGCCTTGACCGCAATGTGCATTTTATTGGCGATGCGGCCGCGCGGATCGAAGAAGACTATTTGCGAATTCTCAGATTTTTCCGCTTCTTTGCCTATTACGGCTCTGGTCGTCCTGAGGCCGGGGGGCTGAAGGCAGCGGCAAAACTAAAGGCCGGCGTTAAGGGCTTGTCCGCTGAACGGGTTTGGACTGAGCTTAAAAAGATCTTGAGCGCCCCCGATCCTTCGCGCGCGCTATTGTGGATGCGCACCACAGGTATATTGGCGTTGGTGCTGCCCGAGGGCGAAAAATGGGGCATGGATGCCATTCACGGGATTGTGGCGGCGGAAGAAGAGCTGGAGTGGGAAATTGACCCGCTGTTTCGCTTGATTTCCATCATCCCGCCGCAGGCGGACAAAGCCAAAGCCCTGGCGGAGCGGCTCAAATTGTCTAATAGCGAAGCGGATCGGTTGGTGAAATGGGCGATGGTGACGCCAATCGCCCCTGAAACCAGCAATAGTGCGTTGGAGCAATTTCTCTATTGGGGTGATCAAGCTGCCATATTGGATCGGCTGCGCTTGGATTTGGCTGGGTTGCGGCAAAAACTTAAGCAAGATCAAAATATGGACTTGATGGCCAAGATTGGCGCGCTGCATCAGCATATGGAAAAGGCGCTCGCCTGGACAGCGCCAGTGTTTCCGCTTGGGGGTAAAGATTTAATCGCCCTTGGTGTTGAGCCCGGTGAAGAGATGGGCAAAATCCTCAAGACGCTCGAGCAGCATTGGGTGGATGAAGGCTTTCAGCCCGGCAAGGACACGCTTTTGGCAAAGGCCAAAGCGGAACATCTCGCTTAGACCGTTTTGAGGGCGCGGACAGTTGCTTGCTTTATGATCTGCGAATTTTGGCCGTAAGTGAAGTTTGTCATGCTACCGAAAATGGAGTTGGTCATTATCTGCGTGGCCTGCAGGTCGCGCTGGATGTGTTTTGCGCGCGCTGCCCGCCACATCTGGTTCGCTTTGTAAAGCGGCACGCGGTTGCCATAGAGTTGTGCTTTCATGGTGCAAATCTACTTGAGTACAGGTCTCTATATTATGGTGAATGAAAAGTTAACGGCTAGTTTACGCGCATTCGATGAGTGCTGTGGCTAAATAGATTTTAGCACACGCAGCGCTGCTTGCTTAATAATCAGCGAATTTTGACCATAAGTGAAATTTGTCATGCTACCGAAAATGGCGCGGTTCATCGCTTCATGGACTTGAGAATCACGCAGATTGTGCTTCGCGCGGTTCTCACGCCAAATTTGGTTGGATTTATACAGCGATATGCGCGAGCCGAATGGTTTGATTTTCATACCCCGATTATCCGCCTCAAACCCTTAACAGGTGATTAAACAGTCGGTTTTTACTTATTATTTTTAAGTGAAGCGGCAAGGGCACTTTTCTTCTGAAATAAAAAGTTCTTTTCTACTTTATTTTTGCTTAATTCGATTGCCCGGTCATAGTCGATTTGAGCGGCTTTTTCTTCACCGCATCGGGACAAAATGTCGGCGCGGGCCGCGTAAAACGGCTGATAATTGCCCAATTCGGCTTCCAAAGTATTCAGCTGTTCAAGTGCTTTATTGTGCCCGCCCATATTGGCGAGGGCGACAGCCTGATTGAGCCGTACGACAGGTGATGGGTCGTAAGCGGCAAGCGCGCCATAAAGGGCAAAGATTTGCTGCCAGTCTGTTTCGGCCCAACTGGGTGCCAAACAATGCAAGGCGCTGATGGCGGCCTGCAATTGGAAGGGGCCGAATTGACCGTTGGCAAAAACATCCAGCAATTGGGCGTGCGCCGCTTCAATTTCGGTCTGATCCCAAAGGCTGCGGTCTTGCTTGTCCAGCGGCACAAAATCGCCCTCTGTGTCCAGCCGTGCGGCGCGACGGGCATGGGTGAGGCGCATGAGGCACAAAAGCCCCGCGGTTTCGGGATCGGGATCGAGGCGGTTTAATATGGCGCACAGGCGAATGGCTTCATTGGCCAAATCCTCGCGGGTGAGGCTTTGGCCCTCATAAGCCGAATAGCTTTCATTAAAAATCAAATAGATGGTGGTGAGCACACCTGCACGCCGCGCCTGCATGTCCTCATGGTTGGGGACTTCATAGGGAATATTAGCGTTTTTGATTTTTTGCTTGGCGCGGGTAATGCGTTGACCAATGGTGGTTTCGCTGGCCAGAAAGGCGCGCGCAATTTCGCGCACCGTCAGGCCGCCCAGCGTGCGCAGGGTCAGGGCCACTTGCGCGTCCACATTAAGGGCGGGGTGGCAACAGGTGAAAATGAGGCGCAGGCGTTCATCGGGGATGTCCTGTTCCCATTCAGCGGTTTCGTCTTGATCGTGCTGCAAATCGGTCAATATCTGTTGCGTTGCATCGGCATGGTGGCGGCTTTCTTTGCGCACAAGATCGATGGCGCGGCGTTTTGCGGCGACATAAAGCCAGGCGCCACCATTTTGAGGCGGGCCGCTTTCTGGCCATTGGGCAATGGCTTGCGTGATCGCATCCTGCAAGGCGTCTTGCGCCAGGGTAAAATCCTGCGTGACCTTGATCAGCGCTGACAAGATCCGACCCGAATTGGCGCGCACAATCCGGGTCAGTTCAGCTTCTATTGGGTTCACTGGTCCCAGATCATCACTGGCCGCACTTCGATGGTGCCATATTTTGCGGTGGGGATTTTGCCTGCCCATTTGATGGCTTCGTCCAAATCCTTGCACTCGAGCAGATAATAGCCGCCCAGTTGCTCCTTGGTTTCCGCAAAGGGACCATCGGTCAGGCTGGCCTTGCCGTCACGCTCGCGAATAGACGTCGCGGTGCTGGTGGGTTGCAGCGCATCGCCGGCCACCATCACGCCAGCTTTTTTCACTTCCTCAGTATAGGCATAATAGTCCGCCATCATTTTTTCCGGCCCGCCGGGATAGTTTTGTTCTGCCCCATCTGCTGAGTAAATAAGTGCCATAAACTGCATAATTTTTCCTTCCTCATCACGCGCTTGATTGCGCTTACATTATCATGTCGATTGGCGGGCCGCTATTTCGACAGGTGCGGAAAAATTATTGCACTTTTTTCACCATGGCCCTGATGGCGTCCATCACAATGTCGGGCTTTTTGTGGTGAATATAGTGGGTGCTGTTGACTTCAATTCGCTCTGCCTTGGCAAATTGATTGGCCCATTGTGCCTGCTCTTGTCGCCATAATGATTGGAATTGGGCTGATGCAAGAAAGTCCGGTTGGGTGGCCACCAAAAATGTGGCGGGGATGTTTGCAATTCCGGCCATGGCAGGTGGGTTCGCTTCGAATAGGCGTGCGCCGCGCACCTCGGCAGCCATATGTGAAGGCATCGTGGCCAGCATAAGCTCAGGCGGGCGGCACATGCCGGCTTTGGCCTGGTCACATGCGGTGGTAAAGTTGGGCGGTCGCCCGTCCACCATCACCAACCCAGCAACTTCTTGCGGATAGGTTGCGGCAAATTGCAGGGCGAAATTGGACCCGATGGAGTGGGCCACCAATATATAGGGTGGTTTTGCGCCGGCTTTGGCCAGCAGGTTTTTAAGATAGGGTGCCATTTCTGTGGCTGTGCGCTTGCCATCGCGATCGGGCGGGAAATCATTAGCGCTGGATTGGCCATATCCGGGCCGAGAATAGGCAAAGGTGCTGGCAAATTGCGAGGTTTGGGCATAAATCCCCTCCCAGGCGCCCATATGGTCGCCCAGTCCGGCCTCCAACACGATGGTGGGGCCGGTTGTGCCGCTCAATACATATTCGGTTTTGGTTGGCCCTGTGTCGATTGTGGTGCCACCCACAAGGCTGGTGCAGCCGGTCAAGGCGACCATGCCAAATAGGCCAAAAATTAGGGCAGAAAGTCTCGTCTTTAAAAAAGTCATGTCACGCTCCCAACGCGCCGTCCCCGCTTAATTGCAAGTGGGAAGCGTTGGGAGAATGTCAAGTTTGGTTCTGAAAAGCGCCTATGGCCATTTCACCGCGGGGGGCATGGAAGAGAGGATCGATTCCACATTTCCACCTGTTTTCAGGCCGAATGTTGTGCCCCGATCATAGAGAAGATTGAACTCGACATAACGGCCGCGGCGCACAAGTTGCTCTTCCCGCTCTTCGTCGGTCCATGGCATGTTGAAATTGCGACGCACCAATTCGGGATAGATTTTTTTGAAGGCTTTGCCCACATCCTGGGTGAAGGCGAAGTCGTCATCCCAACTGCCCGAATTGTGTCGATCATAAAAAATGCCGCCAATGCCACGTGGCTCGTTGCGGTGGGGGAGGAAGAAATACTCGTCGCACCATTTCTTATATTTGTCATAGTCGGCGCAGGCGTGAGCATCGCAAGCTTCTTTCATCGCCGCGTGAAAATCTTTTGAATCGGGATCTTCTTGATTGCGACGGTCCAGCAAAACCGGCGTCAGGTCAGCGCCGCCGCCAAACCACCATTCCTCGGTGGCCACCATGCGGGTGTTCATATGCACCGCAGGCACATGCGGGTTGTGCAGGTGTGCAATCAGGGAGATGCCGCTGGCCCAGAATTTACGGCTGTTTTCGGTGCCGGGCATGCCTTTGGCGAAATCTTCGCTAAATTCCCCATGTACGGTGGAGATGTGCACGCCGACTTTTTCAAACACGCGGCCGTGCATCATTGACATTTCACCGCCGCCGCCGGGTTGTCCCGAGGTTTGGTCAATGCGGTCCCACTTTTTGCGTTCAAAGCGTCCCGCAGGGGCGTGGCGCAAGGGGGCGGCGAGTTCGTCTTCTAACGTTTCAAATTCAAAGCAAATTTCATTGCGCAATTGTTCGAACCACGCGCTCGCCTTTTGCTTTTTGCTTTCAAGATCCGTGCTGGTCATACTAAATCCGCCCAAAGGTTTGTTTGTCTTGCCGCCTCGCTTAATACGATTGCCCCGGCAATAGCAACATTAAGCGATCGGGTATCTTGCCGCATCGGTATACGTACGTTGAGGTCACTGATATCTGCAACCTCATCTGGCACACCTGCGCTTTCGCGCCCAACCATTAGAACATCATTTTCGGTGAATTGGGCATCAGCGTGGCGTTGGGATGATTTGGTGGTCAATAACACCAAACGTTTGTGTTCAGCTGTGCGCCATTGATTAAAAGCATCAAAGCTATTGTGTTCTTTTAAGTTGACCTGATCGAGATAATCCATGCCCGCACGGCGAAAGGCCTTTTGCGAAAATAAAAAGCCTGTGGGGTGGATCAGGTGCACTTCAATATTCAGGCACGCCCCTAGGCGCATCAAGGTGCCCGCATTTTGCGGTATGTCTGGTTGGTAGAGAGCTAGGGAGATGGTCATAGTAGATTTTCAACGTTTGGCATGAATGGAATGTCGGTGTCGGAAGGTTTCTGCCCCAGCCGGGTGAGCATGGCGTGTATTTGTCCGCGATGGTGGGTTTGATGATTAAACAAATGCGGCACCAAAATTGCAGTTGGGCGAGAAATTTCTTGATTTATAGCTTTCGAAAACCAAGTGATTTCGCTGGGCAGTTTGGCCATATCAAATTCAGTTGCCCATTTGATTGCTTTTTGATCGAGGGCGCGGCGTTCGGCCTTAAACTCATTCCACGTGCCACCTTCTGAAAGGCTATCGCTCAATGTGGTCGTTCTGGGCGGTGAAAAATCGCCAAACCGAGAAAGCCAAATCTTGTCGCCCCATAGGATGTGGTTGAAGGTTTTTTCAATCGAACTGAAAAATGCGCCAAGATCGCATTGCCGATCTTCATCACTTATTTTATCAGCGGCTTCAATCAGATTGTCGTTTTGCCATTGATTATAGTGCGCCATCGCGACGATCGGATATTTGAAGCTCATTTGGCTGCCTTTGTGCTTTATATTCAAGCTATCCATAGCCCAATTGAAGGAAAAAGTGCATTTTTTACGGTATAGTGTCGCACTTTCCCCAATGAATATGCTCAAAGGCTGGACAAGCGGCGCAATGAGTGCAAAAAGAACTCGATTTCCGCTTCACTTGGGGTTCAAGTGGGGGCGATTCTGACATTTATTGTTACTCGTAACGTTGGATGTTGGAGTTTTTAGGGCGGACCAACGATCTTAGGTAGGGATCAAAGACCTTGGCTACACAAAGCGAAAAAGAACCAAACAGAAGAGACTTTCTCTATGTTGCAACGGGTGCCGTGGGCGCTGTAGGCGCGGCCGCAGTCGCATGGCCCCTCATTGACCAAATGAATCCAGATGCTTCCGTTTTGGCGTTGGCGTCGATCGAGTTTGACCTGTCCTCAGTTGAGGTTGGGCAGTCGGTTACGATCAAATGGCGGGGTTTCCCGGTATTTGTGCGTCACCGGACTGAAGCAGAGATCGAAGAAGCACGCGCCGTGCCGTTGGATGCATTGAAGGATCCGGAAACAGATGCGCAACGCGTGAAGGAAGGCCATGAAGAATGGCTTATCATGATCGCGAACTGCACGCACCTTGGGTGTGTGCCAGTTGGTGAATCTGGCGAATATGATGGCTGGTTCTGTCCATGCCACGGTTCGCACTATGATACGGCGGGCCGTATTCGTAAGGGTCCAGCACCGAAGAACCTTGTCGTACCAGAATATGAATTCTTGTCCGACACAGTCGTTCAGATCGGTTAAGGGGGGCATTTATGTCACATAAAAGCAATTACCAACCGAATAGCGGTTTTGAAAAATGGATGGATGAGCGTCTGCCCATCATCCGTTTGGGGTATGATTCATTTGTTGATTTTCCATCTCCAAAGAATCTGAACTATTTTTGGACCTTTGGGGGCATTCTGGCGATCTTTTTGGTGATCCAGATTATCACCGGTGTGGTCTTGGCGATGCACTATACGCCGCACGCGGATATGGCGTTCAACTCGGTTGAGCATATTCGTCGCGATGTGAACTGGGGCCGGTTGATTCAGGCCGCCCACGCGAACGGTGCCTCTTTCTTCTTCCTCGCGGTTTATATCCATATTTTCCGTGGACTTTACTACGGCTCATATAAAGCGCCGCGTGAAGTGCTATGGATTTTGGGCGTTGTAATCTTCTTGTTGATGATGGCAACAGCCTTTATGGGTTACGTTCTACCTTGGGGCCAAATGAGCTTCTGGGCGGCGACTGTGATCACCAACTTCTTCTCAGCCATTCCATTGGTTGGTGAAGGCTTGATGGTGTTCTTGCGCGGTGCCTTTGCGGTAGACAATGCCACATTGAACCGCTTCTTCTCACTTCACTATTTGCTGCCATTTATGATCGCTGGCGTTGTTGGCCTTCATATTTGGGCATTGCACGTGCCGGGCAACAACAACCCAACGGGCGTGGAAGTGAAAACGAAGTCGGACACAGTGCCGTTCCACCCATATTTGACCATGAAAGATCTGTTCGCGATTGTTGTGTTCATGATCCCATTTGCTTGGTTCGTTTTCTTCGCACCAGACATTCTGGGTCACCCAGACAACTACATCCCGGCTGATCCACAAGTGACACCGCCGCACATTGTGCCTGAATGGTACTTCTTACCATTCTACGCCATCTTGCGTGCGATCGATTTCAACATCGGTCCGATCGACAGTAAACTTGGCGGTGTTATCGCGATGTTTGGTTCGATTGCAATTTGGTTCGTGGTGCCTTGGTTGGACCGTTCGAAAGTGCGCTCAGGTGCCTTCCGTCCGATGTTCAAATGGTTCTACTGGATTTGGATCGTGAACTTTATCGGTCTGACTTATCTCGGTGCGCAGCCTGCTGAAGGCGTATATGTGATCTTGTCTAAGACAGCGACATTCTACTATTTCGCTTACTTCTTGATCATTCTGCCTTTCTTGCCGCGGATTGAAACCACATTGCCATTGCCTGCAAGCATTTCTGAAAGCGTGTTGGCTAAACACAAAACAGAAGCTGCAGAATAGGAGTTGAGATGATGAAAAAACTGAATTCAATCATCGGTGCAGCTCTTATCGCTGCCTCTGGTTTGATGGCTGGCGGCGCTTATGCCGCTGGCGCTGGCGACTACAAAGGTCCAGAAGCCAAATTGATCGATTGGACATTTGGCGGCGTTTTCGGCACATACGATAAAGCGCAATTGCAGCGTGGCTTCCAGGTGTTCCAGGAAGTATGTTCATCTTGCCATGGTGCGGAGCTGTTCAGCTTCCGTATGTTGGAAAAAGAGGGCGGACCAGAATATTCTGAGGAGCAGGTTAAAGCGCTTGCTGCCAGTTACACTATTCAGGACCCTGAGCATATTGATGGCGAACGGTCTGGTGTTCCTGCGGACAAATGGCCTAATCCTTTTGAGTCTGATCAGGATGCGAAAGATGCCAATGGTGGCGTAATTCCTCCAGATTTCTCAGTGTTGGCAAAAGCACGTAACGTGCCGCAAAAGTTCCCGAACTGGATTGGCAACTATTTCACTGCCTACCAAGAAGGCGGCGCTGACTATATCTACAATCTTTTGGTTGGCTATAATGAGCCGCCTGAGGGTGTAGAAGTTGGCCCAGGCACCTATTGGAACGACCACTTCCACGGTTCAGGTGGTACCTTGGCAATGGCGCAGCCAATCTATGACGAAATGGTCGACTATGAAGGCGCAGCGCCTGAAACAGTTGATCAGTACGCCAAAGACGTTGCCGCATTCATGATGTGGTTGGCCGAGCCTGACATGACCTCTCGCAAGCAACTGGGCTTCAACGTGTTGTTGTTCTTGTTCTTGTTCGCAGGCATGATGTACATGGTGAAGCGCAGGCTTTGGAGCAATGTAGATCACTAAGATCTGTTGCAGATGAATTTTTAAGAGCCCGGCCGTTTGGTCGGGCTTTTTATTGTTTGTTCAAAATTTTCGTTTCGTGGTGGTATTGCGCCAAGACGCCTGTTAAAAAAGCCTTCGGTCACTGTGAAAATCATTCCGAAAAAGGCGCAAGCAATATGGACCTGAAAACGCTAATCCGCACCATTCCTGATTATCCCAAAGCTGGGGTGCAGTTCCGAGACATCACCTCGTTGATTGAGCATCCGGAGGGTTTTCGCGAGAGCATTAAACGACTCGCTGCGCCTTATCGGGATAAGGGCATCACGCATGTTGCAGGCATTGAGGCGCGTGGGTTCATCTTCGGCGCCGGTTTGGCTATTGAGCTGGGCGTGGGCTTTGTACCAATCCGCAAAGCGGGCAAACTCCCAGGCGAGACCATGGGGCAGAACTACGCTTTGGAATATGGCGTAGACACCATTGAGATGCATGCAGGCGCCGTCAAAGACGGCGACAAGGTTTTGCTGGTCGACGATCTGGTGGCCACTGGCGGTACCGCCATTGCGGCCATCTCGCTGATCCGTCGTTCAGGTGCAACGCTGGAAGATGCAGCCTTTGTCATCGATTTGCCCGACCTTGGTGGCGCCAAGAAAGTTCAGGCGCAGAACATCAATACGCACTTTCTGATTGAGTTTGAAGGCGATTGATTTTGGATCAAATTCTGTCGCATCTCCCGCAATTGTTGTTGGCGCTGGGTGTGTTTGTTTTGGCAAGCGGCAGCCCAGGCCCTGCCACCTTGTCGGTGTGTCAAACATCGGCATCTCTGGGGCGAAAAGCGGGCTTTGCACGGGCTAGTGGCATTGTTGTCGGCTCGCTTTTTTGGGGCGTGCTTGCCGCGGCAGGTTTGGTCGCGGCTTTGCAGCAAGTGGCGCATTTATTGTTTGTCCTTAAGCTTGTGGGTGGGCTTTATCTTCTCTATTTGGCCTACAAATCCTTCCGTAGCTTTAAAGCGCCGATAGAGAGGGAATTGGCGGCACCGAAGGACGCAGCGCTTTCAAGCCTGTTTATCGGCGGTATTGCGCTGCACTTAACCAATCCAAAGGCCGTATTTGCGTGGGGTGCGGTGATCACCATGGGCATGTGGCCCGGTGCGCCCTGGTGGACCAGCTTTTTCATCTTTGCGATAGCGGGCATGTGTTCAATGACGTTGAACTACACTTATGCCTATTTGTTTTCCACGTCGCAGGCGGTGCAGCTTTATCGTCGCGCAAAGCGGGGCATTGACGGGTTTATGGCTGTGGTGTTCGGCGCAGCTGGCGTCAAGCTGATCATTTCTCCTTAAAGAGGTTGCCCTGCGCAAAGGTTTCGCGCAGGGCTTTCTGCTATTTCTTCAAAAGATCATTCAGGCTTTTGGGCAGCTTTTTCGGCGCGGGTTTCGGCACGCGCTCACGCCGTTGTTTTGCCCCAAAAGGCGATTGATTGTTTGAGAAATGTTGAGATTGTTTAGGTGCCTTGCCCCCCTTGGGGTTGGCGTGTGTAAAGGGCGCTTTCATGCGATATTCCTTTCATCAGGCGCTGCGGCATTCGGCCTGCGCGCACAGGTAAAAATTCGAGTTGCTGATGAATTGTCGGCATAAAAATCATTTCGCTCTCCATGAGAATTAGCGATAGGGAATTGGTGCGCTGCAAAGAGCGCGACCATCATTGAAAATTTGGAAAAATAAGACGCGTGGACACGACGAGTTTCGTCCGTTGATCGTCAAGATTTTCGTCATGCCCATATGTTCGCATCGCGCTTTTTGGAAAAGCACTCAGGCGCAAGAACATTGGTCGCGTCGGAAAATCTTAGCTGATCATTTTAGGCGTCACCTCATGGTTGGATGAGGCAAAAATGCATAATCTTTGCCCATCCGTCAAGGCTACGTCATTTGCGGCGGATCATTTTACCGAGGATCGGCATCGCTGCGAGTGCCATGCCGAGGCGCAACCCAAGGCCGGGTTTGAAGTCGCGCAGTTTCGAAAAACTGGCGATTTCAGAGCGATAAACCAACTCTTCTTCCTGGTTGAATGCCTCGATGATGTTGAGCAAAACGCCCCAACCGGGCAGCGAGTTGGATTTGCGCTTTGTCTCCACCGTGATCTTAAACCGTATTTCGTCGCCGGGACGCACGGGCGCTTTAAACTGCATCTTGTTGACGCCCGGAGAGGGGCCAGAAACACCGGGCTCTTCGCCATTGGCGCGCATCATATCGTCGTGTTCGTAAAGATAGTCGACCATGATTTTGTGGCCCATGGACACGGTGTGCCAGCCTGAGGCCACCAGACCGCCGAAGGGGCCATCCTTTGCCGCTTCTGGGTCGACATGAAAATATTGCGGATCATATTTCTTGGCGAAAGTGATGATCTCGTCCTGCGTGAATTTATGCGTGCCCAAATCCCAGCTGGTGCCGGGTTCAATATCCTCAAACCAAAGGGTCATTCGCCTTCTCCCTCAACCGGTTGATTTGGATCGCGCACAGCCACGAGGTTGGCCAGGCTCATGGTCATGATTTGCTGGTTCTTTTGGTTGCGCATATCAAAATCGAGGATCATCACTGCTTTTTCCGGATGGCCTTGTGAGCGCCGCAGCGACGAAATTGTGGCTGTGCCCGTCAGCGTGTCGCCTTTCATCAAAGGCTTCTTCCATTTCAGATTTTCAAATCCAAGGCCGCCCATGGAGGCAATTTTGCTGAGGAACTCATCCACAAGCATGCGCAAGGTCAGTCCGGCGGTTTGCCAACCGGAGGAGGCGAGGCCACCCAGCAGTGATTTCTTGGCCACTTCTTCATCCAAATGGAAGGGCAGTGGGTCAAATTCCTTGGCAAATTCGATGATTTCTTTTTTGCTGATGGTGTGTGTGCCAAGTTGGATCACAGTGCCTTCTTCAAGGTCTTCGAAATGCAGCCGGTTTTTCGTGGTCATCGCAATCACATTCTGAGCGGTTTGTTCAGTTGACGCGATGGTACATCAATTTACGATTACGGCAACCCGAAATTCTCGCATCAGGCGTGTAAATGTGCGGCAGTTGGCGGGCATCAGTAACAAATGCATTGCCTGCCTTTTCATAGAGTGGCACAGTTTCGGTCCAAATAGCGGATGAGAACATTATGATTGCCATTACACTTGTCGCCCTTATTGCGTTGCTGCACATCTACATCATGATATTGGAGATGTTTTTGTGGGATAAACCTGCCGGGCTACGCGCTTTTGGTCTTGAGCTAGACTTTGCGCAAAAGACCCGCACGCTCGCGGCCAATCAGGGGCTTTATAATGGCTTTCTCGCGGCGGGCCTTCTTGTGGGATTGGCGCTCGGTGCCGCAGGCAAAAGCTTTGTGTTGTTTTTCCTGATCTGCATTGCAGTCGCTGGAATTTACGGGGCCGCCACGGCTAATCGCAAAATTTTGTTTATCCAGACAGTGCCTGCCGTCTTGGCCCTAACGGCCATATTTATCGGCATATAGGGGCGAATAGCGTCTCAGGTATATTTGGGTGCACCCGTGCCAGCGTCGAGTGAGCGTGGTCGACCAACGCGGAATCGTGTAAGGAATTGCCATGAAGTTTCTTGCACTCTCTGGCAGTGGCCGGAGCATATCCACAAATACAGCTTTGTTGCGATCTGTCGCTGATATCGCTTCACCGGTTCATCAGGTAAAATTGTTTGCGGAAGTGGCAGACTTGCCGGTGTTTTCGCCGGATCTTGAGGCGGCACAGCTGCCCGAAAGTGTGCAGGCCTTTGCAGATCTTATTCGTGAGAGTGACGGGTTGATCATTTCCAGCCCAGAATATGTGCGGGGGATCCCTGGCGGCTTGAAAAACGCCATCGATTGGTTGGTGTCGCGTGAGGAGATTATAAGCAAGCCCATTGCGCTTATGCATGCATCACATCGCGGCGATGATATGCTAGCCCAGCTTCGGCTGGTGCTCTCTACCGTCAGCCATAGATTTGCGCCGGACTTGTTTTTGCGGTTCGAGTTTATGGCGCTTTCGCCAGACGACATTGCGCAAAGAATGGCACGGCCTGAGAACCAAGATGCCGTGCGCGCGTTTTTGGAAGAATTTACTGATTATTGCAAGCAATAGGGGCGCTTAGCGCCCCCATGTGTTTCGGCTTTAGGTGTTGAACTTAAACAGCATGATGTCGCCGTCTTTCACCACATATTCCTTGCCTTCGTCACGGGCTTTGCCCGCTTCTTTGGCCGCCGCCTCGCCGCCGAGCGCCACAAAGTCATCATAAGCGATGGTCTGGGCGCGAATGAAGCCGCGTTCAAAGTCGGTGTGGATCACACCAGCCGCCTGCGGTGCCTTGGTGCCTTCTGTGATGGTCCAGGCGCGGGCTTCTTTCGGGCCAACGGTGAAGTATGTTTGCAGGTTCAACAGCTTATAGCCTTCGCGAATGATGCGGTTCAGGCCGGGCTCTTCCAGCCCCAGGCTTTCCAAAAACTCTGCCTGTTCTTCATCGTCCAATTGGCTCAGTTGAGATTCGATCTCGGCTGAAATAATGACCATGCGGGCATTTTGTGCCTTAGCATATTCCTCGACCTTTTTGGTCAACTCATTGCCTTCAGCGGCGGAATCTTCATCCACATTGCAGATGTAGAGCGCGGGCTTTGAGGTGAGCAGGTTCAGCTCTTTGAATGCTTTTTTCTCATCTTCGCTGATTTCAACGTGGCGAGCAGGTTTGCCATCGCGCAAAACGTCGAGCGCACGGTTGATCAGATCAATCGTTGCCTTTGCGTCCTTATCCTGGCCGCGCAGCTTTTTCTCAAGGTTTGGAATGCGCTTTTCAAGGCTTTCCATGTCTGCGAGCATCAATTCGGTTTCCACCACTTCCGCGTCGGTCAGCGGGTCGATCTTGCCAGAAACGTGCACGATATCGTCGTTCTCAAAGCAACGCAGCACATAGGCAATCGCGTCTACTTCGCGGATATTGGCCAAAAACTGGTTGCCCAGGCCTTCGCCCTGTGCGGCGCCTTTCACCAAGCCCGCAATGTCCACAAAGCTCAAGCGTGTGGGGATGATCTCGGCGGATTTGCCGATCGCCGCAATCTTGTCCAACCGCTCGTCTGGCACGCTCACTTCGCCCACATTGGGTTCAATGGTGCAGAACGGGAAGTTGGCCGCTTGCGCCGCTGCAGTGCGGGTGAGGGCGTTGAAAAGTGTGGATTTACCTACGTTGGGCAGGCCCACAATGCCGCATTTGAAACCCATCTTAATTCTCTCCTTTGCCGAACAGCTTTTTCAGCATATCGGCCATGGGGCCCTTTTCGGGCACATTTGGTTTTTTGGCTTGGCGCGCTTGGCGAATATGGCTTTGCCCTTTTGGCTTGGCCGCTTCTGCCTTTGGCTCTTTTGCCGGTTCGGCGCTTTGGCTGGCTTGTGCCGCCAGCGCCAATTTGTTCATCAAGTTCGGCCCGTCGCCTTTGGCAAGGCAGTCCGCATTGCGCCCAAATTCATTCAGCAGATCATCCAACCATTCTTGATGGTCGGCTTTGGCAAAATCGCCCAGCACATAGGCGTGCACGCGATCTTTATGGCCCGGATGGCCGATGCCGATGCGGACGCGGTTAAACTCTTTGCCCAAATGGCTTTCGATTGACCGAATGCCGTTGTGGCCGCCATTGCCGCCGCCTTTTTTCACCCGCACTTTACCCGGGGCCAAATCCAGCTCGTCATAGAGCACAAAAATGTCGTCAGGGCTGAGTTTATAAAAGCTCATGGCGGCGATCACGCTGTCGCCGGATTTGTTCATAAAGGTTTGCGGCAGCAATAGCCCAACCTTTTGACCCTCGATCACGCTTTCGGTGAACAGGCCATTGAACTTCTTCTTGAAGGGCGGAAAATTGTGGTGATTGGCGATCTCTTCCACGGCCATGAAACCGACATTGTGGCGGTTCTTGGCATATTTACTTCCGGGATTTCCGAGACCGACAATTAAGCGCATAAAACTACCAATAAAGAGGTGAGGCGACAGGAGGCCGCCTCACATCAAAGGTCTTATTCGTCGTCGCTTTTGACTTCAGTGGCTGGCACTTCGTCTGGTGCAACAACTTCTTCTTCGTCTTCATTTTCCTCAGATTTGAGGGCAGAAGGCGCAGCAATAGTTGCGATGGTGAAGTCACGATCAGTGATGACCGGTGTAACACCTTTTGGCAATTCAACAGTTGAGATGTGCAGGCTGTCGCCAACTTCAGCAGACGCGAGGTCGATTTCCAGGAATTCTGGAATGCTGTCAGCAGGGCAGCTCAATTCAACTGTGTGACGCACCACGTTCAACACGCCGCCACGCTTCAAGCCAGGGCTTGTTTCTTCATTGATGAAGTGCACAGGCACTTCAACGTTGAGAACAGATGTTTTAGAAACGCGCAAAAAGTCGATATGCACCAAAAAGTCGCGTACTGGCTCAAGCTGATAATCACGCGGAATAACGCGGTGGTTTTCACCATCCACGTCGACTGTGATCACTTGAGACAGGAAACCGCCCATTTGGATGCGTTTCATTGCATCTTTGTAGGTCACTGTAATTGATAGCGGGGATTTGTTGTCACCGTAAATAACGGCAGGAACTTGGCCTTCACGACGCAGTGCACGAGAGGCCCCCTTGCCAACCCGGTCCCGCGCTTTGGCTTTAAGCTCAGCGCTCATGGATATTCTCCAGAATGTTTGATGCATCAGAACCCCATGTCCTGAATGCACGCCGACGTCCTCCAGGGGTGCACGCGGCGTTTCAAGGCCCGGTGTATACTGGGTTTATCGTGTTTGGGCAATGGGGTAGGGCGAAGAATCTTCGTGCAAAAGGCCAAAAAAGAAGGGGCGCAGTGTTTGCGCCCCTTAAATCGTCAATTCAGGTGCAATTTCCTAGTCGAAAAGCGAGGAAACAGATTGCTCTGAAGCGGTCCGCGCAATCGCTTCGCCCATCAATTCCGCGATGGAAAAACGGCGAATATTTGCTGTTGCGGCTTCTACATCAGTTTCCAAGATTGAATCTGAAATGACCAATTCTTTCAGCTTGGAGCCGCCCACACGTTCGCAAGCTGTGCCGGAAAGCACGCCGTGGGTGATATAGGCGGAAACTTCTTTTGCGCCTTTTTCCAAGAGGGCTTCAGCCGCATTGCACAGGGTGCCGCCACTGTCGACAATATCGTCGATCATAATGCAAGAATGGCCTTCCACATCGCCGATCACGTTCATCACTTCTGAAACGCCAGCCTTGGGGCGACGTTTATCAACAATCGCCAACGGGGCGCCAATGCGGCGGGCCACGTTCCGGGCGCGCACAACGCCGCCCACATCAGGCGACACAACCATAACTTTGCTGGTGTCGTAATGTTGCTTGATGTCGCGCACCATCACGGGTGCTGATGTCAGGTTGTCGGTTGGAAGATCGAAGAAGCCTTGGATTTGGTTTGCGTGCAGATCCAAAGTTAGAACGCGGTTTGCGCCTGCTTCGGTGATCAGGTTGGAGACCAGTTTCGCCGAAATCGGTGTCCGTGGTGCAGATTTGCGATCTTGCCGTGCATAACCGAAATAGGGAATGACGGCGGTGATGCGACGGGCTGAAGACCGACGCAGTGCGTCGATAACGATCAGCAGTTCCATCAAATTGTCGTTTGCGGGGTAGGATGTTGATTGCAACACAAAAACGTCTTCCCCCCTTACGTTTTCGTTCACTTCAACAAAGATTTCTTTGTCAGCGAATTTGGTTACAACACAATCTGTTAAAGGCGTCTCCAAATATTCGGAGACTGCCTTGGCCAGCGGAATGTTGGAGTTCCCTGTTACCAGCTTCATTTGCCCATGCCCTTTGAGATAATTCTGATCCACGCCTAAAGTTTGCTTATACCCCACAGGCGTTGGGTTCAACACAGTCAAAAGTTGAATCGTGCGTTTTGCTTAATTTTTGTCACAAAATTGCAATGGCAGACAGTTGTCGGCCGGTTTTTGTGTCCAAATGTGTGGCTTTGCGGTGGGAGAAATAGGTCTCATTGTTCGCATATGTGCAAATGTCGAGATGTGCCGCGGTATGCAAGTGTGCCGATTCGAGTTGGTGCACGATGGTGCCCGGCAGGTCAAAGTGGGGTTTGGTCGCACCAGGGGGATAGGGGAAATGTCCCTCAAGTTCGGGCCAATCCTTGAGCACGTTTGCCTTGAACTCGTCGCCCACCTCATAGTTTTCCGGGTGGATACAAGGGCCAAGCACCGCGTGAATTTTGTGGCGATTGGCGCCCAGCTCTTCCATGGCGTCGAGCGTGCGGTGCACAATGCCGCCCACGGCACCTTTCCACCCAGCGTGGCACGCGCCGATCACCTTATTGTCCGGGTCGCAAAACAAAACCGGGCCGCAGTCCGCCGTTTGGATGCCGATGGCTGTGCCGGGCACATTGGAGACGATGCCATCCGCCTCGGGGCGGTTGTCCCAGTCGGCTTTGCCGTCAAATTGCACAACATTGATGGAGTGCACTTGTTTCAATAGCCCAAAGTTACCCGGCTGAATGCCCAGCTGGTCAGCAATTATGGTGAGATTGGCGGTGACGTTTTCTTGGCTGTCGCCTTGTTTAATCGACACATTCAGGCTGTCAAATGGCGCAGGGGAAACCCCGCCGGCCCGGCCAAAGAAGCCGTGGGTGATGCCGTCAAAACTCAAATGGTCTGCTTTTTGCGCGATATCCGTCATCAGCTTGCCTCAAAGGGATAGGGTACCATATTTTTTGATCCAATGGCCTGCACCTTGAAAAGCTGGCCCATTTGTTTGTCACCAATAAGACGCTCAAGGTCGTTTTCAACCTTTTGTCTGGCGTCAGGAATATGATCCATGATCGCCTGCGCCCGCATTTCAATCCCCATGGCTTTGAGGAAGTCTTTTTGGCTGATCAGCGGGCAAATATTGAGCTTGTCTCGGTCCAGCGTTTCGCTCAGCGCTTCAAAATCCACATGGCTTGTGAGGTCGGCGGCGCCCGGATGGGCCAGCGGGTCGACCATTTTATGCTTTTCCAGCGCTTGCAAGGTGTCGCCGGTTTGGGTTTCGGCATAGCCGTAGTCGATGGCCAAAATCGCTCCGGTCTTTTCCGCCACCAGTGCGCCCAACTCTTCCATGTTTTTTTGCGCCGGATAGGCCATTTCCCAAATGGCGTTTTCCTCTGGTTTTGCAATTTTTGCGGGGAAAGCGTCGGTCGGCATGGGGGTTGGGGATAGGCCCCAAACACGGTCGTCATCTTTCAATCCAATCACGCGCTCAAACCAGTTGCCGTTGGTGTATTGGAATTGTTTGATGGGCAGCGCGTCGAAGAACTCATTGGCCACAACAATCAAGGGGCCCTCAATGTCCGCCAGCTGGTGGATCTCTTCCACCCAATTGAGTGGTGTGCCTTTTATGGCGTCAACCTGCGCCTGTTTCAACACCGGGTTGGTTTCCAGCAATTGAATGCTCAGGGCGTCCATCATATCGGGGACGCCTTGGAAAATGCGCACCATATCGGCCATGAGTGTGCCGCGCCCCGGGCCCAGTTCGGCGAGGGTGAATTTTTTCGGCTTGTCCATTTGCTGCCAGATTTGAGCCACCCACACGCCCAGCATTTCGCCAAACATCTGGCTGATCTCGGGCGCGGTGATGAAGTCGCCTTGACGTCCCAATGGGTCTGCCTTGCGATAATAGCCCAGTGTGGGATGGGTGAGGCACAAATTCATATAGGTCGACAAGGACATGGGGCCCTGCGCCTTGATTTGCACATTGATCAAGTCTGAGAGGCTGAGGTGATCATTCATATGGCGCGGCCTCCTTTTTTGGTGCGAGCCGCATTGATTACGAGCGCAACGCCGATCAGCCCAACCGGAATGGAAAGGACCATGCCCATGGTCAGGCCATAAGGCAACAGGCCGATATGCGCGTCCGGTTCGCGTACAAATTCCACCAGAATGCGCGATAGGGCGTAGATGATGGCGAAGAGACCCGCCACCAAGCCCGGCTTGCGCAGGGCCATAGCATTATGTGTAGCGATGCGCAGGATGATGAAGCACAGCAGACCTTCTAAAAGTCCTTCATAAAGCTGGCTGGGGTGGCGCGGGTCCGGGCCGCCTTCTGGAAAGACCACGCCCCATGGCATGGTGGTGACGCGACCATATAGCTCGCCATTGATAAAGTTTGCGATGCGGCCGAGCAAAAGGCCGATGGGGGCAATGGCCGCCATCAAATCGAGGGCAGATAGCGGGCTTTGTTTTAAATATCGGGCGAAAAAGACAGCGGCGAGGGCAACGCCAAATAGGCCGCCATGGAACGACATGCCGCCTTCCCACACCGCGAGAATCGACAAAGGATTGTTGAGATAATAATCGCCGCCGACCAGAAGCGAATAAAACAGCACATAGGCCAAGCGACCACCCAGAATAACGCCGATGATGGCCCAAAACACAAAGTCTGTGAGCTGTGTCGCGGTCATGGGCGGGGTGGATTGATGCCAAAGAGGCTTTTGTTTGATCAAGAGGCGGCCATAGAAAAAGGCGAATCCAATGCCTGCCAGATAGGCCAGTGCGTACCAGCGGATGGCCAGAGGGCCGATGGAGAGGGCGATGGGATCAATATTGGGGAAGGGCACGTTGGTTCACGTTCCTTTGTTGTTTCGTTTGTGGCTCACGCCCATTTTAAAAACACTGGCGACAGCTTGCCGCTCCATTGGGGGCTGGTCAAGCAGCGATTGCGTGCTTACATAAGCTCTATATAGAAATCGAGTACCCTTTTTGAAAGGCAGGTACAAATATGCGTGAAGGCAATAAGTTTTTCGACGATTTGAGCAAGCTGATGAATGATGCTGCGGGTGTTGCAGACGGCGTGCGCCGCGAGATCGAAGTTGCGGTCAAGTCACAAATGGAGCGCGTTGTGAACGATCTTGATTTGGTCAAACGCGAAGAGTTTGAGGCGGTTAAAGCCCAATTGGCGGCGCAAAATGAAGAGATTGAGCAGCTGCGCAAAGACATTGACGCGCTTAAAAAGTAACGGTTTTGTGTCAATTTGAACCGGGTTTCCGGTGGATAAGTCACTCATCTTAACGCCTCATTAACCATCTCGGGCCGATCATCAACAAAGAATGATGTGGGATTCTCCAATTGGCGGGTTTCGCATTTGATGGTCGGTGCTACGCTTTGTTGTAACGCGGTAGATTCGCAAAAGCGACGCACCTTTCTTGGCGCGTGGGTCCAGAAGCAGACCCGAATATCTTGAGTATCTTTGCGTATCTAATTCGGGCAAAACCGTTTTTTGCCCCCTGCAACACGAGCTTTTTTGCGAGGCGCATTATGTCGCTATTAGAGATGGAACACGACCGGGTGGTGCACCCGGTGGATATTATTGAGCACATTGCCGGCATCAATGATTGGGTGTTTGAACGGCAAGATGCCGATGAAATTTCAATCTCTGTCAAAGGGAGTTGGAGCGACTATCACGTTTCCTTTTCCTGGATGGAAAATTTGGAATCGCTGCACATTGCCTGTGCATTTGATCTCAAGGTGCCAGAAGCCCGCCGCGCCGAAGTCAAACAATTGATCACGCAAATCAACGAGCAATTGTGGATTGGTCATTTTGACATTTGGAGCAAAGAAAATATGGTGCTGTTCCGTAACGCGCATTTGTTGAGCGGCGGTGCAGAAGTCTCTCCTTCGCAATGCGAGGCCTTGTTGAACTCAGCCATTGAAAGCTGCGATCAATATTATCAGGCCTTTCAATTTGTGGTGTGGGCAGGCAAACCCGCTTCAGAAGCGCTGTCGCATGTTATTTTTGAAACAGTAGGTGAAGCTTAAATGTTGGGTGATGTCGGTCCGGTTGTTCTTGTTGGCGCAGGTAAAATGGGGATGGCGATGGCCGACGGTTGGCTTGATGCTGGCCTATCCCCTGATCGTTTGATTTTGGTGGATCCTAATCCATCCTCGTCTGTGCGCCACAAAGCCTCAACTGTTGGATTGACGATCTATCAATCTGTGCCGGACAAAGATGCACAGGTCATTGTGTTGGCTGTTAAGCCGCAGGTGGCTGACGATGTTTTGGCGTCCATCAAGCCAGCGATTGGCGATGATAGTGTGCTGATTTCGGTGATGGCGGGTATTTCCATCGCCAAGATGGAAAAGCTGTCAGGGTGCGCGAAAGTTATCCGCGCCATGCCGAACACGCCTGCGCAAATTGGCAAAGGCATCACAGGTGTCTTTTCCAACCGGGCTGTTGATCCACAAGATCGAATGATTGCTGACAATTTGCTTGAAGCATCAGGCGATGTGGTGTGGTTGAACGAAGAAGATGACATCAACAAAGTCACCGGTGTTGCCGGTTCGGGCCCTGCCTATGTGTTTTACATGGTTGAAGCCCTGGCTGAGGCAGCTGAAACCAATGGTATGCCACCGGAAATGGCGATGCGATTTGCGCGGCAAACCATTGTTGGTGCCGCAGGGCTGTTGGAATATGACAATCAGACAAGTGCCGAACAATTGCGTGAGAATGTAACGTCTCCGAATGGCACGACTTATGCGGGATTACAGGTGCTTATGTCCGAAGATGGGCTGGTGCCCTTGATGGAAAAGACAGTGCGTGCAGCCATCGAGCGGGCACGGGAGTTGGGCGAAGATGAGTGATGCAATTGCGCCGGAAATCGGCTTTGACGATTTCATGAAAGTGGATATCCGTACGGGCACGATCGTGGAAGTTCGCCCCTTTCCGGAAGCGCGTAAGCCTGCGCATATTATGTTGATTGATTTTGGCGATGATATCGGCATCAAAAAGTCATCGGCGCAAATCACCGTGCATTATCAGGCCGATGAGTTGGTGGGGCGGCAGGTGATGGCCGTTGTCAATTTTCCGCCGCGCCAAATTGGCCCGCTTAAATCAGAAGTACTCACCTTGGGCTTCGCCGATGAAAACGGCGATATCGTGCTTGCCGCGACAGACAAAATGGTGCCCAACGGGCAGCGGTTGATGTAGCTTTTTTGAAGGTACGTGGCCGTTTTTTGACCGTTTTTTAAAGCGTTTTTGAATAAAATTATAATTTTTCAGTATAAATTGGGGAATCCCCCGCTAATCCGCGCTCTGCAGTAACCTTCGATCAATCATTTCGTCACTACTCTAGCGTGCGCGCTGTTTTTATGCAGTCAATTCGCGGAGTTGAAGGAATTTGTCTTGAATTCTGTTGGGGTTATTCAAAGCGGTAAAATCTTTTTCGCTTCATTTCTGTTGTTTTTGGTTTTGGCGACTGGCGGTGTTTGCCTCGCGCGTCTTTCGCATGACGTGGCTGTGTTTTGGCCTGCCAATGCGGCCATGGTGGCGCTGTGCTTAATCTATGGTTTGTGGCATCTGCCTGCCGTTTTGTTGGGCGCATTTCTTGGCAATATTGCAACGCAATTGCTGTTCGGTGACCCGCTGATATTGATTTTAGGCTTGCCATTTGCCAACGGCTTGGAAATCCTTTTGGTGACGATTGGGTTGCGCGCGTTGAAGCTAGACGAAACGCCGATCGAAACGCCCAAAAGTTTTATGTATTTTCTCGGGGTGCTGACATTCCTCGTGTTACCCGGCGCGGTGATTGGGGCCTCCACAATTCATACCGGATTTGGCCTGCCCTTTGCCAACAGCCTGATTTATTGGTGGGGCGGTGACACATTGAGTTCCATCATTGTTTTGTTGCCCCTTCTTTCTACCGGCTGGCCACGCTGGAGCGGTTTTGCATTTGACCGCAAAACGCTTTTGCCTGTCCTGAAATCGCTGACAATTTTGTTGCTGTGCTCGGTCTTCAGCATGTTGACGCTGCATGTGCTTAACTTGCCTTTGGCGCTGGCCTTTATGGCGCCAAGTTGCTGGCTCGCTTTGCAAGGCAAGCCTTTTAAGGTCGCTGCTGTTGGTTCTGTGCTGGTGATTGGTGTGTCGCTTCTGGTCATTTTCGGGCTGTGGCCGCAAAACAATTCCGGGTTACGGCTGCGCGATCAGGTATTTGAAGCGCAATTGCTCACCTTGCTGGCCATATTGCCATCCTACGCCATTGCGGTGGCCATATCTGGTTTGGCCCGTTCGCAAGAGCAGATCGAGAAGAGCAATATGCGGCTGTCTGTAACCTTGGCCAATATGAACCAAGGTGTGTCGTGCTTTGATCGCAACTTTAAGCTGACCGTGTGGAATGACAAATATGCCCATATGTTCGGCATGACGAAGGCGGATGTTTATGCCGGGGTGTCGTTTTTCGACCTGTTGGCCGTCCAGGCCAAGAATGGTGATTTTGCCGGTGCGCCCCGTCAGCTGTTGGAGAATATTATGCGTGATGTGCGCCAAAGTCAGGAGCACGTTGCTGAAACATATTTGGGCAATGGCCGGATCATCAAATCTGTCCATTCGCCGACGCCCTTGGGCGGGTGGATTGGGACCCATGAAGATATTACAGAAAAGCGCATGATGGAGAAAAAGCTGGCCTATGAATCCATGCATGATGCGCTGACAACGCTGCCCAACCGTCGCTATTTTGATAAGGAAATTGCGCGCAAGGCAAAAGCAGCGCACGAGATCGGATGTCCGTTAACGTTGTTTTTTGTCGATTTGGATCATTTTAAGCAGATCAATGACAGCGTGGGGCATAATGCGGGCGATGCATTGCTGCGGCATACGGGGGAGACGATCCGAAAAGTGATTGATCCAGCGGACTTTGTCGCCCGCCTTGGCGGCGATGAATTTGCTATTGTTTCAAAGCGTTTTCAATCCTTGGAGCAGGCAGGGCAATTGGCGAACACATTGAACGAGGCGTTGCGTGCCCCATGGGTTTATAAAGGGCAGAAAGTGTCATGCGAAGTGAGCATTGGCATCACATTGGGGCGGGGCGCTAAACTCGACATTGAGCGGTTGCGTGCGGAGGCGGACATCGCACTTTATGGTGCCAAGAGAGCCGGACGCGGACAACACAAGGCATATGTGCACGGGCAGCGGGTCGCTTAGGTTGGCCCCTATATGTTAATTTTGAATAATATTCAGATTTTTAAGTTTGCTGTGATCTTCCGGATCAATCATTTCAACAAAAAACCGCGCCACCGTTTCTTTGGTTTCGGGGGGCAATTTGTCCAAAGCCTCACGCATACGTTGCGACTGGTTGGCCGAAAGGGCAGTGAAAAATTCTGCGCCCTTGGCGGTGGGGAAAAGCAACCGTTTACGGCGATCTTTTTGCCCCATCTTTTGTTCGATATAGCCATTGTCGATCAGTTGCCGCAGCACGCGGGCGAGGCTTTGTTTGGTAATTTTTAGCAGGTCGAGCAAGTCCGCGACGGTCATGCCGGGACGCAAATTGACGAAATAAAGCACCCGGTGGTGGGCACGGCCAAAGCCTTGTCTCGACAATAACGCGTCAGCTTCGTGCACAAAATCACGATATGCGAAGAATAAAAGGCCCATTAAATCAAGGGGCATAGCATCCATAATATCCTTTGAAGGATGATCAGAATCGGAATTTATGTCAGCCTTGTTGACATTTATTTTATTGGCTGTCATGCTTCACCCTGTTCACAGTTTGATTTACACTTATCCCAAAGCTTGGGCCATTTGCCAAGATCGGCAGCTTGTCAAATGCAAAATATGCCGATTTATGGCTCAGCATAAGTGATTTCAAACATAATTTCGGGCCAAAAGCCGATTTGAGGGAGAAGAAAATGGCCGGTGTACCTTTAGACCAACGTGATGGTTGGATCTGGTTTGATGGAGAGATGCGCGAGTGGAAAGAGTGCAAGGTGCATGTGTTGACCCATGCTTTGCATTACGCGTCGAGCGTGTTTGAAGGGCAGCGGGCATATAATGGCGAAGTGTTCAAGTTGCACGAGCATTCTGAGCGCTTGCGCAAATCCGCCAATATTCTGGATTTCGAAATTCCATATTCAGCTGACGAAATTGACGCCGCTTGCCGCGAGGTGTTGGAGAAGAACAATCTCACCAACGCCTATATGCGCCCCCTAGCGTGGCGCGGGTCGCATGAGTTGGGCCTTGGCGCCCACAACAACCCTGTTCATTTGGCGATTGCCGCATGGGAATGGCCGAGCCTGTTTTCCATGGAAGAAAAGCTCAAAGGTGTGCGCCTGGCTTGGTCTGATTGGCAGCGTCCGGCGCCAGATTCTGCGCCATTCGCGTCTAAGGCTTCAGGTCTTTATATGATCTGCACCCTTTCAAAGCACGCCGCCGAAGCCAAAGGCTATTCAGACGCATTGATGCGCGACTATCGCGGTTATGTGGCGGAGGCGACTGGCGCGAATGTGTTCTTCATCAAAAATGGTGAAATCCATACGCCAAAGCCTGATTGCTTCTTGGATGGCATTACCCGTCGCACCGTTATTGGGTTGGCGAAAGAGCAGGGCATCAACGTCATTGAGCGGGTAATTATGCCTGACGAAATTGGCGATTTTGAAGAATGCTTCCTGACCGGTTCTGCGGCTGAAGTCACGCCTGTTGCTGAAATCGAAGGCACCATCTTTGAGAAGCGCGACATTTGTCAAAAAATGATCGAGGCTTATGCAGATGCGGTGCAGCCGAAAAAGGCAGCTGCTGAATAAGTCAGCCTTTATCGAATTGAAAAACGCCGCTTCATTTGAGGCGGCGTTTTATTTTGTCCATTTGTTCTTGGCAGCTTCGTCCTTGTCTCGCGCCTCAACCCAGTGGGCGCCGTCCGCCCCCACTTCCTTTTTCCAGAACGGGGCATCGGTTTTGAGCCAATCCATCACATAATTGGCCCCGTCGAATGCGGCTTGTCGATGAGAACTCGCGGCCATCACTTGCACAATCGGTTCGCCGACTTTCATTTCACCAAAGCGATGCACCACTTGGATTGCCAGCAGGTCAAACTTGTCCACGGCCTCTTGGGCAAATCGCTCGATCTGCTTTTGCGCCATTGTAGGGTGATGCTCAAGGATCAGGGCTTTGATCGGCTGCTCCGGTTTGGACCGCACCAGCCCGGTAAAGGTCGCCACGGCGCCGGCTTCGGGCATATCTCGGGTGAATTGATTGACCAAATCGCCCGCATCAAAAATTTCAGCCTGAATGGTGACGCTGATGCCCATCATCCCCCCGTCATCGGTGGGAAAATTGAAAGCTCTTTGGCGCTGCCGAGGGGAGTGTCGAGTTCCACCAACTCATCGTCGAGTGCCGCCCGGAATACAGTTTCCGGTGGCAGGACAAAGGCAAAATCTTCGTCGATGGCGCGTAAATGGTTCAACACATCTTGTACCGTCTTCACATTGTCCGGCAGCTCCAGCTGTTGCTCATCGCGGTTGAGCCGTTCGCGAATCCACGCGAAGTAGCGAATAATCATTTGCCGCTCGCTCCTGCTGTCAGCTTTGGCCATGCCCCGGCGAAATATTCATAGCCGGTATAAACCGTCAGAAGCGTGGCCACCCAAAGCAGGCCGTTTGCCGCTGAGGCAACGCTGGGCACCAGGGGCACCAGCATGAAGATGCCAAGTGCCACGAGTTGCAGGGTGGTTTTGTATTTTGCCAGCTTGGAGACGTGCACTGTGATTTGTGCATTGCCCAAATATTCGCGCAGACCAGCCACGGCGATTTCGCGGAACATGATGGCGATGGCCAGCCATGTCTCGATTTGGTTGAATTCACCCGTATAGGCAAACGCGATCAGCAAGGTGCCGACGAGCAGTTTGTCGGCGATAGGGTCCAACATGCGTCCCAGGTCCGACACAATGTTCATTTTGCGGGCGAGATAGCCATCGAAATAGTCGGTAATACACGCCACCACATAGAGCGCAAAAGCCACCTGGCGGGCCACATTATTGTCAATAAACACCAACCAGATGATGGCGGGGATCGCCACGATTCGGAAGATGGTCAAAAGATTGGGCAAATTCATGAGAAAGCCTTTGTGCCAGAGATTTTGGCCGAGTTTATGATCTATTGAAATGGTCGTAAATGGTCTGCGCCATTTGTTTTGATATGCCGGGTACCGACTGTAAATCGGAGAGCGCCGCGCGGCCGACCGATTTGGCCGATCCGAAATGGTTGAGCAAATTGCGCTTGCGGCTGGGGCCAATGCCTTCAATCTCATCCAGTGGGTTTTTCACAATGGCTTTAGAGCGTTTGGCGCGGTGGGTGCCAATGGCAAAGCGGTGCGCCTCGTCGCGCAGGCGTTGGACATAATAAAGCACCGGATCGCGGGCGGGCAGCATAAACGGTTCACGGCCTTCAATGAAAAAGGTTTCGCGCCCGGCATTGCGCTCTTCGCCTTTGGCGATGCCGATCAAGGTGACTTTTTGCGGCAAGTCGAATTGCTCAAGCACTTTGCGTACCGCATTCAACTGTCCCTTGCCGCCATCGATCAGCAGCACGTCCGGCCAGTCCGGCATGTAAGCGGGGTCTTTGGTCAGTTCTTCGTCTGGCTTTTCATATTCGGTCACCAAACGTTTGAAGCGGCGGGTCAGCACTTCGTTCATCATGCCAAAGTCGTCGCCGGGCGTCAGTTCCTCTGACTTGATGTTGAAGGTGCGGTAATGCTTTTTGGAAAGCCCCTCCCGGCCCGCCACCACCATGGCGCCCACCGCGTGGGTGCCTTGAATGTGTGAGTTATCATATGTCTCGATGCGTTTGGGCGGTTCATCCAAATTGAATGTTTTTGCCATGCCTTCAAGCAGACTGGTTTGCGAGGCACTCTCCGCCAATTGCCGTCCAAGTGCCTGCCGCGCATTGTCGAGGGCATGTTCCACGAGTTGGCGCTTTTCGCCGCGCTGCGGGGTCTGCAGATCGATTTTGCGATCAGCACGGATCGAGAGGGCTTCTTGCAACAGCTTTGGATTGTCCACCGGGTGAGACAGCAAAACCACCTTTGGCGGTGTGCGGCTTTCATAAAACTGCGCTACGAATGCTTCCAGCACTTCAGATTCTTCTAAACTCTTGTCGGCGCGTGGATAATAGGCGCGGTTGCCCCAGTTTTGGTGGGCGCGGAAGAAAAAGACCTGAATGCAGAAGCGGCCCGCTTCTTGGTGAATGGCAAAAATATCGCCTTCGGAAAGCGATTGCGCACTCATATCGCCTTGGGATTGGATCAGCGCGAGCGCAGATATCCGATCGCGCAGCAGGGCGGCGCGTTCAAAGTCCAAATTCTCGGATGCTTGTTGCATTTCTTTCGACAATTGAGCCTGCACGCTTTTGGATTTGCCGGACAAAAAGTCGACCGCGTCTTGCACCAGTTTTTGATAATCTTCGATTGAGATTTCGCCGGTGCAGGGTGCGGCGCAGCGTTTGATCTGGTGTTGCAGGCAGGGGCGGGTGCGCCCTTGATAATAGCTGTCGGAACAATTGCGTAACAGAAACGCTTTTTGCAGCGCAGCAATGGTGCGGTTCACTGCGGTGACGGACGCAAAGGGGCCGAAATAATGTCCTTTTTTGCGGCGCACGCCACGATGTTTCGTTAGTTCGGCGGCTTCATGCTCTGTCGCCAGCAAAATATAGGGGAAGCTCTTATCGTCGCGCAGCAACACGTTGTAGCGGGGCCGCAGCCGCTTGATCATGTTGGCTTCAAGCAGCAGCGCTTCACTCTCGGTATTTGTGGTGACAAATTCCATCGAGCGGGTGGCGGCGATCATGCGGCCGATGCGCACCGAATTGCCCTCATAACGGGTGTAGTTTGTCACCCGCGCTTTGAGGTTGCGGGCCTTGCCCACATAGATCACATTTTGCTGGTCATCCAGCATGCGATAAACCCCGGGCCCGGTGGGCAGGGTTTTCACAAACTGTTTAATGATCTCTGGGCCGGGGGATGGGGTCGCTTCACTCATTGCGACTCAAATATAGCGCAAAAACTAATTTGTTTCACCAAGATCGGCCCAAATGAGATGTTGTCCCCCATCCATCGCGATCATCTGCCCGGTTACGGATTTTGCCCTCAAAAAATAGCGGATCGTGTCCACAATTTCGTCCAGCGCTGGCCCGGTCTTAAGCGGCAGGCTTTCCAACTCTTCTTGGAAATCTTCTTCAGTCTGATGCTCATTCTGAAGGGTCGGGCCGGGGCCAATTGCATTAACGCGAATACGTGGGGCAAGTCCTTGCGCTAACGTGCGCGTGGCGGTCCAGAGCACAGATTTAGAGAGGGTGTAGCTGAAAAAGCTTGGCTTGAGCGCCCAAACCCGTTGGTCAATCATATTGACGATGAGGCCCGCTTGATCGTTTGGCAATTGTGCCGCGAAATGTTTGGCCAAAAACATGGTCGCTTCAGCGTGCACGCTGAAATGCTTGTGCCACATTTCATGGGTCAAATCGTCGATAGTGTCTGGCTTGAACAGGCTGGCATTGTTGATCAGCCCGGTGATCGGGCCAAAATGTTTCGAAGCGCGCTCAATCAGCGTGTCATATTGTTCGGCATCGGTGAGGTCTGCGCCCTCAATGGCGGCGCTGTATCCCTTTGTGTTGAGCTCGTCTGCCAATTGGGCAGCCTCAGTGTCTGAGTGGTTATAATGGATAACCACGTTGTGGCCGTCTTCGGCCATGCCTTTTGCCATGGCTGCGCCGATGCGACTAGCGGCGCCTGTGATGAGAAATGTTTGTTTTTGCATTATCCAATGGGTAGCCCTTCAGCCAGTTGATGTCCAATTTGAAAGACAACTACAAGATAAACAACATAGGCAATGCTCATCGCACCGCCCTCAATCTTGCCGATTGAGCGGTGCATAAACACGACGGGGGCCAGACCGATGGCGATAAACAACATCACCCAATAATCAAACACCATAAAGTTCGGTGCCACCTGCAGCGGCACAATCAGCGCTGTGATGCCGAGAATGGAGAGGATGTTGAAGATGTTGGAGCCAACGGCATTGCCAATGGCCACAGCGGATTGACGCCGCAGCGCGGCGGACATTCCTGCGGCCAGTTCTGGCAATGACGTGCCCAATGCAACGATGGTCAAGCCCACCGCGCTGTCGGCAACGCCCCAAATGGCCGCAATGTCCAACGCGCTATCGGTGGTGAGTTTGCCACCTAGGGGCAGACCAATAACGCCGATGATCAAATAGATCGCGATCTTTTTGGGATCTTCGGGCGCATCGTCGATCTCGTCCATGAGCTCTTCGATGTTCTGGCCGCGTTTGCGCATTTTGTTGGCTTCAAAGCCGTTATAGAGCAGGTAACCTGCCAAAAGCCCCAAAAAGATCAGGCCGTCGACATGGTTGATCACGCCGTCAACGCTCAACACAATCAACAACACTGACACCAAGATCATAAAGCTAGTGGAGCGGCGTAATCCTGTTTGCTTGCAGTCGATAGCGAAAAACAATGCCGGGAAGCCTAGAACCAGCAAAATATTGGTGATGTTTGACCCGACCACATTACCGATGGACAAGCCTGAAGCGCCATCAAGCGCGGCAGAAATGGATACCACCAGTTCGGGTGCGGACGTGCCGAACGCCACAACGGTTAAACCAATTACAAGTGGGGGGATGCCCATTCGGGTCGATACGCCAACAGCGCCACGAACCAACAAATCGCCAGTTACAACTAGCGTGGCCAATCCTAAGATGAGCAGAAAATAGGGCATCGCAACCTTTTCATATGATCATTCGCGACAGGTAGTGACAAGAAACGTCGCAAAACACAAGAGCACCTGATATGGTATGTGTGGAAGAGATTTAAAGGTATTGGATGGAGTTTCCAACCTTTTCATCAAAATTTGTTTGGTATGGCTTTTTCTCGGTATTGTTTCTCACAATTTTGTTAACGCACTGGCTCTCCCTTTGGTTTTGCGCCTAGAATATTTTTTTGTGGAGCGCTAGATGATTACGACAACTCATATATTGATTGCCGGTGCCATATTGACCCGGCGCGACGCGCCCAAAAAGCAAAACATGCTGGCCTTTTTCGGCGGCTTTTTTCCGGACTTTTCGGTGTTTGTCATGGTGGCGTTTTCCGCCATCACGGGTGTCGGTCGCGGCAATATGTGGCGCAGCCCGGACGGAATGTATTGGCAAGAGCCGTGGCAGAGCTTTTCTGCGATCTCCAATTCCATCCCGCTTTATGCATTCCTGATCATTCTGGGGTGGATGCTGGCCATGTATGTGCCGCTATATCGGTATTATTGGCGCCTAATCGGTATCTTTGCAGCTGGCGCAATGTTGCACGTCGTGTCAGATTTTCCTGTGCATACGGACGATGCCCATGTGCATTTCTGGCCCATCACCGATTGGCGGTTCTTCTCTCCGGTCTCTTATTATCAGCGGTCCAACTATGGCGACATTGTTGGTGCGGTGGAGCTGGTGGTTGGCGTGCTGCTGGCGGCCCTCTTGATTTGGCGTTTCAAGAATTTGTGCGCGCGCATCTTTATCGTTGCTTTGCTCGCGCCATATTTTATCTCGCTTGGCTTTATTTTCCGGTACTTTGTGCATTAGCTTTTGGTTTGGCCAACGTGGCAAGGCCAACCCCTGCTAAAATCATCACTGACAATAGCCCGAATTTCAGCGTCAGCGGTTCGCCCAAAAACAGCACGCCGGCAATGGCGGCCAATGCGGGCACGCTCAGCTGCACAATGCCAGCTCGCGTGCGGGTGAGGCCGGGCAGCGCTGTGTACCAAATGGCATAGCCAACGCCGGATGCAAGTGCGCCGGATGCTACGGCCAGGGCCATGCCTTTGAAGCTAACCAAGGCTGGGCTGAGTTGCAGGGCTATGATCGGGACGATCACCACAGAGCCGATCAAAAAAGCGCGCCAGAAATTGCCTGCTGTGTCCAATGTGGGGTGTTTTGAGCCGCGTCCCCATAGGGAATAGATGCCCCAAGCAACACCCGCACAGGCCATCAGGCCGACAGCTTGCAGATCCGGAGCCTGGTCGAAGCCGGGGCTGACCAGCGCAACGAAACCCACCAGTGCGATCACCAAGCCAGCCATTTCCAGCGCCGAGGGGCGATCGCCTTTGGCGATGGCAGTGCCAAGCATTGTGAATTGCACCATGGCAAACAGAATAAGCGCGCCCATACCTGCGCCGAGCCAAAGATAGGCAATTGAAAAGCCGAGCGCATAAACAAATAACGCGATGGCGCTTGGCCAGGTCCCGGCGGCAGCAATATCGCGCATTGATTTGCGATTGACGATCAGTGCAATCAGCATCAGGGTGATCGCGCCAGACCCCAGCCGCATCAGGGTGAAATTATGCGGGTCGATGGCGTTTTCTGCCAAGGCTGCTCGGTTCAATAGCGAGTTGGCCGCAAAGGCAAGCATTGCGGCACCGGTGAGTAAGAATAGGCGCACGTCTAGTCCTTTGGAAAGATTTGTGGGAACGTCAAATCAGCATTCTCATCATAATCAAGGCCGCATGTGGGTTGGTAGTGATATTCGCGCAGTTGTAGACCGTAGCCCGCCCATTGCCATGTACCTGCGCTGCCGCAATCGCCCAAACCGCGAAATTTTGAGAATGACGAAATCGTCAAACGATGTGGGTCGATATATGGGTTCACCAAATAGTCCACCGAGGTCCAGCCACTGGTATCGCCATAATCGACGAAATGCTGCACCGTCGCGGTTTGCCGGGTTGGATTCCAAATATAGAAGCGCGAAAGCAAATTATATGCGCCGGAAGAGCAGGGCAGCATAAACAGGCTGTTCTCCTGATCCAGCTGCATAACTTCCCAACCGGCGTTCTCTACATCGATTGGTTCGAAATCACACACATCGCCCTCAAAGTGCAGGTCTGCAACGGGTTGCGGAATATCTGACGGCGGGGTGGGCAGGGCGAAGGCGCGCTCGTAGTCGGCTGGCGCATAGCCCGCAACACGCGGACTGCCGACGGCATCCTGCTGGTCATCGATCCACAGCATAGAGGCGGTGAGGCCACTCAGGGAAAACTGCAGCGATTGGCGCCCAGCCTCGGTATCGAGTTCAACGGTGAGCGTTTGTTTGGCCAGCATCTTTTGCAGCAGGCGCGTGGCGTCATTGCCGAGGAAAAACAGGTCATTAATCGCGCCATACGCCGCCAAACTCAGCGGCCGATTGAAATAGAGTGTGTCCGGACCGTCTTCCACCACCAAGAAGCTGTCTTTGGTGGGCATAGTGGCAACGGTGGTCAGCGAGATTTCCCAATCGCGTGCCTGTTGTGCCCGGCCCACACGCAAGATGTAATCCGCGACGGCGCCGCTGGGCGGATTGGGATTAATGTAGGTGGTGGCCGAACAATAGCCCGTTGTAGGGCGGCAGGCGGTCAGCCAATCTTTGAAATACGCGCGTTTTTCGCCAAAGGTCTCCGCACTTGCGCCCAGGGGCAGACTGACAACAAGGGTGAGCAGGGCAATGCCGACGGGCTTGAAAAAGCGGAGCATGGGAGAACCTCTCTATCGCGCTGATTTTACGTAAGCGCTGGACAAATCTTCGATATCGACGGAATGGCTGGCCGCCTCGGGCAATCGTTTCAGCAGCAAGGCATGCAGCGCGCCGGTCAGCTCTTTTTTCGTCGCCTCATCACGCCCCGGCAGCAGCTTAATGGTGGCGTGCACAAACCGGTCATTTTCCAATGCTTGCACATGATGCTGATAAGGCAGGGCCCGTACTTTAATGGCGGTTGGGTCGGGAAATGTCGGGTGGGTAGCGATCTCATCGAAAATGGCCTCACACATTGTTTGGATGTCTCGCTCGCCAGCCAGGTTTTGCGCGTATTCAACAATAATGTGCGGCATCAATGATTTCCTTTTGTGATGGGGACATTTCAAAATGTCATCCCCCGACGATGTATTTGGCATAGGCAACGTATCGTTTCGCTGTTAGCGTCGCCCTTTAGTCTTTGCTGCGACTATATCGTGGTTCCGCTTTTTGTGAATAGGGATTTCAAAATGTCTGTGCTTCAGGTGCCGGCCGACGCGAATGTGGCCAAGGGGATCAGTTTAACGCTTGCCGCCATTCTTGTGTTTGGGGTGCAGGACGTGATGGTGAAGATCATGGTCAATGATTATCCCTTTACCCAGGTGGTGATGGTGCGCTTTTGGGGCGTGGGCGTCTTTATTTTGGCCTGGCTGTGGCGCGAAGGTACATTGCGTACGGCGCTGAAAAGCAAAAAGCCGCTGTTGCAAATCACCCGTGGCACCTTGCTGGTGACCGACATCTGGTGCTTTTCCGCGGCGCTGACTTTTTTGCCGCTCGCCGACACGCAGGCGATCTTTATGCTGTTTCCCATTGTCACCACGATGCTGGCCATTCCCTTATTGGGGGAGCAGGTGGGGCTGATCCGCTGGGTGGCGATTGTCGTCGGGTTTATCGGTACCATGATCGTGATTCGTCCCGGCTTTCAGGAGTTCAATATGGGCGTTATCTTCCAGCTCGGTGCCGTGTTCAGCTTTGCCGGCTATACGATTGTGACCCGCATGCTGGCGTCCCATGACCGGACGTCCACCTCCATGGCCTATATGGCGCTGGTGGGCATTGTGCTGTCGACCGCTGTGGGCATCACCACCTTTGAAAATTTCGGTCCCAAGGGTTGGTTGATGATTGGCGGAATCATCATCACCGCCAATATTGCCCATACGCTGTTCACCATGTCGCTGCGTGAAGCGCCGGCCAGCATCTTGCAACCGTTCAACTTTATGATGTTGCCGGTGGCGATTGTGTTCAGTTTTATTGCATTTGGTGATTTGATCGATGGGATCAGCCTGATCGGTGCATTGATTACCGTAGGCGCTGGCTTGACAGTGTGGTGGCGTGAGCGGAAGAAAAAAATACGGACAGGTGCGAGCATTCGCGGAGAGATCAGATAGGGGATGATCGCGAGGTCATGCCCAGCACCTGTCCGATTTAAAAAGACGCAACCCGGATATTCTGGGCCCTTGCGAGGCATGAGATGAATGCCGCCCAGCCTATGCCGGGGTTGCGTCTATTCTGTCGGTCCGTAGCTACTCTGTTACTGACCGACAGTTTCTTTGCCTTCCCCTCCAAACCGGGTGGCAAGGAAACTCATTAGGGCGCCAATGACCAACCCGTCTACAATTGACCAAGCGCCGGAAGAGAAAATGCTATTTTCTCCAAACATGGCGATGGCCACTGCATCGAACTGCGGTTGCGCGATCATCCACAAGACCAGCATCATAAAACCGCCGATCATTGGGCCACGCACCCACCAGGGCATTGGCATGTGCAGCACCGGATGGTAGGTGAACACACCCATAATCCCGATAAAGCCGCCCATCATAATAAGGTAAAGTGCCACGCCAAATCGGAAGGTAAGTGTGACTTCCGGTGTGATCATCGGCAAAATGAAAAAAGCGATCAAACCAAAGACAAGTCCGATGGTTTTACCAATCGCCGCCCGCCTTATAAGTGAAGGTTTTTCAAGCATTCTTCCTACCCTTTCTTTGAATTTAACTGAATTAAATGGGTCTCTATTTGATATAAATCAAACAGCGGGCAGAAAGTTCAATATTGTTTTTTGGCGATTGGGCACGACAAATTGCTCGACTGGCCAGTACCGTCGAGGGGCGATTTGCGGCGCACGAGGTGATGTTCAACTCGGCATCCTAGGGAATGGGGTGAGTTCAACATCACCTCGTGCAGCAAGGATTTTTCCGTGGCTTATCTGCTTTTGGAGGGCTGACCCTAATATCTCCATCAAGCGCGAACGCCTGACGCCCTTGGTGGCGGGCGAAGCAAGATAAGCTGGCCACCCCCTCGCGTCCGAAGGTGTGCCTCGCTCTTCTCCCACATGGGGCAAGCCCCATCTTTCCCCTTGTCCGTCAACAAGCCGCTGGAAAGCGTTGGTGCGAAAAGTGGGGCCATTATACCACCGGCCAAAGGGGCGGAGATAAGTTTTTGATTGACTCAGTTAGTCAATTTGCTAATTGAATAACTATGGAAGAAGATTTTGTGTTTGTGGCGAACGCTTTAGCCCATGAGAAGCGATTGAGAATTTTGGAATGGTTGAAGGACCCGGTGGGGAATTTTCCACCTCAGGTTGATGGCGACCTGATCAAAGACGGGGTTTGCTCCATGTATATTGCCGATAAATTGGAGGTGAGCCCACCCACCGCGTCGCAACATTTGGCGCTGTTGCGCGATGCCGGATTGGTCAAAGCCACACGGATCAAAAAATTCACCTTCTATAAGCGTGAGGAAGCGGCCATCGCCGCCATTGCCAAGCGGATTAAAAACGAACTTTAAGAGCATTTCAGGGAAAAGCTATGTTAGACGAATTGGCGCTTTTGGCCGAAGCCGATCGGCTTGCGGCAGATTATTTGCATTCGGTAGCAGAGCGGCGGGTGTTTCCGACCCAACAGGCGCTGGATGATTTGGTGGCGTTTGATGAAGAGCTGCCCACGGCGCCGAGTGCGGCCGGAGACACGCTCAATATGTTGCACCGCTATGGCGATCCGGCAAGTGTCACCAGCAATGGCGGGCGCTATTTTGGCTTTGTGATTGGGGCAAGTCTGCCAGAAGCTGCCGCTGCGGAGCGATTGGCGATGGCGTGGGACCAATGTGCCTCTTCATTTGTGAATTCGCCCGTGATGGCGAAAATCGAAGAGGTGGCGACCAAATGGGTTCTGGACATTCTGGACCTGCCGCGTGAAAGCCAGATTGGCTTTGGCACCAGCGCCACCGCTTGCGGCCTTTCAGTTTTGGCGGCCGCGCGACGCACGCTTTTGGCGCGGCACGGCTGGAATGTGGATGAAGATGGGCTTATGGGCGCGCCCGAAATCAAATTGGTGGTGCCGCAAACGGTGCACATCACCGTCAAGAAAGCAGCGCGGCTGCTCGGGTTTGGCATGAACCGCCTGATTGAGGCGCCTTGCGATGAATATGGCCGGGTGATCCCAGAGCAATTGCCTGCGCTGGATGATAAAACTATCCTTGTGTTGCAGGCTGGCGAAGTGAATATGGGCGAGTTTGATCGTTTTGCTGAGATCATCCCCATGGCGCAAAAAGCGGGTGCCTGGGTGCATGTGGACGGGGCCTTTGGGCTATGGGCGCGGGCCAGCACATCCAAAAAGGTGCTGACCGACGGCATTGAACTGGCCGATAGCTGGACCACGGACGGCCATAAATGGCTCAACACCCCATATGATGGCGCTATGGCCATTTGCCGCCACGCCGATGAACTGGCCGCGGCGTTGAATTCAGATGCGGTTTATTCCACCGCCGAACCTTATGCGCAAAAGAATTTGGTGCTTGAGTTTTCACGCCGGGGCCGGGGCATGCCGATTTGGGCGGCGCTCCGCAGCTTAGGTCGCGAGGGGGTGGACGAGATGGTCACCCGCCATTGCAACCAAGCGCAAAAACTTGCTGATGGGTTGCGCGCCAAAGGCGTGACTGTGCTGAATCGGGTTGTGCTGAACCAGGTGCTGTGCACGCTCGGCGATGCGGCGAAAAATGAGGCGCTGCTCAACCGGATCACCGACGAGGGTGAGGTTTGGTTTGGCCCGTCGAAATGGCAGGGCGAAAGCGTGTTTCGCCTTTCAGTGTCGTCTTGGCGCACGACTGACGCGGATATTGCGCGGGCGGTAGAGGTGATTGGGCGGAGTGTCTAGTCGCAAATGCTGCATGGACCCTCGGGTCGAGCCAGAGGGTGACGGGGTTTGGGGTTGGTGTTCGCGATAATGTGGCACCGTCATTCTCGCGTAGGCGGGAATCCAGATGGGACTTTCCGCGAGTAAGTTGTTGGCTTTGTGTGTCTTGGTTTGTGCCTACCTGGATCCCCGTTTTCACGGGGATGACGGGTGTGGGGTGGCGCCGGCTTTAGTCATAGATTTGGGTGAATTGCCGTATGGCTGGGCGCAAATGGATTGCAAGATCAAGTCTTGCAATGACGTGGGGGAGAGTGGTGAGGCGGTGCTAATTTGGAGATGCTGCTTGTTCCCTTGGGTCAAGCCTTAGGGAGACGGGGGATGGGCCATGCTGGTTATGCTCCATGGGATTGGGCTAAGTCGATATTTGTTGAGGAAGTGCGTTACACACCGCCGTCATTACCGGACTTGATCCGGTAATCTATTTGAGTTTTCAGCTTTGCAAAATGCCAGAGATTTGGTAGTTCCCACCCTGACCCTGCCCAACGAGGGGAGGGAGTTTGTGCGATACCCAATTGTCTAGGCCGAACTGCCCTCATTTGCGATCACATCCAAAAACACCTGCCCATAGCGGTCGAGTTTGGATTTGCCGATGCCGTTGATTTCCAGCATGGCGTCGAGGTTGGTGGGTTTGGCTTGGGCCAGTTCAACAAGGGTGCGGTCGTGGAAGATGACGTAGGCGGGGACCTTGTTGGTTTTGGCCAGGTCGCTGCGCACGGATCTTAGCGTGTTGAGCAGGGTTTGATCCTCTGTGTTGAGCGGCACCGATGTCGCGGCGCTGCTGCGGGCTTTGCGTTTGGTGCGAAGGGGTTTTACGTAGTGCCGCATGGGCAGGGCGGGTTTTTCTTTTAGGAAGTTGCGCCCGGCGCGGGTGATCATAAAGCCGCCATGACCTTCGGGATTGAGGCACAGCAGATTGCTGGCGATCAATTGGCGGAAGACGTTTTGCCATTCGGGTTTGGTCAAATCCTGACCAATGCCGAAGGTTGGGAGTTGGTCGTGGCCAAACTGGGTGATGCGATCGTTTTCGGTGCCGAGCAGCACATCGATCAGATAGGCGATGCCGAACCGTTCGCCGGTGCGATAGACGCAGGATATGGCCTTTTGTGCCGGAATCGAGGCGTCGAAGGTTTCCGGGGGCTGTTCGCAGGTGTCGCAATTGCCGCACGGATCGCAATTGTCGTCGAAATAGTTGAGCAGCACCTGACGACGGCATTTAGCGGTTTCGCAAAGGCCGAATAGGGCGCCAAGTTTTTGATGCTGAATGCGCTTTTGCTCGGACGGGGCGGTGGAGGCTTCAATCCATTGGCGTTGCTGGGCGGCATCTTCCAGCCCATAGAGCATCAGCGCATTTGAGGGTTGCCCGTCGCGCCCAGCGCGGCCGGTTTCCTGATAATAGGCTTCGATATTTTTGGGCGTGTTCATATGCACCACAAAGCGCACATCGGGTTTGTCGATCCCCATGCCAAAGGCGATAGTGGCGACCATGATCACCCGCTCACCCTGCAAAAAGGCCTGCTGATTTTGCGCGCGCACTTCGCTTGAAAGCCCGGCATGATAAGGCAGCGCTTCGATGCCCTGTTCACAGAGCCATGCGGCCATCTCCTCAACATTTTTGCGCGACAGGCAATAGATGATCCCGCAATCCTCGGGGTGCTTATCCTTGAGGAACCGCAGGACCTGATTGCGGGGGGAATTGCGCAGGGCAATTGAATAATTGATGTTAGGACGGTCAAAGCCGCCGATAAAGCTGCGGCCATCGTCGAGCGCGAGGCGGTGAACAATGTCGGCACGGGTTTGCGCATCTGCGGTGGCGGTGAGGGCAATGCGGGGCACATTGGGGAAACGTTCGGCCAGCATCGAGAGCGCCGCGTAATCAGGGCGAAAATCGTGGCCCCATTCGGACACGCAGTGGGCTTCGTCGATGGCAAACAGGGCGATGTTGCATTTGTCGAGGAAGGACAAAAAGTCCGGCATCATCAGCCGTTCGGGGGCGACATAGAGCAGGTCAATTGTGCCTTCGCGCACCTGCTGCCGCACGATGCTCACTTCTTCGAAAGTCATGGTTGAGTTGATCGCGGCGGATTTGATGTTCATTTGATCAAGGGCGTTGATCTGGTCTTGCATCAAGGCGATCAGCGGGGACACCACAACCGCAACGCCGTTGCGGCAAAGCGCCGGGATTTGATAGCAAAGTGACTTACCCGCGCCCGTTGGCATCAGCACAAAGGCATTGCCGCCCTCGACCACATGATTGATGACGTCTTCCTGCTGGCCGCGAAAGGCGTCATATCCGTAATAATCGCGCAGAATGCTGAGGGGGGTGTTGGTCATAGGCTCAAAGTTAAGACAATAAGTTTGGTCGCGGATTCGCGGGCAACTGTAATGCAGATTGAGCCTGAATGATATGCAACCGAGCGGCCTTCAACCGTTATGTTTGGTCGCCATGGAGGGACGGCCCCGCAATTTGCGGGGCGCGCCAAATTTAGCTGTTTAGCTCGCGGGCAAAGCGCTTGGGCTGAACTGGCACATTTCGCCAGCGCGGGCCATGCTTTCGGTAAACCCAGCGGGTGAGAACAAGCCGTAAAGCACGGTTTCGCCGTCTGACTGGCGTTCCATCGCAAAGCCGATCGAGTCCGAGGCGCCGTTAAGCTCGGTGATCATTTCCGAAACGAAGCCGCTGGTCATGGACGCGTTGTAGCCGGTTGGGCCGAGGTCGGCGAGCATTTCGTCGCTGAGCCATGTGACTTCCCCGTCCACTTCGAGGGCGACATAGTCATTTTCACCCCAAGGTGCGCCTGTTTCGCCGGGCCATGGCGCATATTCATAGCTGAAACCTGCGTTATATCCTTGGTTTTCAAAGCGGAAGACGAGCGCGCCAGAGGTGTCGCGGGCAGATCGGGTTGTGAAGACGTAACAAACCTGACCGATTTTGCTGGCGGCCCAGTCGCCGCTGCTGAAGGTTTGAGCGGCGGCAGGAGAGGTGAACCCTAATCCAACCAGCAGGGCCAAAATGATGTAACGCATGTGATTTCCTTGTTTGATTGCTTTAACTGATTTTTAGTTGAGCTTCAGGGGTTGGTCAAGAAATCAAACTGATCAAAACTAATTGATCTTATTGAGGGTTTTTGTGATTTTGGGCGTGTAGATGCTTTAAAAAAGACCGCGGCAGTGAGCTTTTTTCGTCTTTCTTGTGGCGCGGAGATCTGGACACGAGTGGTGAAGGCGTGGCGGATGATGAGGGAATTCACCATCCGCCAGAGATGTTATTCGCCCAGATGCGAGTCCATCACGTCGAGTTCCATTTCTTTCAGGCGCTTGACCTCATCGCGGAGGCGGGCGGCTTCTTCGAACTCGAGGTTGGTGGCGGCGTCGCGCATTTTGGCTTCGAGGTCTTTAATCGTCGCAGCGAGGTTGTCGCCCACATGCACATCACCTTTAGAGAACTTGTCTTTGCCGGTGGCCACGGTGACGCGGTCGCCTTCATAGACGGATTCCATGATGTTTTTGATGTTCGACTTGATCGATTGCGGCGTGATGCCATGCTCTTCATTGTAGGCGACTTGCTTTTCGCGGCGGCGGTTGGTTTCGGCTATCGCCCGTTCCATAGAGCCCGTGATGCGATCGGCGTAAAGCACAACTCGACCGTCCACATTCCGCGCGGCGCGGCCGATGGTCTGGATCAAGGAGGTTTCAGAGCGTAAGAAACCTTCTTTATCCGCATCGAGGATGGCGACGAGGGCACATTCGGGAATGTCCAACCCCTCACGTAGCAAGTTGATGCCCACCAGCACGTCGAAGGCGCCGAGGCGGAGATCGCGGATGATTTCAATCCGCTCCACCGTATCCACGTCCGAGTGCATATAGCGGACCTTGATGCCTTGCTCGTGCATATATTCGGTGAGGTCTTCGGCCATCTTTTTGGTCAATGTGGTCAGCAAAGTGCGGTAGCCCTGCTTGGCGACCTTTTTCACTTCGTCGATCACATCGTCCACCTGATTGGTGGCCGGGCGAATTTCCACGGGTGGATCAATAAGGCCGGTGGGGCGAATGACTTGCTCAGCGAACACGCCGCCCGTCTGGTCCATTTCCCAATTGCCCGGGGTGGCCGACACATAGACCGATTGCGGCCGCATGGCGTTCCACTCTTCAAAGCGGAGCGGGCGGTTGTCCATGGCGGACGGCAGGCGGAAGCCATATTCGGCCAAGGTGGCCTTGCGGCGGAAGTCGCCGCGATACATGGCGCCCAGCTGGCCGATGGTCACGTGGCTTTCGTCCACGAACAGCATGGCATTGTCGGGCAGATATTCGAACAGGGTTGGGGGCGGCTCGCCGGGCTTGCGGCCAGTGAGATAGCGCGAATAGTTTTCAATGCCGGCGCAGGAGCCGGTGGCTTCCATCATTTCCAGATCGAAGAGGGTGCGCTGTTCCAAGCGTTGCGCTTCAAGGAAACGGCCTGCGCCGTTCAGTTCCTGCAGGCGGCCTTGCAACTCGGTTTTGATGTGCTTGATCGCTTGGGTCAGGGTTGGGCGCGGGGTCACATAGTGTGAGTTCGCATAGAGGCGGATATGTTTGAGCTTGGCAGCCTTTCTGCCGGTGAGCGGATCGAATTCGACAATTTCTTCAATCTCATCGCCCCACAGGGTGACGCGCCAGGCGGCGGTGTCATAGTGGGCGGGGAAGATTTCGATGGTGTCGCCGCGCACGCGGAACGTGCCACGGGTGAAAGCGGCTTCGTTGCGCTTATATTGTAGCGCCACCAGCTCGGCGAGCAATTCGCGCTGATCAATCTTTTGACCTTCGGACAGATCGACGATCATGGAGGTATAGCCCTCGACCGAGCCGATACCGTAAATACAGGAGACTGAGGCGACTATGATCACATCATCGCGTTCGAGCACGGCGCGGGTGGCTGAGTGGCGCATCCGGTCGATCTGTTCATTGATGGTGGATTCTTTTTCGATATAGGTGTCGGTGCGCGGCACATAGGCTTCAGGCTGGTAATAATCGTAGTAGGATACGAAATATTCCACCGCGTTGTTGGGGAAGAAGCTCTTGAATTCGCCATAAAGCTGCGCGGCCAATGTTTTGTTGGGCGCAAGGATCAAGGCCGGACGCTGTGTTTGCGCGATCAGCGACGCCACAGTGAAGGTTTTACCGGAACCTGTGACGCCCAAAAGCACCTGATCGGTTTCGCCATTTTCAATGCCTTCGCCCAGTTCGGCGATGGCCGCGGGCTGGTCGCCCTGTGGTGTAAAATCTGTCGCCAATTCAAAGCTGATGCCGCCTTCCAACTTTGGCGGCCGGGAAGGGCGGTGGGGTTGCCACGCCTCGGTGCCTTCCACTTCTTTTCGGCCATGTTCAATTAGATCCTGCAGCGCTTGCACTGTCGCGGTGACGCCGCCCGATGAGCCAGTGAGCGATTTTGCATTCTCTTTGCTTTTGGCTTTGGCCTCGGGGATATGGTTGAACCCGGCCTGAGGCATCTCGGAAAAGCCATCCAAGTTGGTGGGCCGTTCCACCGCGTTCGCCTTGGACTTTGGCGAGCGCTTGGACATGCCGGTTTTGGTGTCCGGATTAGAGGTTTTTGTGGTTTTCCGCTTGGCCGCATCGGCATCAGCACGATCGAGCGCGCGCTTATTCTTCAAACGCTGCTGCGGCAAAGGCTTCGAAGCCTCAATCTCTTCCGCTTTTTCGATTTCACTGATGAATTCGTCGATGGAAAAGTCGGCCTTCTGCGGCCGTTGAGATTTTTTATCGTCGCTCATGAAAACTACCTTGGTGCGGATGTGCTGCAGATACGGACCGCGAGTCTGTTGAGATCAGTATAGGGAATGTAGGTTGGAACGTAAAGAGAACAAGGCGTGTTCCGCAAGAAAAGGAAAATCTCATAATAATGTTGACAGAATGTCGCACCCGGGTGCATTTATGCTGCCCCGCCGACTCTTTTTCCTCCATCCGCATCGCATGCGAAGAAGGTTTTCATGACCGATATTGATCAATCCGAAGTTGGGGCAGTGCCTCAAACCGATGACGCCCCCGACCATTCTGGCCGCAACAGGCTGGTGATCGCCCTTTTGCTGGTGTCCACCTTTGTGGTGTTTCTCAATGAAACCATCATGACCGTGGCATTGCCACGCTTGATGTTGGCGTTGGACGTGACGGCGGGTGCCGTACAATGGTTGACGACGGCGTTCTTGCTGACCATGGCCGTGGTGATCCCGGTGACGGGGTTTTTGATCCAGCGGATGAATACGCGGCCGATTTTCATTTTGGCGATGAGTGTTTTTAGTGTCGGTACATTTATCTGTGCGGTGGCGCCGGGGCTGGAGCTTTTGATCTTTGGGCGTGTGATTCAGGCCGTGGGCACGGCGATTATGATGCCGTTGCTGATGACTACGGTGATGACCCTTGTGCCGCCTGAAGGTCGTGGCAAAACCATGGGCAATATTTCGATTGTTATCTCGGTTGCGCCCGCCATTGGGCCAGCCATCTCCGGCTTTGTGCTGAACTTTATGGAGTGGCGTTGGCTGTTTATTCTGGTGCTGCCTATTGCGCTGTTGGCCTTGGCGGTGGGTGCCAAATATATGAAGAATGTGACGGAGCCGCGCTATGCGCCTTTGGACATTTTGTCCGTGATCCTGTCTGCGATTGCCTTTGGCGGCCTCGTTTATGGCTTGTCCGGCTTGAGCGGCGAAGGCACGAGCGACATTGCTGGAGTGCCAAGCTGGACACCGCTAATTGTTGGTGTCGTCGTCATGGTCGTGTTCGTTTTACGGCAATTGTCGTTGCAGAAAAAAGATGCGGCGCTGTTGGATTTCAGAACCTTCCAGTCTCGACTTTACACCATCTGTGTTGCCATGTTGGCGATCAGCATGGCTGTGTTGTTGGGCACGGTGATTTTGCTGCCGATCTATACCCAGAATGTGTTGGGCATCGATGCGCTGCAAACCGGGTTTTTGCTGATGCCGGGCGGGTTGTTGATGGGGCTGGCGGCCCCAACGGTTGGTCGGCTTTACGACCGCTATGGTCCGCGTCCGCTGGTGATACCGGGCACCTTGCTTGTGTCGGCGGTGCTGTGGGCCCTCACGCAGGTTGGCGAAACCACGAGCGTTTATAATATTCTGGTGGGTCATATGGTGTTGAGCCTTGGTTTGGCGCTTGTGTTTACGCCGCTCTTTACGTCGGGCCTTGGCTCGGTTCCCGCGAAACTCTATTCACACGGCAGTGCCATGTTGGGCAGCATTCAACAAGTGTCTGGCGCGGCAGGGGTGGCCTTGTTTGTGGCGGTTATGTCGATCCAAACGCGGATGGCAGGCGAGGCGGGATTGGACGCCATACCTGCGCTGACCAGCGGCATTCGCTGGGCGTTTATGTGCGGCGCGGTGATTTTTACATTTGCCGTGGCTGCTGCATTTTTTGTGCGCCGCCCTGCCGATGCGAAAGAGGCTGCGGCTGCCAACCACTAAGTGCGGCAGCCACATGATTGAAGTTGAGAAGGGCCCATCTATGGGCCCTTTTTTATAGGACGGCCTGCACGGCGATCATGATGATCACGCTGACCAGCCAATAGCCTGCATCCACCAATTTTGCGTAATTGGACTTGCCGGAAAATGAATTGCCGGACCATTGCAAAATGGTGAAGCCAATGACGGCCAAAATGGTGCTGAGCAGCAGGTTTTGTGCCGCCATTGCCGCCACAAACCAGGCCACGATGATCAGCCCAATGACTTGCGCAGCCATTGCGCCCATCGGCATGCTTGAGGCGTCATTCATTTCTACGCCGCTGCCTTCAGCCCATTTTTTGCCAAACAGCATTGGTGAGTACCAAAGCCAGCCCGCGATGAATGCCAAAACCGCCCCAACGATTATGGCGATCCAGCTGATATTTGTTGTGATTTCTTCCATAATGTCCCCCAGAACATTGGAGGCAAATATGGCAAATTGCCTGCTGGCGCCCCCAAACCAACGATTAATGAATGCATGGGTGCGACATTTTGGCAAGTCTGATGGGTTTTAGGGCCGAGCAGCTTATGTCAACCGCTCGGCGATTGGGCGGGCCTAATCTACGAGGAAATAGGTGATTGTGGTGACTACGCGCACTTTTTTCTCAATTTGGCGATCTGGTCGATCATTGGGAATATCGACAGCTGGCAGGATTTGGAACACGCCTTGGTTGGCGGTTTGGATATTGCCGACTTTGGAGTCTGACTGGACGGCAAATTGTTGTGCAGCTTCGCGGGCGCGTTGGGTGGCTTGCGTGAGCATGTCGCCCTTCAAGTCGTTGAGGCCCGTAAAGACAAAAGAGGGGCCACCGGACCAAGCGTCTGACGAGAACACGACACCAGCGCGGAGCAATTCTGTGATGTTACGGGCGGCTTCTGCGAGTTGATCCACTTCATTGGTGGTGACCAACAGATCTTCTGTGAGGGTGAAGCGGGCCTCTGCGGGGTAATTTGCCCCATTATAGCCTGTGAACCGATCTTCCACCTTGATGTTTTGCACCAGAATGTCATCGCCGCCAAACCCTTGTTCGCCTAGGAAACTGCGAACGGACTGTTCGGCCAGCTCCAGCTCAGCACGGGCGGCGTCTAATGTGGGCCCTGTCGCGACAAATTTGATCGGCCAGAAGCCGAGATCGGCTTTAACTTGCTGCTCCGCCAGCCCTTTGACCGTGACGGTGCGGATGGGTTCGCGAGATCGTTCTAAAGATTGGCCAGCCAACCAGCCAGCACCGGATACGCCAATGGCGAGCAATATAGCAGAGATAATAATAGCGATGCGCATGACGGTCCCTCCCCAGCTTCGGTTCAGCAAAGTCTACAATCGCGGCTAAAATACGACAACACCCCCGGTCCAAAGGATCGGGGGTGCCGTAGCGCTCACGCTATCTTCAAAGTCTACTGGACTTTGATAGATGAGATCTCATTGTTCATCCGTGGTCCGATCCGACGGAAGCTGCGGTCCACAGTGCGGCATAGGCCACGGTAGCGGGCATGTTCACAGGCGGTCACTTCAACATCGCCAAAGACACGCATGGAGCTGATCTGGTCGTTCCAGCCACCCCGCAGACGGCGGACAGATTCACCTTTGTCTAGGCAGAAGCTGCGGCCGCGGAAGCCGGGTTCGCTGTAAAAGCAGGCGCGTGCTCTTTCTTGAGGCTCTGGACGATTGCCGAAACTGAACTTGAACTCACCGTCACTGCCAAATTGAAATGAGAAGCTGGGATCGCTACTGCCGCTGCTGCCGCCGCTGCCGATGCGTTCCAAATATCGCTTGGAAACCCAACCATCAGGACCATTGTGTGTGATGTAGCACCAGCTGCCAGAACAGCGATTAACACTTACACGTTCACCGGTGTAAAGCGCATCAACAACGCTACGGTTGGTGCTGGGGCCGGAGCGTATATTGAGGGCAGTGGTTGCGCGGGCTGTGTAAGCATTGCTTGAATCGCCGCCACCATCATTGCTGCCGCCGCCATCGCCGCGGCGCTGTAGATATTTCGAAGACACCCAGCCATCTGGGCCAGTGTGCGTGATATAGCACCAGCTGCGTGAATTGGTACAGCGTTCAACGTTCACCCGCTCACCAGCATAAAGGGCGTCAACCACCCGAAAATTGGTGCTGGGGCCGGACCGGACATTCAGTGCTGTCTTTGATGATGCAGGGAAAGCCATTGCAGCGCCGGTAAAGATCATGACGCCAGCAAGGGCCAAGCTGGAGGTTTTGATAAGTTTACTGAGGCTCATTTTTTCTCTCCCTAAATGATTCAGTTTGTTTCTCATATGGGAGATAGAACGATATTGCGCCTGAATGGTTGCTGAACGGCATCGTTAATATTCCGTTCATCTTAAAATATGACGGTGTCGAGCCAAAGGATGTGCCGATTTAGGTGCTGATGGGCTGCTATTTATTAACAGGGGCCGGTTTGCCGGTGGCGTCCAAGGCGACATAAACGAAGGTGCCATCGGTCACTTTGACCCGATCTGTGGCGCGGTTGCGGCGGGCCCAGGCTTCCATATAAACGCTGATGGACGTTGTGCCGGTTTTTTCGATGGTTGTGTAAACACACAATACATCGCCGATTTTGACCGGGGAGATGAAGGTCATCGCCTCGATAGCGACGGTGACGACACGTGAATTGGCCCGTTCCGACGCTGCAATGCCGCCGGCGATGTCCATCTGGCTCAACACCCAACCGCCGAAAATGTCACCTGCCGGGTTGGTGTCTGCTGGCATGGCAACAGTTCGCAAGGTCAACTCGCCTTTTGGCTCTTCTTGATGGGGCATTGTTTGTTCAACCTATCCTAATTGGGCCAATGAATCGTCGTCGTCATCATCCAAAGTTAGCGCTGTGTTGGCGTTGGGCTCAAGTCGAAAACTGGTCACCACACCCGGATCGCGCATTTTTTCTTCCCAATGTTTGCGGCACATGGATACGTAAATCTCTTTGCCGATGGCGACTTGATCGCCTTCACGCATGGGTTGGCCATGCTCATCATAGCGCACCACCATGGTGGCCTTGCGTCCGCACTCGCAGATGGTGCGGATTTCGCGCAAAATGTCGGCAATGGCCAAAAGCTCAGCCGAGCCTTCAAACAATTTACCCTGAAAATCGGTGCGCAGCCCGTAGCACATCACCGGAATGTTCATATGGTCTGCAACACGGGCCAATTGCCAAACCTGCGTTGCGGTGAGGAATTGCGCCTCATCCACAAAGATGCAATCGACCTTTTTGTCTTTATTGGCCTTGATGATCTGATCGAGCAGATTGTCTTCGGTGCTGTAGAGATTGGCGGCCACGTCCAAACCGATACGTGAAGAAATCTTTCCAACACCCCCGTCAGCATAGAGCGCTGAGGTGTAAAGCCGCGCGTTCATGCCGCGCTCTTGATAGTTGTGGGCGGCCTGCAAGAGGATTGTGGACTTGCCCGCATTCATCGCTGCATATGAAAAATAGAGTTTGGCCATGCCTCTTATCCCGTGTTGGGCCCCAATAAGATTCGATCATTTCATTATGAACGAGATCGCCGCAATTTGAAGGGCGCGGCGGGTGTAAAAGCGCAGTTCGTCACAGTTTTTGCGAATTGAGCAGTTTGGCAAAAAAGAAGGCCGCTGGCGGAGCGGCCTATGGCATGCATTCGGGGGCGCATGCCGGTTGCAATTTTTGGGGGCTATTGCAACTGATTTGTTGAAGACGGGAATGCTGTTTTCAACATCGACAACGTTATGGGTCGACTTTTACATTTTGGTGTCGGCAATGTGTCGGATTTGTGACAATCCACAGGCCGAGGATCGAGTTGGCCTGAGCAATGGGAAAATAATTCGCCCTCTGCTGTCGAAATCAAGTTGTCCCAATCGACATATCTCTAGTTGCGTAAAACGAGGTATAAAGCCAGGAGGGAGGCACGGAAAATGAATATCGAACATGTGCAAGCGTTTTTGGCCGCGCTGGAAAAGAATAATGAAAAGGCATGGTTTGGCGACCACAAGCAGACCTACCAAGATGATATTGTGACGCCGATCCTGTCGCTTGTGGCGGCGGTTCACGAGCCTTTGGCTGCGCTCAACCCCCCGTTGCAGGCGGAAGCAAAAACCAATGGTTCATTGCGGCGCATTTATCGCGACACCCGATTTTCGAAGGATAAAACCCCGTACAACACACATGTTCATCTGGTGTTTTGGGCTGGTCATCATGCCACGAAATCACCCGGCACGCACATTGCGCTGCACAAGGACGGATATGGGTTTGGCGCAGGATTTTGGGCGCTCGACAAGGAACAATTGGCGCGAATGCGGGCGCAAATCGTTTCTGATGAGGGCAAAAAGATTTCGGATGTGGTGGGCGCCGTTGAAGCGCACGGGGTGCAATTGATGGCGCCGCAATTGGCGCGGGTGCCACGCGGGTTTGATGCTGACGTGCCTTATGCCAATTGGTTGAAATATAAGGGTTTGGTGGTGCGCAACGCGCGGCAATCTTATGACCCGGCAGTTTTCAACAATGCCGACAAGCTGCGCGATTTTGTGGTGGAAATTTGCGCCAACATGTCGCCGCTTAACCGTTATTTGATGGAACATGTGTTTTAATTGATCGTTGCCTGTTCACAATCGCGCCATGATCCCTATGTACTGAACATCATGCGGGCGGCGCTTGAACAAGGAGATTTCAATGCGCGGAATTAAAACATTATTGGTAGCTGGCCTTTTTGGTCTTTTTTCAACTGGCGTATCCATGGCGCAGGACATGAATCCGGAAGGCATTTGGCAACCGGCAAACAAAGAGTCGCGTTATAAGATTACTTATTGCGGCGACGACAACACCAAGCTTTGCGGTCTTGTGCACTGGATTCAACCAGAGCACCAAAATGCTGAGAACACATCGCTCTTGGGCACCTATTTGTTTTCCGAGCTTCCACGGCGTGGCGAGAATAAATGGCGCGGCAAGATCACGCTTAGGGGCCACACCATTCGCGGTAACGTGACACAGCTTTCGCCGGACAAGCTGAAAGTTGATGCCTGTATGCTGATTTGGTGCGAGGAAGTGACCCTCGATAAATTCTCAGACCTATAATTCGAGATTGGTGACCGGATCGATCGGGTGCTTTTGCTTCCGCTTCGCCTGAATGATCGGCACGGTTTCAACCAGCACGATGGCGATGAAAATCAAAACAGCGCCAAAATAACCCACCAAGCTTAGGCGTTCGCCCAACACCAGGGCGGCGCCAATGGCGGCAAACAAGCTCTCCCCAGATAGAATGATGGCGGCATTGGCCGCAGGCACATGTTGCTGGCCGATGGCCTGCAAGGTGAAGCCAACTGCTGTGGACAGTAAGCCCGCATAAACAATCTCTTTCCAACCCAATTGCAGCACTTCAAGGTTGACGGTTTCGAGCGCGAAGCCGCCGCCAAGGCTATAAAGACCGGCAAGGATAAACACGAATGCTGACACCGTAATTGGCCGTTTGGTCAGTGCAGCGGTATAGCCGAGCATCATGACGTGTACGGCCCAGAAAATCGCGCTGCTCATGACGAGGAAATCGCCGACGACAAAATTGTCTAGGCGGGCGCCGTTGAGCAAATAAAGGCCGAGGAGCGCCAAGGGCGCGCAAACCCAAACGATATAGTGCAGCTTTTGTCGGAAAAACAGGGTCAAGATAAACGGCACAAAGAAGACGTATAGCCCCGTCAGGAAACCTGCATTGGTGACAGTTGCAGTTAAAAGGCCCGCTTGTTGCAACCATGAGCCGAGGAAAAAGGCGGCACTCAGGATGAAGATGAGGCCCCATGCCCGTTTGGAGATCGGTTCGGCCTGGCGTTTATGTTCGAACCACGCCAAAGGCAGAATGACGATGCCGCCGAGCAAATAGCGCGACGCCAAAAAGGTGAGCGGCCCCATGGAATCCATTGCGGATTTTTGCGCGATGAATGCAAATCCCCACACCATGGTGGCAATAATCATGATAAAGGTCGCCATGGAGCGGGGCATAGGCATGTTCCGTTTTGCTTGGAAGGTTGTCAGAGCACCTGATCGAGGGCGCTGATCAATTGTTGAATTTCGGCTTCCTCTGTATAGTGAACAAACGAGGTGCGCAAGACGCCGTGATTTGGATCGACATCCATGCCTTCCATCAACCGATAAACATAGAAGTGGCCGCCTGCCGCCATGATTTTATGGTCAGCCAAATCGCGGGCCAATTCGAGGCCGGGCTTCTCACAAATTATAGAAATGGTTGGCACTCGCGCATCCAAATTATCGGTGCCGACAAGGCGCACTTTGTTGGACGATTTCAAATAATCTATCAGCGGGGTGAGCAGGGCGGTTTCCTGATCTCGCAAAGCGTTGAAGAGGTTGCGCTCCCCATTGTTTGGTGCCGCGATGTTCAGATCTTTTGCAATATCATCAAAATAGGCGGCGATGCCGGCACTGGCGGCGATTTGCGCGTGGTCTGGCCCCGCTGGCACAAGGCGTTTGCGCAAGATGCCATCATTGAAGAAGTGACCTTGGTTTGGCAGCGCTTTGGCCAATTCAGGATCGATGGCCATCAAGCCCTGGTGGGGACCGAAGGTTTTGTAGGTGGAAAACAGATAAATGTCTGCGCCCAAGGCCGTGAGGTCAGGCATGGAGTGTGGCGCATAGGCGACGCCATCAACAATGGTTTTCGCGCCGACTTTTTTCGCTGCCGCACAGATTTCGGCCACAGGATTGATCTCGCCAACAATGTTTGAGGCGTGTGGGAACGTGATCAGTTTGACTTTATCGTCCAACAGATTTTCAAACGCAGAAAATTCGAGGGATCCGGTGGCAGGATTGACCTGCCATTCACGCACTTCAAGGCCTTTTTCAGCTGCCATGCGGCGCACAGCGCCCGTATTGGCCTCATGATCCTGATTGGTGACGATGATCGCGTCGCCAGCGTTCAGCACCTGGCCAAAGGCGTGGGCCAGCGTGTAGGTGTTGGCGGTGGTGGAGGGGCCAAAGTGAATCCAATCCACATGCACATTGAGCAAGCGCGCCATAGAATCGTGCCCATCATCCATTTCCGCACCCGCTTCTTTAGATGCGGGATATTGGCCGTAGGGCTGCAATTTGTGCGCTGTGAAATAGTGATTGTAGCGATCAATCACTTGTTGGCACATATAGGCGCCCCCAGCATTTTCAAAAAAAGCCCAGCCTTTCAGGTCATTTTCGGCAAAAGCAGGAAAATGCTTGCGGAAAATTGATGGGTTTACAGGCAAATTCATGGAGTCCCCCTCATTTGGTTGTACCAAAGTGGTATCGGGCTGGCTCGGGCTTGGCAAGGCGGTAGGGCGTCAAAAAAATTGATGAGCCGTCCACAATATTTCATGCAAACGGCTCAATCAGATAACATTTGTGGCGTTGGGAGAGAGGTGCTGGCGGCCCGGGGCACAATTGGGCCACCAGCGACAGCGTCACATAATGTTTACGGGTTGGAACTATGCGTCGCTGTCATCCTCACGATCATCGTCGTCATTGTCGTTTGGACCGTGTTTGCCGCGCTCACCTTTTTCGCCGCGTTCGCCTTTGGGGCCTTTCTTCGCCATTTCAGCCTGTTGCTCGTCTGTGAGTGTGTCGTAGAAATCGGCAAAGGCCGGGGTGATTTGGCTCATGGCATCAAGCTGCAACTGCATCATGGCTTGCCGTTTTTCCATACGCTCCACCGGGGAGGTGACTTCACCCTCTTTTAGGGGTGCACATGCCTCAGCGGCTTCGGTTTGCGCTTCGGTTACGGCGGCTTTGAAGCTGTCAAAGGCGGCGGTTTGATCGGCGGTCAGTTGTAGTCTCTCCGCCATTTTATCCAGACGTTCATTGGCCCGTTCCGCACCTTGTGGCGCACAAACCATGCCGAGGAAACCGTGGCCGCCGCGAACCATGCGATGTTGGCCGCCTTTCTTGCCTTTGTGCTGCTGCTCAGCGCGTTGGCCTTCGCCATGATTATTGGCAGAAGCAGTCATTGGGGCGAGCGCTGACGCGGTAAGGGTGCCGACCAGTGCGGCGGTGATGGCAAGTGTTGATAGCTTTTTCATTTTGATCTTCCTTTCGATCCATAGAGTGCGTCTGATCGAGATTGAAGATAGTCAGGCTCAACTTGCCGGAAGTTTGCCACCACATGACAAATTGGTAAGTTTGGTAAGATGCTGGCTAAGACACTAAAAAACCAGCCCTTTTATCAAAGGGCTGGCCAAAACAAAAGCCGATTTGGAGGGGGGAGTTATTTGCTGGTCGGCTTTTTGCTTTTCCGCACACGCACCGGGGACGTGCGGCGCGTGGCGTTTGTCGTTGTCCGCCACAGTTCTACAATGATGGCCAGACAAATGACGAGAGCAGGGATAATAATGCCAAGGGCGACTTGGTCCGCAGGGTTATGTGTTGCCGCAAAGGCAGGGCTGGCAACTGCACCTGCTCCCAAGAAAAGGGCAAATCCAATAGTGAGGGGGGGTAGGATTTTTGATTGCTTCTTCATTTATTCGCTCCTTTGAACAGGACCGAATATGCAGACGAACTGAGGGAGAATTTTGGATGAAATAAGAAAAATTGCGGCAGAAATTTAGGCCAATTTGTGACTGCCATAAAGCTTAACAAAATATGCGTTGCCAAATAGCAACGAAATTGGTTCAATCCTGTTTAAACCCCCAATTCGCCTCTCAGGACGCCAGGGCGAAAAAGCTATATGCTGGCGTCACTTAAATGAATCAATTCCTTAAAAGGCCATCAAAAATGGAAAAAGTCTCCGCTGCTCTGCGTCGCATCAAGCCCTCTGCCTCTATGGCGATCTCTCAATTGGCATTGGAAAAGAAAGCGGCGGGTGACGACGTGATTGCCCTGAGCGCGGGCGAGCCCGATTTTGATACGCCGGAACCCATTCGCAATGCGGCCAAGCGGGCGATGGACGAGGGCAAAACACGCTATACGGCTGCGAGCGGCATTCCAGAATTGAAAGCGGCGATTGCCCGCAAATTTGCGCGGGATAATGGAATTAAAACTGACCCCGCAAATTGCTTCGTCGCCACAGGCGGCAAGCAGATCATCTATAATGCGATGATGGCGACCTTGGATGAAGGGGATGAGGCGATCATCCCCGCGCCTTACTGGGTGTCTTATCCTGAAATGGTGCGGTTGACCGGGGCGACGCCAATTATTCTGGCGGCGGATGCGGCCCAGGGGTTTAAAATTACGCCCGCACAATTGGATGACGCCATCACTGACAAAACGGTGTGGTTGCTGCTCAATAGCCCTTCAAACCCCACCGGGGCGGTTTATAGCGCGGATGAATTGAAGGCGTTGGCTGAGGTTTTGCGTAAATATCCGCATGTGATGGTGCTGATGGATGATATTTATGAGCATCTTGTTTATGGCGACGCGAAATTTGCGACCTTGGCAGAAGTGGCGCCTGATTTGCAGGACCGCATTGTGACCATGAATGGCGTATCGAAAGCCTATGGGATGACCGGATGGCGGATTGGCTATTGCACCGGCCCCAGCTGGCTGATGGCTGCGATGAATAAGCTGCAGGGACAATCCACCTCCAACCCATGTTCAATTGCGCAATGGGCGAGCGTGGAAGCGCTGGAAGGCGATCAGAGCTTTTTGGATAAGTGGCGTGACGCGTTTAGCAGCCGCCGCGACTTTGTAGTGGATCGCTTGAACAAAATTGAGGGCATGGACTGTTTGACGCCGGATGGGGCGTTTTATGTCTATCCATCCTGCGCAAGCTTTATCGGCAAAGCGCGCGCGGACGGCAAAGTCATCGAGAATGACGAGGATTTTGTGATGGGCTTGTTGGCGGAGCAAAATGTGGCCAGCGTGCATGGCGGCGCTTATGGCTTGTCACCCTATTTTCGGGTGTCCTATGCCTTGTCCTTGACCGAACTTGAGCGGGCTTGTGATCGGATTGAAGCCTATTGCGCGGGGCTGAAGTAGGCGTGCGCGAATTGATCGCGACATAAGGGACGGGACCAACCACACGGTCGCCCCGGACTTGATCCGGGGCTAACCTTTATTTGTGCTGTGCCTTTGGCCTATTGACGGGCCGCCTTGCGGGCATCGGCATTGGCGAGGGTGTCGAGGAAGACTTTGCGTACGGCGTCGCTGTCCGCTGAGGTGCACACGTGAACGCGGCGAACACCATCATTCACTTCCACCGTGTTGCCTACTTCATTGCCGTCAGGCACTGTGTTCAATGCAACATGTTTGGTGTTGAACAATTCAGGGTCTGTCAGCGCGATGATGGCGGCTGGGTCGTGCAAGGCGCAGCCTTGCAGGCCGACATTGTTCACGTAGAAATTGATGTAATATGTTGAAATCTGGCTCAAAAACTCGCCAATTTCTGGCGAGCTTTCGCTGACTTTGGCAAAGTCGTCCAATGTGCAAACGATTTGCTGGGTTACGTCCAGGCCAACTAAGGTGACGTCCCATTCCGCATCGAACACTTTTTGCGCGGCGTGGGGATCGTTCCACACATTGGCTTCTGCAAATTCGGTGACGTTGCCGGGGGCATCGACCGCGCCGCCCATGATCACCACGTTTTTCACGTTTTTGGCGATGGCGGGATCATGCTCAAGCGCAAGGGCCAAATTGGTCAATGGGCCAACGGCGCAAATGGTGATTTCGCCGGGCTGTTCGGCGGTCATTTCGCACAAGAACTGGGCGGCGCTGCGTGGGTCTTTTTTGCGCGATGGATTTGTGCGGGGATAATCGCCAAAGCCTTCAACACCATGCACGAAATCGGCGTGCGGGTTGGGTGTTTGCACCAAAGGAACTGGTGCACCTTCGGCAACAGGCGTGTCTGCGCCGACCATCTCGGCCAGATGCAGCGCATTGCGGGTGGCTGTGGTCACTGGCACATTGCCGAAAACCGTCGTCATGCCCAACAATTCAAGGCGCGAGTCGGCATATATATGATGGATGGCCATGGCATCATCGATGCCCGGATCTGTGTCCAAAATGATTTTATGTTGGCTCATGAATTGGTCTCCAAAAAGGTTTGAACTTCGTCATATGTGGGGATGGCGCTGGCCGCACCAAGGCGAGTGACCTGGATGGCGCTGGCGGCGCTGGCAATTTTGAGGGCGCGCTCTGGATCGGTGCCCTTATCGAACTCTGCGAGGAAATAGCCCAAAAAGGTGTCGCCCGCGCCGGTGGTGTCGATGGCGTCCACTTTAAAGCTGGTGCTGGTAAAGGTGCCCGAGGGCGTGCGCAGCTCTGCGCCTTTTTCGCCCTTGGTGACCAGCACATAATCGCATTCTAGCTGATCAATGGGCTTGCCGGAGGCTTGCGCCAATTGCTGGGCTTCAATTTCGTTGACCGCGATCAAATCCACATGCGGGATGATGCTGGCGGCGCGTTGCGCGTCAAAGGGGGCAGCGGCATAGGCGATCTTCATGCCGTTCTTTTGGGCGACTTTGAGGGCGTGGTCGATATTGTTGGTTTCGTTTTGAAACAGCAGCCAATCGCTCGCAGTGGCATCAGCCAGTGCGGCTTCAATCGCGTCATTGGTGAAGGTTTGGTTGGCGCCGCCATTGAGGACAATATTGTTCTCGCCGCTATCATCAACATAAATGATGGCATGGCCTGTGGGCGTGTCCGTGACCGCAACTTTGCCTGTGTCGACGCCTGCATTTTTTAAAATGTCGAGGACCCAGCCATCATCTGCGCCGATTTGGCCGAAATGCTTGATGTCGCCATTGGCGCGCGCAATGGCGATCGATTGGTTGGCGCCTTTGCCGCCCAATCCCTTCTCAAATGATGTCGCGGCCAATGTTTCGCCCGGCTGGGGAAAATGGGGCACGCGGTGGACATAGTCGATATTGATTGACCCAAAATTGATGATGCTCATATCCAACCTTACCTACTGGTCGACAATTTATTTGACCTTTTGATCAAAAAATAATCCCGTTGTCGAGCATGATCTTCCTCACGAGGAATTTATCTTTGATCATTTGCCCGTGAGTGCAAACCCGTTTTAACTGGCATAAGCACAAATGGGAGATCACTTCATGCATATTCGTAAATCGCCAAGCTGGCAACTGAGTGAAGCGGAGGCAACGCCCGAAACCGTCTTTCTCAACCGTCGCCAAATTATGGCTGGCGGATTGGCCGCTGGCGCTATTGCTGCCAGCAGTGGATTGAATATTTCGAAAGCCTTTGCCCAAGAGGGGCGTGCCGCGCTTGCGGCGGATCGGAATGAATCATTTGAACTGGATCGTGGCCTCACGCCTGAAGATGTGAACCTTAATTACAATAATTTTTATGAGTTCGGTTCGCACAAAGAAATCGCCAGCGCCGCGCAAGCACTGGATCCGCGGCCGTGGAAAATCACCATTGATGGGATGGTGGAAAAACCGATCAAAATGGATGTTGATGAGCTGATGGCGAAAATGACGCTGGAAGAGCGTCTTTACCGCCACCGTTGTGTAGAGGCATGGTCGATGACGGTGCCATGGATTGGATTTCCACTGCGCAAGCTTGTGGAGATGGCTGCCCCAACATCGGGCGCGAAATTTGTGCGCATGGAAACATTTAATGATCCTGATGTGGCGCGGGGAATCAAAACCCAGCCCTGGTATCCGTGGCCCTATGTGGAAGGGGTGACCATGGCCGAAGCCCAAAACGATCTGTCCTTTTTGGTTGTGGGCGCTTATGGCAAGGTGGTGGCCAACCAGATGGGGGCGCCGCTGCGCTTGGCGCTGCCATGGAAATATGGCTTTAAATCCATCAAATCTATTGTCAGGTTCACTTTCGCCGACGAGCGCCCTGTTAGCTTTTGGGAGCAATTGCAGGCGCGTGAATATGGCTTTTGGGCCAATGTGAACCCGGAAGTGCCGCATCCGCGCTGGAGCCAGGCCACAGAGCGTGTGTTGCATACGGGCGACCGCGTGCCCACCCAGCTGTTCAATGGCTATGCGGAGCAGGTGGCAGGTCTTTATGAAGGTATGGATGATTTGGGCGACGCGCTATATCGCTAGATTAGCCGAATTGGGAACGGTGAGGGCTTGCACATTGTGCAGGCCCTTTTTTATTGGCCCCAAAACCAAAAAAGGCCCCGCACAAAGCGAAGCCTTAATTGGTACAGCAAACAACGAGGGAGGAGGGACGTGTTTGCTGTTCTTTTGAGAGTTGAGTTCGCTGGGAGGAGGATGCGTTCTCAACTCTTATGTCCCTTATATGCGTCTGCACGGTCAGATTTACAAGCGTTCAAATTGCATATGGGGGATGCGCTTTTTGCATAGGTAAGCTCAAGGCGCAAAAAAAAAGGCCCCGTCATAAAGACGAGGCCTTGAATAGTTTTTGGCAAACATCGAGGGAGGAGGGACGTTGCTTGCCATCTTCAAAAAGAGCGTTGCGCTAGGGAGGAGAAACGCGCTCAACTCTTATGAAGGGGGATATGAGGTATCGGCGTTGATTTTACAAGGGGCAAATGCGCATGGGAGCCGTGCGCTTTTTGCATGGGTCGCGTTATGACCGTCTAAGGCGTTGAATTTGATCAGATATTGGGTCGAAAACTGGCGAGTTTGATGCCGAAACCAACAAAGACAACACCCGTGAGGCCTTTAAGCCAGCGTTGGAAGTTGCCCTGGCGCGCAAAACGGCTTAAGCGCGCGAACAATAAAACCATCGCGCCAAACCAAATTGCATTCATGGTGGAATGAATAAAGATCAACAAGAATGAACTGGCCGCGCTTGTTTCACCGACGGTGATAAATTGCGGAAACGCCGCAAGGTAAAACATAGACACTTTGGGGTTGAGCGCATTGGTGAACAGCCCTTCAAAATAGGCATTGCGCAATGTTCTTTTACGCTTTGCCGGGGTCACTTTTGCCGGTGCAGAGACACCCTTGGCAGCAGCGTAGAGCGCTTTGATGCCAATCCAGCACAAATAGGCTGCCCCCAGATATTTGACGAAGGTGAAGGCCGCCGCAGATTGAACCAATATGATGGAGATGCCCAAAACGGCCAAGGCACCATGCAAGTAAAATGCGGTGATGAAGCCTAAAACGTTGGCAAAGCCTGCGGCTTTACCTGAAGTCGGGACTGTTTTGGCAATAAGGACGCCATTTGGTCCTGGTGAGGCGACAAGCAACGCGGCCACAAAGGTGAACGTTAAAATTTCAGACCAGGCCATAACAACTCCATCTCGCTAAGTCGGCATAATATGCGCTGAGTGCGTGCGTCGGGCAAGAGCGGATCTTCGAAAATGGAGCTATGCGTTGGGGCAAAAAAAAGACCTCGCCGGGAGGAGGTGGCGAGGTCCTTTTAAATAGGTTGGGCAGACATCGAGGGAGGAGGGACGGTGTCTGCCGAAAACGATCTGACAACTGGGAGGAGGAGGACGTTGTCATCACGTTATGTCCCTTATATGGCCCATAGGGTTGGGTTTGCCAATGGGGTTTGGTGCATATGGGGTATGCGCAAAATGCATGGCTGCAAATTAGGTTTGCTGATCGGTGTCGATTTTGGCCAAAAAAAAGCCCCATCCGAAGATGGGGCTAAAGAATTCAAGAGGAAACCTCTTACAAGGAGGGAATAGCGAAAAAGTTGAGGGAGGAGGAACAACTTTGTGTTTCGCTTTTCTTGAGGCGGGTTATGAAGATGGAATTAACATTTGGCAAATGTTAATTGCGCATATCAGCCATGCGCCATATGCATATGTGCAATTTCGACTGATTTAGAAGGACCAGTCGCGGGCCTTTGAGACCAAAAAGTCACGGAAAACGCCGACGCGCTTGGAAGCTTTTAGCGCTGGTGGATAAACAAAATATGTTTCAAATTCAGGGGTTTCCACGTCATCAAGCACTTGCACAAGGCTTGGTTCGCCCTCGGTGATATAGTCGGGCAGCATGGCGATGCCAATGCCTTCGCGCGCGGCTTGCATCATGCCATAAATCGCGTTGACGCGCAGAATGGGCTGGCGCGGATTGTTCTCTGGGCGGCCCAATCGCTCCAAATAATTCACGTCACCCAAATATTCGGGACTGGGATTCCCAAAAGTGATGATGCGGTGATTGTCTAAATCCTCGACGCATTTCGGAATGCCAAATTTCTCCAAATAGGAGGTTGAGGCATAGAGGTGGAAATGCACAGTGAACAGCTTGCGCTGAATCAGCTCTGATTGGTTGGGGCGGTGCAACCGAATGGCGACATCCGCCTCACGCATAGCGAGGTCGAGCTCAGAATCATTGAGTTTGATTTCCATTTGGATGGTTGGATAACGATCCAAAAACTCATCAATGCGCGAGGTGAGCCATGTGGAGCCAAAACCAACTGTCGTGGTGACCAAAAGTGGCCCGGACGGCATGTCTTGGCTTTCGGTCATTTGCGCTTCTACGGACTGCAATTCCCAAGCCATGCGGTGGGCGGTGCGGAACAATTGCTCGCCCACCTCTGTCATCACCAGCCCGCGGGCGTGGCGGATGAACAGTTTGAGACCAAGGCTATCCTCCAACGAGGAGATTTGACGGGAAACCGCAGACTGGCTCATGCCCAAACGCTCCCCCGCATGGGTGAAGCTGCCGGCTTCGGCGACGACATGAAAAACCCGCAGGCGGTCCCAATCAATGGCCATTATTCAGCAGCCTCGGCGACTTCTTGCTCGGCCAAGAATTTCTCAGCTTCCAAAGCAGCCATGCAGCCCATACCAGCAGCGGTGACGGCCTGACGGTAAATATCGTCGGTCACGTCGCCTGCGGCGTAAACGCCGGGGATGTTGGTGGCGGTGCTGTCTGGTGCGGTGACCAGATAGCCGCCATGCTTCATTTCCAACTTGCCTTCAAACAAGCTGGTGGCTGGGGCGTGGCCAATGGCAATAAACACGCCGTCCACGTCCATTTCGGTGACTTCGCCTGTGTTGCGGTTTTTGACTTTCGCGCCCGTCACTGTGCGCGGAATGCCCTCAGTGCCGAGAACTTCTTCCAACTCACTGTCCCACAGCACTTCGATCTTTTCGTTTTTGAACAGGCGTTGCTGCAAAATCTTTTCGGCGCGGAACGAGTCACGGCGGTGAATGACAGTCACCTTTGAGGCAAAATTGGTGAGGAACAGGGCTTCTTCAACAGCCGTGTTGCCGCCGCCAACCACAATCACATGCTTGTCGCGATAGAAAAAGCCGTCACAAGTGGCGCAAGCAGAGACGCCAAAGCCTTGGAAAGCCTGTTCTGACGGGATGCCCAGCCATTTGGCTTGTGCGCCAGTGGCGATGATCAGGCTGTCGCAAGTGTAGATGGTGCCGCTATCGCCGGTGAGGGTGAAGGGGCGTTTGTCCAAATCCACATTGATAATTGTATCGGTGATGTTTTTGGTGCCCATCGCTTCGGCTTGTGCTTTCATTTGCTCCATCAGCCAAGGGCCTTGGATCATTTCAGCGAAACCGGGATAGTTTTCCACTTCCGTGGTGATGGTGAGCTGGCCACCGGGCTGGATGCCCTGAATGACAACAGGTTCAAGCATGGCGCGTGCGGCGTAAATTGCGGCAGAATAGCCTGCGGGGCCGGAGCCAATAATCATGACAGGAGCGTGCATAAGCGCAACCTTCTTTTTAAGCATTGATGTTGTGTATAGTTTAGGTATCGCCACGCCCGGTTGCAAGCAGCGGCGATGCGGCGTGCACAAAAAGAGAAAAGAAAACCCCGGCTTTCGTGAAAGCCGGGGCAATTTGTCTCACAATGCCGATGGCATTAGATATATTTAATTTCCAAGATTTCGTATGAATGAGCACCGCCAGGGGCCGTGACTTCAACGCTGTCGCCAACTTCTTTGCCAATCAATGCACGTGAAATGGGGGACGAAATGGAAATTCGACCTGCGCTGGCGTCGGCTTCAGGGTCGCCAACGATCTGGTAGGTTTTTTCCAATTCTGTATCTTCGTCAATCAGCAAAACAGTGGCGCCAAACTTAACGGTGTCGCCGCTCAATTTTGACACATCAATGACATCCGCAAGTGTCAGGATGCTCTCAAGCTCCTGAATGCGGCCTTCATTGAGGCTTTGTTGTTCCTTTGCCGCATGATACTCGGCGTTTTCTGACAGGTCGCCATGGGCGCGCGCTTCAGAAATATCTTGGATGATGCGCGGGCGTTCAACTGACAAGCGATTGTTCAGTTCTTCGCGCAAGGCCTGGTGACCGGAAACGGTCATAGGGATTTTGTCCATAAAGCTCACATCCTTTTAGTTGCGCTTACACAAATCTTGTTCTGGCCGGGCAAGCCCGACCAAATTGGTCTGTTGCAAACGGTCGCTAAACGAAAAATCGGCCCCGCATTGTGGAGCCGCAATACTTGTTAAATTTAAAACCGCGACTGGCCGAATGACAAGTCGCGATTAAATGTGGTGTGACCACCATAATCTGTCAATGGTGGCATAAATCTGGCAAAACGCCAAATTTAGTCAGCTGCAACCAGCTCGCCAGCAGATGATTTGCCAGAACGTTGGTCTTGCAGAATCTCGTATGACAATTTTTGACCTTCGTCCAACTGAGCCATGCCAGCTTTTTGAACAGCAGAGATGTGTACAAACACGTCGTTGCCGCCATCATCTGGTTGAATAAAGCCATAACCCTTTTGGGTGTTGAACCATTTAACTGTACCTTGAGGCATAATGTATTCCTTTCGCGAATTTAGTGCCAGTTTCCCCAATGCATCGATTGCACTGAGGCTGTAATCGATGTTGGTAGAAACGGTTTCGTTCGCGGAGGTAGCTCCGGCCAGGTCGTTCGGCCAATAGTCGATTTTTTAAGGGTAAGATTTATTTGTGACATTTTCAAGTCAAAACAGAATGGAAATGCGAATAAAATTCACATGCTTTCAGCAACAATTCGTTTATTAAGTAACGGTGATGATTGTTTTTTGCTTCTGATAATATCGCCCAAAGTTTTATCGCTCAGCACATCAAAGAAAGCGGTGCGGGCCGAAGTAAACAGGGCAGTCAATTCGCAATATCCGGCAAATTCGCATGCACATTTTTTTCTATCGAGGCATTCCACGAGAGCAAAATTGGGCTCAGAAATGCGAATGAGCTCGGTGATTGTTTTGTCTGGTGCGACTTCACTTAAGCTGATGCCGCCGGATTTGCCGCGTGAAGTGTGCAAAATGTCGTGCTTGGCGAGGTGATGCACAATCTTTGTGAGATGGTTTCTCTTGAGCTTCAATATGTTGGCAACCTGAGAAATGGTCATTTTGTTGGGGGCCACCATGCCCAAGAGCATCAGAAGGCGAAGGCTATAATCTGTTTGCGACGTTAGATGCACAAATTGTCTCACTCATTCGAATTGGCCAAATTTGAGGTTGCGTTCTCGGCCTGTTTTTGTAAAGATGCATTTAATATACATGTTTTGGAAAGTGTTTCAAATGAGTTTTGCGCAGGTCCATCGAGAGAATTATCGTCGCCAGGCCAAGTCCTATGGAATCGACGCGGAATTTGTGTCTCAGATGGTCGATGGCTTTTACACCAAGGTGCGCAATGACGCGGAGTTGGGGCCCATCTTTGATGCGGTGATTCAGGATCAATGGGAGCCGCACTTGGTCAAGATGAAGCAGTTTTGGCGCGCGATTGCCCTGAAAACAGGGGAATATGAAGGCCGCCCCATGCCTGCGCACTTAAAGCTGAAAAATGTGACCAAAACGCATTTCGCCCGTTGGTTGCAGCTTTTTGACGAAAATTTGGATGAGGTTGCCCCCACCCCAGAGGCGAAGGCTTTCTTTCAGGACCGCGCCCGCAATATTGCGCGCAGCCTTATGATGGGCATGTTTTACGATCCAGACGAAGAATTGGGAATATCGTCATGATGTATGTTGTTTACGCCTTCATGGGATTGACCGTTTTGATGATGAGCGTTTTCGTCATCGTCGTGTTTTCTGAACGGAAACACTTTAACGAGCCGCAGATCGCGCTGAGCCGAGATCCGGTGGGGCGGCAGTTTATTCTGGCCGCCAAGACGGGTTTTTGGTTTTGGAAATCTGTGCTCGTGGTGGTGACATTGCTCTACATATTAGGAGTGATCGGATGATGCATTCTCCTTTTCACCGATTTCTCCTGATGGCCCCCTGGCTTTTGCTTTGGGGATTTGCACCCATGCCTCTTTATATTTGGGCATGGTTTGCACTGACTTGATAGGCGCCCTTTAAGATCTCACGCCGTTGGTCTTGTGCATGCAATGTGGGCAGCCTATTGGTCGGGCTGCCCACTTTTTTTGCTTTATGCGGCAAAATAGTCTTGAACCGATGTTACCTTCACATTGTCAGTAGAGTAGGCAACAATGCCTTCAACAGCCGCAATCGCGCCGGCGATTGTGGTGTAGTAAGGGATTTTATTCAGCAATGCGGTGCGCCGCAAATCGCGGCTGTCGCGCAGGGCTTGTGCCCCTTCGGTGGTGTTGATCACCAGCTGCACTTCACCGTTTTTCATGGCGTCGACAATGTGTGGTCGACCCTCAAGCACTTTATTGACCTTTTCGCACTCAATGCCATTTTCAGACAGGAAGCGACGAGTACCGCTGGTGGCGATCACCTTAAAGCCGGTTTCCTGCAGCTTTTGGATAGACGCAAGGATTGCCGCTTTATCCTGATCACGCACGGACACGAACACTGTGCCGGACTTTGGCACCTTGGTGCCGCCGCCCAACTGGCTTTTCGCGAACGCGATGGCGTAATCATTATCCAAGCCAATCACTTCGCCTGTAGAGCGCATTTCTGGCCCCAAAACTGTATCGACGCCGGGGAATCGCGCGAACGGGAAGACCGCTTCTTTTACGGCAATGTGCTTCAGCTTACGCTCTTTCAGATTAAAGCTGGCCAGGCTTTCGCCCGCCATGATCCGCGACGCGATTGCGGCGACCGGATAGCCAATCACTTTGGCAACGAATGGCACCGTACGCGAAGCGCGTGGGTTCACTTCGAGGACATAGAGCTGGCCATCTTTGAGGGCGTATTGCACATTCATCAAACCGCCCACACCAAGCGCAAGTGCGAGATCTGTGGTCTGGCGTTTGATTTCGGCAATAGTTTTCTCATCCAGCGAGCGTGGCGGCAGGGTACATGCACTGTCACCAGAGTGGACGCCTGCTTCTTCAATGTGCTCCATGATGCCAGCAACAAACACGTCTTTGCCGTCGCACAGGGCATCCACATCAATCTCGATGGCGCCGCCAAGATAGCTATCGAACAGCAACGGGCCTTCGGCCAGCACAGAGTTGATCTGGCCAGTTTTGTCGTTGGGGTATTTTTGGCGAATATGCGGGGGCACCAACTCGGTGAGGGTGCCTTGCACATAATCTTCGAACTCATCCGAATTGTGCGCGATGACCATGGCGCGGCCACCCAACACGTTGGATGGGCGGATAACCAGCGGATAAGAAATGTTTTCCGCCACGATCCGCGCTTGCTCCAGCGAGTGGGCAATGCCGTTTGACGGCTGGGTCAAGTCGAGGTCGTTCAATAGCTTTTTGAACTGGTCCCGATCTTCGGCCAAATCAATCATTTCAGGCTGAGTGCCGAGGATTGGGAAGCCTGCGCGCTTAATGTCGTTGGCAAGGCCAAGCGGTGTTTGACCACCGAACTGCACGATCACACCAGCTAAAGTGCCTTTGGACTGTTCGGTGCGCAGAATTTCCAACACATCTTCTTTGGTGAGCGGCTCGAAATAGAGGCGATCTGAAGTGTCATAGTCGGTGGACACTGTTTCGGGGTTACAGTTGACCATGATGGTTTCATAGCCTGCTTCTGCGCAAGCGAAGGAGGCGTGACAGCAGCAATAGTCAAACTCGATGCCTTGGCCAATCCGGTTTGGACCGCCGCCCAAAATGACGATTTTCTTGCGATCACTCGGATGGGCTTCGTTGACCAATTCGCCCGCGAATGGCACTTCATATGTGGAGTACATATAGGCTGTCGGTGAGGCGAATTCTGCCGCGCAGGTGTCGATGCGTTTGTAAACCGGATGCACGTCAAGCTCATCACGGATGACCTTGATTTCGCGTGGCTTTTTGCCGGACAGATCCGCCAAGCGCGCATCAGAAAAGCCCATGCTTTTCAGCTTGCGCATTTGCTGGGCGTTGTCGGGCAGGCCATGCTCAAGCACTTTGGCTTCCATTTCGACAATGCCGCGGATTTGCTCCAAGACCCATGGGTCGATGGCGCAGGCGCGGAAGATAAACTCATCGTCAAAACCAAGCCGCATGGCTTGTGCCACCACCAAAATCCGGTCTGGTGTTGGTGTGCCAAGTGCCGCGCGCACGGCATTTTTGTCGTCGCCAGCGCCAAGGCCCTTAATGTCGATTTCGTTAAAGCCAGACAAGCCTGTTTCCAAAGAGCGCAAGGCTTTTTGGAAGCTCTCCTGGAAGGTCCGGCCAATGGCCATCGCTTCGCCCACAGACTTCATGGCTGTGGTCAGTCGAGGGTCAGAGCCCGGGAATTTCTCAAAGGCAAAGCGTGGAATTTTGGTGACCACATAGTCGATGCTTGGTTCGAAGCTGGCCGGGGTTGCGCCGCCGGTGATGTCGTTTTCAAGCTCGTCCAAGGTGTAGCCCACGGCCAAGCGCGCAGCAACTTTGGCGATTGGGAAGCCGGTGGCTTTCGAAGCCAGCGCAGATGAACGCGACACGCGGGGGTTCATTTCAATCACGATCAAACGGCCATCGGCAGGGTTCACGGCGAACTGTACGTTCGAGCCGCCTGTTTCCACACCGATTTCGCGCAGAACGGCCAAAGAGGCGTCGCGCATGATCTGATATTCTTTATCCGTCAAGGTAAGCGCAGGCGCCACGGTGATGCTGTCGCCCGTGTGCACGCCCATTGGGTCGATGTTTTCGATGGAGCAGATGATGATGCAATTGTCCTTTTTATCGCGGACAACTTCCATCTCATATTCTTTCCAGCCGATGATGCTTTCTTCAACCAACACCTCGTTGGTCGGGGATGCATCAATGCCTGCTTCCACGATCGAGAGATATTCCTCGCGGTTGTAGGCCACGCCACCGCCAGTGCCGCCCATGGTGAAGGATGGGCGAATGATGGCTGGCAAGCCAACAAATTCGAGTGCTTCCATCGCTTCCGTGATGTTGTGGGCCAACATGGATTTAGCGGTTTCAAGATTGATCTTGTCCATCGCGGCGCGGAACAATTCACGGTCTTCCGCTTTATCAATCGCTTCGGCTGTCGCGCCGATCATTTCCACATTATATTTTTCCAACACGCCCATTTTGCGCAGGGAAAGGGCACAGTTCAGCGCGGTTTGGCCGCCCATGGTGGGGAGAATCGCATCGGGGCGTTCTTTTTCAATGATCTTGGCCACCACTTCCGGGGTGATGGGCTCCATATAGGTCGCATCCGCCATGTCCGGGTCGGTCATGATGGTGGCCGGGTTGGAGTTGACCAAAATTATTCGGTATCCCTCCGCCTTCAGGGCTTTACAGGCTTGGGTGCCTGAATAGTCAAATTCGCAGGCCTGACCAATAATAATGGGTCCGGCACCGACAATTAGAATGGAGGAGATATCTTCACGTTTTGGCATAGCATCACTCGGCATCATTCAACACGTTGGTATGCAAGGAACCAATGTGCTGGGTTGCGATTCATAAATATGTGGCTAAGCGGGCGTTTTAGGCGCAAAAATGCAAAAGGGAAACCCCAAAGGCGGAGAAAATTTTTGTTTTGTCGCATTAGTTTTAGGATTCTTTTGAATATGCGCCATTTTCGGAGGTTTTTCGTCGTGGAATAACGGGCGTTGCCGCGTATTCGTAGTTGGCGTTTGGGGTGCCTCTATGCGTGCGTAAGTGTGGCACTGAGGGCAATTCACACCTTCAATCCTTGATAAAACAAATTTCGCGCCCATTTCCTTGGAAACAGACCAACCAGAGGCGGGACATAAAATGCGCTGGCAGCATATTGCGATATCAATCCTTGTGATTCTGATTTTGGCCATTGGCGCGTTTGTGCTGCGCTATCCCGTTATGCCGCCGCAATTAGATTTGCCGGAACAGGCATCATCCTACGAGGAGATCGGCGAAAAGCTGCAACAAGCTGTTGAGCAAAATGCGCCGCCGGGCATTGCTGTCTCGGTGATTGATCGTGAGGGCATTCAATATGCCGCCGAATATGGCGTGGCCGATGTGGCGAGTGGCCGCGAGATCACACGACAATCTGTGTTTCAGTGGTGGTCGCTGACCAAGCTTTTTACCATGGTCGCCATTGTGGAACTGGAAGAGCAGGGCAAGCTTTCACTTGATGATCGGGTGCAACAATATGTGCCGTTTTTCGAGCTGGAAGATAAAGCCGCTTCCCAAAGCATCACCATCAAGCAGCTCCTGTCCCATTCGTCTGGCCTAAAAGATGTTGGCCCCGCTATTTTGGGCTGGGTTCATTTTGATGGCGACCCGCATCCTAACCAAACAAAGTTTTTAGCCGAAAAACTGCCAGAGCATAATGGGATGTTGGCGGCGCCGGGGGCGGAAGGGCATTATTCCAATATGGGATATTTGGTGCTTGCCGCCGTGATTGAAAAAGCCGCTGGCGTGCCGTACGAGCAATATGTGACCGAAGCGATATTGGAGCCGTTGGGCATGGACCGGACCGGCTTTGCCTATTCAGATCTTATGGCGGAAGATGAAGCCATCGGCACCCATCCGCGCGATTTTATGAGCCTGTTGGCGGGGCAATTTGTGGATATGGATCGTGCTATTCGATCGCATGATGCCGGCATGATGAGTTTCAATCACGTCTATAGCGACCAAAAGGGGGCGACAGGCTTGATTGGCCCAATCGAAGATTTGGAAAAGTTTTTGCGCCTGTTGTTGAACGGCGGGGTCCATGATGGCCAGCGGTTGATCACGGCACAGAATGTGGATCGGATGGTACAGCCGATTGTGGCGGCAGCGTCTAGCCCTGTGCCCGACAGCGAAGGTGTTGAGTTTGGTTTGAGCTTTTATCTGAAAGACACAGAGCAGGGCAAAGTCGCCATTCACGGCGGTGGGGGCATGGGCCATGTGGCCATGATCCGCCTTTATCCAGATGCGGGCAAAGCGGTTATTGCCCTCGCCAACAGCACCTATTTGGGGCGCACCATGGGGGATGAACTGGCGGCTAAGTTGGGGGCGATTGCACGTTAGGCGGTTGCGGCAATGGCTTTTTGCGTCGGATCATATCCTTGGACGCGATTAACGCGCCCACGGTGATGAGCACACATGCGGCGCCAATGGCCCACGAAAATTCGCCCATGCCGAAGCCGATCAGGATGAGCGTTGACAGGAGCGGGGCAAGATATGCGCCTGCGCCGAGCAATTGGATATCGCCTTTTTTCATGCCCAAGTCCCATGTGTAAAAGGCAATGCCCAAGGGGCCTAGGCCAAGACCGAGCACGGCCAGCCATTGCCCAAAATCGGCGGGCCACACCGTTTGCTCCCAAATCAAATGGCAAAAGAATGACAGGACCGCCGTGGCCGCGCAAAAGCCAGTGACGGCATTTGTGGGCACGTGCGCAACCCGTCGTGACAACACAGAATAGCTTGACCATGTGAGCGCGCCACATATGCCGATCGCATAGCCAAAGGCATATCGCGGGTCGACTTCGATGCCGCGGCCTTTGGTGACGATAAGCACTGCGCCGCCGAGACCCAACAACGCCCCCAAGACGTGATGCGGTTTAAGCTTTTCGCCTGGCAACAGCGCCGAAAACAGGACGATCAGCAAAGGCCATAAATAGTTGATCAAGCCAGCATCCACCGGCGGGGCGTTGCGCAAGGACGTGAAATAGAAGAAATGGTAGCCGAACAGGCCACCAATGCCGAGCAGCCATACCAAGACAGGTTGTTTCATCTGCTTTATGGCGTTTGGGTTTTTGACCCATCTGGTGGCACCAACCAAGGCGCCAATCGCAAAAGCCATGGCACACAGTTGGAAGGGCGGCACACGCCCGCTGGCGGCCGTAAAGAGTGCCAGAAACGACCAATTCAAGATGGATGTTGCGCCAATGAGTGTGGCCTGATTGCGAGTCATTATTTCGGTTGTGTCGCCTGCATGGATGGGCGCTGCGCAAACGCTTCATACCATTCATTCAAATAGGGATAGGGCGCAAGCCAATCATGCTTGCCCAAACGGAAATGCAAATAGCCGATGGCGCAGGCCAGCGCGATTTGCGCTGTCGACAGATCGCCTTCAATCTTGTCCAGCTCGTTTTGGGCCTGCGAGAGCGCGCGATCAATGGCGCAGCCCCAGCGTTGCTGCCATTGCTCGGAGTGCTGCTCTTCGGGCTTTCGCAAATCAATGACAATATTTAACGCGCTATCCAAAAGCCCATCGAACAGTGCTTCATGTCGCCGCATGGCCCAATGGGCATTGCCGTCCTTCGGCATCAGGCGCGGGCCTTCGCCGATTTCATCAAAATAGGCGCAGATCACCGGGCTATCGAACAGGGTTTTGTTTTCGCCATAGATGAGGCAAGGAATTTTGCCCAGCGGATTGAGATGATTTAGCTTTTCGGGCTCGTCCAACGGGCTGACATGCAGCTCTTCAATGCCTTGAATGCCTTTCTCAAGTGCGGTAACGCGGCATTTGCGGGCGTAGGGGGATGCATGTGAGATCAAGAGTTTCATAACAGCAAGCCTTTGGAGAAATTCCGTTTCAGAGCGACAATTTAAAGCCTTCATGGGAGCGGTCAAAGCCCAAACGTTCATAAAAGCGGTGGGCTTCAGGACGATTTTTTGAGGAGGTCAGCTGCACCATGCCCGCGCCTTTCGATTTGGCGAAGGCAATCGCCCACTCGATCATTTCGCCGCCCAGGCCTTGGCCACGCCGGTCCGCGCGAATATGGACGCCTTCCAATTGCGCCCGCAGGCGACCGCGCCCCGCCAAACCTTGCAGCAAATTGATCTGCATGCAGCCGATTTTCTCACCATCCAGTTCGGCGATGAAGAACATGTTGTTCGGGTCTTGCTCGATCAAATCAAAAGCACGCTGATAGTCATCATTATCGGCCTCGTCCGCATCATCAATATTCACCCGCCCCGGCGCGTTGCCGCCGATCGATAGGGCCAAAATGGTCGCGATGTCGTCGCGGGTAGCGGGGCGAATGGTGAGATTGGACATGATGAGACCTGAGGGAATGCGGAGAGTTTGAGTCACGGAAATAGATAAATCACAGCACTGGTGTGCGCAATTAAAACTTGGGCTTAGCGTGATGAACGCGCGCAATATCTGTGGCCCGCCACGAACTGAAATTTGCGCTTTGGGATAAGAATGTCATTTCAAATGACGCATTAGTTGTTATTCTTGCGCCATGACAACTGATCAAAATTTCGCATTTGCGTATGACATATTCAAAGATGGCACATCGAAGAAACTTGATGTAAATGCCACCTCCGCAGCAGATAAGGCATCATCGGCGCAGGGCTTCAAATGGGTTCATGTGCAGGGCAATATCGACCAGCTTCGGTCTGTCTTGAATGAGCAAGATCTGGACCCGCTTGTTGTGAATGCGCTTTCAGCAGAAGAGACGCGGCCGCGGTGCACGCCCAGCGAGAAGGGTGCCATTCTGATTTTGCGGGGTGTAAATCTGAACGAGGGTGCGGAACCTGAAGACATGATTTCCATCCGCATTTGGGTTGAGCAAAACCGCGTGATCAGTTGTGGCATTCGGCGCCTTAAAGCGATTGACGATGTGGTGGATATGATCACCAGCGGGCGGGCGCCGAAAACTTCGGGAGATTTGGTGGCCGTTTTCGCGCTGCGGCTTGCTGATCGGGTGGAGCCGGTCGTGGCTGAGCTCAATGAGCAAGTTGATGGGGTGGAAGAGAACCTCGCGGATGCAGAAATGCCAGCGGTGCGCCGCCATCTAGCCGAAATCAGGCGCTCTTCAATTATATTGCGCCGGTATATGTTTCCTCAGCGTGATGCGTTGACGACATTTGAATTGGAAGGCTTTAGCTGGATTTCCAAATTGACGCTCAGTCATTTGCGGGAAGCGGTGGAGCGGGTAACTCGTGTGTGTGAGGAATTGGATTCAATTCGCGATCGGGCGCAAATCATCCACGATCAAATCTTGGATGAACGGGCCGAATTTATGAACAAGCAAATGCTGGTCCTGACCATTGTGGCGGCGTTCTTTCTGCCTGTCGGTTTTTTGACTGGGCTGTTGGGCATGAATGTTGGTGGCGTGCCACTTATGGACAACCCTTTCGGTTTTGCCGTGGTTTGTGGGTTTATTTTGTTTGTGTTCGGGATCGAATATTTGATCTTTAAAAAGTTGAAGTTATTTTGAGGTCTCAAACTGTCTCAGAGTTGAGACTCGGTGCTGTGGATAAACGGTTTGTTCGATAACGGGTTGTTCCGAACCTGAACCGACACCGCTAGCTCTCGGACAGTTCGCCGATACTATGAACATATTTTGCGCATTACATTGGATTGGCTTCGAATCGCAATTTTTCGGCCTTGAGGTGCGAAACTGGGGTTCGAAAACCAAAAAGGCACTAGATATGAAAAAACATTTGGTTGTTTCTATGCTTTTATTGGCTTCTGTCTTCGGTTTGGCGACTGACACGCAGGCGGGTGAGACGTTTTTGCTGCTCGAAGACACAGAGGATTTACCGCCTCCCTATAAACAATGGTGGTATGCAACGCCTGCCGATTACAGCGCGTATAATGAAACCTATGAGGTATTCATACGCGGCGACGGAAAGCATGGAGATTTTTTTGGCATTCTTCAGGTTGATTGCCTAAATCCAAAGAACTCCGAATGGCTTGCTACTGGCGGGTTTCTGAATGCTGAAAGGGTTCCGGCTCAAGCAATTACCACACTACGCTCACAGTTATGCGATGATGGTGTTTGAAGCTTTTTGCGAGGTGAAATAGCGGCGAAATTTAAGCGCCGCCTAGTTGCTATTCAGCCCCAGCTTTTGCATGCGGCGGTACATGGTGGCGCGGGCTGATGTCTAGGTCTTTGGCGGCGATGGAAACATTGCCAATGGTGCGGGCGAGTGCGCGGCGGAATTTTGACTTTCCGGCACTTTTCAAATTGGGGTGTAGTGAGCACCTTTATTTGGTGTCGGAACCATCGGTGATCACTTCTCTTATGATAAATTTGCTTCCGAAGGGAACATTGCCGACATAGAGCTCACTGCCGTTCGAGAAATTCTTGCCGAACGCATATCGTCCCTTTTTGTCGAAAACTATATAAAGAAAAGTCGTCATAGTTGAGCCGATGGTGAACGCGAAGCAAATAAAAAAACCGAAACCAGACATCATAGCTAGAAAATCTTCTTCCAATTCAAGCAAGACGAGAGTGGCCAGCGCAAATATCAAAAGCAATGCCGTGGAGATGACAACCCTAGCCTTAGTGGCGTAGGTCTCATTTCTGAGTTGTTCTGGCGTTTTGTTCATTTTCGGGTTGGTCGGGGTGACTTCGTATAGCCACTTTATCTGCCAGATAGTTAGAGCGACAAAGCCGAATGCTAGTAGAACTAAGATTTCCATGAGTATAGGTTTCAGAGCAATTTCTGTTGAGTTTAGTGTTTAACTTATCTCTCTTTTGACCAAAAATGGAAGCTGCGAATTTTTAGGCTTCATTCTGTCTCAGAATTGAGACTCGGCGCTGTGGAAAAAAGTTTTCTGGCGCAGAGTTGAGACAAATCAGCAAGCAAAAGGCGCAGAAATGATCTGCGCCATTTTTGTGTGCAGCCCCGCTTAGTTCGACGAGATACCCAGCTTCTGCATGCGGCGGTACATGGTGGCGCGGCTGATGCCTAGGTCTTTGGCGGCGAGGGAGACGTTGCCTTTGGTGCGGGCGAGGGCGCGGCGGAATTCTGACTTTTCGGCGCTTTGCAGATTGGTTCGGGCCTCGCCTGTTTGCACAATATCACTGATGGGCGTTGGGTCGGCCAGCATGGCCTGATCGACGCCGAAGGCGCGGCGGGCGTGGCGGTTGGCACCGATGACGAGATCGTCTTGATCGACAGCGAACAGAGCGGTGGCGTTCAAATCCTCGGTGGGGGCAATGATGACCCGTGCATCGTTATAAGTGGCGCGGAAATAGTCTTGCTCGATGCGCTGGGCGGTGTCGGCCACCACCTTGCCGAACACATGGGCGATGCCGCTGGTCATGTCGTTGCGGCAACTGGAAATGTCGAGTACGGCGATCATTTTGCCTTCATTATCAAAGACTGGCGCGCCCATGCAGCTCATCATGGTGTTTTGACTTTTGAAATGCTGGTCGCGGTGGATGACCACCGGGCGTTGCTCTGCCGCGCAGGTGCCAATGCCATTGGTGCCTTGGTTGGCTTCGCTCCAAATAGCGCCTTTGGTGAGGCCCCATTGGTTGAACATCATATCGTCGCCCGCTTGCGAATGGGCGTTGAGAATAACCCCATCCATATCGGACAGTACGACGCAGCAGCCGGATTGGCTGACGGTTTGGAATAGCTTTTCGAGGGTGGGGCGGGCCACATGCATCAGAAAATCGAGTTGGCCAAGCGCTTCGCCCAGCTCGGTGCTGGATACTTGTTCGGCGCGTAGTTTCTGCTCTGGCGTTAGGCCATAATGCAGCATGGAACGTCGCCAGGATGCGGCCAAACTAGACTGAGTTGCACTGCGATCTTTTTCGACAATTGAACGGACATAATCCGCATGCGAACGCGTGGTTGCCATTATCAAAGTCCTCCCAGCTAAAAGATTAGCAGAAGAGATTGCGCTGCAATAGGGGGGTAAATCCGCTCTGGGGGTGTGGAAGGCGATTTGCGACCCAATCTGTCGCGAAAGTGAGACAGGTTGAGACGGTGCGATGTTGTGGATGGGCTGACCTTGGTTAGTGCCCCATGCATGGTGATCTTCACCCCTTTTGGGAGAAAGGGATTTGAGGAGGATAGAATGAACAAGATTGATATTACCAAATCTGCATCGCGCATCTACAAAGCGAAATATGGCAACTTCATCAATGGTGAATTTGTGGAGCCGAAATCTGGCAAATATTTCGAAAACACCTCGCCGGTGAATGGCCAAGTGCTGTGCGAAGTGGCGCGCTCGAATGAAGCGGATATTGAAGCGGCGCTGGATGCAGCGCATGCGGCGAAAGATGCCTGGGGCCGCACCAGCCAGGCAGAGCGGGCGGTGATGCTCAACAAGATTGCGGACATTATGGAAGCCAATCTGGACCTGTTGGCGGAAGCCGAGACATGGGACAATGGCAAGCCGATCCGCGAAACAACCGCCGCTGATTTGCCGTTGGCGATTGACCATTTCCGCTATTTTGGTGGGGTGATCCGGGCGCAGGAAGGCTCGATTGCCGAAATCGACAATGACACGATTGCCTATCACTTCCATGAGCCATTGGGCGTTGTGGGGCAGATCATTCCGTGGAACTTCCCGATTTTGATGGCGACGTGGAAACTGGCCCCGGCATTGGCTGCGGGCAACTGCGTGGTGCTAAAGCCAGCGGAGCAAACCCCGGCCTCCATCATGGTGTTGCTGGAATTGATCGCGGATGTGTTGCCGAAGGGCGTGCTGAACGTGGTGAACGGGTTCGGCCTTGAAGCGGGCAAGCCTTTGGCGTCCAGCAAGCGGATTGCCAAAATCGCCTTTACTGGCGAGACCACAACAGGCCGCCTGATCATGCAATATGCCAGCCAGAACATCATTCCAGTGACGCTGGAATTGGGCGGCAAGTCTCCGAACATTTTCTTTAAAGATGTCACCCGCGAGGATGATGATTATTTCGACAAGGCGATTGAAGGCTTTGTGATGTTTGCGCTGAACCAGGGCGAAGTGTGCACCTGCCCAAGCCGTGCACTGATCCATGAAGACATTTATGATGAATTTATGGAGCGGGCTTTGAAGCGGGTGAACGCGATTGTGCAGGGTAACCCACTGGATTCAGCCACGATGATTGGCGCGCAGGCGTCATCAGAGCAGCTTGAGAAAATCTTGTCTTATCTCGATATTGGCCGTCAGGAAGGCGCGGAAGTGCTTGCCGGTGGCGGGCAGGCGCATTTGGGCGGTGATCTGGAGAACGGCTATTACGTTCAGCCGACCGTGTTTAAAGGCGATAACAAGATGCGCATTTTCCAAGAAGAGATTTTTGGACCTGTTGTGTCTGTGACCACCTTTAAGGACAATGATGAGGCGCTTTCCATTGCCAATGACACGCTTTATGGCCTGGGTGCTGGCGTGTGGAGCCGCGATGCGAACACTTGCTATCGCTTTGGTCGCGCCATTCAGGCCGGTCGCGTGTGGACCAACTGCTACCATGCTTACCCAGCCCATGCGGCGTTTGGTGGCTATAAGCAATCTGGCATTGGCCGTGAGAACCATTTGAAAATGCTGGATCATTATCAGCAAACCAAAAATATGCTGGTGAGCTATGCGCCACAAAAGCTTGGTTTCTTTTGATCGAACGGTGCGGGGCTGAGCGATCAGCCCCATTCCTTGAGGGGGCAACATGACACAGCAAAAGGTTACCGCGACGGATGCGGCGCTTGAATTGATTGAAGAGATCAAGCGCGATCACGGCCCGATCATGTTTCATCAATCCGGCGGCTGTTGCGACGGTTCTTCGCCCATGTGCTATGCGCAGGGGGATCTGATGATCAGCGATGATGATGTGCTGTTGGGTGAGATTGGCGGTGCGCCCTTCTATATTGGCGGCGATCAATTTGAGGCGTGGAAGCACACCAATTTGATCATCGACGTGGTGCCCGGACGTGGCGGCATGTTTTCCCTCGACAATGGACGCGAGAAACGCTTTCTCACGCGTTCAGAAATTTGCTCGCTTTAGTTTCACTCTCTCCTTCCTAGGGTTTGAGCAGCATGGTCCGGTGCGTACCCCCGCATCGGACCATATTTATCCCCGTCATTTTTCTGGTAAGATGCGCCCCTATTTTAGTGCGCGTTTTTTATTTTTACTTTGGCAGGGAGGGATCTCATGGCGGAGATTAAATTTGCCGTATGGAATATGGAGTGGCTGAATAATCTTTTCACCGGTGGCAGCAATGGCGCACCGAGCGTTTTTAAAGATGATGCTGATTTCGCGGATCGCAACAAGAAGGTGACCATTGCCGAACGCAAGGCCGATATTGCGTTGGCGTTGCAGCATATCAATGCCGATTTGATGGTAATTGTGGAGGGGCCGAACAAAACTGAAGAATTGCAGCTTTTGTTTGATGAGCTGGCCCCCGGCGATTGGCAATGTTTTATCCAGACGTCGAAATCAATCAACGGGCCGGGCCGCACGGATGTGTGGAGTTCGTCGCAATGTGTGGGCATTGCGGTGCGCGTTGATGGCAACAAGTTTGATGCGCCAACGCCGATGCGCATTTTTGACAGCATGGATGAGAATAGCGGCGCAATTTTTGAGGCGAGCGAGCCGTTCTGGATGGATGTGGGCACCGATAAAATCCCCGAATGGTTTCGGTTTGAGCGGCGTCCCGTCTATGCTGAAATCAAGTTGGTGGATGGCAAAATCTTTCGCGTGGTGGGGCTGCACCTCAAAAGCAAGGGCATTTTTTCGGCCCATGAATGGTCGCGCTGGTGGGCGATGGCGGATGCGAACCGGGAACGGTTGCTGGCGCAATGTCGGCAGTTTCGCATGGCGTTTTTGGACGGCTATTTATCGGACGACGAGACCAAAGATATCCCGTTGATCGTGTGCGGTGACATTAATGATGGCCCCGGTTTTGACACCAGCGAAATGAAGCTAAAAGCGAGCGGGGTGGAAAGCCTGATGGGCTCGGTGTGGCACCCGGATTTGGTGCTGGGCAATGCGCTATTTGATCGGTTGAGCGATAAAGACAAGGCGCGGCTGAACTTTGAAGATAATTCCACAACCTCGTTTGCCGATCCGATATTTAACCACACCTATCATCGGGTGTGGATTGACCACATTCTTTACAGCCGCAATGGGCCGGATGATTGGGTGAAGGATGCGGATATTTTACGCCAGATTGGTGATGATGGCCCGAAATATTATCAAATATCGGACCATTATCCGGTGGTGGCGCACATTGCGCTCTAAGCTCTTGGTGCGCCCGGCCTAGGCAGGGTGCTCCATATTTCGCGCGGCCTCATCGCAAATTTCATACCATGAGGGTTTTTCGGCGACGAATTCATGCATCTGGTTTTTCAGATCAAGTTCGCTGTCGATCGCATTGGCAGCGATGGGGAAGCTATCGTCATTTGAAAGAATTTCGCCCAGTGACGTGCCGCAGTTTTTGCAGAAATTGCGCTCATATTTATAGGGCGCTTCTGGCTTGTATGTGGCCACCTGGTCTTTGCCTTGCACCCAAACCAAATCGTCTTTTTTGACAAAGATGATCGCGCTGGCGCCCACCTTTCGGCAGCGAGAACAATGGCATGTGCCCAGCATGGAGGGTTTGTTTTTGAGCTCGAACTTCACCGTGCCGCAACAACAGCTTCCTTTGATCATGTTTTTTCTTTCACTTTGGATGTCGGTTAAACTGATTTGAATTTCAGTTGGAACATAAAGTGAACAAAATAGAGTCGTCAAGCTGGAATGTTTGTTTTGAAGCCAGCGGTTTTGATCGTTGTTGTGTGCCGCATTGCTTCAACAAAAAACCGCACCCAAGTGTCTTTGGGTGCGGCGCGTTTTGAAAATGTGATTTTGAATTAGTACCAATCGCCCATTTTGACTTCAGCAGCGGCGCCAACCATATTGGCGAACTCTGCGGGGTCTTGCGTGCCATTGTCACGACCGCGATAGTGATAGGGGTAAACCACTTTTGGTTTGAACTCTGCCACGGCGGAAGCGGCGGCTTTTGCGTCCATGGTGAAGGGCAGGTTCATGCACACAAATGCCAAATCAATATCTTCAAGCGCGCGCATTTCAGGTATGTCTTCCGTGTCGCCGGAAATATAGAGGCGGAAGCCATCCAGTGTGAGGACATAGCCGTTATCGCGGCCTTTGGGGTGGAAGTTTTTGCGTTCTTCTGTGGTGTTATATGCCGGGATAGCTTCGATATTCACTTCATTGAAGCTGGTTACGCCACCATTGCCGATTTGCATGGCATTTGCTGTGAGGTTCTCTGGCAACATGTCAAACACAGCCGGGTTGGTGAGCAGCTTTGTGTCATCACCAATCAATGCGCTGAGCGTTTCCGCATTATAGTGATCGCCATGTTCGTGGGTGATTAGAATGAGATCAGGTGCGGGCAGATCCGCATATTGCGCTGGATCGCCAACTGTATCCACATAAATCACGCCCTCGGGTGTTTCCAACACCACAGATGCGTGGCTGATCGGGTGAACTTTGATCATGCCATTATCGGTTTTATACTCATGCATATTGTGACCATCTGCCAAAGCGCTAAAAGGTACAAATGTGATGCCGCCAGCGACGATAGCGCCGGTGCGTAAAAAGTCTCTTCTTGAAAATTGCATTTTAGGCCTCCCTTGTAATGATGTCATTGTTACGCGGAATTGTGGCGATTGGATGAGATTAACAAAAGATTGAATTATGAAAAGACTGTTCAATTTTTTGGGGCATAAAAAAGGGCAGCGTGATAAAACGCCGCCCTACAAGCCAGGTTAGGATGCTTGATTTCGTTTGCGTTACAGCGTGATGCGATAGGTTCCGAACCCGCTATCCGCTTGGCCCACATAGTCGATCTTCACCGCTGTGACGTCTTCCACATGAGCCTTTGCATTTGGACCAGTTTCAAACAAAACAGTTGTGTTGTCGAGAGGGGCGAGGGACCAATTGCTATCGGCCTGTGGGTTGATCGTGCCTTTTTCAACGATGTAGCGCACGATCACATCGCGGTTGGTGTCCGGCCCCACAAAGATGATGACATCATCGCCAAGCCCAGGGAAGCTGCCGCCGCCAGATGCGCGGTAATTGTTGGTGGCCACAACGAACTTCTGGTCCATGTCGATCGGTTCGCCATTGTAGCGCAGATCCACGATGCGTGATGCATCCGGGTTGATAGCGTCGCCGCCGCGTGGTGGATATTTCGACGGTTGCGACACGTCGATTTTGTAGGTGACGCCGTCAATCACATCGAAATTGTAAGATGGGAATTCATCATTGATCAGTTTCTGATCAGTTGATCCCGGTTCCACCTGATTAAAGATGCCTGCGGAGCGCTCCAACCATTCTTTTACGCCACGGCCATCGATTAACACCGCGCGCACGGTGTTTGGATAGAGGTAAAGGTCCGCCACGTTTTTAATGGCCACCGGCCCGACGGGTACGTCGGTATAATAATCCGGACCACCACGGCCACCGGCTTTGAACGGTGCAGCTGCGGACAGGATGGGCAAGCCTTCCCACTCGGTGCCGCGCATCATTTGCTCGGTGTACCAAAGCTGGGCTTGAGAGACGATTTGTACCGAAGGATCGTCGGCGACGAGTGCAAAGTAAGAATGCAGCTTGGCTGCGGTTTCGCCCACGGCAGTCCGCACATATTCAAGCGTTTCATCATGGGTTTTCTGCACGGAGGCCAGAACAGCGGGTACAGATTCAACCAAAGGTTTGACTTCGCGTTCTATGCGCTCATAGATCGGGCGCGCTTCTGAGGTGTGGGAGATGATCTTCCACTCATTGCCGCTTTTCTCGATCAACAAATCGATCAGACCCATATGGGAGCCCCAGAAACCGGGCATCACCGATGGCTTGCCCTGCAATGTGCCGTTGGTTGTGTCCACGCCTTCAATGCCGTCATATTGTGAGCTGGGGAACACATTGTGGTGGTGGCCGGTGAACACAACATCAATGTCCTCAACGCCAGCCAAATAAAGTGACGCATTGCCCATCATATCAGTTTGCGGTTCGCCGCTAATGCCAGAGTGGGAGAGGGCGACAATCAAATCGGCGCCTTGTTCTTTCATCAAAGGCACATAGGCCTGTGCTGTTTGCACAATGTCACGGGTGGTGACTTTGCCGTTCAGATGCTGGTAATCCCAAACCATGATTTGTGGCGGCACAAAGCCGATAAAGCCAACTTTAACAGTGTGGGTTTCCCCTGCGCCATCGGTGATTTGCTTTTCCAAAATCTTGAATGGCGGCAGCAGCGTTTTGTCTTTGGTGGGATCATCACCCAATGTGGTGCCCATCACGATGTTGGCGCACACAAATGGGAAGCTTGAGCCCGCAAGTGCTTTTTCGAGGAACGGCAGACCATAATTGAACTCGTGGTTGCCAACGGTGGCGATGTCGTAGCCCAGCGTGTTCATGGCGGCGATCATGGGGTGCAGGTCACCCTCTTTAAAGCCGCGCTCATAGGCAACATAGTCGCCCATCGGGTTGCCCTGGATCAGGTCGCCATTGTCGACAAGCATTGTGTTGGTGGCTTCGGCACGAATATTTTCAATAATTCTCGCGGTACGAGCCAGGCCCATCGTGTCGTTCGGGCGATCGGCATAATAGTCATAGGGGTGGATGGCGACGTGAATATCTGTCGTTTCCATCAAGCGCAAATGTGCTTGTGCGCTATTGGCCATTGCAGAAAAGGGGTGCATGGCAACCAAGGTGCCTGCCCCAGCCGCGCCAGCAAGGAATGCGCGGCGAGAAATAGAGTTAAAGTGAGACATAGTTCCCTCCATTGGAAAAATGCGATGTAAGTAAAAGTCGATCGCTTGGGCCTTCGTTGGCGGGCACATTTGACGCGGTTCGATGACGGAATGATGTATGATTTTTGACAGTTTGGTCAAAATTTAATTTTGGTGCGGTGGATAAGTGGACAGGCCCTCCAGAAAGTGGCAATTAAATTAGATGGTTAAGTGAGGATGATTGAATCATGAAATGGGAAGGTCGGCGGCGTAGTCGCAATGTTGAGGATCGCCGTGGCCGGCGATCGGGGCCCTCTGGGGGCAGATCTGGCCGTCGGGTCCGTATCCCGATGCCACGAGGACGCGCGGCGCGCGGTGGTGGTGGCGGACTTTTAATGCTGCTTGTGGTGCTCGGTGTCGCGTGGCTGCTGGGGATCAATCCCCTGAGCTTAATTGGCGGCGATTTGAGCAATAGCGGCGGGTCTTACACGCAACGACCAAGTGATAATCTACCCATGGCGGATGCGGGTGAGGATCGGTTGCTTGATTTTGTCGCGGTCAATCTGGCCGAGACTGAAGATCTCTGGACATTGGTGTTTGAACAGAATGACATGACTTATGTGCCACCGAAGCTGGTGCTGTTTTCAGGGCAAACCACGTCTCCGTGTGGCGTGGCCAGCGCCCGCACCGGGCCATTTTATTGTCCCGGTGATCAGAAGATCTATCTTGATCCGGCATTTTACGCGCAATTGCGCGATCAATTTGGGGCGAGCGGTGATTTCGCACAAGCCTATGTGTTGGCGCATGAGGTGGGCCATCATGTGCAGCAATTGGTTGGCACATTGCCTGAATTTAATCGATTGCGTGGCGCGTTGCCGCAAGAAGAGGAGAATGCTTATTCGGTGCGCATAGAGCTGCAGGCAGATTGCTATGCGGGGATCTGGGCCAATTATGTTGGTGAGCAAAACTTGTTGGACCGCGGCGATATTCGTGAAGCGCTCAACGCTGCTGAACAGATTGGCGATGACACGCTGCAAAAGCGCACCCAAGGTTTTGCCGTGCCAAAGACGTTCAGCCACGGCACGTCAGCCCAGCGCATGGAATGGTTTTCACGCGGATATAAAACCGGCGATGTGCAGGCGTGCGATACGATTGGTTGATAAAAGTTTAAGGATTAAGCTTAACAAAAGCTAAAGATGGTAGGCGCGTGCGAAGCGAGTGATAATGGTGGCGACTGAACAAGGAACCGCAAATGACTGTTTCGCACACTGACAATGCTATTCGAGCTGGTGCTGAACGCGATGTGACGCTGGATATTTTCCGCGCTGCGGCCATTCTGCTGGTGATCCTTTATCATTATACAGCGCGCTTGCCAGCGACTGTTTTCGGCGCGGCTGAGCCGTTGGCTCTGCCCGTCGTTTTTGGCTGGGTCGGCGTCTATTTCTTTTTCATCCTGTCTGGATATTGCATTTTCTACACGTTGGAGCGGGCGCCCACAATTTGGCGGTTTTTCGCCAAACGGTTTTCACGGATTTATCCGGCCTTTGCGGCCGCGGCGATCTTATTGTTCGCGCTGGATCAGATTGTGCCGTTGCCGCTATTGCCTCAATTCGATTTCAGGCCCACACAGCCCAATTGGACAGATTTGGTGGGTAATCTGCTGTTTTTGGGTGGCATTTTTGAATGGGTCAATGGTTCGTTTTGGTCGATTACGGTCGAGTTGCAGTTTTATGCATTGATCGGTTTTTGCGCCATGGCGTTTAAGAACAGCAACCGATTGGTGGAATTCTTTCACCGATTGAGCGTGGTGTTGGCTATTTTCTGGCTATTGACGTTTTGGGCTGGCCTTGTGTTTGATCCGATATGGAAAGTGGCGACTGGCTTGCGACTGGTCCTGATCGCGCCGTTTTTGCCTTTCTTTGCCCTTGGTGTGCTCGGCGCACAATTGGCCAAAGGCCGCTGGCATTTTTCAAACGCTTTCAAACTACAAATGCTTTTGGCCAGTTTGGTGGTGTTTAGCCAAGCGGCAGGGATTTCGCCCTATTTATTTGGCCCCAGGACTTTGCTGCCCGTGATCATCACATTCTGGCTCATCGTTTTATTTCGGTCTTTTGCCGAAGGATGGCGACTGCCACATATTCCATTGATCACACCAAGTCTGACGCAGGTCGGTTTAGTGAGCTATTCTTGGTATCTGCTGCACGAGAATTTGGGCTATTTGTTGCTTCGCGCAATGACGCCGACGCTGGGTTATGCGATTAGCCTGCCGCTCACAATTGTTTCAACTGGGATTGCGGCGTTCTTATTCTCTTGGGCATTTGAATGGCGGTTCCGCAAAGGTGCCGAGTGGTTTGCTGAAGGCATCTTGATGTTTATCAGCCGGCTATTGCCCAAAAAAATAGGCGAGGGGATGGCTTAAATCCCGCTCGCCTATCAAACTTGTTTCGTTAAAAGAGGTGGTTATGCCGCCTCTTTTTTGTGTGATTTCACATTGTCCATAAAGCGGGCAAACAGATAGTGGCTATCGTGCGGGCCGGGGGATGCTTCAGGGTGGTGTTGCACGGAGAAGATCGGTTTATCGTCAACCATCAAGCCGCAGTTTGATCCATCAAACAAGGATTTGTGGGTTTCGGTGATGCCTGCTGGCAAAGTGTCGCCATCCACAGCGAAGCCATGGTTCATAGACGTGATCTCCACTTTCGTGGTGGTCAAATCCTTCACCGGGTGGTTGGCGCCATGGTGACCCTGGTGCATCTTTTTGGTTTTTGCACCCAGGGCAAGGGCCAGCAATTGGTGGCCAAGGCAAATGCCGAAAATAGGCAAACCGCTTTCAATCAATTCTTTGATGATCGGCACCGCATATTCGCCAGTGGCGGCCGGGTCACCCGGGCCATTGGAGAGGAAGATGCCGTCAGGATTGAGGGCCAAAATGTCTTTTGCCGGTGTTTCAGCGTTCACAACGGTGACCGTTGCATCTTGATCAACCAGGCAGCGCAAAATGTTGGCTTTGGCGCCATAGTCAACAGCCACAATGTGGAATTCAGCTTCCTTCGGATCGATAACCCGTTCTTCCCACTCCCAAGAGCGTTCATTCCATTTGTAGGTTTGGGCGGTCGAAACCGTTTTGGCCAAATCCAGATTTTCGAGGCCTGCAAACTTGGCGGCTTCGGCTTTCAGGATATCAATTTCGAAATTGCCTTCAGGATCGTGCGCGATGATGGCGTTGGCAAAACCTTTGTCGCGGATCATGGCGGTGAGGGCGCGGGTGTCGACGCCGGAAATGCCGATAATATTGTTGGCTTTGAGCCAATCGTTCAAATGTTCGGCTGAGCGATAGTTTGACGGGTTGGTGATGTCGGCTTTGAGCACACAACCGCGTGCGCCGGGAGCGGATGCCATTTTCACTGTTTCCACATCTTCCGCGTTGGCACCGATATTGCCAATGTGGGGGAAGGTGAAGGTGATGATTTGTCCGGCATAGGACAGATCGGTCAGGATTTCCTGATAGCCTGTGATGGCGGTGTTGAAACACACTTCGCCGACCGCATGGCCCGTTGCGCCGAGGCCTTGGCCTTCGACAATTGTTCCATCTTGAAAGATTAGAAGTGCTGTAGCTTTGGTTTCTTGCCAACCCGACATTTCGGCCATTCCTTTTGATCGCTGAATGTAACCGATCCACCATTTGGGTGTGGCTTTAGGGCAGCTCATTGTCTAGCTGCGCGTAGGCTCACCCGATTTGGTCTGGATCGGATGGACACTAAGGGAGCAGGCGCAGAAAATCAACCGATTCCATCAAAGATTTAACTGTTTAATTTCAGTCGCTTAGATGTTTTTATAAAGAGGCATTGGCATAAAGGTTAGCCTTAGGTATAACTCAACCCTTGTTTCAACAGCAAAAGATGATGCTTCATGCGAGACCAAATCAACCAAGCCCTTAAGCAAGCCCTGAAAAGCCGTGACTCAAGTCGATTGGGCACATTGCGCCTGATCAGTGCGGCGATCAAAGATCGTGACATTGAAGCGCGGGGCAAAGGCAAAGAGGCTGTGGACGACGCAGAAATTTTACAGATTTTGCAAAAAATGGTGAAGCAGCGCGAAGAATCTGCCGCTGTTTACGCCGAAAATGGCCGCGAAGAACTGGCTGAGCAGGAACGGGCTGAGATCAAAACCATTCAGGATTTCTTGCCCAAGCCTTTGAGCGAAGACGAAGTGGACGCCGCCATTGACGAGGCCATTGCGCAAACTGAGGCGCAAAGCCTGAAAGATATGGGCAAAGTTGTGGGTATTTTGAAAGCCAAATATCCGGGCCGTATCGATTTTGGCCAAGCCTCCAAAAATGTGAAAGCCAAACTGAACGGCTAAACATGTCAGTATTTGAGCCTCAACTAACCCCAATTTCCGAAGGTCATGTGGCGGCATTGCTGCGCTTTGAGCGGGGTAATGGCGATTATTTCGCCGAGTTTGTGCCCAAGCGACCACTGCGCATGCTCACAGATGAGGGCATGGCGGAAGCGGTGAACATCCTTTGCGAAGAAGCGAAGACGGGGCGAGGCGCCTACTATGTTGTCTTTGACGGCGATGACATCGTGGCGCGGTTGAACCTTGTTTACGATGGGGAGCGGGCAGACCTCGGCTATCGCGTGGCCCAAAGCCATGCGGGGCAGGGGGTGGCCACCGCCATGGTGCGGCAGGCGCTTGAAAAGCTGCGCGACGATGGATTTGATGTGGCCACGGCGCACGCTTTATCGTCCAACCCCGCTTCAATCCGCGTGTTGGAGAAGTGTGGCTTTGGCGTTTCCCGAATTGATCAGGATGGTGGCGCGGCATTTGGCTTTGAGGGCGATATTGTCCACCTTGAGCAGATGCTGATCGTCGAACCTGTTTGACTTGCACCATTGGGTATTTGCTTTTCCGTTCCCGAGCGCATTAGATAGTTCTATTGTCACTTATTGAAACAATGGCACCTCAATGTCGGGGTGCCCGGAGGCGAGCATGCGGCATTTTATTTTAGGTCTTTTTTTGAGCTTGGGTTTGGCGGGCGGTGCCCATGGGCAGGCGGCACAGCCATCGGAACTGAGCGCCATTCTGGCAGAACAGGGCGTTTCTAGCGGTCTCGATTATGCTGCCGAACAGGAAAACAGCGCCCGCAAAAGCTTTATGCTTGGCGCGTTGCACACGTTAGATGCGGTACAATATATGCTGCATTCGCGTTATGAAAATTATTCAGGACGCTTGCCGTTGGTGCCGGGCGGCCAGACTGTCCTGCGGGTAAATCCCAATTCAGAATTTGACCCCGCCTTTATCGAAATCGGCCTGACTGGCGCGCTGGAACGCCTGGCCGAGGCGGAGCGGGCGCTTGCAGACATAGGTGAAGACGAACTTGCGCTGACGATTGATTTGAATGATGTGTGGTTCGATGTGGATAAGGACGGGGTGCGCGCGCCTGACGAATCCATGGGCATGTTTATGGCCGGGTTCTTTGATATGCGGCAGGCCGCAGACGTAGAGTTGCCGATTGTGCAGTTTGATCGTGCCGACGCGCAATGGCTGTTGGCTTACACACGTGTGATGCAGGGCATGGCAGAAATGGTGCTTTCGGTTGATCCGACATCTGCGATCAAGAAGGTGACCGATGGTAGTACCCGGATGCGTGAATTGGGAATCTTGGAACGCGATCCGATATTTGGCGACGAAAACATTATTGATACGATCGCCATTATCGTTACCGCGTTGCATGGTCAGCCGGAAGTGGCACGGACACAAAAGGCGCTCACCCACTTTCAAGGCATGATTGCCGCTAATAAAGAGTTTTGGCGCTTGGTGGCGCTGGAAGAAGATGATCAGGCTGAGTGGTTGCCCAACCCAAACCAAAGTTCTGCGTTTGGTGTGCCTGTGACAAAGGAGGTTGCCGATGGCTGGCAGGATGTCTTGGCCGAACTTGATGCGGTGTTGGCTGGTGAGGCGTTGGTGCCGTTTTGGCGAATCGAGGGGCGTGACGACACCCAAGTGGGGATCAACATCAATAAGCTTTTGACTAACCCAGGGGATTTCGATCTGCTGTTGATGGTACATGGTGCCGCATTCGCGCCTTTTATGGAGAAGGGGCGCGTTGTTGATACAGATGTGATGCAGCGCTTTTCACGGATGACGGGCGGCCAAGCTGGTATGTTCGCCTTGTGGTTTAATTGATAGGACACCATGCGATTTAGTGACCAATTTTTAGATGAGATTCGTGAACGCCTGAATATTTCGCAGGTGGTGGGCGAATTTGTATCTTGGGACAAGCGCAAGTCGCAGCCTGGGCGCGGGGACTTTTGGGCCTGCTGCCCGTTTCATGGGGAAAAGACGCCGAGCTTTCACGCTGACGACCGCAAGGGTATTTATCACTGCTTCGGCTGTGGCGTTACGGGCGACCATTTTCGTTTTCTGGTGGAAAAAGGCGGTTTGAGCTTTCCAGAAGCGGTGGAGCGGCTGGCGGGGCAAGCCGGGGTGCAAATGCCCGCGCGTGACCCGCAGCAAGAAGCGCGGCAGCAAAAGCGCAATAGCCTTTATGATGTGATGGATTTGGCAGCGCAATATTTTGAACAGGCGCTGGCTGCAAATGTGGGCGCGCGGGCGCGGGGCTATCTGAATGAACGCGGTGTGTCACCGAAAATTCAAGAGCAGTTCCGGTTGGGCTTTGCACCAGACAGTCGCAATGGGCTGAAAGAGTTTTTGGCGCAAAACCAAGTGACGGCGCAGCAAATGATTGCCTGTGGCCTGCTGGTGGCGGGTGACGATATTGCCGTGCCGTTTGATCGATTTCGCAACCGCTTGATGTTTCCGATTGAGGATTTTCGCGGCCGCGTGGTGGCGTTTGGTGGGCGAGCAATGTCGCCTGAAGCGCGGGCGAAATATCTCAACTCGCCCGAAACTGAGCTCTTCCATAAGCGCCGCACGCTTTATAATGGCCAAATGGCGCGGCAGGCGGCCCATGATGGCAAGCCGCTGGTGGTGGTTGAAGGCTATATGGATGTGATTGCCTGTGTGCAGGCGGGGTTCCATGGGGCTGTGGCTCCCCTTGGCACCGCCCTCACAGATGAGCATTTGGGTCTGCTGTGGAAAATGACATCAACGCCTGTGCTTTGCTTCGATGGCGACACTGCCGGTCAACGCGCGGCGGGGCGCTCGATGGATGTGATGTTGCCGATGCTCAAGCCGGGCCAAAGCGCTAAAATCGTGACCCTGCCCGAAGGCGTTGACCCTGATGATCTGATCAAGGCAGAGGGGCGTAAAGGCTTTGAAGATCTGCTGGCCAGCGCGGTGCCACTGTCGCAAGCGATTTGGAACCGCGAGACGCAGAACGCCAATGTGGAAACGCCGGAAGCGCGGGCCGAGTTAGAGGCGCGGCTGCGCGGCTTGGCCAATGAAATTGCTGATCCATCGGTGAAAAAGCATTATGGGCAGGCCTTTAATGACATGCTGTATCGCTTTTTCCGGCCGCAAGGGAACAAGCCCTATCGCCGGGGTGCTGGCGGCGGAGGCGGACGCAATTCAAATTTTGGGTCGATTAAGACCAATGGCCGTAAAAGCTATGCGCCGAGCTCGAGCCTGATGCAGCGGCTGAAAAGCACAAGCGTCGGGTCCATGCATCCGCGCGAGGCGGTTATTTTGTTGGGATTGATCAATCACCCGGAATTGGCCGAGCAACATTTGGAAGATCTGGCGAATTTGGAACTAACCAGCCAAGTGGCCACGCAGATGCTCGACATGTTGGTAAACGCCGTGGCGATGGACCCGAACGTGACCGCCGCGCAGCTGAAAGAGGCGGTTGAACAGCGCGGTTTGACCGAGGCGCTGGCCACGATCCATGACCAAGTGCGGCGGCAGGGCATTTGGCAGGTACAGGAAAAAGCGGACAAAAGTGATGCCGAAATCGGCTTAAATCACGCTTTGGCCTTGCATTATAAATCAGTTCGATTAAATAAAGAACTGAAAGCGGCCGAATTGGCACTTGGAAATGACCCAAGTGAAGAATCTTATGAACGGCTACGCGACATACAGAACCAACTATCCAGTGTTGATGGCACGGAAGCTTTGATTGAAGGGTTTGGTTCGTTATCAGGGCGCTCGACGCGGGGTCTCTAAGCTTTTTAAAAAAAGCGGAGGGTCGGTCGGCGGTTTTCGCGTATTTGGCGTTCAAATACTCTCCATGGTAACGAATGTGAAATGAGATTTGGATATGCGCTAGGGTAGAGCAAATATCCCTCCCTTGTTCGGAGCGAGATATAAGCAGGCAATTCTGCCATCCCCGCGTTCAGGAGAACAATGAATGGCGACTAAGGCTAAGGAAAACGAGAAGCAGGAAGGCAGCGCCGAAGCTCAAGACGGTCCGCTCCTCGATCTTTCCGCATCATCTGTAAAGAAAATGATTCGGGCCGCCAAGAAGCGTGGCTATGTCACTTATGAAGTGCTCAATGAGGTTTTGCCCTCCGATCAGGTTTCTTCAGAGCAGATTGAAGATGTGATGGCGATGCTCTCTGAAATGGGCATTTCCGTGATCGAAGAAGATGAAGCCGAAGAGCGCGAAGCTGAAAAAGAATCCAGCAGCACCGAGCTTACAGTTGCAACCGGCACCGCCGTTGCGTCTAAATCCAACGCCCGTGAAGGTTCAGACCGCACGGACGATCCGGTGCGCATGTATTTGCGCGAAATGGGCACAGTGGAGCTGTTGTCTCGCGAAGGCGAGATTGCGATTGCAAAACGGATTGAAGCTGGTCGTGAAACCATGATCGAAGGGCTTTGCGAAAGCCCCTTGACCTTCCAGGCGATTATTATTTGGCGCGAGCAGTTGGCCGAAGGCGAAATTTTGCTGCGCGACATTATCGATCTGGAAGCAACCTATGCGGGCCCAGACGCCAAAGAAGAGCCAACCATTCCCGCAGAAGGCGAGACCAATAAGCCGGCTGAGGAAAAAACGGCTGAAGAAAAGTCTGACGAAGGCGGCGAAAACAGCGACGACGATGATGATGATGACGAGTTTGAAAACAACCTCTCATTGTCAGCCATGGAAGCTGAGCTTAAGCCGCAGGTTGTTGAAACCTTTGATCTGATTGCGAACACTTACGCCAAGTTGCGCAAGTTGCATGATGAGCAGGTTGAGCAAAAGCTGGCCTCCAGCACGCTGACCGACAAACAGTTGAAAAAGCTGAACTCGCTGAAAGCTGAAGTGATTGCGGAAGTGAAGTCACTTTCCTTGCACAATGGCCGGATTGAAGCGCTGGTTGAACAGCTTTATGACATCAACAAAGGTTTGGTGCGCATTGAAGGCCGTTTGCTGCGATTGGCGGAAAGCTATGGCATTCAGCGCGAAGACTTTTTGACCGAATATCACGGCAACGAACTGGCGCCGGATTGGGTGGATACCATTTCCACACTGCCAAAGCCGGGCTGGACCAACTTTGCTGTGGCCGAGCGCGACATGATTGAAGAGTTGCGCGAAGAAATCAAAACCCTTGCCACTGAAACCGGCATGGACATTTCCGAATATCGCAAGATTGTGCACAAGGTGCAAAAGGGTGAGCGCGAAGCCGCCATTGCGAAAAAAGAAATGGTTGAGGCAAACTTGCGCCTCGTGATTTCGATTGCGAAAAAATACACAAACCGTGGTTTGCAGTTCCTGGATCTGATCCAAGAGGGCAATATCGGTTTGATGAAGGCGGTTGATAAGTTTGAATATCGCCGGGGCTATAAGTTCTCGACTTATGCCACATGGTGGATTCGTCAGGCGATTACGCGGTCTATTGCTGACCAGGCGCGTACGATCCGTATTCCGGTGCATATGATCGAGACGATCAACAAAATCGTTCGGACATCGCGCCAGATGTTGCACGAGATTGGCCGCGAGCCGACACCAGAGGAATTGAGCGAAAAGCTGCAAATGCCTTTGGATAAGGTGCGCAAAGTGCTGAAAATCGCGAAAGAGCCGATTTCTTTGGAAACGCCAATTGGCGACGAAGAAGACAGCAATTTGGGCGATTTTATCCCGGATTCAAACGCGGTGCAACCGATCGACTCTGCGATCCAATCCAATTTGCGTGAAACCACAACCCGTGTGTTGGCCTCGCTGACACCACGTGAAGAACGCGTGTTGCGGATGCGCTTTGGTATTGGCATGAACACAGACCATACGCTTGAAGAGGTTGGTCAGCAGTTCAGCGTGACGCGGGAACGTATCCGTCAGATTGAGGCGAAGGCCTTGCGCAAGCTGAAGCACCCAAGCCGCAGCCGCAAACTGCGTAGCTTCTTGGATAGCTAAGGTAATTTGCTTTAGATTTGAGAAATTAAAAGGCGCTCCTGATGGGGCGCCTTTTTTGTGGTTGATGCTGGATTTGGTTGTGCGCAGAGTTGTTCGAATTAGAGGTTCGGCTTGTTCACCATCAGCCAAAACACCAAAATGAGGGCAGGGAAGGCTAATGAACCAAGCATGATCCACATTTTGTTCAAACGCCAATACTGTTCTGGAAGTTGTTGAAGTTGCGAGACATTATTGGCTATGTCTCGCATTCTTATTTGTATCCAGACGACAGGCAGCCAGCATAGGCCCGCAAAAATGAATAGCGCCAATGCATATGACATCCATGGCTCGGTTAGCGGAATCCCCAACTCATTCAAGAGGAGTAAACCACTGATGATCTGGACGATTCCAGACGGTGTGGTGAATATTAGGTCGCCTTTGACGACCATTCTTGTGGTGAATTGGATAGACGCCAGGTTGCCGACGCGATGTGCCGCAAAAAAATAAAATGCCAGCCCAATCCCGGTGCCAAAGAGCACGGTGGAGCTTAAAATGTGAATCCACTTCAAAGTCAGATAATCCATGCTAAACATATGACTGAATTTGTTAGCAGAAGTGAATACTTATGTCGGTTCGAAAGCCGTTTTTTAAGGACATTTTCGGGAAAAACTGGGATTCACTGCCGACCGTCTTCCGAGTACACTATGCCAACTGTCCTTGGCATGATGATATTGTTCGGGTTTCTGGAATCATGTCGGTTTGGCAAAGTCCCCTAATTCGCCCGTTAGAATTTTTGTTTAGATGGACCAAGACGTTAATTCCAGTTTCAGCTGATCAGTTGGTCGCGAGGGTATCATTTAGGACCAAATCGGACCGGCCATATTTTTGGTATGATCGCACAATATTGCTCAACGATAGTACCGAGATGAAGTTTTCTTCTTACGTGGAGACAGTCGAAGGCAACCAAGTTATTGAGTGGACCGGATTGGGTGTCGGGTGGCATTCAAGCTACTCATTTGAAAATGGTCGAATCCATCTGCAGCATCTTGGGTATCGACTTCGTATTGGTCGGGTTGATTTGCCTTTACCTGTGTCATGGTTGATTGGAAAACCCGCTGCGTGGGAAGAGGCTGTGAGTGAAACTTCATTTCGAATGGAGATGGTTATACGCCATCCGATATTTGGCCGGATCTATTCTTACTCGGGCCAATTTGAAATAGAGGAAATTGAGCTTGCCGAATAAAGTTATGATTTTGGGTGGGTATGGCAATTTCGGTAAGCGGATCGCCCATGCCTTGGCGGCCGACGGTGTTGAAGTTTTGATCGCTGGCCGCTCATTGGAAAAGTCAAAAAATCTTGCAGACGAAATTGGGGATTTTGCTACCCCACTTTGTCTCACGATCCCGAATGATTTGGACCAAGCCTTATCGACATATTGCCCTGATGTCATAGTGAACACTGTTGGACCATTCCAACGGCAGGACTATGATGTTGCACGGATAGCTATTACTCGTCATGTTCACTACATTGACCTTGCCGATGGCCGTGATTTTGTTTGTGGCATATCTGAGTTGGATCAAATTTCTAAATCTGCGGATGTTTCTGTCATCGCCGGTGCGAGCACAGTGCCCGCGCTCTCAGATGCTGTTGTTAGCGAATTTCGGAATGAGTTTTCGACTATAGAAAACATGAAATATGGCATTGCGCCGGGCCAACGAGCAGAACGCGGACTCGCAACAACACAGGGGATTTTAGGCTATGTTGGTAGGCCACTTGCGCCATTCTCTGGGATTCGTCCTCAAGTGTTTGGATGGCAGGACCTTTATCGTCAAAGATATCCTGGCTTAGGTAATCGTTGGATGGCGAACTGCGAGATACCTGATTTGGATTTATTGCCAGTGCGGCACAACATTAGGTCAATACAGTTTTCTGCGGGGCTGGAAATTGATTTGTTGCACCTTGGGCTATGGGGGCTAAGTTGGCTTGTTCGTGCGGGTGTTCCGTTGTCGCTCGAGAATCTTGCAGCTCCCATGTTAAGCATGAGCAACTGGTTCAATGGATTGGGAAGTGCCGACGGTGGCATGCATGTTATTCTGACTGGTTTAAGTTCCGACAAAATCCCCAAAAGAGTTGAGCGACGTTGGTTTATTCTCGCTCGCGATGGAGATGGCCCGCATATACCGACAATCCCGGCAATTCTGTTGGCTAAGAAAATCGCGGATGGAGTTCAGCTTCCAGTGGGGGCGTATCCTTGCTGTGGATTAATCACTCTGTCTGAATATCTTCAAGCTTTAGAACGATTTAACATCGAAGTTGTATCTGAATGCAGTGAGGTTGCCTTGAATTTGAGCTGAAGAGTGCAACACTGCATCTAATAGTTGGAGCAGTTTAGAAGCGGGAGAAATCGCGTGACCCAGCATAAAGGCGGATGTGCTTGTGGCAAGGTGCGGGTGATGGCAAGTGGACAACCGGATCGGGTAGGCGTTTGTCATTGCATGGATTGTCGCAAGCATCATGGGGCTTTGTTTTACGCTGCGGCGATATTTCCCTCTGGTGCGGTGGAGGTGACTGGGGAGACCAAAAGCTATCAAGGGCGGCATTTTTGCCCAGAGTGTGGTGGTTCAGTTTTTGCGGTTACTGATGATGAAATTGAATTGCATTTGGGGGCGTTGGATGCGCCCAGCCAGTTTGTGCCTGACTATGAAATATGGGTTGAGCGGCGCGAAGATTGGTTGCCGGATTTTCCAAACACAGTGTGTTTTAAGTGGGATCGCGCATAGGTGAGGGCGTGCTGGCGACTTAAATGACCAGCTTGTACATCTCTGTGCCTTCTGCGGCTTCACCCGCCTCGCGTTGGAACCCGGCCTTTTGCAGCACTTTGGCTGAAGCGGGGTTGGCCGTTTCCACACCGCCCCATAGGTGGGCTGGCAGGTGCTGGGCGCGATACCATGCGACCAGCCCGGCAACCAGCTCTGTTGCGTAGCCCTTGCCCCATGCGTATTCGCTCAACAGGTAGCCCAGATGGATCTGGGGTGGTTGGGGCGGCTCTTGAAATCTGGCCAGGATCAAAAGACCGATCAGAGCGGACGGATTGTTTGTTCTGATCATCAGTAGATCACTTTCCGCCAAACGTGCAGCGATCCAATCGTCAAGGGTTTGGGTGGTGGCATCAAATTGCAGTGGCGCGGGCAGATGTTTCAACACGTTCGGTGTCAGGATTGAGACGAGCGCTTTGCGATCAAGGCGATTCAGGTCGGTACCGGACCATGGCGTGACGCGCAGGCGCTCTGTTTTAAAGTCTGGCAAATGGGACATAGATTGCTCCGGTGGTGCGAATGTTTGCTGACTTGACATTATCATGATTTCTGATAGGTAGGAAGCCTTACTAACTAAGAGGGCGAAATGCTACTTGTTCAGTTTTTGGAGTTGGCGCACAGGAAAGCGCATCGTGAATGGGTGCGGGCGGCAGCAAAATTGTCGTTGAGCCATAGTGAGTTTGAATATCTGAGCGCTATTCGGGATCAAGAATCCTATAAGACAGACAAGGACAATCATGGGCAACATTTGCAAGATGTTGTGGAGGCGATGGGGGTGCGCAAAGCCTCGGCCAGCGCCATGGTGTTGAAGCTGGAAGAGCGTGGATTGGTGGAGCGGGTCGATTGCCAATATGACGCGCGGGCCCAGCATATTTTGCTGACGAAAGACGGGCGCACCCTGCTGAAGCAAGGGGATTCCATTTATGCGACTGTGATGGCGCAATTGTTGTCGGAATTGCCCGCCGATGATCTTCATGCTGTCGCAAATGAAATGAAAGCAGCCGCTAATAGAAGCTAGCTTCTATTTGGTTTTAAAAGTCAGTCAGGCTTCCTGACTGAATGGTGAAAGGAAATGATGTGAACATTGAATTGGTTTTGATGGGCGTGGCCCTATATATTTTGATTTGGGAAAAATTGCCGGAGTGGGGCGATTGGTTTAACCGCTTGATCGCGGAGCTGCCTTCGCCGTTGCGCTCTTTATATGAGCAATGGCACTGCCCTTATTGCGTTGGTTTTTGGATGGCCTTGGTGTTGCATGGTCTCACTGGCATCTGGACCTTGCCAGCGTTGGGTGAGCTCCCCAGCTATTTGGGGCATTCGGCATTGCCGCTTGGGTGGTTTTTGGATGCGCTGGTCACCGCAACATTGATTTACACGGTGGTCATCGGATTGCGGGCGTTGGGCCTGCCTGCCATGAAGGCGCATTTGATGAAGGATGAATTTATGAAATCTGCTTTTGGTGGTGACGAAAGTGCGGCGCAACCAAACGCGCAAGAATGATGAATGGAGGCGCCCTCCAGGCAGGGCGCCTTTTTCCTCAGTTGGAGATCGCGACGGCGCGGCGGCAAAAGTCCGTGCCCAAAATCTGGTCTTTGATAAAGGCAGCGACATCGGCGCGGCTGATTTTGAGGGTGAGCTTGCGTTCCCCCGGGCCAAAGCCGGTTTTGAAACGTCCCGTGGCCTTATCATCTGTAAAGGCACTGGGGCGCACGATAGTCCAATCGAGGCCGCTATCACGCACCATGGCCTCTTGCCATTCATGGTCTTTGAAGACGGGGGCGAGCAGCGCACCAAACATGATGCGTTTCCAAAAGAAATTGAGGTTCTCCCAACTTTCATGGGCGCCGAGGGTGGATTGGCAAATAAGGCGTTTGATGTCGTGCTGCTTCATGGCGGCAATGACATTGGCGGTGCCGACAGAGCGGATGCGGCTTTTGCGTGACATGCCTGCACCAAGCGTAATAATGACCGCATCGTGTCCTTCGACAGCGTCTGCCACTTCGGTGGCGTTGGTGGCGTCGCCCGCCTGAAGGTTGAGGGCAGAATGCTGTACATTTAGCTTTTGCGGGGTGCGGGCGAAGGCGGTGACTTGATGGCCATCGGCCAGGGCCTCTTCTACCACCAAGCGACCAATTGTGCCCGTAGCACCAAAGATTATGACTTTCATTTCTTGTTCCTTTGCGTTACTCAAGGTGAACTTTACACGGTGACAACTTTACACCGTGTCAATTAACGGGAGATTGACGCCATGTCAAGTGACGGTCGCAATACGCGTGCGCGCATTTTGGAGTCTGCGGTGGAATTGTTGGAAAGCGGCACGGGCAGTGCGGTGCGCATTTCAGATATTGCCAAGGCAGCCGGGATCAGCCGGCAGGCCGTTTATTTGCATTTTCCAAAGCGGGCAGATTTGCTAACAGCGGCGACGCGTTATCTAGACGAAAAGAATGATGTGGATGCGCGGCTTGGAGAAAGCCGCTCAGCGCCGACCGGGTTGGTCCGGCTTGATGCCTGGGTGGCCGTGTGGGGCAATTATATTCCCGAAATCTATGGCATCGGCAAAGCGCTGATGGCCATGATGGATAGCGATGAGGAAGCGCGAGTGGCGTGGGAGGATCGCATGCAGGCGGTGCGCCATGGCTGCGCGGCGGTGGTGGGCGACTTGGCGCGGGATGGGCAACTTGTTTCCGACCTCAGCCAAGAGAAGGCGACCGATATTTTGTGGATGCTGCTTTCCGTGCGCAATTGGGAATTGTTGCGCCATGAATGCGGGTGGACGCAGGATCAATATGTGGAGCATTTGAAACAGGTGGCGCGTGCCAGCTTGGTGGCCCGGGTCTAGGCTGCTTCTGTCAGCGCTTCATTTTCGCGTGATTTTTGCCATACATATAGCTGCACCAAAATCGGCGCGAGCTTTTCGCCTGTGGCGGACAGGGCATAAATCACCCGAACGCGGCGTTCATCTGTCGGTGTGCGGGTGATCAACCCGTCAGCTTCCAACTCGCGCAATTGTTCGGTGAGGACTTTTTTGCTGGCTTTGGGCAGGGCGCGGTCAATTTGCGCAAAGTGCATTTGCCGTTCGCAAAGCATATGCAGAAGGATGGGCTTCCACTTGCCGGAAAAGGTTTGCACGGCGGCGGCCACCGGGCAGGTGAGTACTTCGTCAGCATAAAATTCTGCGGGGTCGATTTTAATCATTTTACCGAGCCTATCATTGTCTGCGCTTAGCATAATCCGTGCAGCAACAGATGGCTATAGGGCACAAATTTGTAACGGATTGTCATCGCATTTTCATGGCCCTAAATGGGGGGAAATGGAGATGAATGATGAGCTATAAAATTCAACGTGTGCCGATTTTGCCTTTGGGCATGATCAATGCATTTTTGCTGCAAACCGCCAAGGGCGCCGTGCTGGTGGATACGGGGTTGATGGGCACCGAGGATAATGTGGCGGCGCAGCTTAAAAAGCTGGGATTGGGCTGGCACGACCTCAAATTGATTATCGTTACCCACGGGCATGTGGACCATGCGGGCAATGCGGCAAAGTTGCGTGCGCTGAGTGGCGCGCCTGTGGTGATCCACCAAGCGGAAGCAAAATATTGCGCGGGCGAAGCGGAGATGAAATTGTGTCCCACCGGATGGGTTGGGCGCTTGCTTTATCGCCGGGGCATTCCTTTGCGGCCCTATGACTATTTCTCGCCCGACATTGTGATGCATGATCATGACGAGTTGGACTTGCGCCCTTATGGATTGGAAGGTCGAGTGGTGTTTACGCCGGGACACACGCCGGGGTCCATTTCAGTTTTGATGGATGATGGTCATGCTTTTGTGAGCGATCTGATTGCTTCTGGATTTGCACTGGGCGGTTTGCTGCCCGTGGATCGGCCACGGCGTCCGCCATTTGAAGAAGAGCCGCTTGAGGTTGCCTTAGCGTTGGAACAATTGTTGGCCAAGGGCAGCACAGATTTTCATTTGGGGCACGGCTTTAGGCTGAGCACAAAGGCAGTCGAGCGGCATATCCATGCGCTGCGGAATCTTTAGTTTTGGCCGGTTTTGGCAGCAATGTGGCCGTTAAAACATGCGGGCAACGACCACAGTGAATGGTAGAATTGGCCGAATTCGGGATAAGATTCTGTAATGACTCACAGATTTTCTGTGATTGGGTTTGTTCGGAATCGGCCAACTTGCGGATGGGGTCAATTAACCTCAATCGCAATAAATGATTCAAGCATAATGGGTTAGGCCAGTTTCTTGAATCAGATTGTCAGGATGGCGAAGTCTGCTGGATTTGCGTCAATGCTCAAATACGCGAATCGAATGTCTGTTTGCGCCATATGATGGGCGAATCCAGAAAATGAATCTGGTTTCAAATGTTTAGCGCAGTTTGTTGAATCAGTTTATCAGGCGCAACCAACCGATGGAGGCCTTTGAATATCGTTTAAAACTTAGCGCGGGGTTAAGGTTACAACCGAGACGGTTTGGCCATATGAAAAGCCGTGTTATAAGCGGGACCAAATCAAATCCCGGAGTGCACTATGTCCTTTTTTAAAAAACTATTCGGTGGCGGTGATAAGGCTGAATCTGGCCCAAAGATTTTGGGTGAAACCACTGTTGAAGGACTGCGCATTGTGGCCATTGAGATGAGAGCTGGGCAAGAATATCAGCTTTGCGGCCGCATTGAACGCACCCATGAAAATGGCGATATGGATGCCGTGCAGTTTATTCGTGCGGATAAATTGACCAGCGCAGACATGGCGGAAAAAGCGACCTTGGCCAAGGGTGAACAGATCATCCGGGAGCGTGGCAAAACGCTTTTTGATGGGGGAGAGAATGTCTGATCCGTCCAGTCGGGGACCGGAAAAACGCAGCCTTAAACATCATCTATTGAATCGACTTTTATATGCGGTAATTGCTGCCGTGATTTTCGGTGGGTTGGTGTTTTTTATTGATGGCCGTTTCAATCCCATTACGATTTTGACCTTTATGGCGATCTTCTTCGTGGCGACCGTTGTTGCAGATTTTCTAGGCAAGCGCCTCTGATTCCTGTTCGACCTCTTCATGGTCGGGAGTGGTTGTGAGGCCAAGGCTGATCAAGACGCCTAAGGCGGGGAATGCCGTGAACACCATTAGGAGTGCCGCCCCTGCATTGCGCGCGGCCTCTACGGTGAAAATCTCCCCTGCCACAGCTCCGTCAAACAAGCCAAACGCAATGGCGCAAAAGCCTGCGATGGCGGCGCCAAATACAGCGCCTGTAAATTGAATGGGTGTCATGGCGCCTGACGCGATGGATTTGTGCTGACGTGGCGATTGGGTGATGATGATTTGTCGGATCAACGGGCTGGACGAGCCATATCCCAAACCAGTGGTGATCAGTCCAGCAAGGACCAGCCAGAAATAGCCTTGCCACACCGCGAACGCGCTCAGTAAACCACCTGTCATGATCAAGGTTGCCCCCATGCGAATAAAGGCGATGCGCAGCGACATGCGTTCAATGCGATTGGATGTCCATGCGGCCAATGTCCACGAAAAGGCGAGCGAAGCTGCGGTGTAACCTGCGGCCAGCGGTGACATGAACCAAATCGATTGCAGCAGCGCAACGATATAAACCGTGCGGCCGGATGCGCCGATGGAAAAGAGGCCGAGCATGGTGAAGCTGCGGCCCATATTGGTGCGCAGGGAAAACAGGTTGGGCGGCATAAAGCGTTCTGCCGCTTTTTGGTCCAATGCTGCGAACACAACCATCAGGGTGCTGGAGGCGGCGATGATCAGTGCCAGTAAGCCCGTATTGGTCATCTGCCCGGCAAAGCCAGTGATCAAAAGGGCGGCGACCAGCAACAACAGTCGGCGCACTGGAAATGGTTTTGGCTCGTCTGCCGATTGGGTGGCTTTTGGCAAAAATTTGTAGGCCAATAGGATGAGAATCAAAACCAGCGGCAGGTTGAACAAGAATGCCACACGCCAGGACACATATTGTGTGAGAAGCCCAGCAAAAAGAGGTGTTGCGGCGGCGGCGACAGACCATAAGGTTGAACTAAGGGCAAAGATGCGCGGCAGCAGCCGGGCGGGTAAATGATCGGCGATGACCACATAGACCAAAGAGATCAACATGCCTTCGGCCAGCCCTTGCAAACCGCGGGCCAAGATGACCAAGGCGAGACTGTTGGCAAGACCGCCCATGATCGAGCCGACGGCCAGAAGGGTGGCTGCGGCCACAAAAATGGGTCGTGCGCCAAACCGCACTTTAAAATTGCCCGCCATCACGCCAGCGCTGATGGAGCCGACTTGGAAGAGGGCAAACAGCCAGAACATCAGTTCACGTCCACCCAAATCCACCACAATGGAGGGGGCGATCACGGTGGTGATGAAGCCATTTACCGCGTGGGAGGTGACCACCAGAATGTTCATCAGGGTGATGGGCAGAAAAGCGGTGGAGAAAATACCGGCTTTTGGATCTGTGTCAGCAGTGGTGAGCATGGGCGAACCTAGGTGATTTTGCGCGGTGGCGTTTTGGGCAGGATATGCGGCAGAACCAGCATTGGCGTGTGCAGCACAAAGAACAGCACTGACATCAATGGTGCGGAAGATTGTACCCCATCTGCGGTGAATAGGCCATTGGGTGCATCGGGGTTGATCAGGGCAATATTGAGGGCGACCAAGCCAGCCAATGCGGCGCCAAAGGCAGACGCAGCATTATCCATAGGGGGCAGCATGGCGGCGGCCCGGTCGCGCTCTCGACCGCGCACAAACTGCACGGCGATTTTTTCAATAAAGATGTTTTGCCAACCCAACCCCAAACCCAAAAGGGTCAGGGAAAGCAGGAACAGGGGCAGGCTGGCAAGCTTGAGGGCAATAGCGCTGAGGGCAACGCTGAGCCAAATGGCATAAATGCCGATGATGATCCAACGGCGCTGGGCCTGATAGGTGGACACGCCAGAGACCGACCAGGAGCCAACAGTCCAGAACGCGGCGGGCAGGGCGGTCATGTACCCGGCCAGAGTCAAATCTATGTTCCAAAGCGTTTGCACATAGGCCACGTTGTAAAGCGCGTTCGCTGTGTTCAGGACGTTGACCAGCAGGGTCACCATATAGGCAATGGCCACCGGGCTACGCGGATCAAACAGGCGAAGAGGCAGCATACGGCGCTTGCTGTGGCGCTCGGCGCGCAAGCCAATGAAAACCAGGCCCGCGGCCGCGATCAGCAAAGCGGCGATGGGCAAGGGGTCGGTGAACTGGCCAATAAAGCACAGGATGGTGATGGCCAGAATTAGCGGCAGCAAAACGCGCATGTCGGGCTTGGTTGCGGCGCCCAATCGTTTGGTGTCGGGCACTGCAAAAAAGGCCTGTATGGCAATCACCAGGCCGATGACAAAATTGACCAAAAAGGTGCCGCGCCAAGTGAAAAAATGCTCCAATATGCCGGCAGCCATGGGCCCGATGGCAGCTGCGAGTGCCCACACAATGGCCAATATGCCGATCATCCGGGTCATCAAATTGCCCTTATAGCTCTCGGCCAAAACCATATAGGCAAGGGAAACCAATATGCCTTCGGCAAAACCCTGGATGCCACGCCCAATGATGATCACTTCAAAGATCGGCGCAAACCCGCCGATGGCGGAGCCAATCACCAGCAGAATAGCGGCGAGATAAAAACTCTGGCGGGCGCCAATGCTGGATTTAAGATTGATGGTGAGCATGCCGCCCAAAATGGCCATCAGTGAAAAAAGCGCGGTTGACCAAAACAAGATTTTCGCGCCGCCAATGTCTGCGACGATCGTGGGCAACACTGTGCGCACCGCGAAAATGTTTATCGCGTGGGAGCCAATGGCGATGATCAACGTTAGTGTCAGCAACGCACGCCCCTCTTTAAGCAGATCTGCAAATGAGGTCTTTTCAGCGTTGGCATCGTTGGACTGATCGGTCATGGCGCTTCTATTTAATAAGAAAAAACTTGCCTTATATTAGAAAGGTGATTTGACAAGTCAAATCTTTTTTTATTAAATCCCTTCAACAATGGAAAAGCGCATGAAGCATAGCGAAGATAAAACGATTGAGCGATTGCTCTATCTCCTCAAATCACGAGGTGGACAAACAGCGGTGAGCTTGGCGGAAGCCGTGAGCACAACGCCTGTAGCGGTGCGTCAGCACATGGAAAAGCTGTTGGACCAAGGCTTGGTGATGGGGGAAGACCGCCGCGAATCAGTGGGGCGACCCAAGAAATATTGGAAGCTGACAGAAAAGGGCCATTCGCGGTTCCCTGATCGCCATTCTGATCTGACCATGGAGCTTTTGGGCTCTATTCAGGATATTTATGGTCAAGAGGGCATCGACAAGCTGATTTCCGTGCGTGAACGCAAAGCATTTGACCTTTATCGCGACAAGGTGGCGGCGCAACCCACCCTGCAGGGCAAGGTGGAAGCGTTGGCTGACTTGCGCGAGCGCGAGGGCTATATGACCGAGGTTGAGCCTTGCGATGATGGCTATTTTTTGCATGAAAATCACTGCCCCATTTGCGTGGCAGCGACCACGTGCCAGGGATTTTGTCGCTCAGAACTGAACCTATTTCGTGATGTTCTTGGCGATGATGTGCGCGTGGCCCGCGAGAGCCACATTGTGAGTGGCGCGCGGCGCTGCACATATCGGATTGTAGAAGCGCACTAAGTTTGATCTAGTGGGACAAATTTCGCGAAGGAACAGATTCCTTTGCATAAAACTGACCCATTTGAGAGGCGTTTATGGCGGAAACCGCTAAGCCAAAAATTGCAGTTGGCTGGGAAGAGTGGATTGGCATGCCAGATATTGGCCTGCCGGCGATTTTGGCGAAAGTCGATACAGGTGCACGTACATCAGCGCTACATAGTTTTGCCTATGAAGAGATTGAAATTGATGGGCAAACACATATTCATTTCGGTGTGCAGCCGCTGGCTGATGATCCTAAACTTCACGTGTGGTGCAATGCGCCCTTGGTAGCGTATCGGGAAGTGATTTCCTCCAACGGCATGGCCGAAATGCGTCCCTTTGTTCAGGTGGAGCTGCATTTGGCGGGCCAAAGCTGGCCAATTGAATTGAGTTTGACCAATCGTGAAACCATGAATTATCGCATGTTGCTGGGCCGCACCGCCATGGAAGGGCGGATTATGGTCGACCCGTTTGGCGCCTGCATCAATGGTGTGCCTGAGGGTGATTTTTATGGTCATCATTTGGCGGAAAGCACCACCAAAAATCTTTCCATCGGTATTTTAACCTGCGCGCCGAATGCTTATTCCACGCAGCGTTTGGTGGAAGCGATTGAGCAAAAGGGGCACCAAGTCGATCTGGTTGATATTGCGCGCTGCACGTTGCAAGTGGATGCGCAAAACCCAACCTTGTTTCTGCGAAACGAACTTTTGCCACGTTATGACGCGGTGATCCCGCGCGTTGGCACACCGATCACGCAGCATGGGTTGGCCGTTGTGCGGCAATTCGAGTTGATGGGCAGCTATGTGTTGAATGGGGCCTCGTCCATTGCGGCCGCGCGCGATAAATTGTGGAGCTACCAATATTTGGCCAAAGCCGGGTTGGATGTGCCCTCAACCTTTAGCGCGTTTCATGGGCGCGATGGCCGTGCCATGGTGCGCAAAGCGGGCAAGGGACCGTATGTGCTCAAATCGCGTAAAAGCGAACGTGGTCGTGGGGTATTGTTTGCCCCGGACAAGACAATGGCCAAGAGTTTGTTGGATGCGTTTGATGACCTTGATGAAAAGCTGCTGGTTCAGCCGTTTTTGCAGGCAGAAGACAATGCAGATTTGCGCATCATGGTTTTGGGCAAAAAGGTGATTGCTGCGGTGCGCCGGGTGGCCAAAACGGGCGAATTTCGGGCCAACTTCCATCAAGGGGGCGTGACCCAAAAGGTCAAAATCAACAAGCAAGAGCGACAAATGGCGTTGCGGGCAGCCAAGGCGCTGGGATTGCGTTTTGCCGGGGTCGATTTAATGCGTACTGACGCGGGCCCTGTGGTGATGGAGGTCAATGCCTCTCCCGGGCTGGAAGGCATTGAAAGCGCGACGGGTCTTGACCTGAGCGGCAGAGTTATCGACTATGTGGTTGAATATGCGCGTCCATCGCCGCCGGCGCTTCAGGACGTGCCACAAGCTGAGTAGAGCGATGCTGTTTCGGTTAAGCCGTTTGATGCTGTTGTTGACGTTTCCGCTGTTGTTGGCGGGGCTTTCTGCATGTGTGGAGCGGCCCGGCAAGCCCACCGAGTTGGAGCAGGCCGTGCGCGACAATGCCGCCCTGAAGGTGAAAAAGATGTTGGAGGAGGGGGCAGACCCCAACCATGTTTCGGAAAGCGCTGGCCCACTTATTTATATCGCGGCGGGCCCGAAAGGTGGCGCCGAAGTAACATTGGTGTTGCTGCAAGCGGGTGCCAATCCAAACGCAGCCAATAGCGACGGACGTTTGCCGCTGCAAAATGCGGCAAGCTGGTGCAGCATCAACACGGTATCATTGTTGCTGGAAGCGGGTGCAAATCCTCATAAAAAGGGCAAAGACGACAAAACTGCGCTTGACGATACGTGTCGGCAACCGCAAAGAGAGCGGGAAATCATTTTGGAAATGCTGCGCACGGCAATGAGTGAATAGATGGATTTATTGACATCGTTGTTTTTTGAATATGGCGCGCTGGCGCTGGCTGGCGTGGCGGCTGGGATCATTGCTGGGCTGCTGGGCGTGGGCGGAGGCATTGTGATGGTGCCGGTGATGACCACCATTTTTGCAGCGAGCGGCATGGATGAAGCGGTGATTTTGCATGTCGCGGTGGCCACTTCGTTGGCAGTGATCGTGCCTACGGGCACGTCGAGCGCGCTTGCCCATCACCGTAAAGGTGCCGTATCCGGTGAATTGCTGAAATTGTGGGCCCCCTTTATGGTTGTGGCTTCGTTCCTGGCGGGCATTAGCGCAGGTTTTTACTCCTCTTTGGTGATGCGCTTGATATTCGGCATTATGGCGATTTTGATCGCGGTGAACTCGGTGGTGCCGATTCAGAAAAAGCTGATGGAGCACCTGTCCGATTCTGCTCGAACGCACCGCACCAGTGCGGCGATCATTGGCTATATCTCATCTTTGATGGGTATTGGTGGCGGCTCATTGAGCGTGCCGACAATGACAGCGCTTGGGCGCACCGTGCACCAGGCGGTGGGCACAAGTTCGGCACTTGGTGTGTTTATCGCGGTGCCTGGTGCGCTTGGCTTTGTGCTGTCAGGATGGGGCGTGGCGGGTGTGCCTGATTATGCCCTTGGCTATGTGTATTTCCCCGCGTTTCTGGCGCTTGCGGTTGGGGCCATTTTGTTTGCCCCCGTGGGGGCAGCCATTGCCCATCGTTTGTCAGGCGTTTGGCTGAAGCGGGTACTCACGATCTATTTGCTGATTGTTGGCACGCGGATGATCTTGAAAGCGATCAGCGGATAAAGCGCGCCGCCCAGTGAGCCACGCGCTTTTGGTCCAGCCTATTCGGCCTGGTCAATTTCCCACTGTACATTCACAGTGACAGAATAAGTCATTTCGCCAGCTTCAACCGGCACAGCCATTGCTGCGTCAGCCATTTCCATGCGCGCACCCATTTTCATCATCGGCGCGGGGCTATAGCTCTGATTTTCTGAAATGTTCATGATGTTGCCCAAGTCAACACCGGCCGCAGATGTATAAAGCTCGGCTTTCTCAATCGCGTCCTTCATGGCGTTTTGACGCGCTTGTTTCATCAATTCATCGGTGTCGGACACGCCAAAATTCACACCATTGATGGTGTTGGCCCCCACGGTAACGGCTGCATCGAGCACGCCGCCCAAGCTATCCAAATCGCGAATGGCAACGGTGACATTGTTTGAAACGCGGTAGCCGATAATTTTTGGCGGCATGCGATAGCCGTTTGCGTCGCGCTTGTCGGTATGCACATAGTTTGGGTGCACAGAAAAGCCAGAGGTCTGGATGTCCTTATCTTCAACGCCGGAGCTTTTGAGGACGTCGATCAGAGCGGCCATTGCTTCGGAATTGGCGGTAAGTGCGTCGCGCGCGGTCTCGCCGTCTGTGGCGACGCCTGAGGTGACCGTTGCCATATCCGGCACGGCCGAAACATCGCCCACGCCTTGGATGCTGATGGTCGAGATATAGTCTTTTTCCTCTGCAAATGCAGCAGGGGTGGCAAGGGCGGCAAGGCTGATTGCCGCTGTAATTGGCAGGATCGCTTTATACATTTTCCATCTCCGATTGGATCGATGGCGCTGATCCTGCCAAGGATTTGCGACGCTTTTGCGGCATCAATAGGGTGCTATTGTGACTCGGCTTCTTCAGCTTCCTCGTCAGCACCTTCCTGCATCGCCTCAGGGTCATAGTCCGGTGAAAACTGCATCAGATATGCAATTACATCTTCGCGGTCTTCTTCTTTTTTAAGCCCGGCAAACGACATTTTTGTGCCTTTAATATAGGCGCGTGGCTTTTCCAAATATTCGCCAACGGTCTCTTCAGTCCAGACCAAGCCTTCTTCGCCTTTAGCGACCAAGGCTTTAGAATATTTAAAATCCTGTGTGCCCGCGACCATGCCAAAAATATCGTTCAGCGCGGGGCCGACGCGGCTCTTAGCGCCTTCGCCCACCATGTGACAGGCTTTGCATTTCTTGAAGACTTTTTCGCCTGATTCAACATCGCCCTCGGCAAATGCTGGCGCGCTGAACGCCATGAGAGCAGCGAGGGCAAGGGTAAGTTTTTTCATCTCATAATCCTCCGCGATTTAAGATATGTAGACTGTAGGTCACTACAATCACTGAAAGCAACCGGGTAGGTTGTCACATGGAGGATAACGTCTAATCGACGCAAAAGGTCCGAAACAGTCCTTCGATATTTGATCGCACCGAACTCTTGTCCAGCGAGTAATAGATCGCTTTTCCCTGCCGTCGTGTGTTGACGAGCCCCTCTTGCCGAAGTCGCGCCAATTGCTGCGACACTGCGGCTTGGCGCGCGTTGAGCAGCGCTTCCAGGTCTGAGACAGAGGCCTCGCCCTCCGCCAAACGACACAATATAGAAAGACGCCCCTCATGGGCGATGGCCTTAAGAAAGATGGAAGTTTGATCGGTGTCCAAACTGGATTCAGATTTTTGGGAGGCGTTTCCCTCCAAATTGACCGCTTGTAACGTCATTGTTCCCTCAATTGAGCTTATTGCTCTTATTTTTTTAAGTACGTGCTTGATTGTTGCGCAGGATAAGCTATGACAGCAACCGCTATCCCGAATATTCCCCAAATATGGAATCGTGCATCAATCTAAGATTAACGATATGCGTACTTACCTATATGATCAACTCGTAATCGGCTAATTATAGGGAATTCCCTAAAACGCATTCTTAGAAATACTGTGATCGTTGCAGAAAAGTCTTCCAATTGTTTATGGCGCTTGCTATGAGCGTTTTCGGGTTGGGCCTGTAGCTCAGTTGGTTAGAGCCGACCGCTCATAACGGTCTGGTCGTAGGTTCGAGTCCTACCGGGCCCACCATTTTTCTTTCTCCTTTGATGTCACGCCAGTTTGCTGCGCTCAGGCTCCGGTGGGGCGGCGCGCACAATCGCCATTCCAAAAGTTTGGCGACGCTGGTCAATGCAATTTGGCTATTATATGTTTGGATCTTCGATGGGTTTTGCGTGCGGGAGGTTGCCATGATGATCACGGATGTCGAGGACTATTTCACCAAGGGCTGCGGTCGGTGCGACAAGTTTGGCACGCCGGATTGTGTGACGCGCACCTGGATCGATGGCCTGAATCAGTTGCGGCGCATTTGCAATGAAATGGGGCTGGAGGAAGAGGTGAAGTGGGCGCACCCGTGCTACACACATGCGGGGCGCAATATTGCCCTGATTGGTGCCTTGCGCAATGAAATCCGTTTCTCCTTTTTCAACGCCGCGCTGCTCAAGGACCCCGAAGGCATTTTGGAGTTGAACGGGCCCAACACCCAACATGCCAGTATCATTAAGATCAGCGACAATGCGGATGTGGAGCGGTTGGAGCCAATCATTCGCGCCTATATCAAGGAATTGATGGACGCCGCCGAAAAGGGCATTAAGCCGCCCAAGGTGGAGCGCGAGATTGACTTGCCCGAAGAGATGATTGACGCATTGGATAGCGATCCGGAGCTCGCCGAAGCCTTTCACAACCTGACGCCGGGGCGCCAGCGCAGCTATGCGATCAATTTACATGGGGCGAAAAAGTCAGAAACCCGGATCAACCGGATCACGAAATTCCGTGATCATATTATTGCAGGCAAGGGCGCCATGGAGCGCTAAAAACGCTTGATCAACTCATATTGGCTGACGGTTTTTTGCGCGCCCAAATGGGTGAGAAAGCCGATGGTTTCGTGGTCAGTCTTGTCGATATTAATAAAGGCGAGTTTAGGCTTTTCTATTGCTTGCGCGGCATGGCGCAACAATGATTGCCCGATATGGTTGTGGCGATGGTTTTGGGCAACTGCCAATTGATAAATCGCACCGCTTGGCGCCACGGCCAGATAGGCGACCAGTTTCTCATTGCCATATGCCGCGAGGCACACCGCTTCCGGCGCGGCTTCAACGGCAAAATCCTCATTTTGCCAAGAGGGCATCACATCACGAAGCGTAGTTGTGTGCGGGGCGATGGTCGCCCAATCCACCTTTTTGACTTCACAATCTGAGTCCGCCCAATCGCCTATCTCTAGGGAAAAGCAATCAAATTCGCGATTTATCTCGTGCCCCTGTTTTTGATAAAGGCTGAGGGCGCGCTGGTTGCTGGTGAGGCATTCAAACTGGATGAGCTTGAAGCCGGCCTTGATGATTTCAGCTTCTGAGCGGGCTGCGAGTTGCTTGGCCAAACCCTTGCCGCGATGGGCAATGCGGGTGCCGCTGGCAATCAGATGAGCGCGGTGATCGTGGGTGCCGATAAACCAAACGGCCAGCACCTCATCCCCCTCCACAGCAATGGAGGACAGCTCGGGTTCAAACTGGCGCTGGGCCAGCATGGCGTTGAATTGATCCAGCGTGGGTTGCAGCGGAATGTCATAATCAGAAAAGGCGTCAAGCATGGCCGCGTGCAGGGCTTGCCGATCGATATTTTGCGCATTTCTGATTTCAATGGACATTAAAGTTCCTCCAATTTCCACCAAATGAGGCCCGAGAGCAGGATAAGAAATAGTGGCACAAAATATGTCATTTCAATGGACAAAAACAATCCGCCAATCGTGGCGATAGAGCCGCCGAGTAGGATTGCTGCGGATTGACCCGAAAACACCACTGACGTGGCGAACCCCATGCGATCGGGCGCGCATCTTTGCGCGTAGCTGATGCCGACGCCCAGCGCTGAGGCCGGGATGAGAGCGTAGAGGGCTTGCAGGGCAATCACCTGCTCCAATGTTTGCACAAAAGGGAACAGGCCGAAGTGCAACATGGCGGCGACGAAACCGATGCCAAGGACAAATTTTCTGGTGCGCCGTTTGGCCAAGTAGATGCAAAAAGCTGTCGCGGGCACTTCAACAATGGGAGTGGCTGCGAAGGCGATGGTGAGATCCACCGGATCGCTTGAAATATTTGCATCAATGAACAGGGCGAGATTGGCCAGCCGCACAATGTCGCCCGATAAAACAAGCGCAACAAACAGGGCGATGAACAACAAGTTGCGTGGTACGGCGCGCCAGCGCAACCAGCTAAAGCTTTCGCTTTTTTCTTTCGGCTTGTTGGTGACAACGCGGGCAAACATCCAGATGGCGGCGCCCATGATCAAATAGCCCACCGCTTGCAACTGAAAGATGTTCCGATAGGTGAGGCCATAGGTCAGCAGCACGCCAGCGATAGCGGGCCCCACAACCCAGCCGGCGATGAAACCAATGCGCAGCTCGCCGCTTTCAGTTGCCTTATCGCCAAAGCGTTGATGCTCCCGCTCTTGCGCCCACGCAAAGAATTGGGCATTTGCCGCTGACATAAAGGGCATGGCGATGCACACCAAAATCAGCACGAACCAAGCGGTGGTGGCCAGCGAGGTGAGCGCATAGCTGATGCTGAGCACAACTGCGCCAAGCGTGATGATGATGCGCCGTTCGTTCATGCGATCTGAAAAGTCACCGATGAGCGGCAGCACAAATAGGGCAATGATGGAGGGCAGGGCAAATGAGAGGCCATTTTCAAAGGTTGAACCGCCCAGCACTTGCGTCACAAAAAGCGCGCGAATGGGGAAGGACAACACGCCGATTGTGGCCATCAAAAACAGATAGAGAAAAAGCGGCGCAGCAGATCTGCGCGCTGGCGAAAGCGAAATAAAAGACATGGATATACTGGTGCTAGAGGGATAGGCCCTTTCCTTCTAGCAGGATAATCATTGGTCTGTAAATGGTATCTTTATGGCGTGGCTGTGAAGTCAAGGACGAGTTTGCCGCTGACTTTTCCGGTTTTGCAATGGCGAATGGCTTTAGCAATTTCGCTGAACGGATAGGCCTTTTCGATGTGCGGGTGGATGTTGTGCTGCGCCAGGAGAGTACTGATGTGGGCCAGTGCGGCGGGATCGGGCCGCACCCAAAGGGCATGTTCTTTTTGCTTGCGAAATCTGTTTAGCAAAGGGGCCATAAGAAGGTTTTGCGGCGAGGGCAGCGCCGTGGAGAAGACACCGTCGGGGCGAAGTGCCTTGCGGGCATTGGCGAAGGTCATGGTGGAGGCCGTGTCCAATATGCCGTCATATTGAATATCGCCCTTGATCGGATCTGCTTGGGTATAATCAATCACAAAATCGCAACCCAATTGCTTTGCGAGGGCGATGTTGCGGGTGCTGCACACGCCGGTGACGCTTGCGCCGCAGGCTTTGGCCAGCAAGACCGCCATATGCCCCAATCCACCACAACAGCCATTGATCAGCACATGATGTTGGGGGTGGATTTTAGTCTTTTGAAATAGAAATTGATGGGCAGTGAGGGCGACCAGCGGCACGCTCGACGCTTCAACAAAGCTCAGATTTTGCGGCATGGAGGCGATATTGTCCGGCGACACTGCCATCAACTCGGCAAACGCACCGCCCTTGAAGGCGGGCACCATGCCAAACACTTTGTCGCCGGGCTGATAATCGGACACGTTGGCGCCCACCTGCTGCACCGTGCCTGCAAAATCTGCCCCCAATATGTGCGGCGGTCGCCACCAACCGCTGAACGCGCGGGCATCTCCACGCAAGGTCTTCCAATCTACTGGATTGAGACCCGCTGCACTGACCTTCACCAATAGCTGGTCAGGCCCGATATTTGGCGCATCAATTTGGCCGATTTGAAGCGATGTTTCATTGCCATAGTGCGTGGAGAGGATAGCGTGCATGATTTACCTAAACAAAACTGATCATTGTTCAGGTTATATATGAGCAATGATCAGTTTTTGCAAGGTATGAGGTTTGATGGTTAGGGAGGGGCGTGGAAATGGCGGCTTTGTGGGCTCTTCCGACATTCAAGCTTCTGGTTTGAGCGTCGGCTTTGAACATTGCTTATTTCTGGTCGGTGACCTCCTCTGGTGCCACTCAGTGGCCGTGCGCTTCCTCACCAAGCGCCATTGCTAAATGATGTTCACGGTGATGGTCTTGGCTCGCCATCAATCCGAAAAATCCAAGTCCCTTGATACGTGCGATAACCGAAGGGTTGTCGCCGGTCACACGCAATTCGACACCATCTTCAGTTTCTGATGCCGCAACCGTCCAGCGATCATCGCTAGCGAGTTGCACAGCATGGGCGGGCACCATGCGCCGAAGCGAAGCGATGGTTTCCGCGTCGCCAGTGACGAAGGCGCTTATGCCATTCGGTAGATTGGTTTCCTCAACCACCCCGTCCGAGATCAACCGGTCCATATCCACCAAATGCATGCGGAGGCCAGTCAGATCAACTTTGGACCAGTCCGTTTCAGGATCGGCTTCTAACACGCGCACGACTTCTGACAGGGCTGCAAAAGCGCCTTGGCCGGGTTCTCGGAGGATGGCCTCGTTCATCGCCGAACTCTGCCCATGGGTTGAATGATCTACATCGTCACTATGACCGGAATGGTTGGTTTGCGCGTTTGCGAATACGGCACTGCCAACCCAAACCATTGTTATCAGAAACATCTTGGTGCGCATTTTTGCTCGTCCTTTCAAAGCTATATTCAAAGACTATTCGACGCGCATCATTGGGTGTATGATTTCTATCATGTCTAAGTGGCTCGAATTATTTAATGGCGCGTTTTCTCGCAAATTGGCAAAAGGTGCAGCGGTGTTCCGTCAGGGGGACCGCGTTCAATCCATGTATCTGGTCCGATCTGGAGCTGTCGCGCTAGAACGTCCCATGGCTGATGGTGTGCCGCTCACGCTGCATACGGCGACCGCCAACATGGCACTGGCCGAGGCGTCTTTGTTTGCTGAGACCTATCATTGTGATGCTGTTGTGCGCTCTGACGCCGAAGTTGCCAGCCTACCCCGACCAGCTTTTCTGGATGGTATTCAGCGCCGCCCCGATGCCGCCCTGAGCTTGATAGAGACCTACGCAAAAGAAGTTCAGGCACAGCGGGCGCGGATTGAAATCCTGCGCCGACGTCGGGTTGCCGACCGATTGGATGCATGGCTGGAACTTCATGATGAACCGCCCAAGGGTGAATGGATAAGCGTAGCGGAACAGATCGGTGTGTCGCCACCAGCGTTGTACCGCGAGCTTGCACGGAGGCGAGGCTAAAGCCGACCTTCGCTGCATTGCATCGTTTTACGTAAAATGGGCTCACAGGGGCCGTCAGAAATGCGGACGAAGCGACCAGATAAAAGCTTCCCGCAAACTACCGAAAGGGGCGGCGGGACGTGGGCATTCACAACGATGATCAATAATGCTGCCGAGCAGCATGAAGTGGATCTTCACTATTGTCGGATCCGAAACGCAATTGCGCTGAAGCGCTCACGCACCGAGGCATTTCCTTTAGCCGCGAGGGATTGGGAATATTGGCCGGGAAAATCCTTCAGCTGACAGAAGAACTGATATAGTTTGATGCGGTCAGCACGGTGTTCATGTTGGTATTCCTCAACCACCGGACTGCGTTTTCCAGCGACATGGGCCGGGCAACGCCGTAGCCCTGGATTACCGAACCACCTATCTGTCGCAGGAATTCCGCCTGTTCAAGATACTCAACGCCTTCAGCGATGACATTTAAGTCAAGATCCTTGCATAGATTGACAACGGCTTTCAAAATTACTTGTGCGGTCTGATCTTGGGGGCAGTCCTGCACCAGCGCGCGGTCAATCTTGACACCGTGGATTTTCAGTCGTGCGAGGTTGGCAAGCCCTGAATAGCCGGTGCCAAAGTCGTCTAGCTCCACGGCAAATCCGGCCTCAGACAGCGCGCTTATTGACCGTGTCGTTGCATTATCGTTGTTTTCAATCAGGATCGTTTCGAGTACCTCGATGGCGAGGTTTTTAGGGTTCAGGCCGCGCTGCTCAACCTCCCACTTCAGTTCGTCAACATAATCCGGCCGATTTAGCATTTGTGCAGAGACGTTCATCGACATGCGTAAATGCGGGAAACCGGCGTCACGCAAGGTACACAACGCATCGAGTGCGCCTTTTCTGGCGATTGCATCGACGTCTACCAGGCGGCCGTTTTTCCCCGCCACATCAATGAATTCAGCTGCTGCAAGCAAACCCCTTTGCGGGTGATGCCACCGTATGAGCGCTTCAAAACCGGTTACTGTTCTGGTGGAAAGGTCGAATTGCGGCTGCAACACAATCCCAAGCTGATTGTTAGCAATAGCCTCAGACAATGAAGCGGAAAGTTCGGTGCGGCGCGACACGATTTCCCCAATTTCATTTGTATATGAGAGCAAGTCGTTTCGTCCGTTGTTTTTCACTTCATAAAGCGCGGCATCGGACTGCTTAATCAGTTCTTCCTTTTCGCGTGAGCTTTCGTTGGACAAAGCAATGCCGATACTCGAACCGAGGACAATATTTTTGTCGTCCCAGGGGATTGGCTGCCTCAAATCGGTGATAATCCGCTTGGCCACTCTTTCAAGAACGGGAAAACCCGAAACGCCCGGACAAACTATAATAAACTCATCGCCACCAAACCGAGAAACCAGATCGTTGCTGCGGGTGTGGGTTTTCATTACATTGGCGGCGTGCACGAGAACGGCGTCACCAGCAGCGTGCCCGAGCATGTCGTTCACTTCTTTAAAGTGATCTAGGTCGACATGCAGAATACCGACCTCACCGCTTTCGGCGCTTGCCTCACGCAAGGCATCAGACAGGAAACTATTGAGTTTCATTCTGTTTGGAAGTCCAGTGAGCACATCGTGTTCAGCCCTGAACTGAGATTCCTCCTTGGCGCGCTTGAGACTTTCCTCACGTTCGATCTGCTCCGTGACATCGCGTGAAATGACAATAATTTTCGGATCGCGGGAGCCGTCATATTCGACGACGGCAAAGCTCAATTGGTTCCAGAAATATTCGCCGTTTTTGCGCACATTGCGTACGATTTCCACAGAGTCGAGAATGCCAGAAGCGATGTCGTATTTGAACGCCGCAATGCTTTCCGCAGACATCGCGTTTTCGGGCGGAAGGAGAAGCTCTTGGGGCTTGCGTCCCCGCAGTTCTTCGGCACTGTATCCCGTGACGCGCGAATAGGCCGGGTTCGACCATTCGATGCGGGCGTAGATATCCTGAATGAGGAGTCCATCGCTCGCATGGCGCGCGATCATTTCCATCACTGCATTTTCGTCTTTCGCCAGCTCCAGCTCTTGCGTCAGGCGCTCGATCTGAGACGTATGTCGGTCCGCGAGCGTTAACATGCGCAAGGCAAGAAAATCATATCTGGCTGCTGCCAGAACGATTGCCAACTAACCACTGACGATAAGAATACAGACATATCCATGCTCATGTACCTCCCTCGATTGCTTATAAAGCAGAGTGAGGTGATCATCTGAAATTTGGGTAAAAGATTGTGCAAATCAATCGGCGTAGTTACCGGTACGTTAAATAGCTCCGTCCAGAAAGACAGGTTGCCAAATATTTTCCCTCGGTTTGTCGAGGTGATGGCAGACGCCGACCGACCAGCCGCTGTCATGGGCCAGAAACCATGCGAACAGATTGGATCGTGTCCACCATTTCTCAGCCGCCGAGTGAAGCTCTTGTCTTCCCCTGCTTGCGCATTGGTAACTCGCCGCGCGCGATTAGCTGCCTTTGGCGGTGGGCGATTGGGCGCAGGTGGTGCGCCCAGCCAATTGGTTATGATGCAACAGTTGAGGGGTAGCCTGCGGCGTCCAGTGCGGCGAGGATTGCTGCATTGTCGGCGGTTGAGGTGACGTCGATTTTGTTGGCGCTCAAATCTGCCTTCACGTCAGCCGAACCATCAATTTCCTTGATGGCTTTTGACACTGTGGCTTCGCAATGTCCGCAGGTCATGTCGGGTACATTAAATTTTGCCATTTGTTCGTCCTTTCATGGTTGTTACTGCTCAATAACTCTTCCATTTGCTGGAAGGTCAAGGGTTCATTTTTGATTTTTGGCTCTTGACCTTACAGCAACTGCAAGCCGCATCAGTGCGATCCCGCATTGATAAAAAAGGCATGGATATGAGCAGTTCGGACAAGCAGAAACAATTGATTCAGGAACAGATTCTGGTTTGTAAGGCGGAATTGATTGAGTTGCAAAAGACATGTTGCATGAGCAAACGAAGCGAAAAGATGGTTGGCTTGATTGAAGAGGTTGAGCAATTGGGCGCGACGCAGCTGGCGCAAGCGACAATGGCACCTGACGATGCTGCCGATTTTATCGCGCAAATTGAAAAGGTTGGCTCAAAGCTGGGCATACTTTACGCCACCTGCTGCACGCCAACGCGCGAGCCGATTTATGCGGCGATGTTCAAATCCTTGTCCAAAATCCATTTGAGATTGCTGAGGTTGCAGCACGGCCGATAGTCGCCCATGCGCAGCCGCTAGGTCAGCAATGCCTGAACGCGCAGGCGCAAAGTGAATTTAAGCTCTTCGGCGAGCAGGCGGCGTTGATCCTTGGGCATGTGCAGCGCCAATTGGGCGCTGGTGCTGGCATTGTGCAGCAATTGCCAAAGGGCAATTTTCGTGGTGGCTTTATCTGTTTGCGGCGCCAATTTGTGTAAAATGTCGGTTAAATACACAGCGTTGGATTGGCTGGTTTCGGCGTCCAACGTGCATAATTTGGGGTCTGCCTGCATGGCGGCCCACAGCACGCTGAGGGCAGGCTCTTGGCCAAATAAGGTGAAAAAATCATCCACCGCGGTGCCGATCTGCTCCAAAAACTGTTCGATTGTGCCAACATCGTCAAAATGCTGGCGTAGCTGATCCCGCGTCAGGTCCAAATATTGTTGCATGATGTGCTGCAGCAGTGCGCTTTTGTCGGGAAAATACTGATAGATGGTGCTGATCGGCAATTCGGCCTTGGCGGCAATCTCGCGCATGCTGACCGCGTCATTGCCGTGTTCGCCAATCAATTGCCGTGCGGTTGCCAAGATCCGCTCCACCTTCTTGCGGCTGCGTTCTTGCTGGGGAATTCGGCGATCAGTATTTGAGGGCATCGTGGATAAAAGCCGTGACATATTGAGGCCAAAACATAGCTTGCCGGGCGCTCATGGTCCAGATGTTTGTTTCAGCAGAGCGCTTGCCGCAAATAGAACTCAAGCTGTTTTTCGTCGATGTCTTTTGCCGTGACTAATTTGAGATGACGGCGATATTTACCTTTCCCTTCCAGGTGATGGTTGGGATCATCAAACGTCGCGCCGTTGGAGAACTCAAAAGAGGCATGCTTTTCATAACAGAAGAGGCCGCCTATCGCGCTTTTGGGATCGCCCGCAATCGTTTCGATAAGTGTGCCGCCATATTTGCTGGTGAAGCCCGCATCGGGACAAAGCGCCAAAATCAACTCGTTCACCTTGTTGGTGATTTCATTTTCGATTTCTGGGGTCATGATCTTACTTTCTGACAGGTGATGCGATTTCGACAAGGCAGCCATTCAGATCCTTCACGTAGGATACAGTCTGGTTCCAAGGCTTTTCCTCCGGCGGGGAGAGCGGCAAAGCGCCATTTTCAACCGCGTGGGCATAGGCTTTGTGCACATCTTCGCAAACCAGGCAGATTTCCCAACCGGCGCTGAGTTTGTCTTTCCGGTTTGGCGTGATGGCGAGGTTCGACATCTCCGCCGCTTCCTCGCCCGCAAAGGTGAGGGCTGTGTCGCCGGTTTCCATTTCTGCATAAAGATTGCTTTCGTGAATGAAACGCCGCGGCAGGCCAAAGGCTTTTTCATAGAAAGCGACGGTTTCGAGCACATTTTCGACATAGATGATGGTGTAGCCAAACTTCATGATTTCGTCCTTGTTCGATAGGTCGAAATTAGCGCACAGCACCTCGTTCGGATTGAACAAATCGGACATGAACTGGCCCATGTCATCAAATGACGGGCAGGCCGGGCAAGGATAGATTTGACGGGATGCGGCTGGGCGAAAACCCGCCGAATTTTTTGAAGGCGCGGATCATGTGGGCTTGGTCGGCATAGCCGCATTCAAATGCCACATCCGCGTTTGACAGGTTAGCGTTTTGCAACAGGTTAAGCGCCCGGTGAAATTGGATGATCCGGGCATATAGCTTGACGGAAAGGCCAACCATGTTGCGAAAGGTGCGCAGAATATGTCGGGTGGAGTGGCTGGTGCTTGTTGCCAGCTGATTGATGCTGATTTGGCCGCCACTTATATGAATGAGGTCAATGAGCTGGTGCACCAAATGCCGATCATTGTCGATATTTTGCAGCGGCGGCAGCGCCAATAGCGCGTCATGAATGTTGGTTTGCGGCGTGATTGTGTTGATCAACGCGGCAAGGTTGGGCAACTGGCTGACGGCATCATCGCCGGTCAAGATCTGATCTTGCGCGTTGGACAATTGATCGCCCCATAAGGTGCGCGCATTTGCCGGATAGATCCGCAAGCCTGCCCACCCATCCCCCGGTGCATAGTCAATGCTGAAGGGCGATGTGGCGGGCCCGGTAATAATAGGGGAGATGCTGGCGGGGGCGTGATGTTCATCTACCGTGAACCGCAGAATAACATCGCAACACCCGTCGGGCAGAACAATGGACGTGCCCACATGATCAGCAATGAACGACCAATGGGCGGCGGTGTGTCGTCGCGATTTGGGCGTGACCAATTGTTCCGTATAACCAAGCGGCAAATGCATGGGGGCGCCTAGATCGCCGGAAACAGATTGGTGCGTTTTACTTCGCCGTAGGCAAAGCTGGTTTCAATGCCGGCCACGCCGGGAATGCGGTGGATGGATTGGCGGGTGAAGCGTTCGTAGTCTTCGAGGCTGGCGACGATCACGCGTAAGAGATAATCCCAATCGCCGGTCATCAAATGGGCTTCCAAAATCTCATCGATATTTTTGATGGCGTTTTCGAATTCGCCAACGCCTTGCTCAGTGTGGTGCTGCAATTTGATGCGGACGAATACGGTGACGGGCAGGCCATAGCGTTTTTGATCGACGATGGCGCTATAGCCGCGGATGATGCCTTGCTGCTCCAAATTGCGCAGACGGCGCAGGCAGGGCGAAGGGGAAAGATTGACCCGATCGGCCAGTTCCTGATTGGTCAGTCGACCGTCGCGTTGTAGCTCGCGGATGATTTTTTGATCAGTTTTGTCCATCAAGGTGCGCCAGTTAGCAGATAATTGCTTGATGTTAGCATTTGATGGCAGTTTTGACTATTGCCTATCTTGAGGACTTACGCGCTTTCTGTTTCGAGGTTTAGCTGCGCAATTTTGCGTTTTGCTTCCTTAGAAGGAAGCGCAGCTTGCAGCACGGCCAACCGATCTAGGATGGCGTCTCGGCGCATATTGAGATCTGCTTGCATGCGGTCAATATGTTCGAGCTTGGTTGCCAGTTGTGCGATACTGCCTTCGCAGGGGCCTGACCCTTCGTCAGACAGGCATGCGCTCATGGCGCGAATTTCACGGGTGGAAAAGCCCGTTGCGATGAAATCTCGAATACGACCCGCGCGGCGCAAGTCGGCTTCGTTATATTGGCGATATCCTTTTTCGGAACGTTGTACCTGCATCAAGCCGACATTCTCATAGTGGCGCAGCATGCGCTGGGTGATGCCGAGCCGTTCGGCCGCTTCTTTTGCTTGCATTTTGGGGGCTCCCTGTTGGCCATAAATGTTGGTTGCGCTTGGTCAAAAGTCAAGGGATCGGGCGGCGTTGGGGGGAGCCGCCCGATATGGCTGGGTGTCTAGCTTCTAGATGCCCATCCGCCATCTACGGTTAGGGTCTGTCCGGTTAGCCATTCATTGTCGGAGGACCCCAGCTTTAAAATCCACGGCGCAATATCGTCTGGCGTGCCGCGTCGTCCAAGTGGCACTTGCGCTGCTTCCTGCCTTTCAATTTTTTCTGCCATGTTTTCGGGTAGGCCCATCATGCCTGTCAGTGCGCCAGACTTCACAGGGCCGGGCGCCACCATGTTTACGCGAATGCCATCGCCCGCCATTTCAATGGCCCAAGATTTGGTGAGGCTTTCCAATGCAGTTTTGGTGGCTGCATAATGAGCTAGGCCCGGCGCCGCGTTTTGCGACACGGCAGTGCCGATATTCACCACAGCGCCTTTGGTTTCGCGCAGGGCAGCGCGGCCTTCTTTGATCATCAAGGATGGTGACGTGATATTCGTGATGCACATATTGGTGATTGTTTCCGCATCATAGGCTTCGACCGGCATGGGCTGACCCGCGCCCGCATTGTTGACGATCAAGTCAAGTCGGCCCCATTTGCCCAAGGCCTCTTTAATGATGCTTGCACAGTTGGCCGGATCTGCGCTGTCTGCTTGCAGATGGTGCACTTTAGGATGGGCGGCTGTGACGGTCGCCAATTTTTCTGCACTGCGCCCGGTGATCAAAACGTTGGCACCTTGTGTGACCAATGCCAAGGCGGTGGCACGCCCAATGCCGGAGCTGCCGCCCGTAACGATGGCGACTTTATTTTCCCAAATATTTTTCTGTGTCATGCGCGATTTTCCTATCTTCAATTGTGGTGCCTTGCGGCGACTGAAGACGGGTTTAGCGGATTGACACTAGTGTCAGGGTCAAGGGCTTTTTGCCTTTGGTTCGGGAATCTTATGTCCGACAGCTTGTGGCTTGTTCGAGAGGGTTTAAGGGTTTAGTCCTTCATATGTAGGATAATATTGGCAGAATATTGCTGAAATATGCCATTTAAGGGTCAAGTTTGCCAGAACATTGCGCGCCATTTCTTTTATTCTTGTGGGTAAGAGAGGACCGTTTGGTCCGCCACAGAAATTGGAGGTGCGCGACATGACCCACAATAATAAAAACCAAGGTTTTGCAACCAAAGCCATTCACCATGCCTATGACCCGCAAGACGAGGGCGGTGCGCTGACACCTCCTCTGCACTTGACCTCGACCTTCGCTTTTCCAACAGCGGAGCATGGCGGGGAGATTTTTGCTGGTGATCGTGAGGGGCATGTTTATTCGCGCATCTCCAACCCCACCAATGATTTGCTGGAAAAGCGCATGGCGGCGCTGGAAGGTGCGGAAGCGGCTTTGGCCAATGCGTCGGGCATGGGGTCGATCACCTCAGCGCTTTGGACCTTTGTGGCGCCGGGCGATGAGATCATTGTCGACACGACGCTTTATGGCTGCACCTTTGCCTATATGCGCCACGGGCTGCAAAAGTTTGGCGTGGACATCACCCATGTGGATATGACTGACCCGCAAAATGTGGCCAAAGCGATCAGCGGTAAAACCAAAGTGGTTTACTTTGAAACCCCGGCCAACCCGAATATGCGTCTGGTGGATATTGAAGCGGTGAGCGCCATTGCCCATGAATTTGATGCCATGGTGATCGTCGACAACACTTATTCAACGCCTTATTTGACCCGCCCGATTGAACATGGTGCGGATTTGGTGCTGCATTCGGCCACCAAATATTTGGGCGGCCATGGTGATGTGATCGCCGGGCTGATTGCGGGCCGCAAAGAAGATATTGATCAGGTTCGTCTGGTGGGCATGAAAGATATGACCGGCGCGGTGATGGCGCCGTTCAACGCCATGCTTATTATGCGCGGGTTGAAAACCTTGCAATTGCGCATGGACCGCCATTGTGCGAGCGCGATGGAAATCGCCCAGCGGTTGGAACAGCACCCGATGATTTCCAAAGTCTATTTCCCCGGGCTGCCGAGCTTTGAGCAGCATGAGCTGGCGAAAAAACAAATGGCTGATTTTGGTGGTATGATTGCGTTTGAACTGATTGGCGGCTTGCACGCAGGCATTTCCACCATGAACCGTTTAGACATGATCCAACGGGCGGTGAGCCTTGGGGATGCGGAAACCTTGATCCAGCACCCCGCGTCCATGACCCATTCGACCTACACGCCGGATGAGCGGGCCGAACATGGCATTTCCGAAGGCTTGGTGCGGTTGTCTGTTGGGCTTGAAGAGGTTGAGGACATTTGGGCCGATTTGGAGCAGGCCTTGCCGGCAGTAAAAGCGCAGGTTGCGTAGGCCAGATCAAAGGGAGTGGGGCGATGAGCAAGAAAATAGAGCAGCTGAAAGAGCTGGAAGGGCAGATTTTGTGGCTGGCGTGCTGGATGGTGCATCATGCCAACCAATTCCGCCCGAAAGGTGATCAGCAGATCAAGATTGGCGGGCATCAGGCGTCGTCTGCCTCGATCGTGTCGATCATGACCGCACTCTATTTTAGCGTGCTCAAGCCCGAAGATCGGGTGGCGGTGAAGCCGCACGCCTCACCTATTTTTCATGCGATCCAATATTTGATGGGCAATCAAGAGCTGGACCGGATGAAAAATTTCCGCGGCTTTGGCGGGGTGCAATCTTACCCCAGCCGCACCAAGGATATTGATGATGTGGATTTCTCCACCGGGTCCGTTGGGTTGGGTGTCGGCATCACGGCCTTCGCCTCCATGATCCAGGATTATATTCAGCACAAAAGCTGGGCCGCCGAAAAGCCAATGGGCAAAATGGTGGCGTTGGTGGGCGATGCTGAAATGGATGAGGGCAATATTTTTGAATGCCTTCAAGAGGGCTGGAAGCACGATCTGCGCAATGTGTGGTGGATTATCGATTATAACCGCCAAAGCCTTGATGGGGTGATCCGCGAAGGTTTGTGGAAACGGCTGGAGCCGATTTTTGAGGCGTTCGGCTGGGAGGTTGTGCGCCTTAAATATGGCGTGAAGCAACGCGCGGCGTTTGAACAGCCCGGCGGCGACAAGCTGAAAGAATGGATCGATAACTGCCCGAATCAGCTTTATTCGGCGCTGACCTATCAGGGCGGGAAAGCGTGGCGTGCCCGTTTGCTGGATGAGATTGGCGACCAAGGCGATGTGACCAAGCTGATCGAGAGCTAGTCCGACGAAGAATTGGCCGAGCTGATGAACAATCTGGGCGGCCAGTGTGTGGAGAGCTTGGTGGAAGCTTTTGAAAGCATCGATCATGATCGACCAACGGTGTTCATCTCCTACACCATTAAGGGTTGGAGCACGCCATTGGCGGGGCATAAGGACAATCATGGCGGGTTGATGACTACAACCCAGATGGATGAATTTAAGCGCCAGATGGGCGTGGCCGACGGCGAAGAGTGGGAGAAATTCTCACTTGTGAAAGACGCGGCGGCGACTCAGAAGTTCTTGGATCAGGTGCCGTTTTTTGCCAAAGGCACGCGCCGCTTCTCAGCGCCATCAGTTGAGGTGGGCGCGGCGGTTGAATTGACCGATCGGGAGATTGCCAGCCAGGCCGGGTTTGGCAAGATTTTGGATGAGATTGCCAAGAATAACCCGACCTTGTCAGAGCGGATTGTGACTACGTCGCCTGATGTGACGGTGACGACCAATTTGACTGGCTGGGTGAACCGCAAGGGTCTGTTTGCCCGCAACGAGCTCAACGATGAGTTTAAAGATCAGCGAATTCCATCGGCACAGAAATGGGCGTTTTCGCCCGATGGTCAGCATATTGAGTTGGGCATTGCCGAGATGAATTTGTTCTTGCTGCTGGGCGCGGCGGGGCTGTCTCACTCGGTGTTTGGCGAGCGCTTGCTGCCCATCGGTGCGGTCTATGATCCATTTGTGGCACGGGGCTTGGATGCGCTGAATTATGCCTGTTATCAGGATAGCCGCTTTATGATTGTGGGCACGCCTTCTGGCGTGACGCTGGCCCCGGAAGGTGGCGCGCACCAATCCATCGGCACGCAATTGATCGGCATGAGCCAAGATGGGCTGGCGGCGTTTGAGCCTGCCTATGTGGATGAACTGTCGGCCATTATGCACTGGGCCTTCGACTATATGCAGCGTGATGGTGAGGGCGATCCGGACGAGCGCACATGGTTGCGCGATGAAACGGGCGGTTCGGTGTATCTGCGCCTGTCGACCAACCCAATTGAGCAACCGCAATGGCGCAAGGATGACGCGTTCAAGCAGGGCGTGATCGACGGCGCCTATTGGATGCGTGAGCCGGGACCAAACGCTGAGATCGTGATCGCCTATCAAGGCGTGGTGGCCCCGGAAGTGATCGAGGCTGCTGGCCGCATTGGCGAAGACCGTCGCGATATTGGCGTTTTGGCCTGCACCTCAGCTGACCGGCTGAATGCGGGGTGGACCGCAGCGCAACGGGCGCGGCGGCGCGGGCAGACTGATGCCCAATCCCACATTGATCGGCTCTTGGCACAACTGCCGCCTCATTGCACGATCATCACGGTGACAGACGGGCATCCGGCGACTTTGGGCTGGTTAGGCGCAGTCGCTGGCCATCGCACGGTGCCGCTTGGCGTGGAGCATTTTGGGCAAACGGGCACCATTGCGGATCTTTACGCTCATTATGGCATCAATGCCGATGCGATTGTGAGCGTGGCGCAAAATATTGTGCAGGGGCGTCCGGTCCGGCATTTGCGAGAAGTCATTTAGGCGCTTTCGGGGCTTGATAAATCAAGGTGAGGCTTTAACACTAGAGCCTCACGATTGTCCCTGTCTGTCCCAAAGAGTTTAAAATGAAACGTTCCCGCATTAATGAAATTATGGCTGAAGCCGATGAGATGATCCGGTCTTTTGGCTTTGTGCTGCCGCCCTTTGCTTATTGGACGCCGGAAGAATTTAAGGCCAATGCCGAAAAGGCGCGGGCCTTGATTGATGCGCGGTGCGGTTGGGATATTACTGATTATGGCGCGGGTCGTTTTGATGAAATGGGCCTGTTTCTCTTTACCCTGCGCAATGGCCGCCTGGCGGACCTGCAGCGCGGTGGCGGCATGTGTTATGCGGAAAAGCTATTGATCTCGCGGCAGGATCAGCTTTCGCCCATGCACACCCATGTGATCAAAGCCGAAGACATCATCAATCGCGGCGGCGCGACAATGGTGATTGAGCTATTTGGCTCCGACGATGAGGGCAATTTTGCCGAAGATCGCGGTGGCGTGGTGCTGTGTGACGGCATTGAACGGCCTTTTGAACCGGGCGAGAAGCTGAAATTTGCGCCGGGCGAAAGCGTGACCCTGATGCCGGGCGACTGGCATGCCTTTTGGGGCGAGGGCGGTGATGTGCTGATTGGCGAAGTCTCCACCGTCAATGACGATGAGACCGACAATATTTTCCGCGAGCCGATTGGGCGGTTTGCCGAAATTGAAGAAGATGAAGCGCCCACGCATTTGCTGGTGAGTGATTATAAGAGCTATTTGGGGTAGTTTGCGCCACGCCCGGCGTCATCCTCGGGCTTGGCCCGGGGATCTAGTCAGGGGCTAATCAAGACGCACAAAGCTGATGAATTGCCAGTGGATAATCCAATCTGGATTCCCGCCTTCGCGGGAATGACGGCGTTGTGGCTTGTTGCGGCCCCCGCGTCACCCCAAGACTTGATCTTGGGGTCCATTTCACGCTGGCCGGGGTGCAGGGAAGTGGCGATGGGGGTGCGTCGGCTTTCCGCATCATAGCACTAGGTGCTGAGCCGTTGCCCTCAAATGGATTGCAAGATCAAGTCTTGCAATGACGTCGGTGCGATTGGCAAGTGAAGTGCTGTCGCCTGCGAGTTTCCAATTAAAATACCGTCGATTTCACCCGTGCGATGTGGGCGCGCATTTCGGCTTTGGCGCCTTCGACATCTTTGTTTTTGATGGCGTCGACGATGCGTTTGTGGCCTTCCAGTGAAATCACTTGGCGTTCGCGGTTGTCGTAGATTTTGGTTTTGGGGGGCAGAAGCGAGCGGTTGATGTTTTGCGCTAGCTCATAGAGGGTGGCATTGCCGGTGGCGGCGGCGAGGGTTTCGTGAAACTCATGATCGAGTTTTCGTAGCTCAATCCCATCACTTGTCTGGCCCTGTTTATCGAGAATCGCTTCCAGCATTTCGATATGTCGGGCTTCGCCCATTTCTGCGGCGAGGGCGGCCAATTGGGGCTCCATGATTTCGCGCAGTTGGAAAATTTCAAGGGCGCGCCGAGACCCTGTGTTGGTGGTGACGGCCAAGGTGCGCATCAGATCGCCGCGGGTGGCGGATTGGATGTAGTTGCCGCTGCCTTGACGAGCAGAGAGCACACCTTTTTCCTGCAGTACGCGGATGGCTTCGCGCAATGAATGGCGGGACACATTGAAGATTTCAGCCAATTGCCGCTCAGGGGGCAAGGTGTCTCCCGGGCCGAGATTTTTCTCTTCGATCATGACGCGAATTTTTGCGATCACTGCCTCATAAGCGCGCTCTGGCGCTGGCTTTTGGGCAGTATCTTGCATGTCGGGCTTTGGTGAAGGTGCCAAATTGTTCCCCGCTTTCAATTGGTTTTTATGATTTTTAGCGTAAATCCAATGAAATGCAATGTTTGCATGAGCTTAATTCACAATCCGAGTTCTCCAGTGGCTCAAAATCGAGCTTGTGGTGTGTTGACGCGAAGGGCTTTGCAGTCAATATTGGTGCAACCAATTCAATAAGATACCTGCTCGAAAGGGCGATAGGGAGGCCAAGCCATGCAAGCATTTACAACCCGACCAGAAATTCGTGGTGATTTTGGCGTTGTGGCCAGCACGCACTGGATTGCCAGTGCTGTTGGCATGGCGGTGCTGGAACGCGGCGGCAACGCGTTTGATGCGGCGGTGGCCACCGGATTTTTGCTGCAGGCTGTGGAGCCACATTTGAACGGGCCGGGCGGCGAGGTGCCGATGATTATCGCCAAGGCAGGCGAGGCGCCACAGGTGGTGTGCGGGCAGGGTGTTGCGCCGGAAGGGGCGACCATCGCCCATTACCGCAATGAGGGCTTTGATATTATGCCGGGCTCGGGGCTGCTGTCCGCGGTGGTGCCTGGGGCGTTTGACGCCTGGATGATGGTGCTGCGCGATTATGGCACCATGAGCGTCGAGGATGTTTTGAGCTATGCCATTCATTATGCCGAGGCGGGCATTCCGCTGGTGCCCAATATTGTGGGCACGATTGGCAAGGTGAAAGATTTGTTCACTGATCATTGGAAAAGCTCCGCCGCCATCTATTTGCCAAACGGCAACGTGCCAAGCTTGAACGGCAAATTCACCAACCCGCAATTGGCGGCGACTTATCGGCGGATTATTGAGGAATCGAAAGTGGTGAGCGGCCGTGAGGCGCAAGTGGATAAGGCGCGGGACGCGTGGTATCGCGGTTTTGTGGCCGAGGCCATTGGCGATTTCTTTGCCAATAATGAGTTGATGGACACATCTGGCCGTGCACACAAGGGCGTGTTGACCGCCGATGATATGGCCAACTGGCAGGCCAGTTATGAAGCGCCGCTCAGCTATGAATATGGCGGCTATGAAGTGTTGAAAGCCGGGCCGTGGACGCAGGGGCCCACCTTGTTGCAGCAATTGGCGCTGCTCAAGGGCTTTGATCTGGACTCGCTGGATGAACGCGACCCGCAATTTGTGCATCTGGTGACCGAAGCCAGCAAATTGGCCTTTGCCGACCGCGAAGCCTATTATGGCGATCCGGACTTTGTGGATGTGCCGATGGATGTGTTGCTGAGCGATGACTATAATGATGCGCGGCGGCAATTGATTGGCGATATGGCCTCCCTGCAATTGATGGCGGGGCAAATTGGCGATGCAGCGCCGTTCACCATTGATCGCCCCAAGGGCCAGACCGAAGAGGGCCGCAACAATACCAGCATGGGCGAACCGACAGTGGCCAAATTCGACCATCAGGAATTGGGCGAGAATGGCAGCGTGAAGGGCGATACCTGCCATCTGGATATTATCGACCGCTGGGGCAATATGGTGACCGCCACGCCAAGCGGTGGCTGGTTGCAAAGTTCGCCTGTCGTGGAGGGCTTGGGCTTTTGCCTGACCAACCGGGCGCAAATGTATTGGCTTGATGAAAATGCGCCGAGTGCCTTGGCGCCGAAGCGGCGGCCGCGGACAACGCTTTCGGTCAATATGGCGCTGAAGGATGGTCAGCCGGAGCTGATCTTTGGCACCCCGGGCGGGGACCAGCAGGACCAATGGTCGCTGCATTTTTTCCTGCGCCATGTGCATTTCGGCCTGAACTTGCAGGAAAATATCGATTCACCGGGCTTTTTCACCAACCATATTACCTCCAGCTTCTATCCGCGTGAGATCGATGCCGCGCATTTGGAGGTGGAAACCCGTTTTGGCCCGCAAACTATTGAGGCCCTGCGCGCGAAGGGCCACAATGTGGTGGCTGATAGCGACTGGGCCATTGGCCGGATGACCGCAGCGCAGACCAGCGGCGGCTTTTTGCGGGCGGCGGCCAATCCGCGGCAAATGCAAGGCTATGCGGTGGGGCGCTAATTGGCGCCGATTAGGGCGGAATTCATGGTGGAAATATGCCGTGATAAATGCCATGCTTTGCACGTCGGTGGGATGACACTTCCAATCAAGGGACAGTTTTAAAATTGGCAGAGAAGTATGATGTGGCCATTGTCGGCGCAGGGATTGCGGCGGCAGGCATAGGTGCGCAACTGGCGCAGCGTGGGCTGAAAATTGTTCTGCTCGAATCAGAGGACCGACCCGGCGTGCACAGCACGGGCCGATCCGCTGCGATTTTCGTGCAAAATTATGGCAATGACACCATTCGGGCGCTCAGCCGCGCGTCATTCCAATATTTCCAAAATCCGCCGAAAGAGATTTTCGATTATTCCGTTTTGGGTGATCGGGGCATTTTGTTTGTGGCCAATGAAGCGCACAAACCGCATTTGGACGAGTTGCTGTCGGCCGGCGAGGGGTTGATCCCTATCAGCGTGGAGCAGGCGATCGAGATGATGCCGCTGCTGAACAAAGAGCAGCTTGTGGCCGCAGCGCACGAACCCAATGCGAAAGATCTGGACGTGGCGGGCCTGCATCAGGGCTGGCTAAAGCAGATCAAGCAAAATGGTGGTGAGGTGCGCACGGACAGCGAAGTGCTTTCCGGCAGTAATGCATCGGGCCATTGGGTTTTGGAGACAAAGTCCGGGCCAGTCGAGGCGGACAAAATCGTCAATGCTGCTGGTGCGTGGGGTGATGTGGTGGCTGAACGGTGTGGCGTGCGCCCGGTTGGTTTGCAGCCCAAACGGCGGTCGATTGGTGTTTTGCCCTCGCCACAGCCGGAACAATCCATGCATTGGCCAATGCTGGTTGATGCCGGGGAGACTTGGTATATGAAGCCCGATGCGGGGCAGTTTCTGGTGTCGCCCGCCGATGAGGATCTGGTCGAACCGCATGATGCCTTTGTTGACGATATGGTGCTGGCCGAAGGGCTTTTTCGCTTTGAAGAGATGATGAATTTTGAAGTGACCCGGCTGGAGCATAGCTGGGCCGGACTGCGGGTGTTTCCGCCAGACGGTACCCCAATTTCTGGTTATTCAGCGGACCAAAAAGGCTTTTTCTGGCTTGCAGGGCAAGGTGGATATGGCATTCAGACCTCCGCGGCCCTGTCAGAATTGGCAGCCTGCCAATTGATGGAAGTGGAATTACCTACATTTGCAGAGCAATGGCTGGTGGACAGCCTTTCGCCTGCGCGATTTGAACACTAAGAGGAAGAAAAAATGAGCATTAAACGCATCGAACCCGGTTCACGCATGAGCCAAGCTGTTATCTTTGAAAATATGGTCTATTTGGCGGGCCAAGTGGGCACGCCTGCTGCGAGCATTGAAGAGCAAACCAAAAGCATTTTGGACAAGATTGACCGTTTGCTGGCTGAATCTGGCACGTCTAAATCAAATGTGCTGAAGGCGGAAATCTGGCTTTCAGACATGAAGCATTTCAACGAAATGAATGCAGTTTGGGATGCATGGATCGATCCAGCCAACCCACCTGCGCGCGCGTGTGGCGAAAGCAAGTTGGCGACGCCTGATTTTGATGTAGAGATCATGATCACCGCCGCTAAAGTTTAGCAAAAATAGGGCTGCTGATGCCAATTGCGCATTTGTTTATGCAAAAGGGTCAATTGGCAGCCCGGTTTGTTTGCGGTATGACTTGCTTTAGGGTTTAAATAATGCGCGTTGCGCACAACCTAAAGGCATAAGGTTTCAGGGGAACAGCATGGCAGAAATCGAACGCGAAGCAATGGAATATGATGTGGTGATTATTGGCGCGGGGCCCGCGGGGCTTTCGGCGGCGATACGCATCAAGCAAAAAGCGGGCGATGATGTTTCTGTGGTGGTGCTGGAAAAAGGCTCCGAAGTTGGCGCGCATATTCTGTCCGGCGCGATTTTGGATGTGTCCGGCCTCAATGAATTGATCCCTGATTGGCAGGAAAAAGATGCGCCGATCAAAACCGCCGTCGGCACGGACCATTTCCATGTGTTTTCCGATAATAGCAAAAAGACCATTCCGCACGCGTTTATGCCGCCGCTTTTGAGCAATAAGGGCTGCTATATCGTGTCCATGGGCAATGTGTGCCGGTGGATGGCCGAGCAGGCTGAAGCGATTGGCGTTGAGGTGTTCCCAGGTTTTGCGGCGTCTGAACTTGTTTATGGCGAGAATGGCGAATTGGCGGGCGTTGTGGCCGGCGAATTCGGCCTGAACCCGGATGGCACGCCGGGGCCAAACTATGAGCCGGGCATGGAGTTGCGCGGCAAATATGTGTTTTTCTCAGAAGGTGCGCGCGGGTCTCTGTCGCAGCAATTGATTGAGAAGTTTGATCTGGCGAAAGATGCTGACCATCAGAAATATGGTCTGGGCATGAAAGAGATTTGGGAGATTGATCCGGCCAAGCACAAGCTTGGGCATGTGGAACACTCCATGGGTTGGCCGCTGGACAAGGATGCGGGCGGCGGCTCCTTTATCTATCATTTGGAAGATAATCAGGTTTATGTCGGGTTTGTGGTGCATCTGGATTACAAAAATCCGCACTTGTTCCCGTACGGTGAGTTCCAAAAATTTAAGCACCATCCGCATGTGGCCGAGCTGCTGAAAGGTGGTCGCCGCACCGCCTATGGCGCGCGGGTGATTTCCGGGGGTGGTGTTCAATCGCTGCCAAAAATGGTTTTCCCCGGCGGCGCGCTTTTGGGCTGTGCGGCAGGCACGCTCAATTTTGCGCGACTTAAAGGCAATCATAATGCGATGCTGTCTGGCATTGCGGCGGCTGATGCTGTGATTGAGGCCTTGGCTGATGGGCGCGCGGGCGACGAGTTGACCGCTTACGAGACTGAAGTGCGAACTGGCCCGATCTACAAAGATATCGACAAGGTGCGCAATGTGAAGTCTTTGGGCAAAAAGGGCACATTGGGCGTTATGCTTTCGGGCATGGATATGTGGTGGGCCTCACTGTTCGGCAAGCCGCTGTTCGGCACGCAGAGTCACGGTGTTTCCGATGCGGAAGCCACGGGCAAAGCGGCGGATTATCCAAAGCTGACCTATCCAAAACCGGATGGGGAACTGAGCTTTGATCGGCTGACCAATGTGAGCTTTTCGTTCACCAACCACGCGGAAGAGCAGCCTTGTCATTTGAAGCTCAAAGATCCGTCAGTGCCGATTGAAAAAACGCTGCCGGAATATGATGAGCCCTCGCAGCGCTATTGCCCGGCCGGGGTTTATGAAGTGGTGGAGCAGAAGGGCGACGATGGCCCGAAATTTGTGATCAACGCCCAAAACTGCGTGCACTGCAAAACCTGCGATATCAAAGACCCGGCCCGCAATATTGTGTGGACCACCCCGCAAGGCGGTGAGGGACCGAATTATCCGAATATGTAGGTTGCGATTTCGGCCAGAGGCGCACTTGCTGTGTGGATTGGCTTGAATGACGCTGCCCGTCATTACAAACCCATGTCATTACCGGACTTGATCCGGTAATCCATTTGCGTTTGGCCAGTTGGCGCAGACATGGGCCAAGACCATAACTTTCGATCACAAGACTACAAATGCTGCATGGACCACCGGATCAAGCCCGGTGGTGACGGGTGAGGGGAAATGCGCGTGTGGGGGCTTCGCCTTAGGTTCCCAAATGGTGACCTTTTGGCCACCATTTTTTCTTTCCAAACACCTTTGGCTTATTTTTGATGAAAATTTTTAGATCACATCTTGCCAAATCTAAATCCGGCTGACAGATTTTCAGCCATACTAATTTCTGGCCTCACGCGCGATTTGCGCCTCTCAGGCGATCCAGAACTATATGATCGAGGGATTTAGCTGTGGCACAAGTGCAAAATGCCCAGGGCGCGGGCAATATGTGGACGGATGAGGCGCGGGCGACGTTTAAGTTGGCGTGGCCGTTGGTGTTGGCGCAATTGGCGCAGATCGGGTTGAGCACGTCAGATGTGATTATGATGGGCTGGCTTGGGCCTGAATTTTTGGGCGCCGGGGCGCTGGCGCACTCCTTTATGTTTTTCTTCCTGATTTTTGGCATGGGGCTGGTGACAGCTGTTGCGCCCATGATGGCGAAAGCCATTGGTGAGGAAGATGAGGTTTCGGTGCGCCGCACGGTGCGTCAGGGCTTTTGGGTGTGCATTGCGTTCAGCACAATCGTCATTCCCTTCATGCTGCAAATTGATCATATCTTTTTGCTGCTGGGGCAGGAGCCAGACATTGCCGTGTTGGCGGAGACCTATGCCCGGGTTGGGGCCTTTCAGTTTTATCCCTTCCTGCTGTTCGCGGTGATGCGTTCGTTCTTGGCGGCGCATAATATCACCATGGTTGTTCTGTTTGCCACGTTGGTGGGGATCGTGCTCAACATTATTGGTAATTATGGCCTGATGTTCGGCAATTTTGGCCTGCCGCGGCTGGAGCTGTTGGGGGCTGGTATCTCAACTGTGATTGTGCACAGCGCCACCTTCCTGTTTGCGCTGTTTTATGCGCTCGCGCTCAAGCGCTTTAAAGATTACAATTTGTTGCAGCGCTTTTGGAAACCGGATTGGCAGCGCTTTTTCGATGTGATCCGCGTGGGCGTCCCCATCGGTTTTATGTTGATGGCGGAGGTCGGCATGTTTTCCGTGGCCGCCTTTATGATGGGCTGGCTGAGCAAGCCGGAGCTGGCCGCCCATGCGATCGCGCTACAGATCACCGCGATTTCATTTATGGTGCCACTGGGCATTAGCCAAGCCACAACGGTGCGTGTTGGCATTTGCCATGGGCGTCGGTCGCCCATCGGGGTGATGGTTGCTGGCTGGACCAATATCGCCATGGGTGTTGGCTTTATGGTGTTCACCTGCATGTTGTATATTCTGTTTCCTGGGTTTTTTGTCCAGTTCTTCCTGAATCCGGCCGACCCGGAGAATGTTGCGGCGTTCAACTTTGCGGTGACCTACATCATGATTGCCGGCGTTTTCCAATTAGTGGATGGCGGGCAGGTGATGGCTGCGGCCTCCTTGCGTGGCCTTTCAGATACCAAAGTGCCGATGGCCATAGCTTTGTTTGGCTATTGGGTTGTGGGCATTCCCGTGGGTTATTTGCTCGGCTTCGTGTTTGAATGGCGCGGCATTGGCGTGTGGGCAGGCATGGCGCTTGGCCTTGCGGTGGTGGCTGTGTTGTTGACCATACGGTTTGCGCAGCGCGATCGGCTGGGCTTGGTGCGATATGGGTAAGTTGCTGCTCAACCAATTGTCATTTGGTTGCGTGGCAAATTCGATGTAGAATTGGATTGCGCCCACATTTATTTTAAGGTTAAAATGATTTAGGGCGCATGCGGCTTAGAATTTCGGCTGCCCTGAACAAAGGTATGACGCATCAACCGCTTGACGGTTGCACGGGGGAGGGGGAAGCTATCGCCATGACAGAGAAGTTGCACAACATTATTGCGCCCTATGTGGGCGAAACAGGCGGCCTGATTTCGGCGATGCACGCGGTGCAAGCAGAGTTGGGTTATTTGCCTGAGGATGTGCTGCCCGTGGCGGCAGACCTTTTCAACCAAACCAAAGCCGAAGTGAAAGGCGTGATCAGCTTTTATGCTGATTTCCGTGACCAGCGGGCGGGTGCAAATCATGTGCGCGTTTGTGTGGCGGAGAGCTGCCAGTCTGTAGGGTCACGTGAGCTGGTGACGGCGCTGGAGGAGCGCTTTGCCCTGAAGCTGGGCGAAACGGATTTGGCGCGGGATCTGACGATTGAGCCGGTTTATTGCCTTGGGCTTTGCTCGGTGTCGCCTGCAGCCGAAGTGAACGGCAAATTGGTGGCTAAGGCTGACGCAGACAAAATCGCCAAGCGGGTGGAGGCATAGCATGATCAAAATTTATGTGCCTTTAGACAGCGCCGCCGTTGCCCTTGGGGCCGACGAGGTGGCCGAAGCGATTTTGAGCGAAGCGCAAAAGCGCGATGCCTCTGTGCAATTGGTGCGCAATGGCTCGCGCGGGATGCATTGGCTGGAACCGCTGGTTGAGGTTGAGCAGGAAGGCAAGCGGGTCGGCTTTGCCAATGTGGATGAGGGCGATGTGGCCGCTCTGTTTGAGGCGGACTTTTTGACCAAGGCTGAACATGAAAGTTGCATTGGAGAAGTGGATGAACATCCATTCCTGGCGAAGCAGGAACGGCTGACCTTTGCGCGCTGCGGCATAATCGATCCGTTGGATATAGACGCTTATGAAGAACATGGCGGCTTAGCCGGGTTGAAGCGGGCTATTGAATTGAACCGCGAGGAAATTGTTGGCGATGTGATGTTGTCCGGCTTGCGCGGGCGCGGCGGTGCTGGCTTTCCGGCGGGCATCAAATGGAAGACCGTGAGCGAAGCCGAGGCCGACCAGAAATATATTGTTTGCAATGCCGACGAAGGCGATAGCGGCACTTTTGCCGACCGGATGATCATGGAAGGTGACCCGTTTTGCCTGATCGAAGGCATGGCGATTGCCGGGTTGGGCGTGGGCGCCACCAAGGGCTATATCTATCTGCGCTCGGAGTATCCGGTCGCACTTAAAGTATTGAATCAAGCGATCAAAATTGCCCAAGAAAACAATCTGTTGGGCGACAATGTTCTGGGATCGAATCAGGCATTTGATCTCGAAGTGTTTGTCGGTGCGGGCGCTTATATTTGCGGTGAAGAGACCTCGTTACTCGACAGTTTGGAAGGTAAGCGCGGACAGGTGCGGGCGAAACCGCCGCTGCCAGCGCTGGAAGGCCTGTTCGGCAAGCCGACCCTTGTGCACAATGTGATTTCCCTGTGCAGTGTGCCGATCATTCTGGCCAAAGGCGGTGAATATTACGCCGATTATGGCATGGGCAAATCCAAAGGCACATTGGCATTTCAACTGGCGGGCAATATTGCTCAGGGCGGTTTGGTGGAGAAAGCCTTTGGCCTCTCGCTGCGCACTTTGATTGAAGATTTTGGTGGCGGCACGCGGAGCGGTCGACCGTTTCGCGCCGTGCAGATTGGTGGGCCATTGGGCGCTTATTTGCCGGAGGACCTGTTAGATCTACCGATGGATTATGAAACGCTGGCCGAACATGGGGCAGGCGTTGGTCATGGCGGGCTGGTGGTTTTTGATGATCAGGTCAATCTGCGCGAGCAGGCGCATTATGCCTTTGAATTCTGTGCGGAAGAGAGCTGCGGCAAGTGTACGCCGTGCCGTGTCGGCGCGGTGCGCGGCACCGAGGTGATGGAACGCATTGCCAAAGGCGAGGATTGGGCGCAAAATATGGTGCTGCTCGATGACCTTTGCGAGTTGATGGTGGATGGCTCTTTGTGCGCCATGGGCGGGATGACCCCGATCCCCGTGATGAGCGCGAAAAAGCACTTTCCAGACGATTTTGAGCCAGACCAAGCTGTCCGTGCAGCGGAATAGGAGGACGATATGTCGATCCTGAAAGAAAAAGATTTTGGCACCCCCGCATCGAAGTCCGACAAGCAAGTGTCGGTGACCATTGACGGGTTTGAGGTGAATGTGCCGGAAGGCACCAGCGTGATGCGCGCGGCGGCGACGGTGGGCTTGGATATTCCCAAACTCTGCGCCACCGACAGCATGAACTCGTTTGGCTCATGTCGCTTATGTCTGGTGGAGATTGAGGGGCGCAAAGGCACCCCGGCGAGCTGCACCACGCCTGTGGCCGATGGCATGAGCGTGTCCACCCAAACGCCGCGCCTCGAAAAACTGCGCCGCGGGGTGATGGAGCTTTATATCTCCGACCACCCGCTCGATTGTTTGACCTGCGCCGCCAATGGCGATTGCGAATTGCAGGATATGGCGGGCGAGGTTGGCCTGCGCGATGTGCGCTATGGCTATGAGGGGGCAAATCATTTTGATGCGCCCAAGGATGAGAGCAATCCCTATTTCACCTTTGATCCGAGCAAATGCATTGTGTGTTCGCGCTGCGTGCGGGCGTGTGACGAGGTGCAGGGCACTCTGGCACTGACCATTTCTGGTCGGGCGTTTGACAGCAAAGTGGCGTTGGGCACCGAAGATTTCTTCTCCTCTGAATGCGTGTCTTGTGGCGCTTGTGTGCAGGCCTGCCCGACCGCGACCTTGGAAGAAAAGGCCGTGATTGACCATGGGGTGCCAAACCGAACTGTGTTGACCACGTGCGCCTATTGCGGCGTTGGTTGCTCGTTCAAGGCGGAGATGCGTGGTGATCAGGTGATCCGCATGGTGCCGTATAAGGACGGCAAGGCCAATCATGGCCATTCCTGCGTGAAGGGCCGTTTTGCCTGGGGCTATGCCACCCATAAAGACCGGATCACGCAACCCATGATCCGCGACAAGATCACCGATCCATGGCGCGAAGTGAGCTGGGACGAAGCGATCAAATTTGCCGCTGACGGCTTGAAGAAGGCGCAAGAGAAATATGGGCGTAAGTCCATTGGCGGCATCACCTCATCACGCTGCACCGCGGAAGAAGTGTGGGTGGTGCAAAAAATGATCCGCACCGCTTTTGGCAACAATAATGTGGATACCTGTGCACGCGTCTGCCATTCGCCCACCGGCTATGGCTTGAAGCAGACATTTGGCACGTCCGCCGGGACACAGGATTTTGACTCAGTTGAAGAAGCCGATGTGATCATGGTGATCGGGGCCAACCCGACCGATGCGCATCCGGTTTTTGCGTCGCAGATGAAGCGGCGGCTGCGCCAGGGGGCGAAGCTGATCGTGGCTGATCCGCGCAAGATCGATTTGGTGCGGTCTGCGCATATTGAGGCAGATTACCATCTGCCACTGAAGCCGGGCACCAATGTGGCCCTGATCAATGCGATCGCCCATGTTGTCGCAACAGAAGGCTTGATGGATCAGGGTTTTGTGGATGAGCGCTGCGATTTGCAGAGCTATAAGGAATGGTTTGATTTCATCACCGATGAGATCAATTCGCCCGAAAGCGTGGCCGCGGAATGCGGCGTGGATGCGGATGCGATCCGCGAGGCGGCCCGGCTATACGCTACGGGCGGCAAGGCTGCGATTTATTATGGCTTGGGTGTCACCGAGCACAGCCAAGGCTCCACCATGGTGATGGGCATGGCCAATCTGGCGATGGCCACTGGCAATATTGGCGTGCGCGGCGTGGGCGTGAACCCGCTGCGTGGGCAGAACAATGTGCAGGGCTCATGCGATATGGGTTCCTTCCCGCACGAACTTCCTGGTTATCGCAGTATTGAGGATAACGAGGTGCGCGGCAGCTTTGAACAGGCTTGGCAGCGCGAGTTGGATGGGGAACCGGGTTTCCGCATTCCCAACATGTTCGATGAAGCCATTTCTGGCCATTATAAGGGCATGTATGTACAGGGCGAGGATATCGCTCAGTCTGATCCCAACACCAAGCATGTGGAGGAGGCTTTGCGCTCGCTCGATATGCTGATTGTGCAGGACCTGTTTTTGAATGAAACAGCGCGGTTCGCCCATGTCTTCTTGCCGGGCACCAGCTTTTTGGAAAAAGACGGGACGTTCATTAATGCGGAACGTCGGATCAACCGTGTGCGGCCGGTGATGAAGCCTGCGACTGGGCTGGAAGAATGGGAAGTGACGCAGCGGCTCGCCAATGAGATGGGCTATGCTGAAATGAACTATGCTAATGCCAGCGAGATCATGGATGAGATTGCGGCGCTGACGCCGACATTTGCCGGGGTGAGCTTTGAGCGACTGGATCGCGAAGGCTCAGTGCAGTGGCCATGCAATGATGATGCGCCGGACGGTACGCCGATCATGCATGTCGATGGCTTTGTGCGCGGCAAGGGGGCCTTTGTGGTCACTGAATATGTGCCGACCACTGAGAAAACCAACCGCAAATTCCCGCTGATCCTGACCACGGGTCGGATTTTGAGTCAGTATAATGTCGGCGCGCAGACGCGCCGGACTTCCAACATTGATTGGTGGGGCGAGGATGTGTTGGAAATCCATCCCAGTGATGCCGAAACGCGGGGCATTCGCGATGGCCATTGGGTGTCCTTACGGTCACGCAAGGGTGAAACCAGCCTGAGGGCTGTGATTTCCGAGCGGATGGCACCGGGTGTTGTTTATACCACCTTCCACCATCCGGAGACGGGCGCAAATGTGATCACCACGGAAAATTCAGACTGGGCCACCAATTGTCCGGAATATAAGGTGACCGCGGTGGAAGTGGCCCCGGCCAACCACAAGTCCGAGTGGCAAGAGCAATATGAGTTGGAAACGCCAAGTTTGCGCCAATTGATGGACGAGTCGAAAGAGCCGGCTGAATAGTGGCGGACCATGAGCAAGAGGTGGCGCGGGCTGTCGAGATCGACATTGATGGCACGCGCGATCAATGGCAATTGGCGAATGAGTGCCCGTTGGCCCTGGTCTATCACCAGCGCAATTATGCCGTGATGCTGGCCAGTCCGCAGGATTTAACCGACTTTGCCTATGGTTTTTCCATCAGCGAACGGGTTGTGTCCGGTGCATCCGAGATCAAATCTGTGCGGGCCGAGACAAATGTGCTGGGCATTGATTTGCATATGGAGATTGACGAGAAGCGGCTGGAGCGGCTGGATTTAACCCAGCGACGGCGGCATCTTGTGGGCGCATCCGGGTGCGGGTTGTGTGGGCTGGACAATGCGGACCAGTTTTTGGCGAAATTGCCCAAAGTGACTGCGGTGACGCCAGCCAAGGACGCGATGGACAAAGCCATGGCCGCCTTCTCGGCGCATCAACAGCTTAATCAGCAAACCCACTCGGTGCACGGCGCCGCGTGGGTGTCGCTCGCCGGCGACATTGTTGCGGTGCGTGAGGATGTGGGCCGCCACAACGCGGTGGATAAGCTGCTCGGGGCACGGGCGCGAGCTGTGTCGGCGGGCGAGGCTTTTCCTGACGGATTTTTGATGGTCTCCAGCCGTTGTTCCTTTGAAATTGTGGAAAAGGCGGCGCGGCATAATGTGGGGGCGTTGCTGTCGATTTCCGCACCGACCGCATTGGCGCTGGATAAGGCGGAAGAGGCGGGGCTGCAGCTTTATGCGCGCGCGCCGAGTGGGATTGCGCGGTTTTAGGCTCACACCGCCGCTTCAGCTTACTTCCACGTCATTCCCGCGTAGGCGGGAATCCAGATGGGACTATCTGCGGGCAAGTCGTTGGCTTTGTGTGCCTTGGGTTGCGCTTGACTGGATCCCCGCCTGCGCGGGGATGACGAATGTGGGTTGAGGAGGGCCTAACTATGATTCCAATCATCCGGATCGTCGGAATTGTTGGGCGACAGGCCGATAATGTCGCCATCGGTGGAGCAGCCGAGGCCGAGCACGGTGCGGTTGGCATAGCCGAAATAGGCGGTCACTTGGTTGATCTCTAAAATCTCCCCGTCATCATAGCCTGCATCACGCAAGGCGGCGACATCGGCTTCCACCATTTCGCCGGGCTGGTTGTTGAGCTTTTGCGCGTAGGCGAGGGCGGCCAATTCTTGATGGGAAAGCGGGGCGCTTGAGATGTCATGGCGCGCAATAGCGGCTTTAATCGCGTCCGCGCGGTCGTCATGATTGAGATTTCGCTTCATGCCGACGAAATGATGTTCGAAGCAGTAATTACACTTATTGAGGAAACTGACATAGGTGCCGATGCATTCCAAAAACCACTTTGGAATGGTGTTGTTGGCGTGGTGGAGCACATATTTATAGATCGCCATATGCCCTTCCATCGAATGGGGGCGCAAAGAGTGCATCATCATGATGTTATCGACATTATTGTCGGGCCCGGTCACACGTTGATAAAGCTGCTTTAACCGACCGGTTGCCTGATCGAATGGAATTGTCTTGATCCATGCCATAAATCTATCCCCCCAATGGTATTTCTATCGTTTGGCTATATTGTCGGACAATAATGTAGATTTTTACGCATTTATACTGAAAAATTCACTGAAAACTGGTAGAATTGCATTGCAATTTGGTTGCAAAGAGGACTCTTTCTTTTTAGCGTGCGCGCTAGGGCGAAAATTTTTGGGGGTAACTGGTGTCAGAATCCAGCGTAGAATCTGTTGTGCAGATGATCACTGATGCGGTGCGGACCGGGCGTTTGGCGCCGGGGATGCGGTTGGTCGAGGCTGAGTTTACTCAAAATCTGGGTGTGAGTCGCAGTACGGTGCGTGAAGGCTTTCAGCGTTTGATTGCTGCGGGGTTGCTGATTTCAGAGCGCCATCGTGGCGTGAGCGTGCGGCAATTTTCGCGTAAACAGGTGCAGGACCTATATGTTTTGCGCGGCACGTTGGAGGCTTTAGGGGTTGAATTGGCCACGCCATTTGTGCAGGCGTCGCCGGATCATGTGCTTGATTTGCAGCGCCAAATGGATGCGGCGGAAGAGGCGCGTGACCTGACTGCATTTTCCCAACTCAATACTGAATTTCACCATTATTTGGCGGAGCTGGCTGATAATGAATATCTGCAAAGTGTGATTTTGCAGTTTGAAACGTCAATCTATTGGCTGCAATTTCGCGTGTTGGTGGACCAACAATCTGTGTTTCGCACCAACCAAGATCACCGCGTTATTGTGGAGCATATGGTGGCGGGGCGCAGTCTTGAAGCGGCAGCCGCCATGCGCCAGCACATTCTGAATGCGGGCGACATGGTGCAAGCCTTGCCCAGCAGTCATTTCAAGCTAGAGCCCGCGTCCCAAGCCTAATATCGATTTTGAGTGGTGGCGTTCGGTCTCTGCTTGACAGAAATGTGGTTTTTGATATTGTCAGACAATAATGGTAGACAATAAATTGGGGGATGGGATGGTTGACCAGCAATTCGGGCAGGATTTTGAGCCGATTGACTTACCTGACTACAAAGAGATGCCGGTGGCGGACATGCGCGAAGCGGCAAAGGCTTTTTATGAGGACATTAAGCAGCGGCACACGGTGCGGGAATTTTCTGACCGGCCTGTGCCGCGCGACATCATCGAAACGTGCTTGAAGGCTGCGGGCACGGCGCCGAATGGCGCCAACCATCAGCCGTGGCACTTTGCGGTGATTGGTGATGCAGACATGAAAAAGCGCATCCGCGAAGAGGCTGAGATTGAAGAAACAACCTTTTATGCCGGACGCGCGGGCGAAGAATGGCTGAAAGCGCTAAAGCCTATCGGTACGGATCGGTCCAAGCCGTTTTTGGAAAAAGCACCTTGGCTGATCGCTATCTTTGGCGAGCGGCGCAGCTATGGCGCAGATGGCAAGAAATATAAGAATTATTATGTGCCCGAATCTGTATCCATCGCCACGGGCTTTTTGCTTGTCGCTTTGCACAAAGCTGGCTTGGCCACGTTGACCCACACGCCCAACCCGATGAGCTTTTTGAATGAGATTTGCGATCGGCCGACATCGGACAAGCCGTATATCTTGTTGGTGGTGGGGTATCCGGACGAAAACGCCAAGATCCCCCGTCACGCGACGGAGAAAAAGCCCTTAGAAGAGATCGCGACCTTTTATGAATAAAGGTTTGGCCTGATCAGCCATTGAGCCTCGGCTCTAAGCGAAGAAAGGTCAGCTCTGGACAGCTGACCTTTTTCATTTACAGGTCGGAAAAATTCTCGACCATAAAGTCGATGAACACACGTGTTTTCAGCGGCAATCGACGACGGTGGGGATAGAGCACATAAAGCGGTGTTGTATCGATCACTTCATCTTCCAGCATTGGCACGAGGCTGCCCCGCTCCAACGCTGGGTTGAGGATGAAGGTGGGCAGATAACAATAGCCAACACTTGCTTCGGCCAAGGTGACAATGGTGTCGCCATTGTTGGTGCTGGTGCGGATGGTATCCGGCGCGACGCGGAAATTTTGCCAGTTTGGCGAGTTTTGGCGCAAGGAATAGGTGATCGAAGGCCAGTTTTTCAGTTCGCTCACATCCTTTGGCTTGCCGCCCATTTTCTTTATCAGCTCCGGTGAGGCGGCCAGCTTATGGTGTGTTTCGGCGAATTTGCGCACGATCAGCGAGTCCGATCCTGTCGCGCCAATGCGGATGGCCATATCCATGCCTTCCTCAATGATGTCGACATAGCGGTCAGACATGTGCAAATCGACCTGCACCTTATTGTGGCGCTCGAGAAATTTAGGCAATAGCGGGGCGACATATTGTGACCCGAAAGTGACCGGCACCGCGATGCGTAGGCGGCCTTGTGGCTCCAGGCTTTTTTCGGCAAACCGGCTTTCGATTTCGGCGTTTTGTTCCAAAATATTGCGGCAATGCTCGAGATATTCGCTGCCCGCTTCGGTGAGTGAAACGCGCCGTGTGGTGCGATTCAGCAGCCGGACATCCAGCCGTTCTTCCAAAAGGCTCAGGGTGCGCGATACGATGGCTTTTGAACACCCAAGCCGTTCTGAGGCGGCCGTGATCCCGTGGTTTTCGGCAACAGCGACAAATGTCTGCATTGCGTTGAGCATGTCCATTATATTACCCCTTCAAACAAAAGGTCAGGATTAATTATTATTCAGCTAATCTTCGCGAACAATGTCAATTGGACGATTTGCTATATTGCTCTTTAATCTAATGCGTAAAATTAGCTTATCTGTTCACATATACGGAACAATAGAACGGTCGGATCAGTTCCATAAAAAAACCGCTCAGGAATTTCCCGAGCGGTTTCCAATGCTTTGTTTTTGATCGGTCAGGCTAGACCAAAAAGCTATCCGCGCTGACGAAATCATAGCCCAAATCGCGGGCCACTGGCGCGCAGGTGACTTTGCCATCGCAAACGTTCAAGCCGTTTTTCAAATGCGCGTCGTCTTTCAACGCTTGCTTCCAACCTTTGTTGGCGATTTGCACCGCGTGGTGCAATGTGGCGTTGTTCAACGCGTAGGTTGATGTGCGGGCAACCGCGCCGGGCATGTTGGCCACGCAATAGTGCACCACATCGTCGATGATATAGGTTGGGTCAGCATGTGTGGTGGCTTTTGATGTTTCAAAGCAACCGCCTTGGTCAATCGCCACATCCACCAACACAGCACCTTGCTGCATGGTTTTCAACATTTCGCGGGTCACCAATTTCGGTGCTGCCGCACCGGGGACCAATACGGCGCCGACCACCAGATCAGCCTCTGCCACCAGTTCTTCCAAAACCGCTTTGGTGGAATACACCACTTTCGCACTGGCTTCGAAATGGTTCGACAAGCGCTCGAGTTGCGCTGGGTTGCGATCCAGAATGGTCACGTCAGCGTGCATGCCAACAGCCATTTGCGCGGCGTTAAAGCCAACAACGCCACCGCCAACAACAACGACTTTAGCCGGATGTACGCCAGGTACGCCGCCCATCAAAACGCCGCGACCGCCATGTGCTTTTTCCAAAGCGGCAGCGCCGGCTTGAATGGACATGCGACCAGCCACTTGGCTCATTGGCTTGAGGAGGGGCAAGCCGCCAGCGCTGTCGGTTACGGTTTCATAGGCGATGCACACGGCGCCACTCTCTACCAAGTCTTTTGTTTGCTCGGGATCGGGTGCCAAGTGCAGATAGGTGTAAAGGATTTGGCCGGGCTTGAGCATGGCGCGCTCATTGGCTTGTGGTTCTTTGACCTTTACGATCATATCGGCAATGTCGAAAACTTCTTTTGCCGTGCTCAAAATTGTCGCGCCAGTTTGGGCATAAACTTCATCAGCTGCGCCGATGCCGTCGCCTGCGTTGGTTTGGACATAAAGCTCATGGCCGTTTGCGATCAACTCAGCCACGCTCTCTGGCGTCAAACCAACGCGATATTCATGGTTTTTGATTTCCTTGGGTACACCGATTTTCATTGGAAACTCCTCCGCATTTGAATTTGAGGACAAGTATAGGTCAACTTCAACCGGAAAAAATTGCAATTTTGTGTACGTACAACTACAATACCTGTAAAATTTCTCGTCTTTATGGAGTAAATCGGCATTTTTTCCCTTGATCAGCTAGATAAGCGAATAATTCGGTCTTTGCAGGCAGATTGCCGAATTTCAATGCAGGAACTTGGCGAGCAGGTCGGGTTATCGACCTCTGCATGCCACCGACGTGTGAAACTGTTGGAAGAGCGAAAGCTCATCTCCGGTTATCATGCCCACCTTGATCCCGATATTTTGGGCTTCGGCATGTTGTTTTATGTGGAGGTGAGTTTAACCGACCAGAGCGAGGCGACTTTGGTTGAGTTTGAGGATGCGGTGCGCTCGGCACCGGAGATTCTTGAAGCATCGTTGGTGGCAGGGGCGTCCGACTATTTGTTGCGGCTGGTGTGCGAAGATGCAGATCACTTTGAACGCCTGCACCGTACGCGCCTTTCGCGTTTGCCTCACGTGGCGCGCATTCAATCAAACCTGGCCATTCGGGTGGTGAAACCCATGACTGGCTTGCCGGTTTAGCGCCTCGCCTGTGCGCGGGGGCGCGTGCGCCCCTCACGCCGTATTGTTGCTATCGGCCAGCCACGCGACCTTCGGGGCGATATTTATCCATCACCTGATCCAGCATATTGTTGGTGATGTCGGCATTGGCCTCTTGTAAGCAAGGGAGCAGGATCGCCTTGTTTGCTTTTTCCCGTGCACCGGTTGGATTTGTGCCTTTGGGGGCCGGGTTCACATCATTAAAGCAGGCAACGAATTGGTCGGCGGTGATGTTGAGGTCGGCGGCAATGGCCGCAACGGGGCGCTTTGGATCATTGTCCAACATGCCCGGGCCTGCGGCAAATGCAGGGGAGGTAAGCGCGGCGACACAGAGGGTTGTTGCAACGAGTTTTTTCACATTGATTGATTTTTGCATTTCAGATTTCCTTTTTTCGCCCCTTGGCAAAAACCTAGGGGGAACGCGGGTTGGGCACAACTTAAGGATTGGTCATTTTGCGGTAAGGTTGCGGCAATGTTGGGCGCAATCTGCGTGAGGAAATCTTGGTTTGGCCATTGCTCTTAGCCCCGGTTTCGCTTAACAGAGGGGCAATATTAAAGCGGTTTTCGGAGTTACATTCTCATGGCGCGTCAATTTATCTATCACATGCATGGCATGTCCAAAACCTATGCCGGCGGCAAGAAGGTGTTGGATAACATTCATCTGAGCTTTTACCCGGACGCCAAAATTGGTGTTTTGGGCCCAAACGGTGCGGGTAAATCTACACTGTTGAAAATTATGGCTGGCATCGACACAGAGTTTCAGGGTGAAGCGTGGGTGGCCGATGGCGCCAAGGTTGGCTATTTGCCACAGGAGCCGCAGCTTGACCCATCTTTGGACGTGCGCGGCAATGTGATGCTCGGCGTTAAAGAGAAGCAAGACATCATCGAACGTTATAACGAATTGATGATGAACTATTCGGACGAGACAGCGGAAGAGGGCGCTCGCCTTCAGGACCAGATCGATGCGGAGAATCTGTGGGATTTGGATTCACAGGTTGAAATGGCGATGGAAGCCTTGCGCTGCCCGCCAGCTGATGCGGCCGTTGAAAACCTTTCCGGTGGTGAAAAGCGCCGTGTGGCTTTGTGTCAGCTCCTGCTTTCAGCGCCTGATTTGCTGCTGCTCGACGAACCGACCAACCATTTGGACGCGGAAACCACCGCCTGGCTGGAAAAGCATTTGCGTGAATTCCCCGGCGCCGTGTTGATCATTACCCACGACCGTTACTTCCTCGACAATGTCACGGGCTGGATTTTGGAATTGGACCGCGGTCGCGGCATTCCTTATGAGGGCAACTACACGGCCTATCTTGAGCAAAAGGCCAAACGCTACAAGCAAGAATCTGCTGAAGATGCTGCGCGGAAGCGGGTTTTGGAACGCGAACAAGAGTGGATGGCTGCGTCTCCGAAGGCGCGTCAGGCGAAGTCGAAAGCGCGTATTAAAGCTTATGATGAGTTGGTTAAAGCCAACGAAGCGCGGACCCAGTCCAACAAAGCACAAATCATTGTGCCGCCTGGCCCACGTTTGGGTGATTTGGTGATTGAAGTTGAAGGCTTGAAAAAAGGCTTTGAAGATCGCTTGTTGATTGACGATCTCAACTTCAAACTGCCTGCGGGTGGTATTGTGGGCGTGATCGGGCCGAACGGCGCGGGTAAATCAACCCTGTTTAACATGATCACCGGCCAAGAGCAGCCAGATGAAGGCAGCATCACCATCGGTGAGACGGTTAAGCTGGGCTATGTGGACCAGAGCCGGGATTCTTTGGACGCCAACAAAACGGTGTGGGAAGAAATCTCTGAGGGCAATGACATCATCACGCTGGGCAAGCGCGAAATGAACAGCCGGGCCTACACGTCAGCCTTCAACTTCCGCGGCGGCGATCAGCAGCAAAAGGTTGGCAATTTGTCAGGCGGTCAACGCAACCGCGTTCACTTGGCGAAGATGCTGAAATCTGGCGCGAACGTGCTGCTGCTCGATGAGCCGACCAACGATTTGGATACGGAAACTTTGGCGGCGCTGGAAGAGGCGTTGGAAGAGTTTGCCGGTTGCGCCGTGATCATTTCTCACGATCGGATGTTCCTCGACCGCTTGGCAACGCACATGTTGGCGTTTGAAGGCGATAGCCATGTTGAATGGTTTGAAGGTAACTTTGCGGATTATGAAGAAGACAAAATCCGCCGTTTGGGCCCCGATGCGGCAAACCCAAAACGTGTGTCGTATAAACCGCTTACGCGATAAATCGGTTATTCTGATTCAATGAGACGCCCCGCATTTGCGGGGCGTTTCTTTTTAAAACACCACCATGTTTTTAAAGTAGCTCGGCAAGTCTGCTGTGGCGATGTTGGTCAAATCCTTCGGCACATCATCGTGCAGCTTTTCTTCCAAATGCTTGTTGAAGTGCTTGCGCATTTCGCCAAGGCTTTGGGGTGGCGCCGCGATGATCAAGCGATCAAATTTTTTCTCCTGCGCCGCTTTGTTCATATGCTCAGCGACCTCGCGGGAGAATTTTTGATGCTCCACATCATCAGGATCGGTTTGTTGTTCCATCGCACTGCGTCCCTCACCAGCAGAGGGGAAAGTGCGGCCACGATCATTGGCGACAATGTCGCCAGTTTTTAGCGCTTCGCGCGCATGTTCGTGGTCGGAAAGCGGCGTCAGCCCTTTGTTGGGGCCCGTGTTTTCGTACACTTTCGCTTCGGTGCCGTTGGCAACGAGCAGCCATGTGATTGTCGGTTTCATAGAATTGCCCTTTCCTTTTTGAGTTAAGGTGCACAAGATAAACGCACAGAGTCGGGATCGGGTTTCATTCACAATCGAGATTTACGGCTCGTGTGCTTGGGGATGTTCATCATGGCAGAATTTACGGTTGAAACCAATGGTGCAGCTCTGTTCGGCGTTGAACAGGGATATGGCGCACCGATTGTGTTTCTGCATGCCGGGGTGGCTGATCACCGTATGTGGCAACCGCAATTGGATGCGTTGGGGCTTGAGCTGCAGGCTATTGCCTATGATCAGCGCGGTTATGGCCGCACCCAAAGTGCTGATGTTGCCTATTCTGACGTCGATGATTTGTTGGCCGTGCTGGATCATTTCAAAATTGGACGTGCCATTTTGGTGGGGTGTTCGCTCGGCGGTGGTTTGGCGCTGGCCTTCGCTTTGACACACCCGGATCGGGTGGCGGGGTTGATGCTGGTTGCAGCGTCTATTCCCGGTGCGCCCGCTGTTGAGCGTGATGAAGCTGAACTGCAGCTCGCGACAGAATATCAGGCCAAAAAGGATTTAAACGACCTTATTGTGCTCAACCATTTTGAAGCACGTTTATGGCTGGATGGGGCGCATGGTGCCGAAGGGCGGGTGCAAGGGCAATTGCGTGAATTGTTTTTAGATATGAATGAGTTGCAGCACAATCATCTCCCATTGAATCATGCAACGCCACGGCCTGAATGCTATTCGCGTCTGGGGGAGCTTCGTGTGCCGGTATTGAACGTGGCTGGAACGTTGGATTTGACCTATTTCGCGTGGTTGAATGACCAGATTTCAGATGCACATCCGCATATGCAAACCGAACTCATCGCTGATGCGGGGCACTTGCCGAATTTGGATCAACCCGAAGTTTTCAATGCGGTGCTGAGTGAATTTCTGGCCGGGGTGTGAGCCACCGATCGTTTCCATTGATGGGGACTATTTAACAGTTTGATTGGTCAAACCAGTGAAAAAGGTGTAATCGGACCGCACACCCTTTGAAAGGCTCATTGATGACCACTGATGAAACAGCACGCCAGACGCAACTGGGCGCCATGGCGGCGATTTCTGCTTACACCTCTTGGGGCGTTTTCCCGCTCTTTTTTCGACTGTTGGGCGACGTAAGCCCCTATATTGTCGTGGCGCACCGGGTCTTGTGGTCCGCCCTTGTGGTGGCGTTGTTTTTGTATGCCGTGAAGCGGTTGGGTGAAATCACGGCTGTTTTCAAATCAAGAAAATCGGTGCTCTTGCTGATTGCATCGACCATCGCGATTTCAATCAATTGGGCCATTTTTGTGGGCGCGGCGGGCACCGAGAATGTGCTTTCAGTCAGCTTTGGTTATTTCATGACGCCACTGGTGAATGTGGCATTGGGCATGATTTTGCTGGGCGAGCGTCAAAATAAATTTCAAACCGCTGCCATTGGGCTGGCGGTGATCGCGGTGGTTGTACAGGCCATTGGGTTGGGCGGTATTCCCTGGATTTCCCTAGCGCTGGCCAACAGTTTCGCCTTTTACGGCTATTTCCGCAAAACAGTGGATGTCGGCGCTGCGCCGGGTTTGTTGCTCGAAACCTTGCTGATCGCGCCATTTGCTGTGGTGCTGTTGATGGTGATGGGGCCAGCCTATCCCATGGCGACGCCAGAGGCCGGGTTGCTGATCTGGTTCTTATTGTTCATGAGCGGGCCGTTAACCGCGGGGCCGTTGATCTTGTTCTCCTTTGGCGCAAAACGTTTGCGCATGACCACGATTGGCATTTTCCAATATATCGCGCCCTCCATGCACTTTGTGTTCGCCGTTTGGCTGTTGGGTGAGCCGCTAAATGCGGCGCGGATGTTTAGTTTTGTGTTGATTTGGATATCATTGGCCATCTTTACCTATGACTCATTTACCCGCCAGCGACAGGCGTCGCGGGCGCGCAAGAAAGTGCTTTTATGACCAAGCTGCCTGCCCAAAAATTTACCGCCGAAATCGCAGATTTGTTTTTGGCCGCCGGGGACGATTTTATCTCCGCGTCGGTGCCTGAACTCGAACTGAGTTTTGAAGGGATTGTGGGCGATCATCATGCTGGGTTGACGCGCAAGTCTGGCGGACGCGAGCCTTGGTATAAGCGCGGCACTGAAATGCGCAATGAGCGGCAGGTGTCCCTGTTGTCAGTTGAAGAAGTTGCCATCATTGCCGAGCGGTTGGATGTTGAGCAAATCGATGCCGGGCGTATTGGCGCGAATATGCTGGTGCAGGGATTGCCGCAATTCTCGCAAGTGCCGCCGCGCACGCAAATCTTTTTCCCGTCAGGTGCCGTGTTGCGGATTGATGGCTATAACGCGCCCTGCAAAATCGCGGGCGCCGCGTTACAGGCAGACTATGAGGCGCGCGAGGATATTGAACTCGGATTTGTAAAAGCGGCTGAAGAATTGCGTGGGTTGGTGGCTTGGGTGGAGCGGCCAGGCATTGTGCGCCAAGGCGATGAGATCAAGGTGCGGGTGTGGCCGCAACAGATTTATAATCCACGCGTTTAGCAGGCATGGTTAGGCAAGCGCTGGCCAATGCGCTGCCAAGCGTTGCGATTTGACGCAATTGTTGCTTTTGGGTTGAGGTGCGGCGCCACACCATCGAAATGGTGCGGTGTGCACCGGGCGACTGAAGCTCGTGCAACGCAATATTTTCACTGCGAATTTCGCGATTTAGGCAAAGGGCAGGTAAAAGCGTGACCCCGAAGCCCTTGGCGACCAGTTCAACAATTGTGGCCAATGATGTGGCGGCAAAGGGGTGGTTCTTGTCGTCGCGCTCGGTCGATAGGCTACATGCTTCAATCGCTTGATCGCGAAAACAGTGCCCCTCAGATAGTAAGAGCAATTCTTCTTTTTGCATCGCATTCAGATCGATGGGGCTTTTGAGCTGTTTTTGGCGCGCGGCCGCCAGCACAAACGGATCGTCAAATAGTACCTGGGCTTCAAACCGCTCAAGGGGTGGTTTGGTGCCAATAATGCCGAAATCCAGCTCCCCATTGGCCAGTTGATCTAAAAGCGGTTCGGTTTGCATTTCACCTAAATTGAACAATTGGGTGGGAAAGTTTTCCGCCAATGTGGTCAAGAAGTGGGGCAGGAAATAGGGTGCAATGGTTGGGATCAGCGCCCCGCGTAGCGGCGCGGACAAGCCAAAGCGGGCTTCGTGTGCCGCTTCTTCAAGGCTATCCACCTGATCGATGATCCGCGCGGCCTCTTGCAAGAACACTTCGCCAAATCGCGTGGGAATGACATTTTTGCCCAGCCGCTCAAATAGCTTTTTGCCGCAATGATTTTCCAGTACCTGAATCTGTTGCGAGAGGGCAGGTTGCGTCACATGGCACTTTTCGGCTGCCGTGCCAAAGTGCCCATGTTTTTGCACAGCGAGTGCGTAGCGCATCTGTTTTAATGTCATTGTTGCCATAAGAAAAACTTATCAGAATATAAAAATTAATCAATTTGAATTTACGCGGTGGGGTGCCTACCTTTTAGTCAGACGAACAATTTTGGATGACGAAAGGGAGAAACATGAGCAAGAAAACATTGACCACCACAGCGGGTGCGCCGATTTCTGACAATCAGAATTCGATTACTGCTGGGGAACGCGGGCCGCTGCTGATTCAAGATTATCAGTTGATTGAAAAGTTGGCACATCAAAACCGGGAGCGTATTCCGGAGCGCGTTGTGCACGCCAAAGGCTGGGGTGCATTCGGCACTTTGAAGATTACGGGCGACATTTCCAAATATACCTCGGCCAAAGTGTTGCAGCCGGGTACCGAGACGGACATGCTGGCGCGGTTTTCCACAGTGGCTGGCGAATTGGGCGCAGCGGATGCAGAGCGCGATGTACGTGGTTTTGCGCTGAAGTTTTATACTGAGGAAGGCAACTGGGATCTCGTCGGCAACAATACGCCGGTGTTTTTCGTGCGTGATCCGTATAAATTCCCTGACTTTATTCACACCCAGAAGCGTCATCCGAAAACCAATTTGCGTTCGCCAACAGCGATGTGGGATTTTTGGTCCCTGTCGCCAGAGAGCTTGCATCAGGTAACGATTTTGATGTCTGACCGCGGGTTGCCGACGGCGCCGATGCACATGAATGGCTATGGGTCGCACACCTACTCCCTTTGGAATGAAAAAGGGGAGCGTGTGTGGGTGAAGTTCCACTTTAAGACCGAACAGGGCCACGCGCATTTCACCAATGAAGAAGCTGCGAAAGTGGTTGGCGACAGCCGTGAGACCTATCAGGAAGCGTTGTTTGGCAGCATTGAGGCCGGGCATTATCCGCGCTGGAAAGTGCAGGTTCAGATCATGACGGAAGAGCAGGCGGCAACGTTTGAACACAACCCATTTGATTTGACCAAGGTGTGGCCGCACAGTGATTTCCCACAAATTGATTTGGGCGTGATGGAGCTTAACCGCAACGCCGAAAACTATTTTGCAGAGATTGAGCAGGCAGCCTTCTCGCCTTCAAATGTGGTGCCAGGTATTGGCTTTTCTCCTGATAAGATGCTGCAAGCACGTATCTTTTCATATGCTGACGCCCACCGTTATCGTTTGGGCACGCATTATGAGGCCCTGCCAGTGAACCAGCCAAAAAATGGGGTGCATCACTATCACAAAGATGGCCAGATGAACTTTATGGGTCAAAAAACGGGCCATGTGGATGCTTATTATGAGCCGAATTCAATTGATGAAGCGGCGAAGGAAGCACCGGAATATAAGGAACCAGCGCTGCCAATAAGCGGCGATGCGGACCGATACAACCATCGGGACGGCAATGATGACTTTTCACAGCCTCGCGCTCTGTTTGAATTGTTCGATGCGGGTGAGAAAGAGCGGCTCTACTCCAACATTGCAGATGCGATGGGCGGCGTGCCGCAGCATATTATTGATCGACAATTGGCCTTGTTTGATCAGGTGCACCCAGACTATGGCAATGGCGTGCGCAAAGCATTGAAGGGCTAGGTCGCCACATAATAAATAACAAATTGCTGAAACGCCGTCCCGCCCTGGGGCGGCGTTTCGTCGTTAATGAAAGATGAATCTATTCGATCAAATTTGCTGCAAACTTTATCTGAAACGCCAGCATTTACTTTAATCCACCTAAGGTAGTGTGAGAGGAATGGCGCAAAGCGCTCAAGGAGGTAGCAATGGAACTTGATCATTCCAAGGGGACAGCGTTCGCGAATTTTAGAGCGCTGACAAGCGAAACCAATACGGCGGAATGCGAGCAACTCATCCGCAATATGGCCACTTTGTTTAGCAATGTGGTTGATCGCTGCGATGATGAACAAATCGCCCAATATGACGAAGTGCTTTGTCAATTGGCCGAAATGGTAGAAAAAGAAGCCCGCGCCGAGGTTGCGCAGATACTGGCGCCGCTTTCGCGAGCGCCGGGCACTGTCGTGATCAAGCTGGCGCACGATGAAGTTGAGGTGGCTACGCCTTTGCTCGAGTTTTCTTCTGTCCTTTCAGACGATGATCTTATCGAAATCATTGAGTCGCAGACCGAGGGGCATCGCTTTGCAATTGCAGGGCGAGAAGCCGTTGCGGATCGCGTGAGTGGATCCATTTTCAACCATTCTGAAAAGACGACAATCGTTAAATTGATGGAAAATGAAAATGCAGAGATCGGCCCTATCGCTGGTCCCGCATTGATCCAGCGTGCCGCAAAAGACGATTCGATTGGCGAAAAGCTGGCCTACCGCAAAGATGTGGACTGGCGTTCAATCTATGAAACGCTTGATAATGCGAGCAAACGGGTGTTTTCGACCTTGGCGCGCACGCATATGCAGGTGGACCGGGCAAATGTTGACGAAGCCAAAAAGGTGGTGGTCAACAAAATTAAAGAGCGCGTGGGCTTCAACGCAACCGAATGGACGATTGCTTGGGGACAGGTGCGGGCACTGCAGGATCGCCGCAAACTTGATATGGTGGCATTGGAGCGTTTTGGACGCTTTTCATATGGGCACCATTCAGCGGCAGCCATTGCATTGCTGTTGCGCATTCAGCCTGAAGTGATGGTCAAATGGTTTGCCAGCCAGGATGTTGGCGCGTTTACCGTTGCGGCGCGGGCGTTGAATATGACGCCAGCGAGCTTTGCGAAAGCGATTGAAGTTGTGCCTTGGCGTGAAAAACTGAGCCCAGAAGATTTGGAGCTGGCCTCTAAGCGCTATGAATCACTTTCATTTCATGATGCACGCGAAATTTTCGAAATGTGGCGGGCGCATAGCTTTCGCCGCCCACAGCAAAATAGGCAAGTAGCCTAAAGCTGCGGTGCGATAGCAAAAGCATCTATTGGCTTAGTCAATTAGGCCTTGAGCCCAATCAATTACATTTTGGATGGTAGTTGTTTGGAGTGAGCAAATTCGCCATTGCCGATCAATGCGGCGTTCAATAACGCCAGCAGATTCCAATACACGTAGATGACGCGAGATCGCCGGAGCGGTAATGCTGTGTGGCGAAGAAATCGCGCCAACAGGCAATTCGCCTTTTTCTGCCAATTGTTCAACAATTGACAATCTAACTGGGTCCGCAAGTGCACTCAGAATCACACACATTTTGTCGCGATTTTTTGACGAGTTATTTGCCGTAGTGTGACGTTCGTTTGTCATCTTTTTAACGACTCTTATTTGTTTGTTGGTTTAATTGAAGAGAACCTTCACGTGGGGTAATAAAATTACCTCCCCCGCTTTAACCTATTTCATTGCCAAATTCTGTATTTAGGATATAAAGAAACCTTTATATCATATGAGGTAGTTGTGGCGAATCTGCGCGAAATGGTGGAAATCTTGAGGTCTGCGGGAGAGTTTACCCGTTTAAGGCTGCTTGCTCTTTTGTCAGAGGGTGAACTTTCGGTAAAGGATTTAACCGAGATTTTAGATCAAAGCCAGCCTCGGGTGTCTCGGCACCTCAGATTATTGACCGAATCGGGTTTGATTACGCGACACGCCGAAGGGGCGTGGGCGTTTTTTCGGCTGTCAGACGAGTTAGAGTCCTCGGCATTGGTGCAGCATATTCTTGGCCGCTTGGATCTTGAAGACGAGCTCTTGGTCACTGACCGGCAGCGCTTGGCGGCCGTGCGACGGGACCACCAGGCGCGGGCAACCACCTTTTTTGCCAAGGTCGCGAAGGACTGGGACCGATTGCGCACATTGCATGCGCCAGATGAAGCGGTGGAAGCCAGCATCCAGCAACTGCTTGCTGGTGCGCATTTTGATATGTTTCTGGATCTGGGCACGGGCACGGGCCGCATGTTGGAATTGTTGGCTGATCAGTTCACGAAAGGGATCGGGCTTGATGCCAGCCGCGAGATGATCTCGGTTGCCCGCACCAAGTTTGAAAAATCCGGACAAAAGAATGTGCAGGTGCGGCTGGGGGATATTGGCGATCTTTCGGAATATCGCGACAGTGCCGATTTTGTGATGCTGCATCAGGTGCTGCACCATTTTGATGACCCCGGCCTTGCGCTGCAAAATGCGCGTTTATCGTTGAAGCCGGGCGGCGCGATCATGGTGGTGGATTTCATGCCGCACAAATTGGAGTTTCTGCGGGAAGAGCAGGCGCATCGTCGCCTCGGTCTTTCCCATGTTCAAATGCAGGCCTGGGCGCGCAGCGCGCGATTGGAAGTGATGCAGTCGCGGGAGATACCTCATCCCGGACCCGACGATGGACTAACCGTGTGCATTTGGCACCTAACGGACAATAGCAAGAATTGATTTTATTATGAGCGATACACCTATTTTTTCGACCCCAGACCGTTTGTCTCGCCAATCCGAAGAGGAATTGGCCAAGCTGGACCTATCATTTGAATTTTTCCCACCAAAAACCGACAAGATGGAAGCGCGGTTTTGGGAAACCTTGGAGCGATTGGCGCCATTGTCGCCGCGTTTTGTTTCAGTGACCTACGGGGCAGGCGGCACCACCCGTGGCCGGACCACAAAAATGGTCTCCCGGATCGAAAAAGAAACTGGCGTAAAGGCCGCCGCGCATTTGACGTGCGTGGATGCCACCAAAGACGAAGTGAATGAAGTTGTGCGCGGCTATAAAGAGGCTGGCATTTCCCGCATTGTTGCGCTGCGTGGCGATCCACCGGAAGGGGTTGGGCAGCCATTTCAGCCGCACCCACAAGGCTATCGCAATGCCGCTGATCTGGTGGCAGGCATTCGCACGATTGGCAATTTCGACATTTCGGTGGCGTGCTATCCAGAAAAGCACCCGCAAAGCCCTGATTGGTATGCGGAATTTGAGAATTTAAAGCGCAAGATTGATGCGGGTGCCAGCCGTGCCATCACCCAGATGTTCTTCGATAATGACCTTTATTTGCGATTTGTCGATCGGGCGCGCAATGCGGGCATTGAAGCGCCGATTGTGGCGGGTATTCAGCCGATCCATAATTTTACGCAAATCTCCAATTTTGCCGGTCGGTGCGGCGCAACAATCCCCAATTGGATGGCGGAGCGATTTGAGGGATTGGAAGATGATCCAGAGACCCATGCGCTTGTTGCGGCAGCCGTTGCGGCGGAGCAGGTGACTGAATTGGTGGACCGTGGGGTTACTGAATTCCACTTTTATACCATGAATCGGTCGCCTTTGGTTTACGCATTGGCGCGTCTATTGGGGCGCCGTCCGCAAATTTCAAGGGGCTAAAACCTCGTTTTAATGTCTGGAATCGGACATAATGTCGCCTATATCTGGCAACCAGTTGGCTGCGGGAGGGTAAAAATGTCTGTTTGGACAGTAATAGCGCATAAAATTGGGTCGTTTTCAGAGCGCACGGGGTTGGCGGGTTCGCTTGCCTCGTTGCTTGACCCTGAGACGTGGCTTTTGGGCGGCAAGGAAGCCGCCTTTACCCTTTCGTTGGTGGCTCTTTCGGCGAAAATGGCCGCAGCGGATGGCGTGGTCACGGCTGACGAAATCCGCGCCTTTCGCGAAAATGTTGAAATTCCCGCCGGGGCGGAAGAGCAAGTAGCACGGGTGTTTGATTTGGCGCAGCAAGATGTGGCCGGGTTCGAGACCTATGCCCGCCGCGTTGCCCGTTTATTCCAAGACAGCCCAGAAACCTTAGAACATGTGATGGATGGGTTATTTCATATTGCTGAAGCTGACGGGCTTATTCACGAAGACGAGTTGGCCTATCTCGAAACCGTCGGCGTCATATTCGGTTTGACCGAGGATGAGTTTGATCGGTTAAGCGCCCGGCATATGGTGGCGGGCGATAGCGATCCTTACTTTGTTTTGGGTGTTGATCGCGACATTGCCGATGATGAATTGCGGGCCGCTTATCGCAAATTGGTGTCGGAGCACCATCCGGATCGCCTGATGGCGAAGGGGGTGCCCGCCGAGTTGGTGCAACTAACGTCGAAAAAGATGGCGGCGATCAACCATGCATATGACCAGATTTTAGAAAGTCGTCAGGCCAATTCGCCAGAATCTGCATAATGCTTGACCCGGCGCACATGCGTCCCTATTGAAAGCGGGTCAGTTGGTCGGGCAGTCGCTCCTTTTTAGGGAGAGGAAAGTCCGGACTCCATGGAGACACGGTGCCGGATAACGTCCGGCGAGGGCGACCTTAGGGAAAGTGCCACAGAAAGCAAACCGCCGCGTTTATCGCGGTAAGGGTGAAAGGGTGCGGTAAGAGCGCACCGCGAAGCTGGCAACAGGTTCGGCATGGTAAACCCCACCGGGAGCAAAACCAAATAGGGATGGCATAGTGCAGGCTTGCCTGTGCGGATCGGTTTCCAGATCAGTCATCCGGGTTGGTTGCAACAGCCACTTGGCAACAAGGGGCGCAGATGAATGGCTGCCACGCAGATTTTTCTGCCTTACAGAATCCGGCTTATAGACCAACTGACATTTTCCATACCAATTTCCAAATTCGGTGAAATTTGAAACCTAATCTTAAGGCTCAGTTAGCTATATTTTGCCGATAGGTCAAAAGCGCTTATTAGGTGCTGTGCCGCGTATTTGGTTCAACAGGAGTATCACAACTGATGGTTCAACATCAGGACGAGAATAATTTGTCGTCAGATCAATCGCATATTCCTGTTCTCATTCAAGAAGTTATTGAAGGTCTGGCGCCTGTTGCCGACAAGTGCATTGTTGATGGCACATTTGGCGCGGGTGGATATTCACGTTCGTTTTTGGATGCGGGTGCGCGGGTGATCGGGATTGATCGTGATCCGTCCGTGATGCCGTTTGTTGATCAGTTGAAAGCTGATTTTGGTGATCAATTCCAGTTTTTAGCCGGACAATTCGGACAAATGCAGGCGCTGCTTACTGACGCCGAGCTAACCGATATTGACGCGATTGTGCTTGATATTGGTGTGAGTTCGATGCAACTCGACCAAGGTGAGCGCGGCTTTTCCTTTATGCGCGACGGGCCGCTGGATATGCGCATGGAGCAACGTGGCGCAACGGCCGCAGATATGGTCAATGGGTTGGAAGAGCGCGAGCTTTCCGATTTGATTTTCGGTTTTGGTGAAGAAAAACGGGCGCGGGCTGTGGCCAAAGCAATCGTTGCGGCGCGGGAAAATGGCCCGCTGACCACCACCAAAGAATTGGCTGATTTGATTGAAAAAACGCTGGGGCGCGGCAAGCCGGGCAAGGCGGCGCATCCTGCCACCAAAACGTTCCAAGCCCTGCGGATCGCCGTGAACGCCGAATATAATCAATTGGTGCATGGGCTCTTTGATGCAGAAGCATTGCTTCAGCCCGGTGGAAAATTGGCTGTCGTAACCTTTCACTCAATGGAAGACCGCATTGTGAAGCGCTTTTTTAAGCCGCAGGTGCAGCAGTCTCGCCATATGCCAATGTCTGAGGCTGCGCCACAGACGTGGGATGACATTTCGAAGCCGGTACGGCCATCAAAAGAAGAGTTGAACCGCAATCCCCGCGCAAGGTCAGCCACGTTGCGTTATGCAACGCGCAATGATGTGCCTGCGCGTCCATTCAATATTGATGGGCTTGGGGTGCCGGGAATGGCGAAAAAGCAAGAGATAGGGGCGAAAACGTGATGCGTTGGGTGAACCTTGGTTTGTTGCTGACGAGTTTTTGCGCGCTCATTTTGGTGTATGCGCAAAAATATCACGCAGAGGATTTGAGCGTGCAAGTGGCTGCGCTTGAAGATGACATTGCCGAGAAAACACAGGAATTGAGCACATTGAAAGCAGATTGGGCCTATTTGAACCAGCCCGGTCGCTTGCAGCCGATTGTGGAGCGCCACGCGGCGGTGCTTAATCTTGAGCCGATTAAGACTGAACAATATCAACGCATTGAAGATATTCCGATGCGGCCTGCGGGCCCGGACCAAGATGGGTTGGAAGCGCTGCTGCTGTCACTTGAGGCGGGTGTTGATCCAAATGAGATGTCTGAATTGCCCAGCGTTGGTCCCACCCCACCGGAGCGTCGCCCATGAGTGATTTAGGGACAACACATAGCTCGACCATCACCCTTGAGGGTGCGCGTAAGGCACGTCGTCATATGACCCAGAGCCGCATTCGGCTCTCGCTGATTGTGGCGCTTTTACTGTTTGGTGTGGTCGGTGCAAGATTGATCAATATCGCCAACACCGAAGTGGCTGAGAATAATTCCGGCCACGAACGTCCCGCTTTGACCGCGACACGGCCAGAAATATTGGATCGTAGCGGCCGTCAATTGGCCGTGGACATTCAGGTGCCCAGCCTTTTTGCGGAGCCGCGCCGCATTGTGGATGTGGATGAGGCTGTAGATGCCTTAAGCGCTGAACTGCCGCAAATGGACAAGAAGCTGTTGCGCGAACGGCTGGATGGTGACGAAGGTTTTGTGTGGTTGCAGCGCGAGCTGACGCCGCAGCAAAAAGCGCGCATCTTGCGATTGGGCATTCCCGGGGTTGATTTTGTTACCGAAAGCCGTCGCTTTTATCCCGGTGGCGCTGTGGCATCACATATTTTGGGTGCCGTTAACGTCGACAATGTAGGCATTGCTGGAATTGAGCGCTATTTGGATGGCCAAGACGTTGCCTTGCTGCAAGAGCTGGGGTTGGCGCGCAATCGGTCATTGCAGCCGGTCAATCTTTCGATTGATCTGCGGGTGCAGCACATTATGCACAACCAATTGATGGACGCTTTGGATCGTTACCAAGCCATTGCCGCCGCTGGCGTGATGATGGATGTGAACACCGGTGAGATCGTGGCGCTGGTCAGCTTGCCGGATTTTGATCCGAACGAGCCTGCCAGTGCGCTGGAAGAGGGGCGATTGAACCGCATCACTGCCGGTAAATTCGAGCTGGGGTCTGTGTTTAAAACCATGACCATGGCGGCCACCTTGGACAGCGGCAAAGTGCAAATCACGGATAAATTTGATGCCACAAAGGCTGTTCGGTTCGGGCGCTTTTCGATTGGTGACTTCCACGGCAAAAACCGCGTGCTGAGTGTGCCGGAAGTCTATAAATACTCGTCCAACATCGGCACAATCAAAATGATGCAAATGATCGGCAAGGATGCATATCGGTCCTTTTTGGGTAAAATGGGCTTTGAGGGTGCGCCAACCATCGAATTGCCGGAGCGGACCTCATCAAAGATTGCCGACAGTTTTGGCGAAGTGGAAGCCGCCACCGCGTCGTTCGGGCATGGCTTTTCTGTAACGCCGTTGCACCTTGCAACCGCCATCAGCGCCTTGGTCAATGGCGGCAATTATGTTGAGCCGACCTTGTTCCCGCGCGATGAAATTGCGGCGCTTTCCAGTGCAAAACAGGTCGTGAGTGAACGAACCAGTAACTATATTCGGTATTTGATGCGTTTAAATGCATTAGAAGGCTCCGGCCGTAAAGCCTCTCCTGATGGTTATCGCGTAGGTGGTAAGACAGGAACGGCGGAAAAAGTGGTTGATGGCAAATATTCCAGCGATAAAAGCTTGGCTGTTTTTGCCTCAGCGTTTCCCATGGATGCGCCAAAATATGCAATGGTCATTCTGGTGGATGAGCCGAAACGAGAAAATGAACAAAGTGGTCGCACCGCCGCATGGAATGCGGGCGAGGTGACAGGTCGGATCATAGAAAAGGTTGCGCCCATGTTGGGGGTTATGCCAAACCATGATCCGGAAATAGATGCTCAGCTTGTGCCTGTTGAGCTTCGCCAGTTGGGGGAAATATGAGTTTTTCCATTAAAAAGCTTTTGGTTGGTGCTGAGAGCGCTCAGGAGTTTATGGATCTTGATATTGAAGGGATTACTTCTGATTCCCGACATGTGACTAAAGGTGATGCCTTTTTTGCCCTGCCTGGTGAAAAAGTGCATGGCAATGAGTTTGTCAAAGATGTGGTGCGGCTTGGCGCGGTTGCCATCGTTACAGACCGGGGCTTGGACTATAATCCGGGCGTCCCGATTTATTTGGTCAACGATGTGCGCGCTGCCTTTGCGCGCGCTGCACGTCGGGTTAATGAACCGCAGCCGGCCTACCCCGTGGCCGTAACGGGCACCAATGGCAAAACGTCAGTGGTGTCTTTCCTGCGTCAAATTTGGATCGACAATCATTTGAATGCCGCTTCCGTCGGCACCTTGGGCATCGCCACCAAAGATAAACACATCGAAGGTGAGTTGACCACGCCCGGGCCGATGCAATTGCATCAGGAATTGAGAAAACTCAAAAATGAGGGTGTCGACCATATCGCGCTTGAGGCGTCTAGCCACGGGTTGGACCAGCGCCGTTTGGATGGCATGAAATTTCGTGTTGTTGGCTTCACCAATTTGTCTCGGGATCATTTGGATTATCACGAAACAATGGAAGCCTATCACGACGCAAAATTGCGTTTGTTCCGTGAACTTTTGACCGAGGGCGGCACCTGCGTCATCAATATGGATGATGATGAGGCGATGCCGTTTATGATGGCCGGACTGGAGCGCGGCGGCACCGTGCTGACCGTCGGCGAAAATGGCGCTTATTTTGAAGTGTTTTCCGTCGAACCCGAAGGTTATTCCCAACGGGTCAAGGGCCGCTTGGTGGGGGAAGATGTTGAGTTTTTGCTGCCAATGGCTGGCAAGTTTCAGGTCAGCAATGCGTTGGTTGCCTTCGCCATGGCCGTGGCCACAGGCGTAGATAAAGATGACGCGCTTGAATCGTTGTCAAAGCTTGAAGGGGCCAAAGGGCGGTTAGAAAAAGTGGCTGAACACAAGGGCGGCGCGGCATATGTTGATTATTCACATACGCCAGATGCCCTCAAGACCGCTTTGGAAAGTCTGCGGCCGTTTGTGACCGGCAAGCTGATTGCTGTGTTCGGTTGCGGTGGCGATCGCGACAAGGGCAAGCGTGGCCCTATGGGCAAAATCGCCGTAGAGTATGCGGACGTGGCCATTTTGACTGACGACAATCCGCGTACCGAAGACCCGCAAGCCATTCGCGATGAAGTGATGAAGGCCGCACCTGAATGTAAAGATGTGCCGGATCGTCGAAAAGCCATTGAAATGGGCTTAGAGATGATGGGCGAGGGCGATGTGCTGTTGGTGGCAGGCAAGGGCCACGAGGATTATCAGATCATTGGCACTGAGAAGCACGATTTTTCAGATCATGAAGTTATTTTGAAGGCTATTGGATAGACGTGGCAAGTTTGTGGACCATTGATGAGATTTGCCGGGCGACAGGGGCGCCCCTAGGCAATCTCGCACCGGACCGCGAAATTTTTGGCGTTTCCATAGATAGTCGAACGGTTGCCGCCCACGATTTGTTCGTGGCGATCAAAGGCGATCAATTCGATGGGCACGACTTTGTTGTGCAGGCGTTGGAAAAGGGCGCAGGGGCGGCTTTGGTCAACGCAAAGTTTGCGCAGGCGCATCCGAAGATTGAAGGCCTTCTTGTTGTTGATGACGCGCTACAGGGGCTGGAACAGCTAGGTATTGCTGCCCGAGCCCGCGTGTCGGGGCATGTGATTGCGATCACGGGCAGCGTGGGCAAAACGTCCACCAAAGAAGCCGTTCGGATCACGCTCGAGCAATTTGGCAAGACCCATTATTCGATCAAATCATTCAACAATCATTGGGGCGTGCCGCTGATGCTGGCGCGTATGCCGGCGGACACCGACTATGGCGTGTTTGAGCTGGGCATGAACCATGCGGACGAAATCCGCCATTTGGTTGCTATGGTACGTCCGCATATGGCTGTGATCACCAAGATTGCGGCCGCACATTTGGAAAACTTCCCCGACCTTTACGGCATCGCTGATGCCAAGGCCGAGATTTTTGAAGGTTTGGAGCCGAACGGCCAAATCTTTTTGGGCGCTGATCATGATTATTTGCCCTATTTGCAAGGCCGCGCGGCGGGCTTGGGGCGTCACGAGGTAACAACTTACGGTTTTGCACCTGGGGCCGATTTGCGTTTGGGGGCGCCCAAGCTGGCCGATGGGCAAATATCCTCGAAATTTTGTTTTCGCGGCAATGAAGGCACATTGCTGGTGCCGCAACTTGGCGCGCATGCGTTGCCCAATGCGGCTTGCGCCTATTTGATTGGTCGCGCGTTTGACTTGAATTCGGACAGCTTGATCGATGCGTTGCGTGCCTATGTGGCGCCGCCGGGACGTGGCGAAGTACTTGAGATGGCCATCGACGGCAGCACATTTGTGCTGGTTGACGAGAGTTACAATGCGAACCCCTCGTCAATGCAGGCTGCATTGGACACGTTGGCGCAAACAGCGCATCAGGGCCGCATTTGCGTGATCCTGGGGGATATGCTTGAGCTTGGCGAAAAATCGCCTGAGCTGCACCGCGCGTTGGCAACACCCATTCTAACGCTTGGTCCGGCACAATGTTTTTTGGTGGGGCCGATGATGGCGCATCTACGCGATAAATTGGATGCGCAGGTGCCTGTGGATTGGGCGGAAAACCGCGAAGGGCTTTTGTCAAAATTGGCAAATTGGCTTGCACCGGGCGACTTAGTTATGGTCAAAGGGTCGAACGGGATTGGACTGGGGGCGCTGGTTCAGGCGTGTCGCGAGAAGTGGCCGCCGGTTAAAGTTTAAGCGCAGTAGAAGGGTTAAAGCCTACACATGTTCTATTTTCTACAGCAATTTGGCGATGTTTTTGCGCCATTTAATGTGTTTCGCTATCTGACCTTTCGCACAGGCGGCGCAACTATTACAGCTCTGTTTTTCGTGTTCTTGTTTGGGCCGCAATTGATCAATGCTTTGCGCCTGCGCCAAGGCCATGGCCAGCCCATTCGGGAGGATGGACCGGCCAGCCATTTGATCACCAAAAAAGGCACCCCAACCATGGGTGGGTTGATGATTTTAATGTCATTGACCGCTTCGACCTTGTTGTGGGCAGATTTGACCAATGGCTATGTGTGGATCGTGCTTGGCGTAACGGTCGGTTTCGGCGCCATTGGGTTTTATGATGACTATTTGAAGGTCAGTAAGGCCACCAATTCTGGCTTTGGCGGGCGTCAACGCTTGGCATTGGAAGCCGCCATTTCCGGCCTGGCTTGTTTTTTCGTGACCCAATTGGGTGACGCGCCGTTTTCAACGTCGCTGGCCTTCCCGTTCATCAAAGATTTCATGCTCGATCTGGGCTGGTTTTTCATCATTTTTGGTGGCTTTGTGATTGTCTCTGCGGGCAATTCAGTCAATTTGACGGACGGTTTGGATGGCTTGGCCATCGTGCCGGTTATGATTGCGGCGGGGTCCTTCGGGTTGATCGCCTATTTGGTGGGTAACGAAATCTTTTCCGGCTATTTGTTGATCAATTTCGTGCCGGGCACCGGTGAATTGGCGGTGCTCTGTGGCGCTTTGATTGGTGCGGGCTTGGGCTTTTTATGGTTTAACGCGCCACCAGCTTCAATATTTATGGGCGACACAGGTTCGCTGGCGCTGGGCGGCATGTTGGGCGCGATTGCGGTGGCCACAAAGCACGAAATCGTCTTGGCCATTATTGGCGGCCTGTTCGTTTTGGAAACGGTCTCTGTGATTGTGCAGGTGATTTCCTATAAGACCACTGGCAAACGCATTTTCAAGATGGCACCGATCCACCACCATTTCGAACATTTGGGGTGGACAGAAAGCCAGATTGTGATCCGTTTTTGGATTATTGCTTTTGTTTTGGCCATGGTTGGCCTCAGCTCATTAAAGCTTCGTTAAGCAAAATCATCATCATTTTCTTTACCAAACGGCAAATGGTTGCGAGTTGGTAACCACTTTTGGTGTAATTTTATTCACCTAAAGTTTTTTGATTTGATTTGGTGATGGCATTTGATGTTTTCCCGCGAGTTTTCACGAGAGCGTAAAACACCCTTGGCTGAATGGTGGTGGACGGTGGATCGTCCGTTGCTGGCAGCTTTCTTTGCCTTGATGGGGGCGGGGGTGATCATGTCCTTTGCGGCCTCGCCAGCGGTTGCATCCCGCTTGGGTTTGAGCGAATGGCACTTCATTGTGCGCCACATCTTCTTTTTGCTGCCGGCGACAATTGTAATGATTATGGGAAGTTTCCTGACCCCACGCATGGCGCGGCAAGCGGCCCTTTTGGTGTTGGCCTTTGGGTTGATAGCGCTGGCAGGCACCTTGCTAGTGGGCTATGAGGCGAAAGGGTCTCAACGCTGGATTGCGGTTGGTGGTTTTTCTTTTCAACCGATTGAATTTGTGAAACCAGCCTTTGCGGTGATTGCAGCGTGGTTGATTTCGGAAAAAATGCGGCTGCAAGATGTGCCGGGTCATTCGATGACCATTATGCTGCTGACGATCATTGTTGGCATTTTGTTGTTGCAGCCCGACATTGGCCAAACAGCGCTGGTGGTGTTCACATGGGCAGGGCTTTTGTTTATTTCCGGCATTAGCTGGTGGCTGATTTCGCTTTTGGGCGGCTTGGCACTGGCCGCGATCACCGGGGCCTATTTCTTTTTCCCCCACGTGACGCGGCGGTTTGATGCCTTTTTTAACCCGGAAACCGGTGACAATTATCAGGTTGAGAAGGCTTTGCAGTCTTTGCTGGAAGGGGGCTGGTTTGGCCTTGGCCCGGGGGAAGGCGTTGCCAAGCGTTCATTGCCGGATGCCCACGCCGACTTTGTGTTCTCTGCGGCGGCGGGTGAGTTCGGCATTTTGTTCTGCTTGGTGTTGGTCAGCCTGATTGCCTTTATCGTGGTACGTTCCTTGTTGCTGGCGCAGCAGCAAACAAACCTGTTTGCGCGGTTGGCTGTGAGCGCGTTGGCCATTCAGTTTGGCGTGCAATCGGCGATTAATCTGGCGGTGAATTTGAACCTTATTCCGCCGAAAGGGATGACGCTGCCGTTTGTTTCTTATGGCGGCACCTCAATGATTGCCGTTGCTTTTGGGATGGGGCTTTTGATAGGGCTAACCCGCAGAAAACCACAGGAGACCATTCCGTCCGGTTTGCCGATTTCGCGGCTGACTGTTCGGCAGGAAGCACTATGAGCAAATTTGTGATGGTTGCCGGGGGCACCGGGGGGCATTTGTTTCCCGCTCAGGCATTGGCAGAAGAATTGTTGCGCCGAGGGCATACGATCTATTTGATGACTGATGCCCGCGCCAAAAATTATGGCGGGGATTTCCCAGCGGTCGAGACGATCATTGTGCCCGCAGCCACACCAAATTTGCGCCATCCGATCAAGGCTTTGAAAGCCGGGTTCACCATTCTTGGCGGTGTGCGCAAAGCGCATAAAGCGCTCAAGCGCATTGATCCCGATGCGATTGTCGGATTTGGCGGCTACCCGACATTTCCGCCTTTTTTGGCGGCCTCATTGTTGGGCATTCCCGGTGTATTGCACGAGGCCAACTCAGTGCTGGGGCGTGCCAATCGCGCATTGGTGCGGTTTTGCGAAAAGCTGGCGCTGGGGTTTGATGAGACAAAATATGCGGAGCCCTATAGCAACAAAGTTGTGCTGACCGGCAATCCTGTGCGCGACATGGTGCATAAGGTTGCTGAAACGCCCTATCCACCGCTCGGCCCGGATCACGATGTGCGCATTACCGTTTTTGGCGGATCGCAAGGGGCGCAGGTTTTTTCGGATGTTTTGCCGGGGGCGATTGCGGCGCTACCGCGGGAATTGCGCACACGGCTGAAGCTGGTGCAGCAATGTCGTGATGAAGATTTGCAGCGCATGGTTGAAGTCTATGCGCAGGCGCGGGTGAGTGTAGAAGCGGCAACCTTTTTCAAGGATTTGCCGCGATTGATCTCGAAAAGCCATTTGGTGGTTTCGCGGGCGGGAGCCTTGACGGTCGCGGAAATGGCCGCGATTGGGCGCCCATGTATCTATGTGCCATTGCCAGGTTCAATCGATCAGGACCAGTTGAACAATGCCAAGCGCATGGAAGCGGTGGGCGGCGGCGTGGTGATGGAGCAAGCCGCACTTTCACCGCATTCACTTGCCACAAAGATTACAGAATTATTGGCCGATCCTGCCCAGCTGCAGCAAATGGCAGCAAATGCCAAGCAAGTCGGGGTGCCAGACGCGGTTCAGCGCTTGGCCGATCTCACAGAACAGACCGCAAAAGCGGGATAAAGGAGAGCATTGATGAAGATGCCACAAAATATAGGTCCAGTGCACTTTGTGGGCATTGGCGGGATCGGGATGAGCGGCATTGCAGAAGTGTTGCACAATCAGGGCTATCAAGTGCGCGGTTCAGACCTGACGCAAAACCCGAATGTGACGCGCTTGCAGGAAAAAGGCATCGCCGTTGAAATTGGCCAACGGGCAGAAAACCTCAAAGATGCGGCAGTTGTTGTGATTTCGTCGGCCATCCAAAAAGATAATCCAGAATTGATGGAAGCGCGGGCGCGTGCCCTGCCGATTGTGCGGCGAGCCGAAATGCTGGCCGAGATTATGCGCTTTAAGAACGCCATTGCCATTGGCGGCACGCACGGGAAAACCACAACAACTTCGCTGGTCTCCACTTTGCTTGAGGCCGGGCGCATGGATCCGACCGTTATCAATGGCGGCATTATTAATGCCTATGGCACCAACGCGCGGCTGGGCGATGGCGAATGGATGGTTGTTGAAGCCGACGAAAGCGACGGCACCTTTGTCAAATTACCTGCCGATGTGGCGGTGGTGACAAATGTCGATCCTGAGCATTTGGACCATTATGGCTCGTTTGAAGAGGTCAAAAAGGCCTTCATTACCTTTGTGGAAAATGTGCCTTTTTATGGCTTTGCGGTGATGTGTATGGATCATCCCGTGGTGCAGGCCCTGGTGGGGGAAATCACCGACCGCCGTGTCATCACCTATGGGCAAAACCCACAGTCTGATGTGTTGCTGAAAAATGTGCGGGTGAAAAACGGTCACAACGTGTTCGATGTGACCATTCGGCACCGCATTCAGGGTGGTGAAACGCAGATTGACGGGCTCGAATTGCCAATGCCGGGCATTTACAACGCGTTGAATGCGACAGCGGCGATTGCCGTGGCCAATCGGTTGGGCGTGTCGCCGGAAGATATCCGCAAGGGCTTGATGAATTTTTCGGGCGTGAAGCGCCGATTTACAACGACGGGCATTGTCGACGGTGTCCGCATAATCGATGATTATGCGCATCACCCTGTAGAGATTTCTTCTGTTTTGACCGCGGCACGCAGCGCCGCCAAAGGCGATGTGATCGCCGTGATGCAGCCGCACCGTTATTCGCGGCTTGATGATTTGTTTGAAGAATTTGCGGGTTGTTTCAACGACGCCAACACCGTGCTGATTGCGCCGGTGTTTGCGGCAGGGGAAGAGCCACGCGAAGGTGTTTCCAACGCTTCACTTGTGGAGCGGATGCGGGCGAAAGGCCATCGTGATGCCCGTATCTTGGAAGGACCAGAGCATCTGGCCAAAGTGCTTTCTGAGCGCGTGAAGCCGGATGATTATGTGGTGTGTCTGGGGGCAGGCAACATCACCCAGTGGGCAGCAGCGCTGCCTGACGAACTCAAAACTTATATCGGTGAGAAGTAACTTATGAGCTTTCCAGATTTATTGCCCCAACTTGGTGACTGGACGAATGACATTCGTGGTCGTTTGATTCCGAACCAACCCTTGAATGAAATTACCTGGTTTCGTGTCGGCGGCCCGGCACAACTTTATTTCCAGCCTGCAGATGAGGCCGATTTGCAGCTGTTTTTGAAAAATCTGCCCAAAGACATCAAGCTGACGGTGATGGGGCTTGGCTCCAACCTGTTGATCCGCGATGGCGGTTTGGACGGTGTTGTGCTGCGGCTTTCTGGCAAAGGCTTTGGCAAGGTTGAAGCGTTGGGTGACCACAAATTGCGCGTGGGCGCGGCCCTGCCTGATGTGAAGGTGGCGACAGCCGCTGCCGAGCATGGCATTGATGGCTTGACCTTTTATCGCGGCATTCCCGGCGGCATTGGCGGGGCGCTTTATATGAATGCGGGGTGCTATGGCACCGAAACCAAAGACCGCATGGTGGAGTTGCGCGGTGTAAACCGAGACGGCGAGATCGTGACGCTGACCAATGCGGATATGGGCTATAAATATCGCAAGAATAATGGCCCGCGTGGCGTTGTCTTCACCCAAGCTGTTTATCAAGGGTTTGAAGGCGAGCCTGACGACATTAAAGCGCGGATGAAAGAAATCACGGAAACCCGCGAAGGGTCGCAACCCACGCGTGCGCGCACCGGCGGTTCAACCTTTAAAAACCCTGAAGGGCATTCTTCTTGGAAATTGGTGGATGCGGCGGGTTGTCGTGGCCTTAAGGTTGGCGACGCGCAAGTATCGGAAAAGCACTGCAACTTCTTGCTCAATTTAGGGGAAGCAACGGCGCACGACATCGAAACCCTTGGTGAAACGGTGCGCAATCGCGTGCGGGAAAATTCTGGCATTGAACTGCGCTGGGAAATTCGCCGCATGGGCCACTTTGTGCCCGGGCAAGAGGTCAAGGAATTTCTAGATGGTGATGTGTTCACCGGGCAGGTGTAAGCATGACCAAACATGTCGCAGTTTTGATGGGCGGCTGGGCCAGTGAGCGCGAAGTGTCGCTCTCATCTGGTAAAGCCTGCGCCGATGCGTTGGAGCGGTGTGGTTATCAAGTGTCCCGCGTTGATGTGGACCGTGATTTGGGCCACGTTCTCGAAGAGCTGAAACCTGACGTGGCCTTTAACGCGCTGCATGGTCGTTTTGGTGAGGATGGCACGGTGCAAGGGCTGCTGGAGATTATGGGCATTCCCTATACCCACTCTGGCGTTTCCGCGTCATCCATTGCGATGAATAAGCATTTGTCGAAAGTGTTTTTCAAAGCCAACGGCATTCCAGTTACGGACCATTTCGTTGCCTTGCGCGACGAAGTGGCCCGCAAGCATCAGATGGAGCCGCCCTATGTGATCAAGCCTGTGGCGGACGGATCAAGCGTTGGCGTGTTTATCGTCAAGCAGGGCACAGAACATCCGCCGCAAGAAATCTTGCGCACCGATTGGAAGAGCGGTGAAGAGCTGATGGTCGAGCGTTACATTGCTGGCCGCGAGCTGACATGCGCTGTGATGGGCGGTGTGGCCCTGGCCGTGACCGAGGTGATCACGGATTTAAACTTTTACAATTATGAAGCCAAATACGCACAAGGGGGATCAAAGCACATATTCCCTGCCGATGTTTCATCGAATATTTACCAAACTGCGCAGAAACTAGCGCTAAAGGCACATGAGAGTTTGGGGTGCAAAGGGGTGACCCGCACAGACTTCCGTTTATCCATGCATGGTGGTGAAGAGGGCGATTTGATTTGCCTTGAAATCAACACGCAGCCGGGTATGACGCCCACCTCGCTCGTGCCGGAAATGGCCGCACATGCCGGGCATGATTTTGAAGATTTGGTCCGCTGGATTTTGGAGGACGCCTCTTGCGAGAGATAAAGAAGCCACAATCGCGCGCGCTGGCACTGCCAGCGCCTATGCACTATTTGCCAGCCCTGCGCAAAACCAACCAGTTGGTGGCGCGCGGGCAACGCACTTGGGTGTTGCATAAGCGATTGGGTGTTCAGCTTTTGGCGTTGTTTATCGTGGTGTTCGTGTTGGGCGTCGGCATGATCAATCGCAACCATTTGGTGAATGGGGCAACGGTTGTGACAGAGCGCGCCGCCAGTTTGTTTGCGTATGCGGGCCTTGCGGTGTCCGAAGTGTCGCTCTCTGGATATGGTCTCACCAAAGAGGCTGCGCTTTTTGAAGCGATCGGTTTGCAGGGCAATATTTCCTTGGTCAATTTTGATGCAGAAGCAGCGCGGCAGCGCATTGAGGCTTTGCCCTCCATAAAAAGTGCGACCATTCGCAAGATCTATCCCAATTCTTTGAACATCGAGTTGGTGGAGAAAACGCCGATTGCGGTGTGGCGCATTGATGGGGTGAGCTTTGCCATTGATGCCAAAGGCGACAAGCTGGTGAGCTTGGAGCAGGGGGGCATTGACGGATTGCCGCTGTTCATTGGCGACGGTGCTGCTGACGATGCGGCCAGCTTGATTAAAGCGCTTGAGCCATACGAATTGTTGCAGCAGGATTTGCTGGCAGTGAGCCGCATTGGCGATCGTCGCTGGGATTTGATCTATGATACGGGCCTGCGCATCATGCTGCCTGAAAAAGATGTCGATCAAGCACTGGCAAAGATCGTGGCATTGGATACTGAAAAGCAATTGCTGTCTCGCGACATTGAAATTTTAGATTTTCGTTTGAAAGATTTTATCGCTGTGCGTCCCGTAGACCGCGCAGTAACCGATCAGGATGAGGCCAACACCCAATGATCTCTGAGGCAATGACGGCGCGGCTCAAGCCGGTGCAACCAGGCAAAGCAAGCTTGGTGACCGTTTTGGATATTGGCTCGACCAAGATTTGCTGCATCATTGCACGCCTGACGCCGCAGCCTGAAGGCAAGGCCTTGCGAGGACGCACGCACCAGGCCGAAGTGCTTGGTTTTGCGTTTGGCCCCTCTGCGGGCGTTAAAGGTGGCATCGTGACCGATTTAGACGCGGCTGAGCACGCTGTGCGGTCGGTGGTCGGCATGGCCGAGCGCAATGCCGGGGTGACCGTACAATCCTTGATCGTCAATATATCAGCAGGGCGTTTGGGGTCGGAAACCTTTGCCGCCACTGTGTCACTTGATGGCCACGAGGCGGAAGCGCGGGATCTGGCAAAAGTGCTGCAAACCGTGAATGAGCGTTCGATCCGGGATGAACGGTCCGTGTTGCATGCATTGCCCATCGGCTATTCGTTGGATGGCCACAAGGGCATTCAAGATCCGCGTGGCATGGTGGGCGATATGCTCGGCGTTGATGTGGCGGTGGTGAGTGCTGAAACACTTTCAATGCGCAATATTGAGCTGGTGCTTAATCGCTGTCATTTGCAAGTTGAGGCCTTTATGGCCACGCCTTACGCCAGTGGCTTGGCATGTCTGGTTGATGATGAGGCACAGTTGGGTGTGGCGATTGTCGATTTTGGTGGCGCCACGACCACGATGAGCGTTTTTAAAGATGGCTATCTTGTCTACGCTGATTCGATTGCGGTTGGCGGACAGCACATTACACACGAAATCGCGCGGCAATTGTCGGTTAGCTTTGAAGATGCAGAACGGCTCAAAACGCTGTTTACCTCCGTGTTGCCTGGGCAAAGTGATGAACGTGATATGGTGTCCATCCAGCCTGTCGGATCGACGCCAGACGAAGCGCCGACGCAAATCCCGCGGACCACGCTTACCCGGATTGTCCGTCCGCAAGTGGAAGACATATTGACCCTATTGCGCGACCGGATGGTCGCGACAGGTATGATGGATGTGTGCGGTCGTCGATTTGTGTTGACGGGCGGGGCCAGCGAAATGACAGGCTTGCCCGAAATCGCTCGCCGTGTTTTGGCGCGCAATGTGCGGCAGGGGCGGCCATTGGGCGTTGCCAAGTTGCCCACCGTCGCCAAGGGGCCTGCTTTTTCAACAGTTGTGGGCATGTTGATCTATCCGCAAGTGTGCGAACTTGAATTTGTAGAGCCCACCGCCAAGTCTGGCGAACACGGCAAATTCGGCTGGTTCAAAAATATCGGCCACTGGCTTAAGTCCAGCTTCTAATCCCTGATTAAAAAATACAGTTGCGCTTTTGGCTTAAGCTGCGCCTTTAACACTCTGTTATGCTAAACAAATTCTTGCCTAGTCGGTCACAAAGTGACCCAAAATGCATTAAAGTTAATAAAAATGATGCAATTGTTAGGGAGTGCTTAACGTTCTGGCAGTAATTTTAGACCCAACGGAGCACAATGGGGCCAGAAATGAGCATCAAACTTCAAATTCCAGATATTCAAGAACTCAAGCCACGTATTACGGTATTTGGCGTTGGCGGTGCCGGCGGCAATGCGGTGAATAATATGATCGATTCGGGCCTAGAAGGGGTCGAATTTGTTGTGGCCAACACAGACGCCCAAGCGCTTGCACTGTCTAAGGCAGAGCGGGTCGTGCAACTCGGCGTTGGCGTCACCGAGGGTCTCGGTGCAGGCTCGCATCCCGAAGTGGGGCGCGCAGCAGCTGAAGAGACAATTGACGAAATTTCAGATCACCTTAACGGGTCGCACATGTGCTTTATTACCGCCGGTATGGGCGGTGGTACCGGTACAGGTGCAGCGCCTGTCGTTGCCCGCGCAGCCCGCGAGCAAGGTATTTTGACCGTTGGTGTCGTGACCAAGCCTTTCCAATTTGAAGGCGCACGCCGCATGCGGTTGGCCGATGATGGCATTGATGAGCTACATCGCCATGTTGATACGCTGATTGTGATCCCAAACCAAAATCTCTTCCGTGTGGCCAATGAGAAAACGACATTTGCGGATGCGTTCTCCATGGCTGACGAAGTGCTCTTTTCCGGCGTTGCCTGCATCACCGATTTGATGGTGAAAGAAGGCCTGATCAATCTCGATTTTGCTGACGTTCGTGCCGTGATGCGCGGCATGGGTAAAGCCATGATGGGTACAGGCGAAGCCGAAGGCGAAGATCGTGCGCGTCACGCCGCTGAAGCTGCGATTGCGAACCCATTGCTGGACGATATTTCCATGCAGGGCGCCCGCGGCCTGTTGATTTCGATCACTGGTGGTTCAGACCTCACACTTTACGAAGTTGACGAAGCAGCCAGCCGTATCCGTGAAGAAGTTGATTCAGACGCCAATATCATTTTGGGTGCGACCTTTGATGACAGCTTGGATGGTCAAATCCGCGTTTCGGTTGTGGCGACTGGCACAGATGCTGCCATGGTGCAGGCGATGGACCCAGTTGAGCCAAATGCCGATCGTGCCATTCGTGTGAACCGTGAGGCCCCAGCGACAGCGACAAAGCCTGATCATGAGGTAAAAGCGGAAGCACCAAAAGCCGAAGCGGCACCTGCTGATGAGTTGGATATCGCCATGCAAAAGGCGGTGAACCAGGCTTTGGGATCGAAACCAAATCATAAGGCACCGCAAAAGGATGATGTGACCGTTGAGCCATATCGCCCGAGTGCAGAGCCTGTCGCGAATATTGACGACGAACCTGCTCCTCGCGATGTGGAGCCACGTCAGACCTATGTGCCTCAAAGTGCAGAGCGAGTTGCACCGCGTCGTATGCCGCGTGCGGATGAACTGCCCCGGGTCGCACAAGAAAGCGTTGCCCAAGCGCAACAAGAGGTACAAAAAGAGCCAGGCAATGCTCGTGCCCTTTTCCGCCGCTTGGCCAGCAATGTAGGGCTGCAAGGCAAGGAAGAATTTGACGAGAAAAAAGCTGATGATGCAATGGCGCGAAATGCTGTGGAAGCTAGTCCTCAACGGCCTTCCAAGCCCCAAGGTGCGCAGGGTCAGCTTGACCAAACTGGGCGTCCAGCACCCCAGCCAACTGCACAAAAAGAGCAGCTAGAAATTCCAAGTTTCTTAAAACGCCACGGATAGTTTTAAGGGCATAAAAAGAAAAAAGGACCCGAGGCGGCTTTCGTCTCGGGTCTTTTTTGTTTATCAAGTTTTAAAAAAGGCTGGGATATAAAACCCGATAAGCCGGAGTAGTAGATGAACAGATTTGCAACCAAGCAGTGCACCGTGGGGCGTGTATTAAGCTTTACGGGCATTGGCGTACACAATGGAAAGCCATCCAGCTTGACCATTGAAGCCGCTGCCGTGGACAGTGGATATGCGATCCGTCGAAAACTTGATGACGAATCCTATTCAGCCACGATGCCCTTGCATCACAATCGTGTGTCGCGCACCTATTTGTGCACTGCAGTTGATTTGGGTGACGCTGGCACCGTGTCCATGATCGAACACATGGTTTCCGCACTTTCCGGCATGGGGATCGATAATGCCTTGATCACCGTCGAAGGCAATGAGTGTCCTGTGTTGGACGGCAGTGCTCGCAAATATGTGGAAGCAATCGTTGCCTCCGGCATCGAAACCCAACCTGCCGAGAAAATGTTCATTAAGATCAAACGTAGTGTTACCGTGCGTTCGAATGATGCGTTTGCCGCACTCGAGCCCTATAATGGTCGCGCCTTTGATGTGGAAATTGACTTTGAAAGTGATGTCATCGGTCGTCAGCGGATGATCTTTGATTGGTCGCCCAAGCGTTATGTTGATGATGTGTCGCAAGCGCGCACATTTGGTTTTATCAAAGACGCGAAAGTGCTGCGCCAGGCTGGCTATGCACTGGGCTCATCCTTGGAGAACTCCATCGCCGTTGATGAGGGTAAAATTCTCAATCAAGATGGCTTGCGCTACGAAGATGAGTTTGTACGCCATAAGCTACTGGACGCGGTTGGCGATCTCGCGTTGGCTGGAATGCCGATTTACGGCAAGTTCCGGTCTTACAAAGGTGGCCACGGATTAAATGCACTCGTGTTGAACTCTTTGTTCGCGAGCGAGCAAAACTATGAGATTGTACCTGCAAGTGCGTTGCCGCTTGAATTTGATGCCCTTGAGGAACTGCCTGCAGGGCTGGAATTGCGCGGCTATATCCGTTCAGTTGGCTAATTCGGCATATTCAATCTTGTATCTTGCCTTAGTTTCGTTCATTTTCCCCCCTACATCGTGCTGATGAGTGTGGGTTTCGGTTGATAAAGGCTTTTTAATTATGGGTATTGCAAACCTTCAAAACGGCGTTGCAAAAACTTTGATACGCGCAGCATTGGTTGGCGTTTTGGCCACATCATTGACTGGTTGTGCAGGCATGAGCCTGTTCGGCAAGCCCAAGATCACCGAAGAAGAAATTATTCCCGCCGAAACGCTTTACGATAAAGCGATCGATTATGTGGAGCGTGAACGCTTAAAATCAGCACTTGAGACCTTCGAAAAGCTAGAGCGGCAACACCCATATTCTGAGTTTACCGAGCGTTCGCGGATGATGACCACGTTCATCTATTTCCGCTTGGGTGACTATGATCGTACGATTTTGGCCGCAGACCGTTTCTTGGCGCTTTATCCCTCTTCGCCCGAGGCACCATATGCGATGTACCTGAAAGGGGCGTCGCAGTATAATCAGATCAAAGATTTGACTCGGGATCAGCAGACTGCGCAGGACGCAATTGCGACATTCCAGTCTATTATCAACAATTACCCCGACTCACGTTACGCCAAAGATGCGAAAGAGCGGATTTTGGTTGCGCAGGATCAGCTTGCCGGCAAAGAGATGTCTGTTGGGCGTTATTATTTGGGCAACAAGCAGTATACTGGTGCCATCAACCGTTTCCGGACTGTGGTAGAGGATCATCAGACCTCAACACATGTGGAAGAGGCGCTGTTGCGCTTGACCGAAGCCTATATGGCGTTAGGACTGGTACAAGAGGCGCAAACCGCTGCTGCTGTTTTGGGACACAACTATCCCTCTAGCGAATGGTATCAGGATGCGTATAAACTGCTGCAAAAGCAGGGTTTGGCCCCTGAGGTAAACGAGGGTAGCTGGTTGGCAGGATCGCTGAACGGCTAGCCCAAAATATGGGTTAATCGGGCATGCTATCAGCCATTTCAATACAAAATATTGTACTGATCGATCAGCTAGATTTGCCGTTAGAGGGTGGCATGACCGCCCTGACTGGTGAAACGGGCGCCGGTAAATCCATTCTGCTTGATTCGCTTTCATTGGCCCTTGGTGGGCGTGGCGACAATGGTTTGGTGCGCAAAGGCACCGAACGTGGTCAAGTCGTGGCCAGTGTCGAGTTGCCCATAGACCATGCGGTCATGAACATGCTCAAAGAAAATGAGCTGATGAGCGATGGCGAGATTATTTTGCGCCGGGTTCAATATGCCGATGGGCGCACGCGCGGCTTTGTAAATGATCAGCCGATTTCTGCCAAATTGATGCAAAAGATTGGCCAAGAGCTGATCGAAATTCACGGACAACATGATGATCGCGCTTTGGTTGATCCCTCAACCCACCGCCATCTGCTCGACGCCTTCGGTGGGCACCAGAAGCTGCGCGCCGCGACCCAAGATACCTATAAAGCGCTCACGGCGGCTCAGGATGCCTTAAATCGCCAGGAAGCAGCAGTAGAGAAAGCGCGGGCCGATGAGGATTACGCACGCCACGTGGTGGCTGAGCTGGAAGAGTTGAACACCGAAAAAGGCGAAGAAGAAGAACTGGCGGCACAGCGGCAACGCTTGATGGAGCTTGAAAAAGCCGCCGATGAAGTGCGTGACGCCGATGAGGTGATCAATGGTCCTTCTGCCCCTTCTTCTGCTTTGGCAGGGCTGATGCGGCAATTGATGCGCAAAGGCGATGGCGAACAGAACCTATTTGGCGCTGTGGTGGAAAATATTGATGCGGCGCTGGTGGCGCTTGATCGCACCTCGGAAGCCCTCGAAGACATTAAGCGCCAAATGGAGTTCGATCCCATGGAGCTTGAGGGGGCAGAAGAACGTCTGTTTGCTCTCCGGGCCGCCGCACGCAAGCATCAATGTTTGGTGGATGAGTTGCCGGATATTTTGACCAAATATCAAAAGGCCATTCATGACCTTGAGCAAGGTGATGAAGATTTGACCCATCTGCGCGAGGCGTTGGCCAAGGCGGAAGCTGAATATCGCGGCGCGGCGATTGAGTTGAGCGAAGCGCGGGCAAAAACAGCTGCTGACCTCATCAAAGCTGTGGAAGCTGAATTGCCCGATCTGAAATTGGGGCAGGCGCGGTTCTTGGTCGATCAAAAGATTGATGAGGAGCGTGTCAGCGCAAGTGGTTTTGACGTGATTGAATTTCATGTGCAAACCAACCCTGGCACCAATCCCGGCCCGATGATGAAGGTGGCCTCTGGTGGTGAGCTTTCACGATTTTTGTTGGCGCTGAAGGTGGTGCTGGCGGACAAGGGGTCAGCGCCTGTGCTGATTTTCGATGAGATTGATACTGGTGTCGGCGGCGCGGTGGCGGATGCCATCGGCAAGCGCTTGGCGCGGCTTTCGGAAAAAGTGCAGGTTTTGTGCGTCACCCATGCGCCGCAAGTGGCCGCACGGGCTAGCCAGCATTTGCTGATTGAAAAGCAGGTGGTGGACGAGGGGAGCCTGACCCGCACCCATGTGAAGCCCTTGGATGAGGCGGCACGCCGCGAAGAGATTGCCCGCATGTTGGCGGGGTCAGAAATTACAGATGAGGCCCGCGCTGCGGCCAATAGATTGCGTGATGAGGTGGTGGCGTGAGCGACAAAAAGCCCGTTGAGGAGCTGACCCGGCAAGAGGCCATGGAAGAATTGGCACATTTGGCGGAAGCCATTGCCTATCATGATGAACGCTATCATCAACAGGATGCACCGGAAGTCTCAGACGCAGAATATGACGCGCTGCGCCGTCGCAATGATGAGATTGAGGAACGGTTTCCCAATCTGGTGCGGCAAGACAGCCCGACCAACCGGGTGGGCTTTGAGGTCGCTGACGGCTTTAAAAAAGTCACCCACCGGGTGCCTATGCTGTCGCTGGGCAATGCCTTTTCTGATGAAGATCTCGAAGATTTTGTCGATCGGGCAAAACGTTATTTTGCCCGCGATGCCGGTCTGGAACTTGGATTTACGGCAGAGCCGAAAATTGACGGCCTTTCCGCGTCGCTGCGCTATGAAAATGGCGTATTCGTGCAGGGGGCCACGCGGGGCGACGGCACCGAAGGTGAGGACATCACCGAGAATTTGAAAACCATCGCTGACATTCCGAAAAAGCTTGAAGGCACTGATGTGCCGGATGTGTTTGAAGTGCGTGGCGAAGTTTACATGTCTCACGCCGAATTTGAGCGCCTGAACAAAGAGCTCGAAGCGCAGGGCAAAGATACCTATGTCAATCCGCGCAACACAGCTGCTGGGTCTTTGCGCCAGTTGGACTCGCGGGTCACGGCGTCGCGCAATTTGAACTTCTTTGCTTATGCTTGGGGCGATGTATCCGCATTGCCCGCCGAGACGCAATATGAGGTGGTGCAAAAGCTGGGTGACTGGGGATTCAAGATCAATCCGATGATGAAGCTGGTGACCAGTGTCGAGGAAATGATTGCCCATCACACCATGATTGGTGAAGAGCGGGCGTTGCTCGGCTATGACATTGACGGGGTGGTTTACAAGCTTAACCGTCTGGATTTGCAGCAGCGGTGGGGCTTTGTGGCCCGCGCGCCACGGTGGGCCATTGCCTATAAATTCCCGGCGGAAAAAGCGGTCACGCGCCTCAATGATATTGAAATTCAGGTGGGGCGCACGGGCGCACTGACCCCGGTGGCGAAGCTGGAGCCGGTGACTGTGGGTGGCGTGGTTGTGTCCAACGCCACCTTGCACAATGAAGATGAGATTGAGCGCAAAGGCGTTTTAATCGGCGATATGGTGACCATTCAGCGGGCGGGTGACGTAATCCCGCAAGTGTTGGGGCCAGTGCTCGATCATCGCCCGGACGATGCGCGTAAGTTTGAAATGCCTGAAACCTGTCCGGTTTGCGGATCGCCCGCGGTGCGCGAAGTGAACGAAAAGACAGGCAAGCTGGATGCGGTGCGGCGCTGCACGGGCGGCCTGATCTGTTCGGCGCAGGCGGTGGAGCATCTCAAGCATTTCGTGTCGCGCAACGCGATGGATATTGATGGGCTTGGGGCCAAGCAGGTTGCTGCCTTTTTTGAAGAAGGCCGGGTGAAAACCCCCGCGGATATCTTCACGCTGCAGGAGCGCGACGAAGCGGCGCTGCAAAAGCTGAAAGACCAGGAAGGCTGGGGCAGCACTTCGGTTCGCAAGCTGTTCGAAGCCATCGACGAGACACGCACGCCAGAGCTGGATCGGTTTATCTTTGCGTTGGGCATTCGCCACGTGGGGGAAACCACAGCGGCCATGTTCGCCCGCAATTTCGGCAATTTTGCAGATTTTGAAAAAGCAGCACGCGACGCTGCTGCTGGTGATCAGGGTGCGCGTGAGAGCTTTATCGCCATTGATGGCATCGGCGAAACCGTGGTGAATTCGTTGGTCGACTTTTTCGCCAATGAGCAAAATGTGGAAGCGCTTGATAAATTGCTCGAACAGGTCAATCCCAAGACCTATGAAGTGGCCAGCGCTGACGAGAGTCCCGTAGCGGGCAAAACCATTGTCTTTACCGGCAGTTTGGAAAAAATGTCCCGTTCAGAAGCCAAGGCGATGGCGGAGCGGCTGGGCGCGAAGGTTTCTGGTTCCGTGTCGGGCAAAACCGATATTTTGGTGGCAGGGCCGGGGGCTGGCTCTAAACTGAAAAAAGCGCAAGATTTAGGCGTGACGACCATGGACGAAGATGGCTGGTTTGAGCTGATTGAAGGGCTTTAGAGGATGGCACGGGCGGCATTGGACTATTTGAACGATCCGAAATATGTCGTGCAAGTGAACCCGTTGCCCGCGGGCACCCATTGGGGACCGGAAGGCGCGCCAATGGTGATTTCAACGCCGCGCGAAATTTATGATTTGATGGCGCGTGTGCCAGAGGGCCAATTTATGCTGGCCGATGATTTGCGCGATTATTTGGCGAAAAAGCATAATGGATTTGTGACCTGTCCGCTCACCACCGGCATTTTTATGAATATTGCCAGCAAGGCCGCCGAGGAGTTGCGTGAGCAAACCGGCGAGGTGGGCATGGCGTGGTGGCGCACTGTCAAAAAGGCTGGCGCGCTGAATGAAAAAGCGCCGGGTGGCCCGGAAAACCAAAAGAAATTGCTTGAGGCTGAGGGCCACAAGTTGCTGCCAAAAGGCAAGAAGAATTTCAAGCTAGCGGATTTGGAACGTAACCGATTTATCCTGTCATAAAGATTTTTCATTAGACAGAGTGTCAATTTTGTCCAAGACTTGCGTCTCTGATCGGCTAGGCTGGGCATATGGATTTACAATCGCAAGAACACGCAACATCAGCGGATTTATCCCGAGGTGAGCGTGCCAAATTTTGGCGCGAGGCGCGGCATTGCGATTTGGAATGCCTGACCGCCACTTTCCACACCCACACTTATGCGCCGCACACCCACGATACATTTGTGATCGGGGCCATTGTTTCTGGCCAGCAACAGCACAAGCTGAAGGGCAGCGAATCTATCGGTGGGGCCGGATCGGTTTTTATGATCAATCCGGAAGAAGTGCATGATGGGCGGCCCATGGCGGGCGGCTATAGCTATCGCATGCTTTATCCGTCGGTTGAGTTGATGCATGAAATCGCGCGGGATTTGCCCGGGGCCGCGCCGAGTGGCAGTTTGTTTTTCCAAGAACTGATGGTGCAAGATACGGCTTTGGCCGCGCATCTTGTGCGCCTGCATGAACAATTGGAACAAAGCATCGATCCGCTGGAAAAGGATGAGGCGATCTATCTGGCGCTGGGCCAAGTGATTGGCCGTTATGGCAGCTGGCGCAAAGAACCGATTGTGGGCCGCGCGCCCAAAGCGGTGCAGGATATGTGCGATTATATGCAAGCGCATTTTGTTCAGGAAGTGGATCTGGATCAGCTCTGTGCCTTGTCTGGCATGTCCAAAAGCTATCTGGTCCGCGTTTTCGCCAAACATATGGGGCAAACGCCGCATTCGTTTTTAACTGATGTGCGGGTGCGTCAGGCGCGTGGACTTTTGGCGCAGGGCATTGAACCCACCCAGGTGGCATTTGATTGCGGCTTTTATGATCAAAGCCATCTCAACCGGCATTTCAAAAAACGCATTGGTGTCGCCCCCGGGGCCTACCGCAATATCGCTTAGATTGGATCGAAGAATGAGTGAGATCAGTGGCGAAATGCCTCTGCGCGACAGCGATTATATTGCCGGAATCAAGCATATTGCGCCGCTTTTGGTGGCCATGGTGCCAATCTCTTTGGTGTTTGGCGGTCTCGCCGCGCAAAAGGGCCTGAGCCCTTTGGAAGTGGGCTTGATGAGTGCCGTGGTGTTTGCGGGAGGCTCGCAATTTGTCGCCATTGATTTTTGGGCCAGTCCGGTCCCTTGGGCGGCGATTGTTCTGTCTGCCTTGTTGGTGAATGTGCGCCATATTCTGATGAGCGCATCGCTCGGCCTTAAAACCCGGCATATGGGGTGGGGCAAGCAGATGATCGCCTATATGTTTCTGGCGGATGAGATTTGGGCCCTGTCCGAACATCGCGGGCGTAAGCAGCATCTCAGCTTTGCCTTTTATATGGGGCTGGTGACGCCGTTTTATCTCAATTGGGTGTTGATGACCGCCTTTGGCGCGTTGCTGGGCAAAATGTTTGTCGATCTTGACCCGGCACAATATGGGCTGGATTTTGCCTTTCCAGCCATTTTCATCGGCCTGATTGTGGGATTCTGGAAGGGTAAGAGCACCGCCATGGTGTTGGCAGCCAGCGGGGCCGCTGCGATCATCACCAAGACCTATGTGGACGGCGCGTGGTATATCGCGGCGGGTGCGGTGGCGGGCATGTTGGTGGGCGCGTTCACGGCTGACCCAGAAGAATTTAAGGGAGCATTGGACCGTGGCTGAAGTGTTTAGCGTTGACCCAATGGTTCTGGCCACCATTCTTGGCATGGGATTGGTGACCTATTTCACCCGTGTGGCGGGCTTGGTGATTGTGCGGTTTTTCACCATTCAAGGGCGTGCCCGTGCCGCCTTGGAGGCGGTGCCTGCTGCTGTGCTGATGGCGGTGATTGCACCGACCATTTTGGCCACTGGCCCGGCAGAGAGCCTCGCGGCATTGATCACGTTGTTGGTGGCTTTCCGCTTGCCGCTTTGGGCAGTTGTGGTGGTGGGCGTGATATCTGTCGTGGCATTGCGGAGCGTGTTTGGTCTATTCTAGGTTTGATTCTAATTCTTGGGATAAGTCCTTATGACCAAAGCAAATTTCTACATTATCATGATGGTGCTGGGCACCGTTTTGCCCTGGCTTTTTTTCGCGCCCTATTTCGCGCAAACGGGGTTTGATATCGGCCAATATTTCCAGAGCCTGTTTATGGCCAACGGGCTTGCCGCCGGGTTCAGCATTGATGTTTTGCTGTGCATTGCCCTGTTTTGGGTCTGGTCGTTTTGGGATGCGCGGGAGCAAGGCATTCGTAACTGGTGGCTGGTTTTGCCAGCTTGTTCATTTGTCGGCTTGTCGCTAGGTTTGCCGCTCTATCTCTATTTGCGCGAAACGCAGCTCAATAAAGCCCGATAACGGCGAACAACGCACCGGCAGCACCGCCGGCTAACACCAATATCCATGCGGGCCATTTCAGCTGCCATAGGATTGCAAAGCCAATCAGCGCAATGGCCCAATCCAGCGGTTGGGTGAGGGCCTGCAGTGCTATCGGATTGATCAGGGCTGCTGCGAGCAGGCCAACCACCGCCGCATTCGTGCCGAGCAACGCTTTGCGTGCTATTTGATTGGTCCGCAGCCCTTGCCAGATCGGCAGGGCGCCATAAGTGAGCAAAAAGCCGGGGACGAAGATGGCGGTGGCCCCAATCAGCACGCCTGTTAATGGCGCATCGCTGGCCATGGCACCCAAATAGCTGGCGAAAGAGAAGATCGGGCCGGGCAGAGCCTGGGTGGCGCCATAGCCAGCCAAAAATAGATTTTGATCCATCAGGTTCGGCACCATTTCAGCTTGCAGCAGCGGCAGCACCACATGGCCGCCGCCAAACACCAAGGCCCCGGCCCGGTAAAAAATATCGGCCAGCGCGAATGAGGTTTGGTTTGTGCTCGCGGCGAGAACCGGCAAGGCAATAAGCAGGATGAAGAAGCTGGCAATGGCCGTGCCATGCGACCATGTGAAACGCGTGCCCTGTTCGTTGCTTTGCGCTTGGGCGGAAGGAGCTTCCAAAATCAGATAGCCGATGACTGCGCCAAGAATGATGGCGAGGATTTGCCCCACAAAGCCTGTGAGCAACAGACAGATGATCAATGCGCCCAGGGCAATGAGTGCCCTGTATGTGGTGTTGGCGAGGCTTTGGGCCATCCCTAGTACGGCATGCGCTACAATCGCCACGGCGATCAGCTTCAGCCCGCGGATCAGCCCCTGGCCAAGATCGCCTTGCAAAAGCGGGATGATCGCCGCGAAGCCCAAGAGGATAAGGATAGAGGGTAGGGTGAAGCCTAGAAATGCCGAGATTCCGCCCGTGATGCCACCGCGCTGCACGCCGATGGCAAAGCCGACTTGCGAGCTGGCGGGGCCAGGCAGAAACTGGCACAGCGCCACCAAATCAGCATATTGCGCATCATCAAACCATTTGCGCCGGTCCACAAATTCTGTGCGGAAATAGCCCAAATGGGCCACCGGGCCGCCAAATGAGGAGAGGCCCAGTTTAAGGAAGATGCTGAAAAGTTCAAAAAAGGCACGCATGATTGGTCCGTGTCGGCAGGATGATGCGTGCCTTTTGCTTTTAGATGGCGCGCGTTGCCTGTTTTAACCATTCTTGCTTATCATCTTCAAGACGGTCGGCAATCAGCTCATAGCATTTCTGATGATAATCATTTAGCCATTCAATTTCTTCCGGCGTCAGCAGATCTTTTTCGATCAGGCGTAGATCGATTGGCGTGTAGGTGAGGGTATCGAACTTCAAGAACTTCTCGTTCTTTTCGCTGGGCACCACCATGATCAGGTTTTCAATGCGGATGCCATATTCACCTTCAAGGTAAAAGCCCGGCTCGTTAGAGAGGATATTGCCTTCTTCCAGCACCGTGTGATTGACGCCAGAGATGCCACAAGGGCCTTCATGCACGCCCAGCAGCGCGCCAACGCCGTGGCCCGTGCCATGCGCATAGTTCAATCCTTCATTCCAAAGGAACTGACGCGCTAGCGCATCCAAATGTGCGCCCGTTGCGCCTTTGTGGAAGTGCACGCGGCTCAAGGCGATCATGCCTTTGAGGACCAAAGTGAAATGCTTGCGCTGGTCGGGTGTTGTGTCGCCCGTGGCCATGGTGCGGGTGATGTCGGTGGTGCCGTTGCGATATTGGCCGCCACTATCCACCAGCATCAACTCGCCCGGATTGAGCGTGCGGCTTGTATTTTCAGATACGCGATAATGCACGATGGCCCCGTTCGGGCCAGACCCGGAGATGGTTTCAAAGCTGATGTCCAACAGTTCATTGGACTGGCGGCGGCAATCTTCCAGTTTTTCGACGATTTCAATCTCGGTGAGTTTGCCTTTCGGGGCCTCATCATCGAGCCACGATAGGAAGCGGGCCATCGCCAGCGCATCTGAGGTTTGCGCCGCTTTCATGCCTTCAACTTCCGCAGCATTTTTGCGCGCTTTAGCGATCACCACCGGGTCTTTGTCTGTGATGATGGTTGCGCCGACGGACTTGGCGAGATTGACCAATTTGATGGGGGCCGTTGCATCGTCAAACCAAACGCTGTCGGTATACATCGACTTTAGCGCTTCTTCGAGCTCTTCAATCGGTTCCAGCACGGTCACATCGCTTAATTCGGCTTGAATTACGGGGTTGATTTTTTCCGGCTGCACGAAAAATCGTGAGGCACCGGATTGTGGCACAATCGCGAAGCCCAGGCTGACGGGTGTGTTTGCGATATCACTGCCGCGAATGTTGAGTAGCCAGTTGGTGGATTCAGGCAGGGTGAGCACCAAATAGTCAGCGCCTTTTTCAAGCATTTGCTTTTGCAATTCGGCGAGCTTGTCGCTGGCGCTCTTGCCGGTCTGCGCCACTTCCAACGTATAAATATCGTTGGTTGGCGGGGCGGGGCGGTCTTTCCAAATCGCGTCGACCAGATTGCTCACTTCAATGAGCTTGATGCCTTTGGCCGCGAGTTTTCGGTCCAGAGTTTCGACCTCTTTGGGGGTATGCAACCAACCATCATAGCCAACTTTTTGCCCCTTTTTAAGATTGGCGATAAGCCAATCCGCTGTGGCCGTTGGGCTTAGGTCCACAATTTCAAAGACATCGGTGTCCGTCTGGGTGGGGGCCTGCAATGTATAGCGCCCGTCTACAACCAGGGCAGCTTTATCCTGCGCCACGATGGCGGTGCCGGCGGAGCCTGTGAAGCTGGAAATGTAGCTGAGCCGTTCGTCGCCAGCCGGTACATTTTCGCCACGATGTGCATCGGCGCGGGGCACCAAAAAAGCATCGACTTTTTTGGTTTTCATCTTTTTACGCAATGCCTCGACACGCGGGCCAACCAGCTCTGGATTGGCGCGTTCTTCAAATGTTTGAAATCGGTTTGCTTTTGTGTTGGCAGACATTGTCACCGTGGTCCTTTTGGTCATACGTGCATACGTCCCCGCCAAAAATGGACGAGCCATGCTTTTGTTGCATGGCTGGAGTGCGAAAGCAGGGGCTACTAAAAAAATTTTACCGCGCTACATTGGGTTATCAGATTACGAGATGCAAGTGGGTTCGTCCAATTTGCCAAGGAGAAATAAGATGACACATAAATCAGGTCTTTTCCGCAATATGTTCGACGCGATGGTGGCAGCACGTTCTAAGCAAGCAGAGCGCCAAATCGCCCATTTCATGAACGCGAATGGTCGCGACTACAAATAAGCGAACAAAAAGTTCGCCTGCATAATTTAGATAGGGTTTAAAAAATGACTGAGAAAAAAAACTTCTTCCGGAATATTGTGAGCGCGATGTCTAAAACACGTGATTTTCATGACCCACGCGAGCAGCAAAACTTTGTGGCAACACAATCGTACCGCAACTTGCTGGGTTCATATGATCACACAAACGGCTTCTAAATATCTGTAAAAGCCGAGCTATTCGGCTTTTAGTGTTAGGATCGACCAATCACCCTTCTCGCTTTGTGCGAGGAGGGTTGTTTTTTGTGCGGTGTAGGCCGCGATCACATCTTCGGCCTGCCGCGTTAGCAAGCCTGCCAGAATGATTGTCGCGCCGGGTTTCGCTTGTTTGATCAATTCCGGGGCCAGTTCAATCAGTGGTCCGGCCAGAATGTTGGCCATGATCAGATCAAAGGGGCCATGTTCGGCAAAGACCGGATGATCAAACCCATCAGCAGTTTCAGCGATGATTTGATCCAGCACGCCATTGATCTCCGCATTTTCAATGGTGACCTCAACCGCTTTGGGGTCAATGTCGGTCGCCAGAATATTCAATTCGGTGCGTTTGGCGGCAGCAATCGCCAAAATCCCAGTGCCCGTGCCCAAATCCAAAATGGCTTCTGGTGTGTTGTCCTGTAAATAGAGATCGAGTGCCGCGAGGCAGCCGGAGGTGGTTTCGTGGTGCCCGGTGCCAAAGGCTTGGCCAGCATCAATTTTGATGGGGATCACATTCTCGTCGCTCGGTGCGTCATCATGCGAGCCATGGACATAAAAGCCCCCCGCCTCAACAGGCTTCAGCCCTTCCAGCGAATGGGCCACCCAGTCTTTGTCCGGCACCGGGGCCACTTCAAATTCTACAGCGTCGCCCAACACTTGCTTGGCCAGTGCATTGAATTTTTCAATGTCCGGCTTTTCATCGCATGTGGCTTCAAACACCCAATGTTCGCCATCCGGGCCTTCATAGGCCACAGCGGAAAGCGCCATATCTTCCAGTTCACTGACCGCATCGACCAGCTTATAGGCTTCTTCTTTGGTTAGGGGCACGCTGATCTGGTTAAGTGACATGGATTAAAGTCTCACGGTTTTTGAACAAAGCTCTCCAGCACCTTTTTGCGGCCCACGGAGGGAAAGTCAATGCTCAGCTTGTTGCCATCGACGGCGGCGACGGTGCCTTCGCCAAATTTCAAATGCAGTACTTTGTCGCCCACCTTATAGCGCGATGAGGAGGCCGGATTGACCGACCGAGCCACCAATTCGCCTTCGATGGTGGGGCCGCGGTCTTTGCCACGGCTTTGATGTTGCCGTTGGGCGCGTTGCCAACCGGGTGTTTCGTAAACGCTTTCAAATGGATCACGGCGATCAAACTTGGTGGCCTGATCGCGGCCGCCATAATTGATGCCACCGTACGAAGAGCCTGTATCTTTGACTTCCACCACATCTGCAGGCAGCTCATCGAGGAAACGTGACGGAATGGCGGACTGCCACAAGCCATGAATGCGTCGGTTTTGCGCCAGGCTCAGCTTGGCGCGTTTACGCGCCCTTGTGATGCCCACATAGGCGAGGCGACGTTCCTCTTCCAGTCCAGCTTTGCCGGATTCATCCAAAGCGCGCTGGTGGGGGAACAGGCCTTCTTCCCAACCGGGCAGAAACACGGTGTCGAATTCCAAGCCCTTGGCGGCGTGCAGGGTCATGATGGATACGGCGTCGTCTGCGTCGCCGCTGTCGCGGTCCATTACCAGCGAGATGTGCTCCAAAAAGCCACCGAGCGTTTCAAACTCTTCCATAGAGCGGATGAGTTCTTTCAAGTTTTCCAACCGTCCCGGCGCATCGGCAGATTTGTCGTTCTGCCACATTTGGGTGTAGCCGCTCTCGTCCAAAATGGCTTCAGCCACTTCAGAGTGGGGCAGGGTTTGCAACCGCATGGCCCATTCATCAAATTGGCTCAGCAGGCCGCGCAGGGTGGAGCGTTGTTTCGGTTTCAGCTCGTCTGTTTCCACCAATTCGCGGGTGGCTTGTACCAGCGGTATGTTGGCCGCGCGGGCCGCATCGTGCAGCATGGAAATCGTGGCAGGGCCCAATCCGCGCTTGGGTACATTGACGATGCGTTCAAAGGCTAGATCGTCTGCAGGCTGGGTGACAATGCGTAAATAGGCGAGGGCATCGCGGTTTTCGCGGCGCTCATAAAACCGCGGACCGCCTATTATACGGTAATTCAACCCCATAGTCATGAAACGGTCTTCGAATTCGCGCATTTGGAATGAGGCCCGCACCAAAATCGCCATGGAATTGAGCTTTTGGCCTTGGCGCTGCAATTGTTCAATGTCCTCGCCTATATTGCGAGCTTCTTCTTCAGAGTCCCATACAGAGGTGACCGCAATGGGCTCTCCTTCTTCGCCCACATCGGTTTGCAATGTTTTGCCCAACCGGTCTTCATTGTGGGCAATCAGATGGGAGGCTGCTTTCAGGATTTTTGAGGTAGAGCGATAGTTCCGTTCTAGGCGGATTACTTTGGCGCCGGGAAAGTCTTTCTCAAAGCGCAAAATATTGTCCACCTCGGCGCCGCGCCATCCATAGATCGACTGGTCGTCGTCGCCCACCACGCACACATTGGCGGTCTCGCGGTGTTCGTTTGGTTGTGCCAATAGGCGAAGCCACAAATATTGCGCCACGTTGGTATCTTGATATTCGTCTACCAAAATATATTTGAAGCGCCGATGAAACTCGGCCAACACGGTTGGGTTATCTTTTAACAGGCGAATGCCTTCCAGCAGCAAATCGCCGAAATCAGCGGCATTCAGCACTTTAAGCCGCGCTTGATATTGCTGATAGATTTTGACCGCTTTGCCATCGGCAAACACGCCTGCATCGGCGGCAGAAAGCTGGCTGGGTTGCAGCCCTTTGTTTTTCCAGCCATCGATCACGTGGGCAAGTTGGCGCGCGGGCCAACGTTTCTCATCCACATTTTCGGCTTGCAATAATTGCTTGAGCAGGCGGATTTGATCGTCAGTATCCAGAATAGTGAAGTCAGGTTTGAGGCCCACTAATTCCGCATGGCGGCGCAATATGCGCGCGCCTATGGAGTGGAAGGTGCCCAGCCATGGCATGCCTTCAATCTTGCTTCCCACAAACCTACCAATCCGCTCTTTCATTTCGCGGGCGGCTTTGTTGGTGAAGGTCACTGACAGGATTTCGCCTGCGCGGGCGCGGCTTGTCGCCAAGATATGGGCGATGCGTGTGGTAAGCACACGGGTTTTGCCTGTGCCTGCACCCGCCAACACCAGCAAAGGCCCATCCACGGACTCAATCGCATCGCGTTGTTCCGGGTTGAGGCCCTCTAAATAATTTGGTGTTTGCGCGCCCAATTGAGAGGTGATCGGGCCAGCGCCTAAACCTTGTGGTTTTGCTGGTCTATCGGTCATTCGGTCCGTTTCGAATCTCTTTTTGTTCTTTATAGGGGAGACATACTTATTTGTATATGTCGAGAGCCAAAAGCCCTTGTGAGGCTTGCGCTGTGCAATGTCAAATGGGTGTAGCGCAATCGTTGGGCGGGAATTCCGATGCCAATGCAAAAAGCGGTTAAATTTGAATCGGTTGGCACAAGCAACGAATCCATTGATTCAATGCCCATTGTCGTCTGGTCGGAGATGGGGCTCGCCAGCGGCTTTATATTGAAAATGAGAGTCAATTGAATCGCTTACGGCGGAAGCTCGCTATGGCGCGTGAGATTGGATCCGCGTTAAGGAAAAGCGCGGGCGCGGCAGTTAAAAGAAGAATTTAAAGCGTTGGATTGACTTGAAAATTTGAATTGAATGACCATCTGAGCATGAGATATTATGTCGCCATTGGGGGAAATGATGAAAGCTGCTGTTTGCCAGGCCTATGGGCCAGCTGAGAATGTGAAAATCGAAGAGGTGGACAAACCGACCCCAGCGGACGATGAGGTGCTGGTGAAGGTGATGGCTTCAACGGTGGAAATCGCGGATGTGCGCATCCGGGCCTTGCGTGTGCCAAAAGGGCTGGGCCTTATGACACGGATGGCGATGGGGTTGTTTAGACCGAAATATCCGGTTTTTGGGCTGCAATATTCAGGCGTGATTGAGGCGGTGGGCGCGAATGTAAAAGCGTTTTCCGTGGGGCAAGAGGTTGTGGGCTCCAATGGTTTTCATCTTGGGGCGCATGCTGAATATATTACGACAAAGCAGGATGGGGCTCTGGCGCTTAAGCCAGAGAGTTTGACGCATGAAGAGGCCGTTGCCGTCCTATTTGGCGGCAGCACTTCGCTTGGCTATTTTGATGCTGGCGGCGTGAAGGCAGGCGACACTATTTTGATCAATGGCGCCTCCGGTGCGGTTGGCGTGGCCGCTGTGCAACTTGCCAAACATTTGGGCGCGACAGTCACCGGCGTGTGTTCCGGCAAAAACGTTGAGTTGGTCAAATCGCTGGGTGCTGATCATGTGATTGATTATACCAAGGAAGACTTCACCGCCACCAAAGACAAGTTTGACTTTGTGATGGACAATGTGGGTAACGCGCCTTTTGCCAAGGTGAAACATATGCTCAAGCCCAATGGCAAAACACTGGTGGTGATTTTCGCGAGCGCGATTGAGATGATCAAAGTCGTGACCAATAAACGGGCGATTATGCTCTCAGGTGACTCTGAAAAAGAGGTGTTGAGCGGCAAAATGTTTAGCCGCCTGATGCAATTGGCCGAGCAGGGGGCGTTAGAGCCGGTGATCGACACCAGCTTCCCCTTTGAGAAAATTGCAGACGCGCACCGTTTGGTGGATAGCGGTCACAAGGTTGGCGTCGTGCCGGTGCGCATTGCGTCCTAAGCACCATTGACTGTCCCCACCACCAATTGCCGCATGGCGGCATTATAGTGCTGTTCATCTGCGCCATCGGCGATGGCGCGGGCAGCCTGGTCAAATGCGGCTGACAGCAAATCCGCGATTGCATTGAGATGCGTTGGCACAGCGCCTTTCTGCTCGAAGGCGGCTTTGAGGCCCACAATCAGTTCCTGCCGCGCATTCTCCCCATCAATTTGTGCCATTTCCTGATTGCCCAAAAAGGCTGGGCCAATATCGAGCAGCAGTTTGGTGCGGCCCGGCACTTTCATGGCGCGGAAATAGGCTTCGGTCCCGTTGATCAGTGAGGTAAGGGGATCATTTATGTTGAGGTCTGCCTTGGCGATCTCTTTGGCAATTTCTTCTGATTCCATCACCAGAATGGCGCGCAATAAGTCCGCTTTATCCTTGAAGTGGTGGTAAAGCGCGCCCCGCGTCACCTCAGCATTTTTCACGATGGCCGGGGTGCCTGTTTCTACATAACCCTCTGAAATAAATAGTTTTCGTGCCGCTGCAATCAATTGCGCACGGGTGGTCTCTGACCGTTCTTTATTCGATCTGCGGTTTTTTGTTTGCATGCATACAGCCTGTATGTTAATTGAAATATACATACAGATTGTATGTTATTTTTGATTGGGAGAAAAGAGATGAAAACAACTTCCTATTATCCGGTGATTATGGTGGCTGATGTGGCCCAGACCGTAGCGTTCTTCACGCAGAACTTTGGGTTTGTGCCGCGCTTTGAAAGCGATTGGTATGTGCATTTGCAGTCCGAACTTGTGGAGACAAGCAATATTGCGGTTCTGCAATATAATCATCCGACTGTGCCCCAAGCGGCGCAGGCGAAAACACAGGGTCTTATCCTCAATTTTGAAGTGGAGGATGTGGACGCCCAATATGAGCGGTTGAAGGGCGCAGGTTTGCCGTTATTGCTGGATATTAAAAGCGAAGAGTTTGGCCAGCGGCATTTTATCACGGCTGATCCAAATGGCATCATGATTGATGTGATTCAGCCCATTCCGCCGAGTGCGGAGTTTGCGGCGCAATATGATCCGTCTGCCTTGCCCCAAGGTGAGGGGACGGCGCTTTAAAGGTGTTCTTCTCGGCTTTGTTCGACCAGCGCTTTGTTGAAGCTGGCGAGCGCCTTGACGTGGGTGACCCACCCCACTTGCTTCATGCGTTTGCCCGATCCATCCATCACGGGCAAGCGCGATTCATCTGCTGCATCAAAGGCGCGCAGCGCCGTTTCCAACGTATCGCCGGTTTTGAGCCATGGCTTGCCCGACAGAATGTCAAATGGCGGCTCATCCTCATTTTTGACATAGGGCGACATAAAATCGCGCACCCGATAATATTTGACGAAATGGGCGTGCGGCCCTTCTTCCAGCATGATGCCGCGGGTGTAGAGCTGCCAGTAAAAGAAAGAGCGGCCCATCACGGCCTGAGTGAGGCCGGTGGCAATGGACACGGCAAACAAAAGCGCGATGGAGAAGGCGAAGCCACCCGTCAGCTCAAAGATCATCACTGTGGTGGAGATGGGCGCCCCCAGCACGGCAGCGGCCACGGCGCCCATGCCGATGATGGAATAAAGCGCTTCGGATGAGGCGAGTTCCGGGAATACGCTTGCGGCCATAAGGCCAAAGGCACCGCCAGTCATCGCGCCGAGATAGAGGGCAGGTGAGAAGATGCCGCCGCCAAAGCGGGAGGCCAGCGTGATGGCGGTCGCCGCGGTTTTTGCAATGATCAGCGTCAGCATGGTCCAAAGACCCATCTGGTTGGTGAGGGCCGCGTTTGTGGCCTCATAGCCAACGCCCAACACTTGCGGGAATCCCAAGGCGATAATGCCAACCAAAAAACCGCCAATTGCCGGGCGAAAATAATCGCGAACGCGGAAGTGGCGGGCCACCCAATCGGTGCCGATCAATGACGTTTGAAAGGCAATGGCTACGGCTGCGCAGGTGAGTCCCAAAAGAGCGAAGGCGGGGATCTCCCAATAGGATGTGATTTGAAAATCCGGCACCAAAAAGGCTGGGTTGTCGCCGAACCAGGCGCGGGACATTGTGGACGCGATCACAGAGGCGATCACAATTGGCACAAAGGCGGACATGGCGAAATGGCCCAATATCACCTCGTGGGCGAACAGTACGCCGGCGATGGGCGCGTTAAAAGACGCCGAAATCGCGGCCGCAACGCCGCACCCGAGCATAATCCGTCGGGATGAAGGGGGCAGTTCAAAGAACCGAAACAGGGACTTTGACACAGAGGCTGCGAAATAGACCACCGGTCCTTCCCGACCTGCGCTGGCCCCAAAACCCAAGGAGATCGCTGAGATGGCGCTGGCGACGATGGAATTGCGCAAGGATAGCTTTTTGCCGGCGTGGGTGCGGGCCTCGATGACGTCGGCGACACCACCCGGGCGCGCATCCCGTCGCCAAAAATACATGATGATGCCGACAATGACACCGCCGATAAAGGGGCCTGCAATGACGTAATACCAGGGCAAAGCGGCTAGGCGCTCCAAATAGAGCTCAGAGGCGGTTTGAATCCACAAATATTGGACGGCTCCAATGGCGGAGCGAAACAGGATGGCGACGGCGCCACCGGTGACCCCGGCGGCAATGGCGAGTAGCCACAATTTTGGCTGTTGCGTGGCCTGAAAGCTTGCAATGTGCGGATGCACCCATTTTTGAACGACGCGGTAGATCAGGCGGGCATTTTTGGCCATTTTTGTGGTGTACTCTCCTCCAGCACATATTGCGAACCGTTCTTAATTGATAAGCCTTAATTTGGGGTAAGGGCAAGAGTTGCACCAGGAAATTGGCCAACAATGCCAAATTTTTGCGCGGAAATCTTGAATTGAGGGCGTGACGTAGGTCGCCGAAAGTTTTAACCTTTTGGCAAGTTTTGTTTAGGGTTTGGATCGCTCGTGTTAAATCGCGTTTACATTGCAATCGGCATCTTGCTCATTTTGGTCATGGCCGCAGCCTTTGTTGTGCCCCGCTTTTACGACTGGAATGTCTATCGGGATCGCGTTGAGGCCATTGCTGCTGAGGCGTTGGGCACTGATGTGGCGATTCGTGGTGATTTGTCGTTCACTTTGCTGCCCCAGCCGCAAATGACCATCTCCGACATTGTTGTTGGCGATGAAAACGCCCCGCTTTTGGAAGTGGAGCGCGCCGATGCGCACCTCAATCTCATGGAGTTTTTGCGGGATATTTATGCGGTCCAGCGACTGAATCTAGATGGGGTCAAGCTTCACCTGACGCTGGACGAGCGCGGTGGATGGCGCATGCCCATTCAGTTGCCGCAAGATGTGCCGCAGGGCAATGTGTCGATTGAGGATGCTGTGTTGAGCAACGCTGAAGTTGTTTTGGCTGACCAGCGCTCGGGTGAGAGCTGGCGCATGCAGCAGATCAATGGACATTTGAGTGCAGCCGGGCTGCGCGGGCCATTCGCTTTTGAGGCGACAGGCACCATGTCGGCCCAGGATTATACCATTCGCTTGACCAGTTCAGAGCTGAACCCGAAGGGCAACATGCGCTTGAGCGCTTTTGTTGCGCCCATTGATCGGCGCTTTTCTCTCGATGCCGAGGGCGTGCTTTATACAGGGGGCGCACGGGCGCGCTTTGAAGGCGAAAGCGATTTGCGGGTGAAGCCACAGCGGCGCGATGAAAATGATGTGCGTGGCGACCTGACATTAAAAACGCAGATCGCGCTGGATGCTGAGGCGCTGACCATTGAAGAGTTCAATTTGGTGCCTGATGAAAACCGCGCCGGCACGCGGCTGGTGGGCAATGCTGAATTGTCCTTGGGCGCCGAGCGACAGTTTGATGCGCTGATTTCAGGCGGGGTGGTGCCGCTTATCCCGCAGGACGCGCTGCGCGACCGTACAACTGATCCTTACGCATTGGTGGAGCTGTTGATCAATTTGCCACCGCCGCCAGAATTTGATGTGGCAGGTGGCAATCTGCAAGTGGATATTGGCGAGCTTGGCTTGGGCGATTTCTCCTTGCGCGACGTGGCGGCAGATCTCGCCTTGTCTGGTGGCAAGTGGCAGGTTCAATCATTCACCACGCGGCTGGCGGGCGATAGCACCCTGTCTATGTCGGGGGAATTGATTGAAGCACAAGGGCATGCAGCTTTTGACGGGGCCTTTTCCTTTACATCAGAGCGACTGGACGCTTTGGCGCGCGGCTGGCGCAGCTTCACCGATGATAATCCGCTCTTTGGTGCCACGGCGCAAGGCAATGGCCGTTTGCGCCTGTCTTCCAGCGGGGTCAATATTGCAGCCGAAAAATTCAGGTTGGATGATGACGAGTTCGACTTCGTGGTCGATTGGCGGGAAGAGAAGGCCCGGCGATTGGTGTTTAATGCGGACTTTGGCCAATGGGGCGCGCAAAGCACAGAACGGCTTTTGGCATTTTTGCCTGAAGTGGGCAGCGATCAAAAATTCAATCAAACGTTTCCGCTTGGTCGCTTTAAAGTGAATGCCGACCAATTGGTGTTTGATGAGATGCCGTTGCGCGGTGCAACATTTAGCGGCAAATGGTCGAAGGCGGGTATTGAGGTGGATGATTTCACCGCCAACGATGTAGCGGGCGTGTCGATCCAATCGTCAGGCATCTTGGCAGGCACTTTAGAGAAGCCGCAATTGTCTGGCACCGCGCGGTTGGACGTGCAACCCAGCGCAGATGTGTCCCGTTGGGCTGCGTTTTGGCCGGGGGGAATGCACCCAAAACTCGTCGATATCCTTACGACCAACCGGCCAGCCCGATATGAAGTTGAGTTGATGGCGCCGCAAAACCAAGCGCAAAAGATCTCAGTTGAGGCCGTGAATGCGGATTTGAAATTGGATGCTGCGTTTGATTTTGGCGAAGGCATTTTCAACGCGGCGACGGCGCCATCGGTTGGGGCCGTGTTTATTTCTGCGCGCCACGGGGCGGCCCTTTTTGACGGATTGCAATTGGACGGCGGTGATTTTGAGCAAAGCACACCGGCGCAGCTTTCTTTCGAATATCAGGGCACTTTGTCCAATTCAATTGAGGCTGAAATTGGCTATGAGGCCGGCAGCACGGAGTTGGGCTATAAAGGCTCCTTGATCGTGTCTGATCTGTCCAACCTTCGTGGCCGAGGCACTTTGCAGGGCGCAGTGAGCGACATGGAAGGGTTCTCCACACTTGTGGGGCTGAATGGTCTCTTCCTGCCCGATCTGAAGGGTAGCGCAACGCTCAAATTCACCGGACAGGAAAAATATGAGCTGACCGACATTAAGGTGCGGGCGGCAGATGAGGATGTGACGGGTCAACTCAGCATGAGCCGCTTGGGAGACAGCGCTGTTTATTCGGGCGGGTTGCGCGTCTCACGCCTCAGTGTTGATGGTTTGGCTGAATATCTGGGCGGCCCCACCGCAATGCTCAATAGCGGCGCGCAGATTTGGCCAGATGGTCCGTTTAATATTGCTGCGAATGGGCGCAAGCACAGAGGTCGAATTGACATTGATACCCCTTTGATTATGGCGGGGGATCGTCCGTTCCTCACGGGTGTGAGTTTCGACTTGAGCTGGACCGCCAATGAAAACCGTATTCGCAACCTTTTGGGCGCGCGGGGGGAAGGTGAAGTCGGGCTGGACGTGACCATTTGCTGCTATGGCAGCGAAGCGCAAAAACAGTTGAATGGCCGCTTCCGGCTGGATGGTGTGGCGTTAAGTGATGTGTTGGTCGGCCCGGCATCCAACACCTTGTCGGGCTTTATTGATGGCGCGGGTCGCTTTTCCACGCGCGGTGGCGATTTTGCGCAGATGATCACGGGCCTTGGTGGCGAAGGTAGCTTTTCAGTTGTCGACTTTGCGATCGAAGGGGTGAACAGCGAAATCTTTGCCAAAATCGGTGCCATGGACAATTTGACAAATTTATCGCCGGAGGCGTTTAAAGCGCAAATCGATACGGATTTGGCGCAAGGGCGCATAGATGTGCCTGAGGCCGAAGGCCTGTTCACGGTGGCCAGTGGCAAGATGTTGCTGCGCAATTTCTCCGTAGAAGATGCACGGGCGCGATTGTTTGGTGATTTGACGCTTGATCTTTCGCAATTCGGGTTGTCGGGGGATTGGATGTTGACCCCCACACAGGCGTTTGGTGATGGCAGCGTGCTGAGCGAAAATGCGGCCCAGATTGCCTATCGTGTGGCGGGGAATTTGTTTGCCCCGATTGTAGATGTGGATGTCGGCCCCATGGCCGACGCGATCCAAATGCGCGCATTTGAACTCGAAGTTGAGGAGCTTGAGCGGTTGCGCGCTGAGCAGGAGGCCCGCTCTCGGGCGCAAGCGGAAGAGCAGCAGCGGCGCATGGCGGAACAAGCTGCCCGTCTGGCCAAAGAAGAGGCGGCGAAGGCACAAGCTGAGGCTGAACGACGCGCGGCAGAGGAAGCAGCGCGACAGCAGGAACAACAGCAAAATACGGATGTACCGCCACTCGAACTCAATGTGGACGAGCCAATCGCATATGACCCGGACACAGGCGAGCCGATCTATTTCGATCCAAATGCGCTATATCTTGAAGAGCAGGCGCCGCTGGATTTGACAGACGGGCTGGAGTAGATCGTCAATCGTCTGACGAGTCAGGACCAATCGGCTTTTGCTGCAACCAATCCAGAACGCTGAGGCGCAGTGCGGAAGCCAAATTGGTTTCGACGCGGGATTGGTCAATGCTGGCGATAAAGTCGGCCAAGGACAGGTTTTGTTCTTTGGCCATTTTTTCAATGAGCGTCCAAAACTCTGGCTCAAGCGCAACGCTGGTGCGGTGGCCGGCAATGGTGATAGAGCGCTTTTTCATCAAAGGGTTGGCTAGGGTTTCTTGCGGAAAGAATCAAGGCTAACAACGTTTTCGCCTTCTTCTTCTTCGCCCTTATCTTCAGAGGGGGCTTCGTTCTCCGCAGCAGCTTCGCCTTTGTCGCCATTATCTGCGGCCAACTGAGTGGCGGGTAGATCTTCAAGGTCTTCTTGGCTTTCGCCGTTCTCGTCCATCACGTCGAATTGCAGTCCAAACTGCACGGAAGGATCGAAAAAGCCCTTAATGGCGGAATAGGGGACAACCAAAATTTCTGGCTGGCCATCAAACGACAAGCCAACTTCAAAACCAGTTTCATGGGTTTTGAGGTCCCAATATTGGTTTTGCAGCACAATGGTCATTTCATTTTTGTACTGATCCAGCAAACGCTGGGAAATGCGCACGCCTGGTGCGGTGGTTACGAATGAGATGAAGAAGTGATGTTCGCCTGGCAACCCCGTTTTGGCTACTTCGTTCAGCACTTTACGGACCACCCCGCGCAACGCTTCTTGAGCCAAAATATCGTAACGAATGAGGTCTTCTGCCATTTGGGCGCACCTTTTTGCTGTCGAGAATCTCTAGAGCTGCATAACAGACTTAATTTGCCATGAAATGCAAGGGGATGAAACCTTCATCTAAGAAATAATTGAGGCAATAAAGTGCAGGCTTCTGTTGCCAGGTGCCTGCGAACCCCGCCTAGTCCTTGCTAGAGGAAAAGGGCTTTAATTCGAGGTGTCGAACCGCATTACGCAGCTAGACGTGCCTCAGCGATGTTGTCATTTGCAACTATCATAATGGTCCGATACGGTGGTACCATGCCGAGCGAAAGATAACCCTTTACACCCTCGTCGATCCTATTTCGCCCCCATAATCAGCGACTTATCAAAAGCCGATCCGATATTTGGTGGAGGCGCCGGGTACCGCCCCCGGGTCCGAATGGTTTATTCCGATTTCCATTTATCGCCATAGCTGTTGCCAGCACCTCCTATATAGGTGCTTTTTTGCGGATTGCAAAGGGGCGAAAAGTGTAAACAGACTTTACAGTTGGGTTAAGCTGTGGAAATGTTTTGATATTCAGCCGGGGGGCTCGAATTTGCGGCAATTGGTTCAAGAGAGGAACGACCTATGAGCAAACACCTAGAAGAAATCCAAAAATATGATGCAGGCGCTGATGCGAGCATTGTTGACAATATGGCGAAAACCTATCGCTTGGTTTTGTCAAAGCGCGATAGTGCCTTTGTCGCAACATCTGATCCGGATGAGTTGAAAACAGTGCGTGAAAACTTTTTGAAGAAGAAGTTGGGCCTTACGGACAGCGACGACAAATTGGACGCGGTGATTGCCGAAGTGGCCGAGGAAATGAAGGCTGATCGCATGAAAGAGCGCCTGACATTTTATTATCTGTGCGCCAAGAAAACCGGCAAATTGAGTGTATTTGCCTAATAGGTCTGCTCATTTGATGTTTATGGCGCCGCCTCATTGATTTGGGGCGGCGTTTTTTCTCGCCTTTTTGTGATTGGCTTGTGATGCGACCGGCTTCTAAATTCAAATGGTGACATCAAGGTGTAAGGGATAAAGCATAATGGATCGTCGTCAGTTTTTAGGTTTGAGCCTTGTGGGCGTAAGTTTTTTAGCGGTTTGCCCAGCGTTGGCGCAGTCCTCCACCGCGAAAATCTTCACTGGCCTTGTGCCGGGCACCGCTGTTGGCGGCTACGACGCGGTGGCCTATTTCACCCAAGGTGAGGCCGTGAAGGGTGATGCAGGCATCACGTTGGACTATCAAGGCGCGACGTGGCGCTTTTCGAGTGCGGAAAACAAAGCCATGTTTGAAGCCAATCCGGAAAAATATGCGCCGCAATATGGTGGCCATTGTGCCTTTGCCGCCGCGAAAGGCTATTTGGCCAAAGGCGACCCTGAGGCATGGCACATTGAAGATGGCAAGCTCTATTTGAACTTTAACAAGCAAGTGCAGCAGATGTGGTTTCAGGACATTCCGGGCTATATCAAAGCGGCCAACGCCAATTGGCCGGGCCTGAGCAAATAGGTTTAGCGCCCATCGGTTGGGCAAAAGCGGCGATTTTGGCGTACATCACCAAGAGAATCGCCTATATTTGCGCCCATGCAAGCTTATTTAGACTTACTCACGCATGTGATGGAAAATGGTGTGGACCGGGGCGACCGTACGGGGACCGGTACACGTGGTGTGTTTGGCTACCAAATGCGGTTTGACCTTGAGAAAGGTTTTCCGCTGGTGACCACCAAAAAACTTCATTTGCGCTCAATCATTCATGAGCTTTTGTGGTTTTTGATGGGCGAGACCAACATCAAATATTTGCAAGATAACAAAGTGCGCATTTGGGATGAATGGGCCGATGAGAATGGCGATTTGGGGCCAGTATATGGTTCGCAATGGCGTTCATGGCCGGCGCCCAATGGTGAAAGCATTGATCAAATCACCAAGCTGATTGACGGCATCAAAAACAATCCCAACTCACGGCGGCACATTGTGACGGCGTGGAACCCAGCAGAAGTGGACAATATGGCGTTGCCGCCTTGTCATTGCCTGTTCCAGTTTTTTGTGGCCGATGGTAAATTGTCCTGCCAGCTTTATCAGCGGTCGGCTGACATATTTTTGGGTGTGCCTTTTAACATCGCTTCCTATTCATTGCTCACGCACATGGTGGCGCAGGTGACGGGGCTGCAAGTTGGTGAGTTTGTGCATTCCTTTGGCGATGCCCATATTTATCACAACCATTTTGATCAGGTGCGTTTGCAGCTTACACGTGCGCCGCGTCCCTTGCCAAAATTGCTGATCAATGAAGAACGCACGTCAATCTTTGACTTTGCTTATGAAGATTTCGGCTTTGAAGGGTACGACCCATACCCGACGATCAAAGCGCCCATTGCGGTATGAGCGGAAAATCACTCGCTGAGTTAACAAAAAAAGTTGCCGAAGTATCAGACACCTACGCGCAGCGCTGCAGCATTGAGCGTGATGATGATTGGTATTTGATTAAAATTGGCGAAGAATTGGGTGAGCTAAACGCAGAGTATTTGCGTATGACTAATAGAGGCCGGTTTGACGCGACGCGCACACGGGATAAGGTGCAGACAGCATTGTCAGACGAGCTGGCCGATGTTTTTGCGCAAATATTGCTCTTTGCGCAGCACAATCAGATCGACATCGAGGCGGCATTGGCTCGAAAATGGTTTAAGTATTTACCGCAGGAAGAAAATTAAATGACAACGCCAGATGAAATCAAAATCGCTTTGATTGCGGCCGTTCCCAAAAACCACATTATTGGTATTGATGGGGATATGCCGTGGTATTTGCCGTCGGATTTTCAGTTTTTCAAGGCGACGACCATGGGGAAGCCCATGGTGATGGGGCGCAAACAATATGAAACTGTGGGGCGTCCGTTGCCCGGTCGCACCAATATCGTTGTGACACGGCGAGAAGGGTATCAGCCCGAAGGGGTTTTGGTGATCAATGATATTGATGCGGCAATTGATCACGCGAAACAGATCGCAGCGGCTGATAAGGTTGATGAAGTGATGATCATTGGCGGTGGCGAAATCTATGAGGCCACAATTGATCGTGCAGATCGCCTCTATATTACGCACATCGATTCAGCGCCGGAAGGCGACACGGTATTTCCAAAGATCGACAAGAGTTGGGTTGAAGTGGATCGCCCAGCTTTTGAACCGCATGAACGGGACACACAAAGCTATTATATCGCAACATATGAGCGCCAAAACTAATTTGGTGCAGCGATTGATTGAAAGCTATAGGTTTCCTATATAGTTGAGACACAAATCTATGCAAACTGAAGGGTAACAAATGCCTTGGAATGAAAATAACAGCGGTGGACCTTGGGGACAGGGGCCAAGCGGCGGTTCGGGAGGCGGTGGCGGTGGGCCACGTCGTCCTAGCGGTCCAAATATTGAGGACCTGTTCAAGCAAAGCCGCGAACAGTTTAAGGGCGGAATTCCGGGGGGCCGTTTGGGCATTCTGGCGATTTTGGTATTTATTGTCGTGTTTTGGCTTTATCAAAGCATCTATCAGGTTGAAGCGCAGGAAGTTGGCGTTGAACTGTTGTTTGGTGAGCCCAAACAAGAATTTTCGCAATCAGGTTTGCACTTCCATTTCTGGCCCGTTGAAACTGTTGAGATCGTGACGACCACCCAAAACCAAACACGTATTGGTTCGGTGAGCAGCTCACGTTCAAACCAGCTTTCTGAAGGCTTGATGCTGACAGGTGACCAAAACATCGTTGATGTTGGTTTCTCTGTTCTATGGCGGATTTCAAACCCTTCTGACTATTTGTTTAACGTTGCTGACCCTGATGGCGTGTTGCGCCGTGCGGCGGAAAGCGCGATGCGTGAGGTTGTCGGTCGACGCCCAGCGCAAGACGTGTTCCGGGACAAACGTGCGGAAATCGCTGTTGAGGTTGAGCAGATCATCCAGGAAATTCTCGATTCATATGGCGCCGGTATAAACATCAATGGCGTATCCATTGAGGATGCGGCTCCACCAACCGATGTGGCTGACGCTTTTGATGAAGTGCAGCGTGCGGAACAGGATGAAGACCGTTTCCAAGAGGAAGCTCGCCAATATTCAAACACCCGTTTGGGTCAAGCCCGTGGTGAAGCCGCGCAATTGCGTGAAGAAGCCGCTGCTTATAAAGACCGCGTGGTGAAGCAGGCACAAGGTGAAGCAGCTCGCTTTACCTCTGTTTATGAAGAATATGCCAAGGCACCAGGCGTGACCCGTAAACGGTTGTTCCTTGAAACTATGGAAAGCGTTCTGTCCAAGTCCGACAAGATCATTCTTGAAGGCGGATCGGGTGTTGTCCCTTACTTGCCGTTGCCTGAAGTTCAGGCGCGTCGCAACACGAACACGGGGAATTAATCATGGGTAATCGTGCAATTATTTCTATCGTCGTCGCGATTGTGGCAATTTATTTGTTCTTCTCGTCGATTTTCGTAATCAATGAGCGTCAGCAAGCGATCGTGTTGCGGTTTGGTGAAATTACACGCGTGGTGCAAGAGCCAGGCATTAATTTCAAACTGCCAACAGACATTGTTGAATCGGTTCAAATCATCGAAGACCGCAAAATGCGTTATGAATTGGAAGATATTCGTGTGCAGGTTTCTGGCGGCAAATTCTATGAAGTTGATGCGTTTATCATCTATCAGATTGTTGATGCGCAGAAGTTCCGTGAAGCTGTATTTGGTTCAATTGCAACTGCTGAACAGCGGATTGATACCCGCCTCGAATCTGCATTGCGTCGGGTATATGGTTTGCGCCGTTTCGAAGATGCCTTGTCAGAAGAGCGGACATCAATGATGCGCGAAGCGGCAGCTTTGATCCGGACTGAAACTGAGGAAATCGGTATTGAAGTGGTGGATGTGCGCATTACGCGTACGGATTTGACCACTGAGGTTTCTCAACAGACCTTTGACCGGATGAAGGCCGAACGTTTGGCTGAAGCCGCTCGCTTGCGGGCGCGTGGTCAAGAGTTGGCTCAAACCTTGCGGGCGCAAGCCAACCGTCAAGCTGTTGAAATTGTGGCGACTGCTCAGCGTGATGCCGACATCTTGCGCGGTGAAGGCGAAGCGGAGCGTAACAATATCTTCGCTGAAGCGTTTAACCAGGATCCTGAGTTCTTTGAATTCTATCGTTCCATGCAGTCATATAGGCTTGCGCTTGAGGACAATGGCACAACCATGGTTCTGAGCCCGGATTCTGAATTCTTCCAATATTTCAGCTCTGATAGTGTTGGAGAATTTGAGAATGTGCCTGATGCATCGGCACCTGCGCAAACTGCGCCTGTAGCAGAACCTACAAGCGCGCCAGCTGAAGGCCAGCCTTCGGATCAGTAATGAAAGATCTTTTCATTGCGTTGGCATTGGCTATGTGCTTGGAAGGGCTGCTTTATGCAGCCTTTCCACAGCAAATGAAACGCGCCATTGCGTTAATGTTGGCCACACCTGAAGCACAAATTCGTGTGATCGGGCTTACAACAGCCATCATTGGCTTTATTGTGGTGTTTTGGTTGCGCGCGGGTTAGTTGATCCGCGGGCACCGCATAATTCGGCAGGGAGGGGCCAAATGCGTGCATTTGAATTTAAGCTGAGAACAGCGGCGTCTATGGCGTTAGCTGTTTTTTTTATGGCCTTTGTTCCCTTTTTTGCCACGGCTCAAGGGCCGGTATCCTTCGCGCCATTGGTGAAAGAGTTGCAGCCTGCGGTGGTGAACATATCCACTACCCGTATGGCGCAGCGTCAGTTGGGGTTCGAGTTTCCCGAGCTGCCGGATAATTCGCCGTTACAGGATTTGTTCGAGCGGTTTCAAGAACCTGATTTTGAACATCAGGAGCCGTTGGAAAGCCGCTCGCTGGGGTCTGGCTTTGTGATCGATGGGGACGGCACGATCGTTACCAACTATCACGTTATTGAAGGCGCGACCGAGATTTGGGCTTCCTTTATCGACGGGTCACGTTTGCGCGCACGTATTCTTGGTGTTGATCAAAAAACAGACATTGCGGTGCTGAAGGTCGAGTCCAAACGCCGTTTGCCTAATGTGCGGTTAGGCGATTCAGATGCGGCGGATATTGGCGATTGGGTGATGGCCATCGGCAACCCGTTCGGCCTTGGTGGCTCGATCAGCGCGGGCATCGTGTCCGCGCGCAATCGCGACATTAATTCCGGGCCGTACGATAATTTCATTCAGACTGATGCGGCGATCAATCAGGGCAATTCTGGTGGACCGCTCTTCAACGTTGATGGCGAAGTGATTGGCATCAATACGGCGATTATCTCGCGTACTGGTGGGTCATTGGGGATTGGCTTTTCCATTCCCATCAATTTGGCGAAGCCCGTGATTTCACAGCTTATTGAGTTTGGTGAGACACGACGCGGCTGGCTGGGCATCGGTATTCAGGATGTATCTGAAGATATTGCGTTGAGCCTTGGTCGCCCCAATACGGATGGCGCTTTGGTGCTTTCGGTTAATCCGGATGGACCGTCTTTCGGCACATTGAAAGAGGGCGATTTGATCTTGAAGTTTGACGGCCGTGTGATCGAGCGCATGCGCGATCTGCCTCGTTTTGTGGCGGAGACCGATGTGGGCAAGCGGGTGCGCGTTGAAGTTGAGCGGCGTGGCAAAGTGCAAGTGTTCGAGATTGAATTGGGGCTGTTGGCGCAAGAAAACCCGCTGGATGGCTTGGAGGATATTCCGCTTGATCCGCCGCCTGAAGGGTTGAGCGAAATGCTTGGCTTTGAGTTTGAAGATTTGACGTCGGAAAATCGCGAGACGTTTGGGTTGGATCAGGACGTTGATGGCGTGTTGATTGTAAAATCCTTGCCGCAAAGTGATGCTGAGGAAAAGGGCATCCGCGCAGGTCACCGCATTGTGGAAGTCAATCAACAGCCGATTTATTCAGCCGCAGAACTGCGCGCCTTGCTGGGCACGGCCATCGAAACTGGCCGCGAGGTGATTTTGCTGAAGATCGCTGATCCGGTCGGCAACCGTCGGTTTGTGGCCATTCGGCTCAATAAATAGGCCTAGCGGACGAAATCTTCGTCCGGATAGCCTTGCAAATAGAGCAAGCCGGTGAGGTCGGAATGGTTGAAGCGATATTTCGCTTCTGCCGCCACAACTGGTTTGGCGTGGATGGCCACGCCCATACCTGCGGCTTTGATCATTTTCAAATCATTCGCCCCGTCGCCGACGGCCATGGTTTGGCTGATGTCCAGTTCATGAGATTTGGCGAGGCTGTTGAGCTTTTCCAGCTTTGTGTCTTGCCCCACAATTGGGCGGGCCACCGTGCCTGTCAAAATCTCATCTTCAAAATCCAGCACATTCGCAGTTGCTTCATCAAAGCCGATGCGCTTGGCAAAATAATCGGCAAACAAGGTGAAGCCGCCTGAAACCAAGGCGGTGTAAGCGCCATAGGCGCGCATGGTTTGCACCAGAACGCGGCCGCCAGGGGCATAGGATATTTGCTCGCGCCGTACCTCTTTGATTTTGGCCAGGGGCAAGCCTTTGAGCAATTTCACGCGGGCATCAAGTGCCGCTTCAAAATCCAATTCGCCCCGCATGGCGCGTTCTGTGATTTCAGCAATTTCTTGTTTGATGCCTAAAGCGTCGCCCAACTCATCAATGCATTCTTCATTGATCATGGTGCTGTCCATATCCGCGATCAGCAATTGCTTGCGGCGTTTTGGGTCATCCACCAAGTTTACGTCGACGCGCTTATCGGCAAATGCATCAATGGCTGTTTCCAGCGCATCCTTGGCCTTGAAGTCACCTATCTCGCATGCCACCTCTTGGTGTAGCCAGTTTAGCTGCCCGCCAATGTCGTTTTTAACCAGCTCGACAGTCTTTGGGTCGAGATCGGGGTTGGCGGGGTCGGTGGAAAGCACTAAAACGGACATCTAAGTTCCTGCGATTGGTTGATGAGGTGAATATGCAACGCGCATTGTTGATAGCGGGTCCAACGGCCAGCGGCAAGACGGCATATGCCATCGAGCGTGCAAAGCCTGAGGAGGCGTTGATCATCAACACTGATTCCATGCAGGTATATGACGTTCTAAATGCGTTGACAGCAAGGCCATCGGCGGATGAACTGGCCCAAGCAGAGCATAAATTGTTTGGCCATGTCAGTCCGGCGCGGCGCTATTCCACTGGCGGATGGTTGAACGATGTGGCCCCACTTGTGGACGACGCGGCTGCTTCGGGGCGTATGTTGATTTTCGTTGGTGGCACAGGGCTTTATTTTGATGCCTTGATAAATGGATTCGCCCAGATACCGGAAATACCTCAAGAAGTGATTCAAGAAGTTGAAGCAGTGATTCAACCGATGGGGGAGGCGGAACGAGCCGCCTTTATCGCCGCCAAAGATCCGAAAATGGCAGCGCGGTTGCAAGCGCCTGATCCGCAGCGGGTGGCGCGGGCCATCTCGGTGATGGAGGCCACAAACCGCTCTCTAGCTGATTGGCAGGATGATGACAATGCCCCAAGTTTGCTTGAGGGCTGGTCACTTGAAAAAACAGTGCTGAATCCGGAACGGGACTTGCTGCGCGCGCGCATTGCGAAGCGATTTTCAATGATGATGGATGGGCCTGCGATGGAAGAGGTGAAAGCGCTACTGGCGCTCAACCTTGATCCAAGCCTGCCGGCCATGCGCGCGATTGGTGTGCCCGAGCTTTCTGCGGTGCTGCAGGGCGAAATAAGCTTGGACGAAGCCACTGAAAAGGCGGTGACGGCCACGCGCCAATATGCCAAGCGTCAACGCACATGGTTTCGCACCCGGATGAAAGATTGGCACTGGATCGATCCATTTGCATAAAGGAGGATAAAATGCCCTTACTTCATGTCAAAGCCTTGCCGCAATCCACACAGGTCAATGTGCCTGAAGTCTTGCGCAAAACCTGCATTGCCATTGCTGAAGCCTATGGCTGTCCGGTCGAGTATGTTTCAGCGACATGGCAAGAAATCGCGCCCGACCATTATGTGGTGGGTGGCCAGGGCGGCGCGGTCCGTCAGCCAACCCATACGCATCCCCCTGTTGCGGAGCTTATATGCCTGAAGGGCAAAGACGAGGCGACCATTGAGGCAACGCTGCAGGCGGCAGGCCAGTCGCTGGGTGAGGGCCTTGGTTTGGGCGGCAATGTCTTTGTGACCTACCATCAGGTGGGCAAAGGACGCATCTATGACGACGGCGCGGTTTATAAATAGCTATCTGTAGCTCGACAATTTATTGGGGCTCGTTGATGGGCCGGAAGTGATTTTAATGCAATTGATCAATCAGTTTCGGTCCATCCCACGTCCTGCGCTGATCTTCGGCTTCGCCAATTTTGTTATTGCGGCCGGGGCGTTCGTCTTCCCCTTTATGGCGCTGATGCTCTCGCAAAAGCTGGGCTTTTCGGCCACGCACACAGGTTTCATTATTTATGGCGTGTTTGCCGCGCATTTTCCGGCGCAAATCTTGGGCGGTTGGCTGACAGATCGGTTTGGTCCAAAGCCGATTTATGTGACGGCCATCGCGCTCGAAGTCATCATCACCATTTGCGCAGGCTTCTTTGCAGAGACCATCCTGTTGATCGGCTTTTTGTTTCTGATCAACTTTGCCAATGGCATCATGATCCCCGCAATGCAGGCGTGGCAGGCCAGTTTTTCGACCGCGAAAAACCGCAAGATTGTTTATTCGGTCAGCTATTATGGCTTCAATATGGGGTATGCGGTGGGCCCGGCAATTGGCGGGCTTTTGTTTGCCGATTATTTTCGGTTCATGTTTTGGGGGGACGCTGCCACCACGATATTGGCGTTGATCGTGGTGATCCTGTTTTTGCCCGGCAAGTTTGACCATGGCGAACAAGAAGAGGTTGAGAAAGAACGGCCAGTAGAAGGTTCGGTTTGGCGCTTTTTGGTGACGCGGCCAGATTTGCTGTTCTTTGCGGCGCTGATGCTTGGCATCAATATCGTATATGGACAGCTTACCGTGGCACTACCGTTGCAAATGGAAGAGACATTTGGTGCGGACGGCGCCAAGTTTTATGGCTGGCTGCTGATGGTCACCGCCATCACCGTGTTGGTGGCAACGCCGATCATAGCGCGGGTGACCAATCTGAATCGCACCTTGTCCAATTTGATGATGGCTGGTCTATTTTATGCGATCGGCTTCGGTTTTATCGGCGTGGCCAATCATTATCTGCTGCTGATCATGTGTGCGATTGTCTTTACAGTTGGGGAAGTGTTGTCGGTCACCAACACCAATACCCACATTGCCAATGAAAGCCCCCGCAACATGCGCGGGCGTCTTTCGGGTTCAATAGGGCTGACAATTGGCTTCGGCTTCGGGGCAGCGCCCGCGCTCAGCGGCTGGTTTATCGATCAGTTTGGACTTGCGGTCTTGTGGCCGAGCGTTGCCGCGCTCGCGCTGATTTGCGTGTCGGGATTGGGCGTTTTGCGTCGCACACAAAAGAACTAGGCTGTTGGATCAGTATTCCATGTCGTCGCGGTCATAAAGCCCATCGAGATTGTAGCTGTTGTTCACGGGCGGAAAGGCTTGGTTGTCATAATCTGGGTCGGAAACAGTGCAGTTGCGACCACACAGCAAAATTGCTCTTTCGCGACGCCGATCATTTTTCCAGATGCGACCACCGGGTGTTGAGACATAGCCATCGATCTCTTCGTAAATATCGGCTTCCAAATCGTCGGAGGAGGGCGTTTCGGCGTCTGCATCCCAATCGAACGCCCCATGGGTGTGGTAAGATGCGATAATCTCGACCATATCATCGCTTGGATCGGCGCTGCAGCTATCGGCCCGGCCGCGCTTTGGTTTTGTGGCGATGAGCTTGCCTGCTGCGTTCAGGCCGAAATAGCCGCAATATTCGCGGTTGTTGGCGATGGACATTTCCTGAATGGGGGCAAAAAATTTGGCCAAATAGTTGGAAGAAAGGGATTGGGCAAAAGCGTTTGATGTGAGCGCCAATGATGCAAATATTAGCCCGGCCAACAAAAGCATTGGTGTCCACTGACGGCTTATCGTTTTTTCCATTTCATTCCCATATATTTGTCGCCCGCCGCCAGCTCTTCCAGCATTTGGTTTAAGCGCTTATCTTTGGTTGCTGGCCGCACCGCGCGATTTATCCAGGATAAATAGTCGTTTCGCTGATAGGCCGGACGTTCTTCATACGCCGCCTGCAGACCATTGTCCTGCAATGCTTTGGCCACCGCTTCTGGCATCGGTTGAATGTCGCGTTGTAGATTTTCAAGCTTCGTCGTTTTGGCCATAGTTCCAATTCTAGCAGGAACGCAAAAACTTGAAAATAGAGCGGCTAAAGCACGTTGAGTGACTTTGCACCGGTGAGTGTTACCAACTCGTTTGCACTTGTCTGAAATACGGATTTGGGGTGGCCCGCTGCTGCCCATAGCTCGTCATACGCGAATAAGGTCTCATCGATGAAGATGTCGACTTGACCCGTCGCGCCGAGGGGTGACACGCCGCCAATGGCAAAGCCCGTATGCTCTCGCACAAAATCAGCATCCGCACGGCCCAGCTTTTCCCCGATCAACCGGCCTGCGCGTTTTTCGTGCACGCGATTGGCGCCGGAAACGAACAGCAAATAGGCTTTGTCGCTTTCGGCGCCGCGAAACACCAGGGATTTGACGATTTGTGCCACTTCGATGCCTAAGGCGTCCGCTGCTTGCTGGGCGGTGTGGGCATTGTCGTCCAGGCGCACAATGTCCGTTTTCAATTTGTGGGCGCGCAACACCGCTTCCACGCGCTGTTCCGATTTACTCAATTCGGTCATTAAAACTTTATCTCGTCTTCGTGCGCGACAAACTGGATATGGTCGCCGCGATTACATTCGTAAATATAGTCGCGCAGGGCGTTTGATTGTTTTATCTCGGCTTCAAAGTCGCCAATGATCGCGCATTTAAGGTGGTAATTGACCAGCTTTTGGGTCACCTCGCCAGCCAGCCCGGACCGCAGGTCAAAAAAGGTGGGATCGATTGTCGATTTGGGCAAGACCAATATGGTCTTGCCCTCATAGCCTGCGTTGCCAATATGATCCATAAAGTCACCCACTTTCGCCATGGGCGGATGATCGGCTGGCACCGCATATATTTGGTCAGATGCGGTCATCTTAAACCTTTGCCAATTCCAACAGAATTGCTGCGTGAGAACGAATGCCACGGCGCAGGCAAGTGAGTTCATATTTCTCGTTCGGGCTATGTATATTGTCATCGGACAAGCCAAAGCCCACCATAACGCTTTCCAAGCCGAGCATATTCTTGATGGCGCCGACGGCTGGGATGGAACCGCCCATGCCAATCATTTTGGCTTCGCGATTATACTCAACTTCCAAGCCTTTTTGAGCAGCCTTGAGGTAAGGGCTGTCAATCGGCAATTTCAGAGCGTAAGCCGCGCCATGATTTCTGAAGGTCATGGTGAAATCTTCGGGCAAACGATCAGCGAAGAACTTTTCGATATTGGGCAGGATTTTGGCTGGGTCCTGATCTCCTACCAAGCGGCAGGACAGTTTGACGTGCGCTTCTGAGGCGATCACGGTTTTGTGGCCTTCGCCAATATAGCCACCCCACATGCCATTCACATCGCAACTCGGGCGCGCATATATGCGTTCAATGGTTGAATAGCCTTCTTCGCCCGCAGGTTGCTTTAGGCCAATTTCGCCCAAAAACTCCGCATCATCGAAATTGAGAGCAGAAAGCGACGCGCGCTCTGCATCTCCCAGTGCCGGTGCGCCCTCATAAAAATGTGGGATTTGGATTTTGCCATTTTCATCGTGCAGCTGTGCCACAATGTTGGACATGGCGTGCAGCGGGTTGATCACCGCGCCGCCATACATGCCGGAATGGAGATCACGGCTCGGGCCTTTGATGCTGATTTCAGCGTCGATCAGGCCGCGCAAAGAGTAGGTGATGGCGGGGGTGTTGATGTCCCACATGGCCGTGTCGCACACCACACAAACGTCAGCCGTCAGCAGGCCTTTATTCTGTTGCAAAAACTTATCAAGGCTTGGGCTGCCGGTTTCCTCTTCACCTTCCAGCATGATTTTGACGTTGCACGGCAAATCATCATGTGTTGCGATGAAGGCGCGGAACGCTTCGATAAAGGTCATCACTTGCCCTTTGTCGTCTTCCGCGCCGCGGGCAACAATCTTTTTGCCGTGGGGGCTTTCAACGATGGCAGGTTCAAAGGGGGCTGTGTCCCACAACTCAAATGGATCGCCGGGCTGCACATCATAGTGACCGTAATAGAGCAAGGTCTTGGCGTTCTTGTCTTTTGACTCGCGCTCAGCAAACACAACGGGGTGGCCGTCGGTTTCGATCAATTTGATCTCAAAGCCCATGCCGTTCAGTTCGTTCATCATCCAGTCGGCGGCTTTGCGCACATCTGCATCATAGGCCGGGTCAGTTGAAACAGAGGGGATTTTCAGCCACTCGATCAAGCGGTTTACGCTGTTGTCGAAGTCCTGCTCAATGTGAGAGGTGACATTATCCAAATTGAAATTGCTCATGGCCAGTCTTTCTGATTTCGGGATCGAGGAAGGCGTGTTTTGCGCAGTCTTTTCATTTTAGATGGTACGGTCAAGTAGGAGAGGTGTGAATTTCAATGAGATTGAAATGGACGATTGTGCGCAAATTGGTACTTGACCAATGAATCTAGTCGCTCTACCAATATGTCCAACGTAAATTAATTGAGGCAAACGATGCATCAGGCACTCGTACTCGTGATTATTGGCACCGGCGGCGCGAACATCTAAGTGAGGTTCGTGAGTGTCGGTGCATGCCAAGGTCCCAAAAGGGGCCTTTTTTTATGGCCAATTTAATTGGCATGAGCGCGATTTGAAAAAATTGCACAAGGCTTGAGGAGAAAGAAGAGCTATGGCTGAGCAAATGACCGGAGCAGAAATGGTCATTCAGGCACTTGTCGATCAGGAGGTCGAGCATATTTTCGGCTATCCCGGTGGGGCAGTGCTGCCAATATATGACGCGATTTTCCAAAATGACAAAGTCGAGCACATTCTTGTGCGGCACGAACAGGGCGCGACCCATGCCGCAGAAGGATATGCCCGTTCAACTGGTAAATGTGGCGTGGTGCTGGTGACCTCTGGTCCAGGCGCAACCAACGCGGTGACAGGTCTCACCGACGCTCTTCTCGATTCTATTCCTATGGTCTGCATCACAGGGCAGGTGCCCACACCCTTGATTGGTTCTGATGCCTTTCAGGAATGCGACACGGTTGGGATTACCCGTAACTGCACCAAGCACAATTATTTGGTGAAGTCGGTTGAAGATTTGCCGCGCATTTTGCACGAAGCCTTTTATGTGGCGACCTCGGGGCGGCCGGGGCCGGTTGTGATTGATATTCCTAAGGATGTGCAGTTTGCCTTGGGCAATTATGCCAACCCCAATATTTCCAGTCACCCGACATATAAGCCACAAATGGAAGGCGAGTTGGACGCGATCAAAATCGCCGTGGATATGATGCTGAAGGCCGAACGCCCAGTGTTTTACACCGGCGGCGGCGTGATCAATTCGGGTGACGATGCCACCAAAAGCCTGCGTGAAATGGCGGAGCTGACAGGCTTTCCTGTGACCTCCACATTGATGGGCCTTGGTGCCTATCCAGCAGATGGCGAGCAATGGCTCGGCATGTTGGGCATGCACGGCACTTACGAAGCCAATATGGCGATGCATGATTGCGATTTGATGATCTGCGTTGGCGCCCGTTTTGATGACCGGATCACGGGGCGTATTGATGCGTTCTCGCCGAACTCGCGCAAAATCCACATCGATATTGATCCGTCTTCGATCAATAAAAACATTGTGGTGGATTTGCCGATTGTGGGCGATTGCGGCCATGTGTTGGAAGAGATGGTGCGCTTGTGGCGGGCCAAGACGAATGCGCCGCGCACTGAAGAAATTCAGCCCTGGTTGCAGCAGATTGATCAATGGCGCGCTGTGAAATCATTGCGCTATGAAAAATCAGATAGCGTGATCAAACCTCAATATGCAATTGAGCGTTTGTATGAGCTGACCAAAGATCGTGATGTTTACATCACCACCGAGGTTGGCCAGCACCAAATGTGGGCCGCGCAGCACTTCCATTTCAATCAGCCAAACCGTTGGATGACCTCCGGGGGCTTGGGCACCATGGGGTATGGTCTGCCCGCGTCGGTTGGTGTGCAAGTGGCGCACCGTGACGCGTTGGTGATTGATATTGCAGGCGAAGCCAGCGTTCAAATGACCATGCAGGAAATGTCGACCGCGGTTCAATATGGCTTGCCGATCAAGATCTTTATCTTGAACAATGAATATATGGGCATGGTGCGCCAGTGGCAGGAATTGCTGCATGGTGGTCGCTATTCCAGCTCTTATTCTGAAAGCTTGCCAGACTTTGTGATGATGGCGCAGGCCTTCGGCGCGCATGGTATCATGTGTGATGACCCAAAAGAGTTGGACGACAAGATCATGGAAATGATCGAGATCGATAAGCCTGTTCTGTTTGATTGCCGGGTGACGAAAGAAGAAAACTGCTTGCCAATGATTCCATCGGGCAAGGCGCACCACGAGATGATTTTGCCGGACACGGCAGATATCGGCAACATTATTGATGAGAAGGGGAAGGTCCTTGTTTAAGCCAAGTTGGGATTTGGAACGCAGCCAAAGCGTTGAACGTCACACATTGACCGTTCTTGTTGATAACGAGCCAGGTGTTCTCGCCCGGGTGGTGGGGCTTTTCTCTGCCCGTGGGTTTAACATTGATAGCCTCACGGTTTCAGAAACAGAGCACGATCGGCATCGCTCGCGCATCACGATCGTTACTGTCGCGACGCCAAAAGTTCTGTCGCAGATCAAGTTGCAGTTGGAACGTTTGATTCCAGTGCACCGAGTGCATGATTTGACGGCCGAAGGCGAGTCATTGGAGCGTGAGCTTGCGCTGATCAAAGTGGCAGGCAAAGGCGAAAACCGGGTGGAAACATTGCGTCTGGCTGAAGCCTTCCGCGCCAATGTTGTGGATGCGTCAATTGACAGTTTTGTTTTTGAGATCACCGGCCGCCCATCAAAGGTCGAGCAATTCATCTCTTTGATGCAGCCTTTGGGCCTTGTTGAAGTGGTTCGCACGGGCCTCACCGCAATTTCGCGCGGCAAAGAGGGCATGTAAGCCCTTCGTGATAATCAAAGAAAAGGCGGCCTGGGGCCGCCTTTTTTATGTCCAGATGGTTTCTTGACCATCCTCCAACACATGCACCACGCCTTGCGGCTCTTTCAGGCGTAAGATCTGCGCATCTGTGAGATCGAGATAGATGCCGCGGATTACTTTGCCGATTTGGCCGTGGGCCACCGCGATGGTGGGGCCGGTCAAGCTATCGAGCCATTGGGTGGCGCGCTTGCGCATATCATCCATGGTCTCGCCACCAGGTGCGCCGAAATACCAGTCATAATCAGGCTTGCCGTCCATATGGTCAGGAAATTGTTCTTCCATTTCGGGACGACACAGGCCGCTCAGCTTGCCCAAATCGATTTCCTTGAGCAAATCAACAGGCGTTGGATCAAAAGCGAAATGCTTCTTGATGTTTTCTGCGGTCTCTAAAGTGCGGCCAATCGGGCTGACCATTTGTGCATAGCCATCCGGTGTGCCCAGCTCACGTTTGAGAATTTCACCCAGCTTTTGCGCTTGGCCACGGCCTTTCTCGGTGAGGGGGGAGTTGAGATGACCTTGAGCGCGGCCAGCGAGATTCCATTCGGTCTCGCCATGGCGCATAAAGATAATGCGGGGATAGGACATAGATATTTTTGCTTCTTCGACAGGGACAGTGGTGTTTTTATAGGCCTTGATGTGGCTGAATACAAATCGCTTTCAGCGGGAACTGTTCGGTTGCAGATTTGTCATTTCGCTGTTGCAATTCACTAATAGTGAGGTTGCCAGTTTCAGCAAATTACCTTACCGATTGGTTGGAACAATTACACCTATCGTGTTTCTTCGGAGCAGCTATGACCGCGCTTTCAGTCAATTTGAACAAGGTTGCCTTGTTGCGTAACCAACGTGATTTGCCCTGGCCCAGTGTGGTAGGCATGGGGCGCGTGGTGCTGGATGCAGGCGCTGACGGAATCACCGTGCACCCGCGGCCCGATGAGCGGCATATTCGCCGGTCCGATGTGCCGGAATTGGCGGCATTGGTGAAGGATGAATATCCGGACAAAGAATTCAATATTGAAGGCTATCCGGATGATGAGTTTCTCGATCTGGTGATCGCCAACAAGCCGGATCAAGTGACCTTTGTGCCTGACTCGCCAGATCAGGCCACGTCTGACCATGGGTGGGATGTGCGCGGCGCCCATAATCTGTTGGTGCCAGCGATCAAGCGCATGAAGGATGCCGGCATTCGCGTCTCATTGTTTGTGGATGAAGATCCCAGCGTGCCGCCGGATGCGGCGGAGATCGGCGCGGACCGGATTGAGATTTACACAGGCCCCTATGGCGCCAGTTTTGGCACGCCGATGGGGGATCATCATTTGCAGCGTATGCGGGTGACCGTGCAAGCCGCGCTGGCCGCAGGCCTTGGCATTAATGCCGGGCATGATTTAACGTTGGAAAATCTACCGGCCTTTGTTGAGGTGCTGCCTGAATTGCATGAGGTGTCCATTGGCCATGGCATCACGGCAGATGCCTTGTTGATGGGGTTTGCCGAAGCGGTGCGGCAATATAATAAGGCACTTGGAAAAGCCTAGCCGCCAATCACACTAATTTGATCGCGGAACTCTGATCGGGGCCATCCGTTCCTCCTTCAACAGATCACGGGCACAGGATTTGTGACCGTCATTGTTTAAAGGAGAAATAGATATGCTCAATATTGGAATTATCATGTCGACCACGCGCGATGATCGATTTGCGAAAAAGCCTGCGCAGTGGATTTTGGACAAAGCGCGTGCTTATGAGGGCATAGAAGCTGACCTCATTGATCTGCGCGATTTTGATCTGCCCTTTTTCAATGAAAAGGCGACAAATCTATATGCTCGGTCTGAAGATGCGCGTGCCGTGCAATGGCAACAAAAGCTGGACAGATATGATGGCTTTATTTTTGTCACCGCAGAGTACAACCATTCCATTCCGGCGGTTTTGAAAAACGCGCTGGACCAAGCCTATGTGGAGTGGGTGCGCAAGCCTGCCGCTTTCGTCGGCTATGGCGGTGTGGGGGCATCGCGCGCAGTGGAACATCTGCGCGGCATTGTGAGCGAGTTGCAAATGGCGCCCATTCGTGAAGCTGTCCACATCGGTGGCGGTGAGTTTATGAAGGTTAGTCCGATGGGCGACGACAAAGACATGTCAGCAATTGATGAGATCATTGCGCCAAAAGCCAATGATTTGCTCGATGATTTGGCATGGTGGGGTGACGCGCTGAAAGTAGCGCGGGAAAAATCATCGCCGAAATATGAGGCAGCATAGGCCGCCTAAGCCTTTGCGGCGTCACACATTGTGCAGCTGCTTAACCTTTTGATGCAGATCAAGGCAGGGTGGGGCCAAAGTGCCCCACTATAGGTTTATGGGATTGATCAGACACAGGAGGTCGAGATGATCAAGGATGTATTGGTATATTTAGATGGGTCAAAAGAAGATGAGGTGCGCTTGTCATATGCCGAGCCGATTGCCCGCCGTCATGATGCGTTTTTGACAGGCCTTTTGTGTGTTGAAATTCCAGATGTGGTGAGCGCCGGTGATGGGGTGTTCTCTGTTGGGCAAGTGGCTGCAGAGTTGCAGCAGGAAGCCGAAGAGCAGGGCGACAAATATGAAAAAGAACTCGACATGCGGTTCGCCAAACATGAGTTTAGCTCTGATTTGCGCCGCGTGAGTGCCACACCGTCCTTTATGGGGCAAACGATTGCCAATGAAGCACGGCTGGCCGACTTGATCGTTGCGACACGGCCTTACAAGCACTATTCGGAAAAGCCTGAGATTTTTGAAAATGTCTTGTTTAATTCAGGACGCTCCTGCCTGTTTGTCCCGCCTGCAATTCCTGCGAGTGATGGACCTTACAAAAACATCGTATTGGGTTGGCGCAATTCAAAAGAAACAGCGCGTGCCGTTGCGGATGCGATCCCATTTATGCAGCGTGCGGACCAAGTAACCGTTGCCATTGTGAGCGATGATGAAGCGCCTGAAGAGCGTGGCATCGAGCCTGGTGCCGATATTGCGCGGCATTTGGATCGCCATGGGGTCAATGTAGAGGTGCGCAACATCAATGGGTGGTCAGATGCGGCTGCTGCATTGTTGAACGAAGTTGGCCGCATAGACGCCGACATGATTGTCATGGGCGGCTATGGCCATTCTCGGTTCCGTGAATGGGTTCTTGGCGGCGCAACCCGCGAGATTTTGAGCAAAGCAGAAGTGCCGGTTTTGATGGCACACTAGCTGAATTCAATTCAGCATCGGGGCAGAAGGGTCGCATTTTTGCGACCCTTTTGTTTTGCGATAAAGGCGCTTGCGTTGGCGCAAAACATGGCGTTACTCTCTGGGCTCAAAACCACATGATTTCCTATCAATGTGGCCTTTCGCACTAAATCTGGGGAGACGGGCATGGGCGCCTATTCTGAGTTGAAGAAACGATTTGCACAAATTTCAGCAATTGAGGGGGCAGCCTCTATGCTGAGTTGGGATGCAGAAACCATGATGCCCAAAGGGTCGGCCGAGGTGCGGGGCGAGCAATTGGCCGCATTGGCGGGCGTGGCACACGAAAAATACACCGCGCCGGATTTGGGCGATCTGATTGCAAAAGCCAAGGAAGAAAAGCTTGAGGGTTGGGACGCTGCCAACATCAAAGAGATGGAGCGTGTTTATTTACACGCGAATGCGGTGCCAAATGATTTGGTGCATGCGCTAAGCAAGGCCCAGTCTGAAACCACGCATGTGTGGCAACATGCGCGGCCTGAGAATGATTTTGATAGTTTTGCTGCCAAGCTTGAGCCCTTGCTAGGACTAATACGCCAGGCAGCCGACGCCAAAGCCGATGCGTTGGGCCTGAGTGCGTATGATGCGCAATTGGACACTTTTGATCCGGGGATGCGCACCACCAAAGTCGATCAATATTTTGATGAGTTGGGTGCATTTCTGCCGGACTTTTTGAATGAGGTCATCGAGTTTCAAGAAACCCATCGCCCCGTGAAGCCGTTGGATGGTGAAACGCCTGTTGGCGCGCAAGAAGCACTTGGTCGCCGCTTTATGGAGGCGCTGGGCTTTGATTTTAGTCATGGGCGCATTGACGTGTCGGCCCACCCTTTTTGTGGCGGTGTGCCGGGTGATGTGCGCTTGACCACGCGCTACAATGCCAATGCGTTCTCCACCAGCCTTTACGGGGTGCTGCACGAAACTGGTCATGCCATGTACGAGATTGGCCTGCCGGCGGAGTGGCGCGGTCAACCTGTGGGCAATGCCTGCGGGATGAGTATGCATGAAAGCCAGTCGCTGTTTTTGGATATGCAGCTTTGTCGGTCCGATGCATTTTTGGCCTACGCATTGCCAAAAGTGCGGGAGGCTTTCGGTGTCAGTGGATCTGCTTGGGAAATGGAAAACTTCAAACGCTCAATCTTGCGGGTTAAGCGGGGACTTATTCGTGTGGACGCGGACGAGGTGACTTATCCGCTGCATGTGATGTTGCGCTATCGCATTGAGAAATCACTGCTCAGCGGCGATCTGCAAGTGGCTGACTTGCCCGGCTATTGGGACGATGAGATGGAAAAGAATATTGGCGTGCGCCCCGATTGCGTTGGCAATGGCTGTATGCAGGATATTCACTGGTCAGGCGGCGCATTGGGTTATTTCCCCACATATACAATCGGCGCGATGACCGCATCGCAATTGTTCAAGGCGTTGCAAAGTCAGGTTACCGGCTGGGACGACAGTGTGCGTCGTGGCGATTTCACGTCGATCTTTGAGTGGCTGCGCACCAATGTGCACCACCGTGCATCCTCTGTTTCTATGGATGAAATGGTGTCTGATGCGACAGGTTCGGTTCTGGATGTTGAGGTTTTCAAGCAGCATCTGCATGAGAGATATTTGACTGCCTAAATTGATAATTCGATGCGAAGAAAAGGCCGGCATTTTCATGCCGGCTTTTTTGTATTCAATTTTGTCTGATAATTCAGTTAGTTAAATTGTTACACTTATATGATTACATCTTTAATTAATTTAATTGTTTTTCGTTTTTTGGAATGGAGTGTTTTTAGCTCAATTTGTGCAGAACAATTAAATTTTTTCTTTGGTCGAATCTCAAAAGGTGTCTCAGGCAAAGAATTAGGGTGGGGTGAAGATTGATTAGTCGCGTGGCGAGCTGGTTCAAGGCTGCGGTGTTGATTGATGGTTCAAACGAACCATTGATGCGCGCGCAGTTGCGAATGCTTCGTTTTCGACTCCCTTTCGTTTATTTATTGACCTTTTCTGCACTTTTGGTGGTCGCACAGCGGCGCTTGGTGGACGGGTTTGACCCGGTCATTGTTATTGGTACGGCCATTTTGGTGGCGGTATCATTGTGGCGTATCGTTCATTGGGTCCGATTTAAGGGCAAAGAACTCGACGCCCAACAGCTTCAAAAACAACTTCAAAATATCGTCTACGCTGCGGCCGGCTTGGGCATTGTATTCACCTCCTGGGCGATATTTGCCATGTCACAATCCAGCACAACAGCGCACAAAGAAGTTGGGTTTTTCGTTCTGTTGTCGTTGCTCGGGGCCTTGTTTTGCCTCGCCTATTTGCGTCAGGCGGCTGTGGCGCTCGTGGTCAGTGTCGGTGTGCCGCTTTATGTTTGGAGTTGGATAGCGCAGCTTGACCTGTTTTCTGCCCTGACCTTCCATTTTTTGTTTGTTGTTACGATCATCACGCTGGTCACACGCAGTTTTGGTTTTGATTTCGAACGGTTTATTGATCACCGAACGCGCCTTTATGCTGCAAAAGCAGACGCGCGCGCCCAGGCCAAAGAAATGCGTGATTTGGCCTTTAAGGACATGTTGACAGATCTAGCCAACCGACGTGGCTTTTTTAATTATTTGGAAAAGCACTTTCCGACGCGATCAGATCAAGTTCTCACTCTTGGATTGATCGACCTAGACGGTTTTAAGCCGATCAATGACATTTATGGTCACCCGGCGGGGGATGATTTGTTGTGCAAAGTGTCGCGCCGTCTGGTCGAGTTTCTCGGCGAAGAAGTTTTCGTTGCGCGGGTAGGGGGAGACGAGTTCGCCCTGATTACCCGCCACAAAATGTCTGACCATGAAGTGGTTGCACTGGGGCGGGCGGTTTGCGCGGCGCTTAAGGTGCCCTTTGTGTTGAAAACGGGCGTTCAGGTTAAACTCTCCGCCTCAATTGGGTTTGCTCGGGCGGGAATTGACGCTGCGGATGCGGAGAAATTGTTTGAACGGGCCGACCACGCCCTATATTACGCCAAGACCTACAATATCGGCCATGCCCTGTTGTTTGAGCAAAAGCATGAACGGATCACGCGAGATTCAGCCGAGATTGCTCAGGGGCTAAGGGATAGCCAGTTCATTGACGAAATGGAAATGGTGTTCCAGCCCGTGGTGAGCGCCGCCAATAATAATATAACGGCTGTTGAAGCGCTGGCCCGTTGGCACCGCCCTGATGGGTTGGAGATTTTGCCCAATCGGTTCATCCCAGTGGCTGAGGCGATGGGGTTGATGAATAAGCTGACATTGGCGCTGTTTGAAAAAGCCACGGATTCAATGTTGAAGCTGCCCAAATATTTGCGCCTAAGCTTTAATCTATCTCCTGCTGATGTGATTGAGCCGCATGTGGTTAAAGCGTTGATTGAGACCACGCGGCAAAAAGGCATTTCACCCAACCGCATTATTTTTGAGATTTCTGAGAACGTGCTGCATGACCATTTGGAGCAGGCTGAAAAGATGCTCAATCAATTGAGCGATTTTGGCTTCACGATTGCGCTGGATGATTTTGGCGGGCGGATTTCGAATTTTAATCATCTGCATCAATTGCCGATTGATGTGGTGAAGCTGGATTCGGAGCTCATATGTGATTTGCGGTTCTCCACCCAAAGCCGGATTTTGGTGCAAAAAATTGTCGAACTTGCCCAGGGGTTGGGTTTGCGGGTGGTGGCGCAAGGCATCAGTTCCAGCGATCATTTGCATGTGCTGGAAGGCTTGGGTTGCCAATATTATCAAGGGTTCCATTTCGCCCGTCCCATGTCGCATCAAACACTGGTCAATTTGCTGCACACTCAAGATGGGCAGCTTGGCAAGCAGGGCGTGGCATAGATTTTTTACAAAAGCGGGCTTTAATAGACTGTATTTTCCCTTTTGCACCTTTGCGGTTTCTGCACAACTGCTAAGATGCGCCGAACTCTGTCAAATTTCGGGAAAATATTATGAAGCTTGAATCACTCGCCCTGCATCATGGCTATGAATCAGAAGCCACCACCAAGGCAGCGGCTGTGCCGATTTATCAAACGACAAGCTATACGTTTGATAATACGCAGCATGGCGCCGATCTTTTTGATCTTAAGGTGGAAGGCAATATCTACACCCGGATCATGAACCCGACCAACGCGGTGCTGGAGCAGCGTGTTGCCGAGATGGAAGGCGGCATTGCCGGGTTGGCGTTGGCCTCTGGCATGGCTGCGATCACCTATGCCATCCAAACCATCGCTGGTGTGGGCGACAATATTGTTTCTGTCAGCCAGCTTTATGGCGGCACCTACAATTTGTTTGAGCACAGCTTCCCGCGTCAGGGCATTGATGTGCGCATGGTTGATGCCAGCTTTGACGGCATTGAAAAGCTGTTTGATGAAAATACCAAAGCGGTGTTCTGCGAAAGCATTGGCAACCCGGCTGGCAATGTGGTCGACATCGAAAAATTGGCTGAGATTGCCCACAAGCATGGCGTGCCGCTGATCGTTGACAACACGGTAGCATCGCCGTTCCTTTGTCGCCCCATTGATCATGGTGCCGACATTGTTGTGCATTCATTGACCAAATATATTGGCGGCCACGGCACAAGTGTCGGCGGCATTATCGTTGATAGCGGCAAGTTTGACTGGGCGGCGGATAAGAAGCGCTTTGCGGTTTTGAATGAGCCAGATCCATCTTATCATGGTGTTGTTTACACTGAGGCGCTTGGGCCTGCAGCCTTTATTGGCCGCGCGCGTGTCGTGCCGTTGCGCAACACGGGTGCCGCTCTTTCTCCCATGAACGCATTCCAGATTTTGCAAGGTCTTGAAACACTTGGTCTGCGCATGGAGCGTCACTGCGAGAATGCCCAAAAAGTTGCTGAATATCTTGAGGCGCACGACAAGGTGAGCTGGGTGAATTATGCCGGCCTTAAATCTTCGCCATACAATGCGTTGGCCAACAAAATCTCCGGCGGCAAGGCCTCGGGCATTTTGAGCTTTGGCATTAAGGGCGGTCAGGAAGCAGGTGCTCGCTTTATTGATGCGCTGGAGATGATTTTGCGGTTGGTGAATATTGGCGACGCCAAGTCACTTGCATGTCACCCGGCCTCCACAACCCACCGTCAGCTCAATGATGATGAACTGAAAGCCGCTGGCGTGCCGCGCGATTTGGTACGGATCTCCGTGGGTATTGAACATATAGATGACATTATCGCTGACATCGAACAAGCGCTGGACAAAGCGTAGTTCATAAAGCGAATGAATTGATCGGGGCGCTTCGGCGCCCCTTTTGTTAACATGCTGATTGTGTGGGGCAATTCCTGCTTGCATTCGAAGGTGTAACTTTTTGTTGACATTTACCGAACCGTACGGTACGGTTCCATATCAAATTGAGCGACTCGGTTTCAATTTGGCCGTAGGGCCGTTGAGTTGGGTTGCAGATGGGCGCGGCAATTCGCGACCGATCGATGGAGGTAAAATTGTCGGCTGCCATTAAACTGGGTGATGAAGAACTGACGCAACGCCAACAGGACGTGTTGGATATTGCTTTGTCCTTGCTGGTTGAAGTGGGTGACAAATTGACGATGACTGGTGTTGCGCGGCGCGCACGCTGTTCAAAAGAGTCGCTCTATAAGTGGTTTGGCGATCGTGATGGATTGTTGACGGCGATTGTGCAGTGGCAGGCGGCGAAGGTGCGTCCGGTGCCGTTGGGACCACAGCGCATGAGCATTGAAGCATTGCAAGCCAATCTTGAACGGTTTGCCTATGACTGGCTCAAAGTGATTGCAGGCGACATTTCGGTGGCGCTGAATCGTTTGGCCATCACCCATGCGGGACCGTTGAGCAATTTGGGACACACGGTTTTAACCAATGGCCGCTTTGCGGTTGGTAAACGGTTGAAGCCTTTGTTGAAGGCAGGGCGGGGCGCAGGGTTGCTTCGCTTTGACGACGAGGAGGAGGCGTTTCGGACCTTTTTCGGCCTGGTGCTGAGAGATGTTCAAGTGCGGCTTTTATTGGGTGACGAGTTTGAGCTTTCAGATCAAGACGTTATCCGCGATGCAAAACGGGCGACTGAGCAGTTTTTGAAATTGTACGGCGCTTAAAAATAACAACCAATCTGCCCCACGCAGATAAGAACCAAAAAAACGATATTAAGGGGAAACGCAATTATGCGTGTTTATTACGATCAAGACGCTGATCTAAATCTAATCAAGAGCAAAAAAGTTGCCATTATTGGTTATGGTAGCCAAGGTCGGGCACATGCGATGAATCTGAAAGATTCTGGTGTGACTGACATTGCGATTGGTTTGCGTGAGGGGTCATCCACCGCGAAGAAAGTGGAAGCTGATGGCCTTAAAGTGATGAGCGTTTCTGACATCGCTGCGTGGGCAGACGTGATGATGATGGCCACACCTGATGAGTTGCAGGCTGACATCTACAACAATGAAATTGCACCCAACATTCGTGATGGCGCAGCGATTGCTTTTGCCCACGGTTTGAACGTGCACTATGGCTTGATTGAGCCAAAAGACAGTGTTGATGTGATCATGATTGCGCCAAAGGGCCCAGGTCACACAGTGCGCGGCGAATTTGAAAAAGGTGGCGGTGTGCCTTGCCTTGTGGCGATCCACCACGATGCGACCGGCAATGCGCAAGATGTGGCATTGGCTTATGCTTCTGGTGTTGGTGGCGGCCGCTCAGGCATCATCGAAACCACGTTCAAAGAAGAGTGCGAAACCGACTTGTTTGGTGAGCAGGCTGTTTTGTGTGGCGGTTTGGTTGAATTGATCCGCGCAGGCTTTGAAACATTGGTGGAAGCTGGTTATGCGCCGGAAATGGCTTATTTCGAGTGCTTGCACGAAGTGAAATTGATTGTTGATCTGATTTATCAGGGCGGCATTGCCAACATGAACTACTCAATTTCAAACACAGCCGAATATGGCGAATATGTTACTGGCCCACGCATCGTGACGTCAGAAACAAAAGCCGAGATGAAGCGTGTGCTTGAAGATATTCAATCAGGTCGCTTTACGCGCGATTGGATGTTGGAATGTAAAGCTGGTCAGCCTAGCTTTAAGGCAACACGCCGCAATAATGACGCGCACCAAATCGAAGAAGTTGGTGAAAAACTTCGCGATATGATGCCATGGATTAAAGCTGGTGCTTTGGTGGACAAAGCCAAAAACTAGCTTTTGAAGGGGTAAACCCTAGCTCTCCCAGAGCTAACTATAGGGGCGCTTCGGCGCCCCTTTTTTTATTCAAACTTCGTTAGTCGTGGTCGTGTAAACTGAAACTGTTTCAATAGATCGAACGATTCAGTTTCGGAGTGTGCATGAAATATCCATTTATGATCGCGGACGTGTTCACGAAAGAACGCTTTGCCGGCAATCCGCTGGCCATTGTGTTCGAGGCGGATGGCTTGCCCGACGAGACCATGTTGAAGATTGCGCAAGAGTTCAATCTATCTGAGACGATATTCGTGCATAAGCCGCGCACTTTGCGCCATTTGGCAAAGGTGCGGATATTCACCCCAACGCGTGAACTTCCCTTTGCGGGGCACCCAACGGTTGGCGTTTCAGTAGCCCTTGGCCTGCGCCACAGCACCAGCGCGGTGCGATTGGAAGAGCAAATCGGCACCGTCGTCGCTGTCATGACGCCTTCGGGCAAAATGTCGGGCCACGCGCGGTTTGGTTTGCCAAAACTGCCGGAGCGGGTTGGAGAGGTTTCCAACGTTGATGATGTGGCCGAATGTTTAGGGCTTTTGCCGCATCAAATCGGATGTGGAGATCTGGTGCCTGCGGTCTATTCGGCGGGGGTTGCGTTTACAATGGTGCCGGTGAAAGACGCGTCAGTGCTTAAAGAAATCAAGTTTCAGCGGCGGGGTTGGGTTGATATATTTGGCGACCAGTCTACCGGCGTATTTGTTTATAGCCCCACGCCACTGGAAGATGATGTTGATTATGCCGCCCGCACCTTTGTTGACTTGAACGGCTTTAAGGAAGACCCGGCCACGGGCTCAGCGGTCTCTGCCATGATTGGGCAATTGATGGATCACGGTCGGTTTAAAGAAGGGCAGACGGATTTTGTGGTGCGCCAAGGGGTGGAAATGGGGCGTCCGGGCTTTATTGAAGCCCAAGCCAAGGTCGAGCAGGGCGCGTTGGTGCATGCGGGTTTGGGTGGCCATGTGGTCATCACAGGGCACGGCGAGCTGGATTTGTTGAGTTAAGTTGGCTGGCACTGGTCGGATTTGGACAAAAATGTCTAGAAATCTTAACGCGTCTCGATTAGACTTGCAGGTGATTTGAACCTAGTTTGCGTTAAACAGTTTTGGGTAGGCTATGACCCGTATGTTGCACAGCACTGATTATTCTGACCGTCGCCTCTTGGCCGACGGCCTGTTGCTGCGCGCGCAAAACCTATCTCTAGACCTACTCCTTATTAGCCCCTGAGTACCGACGGTTCTCATCAGGGAGAACGGGTATTTAGGGGAATTTGCACACCAAAGGTCAATTTTGGGCGATGCGCCCTGTCTAGAGAAAAGTTTTGAAAATGAGCGAACAAACACAAAATACCAATACCGATCAGGTCTTTATCTTTGATACCACCTTGCGCGATGGCGAACAGTCGCCGGGCGCGACCATGACGTTTGAAGAAAAGCTGCAAGTTGCCGAATTGTTGGACGATATGGGCGTCGATATTATCGAGGCTGGTTTCCCCATCGCGTCTAATGGTGACTTTGAGGCGGTGGCTGAGATTGCCCGTCGGTCGAAAAACTCCGTCATTGCTGGCTTGGCGCGCGCCATCCCCGCCGATATTGATCGGGCGGCTGAAGCGGTGCGCAACGCCAATCGCGGTCGTATCCATACATTCGTGTCCACATCGCCAATTCACTTGGCGCACCAAATGCGCAAGACTCAGGATGAAGTGTTGGAGATTGTCACCAAAACCGTGACTCAGGCCCGCAACTTGATTGATGATGTGGAATGGTCCGGCATGGACGCCACCCGCACGCCGATGGACTTTTTGGCCAAATGTGTGGAAGCGGCGATTAATGCTGGCGCAACCACCATCAATATTCCGGACACAGTCGGCTATGCGGTGCCGGAAGAATATTACAACATGATCAAAACCTTGATCGAAACTGTGCCTAATGCCGATAAGGCAATTTTCTCTACACATTGCCACAACGATTTGGGCTTGGCCGTCGCCAACTCATTGGCCGGGGTGCGCGCGGGTGCACGGCAGGTGGAATGTACGATCAATGGTTTGGGCGAACGGGCAGGTAATGCCGCGCTTGAAGAGATCGTGATGGCGATTAAAACCCGCGGCGATACCATGCCCTATCACACGGAAATCGATTCAACCCATTTGGCACGCGCGTCGAAGATTGTGGCGGCTGCGTCAAACTTCAATGTGCAGTTCAACAAAGCAATTGTGGGTAAAAACGCCTTTGCGCACGAAAGCGGCATCCACCAGGATGGCATGTTGAAAAACGCTGAGACCTACGAAATCATGACGCCGGAAAGTGTGGGCATCAAAGCCACCTCCTTGGTGATGGGTAAGCATTCGGGCCGCCATGCGTTCAAGGAAAAGCTGAAAGAATTGGGCTATGAGTTAGGCGACAACGCCTTCCAAGAGGCGTTCCAACGTTTCAAGGAATTGGCTGACCGTAAGAAGCACGTCTATGACGAAGATTTGGTGGCCTTGGTTGATGATGAAATGGGCTCAGTTGAAGATAAGATCAAGCTGGTCTCCATGAGCGTCAGCACCTCCACAGGTGGCGAGCATCGGTGCGACTTGGTGTTGTCGATTGAAGGCGAGCAGAAATCTGTTAGCGTCACGGGCACGGGCTCAGTTGATGCGATTTTCAATGCCATTAAAGCGGCTGTGGGTGCTGATCCGCACTTGGTGCTCTATGGTGTTGATGCGGTGACCGGCGGGACCGATGCCCAGGCCAACGCCCATGTGCGTTTGGAAATGGACGGCAAGATTGCATCAGGGCGTACCGCAGAGCCGGACACGTTGGTGGCGTCTGCACGGGCCTATCTGAACGCTTATAACCGTTTGTTGGTGGAGCGTGGGGCATCTGCTCAAGGGGCGATGGCTGGATAGTCCACTTGACTCATAGGGCAAGAGATTCAAGCCCTTCAAATTGACTCATAGGTCAGCTTGCAGCTTGCTGCTGATTTGACTCATACGGAAAGGTGCCGGAATTGTTTCGGCACCTTTTTTGACGTTATGGTGATTTGTAAGTGAACTTTGTCGGCGTCATGTTCGTTTCCATACAAAGGAGAATGAACATGCGAGCATTTATTTATATCGCTCTAGCAAGTCTGATGAGCGTCGGTGCGGCGCAGGCCGTGGAAGAGCGCGCCACATTCGCAGGCGGATGTTTTTGGTGCGTGGAAGCTGATTACGAAAAAGTCGAGGGCGTCACGGAAGCCATCTCCGGCTATACGGGTGGTACCGTGGAAGACCCTACCTATGAGCAAGTGACCGCTGGTGGCACAGGCCACTATGAAGTGGTTGAGGTTGTTTTTGACAATGACGTGGTGAGCTATCGTGAACTGGTCGATATTTTCTGGCGCACGGTGGATCCTGTTGATGTGGGCGGTCAATTCTGTGACCGGGGCAACAGCTATCGCACGGCCGTGTTCACCCGAACAGCGGATCAGGAAGCTGCGGCGCTGGCCTCAAAAGAACAGGCTGAAGCGGCGCTTGGTCAGCGTATTCTGACGCCAATCATTGAAGATGATCGCTTTTACAAAGCTGAAGAATACCACCAGGATTACTACACCAAAAATCCAATACGCTATAATTTCTATCGCTTGACCTGCGGTCGCGACAAACGCGTGAAAGAGCTTTGGGGCGACCAAGCCTATCAGGGCATTGACGCGAAATAAGCAATAAGACATCAGGGCGAGGCGGTGTGGTTCATCGCCTCGCCCGTGGTGTTTTGATTAGCTGAAATTGCCTTTTACCAGCTCGTCTATTTCGTGCAGAACATCCACGTCCAGCGGACCAAATTCAAGCGCACCTGCATTTTCATGGGCTTGCGCTTCGGTTCTAAAGCCGGGGATGGGCAGGGCGCGATCACTTTGAGCCCAAATCCACCCTAATGCGCCTTGAGCCGTGGTGCGGCCACCAGTTGTGAGTAACTCACGTATGCCCTCGAGGCGCGTCTGGGCTTCTTCCTCAGATTGCACACTGCCCATCTTTTTCATCCAAGGTGTGCCGCTTGAGCGCACGTCATCCTCACCAAAACTGTGGTTGAGTTTGTAGTTGCCGCTCAACATGCCCATGGCGAGGGGCGCGCGGTTGATGGAGACCATGTCGTTCTCTTCCACCAGAGCCAATGTTTCTGTGGCTGGCGTGAAGAGGTTTAGATCATGCTGGATTGAACGATAGTTCTTGCCGCCAAGCCATTGCTTGGAATGGTCTGGATAGTCGCTCGACCAGCCATAGGCGCGGATCAGCCCTTCGGAGACGAGCTCTTCCAACGCGCTTTGTGTTTCCTGCGCGTCATCGCCATCCAGATCATCAATGTGTAATTGATAGAGGTCGATATAATCGCGATTTAGGCGGCGGAGCGATGCTTGCACGGCCTTGCGGATATAAGCGCGGTCGGCGCCCCGGCCAGTGACCTGCTTTGTGTCCTCGTCGAACTGATTGCCAAACTTGGTGGCCACAATGATATCATCGTGTCCTTTAAGGGCTTCGCCCAACACTTTTTCCGAATGGCCAGCGCCATAAACGTCGGCCGTATCGAAAAAGCGGATGCCAGCATCCAATGCGACTTGAATGGCGCGTTTTGATTCATTGTCGTCGACCACGCCCCAGCCGACCGGGATAGCATCGGCCCAAAACGGGCCGCCAATGGCCCAGCAGCCAAATCCAAGGCGTGGGATTGTTTGACCATCCCAAAGTGTGATGTTTTCCATACTCATTCGATCCTACTTTTCGAGTTGGTCTAATGGCAAGTAGGGGGCCTCGCGGGCCCTTAGGTCAAGGCCTAATTATTCATCGGTGGTCGGGCGCACCAATTGAACATGCGGGAACGGAATAGCCACGCCGGCCGCATCCAATGCCAATTTGCCTTTTTCGTTCATGGACATGGCGGTTTCCCAATAGTCTTCTGTTTTGGTCCAGCAGCGCAGTTGCAGATCAATTGAGCTGTCGCCAAGGCCCATGACATAGACCACAGGTTCGGGTGCTTTGAGCACACGCTCATCTTGCGCGGCTGCGGCCAGCAGGGCCGCACGGGCTTTTGATATGTCCGCGCTGTAATCGATGCCGACACTGAAGTCGACGCGACGGGTCATTTCGCGGTTGTAATTGACGATGGTTGCGTCCCAAATCTTTGAATTTGGCGCAAAAAGAAATTTGCCGTCCAGGGTGCGCATGCGGGTGGCGAACAGGCCAACCTGCTTGACGATGCCATTGATGCCGTCGGCTTCCACATAATCGCCAACATTGAAGGGGCGCAGCCAAAGCAGCATCACACCCGCTGCGATGTTTGACAGGGTGCCTTGCAGCGCGAGGGCAATGGCCAAACCTGCGGCACCGAGCACCGCGAGGATTGATGCCGTTTGCACGCCCAACTCACTCAGCGCGATGACAATCGCAATGATGAGCACCAAATAGCGCACGATTTGCGAGATCATCGGCGCAATTGTCTCATCAAAGGCCTTGTTGTGGGGCAATACCCTTATGATGGCGGAGGAGAGCCAACCTGAGGCAAACCAGCCTACAATAATAACAATTATGGCGACGATGGCGGCCATGCCATAGGTGGAGCCCCATTCAACCGTTGATGTGACGATGGATTCGAACTGCATAATGCGCTGATTGACCTATGCTTTGGTTAGCTTGGATTGTTGCAGCATAATACAAAGCATGGCGGTGAGAACAAGCTCTTGTGTTTGCTTTATCCGCGCCGGGGTAAAATGATTATCTTCATGCAATAGATTTAGTGAACCGACAGTTTTGCCATCAATAATGATGGGCATATTCAAAACGGAAGTGCAGCCGTGGGCTGAGAAAAACTCTTTGTCGGCGAATTGCTCGTCCATTTCGTCCAAGCTGTTGGCGACAAAGGTGTTTTGATTGACAATCACATGCTCGTGCCAAGGATTTTTCGTGATCGGTTTGCTGTCATCGGTGGGGTATAAATCTGGGCGATTGGTATAGATTCGACGTGCGCGACCCGCTTCAAAATCAAGCCACATCAAGGTGACAAGTTTAGCGCCGACCTGTTGTTGTACTTCTTGTTCTAAACGCGCGTACAAGTTGGTTTCGGCGTCGGGTTGCGAAATGATTCTGGCCAATTCTTGCATTGTTATATTGTACTCTTTAGAAATTGCCGCGTGAATATTGGGTTTTTTCCCTAGTATTTGGCGACACAATGTGATTTTTAAGCGAGGCTTTATCTAAAGCCGTTGAAAACTGAGAATCGTCGTGTCACGGACTATTCCAGCAGAACAGTAAAACAATTTTTGTTATATCAAAAATTTTTCGATAGGTAACCGAAAATATGACAAAAGGCTCTTCCAAAACCCTCAATGCGCACACAGGTCAGCCATTGATTGGCGCGCTTATTCGTGAACGGCGGCGCAAATTGAACATGACGTTGAAGGCGTTGGGTGAAGCGGCAAACCTATCTGTTGGCTTTCTCAGTCAGGTGGAGCGGGATCAAGCCACGCCCTCTTTAGGGGCATTGTCGCTTATTTCGCGCAGTTTGGATGTAGAGATGGAATATTTCATTTCTTCGCCGGCTGTGATCCGGGGGACCACCAAATCGGGTGAAAGAGAGAGCTTTTCTGTTGATGATTCGTCACTGAAATATGAGCGCTTGGGCGCAGATTTTGCCGGAAACGTGCTTTCGTCCTTTATCATCACTGTGCCTGCCGGCTATCAGTCGGAGACGGTCAGTCATGAAGGCGAAGAGATTATTTTCATTCTTGAAGGTGAAGTGACCACCGATGTTGAGGGTGAATCTGTGGCGCTGGCAGCGGGCGATAGCCTGCATTTTCGGTCCACACGGCAACATAGCTGGCGCAATGTGACGGATCGGGATGCGCGTATTTTGTGGACGGGTACTGTGCCCATCTTTTGGTCTGGCGGTTCTGCCAAATCCTGATCTGCCGCATCTGTTTGCTGAAAACGCGAATATGGGCTTTTAATCAAAGGATTCTTGGCTAAACTCAGTTATCGACACTGTTTGCCGACAGTTGTGCAGTTTCAAATTGACGGTATAGGTATTTTATTGGTATCTTTGGCGGGCAGCAGCCTGTGCTGCCGAGTCTTCTTTATTTGTAGGCGATATGAAAATGCACCGTTGTGATCAAAAGCAATCAGTTTCCAATTGGTGTATCTTGGAGGAATAGAGTGGACGACTTGGCAGCACCAGAACATGATCCAGCGCAGCTTATTGATCATTTGAAATCCGCGTTGACCCGTCCAGGCGCACGTTATGGTGTGTTGACCGAAGGGTTGCGCGACGCCATTGAGCGTGGTGTGCTTGGCCCTGGCGACTTTTTGCCTGCGGAGCGCGAGTTGTCTGAAAAGCTGGGTTTGTCTCGTGTGACCATTCGGAGTGCATTCAAGCCGTTATTGACCGACGGGCAATTGGTGCAAAAACGAGGATTAGGCACCTATGTGCCGCGCAATCGGCCGCGGTCGATCGAAAAATCCTTGGCGTTTTTGAACGGGTTTTCCGAAGACATTCGCAATCGTGGTATGGAGCCGAGTTCTAAGCTGGTCTTTAAAGGGGTGGTGTTGCCACAACCTGATGTGGCCATGGCTTTGGGCGTGTCATTTGACACGTTGGTTTCATGTTTTCGGCGTATTCGTTATGCGGATAATGCCATCATGGCGTACGAGCTTGCCTATTTCCCCACCTCGATCATCAATGCCGATCATGTTGCCGAAGGGGACTCGCTTTATGAGTTGCTTCAGGCCGGGGGCTATCGTCCGGTCAAAGCCCAGCAAAGTCTTCGTGCGGTGAATTGCACGGCGGAGTTGGCTGGGTTTTTGGGCGTGAAAGAAGGTGACGCGGTTTTGGATATCGAGCGTCGCTCGTTTGACCAATCAGGTGCTGCAATGGAGTTTACGCGATCCTATTATCGTGGGGATCGCTACGTATTTGCAACCGAAATGCGGGCGGAGTAGCGCCGCATAATACCGAACGACTGGAGATTAAGGTGCGATTGGTCATTCTAGAAAATGCCGAGGCCGTAGCCGATTTTGCGTGTGATTATTTTGTTGATCAGCTTAAAGCGCAGCCGAATTCAATTTTGGGCTTGGCGACCGGGTCATCACCTGTTGCGCTTTATCAGCGTTTGATTGGGGCCAATCAGCGCGGTGAGGTGAGCTTTAAAGATGTCACCAGCTTCAATTTGGATGAGTATATCGGGTTGGCGGGCGATCATGCGCAGAGTTACCGCCACTTTATGAATGAAAAATTGTTCGATCACATCGATATCGACAAGGCGCGCACCCACGTGCCTGACGGGGCCGCCGCTGATCCGAATGCGGAGTGCGTGCGCTATGAAAAAGAGATCCAAGCGGCAGGCGGCATTGATCTGCAATTGTTGGGTATCGGCGTGAACGGGCATATCGGCTTTAACGAGCCTTTGTCGAGCCTTGCGTCCCGCACACGGGTCAAAACACTCACTAAATCAACGATTAAAGCCAATTCACGATATTTTGATGCGGATGAGTTCCAGCCAACCGATGCGATCACCACCGGGATTGGCACCATTTTGGATGCGAAGGAAGTGCTGCTCTTGGCAACAGGCGCAACAAAGGCCGAAGCGGTGCGCGGGTGCGTGGAAGGCCCGGTATCTGCGGCGTGTCCAGCTTCTGCGTTACAAATGCATCAGCATGCTGTTGTGGTTGTCGATGAAGAGGCAGCCTCACTTTTGAGCATGAAAGAATATGCGCAGTGGGCCGAGCAGCGTCATATCGAGCTTGAGCAAGCCTAGCGGTTTCCACCACCCTTACCAAATCTTATCACTTGTCGTGTTTTAACTAAGTTTGGGTAAAATCGTCGTCAATATACCGAGACTTCAGTATAGAAACGACGGGGTTGGCCCGAGTTGGATCGTTTGATGGGTGGAATGGCATTGGCTGTAGAATTAGATCAGGTGACCGTTGATCAATCCTTGCGCGTGGAAGAGATGGACGCCGCCAGTTGGGATGCGCAAGCGCATCTGTTTGATGATGTTTGTCAGGAACAATTGGATGTCTTCGCCTCTGAGCGTTGGCCGGCCATGCAGCTTGATCGCTTGAATTTTTATGCTGGTGACCGCCTCATTGCGGGCTGTTTGGTGATGCACCGCACCGCGCCAATGGGGCTTGGTGGTTTGGCCGTTTGTAAATGGGGGCCGATACTTCTCGACAATAGTTTGCCCAGCGCACGTGCCGATTATCAGGCCGTTGTTGATTGGCTTAAGCATGAATATGCGGTGAAGCGGCGTTTGATGCTGTCCATCTTGCCGCGCGCGGTGCCCGTTGAACCAAATCCGGCATTCGAATATCTGCGCGAAAGTGGCTTCAAAAAAGGGGCCGGATTGCCCTTTCCCAATCGCTATTTCGTCAATGTCGATCTCTCTGATGATGAGATGCGCGCCAGCTTTAATCAAAAGTGGCGCAAGCATTTGCGCAATTCAGAAAAAAATGAAATGCGGTTTGAGCATGTTGGCCCAGACAAAATGTCAGAATTTAACGCGCTTTATGAAGAGATGACGGCGCGCAAGCAGTTTCCCGATTATTCCGCCTATGACTCGCTCAACCATTTGATGGACAATATTGATCCCTCGATCCGTCCTGAGATTTTCATGGTCTATCATGAACAAGAAGCGGTGGCTGGGGCGATTGTTTTTGTGGGCGGCGACACGGCCGTTTATCTTTATGGCGCGACCAATGATAAAGCGTTGCCGATGCAAGCGGGCTATTTCATGCATTGGGAAATCATGCGTTGGTTGGGCACTCAGCCCCGGGTCAAATGGTATGATTTGGGTGGTACGGATGGCTTTTTGGGGCTACACCAGTTCAAAAAGGGCATGGCGGGCAAGGCGGGTGCGATCACGACAGTGCCCCCGGTGATGAATTATGCCCATTGGTTTGTGCCGCGGTTGGTTGGTGAAACCCTGTTTTTGATCCGCGATGTGAAGGCGAACGCGATGCGGTGGGTCAACTCATTCCGCAAAAAAGGGCCGAACGACTAGAGCACCGGCCCCAACGTGCCAATCACATTATGCCAAATCCTTACGGGCAGTCGCCAGCTGCTCACTTCTTCCAGGTGAACTTCAATAGAATTTTTCAAATATTGCTGTTGCCGCTCGTTCACTTCGTTTGTGAATATTTTGTCATAGATGATGGTGTTGTTTTCATAGTTTAGATCGAAGCTGCGCAAATCCAGGTTTGACGAGCCAATCATGGTTACGCGGCCATCAATGGTGAGGCATTTTGCGTGCAGCAACCCACCGACATATTCATGCACCCGGATGCCTGCGGTCAACACTTCTGGGTAGAATGATTTGGCGGCGGTGGCGACCACCCAGCTGTCATTTTTCCGCGGCACAATCATATTGATTTTCACACCACGGATGGCCGCGGCACACAAGGCGTTGAGCACGATAATGTCGGGCACAAAATAGGGGGTGGTGATGTTGATCTCTTCATCGGCCGATTGGATCAGCGTTGCGAACAAATGCGCTGCGGCACCGCGCCGTTCTGTTGGGCCGTTGCCGTTCACTTGTGCCACAAAGCCATTTTCAACAGGTGTGCCATTGAGCGGAAATGAATCTAGATGCGCGTCGGCGCGGCGGCTCATCCAATCGCTCGCAAATAGCAGCTGGGTTTGGTTGACCACGGGGCCTTCCATTCGCGCCATAATATCAATCCATGGGGCATATTTTGCCTTTGGGCGAAATTCTGGATCTGCGCAATTCTGGCTGCCGCAATAAACAATTTTGCCATCAATAAGCGTGATTTTGCGGTGATTGCGCAGGTCAAACCGGTTCAACAGGTGCGTTGCGATCATGCTTTCAAACGGCATGGCGGTTTCTGTTTGCACGCCCGCGCGTTGCATTTTGACCCACAAATCAGATTTGAGCAGCGCGCGTGAGCCGATCGCATCGGCCATGACGCGGCAGGCGACGCCGCGCTGAGCGGCCCGGATCACCGCTTCGGCGATTTCGGTGCCTGTCGTATCCGTTAGCCAAATATAATAGAGCAGATGCACATGGTCTTTGGCTTGATCAATGTCTTCAATGATCCGTCGCCGCGTTTCGTCGGCGTCGGCCATCAGTTCGGCGCTGTTGCCATCGGAAAGGGGAAAGTCATTGATGGTTTGGGCATATTCGAAGATGGCATGATAGCGTTGGGGCACCTTTTTATAGGGTGCCGGGTCGCCGCATAGCTTTTCATGCTCCAGTTCTTTCATCTGGGTTAGCAAACGGGCTTTGCTGGAGCGTAGCTTTTGCGAGATGTGCACTTCACCCAGCAGGGCGTACAGCACCGTGCCCGCCACCGGGAGTGTGATGACCACAATGAACCAGGCCAGCCGTGCGGAGCTGGAAATATGCTTGCGGGCGAGGATGCGCAAGGTGATGCCCGACACAATTGCAATATAGACCGCTGTCCCAAATGTGATGATGTTCAGCACTTATGCTCGATCCTTTGATGCGCTTTTACAAATTGCGTTGTACGCTAAATGCGCTGCAAATCTGGCATGTTAAAGGAGAGGGGGCAAGAATTACGTCTTATGGACGGGGTTTGATCTCTGTTCACGCTTTTCAAGCACGGCGCTGACCGACGCTGTGGTGCAAACCACAAAGGGCACGCAATAGGTGAGCGCAATTTTGATCAGGTCTGTCATGAGCAATTGCCCGATCATCAAGCGGTCATAATAATTGATCAACATTAGCAGGGTGCCCACAATCAGCGCCGTTTTTAGGCACCGTTTGCGAATGCCCGGCAGCATTGCTGTTTGCAGCCACACTTTCATATTGCCCCCTATTTGCCGAAAATTTTGAGGACTTTGCGTTTGAGACGCTCGAGGCGCCCAGGCACCCGGAAGGGGCGATAGCCGGGCACCGTTTTCTCCATCTGGATCTCAAAAATTTTGTAATCTTCGCCGAAAATATGATTGTTCAGTTGGGCCACCTCGGTCCAGCCATAGCGCGCCAGAATGATGTTGGCTTTTTCGTTGGTTGTGCGGGTAAAGGTCACCAATTTATGCCAATGCCCATTGTCGAACATTTGTAGAAAACTCTTGTTGGCCTTGATCGCGATGGTTGAGGCGCGGTGTTCGGGCAAAATGTAGGACCAGTACAGAAACACGACGCCATTGTCGGGGCCGGAGATCATGATGCCCACTTTTTCATCGCCTTTGCGCAGAACGAACAGATGTTGTGGGTCATATTCCCAAAGCGCGGTGATGAAGTGAATGTTCATGCGTTCACGTTCGGCCTCTTTGAACGCGTCACAATAGAACTCAGATTCGTCGATGGCGCGGTGCACCATGTATAAAACCCAATCGATTTCATCCTCACGTGCAGGTTGAAAATTTGGTGTTTTTGCGTCGGACATGTCCCAATTCCCCATTTGGTGTTGCGCCAGTTTGGGGTAATCTTCTTTAAAAGTGTTGAATATACGTGGTCGGTTGCACAATAATTCAGCGAAAACCGGTCTAAATCGGGGCTGGTGATATTGACCGATGGCCCCGCAACCATTAGCCCTTTTAGCACGGTGTTGTGGGGACAACTCACATATTCAATTTGGATGTGTGTTGACCGTATTCAACTGGAGGTCGGCAACGGTCTCTTTATGATTGGATTGATCGAGGAGGAACCGTCCAATGAGTTCGGACATTTACCAACCACCTAAAGATATTGTCTCACGCACATTGACCACAAAGGATCAGTACGACGCGCTTTATGCGCAGTCGGTCAATGATCCTGAGGGATTTTGGAAAGAGCAGGCCAAGCGCATCGATTGGATGAAAGAGCCGACCAAAATCAAAAACACGACTTTCGAATACCCAGATGTGTCAATCAAATGGTTTGAAGACGGCGAGTTGAACGTTTCAGTCAACTGCATTGACCGTCATTTGAAAGACCGCGCTGACGAAACCGCGATCATTTGGGAAGGCGACGAGCCTGATACAGATGAGCATATCACTTATGCCCAGTTGCACCGTCGCGTGTGTCGCTTTGCCAATGTGTTGAAGGAATTGGGTGTGAAAAAGGGTGACCGCGTCACCATTTATTTGCCCATGATCCCAGAAGCGGCCTACGCAATGTTGGCGTGTACGCGCATCGGCGCCGTTCACTCCGTTGTGTTTGGTGGCTTTTCCCCTGAAGCTTTGGCGGGCCGGATTAACGACTGTGACAGCGCTGTCGTTGTGACCGCTGACGAAGGTCGTCGCGGTGGCAAAACCGTGCCGTTGAAGGCCAATGTGGACGAGGCACTGAAACATGCCCATGGTGTTGAAAAAGTGCTGGTGGTGGAAAACACCGGCAACGACATCAAAATGAAGGGTGGCCGCGACGTTTGGTGGCACGAGGCTGCAACTGGCGTTGACGAGTTTTGTAAGCCAGAGCGGATGAATGCGGAAGATCCACTATTTATCCTTTACACTTCTGGCTCCACAGGCACGCCCAAAGGTGTGCTGCACACAACGGGCGGCTACCTTGTTTATACCTCACTGACCCATGAAGTGACGTTTGATTACAAGCAGGGCGACATTTATTGGTGCACTGCCGATGTGGGTTGGGTAACAGGCCACTCCTATATTCTTTATGGCCCATTGGCGAATGGGGCGACCACGCTGATGTTTGAAGGCGTGCCAAACTACCCGGATGCTTCGCGGTTCTGGCAGGTTTGTGACAAGCACAAAGTCAATATTTTCTACACTGCACCAACTGCCATTCGGGCTTTGATGGGCGCTGGTGATGAATATGTTGACGGGGCGGATCTTTCTTCCCTGCGCATTTTGGGTTCTGTGGGTGAGCCAATCAACCCAGAGGCTTGGGAGTGGTACAATAAGCATGTTGGCCGCGGCAAATGTGCGATTGTGGACACGTGGTGGCAGACCGAGACGGGCGGGTTTATGATCACGCCGTTGCCAGGTGCGACACCAACAAAACCCGGTTCAGCCACAATGCCATTTTACGGCGTACAGCCTGAGATTTTGGACCAAGAAGGCAATGTGCAAACGGACACCAAAGCTGAAGGCGTGTTGTGCATCAAGGACAGTTGGCCAGCCCAAATGCGCACTGTTTATGGCGACCATAAGCGGTTTGTATCGACCTATTTTGAGACCTATAAGGGCTACTATTTCTCGGGTGACGGCTGTCGTCGAGATGAAGATGGCTATTACTGGATCACGGGTCGGGTCGACGATGTGCTGAACGTTTCTGGCCACCGCATGGGCACGGCTGAGATTGAAAGCTCGCTGGTTGCACATGATAAGGTTTCAGAAGCGGCTGTTGTTGGCTATCCGCACGATGTGAAGGGGCAGGGCGTTTATTGCTATGTGACCTTGATGTCAGGCGAAGAACCAAGTGAAGAGCTGAAAAAGGAATTGCGCAATTGGGTACGCAAAGAAATTGGCCCGATCGCGTCGCCAGATTTGATCCAGTTTGCACCAGGATTGCCCAAGACACGTTCCGGCAAAATCATGCGTCGTATTCTACGTAAGGTTGCGGAAAACGATTTTGGCTCGTTGGGTGATACCTCAACTTTGGCCGATCCATCGGTGGTGGACGATTTGATCGAAAACCGGGCAAACCGATAACTCATTGTAGTTGATCGTATTTTAGGCGCTGCGCGGATTTTTTCACGCAGCGTTTTTTTATTCTTTTGGTTAAATAATTTACCTTTATTAACCTCGTTTGGTTTCAAAATTAATTGTTAACGTCCTGTTTGCACTACCATTCTTAGTATGAGGTAGGTTCAAAAACTGAGGCAGGATCATGGGCAGATTTGCCAAAATAATATTGTTTTTCGCAATCATCTTAACAAGCGTTTCGGCGCACGCAGCAATGGCGGAACAGTGGACAGCCAGCAAGTTGCGCGGAGCCGTATTCGTTTATAGTGGTGCGGAGTGGCAACAAATCTTTCGCGGATATGTGGTGGACAGCTCTTCCGCGATTCAAACGGCACCTAATGCACGCGCTGTTTTTACACGTGGCAAGGAGTCAATTGATGTGCGGGGCGATACACGTATTCGTATTAAGGATCGCGTGGGCGCACTTTCCACAATTGTTGAACAGGATTTCGGTGAAATCACCGTGGATGTTGAGCGCAAAAATGTGCAGCATTTCGCCGTGCAGGCACCGTTATTGACTGCGGTTGTGAAGGGCACAAAATTCACCGTTATCGCCAGCAGAGAGGGCGCCGCTGCACAAGTGCTGGTGCGTCGCGGGCGGGTTGAAGTGCAAGACACCGAACTCAAGGTCAAGATTGATGTCAAAGCGGGCCAAAAAGCGCAGCGCAGCGCCGGCATTAACGCAATTGTTGAAGTTAGCGGTCGCGGTAAAGTGGAGCCATTTATCTCCATGGCGAGCAATATACCATTGGCGAGCAGTGGCAGCGAACTGCGAGAGAAATTAGGCATTGAGGCCGGGGCAGGCGCAGCGAATGCGCAAGGTGACAATGCTGGCAGTGCGGCGCAAGTGGCTGGCGCACCCGAAAATGCCGGCAGTGGCGCCAGCAGCGCGAGTGATGCTGGGCAACCTAGCGATGCGGGCAAACCTAGTGACGCGAGTAAGCCAAGTGATGCGAGTAAGCCAAGTGATGCGGGTAAGCCGAGTGACGCGGGTAAGCCGAGTGACGCGGGTAAGCCGAGCGGTGCAGGTTCAAGATAGGACATTTACCAGCGCTAAAACGCATTGAGATCAGTTGGTGCCGCGGCGTTTGCCGCGGCATTTTTTTGATGAGCGGTATGTTTAGTATTGTTTAACTATCTCTCTAATCAACTTGAGCACTTAAGAACTTGTTTTGCCCGGCTGACGTAATGTTTTCAGACGAGATTTGGAGAGGTGAAGCATGATCAGAATTACGAAATTGATCCTTGTTTTCTTTGCGTTTGTGGTGCCGTTGGCGGTGTCCCATGGATTTGCAGAGGAGTGGGTGGCCAACAAGTTGCGTGGTGGCGTTTTTGTATTTGATGATGGTGATTGGCAGCAGATTTTCCGGGGCCATGTCGTGGACAGTTCAGCAGCCATTCAAACAGCACCAAATGCACGTGTTGTCTTCATGCGTGGCAAGGAGTCAATTGATGTGCGGGGCGACACTCGCATTCGTATCAAGGATCGTGTGGGTGCACTTTCAACTGTAGTCGAGCAGGATTTTGGCGAAATCACCGTCGATGTTGAAAAGCAGAATGTTCAGCATTTTGCTGTTCGGGCGCCGCTGCTTACGGCTGTTGTTAAGGGAACAAAATTCACCGTTAAAGCCGATAAGAACGGCAATGCGGCCGAAGTGCAAGTGCGCCGAGGTCGTGTTGAAGTGCAAGATAATGAGCGAAAAGTCAAAGTTGACGTCAAGGCAGGTCAACGCGCGGGACGACAAGGTGGCGCCAATGCAATTGTCGAAGTTAGCGGGCGCGGTTCGATAGAGCCATTCTTTGGCATGGCGTCCAATAAACCCATCGCCAACGATGTTGCGGAACTTAAAGCCAAGTTAGGGCTTGGGAATGCGGCGTTAAACGCCAGCAAGCAGCCAAGCCAGTCCAAAGCCAAAAACGAAAATGCCAACAACCCCAATGTGGGCGGCAATAGCAACGCTGGTGGCAGTGGCAGCAGCAACGGAAATGACAAGGGCGATGCCGGGAGTAACGTGAAAGACGATGCCGGGAGCAACAACAAAGGCAACGCTGGAAGCAACAACAAAGGCAATGCGGGCGACAATGGAAAAGGCAAGGAACGATAGTTCCAGCTCTTGAAGTAAAAGATTGATTACGTGAACGGGCCCTTTGTAAAAGGGGCCCGTTTTATTTTAGCGTAAAGTGAATAGCAACCAATTCATGGTCTTATGGCCTTGAATTGTCGGCGCACTCACCCGGGTTGGAGCCGCCAATCATCGTAATTGGCTTACGAGTTTGGGACGAAATGGCGCTAACGCTTAAAAAGATATTGACTTTGGTTGCGGTGACAGCCTTTGCGCTATTGGTCGAAATGGTTGGCGGCTTGGTGCCTTTTGATCGATATTTCAACGAATATCATTATTCGATGATCAATGAGCCCGTCTCAGAAAAAATCGTGATTGTTGCAATTGATCCCGCCAGTTTGGAAGAGGTGGGACAGTGGCCATGGCCGCGGCGCGTTCACGCGCAAATCATTGATGGGTTGATCGAATATCAAGTCGACGAGATCGCTTTGGATATTGATCTATCTCAGCCCTCGAATGCGCTTGATGATCTGAGGCTTACTGAAGCGCTTGGACGCGCTGGGGGCTTTACCTATCTTGCGAGCTTCAATCAATTGGTGCGCCAGCGTGATGGCACTGTGGCCATCGCAAATTCGCTGCCATTGGCTCAGTTTCGTGCTTATGGCGAGCCGGTTGTTGTTAATGTGCGTCCAGATGATGATGGCAAGATCCGGGAATTGGATAACGGGGCACGCATTGCGGGTGAAAACATTAAGAGTTTGCCTTTTGCCATCAGCCAATATCAGGCGCCTGAGGCGCAACCATCGGTTCTCGTCAATTATGGGTTAGATATCGCTCAGATTGACGTTATCTCCGCCATTGATGTGATCGAGCGTCGGGTTGAGCCCGAGCGTCTGGCCAATAAAACGGTTTTGGTGGGCGCCACCGCTGTTGAGCTTGGGGACATTGTTTTGGTGCCCAAATATGGTCACATACCCGGCGTTGCTTTGCTGGCACTGGCCGCCGAAAGCCGGTTAGAGGGCAATCGACTGACATCGGTCGGCAGCTGGCCAGGTGTGCTGCTGGTGTTTGTCATGTTGTTGGCGCTTGTTCTGCGCGGAAAGCCCTTTTCAATCTGGTCGTTGGTTGCGACTTATGTTGTCGCCTTTGTCCTGGTTGAGTTGCTTGCCTTCTACGCCCTGTCGCAATTTGGCTATTTGATAAACTCGGCGGCGGCGCACACTGTGGCTTTTGGCGTGATCGTGGTGTTTTTCTTCTACGAGCTGACCGTCCGACGTGCCGCCATTGAGCAAATCAGCATCGAAAACGTGCGCATGCAGGCCATTCTCGATCGTGTGGTTGAGGACAATTTTGATGGCGTGATCATTATTGATGGCCAAGAGAGAATTGTATCGGCGAGCCGCCCCGCCGAAGAAATATTGCAGGCGCGCGCTGGGCTTGCGGGCAAGAAAGCGCAGGTTTTGCCGGGGCTGTTCTTCAAAGAGGCGGTGCGCCTATTGCGGCATAAGGTGATGGCGGGGATTCCAAGCAAGGTATCCAGCCTGCATCATTTTGAGCAGGGCATTTATGCCGACAAGGGATATCCGGGGCGGCCGGTCGCGCTCGAATATTCGATTACCGTTTCGCGCATTGATCTTGGCCATGGGGTGAATGAGCAGGTGGCGTGCTTGACGTTTCGTGATGTGACCGAGCGTCTCAATCATGAGCAACGCCTGTCCTATTTGGCCAATTACGATACGTTGACGGGGGCATTTTCGCGACAAAAACTTGTTGTCGAGTTGGAGAATTATTGTCGACCGCGTTCCGCAACACCGCGCGATATGACTCTATTGTTGCTTGATCTGGATCGCTTTAAAAACATCAATGACAGTTTGGGCATCAGCATCGGGGATGAGTTGCTCCGACAAGTGGTGAAACGCTTGGGTAAGCTGGGTCTTTATAGCGTCACCCGGTTGGGCGGGGATCGGTTTGCAGCAGTCTACCCGCATTTGATGGAAGAGCATGAGGTGCCAATCTTGGCCAATAAGGTGCTCAGCGCCATCGTGTCGCCTTATACCATCGGTGCGCACCGGGCGTTGATCGGCGCCAGCTTGGGCATGACGGACACCAATAATTCCGGCTATTTTGCTGAAGATTTGCTCACCCACGTCGATATGGCGCATTCGGAGGCCAAATCGATGCCGGGGAACAGCTTTTTCCCCTATCGTAGTGAGCTCAGCGCACGGGTTAAAGATCGGCAATCTATTGAGGTGGCCTTGTTGGATGCGGTTCAGAATGGGCAATTGTTTTTGCAATATCAGCCGCAGGTGGATTTGGCCACCAATCGCATTATAGGCGCGGAATCATTGGTGAGATGGCAGCACCCGGAACTGGGTTTCGTTCGTCCTGACCGGTTTATATCGGTCGCGGAAGATAGTGGTATGATCATTGAAATTGGCCGATGGGTGCTTTTACAATCTTGCATGGATGCTGCGAAATCCAATCGCGGCGGACGCATTGCGGTGAATGTTTCTGCGGTTCAGTTCGAATATGGCGATGTTCTTGGCGATATCGAATATGCGTTGAAGGAATCTCAGCTTGATCCTTCGCGACTGGATATTGAAATCACTGAAAGCGTGTTTGTGTCCAAACAGGACCGGACCATTGGCATTCTCGACTCTATTATTGAGCGCGGTGTGGGTATTGCCCTCGATGATTTTGGTACGGGCTATTCATCCTTGAGCTATTTGAGCAAGCTGCCGGTGAATAAGATCAAAATTGATCAGGCCTTTGTGCGCAATTTGCCGCAAGACCAGCATTCAATGGCGATCATTGATGCGGTTGTTTCGCTGTCAAAACATATGAACAAAAAAGTGGTGGCTGAGGGCATCGAAACGCAGGAGCAGGCGGATATTTTGCGGCGCGCTGGCTGCCATATCGGGCAGGGCTATCTGTTCGGCAAACCATTGGGCCGCGAAGAATTCTGCAATCTGTTGGAAAGCTATAATGCACCACTGCAAAAAAATGCAGTTTAGCAGCCCAAATTCAGGCATATTCCTCACGCATTGATAGTTTTTTGATTCACAGAGCGGTGCTTATGCGTCTTTTTATCCTCGCGGCGGTTGTTTTCGCCCAACTTTCTCTCCCAACGATGGCGCAATCCCTGCGCGAAAAAGCCGGTCAGATGATCATGATCGGCTTTCAGGGCGATCAAGCGTCCGGCCAATGGCACAATGGCGTCAAAACCTTGGCTAAAGAGGGGAAAATTGGCGGTGTGTTGTATTTGAAATACAATGTCGCCTCGGTGGATATGGTCAAACGCAAAAATGCGGATTGGCAATCCGTGGTGCCATCAGCTTTGCCCTTGCTGATCAGTATTGACCAGGAAGGCGGCAAAGTTGAGCGGCTGACCAACTCGGTTGGGTTCGCTGAAATCGCCAGCGCCGCCGATGTGGCCAATTCTATGAACGCCAGATCGGCACAAACGCTTTATGAGAATCTGGGGCGCCGTTTGGCCGCGTTGGGCTTTAATGTGAATTTCGGGCCGGTGGTAGATGTAAATGTAAACCGCAACAACCCGATTATCGCCAAATATGGCCGGTCGTTTTCAGCAAACCCTGATGTTGTGACTGATTATGGCGCTGCGTTTGTGAAGGGTCACAAGGCGGCAGGTGTTTTGACAGCGCTGAAACATTTCCCGGGCCACGGGTCCAGTCAGGCCGATAGCCATTTGGGCTTTGCTGACATCACGGACAGCTGGCGCGACACGGAATATGTGCCGTTTCAAAAACTCATCAGCCAAAATTTGGCGCAAATGGTGATGGTGGGCCACCTTTATCACAAGAGCTTTGCTGAGGCGGCGAGCAATGATTATCCCGCCAGCCTATCGCCTGTCGCGATTAATGGCGTGTTGCGCCAAGGGCTTGGCTTTAATGGTGTTGTGGTGTCCGACGATTTGGAAATGGGCGCGATCACAAAGCATTATGGCTTTAAAGAAGCGGTGTTGGCGGCGGTGCGCGCGGGCAATGACATCTTGCTTTTTTCAAATACGCGCGAACCAAGCCTTGAATTGCCAGACAAAATACTCAATCTATTGATCAGTGAAGCGGAACGCGACCCGGCTTTTGCTCAGATGATTGAGCGAAGTTATGCACGCATTGTGGGCATGAAAGGTACGTTGGCCCGATAGGTCCTTTGCCCCAGGCAATGCAACAAGGTAAGGTGTCACAAAAATGACGCCTGAATCGGGTTGAGTATTTGGGGCGCAGTAGAAATGCGAGCGTAAAAGAATGATGCAAGAACACGAAACCCGGCATGTAAAAGCCTTGTTTATATCCGATGTCCATTTGGGCATGCGGACCATCCGGGTGGACCAACTGATCGACTTTTTGCAGGTTCATGACGCTGAAACGATCTATTTGGTTGGCGACATCCTTGATGGATGGCGCTTGCAGAAATCCTGGCATTGGCCTTCAAGCTATAATCTCTTGGTGCAACGACTGCTGGAGAAAGCCCGCAAAGGCGCGCGTCTTATTTATTTGCCGGGCAATCATGATGAATTTTTGCGTGACTATATCGGCACCCATTTCGGCGATATCGAAATCATTGATCGCGTGATCCACCATGCTGCCGATGGCAAGCAATATCTGGTGATCCATGGCGACCAGTTTGACGTGGTGGTGCGCCATGCCAAATGGCTGGCACATGTGGGTGACTGGGCTTACAACGCGGCCTTGCGCATCAATATTCTGGTCAACTGGGTGCGGCGCAAATTGGGCCTGAATTATTGGTCTTTGTCCGCTTGGGCCAAACATAAGGTCAAAAATGCGGTGAGCTTTATCGGGCGTTATGAAGAAGCGCTGGCGCATGAAGCGAAAGAAACCGGCGTTGATGGCGTTATTTGCGGCCATATTCATCATGCGGACATGCACGATACTTATGGCACGCGTTATATCAATACGGGTGACTGGGTGGAGAGTTGCACCGCGATTGTCGAAAATCACGATGGTCAGTTTGAGTTGATCCATTGGACCGACATGGCCACCAAACCCCAACAAGAGGCGCGCCGTAAAAAGGCGCGTGAAGTTGCATGACAAGGCTGCTGATTGTCACCGATGCTTGGCACCCACAAGTGAATGGCGTTGTACGCTGTTTGGACAAGGTGGGGCAGGAGCTTCGGGCAATCGGTTATCAGGTGGACTATCTGACACCTGAGCGGTTTTGGACCATGCCGCTGCCTACCTATCCTGAAATCAGACTTTCATTGGCATGGTTGGGCGAAATTGGTCACATCATAGAACAATATGATCCGGACCATATTCATATTGCCACCGAGGGCCCGTTGGGGCTGATGGCTCGTTATATTTGCACCGCTCAGCATTGGGCATTCACCACCAGTTATCACACACGATTTCCAGAATATGTCGCGGCGCGCATCCCTGTACCCTGCGAATGGTCATACGCCTATTTGCGTTGGTTTCATGAGGCGGCAACCCACACGCTGGCGCCGACACGTTCGGTTGTTGAAGACTTGAAAGATAAGGACTTTCAACATGTTGTTGAATGGACCCGAGGTGTTGATTCAACGCGATTTGCGCCGGGTGAAAAAACGCTATTCCAAGATTTGCCGGGGCCGCACCTTCTTTGCGTGGGGCGGGTGTCGGTTGAAAAAAATGTTGAGGCCTTTTTGCGGCTAAATGTACCTGGCACGAAAATCGTGGTGGGTGATGGGCCGCAACGGGCGGAGTTGGAATCCAACTATCCCGACGCAGTTTTTGTAGGGCGCAAACAAGGGGAAGAATTGACGGCGCATTATCAAAGCGCCGATGTTTTTGTTTTCCCATCTAAAACCGACACGTTTGGCAATGTTATGCTTGAAGCGATGGCGTGCGGTGTGCCTGTGGCGGCTTATCCTGTGATGGGGCCGATTGATGTGCTCACAGATCCGCGGGCGGGTGTCATGGATGATGATTTGGCCGTTGCGACCGAAAAAGCGCTTAAGTTGAAGCGGGCTGATGCCCGCAGCTTTGCCTTAAATTACAGCTGGGCGGCCTGTGCAGTGCTTTTCCGGCAATATCTGGTGCCTGTGGCCAGCGGACGCGAACGCGCAGCGTAGAGCGCCGCTGAGATCGTTTTAACACCAAAAACATACCTTCGGGCTTGTCAGCTTTGGCAAATCAGCGCAACCTTATGGTCTTAACTCCATTAGGATAGGCAATTTATGCTGTTTTCAGTGCGCGAAGCGTTCTTGTCCCATCAAGGACGCACCTCAAGTTTCTATGCCTTCAAATTCTTGGCCGTCGGCATTGCCGTACCGTTTTTGCCGCTTTGGCTGAAGTCGGAGGGCCTGAGCGATTCCGATGTGGGCTTTGTCAATTCGGCACCCATCTGGATGATGGTGCTGATCAATATTTTTGTTGGTCGAATTGCTGATAAGGCGAGCGACTGGCGACAGGTGATCATTGCGGCAAGCGTTCTTTCGGGCTTGGCGTCAGTCACCTTGTTTTTTGCCCAAGGCTTTTGGGCCATCCTGTTTTGTTGGACGCTTACTGTTTTGCCCTTCATGGTGGGGGCACCGGTGACCGATGCCGCTGCGGTGCGGATGGCGCGTCGGCGCAATCTGGATTTTGCGATGATCCGTGTTTGGGGCACCGTTGGCTATGTGGCCGCCAATCTCTTTTCGGGGTGGATGCTCAATCTTTCAGGTGTCGGCATATTCCTGCCGCTATTTGTCAGTTTCTGCCTTATCCGCGGTCTTATGTCCTTGCAGCTGCCCAAGTTTCGCAGCAAAGCGCCAGAAGATGAGACAATTGGGCCTGAAGTGGTGGTGGCGCCGCCGCATCGGCTGCAGGCGCAAGAAATCAAACATGTGTTTCGACCTTGGTTTGCGCTGGCCATTTTGGGGTCAGCGTTTATCGTCGCGTCCCATGGTCCGCTCTATGCTTATGGCTCGATCTTGTGGGATCGCTCCGGGTTGCCCTCCACCATTATTGGCCCACTCTGGGCAATCGGTTCGGGTGCGGAAATCCTGACATTCTTTGTGTTTGCCCGTGTGGCAAAACGCTTCTCCGCCCGCCATTTGTTGATATTCGCCGCTGGCGTCACAGCTTTACGCTGGTTCGGCATGAGCTTTGATCTACCGGTGTGGGGGTTCTTCTTGCTGCAAATGCTGCACGCCATCACCTTTGGCATCACCTATTTGGGGACGCTCAATTTCGTGGCAAACTGGACAGCAGAGAGTTTTGCGGCGGAAGCGCAGAGCTTGGTGCAGGTAACAGCGCAGGCGAGTTTGGCCACCTTCATCGTGATTTTTGGCTTTGTGTTCTCGGCATTTGGTGCGCCCACTTTTATGATGTCTGCATTGCTTGCGGCGATTGGCGGCGGTTTGATTTTCACCTCGCTCATATTGGTCAATCCACGCAGCGAAGCCTAGCGATAAGGCGTTACAGATATTTGATCACCGCAATGAAAAACGGCGCCCAAAGGGGCGCCGTTTTGTTTTAGATCGTTATTCTTTGCTTAGTTCAAACGCCCTTGGGCATGAGCCAGCATCGTATAAATCTTGCCGCGGTCTGAGGTGAGCAAGGCTTGTGTGTCGCGCACAGGGTCAGCGCCGCTGGCGGCATCACGGAGCAGTTGCTCGAACTCGCCCATAAAGTCTTTTGCCGTGCCTGCAAACTCTTGATCTTGCTTCAATGCTTTGCGCACATCATCAAAAATGCTTTGTCCGGGCAGGGTATAAAGGCGACGGGAGAACACTCCGCTCTCGCCATTCTGGTAGCGACGCCATGCATCGACCAGCGTTTTGTGGTCAACAGCTTCAACCATCTCAGCGGTCAGGTTTTTCAGGTTGCCGCCGCGACGTGCGCTGCTGGCCTGCTGATTGGCAGACGCGTTGCGCAAAAGGCTACGTACCCAGCTGCCTTGCTCATCATCTTGCGATGCGCTTGGCGCTGGCTGTGCGGCGCGCTTGCGTTCCGCTTCTGCGGCACGTGCATCCTGCTCCTCAATCTGCTTTTCAAGCAAGGCAGCCAATTGCTCAGAGGAAATATCATCCTCATAGCTTTGTTCCGCCTTTGGTGCTTGCGGTTGCGGGGCAAGCGGAGCTCTTGATGCAGGGGCCGCTGGCTGTTCTTCGCGTTTTGGCGCAGCCTGTGCCGCAGGGCGCGGTTGTGAAGGTGCCTCGGCCCGTGGGGCGGGGCGTTGCTCGATTGTTGGCGCAGCTGGTGCCATAGACGCCGTTTGGCGTGGCGCGGCGGGCTGTGCGTTGACAATTTTATTGAGCTCTTCAAGCGCTTCGATTTGCTCGGCCACAACCTGGCGCATCTTGGCCGCGCTGGCTTTGGTTTCTTCTGGCAATTCCATCACGCCACGTTGCAACTCTGAGCGTGTTGAACTCAACTCTTCGCTCAGCTCTTTGGCGGTTACGCGCATGGCTGATGATGTATCGTTGAACCGTTCTACCGCAGCCTGGATAGATTGCTGCATTTCGTCGATCAAAGATTTTTGTGCCTGTTGCAGGGCTGTTGTGGCCCGTTGGCTCTCTACGCCAGCAGTCTCTGTCATATCGCGAAGATTTGTGGAGACAGCTTGGGACGCATTGCTGACCGTTTGCGTAAGCGTGTCTTGCGTTTCTGAAATGCGGTTTTCGGTTTCAGCAACAGTATCTGACAGCGATTTTGCAAAGGTGCGCAAGCGGGCGTCGATCTCTTCAGCGCGTCTGGTGAACCCGGCCACCAGGGCATCCATTGCAGTGCGGCCACCTTCGATGGTGTCCACTGTAACAATAGAGGCGTCTGTAAGCTCTTTGGCTGCAGAGGTGAAGCCAGAGGTTTGCCCTTCAAGCACGTGCTTGATTTCGCCAACTTCTTCGAGCAATCCGTGAATAGTGCTTTGAAGCGCGTTCACATGTTCGCCCATCAAGCGGCCTGCATCGTCTGTGCCGGCCAATGCTTCGCGCACCGCGTCTGAGTAGCGAGCTGTGTGCTTGGCCACGCCATCTTCGAGAGAGGCCAAATTGTTGGTTGATGTTTCCAACACTTGTTGCAGCAGCATGTTTGAATCGTTGAGCTTGGACAGGGCTTGGGTAACATCTTCTTCGATACGTGATGTTGAGTAAGCCATGATTTCTTCGGCGCCGCGGGCATTTTGCTCCAATGCACTGCGCAAAAGGTTTTGCTGGTTGGCCAGGCGCTCTTCGATGTCCGTGGTTTTCTTGTCGATCAGTTTTGACAAGGTATCGGACTGCACGGCCACCACTTGGTTCATGGCGCGGGCCTTGTCGCTGAGTTCTTCTGCGGTGTTCACCGCCCGAACAGACACAAGCTCTTCCATTGTGCTGGATGCGGTACGCAATTGCTCCATAGCGCCACGGATCACCAGATCCATGCGCGATGCGGTGCGTTCCACATCGGACGAAATGTCTGTGGTGAGACCAGAGAGTTTCTCGTCCAGGGCCGCCACAATCTTGTTGGCGCCGGCATCCACATTCTCAAGCGCTTGATCGAAGCTGCTTGTGAACGCGGTGTTCATTTCACTCAAGCGTGTTGCTGTCTCATTTGCCCGCTGTGCGATGGCATCGGGCAGGGTGCCCAATTTGTCATCAATGGTGCGCGACAGATGCTCGGTTGACATGGACATGCGCTCTTCGCTCTCGGCCACACGGGATTCGATTGAGCTTGAAAGGCTTTCGGTCGCGCCAGTGATGCGCTCTTCTGCGCCGCGTGCACGGGCTTCCATGGCATCTGACAGGCTTTGCGTCGCCGCTGTGATGCGCTCTTCCGCTTCCTGGGCACGATCCTGCATGGATGTGGAAATATTGTTGGCTGCAGCGGCCAGGCGTTGCTCTGTCGCGGAGAGGCGGCTGCCGATGGTTTGGTCCAGATCGCTTGTTGCTTTTTCGAACAAGCCAGTAGAGCTGCTGACTGCATTCTCCACACGACCCGCCAGTGTTTCGGTGCTGGCTTCGATGTTGGAAACCGCGTCGGTCACTTTACCCGCGACACCAGTTTCTGCATCAGACAAGCGCGCGATGGCCGCATCAATTTGGTTGCCCAAATTGTCGTTTACACGGGCCACTTGCTCTTCGATCATTTGTGACACGTGGTTGGAACGTGATTCCATTGTGTCATTCACATCGCGCAAGCTCTCGTCGATGCTTTCACGGAACAGTTGACCGGATTTCTCAAAGGTTGAGCCCAACTCTTTGGTGCGGTTTTTCATGGTCGCATCAAGGTCAGCAGCGCTGGTTTGCAGCACAGTGTTGAACTCAGATGTACGCTGATTGATTGTGCTTTCAAGCGATTGCGCGTGCTGTTTGAACCCTTGCTCATTTTCATTGAGCGTGGTGATCAAGCGTTCGCCCTTTTCACTCATGATCTCGTCCATGGAGTGGAGGCGGCTGTCCAGAATAACAGCAACTTCATCCACGCGGCTGGTCAATTGTGAAATGGTGTCCTGACCTGCGTTGGCCAACAATTCGCGGGCATCATTGGCGCGTTCGTCCAATGTGCCACCCAATTGCAGCAGTGCAGACTGAACTGCGCTTTCCAAATTGTTGGTCTGGATTGAGATGCTCTCATCCACGCCGGAACCGAAGTCAGCCAAGGTGCGCTGGGCGTATTCTGCATTTTGCAAAATCTTGGACGCCAGGTTGGAGCCGACATTTTCCATGTTGGTGGCGATTTCTTCGCCGCGCAGATTAAGATCGACCAGCACAGATTCACTTGATGCGCGCAACACGCCTGAAAGCTGGTTGGTGCGTTCTTCAATGATGCTGGAGAACTCTGATGTGCCATCTTCCAATGATTGGGTGAGGCGCGCAATGCGGTCGTCGACATTTTCTGTAAAGCCGCTTGCGCCGCGTGCCAACACGTCGTTGAGGGCGTTGGTGCGATCCTCAATGGTTTGGGCCAAATTGGTGTGACGCTCGCCAAACGCGTCCATCATATAAGTGGTGCGTTCGTTCAGCAGATTGTCCAGCTCGTCGCGCTTGGAATCCAAAGTTTCGCTAAAGTTGGTGGCGCGGGCGCTCAAAACCTGGTTGAGGCGGGCAGTGCGGTCTGCCACTTCGCTTGAGAGCTGCTCGGTGCGTTCCACCAAGGTTTTGTCGAAGCGCTCGTTTTGCTCTGAAAGCGTGGCGCCAAGCTCTTGCGTGCGCATGGACACTTTTTCGGACAATTCGTCCGCGCGCATGGCAAGCGTTTGATCAAAATTGTCACTGTGCGCCGATAGCGTGCTGTCGAGCTGTTCGGTGCGTGCCGCCACCTTGTCGGCCAGTTGATCGGCGCGATTGGCCAATGTCTGGTCAAACTGGGCGCTTTGCTCAGCCAATGCTGACGCCATGGCGGCTGTGCGCTCATCCACGACAATATTCAGCTTTTCGGTGCTGTCATCGAGCGACGTCACCAAATCGGTGCGGCGGTTCTCGATTGTGTTTTCGAAACGGTCGCTTTGTTCCTTAAGCGCATTGGTCAGCTGATCGCCTTGCCCTGCTATGGACTGGGTGATGTCGCCGCCCGTTGTACGCAATTTGTCAACAACGGCGCTGCCAACTTCGTCCAATTGCTGGGAAAAGCCGGAGTGTACGTCTGAAATTGCTTCGCGGACGCGTTCAGAATTGGTCACCACCGCATTGCGCTGATTGGCCAGTTCTTCGATGAGGGAGCGCATGCGCAATTCATTGTCGGCATAGGTGCGTTCAAGTGAGTTCACTTCATTGTGCACCATCACCTCAAGTTCGCCAGCGCGCGACAGAGCGCGTTCCAGCCCGTCGCCAATGGCGTTGACTTCGCGGCGCACGGCTTGGCCCACAGTTGTGATCTGTGCCGTGGCTGTTGATTCAGGCTCGGTGAGGCGCAGGGCCGCTTGGGTCATGGACGATGCGGCCAGGCGCAAATCCTGGGCGCGTCGCACAATCATCGCGATGGCAAAAAACGCGAGAACCGGGATCAACAAAAGTGCGGAAAAACCGGCAAAGTCCGGCGATTGAGCGAGTGTTGCGAATTGGGTGTTGGCCAAATCTGCGCCAAAACGCATATAGCCAAGCGTGCCGATAATCGCGATCCAGCATACTGATGCCAAAGCCGCCAACCAGTATGGCACGGAAGAGGGCTTGGACTGCATGGAATAAAGGATGCCGGCGGCGGACGACCGATCATCATTGGCAACAGAGGCGGCACGACTGGCGATGCGCTCAGCTGAACGCGAACGACTTTCGCTGGTGCGTCTGCCCCGGCTGTTCTTTTCATCTGCCTTGGGTTTATCCAGCTTAGGTGCCTTGCTGGATTTTACATCAGAATCTGATTGGGACTCCAGTGCGCTTTCCACCGCTGAAAAAGCCAGTGTGGCTGGATCATTTGAAGAGTTTTTGTTCTTTGCCATACTCAATACTACCTTTTGCGTCCGCACAATGCCCGGCGAACTTTAGGGTGAGCTGAGGCAAGTTTTGTGCAAAATAACACAGCCGGAGCGTCCTCCGGAACTTGGTAAAGCATTAAAACAATAATGCATTTTGGGCCACAGTACCCAACGCCGCCGAACGTTGGTATCATGCCTTTATACACCAAATGAAGGTGATCGAGACATTTTTATTAAAAATTAGTTAACGCGCAAGAGTGCCAACAATTTAAAATGTTTATGCCAATCGGCAACTTACAGGCTTTAAAGCTTGATTCAACCTTGTTTGATATGTTGTGGATAGTTTAGTTTGCGAGGAGTTAAAGTCCGTGGCTGAGTTAGCATTTGATCATGGCACATTAGTGGACCCAATGGCGAAGTCGCCGCGACGTGCAATCGATCTGGCGTTTTTAGCACGGCAGACCATGGGCAACAAAAACCTCGAGAGCGAAATCTTACAGCTCTATCGGACGCAATTGCGCAAATTCGAGCCAGATTGGGCCAAAGCCCGCCTGTTGCCAAACCTTACGATTGCCTTGCATTCTATGCGGTCTGCCTCGTTGGGTGTTGGTGCCGGGGCAATTGCCGAGTTAAGCGGTGCGGCTGAGATTGATTTGCGCGAAGAGTGGGGGCAAATTGACAAGATTTATGATCAGCTTGCCCAGTCTGTGGCCTACACACTCCAGTTTATCGACGATATCTTAGGCGAATAGCCGCACTTATCTCGCCCCATTGAGGTTGTCATGAACGCGTGAGAGCGCTATATGGCGGCTGATCAGAGATAAGGGATAATGTTCATGGCAAAAATCACATATGTTGAAGCCAATGGCACCAAGCATGAAGTTGAAGCGGAAAATGGCTCGACTGTCATGGAAAACGCCATTCGCAATGCGGTGCCGGGTATTGTTGCGGAATGCGGCGGCGCGTGCACTTGCGCCACCTGCCACGTTTATGTGGACCCTGAGTGGGTGAGCGTAACGGGCGGACCATCCATGATGGAAGAAGACATGTTGGATTTTGCTTTTGACGTGAATGACCGTAGTCGCCTGTCATGTCAGATCAAGGTGAGTGACGAAATGGATGGCCTGGTCGTCCATGTTCCGGAAAACCAAGCATAAGTCTGGTTTGGAATTTCATTCCTAAAATCGTCATTTGGCGCAAAAATTCTATAAATGGGGCGGATTGTGAGTTTTAAATGCTCACCGCCCCTTTCTTTTTGGGTTGTCTTTTCTCCTTTTGCCTGCGAAAGGGGAAATAAAAAAGCTATTTTATTTCAGTAGCTTGGCAATAGATCATGCCTCATTTATTTTAAGGGAAGAAATAAGCGAGGCACGATGATGACCAAACTTGGCATTTTCCCAGTATCGATGAAGGTGCGGGGCAAAAAAATAGTGATTGCCGGTGGTGGCCCCGAAGCGTTGGCAAAGGCCCGCTTGGCGGCGAAAACCGATGCCCACACCATTGTGGTTGCACGCAAAATCTTTGCTGATTTTAGCGGTTTGGACGTCACCGTGCTGGAACAGCCTTTCACGGATGCGATTCTTGACGGTGCGGCGATGGTTTTTTCAGGTGATGAAGGGCCAGACGCGGATTTGGCCAAGGCCGCTGCCAAAGCGCATCGCATTCCACTCAATGTGGTCGATAAACCTGAAGAATGCGATTTTTATACCCCTGCCATAGTGGACCGGGCGCCATTGTCCGTTGCGATTTCATCTGAAGGTGAAGCACCGGTTATGGCGCGGATGGTGCGGGCCAAAATCGAAGCCTTGTTGCCACTGTCTTTGGGGAAAATCGTGAAATTTACAGGTGGGTTGCGCCATAAGGTTGAGCGCACCATTCATTCAGGCGACCAACGACGGAAATTCTATCAGGATCTCTTGGCATCGCCGAAGTTTGAACGTTTGGTCGCTGATGATGAGGACCAAGATGCGCACATGTTTGCGGATTGGCTGATGCAAGCGCGTGCCGAGGGCGATGGCTTTGTTCATTTAGTGGGCGCAGGCCCGGGGGCAGAAGATTTGCTGACCCTTCGTGCTCAGCGTGTGCTGCAAAGCGCGGATGTCATCGTGCATGATCAATTGGTGCCAGACGCCATTGTGGAGATGGGCCGTCGTGATGCGGAGCGCATTGCTGTTGGTAAAGCCAAAGGCCGTCACTCCTTCACCCAAAAGCGCATCAATCAGATGCTGGTCGACTTGGCCAAGCAGGGCAAGCGCGTGGTGCGGTTGAAGTCTGGCGATCCGATGATCTTTGGTCGGGCAGGCGAGGAAATTGCGCATTTGCGGGCCAACAATGTGGATTTCGACATTGTGCCAGGCATTACCTCGGCCCTGGCCGCGGCGGCTGACAGCGAAACCGCTGTTACATTGCGCAATGTTTCTTCAGGCATCGTATTTGCAACAGCCCATGGCGCTGACAGTCAAGTGGTGACTCATTGGGCGAGCCTGGCAAAGTCCGGCATTTCATTGGGCATTTATATGGGCAAGTCGATCTTGGCAGATGTGGCCAATGATTTGATTTCCCACGGTTTGGCAGGCTCAACCCCGGTGGGTGTTGTGGTCAATGCGGGCCGTGAAAACAGCACCCGTCATTTGGGCACTTTGGCGGGCGCGGAACAATTAAAAGAACAATTGGCCGAAGGGCCGGCGATCGTTTTCATCGGTGAAGCGATTGCTAGCGGCAATTGGCAACAATTTGAGGCGCAACTGCCTCAAACATTGCAAGTGGCATAGGTGGGGCAATGAAAGTAATTACAGGCAATGAGCTTTTGTCCGGCGCCGTCGTATATTTTTACGGCAAAGATCGCTGGGGCATGGATTTGCAGCAAGCGCAAATTTTTGAAGATAAAGCGCCGGAAGTTGATGAGCTTTTGGCGGCTGCAGCCAAAAAGGACAAGGTGGTTAGCCTTGAAGCCATTCCGGTTGAAAAGCACGACAATCAATTGGTGCAAACCAACCGTTTGCGCGAACAAATTCGCGCCAATGGCCCAACCGTCGGCACCTATGGCCGCCAGCATTTGAGTGAGGCTGACTATGTATCGCTATGATGAATTTGACGCCGCCTTTGTGCGCGAGCGTACAGAACAGTTTTCGGACCAAGTAAAGCGTCGTGTGGCTGGGGAATTGACAGAAGATCAGTTCCGCCCATTGCGTTTGATGAATGGTCTTTATCTGCAATTGCACGCCTATATGTTGCGGGTTGCAGTGCCTTATGGCACGCTGAACTCGCGCCAGATGCACAAATTGGCGCATATTGCCCGCACCTATGACCGTGGCTATGGCCACTTCACCACGCGGCAGAATATCCAATATAACTGGCCGAAACTGCAGGATGTGCCGAAAATTCTCGAGGAATTGGCAGAAGTCGAAATGCACGCCATTCAAACTTCGGGCAACTGCATTCGTAATGTGACGACTGACCAGTTTGCTGGGGCAGCCCATGACGAGATTATCGATCCGCGCCCTGTGGCTGAGATCATTCGCCAATGGTCGAGCTTGCACCCGGAATTCTCTTTCTTGCCGCGCAAGTTCAAAATCGCCATCACCGGCGCACAGCAAGACCGCGCCGCAGTGAAGTTCCATGATATTGGCTTGATGGCCAATGAGAAGGACGGTCAGGTTGGCTGGCGCGTCTTTGTGGGCGGCGGTTTGGGCCGCACACCGATGGTCGCCAAGGAAATCAATGATTTTGTGCCGCACGAAGATTTGCTGGCCTATCTGGAAGCGATTTTGCGTGTTTACAATCTGCATGGTCGTCGCGACAACAAATATAAAGCGCGGATCAAGATTTTGGTGCACGAAACTGGCATCGAGCAAATCCGCGAAGAAGTTGAAGCCGAGTTTGCGCAACTCAAGGACGGGGTGTTGACCCTGCCGCAGGACGAGCTGGACCGGATTTCAACCTATTTCGCCGCCCCGCCATTCGCCGCTGATGCTGATGATGTGTTGGATGCGGAGCAGCATGCGTTGGAGAATGCGCAATATGCGAAGTTCTTGAAGCGCAACCTGTTTAAGCACCGCCAGCCGGGCTACACTTCCATCACCATTTCTTTGAAATCGGTGGGCGAGGTGCCGGGTGACGCCAGCGACGCGCAAATGGATGCCATTGCCGAATTGGCCCGCGAGTTTAGCTTTGATGAGCTGCGCGTCAGCCATGAGCAGAACTTGGTGCTGCCGCATGTGAAAAAGTCTGACGTGCGCGCCATTTATGAGCGTTTGGTTGAAATCGGCTTGGCTGAGGGCAATGCGGGCTTGATCTCTGACATCATCGCTTGCCCGGGTCTTGATTATTGTGCCTTGGCCAATGCCCGTTCTATTCCGATTGCGCAGGATATTGCCAAGCGTTTCGCGGATCGTGAAAACGAATTTGGTGAGCTGAAAGTCAAAATTTCCGGCTGCATCAACGCTTGTGGTCACCACCATGTGGGCCATATCGGTATTCTTGGCGTGGAGAAAAAAGGCACTGAGCTTTATCAGATCACAGTGGGTGGCGATGCTACCGAGCAGGCCGCTGTTGGCAATATTCTGGGCCGTGGTGTGACCGGTGATGAAGTGCCTGACGCGCTTGAAAAGCTGTTGAACGTATATATGGATCAGCGCGAAAACGCCGACGAGCCCTTCCTCGATGCGTTCCGCCGTTTGGGCGAAGCCCCATTCAAGGAGGCGCTTTATGGCTAATGCCAACGCCGCGCAAGCCTTTGTACCCAAGGAACGCCTGAGCGATCTTCAATTGGTTGCCTTGAATGGCATGTTCGATGAGCGTGACGCGCTGAGCGTGTTGCGCTTTGCGCTGGAAGAATTGACGTCGCACCCCATCGCGATGGTCTCTTCTTTCGGCGCAGATTCTTCTGTGTTGCTGCATATGGTGGCGCAGATCAATCCGCATCAAGAAGTGCTGTTTTTAGAGACGGGAAAGCATTTCCCCGAAACGCTTGAATATGTCGAGACCATGAAGCAGCGCTTGGGCCTGACCAATGTGCGCTTTTTGGAGCCAGATACCAGCGACTTGGCGCGGTTTGATCCCAAGGGCGACCTTTGGCAAACCGATCCTGATAGCTGCTGCCACATTCGCAAAACCGAGCCATTGGATGCGGCATTGAAGGCCTATGGCGGCTGGGTGACTGGGCGCAAACGCTTCCAAACCAATGATCGCGGGGTGCTGCCGCATTTTGAATTGACCAGCGATGAGCGCATCAAGGTCAACCCGTTGGCCTATTGGGATTTTGAGGATGTGAAAGCCTATCGCGCCGAGCATGATTTACCGCCACATCCCTTGTTTAATGTGGGCTATTTGTCTATCGGTTGTGCGCCGTGTACCTCGATGGTGAAGGAGGGGGAGGACCCTCGTTCCGGTCGCTGGCGTGGGCGCGACAAAACCGAATGTGGAATTCATTTTGATGTGAGCGGCAAGATCGCAAAGCCGCAGGCCAAGGGACAGAGCATGAAGACGCTTTTTAAGGACGGTCAATTTGTTGAAGATCAATGGCGTGATCTTGCAGACGATGACGCATTGATTGATCTTGATCATGTCTTTATGCCGTTTTCCTTATATATTGAGCACAAAGATCGTTTGGTGGGCAATAATGGGGCGCTTGGCCTGATTGTGCAGCCCGGCGATGATGTGCATGAAATTGGGGACGATGTGCATCGCTTTGCGGCGATTGCGGTTGAGTTTCCCAAATTCGCTGATGGTCGGGGATATTCCTCTGCCCGCCTGTTGCGCGAGCGATATGGCTTTGACGGCGAACTGCGCGCCCGGGGCGACATATTGACCGACCAGGTGCAGTTTTTGCGCCGGTGCGGCTTTGACAGCCTGGTGGTTGTTGACGGACCAACGCGAAACGCACTAGAAAACGATGCCATTGCAGGTGTTTCGGTGTTTATGCAGCCCACAGGCCGCGACATTGAGGTGCCCGCGGGCACACGCCCTTTCTTGCGGCGGGTGAAATAATCTTTTTGGGGTGGTCCAGCACCCTTTAAACCGCAGGCGGTCCAGCGCCTGGAATAAGACACGAAGTGAGTGAATAAATGAGCGAACAAGAGATCGTCACCGATGTGGTGATTGTCGGTGCGGGTCCTGTTGGACTTTTTGCGGTGTTTGAACTGGGCCTTCTGGACATCAAATGCCATTTGATTGACATTCTGGATAAGCCGGGTGGCCAATGCGCTGAGCTTTATCCTGAAAAGCCGATCTATGACATTCCAGCCTTTCCCGAAATCTCCGGGCAAGAGCTGACTGATAATTTGTTGAAGCAGGCGGAGCCATTCGGCCCGACTTACCATTATAATCGCATGGTCAATGAGATTGAGCGGCAGGATAATGGCGACTTCATCGTGAAAACTGATGCGGGCGAAACCTTCCGTTGTAAGGTTGTGGTGGTCGCTGCTGGCGGCGGTTCGTTCCAGCCGAAGCGCCCGCCTGTGCCGAACATTGAAGCGTTTGAAAACCAATCTGTTTTCTATGCTGTGCGCAAAATGGATGATTTCCGCGATCATGACATTGTGATTGTTGGCGGTGGCGACAGCGCGCTGGATTGGACCTTGAACCTTGCGCCTTTGGCCAAAAGCCTGACCCTTGTGCACCGTCGCGACAGCTTCCGCGCCCATACGGACAGCGTGAACAAAATGCGCGCCCTGGTGGACGAAGGCAAAATCAACTTTGAGCTGGGCCAGATCGCCTCGCTTGAAGGCGAAAATGGCCAGATCAGCGCAGTGAACATCAAAAATGCTGACGGCGAGAAAAGCCTGCCGGCGACCCGTTTGATGCCATTCTTCGGCCTCACCATGAAGCTTGGCCCTGTGGCCAATTGGGGCCTCAATCTGCATGAAAACCTGATCGAGGTGGACACTGAAAAGTTCGCCACGTCGGAAAAGGGCATTTTTGCGATTGGTGACATCAATTATTATCCGGGCAAGTTGAAGCTGATTTTGTCGGGCTTCCATGAAGCGGCGCTGATGGCGCAGGCGGCCAAGAAAATCATCCACCCGGATGAAAAAGTTGTGTTCCAATACACAACCTCATCCACCAAACTGCAGAAAAAGCTTGGGGTGAAATAATGCATATTTACGTCACCGACCATAATGGCAAGGAACATGAGCTGGAAGCGCTGGAAGGCTGGCGCGTCATGGAAGTGATCCGCGATTGGGGCTTGCCCATCAAAGCCGAATGCGGTGGCGCATGTGCCTGTGCAACGTGCCATGTGTTTGTTGATCCCGACTGGCAGGACAAACTCCACGCCGCCTCGGACGAGGAGGAGGACATGCTCGACATGGTGCCGGATGTGAAGGACAATTCTCGTCTTTCCTGCCAAATTCTGATGAGCGAAGAGCTCGATGGATTAAAAGTGTCTCTGGCGCCGAGCGCAAAGCCCGACGCCGAGGTTGCATGATTCTCGCTCACGGTTGAGCGCTGATCGGTGCTTTGCACCGATCAGCTAACCTGCGCGGGCGCGGCGCAAAAGTGCGCCGGGCTGGGCCGCCCAAGCCTTGTTTAGGTGCCCCCGGCGTATGCGCTTATGGGGGCTTTTTTTACGCGCCGCCGTCGCTCACTGCGTTCGCTACCCCGGCATCCCCGGCATTATTACGCGCCGCCACCGGTCACTTCGTTCTCGTCCCCGGCATCCCCGGCATTTTACGTGCCGCCGTCGCTCACTGCGTTCGCTACCTCGGCATCCCCGCCGACTCGTGCCACGCGCCAATGCTTTCCGCGCCACAAGCCACACCCTCCGCCGTCACCCCAAGACTTGATCTTGGGGTCCATTTCACCTGTCGACTTGCTGAAGCTGTGGCATATTTACCTCTGCAACTCCTACAAGCCGACAACTCAAATGGATTGCAAGATCAAGTCTTGCAATGACGTAGTGGGGGCGGATGTGCCTTGCCAGCACGTTGATGGATTTTCATTGCCGCTTCCGCGCACATTCGCGCAGACACACCAAAGCGCCTGACATGCGACATGCATTCAGGGGACAAGGTTTGCGGGGCACGAGACGTTTCGGGGCTCGTGGCTGCGCAGAGAATTGAGACCGTTCACGTCTCGCGCCAGCGGCGTTTTTCGCGTTTTGGTCTGATTATGCGGGGTGCTGACCCAATAGTCCCGGCCGCCCCGATGCGTTGCACCGGATGGCCCGCCCTCGGTGTCGGGCGCAATCAAATCAAAGGCGCGGTGCGTCGCGTCCGACCCACCAACCGCTTCTTCATTCGTCTGTTTATTGCCGCCACCGGTCGCTTCGCTCCCGTCCCCGGCACCCCCGCCATAATGGGAGGGCCGACAGCGGTCGCTACGCTCGCAGTTTACGCGCTCACGCCGCGTGGCTGCCGAGCACCCCCGGCATTATTACGCGCCGCCGTCGTTCGCTACGCTCACTACCCCGGCACCCCCGCCAATTGGAGGGCCGATAGCGGTCGCTACGATCGCATTTTCTGTCCTCTCGCCGGACAGGCTGGCCCGGCAGAAGGGGAATGCGATCGCTTTGTTTGCGTCGGTTCTCGGCATCCTGCCGACTGCGCGACAGGGAAACAGATATACCCCGTTGTCCGTCAACAACCGCGTGGGGCAGAAGATGGCGCCATTTTACCACGGGTTTTGGGGGCGGGGATAAGTTTTTGGGGGAGGTATGGTGGTGCAACGCGTGGCTGGATTTTTGGTGGGTGAAGTTATTTCGGTTTTTCAGTGGGTTGATTGCAATTGGTTGCGGAACTGAATATTTGTGTGTGATATCATGTTTCAACCTAAAGTTGCTTTTATTGCGCATTTTGCGACCACATACCAGTCGTCATGCTCGGGCTTGACCCGAGTATCCATGACGCCGTTCCACTTGCCGCAAGGTGCGCGAGATGCGCTAACGTCCGCTTCGCTTTCAGTTCCGCATCTCTACACAAGCAGTATTCAACAATTTGGGGAACATGCCCATTTCCTGCGTGGCCAGCTCATCATGGACCCTCGGGTCAAGCCCGAGGGTGACGTCGGGGAAGGGGAACGGGCTGCCCGCATCCACCGCCGTCATTCTCGCTCGACCGTCTGGCGCGAGGACAAAATGTCGGGAAACCAGGTGGGACTATTGGCACACCACATCATAAAGGTCAGTCCAATTTGGATTACCCTTTTCAACAAGGTTTAGCTTCCACTTGCGGTTCCACTTTTTCAGCGTCTTTTCGCGCGTGATGGCGCTTTCGAAATTGTCGTGCTGCTCGTAATGGACGAGCATTTTCACATCATGTTGCTTGGTGAAGCCATCCACCTGGCCTTCGCGATGCTCCCACACGCGCCGCACCAGATCATTGGTCACGCCCACATATAATGTGCCGTTCCTCTGGCTGGCCATGATGTAGACAAAAGCGCTCATGCCTTGATTTGCGCTTAACTGGATCCCCGGGTCAAGCCCGAGGATGACGGGAGAGGGAAGGGTTCCCGCAACCACCAACGCTGCCTATTTGGCACAATTGTCGCAACGGCCGCGCGCACTGGTTGCTTTCCCCAGCCCCCGCGCCACCCACTACCGTCATTCCCGCGAAGGCGGGAATCCAGGTGGGACTTTCGGCACACCTCATCATAAAAGTCATTCCAATTCGGGCTTGACTGGCGCTATTGGTGATAGTGTTTTACACTTCGGATTTTAAACAAAAATCTATTGGCATAAAGAAGTTTTGGAGAGTGTTCTTGAGTGCACATTTAAGTAAGCAGGCTGTTGAGTCAGCGATAGATCATCTAGTTAGATTTGGAGATACCGATATCTTTCCGCATCTAATCGAACTACGATTTTTTTCTGATATGCGGGATGAGTTAGTAGAGAAAATACAGCAAATAGATTTAAACTCTTTTTCACCAACGGGCTCAGTTGAAGTATTGGCACCAAAGAGCCGATATGGGTTTCGGGTGGCCCATCAGTTGCCATATCTTGACACAATTTTTTTTACTGCGGCGGTTATTGAAGTCGGTGCTGAACTTGAACAGCTTAAAGTGTCAGATAGTGACTTCGGTCCATTTGCCTACAGATTTAAAGACCAAGGGGATGGATCTATTTTTGAGGTCGGTCATACCTTCAAAGATTGGATTGAATGGCAAATTGATTATGAAGCCGACTCAACATTTGACCAAGTAATCTTCACAGACATAGCGGATTTTTATCAACGAATTTATTTTCATCGAATTGAGAATGTGCTTCGAACCGCCTCTCCCAATCAAAAAGTGATAAATCTAATAGAAAGAGTTATAAAGGCAATTCGAGCCAAGCAAAGTTATGGTATTCCAGTTGGTTGCACCGCATCAAGGCTCATTGCTGAAGCGGTATTAACCGATTTCGATCATCATATATTATCGGAGGAATATCCCTATACGAGATTTGTCGATGATATGAGAATTTACATCGAGGAGGACGAAGACCCTTATTCGGTACTAGCAGTTGTTGCAGAGACTTTGGCATCAGAAGGTTTGACTTTGAATGCGCAGAAAACTCGCGTTCTTGATCGCGAAGAGTACCGAACGTTTCTGGAGGAGGAAGCCACTGATACTTTTGAAAAGGCCGAGCAGGATGCATTCAATATTCTTGTGCGTTCGATCTACTTCGATGAAGATGAGCCAAGTGAAGAGGAGTTGGAACAACTTAGAGCATTGAACTTGGTTGGTATGCTTGAAGAGCAACTTGAAAGGGAGCAATGGGACTTTGGGAAAATTAGGGCAATATTTCGTGCATTAAGACTAACTGAGCGCGCGGATTGCGTTGAATACATTGTAGAAAACTTTGAGCATCTTCTTTCTTTTATACGCGATATTGTCCTGTTGTTTGATGCTCTAAAGGACAAAGTGAACTTTGAAGAGTTTCGATTTGGCGACGAAGTTCTGAAATGTCTTTCCAGCGGCGCAGGACACAGTGTTCCCGCCATCAGGGCATGGCTGATCGAGTTGTACATCCGGAAGATTATACCAACAACACCAAGAAAACTCCGTCATGTCGAACGTCTCACAGAGCTAGATGGTCGGCAAATTATTCTTGCGCAAGCTTCTATTAATAATGTCGCCTATTTTAGGCAAAACAAAACCAAGATTAGTCAGTTTTCAGAATTTGAGCTAAATGCTTTGTTGCTGGGTGCATCTTGTTTGCCGAAAGATGAATTTGAAATCTGGATTAGAGCAGCAAAATCGAGATTGTCTGGTAGTCTCTCGGATATCAAAAAGCTATATTGTGACTGGGTAATATCTAAACATGAAAAGTTTGACGAAGTTGTTGGTAGCTTAAACGATTGACGCTAGCTACTCCCCAACAACAACTGCCTTCTTCCCCAACACCGTCTCGTGCCCTTCCATCGGATGGCGCGGTATTAATCTTGCCAACAACAGCGAGATAAACGCGAAGCCCGCACCCGCTAAGAACACCGCCGCAGGGTTGGTAATCCAGATGAGTCCAAACACCACCGGGATGACCACGGCGGCGATGTGGTTGATGGTGAAGGCGACGGAGGCGGTGGGGGCCATGTCGCGGGGGTCGGCGATTTTTTGGAAATAGGTTTTCAGCGCAATGGCCAGTGCGAAGAAGAAATGGTCGATCACATAAAGGCTGGCGCCGAGGATAGGGTCATTCACGAACGCATAGGCGGTGAACACCAAGATCAGGCCGATATATTCAATGGTGAGGGCGGTGCGTTCGCCAAAGCGGATGATGGCGGCGCCGATTTTGGGCGCGAAATACATGTTGAACGCCACATTGATGAGGAAGAGGATGGAGACCTCGTGCACCTCAAAGCCGAATTTTTCCACCATCATCCAGGCGGCGAACACCACAAAGATTTGGCGGCGGGCGCCGGACATGAAGGTGAGTGCGTAATAAAGCCAATAGCGTTTGCGCAGCACGATCTTTTTGATCTGCGGCACGTCTTCCTTAAATTGCGGGAACCAAAAGACCATAAAGGCCACCAGCGCCAGCGTGAGGCCGCCGAAAATGGCGAACAAGGCTGTATAAGGCAGTTTGGCCCATTGATAGAGCCAGATGATCAAGCCGAACACCATCAATTGCCCGAACGAGCCAACTGCGAGAATAACGCCCAATTGGCGTGGCGCGGTTGCCTTGGGCAGCCATTGCAGCTGCAAAGACTGGTTCATCGTCTCATAATAATGAAAGCCCACGGACATGATGAAGGTGGTGATCAACAGGCCCGTCAGCGTGGGGAAATAGCCGGTGACGGCAACGCCTAGCCCGAGGAGGGCGAGCGAGATCAGGGCAAAGGTTTGCTCGCGCAAAAGGAGCAACACAAACACCGCGGTGAAGGCGAGAAAGCCCGGAATTTCCCGAATAGATTGCAGCAAGCCCATATTGGCGCCGGTGAAGGCGGCCTTATCGTGGGCGAAATTGTTGAGGAAATTTTGCCATGCGGCAAAGCTGAACTGCATGGCGATGGCCATGAGGATCAGCATAAAATAGGGCGAGCGCAAAAAGGCGCGATGCTTGACAAAGATGCTCATTGATTTGGAGTAGGCGGACTGGTCCAACCAGTCAAGCGCAAAAGTCGTCACCTTGTGTCGAAATTGCGATTTGCCAAGCGACCTATAAGGTATGCACACTTAGGTCGGAGGACTTCTTATGGACAAGCGAGTTGTGGAACGCCAGGAATGGTTGAAGGCGCGACAAGAATTATTGGCGCGGGAGAAAGAGTTGATGCGGCTTCAGGATGAGGTGGCGGCAGCACGGCGCAAACTGCCCTTTGTCAAACTGGATAAGGATTATGCGTTTGAAACGGTGCGGGGACCGGAGCGATTGGAGGATTTGTTTGGGCCGCATGATCAGTTGTTGATCTATCATTTTATGTATGGGCCGGACTGGGAAGCCGGTTGCCCGAGTTGTTCCTTTTGGGCCGATAGCTTTGATGGCAATGACGCGCATTTTGCGGCGCGCAATGTGGCGTTCAAAGTGGTGTCGCGCGGGCCGTTGGATCGGTTGCAGGCTTATCGAAAGCGGATGGGATGGCGTTTCGATTGGGTCTCTGCGGCCAGCAGCCCGTTTAACTTTGATTTTGGCGTGTCGTTTGAGGAAGCGCAGCCGGATAAGCAGTATAATTATCGTCCGGCACCTGACCTTGTGGGCGAGCGGCCGGGGATTAGCGCTTTTTACAAAGACGATGAGGGCATCTACCACACCTATTCAACATTTGGCCGTGGCGTTGAGCCCGTGAACAGCGTTTATGCCTATCTCGATATGGCGCCAAAGGGGCGTGACGAAGCCGAGTTGGATTATACGATGGCGTGGGTGCGCCGACGGGATGAATATGGCGCTTAGGACGCGTTTTCGGTTTGATCCTGATCTTTCGCCAGCCTGGTGAGGGCGGGGAGGAAATCGCTGACCGCGGGGCCTTTTTTCAGCATATAGGGCAGCGGGCGGATCACGGCGATGGCGGCGATGCCGACGCGCACGGTCATCAACCCGTTGATCACCCCTTCCCCGAGCTTGGCGGACAGGCGGGCGGCGAGGCCGTGGCCCAGCAATTGCTGCACCACGCTGTCGCCCAGGGCGACGCCGCCCGTGAGCGCCAGATGGGCCATCACCGATTTCGACATTTCAATAAAGCCGAAAAAGGAAGGGCGGGCGCCATAGAGCTGGGCGATGCGGCGGGTGAGGCGCGCGGCTTCATAGAGCACGAACATAATGTCAAAAAAGGCGCGGGGGCTGACGGCGGTGACCAGCGAAATGCGCTGGGCGGAATTGGCGATGATGGCTTTGGCCTTTTGATCGAGCGGGACGAGCAGGGTGCGCTCGGCAAATTCAAGCAATTGGTCGCCATCCAGAATGTCTTTGGCGTGGCGGTCAAACTCGGCCAATTGCCGGGCCATGGCTGGGTTGCCGTCATAAAGGGCGCGGAGTTGCTCCACCGCCTTTTGCGCCTCGGGCAGGTTTTTGCCACTGTGGGCGGCGCTGGCCTCGTGCTTCAGCTTGGCGAGGGTTTTGAGGCGGCGGAGGCCGAGAAATTCGCGGATGATGAGGCCCAACAGGGCGACCACCATCAGCGCGACAAGGCCGAGGCCGACATAGCCGAGGGCCGGATAAGCGCTGAACAGATCGCGCACCAGCCGCTCGAGCGCCAGGCCGATGCCGAGGGTGATCAGCAGGCTGAGGCTTCCCCAGAACAGGCGCGGCCAAAAGGAACGTTTTGGCGCGGTGGCGAGATCTGCCTCCGGCTCAATCTCGGTGCTGACATTGATGGCCTGATCGACCTCAAAGGCCAGCGGGCCAATCTCGTCTGTTTCGGGCTTTTTCTTCTCGTCCTTGGGGGAGAGATCGACGGCGAACGGATCGGTCATTGCAATTTATCTCCCAAGAGGAAATCGAGCGCGCGGTCCAGCCGGATGTGGGGCAGGCCGGATTTTTGCCGGGTGGCATTGTCGAGCACGGGCGGGCGGAAGCGGAGGAATTTGAGCTTGCCCTTATAGCTTTGCTCGTCCTCAAAAATTGATTCCGGGTTTTCCGGTAAGTTGCCGGGGTATAGAGCGATTTCGCTGGTGCCGTCATAGGTTTTGTCACCCAGGCTTTCGCCCTTTTGCGGCGTGCCGATGATGGTTTTGAGCATTTTGCCTTCGTGTTCCACTTCCCCCTCATGGGTGGCGCGGATGGCGGCGAGGGCCATGGATTGGGTTTCGGCCCCCTGATAATGGGCGCGTTGGCGCGCACCTTTGACCAGCAGGCCCAACACTTCGCCCAACCGATCATGATTGGTGTGGGGCATATGGTCTGCCTTGGTGGCGGCAAACAGAATCTTGTCGATATGGGTGGAGAAAAAGCTGGTCCACAGCGGATTGTTGCCGGTTTTAAAACAGATCAAAATTTCGCCGAGGGCTTTTTCCAAATCCGTCACCGCGTCGCTGCCGGCATTGAGCGCGGTGAGGGCGTCGACCAGAATGATCTGACGGTCGAGCCGCGCGAAATGATCGCGGAAGAAGGGGCGCACCACGATGTTTTTGTAAGCCTCGTAGCGGCGCTCCATTTGCGCATAAAGGCTGTCGCTTTTCGGCGTGGCGTCCGGCGCGGGCAGTGGCGCAAAGGTGAGGGCGGGGGAGCCTTCCATATCGCCGGGCATCAGGAAGCGGCCGGGCGGCAGGGCGCTCAAGGCATGTTCATCAGCGCGGCAGGCCTGCAAATAGGCTTTAAAGGCGTTGGAGAGGCGCGTGGCCAGCTCTTCATCCAGCGGGGCAGAGGCATCTGCCTTCAAGGTGAGATTGAGCCAGGATTCAGCGATATTGGCGCGGGCAGGGGCGTGTGCCTTTTGCAACGCATCGTCCGACCATTCGCGATAGTTTTTGTCGAGTAGGGGCAAATCGAGCAGCCACTCGCCGGGATAATCAACAATATCCAGATGCACTTCGCGCGGTCCTGCCCAAGCGGTGGCCCAATGATCGGGCTGGAATTTGAGCGTCAGCCGCACTTGCGAAATCTGCCGTGTGGATTGTGGCCAGTGGCGATCTTCGCCTTTGAGGGCTTTCAAATGCTCCTCATAAGCAAAGCGCGGCATGGCGGCATTGGGGTGCGGACTGAGCTGCGCGCCAATCAGCCGCCCCTCAGCCAGTGGCCCGAACAGGGAGAGATTGTCGCCCTCGATCAGATTTTGAATCATCGAGGTGATGAACACGGTTTTGCCCGCGCGGGACAGGCCCGTAACGCCCAGCCGAATGGTGGGCACAAACAGACCGGTGACGCTGTCGCGCATATTATCCAGGGCGATGCGGGTCTCATCGGTCCAATTGGCCATCAGGCAGGATTCCTCAACTCAAATGCTCCCCTTAAGGTAGGGATTTTATTTTATGGGGCAAGGGGTTGGGCGTAAAGCTTCGTGATTTGATTCACTTGTTTTGGCCTGTGCGGCGAGAGTGTGCAAACTTAGCACCTTGTTTAAAGCTAAAACGTTTCGCGGCCATGCTGATCAGATAGAAAAAAGCTAGGCTAAGTGCCGCGAGTATAATGCCAACAATGGCGTAAATAGGTGAAAAGCCGCTGATTTCGTGCGGACCAGTTAGGATTAGAAACAATAATAACTGTATGGCCATGACAGGAAGGGACGCAAAAATCTCGACTAAAGTCATCTTTTTCGCCTGCGTCCAGCTGTCACTATCTATAGGCGAACTTTTTGAATTAATCCAGCGGTAGCCAGTGTCAAATGCAGCAGCTGCTGCGGCGATTAAGAGAAGGTAGTTTACTGCGGTAATCGTTTTTAGTGCAGAAAATGTCATTAAATATGATGCAAAACAAAGCGCCGAAAACACCAAGAAATAAACCAATAAAAATCGCTTTAGACTAAAATCAAAAGTCATCAAATATCCGGAGTAATTGTTGTAATTATTGCAAGAAATATGTCCTCGTTGAAATTCAGTCAATAAAATGTTGACTGATGGGCGAGCGTCATGCGGCAATTATTAACATTCCAATTTCAATCCTACTGGTTATTGAGTTTTCGTCGGTAATTGAATATGAAGAAATCATGGTTGGCAGAACACCAAGGCGTCGCTGCTCCGGGTTTGGAGTGCTAAATCTGCTTTAATTCACGCAATGCATTTGGGTTTTATATTCAATGCCGCGTCGTTAAGTCAGCGACCAACGACATTCGATGCGGCAGCTAGGAATGTAAAATGACAAAGCAATCTATTCCGCTTTATGCAGCGGATATTTCTCAATTTTCTCGCAGTTTAGCCAAGCAATTGAGCCAGGATGAGGCGGTGCCGAGCCATCTCAGCTTGATGAATATGCTGGCGCGTGCGGCGGGGTTTCGCAACTTCCAACATATGCGGGCGGCGCATAAGTCGGGCCAGAAAATGGCTGATGGCGCGGAGGCTGCGCAGATTGATCATGCGATGGTGTCGCGCTGTTTGCAGCATATTGATGCTGCGGGTGTGATGCACCGTTGGCCCTCGCGACAGCGGGTGCAGGAGAATTGCATCTGGCTGTTTTGGGCGGCCCTGCCCAAAGGGGAACATTTGCATGAGCGTGAGGTGAATGCGCGGCTGGATCAGGTGCACAGCTTTGGCGATGCGGCGTTATTGCGCCGGATGATGGTTGGGCTGGGGATGCTGACCCGCAATCAGGATGGATCGGACTATTTGCGGGTGGAGCAGAAGCCACCTGCGGAGGCGGTGGAGTTGATCCGGCAGGTGAAGGCGCGACGGGTGACGGATGTCTGACGCGGCCATTTCGGTCGTCATTCCCGCGAAGGCGGGAATCCAGATGTGGCCTTCTATTTGCTTTGTGCGCCTTGGGTTGTTCCTGTCTGGATCCCCGGGTCAAGCCCGAGGATGACGGTGTGTGGGGTCGGCGAAGCGGAAAGGCATTTGTTTCGTACCGAGCTTTGTCGTGAAATGGATTGCAAGATCAAGTCTTGCAATGACGGTGGGCGGGGTTGGTCTGACGGCGACAGTTCTCACTTGAAGCCTTGGGCTTTGTAGTCTTTCAGCAATTGCTGGTACCAGCTTTTGCTGAATTTGATGATATCGAGGCCGTAGCGCATGGTGGCGAGTTGGAAGAAGGCCATTTTTTGGAACTCGGCGGGGACTTTTGAGAGGTCTTGGGCGTGGAGCATGGTTTCCAGCGCGGCGATCCATTGATCGGCTTCGTCGATATAGAGCTGGATGTGCGGGGCGACGTCGCCTTCGATGTGGCCGAAATAGAAGAGGCGCAGCATGCTTTCGTCTTTGGTTTTGAAGACGGCCACAGGTTCGCTGATCCAGTCCTGAAAGACCTTTGCGCCTTTTGCCGTGCGCGCATAGATTTTGCGCACGCGCTTGCCGTTGGCCTCCTGCCGCACCGTGACCAGATTTTCCCGCTCCAGCTTTTGCAAGGCCGGGTGGATGGAGCCGAACGATGTGTTGTAAAACATCGTGGTGGACCGCTCCATCGTCTTTTTCAGATCGTATAATGTGGCGTCTTGGAAGGCCAACAGGCCAAGAATGATCTTATCTTGAATTGGATTTAACCCTTCAAATCGTGCTGAACGAATGTGGTGCCTTCAACTTCGGTCATTTCTCCTTCGTTGCGCAAGGTGGAATTGAAGAACTCAACAAGGGATTGATTTAGGCCGTTACGCATCACTTGATGGTCAATTGGACCCAACATGCCGAAGAATTTCAGGAATGAGATTTCATTCAGGTCGCTGAAATTCATGTGGGCTGCGCCATCAAACACTAGTTCGCAGCCCTTGGTGGATTTGGCGATTTGTTGGTTCACCCAAGACATATCTGACTTGATGCCCGCCTGATTGTTGGCATTGCCATAGGCGAAGCAGAACGCGCCGTTGGGGGCGTCTGCGATCGACCAGGTGAAGGCGGGGCCGTCCAAGCTGTAAGAGGCGCTGACGCGGTCGTCTTGCATGTTCATGTGCGTTGCCACAGCGCCACCGAAGGAATGACCGAAATAGCCGATTTTATCGAGATTGAGGGCGCCTGCGACAGTGGTGGGGACGGTGCCGGATTGCAGCGCTGGGAGTTGATCCAGCAATAGAGTGTTGTTGTCGATCCAGTCTTGGAACTGGCCGCTGATTTCACCAAAAGCGTCGGTTTCGAGGGCGGCCATGGCGGCGGTCCATTCGTCCATTGTGGCGGCTTCGCGCAGTTGGTCATAGCCTTCGGCCTGACGGGCCAGCAGGATCTCGGCTTCGCCGGGGGCATAATTGGCAATGTCTTCAGCTTTGAACACCGCTTTGTCGCCTTTGTAGCTGACGAGGCTGTGTCCCGGATGGCTGATGGCGATCACCACATAGCCGTGGCTGGCCAACTCGATCACCTGATGGCTGTTCTGATTGGCGTACATGCCGTGGCCGTGATTGAACATCAGCACCGGGTGTGCGCCTGCGACGGCTTTCGCGCCGATATAGGCGGGCAAAGGGCGATCATCCTGCATGGCCGCTTCTGGCATGCCGAAACTTTTCGCCATTTGGGCGGCAAGGGTTTTTGGCATGGCTTTGGGTTGTTGGTCGGTCTTTTCCGTCGCGGGATAGAAAATTTGCACATCCGCCCAGCGGTCGCCTTGCTGCACATGGGTGCGCTGGTAGCCAACCAAATGTTGGCCGGTTGGGTCTGGCAGGGCGGGTTGCAGCATATTTAGGATTAAAAGGGCACCGCCCACGATCAAAATGAGGGGGATGGCGATAAACCAAAGCCGTTTCATCGAACTTCTCCAAAGGTAAAACTTAGGCCTATATATATCTATTAGATATATTTGCAAGGTGGGAACGGGTTTTGTCTTGATCCTCGGAACTTTATTTTGCGCTCGTGCCGCGCAGGCTGGTTTGAGGATGACCGATGCTGGGGATGGCTGTGAGCGAATGATTTAACTAGGTGCCGTGTGGCTGGTCGCAAATGGATTGCAAGATCAAGTCTTGCAATGACGTGGTGGGTGGGGAGATGTGGGTGCATGCATATCGGGTGCTGCATGGATTACCGGGTCAAGCCCGGTAATGACGTCGGGAGAGAACGGATTGTCCTGACGTCAACTTGGGGTGTCAATGGCGGGGGTGCCGGGGACGGGAGCGATAGCGACCGGTGGCGGCAGGAAAAGTGGCGGGGGTGCCGGGACGGGAGCGGAGCGACCGGTGGCGGCAAGAAAAGTGGCGGGGGTGCCGGGGACGGGAGCGACAGCGACCGGTGGCGGTAAAAAAAGAGCCAAGCAAATGCTTTTAAAACAAATGCTTGGCTCATGTGTTTCGCGAGTTGATTCAGCTTATTTGGTGCCGATTTTGTTCAAATCATATTCGGTGGTTTGATACATCTGGTTGATCCAGTTGCCGAACAGCAAATAGGCGTGGGAACGCCAGCGGTTGAGCGGCTCTTGGGTGATGTCGTCGTTTGGAAACGTATTGACCGGGGGCGGTGTGTCTAAGCCGGCTTCCTTGTCCCGCAAATATTCCTCCACCAGTGATTTGTGATCATATTCCAGATGGTTCAGCATAAAGAGCTGCCGATATTTCGGGTCGTTGAGGAGGCAAAGACCTACCTCTTTCGAATTGATCAGCACTTCGAGATCGTTGGGCACGGAGGCGTGGTCGATATCGTTGATGCGGGAGACCGGAATGGCGAAATCGTCTGAAAAGCCCAAAAGGTATGGCGAGGCGTGGGTGGCAGCTTGGTGCCGATAGATGCCGAATGCCTTTTTGGGGCGACGGAAGCGCTGCACATGGTGGAAATGGTGTAGCGCGGCCTGCGCGCCCCAGCACACAAACATGGTGGTATGCACATTGGTGCGGGTCCAGTTCATAATGTCGACCATTTCGTCCCAATAGCCGACATCTTTAAAATCAAGATGGGCGATGGGCGCACCGGTGACGATAAAGCCGTCAAACTTGCGGTCCTTCACTTCGTCCCACGTTTGGTAAAACGCTTCCAAATGATCTTGCGCCACGTTTTTTGATTGGTGGTTGGAAATGCGGACGAGCGTCAAATCCACTTGCAACGGGGTCGCGCCGATCAGGCGGGCGAACTGGGTTTCTGTGCGCTCTTTATTAGGCATCAGATTGAGCAAGCCAATTTGCAGCGGGCGGATGTCCTGGGTGGCGGCGCGGGTCTCGTCCATCACCATAATGCCCTCATTCTCCAATATTTGACGCGCGGGCAAATGATTAGGAATCTTGATGGGCATTGGAGTACTCCGATTAGAGATTATGAGGTTTTTTGGTTTAGGCGGTTATGAGAGATTGTTCAAGCTTTGTTGCGACGGGTGATGGCCTTTGCCATCATGGCGTCGAAATCAGCTGGGTCTCGCATGGTCGCCAAATCAGCGGCTTCAATGACATAGCCGTGCTGATCAGCAATTTGCTGATAGAGGGGCAGGCGGTGGCGCAGGGCGGAGGCAAAGCCCCAAACCATAAAGGCGTCCGGGTCCACATCCTGATCATGGGCAATGTTATTCTCGCGCTTGAATTGTTCCCATTTCTGGTCGAGCAATTGCGGCGCATAATAGATCGGCTTGGGCGCCTTTTTAAAGCGGGCGATCAGCTTTTCTTCATCCTCTTCCGTGCCGCGAATATAGAGCAGGGCAGATGAGCTGGTGACGGCTTCCAACACGGGGTCTTGCGGATCGTCGAGATCGATCACTTCACAGAATGAGCCTGAGCTATCGGCGATGAAATGCTCATAGCCATAGATGCGTTTGGCGCGGTCGATGAAATAGGGCGTGTCGAGCATGGCGGAAATTTCAGCCACGCGGTGTTGCGCCTGACGGCGTTTATATTCGTCAAACGGGATGCCGCCTAGCTCCGGATTGCCGGGCTTGCCCAGATAGGTGGACAGGGGCGAGAGATTATTGAAAGTGATGTTTGAGCCAATATAGATGCTGTCTGTACGCAACAGATTGGCCAAAAACGGGTCCTTCATGGCGCATTGTTTGAAATTATCAACAATGTGCTCGCCCATATAGCGGGTGCCGATGCGATAGTCGACGGAATAGTGGAACCAGTTCTGATCGCGCAATTTGTTGGCGAAATGGGTTTTGCCCACGCCAGACATGCCAAATGCGGTGATGCATTTGCGGGGCGCGTTCAAAAACTCATCTGGCGAATTGAAAATCATATTGCGGTTCCATTGTTGCTTATCCGGTCTTAGCGGGTTTCGCATGGGTGCTCAAGTCACTGATGGGATTGGTGGTTCGGCAATTTTGGCGCAACTGGGCAAAAATTGCCCCTGAGATGGCAAAAGATTCCCCTTTTTTGCGCCCATTTATGGTTAGCGGATTATTAATGCCAATAAAATCAATGAGTTAAAAACTGGCACCGCTCTTGCATTACTTAGTGTGGATTTCGATGTCCGCATCGACAGTAAGGAGAAACAAATGGGTATCTATGGGGCGCTATCCACTGCAGTCACAGGGCTTCAAGCTCAGTCATTCGCGTTGGAGCATATCTCTGGCAATATCGCCAACTCGCAAACAACGGCCTATAAACGGATTGAAACTGACTTTGTTGATTTGATCCCAGATGCACCGGTTAGCCGCCAGGTTGCTGGGGCGGTGATGGCTCAGTCGCGTGCAACCAATGATTTGCAGGGTGATGTGACCACTGCGGGTCGGAATACATATATGGCGATCAATGGCGATGGTTTTTTTGTTGTGGAACAAAAGATCGGCACCAATGATGGCAATGCAGTGTTCGGCGGAACAGATTTTTATACACGGCGCGGCGATTTTGACGTGGATAAAGAGGGCTATTTGGTCAATGGGTCGAATGCCTTTCTCAAGGGCCTTCCAATTGATAGCGTGACCGGCAACGTGGCTGGTTCTGTGCCCGAAGTGATCCAGCTCGATAACGCCTTTTTGCCTGCGCAGCGGACTGCAGTATTCAATTATCAATTGAACCTGCCGCAATTGCCGAAAAATTCTGGCTATGACCCGGTAAACCCAAACTCTGAGCTATTGGATACGGCAGACTATACGGACGATCCCACCACTGGCGGTGGCGGCTTTGTGACCGCAACCGAAAGCGACAAGTTTTTGACTGACTCGATTGCAGGCGGGGCGATCACGGTTTATGCGGAAAATGGCGCGCCGGCTAACGTACAGTTGCGCTGGGCTAAAACCGACTCCTATGCAAATGGCGGCGCGGACACTTGGAACCTGTTCTATCAAGCGGACGCGGATGCTACAGGCACCGACCCGCAATGGCAGAATGTGGGCACAGATTATGTGTTCGGCACCAATGGCTCTTTGTCACCCACCATCGCCTCGGTGAACTTGACCGGCCTTACAATTGACGGGATCAACATTGGTGACGTGACGTTGCAGCATGGCAGCAACGGGGTCACTCAATTTGCTGATCCGAACGGCACGACCGAAGTGACCAAGCTGTCGCAGAATGGTTATCCGGCTGGTGAATTTGTATCAGTGGAAGTGAACCGGGAAGGCCGGATTGTGGCCAACTATTCCAACGGTAAAAAGGTGGAATTGGCACAAGTGGTGACCGCCAACTTCAACGCGGTCAATGAGCTAAAGCGCTATGATGGCGGGCTTTATTCGGCGACTTCAGAGTCAGGCACTCCGATCTTGGATATTGATGGGAACGTGACTGGCGCGGCGCTGGAACAGTCGAACACCGATATTTCGGAAGAATTCACCAAATTGATTGTGACGCAGCAAGCCTATTCGGCCGGGACACGGATTGTGACCAGCTCGGACGAGATGCTGCAAGAAGCATTGAACATGGTGAGATAATGAGTTGGGGCGGCTTAACCGCCGCCCCTTTTAAATTGATGCGCTAAAGGGTGACCTATGGGCCTTTCTGTAACATTGAGTAATGCTTTATCGGGGATGGATGTAAACCAGCGTAGCCTGGACATCGTTTCGCGAAACGTTGCCAATTCGGGAACGCCTGGCTATCACCGACAAAGCGTTGCGCTGATTGATAATTATCGCGGCACCAGCTCCAGCGTGCGGGTGGCGCAAATTCAGCGCGCTTATGTACAATCGTTGGAATCACAAACGCAGCGCGAAACCAGCCTTATGGGTGCGCTGGATGTGCGCACAGAATTCTTAGGGCGGCTTGAGCTGCTATTGGGTAAGCCCGGCGACATCAATTCGCTGGATACCCAACTTGCGAACTTCAAAGGGGCGTTGCAGCAAATGGCAACGAGCCCCGAAGACTTTGTGGCGCGTGCCGATGTGGTGGATCGTGCTCAGAGCATGGCGGAATCGCTGAACTTTTTGTCTCGGTCGGTGCAAGGCATGCGGCAAGAGACGGAAAGCCAGATCTTCACTCATGTGTCGGATCTGAACCAGAATTTGGAGCTGTTGTCCAAGATCAACCAAGAGTTGATGGACACCACAAAGGTCGATGACACTCGCCTGAGTATTATGGATGATCGTGACCGCCTGCTGGCACAGGTGAGTGAGCTGATCGACATCAATGTGCAATATAACGACAATGGCACCATCAATGTGATGACCAAGACCGGCGTCGGATTGCTCGATGGTGAAAAACACTCCACCTTCAAGTTCGAAAATGCGGGCAGCCTGTCGCCGACATCTCTTTATGATGTGGACCCAGCCACGAGCGGCGTTGGCACATTGAAAGTGGTGACGCCAGCCAATCTCGAAATTGATGTGGTGGCCCATGACCTGCTGACATCAGGGCGGATTTCGTCACTTCTTGATCTGCGTGATAACCGGTTGGTGACCGCTCAAGATCAGTTGGATGAAATTGCCGCTGGGTTGGCGCAAGCCATGTCGACCATTGATACCGAGGGCACAGCCGTGTCGGCGGGTGGGGAAGATGGTTTTGAAGCTGATTTGGGCAATATGCTGCCCGGCAACAGCTTTACGGTAAAATATGAAGTTGGCGGCGCGCAACAAACCGTGCGCGTGGTGCGCGTTGACGATGCGTCCAAACTGCCGATGGACAGCACTGATGAAAATGGGCTGCGCACCATTGGCTTGGATTTTTCCGGCGGCATTGGGGCCGTTGCGACTGACTTGAATGCGGCTTTGGGCGCTGCTGTCACCGTTTCTAATCCTGCGGGTGATGTTTTGCGCATCATGGATGATGGCGTGGCCGATACGTCCGACATTCATTCAATGGTGGTGCAAACAACAGCGACCGGCACACAGGATGGCGGCCTTGGCATGTCGCTGTTTGTTGATACCTCAGGCGCGTTCACAAACTCGTTGGATGGTGTGTCGCAAAAGCGCGGCTTTGCTTTGCGCATGATGGTGAACCAGGAGGTGGTGGCCGACAATAGCCTTTTGGTGCAGCATTCAACCTCACCATTAACGCCAATTGGGGATTCAGATCGACCCAACTATTTGGTCGATCGATTGAATTCGATGACTTTTCGGGCCGAGAGTGCCGCGCAAGGGCAGGGGGCATTTCGCCTCAATGGTAGCGTTGAGGAAATTGTGCGGCAAACGCTCAATTATCAAGGCAATGACATTGCCACCACAAAGCAAGCGCATGAGCATCAAGGCAAGCTGATCCAAACGTTGGAAATGCGAGCGGAAGATGCCTATGGCGTGGACATCGACAAAGAGATGGGCAAATTGCTGCAACTTCAAAACGCCTATGCCGCCAATGCGCGGGTGATGTCGATCGCGCAAGAACTGCTTGATCGCCTTATGCAGGCGTTTTAGGCGTGAGCGAGGGAGACGATAGATGATTGTAAATAACTCACTGTTTCCTGCGAAGTTTAGCTATCGCGCGATCTCGGATATGCGCAATGAGCTGGACAAGCTGAACCAACAATTGGCCACTGGTGAACGGGCGCAAACCCTTTCGGAACTCGGGGCTGATCGAGTGGTTGATATGACCTTGCGCGCCCGCACGAGTGCCTTGGAAACCTATCAACACAATTTGGACAATGTAGATATTCGCTTGAACTATTTGGATGATGTGATCAGCCGCATCGACCAAATTGAGAATGAAACACGCTCGTCGGCCCAACAGGGATCGTTTGAAATCAACGGCGTGAACATGACGGCGGCGCAATATCTTGCGGAAAACCGGATGAAAGAAGTCATCGACTTGTTGAACTCGGATCTGAATGGGCGTCACCTTTTGGCGGGCAACGCAACGGAAGAAGACCCTGTTGCCAGTTTTGACGAATTGATGAATGGCGCCGACGGCAAGGATGGTTTTCGCACCATTGTTTCGCAGCGCAATGAAGCGGACTTGGGCGCGTCGGGGCTGGGCCGATTGACCAATGGCGTGGCCGGCACGACTGTCACGATCGCCGAGGATGGCACCCATCCATTTGGATTTAAGCTAGATAGCCTTTCCTCGGACGGAAGCTCAACGACTTTGACGGGCCCAGCAGGTGCGCCGCCAAGTGCGACCATAGAGTTTACCAGCCAACCCGCCGACAATGAACGCATTATGATCGGCCTGGATTTGCCGGATGGCACCACTTTTACGCTTGAATTGAAAGCTGTGGCCGGTACACCGCAAAGTCCCGATGAATTTCAGATTGGTGGCTCGATTGCGGATACGGCAGCGAACATGCAAGCCTCGCTCAATGAGCGCCTGGGACATTTTGCGCAAACCAAACTGACCGCAGCATCCTCATATGCCGCGGCGGATAGTTTTTTCAATTCCAATGGCGAAGCGTCCATGCGGGTGGATGGTCCTCCCTATGATAGCGCCACCGCATTGGTTGCCGCGACGGATGCCGACACGGTAATTTGGTATAAGGGCGAAAGCTCCACCAACCCTCGCTTAACGTCGCAAGCGCGCGTTGATGAAAGCACGCGGGTGAATTATGGCGTGCAAGCCAATGAGAGTGGTTTTGCCGAGTTGATGCGCTCACTGGCCGTGTTTGCTGCGGACGGTTATTCGCCATCTGACCCCAAAGCGAGTGAACGCTATGAGGCGATGAATGGTGTTGTGCGGGAGCGGTTGGCAGAAACCAATAATGGTGTGGCTGGTTCCATTGAGGTTGTTCAAATGGAATTGGGCCTTGCCAAAACGTCGGCCTCGCGCATTTCTGAACGCCACGGCCAGCAAAAAGCGGCACTTGAGACGATGCTCGCCGATATTGAGGGGATCTCAATGGAAGAGGTCGCCATGCAAATCTTGCAGCTTAAAACGCGAATGGAAGCAAGCTATCAAACAGCTTCAATCGTAAACCGTCTATCGATGGTCAATTATATGAGCTAGCACGCTAATCTGGAAAGTTGCGGCATTGTGACCGCAATATCAATTTGGATTTGGGGCCGCCTATCTGACGATGTGGCGGCGCACAAACCAACAATAATGAATAATCAAGTCTGACTACAGAGCTGGGTGAGCGCCTTTCGGTGCTTCTTCATCCTGATTTTGCTGCGTGCGCAAACCAGCGGCCAGCTCTTTGTTGATGTTGATCAGCACATCCAGGCGGCGTGCCTCAGGATTGGCCAAGGTCGAGATCGTGTGATTCATGACGAAAATGCCCAAATTGGCGACATTTTGCTTGATCAAAGTCGGCAGCGGATTCTCGTCGCTTGTGACAGATGTCATAAACACAGTCCACAATTTGCGATTGTAGGTCAGTGCGCCATCAAGTTCTGGCTTTTTATTGTCCCAATCATCGCGAATGCGCTGCAATTGAGCTGCCGACTTGGAGAGCAATGATGCCTCCAGTTCGCGTGGACTAGCTGTTTTCTTGGCTGTTTGTTGGTACGCCAAAGCCGCCTGTTGTTGCATCGCCGATCAGCTCCCGTTCGTATTCGATCAGTTTTTTGGCTTTCTTCAGAGCTTTATAAAGCGAACCAGTTAATATCTCATTATTAATTTCATCAACAATTGGGGTCGTTGACGGAGCCGCTTTTACTAAGTCATTGACAAGGCTGAAGTATTCTTCCTGCACTTTATCAACATCATCATCGAGATACATTAATTGTACGGCGAAATAGACTCTTTTGGCCGGAGAGGACGCATCCTCAACGCGCATAATGTCCTTTTCCCGCAGAATCGGTGATCTGCCGGAGACATAGAGGCGTGTGCGTTGATCGGAATTGGTGATCACGCAATCACCCACAATGAGCCGTTCCTTTGGCTTTAGTTCAACTTTTAGGGCCATGTCGTCCTCATGAATTTACGCCGAACTCGTCCGAACCGATCTTACTGGAAGAGTCTTAAGACGTTCTGATCTGCTTGTGATGCCATGGAAAGGGCGGTGGATGACAATTGCTGCCGTGTTTGCAAAGCCAAAAGGTTTGCCCCTTCTTCATTGGTATCTGCCAAGGTCAGCATATCCGCCCCATTCGCCAATGTCGAAATCATTTGTTTGGTGAAATTGGTGCGGTTTTCGACCACGGTGAGGTTGGTGCCGAATGTCGAGGCCTGATCGCGCAGCAAATTCAGTGATTCCGTAATGTCATTGAGAACGGCATTCACTGAGGTTTCTGTGTCGAACGACCCGGCGACATAGCCTGTGCCGGTGACGGTGGTCATATCACTTGTGGCGTTGGTGTCGTCCAATGTGAAATTGCCAGCCGCTGTCGTGATCGTCACAGTTGTGCCATCGGAGGAGGCGGAAACATCTGGAATGGCGTCCAGCGCGTTGATGATATCAGCGGCGGTGGTGGTCGCGCCATATTCGATTGTGTAGGTGTCGGAGCCAATCGTAAGCGTCAATTCATCCCCGGCTTCACGGCCTGCGATAAGGTTGGCTTCAGTTACAGTTCCCGTGGACGAAGTGCCTGTGGTGACATCATTGAGGCCCAAAAAGGTAGATGTATCTGTAAGATCAATGGCTTCGATGATAAGCTTTGAAGTGCTGTCTTCATTAAAGACAACGGCCAGATCGTTACCGGTGCCTGCCAACAGGTTCTTGCCATTATAGCCAGCATCGCGTGCCAAATCTTCGATTTGTTTCAACAAGCTATTGTATTCGTTCGCAAAAACGCGGCGATCTTCGATCTTGTTTGTTTGGTTGGCCTGGTTCGCCTTGGCTTTTGCAGCTTCCACCAAGTTCACCACATTGGTGATACCTGTATCGGCCGCCTTAAGCGTTTGCACGCCTTGGCCCATAGAATCGAGCAGGCTTGCCAAATCGTTGGCCCGGCTGTTCAACCCTTGCGATGTAAAGAATGAGTTGGGATTATCAAGCGCCGAGTTGACCTTCAGGCCCGTGGCTAGTCGGTTTTGTGTCCGCGCCATCATGTCTGCTGTGCTCTGCAATGACAAAAGGTTTTGCCGTACAGATTGCGAGAGGGTTACATCTTTCATCGCGAACCATCCTTCCTGGAGTTGTTAATAGAGTATTGCCACGATTCTTCGTGACAATGAATTGTTAACCTTACTGAAAGGTTAACGCATATTAACAGAATGGCTCAAATTGGGTCAGATGGGTTGATTTTCCACATATTAGGCGGAAAAAAGTGCCTAGTGAGTTTAAGCAAAAAAAAGACGCCGAATAGAATCGACGTCTTTCTTGAAGAAATAGCTCTATGAGCCATAGTTTTGTGTTGGGGCTTAACCGAAAAGCCGCAGCACCGCTTGATCCGCCTGCGAGGCGAAAGAGAGTGAGGTGGATGCCAATTGTTGCCGTGTTTGCAACGCCAGCAAGTTCGCACCTTCTTCGTTTGTATCTGCAAGGGTCAGCTTGCCCGCACCTTCTTCCAATGTGTTGATCAAACGCTTTGTGAAGTTCTGACGGTTTTCAACCACGGTGAGGTTGGTACCGAATGTGGATGCTTGTGAGCGCAGGGTGCTCAATGCGCCGTTCAATGTTTCGAGCGAGGCGCTGATTGAAACATCGGTATCGAACGTACCCTCCACATAGCCGGTGCCAGTTTGGGTCGCCAAATCAGCAGTGGTGTCGCTATCGTCGATAACAATATTGCCATTGTCAGAGGTAACGGTGATGTCAGTGCCATCGGTTGATGCGGTAATGCCTTCGATAGCATTCAACGCAGTGATTACGTCTTCTGAAGTCGTGCCGACGCCATAGTCAATTGTCGCTACATTTGAGCCGCCGACGGTTACGGTTAGCGTATCGTTCGATTCGTCACCAGCTTCGAGAGCCGCTTCAGAGATGGTCAGGGTGCCGCTTGTGCCTACTGTCAAGTCTGCTAAACCCAAAGCACCGGAAGTGTCTGTGTAGTCTACAGCATCGATCGTAACGGATGAGGTGCCATCTTCATTAAAGATAACTGACAGGTCGTTGCCCGTACCCGCAAGAAGGTTCTTGCCTTTGTAGCCAGCGTCTTTGGCGAGATCTTCGATCTGGGTCAGCAGATCGTTATATTCCTGCGCAAACCGACGGCGGTCAGCGACCTTGTTGGATTGAAGCGCCTGGTTGGCTTTACCTTTGGCGGCTTCCACGAGCTTGGTGATGGCTTGAATGCCATCGTCGGCCGCTTTCAACGTCTGAACACCTTGACCCATGTCGTCAAGCAGGCTGCTCAAGTCAGAAGCGCGGTTGTTCAGCGCGGACGCTGTAAAGAATGAGTTGGGGTTGTCGAGAGCCGAGTTGACCTTGAGCCCGGTGGCCAAACGATTTTGCGTTTTGGACATCAAGTCGGCTGTGCCTTGCAGTGATAAGAGGTTTTGCCGCACTGCCGCGGACAAATGGATCATTGTCAAAGTTCTATTCCTTCATGGTTTCTAGGCCCGATTCTGGGGCACTTATGATCATGAATGAGGATGGTTAATCGAAGTTTAATGCGCGTTGCAAAATGCGGAATTTGTTGCAAAATGCGAAAATTAATAAAACGCAATAAAAAAGGCGAACCGAAGTTCGCCTTGAAAAAAGTAATATTTTATAATGTGTTAGAAGAGTCGGAGGACGTTTTGATCTGCTTGTGAGGCGAAGGAGAGGGAGGTCGACGAAAGCTGTTGCCGCGTTTGCAACGCCAGCAAGTTCGCACCTTCTTCGTTTGTATCTGCAAGGGTCAGCTTGCCCGCACCTTCTTCTAAGGTGTTGATTAATGACTTTGTGAAGTTCTGGCGATTCTCAACAACTGTCAGGTTTGTGCCGAATGTCGATGCTTGTGAACGCAATGTGTTGAGTGCTGTGTTGAGTTTATCCAGTTCGGCGTTGATGGCCTCATCGGTCTCAAAACCACCAACAACACTCTCAACAAAATTTGATGAAGTCGTCGTAGCGAGATCATTAGTTGAATCGGCGTCATCAATTGAAACGTTGCCTTCAGTATATGTAACTGTCAGCGATCCGGTCAACGGACCGGGGACAAATGTTGCTGACAGACCGGGAACGCCCGCAGCGTTAATTTCATCGGCGATCTGGTTGGAGTAGGTGAGGGTTCCGTCACCAGGATCTCCGGCTGCGATAAGAGTCGTGCCGTCTCCATCTTCGATAATAAATGTATCCCCGGCGTCACCATTAAAGCCGTCATACAAATCCTGATCGCTGATGGTAAATGACCCTGGCGTGCCGGCGATTGTCGTTGCTAGAGAACTCAAACCCAATGAAGCGGAGGTATCAGTGTAGTCTACCGCGCTAACGCCAAGTTTGCTGGTACCATCTTCGTTAAAGATAACGTCAAGGTCATTGCCTGTACCTGCAAGAAGGTTCTTGCCGCTATAGCCTGCGTCCTTGGCTAGTTGCTCAATTTGCCCCAATAACTCATTATATTCTGTGGCAAATTTTGAGCGATCAGCTGTGCTTGACGATTGTAAGGCTTGATTGGCTTTGCCTTTTGCTGCCTCCACCAGTTTAGTGATGGACTTAATGCCTTCATCAGCCGCTTTTAGTGTTTGAATGGATTGTCCCATATCATCCAAAAGCCCGCCAAGATCATTCGATCTATTATTGAGAGCTGATGCTGTGAAGAAAGAACTGGGATTGTCCAGCGCAGAATTCACCTTCAAGCCAGTGGCGAGGCGATTTTGCGTTTTGGACATCATGTCTGCGGTGGATTGAAGTGACAGGAGATTCTGCCGGACCGCGGAGGATAGCTGTATGCTCATAAACTAACTTCTGGTTTAAACTGGTGCCTATCCTAGGCACCTAATCCTTAGCAAGTTAAGGGTTAATCAGATGTTAATGAGTTTGATAAGAATCTGAAAATAATCAAAAAAATGGGCGGTGCATGATCCGCACACCGCCCATTGCGATAAAGTACGCAATACTAAATTCTTTATCCTTAGAACAAACGCAACACGTTCTGATCCGCCTGAGAGGCGAATGAAAGCGAAGTAGAGGAGAGCTGTTGACGTGTTTGCAACGCCAGCAAGTTCGCACCTTCTTCGTTGGTGTCGGCCAAAGTCAATTTGCCTGCACCTTCTTCCAAAGTGTTGATCAAACGAGTTGTAAAGTTTTGACGGTTTTCAACAACTGTCAGGTTTGTACCGAAGGTTGAGGCCTGCGACCGCAATGTGTTCAATGCAGAGTTCAATGAAGTCAGCGAAGTGTTGATATCACTGTCTGCGTCAAACGAACCCGCTACATAGCCAGTACCTGTTTGTGTGGCCAGATCCGCAGTTGTGTCACTATCGTCAATGACAATGTTGCCATTTTCTGAAGTAACGGTGATGTCTGTGCCATCTGTTGATGCAGTTACGCCATCAATTGCGTTCAGCGCTGTTACAACGTCTTCAGCAGTGGTGCCATCATCATAAGCGATAGAGCCAACTGATGAACCGCCTACAGTAACTGTCAATGTATCGCCATCTTCGTCACCAGCTTCAAGAGCTGATTCAGCGATGGTCAATGTGCCGCTTGTACCGACAGTCAGATCTGACAGACCAAGTGTGCCAGAGGTGTCGGTGTAGTCGACGGCTGAAACGCTCAAAGATGAAGTGCCATCTTCGTTGAACAGCACTGACAAGTCGTTGCCGGTACCCGCCAACAGGTTTTTGCCTGAGTAGCCGGCATCTTTTGCCAAATCTTCAATTTGAGACAAGAGTTCATTGTACTCGCCAGCAAACTTACGACGGTCAGCAGTTGAAGAAGACTGAAGCGCTTGGTTTGCTTTGCCTTTGGCAGCTTCAACCAACTTGGTGATCGACTGGATACCTTCGTCAGCGGCTTTCAAAGTTTGAACAGACTGTCCCATATCGTCCAACAGGTTCGTGAGGTCACCCGCACGGTTGTTCAATGAGGAGGCAGTGAAGAAAGAACCGGGATTATCAAGGGCCGAGTTGACCTTGAGGCCAGTGGCCAAGCGGTTCTGCGTTTTTGACATGAGATCAGCTGTGTTTTGCAACGACAGTAGGTTCTGCCGCACGGCTGATGAGAGTTGAATTTGACTCATTTTACTTCCTTTTCTAGGTACTCGAGTTCCTTCCTGGAACAACTAGAAAATGAATGAATATGCCTAATGAAGAATTAATGCCAGAATCAGAATATAAAAAAAGGCGGACCGGAGCCCGCCTTCAAAATAGTCTTGTCGTTTCGGCTTACAGCAAACGCAATACGTTTTGGTCTGCCTGAGAAGCGAATGACAATGAAGTTGATGCCAGTGTCTGACGTGTTTGCAACGCTAGCAAGTTCGCACCTTCTTCGTTGGTATCTGCCAAAGTCAGCTTGCCAGAACCTTCTTGCAATGTGTTGATCATTGACTTGGTAAAATCTTGACGGTTTTCAACAACTGTCAGGTTTGTACCGAAGGTTGAAGCCTGTGACCGCAATGAGCCGAGGGCAGAAGTCAACGAGTCCAAAGTTGCGTTGATTGTTGCATCTGAGTCAAACGAACCTGCCACGTAGCCAGTGCCAGTTTGTGTAGCCAGATCAGCTGTTGTGTCGCTATCGTCAATGACAATGTTGCCATTTTCTGATGTGACAGTGATGTCTGTACCGTCTGTTGATGCGGTTACACCGTCAATTGCGTTTAGCGCTGTTACAACGTCTTCAGCAGTGGTGCCTGAATCATAAGCGATAGAGCCCACTGAAGAACCGCCAACAGTAACTGTCAATGTATCGCCATCTTCGTCACCAGCTTCAAGAGCTGATTCAGCGATGGTCAATGTGCCGCTTGTACCGACAGTCAGATCTGACAGACCAAGTGCGCCAGAAGTGTCTGTGTAGTCAACCGCAGAGATGTCCAACTTAGATGTGCCATCTTCGTTAAATACCACCGACAAATCGTTGCCTGTACCAGCCAACAGGTTTTTACCTGAGTAGCCGCTATCTTTGGCAAGTGTTTCGATTTGGTTGAGAAGTTCGTTATATTCGCCAGCAAACTTACGACGGTCAGCTGTTGAAGAAGACTGCAGTGCTTGGTTTGCTTTCGCCTTAGCCGCTTCTGCGAGCTTGGTGATAGACTGAATACCTTCGTCGGCAGCTTTAAGAGTTTGAACAGCCTGGCCTTGGTCATCCAACAAAGATGAAAGGTCAGAAGCGCGTGAGTTCAATGATTGGGCTGTGAAGAAAGAACCTGGGTTGTCCAACGCAGAGTTCACTTTCAAACCTGTTGAAAGACGGTTCTGTGTTTTGCTGAGAAGATCAGCAGTGCCTTGAAGGGCGGTGAGGTTCTGACGTACGGCAGCTGATAGTTGAATAGCCATGATACTAAATACTCCATTCTGGCTTACAAACGGGCCTTCCTGGCCCGCGTTTTGATAGAAAAGTTTAAGTCAATTCTTTGACCGCCACTTCCCGCGATATCCCCCATAAACCACTGATCAAGTGAACTAAACCTTAATCAGAAGGCACGAGGAATTCTTATGGTAAACCGCCGTTTAACTGGCATGGTTAACAGCGGTTTTACAAATACTTAGCCCTTAATTGTCTCGAGCTGGCGCAACAGGTCTGGAGAGGGAACCCAGCGACGATTGATCATCCTTGGAAAATCAATATGCCCTGGCTCGCCTTCATCCGCATTGGCTGCAAGAGAGGCTTCAAACAATAAACTTGCTGGTGCTGCCGGTCCCACGAGTTTGGGGATGTCTGGCAGCCCGTCGTCGGCAACTGGATTAACGCTTTGAGGATTTGCAGGTGGCGCTGCTTGTGCGCTGCCTACCTGTGCCTTTGAACTGGCCGCATCCTGCGGTTTGTAATCCTGTTGAGGGCGGGCTGTCCCATTAAGGGCGGCGCCGCCTTGGAAACCGGCGGCAGATTCTATTCTGACGGTCACGGCTCTTCTCCATGAATTTAACTGGCATTTCTTGCCTCAGACCATCATGGAGAAGAGAGTTTTCAGATAAGTAATTTGTGGAGGGGTTATTTAATTTAAATTCGAATTAACTTGTCTTGTTGATCGAAACACCTTGCAAACTCTGTGCCTTTGGTCCGGTGGAGCCGTTTATACCATAGGTTTTGGGCTTTTGTGCTTGTCCCAACTGTGCCGCCACGTCGCCTACGATTTCCTCGGAAAGAGATTTGGCGGTGGCCAGCACCCGCATGTTCTCAGCCATTTGGGTGGCCAGGGCTGATTGATGCTTTTGCAGGGCCATCAAAAGATGGGGCGCTGTTTCTTTCAGTGTTTTCGCATTGTGCTGGATCGCACGCGCGAGCCCGACATATTTTTGCGCCAACTCGGCCTTTGGTGCCGCAAGCTCGCTGGCCTCCAACAAACGACCTGCGCGCAGCAGCGTGGTTTCATTGTTCATGACGTTCACGAGTTTGGTGAGCGTTTCAGTTGCCTCTGCGCAAACTTCTTCTGGCTCGCCAGGCAAGGGCACTGGTGGTTTTTTGGCCAGCGTTTGCGCTCTTAATTGATGTGAGTTCATTGTTGATACGCTCCTGATACAAAGGCAGGGTTAGGCTGCGCGGTCGAGCGCGGCGTGTTGATGGATTGTTGTGATAAGATGAGATCGCGCAAAATGTCGTCGGCAAGGCCGAGGCCGCCATTGTTCGCAATGTTCTTGGCATATTCCTCGCCCAACATGCCGCGCCAGGTTTCTTCTGCGTAGCCGCCGCCAAATTCGCTTTCGGTTTCGGTTGACTTGACCATCTCGCTCATCAATGTGTTCAGAAAAACGCCTTCAAGCTCGGTTGCTTTTTCCTTCAATGCCGCAAATTGCGTATTGGTCATGTTGTAGGGTTTTTCGACGGGGTAATAGGTGTTTGCAGTGGCCATTAGATCACCTCAATTTCAGCTTGGAGCGCACCAGCAGCTTTGATGGCTTGGAGGATCGAGATGAGATCGCGTGGTGAAATGCCCAGCGCGTTCAACCCATCAACAAGTTCCTGCAAGGTTACGCTTTCATTCAAGGTCGCCAGTTGGCTGTCGACCTGATCAACCTGAATTTCGGTGCGCGGCACCACAACGGTTTGGCCGTTGGCAAGTGAATTGGGCTGATCGACTTGTGGGTCTTCAGTGATGGTGACGGTTAGATTCGACTGGGCAATCGCGACAGTTGAGACGCGCACTTCGCGCCCCATCACCACAATGCCGGAGTTTTCGTCGATGACAATTTTCGCTGGCAGATCCGGGGTGATGACCAGCTGTTCGATGTCGGTGATCAGGTCCACAATGTTGCCGTTAAAGCCGCGGGGCAGGGTCAGGTTAACGGTTGCATTGTCCAGCGGAACGGCCGTTGGCATGCCAATCAAATTGTTGATGGCCAGCGCAATGCGGCGGGCTGTGGTGAAATCTGGATTGCGCAGGGCCAAGCGCACCGCGCGGCGCGCGCCCAAATCGAAATCGACTTCGCGTTCAATCAGCGCACCATCTGAAATGCGGCCCGTGGTGGGGACGCCAGAAACGATGGTGGCGCCGTCACCTTCTGTTTGAAAGCCGTTAATGGCGATTGGCCCTTGTGCGATGGCGTAGACTTCGCCGTCCGCACCCATCAAGGGGGTAACCAGCAAGGTGCCGCCTTGCAGACTTTTGGAATCGCCGAGGGCCGAAACGGAAACATCAAGGCGAGAGCCTTGGGTTGAGAAGGCAGGCAGGTTTGCTGTGACCATGACAGCGGCAACGTTTGCGGTTCGCATATTGGTGCCGCGCGTATTCACGCCCATGCGCTCCAGCATTGCGACAAGGCTTTGGCGTGTGAACGGGGCGTTGTTCAGGCCATCGCCTGTGCCGTTGAGGCCAACAACCAGGCCGTATCCAACCAATTGGTTTTCGCGTACGCCTTCAATGTTGACGATATCTTTAATGCGAGCAGCCTGCGCCGGCAGGCTCAGCAGCAGAATGGCCACTGCCATCCCGGTCCATTTTATCGCTGTTGCAAAAACTGCTTTCATCATCTTCCCCATTTTGTTTTGTCCGCTCCAATTCCCCAATCGGGTGCGGGACACCATTATAAATGCGAAATCTGTGCCAACTGCGGTGCTTTCCGGCTAAATTAATGATTTAATTGAATAAAATTGGACTGATGCGCGTGGTGCTTTCGTTTTTGACTGGAAAATGATAGCTTTTGTAGGTAAATCATGCCTATTAGATGCAATAAATGCAGCTTAGTGGGTAGAAAGTGCCCAGTTGGATTTTTTGAGGCCTAAATGCGCATAACGGACACCAACAGAACCAACCGAACTGCTCCGAAAAAAGCCGCCAAGGGCAATTCGGACGGGCAGAAATTTTCGGTGGGTGGTGACAATAAGGCTGAGCAGGTTCGACATCGGGCCTCGGTTGAAGATGTGGGCAGCGTTGATGCGCTGTTGGCGCTTCAAAGCGTTGATGACCCTTTGTTGGCCAAAAAGAAGAGCGTTAAGCGCGGTCATCAGCTTCTTGATGGACTTGAGCGCTTGAAAACGGATCTTTTGGTCGGCAGGGTCAGCGAGGATCGGCTGGCCAATATGCTCAAAATGCTCAAGAATGCGCCAGACGCAAAAGATCCTGAACTTCAGGCCGTCATCGAAGATATCGAATTGCGGGTTCAGGTCGAATTGGCCAAACTTGGCCGTCTGTGATCCATTGGGCCGCCAAATTTGTGGATAACTCTCCGTCATTTTACCGTCATTATAATTGACTAGAGCGCTATGCAAATCGCGACTTGCCGCGATGGCCATTGGTGATTATATATGGCCCACATTAGTTGAGGGAGTGAGACTCAATGTCTATGGACTTGGAACGCGAGATCGCTGCACCTGAGTTGGATGCGCAGGAATTTGACAACTATCGTCCGAGTGAGGATGAAGAGTTCATGAATCCAAAGCAGCTGGCCTATTTCCGCCGTAAGCTGCTGGCATGGAAAAATGATATTTTGCGTGAAAGCAAGGAAACATTAGATGCCTTGCAAGAAGAGAGCCAAAATCACCCGGATATTGCAGACCGGGCATCGTCGGAAAGTGACCGCGCCCTTGAGTTGCGTACACGCGACCGTCAGCGCAAACTGATTTCGAAAATTGATGCAGCGTTGAAGCGTGTTGACGATGGGTCTTATGGCTATTGCGAAGAAACTGGCGAACCAATTGGTTTGGCCCGGTTGGACGCACGCCCGATTGCAACCCTTTCCCTGGAAGCGCAAGAAAAGCACGAGCGCCGCGAAAAGGTTTATCGCGACGATTAAGCCTAAAGTTTTTAATCGCTTGATTTGACTTATAGATATAACTTAGGACAAACTATTCTTGTGTCTTAGCGGCAGGCACGAATTGGTGCAGTTGAATTGTACCTTGGCGTGGTTATTCAAGGGTGTAACGCTATGACAGCACAGGCTGGGCGGATAATAGAAAAGGGGCAGGCCAAGATTGTAGGGCAGCCAGCTTCGACGATCTCGCCTGATGACTGGCCAATTTCGCAGCCCTATGATGTGGTGTTTTATCGCTCGCGCGGCCCAAAATCGCGCGTCAATGTTACCTTTCAACACGCCTTTGATTTAGACGCCTTCAAGTCATCCCGCAAGTTTACCCATTGTGCCTTAGTTGGCTCTGAGCTCACAGCTATCGAGGCTTATCCGCGCGCCGTAAAAGGGTATTATACCGACATGCTGCACCCAGGTGGGGTGCGTTTTGTGCCGGTGATTGACCTTTGCTATGACAGCAAAAATCGTTATGCCGATTTTATGGTTTTGCGCAGCCCGGATTTGCGGTCACCGGATACTTTTTTTGGTGCCGAAAGCATGATGAGCGCATGGCGCTATATCGAATCAAAATATAGCTTGCGTCGATTTTTAGGGTTTGGCCGTGGCCCAAAGGACAATCAAAATGCCAAGCAAATCAAAGAATGGTTGTCCTGTTCTGACCTTGTTTTGAAGGTTTTGGCCGATTCCGAACGTTTCGGCATGAAATTTCGTGAGCGGACGACACCGTCGGGTCTGGTGGCGCAGCTTAAAATGCGCGGCTGGCAAGATGTTACAGCCGATTATGCACCTGAACGTTTCGAGATTAAGTCGCGGCAATATATGCAGCGCTTTGGCCTTTCCGGTGCCAATCGGGCTGGTGTTGATATTTTCGCGCTGAAAATGGCGTGGAACTTGGGCACATTTGGCCAATCGATCCAGCGCCAGCAATATATGGTTGAAGAATATATCAACCGTCGTCTTTCCAATATTTGGCACCATGATGATGATGCCAAAAGCTTTTTAGAGCGCTTTACGGCGGATCACGCCATGGGTGTTCTCAAGCAAATTCGCTCTTTGCGTGCGGATGATTTTGGCGACCATATCGACCCGCTTTTGGCGGAGCTTTCGCAAAAGCGTCACTTCCTAAAATAGAGCGGCCACCAGTCGCGCATCATTGTTGCTGGGCGCAGCCCAAAGCAGGATGTGACGATCTGCCTGTTGCTGCCTGAATGCAGCAGACAGATATTCCCAGCATTTTCTGTTCTTAATATCTTGGACAGCCCCGTTGTGCGCCGCTTTGGGTCCCAACCATTGCCCTTCAAGTGATTTAGATCGGAACACATGGCGATGCTCGTGCGTTTTATAGAGTGAAGGATGTGATTGTCCCGGTGGGCCACGTTGTGAGTCCTATCGGGCATTTTGGTTGCATCTCATAACTTTTGGAGGCAGATATGACAGAGAAAGATCAATATATTCAAAAGGCTAAGGCTAGAATTGATCAATGGGACGCTGAAATCAAAAAGATGAAGGCGCAAGTTGAAGAGGCCGAGGCCGACAAAAAGATTGAATATCAAAAAGAGCTTGATGAGATGCGTGCAAAGCGCGATGAAGCTCAAGCTAAACTTGATGAGTTGCGCGATGCCGGCGACGATGCCTGGCAGGATATGAAAGGCGGGTTCGAGCAAGCATGGACCAACATTTCAAGTGCATTTGAGCGCGCGAAATCTCGCTTTAAATAAGCCCAATGAAGAGGCTTCACGTGACCCGAAGGTTTGAAGGGCAAAGCGCCTATTATTTCGGGTCAGGTAAGATCAAAGAACCATCTTCACTCAGTGGCCAGTTTGGGTTCATGGCGAGTTCCCAGATATGGCCATCTGGGTCGGCAATATAGCCCGAATAACCACCCCAGAATGCTTTTTCAGGCTTCTTTATCGTTGTCGCTCCTGCGGCAATCGCCCTTTCAAATGACGCGTCCACTTCAGCTTCGCTATCAAAATTTTGCGCCAAGGTTATCGCGCCTGTGCCAATTGCTGTCACGGGGCGCTTTTGGTCATCGGCTAGAGCGTTGATTTCATAGAGGGCCAGGGCAAAGCCGTTCATTTGGAAAAGACATATATCGTCCAGGCTGCGTGCATGTGGGGACCAGCCGAGATCCCGGTAAAATTGGATCGATCGCGCCAAATTTGCAACGCCCAATGTGATCAGGGAAACGCGCTGATTGGGGGCAGGGTTGGACATTTTTAAACCTTTGGCTTTGCTTCGAGCTTATCTAAGCGGGCGATTAGCTTTTTTGAAATGGCGTTGAGTTGCTCAATCTCTTCATCATTCAGGGCGGCGAGGATGTTTTGTTCGTTGCTGATATGTTGCGGCAGGATTTGATCGATCTTTGCCAACCCATCGCTGGTGAGCGCCACCAAGTTTGACCGTCGGTCATTCGGGTTGGCGCGGCGCTCAATCAGGCCCGCCTTTTCCAGCTTATCAATTCGGTTGGTCATGCCGCCCGAAGATACCATCGTTGCTTCATAAAGCGCGGTGGGGGACAGGGCAAAGGGCGCACCAGATCGCCGCAAAGTGGCCAAAACGTCAAATTCGCCTGGCTGCAATCCATGTTTTGCAAAAAGTTGATCAATGTGATCGCGCTGCGCCCGTAGCGCTAATTCCGCAATGCGCCCAAGGGTTTCCATGGGGACTGTGTCCAAATCCGGACGTTCATTTTGCCATTGTTGGGCGGCCAGCGAAGCGCGATCCATATTTTTCCTCTTTATCTTAATGTTAAGATACTTTATATCAAGATAAATTCTATTTCAAACGGATAACGAGTATGACTGACCTGTCGAAAATGCCAACCATTGATGTAAATTCATCCCCAAAGCCGAGATTTTGGCACAATCTGGATCTTGGCATGCTGGCGTTGCTCTTCATTGTCGGGTCCTTTTTGGGACTGACCGCGGTGTTGGGCAAGGTCGCCATTAACACAGGATGGTCGCCAACGATCTATCTGGCGCACACCACTTTGGGCGGTGGTTTGCTGATGTTGGCGGCGACGGCGCTGTTTGGCTATCGCGCCAAATTTGATGCTGCCATGTGGCGCTATAATCTGATGTCGGGACTGCTCTTTGTGGTGCCCAATCTTATGTTCTTTTTTGCGGTGCGGTATGTGGGGGCAGGGTTTATCGCCTTTGCCACCGCGTTCGCACCTGTCCTGACCTTTTTTGTCGCCGTTGCGATTGGTGAGGACAGGTTTTCGCGGGGAAAAGTGCTGGGCGTTGCGATGGCTCTATCGGGTGCCATGTTTTTGGCAGCGGGCAAAATGATGGACGCGACAATTGATCCGGTGTGGATATTTGTCAGTCTGCTGGGGCCAGTATTTTTGGCGTTCGGCAATATTTTCCGTTCACGCTTTTGGCCAGCTGGGGCCGCACCATTGGCCTTGGCGCCGTGGATGCTGATCTTTGCCGGGCTGATAAGCTATGCAATTGCGCTTTTGACAGGTGAAGTTATTCCAGCTGACTTGCAGCCGATTGGCTTTGTGGTGATGGGCGCGCAAATGCTGTGCTTTGCCGCAGGGTTCGGGTTTTACTTTGTGCTGCAAAAGCGCGGCGGCCCCGTCTATTTGAGCCAAATCGGACCCGTGATTGCTTTGGTTGGTGCGCTATTGGCGGCCACCTTCTTGCGGGAACAGTTGACCTTGTTGGTGGTGCTGGGTGGCATCGCCGTGATTGCCGGGGTGGTAATCTTCAATGCTGCCAACTTTGGCAATAAGTCAAAGGCTTAGCCCAACAAAAAGGGCGCGACCAAATTGGGGAAAGTCGCGCCCTTTGGGGAAGGGCTGATCGCAAATTGGGGAAAGCGATCAACCGATATTATGGCTTGCCTTAGAAGGGGAGAATGGCGTCCATAAATTGCTGGCCATAGCGTGGCTGTTGAACATCTGTGATTTGGCCGCGGCCACCGTATGAAATGCGGGCCTGGGCGATCTTTTCAGATGGGATGGTGTTGTTGGCGCCAATATCTTCTGGGCGAACAACCCCGGCCAGGATCAGGTCGCGTACTTCAAAATTGACCCGCACTTCCTGACGCCCTTCAATCACAAGGTTGCCATTGGGCAGAACCTGCACCACAACTGCGGCGATTGACGTATCCAGAGTTTCCGAACGATTGACCGAACCATCGCCCGTGTCGGCAGAGCCGGAGCTGAGTTCGATTGCGCCGTTGGCTGAGACATCAGGCACAACTGAGTTGAAGATAGAGCCGACGACACCGCCTGCGCCTGCATCATTTGTGCTTGTGCGTGCGCGGGATGTTTTGTTGGCAATCTGCGCCTTATCCGCAATGGTCACATCTACAGTAAGAATGTCACCCACTTTGCGGGCGCGTTGATCTTTAAAGAAGCCGCGCTTGCCGGAAATGAACAGCGAGTTTGGCTGGTAGGCCACTTTCTCGGGCTCCGGCATAGGCAGGGAAACCGGCTTGTAGCCTGCTTGTGCCTGCGGGTTCTCAATTGCTGTTAGCGATGGCGCCTGGCCAATGTTGGCGATACGGTTGGCGGTGGTGCACGCAGTCAGAGATGCGCCAAGAGCAATGAGGGTGATGAGCTGGATGAGTTTCATTTTTCTGCTCCTAATTCGCTGCTGCTATTTTGGCCGGACCACTCGGAATGGTCACAGTGCCAGCGCCCGAAACGATGCCCTGAATTGGCTTGTTGGACATCAGATTGAGAACGGTGACAGGCTCGTCGATGGCTGCTGATTGCAAGGCCTTGGCCTTCACGGTGAGGGTGAGCGCACCCTTTTTGAAATAAAGGGTCACAAGGTCATTGCGGTTGATCACATCTGGCTCGGCCACATCAGAGATGCGGATCGGGCTGCCACTGCGCAAAGAACGGGTAAGGCTTTTGCCAACCAAATCTTCAAGCAGCACAGGGCCTTGTGCCCGGATCACTTGTTCTGAAGCGGGGCGCATTTCAATATCGCTTAGCTTCAGGATTTCACCCTTGGAAATTGACTGGGTGATGAATGGCGCTTGCACCATAATATCGATCCGGCCATCGACCCGAAGGGGTTGCTTGTGACCTGAAAGGGCCAGACGGGCGGCGAATGTGCGTGTTTCGGGCCCAACTTCAAAGTCGAGCACCATCACTGGATTGTCAGATGCGCCGTCGGCAAAAAGGCCTTTAAGCGCTGTGTTGAGACGGATTTTTGCCGTTTCGCCTTCCAGCAGCAATTGGCGGTTGATCAACTCGTCATTGACCAGCTGGTTGACGAAGTTGGCGTCAATTTTCACGCCAGCGCGTTCCACCCGCACCTGGGAAAGACCCGCTGTATCATAATTCGTGAAGCCTGCGCGTTGCGCGGCCAAATGAACAGAGGTGAGGGGCACCGCGCCGACCGTGCCTGGTGCAGGGCTGCGGAACAAAGCTGTTTCCGCATGAATGCCCGCATTGTCGAACATATCGCCAACGGTGACCACTTTTGTGTCCACCACGATGGACGGCTTAAGAACAGGCATCGCCAGAGCCGCGTGGGCCATAAGGCTTGCACTGAGAATAAGCGCTGTTTTGGTGAGTGTTTTAAACATGATGTCAGCCTACCCCTAGCGGATTTGCGATGTGGCTTGCAGCATCTGGTCAGCCCCGGAAATAACGCGTGCGTTCATTTCGTAGGCGCGCTGCGCGGCGATCAAATCTGCAATCTCGGTTACGGCATTAACGTTGGCCAGCTCGAGGTGAGCTTGCAGCATGTTGCCGAAGCCATCCTGGTTGGCTACGCCGTTTTGTGCCGGGCCGGATGCTGCGGTTTCGACATAAGTGTTGTCGCCCGCACTCTCCAAACCTGCTTTGTTGGCAAAGCGGCTCAGTTGGATCTGACCTAAGGCTGTTGGTGTTGATTCATTGTCCAAAAAGGCTTCAACGGTGCCATCGGCTGAAATCGAGACGGCGCGCGCATTGGCGGGAATGTTGATACCGGGCTGGACCAAATAGCCTTCAATGGTGACCAACTGGCCATTTGAATCGCGTTCGAACGAGCCGTCACGGGTGTAGCCGGTGCGGCCGTCAGGCAGATCAACAGAGAAGAACCCTTCGCCACGAATGGCGATATCGAGCTCTTTTTCCGTCGGTTGAATATTGCCCTGGCTCATAATGCGCGGTGTGGCGCCGGTTTTAACACCAGAGCCGATCTCAACGCCTGTAGGCAACTGGGTGCCTGCAGCGGAGGTTTGCGACCCCGCACGGCGATAAACCTGGTAGAGCAAATCCTGAAAATCGGCACGTTGGCGTTTAAAGCCGGTTGTGCGCATGTTGGCGATGTTGTTGGAGATGATCTCCACGTTCCGCTCTTGCGCCGACATGCCTGTGGAAGCGATATAGAGTGCCTTCATGATTTAGTTCCTTTCGCTTTCACTTAAGCTTTAGTGTCGCCGAGCTTACGAATGGCGGTGCGCCGCAACTCGTCCTGGCGTTGTTGCATGCCCGAGATGGATTCATAGGCCTTGGTGACGCGGATCATTTCTGTCATCTCGGAGACGCCGGAAACGTTGGAGCGTTCGATGGCCATTTGCACAAAACGGGATGGATTATCAAAAATGGGATTTTCGCCCGAAAACATGGTGTCGCCTTCGCGGCGCAGGCTTTGAGGATTTTCAAACTCTGCGACCCGCAAGATGCCCTTATCGCCAGCAGAAGAACTGACACGTCCGTCTTCGGTGATGGTGATGCCGGTTTCGCCCGGGTTGAAGGTTAAAAAACCACCATCTGCGAGCACGTTGTAGCCTTCAGACGTAACCAGCTCGCCGCGCTCATTCAGTTGAAAGGCGCCGTTGCGGGTGTAGCGTTCGCCACCTGGTGTGTCGATCACGAAGAAGCCGTCGCCTTGGATGGCGATGTCTAGTGGGTTGCCCGTTTGCGTGATGCTGCCGGAAGCAAAATCATGAATGGTGGCCCAATCCTGCGTATAAGAAAGCGGCTGGTCCATCATTTCGAAATCTTTATGACGGGCGACCGGCATGACATACTCTTCGAAAAGGATGTCCATATTTTTGTAACCGGCTGTGTTCAAGTTGGCCATATTGTTGGCCACAACGTCCATTTGACGCCGCAATGCGATTTGTCTTGATAGGCCGATGAGCTGTGCGTTTTCCATGGCACCTGTCTCCCCAATTTAATTGTTGGCCGTTTAACTTCCCCAAGTCAGCGGGCCTGCCAATAACAATGCGAGGATCGTGCCAGTTTTCTAAGTTATTGATTTGTCACAATTATTGATAAAGTTTTATTCAAAATCGCAAATCAATATTTTCTAGGTGGCAAAAATTACCGGGCAAAAATTGCCGCAAAATGCAAAAAGTAACTCTTCGTTAACCTTCTCGACCTTACCACTAGTATGTATAGGCAATGTGCGCCCAGCGCCTATGATTCTTGAATAATTGAGGTTTGGCATGGCCAACGAAGACGCAAATACCGCCCCCGAAGATGGCGAAGAAGGCGAAGCCGGAAAAAAGAAACCACCATTGATGGTGATTATCGGTGCTGTTGTTGCCCTTTTGGCGGCAGCTGGTGGCGGCGCATACTTCTTTTTCTTTGCCGGCAATGGCAGCGACAAGCCCGAACTTGCCGAAGTGCGGACCAGCGTTTTTTATGATTTGCCGACCATCACCGTGAATTTGAATGATGATGCGGACAATGATGAAGTGTTTCTCAAGCTCGCCATCGCGCTGGAGCTATCTGATGAAGCACTGATCGACATAGTGGAGCCACGCATGCCGCGTGTGTTGGACACGTTTCAGGTTTATCTGCGCGAGTTACGTCGCTCCGACCTTGAAGGGTCTGCCGGCATTTATCGCTTGAAAGAAGAGTTGCGGCGCCGGGTGAACCTCGCGGTGTTTCCTGCACAAGTGGACAGCATTCTGTTCAAAGAAATTCTGGTTCAATAAGGTTACATCATGGCTGATGAAAATGACGATCTAATGAGCGCCCTGGACGAAGAACAGTCCAAGAGTGACGATGATATGGCGTCTGAATGGGCCTCGATGATTGAAGGTGAGGGCGACGGTGACGGCGATAGTCATGCCGACCGTATCCTCAACCAAGATGAAATCGATAATTTGCTGGGCTTCGATCAGGCTGACTTGAGCGAAGGCGAAATGTCTGGCGTGCAAGCGCTGATCAACTCGGCGCTTGTTTCATATGAACGCCTGCCCATGTTGGAGATTGTGTTTGACCGCTTGGTGCGGTTGACCACAACATCATTGCGCAATTTCACATCTGACAATGTTGAAGTTTCACTCGACAGCATCACCTCGGTGCGGTTTGGGGACTATCTAAACTCAGTGCCGTTGCCTGCCATTCTGACCGTGCTAAAGGCCGAAGAGTGGGACAATTTTGGTTTGATGACGGTTGAAAGTAACCTCATCTATTCCATGATTGATGTGCTGCTCGGCGGGCGTCGGGGCAACAACACCATTCGGGTTGAAGGGCGTCCCTATACGACCATCGAGATGAGCCTGACCCAGCGCATGATCGAGTTGATCCTTGATGATATGATGAAGGCATTTGAGCCGCTAACGCCGGTGACCTTCAACGTTGAACGCATGGAGACCAACCCGCGCTTTGCCGCGATTGCGCGCCCTGCCAATGCCGCCATTCTGATCGAGCTGCGCATTGATATGGATGATCGCGGCGGCAAAGTTGAGATTTTGCTGCCTTACGCGACCATCGAACCCATTCGTGAGCAATTGTTGCAAATGTTCATGGGGGAGAAGTTTGGCCGTGACCCGATTTGGGAAGGCCACTTGGCTTCTGAAATCTATCGGGCAGACTCTGAGTTAGAAGCGGTGCTGCATGAGTGGGAAATCCCGCTGTCGCAGGCGATGAATATTTCTGAAGGCGACACGCTGATGTTTGAGCGCACGCCGACGGATCCGGTAACATTGCGTTGTGGTGATGTGAAATTGACCGAAGCGCAAATGGGCCATATTGGCAAAAATGTTTCAGTACGTGTAACCCGTCCGCTCAATCCACCAAAGGTGACGATGGCTGTTTTTGAGGCGATGGACGAGCAGGGGAGTGACTAATATGGGTGGTTTGGCTTTTGGATTGATCGTGGAAGGCGCCGTGGCCATTTTGCTGATGCTGACCATCGGCTATTGCTATGTGCTTAATGTTCGTTTGAAGCGGCTGCATGCAGACCGGGATGCGCTGCGGGCGATGATCACTGATTTGGTGCGGGCTACGGATATGGCGAATGGCGCCATTCAAGGCATGAAGCAAACAGCGGCTGAGGCGGATGCACAATTGCAAGCGCGGCTTCAGGAAGCTGAAGGCTTCAACACTTCAATTGCCCAACACGTACATGCTGGCAACAATTTGCTGGAAAAAATCAGCCAGATTGCGAAAACTGCACGCGAAGCAGAAGCCGAGAAGGGCTTGCCCGCGCGCGAACAATATACGCCCGAAGCACCGCGCCAGCCCAAAGCGCGCAATGCCTTGTCGCAATTGGATAGATACACCCGCTCAAAAGGTGAAGCCGCATGAATTCTGTCCGCCTGCTGCCTGTGGTGATCGTCGCTGCAAGTGCGTTGTTTTTGTTTAAAGTTCTGGGCGTTGTGTCAGGTGATGGATATACCCTTGGCGGTGCCCAAACGGTTATTGCGCAGGAAGCCCCGGCGGAGCCTCAGGATGCCGAGGTTCAAGAAGACGACATGGCGAAGGAATCCGGCAACAGCTTGGCTGATGATGCCAGCATGACCGAGGAAGAAATGGCGGCGGAGGAAAAGCCCACTGATGCTGCGCCAATCACCTTGATGAAAAATGGCGACATTGTTGCGTGGGAGTCCGAAGATGATCTTGCCGACACGGAACGTGCAATTCTTGCGCGCTTGAGCGAGCGCCGCAAAGAGTTGGATACGCTTGAAGCGCAACTGCGTGTGCAAGAAGATATTGTGCGGGCGGCAGAAATTCGGCTGGAAACCAGAGCCGCAGAATTGAAAGAAATTGAAGCACGTATTCAGCAGCTTGTTGACCGGAAAGAAGGCTTGGAAGATGAGCAATTCCAATCGCTTGTTTCGATGTATGAAAACATGAAGCCTAAGGATGCAGCCCGCATTTTCGATCGCTTGGATATGTTGGTTCTGGTGCGGATGGTCGAGCAGATGAATCCGCGTAAAATGGCCTCAATTTTGGCGAGCATGGATGGCGAGAAGGCCGAAGCATTGACCATCAACCTCGCCAACCCCAATCTCCAGCAGATGGAAACGGTGCCCAATCAAGATGGTGGCCTGCCACAAATTGTGGGGCAATAAGGGCTGAAACGCTGGTTTGGTAAGTAAAGTATTAATCGCTAGGCGTTAGATTTGTCCCGACGATTAATCGTGAAGAGGCCCATCCCGCAAATGGTGTTGATAAAAGCCATGCAAAAAGCGTTGTGCCGAGCGTTGGTGCTATCCGCGCTCGCAGGCGGGATTGCTATGTCTTTTGCGCCGACCTTTGCCTTGGCGCAAAATCAACAAGAGAAGCAGCGACTTGAACTTGTGGCGCAGGGCCAGCCGGGCTTTGGGCGCATTATTCTTAAATTTGTTGATCGGCTAAATCTGCCGTCATACTCCATTTCGACCAGCGGTGGGGTGATGAGCATTGAGTTTTCACAACCCATCGATGTGCAATTGCCTGATGTGACAGAGCAATTGGGCGAATATGTTGCTGTTGCCCGGGTCGATCCGGATTTAAAAGGCATTCGTTTTGGTCTGAAACAGGACTATCGCATCAACCGGATTGAAGCCGGTGAACGTTTGTTTGTTGATTTTATCCCCCGTGATTGGCAAGGGCTTGACCCTGCGTTGCCCGAGGATGTGGTGGCGGAGCTGGCTTTGCGCGCCGAGCAGGCGGCCAAGTTGGCGGAGCAGCGGCGCAAAGAACGGATCGCGCGCGAAACCAAGCCGAACGCCATTGTGCGCGTTGGCCGACATCCCACATTCACGCGCGTCAAATTCGAGTGGACAATCGATACTGAAGCCAGCTGGACCGAGACCGTCAAGGGCGGCGCGCTAAAGTTTGAGTGGCCGGTGGATGTTGATCTCTATCCGATTCAAACTGAATTACCAGAGGAAATTGAAAGCGTTAGCAAGGAAGTAACGCGCGATGGATTGATCGTGCGTTTCGAGCTGACTGAGAATGTTGAACCGCGCTTTTTCCAAGAGGATAAGAGAAATTACACGCTCGATTTGGATTTCTCGACGCGTGAGGACGTTGGGGTGCCGATCACCGAGGTTGCGCCAGAGCAGCTGCCGGAAGAGATCGCCGATAAGGATGAAGTGGCAGCACAAGAAGAGGAAATAGATCCGCTGTTGCGCAAGACACCTTCCTTGTCGCGCCAAGTGCGGATCACGCCGTTTGTGAACAAAATTGGTGGTACGGTTCGCCTGATATTCCCATTTGAGCAAGACACACCAGCAGCCGTTTTTAAGCGGGGCGAGACCGTTTGGATGGTTTTTGATACCCATGTGGCGATTGATCCGCCTGCGGACACGGAACTGCTGGGGGGGATTGCCCAATCTATCGACGTTGATCAAGCGGGGGAAACCCAGATTGTGCAAATGACCATGAATGCGGATCGTTTGGCGACATTGGGCGCTGAAGGTCGATCATGGGTGTTATCGTTGGGTGATATTTTGATTGCACCAACTGAGCCGATGACTTTGACACAGGCGCAACAAAGCAATGGGCGCACTGTTTTGGTGGCGGACATTTTGCGACCTGGCCGGGTTCACCAGTTACGCGATCCCAATGTGGGCGATATGTTGCAGGTGGTTACGGCTTACCCGCCGTCACGCGCGATCGTACGCGACCTCGAATATGTGGATTTTAAAGCATTGCGGGCGGTCCACGGCCTGGTCATCAAGCCTTACCATTCAGATGTTCGGCTGGAAATTGACGGGTCGGAGGTTATCATCGATGCCGAGGGACAGCTGATGCTGTCGTCTGCCACAGACATCAATCGTGAAGCGCCTGAACAAGTTGGCGAACGCGTTGGGTATATCGATTTGACGGCAAGCGAAACGCGGCCGAATGAATATGTCAAGAAGCGTGAGGAAATTTTGGCCCGTGCGGCTGAGGCTGAAGGCGCGGCACGAGAGAGCGCGCGGGTTGAGTTGGCACGATATTATCTGGCAAACCAGCTCACACATGAAGCACTCGGCGTATTGCAGGTTTGGGAAGAAGACACCAAACGGCCAAAGCTTTATGAGGAAGCCAAGACTGTGCAGGCCGCGGCCAACGTGTTGGCCCATCGCTATGAAGAAGCGCTGGAAATACTGCTTGAGGATGAGTTTTTAGAGGCTGCTGATGCCATTATTTGGCGCACCATTGCCCGTGCCAAACGCGGTGAATATGAAATTGCGCGTAATGATGCTTTGTTGGCCGAACAGGCGGTTGAGGCTTATCCCCTTTGGGTGGCCAATGAGTTTTTCTTTTCTGCGGCGCGGGCGGCGCTTGAGCTGGGCGATTCCACTTCGGCCATCCGCTATTTGGGTGGGATTGATTTTAGCACACTGAGCAGAGAGGATTTGTCGCGATATGATCTGCTTGCAGGCCGCGTAGATGAAGTCGATGGTGAATATGCAGACGCGCTGGACACTTATGGCGGCGTGCTGAATATGGATATTCGCCCCACATATGCAGAAGCTGTGTATCGCACTTTGCTCGTGTTGGAAAAGCAAGGCAATATCGATCTCGATAAAGCGGTGGCGACCTTGTCCATCCAATCGCTGGCGTGGCGCGGTGGCGAACTGGGCGCCAACATCCAAGAGCTTTACGGGCGCTTGCAGTTCAAAAATCAGGACTATCGCGGTGGTTTCGAGACGCTGGAGCGCATGCAAGTTGTGCACCAGGATACGCCTCAGGAAACGCGTCATTTTGAGCTTTCGCGCCAGATTTTTGAAAATCTGTTTTTGAATGGTGAAGCGGATCGGTTGGAACCCATCCGGGCGTTGGGGCTTTATTATGACTTCCGTCGCTTAACCCCAGCTGGCGCCAAGGGCGATGAAATGATCCGTAATTTGGCGCGGCGTTTGGTGCGCGTGGATCTGCTCGACCAGGCTGCGGAGTTGCTTGATTATCAAGTTGAAAACCGGCTGGAAGGGGTGGCACGCGCCAAGATTGCCGCTGACCTCGCCATTATCCACATTGCCAATCGGCGGGCCGACTTGGCGCTTAAAGCGCTGTACAAAACGCGTCTTGCCAATTTGGTGCCGCAACTGGAACGTCAACGTCGGATATTGGAAGCAAAAGCATTGATCGATGCGGGCCGTGATGAGCTGGCTGTCGACATATTGCGGAAAATTGAGGGCTTTGATGCGCGGTTGTTGGAGGTGGATGCCCATTGGGCAGGGCGCCGTTATCGGGAAGCGGGCGAGCTGATTGAGCGCATTTATGCGGACCAATACACGGATGGCGGCTCATTGCCCACAAGCGTGCGTAATGACCTCGTGAAAGCGGCGGTCGCTTACACATTGGGTGGTGATGAGATCGGCCTCACGCGATTGCGGGCCAAGTTCTCTAATCGCATGGCATCGACACCAGAGTGGCCCGTGTTTGAGTTTGTGACAAGCAAGACAGCCTTCGGCACATCTGAATTTAAGGCCTTGGCAAAAGAGATTGCTGATGTGGATTCGCTCAATTCATTCCTGGCCGCCTACAAGGAGCGATACGGCACCACAGGGGCGTTGGCGCCTGATCAGGACATTTTGTAGGGCAGGTGCTTGGTCAGCCTATATAGCTGCGGATCAATGAACCTGCGACCAGGTTCCAGCCATCGACCAGCACAAAGAAAATCAGTTTAAACGGCAATGAAATCACGATGGGCGGCAGCATCATCATGCCCATGGACATGAGCACTGACGCGACGACCATGTCGATCACGATGAAGGGCACGAAGAGCAAAAAGCCGATTTCGAATGCCCGGCGCAGTTCTGAGATCATAAAGGCCGGCACCAGTACGGTGATGCTCAGCTCTTCCGGGGCTTCCGGAATAGGCGTTTCTGTCAGGTCCAAAAACAGCTGCACATCTTTGTCCCGCACATGGGCGCGCATGAATTCGTGTAGCGGGGCGATGGCCTCCGGCACGGCTTCTTCAATCAACATGTCGCCAGCTACCAATGGCGCAATGCCTTGATCGTAGGATTGTTGCAGCGTGGGGGCCATGACGAAAGCGGTGAGGAACAGCGCCAAGGAAATCATCACTGAGTTTGGCGGCGCGGTTTGCAGGCCAATCGCTGTGCGCAAAAGGGACAACACCACCACAATCCGTGTGAATGAGGTGACCATCACCAGAATAGACGGCGCAAGCGACAGAATCGTGATGATCCCGATGAGCTGAACGGCCCGCTCGGTCAGGGTGGTTTGGTCGTCAAAATCAATGGAGATATCTTGGGCGAAACTGGGGAACACAAATAGTGCCCCCAGCATCAGAATCGCAAAGCAGAATGTGAAAGATTTTGCGCTGAACCAGCCGAAGGATTTTAGCCGTTCAGCCGTGAACAATTGCGCCGGGGACATTGTCGCCGGCGCGAGGCGCAAACTAATCTTGTTTGGCTTTGTCTTTCCCATGGTCTGACGCTGTGTCGGCTCCTTCGTGCTCGCTGGGAGCGTTTTCAGCGTTCAATTTATCTGAGTCGGCTTTCGCTTCTTGATTTTTATTGTCAGAAACCAGGCTATCCACGTCTTTTTGCTTGCTGCCGCCGCGCAAGAGGCCCGGATATTTGAGGGTTTTGGCGCCTGACTCAGGTGTGGACCGCGCCAGCTCTTGCAGCTTTTCAATCGGTGCGAGGTTTGGCATTGGGGTGACATTGGCGCCTTTATTGGCTTGGGGCTCACGCAGCGGTGGTTCAACCCGATCTTCGAGCGGCGATACAGGTGTTGTGCGTGAAGGGCCTGCTGGGCGCGGCTTTGCGACAATTGGCGGTGCGGTTTGCACGCTCTCGCTTGTCTCAACTTCAGCCTTCATATTTTCATTTTTGGGTGGGTCCAGCTTAGACGTGGCGACCGATTGCTGCGTGTCGGTTGGGCTTTGGAACCCGCTTTCGATGAGCACGTCATTGGGGCCGCCGATCATCAACAAATGTTCGACATCGTCGCGGCGGATAATTACCAATTGACGCTTATTGTCCACGGGTGCGGATTGCAGCACCGCCAGGCGACGCAGTTTGGAGCGCATGCCATCGCGGCTGGCGCGAAAAACCACCTTGATCAGCCAAACGACCAGAATGATGGCCAGTACGGTGATAAACAGCCCACCAATCACAATGGCAATATTGCCCAAATCTTCGCCTAAAATCTCAGTTAAAAAACCCATTGTCGCCTCTATGTTCGTCTCTTGTGATGTGTGGCATAAGAAACCTATCTGGTCAAAATGTGGTGATCACATAAAAAATGATGCTGGCAAAAAATGCCTAGCGCAAGGGTCAATCGGGGCCCTGATGCATTTTGAAACATTATTGCCCGGCATTTATTGAAAATTGCACAGATTATTAACGCCGCGTTAACCATTTGCCCGGCAATATCTGCCTAGCATTAAAGCGAGGTAGGTATGTCGATTACAAAGATGCCACTTTTCGATGCATTGACGCAGAAGATGAAGTGGCACCAGACACGGCAAACATTGTTGGCAGAGAATATTGCCAACGCAGATACGCCTGATTTCCGCGGGCGGGATCTGAAAGAGTTCGACTTTGCCACCCACCAGTCCGACTTGAAGATGAGTACGGTTTCGACTCGCGTGACCAATGTGAACCACATCTCTGTGGTGGGGCAAGGCGCGGACGGATTCGGCGCACGGCAAATGAATAACTTTGAGATTACGCCTGAAGGCAATGGTGTGGTGCTTGAAGATGAAATGATGAAGGTGTCCACCAACCAAATGGACTACCAAGCGGCAACTGCCGTTTATAAACGCTCATTGCGGTTGATTAGAACTGCGCTGGGTCGCTAGTAGAAATAGAGGTGAATGATGTCTTCTGATTTTATGAATTCGCTGAAAATTGCGGCCACTGGCTTGCACGCTCAATCGGCGCGGATGCGGATTATCGCTGAAAACATGGCGAACTCCAGCTCTGCGGCGAAGGAGCCGGGGCAGGACCCGTATCGGCGTAAGGTGCCGACATTCGAGGCGGTTTATAACAATGAATTGTCGGCGAATGAGGTGAAGATTGGGCGCGTTGCCTATGATCAAAGCGACTTCCAATCGCGTTATGAGCCGGGCCACCCGGCAGCGGATGAGCGCGGCTATGTGCTTTATCCAAACGTGAACAGCTTGATTGAAACAATGGATATGCGGGAAGCCCAGCGCACTTATGAAGCCAACTTGAACGTGGTGAGCGTCACCCGGCAAATGTTGGGCGGCACGCTGGACATTTTGCGCGGATAATTACGGGAAGGGCTGAGCAGCGCAAAATTGGGGAATGGCGCGCTGCTTAATGCCAAACAAAATTGGGGAATGATATGAGCGTACCATTTGCAGCAGCGTCCAACGCATATGCGAGCGCAGCACAGCTGGGCAACACCGGGCAGCAGGGCGCACAACTGGCGCAAAAGCCGAGCAACGGCCCAGACTTTGGCGAAATGCTGACCCAATCTTTGACAGAAGTGGTCGAAACTGGCCGTGTGGCCGACCAAAAGGCCATGGATCTTGTGAATGGCGATTCAAACGTGGTTGATGTTGTGACCGCGATCTCCGAGACTGAGATTGCGATGGAAACGGTGGTGACGATTCGTGACCGGGTGATCACCGCCTATGAATCAATCATGCAGATGCCGATCTGATTGGCATAATTAGGAGGCGTTGTTGACCGGCGCACAAGTTCTCGACGTTGCACAAGACGGTATTTGGACACTGATTTATGTGTCGGCTCCCTTGATGATTGTTGGGCTTGTGGTGGGCGTTGTGATCGCGTTGTTCCAGGCCCTGACCCAAATTCAGGAAATGACTTTGGTGTTTGTGCCAAAAATTTTGGCCATTTTCATCACGATGCTGTTGATGCTACCTTTTATGGGCGCGCAACTCTCAGGGTATATGGACAGGGTGGTTGATCTGATCATCACCGGTGGGTAGCCATGGATCTCAGCATCAATTGGTTGCCGCAAACCGTTTTGCTCTATTTTTTGATCTTTGCGCGCTTAGGCACGTTGATCATGTTGATGCCGGGGTTTTCATCAAGCCGCCTGTCTATTCGGATGCGATTGACGCTGGCGCTGACCTTCACATTTATTATGTATCCCTTGATTTCAACGACCTATCCGCAAACGAGTTTGGCTTTTTATCCGATTATTGCCTTGCTTGCTTCCGAACTTGCCGTTGGTTTGGTGCTTGGGGGGACCGCGCGGTTGTTGACCTCTGCGGCGCAGGTGGCCGGTTCAACAATTGCGTTTCAGACCGGTTTGTCTTTCGCCCAAACATCTGACCCCACACAGGGCGGTTTGCAGGGGGCGATTTTTGGTAACTTCATCGCCGTTTTGGGGGTGACGCTGATCTTTTCGATGGATTTGCACCATCTTGTGTTGGCAGGGATTTATCATAGCTATGAGATTTTTACGCCGGGGGCGCCAATCCTTTTGGAAGATGCGGCGACCATGGCGTTGGAGGTGATTTCCTCTAGCTTTGTAGTTGGGGTGCAAATGTCTGCACCGTTTATTGTTTTTGGCTTGGTGTTCTATTTCGGCTTAGGGCTTTTGGCCCGTTTGATGCCGCAATTGCAGGTGTTCTTTATCGCCATGCCGGCCAATATTGCGTTGGGGCTGTTGCTGTTCGCTTTGCTGCTCAGCGTGATGATGGTGCTCTATGTCGAACATCTTGAGCAATTCTTTATGGCACTTGTTGGGGTGAGATAATGGCTGACGAACCGGATAAGTCCGAGAAAACCGAGGACCCCTCCGAGAAAAAGCTGCAAGACGCGCACAAACGGGGTGATGTGGCGAAAAGCCAAGAGCTGACCACCTGGTTTATGCTGCTCGGCACGGCGTTGATCTTTTCACTCATGGCACCGTTTACGGCTGGCACGCTGACCGGGATGTTGAAAAACGTCATGGCGAATGCGGACCAATATGAAATTGGCGAAGCTGGGTTTGCCGGATTTTGGAATGAAATCGCCGGTACCGTTTTGTTGGTGGCGCTGGTGCCATTGTTGATCCTGGCAGGTTTCGCGCTCGCTGCAAATCTGGTGCAACATGCGCCGGTTTGGTCGCTCGATCCGCTCAAGCCGAAATGGTCGAAAGTGTCGCCGTTGAGTGGTGCTAAGCGTTTGTTTTCCAAAGATGCATTGGTGAATTTTGCCAAAGGTTTGGCCAAGCTTTCGATCGTGTCTTTCATCATGTTTTTGGTGATGTGGCCGGAGCGTGATCGGCTGGACACGTTGGTGACGGCAGACCCCGCCACTTTGATGCTCACCTTTCAGGAAATGGGCATCAAAATTATTCTGGCGACGTTGGCCGTTGTGACGGTAGTCGCTGGACTAGACTTTATGTATCAGCGCAACAAATGGTTTGAAAAACAAAAGATGACCATGAAAGAGGTGCGCGACGAATATAAGCAAATGGAAGGTGACCCGAAGGTCAAAGCCAAATTGCGGCAAATCCGGGCTGAACGGGGGCGCCAGCGCATGATGCAGAATGTGCCCGATGCCAGCGTGGTGATCACCAACCCGACCCACTATGCGGTGGCATTGAAATATGAAGCGGGCATGTCTGCGCCGATCTGCATGGCCAAGGGCGTGGATCAGGTCGCACTTAAGATTCGGGAGTTGGCCACGGAACACGATATTCCAATTGTGGAAAATCCGCCGCTGGCGCGGGCGCTGCACGCCACGGTTGAAATTGAAGAGGCGATACCTGTGCAGCACTTTAAAGCGGTGGCGGAAGTGATCGGCTATGTGATGCGCTTGCGTCGTGTGCGCTCCTGGAGTGCAAAATCGTCATAAAAATACATCTCCTTCGGGCAAAAGCCCAAATAAATCGCCACATTCACTTGTGGTTGGACGCAATTGGCGCAAAGATTTATGAAGGGTTAACTTTGGTGATTCTCAATGCCGAAGTAGAGTAGTGTGAGAGGGCATGGACGATGGCGGTGACCCCGCTCCAAGAGGACACATATCCGCAACCAGCTGTGAAAAAGCCCCTGGGGAATCCCGGGCTGTGGCGCGTGCTGGTCTTGACACTCTTTTTTATCGGCTTGGCCGTTGTTTATGCCGTCTATGGCGATCAGATATCTGCCGACATTTTGATGCTGGTGCTTGGCCTTTTGGCTGTGCTCGGCGTGTTCAGCCTATTCGGGTTGGCGGCCGGGCTGTTTCGCCTGTCGCATCATGATGATGGCCCCGCGCTGCAAAACGCGATTGTGGACAGTCTCGATTATGGCGCTGTGGTGTCGGATCGGGATGGCCGGTTGGTTTATGCCAATGCCGCTTATGGCGAGCTGGTGGCCGGGTTGGACCGGACCGCATTGGCCAGCGTGCCGCGGCTTTTTGCCAGCGCGCCTGAGGCCGCAGAGCCGATCTATCGTTTGTCGCGCGCTGCACAAGAAGGGCGTCGGGCGGTCGAAGATATTCGTTTGACCACGTCGCTTACTGGTGAAAACCCAGAAATGCCCATTTGGTATCGTGTGCGCGTTCAATCGCTGCCTGCTGTGGACCAAGCAGGGGGGCGGGCGCTCGTCATGTGGAGTGTTGAGGACATTTCGCGCGACCGTGCCAAACAAGAAAACATCTTTTTGGAACTGCAACGCGCGATTGATTATCTTGATCATGCGCCTGCCGGGTTCTTTTCCACCAATGGAAATGGCCAAATCCAATATTTAAACGCCACTTTGGCCAATTGGTTGGGTTATGATTTGGCGGAGTTCGATACGGGCTCCATTCAGCTTTCTGAAATTGTGCGCGGCGATGGCTCTGGCCTGTTGCTGGGGGGCAGTGCTGACGGGCAAATCAAAACCGAAATCATTGATATTGATCTGGTCAAGCGCGATGGCACCAATTTGCCTGTGCGGTTGCTGCATCGGGCTGCCCGCTTGGCCGAAGGTGATTTGGGCGAAACACGCACGCTGGTGCTGGACCGTTCCAAAGGCGCGGATCTTTCGGAAGAATTGCGCACGGCTGAAGTCAAGTTCTCACGCTTTTTCAACGACACCCCATTTGCGATTGCTGCGGTGGATTCACAGGGCCGTATTTTACGCACCAACGCGCCCTTTATGCGCACATTTGACAATGAGCGCGGCGAGCGACCGATTGATCATTTGCCGTTGTCCGACTTCGTTTCTGACGATGCGAAAGCGAATTTGTTGACCGCTTTGGAGCAGGCCAACGCCAACCACTCCACAATCGAGCCGGTGGATGCGGTGCTGAAAAGTGACGATGAACGCAGTGTGCGGCTTTATGTTTCCGGCATTGAAGACCCGGATGAGCAGGGCGAAAGCGCAATTGTTTATGCGCTGGACACCACGCAACAGCGGGTGCTGGAACAGCAATTTGCACAAAGTCAGAAAATGCAGGCTGTTGGCCAGTTGGCGGGCGGTATTGCTCACGATTTGAACAATATTCTGACGGCCGTTATTGGCTTCTCGGATTTGTTGTTGCTCAATTTGCGCCCGAACGACCCTTCGTTCAAAGATACGATGGAAATCAAGCAGAATGCCAACCGCGCTGCTGGGTTGGTGCGCCAATTGCTGGCGTTCTCACGGCGGCAAACTTTGCGCCTTGAAGTGCTGGAAGTGTCGCTGTTGGTGGATGATCTGACGGTGCTGTTCAAGCGGTTGATTGGCGATAGCATTAGCCTAAGCGTTGATCATGAAGCCGAGCTTTGGGCCGTGCGGGCCGACCATGTGCAGCTTGAGCAGGTGGTGATCAATCTTGTGGTCAACGCCCGTGATGCGATGCCCGACGGCGGGTCTGTCGATATCCGCACGCGCAATGTGACAGAAGCCGAAGCGGCAACCTTTAATTATCGCGGCATGCCAGCGGCTGACTATGTCTTGATTGAAGTAGCCGATACTGGCACCGGCATGAGCCAAGAGGTGCAGGACAAGATTTTTGAACCCTTCTTCACCACCAAAGATATTGGCAAGGGAACTGGGCTTGGGCTGTCGACCGTTTACGGCATTGTGAAGCAGACAGGTGGCTTCATTTACGCGGATAGCGAATTGGGCCGGGGAACAACTTTCCGTATCTTCTTGCCTAAATATGCGCATGTGCCACGCGAAGCCGCTGATCGGGCCATCACGCAGAAAGCGCGCGATCTTACGGGCAAAGAGCGCATCTTGATCGTGGAAGATGAAGATAGCGTACGGGCCTTCTCCGCACGGGCATTGTCGTCAGCGGGCTATGTGGTGCACGAGGCCGATAGCGGCGTGGCTGCACTTGAAGTGCTGGAAGAAATTGACGGCGAGATTGAACTGTTGATTTCCGATGTTGTCATGCCAGAGATGGACGGACCAACCTTGTTGGGTGAAATGCGCCAGCGTTATCCGGATATCAAAGTGATCTTTGTTTCGGGCTATGCGGAAGAAAATGTGCGCAAGGGCCTTGAGGATGATGTGAGCGTCGAATTCCTGCCAAAGCCATTCTCGCTCAAACAATTGGCCGCCAAAGTGAAGACTGTTTTGGAAGGTGAGACCGAAGATCAGGCTGATTTGGATTAAGCGGGTTCGTGGCGAATCTGATTCTTTGGCGGTTTTCTGGTTTCCGAACAATCCTAAGTTGCGACAGTTGTAACTAACGCAAATGGTTAATTTGCATGTGTTTTTGGATCAAAAATAGAACAAATATTTAAACTGATGTTATTTCAATTACTTAATTAGATTGACAACGCTCTCAAAATATGAGAACAAATATAGTACAAACTGTATTTTTCCCTTGGTCCGAATAAATTTGCATGGACCTCAGGACTTTGGAATAAGGAGAGGGCATATGGCAAATTCACAACTTCGCGTCGTCGAAGGGGGATCTATGGATAAGAAGAAGGCTCTTGAGGCCGCGCTCTCTCAGATTGAGCGAAATTTCGGTAAGGGCTCTGTTATGCGCCTGGGGGAGAATTCTGCTGTTGAAGTGGAATCGATTCCTACAGGTTCGTTGGGGTTGGACATTGCGCTGGGCATTGGCGGTTTACCACGTGGTCGGGTTATCGAGGTTTTTGGACCCGAAAGCTCAGGTAAAACCACGCTGACCTTGCATGCGATTGCAGAAGCGCAACGGGCTGGTGGCATTTGTGCCTTTGTTGATGCTGAACACGCGCTGGACCCGATTTATGCTCGTAAGCTTGGCGTGAATATTGATGATTTACTCATCTCACAACCAGATACAGGCGAGCAAGCGTTGGAGATTGCCGATACGCTGGTGCGTTCTGGCGCCATTGATTTGCTGGTGGTCGACTCCGTTGCGGCATTGACGCCAAAGGCTGAATTGGAAGGCGAAATGGGCGACAGTTTGCCCGGCTTGCAAGCGCGCTTGATGAGCCAGGCCATGCGTAAATTGACCGCCTCTATCTCACGGTCGAAAACCATGGTGATTTTCATCAACCAAATTCGGATGAAGATTGGTGTGATGTTTGGGTCGCCGGAGACCACAACAGGTGGTAACGCGCTGAAGTTTTATTCATCTGTGCGCTTGGATATTCGCCGCATCGGCGCGATTAAAGATCGTGACGAAGTGGTGGGCAACCAGACACGGGTGAAAGTGGTGAAGAACAAGTTGGCACCACCATTCCGCCAGGTTGAGTTCGATATTATTTACGGCGAAGGCATTTCCAAAACTGGCGAGTTGCTTGATTTGGGTGTGAAAGCCGGATTGGTGGAGAAATCTGGGTCTTGGTTCTCTTACAATAGCGAGCGCTTGGGCCAAGGGCGTGAGAATGCTCGTCAGTTCCTGAAGGACAATCCACAAATTGCTTATGAAATTGAAAGCGGCGTGCGCGAGAGCGCCGGCCTTTTGACCGAAAATATGATTGCCCCACCGCAACCAGACAAAACCGAGGCTGATGATAGTCTTGAGATTGTCGATAAGTCCGACAAATAGATGTTGGATTAATTTGTCCTTGCTGACATTTAGGCGCCGAAATTTTTCGGCGCCTTTTTTGTTTGTATTGTCGAACTTTAACCGCCACTCAATTGCTGGACAGGGCGAGTTGTGGCGTGTAAAACCGCCTGAAGTTCTGACTTTTGTGCAAGGCCGACAGAGATTTATGACCAGCGTAAACGATATTCGATCGAAGTTTCTTGATTACTTCCAATCACATGATCATGAATTGGTCGAAAGCGCGCCATTGGTGCCGCGCAATGACCCGACCTTGATGTTTGTGAACTCCGGTATGGTGCCGTTTAAAAACGTGTTCACCGGGGTTGAAAAGCGCGACTATTCTCGGGCGACAAGCGCGCAAAAATGTGTGCGCGCAGGCGGCAAGCACAATGATTTGGACAATGTTGGCTTCACTGCACGCCACCACACATTCTTTGAAATGTTGGGCAACTTCTCATTTGGCGATTACTTCAAAGAGCAAGCCATCGAGCATGCCTGGCACATGGTGCATAAGGAATTTGGTCTTCCTAAAGACAAGCTATTGGTCACGGTTTATCACGAAGATGATGAAGCCTTTGATTTGTGGAAAAAGATTGCAGGTCTTAGTGATGATCGCATCATTCGCATCGCCACCAGTGACAATTTTTGGATGATGGGTGACACCGGACCATGTGGTCCATCATCAGAGATCTTTTATGACCATGGCGACCATATTTGGGGTGGCCCTCCGGGCAGCCCGGAAGAAGATGGTGACCGCTTCATCGAGATTTGGAATTTGGTGTTCATGCAATATGAGCAGCATGCCAATGGTGACCGCACCGATTTGCCACGGCCGTCAATTGACACGGGCATGGGGCTTGAGCGGATCGCCGCCGTTTTGCAAGGCACGCACGACAATTATCAAACCGATATGTTCAAAGCGCTTTTGGCTGGGGTTGCCGATGTCACTAACACGGATATTGGCGATAAGGGCGACCAAAGCCGCCGGGTAATTGCCGATCATTTGCGCTCCATGTCATTCTTGATTTCTGAGGGTGTTCTGCCGTCGAACGAGGGCCGCGGTTACGTGCTGCGGCGGATCATGCGTCGTGCCATGCGCCATGCGACTTTGTTGGGGGCCAATGAGCCTGTGATCAACAAATTGGTGGGCAGTTTGGTGCGGGAGATGGGCCAAGCCTATCCCGAATTGTCACGCGGCGAGGCGATGATCAAAGAAACGATCAAGCTTGAGGAAGAGCGGTTCTTGAAAACCTTGAGCCGTGGTTTGCAGATTTTGGAAGATGAGACTGAAGGCTTAAGCGAAGGGGCGACCCTTGAAGGGGCGACAGCGTTTAAGCTTTATGACACTTATGGCTTTCCGCTGGACCTGACCCAGGATGCATTGCGCCAGCGCGGCATTGATGTTGACCAAAAAGGCTTTGATGAGGCCATGGCAGCGCAAAAGGCTGAGGCTCGGAAAAACTGGTCAGGCTCCGGGGATGCAGCTTCTGAGGCGATCTGGTTCAAAATTGCGGATCAAAAAGGCGCCACTGAGTTTCTCGGATATGAAACCGAACAGGCGGATGGCGAAGTTCTTGCCATCATTAAAGATGGTGCCGAAGTTGAGAAACTGGCTGCCGGTGAAACCGGTGTTCTGGTGTTCAACCAAACGCCGTTTTATGGCGAAAGCGGCGGCCAGGTTGGTGATACCGGACGTGCCCATGAAGAGGGCGTTGATGTCACCATTTCCAACACCACCAAATCAGCCGGTGTGTTTGCGCATCATGCGACGGTGAATGAGGGAACGGTCAAGGTTGGGGATGCGCTGCATCTCAGCGTTGATGCGGTACGGCGTCAATCTATCCGTTCTAATCACTCGGCCACGCATTTGCTGCACGAGGCGCTGCGCGAGACTTTGGGTGACCATGTGGCCCAAAAAGGCTCAATGGTGTCGCCAGATCGGTTGCGTTTTGACTTCTCACACACCAAGGCGGTGGGTGCGGAAGAGATGAAGCAGATCGAGCAAATGGCCAACAGCATCGTGCTGCAAAACAGCCCCGTAGAAACACGTTTGATGGAAGTTGATGACGCCATAGAAGCGGGTGCAATGGCTCTGTTTGGCGAAAAATATGGTGATGAAGTGCGCGTGGTGTCGATGGGCAAACCGCTCAACGACAATAAGGGCAATCAGGCTTACTCGATGGAGTTGTGCGGTGGTACGCATGTGAAGGCGACTGGCGAGATTGGGGTTGTGGCTGTTGTTGGCGAAAGTGCGGTGGCCTCAGGTGTGCGCCGCATTGAAGCGCTGACGGGCGATGCTGCGCGGGCGTATTTCGCCGAGCAAGAGGCGCGGGTGCGCCAGATTGCTGATCGGTTGAAGGTGGCGCCAAAAGATATTGTTTCGCGCGTTGATGCGCTGCTGGACGAGCGCAAGCAACTTGAGCGGCAATTGGCAGATGCACGGCAAAAGCTGGCCATGGGCGGCGGCGCCGGTGGTGGCAGCGAAATTGAGAAGGTTGGCGAGGTCAACTTTATGGGGCGCGTAGCGGAAGGTTTGCCGTCAAAAGAATTGCGCGGACTGGTTGATCAGGGCAAAGAGCAGATCAAATCTGGTGTTGTTGCAATTGTTGGCATTGGCGACGACGGCAAAGTTGGCGTGGCCGTTGGGGTGACCGATGATTTGAAGGACAATCTGAGTGCCGTTGATTTTGTAAAGGTCGCGGTTGAAACCTTGGGCGGCAAAGGCGGCGGCGGTCGGCCTGACATGGCACAAGGTGGCGGCCCGGATGCGGACAAGGCGCAAGATGCGATTGATGCCGTGCGGGCCAAGCTGGCTGAATAAAGGCTGCAGACATCAAAGAGAATAAGGCCGCCTTCTGGGCGGCCTTTTTTTGCCGACATTTAGGCTTTTTGAAGTTTGTGAAGCCGAGCGGTCAGCACTTCAATCTCCTCAGAAAGCAAATTTCCGTTTTTTAGGTGGCTGATATGCTTTTTAATGATTGGTTGCAGCGGTTCGCTGAACAATTCTTTTCGTGCGGCGCTTAGATTTTCCAAACAATGCACGATTGTGCTTTGAATTTCAAAAATTTCGCCTCCATCCCGCATCATGGGCACAAAGAGCGTAGTCAAGATTTGGTCGAGCGGTAACGGGGCGATCCAAATATGTTCATAATCTGGAGTGTCAATTTCCTTTGGGGTGAAGCGAAGGAGTATCCTTAGGCCGCGCCGCAGGCAATCCGCGGCCGTGCCGGGGTCGTTGATGGCTTTGGAAAGCGCACGGGCGCCGGTTTCGGCCAAAACAACAAAGCCGAGCTCCGGGTCTTGTTCAAATGTACGTTCGTTCGCGAGGTGGAACATGCGGCGAATTTTCTTTTCTTGGTCTTCTTCCAGCTTTTTCGAGCACCATGCCAAGGGCAGGGTAGGGCACGCAAATGTGCCGGGCTGGGCAGTGAGGAAGATGCGGGCATCCAGTTCCTCCGCATATTCATTCAGCGCGTTCAAATCTACATGCTGCACATATTCAGGATGCTGTGCGTGGATGGGCGCCCAGTCGGCGGTCTTAAGCTCGCTCTCCCGATAGGGGTTGCACCCCAGATGCGGATCAATTTGCCAATTTTCCATTGTCGAAATGGTGGCTTTTTCAACCCGGTCGAGCGTGTCTGGAATGCGTCCAAATACACGCAGTAGATCGATCCATCTGATAAATGAAGTGAAGATGATGATCAGGATCACCAACGTCATCGCCAAGAGGATGACGCGGCCGCCTTGGTCGTAAACGCCCATGTGCAGCGCAATAATGCCAACCAGCGCGAAAATGAATGAGCCCAAAAACGTGGTCAGGACATTTTGAGATGTTTTGTCTTTAAGCAGGAGCTGCGTGGCGCGGGGCGTGGTGGATTGCGCGGCGCTCGACATGGCATTGGCCATGATCCCCAACGAGAACGTTGAAACGGCCAACATGGACGACGCAATGATGTTGAGAATGGGCTCAACAGATTGGCTGCCCATATTCCAGATCCATTGCTCTGGAATGAAGGGTTTGAGCGCGACGGCGGCAAGCGCTGTTAAAATGGCCAGCAGCGAGAAGGCGGTGAGCCTGATCCAAATTTCCGATAGCAGTTGTTTAAACAGGAAATAGAATTTGGAAATGAACATATCTGGCCACGCTACAATGAGATCGAGATCTCACTTTATAGCGGATAAATGAGCATGCCTATGGCCAATTCGCTCTGTGACCGCCACTTGCTGTCTACAATAAAAAGGGGAGGCGCGCATGTGGGCTCCGATGCCGGCTATTTCAGTTCGATTTCACCACCGCTTGAGGTGTTGGTTTGCGTCGTGCTGGGATTGCCGCGCACATTAATGTCCGCCCCGGAGCTGGCGTTCGCTTCCAGGTTGTCACTGGCAAATACGCTTGCGTCGGCGCCAGAGCTAGCGTCAACCAAAACGCTGTTGCACTCAAGAGAACCAGCATCGAGATCAGCGCCGGAGCTGGATGAAAATTCTGCTTGGTCGCAGGTGCCAGCAAGCTCAATATCGGCGCCAGAAGAACTGTCGGCCTTGACCGAAATCGCCGTGAGGCCTTTGGCGTCCAAATCCGCACCAGAACTGGCGAGAAGTTCAATATTTTCGGTTGAGAACGTTTCAATCATTAGTTCGGCGCCCGCGCTGGCATGTGCCGCGCTTAAAAAGGGCATGGTGACAACAACTTTGGGCGACTGACCTCCGAAGAGGCTGGTCAAGCTTTTGAGCAGGCTTTCCTCTTTGCGGTGGATTTTTAGCGTGGTGCCTGTTTTTTCGATGACCAGGCTATCCAGAAGCTCTTTATCTGCCGCAGTGGCTTGGATCGAAAAACTGTTCGACTGCACCAGAGAACCTTCAACAGATTCTGAAATTTCGATCTTAGAGAAGTCCGCGAAATCATACTCGCGCGTTTCATCAGCGAAGGCGGGATTGCTTGCCACAAAAAACGCGCCCAAAGCGAGCCCCAATGCGCCAACTGTTGCCAGAAGGCGAGTGGACTTAAAATGGGCGGTTTGGGTGGTTGCTCGAGAGGAAGTGTTGCGCATAAAAATACCCGTTGTTTGTGTACCACATATATTGGGTTCGAAAACTTTGAAACAAGGGGCGCAGGCATATATGTTTTGCGGATCAGGTGTCCGGAATATTGAGATTTTCTCAGGTCACCAGTTTATGCGCGGTGAGTATTTGATGCTCGTTGCTTTCCGTTTGGCCCAGCGTTCTGGTGTGCTCTTCGTAAATGGTGAAGTCTTTTGGCAGGACAGTGCCCTTGATGGCTGAACGGGTGAAGATATGTCTTGTGTTTTCGGGGCTGCGTTCAAACCAATCCGGGTTGTCAAATGTGCCAGCAAAAACGCCGATCACCTCGGGGAAGCGCTCAAATGTCTGGTATATTTTCGATCCGCAATTGCCGCAGAAATTGACATATAGGCTGAGGCCACTCTCATCAGATGTGTGCGTATATTGTTTCGGCTCGCCCGCAAGCAGTTCGATGCTGTCGCGCATAAATATCGGCTCGACGAGAAAGGCGGTGCCGGTGGAGCGCTGGCACATGCGGCAATGACAGATTGTGGTGTGGTTGGGCTGGGCGGTGGCGCGGTATTTAAGATCGCCACAAAGACATTGGCCCGTTTCCGAAATCGTGCTCATTGGGGTTCCATTTCAGTTTCGCATGAAGCGCTATATTAGCCTGAAACGGATCAGCCGCCTACGTCTTATATGGAACCAAACAAAAAGCCGCAAAGACAATGTCTTCGCGGCTTTTCTTGAATCAGTTTATGAGGCGATTACGCCAAAGCTTTTTGCAAGTTCTCGTCGATTGCTTCCAAGAAGCCAATGGTTGAGAGCCATTCTTGATCTGGGCCAACAAGCAGGGCCAAATCTTTGGTCATCTGGCCGTTTTCAATGGTGTCGATCACGGTCTTTTCCAAAGTGGCAGCGAAGTTGGCCAACTCTTCATTGTCGTCCAGCTTGGCGCGGTGGGCGAGGCCACGTGACCAGGCAAAGATTGACGCTGTGGAGTTGGTTGAAGTGGCTTCACCTTTTTGGTGCTGGCGGTAGTGACGTGTCACGGTACCGTGCGCCGCTTCGGCTTCAACAGTTCTGCCATCTGGTGACATCAAAACAGATGTCATCAGGCCGAGTGAACCAAAGCCCTGTGCAACTGTGTCTGACTGTACGTCGCCATCATAGTTTTTACAGGCCCAAACATAGCCACCTGACCATTTAAGGGCAGAGGCAACCATGTCGTCGATCAAGCGGTGTTCATAGGTGATCTTCGCTTCGTCGAATTTTTCTCTAAATTCTGCTTCAAAAACTTCTTGGAACAGATCTTTAAAACGACCGTCATATGCTTTCATGATGGTGTTTTTAGTCGACAAGTAGCAAGGCACTTTGCGGTTCAGCGCATAGTTCATGCTGGCGCGGGCGAAATCACGGATGGAATCGTCCAAGTTGTACATGGCCATTGCCACGCCTGAACTTGGCGCATCGTACACTTCGTGCTCGATTTCCTTGCCATCTTCACCAACAAATTTGATGGACAGCTTGCCTTTGCCTGGGAATCTGAAGTCGGTGGCGCGATATTGGTCACCAAAGGCGTGACGGCCGACGATGATCGGCTGAGTCCAGCCCGGTACCAAACGCGGCACGTTGCGACAAATGATCGGCTCACGGAAGATCACACCGCCCAAAATGTTACGGATGGTGCCATTTGGCGAGCGATACATGCGCTTCAAGCCAAATTCTTCAACGCGATCTTCGTCTGGCGTGATGGTGGCACATTTAACGCCAACACCGTGCTTTTTGATGGCGTTTGCGGCATCAACGGTGATTTGGTCATCGGTCGCGTCGCGCGCCTCAATGCCCAGATCGTAATATTCGAGATCGATATCGAGATAGGGGTGGATCAGTTTGTCTTTAATGAATTGCCAGATGATCCGTGTCATCTCGTCGCCGTCGAGTTCGACGACAGGATTGGTTACCTTAATTTTGCTCATGAGAACTCCGCAAAGCTAAAAGTTGGGAGGCCCGCCTTGCTTTAGACGGGTGTTCAGCGCCCCTATAGCATTTGTGGGGAAAAAGGCAAAGACTGATTGGTGCACAAATGGCATCATCATATGTGCTTGACGTGTGTGTAAATACACGGCAAAAGGGATTTATGAGCAAAACGGGCCAAATTCCGGACACACAAAGTCAGGAAGCGCAAAAAGAGTTGGAAAGATGTGTGCTGCGCAATACGCGCGCCGCATCACGCATGATGACGCGCAATTTTGCCAAGCGGCTTGGTCGGTTTGAAATCACGACTGAGCAGTTCTCGTTGATCGCGTCGCTGGCCGGGGCCGAGCATGATTCTGTTTCAGGCTTGGCCGATTATCTCGCGATTGAGCGGTCTACGCTGTCGCGCAATCTTTCCTTGTTGGAGCGCAAAGGCGTGGTGCAAAAACGCCGAGCGGACAAGGGCAATGGGGTGGTTTACAGCCTGACGCCAAAAGGGCAGGCGCTGTTTGAAAAGATGGTGCCCCATTGGCAGGCCGCGCAAGATGCGATTTTGGAGGTTGTAAGCCGTGAGGAGTTGGACGCGGCGCTGAACGTGTTGCAGCGCGTGGCCAAATTGTAGCCATATTTTTGGCCATTCAATGTGTATATACACGAATGGCGGGCGGCAGGTTTGAAGGTGCTGGGTTGCGATTGACGGTGCGTTTGTTGTTGGCGTGAGACGCTTTTGAGGCTGCCGCATTTGGCGAGCCTACAGTTTAGGTTTTAGCGCGGGTGCGGGAAGTAGAAACTTACCGGTTCGTGCGGCCCGAAACATGGGCTTGCTGGGCGTTCAAATGGTGACGTGTGGATAGGGCAGACACAAGTGTCGGCCAAGGGAATAGGGCGCCTGATTGGGTGTGCTTTAGTGTATATACACGAGAATGGAGAGCTATATGCGACCGAATAATGATGATCCGATTGTGGTGACAGGTATGGGGGCGGTATCGCCCCTGGGCGTTGGTGTTGAGACCAACTGGACGCGGCTATTGGCAGGGCAGAGCGGCATTGTGAAAAATGACCGGTTTGATGTGACCGATTATAGCTCAAAAGTGGCCGGGCTGGTGCCCAGCAAGGCAGATGATCCGCATGGATTTGACGCCAACGACTTTATCGACGCCAAAGACCAAAAGAAGATGGATTTGTTTATTCAATATTCCATGGCGGCAACGGAAGAAGCATTGCAGCAATCCAAGTGGGTGGCTGAAACCGAGGAGCAAAAAGAGCGGACGTCCACCATTATCGCCACCGGTGTGGGCGGGTTTCCGGCGATGACAAAGGCCACCGAGACCATTAGAGAACGTGGCCCGCGGCGCTTGTCACCGTTCACCGTGCCCTCCTTTCTGGGCAATATGGCGGCTGGACACATTTCTATCCGCTATGGCTTTAAAGGAGAGATCGGCTCGCCCATTACAGCTTGTGCCGCCTCGGCCCAAGCCATCGGCGATGGGGTGCGTCTTTTGCGGTCAGGCGCAGTGGATGTCGCCGTGTGTGGCGGATCTGACGCGTGCGTTGATCCAGTGGCGATTGGCGGGTTTGGCGCGGCGCGGGCGCTCTGCACGAAATATAATGATGAGCCCGGAAAGGCGTCACGTCCCTTTGATGAGGACCATGCGGGTTTCGTTTTGTCGGAAGGGGCTGCCACCTTGGTGCTGGAGCGCGAAAGCCATGCGCGAGCACGCGGCGCCAAGATTTTAGGCACGGTTGAGGGCTATGGCACATGTGCTGATGCCTATCACCTAACCGCGCTGGCCCCAGGTGGGGCCGGCGGTGTGCGCGCCATGGAACTTGCATTTAAGGATGCAGGCATGGTGCCGGACCAGATCGATTATGTGAATGCCCACAGCACGTCCACCCAAGTTGGCGACGAAGCGGAAATAGAGGCTATTCACACCGTGTTTGGTGATAGGGGTACCTCACTTGCAGTCAATTCGACAAAGGCCTCGGTGGGGCATTTGTTGGGGGCGGCTGGCGCGATTGAGGCGGTCTATTCCCTAATGGCGCTGCGGGAGCAAACGGTGCCGCCCGGGATCAATATTGACCGGCCGATGAAAGCAGCCGCGCAATATGAATTGGCCAAAGAAGGTCCGGTCAAGCGCGACATAGACTTTGTTTTGTCCAACGGTTTTGGCTTTGGCGGCGTGAATGCGACGCTTATCTTTGGTCGTGCATAGCAGCCTGTAAATCGGTGGCCACCTTGTTGAATTGCCGAAAAGCGGTGAGGTGGCCCTCGGCCTTAAAGACTTGCAATGTGCTGGCGCGAGTTGATCTTGTGCTGCTTCTTAAGTTTTACTTGGGGAGACGGCCTGTGATCACTGCCATCAATGTTCCCCAGCCGGTGAAGGCTTTTTGGCCTTTGTCGGCGAGGGCATAGTGATCGGGTTGATCATCGGCGCAGATTTCGCGGGTGAGGGTCCAGCCTTGTTGATCGTCAAACAGGCCTTGGCCGAACGTGAAGTTTGGTGATTGTTTTGGCTTATGCCAAACGGAGGAACCACATTCAGCGCAATAGCCCCGGCTGGCGATTTTTGATGATTCCCATTCCTGTACAGGGCCGTTCAATTCGATAATCTCGTCGCACACCACCCCCATCCAGAGGCCACCACACCACTGGCGGCACATCTTGCAATGGCAGGCGCCATAGGTGTCTGGGGCTTTCACTTTGAAGCTGACCGCGCCGCACGCGCATTTTCCGGTTTTTATCTTTTGATCTGACATAGTTTTTCTCGCGATAAGTATGTGGTCAGATTATCGGAATAAGCGGCAGGCGCAATAATTATCACCATCACTTGTTCTGCTTGTGGATCATGGCAATGGGAGGATGACAGGCGGGCATCGGCTGTTTAGATTGCCACTGAAGGTGAGGGCTTATGGACCATTCCAACTATGTGATCGATCAAATGATTTCCGCCAAGTCCATTGCGGCGCGGGTGGAAGAATTGGCCGATGAGATTTCGGCGAATTTCAAAGATTCTGACAAATTGATTGTGGTGGGCCTGTTGCGCGGGTCGTTCGTGTTCATCTCCGATCTGGTGCGCGAATTGGACTTGCCGGTAGAGGTCGATTTTTTGGAAACCTCATCTTACGGCAACAGCACGGAATCCTCGCGCGAAGTGCGGATTTTGAAAGATTTGCGCGGCGAAATTGAAGGGCGTGATGTGCTGGTGGTGGAAGATATTGTGGATACGGGCCACACGCTCAACCATGTGCTGCATATGCTGGAATCGCGCAAGCCGCACCGCCTTGAAGTCTGTGCGTTGCTCGATAAGCCCTCACGGCGGGAAGTGGATATTAGCGCCACGTGGACCGGGTTTGAAATTCCAGACGAGTTTGTGGTGGGCTACGGTATCGATTATGCCCAGCGCAATCGTAATCTGCCCTATATCGGCAAAGTGCGGTTTACAGAGTAGCTTTATCTAGGCTCATCATAAAATCGTAGGGCATATAGGGGTGAAGGGGGGAGCGTGCCGCACGCTCTTTTGCCAAAATGCTGGGTGCATCTAGCGAGGCTATTTCAGCACTTTTGTCTGTCGGAATGTCGCCAGAAAGCTGCAGCGCTAAGTAACGGCCACAGCAAACCCGCAAAAATGAAGCAAAGTTCTCTGGATCATGGCCTGCTTCTGTTGTTTCGCGGAACAGGCGGGTGACCAATTGGCCGACGGATAGTCCATCTCGAGCCCCGATTTCGGTGAGAACCTGCCAATAAAACGCCTCCAAACGCACGCTGGTGGACATGCCATCAATGCGCATTGACCGCGTTTGATTTTCCCAAAGATTTGTATCAGCCCCGACAAACAGTTGGCACATGTCATCCTCCCAATTCTGCGCGAGCGACCCGCGCAGAAACCAATTCAGCAAAAATTGCGTCTGTTGGCAAATCAGTTGTGAGTAATCTCAGTGCCGAGAACAGTGAGAAACTGTGCGATCCATGCTGGATGGGCAGGCCAGGCTGGAGCGGTGACAAAATTTCCGTCCGTTTTCGCGGCGGTGACGTCAATATCTGCAAAGGTCCCGCCGGCAAGTTTTACTTCAGGCGCGCACGCGGGATATGCGGAAATATTCTTATTTTTGATCACATCTGCTGCTGCCAATAGTTGCGCGCCGTGGCAAATGGCAGCGATTGGCTTGTTGGCATTGGCAAAGTGTTGGACCATCGCGATCACCTCGGCATTTAGGCGCAAATATTCTGGCGCACGTCCGCCGGGAATAACCAAAGCGTCATAGTCTTCAACGTTTACGTCTGTGAATGTCGTGTTCAGCGCAAACCGATGGCCGGGTTTTTCGGTGTAGGTTTGATCGCCTTCAAAGTCGTGTATGGCTGTTGCGACGCTGTCGTCTGCTGTTTTGTTCGGACAAACAGCATCAACATGGTGCCCAACGGCAAGAAGGCACTGGAACGGGACCATCACTTCGTAATCCTCAACGAAATCGCCCACGATCATAAGAATTTTTTTCGCACCCATCATATCCTCCTCAAGATTGGTGTGAGGAGAAAGCATAGTGAGCGCGGGCCTGTTGCGGGTGTTATCCCACTACTACAAACCTATTTCGGCGGCAGGGCGCCTACAAACTGTGTCGCCAAGGCGATCCATGTGCGCAACGCCTCGTCATCGGCTATTTTGTCCGGATGCACATGGACAAAACCTTTCATTGGTTTGCCTGTAAAATCCATTTCTTTTGCGCCGGGGCGTGAAAGCGCCTCGTCATAAAGTTCTGGCCCGACGCGCACCATCAGGGTGCCGTCTTTGTGCGGCCCCACAAGCATGTTGCCATTGAGCATAAAGGCGATGCCCCCGAACATTTTCCGCTCGGACACATTTGGGTCGTCGCCAATGACGGCGCGGATGCGGTCGGCTAGTTCTTCGCGTTCGGTGCTCATGTCATATGGTCCGCTGTTTTTAGCTCGGGGTCCATGTAATCCCAAATGGGGCGCTCAGAAGTGTAGAGCGCAATCTGCGGCTTGAACCAGTCTGAATTGTCGAAGGCACCGACGGCGATGCCGATGATGTCGGGCAATTTCTCATTTTCCGAAAAGAGCCGCGATCCACATTCAGGGCAAAAATGGCGGGTGCGCATATTTCCAGAGTCGGCGGGCGCATCAAAAGATTTGGTGTTGCCTTTGATGTGGACCTGGTCCTTTTTGTAAAAGGCCTGAACCAGATGGCCTGTGCCCGAAAGGCGGCGGCATGCATTGCAATGGCAAGCCGCCATGCGCACCGGTTCTCCGGTGACCGTGAAGGTGACTTGGCCGCAATAGCATTGTCCCTTATTTTCCATTGCCTTCTCCCCCTGAAGATCTAATTGTCGGGATAGGTGGGGTATTGCGCCAACCCATCACTTGTGTGGTCCCATTCGAATTTTGTACGGGAAAATATCATTGATTTCGGCGGCAGATCATTGGCGGCGTCACCCAACAGCCCGAGTGGGATAAGGCGGTGGCCCTTTAACCGACTTGACGTGCCAAAAACTGGTGTGCCGCAATGGGCGCAGCGGTGGCGATGCACCGTGGCGCCACTATCTGCCTCGGTGGCAAAAGAAGTTGTGTCGCCTTCAAATTCCAATTGCTCATCGGCCCAAAGGGCGAGCGCTGTATGGTCTGTGCCCGATGCCTTTTGGCAATCGCGGCAGGCGCAAAGCATTGTTGTTTTGGGTGCGCCAAAGAGGGTCAGTTTTGCTTGACCACATGCGCATTCCACGCGAATATCATTTTCTTCCATCAAATGAGTTTGGCGCAGTTTAAGCGCTGAATCAATTCACTAAATTGCGAGTTTAGTCCTTATTCATGAAGATTTTTGATTTGCCGATTGAAACGGAACGACTGATTTTGCGGCGTGTGCGCCATGATGACTTTGAGCAGTTATTTCCCATCCATTCCGATCCTGATGTCTGCCGTTATCTGCCTTATGAACCGCGCGATGAGGCCGGTATGCTTGAGGCGTTGGAAAAGCGGGTGGCGCTGGACAGGTTGGAGCCAGGCGGCGATCCGTTGTTTTTGGCCGTCGAGTTGAAGGCAACGGGCCAAGTGATCGGTGAAGTATTGCTGTTTTATCTCAATGAAGAAGCGCGGCAGGGCGAAGTGGGCTATGTGTTCTCCCCCGACTTTCAGGGCAAAGGGTACGCCATGGAGGCAACGCGCGCCTTTATGGATGCTTGTTTTAAGGAGTTTAATCTGCACCGCATTTGTGCGCGTTGTTCAGCCGCCAATACGCCATCTTGGCGATTGATGGAAAAGCTCAAAATGCGCCGCGAGGCCGATTTCCGAGAGCATGAGCTTTTTAAGGGCGAGTGGGACCACATGTATATTTATGCCATTTTGGAAGATGAATGGCGGGCGCATTTCAACTAGGCCTTGATTTTTAAGGCCTGTCCGCCCTATGTGTCTGCGACTTATTTAAAGGACAAGGACCATGGCAGGCACGGATAGCTCAAAAGGAATTGAGCTGAAACCCACCCCGGCGGTAATTTTGTGTGAACCGCAATTGGGGGAGAATATTGGCACGGCAGCGCGGGCCATGGCCAATTTTGGCCTGTGGGACTTGCGCATTGTCAATCCGCGCGATGGATGGCCCAACGAACGGGCGCGGAGTGCGGCGGCGAAGGCTGACCATGTGATCGATCGCGTGCAAGTGTTTGATCGGGTGGAAGACGCAATTTCGGATTTGAGCCTGGTTTATGCCACGACTGCACGTTCGCGCGATATGTATAAGCCTGTCATTGGGCCGGACGAAGCGGCCAATCACATGGTGCCGCATATTGGCGCTGGGCAAAAAGCGGGAATTCTGTTTGGCCGCGAACGGTGGGGGCTGAACAATGAGGAAGTGGCGCTTTGCGACACGATTGTCACCTTGCCCGTGGAGCCAGCGTTTGCATCACTGAACATTGCGCAGGCGGTTTTGGTTTTGGCTTATGAGTGGCGTCGGGCCGCGAATGGCGCGGCGGACTTGCCCTTTAGCGGTGACCTTGGCGAACCCGCGCCGCGCGAACAATTGGTTGGCTTATATGAGCATTTGGAAGACGCGCTGGATCGGGCGAACTATTTCAAAGTCGCCAATAAGCGTCCGTCCATGGTCAACAATATTCGGTCGATGCTGGGGCGTGCTAAATTCAACGTGCAGGAGATACGGACATTTCGGGGCATTATTGCTGCGCTGGATCGGCGACATGAGCGGCCCAATCCTTATCGGGAAAAACAAAGACAACAAAAAAAGGACGCCGAATAGGCGTCCTTTTCAGTTTTGAAGGTCGTTTTAGATTAGGCTTCAATCAGGCGGCGGCGATATTCGCTGGCGGCATAGACAAAGCCTGCTGTGATCACCAAGCCAATGAACATGTGTGTCCAATTGAACTGATTGAGCATGGCGATGATGAAGCTTGCCGCATTAAATGATTCTTGCGTCGCAACTTCTTCCAACAGGTCTTCATTGGCGAACATGTTTTCCAAGCGATAGGTGATGAAATTGCCAATATGGCTTTCAAAATTATCGGCGCTGAAGCGGAAGATGCGTTCGGCCAAGACCATCAGGCCAGGGACCACAAAGGCCAATGGAATGCTCCAACGTTTGAAAACGGTGGACAGCAGCGCCACCCAAGCGAAGAAGGGGGCATACCAAAGCAAGGCGAGCAACACCAAAACCGCAGCTGAAATGCTCATCTGGATATAGGTGCTGACAAAGCTGATTGGATCAGCCGTGCTGACACCAGGCACAAAGCCTGCAATCCAGATCGAAAACAGATAGGCCATAACACCGGCGATTAGCATCCAGACGCCAATGGCCATCGGGAAGATTGTGCCACCAGCCAGAACCTTTGATCCAAGGATCTTCAGGTCTGATTGCGGCATGCTTTTCCAAAACAGCAGGCCATTGTTTTTCCGGTCGGCGCTGAATGAATCAGCGTAGTAGAAGAACAGGGCAATCATTAAGTAGATCGTCCAAAGCACAATGGCGATGCCGTAAAATGCCGTGAACAATGTGGCCTTTGAATCCATTGTGGTGAATTCAGCCTGAATATCGCTATGGCCTAATATGATGGCGGAAGCGAAGACCGCAATTACGATCATCGTGATGACGGCCGGTGCAATCAAAAATGCACCGCGATGTTCTAAAAATTCCCGTTTTACGAGCGCGATATAGGGTCTCATATGATCTCTCCCTTACGGGTATCTTCACGCTGCATCAGCGCGACAAACAAATCTGAAATGGTTGGGGTGCTGACCTTGCCATAGGGTTCCAGCTGATCGGCGGCAACGCCGTCAAACACCATAATGGTCTGGCCAAACTTCTGCTCGACATAGATGGGTTTGAGCGCGTGCAGCGCGTCCAGTTCCTTCTCATCGGTGACAAGCTGGTGATAGCGGGTGCCCACATCTTCCATCGGGCAATCCAGCACCAGTTCGCCATCTTTGATGAACATAATGTCGGAGAGCATAAATTCGATCTCATCCACTTGGTGGGTTGTGATCAGCAATGTGCGCTCTTCGTGCATATAATCTTCCAACAGTCGCTTATAGAAGCGCTTGCGGTAAGTAATGTCCAAGCCAAGGGTTGGCTCGTCCAAGACTAGAAGTGAAGCGTCGATCGCCATGACGATAGCAAGGTGCAGCTGAGCGACCATACCTTTTGATAGAGCCTTGACCTTTGCATTAGCGCGGATGTCTGTGCCCTCAAGAAATCCATTTGCCTTCTCCCTGGAAAAGTTGGGGTGAATGTCTTCGACCAAGTCGAACAGTTCGCGCACTTTCAAAAAGCGCGGCAAGCTGGCCACATCTGAGATGAACGCAATGTCGTTCATCAATTCAGCACGGTTTTGATAGGGGTGTTGACCCAAAACGGTGATGTCGCCTTCACAGTCTGTAAGACCGAGGATGGCATTCAGCGTTGTGGTTTTACCCGCACCATTGTGCCCGACCAAACCGACAATACGGCCCTTTGGAATGGTGAAGTTCAGTCCGTGCAAAATTTCTTTTTTGTTGAAGCTCTTGCGTAAATTGCGGGCTTCGATAAGGGGCTTAGCTGTTGTTGTCATATTTCGCCTCTATTCCGTCTCGTGCCGCATAAGATCTTCAATATCGAGACCTAGTGCTTTGATTTGTTTAACGATGCGGGGCCATTCATTTTTCAAAAATGCCTCGCGTTCATGTGCCAAAAGCTGATTTTGTGCGCCATCTGCCACAAACATTCCCAAGCCTCGTCTTTTTTCGATTACGCCCAAATCCACAAGAGACTGATAGGCTTTGGTGACCGTGAGCGGGTTGACCGACAAGTCTGTCGCAATCTGCCGCACCGAGGGTAACGCTTCGCCTTCATTGACCGAACCTGAGATAATCATGTCGGTCAATCGCTCTCTGATTTGAACAAATATCGGCTGTGTTTCATTCCAATTGTTCATTGTGTCTCACTCATCTAGTGTATTAGAGTTGTAACACACTAAATGGGAGATGCAAGCGCTTTTTAAAGAGGCGGTGGCAAAAAAGTTGCACAATATGGCTCAAAGCCCGGAAATTGGCGGGTTTAGTGGTTGACTTTTTTGGGGGTGTGATCTACTTCAGCGCGATCAATTGGTTGTTTCAATCAATTGTGCACCCGGGATCTTCGGTTTTCATGCGCGGTTTATCCGCAGCAAGCGTGTTTTTCGCAAGGTCTGTCGGTTTCGACTCTATTATAGGGACGGAGCAGAGGAGGGCGCAGTCATTCATTACGATTTAAAGAAGGACGAGCGATGTCTAAACGCCATTCTGAGAAATATAAAATTGACCGCCGCTTGGGCGAAAATATCTGGGGCCGTCCAAAAAGCCCTGTAAACCGTCGTGAATACGGCCCAGGCCAGCACGGCCAGCGTCGCCGCGGCAAGCTTTCTGACTTTGGTCTGCAGTTGCGCGCCAAGCAAAAGCTTAAAGGCTATTACGGCAACCTTACAGAAAAATCATTTAAGCGTGTTTATAACGAAGCAACACGTTTGAAAGGTGACACTGGTGAATTGTTGATTGGTTTGCTTGAGCAACGTTTGGACGCATTGGTGTACCGCGCCAAGTTCGTGCCAACCGTGTTCGCTGCCCGTCAGTTCGTCAACCACGGCCACGTTTTGGTGAACGGCAAGCGTGTGAACATCCCTTCATACCGCCTGCAAGTTGGTGATGTGATTGAAATCCGCGAAAAATCAAAGCAAATCGCGATGGTTTTGGAAGCAACACAATTGGCTGAGCGCGATGTGCCTGATTATGTTGACGTTGATCACTCAAAGATGACCGCTTCTTTGACACGTATCCCAACATTGTCAGATGTGCCATATCCGGTTCAAATGGAACCAAACTTGGTTGTTGAATTTTACTCTCGTTAAGTCGAGACGAAGATCAAAGAAAAGGCCGCCCGTTTGGGCGGCCTTTTTTGTTTGTGGTTCTTTTTGCGAACCTTAGACTGGAGAATCTGGCAGGTCCGAGCCTTTAGGAATTTCAGCTTCAAATTTGCGCAGACGTTTATAGACTGACATCAGCTTGATAATCTGCGGCCAAGAATCTACCAAATATTGCAGCGAGCTTTCCACCCTGCCAAAAGCGTTCGCCACCTGCTGATAGATACCAAGAGTGATGGCGCCGGCCAGGATTGATGGGCCGAGGGCAATTAGCGTGATGAAATTTGACGCCTGATTGTAGGTTGAGCGCACGAGATTGAAATAGAGATAGTGGAAGAACAGGCGGAAATAGTTTTTCTGCACGTCCAAATACAGCTCTTTTACCGTTTGTGGCTGCGCACGGGTTTCATGGTCCTCGGCGTAAACAAGTTCCTTACGATAGGCGGCTTCAACTTTTTGGTTGTTAAACTCCAAGCCGGGAAGCTTGAAGCCAACAGCTGCAAGAACCACAGTGCCGAACGCGGCTGACGCGAGGGCCACCCAAATCAGGGAGCCGGGCACTTCGCCAATTAACGGCAGCGCTGTGATTTGTTGTGAGAGGCCCCATAGAATGGGCAGGAACACAGCCAATGTCATCAATGCATAAACAAAGTTCACGCCCAGAGATTCAACACCGTCAGCAAAGCGCATGGCATCTTCCTGCACACGCTGCGATGCCCCTTCGATGTGTCGAAGGTGTGGCCAAAAGCTCATATAATAAAAGTTCATTGCCGTGCGCCAGCGGAAGACATAATGGCTGGTGAAGAAGTTAATCAGCACGATCAACAAAATGTTGGGCGCGGCGACATAGGCAACGAAAATCAAATTACCCCAATATTCCTCTGGTGCGACACTGCCAGGATCTGAAAGAGCTGTTTGTAGGAGATTAAAGAAGTCGCCATACCAGTCGTTCAGCCACGCCTGTACCTGCACATTGGCAAACAGCATTAAGACAATGGTGGCCGAGCCAACCACTGACCACCAATACCAACGATGGCGCTGGACAAAAAACCACGGCAAACAGAACAGATAGACGGTCATGATCACATATTGATAGAGCCAGACTTTCTGGTTTGTCAGAAATGGCGTTGGGTCGTCTCCGGGGTTGGGTGTAATGATCGGGTCTAGGCTAATGGCGCTTTGCAGGGCCGAGCCGATGGTGAACCAAATCAAAAAGCACAGCGCGGTCCAGATAACGGCGCTACCAAAGAATAGTTTTGGCGTTGGAAAAAACGATCGGAACATATGAATCCCTCCCAAGATTTGTCACAATTAGATGCAAATATTCTGAGGTGTGCAAATGGAATTGGCCGATCTCATGAATTTATTAACGGCAATTGTGCTAATTTGATCAAATGGTGTAACATTAACGCCGTATTTTGAGTTTTTTGCTATTTTTTAGCGTTGCTAATGACCAGATTTAGCTTTTTTGTGGGGTTTTTATGCGCGTCAAGTTTGATGACTTGCTGGAGAAACTACCGGGACCGGCGACACGCAAGTGGCCGAACGGGGTGTGGTTTGCGCCTGCATTCAACTCCGATACCCTTTCTGTACAGCTTTATACGCCTAAAACTGGCACATACCCGACACCGCCCGGTGTGAATATCATTTATCTGGCGATCCGTGGCCGCGCGGATGTTTCCATCTCAGGTGTGCGGCACGACATGCAGATTGGTGATGTGGTGCCTGTTGAGGCTGATGTGCCCCACGAATTTGTGAGTTTTACCAGCGACTTTGCTGTTTATGTGGTTTTTTGGCGTTCGTTGGCGCAAATCAAGAAGCGCGAGAAAGCGAAAGCCGAAGCGAAGCGCAAAGCGGAAGAAAACGCTTAGCTGCGCCTTTATTCTATGTGAAAATGGGGCTAAGGGTGGCGCAGGTCACAATTAGAGCAAAGCCCATGGATCAAGCCACAACTCCAATTTCCCGAATATTTGCCGATATGCCGAAATCTGTGGAGTTCGGCAAATTGCGTAAGCGATTGCTGCGGCAGGTAGAAACTGCGCTCAACACCTATCATATGCATGAGGTGCGCGGGCGTTGGTTGGTGGCGCTATCGGGAGGCAAGGATTCCTATGGCCTTTTGGCGCTGTTGCTCGAGTTGCAAATGCGCGGGGTGATTGAGCAAGATATTCTCGTTTGCAATCTTGATCAGGGGCAGCCGCATTTCCCAAAAGACGTATTGCCCAACTATTTAAATGATTTAGGGGTGGCGCATCGCATAGAATATCGCGACACCTATTCCATCGTCACCGACAAGGTGCCGGAAGGAAACACTTATTGTGCCTTATGTTCCCGGTTGCGCCGGGGCCATCTTTATCGCATTGCGCGTGAGGAAGGGTGTTCGGCGTTGCTCTTAGGGCACCATCGCGACGATATGTTGGAAACCTTTTTGCTGAACATGTTTTTCGGCGGCAAAATGGCAACCATGCCGCCCAAGCTGGTAAATGATGAAGGTGACCTTGCGGTGCTGCGGCCTCTTGCCCTTTGCGAGGAGTCAGATCTGCAAAAATTTGCTGACGGTATGCAGTTCCCGATCATCCCGTGTGACCTTTGCGGGTCGCAGGATGGGCTGCAGCGGCAAATGATGAAGCAGATGCTGGCGGACATGGAAAAGAAATCGCCGGGACGCAAGGACCGCATGTTTGCGGCCCTGCAAAATGTGAATGCAAGCCATTTGTTGGATGCGGACCTCTTCGATTTTGGCCAAATCAATCCGCAATAATTATTCGCCTGGCGCGATGACCGCAAAGTGTGGCGCCCGCTTTTCGCGAATAGGCAGGTGCAGCGCTGCGGAAAGCAAGCCAATCATCATGCCCAAATACCAAACCAAATCATAATTGCCGGTCAGATCAAAGCTGACGCCGCCGAGCCAAACGCCGAAAAACGAGCCGATCTGGTGTGACAGGAAGGCGAACCCATATAGCATGCCCATATATTTCGGGCCGAAGAAATTAGTGACGAGGGCTGCTGTAGGCGGCACCGTGGCCAGCCACAAGAGGCCTGTAACGGCGGCAAAAACATATGTTGTCCACTCGGTGATGGGCAGCAAGAGGAACAGACCGGTGATGACAACGCGGCTGAGATAGATGCTGGCCAGCAAGAACTGCTTTGGCAGGCGCCCAGCGAGATAACCCGCGCCGAGTGATCCGACAATGTTGAACAAACCAATCAATGCCAGCGCCCAACTGCCCACGGTGGGGCTTAGCCCGCATTGCACCAAATAGGCCGGCATATGCACGGTGACAAAGGCCAAATGGAAGCCGCACACGAAAAAGCCTGCCACAAGCAGCACATAAGACCGATGCTTGAAGGCTTCGCGCAATGTTTCGAAAAGCGGCATGTCGCGCCCATCATCTGCCTGATGTTCAGTTTTGCCGCGCAAGAAGAACGATAGCGGGATGATGGCCAATAGGGTGATGGCAAAAATCAAAAGGGCGTTTTGCCAGCCAAAGCCGTTGATCAATTGTTGGCCCACGGGGGCGAATACAAATTGACCGGCGGAGGAGGCGGCTGTGGCAATGCCGAAGACAAAGCTGCGCTTTTCGGCCGGTACGGCGCGCCCAAATGCGGCCATGACCACGGCGAATGATGCTGTGCCGATACCAAGCCCCATCAACAAGCCAGCGCCTAGGAATAGGGTCAGTTCGGTGCCGCCATAGGCCAGCAGCAATACGCCCAACGCATAGATTATTGTACCGATGATCAGGGTTTTGGCGGTGCCGTGCTTATCCGCAAAGCCACCTGCGACGGGCTGGATCAAACCCCAAATCAGGTTTTGCACGGCAAAAGCCAGCCCCCAGGTTTCCCGCGACCAGCCAAACTCAGAGGTGAGGGGCAAGGTGAACAAGCCTGCCGTGGAACGCACGCCAAACGACATCATCGCGATCAAGCAGCCTGCAATGATGATAAAACTAAGCGGCGTACGGATCGCGCCGAGGGGGGTGGTGAGGTTTGTTGTGCTCATATTCGTGCTCGCAAGATTAATGCCGATAATTTGCCTTGATGCATTGAAATGGGCAAATCACAATTTTTGATCGCCCAAATCTATGTTTGGATTTTATCGATGGCGAGGTTCAGGTGATTGGATCAAATTGCGGTTTGAACAATTTTCCCTTTTCGGCAACAAGAACGAAGCACATGCTTATGCTGCCCAAAATGACATAGCCCAACGCGATTGGCAGTACCGAGCCATTGTAGGCCTGGCCGATAAATGTGCCGAGCAAGGCGCCGCCTACCGTTTGCATGAAGCCGAACACGGAGGCGGCTGTGCCAGCCACGCGGCCCAATGGCTCCATGGAGAGCGAATTGAAATTGGTGCCCATCAGGCCGAACAGGAACATGACGGGCGCTTGAATGGCCATAAAAGCCCATAGGGGCAGGGCATTGAGATAGGCAAGTATCGACCAGAGCAAGCTCAATGAAATAAAGCCGATCAGGGCGCTATGTGAGAGCTTGCGCATGCCAAAGCGGCCCACCATACGCGAGTTGGTGAATGAGGCGATCGACATGACCGTGGCGATGGCGGCAAATGCCGCTGGGAACCAAGGCCCCAGCCCATATAGTTCGCCGTAAATTTGCTGTGAGGGCGCCAAAAACCCAAATAGTGCGCCCAGCGCCACCATATTGGCCAGCCCGTATGAAAGTGCCATCCGGTTTGAGAAAACGATGGCAAATCCCTCAATGATGATTTTTGGACGGAATGCACGGCGGTTTTCAGGCGCCAAGGTTTCAGGCAGGCGCAAAATGGTCCAAATCGCGGCAAAAATCGCAATCAACGCCATGGCGAAATAGATGAACTGCCAGGGGCCGAAGAGGATAATCAGCTGGCCGAAAGTTGGGGCAAGCACGGGCATGATCATAAACACCATCATGATCAAGGACATGACTTCGGCCATGGCACGACCGCCGAAGCAATCTCGGACCATAGAAAGTGCCACAACGCGGGATGCGCCCGCACCCAGGCCTTGAATGACGCGCATGAACAGCATCGCGTTTAGATCGGTCGTCATCGCACCGCCAATCGCGGCAGCAATATAAATGGTCACGCCGATAAGGAACGTGGCGCGGCGGCCGATGGCGTCGCATAAGGGGCCAAAGAAAAGCTGAGAAAAGCCAAAGCCGATCAAAAAGAAAGTGACAATAAATTGGCGGTGATTTTCGGCCTCAACCTGCATCGCCTCGCCAATCATGGGCAAAGCGGGGAGCATCACGTCAATGGCCAGAGCGTTAAGGGCCATAATCAACGCAGCCAGACCGATAAACTCAATCCGGTTAATGGAAGGGTTTAGTTTTGCAATTTTCATTGATCACCTGAATAGGAGTTTGGCCGAACGAAGAGTTGGGAGGATTCGCGAAGCTGATTTAGGGAATTAGATTTAATCATGCCACCAGTGACAAAAAAGCGCAATAGGTTTGACCAATTGGTTGACCAGACGATCAAAGCGGCATAGTTCACTAGCAACCAAGGAGTGCCTATGCTGGGTGTGTTTGAAAGTATTCTGCCTGTTTTCGCGGTTATCGTGTTGGGCTTTTTGCTGCGTCGGTTCAATTTTGTTGAGGCGAGTAAATGGCAGGTGGTGGATGAGCTGTGCTTTTGGATTCTTTTCCCGTCGCTGCTGGCAAGCACCCTGATCAACACCGATTTGCGCACCATTGAGTTCGATAAAATCTTCTATGTGTTGCTGGGCATGATCCTGACAATCTCGGCCCTCATGCTCGTGCTCTACCCTTTTTTCCGCAAAACCATGCGGCTTGGTCGTCCGCAATATTCAACATTGTTCCAAACCGTGACCCGGTGGCACGGTTTTATCGCGATGGCATTGGTGCTGAAGTTTTTTGGTGAGCCAGGATTGGCGGTGATCGCTGTGGCATTCGTGGTGCTGGTGCCGGTGCTGCAATTGGTCAATGTAACCGTTTTATCTATCTTTTCAGACAAGCATAAATTTAGCTATTTCAACGTGTTGAAGCAAATTGCTCGCAATCCGATTCTGCTGGGTTGTGTTGTGGGCATGGTGGTCAATTTCGCGGGCATACCAGTGTGGGACCCTATATTGACGTTTCTTGATTTGCTGGGGCGTGCAGCATTGGGCATTTCCTTGCTGGCGTTGGGCGCGGGTTTGAGCCTGCGTGCGGCGTTGAAGCCGAGCCCCGTTGTTGGGGTTGCACTGGTGGGCAAGCTGGTTTTGGTGCCGTTGATCATGTTTGGCTTTGCCGTGCTGTTTGGGGTGACGGGCGATGCGTTTATCATTTTGATGATCAGTGCCGGGGTGCCGACGGCGATGAATGGTTATGTGTTGGCCAAAAAAATGGGCGGCGATGCTGAGCTTTATGCGTCAATCGCCACCGTGCAAACGGCCGCGTCATTTTTCACGCTGCCCTTGATTATTTTACTGGCACGTTGGTGGGTTGGGGCGTAGCGGGCTGTATGCGCGTACCCAACATGCTGGAAATGCAGGCAAGCACGCCGACGACCATAAAACCTGCTGCAATTGGCGCCACAGTGTCATTGTAAAAGCTGCCGATAATGGCGCCCACGACTGCGCCGCCGGCGCTGGAAATAAAACCCAGTACTGACGCTGCGGTTCCCGCAACCCGTTTCATCGGAATCATCGCCATGGTGTTTTGATTGATCCCTGCGAGGCCGAAACAGAAATTGATCGGTTGGTGCAGCAAAACCAGCAGCCACAGCGGCAAAACACCCATGGTCAGTGAAAAACCGAGCCATATGGCGCCCAGTGTGGCAAAAGCGGCGCTGGCGGCAAGGGCAACTTTATGGATTTCAAAGTGATCGAGCAGCCTTGAATTGATCAAAGATGCGATGCCGATATTTGTGGCGGTGAGGGCAATCATCAACGGATAGATTGGGCCAAGGTCGTAAATCTCTAAATAGATCTGCGGTGATGTGCCCAAAAAGCCGATAATGGCGCCAAGCAACAAAGCATGGGCCATGCCAAATAAAAGCGAAGAGGGGGTGGTGAAAACAATGCGGAACCCCTCATAGATAATTTTGGGCCGAAAGGCGCGCGTGTTTTCAATTGAAAGCGTTTCTGGCAGGCGCAAAAACACCCAAAGCAGCGTCACCACGGCCATGATCGCCATAAAGGCGAAAACGCTTTGCCATGGAAAAAACAAGATCAGCAATTGGCCCAAGCTGGGGGCAACGATGGGCATGGACATAAAGACCATGACGATCAGGGACATTGTTTTTGCCAGTTTTTTACCTTCAAACACATCGCGGACGACGGCAAAAGCGATCACGCGGGAAGCCCCCGCGCCGAGCCCTTGAATTAGCCGCAGCGCCAAAAGCGAATTATAGTCGCTGACAAAGGAGGCAAGGGCGACGGGGACGAAGAAGATGAGAATGCCAATAAAGGCGGTGTTGCGGCGACCAATCGCGTCTGACAGGGGGCCATAAAACAATTGGCTAATGCCAAAGCCGATCAGATAATAGGTGATGACCAATTGTTGCTGATTGTCGCCAATGGCACCCAGCGAGGTTGCGATTTCGGGCAAGGCGGGCAACATGATGTCGATGGCCACGGCGTTGAGCGCCATCAATGTGGCGGCCAGCAGCACAAACTCGATATAATTGGTATTTGGATTGAGTTTTAAACGCATCAAACATCGCAAATAAATGAACTGCTTTATTGATGCGATAGGTTTGACCAATTGGCAAGCCCTGACAGCACAATTGCCGTCAGGGCTAAGATTCTTTAAGCGGGCAATTTGCCATTAATGACGTAATCGAGAATTTGCACCACTTGAGCGGGTGTATCGATCACGGCAAGTGCCGCAGCGTCGACTTCTTTGAGCGCGTGCTGGTGCTCGTCACCATGCATCACGATCAACGGCAAGCCGAGTGCGGCCGCATAGCCAGCGTCGAACGCAGCGTTCCATTGCTTATATTTGTCGCCGAAGCGCACAACGACAATGTCTGCTTCGCCCAAAAGTGAGCGCGTGCGGATGGCGTTGAGCTTGGCGCCTTTATGGTCGTGCCAGAACTTGTTTGGCTCTTCGCCCATAATGGCGACGCCACAATCATCCGAAGCACCGTGATCCGTTACCGGGGCGGAAAACTCGACGGGCAGGCCCGCAGATTCGCAGCCTTTTTGGATTTCCGCACGCCAATCGGTGTGGATTTCGCCCGAAAGATAGACATTCCAAATACGGGTCATTAGCTGGCCTGTTTGGCTTTGATGCCTTTGTCGGCCAAAAGCTGCTGCAATTCGCCCTCTTGCGCCATTTCACGAATAATGTCGCAACCGCCAACAAACTCGCCTTTTACATAAAGCTGCGGAATGGTTGGCCAATTTGAGAATTGCTTGATTCCTTCGCGCAATTCGTCGCTTTCCAGCACGTTGGCGCTGGCATATTCAACTTCCAAATAGTTCAAAATTTGCGCAACTTGGCCAGAAAAACCGCACTGAGGAAAGTCAGGCGTGCCTTTCATAAACAAGAACACGTCATTGTTTTTGATTTGGGTGTCGATAAATGCGTTGATGTCGCTCATTTTTTGTTTCCTTTACATTCGGGGTTAAGGCCCGACAAGGTGACCAGTTCTGTGCCTAAATAGGACAGACAGGATTAAATGTCGAGGATCAGTCTCATCAATTTTGTCGCAGGGCGCGCATTCGCTCCATAAAGGCCTTAACGGCATAGGGCGGATAGTCCAGAAGCTCGCCCATCTCGCGCTCGTCTTTCACATCATGTTCGCCATAGATTTGATGCTTTGTGAGCAGCTCAACCAAGCGATCTTTCTCTGTCTCGGCGTGGGGCAAATAATAGATAATTGGCGTGACCGGCACAATGTCGATTTGCCCGCTTTCACGCATCCTCTTCTCCAAATGATCCGTATGTGCTTGCCACACATACCGCTTGATCCGGCCGCTCAAAACATAGGGGCGAAAAGTTTCTTCGGGATCATTGTCGGCGAAATAGGAGAGTTTTTTTGCCCCTGCCAGCATCAATTCGAGCTCGTGCCCCTCATGGGGCGGACGTTGGAGCAGGGCTTCCATATCATAAACGGGAATAAAGACCCCGCCACGTGTGATCTCTTCACGCTCTTTGACGACGTGAAAGCCTTCATTTTGAAAGAAGCTCAATGCGGGATGACTGGAGGTGAGGGTGATTTTTTCAGGCCGCCCCTTCAAAATCTCCTCAAGCGCCTTGTTGATCAACGCTGTGCCAACGCCTTTGTTTTGATGCGCGGGGTGGACGAACAGCGCCATAATTTCGTAGCCGCGATAGCCACAAAACCCCACAGGCACTTCATTTTCATCTATTGCGATATTGAAGATTTCGCCATCGTCTGCTGAATGTTTGTAGCCTTCAGGCTTGAGGCCGTGCGCCCAGCTTTCTAGGGCTTTTTGGTCGTAATAATCGTCCTTCACAGCAAAAATAGCGGCCCGGTGAATTTCGGGTAGTTGGGCCCAATGATTTTCGCCAATAGGGACGATTTTGTATTTCATACAATCAACTGGTCTTTCACCCACGGGTGATTGAAAAAGTCATCTTCCGACACAAAAAGGGCGGCATCCCAATTTTGCGCTACCCCAGCATCTACGTTTTTTTGCCCGTCGTCAAAAAATAATGGTTTTTCGGTTTGCGGGCCAAGCAGTTGATCTACCTTTTTGAAAAAGGCCGGATCGGGTTTTGCGACGCCGAGGCGGGCGGCGTAGAACATATCGTCAAAGATGTGCCCGAGTTTGAGATCGTGCCACAAATAGAAAGCGCGGAGGTGCTCCTGATTAGTGGCGAGGTAGAGTTTGACGTCGGCTTTTTGCTTGAGTTGTTTGATGCCGTCGAGGAGCTGACGGTTCACCGGGGTGTCGTTTTTGAACCAATATTCAAGCAGATCAAGGCTGTTGATGTGGCCTGCATTGATGGTCGGCAAGAAGGCATCCATTGCGGTGACGATGGAGGTTTTGCCGGTAACAATTTCAGCGTAATTCAGCCGGAAAAATTCATTGAATGAATCACGGCTGATGCCGAAATCCATTTCAATGTGCTGGCTCCACACCCGTTGACGCGCGGGGTCTTGGTGAAACAGGGAGTGGATGACCACGCCATCCACATCGAAAAGAATGGACCGCACCGGAACTATTCCGGTGCGTTTGTTTTCAAGGCAAGGGCGTGAAGTTCGCCGCTATCCAGCACTTGTTTTAGTGCTGCATTGACCATTTGGTGCTGTTGCACGCGGGATTTGCCGCGGAAGGCTTCTGCCACAACAATAGCGGTATAGTGATGGCCGTCATCTGTATCCGCATTCACTTCTGCGCCTGGAATGGCTTCAGTGATCAAACGTTCGATTTCAGCGGTACCAATAGACATAAACAACAATCTCCAATCAGGCGGCTATTGCGCCGCTTCTGCTGCCATATAGTCTGGGAACCAGCTTTCATGGAAATCACTAAGTTCCGCCACCGATACGGCAAATATATCTTTTGCTTCCAGCTTATCGCCACCTACGGTGCCCAATTGGGTCACCGGCACATTTTGTGCCTTGGCAGCGGCCAGAACCGACTCAAGATTATCAGATTTTACCGTCACGATATAGCGGGCTTGATCTTCACCGAACAATTCACCCAGATCATTTGAAAGCTCAAGCTGCGCGCCGATTTTGCCCTTCATGGCCATTTCAGCCAACGCCACCACAAGGCCACCATCCGAGAGATCGTGACACGCGGTGAGCTGTTCTTGATTGATCAGTTCCCGGATCAATGCGCCATGCTTGGCTTCTTTGTCGAGATCAACGGTTGGGGCATCGCCTTCAATGCGGTTGAAGCAATCGCGCAGCAGGGCAGATTGGCCAAGGTGGGTGCCTTTTTCGCCAATCAAAAGAATCACTTCGCCTTCTTCCTTGAAGGAAAGAGTCATCATTTTTGCCCAATCTTTCAGCAAGCCAACGCCGCCAATGGCGGGGGTGGGCAGAATGCCAATGCCGTTGGTTTCGTTGTAAAGCGACACGTTGCCAGAGACGATTGGAAACTCAAGCGCGCGACAGGCATCGCCAATGCCGAGAATGGCTTGCGAGAACTGTTCCATAATTTCTGGCTTTTCGGGGTTACCGAAATTCAGATTGTCGGTTGAGGCCAAGGGCAGTGCGCCAACGGCGGACAGGTTGCGCCAGCATTCGGCTACAGCCTGCTTGCCGCCCTCACGCGGGTTGGCTTCGCAATAGCGTGGCGTCACGTCTACGGAGAAAGCGAGGGCTTTTTTGCCGTCTGCACCTTCCACGCGCACCACGCCCGCGTCACCGCCGGGCACTTGCACAGAATTGCCTTGGATCAGATGATCATATTGTTCCCATACCCAGCGGCGCGATGCGCCGTTGGCGTTGCCGACAAGGGTCAATAGGGCTTGGGCGACATCGATATTGCTGTCGATTTCGCCAAGGGCTGACGGGGCAGGATAGGCTGCACGCGGCCGATCATATTCGGGGGCTTCGTCGCCCAGATCTTTAATCGGCAAGTTAGCAACTTCGGTGCCTTCATGGATGACACGGAAGCGCAGATCGTCGGTGGTTTTGCCGACGATGGCGAAGTCGAGATCCCATTTGTGGAAGATGGCTTTGGCCACATCTTCTTTTTCAGGGTCAAGCACCATCAACATGCGCTCTTGGCTTTCAGACAGCATCATTTCGTAAGCTGTCATCGCTTCTTCGCGGGTGGGCACATCGTCAAGATAAAGCTCCACGCCTAGATTGCCTTGTGCGCCCATTTCGACGGCAGAGCAGGTAAGGCCCGCTGCGCCCATATCCTGAATGGAAATCACGGCACCGGTTTGCATCAGCTCAAGACAGGCTTCGAGCAGGCATTTTTCGGTGAACGGATCACCGACCTGAACAGTGGGGCGCTTTTCGTCAATATCGTCGCCGAACTCGGCAGACGCCATCGTCGCGCCACCCACGCCATCGCGGCCGGTTTTGGCGCCGAGATAAACGATGGGCAAGCCAACGCCTTTGGCGGCGCAAAGGAAGATTTTATCGGCATCAGCAAGGCCCGCGGCGAACGCATTGACCAAGATGTTGCCATTGTAGCGTGGGTCGAACTCAACTTCACCGCCTACGGTGGGCACGCCGAAGGAGTTGCCATAGCCTCCAACGCCAGCCACAACGCCTGATACGAGGTGGCGGGTTTTTTCGTGATCCGGTGCGCCAAAACGCAGGGCGTTCATCGCCGCAATGGGGCGGGCACCCATGGTGAACACATCACGCAAAATGCCGCCAACGCCTGTGGCTGCGCCTTGATAAGGCTCAATGTAAGAGGGGTGGTTGTGGCTTTCCATTTTGAACACCACGGCCTGACCATCATCAATGTCCACAACGCCTGCATTTTCGCCGGGGCCATGGATTACACGGTCGCCAGTTGTTGGCAGTGTTTTCAGCCATTTCTTTGAGGATTTGTAAGAACAGTGCTCGTTCCACATGGCAGAGAAAATGCCCAACTCGGTGTAAGTGGGTTCGCGGCCAATCAGCTCAAGGATTTTGGCGTATTCTTCTTCATTGAGGCCATGGCTGGCGATCAATTCAGGGGTGATTTCGATATTCTGATTTTTCAACATTTACGCCACCGCTGCCACTAGGCTGTCAAAGATGTAGCGGCCTTCAATGCCGCCGTGGGCTGCTTCGATAAGGTTTTCTGGGTGGGGCATCATGCCCAACACATTGCCTTGCTTGTTGGTGATGCCTGCAATGTTTTCAATGGATCCGTTCGGATTGGCTTCAAGGGTGACATTGCCGTTTTCATCACAATAGCGGAAAGCGATCTGGCTGTTGTCTTCAAGGGCTTTCAGGCCGTCCGGATCGATGAAGTAATTGCCATCATGGTGGGCGATGGGGCATGGGAATGCCTCGTGGCCCTTATAGGCTGAGGTGAACGGTGAAGTTGTGTTTTCTGCTTTTAAATGAATCACTTTGCACAAAAACTTCAAATCCCGATTCCGCATCAAAGCGCCGGGCAGGAGGCCCGTTTCAGTGAGGATTTGGAAGCCATTACACACGCCCAAGGTCAACCCGCCGCGATCTGCATGTTCCTTTACCCGCTTCAGCATGGGCGAGCGAGCGGCAATGGCGCCAGCACGCAGATAATCGCCATAGGAGAAACCGCCGGGAACCACCACGAGATCAACGTCTGGTAAGTCGCTATCGCCGTGCCAAGCTAGATGTGGTTTTTCTCCCGTCACTTTTTCAAGTGCGGCGATCATGTCTCTGTCGCGGTTGAGGCCGGGGAAGACAATCACTGCAGACTTCATGAGCGTGATTCCTTTTCGGTGTGCAAAGGCACAATTTGCATCTGCGCTATGGGCGCGAAAAGATGCGGTTGGGTTTGGCTCTTAATGGTTCAAAAAGCCCCCAAAAAGCAAGAGGCGCGAGAGGTCTCGCGCCGCTTTTTTCAAAGAAATACTGGTTTTTTTGTAAAACTACTCAGCCGGAGCACTGTTTTTGATCGCTTGGTCAGGTTTTTCCCGGCCTGCCTCAAGTTTTGCCCATTCAGGACGGGTATACAAAAACTTGCCAAATCCGATTTTCTGGATGATCTCATAGACAATCAATGAAGATGTGGCCGCGGCGATAATGACCAGCAGACTGATCGCGCCGACATCGTTGATGACGCCGATTTTGAAGAGGATCGTGCGGACGATTGCCATTGGGATGACAAAGGCGACATAGACGGCCAATGAGCGTTCACCCACCCATGCGAGGGGCTTAGCCAAGTTAAACCGCGCCAACAATGCTGCAAACACGCAGATGGCGGTGGCGCCCATAAAGGCCAGGATCAAATGAATGCCGGGCCAGGAGGCGAAGCCAGGGGTGACATGGTCTGGTTGTATGTCGGCGGTTGGCCAGAAGACGAGGCCGAAATTGATGCCCGCCCAAGCGACAAGCCCAAGCGTGGCCAACAACGCATGATTCTGTGCCCAACCGGTCAGTTTGAAGATTTGTGGTGCCAGCGCATAACCCGCATAGAAGAACACGTAATATTCCGCAAAATAGGCGATGACAGCGCTATCGTTGGGTGTTGGCAGCATTTGCAGCACAGCGGCTACAGCAAGTACCAACCAGTGGGGGACATGATTATTGTACAGCCATTTGGTGGCGGCTGAGAAGAACGCCAGCATATAGATGAACCACAATACGGAGTAGGGTTCGAACAGCGCGAAGAAGATGCCAGAGAAAAAGCCTGCGATATCGCCCGATGCGATGACGGTTTTGAAAAACATCTGGATCAGGGCCCACAGCGCATAGAAATAGAGATAGTGAACCACGCGCCGATCGGCATAGCGCCCCCAAGAGCGCGCTATCACGTAAGACAGGAACAATCCTGAGATCAAAAAGAATTCAGGCATCCGGAAGGGGGCAGAGTAGGCAACTGCATAATGCATGAAGCCAATTTGCCCGGCATCTGCGCCCACGCCCAAAGTTGAGTGCAACATCACCACGAGGAGGATAGATATCCCCTTGGCTGCATCGACCCAATCTAAACGTTTTGTGTTTGTCATCTATTCCCGCCCTATCAAGTATAGTTGAAGGTGTTATACAATGGAGGGGTAAATAAAAAAACGAAAACTGTGTCGCGCGGTGATATTTATGAAATTTGAGGTTAATTTATCAGATTAAAAGTTAAAGTTTTACAGTATTTGTTAACGATAAAGGGGCCATTCGGCCCCTTATTTCTGTTCGCTAGAGGCGATGTGATCGCCCAAAAAATGGCTTAAGAGATCGGTACCGTTCCGTACGCGCCTGCCATGATTGCCAAAGCAAGAAAAAAGCCGGCAGTTAGTGAAAGCCGTTTAATCATAATGTCTTATCCATCCGGTCACGTAGAGTATCCGTGCCGTCCCTATCAACTGTTTGTGACGATTTGATTTGTCTTGTAGACGCGATTGTCGCCACATTGCTCGCACAATGCCGCTACAATCGTTAAAAAATGTTTGGTTAATTAGTCGACGATCTCGATTGAGTAGTTCTCAATTACTGTGTTGGCCAAGAGCTTTTCGCACATTTGGGCCAGCTTTTCTTTCGCCGCTTCGTGGTCTGTTTCTTCCAGCTTCACGTCAAAGATTTTGCCTTGGCGAACAGCGTCAACCCCTTCAAAGCCCAAGCTCGACAAAGAGCCTTCAATTGCTTGGCCCTGCGGGTCAAGTACGCCATTTTTAAGTGTTACAAAGATGCGTGCGTGCATGTATTCAAATCTCGATTTTTGACTATTTTACAAGGCGTGGGCCAGTGGCCAACGCGTTATCCGCTTCTGAAAGAATGCCCAATCGTTGAGCAACTTCGCGATAGGCATCCACAAGGCCACCCAGGTCTTGGCGGAACCGATCTTTATCCAGCTTATTCTGTGTTTTGATGTCCCACAGGCGACAGCTATCAGGCGAGATTTCATCCGCCAGAACGATGCGCATGGTGTCTTCTTCATAAAGACGGCCAAACTCGATCTTGAAATCAATAAGCTGGATGCCCGCGCTCATGAACAAGCCGCACAAAAAGTCGTTGATCCGCACGGCCATGGACATGATGTCATCAAGTTCTTGCGGGTTGGCCCAGCCAAAAGCAGTGATGTGTTCTTCAGCCACGATCGGATCGTTGAGCTTGTCGTCTTTATAATAAAACTCAATGATTGAGCGGGGCAGGCGGGTGCCGCTTTCAACGCCCAAACGCTTGCAAATTGACCCTGCAGCGACGTTGCGGACCACCACTTCCAGTGGAATGATTTCAACTTCGCGGATCAATTGTTCGCGCATATTCATGCGCTTAATGAAGTGTGTGGGGATGCCCAGCTCGTTCAGGTGGGTGAAGATGAATTCGGAAATGCGGTTGTTTAACACGCCTTTGCCGTCAATCACTTCGTGCTTTTCGCCATTGCCAGCTGTGGCATCATCTTTAAAATGCTGCACCAGGGTGCCAGGCTCTGGACCTTCATAGAGAACTTTCGCTTTGCCTTCATAGAGGCGACGCCGACGGCTCATGATTAATACCCACGATTCCTGAAATGTATGTATGGCCGCTTCATGTCCCTTTTTGGGGGTAAAAAGCAAGCCTTTAATCAATTTTCACCGCATTCTTTCAGTCTTTTGGTGTTTAATGTCAACTTTAAGCGGCCAATTGCCACGAAATTGAAGATTCATCGAAGATTGAGCTGCAGAATCGTTGATTTTCGGAGCTTTTGGCTTTATCTCGGTGCAAGAGATTTTGTTAAGGGGCAGTCCCTTTTATTTCACGGAGACCAAAATGGCCGGATTTGACGATCGCGAAAAGGCAGAAGAAGCCAAATATGCCCATGACGAGGCGCTGAAGTTTAGAATTGAAGCTCGTCGTAACAAGTTGCTGGGCCTTTGGGCCGCTGGCCTTTTGGGCAAAACTGACGATGCAGACGTGAGCGCCTATGTTACCGAAGTGGTGGCTTCTGATTTTGAAGAAGCAGGCGACGAAGACGTTTACCGCAAAGTAAGCGGCGACTTTAAAGCGGCTGGTGTGAATGTTTCCGAAGCAGATTTGCGCGAAAAGATGAGCACGCTCTATTTGAAAGCCGAAATGCAAGTTAAAGAATCCAGCTAGGCTTTTGCACGATTATTGAACGCTTTAGGGCCCGGACATCCGTTCGGGCCTTTTATTTTGCGTGATTTTCTGGAAACGTGCACGCTAAGGGAGATGAGTGATGCGAATTGGTTTTGGTGTGTTGTCGAATGTGAGCTACAGAAAGCTCTATAGTGCACAAGTGATCGCATTGGCAGGCACAGGTTTAACCACTATTGCCTTAGCACTTTTGGCATATGAATTGGCCGGTGAAGCCGCGGGGCAGGTGCTGGGCATCGCGCTCACCCTCAAGATGATCGCCTATATTTTTATCGCGCCGGTGATTTCGGCAATTATCCCCGGTGCGCTGCGCAAACAGGTGTTGATTGGGCTAGATGTGGTGCGGGCGCTTTGCGTGATGGCGCTGCCGTTCGTTACGGAGATTTGGCAGATTTATGTGTTGATGTTCTTGCTCAACGCTGCCTCTGCTGGCTTTACCCCCACTTTTCAGTCGATCATTCCGCAATTGTTTGACCACGACGATGATTATACCAAAGCCTTGAGCCTTTCGCGCGTCGCTTACGATCTAGAGAATTTGCTTAGCCCCACCATTGCGGCCATTTTGCTGTTGTTTGTGAGCTTTGAAAGCTTCTTTGCCGCCAATTCTATCGCGTTTTTGCTGTCGGCGCTGTTGGTGCTGAGTGCCTCGGTGCCGCCCTTGTTGCTGGAAGAAAAGCGCGACCCGTTTCGTCGCAAACTGACGCAAGGCTTTCAGATCTATTTAAAAACACCGCGATTGCGAGGCGTGTTGCTGCTCTATTTGGTGGTGGCGTTTGCCGGGGCGATGGTGATCGTGAACAGCGTTGTGTTGGTGCGGGAGCAGTTTGGCTTAGGCGAAAGTGCGTTGGCGTTGGCCATGGCGACATTTGGCGGTGGCTCGTTGTTGGCTGCATTTATGGTGCCGCCATTGGCGCGCAGGTTTGGTGACCGCAACGTGATGTTTTGGGGCGCAGTTACTTTGTTGGCGGGCATTGGCCTTGTGGCGCTCGGCTTCGGTTGGTTCAATTACGCTTTGATGCTGTTGGTGTGGCCGATATTGGGCTTGGGGTATAGTTTTGTGCAAACGCCTGCTGGGCGCGTGTTTAAACGCTCGGCCAATGAAGAAGATTTGCCCAAATTATTGTCTGCACAATTTGCTTTGTCGCACGCCTGTTGGCTGTTGGCCTACCCGACTGCCGGGTTTTTGCCAAACGTTGTGGGCATGGGCAATACATTGGTGTTGATCGCGGTCCTATGTGCCGCCGCGCTTTTGCTGGGCGCGCGGGTTTGGCCCAAGGAGAGTTATGCGCCGCTTGAGCATAAGCATGAAGAACTCTACCACGATCATGTGCATTTTCATGGGGAGCATCACCAGCATGAACATGAGGGATGGGAAGGGGAAGAGCCGCATGCACATCTGCATCGGCATGAGGAGATCGTGCACAGTCATGAAATCAAGATTGACCGGCACCATCCCGTGTGGCCCACCCGAAGTGCGGGCTAGCTCGGCCTAGATCCGCCGCATCAAATTTGCAAATGCCATCAAGCCTTCGGGCCAAGGGCCAAAGCCGGCTTTCGGGTTCACATGGCCGATTTCGCCTGCATTATTGAAATTGGCGCCCCATGCCGCTGCCATCTGCGCGGCCGCTTCCACATCGCAAAATGGATCATTGCTTGAGCCAATCATCAGCGAGGGAAAGGGCAATGGATCTTGCACGATTGGTGCGAATTTTTGCGACTTCTTAGAGACGTTCTTGTTGTTTTCAATATCTAGGGGCGCCACCAAAAAAGCCCCAGCGACTTTGGTGTCCGTTAGTTTTTGCGCGGTGCGTGAAATGGTGTGCACGCCAAGAGAATGCCCCACCAACACCACAGGACGAGTGCACATCATAATGGCATGATGCAGTTTATCGGCCCATTTTTCCGGGTCCGGATTGGTCCAGTTTTCTTGTTCCACCAATTGTGCGGTGGGCATCTTTTTCACCCAGTTGGTCTGCCAATGATCGGCACTGGCGCCGCCCAAACCGGGCACAATCAATATGTCTGCTTCAGCGATTTTCATATCTCTGTGATGCCGATTTTTATGTTGTGGCGCAAGGAAAAATCATCGTTTTAAGCGCTGGTATCGAAAAATATTGACAAATAGTAAGTTTACACTTACCGTAAGCAATAGCTAACTGAAGGTGTGAAGATGGAACAGCAGGCATGGGACGCATTGGCAGACCCGACACGACGACAGGTCTTTGAGTTGGTGGCGAGAACGCCAAGCCATGTACAACTTTTGGCCGACAGATTGCCTGTGAGCCGCCCGGCTGTGTCGCAACATTTAAAAGTGTTGCGGGATGCGGGGCTGGTGGGGGCCAAGAAGGAAGGGACCCGGCAAATCTATTTTGCCGATCAGCGCGGATTGGCAGGGTTGCGGCGTTGGATGGATCAATTCTGGGATGAGGCCTTGGCCAATTATCAAGCGGAATTCAGGGAGGGAGAAAATGACTGAGACGATGAGCGTTACCAAAACCGTTATGGTGCCCGCAGATGCGGGGAAGGCGTTTGACGTGTTTGTGGGGCGGATGGGCAAATGGTGGCCGAAGAGCCACTCCATCCTGCAAAATGAGGTGCAGGATGTGGTGGTGGAGCTTAAGCCCCAGGGGCGCTGGTTCGAGCATGATGGGCAGGGCAATGAGGCTGACTGGGGCTATGTGAAGAGTTTTGAACGGGGCGATCATTTGCTGTTGTGTTGGCAACTCACGGCTGACTGGGCGCGCGATGAGGCGCTGGATACCGAGGTCTATGTGACCTTTGAAAACAAAGGCGATATGACCGAAGTGACGCTGGCGCACCGTTTGTTGGAGAACTATGGCGATCGGGCGGCAGAGATGAAGGCGGCGTTCGAAGCGCCAAATGCCTGGGCCGATATGATGACGAGCTTTGCTGAGCGGTTTGACGCGCTGGCGGCTTAGACTGCGGCGCGTTTGGCCAACAGGCGGCCGCCAAACACATTCAGCATCAGCCCCAGCAAGATGATGGTGCCGCCAATAATGGCGGCGCTGTTCATGCTTTCGCCCAAAAAGATCGCCCCGGACAAGACGCCGAAGACCGGCACCATGAGCGAGAAGGGCGCGACCAGACTCGCTGGATGCTTTTTCAGCAACTGGTTCCAGATGCCAAAGCCCAAAATGGTTGAGGGGTAGGCCAGATAGAGGGCCGCGCCGATGGCGGTGAGCTTTGGTTCGGTCAAGCTGGTCCAAATCGCTGTGTGATCTTCCAGCATAAACGAGAGAATGAAAAGCGGGATGGGCGGCACGAGGCTGCCCCAGACCACGAAATTCAGCATGTCCACTTGACCTGCCTTTTTGGTCATGATGTTGGCCAGACCCCAGGATGAGGCAGCGGCAACGCACATCAAGAAGGGCACTAGGGCGCCGCCATTATAGCGCTCGGCGGCGATGATGCCGATGCCGGAAAAGGCGATAAAGGCGCCCATGATCTGCCAGCTTTTGGGTTTTTCGCCCAACAGCAGAAACGCAAACAGGATGGTGAAAAAGGCCTGCAACTGCAGCACAATAGAGGCCAGCGACGCGCTGACGCCCCATTTCATGGCGGTGAACAAAAGTCCAAATTGAATTACGCCCAGGAACATGCCGAACCCGATGATCAGCGACCAGCTTGCCTTGGGCTTTTTGATAAAAAATATCCAGGGCAGCACCACAAGCGAAAAGCGGATTCCGTTCAATAGCAGGGGCGGGACATCTTCCACACCGACCTTGATCACAACGAAGTTAAAGCCCCATATGGCCACAACCAGCAGGGCGAGGAAAAAGTCTTTCAGGGGCATCGAGGTCGGTCCGGGGATCAAGTTGGTGTTTGGCGGCGATTAGGACAGCGCCGACGAGTTTGGTCAAGCAGGCACATTTTCCATACGAAGAAGAAGTGGGCCAGTAATTCGTTTTATTGAATGTGAATTTGAAGGGGAATTGAATATATTTCAGACAGTTACGGTCTGATGTTTGGTGCATATCATAATTTGAAATGCCAAGATCAAAAGTGCTGATCGAAGAAAAGCCCGGCAAAAATGCCGGGCTTTGGAGTGCTTATTCGCCGAAGACGCGGGCGAAAATTGTGTCCACATGTTTGAGGTGGTAGCCATCATCAAACATATCATCGATTTGCGCATCGCTCAGGGCGTTGGCCACTTCCTCATCCGCTTTCAAGAAGGCGGCAAATTCGCCTTCGCCGCGCCACACCTTCATGGCGTTGCGTTGCACAGCGCGGTAGCTATCTTCGCGAGACAGGCCGGCTTGGGTGAGGGCCAACAAAACGCGTTGCGAATTGTGCAAGCCGCCCAGCTTGTCCATATTGGCTTTCATGTTTTCTGGGTACACGACCAGATTTTCGATCACGTTGGTCATGCGGGCCAATGCGAAGTCGAGCGTGACGGTCGCGTCTGGGCCGATCATGCGCTCAACAGAGGAGTGTGAGATGTCGCGCTCGTGCCAAAGGGCAACGTTTTCCAGCGCTGGGGTGACCATGCCACGCACGATGCGGGCCAAACCAGTCAGGTTTTCGGTCAAGACAGGGTTGCGCTTGTGCGGCATCGCGGAGGAGCCTTTTTGGCCTTTGGAGAAGAACTCTTCTGCTTCCAGCACTTCGGTGCGCTGCAAGTGACGCACTTCGGTGGCCAAACGTTCGATGGATGAGGCAACCACACCCAAAACGGCGAAGAACATGGCGTGACGGTCACGCGGGATCACCTGCGTGGACACAGGCTCGATGGCCAAGCCCAGCTTTTCAGCCACATATTGCTCTACTGACGGGTCGATGTTGGCGAAGGTGCCAACCGCGCCGGAAATGGCACAGGTGGCGATTTCTTCGCGGGCGATTTCGAGACGCTTTTTGCAGCGGTCAAATTCGGCATAGGCTTGGGCCAGTTTAACGCCGAATGTGGTTGGCTCAGCGTGGATGCCGTGTGAGCGACCAATGGTGATGGTGTCTTTTTGCTCGTAGGCGCGCTTTTTGAGGGCTGCGAGCAGCTTGTCCATATCGGCCAACAGCAAGTCTGCTGCGCGGGTCAATTGCACGGAAAGGCAAGTGTCCAACACGTCAGAAGAGGTCATGCCCTGGTGCACGAAGCGGGCTTCAGGGCCAACAATCTCAGCCAAGTGAGTAAGAAACGCGATCACGTCATGTTTGACTTCGCGTTCGATCTCATCAATGCGATCCACATCAAACTGAGCGTTTTCGCCCTTTTCCCAAACCACTTTTGCGGCATCATCGGGCACAATGCCGAGCTTGGCTTGGGCAGAGGCGGCGTGGGCTTCGATTTCGAACCAAATGCGGAATTTGGATTCTGGTGACCAGATGGACACCATTTCATCGCGTGAATAACGGGGGATCATGTGGTTTGGCTTTCGCTATTTTGGGATTTAGAGGAGGACGACTTTAGCGTGCTGGCAAGCACGGCGCTGAGGGCCAACATTGGGGTGATGACCATGAGGCCAATTTTGATGTTGGTCGCTTCGGCAACAAAGCCAATGGAAATGGGCCCCACCAAGAACCCGCTGAGGGCCAAAAAGGTGAGGACGGCAACATTGCTGGCAGAGCTTTTGCCCGGGGCGTTGGCCGCAGCGGTGACCGCCAGCGGAAAGCCAAGGGCAATGCCACAGCCCAGAAGGGCGAAGCCGAGCAGAGCGAGTAAGGCGTTGGGGGCAAAATAGATAATGCCCAAGCCGATGACGCCAATAATGGCCAAGGTGCGGGCCAGATCGCTGGTGGCAAAATGCTCGCGCAATTTATCGCCAGTGAGGCGGGTGAGGGCTGCAGCCAGCGTAAATACGGTGAGCGACAAACCTGCAAAACCGGGTGAAGCGCTGTGCACGTCGCGCATAAAGATCGCGGCCCAATCGGCCACGGCACCTTCAGTCAATGTGGTGCCAAAGGTGAACAAGCATATGCCGAGCAGCAAAATATGCGGCATGGTGAAGCCCGATTTGCGGCTTTGCACTGTTTTTGGGTCGAGCACTGGCTGGTCCAGATTGACCTGCTTGACCGCATAAAGGCTGGGCAATACCAAGACCGCAAATATGGCAATTTCCATCAGGAACGGGTCAAAGCGGACCGCTGCAGATGCGGAACCGACAAGCGTGCCCGTCATCAAGCCAAGGCTCCACAGGCCGTGAGCGCGGCTCATCACCAGCTTTTTGCGTTGCTTTTCATAAAGATCTGCGGAGACGTTCATGCCCAGCTCAAGAATGGACAGCGTGGCCCCCATGATCGCGAGTGAGATGAACAGGCTGACTTGAGAATTGGCCAAAAACGGCAAGGCCATCGCCAGGAAAAACAGCGGATAGAAAATCAGCATCGTTTTTTGTGCGCCGAGCAAATCGCCGATGCGGCCAGCCACCAGCAAGGCGCTGAGCGTGCCAATGGGGGCGCCGATAAGCGCCACGGCCAATTCAGCCGGGCTGAGGGCCAGTTTCTCCTGCACTTCAGGAATACGTGGGAGCCAGGCGCCAAGGGCAACGGGCTGAGAGAAGAAGACAAAGAAGAGCCAATTTCTCATGGACATAATATAATAAGCCTTTTTACTATCGGCTTTGCAGACCTAATTCAGCTGCGCGCCGGATGTCGTTGATACGCGGCGCATAAGTGGCAGGGTCGTTTCCTTTATAGATCGCAGAGCCAGCAACAAGAGCATTGGCACCTGCACGGGCGATTTCTTCCGCATTATCCGCGGTCACGCCACCATCAACTTCAAGATCGATCGGGCGATCGCCAATCAAAGCTTTGGCCTGCATGATTTTTTCAAGCGCTTGAGGAATGAAAGACTGGCCACCAAAGCCCGGATTTACACTCATAATAAGAATAAGGTCGAGACGGTCAATCACGTTCTCAATCACCGAGACAGGGGTCGATGGATTGAGGGAGACGCCGGCCTTTTTGCCCATGGATTTGATGGCCTGCAATGAGCGATCAAGGTGTGGGCCCGCTTCTGCATGCACTGTGATGATGTCTGACCCAGCCTTGGCAAATGCTTCCAGATAAGGATCTGCAGGGGCGATCATCAAATGCACATCCAAGATTTTCTTGGTCACGGGGCGAATGGCCTCCACAATCATGGGGCCGATGGAGATGTTGGGCACGAAGTGGCCGTCCATCACATCCACATGCACCCATTCGGCGCCGCCTTCATCAATGGCGCGCACTTCATCGCCCAAACGCGCGAAATCAGCGGAAAGAATGGAGGGGGAAATCTTGATTGGCAATTGGCTCATTTGGGGGCTCCCCTGATCTTTAGCCATCTATATTTGGGATATGGCAAGCGAGGTAGCACACTGCTTGTCAAAAGCCAATTGCCTAAAGGGTGAAATATCACCTCTTCTCACAATTGCGTTAAAGCGACATTCGGTCGCTTGCAAAGATGGACTAACAGGTACAAAAGAGCATAGTTTTGAATCTCGCCGAAGGACTTTGCGATGATTTCCATAAGCCTACCCGTTGTGTTTGGTGCGGGCGTTTTGAGTTTTTTGTCCCCTTGCGTGTTGCCGCTGGTGCCACCTTATCTGTCTTATATGGCGGGCACGACATTTGAGCAGCTGCAGGATGAGGGCAACACGGGCAGCAAGGTCTGGTGGCGGACAGTCACCACATCGCTTTTCTTTATCATGGGCTTTTCAACCATCTTCATTTTGATGGGCGCGTCAGCCACCTTTTTGGGCAGCGCGTTGCGGTCTGCGCTGGATTGGTTGGTGCCGTTGGCAGGTATCGTCATCATCGTGATGGGTTTGCATTTTCTCGGTCTTTTGCGGATCAATATGCTTTACCGCCAAGCGCGGATGAGCGGACCAACTACGGCCACTGGGCCGCTGGGTGGCTATGGGCTCGGCTTGGCCTTTGCCCTTGGCTGGACGCCATGTATTGGGCCAATTTTGGCGGCAATCCTGCCTATTGCGGGCACATCAGAAACCGCGTGGCAAGGCGCAGGGCTGTTGGCTGTTTATTCCGCGGGATTGGGGCTGCCGTTTTTGGCTGCCGCTTTGGCCATCCGACCTTTTATGAACTTCTTCCAGAATTTCAAAAAGCATCTCGGGACGGTGGAAAAAGTGATGGGCGTGTTCCTGATCATCACGGGTATTTTGTTCCTGACAGGCGATTTTACCCGGATCAGCTTTTGGTTGCTTGAGACGTTCCCCGTTCTCCAGAACTTCGGCTAATTCTGTGCCCATTTCGCGTTGAGCCTTGGCGTCGGCGCGGCCTAGAACAGCTTCAGCGCCCGCAGGGAGGCGTGGCCATCTTTGGCGATGATGATGTGGTCGTGCAAGGTGATGCCGAGGGGCTTGGCGATGTCGGCGATGGCGCGGGTCATTTGAATGTCGGCGTTGGACGGTGTTGGATCGCCAGAGGGGTGATTATGCACCAAAATCATCGCGGTGGCTGACAGTTCCAGGCAGCGTTTGATCACTTCGCGCGGATAAACTGGGGTGTGGTCCACGGTGCCGATCTGCTGCACTTCATCGGCGATGAGTTTGTTGCGCTTGTCCAAAAAGAGCAGCCGGAACTGCTCTTTATCCTCAAAGGCCATCTCCGATTTGCAATAGTCGATCAGCGCGTCCCATGAATTGAGGATTGGCCGTTCCGGCAGCGTGTCCTTGGCGTAGCGCTTGGCGGCGGCATGCATGATTTTGATTTCCATGGCAGCCGTGGGGCCGATGCCGTCGACTTCACACAACAATTTCACCGGGGCCGAAAGCGCTTGCGAGAAGCTGCCGAAACGGTCAATCAATTGTTTGGCGATGGGCTTGGTGTCACGACGGGGCAAAATGCGGAAGAGCAACAGCTCCAGCAATTCATAATCCTCAAAAGAGGAGCCCAGGTCTTTTTCAAAGCGTTGGCGCAAACGGTCGCGATGGCCGTGATAATGCAGCTTGGGCTTTTTGCCCGGCGCTGGTTTATCGGCTTGAGACTCGTCCGCGTCGCTCATCTACCGCCGCGCTTCAAGGGGATTGAACAGGCCATTGGGTGATTGCGTGAAGATTTCGCATCCATGCTCGGTGATGCCAATGGAATGTTCGCATTGGGCCGAAAGGGTGCGGTCACGGGTGACCGCTGTCCAGCCATCGCCCAGCACTTTCACGTCGGGGCGACCCAAATTGATCATGGGCTCGATGGTGAAAATCATGCCCGCTTTCAGTTCGGGGCCAGTGCCGGGATCGCCAAAGTGCAAAATGTTGGGCTCGTCATGGAAAAGGCGACCAAGGCCGTGGCCAACAAAATCACGTACAACGCCGCAGCGTTCGGCTTCGGCAAAACTTTGGATGGCGTGGCCAATGTCACCAGTGGTGTTGCCGGGTTTGGCGATGGCAAGCGCACGATCCAGGCTTTCATAGGTTACTTCGATCAGTCGCTCGGCCTTGCGCGAAATGTCGCCAATCGGGAACATGCGCGAGGTGTCGCCGTGCCAGCCATCAACGATCAGCGTAATATCGATATTGACGATATCGCCGTTCTTCAGTGGTTTTTCGTTTGGAATGCCATGGCAAACCACATGGTTGATGCTGGTGCAAATTGAATGGCGGTAGCCGCGATAGTTTAACGTGGCTGGCACTGCATTGTTGTCCAACGCGAATTCGAGGGCGCGGCGGTCCAGCTCAGCTGTTGTCACACCGGGTTGCGCAAATTCATAGAGCATATCCAGCGCTTGCGCGGCCAAAGCACCTGCTTTGCGCATTCCTTCAAAGCCATCTTCTCCGTGCAACGGAATGATGCCGGGGGTGCGTTTTGGATCGGGTTTTGCTGCAGCGTAGGTGACCATGTGTTGCTCTTAATATTGGAATTTTTGACGAACCTACCGCTTCACTGGCAAAATTGGAAGAGGATGGTTGAGGCAAATTTTCGTCTGATTAATTGTACAATCATAACATAGAAATTCCACGCCCGCATTCAAGGCAGTTTCGGCGCCTTTGGCATATGCCGGGTCTAAATCGCTTGCGAAGCTGAATTGGGTGCAATCGGTGCGCTGGACGAGATAAAGGTTCACCGCGCGGTGACCTTGCGCCACCATATTGCCAAGCTCCATCAAATGTTTCGCGCCGCGCGCCGTTTTACTGTCAGGAAACTCGGCCAAGCTGCCCTCGCGGAGGAGGTGAACGTTTTTCACTTCCACATAGCAATCCGGCAGGCCATCACCCGTCAGCAAGAAGTCAATCCGGGATTTCTCCCCATATTTCACTTCCGGGCGGATCTCGTCATAAGCGGCCAGCTCTTTGATCTGTTTGCTGTGCAGCGCTTCGGCAACAATGCGGTTGGGTAGGGCCGTGTTAATGCCCACGAGATGGCCGTCGACTTTGGTCAACTCCCACGAATATTTCAGCTTGCGCTTTGGGTTGTCCGATTTTGACAACCAGACCGGTAACCCGGGTTCTTTCAATCCCAGCATGGCGCCGGGGTTGGCACAATGGGCGGTGATGATCTCGCCATTGTCCAGCCGAATATCGGCCAAAAACCGCTTGTAGCGTTTGATGAGCGTGCCCTGCAAAAGGGGAGAAGGGAAATCCAAAGCGGTCGATCCAACGTTAAAATGATTGCAATTCAAGTTCGATCCTTTATTTCAAAGAGATGATGACAAAACAAGCTCAAGCAAAAACCGTCACTGCTGGCATGCTGGTGGTGGGCGATGAAATCCTATCCGGTCGCACCAAAGACAAGAACATTGGCACGATTGCCGATTTTTGTGCCGATCTCAGCATTGATCTGAGCGAGGCACGCATTGTGGCCGATGAGATCGATGAAATTGTTGAGGCGCTGAATGCGCTGCGCGCCAAATATGACTATGTATTCACCAGCGGTGGTATTGGCCCCACCCATGACGACATCACGGCCGATGCGGTGGCGAAAGCCTTTGGCGTTGAACTGAAGGTAGATCAGCGGGCCATTGATGCGATGCAGGCGCGGTTTGTTGATTATGAGATGACACCGGGACGTTTGCGCATGGCACGGATTCCCGAGGGTGGCGAACTGATCGATAATCCTGTGTCGGGCGCACCGGGCATCAACATTGAAAATGTGTTTGTTATGGCAGGGGTGCCGAAGATTTTGCAGGCGATGTTGGAGAGCATTGCGCCCACATTGCAAACCGGTGTGCGGCAATATTCCGTGTCTGTGAACTCACAAGTTGGGGAAGGTGTGCTTTCAGAGCCACTTGCGGCATTGCAATCTTCATACCAAACGGTAAAAATCGGCTCTTACCCACAATTGGGGTCAAAAGAATATATGACCCAAATTGTGATGCGCTCGAGCGATGAAAAAATATTGGAGCAGGTGCGCCACGAAGCCCAGGCGATTGTGGACGATCTGTTTGAAAAAGCAAAAAAGGGACAGGGACCCACAATATGACCGCACCGCAGAATAAATCATTCCCGGTTTCTTGGGATCAATTCCACCGCGATAGCCGCGCTCTGGCTTGGCGCTTGATGAATGAAGAACCGTTTGATGCCATCGTGTGCATTACCCGTGGTGGCCTAGTGCCCGCGGCGATCATCGCACGTGAGCTTGGTATTCGGGTGATCGAAAGCGTTTCAGTCAAATCATATGACTATAAAGATCAGGGCGAATTGGAAGTTGTGAAACCGATCTGCCAGGAAATCGTCGATCTCGACAAAAATGGTCGCGTGTTGATCATTGATGATTTGGTGGACACAGGCAAAACTGGCCGCGCCGTGCAGGCCATGTTGCCCAATGCGCATTTCTCTACCGTTTATGCCAAGCCTTTGGCGCGGGATTTGGTCAACAGCTTTGTGACCGAAGTGTCGCAAGATACGTGGATCTATTTCCCTTGGGATATGGATGTGTCTTATGCACCGCCGATCCGCGATGGAGTGGGCGACTAAACCCTTTTTGATCAAATAAGGCCAGCAGGCTCATGGATACAATCATTTTAACATCCACGATCGCCGAGGAGATACAGCTTTCGATCGCGCCTGTATTTTTGTTGACGGCGATTGCTGGCTTTTTGAACGTGCTGGGTGCCCATCTTTCGCGGGCGGTTGATCAACTTACTCTGGACGAGGGTTCGGCTGCGGGCAGTGCACGTGATGTGCGGCGCATACATTATATCATTTGGTCGAGCCGCCTTAGTGTCATGACCGCCATTTTGGTGTGTCTTGTTGTAATTTTGATTTTCCTCGGTGACCATGTGGAGCCAGACCTGACCGGCTTCATCTCGTTTAGCTTTGTTGCTGCCATGTCCTTGTTGACTGTCGCACTTATACTGTTTTTGATGCAGTTAACGGTTGCGCGGGAACGGGCATTGATCATAGCAAAGGCTGGAAAGAGAGATGTCAAAAAATGACGAGCACACAGATAGGAAATTAGAGCGCGCGCAACAGCTTGCCTTCCTGGAAAGCAATTGTGGTGTCACCATCAAGAACTTGTTGTTCAAGCAGCAGGGAGATGAGGGTAGCAGCGCGTTTAAGCAAAACTATGCTGAGCTTCTAAATCTCCCGGAAGTTGCTTATTGGAAGAACAAAATTCCCAGCACCGCTGATATGACATCGATCCTGGGGAGCAGTGACGCGTGCTTTGAGAACAGTTTCGGTCGGCTCCTGTCCTTTGGGTTGTCCACCAAAGATATTCTCTCATCTGATTTGCGGAAGATTTATCTCGACTTTGTCGCTGATGACAATGACACGAGTGTTTATGGCACTTTAGCGCGCTATCTTGTGGCTGGTTATCTTTTTATCGGTGGAGATGCAGATAAGACCGCCCGCAAGGTGGTGTTGGATCGGATTGACGCGCTTTTTGAATTTGTCGTCAATTCGCCTTTGAAATTCGATATTTATGTAGAACCTGATGGGTTCTCTATTCCGAAAGCCTACCGTTCCAAGCAGCTGATTAATCCGGCTTTATATGAAGATGGGGCCTTTGCGCTTCCGCTTGTCCATGACATCTTTATTTTCGCGCATACCCATCACAAGCTGCCAGACGCCTATCAGAGGAAAATCAAGGTGATTGTGGATTATGTCGCGGATCCGCAATATCAGGATTTCGATTATGGCTATGGGCTTGTGAAATATGGGCAGAACAAGTTCCACTTTATGGGATGGAGCGCCCATATGCCACTTTTCAACGATACGCTCTCCGTTGATTATTTTAAAAAAGGGCTCGTGTTCAGGATGCCGCTTTTCTCAACATTCGAGAATCCGAACATCCGTGCTTGGCGCACGAAGGTGCGCGATCATTTTGATGAGTTTCGGAATGAAGATGGCCTTTATAGCTTTTCAAACGATCATTTACCTGAAGTCAAAAATTCGTACTTTTTGAACGGTCGCCATACGTCCCTGAACGAGAACAGAAGACGCAAAGCTGGCAAGATTGTTGAATCAACTTTTTATGCCTATTGGGCGGGGCTTTGATCAGGTTGATCTAAGACAGGTTGGGAAATAGAGCCGCGATTTGGACGGCGCACCTAATTTATAACCTGTTGGATCAACGCCACCTTGGTGGGGACAAACTATTGTTTAGCCCAAAGCCGCGCATGCTCAATTTCTTCGAAAAAGGCCACTTTGCCGCCATTCTCAGCCGGGCGCACAAATTGTGCGAGGGTAACGAAAGCGATGCGGGAAATCGGTTTGTCTTCGCCTGCAAATTCGCCAAGCATTTGTCGCATCACACCTAAAAGCGTGGCGCTTTCAAATTCATGTTGATCTGTATCCAATATGAGCGTGATTTCGTGCTTGGTCGGATGCGCAGCTATTTTTTTGGCCAGCGTATCGCGCAATGCCATCAGGCTTTGCATCGTGATGAGGCCTTCGACACTTGCTTCAATGACTTGCGATTTGTTTTTCGAATGCGAAGGTGCGTTGGTCATTTAATGTGCCGAAATAAAATAAAGAATAATAGAAAAGCTTTGGTGCGGACGACGGGACTTGAACCCGTAAGCCGGTTAGGGCGAGGGATTTTAAGTCCCTTGTGTTTACCAATTTCACCACGTCCGCAATGTCGGGTGACCCCGAGAGTGGCATTTTCATAGTCGAAAAAAAATCACATTGCAAATAGGAATCGCCGCCGTGGAGGAAATGGGTTGGCGTGGCGATTGATCACCCGCGGGCTTCGGTATAGTGTCTTGACTTTATTCGACAATGTCTAACCGCACCAACGGAAAAATCCTTATGGTTGATCAGCTTTCAAAAATTGTTCCAGTGATTATGGCTGGTGGACGTGGGACGCGGTTATGGCCGATTTCGCGGTCGTCTCGGCCCAAGCAATTTTTGGCGCTGGCGGGGCGGGATAGCCTGTTTCAAGAGACATTGCAGCGGGTGGCTGATTCTGACCAGTTTGCTGCGCCAGTGATCGTGACAAATGAAGAATATCGGTTTCTTGTGGCAGAACAAGCGCAGGAAGTGGGCGTTGAGCTTGGCGCGATTTTGCTGGAGCCAGCGGCGCGCAACACAACGGCTGCGATTTTGGCGGCGGCCCTCTACCTTAAAGATAAAACTGATGATGATCAGGTGCTTTACGTGCTGGCGTCTGATCATAAGGTGACCGCCGATGCCGGATACACCGATGCCGTGGTGCAAGCGACGGCGTGTGCAGAGGCGGGGGAGCTGGTGACTTTTGGTATTGCGCCGACCGAACCTGCAACTGGATATGGCTATATCAAGCAGGGTGAAAAACTGGAATCTGGCGGACATCGGGTGGCTGAGTTTGTTGAGAAGCCGCAGCTTGAGCGGGCGCAGGAGATGCTGGATGCGGGCGGGTATTATTGGAATTCCGGCACCTTTATGATGCCACGCGACGTATTCATTGCTGAATGCGAGCGGTTGGCGCCGGAAACCAGCGCTGCTGTTGGCGACGCCGTTGCCAAGGCGACAGCCGATTTGGATTTTGTGCGCCTCGACAAGCAGAGCTTTGAACAAGCGCCCGACATTTCTGTCGACTATGCCATCTTTGAGAAAACTGATCGTGCGGCCGTTGTGCCGAGTGCGTTTTCCTGGTCAGACCTTGGAAGTTGGGACGCGGTTTGGAAGGTCGGCGACATGGATGCCGGCGGCAATGTGGCGCGGGGGCAGGTGACGCTTTCAGAAACGGAAGACAGCCTTGTTTATTCGGATTCCGCACATGTCGCGGTCCATGGGTTGAAGAATATCGCTGTTGTCGTGAGTGAAGACGCTGTGTTTGTCGGTGATCTGAATGCGACGCAGCGGGTGGGAGATATCGTTAAACGGCTCAAAAGCAGTGATGAGACCATGGCGCTTACTGAGACCCACAAAACCAGCTATCGCCCCTGGGGCGGCTATTCTTCGCTGGTGCTGGGCGAGCGGTTTCAGGTGAAGCGCTTGTTTGTCAAACCGGGCAAGCAATTGAGTTTGCAAAAACACCATCATAGATCTGAGCATTGGGTTGTGGTGACCGGTACAGCGGAAGTCACGGTGGGCGATAAGGTGGAGCTTTTGGGTGAAAACCAATCCGTCTACATCCCACAAGGCGAGGTGCACCGCCTGGCCAATCCGGGCAAGATCATGCTTGAGTTGATTGAAGTGCAAACCGGTTCTTATTTCGGCGAAGACGACATCATTCGGCTTGAGGACGAATTTGGGCGGAGCTAAGCGCCGTTGATCACTGTTTCTAGCGGTCGACCCACACATTGGTAGTCAAAGCCGTGTGCCTTGAGGGTCGGCCCGTCATAAAGATTGCGCAAATCCACCAGAACGGGTTTGCGCATTTTCTTTTTGATCTCGGCAAAGGGCAAGTCGCGGAATTCGTCCCATTCGGTCACGATGACCACAGCGTCGGTGTTTTCGACGCAGGATAGGGCACTGTCGCAATAGGTTATATTGCTCAAATGGTGTTTGGCATTGTCCATGCCTTTGGGATCGTAAGCGCGGATATTTGCGCCCATATCTTGCAGCCCTTGAATGATTGAAATGGCGGGCGCTTCGCGCATATCGTCTGTGTTGGGCTTAAAGGTCAGGCCCAGAATGGCGATGGTTTTCCCGTTGACTTCATCTTCGCACATTTGCGCAATTTTGCGGGACATGGCGCGTTTGCGATATTCATTGATCGAGACGATCATCTCGATCAGACGCAAAGGGCGATCATGGTCTTGTGCGGTGCGAACAAGGGCCAAGGTGTCCTTTGGAAAACATGATCCGCCATAGCCGGGGCCGGCATTGAGGAACTTTTCGCCAATGCGCGGATCAAGGCCGATGCCTGTGGAGACACCCTTAATATCCGCGCCGACCACTTCGCACAGTTCGGCCACCTCATTGATATAAGCGAGTTTGAGCGCCAAGAATGAGTTGGCGGCATATTTGGTCAGTTCACTGGTGCGGCGATTGACATAAAGGGTGGGAAATCCCTTTTGCTCAAAGGGCGCGTAAATCTCGGCCATAATTGATTTGGCTTGATCGCTTTCGACACCAATAACGATGCGGTCGGGTTCCATGAAGTCTTTGATGGCGGCGCCTTCGCGCAAAAATTCCGGGTTGGAAACGATGTGGAAGTCCATGTCGGGCCGAGACGTCTCGGCGATTTCCTGAACCTTATCGCCAGTGCCCACAGGTACTGTGGATTTGTTGATGATCACCAAAGGGCCGCTGGCGTGTTCCGCGATATTTTGGGCCGCGGCATAAACATAGCTTAAATCGGCATGGCCGTCGCCTTCGCGCGAAGGGGTGCCCACGGCGATAAAGGCTGCGTCGGCACCTAAGAGCGCTTGAGCAAGATTTGTGGTGAAGTGCAAATTGCCTGCCTCACGATTGGCCGCCACCATGGCGCTGAGGCCCGGCTCGTAGATGGGCACATTGTTTTGATTGAGTTGCTCAATCTTGGCTGCATCAAGGTCGACACAAATTACTTCATGGCCGACCTCTGCCAAACAAACGCCAGACACCAAGCCCACATAACCAACGCCAACAACCGCAATTTTCATATATCACTCCCGTGCCTCGTCGGTTCTAGCCACTCTTTCATGGAATTTATACGACAATGTCGGGCAAATGGTCGATTTTTGTCGCATCCGCTTTGAAATTAGGGGCGAATTTTTGCACTATGGCGCAAAAAAAAGGGGATCGATATGAGCATTCCATTTATCGGACGCGCTGAAATTGAAGACAAGCTGAGTTGGTCGAAAGTCGCAGATGCAATCTTTGACGGGCATAAGCGAAGCAAAGCACGCTTGGGCGATCTGTTCCTCAACCGGGAAGAAGATCAATCAACCATGCTCAATCGTGCCGCGTGGATCGATGATCTAGGCTTGGCGATGAAAGCGGTGACGGTTTATCCGAAGAACGCGCAACGTGAGCCAGCCATCCCCACCATCCACGGCGTCGTTATCCTGTTCGATGATGAAAGCGGGCAGGTGAAAGCACTCGTCGACGGGCAGCTTGTGACCAAGTGGAAAACGGCAGCCGATTCCGTGTTAGGCGCCCGCCTTTTGGCGCGTCCGGATTCGCGCAAACTACTTGTTGTCGGTTCTGGCGTGGTGGCTGAATCTTTGGTGGATGCCTATCGTGATGTTTTTCCAGATCTGAGCCAAATCCAGATTTGGAGCCGCACCCATGCGAACGCGCAAGATTTGGCGGCGAAAAAGGGCTGTGAAGCCGTTGAGGATTTGGCGGCAGCGGTAGGGGATGCGGATATTGTGACCAGCGCGACGATGGCGCGAGAGCCCTTTATTCAGGGTGCGTGGGCGCAGAGCGGCACCCACTTCGACTTGATCGGCGCCTTCAAGGACGGCATGCGAGAAGCGGACGATGCACTGCTGCAAAAGGCCAAAATCTTTGTCGATTCGCGCGAAACCACCATCGATCACATTGGCGAGTTGAAAGACCCAATTGCGCGGGGCGTGATCAGCGAAAAAGACGTGCTGGCGGACTATTACGATATGGTGCAGCCAGATTGCGTTATGCGCACTGATGCAAGTGACATCACATTGTTCAAAAATGGTGGCGGGGCGCATTTGGACTTAATGGTCACCAACGCGATCTACGACATTTGGAGCGCGACGCAATAGCGTTATTCGTCAGGCTCTTTGGTGGTCGTTTGTTGGCCAAATAGCTGCTTTCGCCGGAACAGAAGGCCGGCCTTGATTGCTGTGTAGGTAAACCAAATGGCGCCGAAGGTCACAGCAATGCCCGCTGCAAAGAAGGGCACGCCGGGGAAATAAGTGAACGCCTTGGGCGATGTGGTGAAGTATGAGAAGAGCTGCGTCGCCGCCAAGGGGCCAATAATGGACGTGATGGAGTTGATCGCGTTTATGCCGCCTTGCAATTCGCCTTGCGCATTGTCGTCAACGCGGTTGGCCATCAGACCAGTGAGGCCGGGGACCACAAGCCCGCCCATTGCGCCCATGGCGAGGAAGAAATAAAGCCCCATCGGCGTGTCGATAAAGGCCATGCCGAAAAAGGCGAATACCGCGAAGCTCATGCCCACAAGAACCGTTTTGACTTCGCCTAAATACCGCATGGATGGCCGGATAACTGCTGCCTGCACGATGGCAAACATGACGCCGAATGCGCCAAGCGAATAGCCCACTTGCGACGGTGACCATTCAAACCGCTCGATGGTGAAAAAGTTCCAGATGCTGGGATAAGTCTGGGCGGCGAGTGAGAAGAAAAACAGCACTGCAATAAAAGACAGCACATAAGGATATTTGCGTAGGGACATCAGCGTGCCCAGCGGGTTGGCGCGCTTGATCTCAAAGCGGCGACGCTTGCGCATGGTCAGGCTTTCGGGCAGCACGAAATAGCCATAGACCAGATTGACAAAAGCTAAGGCTGCTGCGGCAAAGAAAGGAACACGGGGGCCGAATTCGCCCAATTGCCCGCCGATGACGGGGCCGATGATAAAGCCAGCGCCGAAGGCCGCGCCGATGAGGCCAAAGTTTTGCGCGCGTTTCTCACGGGTGGAGATGTCGGCAATATAGGCTGTTGCCGTTGATACAGCCGCGCCCATGATGCCTGAGAGCACCCGCCCGACGAACAGCCAAGCAATGGTGGGCGCAAATCCCATCAAAATATAATCCAATGTAAGGCCAAGCAGCGAAAACAAAAGGACGGGTCTGCGGCCAAATCGATCGCTCAAATTGCCGAGAATGGGTGAGAAAACAAACTGCATCAATGCGTATACAAATAGCAGGAACCCGCCATAAACCGCAGCTTCAGCAACGGTGCCGCCGGTTAGGTCTTCGATCAAGTGCGGCAAGACAGGAATAATGATCCCCAGCCCGATGATATCGATGAGCACAGTGATCAGAATAAAGGCAAGCGCCAGCTTTGAATTCTTAGCAGCTGTCATGATGTTCCTTTAGGCGGGCATTTCGCGTCAGTAGACATGCTGCATATAGGTGACGCGAGTCAATTTTGAAACCGCGGTGAACAAGAAAACTATCAACTATATATGGTTTTGTGAACAATCCATTGCCCGTTTGGGGCTTTTTGTAAATCAAAATGAGACTATTTCTACTTCAAACGTAAATGGAGGCGAAAATGACGTCGAACCTAAAATATGCCGCGCAAACGAGTCGGGGACATTATGTGCAAGAAGGTGAAGGGATAATGGTGCATCGCTATATCGGTACACCCGATATTGATGTGATCAATCCCTTTTTGATGTTGGACTGGTTCAAGGTTGAAAGCCCAAAAGGACCAATTCCAGGATTTCCCCCGCATCCGCACCGCGGTTTTGAAACAATCACGCTGATGCTGAGCGGCAATATGGGACACCGCGATAATATCGGCAATGTTGCTGAAGTGGGCCCGGGCGGCGTGCAATGGATGAAAGCAGCTGGCGGCATCATTCACTCGGAAATGCCGCGTGTTGACGGTGATGAAGATTTGTCGGGCTTGCAGTTCTGGCTCAATCTGCCTGCCGCGCAAAAAGGCGATACGCCCGAATATACAAACTTGGATGTTTCCAAGCTGGAGGTGGAAAAGCGCGACAAAGCAAACATGCGCGTGATCGCGGGTGAAACCAGCCAGGGCACCAAGGGGCACTTTTTAGATCGGGCCACGCGACCATTCATTTTGGATGTCAGTTTGCAAGCCGGTGGCCAACTTGCCGAACCGCTTGAGGGCCGCCAAGGCTTCTTGCTGGTGGTTGAAGGCACGATCAGCATGAAGGATGGCAGTGGCGACAATGCTTTGTTCGGCGAGGGGAGCTTGATTGAGCTCAGCACGTCCGGCGACGCCATCGACGTGGTGAGTGACAGTGGTGGCCGATTTGTTCTCGCCACAGGTGAAGCGTTGAACGAGCCGATTGCAAAAGGCGGACCTTTTGTCATGAACACCAAGTCTGAGATTTACCACGCGTTTCAAGATTTTTCGGCTGGGAAATTCGGGCCAGCTTTAGAGTAGGCCCTCAAACGGATCGTGCTTATAAATCCAATCTATGCGTTTGAGTTGCGCGTCAGGCGACTGACGTGCAACCACCAAATCCCGCGCCCAAGATTTGGGCGGGCGCATATGGAAGATTTTACCATTTTGCGCTGATTGCTTTTGTACCTTGTCCACACGCGATTTGCGCAAGGATTGATATTGCGCGAACGCCTTCGCATTGTCCGGCTCCGCCGCCAATAACACAGCCAACAATCCAGCATCTTCCATGCCCATGGCGGCGCCTTGCGCTTGAAACGGCAGCATGGCGTGGGCCGCATCGCCGATAAGCGCCACGTTATCCTTGTACCAATGCTCGCAGGTCACGCCGAAAAGTGGCCATGGGGTAAACTGATCATAAAGTGAATCCAGAATCGGCGCTAACACGCTGTTTTCTTTAATCGATAATCGATTGGGTTCGAGCTTAAGCTCTGCGCCACGTTCGATGGATTTATGTTTATGTCGCGAAAACAGCGCGATGTTGACCTTGCGCTGATGCGGCAATGGATAGAGCACCACATGATAGTCTGGTCCCCAAAATAGGGATGTGTGGTTCATGGGCAGCTGCTTTGCCACATCGTCAATATCTGCCAAGGCGCGCCATGCAACATAGCCTGTGAATTGCGGCTTTGGGCCGCCAAGCAAGTTTATCCGTGTTTCAGAACGAACGCCATCAGCACCGATATGGGCGCGGGCGGTCACCGGAAAGGGGGGGCTGTTTCTATCTTTGAGAAGAATCGATACACCGCCATTTGCTTGGGTCGCGTCGATTTCTTCCACACCGAAATGTATCTCGATATTGGCAAACTTTTTGGCCGCGCGATAAAGGCAATCAAGCAAATCTGCGCGATGGGCAACAGCATAAGGCACGCCATCATAGCGTTTGGTGGCAAAGTCACCCAGTTGGACGCTCTTGATTGGTGATGTGCGTTTGTGCGGGTAGATGTCAATTGCATCCGGTGCAAAGCTGTTGGCTGCGAAATCGTCGCCCAATCCTAACGTGTCGAGCACGCGGCGGGCATTGGGGCTGATTTGCAAGCCTGCACCAAATTCACTGGGCGCGTCTTGCCGTTCTGCCACCACGACACGAAAGCCAAATTTGGCCAACGCAATGGCCAGGGTCAAACCGGCAATGCCAGCGCCCGCAATGGAAATGGTTTTACTGCTGTTGGCCATGTGGCGATCCAGCTTATTTTTGTGGGTTAGGCCGACTTCTTATTGTAAGCCGCTTCTGCGGGTGACGCCGCAGCGCTATCCAGTTCAGCATTGAACACATAGTGGGTGGAGCAATAAGGACACACGATTTCAGTTTCGTTGCCCATGTCCAAATAAACATGCGGGTGGTCAAAAGGTGGCAGCGCGCCGATGCACTTAAACTCTTTGGTGCCGATCTCGATTTTAGCGACGCCCATGCTGTTCTGAAAATGTGGTGTGATTTGATTTGCCATTGTCTTACAGACTCATTGCCCAATTGAATGCGAGAGGTTAAGTGTGGCGGACATTAACGAACTCGTTTGAAAAAAACCAGTGCAAAGACGGTGAGAAATCACAAAGTTTTGCTTGGGCTGGACGAATAAGGATTGAAGCGGGATGCCGACATTTACATCTGAGGGCTACGAGATTGCATTTTCCATCTATGGGGAAGGACCAACGGTGCTTTTGGTGCACGGCTTTGCCTCCAATGGCAAAGTGAATTGGGTTGATACCGGTTGGGTCGAAGAACTGGTGGATGCAGGATACCGCGTTGTCACCATCGACAATCGTGGACATGGCAAATCTGAAAAAATCTATGATACAGCGGCTTATCCCTCAAGTGAGATGGCGAAAGATTCTATCAATTTGATCGACTATCTGGGTGTGAAGCAAGTTGCGATTATGGGCTATTCCATGGGCGCGCGCATTTCAGCCTATGTGTCGATGACAGCGCCGGATAAAATCGCCTGTGCCGTGTTTGGTGGTTTGGGTGAGCGCATGACCGTGGGTATGAGTAATTCAACCACGATTGTTGATGCTTTGCTCGCTCCAACCTTGGATGAAGTGAAAGACCGCACGGGACGTACGTTTCGGATTTTCGCTGAGCATACCAAGAGCGATTTGAAGGCGTTGGCGGCTTGCATGGGCTCGTCGCGGCAAAAGATTTCACAAGAAGATGTGGCTAAAATCGATGTGCCCGTTTTGGTTGCTGTGGGCAGTGATGACGAAGTGGGCGGACGCCCCGAACCATTGGCCGCGTTGATGGACAAAGGCGAAAGTCTTGTGATTGAAGGGCGCGATCACATGCGCGCGACTGGGGATAAACAGTTTAAAGAAGGTGTGCTAAACTTCTTTTCTCGGGTCTACCCAGTTGGGTAAGACCAACGATTGTGCATAACGAATTGGAAATGGCTATGGCTGGTAAATTAAACCGCGATGAGAAACCCAGAATTGTTGACCCGGTGTGGCACGATGTGTGCGCCGAAGCGCGACAAATCATGGCCGATGAGCCCGCCTTCTCAAACTTTGTGATTTCCAATGTGCTGAACCACAATAGTCTTGAAGAAGCAATGGCTTATCGCCTTTCAGAGCTGTTGGAACATGCCGATGTTTCGTCGTCGATCATCCATCGAGCGTTTCAGGATATGCTGCAGGCAGAGCCAAAGCTGGCGCATTATTTCCGGACGGATTTGGCCGCTACGCTTGAGCGTGATCCCGCCACGCATCGTGCTGTAGAGCCTTTGCTTTATTTCAAAGGGTTTCACGCCATTCAGTCTTACCGTTTTGTGCATGAGCTTTGGAAAGTAGGGCGCAAAGATTTCGCCCAATATTTGCAAAGCCGCATATCACAAGTGTTTCAGGTGGATATTCACCCGGCGGCCCGCATTGGTGCCGGCATCATGGTTGACCACGCCACGGGCCTTGTGATCGGCGAAACGGCGGTTGTGGGCGACAATGTTTCGATCCTTCATGCGGTGACGTTGGGCGGCACGGGCAAAGAGGATGGCGACCGGCATCCGAAGATCGGTTCTGGCGTGATGATCGGGGCCGGGGCAAAAATTCTTGGCAACATCAAGATCGGTAATTGCGCACGGGTGGCGGCAGGTTCCGTCGTGCTTAAAGATGTGCCGAAATGCATGACAGTGGCGGGTGTGCCAGCGAAAGTGGTTGGCGAAGCCGGCTGCGCTGAGCCTGCCTTGCGCATGGATCAGATGCTAACAGATGGGCCCAACTAAGGATCAGTCTGGATGGACGCGCGTGTGAATGAGGGACCTGCACAGGCCGTGTGGGCCAAAGAGCAGGCATTTTTGACCCAAACAGACGCTGTTGCGGATCTGTTTGCGCCTGACTTTGTGAGCTTTGACACAAAAGGCGACGCGCTGGACGGTGCGGAATTTGCCGATCTTGTGCAAACACAAGGGGCGCAGGCTGATGCCGTCGAGCTCATGTGGTGTGAGCAGGGGGCGCCTGACAGTTTGTGCCTTGCCTTTAAAATGCCTAATCAGAATGGCCATGTCTCCACACATCTGTCACTTTGGCGGCAAACTGGTCCAAACTGGCAAAAACAATTCCATATATTTGTGGAAGGTGAGGATAGTTTGCAAAAAAGCGCGCCCACAGGTTGAGGCGCGGGCAAAACTGGCTATCTTGCCCATCGAAATGAACAAGCGGAGTGCATCATGACAAAAGAAGAGTTGGAAAACCTGCAAAAATATCTGCGGGTGAAATTTGGCAATCCGCAATTGCTGGTAAAAGCGCGTCCGAAAAAGACAGATTCAGCCGAAGTTTATCTCGGTGAAGAGTTTATCGGCGTTATGTATTTGGATGAAGATGAGGGCGAGCGCTCGTTCAATTTCCAAATGGCAATTCTGGACATCGATTTGGACGAAGTCGCAGGCTAATCTGCCTTTGTCAGTATTTTCAGTTTGGCGCGCATTTGTGCGTCAAACTCTTTCCACTGGGGCAGATATTGCTCTGGGAACTTGATGATCGCGGCGACCCGTTTGTTCACAAGTTTTGTTTCCAAACAATTTGGCGCTTTGAACTCTTCCGCTAGTGGTTCCACACATTTGGCGACAAAGGGTTGTGGCCGCAATGGATCATACCACACGCTTTCATTCTTATAGCCCTCACCATCTTTTAGGCGTCTGCCGACGAGGCCGTATTGGTACGTGGCCGGATCAGATGAAAAGCGGTGGATATACAGCGCATCAAGCAAATAGGCGCTGGGGGTGGTGCGGCTGGCGGGCACCAAATCGACATTGATCTCGGCCACTTCAGTCTCAAGCTGGATGGGAATCAGCAGTTCCAGGCTCTCTAACGCACGCTGCGTGTCGTCCAATGTGGACGCCAGCCAATTTTGCGGCACGTAAACTTCACCAAAGCCCAAGGTGACCTGACGTTTTTCTGCAATAAAGTTGGGATCAACCCGCTCTTTTTCGGGTTCCAGGGCATCAATCGCGTAAATTATCCCCAGGCCTAAAATCGACAATAGAGCCATCAAGAACAAGGTGTTCATGACAACGCTTTGGTTTTGCTGCTGTTTTTTACTATTCTTGCGAGCCAACTTCCATCTTTCGGCATTAACCATGCGCGTGTTTGAGACGTGACTTTTGATGTAGGCGGAAATATGTTTAATAAAACGTTAAGAAATTGCCAAAATGCAAGCGGGGAAGCGATGTCCATTGAGTTTTTAATTGCACTTTACATTGTTGGTGTCGGGTTGGCGGTTTCTGGTATTGGCACCTATTTGTACCAGCTTGTGTTCAAGCAAGAGGCGATATTGCGGTTCGATGGTGAAAGCTATCTGGGCGCATTTGGCCATCTGGCGATGAGCTTTTTTTGCGGCCCGATGATCATGCTGCATATGGGTTGGCGTAGTGAAGGGCAGAGCTCTTTGTCGATGAGCGGCGTTTTGCTCTCAGCGTTTATCGCGTTTGGATGGAGCTTTATTACTGGCTTGTTGGCGCTCAGCGTGTTTTTGAGTGTTATCGGGGCTTAAGCCCATGGCGCCCATCTATCAATTGGGTGCAGACAGCCCCACGATCAACTCCGTATTTGTTGCGCCCAGCGCCAGCGTGATCGGCAAGGTCACCGCGGCGACAAATTCGAGCATTTGGTTTGGCGCTGTGTTGCGCGGCGATGCGGACCAGATCACGATCGGTGAGGGCAGCAATGTGCAGGACAATGCTGTCGTGCATTGCGATCCCGGTTTTCCAGCCATCATTGGCGATTATTGTACGGTGGGCCATAGCGCCATCGTACACGGCTGCACGCTCGCGCGTGGTGTTTTGGTTGGCATGGGGGCCATTGTGATGAATGGGGCTGAAATCGGTGAGGGGAGCATCATCGGGGCCGGGGCCATTGTAACTGAAGGCACAAAGGTGCCGCCCTTTTCCGTTGTGCTGGGGCAACCGGGGCGGGTGAAAAAGACGCTTGAACCTTCCAGCATGGCGGACCGTCTTGATCAGGCGGAGCGCTATATTGAACGTGCAACGCTCTTTGCCAGCGATTTGACCTCAGAATAGGCGAAGGGCCAGCTCGGGGAAGCTGACCCTTCTATTCGGCCGAGAGTGTCAGGGGTTGGAAGGGTGGCCGAATTAGCGTGACGCGAGGATAACCTCACGATTGTCTGCAAGCTCCATCCAGCGGCCCTGATGCTGCTGAGATTGACGCTTGATGTAGGTGTAATTTGTTTGGCTCCAGACTTTGATCAAGCCTTCTTGGTTATCCAAGATAAGGTCGCCGCGATCTGTGCGCACGGTGAGCACCGCATGGCCTTCGCCATTGGCTTGCTTCACCACAGTGATCAACAAGGTGCTCGGGGCCCAGCCGCGCTCAATCAAGCTGCGGCGTTTGGCCAGGACATAATCTTCACAATCGCCATATTCGCGTGGATATGTCCAAAACTCTTCGGTTTGGTAGAGATCAATATCGTTGATCGGGCGGATTGCGTTGTTCCAGTGCGCGTTGACCTGCAACAGCTCATCCCATTTGGATTGGCTTAGATTTTCATAAGTGACCAAATTTGAATTTTGACCGCACTCGTTTGGACGGGATTGGCAAAATTGAGCATGTCCGATTGGAATTGTGGTTTCGCGTACATCAAGCACAAATGCCTGGTCTTCGCTGATGGCCAGTGCGGGTGCCGCCCACAAGGTCGGCAAGACGCTAATGGCCAATAATAGGTTTCGCGCGGTGGCGTAAAAGTTCTTCATTTCAAATCTCCCTGACAGAGAGCAGAATGAAGAAGAGACTTTTCGGCCTCGCGAAAAAAAACGTTGGGTTTTAAATCAAGGTTGAACCATTAGATTCAACGCTTGTTAATCATGAAAAAGCCCCGATCAGCGGGGGCTGCGGGGCATGGTCGAAAAACTGAGTTTTGATCTTTGTTAGTTGGTGTGCAAGTTCCGCTGCACAACGGTGAAGACTTCTTGCACGGAAGAGAATTCTACCGCGATGCCATCATCAAAGTGACGCACCACGCGGGCGCGCATCCGGCCCAATGTGACCGGCGTGCCCATTTGCGGGCGCACATCGATTTCAATCGCCGCACCGGACAATGAAATATCGATGATTTTACAATTGTACTTGCGGCCATCGTCCAAAATGATGCTGGAATGGCGAATATCCGGCACCTGTCGATCATGCCGACGATCTTCTGGCAGGTTGAGAATGTCTTTGTTGGCAAACCAGGTGAGCTGCGCGGCAATGTTGTCACGTTTACGGGCCGAAACGTTGACTTCCATATGAAAGCCCCCGTCAATCAGCTCAATGATTGTGCCTTCGATGCGACCAATGTGATCGAGATAAGCGATGATTTTTTCGCCGACATTGCCGCTGGCCGGGGCAATGACATGGGCATCGCCAGGTGACATCTCGATGATTTGACATGGGAATTCGCGCCGGTCTTCCAGCATATAGCGCCCCAAAAGCGATACCTTTACGCTTTGAAAGCGAGATGCATCAAAGCTGTTGGCTATATGAGTGTCCAGATTTTGAGCGGTCGCGTTCAACATACTCACAAGATTATCCACAAAAGTACGACTGTGGATAAACCATACCGGTTTTAAGTTAACCGAGTGTTAGTGAGTTGAATTTGTTCGAAAAACTATTGCTTGCCGCCGTCGATCACCGCGAGGTGCTGATATCGGCGTGCTGAACGACCGAATACAGACACTGAGCCGCCATAATTTTCCTGCAAATCGACAAGATCATTTTCAGGCGCCACGTCAGCTTGCATATCGCGGCCGGAGAGATCAGTTGGATGATCGTCTGGCCAAATCAGGCGCAAGCCTGTGATTTTTTGATCCATGATGGGATGGGTACCAAACCAATATGGTTCTTCAACAGCGGTAATGGCGCCGATGATGCGGGTGTTTGTGGCCCCATTGTGCCGCAATGGCAGCAAAATGCTCTCAAAGGAGAGGGGATGATTATGTTGGCTGGTGCCGGTGAAGGTCACAAGCGCTGCAGCGTGATCATCTGTCACAGCTTTAATCAATGTCTCAATAGCATCGCGGTCTTTGCGGCGCCACAAATCGAGGAAAGGACGTGTTTTCAACTCGCGATTGTAAGCAGAGCAAATGTGGGAACCAGCCAGACGGAAATTGAACGCAGTGCCCAATTTGTCGGCTTCCAGAATAAAGGTATTGGCCAGCGCATGACGAATCTTAGTAGGGTCCACGTCGCGACGCTCAGGTGCGCTGCGGGTTCCCCGTAGATTGTTCCAGTAATTATAAAGTGTGCGCGTGCTTAGCTTTTGCATGGTCTCGTTTCGCCCCACTGGTTCGTCAAATCTGATGAGAATTTAGACGCCGCTTTTTTTGGTTTGTAAGTTGAGGCCAATGTGACTCAAACAAACGGAAAAATCGCCCTTAAACGTTTATTAAGGTTAACGCGGTGGGCAAGGTGTGGAAAAATTCGAAAATAGCGGGCATAAACGGGCAGTTACACGGTTTGGAGTCGACATGAACAATCCACAAGATGATCAAAACCCGCAGGAATCAGGCGGAAATCCCCCAATAGTGAATTTACCGCCCACGGTCACGGCACTGATCATCTTTCTGGTTCTGTTGCATCTAAGCGCCAACCTGATTCTGTCCGAGGAGTCATTTTACCGGTTTTTGTTAACATTTGGCTTTGCGCCGTTGCGGCTGCAATTTGCGCCGGAAATGCCCGGTGGCGTTGGCGCATTGTTCTGGACACCGTTCACGCACGGCTTTCTTCACGCAGACTGGATGCACCTCATATTCAACGTATTATGGCTGGCGGTTTTCGGGACACCAATTGCGCGTCGATATGGCCCGTTTGGCTTTGCTGTCGTGTTTGGGTTGGGGCTCGTTGGCGGTGTGATCGGTTATTTGCTGGTGCACTATAATTCTGTCGCGATTCTGATTGGCGCGTCTGGTGCCGTATCCGCCCTAATGGGGGGCGCGTTGCGCTTTATGTATCAACCGCTGATCAAGGAAGTGGATGAAGAAACAGGCGAGGTGCGTATTTTGGGGCGTCGGCTGGCCACACCTTCAGAATTGTTGAAAGACCAACGCGCAGTTGGGTTCACTGCTGTGTGGATGGGCGTGAATGTTTTGTTTGGCGTGTTTCCGCAATTGATGGGCATGGAAGGCGCCAATGTGGCCTGGGAAGCGCACATCTCAGGCTTTGTTGCCGGATTTTTTGCCGTGGCGTGGTTAGAGCGGCGATTGTTCTAACGGTTATTTGTAGCGTTCATTGGGGTCAAAGAGCGGTTTGATGCCCAAATCTTTGACCGAAAAACCATCATCGTCCATGGCGACCGCACGATAAAAACAAGTTTTGCGGCCCGTGTGGCAGGCGGCCCCAGCGCCGCGCTGGGTGGCACGCACTTGCAATATATCCTGATCGCAGTCGACACGCATTTCCACGAATTCGAGCAGTTCGCCTGATGATTCGCCTTTTTTCCATAAGCTATTGCGCGATCTGGAGAAAAAGTGAACGAAGCCTGTGTTGAAGGTGAGGCGCAGCGCCTCTTCATTCATATAGGCGGCCATCAGAATCGCATCTGATTCAGCATCAGTCACAACGGCAAGAATTAGTCCGTTCGCGTCGAAACGGGGCGCGAAAGAGGTGCCTGCTTCAAGTTCGGTTTTGGAAAGGTTTTTTGGATCGGTCAGTTTGCTCATAGGCACGTTATAAACAGCGCCTATGAGGAATGCCAGACTTGATCGCGCTTATTTTTGCATCGCCAAGAGGTGGAAAAAGCGATCCTGCTCTTTCGGTTCTTCGGCAAAAACGCCGGTAAAGCGTTGCGTCAGGGTTGTCGCGCCGTGCTTTTTCACGCCGCGCAGGGACATGCACATATGCTCTGCCTCAAGCATCACAGCGGCGCCCCGAGGATTGAGATTATCATTGATCGCATCGATAATTTGCTGGGTCAGGTTTTCCTGGGTTTGAAAACGCTTGGCGAACACGTCGGTGACGCGGCCAAGTTTGGACAACCCAACGACGGCGTCCGTTGGCAGATAGGCAATGTGTGCTTTGCCGACGAAGGGCACCATATGGTGCTCACAGTGTGAAAAGAATGGAATGTCCTTCACCAGCACCATGTCATCATAGCCGCCAACATCGCGGAATGTTTTGTTGAGCACTTCTTCCGCATCCAAAGTGTAGCCTTCGAAGAATTCTTCATAGGCTTTTGCCACACGTTTTGGGGTTTCCAACAAACCTTCGCGCGTTACATCTTCGCCAGCCCATGCCAGCAGGGTACGCACGGCTTGCTCTGCCTCATCGCGGGTGGGGCGAACAACTGATTTGGTTGTCGGGAGGTCTTTTCTTATAGATTTTATGGTCGCATCCATGATCATCTCCTGATGGCGTCGACCTTATATACGGGACCAGAGACTGAACGGTTTACTCATTTCACACGCCAAAGTGAAAGACCGGGCACTGGCTTGGTTTTGCTTGAAGCGCAATATATGATGCTTATCTTATAAGAAACAAGTGTTCTAGCGCGCGAATAGGTTCACAATGTCGTTTGGCGATATCTACAATCAAAAAATTCTCGAATATGCAGGCAATCTGCCGGACTTGCCACGTCTGGACGCACCGGACGCGAGCGCGCGTCGGCACTCACGCGTGTGTGGATCCACGATTGAGATTGATTTGAGTGTGCGCGATGGGGTTGTTGCGGCTTATGGTCATGAGGTTGCAACTTGTGCGTTGGGCCAAACAGCCGCGTCAATTATGGCGCGTCATATTCTGGGGGCCACGGCAGATGAGTTGCGCTTGGTGCGCACTGAAATGCTTTCGATGCTGAAGGAAGATGGACCGCCGCCCAGCGGTCGGTTTGCCGACCTGAAATATTTGCAACCCGTCAAAGATTTTCCGCAGCGGCACGCCTCTGTAATGCTGGTGTTTGACGCGATTTGTGACGCGCTGGATCAAATTGAATTACAGGCGAAAAGCGCGTGAGCATTTTGAGGCTGATCGGTCGGATTATTGATTTCCCTTTTCGCTGGCTCGCGATTGGCTTGATTACACTTTACCGCTATACGCTTTCCGCTTTTATGGGTCGAACGTGCCGCCATGCGCCGTCTTGCTCCGAATTTACGCTGTTGGCGATCAAGCAATATGGATTTTGGCCCGGCGGCTGGATGGGCGCGGCGCGCATCTATCGCTGCCGACCCGGCGGTACGGATGGATTTGATCCTGTGCCCGAATCTTTGCCAAAAAAGGCAAAATGGTATGCCCCTTGGCGCTTTGGGCGCTGGAAATAATTTCAAAACATGCTAAAGCAACCTCTTTGACGGATCATGCCGCATGATGTGGCATGGCAATTTGACTTATATGAAGTGGAGAAAATGATCATGGTCAATGTGTCGTTTCCTGATGGTGCAGTTCGAGAATATCCTCGCGGTACCACCGGCACCACGATTGTTGAATCTATTTCAAAGTCATTGGCGAAAAAAACCGTTGCCATGCGCGTCGATGGCGTGCTGACCGATCTTTCTGACCCGTTTGAGCAGGATGGGGCGATTGAGTTTGTGCAGCGCGATGATGAAGCTGCGCTGGAATTGATCCGCCACGATTGTGCACACGTGTTGGCTGAGGCCGTGCAAGAGCTGTGGCCGGACACTCAAGTGACCATCGGCCCGGTAATTGAAAATGGCTTTTATTACGACTTTGCACGTGATCAGCATTTTACCGAGCAAGATTTTGAAGCCATTGAGAAGAAAATGGCTCAAATTATCGAGCGCGGTGCGGAGTTCACCAAGGAAGTTTGGGACCGCGAGGAAGCCAAGCGCGTTTTTGCGGCCAAAGGCGAAGATTATAAAGTCGAGCTGATCGATGCCATTCCTGGCGATGAAGACCTGAAAATCTATAAGCAAGGTCAATGGTTTGACTTGTGCCGTGGTCCGCATATGCGCAGCACCAAAGATGTTGGTGTGGCCTTTAAACTGACCAAAGTGGCTGGTGCCTATTGGCGCGGGGACAGCAACAACAAGATGTTGTCGCGCATTTATGGCACTGCTTGGGCCAACCCAAAGCAACTCAAAGCCTATTTGCACATGATCGAAGAAGCTGAAAAGCGCGATCACCGCAAGCTGGGTAAAGAGCTTGACCTTTTCCATTTGCAGGAAGAGGCGCAGGGGTCGGTGTTCTGGCATCCAAAAGGCTTTAACATCTATAATCAGATGGAAAGCTATATTCGTCGCAAGGTGAATGCTGCTGGTTATAAAGAGATCAAGACCCCGCAGCTGATGGACAGCAAATTGTGGGAAAAATCTGGCCACTGGAGCAAGTTCCGTGAGGACATGTTTGTGGTGCCGGATTTGGAATTTGCCTCTGATGCTGAACAGTTGGATGTGGCGCCTGATTCCAAACTGATGGCGTTGAAGCCGATGAACTGCCCTGCGCATATTCAGGTCTTCAATCAGGGCATCAAATCCTATCGCGATTTGCCATTGCGTTTTGCTGAGTTTGGCTGCTGCCACCGGAATGAAGCGCATGGTGCGTTGCACGGGCTGATGCGCGTGCGGCAAATGACGCAAGATGATGGTCATGTGTTCTGTCGTGAAGATCAAATCACTTCAGAAACTGAAGCCTTTTGTGCGTTGCTCGATTCTGTCTATGAGGATTTGGGCTTTACCGAAGTCAAAATCTTGTTGGCGACACGCCCTGACACGCGGGCGGGTAGCGATGAGACCTGGGATCAAGCTGAAAAAGGCCTGGGCGATGCGTTGCGGGCAACTGGCCGCGAGTTTGAGATCGCCGAAGGTGAGGGCGCCTTTTATGGACCTAAGCTCGAGTTCCATTTGAAAGATGCTATTGGTCGGTCTTGGCAGTGTGGCACCTTGCAGCTCGACTTCGTTCTGCCTGAGCGTTTGGACGCCTCTTACATAGCTGAAGATGGCTCGCGCCAACGCCCGGTGATGTTGCACCGCGCAGTGCTTGGCACGTTGGAGCGCTTTATCGGCATTTTGATCGAAAACCATGCTGGCCGTATGCCGATGTGGTTGGCCCCGACCCAGGCGGTTGTTGCGACCATCATCTCAGATGTTGATCCTGCGGCCATGAAGGTTGTTGAAAAGCTGAAAGCGGCGGGCCTTCGGGTTGAGACCGATTTCCGCAATGAAAAGATCAACTATAAGGTGCGCGAGCATTCGACCCAGAAAGTGCCAGCCATTCTTGTGCTTGGTGAGCGCGAAGCCGAAGAAGGCACGGTCTCCATTCGTCGCCTCGGCGAAAAAGGGCAAAAGGTCGTCAGCGTCGACGAGGCGGTCGCGGCCCTGGCCAAAGAGGCAACGCCGCCTGATTTGGCATAGTTTTATAGAGCGGCGCGTAGTTTTTGAGCTTTTGCTTCAGAATATGCGCCGCTTTCTACAGCCAAAACTTTCCCCGTACGATCGATCACCACAGCATAGATTTGATTGGTTGGCCCCAATCCCAGATTTGCTCTAAACCGCGACACATTTGTGTAAAGTGTGATGGTTTTGGCGCGCGTTGCTTGTGATGGAATGCCAGAGCGCATGCCATTTTGAATAAAGCCACCAGCAAGACGCAGTGCCGAAGGCAAAACTGGCAATTCATAAAACTTTGCTTGACCATTTTGCTCCAGTTGCTCCGCAAAAGGCAGCCATGTGTTGACGTCGGTTTGCTGCTCCTGCTCGAAAGCAATGAACAGCAGGGAGCGGTTCGCGGCGAAATCCTGCGGCAGGGTAACAGCCCGCTCATTCAGGTCTTTGGATGCGATGGTCGGGAATTGTTGCGCCAGAACAGGTGTGGCGATCGCAAAGAAACTGAGCAGGGTTGCTAGAAACAGGTGGCGTGTGCGCATTGTCTTCTCCATAGGTTGAGAAGGATACGCACATGCATCGATCTTGGATCGACTATTGCGTTATAATTTCGATTTCGCGCGGCAGGCCAGGCAACACTTCGAATTCGCGGTTGAACACTCGGTCGCCCAGTCGGGCCAGCAAAATATATTCACCTTGCGCCAAAACGGTGGCCGGAAATGCAGTTGCTTCCTCATAAACGGTTTCGCCCGAAGGGGTTTTCACAATCCAGCTTGTATCAGCAATCGCCTCGCCACCTGGCTCTGAGACCAGCTTAAAGGTGACTTGGGCGGCTTTGTGATAAAGCGTAGCTTCGGTGAGCTGGCCGGGGCGGACCTGCAAATCAGCCTTAGCAGTGGCATTGATGCTGCCGAAATAAGAGGTGACCGAATAGGTGCCGGAGTTCAGGTGCAAAAGTTGATTTGGCTGGACGGCTCGGGCAACCAGCACGGATTGTCCTTCGGCGTCACGGGTGTGGACGTTGAAGCGCAAAAAACGGTCCGGGATATTGATGTCGCCAGAAATGGCGGCATTCAGCTTTAAACCACCGACATCGAGGATGATATCGAGTTGATTCGGGCCGGGCTCTACAGTCACCGTGTCTGAGGCTTGGGCACGCCCATAGGCGGCGTGCACCACATATTGCCCAGGGGACAGGCTAAAGATTGCAGGGGTTTCTTCCGACTTGTCGAGAAGCTCCAACTCCCCATTTGCGTTGGGTGTTGTGCTGTAGACCCGCCACACGATCCCTTGCGGAATGATTTCACCATCTTCCGCGATTTTCGCGGCGATGGTGACGGGTTGCGGTTTGCCGGGTTTTGGCACGTTGGTGACGACCGGAACTGATGTGCCCGTTGCCGCGGGCTGCTCGTCAGGTGTTGTTTCACCGCTGTCGCCAATGTCTGCAGGGCGAGGGGGAGGCACTGGCGCACTCTCCTGGCCGAATGCGGGCGCAGTTGATCCTAACAGACCGATGGCAAGGAGCATTGAGGCTGCCCAATGGGCGGGGAGGCGATGAATCGTGACCATAAGTGCACTTTAGCTCAGATTTCGTTCAAATTTTGGCAATGCATATTCAGATTAGGCATTAGCTATGACATAAGTGCAATTGGTTTACAAAGACACTAAGGAAAAGCCGATGCCGCAACATGACGCGCTGATTGATTATTTGAAAAACCGTCGTTCTGTCACCGCCCCATTTTTGACCAATCCCGGCCCAACCGTGGCCGAGTTGGACCAGATCGTGGAAATAGGTGCACGTGTGCCGGATCATGGCAAGATCGTGCCGTGGCGAATGGTGGTTTATCAAGGTGCAATGCGCGAGATCGTTGGGGAAAAGCTGGCGGATATTTGGCAGCAGAAGCACCCTGAAGCTGATGATGAAACTCTAGAGGTTGAACGTAAGCGATTTTTGCCTGCGCCGCTGACGATTGGGGTTTTGGCGCGACCACAAAAACACCCAAAAGTGCCCGAGTTGGAGCAATTGCTCTCCGCAGGTTGCGTGTGCTTCAATTTGGTTCATGCCGCACACGCCCATGGCTATGCGGCACATTGGGTGACGCGCTGGTTTAGTTTTGACGCGGATGCCGCGACCATGTTGGGCGCTGGGGCCGATGAGCAGTTTGTTGGATTTGTACACATTGGTACGCCAGAGGTGGCACCGCAGGAGCGTGATCGCCCAAGATTGAAGGATGTGGTGAGCTATTGGCACGAATAATTGGGCAAATGGCAGCAAGTTTGCTATGATTAATGTGTTGTAAATATTCGTTTTAGGGGGCGAACATGCCCAAAGTTGACGCAAATAGCCTGCCGCCGGAGCTGACCCGTGCGTTGACGCGCGCTGGCGACAAAAACGGCGTTGATTTCGGCTATTTGCTTCAAACGGCCATGCGTGAGAGCTCCCTCAATCCAGAAGCGCGCGCCGCAACATCATCGGCTGTGGGGCTATTCCAGTTCTTGGAAGGCACTTGGCTGGAGGTGATTAAGGAAGAAGGGCCCAAGCTGGGCTATGGCGATCTGGCTGAAAAGATCGCCCGCACAGATCGCGGGTATGAGGTGAAAAATCCGCAGGAAAAAGCCGGGATTTTGGCGCTGCGCGAAGATCCGGAAATGGCTGCCGATTTGGCTGCGGCCTTTACCCGCCGCAATGGGGAATATCTCAAAGACAAATTTGGCCGAATGCCCAGCCCCGGTGAATTATATATCGCCCACTTTTTGGGTGCAGGCGGGGCACAGAAGCTATTTGAACTCGGGTTGGAACAACCAAACGCGATTGCGGCTGAGCATTTTCAAGCACAGGCAAAAGCAAATCGTCCAATCTTTTATAATGGCGACCAGCCGCGCACCATTAAGCAGGTTTATCAAGTGTTGGTGCGACACCACGCGCCGGAAAATGCGGACCAAGCCGCCGCGACCCAATTCGCGGCGCAGCAGATGGCGCTGGATAATCAGGGGCCATTTTCTGTACGGCAACCCGCCAGCCTGGTGAACCCGTTTGAATCGCTTTATCGCGCCACAGGGGTGCCCTCAACCAATGCATATGCACCCACCGAAGCGGGGGCAGGCAAGGGAAAGCAGAGCTTTTTCAGCTCGTTCTATAAGAAATAGCCGTTGAAAGCCGTCACCTTATTTATGGTGAACGGTTCTTTAATTCTTGCACGATATTTTGATCTCCAGTGTATGAGTTCATAAGGGTAAGTTGCGTGCTTGGTTATCAAGATTATCTTGATCTTTCTCAATCACCCCATGCTGAAGAGCGGGGGCAGGCGGCGCGCATTGCCGCGCGTGCCTATCTTGATCACGACGGGCCGGCAGATGAACATGCGGCCCTATACGCGGCTGTGCTGAGCTTTCTTGATGATACTAGTGTGAAGGTGCGTGCGGCACTGGCTTATGAGTTGCTGCATTCAGATTATGCGCCACGACCTGTGATGTTTGCGCTGGCCCAGGATGACCCGATCATCGCCACGGCGATTGTTCAATATTCGCCCGTGCTGCGCGAAGTGGATTTGAATGTATTGGTCAAAGCCGGGGATGAGGCGGTTTTGCTGTCAATTGCCGGGCGCGCCAGCCTTTCACCAAGATTGATTGCCGAACTTTTGGCAAAACATTGCCGTGCGGTTGATCTGCGGTTGATTGAAAGCAATGGTGAGTTGCTCTCTGAGAGCAGCATGTTGGAACTTTGTGACCGATGGGCTGACGATGCGGAAATGCGTGGTGCCTTGCTCCGTCATGTCGATTTGCCTGCTGCTGGTCGATATTTATTGACCGAACAGGTGGCAGAGGATCTCGCTGCCTCTCGCTATGTGAAGGGTGCGATACAGCCTGTGCGCTTGGCCCGGCTGATGCGCGATCTGGTGGATGATGCGACCACTTATATCGGTGATGATATCGCTGATAAGAGCGCATATGCCTATATTGAGGCTCTTGTGGAGAGTGGTCGCCTTACACCGCGACTATTGATCCAATCCTATTTGGTTGGTCGACACATGTTCTTCTCGTCATGTTTGGCACAATTGGCGAAGATGCCTGCGCATAAGGCCAGCTCAATTTTAGCGAAGGGCTCTCGCCGCGGGATGTTTGCCCTGTTCATGAAATGCGGATTTGAAGCGCCGTTGAGCAATTTGATGTGCCGTCTGGTGACGGTTGGGCGTGCGCATGATCTGGCTGTCGATCAGGCCGCGCGACACTTTGTTGTGTCGCAACTGATCACGGCGCTGATCGATGAACATGATGGTGACTTACCTGATGTGTTGGTGCCGCTCTTCGCATATCTCAATGAAATGAACGTGACGCTGGCCCGCAATGCGGCCCGCGGTGTCATGGCCACATTCTGTGATCGGGCGCCACAAGAGGCGCGCTTGGCCGTGACACGATTAAGAGGTGAGGCCCTCGCGTTACCCGCGGCCTAAACTGCTAATAGCCAAACTGTTCGTTCAACACTCGTTCGTCCAAGCTGTGGCCTGGATCGAACAGGAGAGTGACCTTGTGGCTGCGGTCTTCTTTGATGGACACTTTCGTGATCTTTTTAAACGGCTTGCTGTCGGCCACCGCGTTGACCGGGCGTTTATCCACTTCGTGAGGAATAAGGGTCACTTCCGCACGATTTGACAGAATCGCGCCGCGCCAGCGCCGTGGGCGGAATGGCGAAATGGGGGTGAGGGCCAATAGCGGAGAATCGATGGGCAGAATTGGACCGTGAGCTGACAGATTGTAAGCTGTAGACCCGGCAGGGGTTGCGACAAGAATGCCATCGCAGACCAACTCGTCCAACCGTGTTTTGCCATCAATAAGAATTTGCAATTTGGCCGCCTGGTAAGATGAGCGCAACAGCGACACTTCGTTTAAGGCCAGCGCTTCGTGGGTTTCGCCTTCTTTGGTGGTGACCTGCATGCGCAAAGGGTGGATGTCCGATTGCTCGGCGGCATGGAGTCTATCGCGCAAATTTTCTGTATGAAATTCGTTCATCAAAAAGCCGATGGAGCCAAAATTCATGCCATAGACGGGGATATTACGGTCCATCACCCGGTGCAAAGTTTCCAGCATCAAGCCATCGCCACCCAAAGCGACAATGATATCGGCGTCGTCAAATTCGCAATTGCCATAAAGAACAACCAGTTCCTGCAAGGCGGCCTTGGATTGATCAGAGCCGTTGGAAATAAAGCAGATCTTTTCAAATTTATTTCGGGTCACGGCTGATGATCCTTGCCAGTGCTGTTCAGAAGCTGACCTATTGATTGCATACTCTTGGGACCAAGTGGAAGTCCAATTCGGTGAAAAACACATTGTTTCTCTTAGACTTCTGAAATTTCGAAAAATTTTTGAAAAATCAGTCTTGCGCAAACTAAAATTGGGTGCTAGCAAGCGCCTCGGAGCCGGTTTAGCTCAGTTGGTAGAGCAACTGATTTGTAATCAGTGGGTCGGGAGTTCAAGTCTCTCAACCGGCACCATTTTCTCCACATTGATCATATTCAGTTCCAGCGTGAATGCGTCGTGCTTTGTCCGACATTTTTGTGTGTTGCTTCGGTGTGTGCGTTCTTAACCTTAATCGTCAATATTTAATGCTTTCCTTTGCTTCAAAGGCTAGATTGTAACTGGTTTTCGCTCCATCTGTGGACTGGGTGGCGTGAAATCGAGCTAGAACAAGTAGTTGTTCTTTCTAGTTATTTAACTCGTTTGTGATCTTTTGGTCGCGAGCGTGGACAGAGGTGTGTTGGATGTCAGGGAATAAAGTGCCGCAAAAAGGAAAAAGGCAAACGCGTGTGTTGCTGATTGGCGATGATATGCGCTCCTTTTTGGCGAGCGCACGTTCACTTGGCCGCCTTGGCGTGGAGATACATGCCGCACCTTTTGACTGGCACGCGCCAGCTTTGGCGTCGAAATACATCAAGCAAGTGCACTATTTGCCGCGCGTGGGCAGTTGGACCAAAAGCTGGTTGAGTTCCATTCAGGGACTGCAAGAAAAGCACAAATATGACCTGGTCATTCCATGTTGTGAACGATCATTGCTGCCGCTTTATGCGCAGCGCGACAGGCTGTCGGGCGTGAAGATTGCTCACCCCGGTGATCTGGCGATGACCCAATTCTTCGACAAAATCGAAACCCGTGATCTGGCGAACAGCCTCGATATCGCGGTGGCAAAGGGCGAGGCCGTAGATTCGGGCAGCCGTGCGGACTTGTTGGTTGAGCGATATGGCTTGCCGCTAATGCTGAAGGCGCGTCGTTCTTATTCCGCGCAGAGCCTTGAGGTGCGGGGCGATGTGGTGGCGATTAAGTCCAAGGCCGCGCTTGAACGTGCGCTTGCGGCGATCGACGATGAGAACGCCTACTTTGTTGAGCAAATTTTCCCACAAGCTGGAGAGGCGTCTGGCCTAGGGGTGTCCGTGGCAGCGCGCGACGGGAAAATTATCAGTGCATTCCAGCATCGGCGCATTACAGAAAAGCCAGGTGGTGGTTCCAGTTCAGTGCGCATCAGTGAGGCGCTGGACGCTGACCTGTTGGATGCAGTTACGCGCCTTTCTGAGGCTGTGCGTTTAAATGGCTTGGCAATGTATGAATTTCGGCAGTCTGTCGATAGTGGCGAATGGGTGCTGCTTGAGGTGAATGCGCGGCCATGGGGGTCAATGCCTTTACCACTGGCGCTCGGCATTGATTTTCCTGCGATGTTTTTGGATGTCAATTTGCCGGAGAATCGCGTTTTTAAAACTGATTACCGGGAAGGTATTGTTGGCCGAAACCTGATGTTGTCGTTGATCCATTATATGGAAGACAAAGAGCGGTCGAATCGATATTTCCCCTTGTTCGCCATTTCAGAAACGCTCAAACATATGTGGCGTTGTGCACGTCGTGTTGAGGTCTCTGATAGTTTTGTTTGGGATGATTTGCGGCCAGCACTATTTGAATATGTGGCGTTGGGCGGTCGGTTTTTGCGGCGCAGCAAATGGTTTAAACAAGGCAAGCCTGAGCGGCGGGTTTTGCCATCGCGGCGTGACGACCAACAATATGTTAGCCTTGGTGTTGAGCATCAACTTGATTCTCAATTTGACAAACAGCCGGAAAAAGACCGCAAGGTTAGCTAAAGGGCGATAGTTTATTGGCACTCGCGCGCGCCTTTTCAAAATTTAGAACAACATCCGGATTTGCTTCGATTGCGACCCTTGGGGTGCGCTTGGGTGGGGCAGGGATCGGATTCTTGTCGCACATTGCTTTGGCGCGCTTGATCGAGCCAGCTCAGTATGGCGTTTACGTTTTTGCTTGGACCATCATCGTGCTGCTGGGGACGTTCTCTGGCATTGGGTTGCCTGTTGCGGCAACCAAATTTGTCGCGACATACCAAGATCAGCAAAAGCAAAGCCATCTCAGTCTTTTTACCCGTTATGCCGCTATTGTAGGCTTGCTTGTGGCGTTTTTAGCGACTTGCCTCATGTTTGCGGTTAGTTTTTTTGCGCCTGAGCATATTGTTGAACCTATCTTCCGCCCAGCCTTATTGATTGGCGCATTTTGCATTCCGCTCTTCACATTGACAGAAGTTGGGAAGGGCGTTGCGCGTGGATTTGGCCGAAATGTTGTCGCTTATGCGCCAGCATATCTATTTCGTCCGATTCTCATCCTTCTAGGGGTAGCCGTACTGATATTAAGCGGGTGGACGCTAAATGCTGTGCATCTGGTCTACATTTCCCTCATTGCGCTTTTGCTGCCGCTTTTATGGCAATGGTCATTTATGCGCGGCACGCTTAGCGCGTGCACCGAGCAGGCGCCGCGTGAAGTGGGGTTAAACCGGGTTTGGTTGATGACGGCGCTGCCGCTGACGGCGGTTGAGGCCTATAATCTATTGCTGGCCAACACAGATATACTGGTGCTCAAATTCTATGTGACGCCTGCGGATTTGGCGGTCTATTTTGTGGGCACCAAAATCGCTGCTTTGCTCAGTTTTGTGACATTTGCGATCAGCGCCAGTGCTGGAAAACCTATCGCCGCCGCTTTTGGACGGGGCGATATGGATAAGGTGCGCCAGTTGACGCACCATTTTGCCAATCTCGCCTTTTGGCCGACATTAGCCGGCTTCGTTGTTTTGCTTATCGGCGGTGGGGTGCTGCTCTCTTTGTTTGGCCCGGTATATGCGGATGCCTATTTGCCCATGATCATTTTGGCATTTGGCGTGTTGCTGCAAAGTTTCACCGCGGCAGCCAAATATTGCATGGCGATGACCGGGGGGCAAAAACAGATGTCAGTCGTTTTGGTCGCGACGCTCGGCCTCAATTTATTGCTCAATCTTGCGCTTGTGCCGCCCTTCGGCATTGTTGGGGCCGCGACAGCAACGGTGTTGGCAACATTGGTGTCGATCATTGCCTTGTTGGTCTTGATTAAGAGGCAGATGGGGTTCTGGGCGATCTCAAATGGTGTGCCGACAAAACTGAACCTTACGTCAGACGCCTAGCTTCACGCTGCGTTGAATCAATACATGAAAATATTCGAATAAGAGATTGTGTATAAATCTTATTCCGCGGCTGTGCGTGCCAGATAAACGGTCTGCTCAAAAGCCTGGCCGGTGACTTTGTTGCTAAAGTGCACAGGCTCTGCCCAGACTGAGGCGAAGACAGTGCTTAAGCGATCAACGAACCGCTGGTCGGTTGCATCGTTTGACCAAAGGCCGAATATGCCGCCAGGTTTGATGTGTCTCGAGAGGGCGCGTAGACCCTCGGGTTGGTAAAAGCTGTCGCTGCGGTCATCAAGCAAATTGTCGGGCGCATGATCAATATCCGCAAGGATTGCATCAAAGCGGCGATTGAGCTGTTCGGGGTCAAAACCGTTGCCTGCGGCCATGGCGAAAAAGTCGCCTGCGATCAGCCTTGTGCGGGTATCACCGGACACTCTCCTGCCCATCGGTAGGATGCCTGATTTGTGCCACTCAATGACGGGCGGCAAATAGTCGACCACCAACAGGTTCGCCACATTCTCGTTCTCTAAAACCGCTTCAGCCGTATAGCCGAGCCCCAAACCGCCCACCACGATGTCGAGTTTCTCGCCCTCACAAGCCGCCGTGCCTTGGGCGCCCAGTGCAACTTCTGAATCGGTGAAAAGGCTGGTCATCAGATATTCGTCGCCCAGCATGATCTCATACACATCGATATTGAGCGCAGGGTCGTGGCGTCGTCGTAGGCTAAGCGGGCCGATGGGGGTGGGGCAGTAGTCTAGTTCTTCGAAAAGTCGGCTCATATCATGGTCGCTATTGGCGCGACCGCCTTTCAGCTTCGGTACACGTCTGGCGATAAGCCAAGTGTGTGTTTGATGGGTAGGTATAGCCTACCGGGAGGTGATTTCAAAAAGCATATCCGCTGCCACGCCCAAAAAATAAGATTCGTTGATGGGATTTCCATTGATCAGCAAGACCAAGGTCGCGTCGTGTTCTGGATCATGACGCTCAAAAGATTCGTACCCCTCATAGGCACCAGAATGACCAAGCCAAACGCCCCATCTATCGCTTTCTATGCCTATACCCAGCCCATAGCTGGGATTTGATGGTGAGCCGGTGCGCATTTGAGCCAGCATGTCTGGCGTCAATATGGATTGTGATTCAAACAATACCCGCAAAAATCGCCCCAAATCTGCAGCAGTGGTGACCACGGGGCCATCGCCAAGTGTGCTGGCCCAAGCCATCTGGCTCGCATCGGCGCCAGAGATGTCATAGCCGTGCGCTAGGTTCTTTTCCCTCGCATTGGCGCCAACCGTGCTTGCCGTCATCCCGGCGTTGCGAAAGATATGTTTTTCTAACGACTGTTCGAGGCTGCCATCCAGCTGAGCTAAAATATGGCCCAGCAATACATAGTTGGTGTTGGTATACTCAAAATCTGTACCCGGCGCGAATGCGGCAGGCTCGTCATAAGCAAATGTAAGCGCTTCGGCTGGTGACCAGCGTTTGATGGGGATGGCCATGCTCTCGTCAATAAAATCATCGGTCAAATATTCGGCCAAACCAGATGTATGTTGGAGCAACTGGCGGATGGTAACCTGATCCGCATTCTCGAGTTGTTCAATGTTGTCCAAGTCTTTGATGTGGGGCCAGGCGCGGCCATCCAACTGTAATTTGCCCCGCTCTGCGTGGCGCAGAATGGCCGCTGCGGTCATCATTTTGCCGGAAGAGGCAATATAGAATCGCGTTTTAGCCGTGGTTTCAATCTGCTTGTCCCGATCCGCATACCCAACCGATACTTCGAAGGTTGTCCCGTCCACATGGGCCCAGAATGCGGCGCCTTCGACCTGTTGCTCGGCCAAGAACTGGTTCAGTTTTTCCTCGATCAGTTCCGATTGTGCGAAAGCGGGAAATGCTAGAAGGAGAGCCACAAGGGCAAGAAGCAATCGTCCAAATGCAGCCATTGGCTTTTCGCCTTTGCTTTGTTTGCGCCTCAACGTGTTTATTATGAAGTTGCGGCAAACAAGGCGATTGCCGCTGCATTTGAAACGTTGAGCGATTTGATCGGCCCGGGCATATCCAGCTTGACCATTTGGTCGCACAGGTCGCGCGTACGCTGGCGCAGGCCCTTATTTTCAGCGCCCAGGACAATCGCAAGTTTCTCTGACTTAAGGTCTGGGGTGAGGGCGGTTTCTGCCTCCGAATCGAACCCAAGGCAGGTGAAACCATGATTTTGAAGTTCTTGGATGGCGTTGCCGAGATTTTTCACCTCAATCAGTGAGGTGTAATCAAGGGCGCCGGATGCGGACTTGGCCAAAACACCGGTTTCCTGCGGCGCAAAGCGCATAGTGGTGATCACCGCGTCTGCCCCGAAGGCGCAGGCTGTACGCAGGATGGCGCCAACATTGTGCGGATCGGTGATTTGGTCCAGCACCACAACCAGTGATTTTTCGTGCAAATCCTTTAGTGCATCGCGCTCAATCGGTTTGACGTGCAGGGCAACGCCTTGGTGCACCGCGTCAGTGCCCAGCATTTCATCCAGCTTTTTCGGTGTGACGTCTTTGACCTTGACCGAAATGTTCGCGCCCGCCTCTTCCAATTTGGAAATGGCATTGGGTGTCGCATAAAGCGTGTGTTTGAAGCGATTGGTGTTGGCCAGCGCGGCGATAACCGGGTGCAGCCCATAAATGTAGAGCTGCCCATCATCAGCGGGGAGGCGCTTGTTGGGGCGTTTCTTATAAGTTTTCGGGTCAAAGCGTTTTTTCTGGTTCATAAATATGGCGTAGCGATTTTGTGGCTTTGGGTCCAGCAACAATCGCACAGATTGGGCGAGGGGAAGAGGAAAACTTCACTTAAGTGGAAAGAACCATAAAAAAACAACAGATTGGGTGTTGACAGAAGCGGGCTTGGTGACCATAAATCGCGCCGTTGGTTTCGTCACGAAATTGACAAGACTCTTTCTTCAAGAGTGCTGAAATGCTTGGAGGGGTGGGTGAGTGGTTAATACCACCAGACTGTAAATCTGGCGCCTTAGGCTACACTGGTTCGAATCCAGTCCCCTCCACCATTCAGCTTGCGTTGCGGGTATAGCACAATGGTAGTGCAGCAGCCTTCCAAGCTGAATATGCGGGTTCGATTCCCGCTACCCGCTCCAAACTCCCTTACAGATGTAGTGCTGCTTTTGTGCCGTTCAGTTTTCGTTGAAACGCTTGTTGCGTTCGCGCCGCGTCAAATATTTGTTGGACGTTTATGCGCAAGTGCACCAGTCGGCACCGCGCATGTCCAGCTATTGTTAAGTCTTTAACAACCAGTTTGCTTAGCCAAAGATTCAAGGTTGCCACCCTATAGTGCCGCCAAATTGGTATCGGGGGTGAGCATGTTTATTGGTAATCTTGTGCGGAAGTTTAATCTTGCGATGGGTATTTATGCCATCAGCGGATTGATTGTCTTGGCGTTCGCCTTTTCCAACTTTTACATTTTGAATGTTGCTGGAAACGTTGCCAATAAGGTGCAGTGGGATGGCGAAAGCCACCTTGTGCGCAATGAAGTGCTCTTACAAGAACAGTATAGCGCATCGGTGCAAGCTGAGGTCTCTTACTGGGATGACGCTGTTGAGGCGGTTTATGGTGACGAAATTGACTTGGAATTCGTCGAGGACGAAATGCAGGAATGGTTTTGGGAAGACAATGATGTGCCTCAAGCCGCGCTGGTTGATGAAAATGGGATGCCGCAACTGTTCATTTTTGAAGGGGAGCTGATGGCGCCAACCGACGCGCAAGCATTGATTGACGCCCAGCAAGATTTGATCGTTGAGGCGCGTGACCGCTATTTTGCGTTGCGGAAGGCGCGTGGTGACGGTTTTGCCACCTTTGGTGACCCGATCTATGGGGACAAGCCGCTTTACGCCGCAGATTACCGTATTGTTGAGGGACAGGTCGGCATTGTTGTGGCGCAGGCTGTTGTGCCAGATTTTGAGCTTGCTGTTCCCGACGGCAACCCTAGAATTCTGTTGACCTTTGATACGCTATCTACTGAGCTATTTGGTGATATTTCCGCGCAACTCGGATTGAATGACTTTAACATTCAGCCTGCGAGCAGCGCTTCGCCGCAGGCGACGGCGCTTGTGATTGGGGGATCAGCTGAAACGCCGATGGTGGCCACCTGGAATGTGGCCCAACCGTCACAAACCATTTGGAACCATGTTTTGCCTGTTTTCTTGTCTATCCTGGGTGCGATTGCGGTGGGGCTAGGTGCGATCGCGCTGCTCTATGGGCGTGTGGCACACCAAGTGCAGACAAGCGAGGCTAAGAACCGTTTTCTGGCCCAGCATGATGCATTGACTGGTTTGCCCAACCGTTTGCAGTTCGACAATGAGTTGGATGTGATCATTGCGGAAGGGGCATTAGATCGTTGTGCGATTTTGTGCATGGATCTGGATAAGTTCAAACTTGTAAACGACACCTACGGACATCCGGCCGGTGATGCGGTGATTCGAACGGTTGCAGGACGAGTTGCAGATATTATCGGTGATAAAGGCATGGCCGCACGCGTGGGCGGTGACGAGTTCATTATTCTTTTGCGCGATGGCTTGGACGAAGAAAGCGTGATGATGCTTTGTGACAACCTTATCGATAGCGTTTGTCAGGATGTAGTGTTCGACAATGGCCGAGCAGCGGTTGGCGCCAGCATTGGCGTTGCGTGGTGGCCCGATGATGCAATGACGGCGAAGACCGTGATCCGCAGTGCGGACGAGGCGCTCTATCGGGCGAAGTCCAATGGTCGTGGCCAAGCTTGCCACGCTGCTCGCAAGGATGATGATTTGGCGGCAACCGCCTAAATCACGACTTGGTGTTGGCGTGTTAAGTTGTATGTGGGTTAATTAATCCTTTCAGATTTTTTCGCCCACCATTGATCGAGTGCGCTTTTCTAACCCATTGTAATATATGGTAGAAAAGAAATTGCCATTGTGACTATTCCATTTTTAATAACTGGGTTTATTAAAAATGGAGGTTCTTGGCCTATCCCATCACTTCAGAACGAGAAGAGCGCGGCGATGTACCGTGCCATAGGCGTATTTTTAAGCAGTTGTTTATTGACATGCGATACGTTTAAGGGAGTGAAATTGGAGCAATTATCTCATGAGTGCACAGCGGACTACTCAGGTTGAGATTGATCAAATACTTGCAGATGCACTTGAATACGGCCAGATAGGCGATTTTCAAAACGCGCTTGAGCTGGCGCAGCAAGCTTTTGCGATGGCAGCAGACGGTGCCCATGAAGACGCATTTTGCGATGCGGGCATCCAGTGCGCGATGGCGCTCGGCTGGCTTGGACGTTCCGAAGAAGCGATTGAATATGTTCAGCGCATTTTGCAGCGCGTTGTGAAGCGTGGCGATCAGGTGCGGGAAGCGCGGGCGCGTGCCGTTTACGCCAACGTGTTGATTGAGATGGGCCTGGATTCCGAGTGTTATGAAGAAGCGTCTCGGGCAGCGTCCATGGCAACCGAGCCGGAGCAGACAGATGTTTTGCTCAAGGCGATGGATTTACAAGCCATTACATTGATCTTCGGCGATAAATTTGAAGCGGCGGCAGCGATGCTCGACGAAGCGATCATGATTGCTGATCGGTTTAACTTGCCGCGCGTTACCGCAACATTGGTGCTTCACTTGGGTCTCTTAAATACCCGCATTGGCGAAATCATGCTGGAGCAGGGTGACACAGCGGGACATAAGGCGAAGCTCAAAAAAGGCCTCGAGCAGACAAGAGAATCGATCGAGTTGGCGCATGCCTCGGGCAATAAACGGGTTGAGCTTGTTGGCTCGGCCAATCTTGCTGAGTTCATGGCGGACTTTGGTCGCTTTGAGGAGGCGGATCGCTGGATCGAACACTGGTACAGCTTGAGCGATATTGCGACACCGGGGAACTGGGTGCATCTCTATTATACGGTGTGCGACCTTGAACAGAAGCGTGGCAATATTGAAGCCGCGTTGGAGGCTGGCCAAAAAGCCATTGAGACAGCCAAGAATATTTCGTCCGCAGACAATTATGCAAATGCAATGCGGCGATTGTGCAATGCGTATGAAGCAGCTGGGGACTTTAAGTCCGCTTTGGCGATGCATAAGACATTCCATAATGAATATCGGCGTCGCACGGCAGAAAAGGGCCATTGGCAGGGCAAGGTTGACGAGCTCAATCGAGAAATGGAGCGGGTTAAATCGCTGCTGCAAGATGCATCTAGCGATATGGAGCGGTTGAAAGAGGAAGCAATGACCGATCCGTTGACCGGGCTGTCCAACCGCCGCGCATTTGATCAGCATATGGATATGCTGTCGAACCGCCAAAATGCAAAATATGCCATTGCGGTGCTCGATCTGGACCATTTTAAAGCGGTAAATGACGCATTTTCGCATGTATTGGGCGATGAAGTGCTGCGCAATGTTGCAAAGTGCTTGATCAATGGCTGCCGCGGCACAGATCTTATTTGCCGCATCGGTGGCGAAGAATTTGCCTTGATCCTGAAAAGTTCCACGCCCACTCAGATTTATAATGTGTGCGAACGGTTGCGTGCCGCTGTTGAGCAGTTTGATTGGGCAGATTTGGCGCAAGGTTTGGAGATGACCGCAAGCATTGGTGTGGCGCATGCCGAGCCGGGTTTGTCCCCGGCAGAGGTGTTTGCGAAAGCGGATAACCGTTTGTTTTATGCAAAGGCAAAGGGCCGCAACCGGGTTGTCACCAGCATTTCAGCGCTTGAGCGCGATGTGCATGAGCTTAAAGTGGTGGGCTAAAACCGCCGCGGTGGTTGTAGTTTGACCTTGGATTGATAGGATTGCCTGAATTCTCTCAATCCAAGGTTTTTTTATGCCCTACAACAAGACGACACCAGACGGTAATTTCTTCCGTCTTACGATCCAGTCCGACGCATTAGCCGAGAACATGTTGGGCGATGCAGATCACCGCGATGTTCTGGTTTATGTGCCTTTTGGCCATGATGGCAAAGACCTCCCCTTACTCGTTGATTTGGCTGGCTTTACCGGCAGCGGTTTGGCGCACGCAAATTGGCGAAACTTTGGCGAGAGCCTCCCGCATCGATTGGATCGCTTGATTGCTGAAGGTGAATTGCCCCCGGTGGTCGTGGCCATGCCAGACGGTTTTACCGGGCTTGGTGGCAACCAGTATGTGAACTCCAAAGCGATGGGGCGCTGGGAAGACTTTTTGATCGAGAATATGTTGCCTGCAATTGAAGATAAGTTCGGATGCGGCGGGGAAGGTCGTCGCGGTCTGTTTGGTCGCTCGTCAGGCGGCTATGGGGCGATGTATCATGCGTTGAAATATCCTGATGTGTGGTCAGTGGCAGGGGTTTATTCGGCAGATATGGGGTTCGATCGGATATTCTTGCCGGATATGCCCAAAGTGTTGCGGGCGTTGGCACCACATGAGATGAGCTTTGAGAAGTTCCTGAAAAGCTTCGAGAAGGGGCCACATTATAAATCAGACGATATTCATGCGCTGATGTTGTTGGCCATGGGGGCAAGTTATGATCCTGATCCGGATGCGTATTGCGGGGTGAGCCTGCCTGTAGACCTGCATACCTGCGAGTTGGATTCTGAAAAGTGGGCCGCTTGGGCTGCTTACGATCCGATTGTGATGCTTGAGGAATATGGGAATAATCTGAAAAAGCTCAAAATGCTGTGGATCGAGTGTGGCGATCAGGATCGATTCAATATGGTCTATCCGGCACGGCAGATGCACAAATTGCTCAAGAAGGGTGGCATTAAGCACACCTATGAAGAATTCCCCGACGATCATTTTTCGCTCGATTATCGTTATGATAAATCGTTGCCGCAATTGGTGAAGGCGCTAAATAGCTGAGAAATATATATGAATTCATCAAGGTCGCTTCGGCGGCCTTGTTTTTTGCATTTTAAAATTTTACCCGGGTAATATTGACTCTTTTAAATTACCCGGGTAAAACGCTGCCAACGAAAGGAACATGTGATGTATTATTCACCTGACGAATTGTGCGCGGCTTTTGTCGGCTCGGAGCTGATTGCTACTGGCGAGTTTGCTGAAGTGGTGCACGAAGTGAAGCGCCACCATGATGCCCATCCAAATGATCTGATTTTGATCTTCGACCACAAGAATTCACGTCCGATTGAGGTGGATTTGCGTGGCAGCATGGAGGAGGTGTTTGAACGCCTCGAAAAGCAAAAAAAGCCGCTCGAGCCAAAAGTGAAGGTCAAAAAACCGGGGCGTCCGAAGTTGGGTGTGGTGAGCAAGGAAGTGACCTTACTGCCCAAACATTGGGAGTGGTTGGGGCAGCAACGGGGTGGGGCGTCTGTCACCCTTCGCCGGTTGGTGGGCGAGGCCATGAAAGCGGCTGACCCGCTTGCGGCCCAACGTAGCGCTCAACAATCGACCTATCGCTTGATGACAGCGGTGGCCGGGGACCTGCCGAATTATGAAGACGCCATTCGGGCGCTTTTCGCGGCCGAAAAGGACGATTTTTTCAATATTATTGCGGACTGGCCCGAAGGGTTGAAGCACCACATTGTGCAAATCTCTGAGGTGGCATTTGACCCTTCTTTGGCGTCCGAAACCCAAGAAAGTGAGTCAAAATGACTACGCAAGCTATTGAAGATAATAAATATTTGACGCAGCCGATGGGTAAGTTGTTTGTGGCAACAGCCGCGCCCATCGTTTTGATTATGGCGGTGAATGGGCTGTTTAACTTGGTGGATGCCTACTTTTTGGGCGTTTATGTCGGGGCGGCGGCGCTGACCGCGGTTACAATGATGTTTCCGCTGCAGATGCTGATTATTGCCATGAGCAATATGATCTCGAATGGCTTCGCTTCAATCGTGGCGCGTCGATTTGGTGCCAATGATTTGCACGGGGCAGCGCAGAGCTTTGCAGTTGCCATCATTCTGGGCATTGGCATGGCGGCTTTGTTGATGGCGTTCTTCGTGTTTGGCGGCGAGCGCTTGGTCGCTTGGGTCACCGAGGGCAATGATGAATTGGCCCGCATGGCGTGGACCTATATGTCGATCTTGATGTTCACCTCGCCTTTATTGTTCATCCTCTCCGTGCAATTTGATGCGTTGCGGAGTGAGGGCAAGATGGGCGTGATGGCACTGATGTCGATTGGTGTGACCCTATTCAACATGATCTTCAACTATATCTTCATTGCCCTTTGGGGCTGGGGTGTTGCGGGGTCTGCTTGGGGAACCGTGGCCGCGCAATTGCTGGCATTGGTGTTGCTGATGGGTTTTCGCTTGCGGGGCGGATCCAAGTTGGGCTTCAGCCTACCGCCGCGGTCGGTATTTGTGAAATTGGTCAAAGAAAATCTGGCCCTGGGCGCACCGCTCAGCTTGAATTTCCTTTCCATTTCGCTCGTCGCCGGCATGGTGGTGGCCATGTTGAAGGCCGTCGACACCGCCAATTATGAGGAATTGGTGGGGGCGTATGGGATCATTACCCGGTTGATGACCTTCTCATTCATGCCGCTGCTCGGGGTGTCTATGGCGTTCCAGTCTATTGTGGGCAACAATTATGGGGGGCAATTGCCAGAGCGGGTGAATGCGAGCATTCGCGTGGCTCTCACCATTGCGGTGCTATATGCCCTGACCATGGAAATCATCTTCATCACCCAGGCCAGCGCGATTGCGGATGTGTTTGTTGATGACGCGGCGATGATTGCGCAAGTTGCTCGGATTTTGCCGATCTTGGTGATGTTCTTTTTCATCGGGGCGCCGATCAATGTGCTCTCAGGCTATTTTCAGGCCATCGGCGATGCGAAGCGGGCTGCAATTTTGGGCCTCTCACGCAACTATTTGTTTGGCTTGCCGCTCCTGCTGATTATGCCGCGCTTTATGGGAGAATTGGGCGTTTGGGTGGCATCACCAGTGGGGGATGTGCTGATGTTTGGCTTGACCGTCATTGTGCTTCTTTCCATGCAACGCACACGCGGCTATCGCTTCGGCATGTTTTTACCTGTAAAAGCATAATGTATGCTGGGCTTGCGCCAGATCAATTTGGCGCAAGCCGTTTGATGGCAAACTTATTGTCATCCAAACAAGAGGTGACCTATGCGAGATATTGAGGCCTACAAACAAAAACTATTGGCGCGTCAAAGAGAGCTCGATGTGCGTTTGCACAATATCGAGGATCAATTGGACGACGAGCCGAGCCCTGATACAGAAGAGCGCGCGGTTGAGCGCGAGGATGATGAAATGCTCGAAGGGCTGGGCAATGCGGGCAAGGAAGAACTTGAACACATTGAACACGCGCTAACGCGCATTGAAAATGGCACCTTTGGCATTTGTGTCGAGTGTGGCGATGAGATTTCGGACGAGCGTCTCGAAGTCATCCCATACGCCACCAAATGCAAGAAATGCATGTAGGCAACTATCGGTCGGAAATGCCACCGGCTTTGTCCGCATGATTTTCATTTGCGGCATTGTGCTTCGCGATTGATCGATAGATGGTTGATCGACTGACGCCAAACTGGCGGGCGATTTTATGCATGGGCTGTCCCTCATTTGTTAGCTGTTGCGCCAACGCGATTTGCGCAGACGACAGCGATGAAGGGCGGCCCAAAGTTTTTCCGCGCAAATGTGCGACACGCATGCCTGCCTTTGTGCGTTCGGAGATGAGGGCGCGCTCAAACTCCGCCAATGCGCCCATCATATGAAACATCAAGGTTCCTGATGGAGTTGAAGTGTCAATCTGTTCGGTCAAGGATTGAAAGCCAGCGCCCAATGCCTCCAGCTCCTTGATCAATCCTAAGAGATCGGAGAGGGATCGGGATAATCGATCAAGCCGCCACACGATGATCTTGTCATCGCGGCGGAGCACGCTCAGCATCTGGTTGAGGGACGGGCGTGAAATCTCTTTTCCAGAAATACCTTCGTCCAAAAAAATGCGGTCACAGCCGCATTTCCTGAGTGCAGCAATTTGAAGATCTACGTTTTGCTCTCCGGTTGAAACGCGTGCATAGCCAAGCAGCATTGTGACCTCCCGTTAAGTATTGATTTTGCTTATAAAATGTTCTTGCTTTGTTCTAAAATGGTTCCCTTTTAAACCATGTGAACTGAACAATGTCAAGCGGCTAATAAGAATATTTTCCTATCAATTTTATCTATTTATGTGCGTGTTTGCTGGGTTAGCGAGGGCAGCTTGCGGCGTGCTTTATGCCTGTTTTCCTGCGGCGCCGTGTCGCGAAAAGGAACGCTTTAGAACAGTGAGTCGGTGGTCGGCTCACACTGAAGCGAAAAACCTTTAAGGAGACAATCATGTCTAACGATCCAGCCGCTCTCGGCACGCAATACTCACTGAAAGTGAACAACCAGAATTCGCTTCTGCAAACCTTTGTGCTGTTCCAAAAAATGCCCGTAACGTCGAAACCTTCAACGGACCCCATTTCCCTCGCATGGATTGTGGGCTCGGCAGCAGGCGGGAGCGTGAGCAACCCCAGCATCTCCCAGTTCAATTGGTTTATCGACTATTCAATCAATGCTGGCTATTTGCAGCAGGAAGGCACAAGCGCCAGTCCGCGTAAGTTCCAAACGGCAACCCAAATTCCGGTAAAGGTCGACGATACCAACCTTGTGAATGTGAGCTATGACGGGACGTTCCCGAACGGGGCGCCATATTTTGACGGCGTGCCGGGCAACACCACATCGGGCATCATCGCTGCCAATTCTGATGACAAAATTCCAACTAATGCGGCGGCAAGTTCCGCCCAAATGGATTTGGCATTGGGCATTGCAATGAACCGGAAGCCTGCTGTGTCCGTGCAGTTGCTGCCGAACATCGACTATGTGTTCACGCCGCACCCTGAATATTACATCATGTCCGCCAAATATAGCGAAGGCGATGTGATCGATATTGAGGAAACATCGCACGCTTACAAGGTGGAGTTTGATGGTGTTACCGACATCACGCTGAATTTCACCGAGCAGAACTTGTTCCAACAAGCATAGCGCGAGACGCAACGGCGGATTGCCATCCCAAGGTTAGACTCCTCCCCTGATCTAACACGGTGCGACCGCTGTGCAGGGTGGGGTGCGCGTGGCGCACCCCACTTTCTCCCCCAAACAAACTGAAGGACAGTAAAATGAAACATTTCATTCGTTTAAATCTGAGCGTTTTGATGCTCGCCTTGCTTGTGCCCTTGGCGCAGGCGCAATGCTTGCCCAACCCGTTTCCATTGGGCTGGCTGACTGCACAGGAGTTGGCTGGTGGGCATACGATTGCCCGCCATGTCGGCAAGACCGATGCGCAATTGGTCAATCGGCTAATTAACTCGCCCAATATCCAAAATGCCAGCACCTATACTGATCAACAAACAGCCGAACTGGCCATCACAGCCGGGCTGACGGGTGTGCGTGTTGCGGTCAATAATTGGGCCAACAATGCGCTGCATGGTCAGCGTCGGGTGGATAATTTTGTTGCAACAGCCATTGTTGGTCGTGTCGCCTATCGGCCAGCAAGTTTGCAAAATATTGTGAATTCGGATCGGTTGCGCACGGTGATCGAGGCTGATGGTCATGGGGGGTGTTTTCTTCTAACATCGTTTCCAACCATGCCACCCGCTGGTTCGAGCGCATTGAGTGAACATGAGGTTATGATGGGTAATGACGCAGCGCAGAAATATGCGGCATTGGCTGGATATTTGGCTGGGCAGTTTGCCGATAGCGATTTGGCGGGTCTTTCCGACGATGTCGCGGTGAAGTCTAGCCTGACCCATGTATCTGCCGAAGCGCATCGCTTGGTTTTGGCTCAAGGTGCCGATTTCCTGGCTGACCCAAAGCATGATCCACGACTAATTGAGGACTGGGCAAACCGTCGGTTCGGGACCCCAGATGGTGCCACACGTTGGCTTGCCTATGTGCTGGAAGAGCTCAGCGTCGCGTTGGATAGCATGTCGGCTGAGTAAGCTGAGTTGAGAAAAATGAATGGGCGGTCAAGCTGATTGGGTTGATCGCCCATTTTTATGATCATCGAAAGTGGGATTGCTGGGGGATATTGATAATCTGGCTTGACCGCAAATTATCTGCCGCGCATGGTCCGGGCGGCAATGGAGAATGATTTATGACTGATAAACGCCCTGTAATACTTGATTGTGATCCCGGACAAGACGATGCGCTGATGCTGTTTTTGGCGCTGAATGCGCCTGAGCTTGATGTGCTGGGCGTTGTAGCTGCCGGGGGCAATGTGCCGTTGACGCGCACGGAGATCAATTGCCGTATTCTGGTTGAAATGGCAGGCCGCAAGGATGTGCCGGTTTATGCTGGCTGCATGGGGCCGCTGGTGGAACCATTGTTCACGGCTGAATATGTTCATGGCGAGACAGGTATTGATGGCATCGAGTTTTTCGAGCCGAGCTTGCCAAAGCAAGACCAGCATGGCGTTGATTTTATCATCGATAGCTTGCGTGCGGCGGCGGATGACAGCGTTGAGATGGTGATCACCGGACCAATGACCAATTTGGCCATGGCGCTGAAAAAAGCACCGGATATTGCGAGCAAGATCATGCAGATTGCAATTATGGGCGGCGCCTCATTTGAAGCCGGGAACGTGACGCCGTCAGCTGAATTCAATATTTATGTGGATCCGCATGCGGCGGATATTGTGATGAAATGCGGTCGTCCGATCGCCATGTTTGGCTTGGACGTGACCCATAAAGTAATGACTAGCCCGGAAATTGTCGGCCGGTTGAATGCTTTGGGGAGCAGGGTCGCAAGATCTTGTGCCGGAATGCTTGAGTTTTTCGGGCAATATGATGCGGCGAAATATAGCGCTGAGGGCGGCCCATTGCATGATCCGTGCACGGTGGCTTGGATGTTGAAGCCGGATTTGTTCAAGTTAAAGCCCTGTCATATCGCCATTGAAACGCAAAGCGAATTGACCCGCGGCCACACGGCGGTTGATTTCTGGGGCGTGACGGGCAAGCCCGCAAATGCCCAATGGGCCTACGACGTGAACCGCGATCAATTCTTTGATTTTTTGATCGAACGCATCGGCAATTATAAGTAAAAAGCCGACGAAAACCCTGCGAAAATGGAGCAAAGTGGTTCGAATAGGCATTGGCGTTTAATAAGTTGAAAATTAGGGCTTTTGTCTTTGCAAAATTTGGGGTAATAGACGCAACGAATTCCGGCAGGGGACCTGTCCCGTGTTTATTAATTAGCCGGATGCTAAGCGAACGGAGATTATACGCATGGCGAAGGAAAAGTTTGAGCGGAACAAGCCGCACGTAAACATTGGGACTATTGGTCACGTTGACCATGGTAAGACGACCCTGACAGCAGCGATTACGAAAGTATTGTCTGAAGCGACAGGTGGTCAAGGCACAGCTTTTGACGAGATCGACAAAGCGCCAGAAGAAAAAGCACGTGGTATTACCATTTCCACAGCGCACGTTGAGTACGAAACAGACGGTCGCCACTATGCGCACGTTGATTGCCCAGGCCACGCTGACTATGTGAAAAACATGATCACTGGTGCGGCTCAGATGGATG
>NZ_AUHV01000002.1:667269-1136393 GCF_000423365.1 Maritalea myrionectae DSM 19524 | reverse complement strand
CTTAGGAGTCAGACATAAAAAGGTGGGGTTTCCCCTTAGAGATTCTATAGGAAGACGAAGGCCCACCTTTATGAGATCATGATGCGACATGAGAGGCATGATGATACCCTAAGGGGTCTCACTCGATCACTTGTAGTAAATCTAGCTTAGGACAAATCCAGTCTTATGAGATGTCTTAGTTGTAGACCTCTCTAGGATATCTATGGGTATGTGACAGTTCCTAATTGAAGATTTAATCAATGTACTGGTGTACTCTTAGGTTTATCACTGTGTCTCTCTATCTTAATGTCTTGTTGTGTTGCTTCTAGGTGTTCTGGGAGGGCTTTAAGTTCTCCGGGCACCTTAAAGAGGACACTTCATCTGTATGGGTTGCTGGCGTGTCGCAGCTAAACGCAAGTTGTTTGAGCTGAATGGTATTTAGAGGCTCGCTGAGGACTCAAGAAGGGCGATCCTCCTGGGTTTAGTGTCTGTCTCAGAGGCATCCCGAGGCGGCTCTGGCAAGGCCTCTATGGCCGATTAGTTCCTTATGTCTGCCTTGAGGGTTCTCGGCATTTTGTACATTGGCTCCACGAGACAAATAAATGGCCTTAGAGAGTCCATTCAGCTTGTTCGGTACCCCCGTTGCCGCACACACGCTAAGAAAGCAGCTGAGGGAGTCTCTGAGAGCCACCTGGAGGATACGGAGAAGATGCCAGACCTGTCAAAAAATGTGGGAGAACACACAAAGGGAAATCAGAAAAAATCTGAAGCCCCAATCGTATTGATTAGCTTTTGTATCTTCCCCCGGTGGGGGTGAGGTACCCTGAGAAATCCATCCTATACCGCGCGACAATCTCGAGGGTCCCCAGCGATTAATCAAGGGGCCTTTAGGGTAGACCAAATGGTAGACCAAAAATGCCCCTTTACATCGAACTGCGTCTTAGCTAACTTATTGAAATCGTTGGATATCAGTTATTTTGAGATGCCTGTGATGAGAAACTAACTTCTCCAGGGCACCAATTTCTCAAAGTAACCCATTGATATCCTTCGGTTTTCGCAATGAAACGCAGCGGAGGGTAGACCAAAGGCCCTCTTTAATCTCCCACAGCCTTGCAAACCCACTTCGAAAGCACAGAAATTGGGTGGCCTTCACCGTAGCTTTCGCCAACGCCGCCAATGCTCCAGCCGCCAATGCGGTCAATGATGTCCTTTGGACACTCAACGGCTCGCAATCTATCCCTAAAAGTGTGTCGCAATGAGTGAACAACTGCACCGTTAGAAACTCTAGGTGATATCCATTTGTTCAATGCACCACTGGCAGAGTTTGCACGACACGTTGTCTCATCGCAATATTTCGGGAACAGAAATGCGTTTTCGGAAGCCTCACAGGCCCGTTTTGCAGCCCATAGTGCATGACCGCCCAATGGGACTTTGCGAGCGCTTGCGGTCGTTTTAAGACGTCTCCAGGGGTGAGGCTTAAGGTCAATATAAGGCTGCTTCGCGGACAGGGCTATATCTTCTTTCGTAATACCAAGAGCCTCACTCAATCTCATACCGGTATCACTCAGTAAAGCGATCAACCAACGCTGTTCGTCGTCTTTTATGCGGCATTCTCGTTGTATCTTGGCTAACTCGTCAGGAAGAAATACCGCGCGTTTCTTCTGAGGTCCGGTGTCCTCGCCATAGTAAACCTGAGAGAACACGCGTGGCTCCTCAAAATCTAATTCACGGGAAGCGAAATTGAAGACAGCCTTTAATGTGGTGAAGTAGCGCTTTACGCTGGATATGCTTAGACCCTTTGAAATCAGATGATCCCGGAACTGATTGATTTCCAATCTGGTTAAGCTATTGACCTCGCGGTCTCCCAGATAAGACACCAGTGCATCAACAGCGCGATCAACCGCTTGAGTAAATGTCTTAGGGCGTCCCTCGGCTTTATGCTTGAGGTACACCGATTTTGCTTCGGAGACCATTGGAGCCTTCGGGGTAGGGTGTAGGTCATTTGCTGGCTTGGCCTGAGGCCGCAAGAAGCGTGACAATGGGTTGCTGGTATCCCGCCAGCGCATAGACTTCCAATCGTCATCAAGTTTGGTCGCAAAGATCATCGCACGAGCCTTCGCAGTCTGTGCTGATCTGGTCTTTAGCGAGAAGACAATTCGAGGTTTTTGATAGTTGTCGAGAAGATCGTTTGGGACGCGACGAGAGAAGTAAAATACGCCACGTTTTTGGAAAATAAATGAACCATTATGGTCTACCATTTGGTCTACCCTCCGCTGCGTTTCATTGCGAAAACCGAAGGATATCAATGGGTTACTTTGAGAAATTGGTGCCCTGGAGAAGACTCGAACTTCCACTTCCATACAGAAACTAGCACCTGAAGCTAGCGCGTCTACCAATTCCGCCACCAGGGCACGACAGCGATGAGAACTAAAAGGCGCTTGTAGATTTGTCAATTGCCTTGTTGCCCTTATATAATTTTTCCTTTGAATCCGGGTGCCATTCGGTCTCGACAATCGGCCATACGCGGGTTAATGAAGGGGTCAAGATCGATATTGCGCCGCAAAAAGCAGGCGCCAGCACCGAGGTTTTGAAGAAATGGGCAAACACGCACCAAAATTGGTCACGATTTTCGGCGGCTCAGGTTTTGTTGGGCGGCAATTGGTTCAGCATTTGGCAAAAAAAGGCTATCGCATCCGCGTCGCGGTGCGCCGTCCAGATCTAGCCGGTGATGTACGACCTTTGGGCGCCGTAGGGCAAATTCACCCGGTGCAGGCCAATGTACGCGACATGCCGTCGGTTGAGCGTGCGGTTGCTGGTGCGGACATCGTGATCAATTTGACAGGCATTCTGTTTGAAAGCGGTAAGCAGAAGTTCCAAGCTGTGCAAACCAATGGAGCAAAGAATGTGGCTGAAGCGGCTAAAGCCGCAGGGGCCTCCCAATTGGTGCATATGTCTGCCTTGGGTGCGGATGCGGAAAGCGAAAGCGATTATGCCCGGTCCAAAGCACTGGGCGAACAAGCAGTGCTGAAAGCCTTCCCCCAAGCGATTATCATTCGTCCATCGATTATTTTTGGTTCGGAAGACGGGTTCTTCAATATGTTTGGCGCTCTGGCGCGCTTATCACCTGTGCTGCCATTGGTGGGCGGCAACACCAAGATGCAACCCATCTATGTGGGTGACGTGGCTGACGCGTTTGACGTGGCGGCAGAAGGTGGCGTGAAGGGCGGCAAAATCTATGAGATTGGCGGCCCGACTGTTGAAACCATGAAAGAGCTTTTGCAGCGTCTGTTGCGCGAAATCGAGCGCAAAAATTTGCTGCTGCCGATTCCAACACCAATTGCCAAAGCCATCGGCTGGGTGATGCAGATTTTGCCAAATCCAATGCTAACTGTGGATCAGGTGAAATTGCTACAGCATGACAATGTGGTGAGCGAAGAAGCGAAAAAGCAAAAGCGCACATTGAAGGCATTCGGCATAGAGCCAAAGACCATGGCGGCGATCATGCCAACTTATGTGTGGCGCTTTATGAAGCATGGTCAGTTCGATCGGCGCACAGAGCCATTGCAGCGCGACTAGGCTTTACCGCAATTTATTGAGCAATTGGGCAAGGGTGGCACGTTCATCCTTGCCCAATTTTTTTTGCATGAATTCATCCAAACATTTTTCATAAATGATCCACATGCGCGCGCGCATGTCTTTGCCCTTTGGCGTGATGACCGCGCGGCAGCCGCGTCGATCCTCATCGCATACGACCCGGTCAATCAAATCCGCGTTCACCAGCCGATCCAAAAGGCGCGAGGTTTGATATTGCGGCAACAGCAATTGCGGGATCAGTGCATTGGGGCGAATGCCTTCTTCCCCTGCTTTTTCAATTTCCCACAATGCATCATACCAGCTGAGGCTGGGGAGATCCGCTTTCTTGAAGGCGGCTTCCACCTGCTCAATCAATGCGCGGCTGGTGATATGCAGGCTTTGCCACGCTTGGGTGGTCTCATTATCTATGCTCATGCCCAACATCTAGCATTTATATGCAAATGCATCAATATTGACAAAGACGTTAGTTTCGATTTATATGCATTTGCATTTAAATTCGAAAGGAGACGCCATGTCTTTGAAGCTGGTCAGTCATTATTTGTGCCCCTATGTGCAACGCGCCATCATTGCGCTCAGCGAAAAGCAGGTGCCATTTGAAAAAGAATATATCGATCTGGGCGACAAGCCGGATTGGTTCGTGAAGAAATCACCTTTGGGCAAAACGCCGCTATTGATCGCCGATGATGCAGCGATTTTTGAATCAGCGGTGATTGTTGAATATTTGGAAGATACTCAGAAAAATCCACTGCACCCGGCAGATGCGCTGGAGCGGGCGCAACACCGCGCGTGGGTGGAGTTTGGCTCGTCGATCCTTGGCGACATTGCTGGGCTTTATAGCGCAAAAGACAAAGCAGGCTTCGATCAGCAAATCGCCAAGATCAAGGACAAGTTTGCCCGACTGGAACCTGTTTTGGGTGATGGTCCATTTTTCGCGGGCGAAAAGTTCAGCGTCGTCGATGCCTCGTTCGGCCCGATCTTCCGCTATTTTGACGTGTTTGATGAGATCGAGGATTTTGGTTTTTTTGTCGATCTGCCCAAGGTGCGTGCTTGGCGCACGGCCCTAACAGAGCGTCCATCAGTGATGAATGCTGTGGCCCCACAATATCCGGACCAGTTGCGTAGTTTTTTGAAAAAGCGCGACAGCTATATCTCGACGAAAATTCACTAAAACGAATAAGGCGGCTTAGCCGCCTTTTTCACCTTCGATTAAAACTGAACGACAAAGATCAGTCCCAAAATACCAACAATAATGCGCCACCATCCAAAGATGGAAAAGCCGAACTTCGATACAAAATCGAGCAAATAGCGCACCACAATCGCCCCCACCACAAAGGCTGCGGCAAAGCCGACGGCAATGTTCAAACCGGCATCCAGCGTGATCACATCAATATTTTTATAAAGATCGTAGCCGAAGGCCCCAGTCATGATCGGCAGGGCGATAAAAAAGGTGAATTCCGCCGCAGAGCGCTTGTCCGTGCCCATCAACATGGACCCCACAATGGTCGCGCCAGACCGGGAAACGCCGGGCACCAGCGCCAGCATCTGAAAAATGCCAATTCCAAAACAAAGTTTGAGCGGATAATGATAAATATCATCATATTTCGGCTCCAGCTTCAGCCGATCGACAATGATCAAAATGATGCCACCAGTGATCAACATGGTGCAAATGATCAAGGGGGCGTTGTAAAGCACGGACTTGATATAGCCGTGCAACAGCACCCCAGCCAAGGCCGCAGGCACAGATGCCAGCAACACGCCCGCCGCGAATCGCAGCGCATATTTTTCACCCTTGAAAAAGTCGCGCACCAATTGCAGTAATTTGCCAAAATAGATGGTGATGATGGCCAGGATTGCACCAAGCTGAATCAAGACTTCAAATGTGCGGCCCGGATTTTCAAAACCGAGCCATTCGCCCAGTAACAGGATATGCGCAGTGGAGGAGACAGGCAAAAATTCCGTCAATCCTTCAACAATGCCCAAGATGAGGGGCACAAAAATGCCTTGATCGGGGTTCATGAAATCTCCTCAGCGATGCTTTTTGGGGAACAAATTAAGCTTGATGTCCTTATCTTGCCTTAACGCATTTCATTTCATTGGCCAATCGCATAAAATCGGCGCAAATTTGGCTATGCGCTAAACAAAGAGGTAATTCGTGTCTGCACCAACATTGCTGCATTATGTTTTGGACCCCTATTCGAGGCTCATCCGCTTAATGTGCGCTGAATATGGCTTTGATGTGGAACTCAAAGAGGTGAAGCCCTGGCGGCGCGAAGAAGAGTTTTTGGCCATCAATCCCGCTGCTGAAACACCTGTTTTGCAGGCAGAGGGAAAATTGGCCATCGTTGGTGTTTCTGCCGTGATGATGTTTATCGAGGAAAACACGGAGACCGGCCTGCCGCTCCTGCCTCATAACGTGGTTGATCGGGCGGAGACACGACGCTTGCTTGATTGGGCATTGTTCAAATTCTCAGATGATGTGTCGCGCTATATTGTTGAAGAGAAATTCGTCAAAAACGATATGAAGGGCCAAACCCCCGACACAAATGTGTTGCGGGTGGCGCGGATTAACCGCGCAGAGCATTTGGCCTATTTCGATTATTTATTGTCCACGCGCAAATGGTTGGCGGGCGAAGAATTGACCTTGGCTGATTTTGCCTTTGCTGCACAAATCTCAACCCTTGATTATCTTTCCGAAATGCCTTGGGACGATGTTCAGGAGGTCAAAGAATGGTATCAACGCCTGAAGTCTCGTCCTGCCTTTAGAACTTTGTTGGCCGATCGGGTGCTGGGCATGCCCGCCTCCTCGACATATGCTGACCTCGACTTTTAACCCGTGACCCAATCGGCTGAAAAACTGCGTCAAACAATTGAGGCACGCGCCCACGATCTGGGGTTTGTCAGCTTTGGTGTCGCGCAGGCCAACGGGCATCCTGAAGCGCCCGAACGACTGAATGAAGCGCTGGCGCGTGACTTTCACGGGGACATGCACTGGCTCAAAGACACGCTGGACCGCCGGACAAGCCCACAACATATGTGGCCCGAGGCCAAATCTGCCCTCGTGCTGGGGTATAATTATGGGCCGGATCAAAACCCGCTCGACCAATTGGACGACACAGAAAACGGACTGATCTCCGTTTACGCCCGTCACCGCGATTATCACGACATCATCAAAGGCAAGCTGAAAGAGATCGCTGGCCTGTTGGCGCGGCAGGGCAACTGCGAGGTCAAAGTGTTTGTCGATACGGCACCGCTGATGGAAAAGCCGCTGGGCGAACAGGCTGGCATCGGTTGGCAGGGCAAGCACACGGTTTTGGTCAGCCGCGACCATGGCTGCTGGTTGTTTCTCGGCACGATTCTCACGGATATGGAATTTGCGCCAGATGCGGCGGGCACAGACCGTTGTGGCAATTGCCGCCGCTGCTTGGATGTCTGTCCCACAAACGCCTTCCCCGCGCCCTATCAACTGGATGCGCGGCGTTGCATCGCCTATCTGACCAATGAATATAAGGGCATCATTCCGGTTGAATTTCGCAAGCCCATCGGCAACCGCATTTATGGCTGCGATGATTGCTTGGCCGTGTGCCCATGGAACAAGTTTGCGTCCGTGGCGCTCGATGAAAAATTGCGCAGCCGCGACGATTTGCGCGCGCCACCTTTGGTGGAGCTGGCCAAATTTGACGATGGCGATTTCCGCGCCTTTTTCAAAGGATCACCCATCAAACGGCTGGGGCGCGACGCCTTTATCCGCAATGTGTTGATCGCTTTGGGCAATGCGCCACACAAAAATGACATTGTCGCCGCCATCAAACCGCATTTAAGCGACGAAAGTCCGCTAGTGCGTGCGGCGGCCGTGTGGGCGATTGATCAACATTACGACAGTGAAGCGTTTGACCAACTGCGCCAAGCCCATTATCCATCAGAAAACGATCACGATGTTTGTGCAGAATGGGACCGGACCGCACCATGAAAATGTTTATCTTTGGCCTTGGATATTCGGCTCAACATATCGCCAGGGCCTTCCCCGGTGACGTGGTGGGCACCACGCGCTCGGCTGAAAAGCAAGAGAAGCTGGCGGAGAAGGGCTTTGCCGTTGAGCTGTTTGATGGTGAGATCAACTCCGATGTTGCGGCGCATTTGCGCGAGGCAACACATTTGGTGATTTCAGCCAGCCCTTCCGAGGCAGGCGATCCGGTGTTGCCGGGTCTGGGTGATTTGAAATCGACTTGCCCAAGGCTGCAATGGGTGGGCTATCTTTCAACCGTTGGTGTTTATGGCGATTTTGACGGTGCATGGATTTCGGAAGACACGCCGCCCACGCCTGTCTCCAAACGCGGTAAATGGCGCGTGGATGCCGAAGCCGCCTGGGCTGCGGCCTGCAAAAAAGCGCGCGTCGATTTCGCGATTTTCCGTCTGGCGGGCATATATGGCCCCGGACGTTCAACATTTGAAAAATTACGCAATGGCAAGTCGCGCCGCATCATCAAACCGGGGCAGGTGTTTAACCGCATTCATGTGGTGGACATCGCGCAAATTGTTTGTGCGGCGGCACAAAAGCGGGCCACAGGCGTTTTCAATGGTGCCGACCATGAGCCGGCCCCACCGCAAACCGTGATCGAATATGCAGCGCAACTGGCCAATTTGCCTTTGCCACCTGAAGAACCGTTCGAAACAGCGGATATGACGCCCATGGCGCGGTCATTTTATGGCGACAATAAACGCTGTGGCAATGCGCGTTTGAAAAAGGATTTGGGCGTCACCCTTAAATTCCCCACCTACCGCGAGGGGCTGGAATCTATTCTGACGCAAATGAGCGGATAATGCTTTGCAATAGGGCTAGGTCCTCTGGGCGACTTAGCCGATGGTCGCCATCGGGCACCAGCGTAAATCGCGCATCATCATGCAAAAAGTGGCGGTAGATTTCTTGCGCGTGGCTTAGAGGGACATCCGGATCTTCGCCACCATGAATAATATGCACCGGCGCGCCTGTTTTCAGTGGGGCATCTAACAGGCTGTTGGCGTTGCCATCTTCCACCAGCTTCTTGGTGTAAATATATGGACCGTCGCCATATCGACTTTCGCGCCGCAATTCACCGTCGCGGTCAAGCTTGGCAAAATCTTCAGGGGCAAATCGCTGCGGCAATAATCGTTTGGTGAAATCGACCCCTGGCGCAATCAGCACCAATGCCTTGGCAGGGGGGTGGCCATGTTCAAGCAAATATCGGTTCAGCAGCAACGCAATCCACGCACCCATCGAAGAGCCGACAAGAATTTGCGGCCCATCTGCGAACCGTTGATAAACGGCAACGGCATCCGCAAGCCAACTGGAAATGGTCTGATCTCGGAAGTCGCCGGAGGATTGACCATGTGCCGCATAGTCAAAGCGGGTGCTGGCCAACCCCAATTCTTGGGCCAAAGCAGCCATGGCAATTGCTTTTCCACCGCACATATTGGACATAAAGCCGCCAAGCCAAAACAAACCCGGTGTTTGGTCGCCCTGATGGAGCACCGCCAATTTGTGTGTGGAATGTTGATTTTGGTGTTCAATCCAATGGGTTGGCTTTTGCATTTGCTTTTCTTTTTACTCATTAGGTACTATTTTCGCCTCGAGTGTCGAATCTTTGGCTCAAGGTGTTGACTTTGAGGCCATTTGACCAGATTTTATGCGTCACAACTAATATCTTTTGTCTAAAGAAGGAATTGACACCATTCGTCGTCCACAAAGACCTGTACAACCCCAAAAAGACGGGCCACGCTCTAACCGCGAAATCAATGTACCTGAAGTTCAGCTTATCGATGCTGAAGGGGAAAACCGCGGCGTGGTGAATACACGCGAAGCCATGACTATGGCACAAGATGCCGGTTTGGATCTTGTTGAAATTTCGCCAAATGCGAAGCCGCCAGTTTGTAAGATTCTGGACTTGGGTAAATATAAATACCAAGCACAGAAAAAAGCTGCCGAAGCGCGCAAAAAGCAAAAAGTCATCGACGTCAAAGAAATCAAGATGCGACCGAATACGGACACGCACGACTTTGAGGTTAAGATGCGCAATGTTGTGAAGTTCTTGGAAGGTGGTGACAAAGTGAAGGTCACGATGCGTTTCCGCGGACGTGAAATGGCGCACCAAGAACTCGGCCTGCAACTTTTGAATCAAGTGCGCGAGCGCGTGCAAGAGATCTCCAAAGTTGAAGCCAAGCCGAAAACCGAAGGCCGCCAGATGATTATGATCCTGGCGCCGACAGCGACAAAATAAAAGACCTTTATCAAGAATGCAAAAGGCTCCTTCGGGAGCCTTTATTTTTCTGGCAAAAACCAGGCGGTGGGACACCGCGCGCGCTGATATTCACGGTTTTTATCCAGCATTAAATAGGTGTAGTGAAGGTTGCCGCCAAATGAGTCAGGCAAGTTGCTGCTTGGTTCGCTGAAAATTTCCTTTTTCTTCGTTTCCCAGTAATGGCGGAACTGATCGGGTTGTTCAGATTCAATAAACAGGCCCACATCCTTGATGTAGATAAAGCGATTAAATTTGCTTTCATCGTCACTAGGATAACTCCCGGCCATTGACTCAAAATCATAAAAACTGATGGTGCCATCGCCACGCCGCAAAATACGCCCATCCGGATATTTGATTGCGATGTCCGCATCAGAACCACCCCCAGCATGCATTTTTGAAAAGACAGTTGCCCGTCCGATCAGTAACCCGTTGGGCATTTCAACACAGAAAAAGCGCTCGGCAATGTTGGTGTAAAGGATCCAAAGCCCCAGCACTGCTGCAAGCAGCACAGCCAAGATCAGACAGCCAATCGCATCATAGTATTCTGGTGAATCGCTATTTCTTGAATCTGCTTGCTGTCCCATCGACATTTACCCTTGCGATGACGGTGCCGCGCCAATTGTCCGTGATTGCGTAAAACTTGCTGCCGGGTATCTCCCGCAAATCTTTCCGTCTGAGACGATGCCACAAAATATCGCCATCTATCTTGGGCAAATGGAGGCGCAGACGCCGCCGCAGCTTCTCCAATGCATCATGCATAATGATTTCATCAGAATGCGGATCAATATTGTTGTCTCTGAGGTAGGCACCGATATTAAGTGGGTCTAGAAACTCGTCCCACAACTCAAAATTAATTTTGCCTTCAATTTGCAGTTTGTCACCAATCCTTTGGCAGCGGCCGTTGAATTTGCCGCGTATCGTGGTCGTGCCCAAAGAGAAAACGACATCCTTCATCGGGTAAGTCGAACCAAATGGATAGGAAAACGCAACGCCCTCCCTTTCCCACGCTTTGAATTTCCGCGCTTCATCAGCAATTTGACCAGGCAGTCTTGCGGGGTCATCAATGGCTTCTCTGCGATATTCCCGCACCACTTTGACGAGATTGCCCGTATTGCGCAGTCTAATCGCTCGGCCTTTGCCATAGAAATAATGCAGTACATAATCAATGTCGCTCCAGGCGCGTCCATTGTCAGAAACATCATGCAACTTAATCTCAAACTGTTCGGCACTGCTGGGCACATAGGGCACCGCGCGGCAGCGGCAACCAAAATCCTCGCCGGGATGGCCTGTGGGTGGCGGGTTATCCCATGCAAAAATTTTGCCGTGATTGGCTGCATGTGAGGGGCGGACTTTTTGATCCTGCCGCGTCGTCCAGATATAATAGCCGGTGTGGCGCTGCGCCTTCGTTTTAAGGCTACGCTCAATCGGCGTGCCATAGCGCAAATAATCATTGAAAGCGTTTTTATAGCCAGAAATGTGGCGTTCTAGAAATGGAGAGGGCATCGAGAAAATTCTCAAAAAACTGCTATAAATATAACCCTAGGTTAACAAAACCTTTGCGGAATGTAAGGGAATTTATTCCAGCAGCAGTAAAGTCTGTGTGTCATAAGTTAGGCAAAGCTAAAAAGCTTCGGAAGCAAATGAGGTTGGCGTGATGAGTGGAGCGATATTCAGATATGGCGGTTTGCTGGCGCTGTTTCTGATCTTGCTGGAATTTTTGCGGCGCAATTCTTACGCCTATTTTTGGCCAGGCGGGCTTTATCCAACCCTAATTGCTTTGATCTTTCTGGTGCTCGGTGGTGTCGGCGTTTGGCTCTGGGCGCGGCCCAAACTCGGCATGTTGCGCCCATCGGTTCCAGTGCGCGACGCGCGGCGTATCGCCGAAATTGGTCTCACAGAACGCGAGACCGACGTGTTGATTTTTCTGGTGCATGGCTACACCAACAAGCAGATCGCTGCGCAGCTGAAGGTGGCGCCATCCACCATCAAAACCCATGTGAAGAACATTTTTTCAAAGCTGGATGTGGCCAATCGCACAGAGGCGGCCAGCGAGGCGCGCGCCCTTGGTTTGATTGAATAATGTCCCGCTTCCTCCTTTTGGGGGAGGACAAGTGCACCCTGATCGGTCAAGATAAATCCCGCAAAAACGCTTTTGGGGGAAGAAATGCAAACAATCTTTAAATGGGGCGTCATTGTTGGCGCGGTCATGACCATATTTATGTTCGGCTCATATTTTGTGGTGGCCGGCAATCAAGCGCAAAATATGGGCATAGCGGAAGTCACAGGCTATGTGGGGATGATCGCCGCTCTGGCCATCATTCTTTTCGCCATGCACAAACAGTTTAATGAGCGGGCCGATAAGCAAAGCCTGTGGCAGCGCATTATATTTGGTGTGGGTATCGCCGTGATCGCCGGCACAATCTTCGCCATATGTGACGTGATCTATACCTTTATGATCAATCCCGGCTTTATGGACGCCTATTTCGAGTATTATTTGAGCACACTGCCGGTGCAAGAAGGTCCGGAATATGAGCGCATGGTGGAAGAGGCCATGGCGCAACGCGAAATGTTTGCTCAACCCATCATGGTGTTTTTGGTGATGGCAGCAACTGTTTGGATGATCGGGCTTGTGGTTTCAGTGCTGGGCGGGCTTGGCCACTATTTCTGGACAAAATCAAAAATGAACAATCAGGCAATGTGAGGACAAAATGGAACTGGGACGTTTTTCGGTGAGCTTGAATGTCAAAGACATTGAAGTGTCGAAGCAATTTTATCAAAATTTGGGGTTTGAAATCGTCGCTGGCGATCAGGCACAAAACTGGCTGGTGCTGCAAAATGGCGATGCCAAAGTGGGAATTTTCCAAGGCATGTTTGAACAAAACATCATGACGTTCAATCCAAAGGATATAAAACCAATCCACAAAAAGCTGGATGAGATGGGGGTGGACTATTCACGGCAAATGGGAGGTGAGGACTATCCCAAAATGGCCTTGTTCAAAGACCCTGATGGCAATGATATTCTGATTGACCAGCACGACGTGTAAAAACCGCTAAAAGAACAGCGCACAAGGCTTGCATTTTGCACTGTGTGCTCTTATAACCCTCAAGTTCAAGCGGATCGTCCGGCCTGAAAAGGGTATGCCGTGTCGATCCATAATGCTTAAAACCCGCCAAATCCCACCGGGGATGAGGCAACAAGAAGGAAAAGCAAAATGCCCAAGCTTAAGACAAAGTCTGGCGCTAAAAAGCGCTTTAAAGTGACTGGCACTGGCAAAGTCATGGCCGCAGCAGCAGGCAAACGCCACCGTTTGATCAGCCACAACGGTAAATATATCCGTCAAAACCGTGGTACGAGCGCAATGTGTGCACAAGATGCACGCACGGTGAAAAAATTCCTGCCCTACGCCTAATAATCTGACTTTTAAGGACTAAATCCATGTCACGTGTAAAAAGAGGCGCAACGAGCCACGCCCGTCATAAAAAGGTGCTCAAATCAGCCAAAGGTTATTATGGCCGTCGCAAGAATACCATTCGCGTTGCAAAGCAAGCGGTGGAAAAAGCGGGTCAGTACGCATATCGCGACCGGAAGGCGAGAAAACGTAATTTCCGTGCATTGTGGATCCAGCGTATCAACGCTGCTGTTCGCGAGCATGGCTTGACATATGGTCGATTTATCGACGGCCTCAGCAAAGCTGAGGTTGCGGTTGACCGTAAAGTATTGGCTGACCTGGCCGTTCGTGAGCCAGAAAGCTTCAAAGCGCTGGTGGAAACTGCCAAAAAAGCGCTCGGTTACCTTAAGGATGTTGACGCGACAACCCACGCTCGGGTTGCCAGCTAAGCACTCCTCGCCTTATCTTTTCTGAGGCCGAATTTAAAGCCTTGCGCCATCCTCCAGTCTGGGGTTGGCGCAAGGCTTTTGTGTTTAAAGGCTTTGTGCGCCTATATGGTGCGCAAATCTTCTCGCTGCTTAAACGAATAAACGGGACAAGGGGTCCGAACAAATGGTTGATACCAAAGCGCTGGACGCGCTCAAATCTGAAATCCTGGCTGCGGTTGAAAACGCGGCTGACCTAAAAGAACTGGATGCGGTTCGGGTTGGCGCCTTGGGCAAAAAGGGTTCCATTTCTGAACAGCTGAAAGGCTTGGGCAAAATGACCCCCGAAGAGCGCAAAGTGGCTGGCCCCGCGCTCAATGGCCTAAAAACCGAAATCGCCGAGGTGATTGAAGCCAAGGCAGAGCAATTGGAAAATGCGGCGCTGGATGCCAAGTTGGCGGCTGAAAAAGTGGACATTACCCTGCCGCTGCAACAAGGGCCCATGCAGCGCGGCTCTATCCACCCGATCAGCCAAACCATTGATGAAATCACTGCGATCTTTTCCGATATGGGGTTCGCCATTGCCGAAGGCCCCGATATTGAAAGCGACTATTACAATTTCACCGCGTTGAACTTCCCCGAAGGTCACCCCGCGCGCGAAATGCACGACACGTTCTTCATGAAGCAGCAAGAGGGTGAAGGCTCCAATCAAGGCAAGATGGTGCTGCGCACGCACACCTCACCGGTGCAAATCCGCACCATGGAAAATCAGGAGCCGCCGATCCGCATCGTGATTCCGGGCCGCACCTACCGTTGCGACAGCGACCAGACCCACACACCCATGTTCCACCAGTTGGAAGGCTTGGTGATTGATAAATCATCACATATCGGCCAGTTGCGCTGGGTGCTGGAAGAGTTTTTGACCGCCTTCTTTGAAGTTGATCACGTTAAAACCCGCTTCCGCCCGTCATTCTTCCCGTTCACCGAACCATCCATGGAAGTGGATGTGCAGTGCGACCGCTCCGGCAATGAAGTGAAAATTGGCGAAGGCAGCGACTGGATGGAAATTCTGGGCTGCGGCATGGTGCACCCCAATGTGATCCGCAATTGTGGGCTCGACCCTGATATCTATCAAGGCTTTGCTTGGGGCATGGGCATCGACCGGATCGCCATGCTGAAATATGGCATGCCTGACCTGCGCGATTTCTTTGGCGCTGATCAACGCTGGCTCGACCATTATGGCTTCCGCCCACTGGATCTGCCGACCCTGTTTGGAGGATTGTCTTCGTGACCATGCCCGTCAGCGATATGGAAGAAATCTATATCGTGACCGACATTGAAAGCGATGGCCCCAGCCCCCTGCGCAACTCTATGCTGAGCTTTGCCAGTGTGGCGATGAATCGCCGTGGCCAGTTTTTGGGTGAGTTTCAAGCTGTGCTTGAGCCGCGCAAAGACCGGGTGCCCGACCCTAAAACCATGGAATGGTGGAAGACCGAACCCGATGCCTATAAGGCGGCCACCGAAAATGCCCAATCACCGGAAAAGGTGATGAAGGAATATGCCGCGTGGGTGAAGGGCTTTGAGGGGCGCAAGGTGTTCGCCGCCGCGCCACTCATTTTTGACGGCATCTTCATCGATCATTATTTGGATCTTTATACCCGTTCGCGCGTCTTTTCTGGCCCCACCCACAGCCAAGTGATCTTTAGCGGCGGGGCGGCGGATATTTACACCATGTCGGGCATTTTGGCTGGCGTGCCGCATCAGGAATGGACCACACGGCGGGTGCCTGATAGCTGGATTGGGTTCCAGCCGCACAGCCATTTCGCCATTGATGACGCCCGCGGCTTTGCCCATTTGCTCAAGCGCTTCTTCATTGTTTCCAGCCTGCCGCAACATTTGCGCCAGCTCGAAATCTCTGAATTTGGCGACAGCGAAACCCTGTGCAACGAACTGGTTGGCCTGATTGTTGCGGGCAAGAAAACCGCGACCTGTGGGGCGCTGGTACATTATGAAGCCGATGGCGAACCTTTGCCTGAAGTGGGGAAGCGCTACATTGTGCCCAACTGGGACGGCGTGCCCCAATGCATCATCGAAACGACCTCAGTGGAGGTGAAACGCTTTGACGAAGTGGATGAGGATTTTGCCCGCGCCGAAGGCGAAGGGGATTTGAGCTATCAATATTGGCATGATGGCCACAAAGAATTTTTTACCCGGAATGGCGGGTTTTCACCCGAAATGAAACTGGTGTGCGAGCGCTTTAAGCTGATTGAAGCGTTAGCGGATCAAACGACGACAAAAGAGTAAAACCGATGAAATTTACAATTGACTGGCTAAAAGATCATCTGGACACCACTGCGTCCAACGATGAGATCATTGAAACCCTCACCCAGATCGGACTTGAGGTGGAAGAGGTTGAAGATCAGGCAAAAGCACTCGCGGATTTTACAGTTTGCGAAGTTCTTTCCGCTGAAAAACACCCCAATGCGGACAAGCTAAAAGTGTGCATAGTGAGCACTGGCAAAGGCGACCCCGTGAAAGTGGTGTGCGGCGCCCCCAATGCGCGCACGGGCATGAAGGGCGTGTTCGCCGCTTCAGGCACCTATATTCCCGGCACAGATTTTGTGTTGTCCAAAGGCGTGATCCGCGGCGAAGAAAGCAATGGCATGCTGTGTTCTGAGCGTGAATTGCTCCTGTCTGACGATCATGACGGCGTCATTGATTTGCCAGCGGATGCGCCCGTAGGCGAGCGCTATGTTGATTATGCCAAACTGAACGATGTGGTGATCGACATCGCCATCACCCCCAACCGTGGCGATTGCACCGGCATTTACGGTGTCGCACGCGACCTGGCCGCCGTGGGCGTTGGTGAATTGAAGGACGGTACTGTCCAACCTGTGCCTGCAACATTGGACGGCAAAGGCGATATTTCTGTTGAGTTTCGCTTTGGCGAGGGTGAGCCCCAAGCCTGTCAGCAATTTGCTGGCCGCTTGTTCAAAAACGTAAAAAATGGCGCATCGCCCGAATGGATGCAGCAGCGTTTGATCGCGATCGGTCTGCGGCCCATCAACGCGTTGGCCGACATCACTAACTATGTGTCTTACGATCGTGGCCGCCCGCTGCACGCCTACGACGCTGACAAAATCAACGGCCAGTTCCACGCGCGCAACGCCAAAAAAGGCGAAGAGATTTTAGCGCTGGACGGCAAAACCTATCAGCTTGACGAAACCATGTGTATCTTAGCTGATGATAATGGCCCGCTTTGTATTGGCGGCATTATGGGCGGTGAAGAAAGCGGTTGTACCGAAGACACCACCAGCTTGTTTTTGGAAAGTGCATGGTGGGAACCGATCGAAATCGCGCAAACTGGCCGCAAAACCGGCATCAATTCTGATGCGCGTTATCGGCTGGAACGCCATGTTGATCCAGAGCTGACGATCGCAGGTCTCGAATTGGCCACCAAACTGATTTTGGAGATTTGCGGTGGCGAAGTGCACGAAATCACCGTCACAGGCGATGTGCAACCTGAGGAAAAAGTCATCGACTTCCCACTGGCGGAAATCACCCGCCTGACCGGTTTGAAGGTACCTTTCGTCGAGGTGAAGGCCGTATTGAGCCGTCTGGGCTTTTGGGTGGCTGGATCTGGCGATGTGGTGAAAGTGGCGGTGCCGTCTTACCGGCCCGACATTGAGGGCAAAGCAGATTTGGTGGAAGAAGTGATGCGCATTGTCGGCGTCGACAATGTGCCTGTTGATCCATTGCCGCGTCTCACCAGCGTTGCGCCTAAAATGCTCACAACGATTCAAAACCGTCGTCGTATTGCGCGGCGGGCTTTGGCGGCGCGTGGCTTTAATGAAGCAGTGACTTGGTCCTTTGTTTCTGAAAAAGAAGCAGCAGCCTTTGGCGGCGGCCAAGATGAGCTGAAGTTGGAAAATCCGATCAGCGCAGAACTAAGCGATATGCGCCCCTCTTTGCTTCCCGGCTTGCTGGCAGCGGTCAACCGCAACACCAACCGAGGCATTGCCAACTTGTCGCTTTTCGAAGTTGGTCAGGTGTTTAAAACCGCCGCTCCAGATGGGCAACATAACTATGCCGCTGGCGTACGTGCTGGCTTGGACACTTATAGCCAAGTGGGCCGCCATTGGCAGGGCAAAGCAGAAAAACCAGATGTGTTTGAAGCTAAGGCCGATCTGTTTGAGACATTGGCGCAGTTGGGTGTCGATCCCAACAATCTGCAAATTGTAGCTGAGCCCGCAACATGGTCGCATCCGGGCCGGGGCGGCCGCGTGCAGTTGGGGCCAAAAAATATCATCGGGTGGTTCGGTGAGCTGCACCCCAAACTGATCAAAGACTTGGATTTGCCCAAAAACATTGCCGCATTCGAGCTAAATCTGGACGCGATTCCGCAACCTCGGGCAAAAGCCACCAAGGCGAAACCTGCTTTGACCATATCCGACCTACAAACCGTGAAACGCGACTTCGCTTTCGTGGCCGATCAATCTGTCGAAGCGGGCAAATTGCTCAAAGCCGCCGGATCAGCCGACAAGAAGCTGATTACAAATGTCAGCTTGTTCGACGTGTTTGAAGGCAGCAATTTGGGCGAAGGGAAAAAATCCTTGGCGATTGAAGTGACCATTCAACCCAAAGACAAAACCCTCACCGACGAAGAAATCGACGCGATCAGCCAAAAAGTGGTTGCTGCTGTGCAAAAAGCCACAAAGGCTGAATTGCGGGGATAGGGCTTGAATGAAAGAACCGGTGGAGCCGACCCGATGTCAGCAGTCAATCAACCAAATCCAGTTTTTCTGGCATCCAACGGCGGATTAACACGTCAGCCAGACAGGCCGGACTTGGCGCGTGCCGGGGATTTTTGGGAAGGCTTTGACCGGTTTGGGCTTTTCTACGATGTGTTCCGTGACGCGAACGGAAAGCGTGTGTGGTTTGTTGGACCGGATCCCAAAAATCTTTTGGATGATTTAGTCAATTGCCGAGTTGAGGGCATACAGTCTGGGCATATTGGTCAGCTTAAGCTCGTCAAAAGCCACGAAAACATTGCTGGCTATCTGGAGCTGCCTGAGGTCGACCACCAGTTTGCTTTGACGATTGCGGGGCAGCGTATTGTTGGTGATATTGGCGCGAACCATTGTGAACGGTTTCAAGGTAAGCGTGTTCTTTTGACGATGAACCAAGACAACGACCTGCAATGGATCGAGGACTGGGTCAAATTCTATGTCAAAGAGCATGGTGCGGATAGCGTATGCATCTTTGACAATAACTCGTCCATTTATGATCCGGAGGATCTTTCAGCGTATCTGACAAATATTGAAGGCATATCATCCGTTCAGGTCGTTGAGTGGCCATTCATCTATGGTGTTATCGACAAGGTTGGACAGGACCACGGTCTCAACCCAAACGTTTCGTTTGCACAACCGCCAATGTTTCCTGCATTCCACCTAAGATTTGGCCTACGTGCGGCCTCGATACTAAATGTGGATATAGACGAACTGATCTTGTCTTCATCTGGAAAATCGATCTTTGCAGCTGCCGAAAGAAGATATTTTGGAACCCTCAAATTCGACCGTTTTCTGGTCGAAAATGTTCAGGGAAATGTCGGTGATGAGCAAGCATCGGTGTTTCAGGGATTTCACTTTCGCAACAAAGATCGCCTCGGCCGACAAGACCACCTGCGCAAATGGGTGGTTGCGCCTGGAAAACTGAGGCGAACTAAACCAACTCCAATGCCTTGGACGCATCGTGTGTATGGCATCTTAAACCCATATCCTGCATCAAAAGATTTCAAATGCTATCACTTCGCAAGCGTCAATACCGGTTGGCGGGCAAAAACCCAAAAGGGTGAAAAGCGGGAATGGCAGCATGAACGTCTTGTCGCCGAGCCGTTTGATCCCGAAAAGCACTTGAAGGATGAGTTTTTGGCCAAGAAGCTGGAAGAGATATTTGGGCAGAAAAATGGGTGATGCTTCAATTGGCTGTTTGCTGAATCTCAGTACCGGTGAGCGGGAAAGTGTGCGCCTTTCCACGGTGCAACTCGACAATGCCAGCGATGTTAAGCGCAGACCAAAATACCCGGAGCGCGAGCGCCCCGAAAAATTCTTGGCAAGCTTCGATTTCACCACCCTCTACTATGATTGCTTTTGGGACCAAAACACCAAAGATGTTTTATGCGTTGGCCCCACACCGACAAATCTTAAGCCGCATTTCAAGCGGGCGGTTTACCGCGCGTTGCCCTCAGGTAAACAGATAAAGGCAAAGCATTTTTTCTCTCTGACGGTGATGTCCACGCAATTGAAGGATGTACCTGTCGACACCACGGCAATTGAAATGCATTTTGCCGGCGAGACGCATCTGATGCCGGTGCAGCCAAATGGATGTGATGATTTTTCACGCGAAAATTTGATGTTCACCCTGTCGAAAAACAACGATCTGAAATGGATCAAGTTTTGGGCGGAGTACCATGTGCGAAAGCAAAATGTTTCCGCCATTATCCTGTTTGATAATGGTTCGGATCAATATGAGATGGATGATCTCATAAAGACGCTGACGGACATTGATGGGCTTAAGAAAGTCCTTGTCGTGAGCATGCCTTATCCCTATTGCGCCAAGGATGAAATATTGCGGGTGAACCCCTATTGGGCTCATTTTCTGCAAATCGCGCTAATGAGCATCGTGTTGCGCCGATTTGGTATGGGCGCGAATGCCATTTTGAATCTGGATATTGACGAGCTGGCGAACAGCAACGGCCAGGCCGATGTATTCCAACTGGCAGAGCAATCCAGCTTGGGCATTTTGGCCATGAAGGGCGTTTGGGTGGAGCCAATTGCAGAAAGCGAATTCGGCGATCATCGCGACTTTTGCGTTGTCGCCAAAGATGAGAAGCAAAGTCACTGCTACGCTGGCAAGTGGGCGATTGACCCAAAGCGCAAATGGTTCAAAAAATTGAAGGTGTTCCCATATATGCATTGGATTGAAAACCGCGCCCAACTCGGTCGACGCTATGTGGAAGGGGTGCACTTTTGGCACTTTAAGGGGATCAACACCAATTGGAAGCTTAACCGGGCAACGCCAATGCAATTCGATCCCGAAATCCATGAGCGGCGCAACATCGAGTTTTAGAGCGTTTGACGAAACCGATCAAATTGACCCTTGGTCTAGTTGCAAATTTGACCAACTCATGGGACAAGCATTTAACTAATGCACCTTTGTCGCGAGGGACTTATGCCTGCCATCAAAAAAGAAGATTTCATTCAGTCGATCACTGACGCGTTTCAATTCATTTCTTATTATCATCCGCTTGACTATGTCAAAGCGGTGGCCAAGGCATATGAAAAGGAAGAGAGCCCCGCAGCGAAAGATGCGATTGCGCAGATTTTGACCAATTCGCGCATGTGCGCTGAAGGGCATCGTCCGATCTGTCAGGACACGGGCATCGCTGTTGTGTTTTTGAAAATCGGCATGGATGTGCGCTGGGATACGGACATGTCTGTCGAGGATATGGTCAATCAAGGCGTGCGCCAGGCCTATGCGGAGACAGATAGCAATTTGCTACGCGCCTCATTGCTGATTGACCCGGCTGGCACCCGCAAAAACTCTGGCGACAACACCCCCGCCGTGATCCATTATGAAATGGTCACGGGCGATAAGGTGGATGTGACTGTGGCGGCCAAGGGCGGTGGTTCTGAAAATAAAGCCAAATTGGCAATGCTCAACCCCAGCGACGATATTGTGGAATGGGTGCTCAAAACCGTGCCAACGCTCGGTGCGGGATGGTGTCCGCCTGGTGTGCTCGGCCTCGGCATTGGCGGCACGCCTGAAAAGGCCATGTATCTGGCCAAAAAATCACTGATGGCCCCGGTCGACATTCAAGAACTGATTGAGCGTGGCCCGAACTCGACTGCAGAAGAATTACGGCTTGAGCTATATGAAAAGGTCAACGCACTTGGCATTGGCGCGCAAGGCCTTGGCGGTCTCACCACCGTGGTAGACGTGAAAGTGTTGGACATGCCAACCCACGCGGCCTCTAAGCCAGTTGGCCTTGCGCCGAACTGCGCGGCCAACCGCCATGTGCATTTTGAATTGGATGGCACGGGACCAGCGGATTTGACACCACCACCTTTGAGCGCGTGGCCTGACATTGGCTGGAAGCCTTCCACTGGCGCGAAGCGTGTTGATTTGGATAAGCTGACACCGGAAGAAGTCGCCACATGGAAACAAGGCGATCGCTTGCTGCTTAACGGCAAAATCCTTACCGGGCGCGATGCCGCGCACAAGAAAATTCAATCGCTTTATGAAAGCGGTAAGGGCTTGCCTGAAGGTGTCGATTTCAACAATCGGGTGATTTATTATGTCGGCCCTGTCGATCCCGTCGGCGACGAAGCGGTTGGCCCAGCCGGCCCAACCACAGCGACACGCATGGATAAATTTACCGAGATGATGCTCGACAAAACTGGCCTTGTAGCAATGATTGGCAAGGCCGAGCGTGGGCCTGCCGGGTTAGAGGCCATCGCCAAGCACAAAGCAGCCTATTTGATGGCCACAGGCGGCGCGGCTTACCTCATCTCCAAAGCCATTCGCTCGTCCCGCGTGGTGGCGTTTGAAGAGTTGGGCATGGAAGCCATTTATGAGTTCGACGTGGAGAATATGCCGGTGACGGTTGCCGTGGATTCCACGGGTCAGAGCGTCCACCAGATCGCCCCGGCCATCTGGCGCAAGAAAATTGGCAAATTGCCTGAGCCTGCCTGATGGATTTGCCAAAGGGCTATCGGCTGCGGGCGGTCCGCGAGATGGATCTCGATCTGATTTGCGCCCAGCGCGAACTGATGTTTTCCGATGGCGGCAAGCGCACGCGCGAAAGCCTTGAAAAGATGACCACATATTTCCGCCCCTGGCTGCAGGAGCGGTTGGCAGATGGGCGCTATTTCGGCTTTATTGTTGAACGCAATGGCGAGCCCGTGGCGGGCGTTGGTCAATGGATCATTGATTGGGCGCCGCACTTTCATCATGAAGAAGAGGCCCATCGCGGCTATATCGCCAATGTCTATGTTGCACCCGTCCATCGCGGCCAAGGCATTGCCAAATTTCTGGTGAGCTGCGCCGAACAGGAATTTAAAGCCCGCGGCGTCTCCACCATGGTGCTGCATGCTTCTCAAGAAGCCGAACCGATGTATGAAAGCCTAGGCTGGGATCAAACCAGCGAGATGATGAAAATCAACGATTAAATTGAGAAGGGCGGCCCCGAAAGCCGCCCTAATTGTTTTTAACGCAGCCAACCTTCAGGTTGCGGGTGGAGGTTCATCAACCCACCCTCTGAGGCTTTGTCGATGGCAGCGATTTCTTCGTCGCTTAGCTCAAGATTGTCGAGCGCGCCCAGATTGTCTTTAAGCTGCTCAAGCGTGCGCACACCAATGAGTGCTGATGTCATTTCCTCGCGCCGCAGGGCCCAAGCCAATGCCAATTGCACCAATGATTGACCACGCGATTTGGCGATCTCGTTTAAACGATCTGCTGCGTCCAAAACGCCCATTTCCAAATGCGATCCAGCAACAGAAGATGATTTTTCCGCCGCGCGGGTATTTTCGCCTTTGCCTTTTGAGTATTTGCCGCTCAACACGCCTTGCGCCAGAGGCGAAAAGGCAATGCAGCCCACGCCCAGTTCGCCAAGGGCATCCAAGGTGCCATCATCTTCAATCCAACGATTAAGGATCGAATAAGACGGCTGGTGAATGGTCAAGGGAACACCCATTTCTTGCAAAATGCGGTGGGCCTCGATGGTTTGCTCGCGCGGATAAGAAGAGACGCCCACATAAAGCGCTTTGCCTTGGTGGTAAAGCGAGGCGAGGGCGCCCATTGTTTCTTCCAACGGTGTGTCTGGATCAAAACGGTGCGAATAGAAAATATCGAAATATTCAACATTGCAACGTTGTAGGCTTTGGTCGCAGCTGGCGATCAAATATTTGCGGGAGCCAAACTCACCATAAGGGCCGGGCCACATCTCATAACCGGCTTTGGACGAGATGATCATTTCATCGCGATAAGGCTTAAAATCATGCTGCATCATTTGCCCAAAAAGCTCTTCAGATGAGCCTGGTGGCGGGCCGTAATTGTTGGCCAGATCGAAATGGGTGACGCCTTTGTCAAAAGCATAGGCCAAAATCTCGAGTGCGCTTGGATAATCACGTGTGCCGCCGAAATTTTGCCAAAGGCCAAGGCTTATGGCTGGAAGTTTAAGACCGGAACGGCCGGAACGGCGATATTCCATTTTGTCATAGCGAGAAGGTGATGCGCTATAGGGCATAAGGGACCTCATATTTCTGGTGTGTTGATCACAATTTTAGATCACGGCAGGACAACTAGGATGACATAGATCAAGGGGAAATGGCAATGATTTGGCTATGAAACATCAATGCTTGGCGGCGCGGCGCTTTTTTGCTAAACCGCCCCATTGAAATTTACCGCCTCAACTGGCGAGGCGATTGATCACCTGAGGAAGCTGAAGATGAGCGAATATAAGGTCGTTGCGCTTTATAAATTTGTGTCCTTGCCGGACTATAAAGAACTGCAAGAACCCATTCTCCATTTTTGCAAGAAACGTGACATCAAAGGATCGCTCTTGTTGGCCGAAGAGGGCATCAACGGCACGGTAGCGGGTCGTCCTGAAGCGATTGATGAACTGGTGGATTATTTGGAGCGCGGCAATCAATTCAAGGGCCGTTTCAAAAACACCGAAATCAAGTTTTCCGACGCCAGCGACATGCCGTTTTTGCGTATGAAGGTGAAGCTGAAAAAGGAAATTGTTACCCTGCGCGCGCCAGAAGCAGATCCCAATAAACAAGTCGGCACATACGTGTCGCCTGAGGATTGGAACGACATCATCTCCGATGAGGAGATGGTCGTGCTCGACACGCGCAACGATTACGAAGTGGCGATCGGTACGTTCAAAAACGCGCTCGATCCAAAAACAGATAGCTTCACCGAGTTCAAGGATTATGTAGCCGAAAACCTTGATCCGAAAAAAAATAAGAAGGTCGCCATGTTCTGCACCGGCGGCATTCGCTGTGAAAAAGCGTCCAGCTACATGCTCGCCCAAGGCTTTGAAGAGGTCTATCACCTCAAGGGCGGCATTTTGAAATATCTGGAAGAAATGCCAGAGGAAAAAAGCCTTTGGGACGGGGAGTGCTTTGTGTTTGATGAGCGCGTGTCTGTGGGGCATGGCTTGAAGGAGGGCAATTTGACCCTTTGCCGGGCCTGCCGTTATCCGCTGACCGAAGAAGACCAGCAGCACCCCAAATTCATCGAAGGTCAACAATGCCACCACTGCGCTGACAAAATATCAGAGCGCAGCCGGGCGCGCGCTGCGGAGCGGGAAAAGCAAATCCGTTTGGCCGCTGAGCGTGGCCAAGCCCACATCGGCGATGAAGCAGAAGAATTTGCCCGGAAAAACAAAGAACGCATGAAGCAATTGCGCAAAGAACAGCGCGAGCTGAACCGTAAAATGGCGGAAAAGGCCAAGCAGGCTTAGATCAGGCTGGTGCAGCGGGCAGGAGCCCAGCTGCCCTCGCCGCCTCGGTTTGCCCGCGGCTGATGGGCAGTTCTGCCCCATCTTTCATTACAGCGACCAGCGTACTGCCCTTCTTGCGGGTTTCCGTCACCGCATCAAGCGCCACCCAATGGGAGCGATGAATTTTCACCCCCGGTACGCCATCTGTTTCTTTGATCGCGTCGGCGAGCCGCAACAAGATTAGTTCGGCCCCCTTGCTGGTGACGATGTTCACATAGTGATCCTGCATCGACAAATAATAAAGCTGGCCCCGATTTTTGACATTGAGGCGCGCCATGAGCGGCACTTGTTTCGGCGGGTTGATGACTTCGCTTTGTGGACGCTGAAATATGTAGTGCAGTGCCGAAATGCAGATCGAAATCGCCACGCAATACACCCAGACCATAAACGATACGAACCCTGGGATTTCCCAATCGCCCAAGGCGACGCCGTTGATCAGCGTGATCAAAACAGCAACGGTGCTGCCTGCGCCTGTGCCCGCAACGATCACATGCAGCACCGCGTTGGTGGTTTTGAGATAATACTCAAAGGCATTGATCACTAAGCTGCCCGCAAAAACGCCGCCCGTATAAGTGACCACAACAGTGGTGAGCCAATAGGCCAAGCGCGGCCCCAGCGCAAAGTAGGAAAAAGTCTGGAAGGGGCCGATGATCCCGATCAACACCGCAACAGTGATGATGCCCGCCCAAACTCGGCCAGAGCCGAACATCTCGCGCATTTCGCGAAGCGTCAATTGTAATGGGCCGTCGTTCACGAAGCACTCCCTTGTTTTGGCGAAATCCCCATTGCGCCAGTACTTAAGGTTTTCATTTATCGCACACAAGTGCAGCGGCGCAATTGGCGAACCCCGCGCAAATGCGGAAATGAGGACATTATGGACAGTGAAATCTTGGCAACGGCACCCCTGCCGGTCATTATACATCTTATCGCGGCGTTGTTTTGCATCGCCTTGGGCGGCTATATGCTCTACGCGAAAAAGGGAACAAATGCCCATAAAATTATGGGATGGGCTTGGGTAATTGGCATGGCCATTGCCATATTCAGCGCTTTATTCATTCATGGATTTGAGTGGATTGGCCCCTTCAGTCCCATCCATTTGATTATTCCTTTTGCCATTGCAGGTCTTTGGGGCGGGATACGCGATATCCGGGCCAAAAAGGTGCGCGCCCACCGGGAAGCAATGTTGTCCATGTATTGGGGCGCGTTGGGCATTCCATTCGTTTTGGCGCTGATGCCAGGGCGCCGATTGCACATTCTGCTTTTCGGGGAAAGCGGCACACTTTTACCCACAGTCATTTTCGCCATATTGCTGACAAGCGTTGGCGCCTATTTACGCTGGGAACGGGAAATCAAAGCATATTTGCAGCGTTAAATCGAACGCGCCGTCATCATGTCGCTCAGGGCGGCGAGGATGCTTTCTTGAGCTGCTTTCGCTGCGTTTGGCGCATAGGTGGCCCGTGCATAATAGCCTAGCAACATCAAATAGAGTTGGTGGGCATTTGTCCCCGCGCGTTCTTGGCTATACCCAAGTTCTGCAAAGAGATGGGTCACATAGTCTATGCGTTGCTGATCTGTTTCGGAAACAGTTTGCGCGATGTTTGGGTCAACCATCGCCCAACTGCGCATGGCCATCTCCCCCTGTGCGGAGCTGAGCGTACCCACGGGCTCCTTAAGCGCGACGTGAAACAGCGCAACCAACTTATCGTGCGGAGACGTCTCTTCACGTTCGTTGGTCGCCATCACCTGTTCTGTGCCTTGGGTCACCCAATAGCGGATCAATTGATCAAGCAAATCTTTGCGGTCTTTAAAATGCCAATAAAAGGATCCTTTGCTGGTGCCAAGGCCTTTCGCCAACCGCTCAACTTTCACATTTTCCACGCCGCCTTTGGCCATGGCCGCAATGGCGGCCAGCAGCCAATCTTGCGCCGACAATTGATTTCGCTTCGCATCACCTGATTTTGCCATGCCTCATCCTTACAACCCACGCCGCATCCTTGTCTGCGACAAATGCGCTCAAACATACGTATCCGTATGGTGCTTTATATGTAAATGCAATACATACGGCAGCGTATGGAAAGGGGATGATTATGCAAAATGAATTTAATCTTTGGTGGGGTGCCGCAGGTGTGATGTCACTATTGGTTGCGGCGATACACATTTTTGCGGGCACACCTGAGATCATGGTGCCGCTGGCGCAGTTGAACATGCCCGATGTGCTTTACGCCATTATGGACGTGATCTGGAACCAGGTCAGCTTGTTGCTGATTGTCGTTGGCTTGGCGCTATTGCTGGCCTCGAAGCGCGGGGCACAATCCATGGATATGGTGCTGTTCATCAACGTGATTTATGCCGGCATCGCCTTGATCTTTGTCGTCGCCGGGATGTTCTATCTGCAATCTTTGTGGCCCATGCCGCAATGGATTTTGTTTGGTTTGATTGCGCTTGTGGCGCAAATAGGCTGGCACAAACAAAAAGGTCGGGTGCAATAGCACCCGACCCCGCATGACGGTCTAGGGAGGATTTAGAGCCCCATGCAATTCGCGTAGTAAGTTGTGGTCGCAGGCCAGTCTGAGAAGACGCCGACAACGCCAACTTCTTTGGCCAACACATCAAGCAGTTCAAAGGCAACGCCATCATTGTTGGTCACATCGGTGATGGATTGGAAATACCAGCCACCGCCATTGTTGAGCGGGCCAGAGCGTTCCAATGTCCACGTGATAATGTTCAGGCCAGCGGCTTTGGCTTCTTTGGCATAAACGGATGGCACGATCTTGCCGTCTTCAGTGGTCACCAACACCCAAAGCGGTGGCGCGATATAATTCACACCTGCATCAGCAAGATCTTGCATGCTTTTGCCATAGGTTGATGGGTCCATGGGATCAAACCCTTCCTCGCCATAACGGCCATCCAGATAAACCGCTTGGGCCCCGAATTCAGGTTCATTTTCGATCCAATAGAGCACGTCATCCAGCAGGAACGATTGCGCCCAAACACTCTTGGGGTCGATGCCGGCGTCCTTGTATTCATCAATCATTTTTTGCGCATAAGCAGCCTGGCTAAAGTCGCCTTGATAAGGCATGTCCACGGTTGGTGTTTTCAGTTCTGGGGTAAACTTGCCGCCCAATGATTTGATCAGCTCAATGCTCTGCTTGTGGGTCACCAAAGTGCCTGTTGTGGCGTAAAGGTCGGTTCGGAAACCAGCGGTGCCTTTGACATAGTCCTCAACTGTGGTGGCGTTTGGATTCGCGCCATCCATCTTGCCGTTCAAGGTCATATATTCAGCCAAAGTGATGTCCGAGGTCGAACATTTGGCTTCAGCTTTTTTGCCTGTTGCCGGATCAGCCGGAGAAAAGGGCACTGAACATTTCGCGGCCAATTCTGGACGCAGCAAAATGTCAGTTGTCGTGTGCAAATCACTTTGGGAGTGACGGCAAACCAACTCCTGATCTGCGGTGAAGGCCACATCACATTCGATGATGCCCGCGCCCTGACGCGCAGCCGCTATGTAGCTTTCTTTGGTGTGTTCAGGAAATTGCAGGGCCGCACCGCGGTGGCCAATGGAAAAGTCAGTCTTTTGAAATGGACCATTGGCGCAAGATGCCAACTTGTCCTTCAAAGCGCTGTCGTCCATTTGATCAACCAAATAGAGCGGACGCACACCCAGATGAACGGCGGCTTCATCATGATTGTCTGCGAGCGCAGCCATGGGCTGGGCCAACAGCGCAAGGCCAAAAAGGGCCGGGCTAAATTTCATCATTTTTCTCTCCAAAGCAAAAAGATCACGAACCGGATCAGCCCGGAAAATGCCGACGCATCATGACGGAAAAAATTCAAAAAGATGACAGTTTCAATAAAGAAAAAAGGTAAGTTAATTACCTAACTGTTATTGACATGAAGCGGAAGCTGTGATTGGTTAGGTTTATGCCTAAGTATGAAAACGCGATAGATGGATATTTCCAAGCCCTTGCTGACCCGACCCGTCGGGCGGTAGTGGACCGCCTCACGGAGGGGCCTGCGTCAGTCAAAGAACTGGCGATGCCATTCAAAATGGCGCTGCCATCGTTCATGCAACATTTGGATATTTTGGAAAGCAACGAACTTATCGTCACCAAAAAGGAGGGACGCCGCCGCATTTGTACGATCAACCAGGCGGCGTTCGACCAAATGATGGACTGGATGCAAGACCGTCGCGCGCTGATGAAAAAGCGTTTGGACGCGTTGGAAAACTATTTGGACAATGAGCAATTGAACTAAGGAGATTTGGGATGACGGAACCAGTTGCTATCGCGGAAACCGTGCATGATGAACGTGTCATGAAGGCCTCACCAGCACGCGTTTATATGGCTTTTGCGGATGCAGAGGCGCGCAAAAGATGGGAGCCAACGCCGCCAGATATGGAGATGAGATATGGCCCTTCTTCATTTGAAGTGGGCGCTCACGAAGAAAGTGAAATGATCAAGGACGGTGAGGTCATGGCATCGTTCGATACACGCTATATCGACATCCTGCCGGAAAAACGCATCGTCAGCTCAATCCGAGTCAAAGCAGGCGGACAAATAATGTCCTGCTCGCAAAGTACAGTTGAGTTGGTGCCTGAAGGCAATGGCACCCGTGTTATTTGCTATGAGCAAGTTGTCTGGTTTGGTGGCCAAAATATGAAGAAAGAGCATCAAGAAGGCTGGCGCACCTTGCTCGATGGTTTGCGAAATGAAGTTGAGGAAAGCGCTGTTTAACGCTCGTTTTGCTCGGTGGTTTGCCAGAATTCCAACAAATATTGCCGCACGCGATCTGTGGCATCCAGATTGGCGCAATGGCCACCATCGGGCACCTCAATCAGAGTGAAATTATCTTGGCTTTTCATTTTTGAAAGCGTTGGCCCCAACGCAGAATTTACGGATTTGTCGTATCCACAGCGCAGCAGCATGATCGGCCCTGGATAGGCCAACGCATTGTCGATCAAATTATAGTTGCCCACATGGCCCACAATTTGTGTAACCACGTCAATATCAATCGCGGTCAGCATGGCTCGAACAATCGGACGGGCCGCTTTGTTTTTGGTGGTGCCCACGGCGCCGATACGCCCGATCAGATTTGGTCCCAGCAATTTATAGATCCACTTTAATAGCCCGACCCCGGCCTCCGGAGTCCGCAGTGAATAGCTGGTGCCGAAACTGGCAAAACTTCTGAACCGAGCACCATGCTCTTTGAGCGCCCAGAGCGCTAAAATGCCGCCCAGCGAATTGCCCACATAATGAAACTCACTCGCTTCAATGTGGTCGGCAATTGCTATAATGTCGTTTGCCATTTCGGCGATTGAAAAGTCCTCTGACTTTTTACCCGTTGGCGCGCTGGAGCGACCATGTCCGCGCAAATCGGGCACGATGACCCGGTAGCCCCATTTGGCGAAAAAATGCGCGTCTGCGGTAAATTGCATGCCTGACGCCGCAAGCCCATGCACAAGAAAAACCACAGGACCATCTTTGGGGCCGACATCACCATAGGCAAGACGAACGCCATCGCGTTCGACATAATTGGCGTCCAAAAATTCGGGCGTCAGGGTCATAAAATCACACAAAAATTAAAATAGCGTCGCTAAGCATTGCCGATCAAAATACCTGCGGCAAACACCAGTGAACCGCCAAACACCACTTGCAAAACCGCCCGCCAGAAAGGCGTATCCATATAACGGTTCTGGATATAGGCGATCACCCACAATTCGATAAACACCACAATGATCGCGGTGACAGTGGCCGTCCAAAAGTCAGCAATCAGATAGGGTAGCGCGTGGCCCAACCCGCCAATAGTGGTCATGATGCCGGAAGCAAAGCCCCGTTTAATCGGTGATCCACGTCCGGTCAGTTTGCCATCGTCAGAGGCGGCTTCGGTGAAGCCCATGGAGATGCCCGCGCCGATCGATGCGGCCAAACCCACCAAAAACGTTTCCCATGTGGAATGGGTGGCAAAGGCAGCAGCAAAGATGGGCGCAAGGGTGGAGACGGACCCGTCCATCAACCCTGCAAGCCCTGGCTGCACATAGGTCAACACAAATTTACGGTGCTTTTGCTTGTCTTCGCTTTCAAGGGCATCTTCGCCCAAATGCTCTTCTGTCAGCTCATCTGCCGCGTTCTTGTGATGCTGCTCAGCAATCGCCAGATCGCCCAAAAGCTTGCGAATATGCGCATCTTTGGTCCGCTTCAATGCCTCAAGATAGAAGTTTTGCGCCGCTTCTTCCATTTCCCAAGCCTGTTGGCGGATGGTTTCAAGCGGCAGGTTTTTCATCAACCAAAACGGCTTGCGCTCCATAAAGCCCTTGATGTGCTCGCGCCGCACCAACGGGATCTTATCGCCAAACTTTTTGGTGAACATGTCGATCAGAATCTGGCGGTGTTCGTTTTCCTCCGCGACCATGCCCTCAAACACTTTTGCCGATGCGGGGAACTCTTCGCGCAACATATCCGCATAGGCCGCATAAATGCGCGCGTCGTCCTCTTCAGCTGAAATGGCAAGGGCTAGAATTTCGGCTTCTGATAGATCATCAAATCGGCGACGTTGGCCACCTAGTACCCGGTTGAGCATGGAATATTCCCAAAAAAATCAGCATGTTTAGTTCAATCTAATCCTGATTTTTTACGAGAACAACTCGCAATCATGATTATTTGCGAGGTGGGGCAATCAATCGCATATTTTGTAAGTACAATTCTTTCCGTGGCACCCCATATCAAGGTGCAAATGGTCCTTATGCAAGGCATTGGCCTCGGGTCCCAGAACCGTGGTAAAAATCTCGCAGCCCTGCTTGTGGCTGGCGCGCATCAATTTTTGGCTTTTGCCGCCATTGTTCCACGCGCTTGGTAGCTTTATCTCGGTTTCGTTGGTGAGTGAAAAGCCCGTCAAGTCGATGGCATTTGCAAACCCATGCTCAGAGATTTTGCCGGTTTTTGAATTATTGCGACGTCGACACACATAGCTGGTGCCCGTGTAAATGGTCTTGATGCCCGCGCCATGCATGGTGCGGCTGATCTGATCCACCCGCTTGGCCCAGTCAATAAAAGCCGTCGCCATGGCACAATTGAATGTGGCCGGTGAGGCCAGATTGATTTTGCGTCCTGAAATGGAAATGGACTTCAATTGATAAGGCGAGGACGTGCCACAACCCTCACTGTCGATTGGAGGGAGGATCTTTGCCTCAATCCCCTTATCCATAAGCGCTGGGCAAGCGGCTTGATAGACAATGTCGCTTTTGGGTTTTTCGGGTTCTGCTGCAACGGTTACAGCCAAATCAGCAGGCCGTTCGGGCGGCAAGGGGGTCGCGCCCAAGGCGGTCGGCAGCACCAAAAACGGTGCGAGTGACAGGAGCAATTTTAAGATGTTCATTGCCCCTCCCTCTGGTGCGGCAGTTGATCGTATTTGGCAGCGCCAAACACGCCTCATTATATCGATCAATGTGTTCAGAATAGAACGAACGACATCACCAATTTGTTCCGGTTCGAATGCATGTTTTGAGGTCGCGTTCGTCAAAATTCACGCTCCCGACACACTCCAAATGCACCCGCAATTTGAACCGTCGTCAAACCGCGTGCGGCAAGGGATTGACGCTTTTCACACATGGTTACCAATTTCTCTTTTCTTGTGAAAAGAAAGCTGGTAATCACCAGCCCATGACAGACCTTAAAAACATTCGCAATTTCTCCATCGTTGCTCACATCGACCATGGTAAATCCACCTTGGCTGATCGACTGATTCAATTGACAGGCGGGTTGACCGAACGTGAGATGCAGCATCAAGTGCTTGATAGCATGGATATTGAGCGTGAGCGCGGCATCACCATCAAGGCACAAACTGTGCGCTTGAAATATGAAGCTGACGACGGTGAAACCTACGTGCTCAATTTGATCGACACGCCGGGACACGTTGACTTTGCCTATGAAGTGAACCGCTCTCTGGCTGCGTGCGAAGGCTCGTTGCTGGTGGTGGATGCCTCTCAAGGGGTGGAAGCGCAAACGCTGGCCAATGTGTATCAGGCGATTGAAGTTGATCATGAGATCGTGCCGGTACTCAACAAGGTCGATTTGCCCGCGGCTGATGTCGACCGTGTTAAGCAACAGATTGAAGATGTGATCGGCCTTGATGCCTCGGATGCGCTGGAAATCTCAGCGAAAACGGGGATCGGCGTTGAAACAGTGCTTGAGGCAATCGTAAAGCGCCTGCCGCCGCCAGAAGGGGACATTAACGCTCCGCTCAAAGCCATGCTGGTGGATAGCTGGTACGACGCCTATTTGGGCGTTGTGGTGTTGGTCCGCGTGATCGACGGCACCATCAAAAAGGGCCAGAAGGTGAAGATGATGAACACGGGCGCGATCTATGATCTTGATCGTGTGGGCGTCTTTACCCCGAAATTGATTGCAACGGACGTGTTGGGACCGGGCGAAATCGGGTTTATCACCGCATCAATCAAAGAAGTGGCCGATACCAATGTGGGTGACACGATCACCGACGCGAAAAAGCCATGTGATAAAGCGCTCGAAGGCTTCCGCCCAGCGCAACCCGTTGTGTTCTGCGGCCTGTTCCCTGTTGATGCCAATGATTTTGAAGATCTGCGCGCGGCGATGGGCAAGCTGCGGTTGAACGATTCCAGCTTCTCTTATGAAATGGAAACGTCCGCCGCACTTGGCTTTGGTTTCCGCTGTGGCTTTTTGGGGCTTTTGCACCTTGAGATCATTCAAGAACGTCTTAGCCGCGAGTTCGATCTTGAGCTGATCGCGACAGCGCCGAGCGTTGTGTACGAACTTCAAATGACCAATGGTGATATGGAGCAATTGCACAACCCGGCCGATATGCCGGAAGTGATGAAGATTGCAGAAGTGCGCGAGCCGTGGATTCGCGCCAATATTCTCACCCCCGACGATTATCTCGGCGCGATTTTGAAATTGTGTCAGGACCGCCGCGGTATCCAGGTGGATTTGTCCTATGTCGGCAGCCGCGCCATGGTGCAATATGATTTGCCACTCAACGAGGTGGTTTTTGATTTCTACGATCGCTTGAAATCTATCTCCAAGGGCTATGCCAGTTTCGACTATCAAATCTCCGATTACCGCGCAGGCGACTTGGTGAAAATGTCGATCATGGTCAATGGCGAACCGGTAGACGCGTTGTCGATGCTGGTGCACCGTTCTGCGGCGGAAGCGCGCGGCCGTGTAATGTGTGAGAAGCTCAAAGAACTGATCCCACAGCACCTGTTCAAAATTCCAATTCAGGCGGCTATTGGCGGCAAGGTAATCGCCCGCGAAACTATTTCTGCTTTGCGCAAAGACGTGACGGCAAAATGCTATGGTGGCGACGCCAGCCGGAAGCGCAAGCTTTTGGATAAGCAAAAGGCCGGTAAGAAGAAAATGCGGCAATTCGGTAAAGTCGAAATCCCGCAGGAAGCCTTTATCAAAGCCCTCAAAATGGGTGATAATTGATCATGAATCTGAATGATCCCGGCATGGGCAAAATTGTGGGCGCGATCTTGGTTGCGCTCATTGCTGCCACCTTTATGGTCGGCCCTGATGCAGCGCAAAATGGCAGCTTTACCTTTTATGCGGTGATTATCGCGCTGGTGGCTGCGGCTTACTATCTTGTAACTGGCTTGCGCGACTATTTGGCGTTTAAACGCAAAGACTAGGCTTGTTCGTTTTGCCAATAGGCAACAGCATCACCTGAGATTTCTGCCAGCGCAGCATCAAGCTTTGCTTCATCCATATGGTGGCGCAGAACGTGCGTTACACCCTTAATGGCGTGACCATCGGCAAAATTATGCGCCCGCCGCACATCTTTGATTTCTTCAATCAAATCATCCTCACTGCCAAAGTCAGGTAGATATTCACGCTCATCCCAATCTTTGACAAAAATAGCCCGCGCAATTGGCGGCAAAAGCGAAGCAAATTGCAGGACTTGCGGCGCAGTAAGGCGCCGACGAAAGGCGAGGAGCACCGATTGCAGCAAAGTATAGGTCTGATTGCGGGTTGCTAAGTGCAACTCGTCGCACAGATCAGTCAAAATCTGATCATAAATAATACTGGCCCGTTGATATTCCTGTGGCATTGGCATGGAAAATCTCCGTATTTTCAGTATGCCCTAAAGTGCAAAAATTTTACCGCTATTGCAATTGCGCACCTTGTCCACCTCAGCACCGTTCCAATGGAAGTCGAAATGATCCGCTTGATGCGGGATGGGCAATAAATTGGGCCAAAAAACTCCAACGCACTTGCCCTCCGGCGCGCGCACGCTCGGATAGACGACGCCATTGCTGCCAGCCGCACGCAGCTCCGCACCGATCTTTTGGCTCTGTGTCCAATCATGCGGCAATAGGGCGTCAGCCACATCTGTCAGATCGTGCAGGAATTGATCAAGCGATCCGATCAACATCCGAAATTGCGAGGTCCACCCCGGTTCTTCCCGTGTTGCCGACATAAAGCGTCCATGATGATAGGCCACCTCATAAATCGCCACTTCTTCCCGGTTTCCAGCGCTGTAAACGCCATAGGTTCCATCCGTGAAGCGGCCCGGTCGGTCTGTAGAGACATGGGTAAAGGGCGCCATCACATAGCTGGCCCCAATGCCATTGACGCGACGATGAGTGGGCACCAGAGCGAGATTGCCAATTTCGTCGACGATGCGCGGATTGCTTTTGGCTTCGGCAGACGCCAATGCGTCCCAGTCCGCCGGGTCGGCAATGTCTTCAAATAGATCTATGGGTGGGAAGATGGAACGGATAATGCGAAAGGTGTGGGACCAGGTAACCTGCCGCGTAGGAATGTGGTCGATATTCACGCGCCGCCGCGCTCCGCATCCAAATAATCGCGCACACGCGCAAGATTGAAGATTGATCCGCCCAACATCACATCCAGTGCAGATTGCCCGGCAAATGCACTGTTGGGCTTTTTAACCCATTTATAGCCGCGATGCGGATCAGAAAACAGATAACGCAAGCCTTTGTGGATGCCCATCAAGATAGACATGCGCATGGCCAAATCGCGATCAATGCGACCCATATTGCCTTTCTTCCAGCGCGCCCAAGTGCGCGGCGCCATGCCGCCCAAAAGCTCCCGAGCCTGCACGTCGCTCAATTCCCAACGGCGAAACAGATTAACCGTGGCGCGGGCCATGGCCGCCGCCTCATCTTGGCTGATGTCTTTATGGTCGGGTTGCGACGGCGTGCGCCGCACTTCATTGAGCATAATTATTCTCCTTAATGGCAAATATAGTGTAATTTATGCCAAATGGCAAGAACGTAGAGGCGACACTCGCTAAGGGGGGACAGGTTTGGTGGCAGTAGTGGATGGATTGTGCGCCTGCTCCAACCAAGCCGCGCACTGCGCAAGTTGTGATGCACCAATGGCGGGGGTGCCGGGGACGGGCGCGTAGCGGCCGGTGGCGGCAAGAAAGAGCCGGGGGTGCCGGGGACGGGCGCGTAGCGGCCGGTGGCGGCAAGAAAGAGCCGGGGGTGCCGGGGACGGACGCGTAGCGACCGGTGGCGGCAAGAAAGAGCCGGGGGTGCCGGGGCGGGAGCGATAGCGACCGGTGGCGGCAGAAAAATGCCGGGGGTGCCGGGGACGGGCGCACAGCGACAGGTGGCGGCAAGAAAAGAGCCGGGTGCCCGGGATAACGCAAAGCGCCCTATGGCGCTGTCGCTACTCCGAAATCTATGCCAACGCCATCATCCGATAAGCGATCTGCGCTGCGGTGAAGTCCCACGCCTGACTTTTCTCGTCCGGGGCCAGTTCGACAATATCCATGCCGACAATTTTACGCCCGCGCAGCACAGAAGCGATGATGGACAGTGATTGATAATAGCCCAGGCCGCCGGGCACTGGGGTGCCAGTTGCGGGCATGATGGACGGGTCCAAGCCATCCACGTCAAAACTGATATAAAGCTCATCTGGAAAATCATTGGGCAGCACGGCGCTGGTGATGTTTTCCATCACTAATTCCTCGGCATCGCGAAAACTCACATTGTATTTTTCGCGCAAATCCACTTCTTGTTGGCAGAGGGCGCGCACGCCATATTGTGCCAGCTTATGCCCTTCTTCGCACAGCAAATGCATGACAGAAGCGTGGGAGTGCTTTTCGCCCTGATAGGCAATGCGCAAATCCGCATGGGCGTCAATCTGCACAATGCCGACCTTCTTGCCCAACGCTCGCGACACGCCCGTGACCGCGCCATAGGTTAGTGAATGTTCGCCGCCGAGGGTGACAGGGATTTTGCCTTCTTCAACGGCAAGAGCCGTACGCGCAGCCAAACGCTCCATCACGTCTGACAACGGTCCGTCGCAAGACACAGCCTCTTCGGTGACAATGCCCTCCAGTGCGGGCTCCCTGCCTATGGTGAGGCGCTCTAGCTCATTGGAAGCTTCGATGATCGCGCCTGGCCCAGCCTCGGTGCCTGCGCCATAAGAAACGGTGCGTTCCAACGGCATGGGGATGACCACAAATTTGGCCGCTTCGCGCTGGCGCTCTTGGTCGCTCAATTCACTGTCTAGGAAAATGCTCATAACGCCTCAACTCAAACGGGTTTTAAATTCATCATAGCCAAACTCACGAACCATCGTGAGCTGGTCAGTTTCGCTGTTCCAAAGCGCAATGGCGGGAAGGGGTACGCCATTAAATGTGTTGGTTTTCACCATGGAATAATGCGCCTGATCCAAAAAAGCGAACCGATCGCCCACTTGAAGCGGCGCGGCCCAAGTGTAATCGCCGATCACATCACCTGCCAGGCAAGAGGGGCCGCCAAGCCGATAAGTGTGACCGCTTTCCGCTTCGCCCATCAAGGCTGGTCGATAAGGGGCTTCAATCACATCAGGCATATGGCAAGTGGCAGAAATGTCGGTGATCGCCAAATCCATCACATTGTGCGGTAAATCCAAGATCTCGCCCACCAAAATGCCCGCATCAAGCGCCACGGCTTCGCCCGGTTCAAGATAGACCTCGAGCTGATATTTCTCGCGAATGCTCTTGATGAATTTGATTAAACCCTCGCGATCATAATCTGCGCGCGTAATATGATGACCTCCGCCAAAGTTCAGCCATTTCAGCTGAGGCAGGTACCGCGCGAGCTTGCTTTCAATGGCAGCCCACGTGCGGGCCAGAGGCTCAAACCCCTGCTCACATAAGGTGTGCATGTGCAAACCGTCCACGCCGTCCAGGAGTTCGTCATCCAGCTGGTTGATAGGGGTGCCTAGGCGCGAGCAGGGCGCACATGGATCATATTTGGGGATCTCACCTTCCGAGTGCAGCGGGTTGATCCGCAATCCCACACTGACACCAGCTTGCTGGCATTTGGAGGCAAAACGCGCTTTTTGGCTTGGGCTGTTGAAGATCATATGGTCGGACAGCGCAATGATCTCATCAATGTCGCTATCCTTATAGCCTGCGCAAAACGTGGCCACTTCACCTTCATATTCTTCGCGTCCCAGCTTGGCTTCAAATAGGCCCGAGGCGCACACGCCATCAAGATATTTTGACACCAAGGGCGCCACAGAAAACATGGAAAACGCTTTGAGCGCCGCCAACACGTGCGCGCCGGAACGGTTCTTCACGTCAGCCAGAATCTGCAAATTGCGTTCGACAGCTTTCTCATCCACCACAAAACAAGGGGAGGCAACACGTGCCAAATCAAACTGCTGGAACGAACCAGCATCCCCCGCTTGGGTTTGCATCATTTCGGCCATTGATTAGGGCTCCAAAGTAAAAGAGATGGTGTTAAGCGGTAAAGGCCGAAACAACTCAATCGCGTTGACGTTTGATGAAGTCATGCCCGTCGTCTTACAATTGGCGACGGACAAGTTCTGCTTAAATTGCATCTACAGCCTTCGCCAGCATGTCGCGGACGTCGCCAGCGACTGATGTGAGCTCGCTATTCTCAATCGCTTGCATCGACGCCACGGGATCAATGGCGCTAACCTCCACCCCATTATCAAGCTCGCGTAGGATCACGTTGCAGGGGAGCATTGCACCCACCCGCGGTTCAATGCCAATCGCCTGAAAAGCCATTTTGGGGTTGCAAGCGCCAAGGATGCGATAGGCCGGCATCTCAACATCGAGCTTTTTCTTCATCGTAGCTTTGACGTCAATTTCGGTCAGCACACCGAAGCCGTGGTCCGCCAGCGCCTCACGGGTGCGGGCGTCAACTTCGTCAATGCCAGCATCGGAGATCATTCGATTGATTGTGTAAGTCATAGTGAACTCCTTTTTGCTAATTCCGAAGATATTTGATGAGTGCCGCAATGGCCAAAACCAGCAGCACGAGGACCAGCAGGCCGAAAAGCCAGCCAAATCCCATCCCGAAACCCATTCCAGTGCCCATATAATCCCAGTTCATCATGCCGTCCTCCTGTTTTCACTAACTGGATGATTCAACATAAACTGCTGAAGCGCACCAGCCGTGCCGGTCTAGCTTTGCACCACTTGGGTTCCGGCTCAACGCCTAAAAGTAAAAAGGGCGGTTGCCCGCCCCTAAAACATTTAGAACTCGGCAGGGGCATCCAACTCGTGCACTTCCCAAGGCAGGCCATGCTGATTGAGCATGTCCATGAAATTGTCTGGATCAAGCTGCTCCATGTTCCATACGCCTGGCTCTGCCCAATTGCCTTTCAACACTTGTGCGGCCCCGATCATCGCGGGCACGCCTGTTGTGTAGGCCACGGCCTGTGAGCCAACCTCAGCGTAGCACGCCTCATGGTCGCAAATATTGTAGATATAATATGTTTTCTGTCCGCCGCCATCAATGGCCTCGCCTGTGGCAATGTCGCCAATGCAGGTTTTGCCTTTGGTCAATTCGCCCAGCTCGCTGGGATCTGGCAAAACAGATTTGAGGAATTGCAAGGGAATGATTTCCTTGCCCTCATGCATCACAGGCTCAATGCTGGTCATGCCCACATTTTGCAGCACGGTGACGTGATTGATATAGGCATCTCCAAACGTCATCCAAAAACGGGCGCGTTTGATTTCTGGGAAATGCGTTTTAAGGCTTTCCAATTCCTCGTGATACATCAAATACATGTTCTTCTCGCCCACGGCCGGGAAGTCGAATTTATATTTGGTGGTCATGGCGGGGCTTTCCACCCAATCGCCATTTTCCCAGTGCCGGGCTGGTGCGGTCACTTCGCGAATATTGATCTCGGGATTGAAGTTAGTGGCGAAGGCTTTGCCATTGTCGCCACCATTACAGTCGAGAATGTCGATATAATCGATGGTATTGAGCTTGTGCTTTTTAAGCCATGTGGCGAACACAGAAGTGACGCCAGGATCAAAGCCCGACCCCAAAATCGCGGTCAATCCTGCTTCGCGGAATTTGTCCTGATAAGCCCACTGCCACTTATATTCAAACTTGGCTTCGTCTTCAGGCTCATAATTGGCTGTATCGAGATAGTTCACACCCGCTTTCAAGCACGCATCCATCAAGGCCAAATCCTGATAAGGCAGGGCCAAATTGACCACCAGCTCCGCACCGGTTTCTTTGATCAGCGCGGCAGTTGCATCCACATCCATGGCGTCCACTTCTGCAGTCTTGATCTCAACCCCTGTGCGCTCTTTAACCGATTTGGCGATGTCGTCGCATTTGAATTTGCGGCGGCTGGCCAACGTGATATTTAAAAAAATATCGCTATTCATCGCCATCTTGTGTACGGCAACTGATCCGACGCCCCCGGCGCCAATGACAAGTACATTACCCATCAAACAAATCCTTCTTTTGTTAAAGCCTAGGCTTCAAAATATGTGTAGCCAGCAAGGCTGTCTTTATAGGCTGCGATCAATTCGCGCCGCTCAGATATGGTCAATTCTTTTTGGCTCACCGCTTCGTCTGCCCGTTGCCGGAACGCTGCCAAGCAAGCTGCCGCCTCATATTCCACCGCATTGAGCACTTCGGCAATGGTATCGCCTTCCACTTCATGCAAAAGGTCGAAATCGCCGTTCTCTTTCAGGGAAATGGTGACCACATTGGTGTCGCCAAACAGATTGTGCAGATCGCCCAAGGTTTCCTGATAAGCGCCCACAAAAAACACGCCGATATAATAATTCTCTTCATCAGAGATTTCATGCACGGGCAGCGTTTTCGACACGCCATCAGCCAACACAAATCGATCCACCTTACCGTCAGAATCGCAAGTGATGTCGGACAGAACGGCGCGGCGTTCAGGCATCTCATCAAGGCGTTGCAGCGGCATCACCGGGTGTAGCTGATCAATCGCCCACACATCCGGCAAGCTCTGGAACAGCGAGAAGTTGCCGTGATAAATATCCGCAAACCCATCCAACTGCTCTTCCAACTGCGCAGGCACTTCAATCTCGGTCGCCAATTGCTTGAACATCGAAACCAGATAGCGGAACACATTTTCTGCCCGCGCCATGGAGCGAATGTCCACATTGCCGCGGCGGAAATAAGCTCGAATTTCGTCACGATAATAGATCGCGTCGTTCACCGATTCCTGCAGCCGCTTGGCCGACAAATATTCGGTAATTGCCATCATGTCATGGATGAGATGGTGATCGTCTTCGCTGATCTCGGGCTTGGTTTTACTGTCATAAAGCGTGACATCCAAAATATCGAACAGCAGCATTGAAGAAAGGGCGACCACACCGCGTCCGCTCTCTGTGACAATGCTGGGGTGCTCAATTTCCGCTTCGTCCATGGCATATTTGACTGTTTCGACAATCGCTTCGCAATATTCGCTCAAACCATAGTTGATTGAGTTTTCATTGGCCTGCTTTTCGCCAGTATAGTCAATGCCGAGGCCGCCCCCCAAATCGAGATAGCGCAGCGGCAGGCCGAGTGATTTTAATTCGGTATAAAAGCGGCAGGCTTCATTCACGGTGCGGCGCACATCAATAATGTCAGGGATTTGCGATCCCAAGTGCGAGTGCTGCAGCACCAGGCAATCGTCCATGCCTTCATTTTTGAGGCGGTCAATCACATCGATCACATTGTCCACCGTCATGCCAAAGCTGGACCGATCACCAGAAGAGGTGGCCCAATAGCCTTTGATCTGATGGGTGAGTTTGATCCGCACACCAAGCGCAGGCTTTTCACCCAGATCGCGCGCCACCTTGAACACGTGGTCAAGTTCTTTGGGGCTTTCCAGCACGATAATGGTGTTGAAACCCATCTTGCGTGACATGATGGCGAGGCGAATAAACTCTTCGTCCTTCACCCCATTGCAAATCAGTAGCGCTTCCTTCGACAGATTTTGCGCCAAAGCAATCAGCAGTTCCGGCTTGGACCCAACTTCAAGTCCGTAATCATATTGATGGCCCGTTTCAACGATGCGGCGCACCACTTCGGCTTGTTGGTTGACCTTAACTGGGAAGACGCCGCGATAGGCCCCTTGATATTCATAATCCTTGATGGCGGTGCGGAAACCTTCATTCAGTTCGATCAGGCTGGATTGCAAAAAGGAATTGACCCGCAACAAAATTGGCGAGGTGATCCCGCGCTCACTTAAATCCTGGATGATCGAGGGAATACTTACGGGTGTAGCACCACGGTTCATTACATCGATAAGACCCGCGTCGCCGTTCGGCAAAACGCTTAGAATCTCATGCCCCCAACGATCTATGCCGTAAACATCGGCACCCAGATTTTTTTCCAATTTTGTTCGTCTCCAGATTGAATGAAATGAAAAGAGAAGTCGCGACCATTGCCCGATTATTTCAGGCGAAAAACCAATGAGCTTGACTGTCCATAATTGTCAATCAGTTTTTGTCGTCCCCGCATTATTCTCGCCCATATCCTATTGCAAAAACGGCAGAAAAGCACATTTGTTCCATCCCAACATGGATTGGCTTTTTAACACAAGCCCCTCTTTTCATCCTTGAATAACCCGCTTAAGCTGATGCGCAATTGCAACAAAAATATGAATCGTTGGGGGAGGCCCATCATTATGTCGATTAAATCCACTCTTTTAGGTTTGTTTGCGGCTGGTCTGGTTTCGATCACGCCCGCATTGGCGGATGAGCTGCCAGATCTGCAAGGCCGTACGATTGTGGCGGTGACGGAAAATGCCTACACACCACTCAACTTTGTTGATCCGAAAACCGGCCAAGGCATTGGCTGGGAATATGACGCCTTCAACGAAATCGCCAAGCGGTTGAACGCTGAAGTGGATTGGCAATTGTCCAGCTGGGACACAATGATCCAAGCGGTGCGCGATGGTCAGTTTGATGTGGGCATGGATGGCATCACTATCACCGAAGAACGGGCAACCCAAGTCGACTTTTCCGATCCCTATATGACGTCGGAGCAATTTATGCTCGTGCGCGCAAATGAAGATCGGTTCGATAGTTCTGCCGAATTTGCATCAAATCCAAATCTGTTGTTTGGCGCACAGGCAGGCACCACCAACTTCTATGTGGCCATTTATGATGTGTTGGATGGCGACGAAGCCAACCCGCGTGTCAAATTGTTCGAAACCTTTGGTGCAAGCGTGCAGGCGCTGAAAAGTGGTGATGTGGATTCTGTGTTGATGGATAATACGTCCGCTCAAGGCTATATCGGCGCCAATCCTGGTGCGTTTAAAGTTGTGGGCGACGCGCTGGGCACCGAGCAGTTCGGCTTTATCTTCACCCCGGGTTCAGACCTTGTAGGGCCGGTCAATGCGGCGCTGAAATCCATGCGCGAAGATGGCACGCTTGAAGCGTTGAACCAAAAATGGTTCTACGAATATAAGGCCAACCAATAAATTAAAGGGGCGGGGATTTCCCCGCCCTACATCCGTCCCGGACCCCAATAATATGCATGCCACCCATCGCCGCACTCAGCGCGGCTTCCAAATGCCCTATTGGTTGCTCGCCGCGATTTTGCTGGCCGTGCTGATCATGTGGAATATTGTGGCCGATCAAGGCTATCAAACCATTTTTTGGGCGTTGATGCGCGGTGTCACGACCACCATTTACGTGACCGTGATTGCTTTTACACTGGCGGTGATTTTGGGTCTGATCATGGCCGTGTTGCGCCTGTCGCCCATTCGGCTGGTTCGTGAATGTGCCACTTTTTATATTGAGATTGTGCGCGGCATCCCCATGCTGGTGCTGCTTTTCTATATCGCCTTTGTGGGCGCACCTTGGTTTGTCGACTTTTTCAACACCGTTACCGGACCACTGCAAGAAACTGGCTTGATGGGCGAAATGACAGTGCGCATGTTCGACTTCACATGGCGTGCCATCATCGCCTTAACCATTTCCTATTCCGCGTTTTTGGCTGAGATTTTCCGCGCGGGCATTGAAGCGGTGGACCGCGGCCAGGTTGAGGCGGCCCGCGCATTGGGCTTGCGTCGCAAACATATATTCAGGTTCATCATTGCCCCGCAGGCCCTACGACTGATCTTGCCGCCTTTGGGCAATGAGCTGGTGGCGATGATTAAGGATAGTGCCCTTGTTTCGGCCCTCGGGGTGCAAGACATCACCCAATTGGGCAAGGTCTATTCCGCCTCCACATTCAAATTTTTTGAAACTTATAATGTGGTGGCGTTTCTCTATTTGGTGATGACCATTTCGCTCACCTTGGTGGTGCGCTGGTTTGAACGGATGTTTGATCAGTCCCATCGCGATACAACCAACTGACAACCGCAATGGGGGATCTGTTGGGTCGCTTGTTGGCGTCGATTGGCGACCTCACTGAGTGGATAATCGTTCAAATGAGCACAAAATGCCATCAATAAGCTTGTGCGTAATTTCAGTAAATCGGCCTAACGCTATCTTCCTTAATTCACTTTGAGGTGAAGCAATGGTTGCGCAGATCATAAGATTTGTTGAATTAAACAGCATGCCCATTATTGTTTTGGGGGCCTTGGCGCTCGTTCTTTATGTCGTGGCGCGCATGCTGCAGGCGCGCTGGCCTGTCGCACTCACCTTTTCAACCCTACCAGCAATTGTGTTCTTCTTCCATACCAGCAATGGCGGCACCATGTTCGCCGGAATGTTTTAGCCATCAAATGGCAACTTCGCGCAATTGAATTTCCATCCCCTGCCAAAAATCGCAAAAACTTTCGGCCTTTGCCTATTTCAAACGGGCTGGTAAAAGCCCATATTAAATTTAAGAATTTTGGCAAACCGAAAGGAATACGACATGGGATTGCTGATTGGCGATGAAGCCCCGAATTTTGAAGCAGAAACAACCGAAGGTAAAATCAATTTCCACGATTATATCGATGGGTCTTGGGCCGTTTTGTTCTCACACCCGAAAAACTTTACCCCTGTTTGCACCACGGAATTGGGCTTTACAGCAAAGCTGAAGCCTGAGTTCGACAAACGCGGCGTGAAGGTTTTGGGCCTGTCCGTGGATCCGATTGAAGACCACCGTGCGTGGGTTGGCGACATTGAAGAAACTCAAGGCACAGCCTTGAACTTTCCTTTGATCGCAGACCCAGAAGGTGAAGTGGCGAAAGCCTATTCAATGATTCACCCAAAGGCAGACAACACGCTCACCGTGCGTTCTGTGTTTGTGATTGGGCCAGACAAAAAGATCAAATTGAAGATCGAGTATCCTGCATCGACGGGCCGGAACTTCAATGAAGTGTTGCGCGTGATCGATTCACTGCAACTGACAGCAGATCACCAGGTAGCGACACCAGTGAACTGGCAAGATGGTGAAGATGTGATCATCGTGCCTGCGCTTTCAAATGAAGACGCAAAGAAAAAGTTTCCTGATGGCTGGAACGAAGTGAAGCCTTATCTGCGCATCGTGAAACAACCTGGCGCATAAGCTTTTTATATAAATAAAGAAAAGGGCGGCCCAAATGATTTTGACCGCCCTTTTTAATGCGCGTTTTTCGCCCCTAAAGTCGTGCCAGCCGTGCTTCTTCCCGCGCTTGGATGTTGCGCAGCTCGCTCTCTTCTCGGCTTCTAACGCGATAGGCGCTGTTCAATTCGATATTCAGCCAATTCAAATCGCGCGCCAGTTGGTCGCGTTCTGCTTGCGGCGTGGCGGGGTCCGCAAGTTTTTTGGTCGCTTTATCTATCTTCTCCTGAATGCCTTCGATCTCTTGATCCACCTCATAAACTTCTTTGGCGGCCGCATAAACGCGCAGGAATGAAACACCTTCTTCGCCTTGGCACACATTTTTATAGGTGCGCCCCGCAAGGCCAACATCAGCAGCTTTTGAGGGGGTGCAATATTGCTGCAAACCACGGTTATAGCCATGCATATATTGGGCGCGATCTACCGTGATGCCGTGATCAGAGCAGGCTTCTTGATGGTCAGCAAAGCGCGAGGAAGTTGCACCAGAAGCGCCATCGCCAAAACCGATTTGTTGCCAGTCACCCGTTTGGCACTGTGATTTGCTCAAGGTGGCACACCCCGCCAAGAAGGCAAGGCTGACAAATAAGCCGATAGAAAGAAGTAAACGCATGGTCGATCCCCTATTTTTGTGCATCAAGACAGATATAGCATGCCACATCAATAGATGAGTCCATCTATCTGTTGTCTATAGGGTGTCTTTCACTTTTTTAGGTAGCTTGGCGAAAACAATTTTGTAGGCGTTTTCGATATAGGCGTGAAAATCCTCGGCGCCCCAGCCTGCATCCTCATTGACCTGCACCCATTTGGCGCGCGCGAGATATTTTGCTGGGGCGATGCCCGTCTGCTCCGGCAAGATGCGAAAGCTATCGTCGCTCGCCTTGAAGCTGATAATGTCTTTATCTTCTGTATCCCAACGACTGTATATGGCGAATATCTTGCCGCCGATTTTGAACACAGAAGCATTGCCCCACTGCACCACGTGGGTGGTATGGGGCAAGGCAAAGCAATAGGCTTCAAATTCTTCCCGGCTGAGCACGGCCTAGTCTCCTGCGCAGGTCACACCAGTACCCCGCAAGCCGCAATAGCCGCCAGGGTTTTTAGCCAGATATTGCTGGTGGTAGTCCTCAGCGAAATAAAAGGTTTCAGCAGTAGCAATCTCGGTGGTGATCTTGCCCATACCCGCCTTATCCAATTGCGCCTGAAAATCATCGCGTGAGCGTTCAACCGCCGCCAGTTGTTCAGGGCCGGTGGCATAGATGGCGGAGCGATATTGGGTGCCCCGATCATTGCCCTGACGCATGCCTTGGGTTGGATCATGCTCCTCCCAGAATGTACGCAGGATTTTATCAAGCGAAATCACAGAGGGGTCGAAATTGATTAGCACCGCTTCGGTGTGGCCGGTATTGCCCGTGCACACCTCATGATAGGTGGGGTTGGGCGTGTGGCCGCCCTGATAGCCAACAGCTGTCACCCAAACGCCTTCCAGCTGCCAAAACAACCGTTCGGCCCCCCAAAAACATCCCATACCGATATAGAGCATTTCATTGCCTTCGGGGTATGGGCCCTTGAGCGGGTTACCATTCACAAAATGGTTTTCGGCCGTCGGCAATGGTGTATCACGCCCGGGTAGGGCATCGCTTTTGCTCACAATGTGGCTCGGCTTGGTCATAAACATGAAACGAATCTCCTTTGAGGTCTAAAGCCCCTCAACGTTCATAAAGCGCTTGTGCGACCGGGTGCGGCCCAAAAAGAGGAACAGCGAACCCAAAATGCCAAACACAAGCCACCCGGGCGCACCCAATATGGTGACAATGAAGGGATCCCATATTACGGGATGAACATAGCGCTGGATCAACGCCTGAAGTGTATTCAGCGTCAATGTACCAAGGGCTTGGTCAATCTTAAACCAGGTCTCGCCCAACGGGGTGAATACAAAGCTGGAGCTAGCAAAGATGCGCGCACCATCCATCACCACCAGCAAAAGGGTGATCGCCAAGAAAAATGTGCCAATCAGTCGTAGGGTCAAGCGCACGCGCATATCCTTTAAAATTGGGGCCTACAGCCCCGTCCGGTCGTTGTAAAACAAGATAAACATAAATAAATGCAATTCAACGGCAGAAACATCATCGTGAACACTTGCGATCTCGCTTGTGATCAGTATATTGCAGCCCAATCTGCCACGTCATTGGGCCCACATGAGCCGGCGACAGCGGTGGAAAGTTCTGGCAGCAAGTTGCTGCCGCGTCGGAGAGGTGGCCGAGTGGTCGAAGGCGCACGCCTGGAACGCGTGTAGGCGGGTAACCGTCTCGAGGGTTCGAATCCCTCTCTCTCCGCCATTCCTTTTTGTAAGTAATTGAATTTAAATATTAAAATATATGGATTGGCGCTTTAGCCCACCATCTAGCCCACCACTAGATTGACGTTCTAGGTTACCGCAAAGTTATTCACAGGCTTTAGTTGGTTTAATTTTTATCTTGGCAAATCCCGTCAGAATCACTCAAGATTAGTTCAAATCGTAGTTTTTAGAAGCGCAAGAGGGGCTTCACATTTCCACCCACATCCTACGGGGTGAAGGAAAGGTGAGTTATGCCTCGCGCTATCAAGGATACTAATACCCTATCGCTTTTGGACCCGAATTTAGATTTGGGCCAAAAGTCTTCAAGGAAAACCAAATCCGATCATACCTCGGCCAAGAAGTTGGCTGGATCGCAGGATTCTAACCCTCGAAGAGAACCTCGATCAGCGCCAGAGGCGCAGTGTTTGCAGCCAGGTAAGGCCTACTTCTCGGTCAAGGAAGTTGCGGAGCGGTTTTCCGTCAAGCCAGCGACCATCTGGAACTGGCTTAAGAACATCCCGAACTTTCCCAAGCCCGTATGTATCTCGCCAGGAACCACGCGCTGGCGAGCGGCAGACATCATTCAGTTTGAACAAGAGCACCTTGGTGGATGATCATGGTGCGGGCGTACAAATATACGCACGCTAAGAAAAATCGGGTCTATGACGTAGAAGCGATTTGCGAAAAATTTGACGTGCATAAAAACACCGTCACGAACTGGCGAAAGTCAGGTCTTTGTTCGATTGATGAGCGACAGCCACTTCTTTTTAAAGGAAGTGAACTGCGTCGTTTTCTCAAGCAGCGGCAATTGAAGCAAAAGCAGAAACTTCGCTTGGGGCAATTCAAGTGCTTTTCCTGCAAAGCAAGAACTTGGCCTGAACCTAGAAGTTGGAACTTTGAAGAGGGAACATCGAACTGTTTCTGGGCACACGCGACGTGCCCAGAATGTGAAAAGGGCGTTAAGAAAGTTATTTCTGGTGTTCAATATCAGCAAATTTGCAAGGCGCTGGAATCCAACATCACCCCGCAATCATTAGACGAAGATAATGAATTGGTTCCCGGTGATGTTGTGAAAGATCAGGGTAATGGAGTTGTGGAATATAGCGCTGAGAATGAGCGCATCATTTTTGAGTTCCAAAAATACACCGAACGGTACAACAAAAAGACACAGGATGCTTATCTGGCAACTATCCGTGCTTTTGAGGTATTTTTGCAATGCAAGCCATTTGATAAACTCAAAACCGACGATGCAACCCGCTATCGACGCCATTTAGCCTATGAAGGTATGGACGGAAGAAGCAAAAGCTCAATTGCACATGCGGCATCCCATCTGAGAAAATTTATCGTATGGTTGACCAAGCAGGAAGGCTATCGGCGTCTAAATAGGTCAATTCCTGACTATTTAGAGTTATCAAGAGCTGATCTGGCAGGGGCGGCAGGGACAAAAAATCGGGATTATCCATCTATTGCTGAAGTTGAATTGATGATCTCCAGTATGCCAGCAAATACACTTGCCCAGCAACGTGACCGCGCGATAGTCGCGGCAAGTTTCGTTTTTGGAACGCGGGCTGACGCGACAGCCTCATTGAGGCTCAAACATGTTGATATTGACAAAAAAGAGGTCAATCAAGACGCAACTGAGGTGAGAACCAAAAACTCCAAATCAATGCTGACCTGCTGGTTCCCCATCAATGACGAATTTGATCAGATTTTGATTGATTACATTAAACGATTGCGAGAGCAGGGCTTTGAGGATGAAGACGCACTCTTTCCGCCAAATGCAGATCTGCGAAACGTTGCAAGTCTCAAGATTGAGGGACGTCCCCCCATATCGACATGGAAATCATCTGGTAGCGTTGCAATGGCATTTAAAAGTGCGTGTCAGTTCGCAAATGTTCCAGCGTATACGCCGCATTCTGTAAGACATTTTTTAACAGAACTTGGTCGGGAAATTGCGTCGCAGGAGGGGCCGAGAAAAGCATGGTCTCAAAACCTTGGGCATGAAACTGTCGTGATCACCGAAAAATATTATGCCAAGATGACAGCTGATCATCGTCAAAGAATATTCGAAGATATGCGAAGAGGCGTTGTTTATTCTGAAGACGAGAAGGATTTGCTTCTGCGGTTTCTCCTTCAGGAGTTAGAACCAGGATCGCCGGAGTACAAAAGGGGGCTGGAGTTGTTCACGAAAAGGATGGAACGACGTTGAGTTAGTCGAGTTCTGCAAATAACGGCGGAAAGCCTTTTTCAACCCGGTCGGCATTTACAACAGAAACAAGCGCGTGACAGACGAGGTCGCCATAGATGTATTTGCTCATATCGACTGCTTGTAAGCCATAGCGATATCCCTCAACAAATCGATGATCGCGAACGTAAGCTTTCCTAATCTGCTCAACCTGTGTTTGAGTTTGGGGATCAACCAGCGTTAGGCTGCACTTTTCTTGGTAGGCGACTACTGTGCCAGCACCAAATATCATCTCTTCACTTATAGGCCCAGCATAAGACTGGCTATAGGCGCTGGAAGTGGCGAGGGTAGCGTTGAACATTATTGCGGCTGTAAATGAATATAGGGAACGTGACTTCATTTTCTCGATGTACCGACGGAGCGCCAAATGGCAAAGATAGCCGCACCTAAAATAGAGAGCACCCAAACCTGACCAATCGCGAAGCCAAAATAGTCCAGGAACAAACTGACCGGCCCTAAAATCGGGCTGCTATAGCCCCCGGAAAACTCCCCAAGCAATAATGCGATTGTCGGCATTCCAATGGTGCAAAGGGTCAGCGCCATAAAATATTTGGTGAGGGAAAAACTTGGCGTTTTCGACATAAATCTTTATCCAACCGAGATAGCTATGTAGACTATAGTCCGTGGCGACTATGTTGACAATAGTCAACATAGTCGCATGACAGATATTTGTGACATCATCGCAGCGAATGTGCGGCATTTCAGAGGGATGAAGGGTATCTCTCAGGAGGAGCTTGCCCACCTCACGGATTTAGATCGTACCTATATTTCAGGTATTGAAAGGGGAGTGCGCAACCCGACAATCAGGGTGTTAGAAAAAATAGCAATCGCGTTGGATGTGGATATCTGCAGACTTATCAGTGGCGGGTAAGATGTTTCTCGCAGAACTCAAGTCCTCAGTATCTATCTATGTTCATCGAAACAGGCGGGGCCATTGTGTTTAGCTTCGTTTAATTATCTGCGAAAGTTCAAAATAGAACCCATTGAATTTTTGCAGTGAAGTTTGCGCATATTTTGGGAATCATTCGCCCCAACGATGTCCAAAGAGGGCGGAAAGCGGTCATTGGGGGATTTAGTCACCAGCACTCATTTCGGGCTGGAAGCGGAAGTTAGCTGCGTTACAAGCGAATGGCAGAAACCAGATTTGCAGTAGCTCGACGAGAAACCGATGAAAGCTCAGCAAAACAGACGTCCAAACTGATGAAACCCGGCATCTATTTGACCTTGTCGGGTTTCCAAAACTATATGAGTTGGGTATTGTTTTACGAAGGTAAACTGCCGACTATGCAACAATCTGCCTTAGCTTATAGTTTGGCGCTCCACTTTCAGCATGTTCTCAAGCACTACGACGATTTCTCTTTGATTTGATATGCCAAGCGTCGGCAAGGTCGCAAGTAGGATCGCCAACACTTTCGCCGTTTCATTCGGCTCATACTGCTCCCATGTGTCGGATATAGTTGCCTCATGCAGCGATGGTTGCTTTAGAAGAAACCTTTGTTCTTCCAAAATGAAGCTCCACCTCTCTCTCAACCAAATCAAGACTTGTTTTGACAGAAGGCGGTTTTGGCCCACTAGCTTGCCCGTCTGGATTAGCTTCATTGCAAATTCAAATACTTCACTCGGAGAGAGCGGCAAAGTTTCTTCGAGTTTTTTCCGCGCAAGGTAAAGAAGGCTTGCATAGCTCGTGTAGAAGTCTGTTCCACTGGCTTTGCCGGCCAAACATTCAACCAGTTCGTCCCTCCTTCTAAATCCTTCTGGACTAACCAGAGCAGCCAACAATCTGTCGTAGCTTGCGGCATCATTGTCTAGAATGCATGTAGCTGCGAAGGAAACTATTTGTTGTTCTGTCAACGTGATTAGGGCGTTCATTTCTTCTACAGTGGGTAATGGAAAGCCCCCATAGGTAACGTTCTTCGCGTTGAAGCTTTTTTCCTTTCCACCAAGTTTGATCATAAGAGCATATTCAGCAACGGTGTTTGCAAGCGCCGAGACGAACAATTCGACATCCCTCAGGTGGAAAGCACTATACATCTTCCCTTGAGTTAGCAGAATTAGCCCCTCTCGCACCGGCCCATTGGGAAGGTGGGCATCCAATCCTTTTGTGATGCCGATATCCAGCAGACAATGATTTTCAATTTGAGCGAGCATGTACCAAGACAGTTCTAAAGCGGGTAAAAAACGTTTTCCGATGTCCGAATGCGGCTCTGGGTTACTTACTAGCCCTGGATAAATTCGTGGAATTTCGCCGTTTTCTATGTAGCGCATTTCGCCAGTGGCTTCTTGGTCGAGCCAAAGGAGTATGTGCCTAGATACCGCATGACAATGTGCAGCTCGCAGGGAGCCTTTGGAGTCTAGCGCCGAGAGTTTTTCCAATACGACCGCAATTTCAAGCAAACACGTTTCTCGATCGCCTGCGTGCCAACTAGCCAAAGCTGCATCTGCAAGGAGACCGATGTGCATGGGCACCATGTCCGGCACGCCACACGCTTCTGCTGCATCTGCTCCATACAAAAAGTAGCGCCTTGCTGCTTCTAAGTCGCCTTGCTTCTCTGCGCTAATTGCTGCTTCTCTGCCGAGAAAGGCCTTTTCGGTTTCACTTAGCGGCGCGTCGCCCTCGATCAGTGTGCTGGAGATTTCCAAGCTGGCCTGATGTTCGTTTGCCCGATAAAGAACTTTTGCCTTCGCACGAATAAGTTCTGAATTTGTAGAGCCATAGGCGCCTAATCCTTCGTCGAGAACCGACAATGCAGCTACTTTGTCATTGCCGTACTCATCGAGAATTATTGCTTGGTATTTTCTGCAGGCGACTGCAAGATCCTGCCGTCCCCATCCACTCGCGAGCTGTTCCATATGGGCGTAGGCGGATGAGTGCGCGCTTGGGTCAATCGTATTTGCGTCATGTTCCCTCAGCCACGCGCCGGATATGAGCATGTCAATGTCTACAAGCAACTCAGGTGTGTCATAGGGTTCGAAAATCTTAGCTCGAAATCTTTCATCGCATGACTCGAGGAAATCAAAGGCCGAAACCAACTCATTGATCTTTCGAAGCTGTCGGGCTTGAAAAAGAAACATGAAGCCCACCGTTTGCTCTGGCGTGGACCCTTGGCCCATTTCGCCAATGATATCATTTGGCAGGCTTTCGTCCTGATTTTTAAACAAAACGGCAAGCTTCTGTACTACCTTCCAAAATTGCGGGACCGGGCCGAAGACGGGCTCCGATAGAAGCAATTTCGAATAGATGATTAGAGCCATTCCCGCTCGGGCGTTCGCTTGCGGAATGCGAGCTGTCTCGCGTTCGAAGCACTGAAGTGCCTTCAAAAAGTGATCTGGGGTTTTGTCTTCATAGCAAAGGAGAAGAAGTTGAGCTCCGCGGAATATCTGGCTGATAATGGGATTGTCTTCATAAGCGAATTCATCCGTTCTCATATGCGTGAGCATTAGCAAGTGCGGAGCGATCATCCGCGTGTCAGAGTTGTCAGACCCGATAATCGATAGGCACAGCTTAAGCATTACGGCTTCGTTCTTGCCGACCCAAGCGGCAAGTAAAGCCGAATTCGCTTCGATCGGGTCTATATTTCGTGACTTCACAATTGAGTTTGCAATCTCAAAATTAATTTCCTGCTTTTGTTCAATTGTTAGCGTGGTGTGCGCGAAATTCGACAGTAGCGGCGACAATGAAAATCGATCTCTTTCCTGCTGATCTACCCATGCCCCAACAAATTGATCGAATAGAATTCCTGCGTCAGAAATGGGGGGACTGACTTGGGCGAGGTCAAGCACCAGCTCGCGTTTGAAACCACGCGATGCAAGAGATAGGCGTTCCAAAAGCCGTCGGCTTCCCTCGGGCAATTCTTGAAGAAGGCGTTCCCTCGTGCGGCTGCGGACCTGATCGACTTCCGGATTGCCCACAAGAATTGAGTTGAGCGTTCGGAACTCGTTTGTGTCCCAACCTGCTCGCTGCATACTCTGTATGGCCGCTATTGCGAGCTGTGGGTGCCCCCCACCAGAAATCAAATGAATGTACTTTGCCCATTGTGGTTCTTCGACCCCCAATGAAGTTAGGATTTCCTGCACATCCTCCTCTGTGAAATCGTCCAATATAGTCTCGATGGTGGCTGGCAGGTCAGCAATAAACAGTAAGTCCGAAGGTGCGTTTCTCGGTGCTGTGACGAGCAAAAGCAGATCGCGGCGTTTGCAAACCGACGACAGGTTTAGGAATTTGTCGACAACATCAGGCTCAAAGTTGCATTCAAGATCGTCAATTAGAAGGCCATGAATATCGTGTTCTTCTGCGATGATATTACTCGTGGCCGCAAGAAGGTCGCTAACCTGTTCAGCTGACAGACCTCGCAAGTTAACGCTCGCCCAATTTCCGCCCTCGCGTAGAGCTGCCAAACGCGCAGCGACTGTTTTGCCGACTCCAGCCGCTCCCAATACCCAACTTACGCCGCATTGCTCGAGGGAAGAGACAATGCTGGATATCAGGACCGATCTTTGTGCAATTGCGGCCGGAAGAGGCACGTCATCTATCGGGCGAGGCCGTGCAAGCCTGGACGAAGTCAATTCAGCAGGCTTCGGAATAGAGCCAGCTAGCGCTTTCGCGATTAATTCGTTTTGAGCATCAAGTTGAGCTCGGTTGATAGGAACGTGTGTTGCTGCTTCGAGCAGCTGTTCAAGACTTGCACGGTCAACAAAGCGGTCTGTCTGTTGGGTAGATTTCTCCAAAAGGTGCACCAGAATGTTGCTTACGCATTCACTTGCTTGCGAAGCGGTTCCACCACGAGCTTGGAGCAGGTCGATTATTTTAGCGTGTAGCTGTTGCTTGAGGAATTTGATATCAAGCGCTCCACAATCAAAATGAATGCGCCGCAGGAACTCTTCTCGAAATTTTACATCACTCAGAGAGGCGATAAATGTCTTTGTTTGTCGTGATAGCTTAGAGGCGAGAAGTAAATCTCTCAGAGGAGACACATCACCGGTTCTCGCGATGTTGCGCCAAACCTCTAGAGTTGGAGTGTCGCCAATTCTGTGCTTTGCGGATTTTTCTTTCCCGATCTGCGACGTGGTCAGATGGCGCAGTCTGATCGCCAGTTGTGGATTTTTTTTTCGAAGCTCAACAAAGCTGTCGATCGAAGCGATTATATCGTCAGAATTTATGGTTACGGTGTTGGACGTGCCCTTGATCTGAACCGCGTTCAGCGCATTCTGCGCGGCAATGACATAGTCTTCAGCTGCTTCCAGGAAGAGAAATTCACTTTCATCGAGCTCAATCCATGCAAGGGCGGCTTGATAGACCTGATAGACGTACCCTCCAAGTGAGGCGACGGCTTCGCGATTTTCATTACCCTTCGGGGCTATTGGCTTGTTCATATACGAGTCGCTTCTGCAAGTGCCCACTTAGAATGAAAGGTTAAGGAAGAATATGCAACAAACGTTTACTTTGATCGCTCTTGTCTGCCTCCAGAAGTCGGGTGTTCATTACTGCAAGCTTCCGCACCTATATCCATTTTGGGACAGATCGGAAAACGAATGTCCTTAGTTGGGTAGCTAAGACGGAGCCTCAAAGGTTGGATTTGGTCAAGCATAGCCTGTATTCGTGCGGAAACAGCTGAATGGCAGCTAATGGGATGTATAAACGCTGAGCGTAGCGAAGAATACTTTCTCTGTCGTACTTTAAGAACAACATTCTGATCGATTCAATCTCATAAAAAAACCCGCTAGGGGAGGAATTGTCCCAGCGGGTAAAATTGGCCAATATGCCACAAATCAGGGGGACTGCTTTGTGGTTGGACCAATTCCAAGGTAGCAAAATCAAACATTGGTGTCAAAGGTCCTCTGTCGGAGTCTAACCTCTAATGTTTGCACAAAAATACAGACAGACAGGATTTTTCGACGGTCGATGTTTTGACAGCGAACAGATACGCCAAGCCACTGTAAGGCTACCTCAGTCTCATTTGCATGACGGTTTCACGGTGCCAGTTGGGGAGTGTCAACATAACCTAATCGTCGATGAATTCGTTGGTCAAGGCGTTTTTCCGATTGTCAGCGCTAAGTCTGCAAAGTCGAAAGGTCCAATACAACAGACTGACAATCCCAGTCGCTAAGAACACCAATATAACTTTAATAATCCAATCGATTGTGCTGACGATCACAACTACAGACGTCAGAATGATGGTGATTGCACTTAAGATCAAACACGAGATTGATAATAAATGAAATTTCATTTTAATGGGCATTGGAAATGCTATCTGACATCACATGAAAGTTTAATAGGCGTCAACAGCCTACAACAACGAGTTGCGCCGCTCAAGAAAGTTGCGAAATGTTACTGGGCGATGGCCGAACATCTGCACTTATATGGCACGCAGCTAAGGTTGCATATACAAACAATTGAAAGTGTCAAAACTGCGACCTAGGGCTATCCGCCACTTAACGAAATGAAACACATCTAATGTCTATTGTCGGGATTTTTATCTATTGGCAAACCCAATTTGATTACTCCGGTTTCCAGACAATTATATCGAATATTTTTTCCGATAGTAGGATGAGTATTAAACATAATGGTAATACATGATTTGCCGTTACCTGCCTCAAACTCGATTTGCGTGTATAGGTAATTTGCCTGTTGCCTTAAAACTTTCGCTTCGCCTCTCGCATAGCTTGAGTTCGAGCTCTGATTTGTGAAAGTGATCTCCAGAATATCACGTACACCGCAAAATCGCTCGTGTAATTTACAAACTCATGAGATGTATCAGCGTCAACAGTCACTACATCGCCGAGTTGCATATCATGTAGTCGCCCGGCTATGGATATGTCCGACCTTCCGCGGATAGAGAGGTAGATGATATTAACCCCTTCTGGGGGCGTATAGCTGCTTGTGTGGGGGACATAGAGTTGAACGGAGAGCGTATCAGATGAGAATGCTGGCGCGAACCAAACCCCATTTGGCCACATGCGTGTGGCCGGGCCGGGCAGTTTTTCAATTAAATCATCAAATTTAACCCGCATTGTGTATCGGTCCTAATTAGCTGTTTTTCGAGCTTTCAAGTCTATTACACTGACTTTAAAAACTGGATAATGATGGAAAGAAATTTAATAGTGGTATGTTGCACCTAACTTTGACAATTTTCTGACAAACATAAGTATAGCCCTCTACGCAAAGGCTACTGCGTCGGCAACGCTGCTTAACAGGCCATGCAATAAATCGGCTTAGATAGAAAAAGGGTATGGCTTCCGTAGTTTCGACTAAAGATATGTTTGGAGCTTTATTCAGCCTTGCTCACCTGATTTCGCCCATTTTTTTTCGCTCGGTAAAGCTCATCATCGGCACGGCTCAAAAGCTGATCAAAGGATTTATCCCCCTGTTGGTATTCCGCCACGCCGAAGCTTGCTGTTATCTTGACCAAACGACCGCCATTTTGTGATATCCGCAACCGCATTATGGATTGCCTGAACTCTTCTGCGACTGCTGTACCTTCATCCACTGTGAGTCCAGGCAACAAAAACAAGAACTCCTCACCGCCGATACGCGCAAACATGGCTGAATTGCAGTTTTTTATTGTTGGTACAAAATTGTGAGCTATTTTGGTGATATCTTTAAGGACCCTATCGCCGAGCGCGTGACCGTAAGTGTCGTTTATCGACTTAAAATGATCTACGTCTAACATTGCGATGGTCACAGGTGGCATGTTCTCTTGCTGAAGATAGCTTTCTGCTTCGTAAAAAACATGGCGCCGATTATAAGCACCAGTCAATTCATCCGTAATTGAAAGCTTGCGCAAAGATTGCTCCGCCCGCTTTTGGGCAGTAATATCTTGAAACAATATTTGGATCACCGGCGTTCCATCCCAGGGCAACCGGCTAGTGGTAATCTTGACCAGTCTGTTTGCCTTATCCTTTATTGAGATCACACTTTCGGTTTCGACAGCTTTTTGACAGGCCAAAAAGGCATGTTGCAGCAAGCTATCAACCGAAGAAAACTCATCTTCGCGGATAAAATCTAGAAAATGACGGCCAACCAACTCCGACTTCTGGCTATGCAATAATTGGGATGCCTGGTCGTTGGCATAGAGTATTCCTTGCTGGGTGTGAAAGAGAAGTCCGATGGGCATAGCATCAAGCATCGCACCAAGTCGCTGCTCGGTATCGAACAGTGATTCTTGCGTTTTGATAATCGTGTTGACTTCATCAATATCATCCGCAAATAGGTCGAACTCGTCCACTTTGTCTCGCATGCTTCAATGTTGAACTAAGGAGAAGTCTCGCACAAAATACTTAAGAAATATCATGGGTCAATTAACACGAATAGCGACTTCAATCGTACAGAGGTGGTTAATTAGCATCGCTCAAGCACAGCATGAGGTTTCATTTGGATGTCTCTTAACACTGGCAACAATTCATTGAAAGGAATGGGTCGACTGTATAAAAAGCCCTGACCTATATCACACCCAATATTGGCAAGTTTAGCTTCCTGCTCCGGAGTTTCAATACCCTCGGCAATTACGCGCGCGCCTATGTCTTTAGCCAGAATTCTGACACCCCGAATAATGGTCCAATTAACCGGGTTCTCTCGTGCCGCTTCAGTGAAGGAGCGATCAATTTTAAGCTCGTTCCATTTGAACTTGGTGAGATAGGAAAGTGCCGAATAACCTGTACCAAAATCGTCGAGCGCTATCGATACACCCAACCTCTTTAGCTGATTAAGCCGCTCCACAACCGCCTCAGTATCCGAGATGATAACCGATTCAGTCACTTCGAGGGTTAGACGACTGGGCGTCAAACCGCTTCGCTCTAGAATTTCCTTCACTTCATCAATCAGCTGATTATCGTGCAATTGAACAACGGACAAATTTACCGAGACCTTCAACTCTTCTGGCAGCTGACTGGCGTGATAGCAGGCTTGTTTTAGAATAGACCTTCCCAAGCCCACCACATCACCGCAGCTTTCAGCAATTGGAATAAACTCAGCTGGAGAAATCCATCCAAATTCAGGGTGCTTCCAACGTGCCAGTGCTTCGACACCAAATACCCGGCCCGACCTTAGGTCAATCTGCAACTGGTAATAGGGCGTGATATCTCCAATTGCCACTGCTTTAGATATATCGCGTTCGATTCGTTGTCGGCGTTGTAAGTTGGATCGCATGCTTGGCTCAAACTCTAGAACCCTGCCTTTATCGCCAGCTTTTGCCTCTGTTAAAGCGAGATCGGCATCTAGCACAAGGTTTTCGTACTCATCAATCCCTATCCACCTAGCGGCATAGCCAACTGTAGCGTCAACCGCCATATTGCCGAATTCGGTGTCAAATGGCGTCTCAAACTGCTCTATTAAGTTTTCAGCTATACTGCGGGCACTTGATGCATGATCCAGTTCCGTCAGAATGAGGAATTCGTCACCGCCAAGTCTAGAAACCAAACAGTTTTCGTCGATTTTTGCTGCCCATTTCAAAAGACGCTCTGAAACACTGACCAAAAGTTTGTCGCCGGCAGGATGGCCGAGCAAGTCGTTGATTGTCTTAAAGCCATCAAGGTCGAGTGTATAAACAGCCACCAATTTGTGGCTTTGGTCGCTACCAAACACAGTTTGAAACCATTCTTCCAGGGCCGACCGATTGGGTAGACCCGTTAAGGAGTCATGACGGGCAAGATACGAGAAGTCCTTAGCATTTTTTTCTGCTGCTATTTTGGCGCGATGCATCAGGGCATTCTGACGTATCACAAGTCCAATTAATGCGGCAGCGCCTGCCAACAAAGCCAATATTACCAGCCGATGATGAAACTGCCTTTGTTCGAGTTCACTCCTTACAATGTCAGCTTCGGCGACAGCGATAGTGTGAGCATCCGAGCCAATTCGGTCTATGATAGGAGCCGCTTGTTCAAGTACTGAAAGCACCTTTTTCTGTGCCTTCGGCTGATCCAGGTTGTCAACATCCTCAGCAATACTGGAGATCAGAGTTCGGAGCTCTTCAAACCGGGCCCGCTGGCGAGGGTTCCGGTCTAACACAAGTTCTGAGAAGCCACCTGAATCCCAAGTTTCAATGCGACTAAGAATTATTTCATAAAATAGGCGCGCCTTCTCAGCGTCCACTTCGTCTCCGAGTGCGGCAAAACGTGCGGCAAACTTTTCGAATTGAGCAGCCTCAATGCGACCATTCGCACCCGTCCAGCTAACATCGTAATGCATAGAGCGGGAAACTGCGTCCTCTGATGCCGCAAACAACGTGACCTGAAGAATTGCAGCCACCAGGAGCGTGCCAAGTGCACAAAGCGCAAACACTCGACCTTTAGCCCATCCAAGTTTCAGTAGCCGAAGTAAACTCATTTCTATTCGATTGTGATCGTGCGCACTTGCCAGGCGGAACGCGTGTAATACAGTTCAGTTTTTAGGAATTTGTCCGAGTCATAAGGATAAATAACAAAAAGCGGCCCCTTGTTAGACACGGGCATGGCTTGGCCATTCTTGCGTGACGCGAGAATTACACCATGCTTTGAAAAATCCTCAATAGGTATTTCCGTGCTATAATTGTTAAGCGCAACAACATATGCACTGTCTCCGCTGGCCCCTACATGTTCCATTAGGTCAACAAGAGGAACGCCTTCAAAGGTTTGCTTGCCATCATGCCAGGGCGTTGTGGTCACGATGGTATCCATCCCTAAAGCTTCAAGTTGCTTTAGGGTGAAATATCGTGGCTCCGAACCAGCAATTTCGCCATCGATTGTTAAGATGACTTTTTCTTCGTTTGCAATCGATGACAAAGGTGCAAAGGCAAGAAACATCGTTGTGAGAACGACAAACAGTTTTTTTGGCTTCAAATTCATTTGGGCCCCCTTAAACGGATATTTTTACATATCTTCTTGGGCCCACTTTACGGACTACCCGGTTACGCTTTCGTAAATAGCTAGCAGATAGATTTTTCTTTTATAGTCACGGTTTTTGTTCGGGTTCAACTTGGCAAGCCAAATTCTTGGCGGGCCATGTGCAGGGCGTTGCAAATTATATGGTTCCATTGGCCGCTTTAGGGAATTCAAATCAAATGTCCCAATGTCTGCTTTTGGGATCTATGTATAAAAACTTGTTGGCCGAGAGTAGGAGCATCTTGGTAGTTTGGCACGGCGTAATGCCCAACGCGCAAAAGCTGCCAATGAGCAACTAGAACCTGTCCCAATATGAATTGGAACCCTTATTAAGGTTGTCGTTGATCGGTTGAGGGAATCAAAGTCCTGTTTTGAGCAGCAACCGTAACCTCGCCTGACAAGCCACCCTAAACTGCTCCAACTGCGTTAGCGCGGGATAGTTTCAACGGTAATTTCTTTGCGTCAACAATCGAGGTCGAGGCGGAAACGTTCTGATGCCGATCATAAATTGTAGGGTTAATTGCCCTTAATTTTTCATGTTACCTTCCGTTTTTTCCTACTTTGTCCGCCTCGGAGGGGACATACTCTCAGAGAGCATCGAAACAATCATAGTTGCGAAGTTTAATGACCTTTCCCTCGCGAAATTCGAAAATAGCCATGCATTGTGCTCTAAGATTCTGCCCTGCTCGCAAGGGTGGAATATCCTTTACGACGGTTCCGTGCCAGACCATTTCCAGAACCACGATATCTCCGCGTGCGACAGTATTGAGGATATCGTATTTCTGTTGTTCGATAATCCCCTTGGACTTTTCAATATCTGCGGTCAATGCGTTTAAGTCGCGGACCTGACCTCTCGGCTTGAATGCATTTGGCATTTCGATCTGCTCGACGTTCGGGGCAAAGAACCCTTCCATCCTGCTCCCATCCATAGCTTCGACAGCACGAACAAAACTCAAGGCTGCTTTTACATTTTTATCTTCGTGAGTTGATTGCATTTTGTTACTCCTCTAGAATATTGTTCTAGAAGCACTACTAGAACATTGTTCTAATCTCGTCAAGGATTCATCATGACCAACCGTCGACAGGACATTTTGGATGCCGCTCTGCCAATTTTCGTTGAAAAAGGATATATTGGCACAACCATCGCCGATATTCGCAAGGCCAGCGGTGCCACCACAGGCAGCATCTATCATTTCTTTTCCGGGAAGCCGGGCCTGGCCATCGCACTTTGGAAAGATGCAAACGCCCTATGGATTTCGCGAGCCGAAGCCCGGCGCCAATCTCGTACGCCGAAGGAAATGGTAACGACAACTGTGCGGGGGCTCATGGAGTGGGCCACGGCGAACCGGAACCTGTTTCTGTTTTTCGAAGAGTTGCGTATCCGTGCCCATTCAGATCCTGAATTGCGACCTATTCTCGACGAGATAATACTCACTCATGAAGCCGCAGCTGAAATCTATCGCGTTTGGGTGGCGCAGGGACAGGTTCGTGATATCGAGTGGCCCATCGCTTCCGCTCTTATCGTGGGACCGGCATATGACTATCTCAGAAAATGCGGGCACATGTCCGATCACAGTGTGGCTATCGATATGCTGGTGGAGAACGCCTGGAATTCCGTGATTCGTGACACCAACTAAAGCAATCATTCGTACGCGTACCGGTAACGCGATCGGAGAAACACACCTCGATCCACCTGTGAAATGCCGTTACTAGGGTCAAAGCTTAATGATCAATCAAAACGTAGTTCATTGAGTTTTGAACCGAGGCCATCGAACGTCTGCTTCTGGGAATCGCGACCCTAGAAGCCCAATGTCGGGCTTAGGCCACTTGTAGGCATGTCGCTGGAAGTTTTTTCCGCATTTCTCGAAGGATTTTCAAAGTATCGAGACAAAGGCTGCAGTTGGTCAGTTCGATTGCACAAGTGTCGCGTGACTACATCTGTTTGTTGACAAACGCTAAAGTTTGCTCAGGCAGTAATGGGACAGAAAAGTAGTATCCTTGGAATGTTGTGCATCCAAGTTGCTGCAACGCTTGTAACTGACCTTCGCTCTCAATGCCTTCTGCTATACAGCCGAGTCCAAGTGATTTGCATAAAGTGATAAGCGTGGAGGCAATTATTTTTCCCTTTTCATCTTCTATTGTCGCCTGCACAAAACTTTTATCTAGCTTTACGTGATCCAGCGGTAGCTTTTGAAGATAGCTTAAACTTGAATTGCCCGCGCCAAAGTCGTCCATTGCAATTGACACACCAGCTTCTCTAAACGCTTTTAAGCGCGAGGTTGATAGTTCGTAGTTTTTCATCACAGCTGTCTCTGTGATCTCGATGGTAACCCTTTTGCTATCAATGCCATGTTTTTTGCAAAGTTGCAGAAGAGTTTCAACAATACCTTCGTTTGCTATGTCTATTGGTGAAATATTAAGGCCAATTTTCAGATGGCAAGGCCACCTTTTAGCTTCCACGAAGGCTTTCTCAAAAATGATGCTTGTAATTGTATGAATCATTCCTGATGTTTCCGCAACTGGAATAAAATCGTCGGGCGGTACATTTCCAAGAGCAGGGCTCTGCCAACGTGCTAAGGTTTCAAACCCAACCAGTCTATTCGTGGCGCAATTCCAAATAGGCTGGAACCGAACTGACAGCTCAGTTTGGAGGTCCGCAACCGCTAAGTGTTTTGAAATTCGCGCCGTCGACAAAATGTAATCTGAGTGTTGATTTTCAAAGAAAACAACATGACCGCGTGAAAATTGTTTTGCATAGCACAATGCAAAATCTGCTTGCTCAAAAAGGTCCTCGCCAATATCGCTATCATCAGGAAATGTTGCAACGCCAATGGTGCCACCGATTTTAGTTCTAATGTGTTCAACTGTGATTGGCTTATTAATCGCATCTAAAATCTGCAAACCAAGCTTTTGTGTTTCAGCTTGGTTTGAGGTAAAACAGATAACTCCAAACTCATCACCACCGAGTCTTGCAAAATAGCAGTTGCTAGGAACCGCTTTAGAAATTCTGGTTGATACACGTTTTAGTATTTTATCTCCATATCCATGCCCGTATAAGTCGTTTATCGGCTTAAAATCATCTAAATCGATCAACATGAGAAAAAGTGTCTTCGGTGGTTTTGAACTTGAAAAACTCGTCTCAATGGTGAGCCTGTTGAAAAAGCTCCTGCGATTTGAAAAGTTCGTTAAGGGGTCTATATTTGCCAGTGTATTCATTCTGGCATTCGCTTTTTTGAGACGGGCTTTGCTTTCTACAGCATTGCGAAAATACCGGTCCCTGTTGGCAATCACAAAAACGAGCGTCCCGACAACCATAATGAGATTGATTGCAATTGCGTCATAGGTGTGATTGCCCAGCAAAAATAGAAAAACTGAAGCGGGAATGGCCGAAAAACAAGCTAAAACGATGGATGCCCTTGGTATGGAGACCAGGCAGAATATGCAGGCCATTATTGTCATTATTATAAAGAAAATAATGTGATATCTTGCATGAATACCGGCATGTTGAAACAATAAATACGCCCATATGCTTAAAATGATGGAAAGTGCTCCAGTCACAGCTATGGTGATACCTAGAGATTTTCTAGCATTGACAGCTTTTACGCCTCTCGGTCTCAATCGAATCCATGCGATCATTCTTATGGATCCGGCAAGAATTAGAATGCCAGGAAGAACTACTGTCAAAAATAATGGGGCTTGACCATACAAGTTCCTGCAAAGAACAAGCATATTGATAATCAGTATTCCATACATTAGTGGAATTTGGCGCTGGGAGGCGTATAGCCGCTCTACGACCAGCTGATCTGTTTCATTGATAAATAGGAAATGGTTCTTTATCGCTTTGATCAAGTCATTTGGCATATCGATGATCGTCCCAACTCCCCCAAGTATCGACAATAGTCTGAGACTATTTCGGGATTGTTAATTGTTTGGACGATTTTGCCGATGTGAGCCAGTTCATTGTTTAGTTTTTGAGTATTTACTCTGCTGGCCCCAGGCGCTTTATTCTCATTTCATTGTTAGCGTTTTGCGTGCAATTCAGCTTTGCTGTTGAGCGGCGTTCCGCTGAGTTGCGCGCACACGGTGCAATCTATGGCGCATGGTTGAGAGCGTTTTGGCCTTCGCCTGATCAGCGGCAAGCTCCTGTTCAGTACGCTCATAAAGCGGCAAATAGACCATGCCGGCATCGCCCATTTCATCGATACGGGCGGCAAGCGTATCAAGCGCCCACTTCCAGATTTTTATGCGTTCGAATGGGTCTTGTGGCATATGTGTGCTTGCAGTTCTAAATGGAAGCTTTCGCACAGCAGAACAGTATTTTTTAACATCAAAATTGTCTGCCAAGCCAACTTCGCAGGCGATCATTTTTTCCTGGTCGGATATAAGCCGGTATCGGGGCAAGCCGATTTGTCCATTCGCGGAGCTTTTCCGTCTACAGGCCAGTTAGGTCAGACGTTATGGATGTTGGAAAGTATCGCAATTGCGCCCTCCTGGAGAATGGGTGCTATACCCGACCTTGTCTGGCGATCGATAACATGACTTTTCCATAACTTAAAGTATTTAGGCCATTTCGCCCTATATAACAGACGTCAGCTTTTGGGATTGAGTGGTCAACAAACATACCAAAGTGCTCAAAGCCAGCTTCCAGATTGGACTATAATCGAGATTTTTGACGTAGAATACGGGCATTCTTTTGTTGCCAATCGGTCGTAACCGGAGCGCTTGCCTGAGTGGGACATTTACTCAAATCCTGAGAGATTAGCCTTCGAGAATTGCTAGTTTGAATTTTCTCTGATCAAGCTGAGTGTCAAACTGCTTTGGAACTTCAAACGACCTAAAAAGAACGGACGCCTTTAGTCGATCTAAAATAACCAAAGTTTGGTAGGCGCAATAAGCATTGCCAAGTTCATTTATTCAAAACGATTTCACTTGGCACGATTTTGGTTAGGATATCCAGTCCGGATTTCATAGTTAGGTTGACATGGAAACAATGTCCGGCGACCAAGAATTCGAAGTCCCCAGACTTTGGGTTCAATCGGCGCAAAGTTCGCCTAAACGTTTGCTAAAATGGTGTGCGGCGGCGCCGATCAACTCGTCGGCATTATGCTTATCGCCAGCGACGATTTGTGGACGCATATCTTTGGTGATCAGCGAATTGGGCGGCAGGGCGTTCTCAAACGCAGCCAAAAGTCGCTTGAAGATCGCTTCATTGTGGGTGAACGGGCCGGTGAGTACGATTTCATCAGGGGTGAGCGTGAGCACCACATTGCGTAAGGTGAGAGCCATCAGCTCGATTTGGCGGGCATAATCCTGCTCATTATCTTTTTGGTCTAGATAGGTTTGAAACCGACGCTCATCGATGGGCATATCCGGGTCTGACGATTTTTGTTTGAGCGCCCAAAGGCCAGCCTCAGCTTCAACACAGCCGACCATGCCGCATTTACAAACGGCAGTACTGGCCTGATCCACACAGCAATGGCCGATTTCGCCCAAGCTGGAGCGGCGACCATTTTCTTGCTCACACACATAAGCAGCGCCGATACCCAAACCCCAGTGGACGAGCACCATGCTTTGAGTTTTCTGCCTCAACCGCTTGTCAAAACGCGCATGTAACTCGCAATTTAGGTTTTTCCGCACACCCACCGGGGTTTGCAGCTTTTGTTCGAGAACATTGAGGTCTAGCCCAAGCAGCTTTGGCCAATAGATGGAATAGACCCACTTCTTTTCGGTCTCATTCACAATGCCGGGCAGTGAGATGGAATAGCCTGCGAACTGCGCGCCCTTGGGCAAATTGATCATGCATTCATGATAGAGGGCTTCCATGATGGTGATAAAACGGTCTGGATCGATGCTATCGGCGACAGTTTTTTCGCTTGCGACATGCAGAACTTCGCCCGCCAAATTGACGGCCGCACAATGGATGGTGCGCGAAACAGTGTAACCGACGAGCGCCACCAACCGATTCACAATTGGGGATAAAACAATCTCCGGGCGACCCTTTTGACTGATTTCTTCCGGGCGTGATTCTTCAACGAGACCTGTTTCAATTAAATTGAGAACCAGCTTGGAAACCGTGGCAGGGCGGATGCCCGTATCTTCTGCAATTTTCTTTCGGGTTTGGAAGGGCTGGGCGCAAATCATTGAAAAAATTCGGCCTTTTCGGCCCGCAGGCATGTCATGCCCGTCAAAATTAAACTGCTTAGAATAATGGCTAAGCATCGGAATAATCGTCATAAATTTAGTCCCATCTCCATCATGCTCACTATGCAGCGAAAATTTTCAAAAAAAAACTCATAAGCATGATTTTTATTTATTGACAAAAATGTATTTAATTACGAATATGGAAATAAATAAGGAGTAGCCATGAAAATTTCAATATCTGACACCAAAAAACAAAATGGCGCATTGGCAGCAGAGGCGGGGGCGAAAGCCATCCGCACAGCGATTGCTGAAAAAGGCCATGCGCGGATTATTTTGGCGACTGGTGCAAGCCAATTCGAAATGCTGGAAGCATTGGTGCAGGCGCCAGATATTGATTGGGCCAAATGCGACATCTTCCATTTGGATGAATATGTTGGCATTGGCGAAGATCATGGCGCGAGCTTTGTGCGCTATTTGCGCGAGCGTTTTATCGCAAAAGTTCCTGCGGTAGCGGCGTTCCATGCAATTGACGGTCAGGCGGCAGATATGAACAGACAGATCGAGGTGCTTAACGTCGCGATCTCTGAGGCGCCCATTGATGTTGCGTTTGTTGGGATTGGTGAAAATGGCCATCTTGCCTTCAATGATCCGCCAGCAGATTTCGAAACTGAAGTGCCATATATGGTCGTGACGCTTGATGAGGCGTGTCGCCAGCAACAGGCTGGAGAGGGTTGGTTCGAAAACCTCGCCGCGGTGCCAGAGCAAGCCATTTCCATGAGCGTGCAGCAAATTTTGAAATCGAAAGTGATCATTTGCACTGTGCCGGATGAACGCAAATCGGATGCGGTGAAGGGGGCTGTAGAAGGGCCTGTGAGCAATCTATGTCCAGCATCAATCATGCAAACTCATGACCAGACTTATGTGTTTTTGGATGCTGCGGCGGCCAGCAAACTGAGCGAAAGCGCAGCATAAGTGGCGGATCAAATGGTTCATATGCCTCAAATTGCGCCCCATAATGCAGATCCGACACTGCTGCAAAAGCAGGCAGAACAGGCTGGCATGGCTTCAGTGGGCGAAGCTGTGCTCAGCTATGGCCTGATTGATCTGCAAGTGAATGGTTTTGCCGGTGTGGATTTTAACCGTGCGCCGATCACGGCGGATCAGCTGGATTTGGCATTGGCGCAATTGGCGCTAACCGGGGTGACATCGGTTTTGCCGACCCTGATCACCGGAGCTGACGAACATTTGGAGCAAACACTGGTTGCGCTTGAGCAGGCAGTGAACCAATCAAAACTTGGCCCTCATATGGTGCTGGGCTATCACATTGAAGGGCCATTCCTTTCCCCACAAGATGGTTTTTCAGGTGCCCACAATGCAAACCATATGGGGCCAGCCCGTATCGCGCTTTATGAGCGGCTGCAAAAGGCTGCCAACGGCAAAATCAAATTGGTGACCGTTGCTCCGGAGGTGACAGGCGTTTTGACGCTGATCCCACAATTGGTGGCGCAAAATATCTGCGTGTCACTGGGGCACACGGCCGCCAATGGCGAGCAGGTGAATGACGCGGCGTCAGCTGGGGCGATGCTCTGCACCCATTTGGGCAATGGCTTGCCGCAGCAAATGCACAAAACGGAAAATCCGCTTTTTTGGCAATTGGCTGAAGATCGACTGTTTGCCACGTTCATTGCAGATGGCATCCACGTGACCAAAAGTGCATTGCAAACCATGTTGAGGGCCAAAGGTGTGGAACGATCAATTCTATCGACAGACGCTGTGTCAGCGGCAGGGGCGGAAATGCCAACCGGGCTTTACACACTTGGCGAAGCTGAGGTGGAGCGCGATGCAGGTGGCACGGTGCGCATTCCGGGTTCCAAATATCTTGCCGGTTCATCCACCACCATGGATCAAATGGTGTGCAATGTGATGGATTGGTATGGCTATTCCTTCGTGGATGTGCTGACAATGACCAGAGCCAACCCTTTGAAAGTGCTCGGCAAACAGCCGGAGAACTTAAACTCAAAAACAGAACAGAATTTTGTGGAATGGCAGCGCCATTCGACGGGCCTTGCGGTGAAACGCGCCTATGTGGGCCCTTACAAAATTGAACGTAAATAATCGTGATTGTGAGGAGGAAACTATGTCAAAAATGATCACAAAACGCTGCCTAATGATGGCGGCAACATTGCTGTTCAGCAGCGCCACATTGGCAAATGCGCAAACTGTTTTGCGCTTGGCTGAAAACCAGCCAGAATCCAACCCTGTAACCGTGGCGATGCACCATTTCGCTGAATTGGTGGACGAATATTCTGACGGTAGCGTGAAAGTTGAAGTCTATTCAGGCGCGCAGCTCGGACAGGAAGTGGAAACCATTGAGCAAACCCAATTGGGCATCATCGACATGGCGCGGGTAAACACTGTGCCTTTGGCCAATGTGTCACCATCTGTCGGCGTGTTCACCTTGCCTTACATCTTTAAAGGCAAAGAGCATAAATATGCAGTGTTGGACGGTGAAATCGGCCAGCAAGTGCGCAAAGATATGGAAGCAACAGGTGTTGTTGGCTTCGACTTTATGGAAGCGGGCTCACGCAGCTTCTATACCCGCGAAGGTTCACCCATCAATTCGATCGACGATTTGAACGGCTTGAAAATTCGGGTGCAAAGCTCGCCGATTTCAATCCGGATGGTTGAATTGCTTGGTGGCGTGCCAACACCAATGAACTATGGTGAAGTTTATTCTAGCCTGCAAACTGGCGTGATTGACGGCGCGGAAAACGACTTTGTGAGCTTCTTGACCTCTGGTCATTATGAAGTATCAGCAAACTATGTGATTGATGGTCACTTGAGCCCACCAGCCATTTTGATCATGAACAAAGCCAAGTTCGACAGCTTGTCACAGGGAGATCAGGACGCGATTTCAAAAGCGGCGAAAGATGCTGCTGTTTATGAGCGTGACTTGATGTTCACCGCCAATGAAGAAGCGCGGGCGAAAGTTGAAGAAGCGGGCGTAACCGTATCAGAAATTGACAATGGCCCATTCCAAGAAGCCATTTTGCCAATCTATGACGAGTTCCCGCATCTTTCTGACTTGATTGAAAAAATCCGCGCAGTTGACGCTGAATAATTCATGATAAAACGAGTGAGGGCAGGCTTGTGCTTGCCCTCATTTTATGCGGCGGGGAGGCAAATCAATGATCATGATTGCAAAAACAATAGACGGCTTAAATGTCGTGGCCGAATTTGTGTGCCACCGTTTGCTTGAATTGATCGTGTGCGTCACCTTTTTTCAGGTGGTGATGCGCTATGTATTCAGCAATCCCACCAAATGGTCAGAAGAAACGGCCATGATCTGCTTGGTTTGGTATGGCATGATCGCCGCAGCAATTTGCGTGCGTCGCCACCAACATATCGCCATCACATTTTTCCGGGACTTGGCCGGACCGCGAATATCGCGCTTCCTCGATATTGCAGCACAAGTGGCAGCATTTATCTTCGCGCTTGTCTTGATCTATTCCGGTTTGAAACTAACGGAACTGACGGGTGCTGTGAAACTGCCTGCGTCCGGTTTTCCGAAATCCACCCTTTATATGAGTGCGCTTGCAGGCGGAGCGCTGATCTGCCTCAACGTGATTGCAAATCTGATCACAAATTCACTTGATTTGCCTGGTTTCCAGGAGGGGAGAACAAGCGCGTGACCCAACAAACTTTCGGTGTTTTTCTATTGCTGGGCAGCTTTTTGGGCCTGTTGTTTGCGCGTGTGCCGGTGGCCTTCTCCCTTGGGCTATCCTCGGTGATCACCGCGACTTATTTGGGCCTGCCATTGATGATGATCGGCCAACGCATGGTCAATGGCCTGTTCAGCTTTACCTTCCTTGCGGTGCCGTTCTTCATTCTCGTCGGGAACATCATGACCGAGGGCGGAATCTCCGACAGGCTGGTGAAATTTGCTGACGTGCTGGTGGGGCGCTTCCGAGGCGGCTTAGCGCAAGGTAATGTGGTGGCTAGCACATTCTTTGGCGGTATTTCAGGCTCGTCCGTCGCCGACGTGGCGTCCATCGGGTCATTCCTGATCCCCGCCATGAAAAAACGGGGCTATAGCTCAGAATATTCAGTAGCCGTTACGGTGACTTCATCGGTGCAGGGCGTGTTGATCCCGCCCAGCCAGAACATGATTTATTATGCCTTGGCCGCAGGGGGGATTCCGATTGGCCAGCTTTTCATCGCTGGCTATGTGCCGGGCATTTTGCTGTCCGTTTCGCTGATGGTGCTGTGCTGGATTGCGGCGATCCGCCATGATCACCCTAAAGGTGACAAATATGGCTTTAAAGAAAGCATTGGCATTATGAGCCGTGCCTCCATCGGCCTGTTCACTATTGTGATCATCATTGGCGGCATCATTGCGGGCATTTTCACCGCAACTGAATCTGCTGCTGTGGCCGTGGTTTATGCGCTATTGGTGACAATATTTATTTATCGCACCATGGATCGCACAAAAATGCGCCGCATCATGTCCTCAACGCTGTCATCGCTGGGCATGGTTGTGTCAATTATCATGACATCATCCGCATTTGGCTTTTTGCTATCCTACCTGAAAGTGCCAACCATTTTGGCCGAATTCATCTTGGGCATGTCATCAAACCCAATCGTGATTTTGCTGTTGATCAATCTGCTGCTGCTGGTGCTGGGCATGTTGATGGATATGGGCGTTCTGATCTTGATAATGACCCCAATCTTGCTGCCAATCGTGCTGAAAATCGGCGTCGACCCCATCCATTTCGGCATCATTATGATTTTGAACTTGGGGATAGGCGTGTGTACGCCGCCAGTCGGCACCTCACTCATGGTCGGGTGCGGGATCGGTAAGGTGAAGATTGAGAACACGATCAAAAGCCTGATGCCTTTCTATATGGCCATGGTGATCGTGTTGTTGCTGGTTACATTTATTCCCGCATTTTCCTTGGGCTTATTGTCCATTCTCAACAATTAGCCGCGACTGAGTGGAGCATTGATATGTTAGAAGCATGGCGCTGGTATGGACCAGCTGACCCGGTTCCGTTGCCCTATATTCAGCAGGCAGGTGCCACCGAAATTGTGTCTGCATTGCACCATGTGCCAGCAGGGCAGGTGTGGACTGACGCAGAGATTGAAAAGCATCAAACTCATGTGGCGCAATATAGCCAACCAGAAGCAATGCTGCGCTGGAGCGTGGTAGAAAGCGTGCCAGTTTCTGATGCGATCAAAGTGGGGAGTGCCGATGCAGGTGCTCACATCGCTGCTTATAAAGATACGCTGCGCAACTTGGCCAAAGCTGGCATCAAAACCATCTGCTATAATTTTATGCCGCTTTTGGACTGGACGCGTACCGATTTGGATTTCGCGCTGGCTAACGGCGCAAAAGCACTGCGGTTTGATGCAACTGCATTTGCCGCCTTTGATCTCTTTATTTTGAAAAGAGAGGGTGCCGCAGATGATTATAACGCGGAGCGCATCAAAGCGGCCGAAGCCTATTTTCAAAGTTTGTCCCCTGATGAAGCCGAAGCGATTTCCCTCAACATCGTGGCGGGGCTTCCAGGGGGCACTTCTGGCGGACACACGCTCGAAAGTTTCAAAGCCCAATTGGCGCAATATAAGGGCATCACGTCAGCCGATCTGTTTGATCATTTTGTGAGCTTTTTGCGCGAAGTGATTCCCGTTGCTGAAGAATTGGGGATGCGCATGGCAGTGCATCCGGACGACCCGCCACGGCCATTGCTCGGCTTGCCGCGCATCGTTTCCACTGCCACTGACCTCGAAGCATTGTTCACGGTGGTGCCAAGCGTCGCAAACGGATTGACGTTCTGCACAGGCAGTTTTGGCGTGCGTGCGGACAATGATCTAGTTGCGATGGCAAAAACATTTGCCGAGCGAATTTACTTCGCCCATTTGCGCGGCACGGTGCGTGAACAGGACGCCGAGAGCTTTTATGAAGGCAATCATTTGCAATCTGATGTTGATATGCCGGGCGTGATCACGCAATTGCTGAATGAAGAAACGCGCAGAAAACAAGCGGGTTTTGCTGATTTCGCAGAAATCCCGTTCCGCCCCGATCACGGTCACCAGATGCTGGATGATTTGGACAAGCAAGGCGTAAACGCAGGCTATACTGCCATTGGTCGCTTGAAGGGCCTAGCCGAATTGCGGGGCGTGATCGCGGGACTTGATCACAGCCGTTCATTTGGAGCGCGATAGATGAAACTCACTCAAGCAAATCTTGCGACGTTGAAAAATGTGCAGACGCCAAATTATGACCGCGATGCCATCAGAAGTGGCATAGTGCATCTGGGCGTTGGCGCGTTTCACCGTGGGCACCAAGCTGCGTTTATCGATGATATTCTGGCGGATGAGCCCAGCTGGGGCATTGTCGGCGCGTCTCTGCGCAGTGCCAGCACGGCGGATGCACTTAATCCGCAAAACGGGCTTTACAGCCTGATGGTGAAAGAGGGCCAGTCGACCCACATTCGCGTGATGGGTAGCCTTTCCCGCGTGCTTGTTGCGCCGGTTGAGCGCGAAGCATTGCTCGAAACAATGGCAGATCCACAGATTAAAATCGTTTCGCTCACCATCACCGAAAAAGGCTATTGCTATGATGCGGCGCAGGATCGGCTGAACCAGAACCATCCAGACATTGTGAAAGACCTAGCAAACCCGCGTGAACCGATCAGTGCGGCGGGCTTGATTGTTGAAGCACTGCGGCGGCGTATGGAAAGCGGAGCTGGGCCATTCACAGTCTTATCTTGCGATAATCTGCCTTCGAATGGTCGGGTGGTCCAAAAGATCATCGTCGAATTCGCCCATCTGCTTGACGCAAAATTAGCTGCGTGGATCAAGGAAAATGTTACCTTTCCCGCCTCAATGGTGGATCGCATTGTGCCCGCCACAACGGACGCTGATCGCGCATTTCTGAAGTCCACGACCGATATTGAAGACCAATGGCCGATTGTCACAGAGCCTTTCCGCCAGTGGGTGATTGAAGACAATTTCTGTGCGGGTCGTCCAGCCTTTGAGAGCGTGGGCGTTGAGATGGTGGCTGCCGTGACACCGTTCGAACACATGAAGTTGCGGATGCTCAATGGCAGCCATTCTTTCTTGGCCTATGCCGGACTGCTCAAGGGACATGAGTTTGTGGCTGAAGCCATCGCCGATCATGAATTGCGAACCCATGTCCTCAACATGATGAGTGATGAAATTATGCCAACGCTCGATTTGCCGGATTCATTTGATTTGCATGCCTATCGCGACGAGCTAATCGAACGGTTTGAAAACCCCGGCATGGCGCATAGGCTGACGCAAATTGCGATGGATGGCAGCCAAAAACTGCCGCAAAGATTACTGAACACAATCAGAGATCGCATGGCTGCCAATCAGCCCTTTGGCCATTTGATCAAAGCGGTTGCCGCGTGGATCAAGTTTGTAAGCCAATCAGGTGAGGGGCAAACCTTCGGTCCACTGAATGACCCGATGCGTCAAGCCTTGGAGCAAGATGTGCACACTGCCAACGGCGATCTGCAACATCTTGCTGAACTGGTGTTGGCGCGGCAGGAGATTTTTGGCGCTGACCTCTCGCAGTCGGACACCTTTCGCAACGTTCTTATCGAGCAGATAAAAGCCTAGGACCTATCATGAGCATTTCTCAAAAATTGATGCCGCTCGGCGACGGGCTGGGCATTGCTTTAGCGCGCATTGAAAAAGGTGAACCGCTGACCGCTGATCTAAATGCGGTGGATCGGATTTTGAAGGGTCACAAAGTTGCGTTGCAGCCATTTAAGGCGGGCGATGTGATTAAGAAATTTCAGCGCCCAATCGGCGTGGCCAGCGCTGATATTTTCCCCGGACAATGGGTGCACGACCATAATTTGGCGTTTGATGACAGCTTGGCCAGCGCAATGGGCGAAATTGCGCCGTCAACAAGCCAAAAGATACAATCACAAAAACACAGTTTTCAAGGCTTTAATCGGGGAAATGGCCGCGTGGGCACCCGCAACTATGTGGGCATCATATCGACGGTCAATTGCTCTGGCACTGTGTGCCGCATTGTGGCGGAACGGGCGAACAAAGAGCTGTTAGCTGAATTCCCGAATATCGATGGCTTCGTGCCAATTGTGCATCAATCTGGCTGTGGCATGGCCAATTACGACATGTCATTTGATCTGCTACAGCGGACACTGAAAGGATATATCGACCAGCCAAACTTTGGCGCCGTGATGGTGATCGGCTTGGGCTGTGAAGTGAACCAGATTGGTGCTTATGCTAAGGCGGGTCATAATGGCGAACAGCTCACCTATTTCAATATGCAGCAGACGGGTGGCACCGCGCAAACAGTTGAATCAGCACTCAAAGCTTTGCAGCCAATCTGTTCTAATCTCAATCAAAATTCAAACCGCACCCCATGCGATGCATCGCACATTATGTTGGGCTTGCAGTGCGGTGGATCAGATGGATTTTCCGGTATCAGCGCCAATCCAGCACTTGGAAAAGCCGTTGATTTATTGGTGCAAGCAGGCGGTACGGCCATCCTTTCCGAAACACCAGAAATTTTGGGTGCAGAGCCGCTATTACTCGGCGGCGCAAGCGCGGAAACCAAAACGAAGCTGATGGGCTGCGTGAAGTGGTGGCAAGATCACGCGAGGGAAAACGGCATCAGTTTGGACAATAACCCATCGCCCGGCAACAAAGCCGGGGGCTTGACCACCATCTTAGAGAAATCACTCGGCGCAGTCAGTAAGGCAGGCACCACACCGCTAAACGGATATTATGATTATGCGCAGCAGGTCACCCACAAGGGTTTGGTGTTTATGGATAGCCCCGGCTATGACCCCGTGTCTGCCACTGGACAAATAGCTGCCGGCGCCAACCTGATTGCCTTCACCACGGGGCGTGGCTCATGCTTCGGCGCAAAACCCGCCCCAAGCTTCAAACTAGCCTCCACTTCAGAACTCTTCGCTACCATGGAAGGCGACATGGACATAGATTGCGGCACAGTCTTAGACGGGAGCCAGAACTTTGACGAGTTGGGCGAAGAGACTTTCAACGCCATCCTAGCATTTGCCTCCGGCCAACGCACCAAAAGCGAACTATTGGGTTATGGCGACGATGAATTTATACCCTGGCGATTCGGGGCCGTACTCTAGCGCAACTGTGGAATTGGTGTGTTTATTCTTGTTCCATGGCCGAGACGTTTGCTCAAAGAGACGCCCTTCTGATGCTCTAGTCTGGTATTTTCGACCCGCGAGGAGTTTGACAAGTTGCCTTCGACTAAATTGGCGGGCGTTCTGGGCCAAGAACAATAGGCGCAAACGACATGCGTTCAATCTCTGATTTTGGGATGGTCTGACACGACCAAGGCGGGAATGGTGCCAGACTAATCCCTGTTCCGGGGATCACACTTGATGTACCGGGTGATCGAGGAAAGGCATGATGGCAAAGCTCTCGCGTTAAAAGCAACTGAAAGTTGGGAGGCAATGCTGAAGCCACGATGGAGTTGGTGAGTGACGCGAGATACTAGATTTGCGTCAACAGTATTTTTCCTCGATCGACAAGTGCCGTGGCGGATTTTTGGTTTATCGCTAGCATTCTAAATATTGTGAATTGTCTTGGCGGACACATGTCAAATGGATTACCTTTTGCGATACTTGGTTGATCTGCAGTGTCAAAATACTTGAGGTTTGGTTAGTTGTCTGACGCAAAGAAATTTGTAGGAAGTATTGTTGGCGCGTTGAAGTCGGGTGATGTTCGAGTTGCTGAGCGGCTGGTTTTGGACGCTGGTGGACCGTTTTTTGCTTTCACTTTAGGCTATGAAGCATTAGATGAAATTTTCACTGCTGCGCCGGAGGGAATTGCTCAGGAAAGCGAGATTTTTTTGGTTGCGATGTGTTTGAGCCTCGTAAAGCATGGGCGGGCGCGACGGGCAAAAGCTCTATTGTGCGATGAGGAACGCAGTTTTAAGCCTTCATATATTTTTACTCTCACCGAATTGATGGTGCATATCCATCTCGGGGAACAGGTCGACAAAAGGCAACTCAAAGCTTGGGAGCGGTTAGAAGGGCTGTTGCCCTTGGGCGAGCACTTGTTCAGTGGCCTCTATTATAATTCAATGTTGGTCGTTTATGCGCGTTTAAACATGTTGACTGAAGCGCGAATGATTGCAGCGCAAGCGCTAGAGACCTATGAAAAGGCGAAGCAGCCTTATCTTCAATTCTTCATACATCTGCATTTGGCTGATTTGGCTATTGTTGAAGGCAAACTACGCCAGGCCAAGCAGCATCTAAAAGCAGCAGAGCGATTTTTTAAGATCGCGAATATTTGTATTTCGAGCGAAAAGGAGCTTATCGAAGCGCTGTGGCTGACGATTGATTTCGAGGCAGGGGAGTTTGCCCATATTCCTGAGCGTACTGCGAAAATCAGGCAAGCTCTCGTTGATGGTGACAGTTGGTCAGAAATCTTTATCGAAGTAAGTCGCATTGGCGCTCTGAGCATTTATTTTCTGGAGGGTCGGAAAATGGCAATTGCGTTTTTGCAAGAATGCCAAGTCGATTTTCACCGTCGTCATGGTGATTTTTCGTTGGCGATTGAGGCGATCCAAGCCCATATCGAGCATATTGACGGACTGCAAGATCAGGCCAATTATTTTCTCTATGATCTCGATAAGGCCGCCATGTATAGCCCGACCGGGATTGTGATCTCTGAGACAATGGCGCTCAAGCTGAACCCGGAAAAGGTGTTGGACAAGTTCTCGATCGATGAACGCAATGTACGCGGCAACATTATGTCTGAGTTGGCGCGCGCTGCGGTTGCTCAATCAGAAAAACAACGGTCGAAAATGCGGCAGCATGTAGAAAATGCCATGCGCATTGCTGCCCATGAGAATTTGGCTTCGATCTTTTTGGAATATCGGGAAGTGGTGTCTAAAGTTTCCTCCCAATTGGCGACGGGCAAATTTGCACGCGGGCATAAGCGGCTTGCTTATTTCGCGAAGCAGGTGCACCGGATCATCCGCAAAAGCTACATCGCGCCAAAAGAATTCCAGAAATACAATATGTCGGCCCAGCAATTGCGCATTTTAAATGCGCTGCAAGATGGCGGGTCAAACAAAAAAATCGCAGTAAATCTGGGGCTTACAGAGGCTGCGGTTAAATATCACCTCACCAATTTGTTTAAGATTTTTAACGCAAGTTCGAGAGGTGAATTGATTGAAATTATTGATAAAACCTCCAATAATGAAAAAAGCTATACTTTTAAGAGTTAAACTAGACTAATTAGCGCCTTCCGTTTTGGGTGGGATGCCGCGACCATACCTGTGAGGGAGGATTGCGGTGTTTTATTATTTGCTGAAAAGGGCGGCTTCGCTTTTTCTTGTACTGGTTGGCTTAGCCATCCTCATATTTGTTATTGCGCGAATTGTGCCGGGTGATCCTGCACGGATCGCGCTTGGCCCGCTGGCATCGGCCGAGCAGGTGGCGCAAATGCGCGAACAAATGGGGCTGGACCTGCCATTCCATACCCAATTGTGGAATTATCTGGTGGGGCTTACCCACGGTGATTTTGGCAAATCCTTGCTGACCAGCCGACCAGTTTCGGCAGATATTATGCAAGCCTTGCCGGCAACGCTTGAATTGGTGCTGTTCACCATCGTTATTCAAATTGTGCTTTCGATTCCACTTGGTGTGTTGGCCGCGATTTATCGCGACACTTGGGTAGACAATGTTTCCCGGATTATCTCGCTAATCGGGGTGGTGACGCCGGGCTTTGTGCTCGCGATCATCTTGCAGCTGATGGCAAGCTATGTATTCACCTTTTTCCCTGTGACCGGACGCCTAGATGGTGGGTTGGATTTCAGCGCAGATGTAACGGGCCTTCTGCTGATCGACTCCATTTTAGCTGGCCGACCAGACGTGTTCGGCGATGCCTTCATGCATCTGATTTTACCCGCAACGGCTCTGGCAGCGGCAGGCATCGGGCAAGTGATGCGAATCACCCGGTCTTCAATGATTGAATTGAGCGGCCGAGACTTTGTGGAAGCGTCACGGGCCTATGGCGTGCCAGAGCGTGTGGTGACGTTCAAGTATATGTTGCGGCTCGCCTGTGTCGCGCCCTTGACCATTTTGGGCTTGGAGTTCGCTTCGCTGATCGGCAACGCCTTTATCGTTGAATTTGTGTTCAGTTGGCCGGGCATCGCCAGTTATGGCGTGCGCACAATCCTGCAAAAAGATTTGAACGCAGTAATCGGCGTGGTGCTGGTATCTGGCCTGTTCTTCGTGATTGCCAATCTGGTGATTGATATTTTGCTGGGCATTTTAGATCCCCGCCATCGCTTGAGAGAGGGGGCGTCCAAATGAGTGTAGACAGCACAACCACCACCCAGGGCACCGCACACCGCAATATGACCAGTGGCCAAATGGCCTGGTATCGCTTCACGCGAAACCCTGCGGCCATGATCGGCGCCTTTATTGTGCTCTCGGTGATAGTCGCCGCGATCTTCGCGCCATTTCTTGCGCCATCGCCACAATCTGCCGGGTCATTTGTTGATTTTAGAAATCGGCATACGGCGCCCAATGCAGAATTTTGGTTCGGCACCGACAATGTGGGGCGCGACATTTTCTCCCGAGTGCTGTTCGGCTATCGCGTTTCGTTGGGCATGGTGATTGGCGTGTTAGGCTTTGCCGTGCCGTTCGGCGTGGTGCTTGGCCTTGCCGCCGGTTATTTCGGCGGCTGGATCGAATTTGCCATAATGCGCTTTACCGATGTAATGCTGGCTATTCCGCCTTTGGCGATGGCCCTTGCGATCACAGCGGTGCTTTCGCCAAATTTGATCAATGCGATGATCGCCATCACCATGCTGTGGTGGACCTGGCACACGCGCCTGATCTACCGCATTGTAAGAGCGCAAATGAGCGAAGATTATGTGGAAGCCGCGAAAGTGGCGGGCGCAAGCCACACGCACATAATGTTCCGCGAATTGCTGCCCAACTGCGTGTCCGCCATTTCGGTGAAAATCTCACTTGATGCGGGCTTTGTAATCCTGTTTGGCGCAGCGCTTTCATTCCTTGGTCTTGGCGTGCAACCGCCAACCCCCGATTTGGGCACAATGGTGAGCACGGGCTCCGAATATTTGCCTGAATATTGGTGGGAAGCGCTGATGCCGGGCCTCGCCATTCTCTACGCCATTCTAGGATTCAACCTGCTGGGCGATGGGCTGCGCGACATGATGGATGTGGAGGTGTGATGATGACGACAACTCCAATTCTCGACATCGACAAGCTCAATATCAGCTTTTCAACTTACGGCCACAAGTCTCACACCCTTTTTGATGTGTCGATGACCATCAATGAAGGCGAGCGGGTTGCGCTTATCGGTCAATCTGGTTCCGGCAAAACGGTGACCATGCGCACCATTATCGGCACCTTGCCGATGCCGCCTGCAACCATTGAGAGTGGCTCGATCAAATATAAAGGCAAAGAACTTCTGAGCCTTTCGAAGCGTGAGCGCGACGGATTGAAGGGAGCGGGGATCTCGATCATCTTGCAAGATCCATTGCTTTCCTTCAATCCGGTTCTAACCATCGGCAAGCAGATGGACGATATCGTTCGTTTTGCAGACATTCGTTATGGGCAAAACCGCTCTGCCGATGCGCGCAAAAAACACATCATTGAAACATTAGCGAAAGTGCAACTGGCCGATGGGACGCAGATTATGGGGTCTTACCCCATGATGCTTTCCGGCGGAATGCGCCAGCGGGTGCTGATCGCCATGGCACTGCTGAATAAGCCCAGACTGCTTATCGCCGATGAGCCGGGCACAGCGCTTGATGTGACAACGCAACAAGAGATTTTGGACCTGCTGAATGCGCTGGTGCGTGACGAAGGACTGTCGCTGCTGTTGATCACCCACAATTTGGGCGTGGTGCGCGAAATGGCAGACCGTGTCTATGTGATGGAGCGGGGACATATTGTTGAAACGGGCACGCTGGAAGAAGTGTTCTCGGCGCCCAAACATCCATACACGATCAAGCTGATGGAAGCAGTGCCACCGCTTTATGGCTCGCGGGTGCGCGACATCGAAAACAACGCGGACAAAAACACCGAAATCAAAATTTCGAACATCAGCAAAACATTTGTCCGGCGCGGCGGATTGCTCAATCGGCCAATTGGCGAAGTGCAGGCGGTGAAAAACGTTTCGCTGGAGATCAATCGTGGCGATATTTTTGGCATTGCCGGGGAGTCTGGTTCCGGCAAAACCACCTTGGCCAAAATGCTGCTGGGCCTTTATGGGCCAACGTCCGGCGATATTCAGTTTAATGGCAAAAGCCTGAATGAATTGCGCGGCACCGTTGAGTTTAGAAAATTGGTGCAGATCGTTTATCAAAATCCGGGCTCTTCATTGAACCCGAAGAGAACGATTGCGGACCAGCTGGCCGTGCCATTGCACTTCACAGGTTACGACAAAGCCCAAATCAAAGGCCGCGTTGCGCAGCTGCTGGATATGGTGGATTTGCCCGCGCATTACGCCTCCATGTATCCGCATGAACTGAGTGGCGGGCAAAAGCAACGGGTCGCCATCGCGCGTGCACTTTCTGTGGAGCCTGAAATTCTGGTGTTGGATGAGCCAACTTCCGCCTTGGACGTGTTGGTGCAAAACACTGTGATCGAATTGCTGCACCGTCTGCGTGAAGAACTCAATCTCACCTATGTGTTTATCTCTCACGATTTGTCGCTGATGCGCAATTTCTGCAACAAAATTGCCGTGATGTTTCGCGGTGAAATGTGTGAGCTTGGCGCCACAAAAGATGTGTTTGCCAACCCGCAGCACAATTACACCCAAGCCCTGATCAGCTCCATTCCGGTGATCAGCGCTGAAGAAGAAAATCTCAAACCAAAACTAACAAAACAAGAACGCGCGGCGGTGCTGGCCACCTCAACCGCGCTTGGTAAGTAAAGCGAGGGGACAATGTACCGAATTGGCATAGATGTAGGCGGCACAAACACCGATGCGGTGATTATGCACGGCGATAAGGTGCTTGTGGGCGTGAAATCGCCAACCACTTCAGATGTGATGTCCGGTGTGGTCAATAGCATCAAGAAAGCCTTGGACGACACACAAATCAGCGCAGACCAAATTTCAGCAGTGATGATCGGCACAACCCACTTCACCAACGCGGTGGTGGAGCGGCGCAACATGTCTGAAACCGCAGCGGTGCGCCTTTGCTTGCCCGCAGCGCAATGCTTGCCGCCTATGGTGGATTGGCCAGATGATATTTGCGAGGCAGTTGGCGGCCATTATTGGATGGCTGCAGGCGGCAACGAATTTGATGGTCGCGAGATTTCGAAAATTGACGAAGACGAACTGACCAAAATCGCTGATGAAATTGCAGCGAAGAACATCGAAACAATTGCCATTTGCTCAGTGTTCAGCCCGGTCAATGACGATATGGAAAAACGCGCAGCCGCGATCATGAAAAAGCGCTTGCCAAATGCCAACTTCACGCTGTCGAGTGAGATTGGTCGCTTGGGCATTTTGGAGCGCGAAAATGCGGCCATTATGAATGCGTCTTTGCGCAATTTGAGTACGCATACGGTGGACGCATTCCGCCGGGCACTACAATCGTTGAAGCTGACTTGCCCATACTTCATCACGCAAAATGATGGCACCTTGATGGGGTCAGAATTTGTGCAAGCCTATCCGGTTTTGACCTTTGCCAGTGGCCCAACAAACTCTATGCGTGGCGCGTCGTTCCTGACCGGCGAGCAAAATGCCATTGTCGCGGACGTGGGTGGCACCTCAACTGACGTGGGCGCACTTGTTAAAGGCTTTCCACGGCCAGCCAGCACATCAGTTGATGTGGGCGGCGTGCGCACAAACTTCCGTATGCCAGACGTGTTTTCCATCGCTTTGGGCGGCGGCACAATTATTGAGCCAACTGATCCAGCGAAAATCGGCCCTAAATCTGTGGGCTATCGCATTCATGAAGAAGGCAAATTGTTTGGCGGCAACACGCTGACTTCGACCGATATTGCTGTTGGCTTGGGCATTGCGGACATTGGTGACGCGGGGCCAGCACGCGAGCTAGGCGAAGAAAAGCTGAAGCAGATCAAAGCCCAGATCGACGACATGATCACCAACGCCGTTGAGCGGATGCGCGTTTCGCCAGACCCTATTCCAGTTTTGGCAGTGGGCGGCGGCTCAATCCTGATCCCAGACCAAATTGGCGATCTGCCCGTGAAGCGACCTGAAAACTTTGCTGTCGCCAATGCGGTTGGTGCCGCCATTGGCCAGATTAGCGGTGAAGTCGACCGGATTTACAGCCTGTCCGAAATTTCACGCGATCAAGCACTCAGCGAAGCGCGGAAAGAAGCGACAGACAAAGCGATTGCTGCTGGCGCGAAGCCGGATAGCATTGAATTGCTGGACCAAGAAGATGTGCCATTGGCTTATTTGCCGGGCAACGCCACCCGCATTCGCCTCAAAGTTGTGGGGGACCTCAATGGATAAGGTGCGGAAAATTGAAGACAACGATTTGGACGCTGTTGAAATTGGCGCAGCCATTTTGGGCACGGGCGGCGGCGGCAACCCCTATATTGGGAAGTGGCGCTGTCGGCAGGAATTGCGCAAAGGCAATAAGATCGACGTGATCCCGTTGGATGAGTTGCCTGATGATGCTTTGGTGGTGTCGCTTGGCGGCATCGGCGCTCCGGTGGTGGGCGTTGAAAAGATCGAACGTGGCGATGAGTGTTTGCGTGCCCTGCGCGCTATCGAGCAGGAGCTTGATTGCAAGGTCGATGCACTGATTTCCTCAGAAATTGGTGGCGCAAACGCAATGGAGCCGATGTTGACGGCAGCGCAAGCAGGCATTCCCGTTGTAGATGGCGACGGCATGGGCCGGGCATTCCCGGAAATGCAGATGTGCACTTGGTCAATCTACGGCCACAAATCCACACCTGCCGCCATGGCAGATGAGAAGGACAATGTGGTGGTGATCCGCAACACACGCGATGAAGTGTGGGTGGAAACCATTGCGCGGGCCACAGTTGTGTCTATGGGCGCAGCAGCGGCAATCGCCATGGCGCCAATGCGTGGCGAATTCGTGAAGAAGGCCGCAGTGCCGAACACGATCACACAAGCCTTATCTTTGGGGCAGGCGGTTCTAAACGCGCAAGCGCGCAATCTCGACCCGATTGCCACTGTACTCAAGCAAGAAACCGGCAAACTGCTGATGACGGGCAAGATTGTTGATCTTGAACGGCATTTGAAAGGCGGGTTTGCCCGCGGGCATATCCATTTGGAAGGCTTTGGCAACAACCAAGGCGAACGTGGCGAGATCGCCATTCAAAACGAATTTCTGGTGTTTTGGCGCAATGGCGAAATGGAAGTCTGCGTGCCAGACCTGATTGTGGTGCTGGATGCGGATACTGGCCTGCCGATTACAACCGAAGTGTTGCGCTATGGCCAGCGGATCGCCGTTTTGGCGCTGCCTTGCCATGATTTGCTGCGCACGCCACGCGCACTTGAAGTGATCGGGCCAGCCGCTTTTGGCTATCCAGAATTGAGCTTTACACCGCTCGATCGCGCAGAATTGGGAGGAGTATAATGTCCGCTGATATTTTGAAAAAGATCGACCTTGAGGACATGAAAAATATCGCACTTGGCGGTGCCTTTTTGGGTACTGGTGGCGGCGGTGATCCTTACATCGGGCGGTTGATGGCCGAACAGGCTATTCGCGCCAACGGCCCGGTAGATGTGGTGGATGTTGACAGCTTGGCAGATGATGCCTTGGTGATCCCTGTTGCCATGATGGGCGCACCGACAGTTATGTTGGAGAAACTGCCCCGTGGCGATGAAGCCAATAATGCTTTGAAATCACTGGAAGATTATCTTGGCAAAAAAGCGGATGCGATTTTCTGCATTGAAGCGGGCGGCCTAAACTCCACCATTCCAATCGCTGTGGCCGCAGGCGTGGGCCTGCCCATTGTGGATGGCGATGGCATGGGGCGGGCCTTCCCAGAGTTGCAAATGGTGTCCATGACCATGCACGACATTACGGCGTGCCCAATGGTGATGGCCGATGAGAAGGGCAACTCACTTGTGCTAAACACAGTCGATAATTTGTCGACTGAAAAGTTCGCGCGTGTGATCACCATTGAAATGGGCGGGGCGGGGCTAATCGCCCTTTACCCGATGACAGGTGCGCAGGCCAAAAAGGCGATTTTGCGTGGCTCTATGTCACTGATCAATTCCATTGGCCGCATCATCCATGAGGAACAAGCCGCCAATCGCAACCCAGTGCACAAGCTGTCAAAAGACCTCAATGGCGTTTCGCTGTTTGAAGGCCGCGTGATGGATGTGGACCGCAGAACCGAAGGCGGGTTTGCCCGCGGTTCATGCACCATTGAAGGCTTGGGCTCATATGATGGCGAGAGCATTTCGCTGGAATTTCAAAATGAATTCCTGCTGGCCAAAACGGCTGATGGAAAGCCAAAGGCGATCACGCCAGATCTGATCTGCTTGCTGGATTTGGAAACAGGGCAACCCATCACAACCGAACAAATTCGATATGGCTTCCGCGTAATTGTGTTTGGCCTGCCGTGCGACCCGCAATGGCGCACGGACCATGGCATCGAACTCGCGGGGCCACGCTACTTTGGCTACGACCTCGATTATCAAAAATTAGAAGCCCTCAACTAGAGGGACGGGGATAGAACTTAATTTCAAAAGGAGGACTAATATGCGGATTGCAAAGAAACTACTGCTGGGACTGGCAGCGAGTACTGCCATTTCTAGCTATGCCTTACCCTCATTTGCCGACAATGTGGCAACGGTCAATGTGGTGCAGATTTTCGGCACCATCGACCCGGCAAAAATCAACGACTACACAGAATATATGGCCGGTGTGAACCTCTACGACGCGCTGACCACGCTCGATTCAGAAGGCAATATTTTGCCTAATCTGGCAGAGAGCTGGACAGTATCTGAAGACACGCTGACCTACACCTTTACGCTGAAAGAAGGCGCGACCTTCCAAGATGGTTCGCCAGTGGAAGCGAAAGACGTAGCTTACTCGGTCAATCGCTTGTTGGCGCTAAATGAAGGCCCAGCCTATTTGTTTGAAGGCGTGCTGGATGAAAACTCAGTCAAAGCGTTGGATGATCGTACCGTCGAGTTCAAGCTGAACAAGGTCTATACACCGTTCTTGACCAACACGCCGATCCTGTTCGTGGTCAACTCAGACGTGGCAGACGCCAACAAAACCGATAGCGATCCGTGGGCACAGGATTATTTGGCCAATAACAGCATTGGCGCTGGCGCATATATGATGACCAATTGGGACCGTGGCGCCACCATGACCATTAAGAAATATGATGGCTATCATTTGGGTTGGAGCGATCAGCCCGTTGATGAAGTGCGCTTTGTGGTGACCAATGAAGAAGCCACTGTGAAAGCACTGGCCGCTTCTGGCGAACTGTCTATGTCATCAGACGGGCAGGCGCAGGAAACCTATGATGCGATCAGCAAAATCGAAGGTTATCGTATTGAATCATTCCCAACGGCGACCAACTTCTATTTGAAACTGAACCATCAAATTGCGCCAACGGACGATGTGCACATCCGTAAGGCCATTGCCTATGCAACTGATTATGAGACCATCCGGTCTCAATTGTTGCCTGGCGAGCCACTTGCCGGCCCAATGCCGAAAGTGTTCGCCGCAGCCTATCTCGATGATCTGGCCATGCCAGAATATAATCTTGAAAAGGCAAAAGAGCATGTGGCCATGAGCAAATATGCCAATGCGGGTGCAATCCCGATTGAGATCATGTTTGTGGCTGGTCTGGCCTTTGAAGAAGAAATCGCGCTGCTGATGAAGTCTAATTTGGACCAAGTTGGGTTCAATACGATCATGAAGCCAGAGCCATGGAACCGGATGACAGAGTTGGCCAGCTCCGCTGAAACAACGCCAGCCATCAACGAAGTGTTCTATGGCGCTACATATCCATCGCCCGATAGCTTCTTCTACCCTCAATATCACTCACGCGCCCAAGGCACTTGGACTTCGATGGAGTGGGTGTTGGACGACAAGGTGGATGAGTTGATCGAACAAGCCCGCGGTGAGGGCGATATCGACGCTCAAAATGAAATCTACAAAGACTTGCAGCGTTATCTGGTGGATCAACAGTCAGATGTGTACCTGCTGACCCAAACCAGCCAAGTGGCTTTCTCAAAATGTCTTGAAGGCTTCTCTTGGGTGCCAATGCAAAGCTTTGAATACAACTTCCACACCATGCGGTGGGTTTGCGAATAGGCTCCTCTTGACCCTAGACGAGCAACTTGGCCCGCTCCTCGGAGCGGGCTTTTTTATGGCTGAATAGGGCGGCGAGCCCCGGGATATTGCTCCTTAGTCGCCATTGAGGTATTTAACCTACAATTTAGTTGAATGTCTGTTTCTGAAAATTTTAAAGGATTTGGTCCAATGTCCGCTATATTAGGATGTTGCGCCAAGGACAGGGGCCCGGTGCCAAATGACAGCTTCGAGCCCAACGGAAACTTTGTGCATGCGGGAAACACCAAACAGTTTGCCATTCTTTTGGATTGCAGATTAGCACGCAAAATGACTACGATCGGACTCTGGTTACCATAATTTTAAGGCGAGCACGCATGCTGAGAACAATATTTGAGTCGAATTTTTGTACGCGCCAAGATGCTTTGCAGTATATTGAAAATGCCTGTTGGGTATACGAGGGCCGCAAAGGCTTTTTCCGAAAATTTGATCTTTATTCAGGCGTCAGTGCAGTAAAAAGTCATTACAGAGACGGAACTAAATTTGAAGTTTATTACCTCAAGTTGGATGCAGACGGTCATGTTGAATTAAGAGTCCCTCGCAAAACCGATATTTTGAGTACAAGCCGCTTACCAGACTTTGTGTGGAGCTCTGCCGAAAGTTTTTCTTACATTCAGTTTGTCCGCGAGAAAGTCAATGAGCAATTGGAGGCCAGCGAAGCTGGCATTTTTATTTCACGTGTTGAAACACCTAAACGCTTCATCCTATGCGATGATAACAGTCTTGAAGAAGTTGGTGAGGTAACGTTTCCAAGTTTAGCGTTGGTTTCTGAATTATCAGGAAGCCCAATATCTAATACTGAAAAAAGTGAATTTCAGGCTTCGATCGATAACGAGTACGTAGGTTGAAGCTTTAGGCGGTGCACCACAATCGACTTCAAAATTTTGACATTTTGCCCGCTAAGCTGACGGCCCCTTGGTGCCTCTTCGGGAGCTTTGGCTGTTGCAAAATAAATCCTTATCGCAACGGTGCTATTTAAACAAACTGATAGCTTTCTGGTACAACACAAACCCCAACGCATTTGGGCAAAGGATCAAGTTTGTAGTCGTGAACTACCTCTGTTCCGTCATTGACAATGTGTGGGAAATCCATGTTTGGGTATCTAACAGCAATTATGCAATAGTTGCCCGGATGCGATTTACGCTTATGAACGCGTGGGTGAACGCCGATGAACTCCTACGAGCAAAAGAAACTCCAGTGAGAGGGTTGCCATCATCTAGCCGTGGCAACCTGAATCCGTTTTCCTTGATGCTAGCGAGGTTTTTCAATGGCGTTCCATGAAAGAGCACGAGGTCATCCTGTTCCAGCTCATCTGGGAACACGCAATAACTTCTATCTTCAAGATCGGTTGAAAATGGGAATTCAACTATCACATCTTGCGAGTCCTAAGCCGCCGAATTTTAAGGTTACAGAAAACCATTGCAACAACCATCGTATTTAACCAAACAATAATGTTTACTTTGTCCGCACAGTGGGCCTTAACTCATATCTGAGCAAAGGGCTTGATGAAGGTCCGCTTTGAGGAATTCAAACCAAGCATACGAACGGCAGCTATTGGGATTCAGTTAACCAAATGCAGACTACGAATCTTCGATAATGGTGGTAATAGGCAAATAACAAAACGGTAGCCACGACTTGAATGGTAAACACCATTTTGCCTTACCTGCGATGGAGAGGGGGGCTCTATCCTGTAGTGAACTCAAATCAGATTGTGGCGGCCAATATTTTCGATATTGTTCTCACCGCAAAGCGCCATGGTGATGTCTAGCTCTTTATTGAAAATCTGCAGCGCTTTGGTCACGCCCTTTTTGCCCATAGCGCCAAGCCCATAAAGATAAGGCCGTCCCACATAAACACCCTGCGCACCGAGCGCACGCGCTCGCAAAATATCAATGCCTGTGCGCACACCGCCATCCAAATGAATTTCACTATCGCCCTGCACCGCATCCAAAACTTTTGGCAATGCAGCAATTGACGATTCCGTGCCATCCAATTGTCGACCACCATGGTTGGAGACGATCATGGCATCGGCGCCAACTTTGAGCGCCATTTTGGCGTCTTCCGGGTCCATAATGCCTTTCAAGATCAGCGGACCGCCCCACTGCTCTTTGATCCAGGCAATGTCATCCCAATTTAGTTGCTCATCAAATTGCTCGCTAATCCAAGCGCTGAGCGAAGAAAGATCGCTCACATTTTCCACATGGCCGTGAATATTGCCAAATTGCCGATTTTTGGTGCCCAGCATATTCAAGCACCAAAGTGGCTTGGTGGCGAATTGGGTCATGGTGTTGAGGTTGATCTTTGGCGGCGCGCTCAGCCCATTGCGCACATCCTTATGTCGCTGAGCCATGATTTGCAGGTCAAGGGTCAGTACCAAGGCACTACATTTGGCCGCCTTCGCCCGCGCAATTAGCCGTTTGCTAAATCCGCGGTCTTTCATCACATAAAGCTGAAACCAGATTGGCCGCGATGATGCGGCAGCCACATCTTCAAGCGAGCAAATTGACAATGTTGAAAGCGTGTAGGGCACGCCAAATTCAGCGCAGGCCTGTGCCGCGAGCATTTCACCATCCGCATGTTGAAGACCTGCGGACCCTGTGGGTGCAATCGCCAAGGGCATGGCCACATCCTGCCCGATCATTTTGGTGGCAGTGCTGCGGTTGGCGATGTTGACGGCCACGCGCTGGCGCAGCTTTATCTGCTCAAAATCTCGCTCATTGGCGCGATAGGTATCTTCGGTGAGCGCACCTGAATCCGCATAATCGAAAAACATGCGCGGCACACGTCGTTTGGCCAGTTTTTTCAGATCGCCAATCGTGGTGATTTTGTCGGGAGTTGCCATGTGTCATGCCGTTCTGGAAAGAGGGATAACCCTGCCGACGGACTCATGCTGAGAGTTGGGGAAAGTCGACAGGGTTACGAGGTTTAGTCTTTTGCGACAACGCAGGTCTGTCGCTGCACGCCCATACCTTCAATGCCCAATTCCATTGTGTCACCCACATTCAAATAGGTTGGTGGGGTCATGCCCAAGCCAACACCTGGAGGCGTACCGGTGGAGATAATGTCGCCCGGCTGCAGGCTCATAAATTGCGATACATAGGACACGAGTTCCGCCACGCCATACACCATGGTTTTGGTGTTGCCGGTTTGACGGCGCTCGCCATTAACATCGAGATACATATCGAGATTTTGTGGGTCGACCACTTCATCGTGCGTCACCAAATAAGGCCCGATTGGCCCAAAAGTGTCGGCAGATTTGCCTTTCACCCACTGGCCTTGGCGCTCAATCTGAAACTCGCGTTCAGACAGATCATTCACCACGCAATAGCCTGCCACATAATCCATGGCGTCAGCCTGTTCCACATATTTGGCGCGTTTGCCGATCACGACACCCAATTCCACTTCCCAATCAGATTTTTCTGATTTGCGTGGAATTTCAACTTCATCATTTGGGCCACAAATGGCTGAAGTCGCTTTGAAGAACATCACGGGTTCGGATGGCACTTCCATGCCAGATTCAGCAGCATGGTCGGCATAGTTGAGGCCGATGCAGATGAATTTGCCCACATTGCCCACGCACGCGCCAATGCGTTCATTAGCGTCCAATTGTGGCAAGTCCACATAATCCAACTGTGAAAGCTCATTCAGCTTTTCATCAGAAAGCGCGTCGCCCGCCACATCATCAATATAGGCAGATACGTCATAATATTCGCCATTCGGCCCCAAAAGAGCAGGTTTTTCCTGGCCCGGTTGGCCAATGCGTAAAAGTTTCATTCTGTTATTCCTTAGATCGTTCAGCCGTCATTGATTCGTGTGTTAGGCTGCTTACTTCATTCAGTTTGAATTTGCTCGAACCCGAATTTGGTCAAATGCGACTGCAGCGATCAAAACCGTGCCACGTGTAATCTCTTGCCAAAAGCTGGAGACATTCATCAATGTTAGTCCGTTGTTCAGGGTGCCAAGAATTAGGACCGCCAGAACGGTGCCCCAAACAGAACCGCGTCCGCCATAGAGGCTTGTACCGCCAAGAATGATAGCTGCGATAACTGTAAGTAGGTGCTGACCTGCAGCATTAGGGGCAGCGGCACCCAGCATAGCAGCAAGAATGATGCCGGACACAGCGCCAACGACAGCTGAAACTACATATAGCGCGATTTGTATGCGGTCGACATTGATGCCCATAAGTCGACTCGCATCTGCATTGCCGCCAGCCGCATAGATCTCACGACCAAATTTGGTGCGGGCCATCACCCACCATGATGCAACACAAAAACTGGCCATAAAAATTAGTGGGACAGGGATGCCCATCAAGCGGCCCGAGCCAAGCCAATTAAATCCGCTGATCACCAAGGGTTTGCTGATGCCGCCAGTCAACACAAGTGCCGTGCCGCTAAAGATGCTCATTGTACCTAGGGTCACAATCAGCGGATTGAGCTTCAGGCGCGTTACAAGAATGCCATTTATGCCACCAAGGGCGACGGCAACTGTGATCGCAATAAAGCAGGCCGCCCAAACGTCAATGCCCATTCCATATAGTAAGGAAACGATAACACCGGATAATCCTGCAACAGCGGCCACTGAGAGATCTAATCCTCCTGCGATAATTAACGGTGTTCCCGCTATCGCCATTAAACCAATCACAGACATATTCGAACCGATGGCCATCAAGTTGCGCGTTTGTAAGAAATATGGCGACAAGATGCTGAAGAGAACGAATATCAACAAATAGAAGATGGCCAGCACTGCAACGCCAGCCCATTCTTTTTGCAGCCATTGCATGACAAAGCGGTTCTTCGATGCAGGCGCAGTTTTAGCGCTCGTTATTGCCATTAATTTTCTCCTCCAAATAGCAATCGCAATTTCACTATTGACTAGCAATAAAAAAAGGCTTAGTCAATAAGTGGTCAGGCCACTTGGTCACTTTAATCAACTTATGGCCTAAACCGATGGGAGGTTTTCGGTGACGATAGATATTTCTCCAATATCCAAGACAGGCGTTTCGGATATGTTGGTGCAGCAGATATTGGGGTTTGTGACTGCGGGGCAGTTGCGGGCAGGGGATAAACTGCCATCCGAGCGTGTGCTTGCGGAGCGCTTTCAAGTAAGTCGCCCGACGGTGCGCGAAGCGATGCGTGCTTTGTCAGTCTTAGGGGTTGTTGAAATCCGGCACGGTGGTGGTGCATTCGTCAGTGAGTTGAATGCTGCAGATTTGCTAGGTCCGCTAAACTTCTTTTTGTCTTTATCCGAGGTTTCGGTTGAAAAGTTGTATCAAGCGCGTCGCCTAATCGAAGGTGAATTATGCGCGTTAGCCGCTAAGTCAATTGAAGATAATTCGATCGAGCAATTGCGCGATATGATTTTGAAGCAAGAGCAGGTGAAAGCAGATGCTGATGCCTATCTAAAGCTAGATTCTGCATTTCATGAGCTTATAGCCGAAGTTGCAAATAATCCATTTTTGGCCAGAGCTGCCGCAAGTTTGAATGTGCTGGGCGTTGAATTTCGCAAGCGTGCCGCAACCACCAAGCAGGCGCAAGATAGATCCATTCAAGATCATTGGAAAATACTTGAGGCACTAACTGCACGAGACCAAGACTTGGCTCGCGCCGCTATGGCGGCTCATATGGAGCAAGTGTTCGAAACAACAAGTGGTGTTCTGGGTGACGAGCATGGCTGATGTTGTTGTAACAGATTATACATTTCCAAATCTCGATCAGGAGCGTGCTGCAGCGGAGGAGTTAGGCTTTAGTTTTGCGGCCCATCAGTGCCGCAGTGCCGAAGAGGTTGAGAGGGTGCTTCAAGGCGCCAAAGTTGGGGTGGTGCAGTTTGCGCCTGTTTCAAGTGATGCCATAAAGGGGATGGATGGCGGTGCAGCCTTAATTCGATATGGTATTGGATTCGACAATATAGACCTTCCCGCAGCCAATTCGCGTAACATTCCCGTGGGTTATGTGCCTGATTATTGTGTGGAAGAGGTTGCGGAACATACCTGCACATTGATGCTCACTCAACTGCGCAAAGTTTTTGAGTTTGATGTTTCTGTACGTGCTGGGCGGTGGGAAGCAGTAAGCATTGCGTCACCAATGAAGGCATTTGCGAATGTCAAAGTGGGTTTTTTTGGTTTCGGTCAAATTGGTCGTGCAGTGCATGAGCGTCTAAAAGCATTTGGCTTTGAGTTTTGTGTGGCAGACCCGGCATTATCTGATGTTCAGGCGCGTGAACTTGGTGTGGAAAAGGTTGATGCTACGACGCTGTTTGCGGTAGCTGATGCGATTACATTGCATGCACCGGTCACGCCAGAAACCAAACATTTTGTCGATGCAAATGTTCTAGCAAACATGCAAAGCCATGCCGTTCTGGTGAATACATCGCGCGGAGCGCTTATTGACGAATGCGCACTTGCGGACGCGTTGAATGACGGGCAAATCGCAGGAGCAGCGCTCGACGTTTTCGGGGTTGAGCCATTGCCTGAAACTTCTGAGCTCCGGGCAGCACGTGGTGTCATTTTGTCGCCGCACGCCGCTTGGTATTCAGAGGACGCAATCGGGAAATTGCAATCACTAGTTGCTGACGACATACGCGCCCACCTTTCCGGTCAGGCATTGCGTAAGCCGGTGCCGGGATCAACGGCATGCGAGGGGAATTGAGCATATCTAACTAAACTTGCTGTCATTTTGGGAGGAAAAATATGACACATAAACTAGCTATAGCTTTTACAGCTGCACTGCTAACCACAAGTTCCGCATTTGCGATTGATGCGAGTGACCTGAAGGGACAACCGATCACCGAGGGCCAGTATATTGAATTGGTGAATGCAGCCAAATCAGTCAATCCGCCCAAAAATGGTGAGAACTATGTCTTTGGTTTCGCCAATCTTGGTCGCAATGCGCCATTTTTCCTTTCCGTGGAGCAAGGCATTGTCGACAATGGTGAGAAGGCCGGGGTCGAAATTCTTGTAACGGATAATGCCTTTGATGGCTCAACAGCGCTGGCCAACGCAGAAAGCTATTTGCGGCGTGATGTTGATTATGTGATCGAATTCCAAACAGACACTAATTTTGGCTACTCGATCATGCAAAAAATGAATGAGGCCAACGTAAAGGTTACGGCAATTGATATTCCAATGCCAGGTGCCACATTTATGGGGGCGAACAACCCGCGTTCAGGCTTTATGGGAGGCGTATATCTCGCTCAAAATGCGCGAGCGAAATGGGGGGATGACAAAGTCATGTCTTCATATCTGGTTGTCGGTGAGCTGCCACAGTCAGGTGCAGTCCCTGCGATGCGCACTGACGGACAGGTTGCGGGCTTCCTTGCAGAATATCCAGACTTCCCAGAAGACCAGCTGATCAAGATCGATACAAAGGGCACTCTGGAAGAGGGCTTTCGTGTTATGAGCGACCTGGTGGGGCGAATTCCACAGGGTGTGCCGATCTTGGGTCTTGCAATCAACGATCAATCCATTTTGGGGATGCTGCGCGCGGTTGAACAAGCTGGCCGGTCAGACGAGGCTCTATTTGTAGGTATGGGTGCCGATGAAGGTGAAACCATGGTGGCTGAACCAAACTTTTTGGGATCAGTAGGTTATTTCCCTGAAAATTATGGCAATTATCTCGTTCCAATCGCGCTAATGGAGTTGGCTGGTGTAGACGTTCCACCTGCTGTTTTGGTTGAACATAAGATGGTCACGAGCCCAACCATCTGCAACTTCTATGAAAACATCGAGTGTACCGACGATAGCGAAGTAGAGTTGGTATTCCCGGAAACAGCATTTGAATGGCATTTGAAAGACCAGTTGGTGAACCCAGCCTTGGCCGACGTTAAAGACCTGATTCCAACGAAATAGTGTATCGGGACCTGCCCGCAGTTTTGCGGGCAGGCATTTTTCAATCAAGATTGGGTGTTGGTATGTTGAAGATGAAAAGCATCTCTAAATCGTTCGGTTCAAATATGGTGCTGGACAATGTCGATTTCGAGATTAACTCATCAGAAATTGTCGCGCTACTCGGTGCAAATGGCGCCGGGAAGTCGACACTTATGAAAATCATGACGGGCATATACACCAAAGATTTCGGTATGATCGAGATCGACGGCAAAGAAGTGCAAATCGGCTCACCCTCTGACGCCATGGTGCATGGTATTCGTCTCGTGCCGCAAGAATTGCAAATCGTTCCCGATCTCTCGGTTGCCGAGAACATATTTATCGGTGCGTTTCCGACATCCGGTTCCGGACCTTTTGCCACAGTTCGCAAAGACGAACTCAACCAGAAAGCTACGGAGATTTTGCAAGATTTAGGAATTGAAAAGATCAATGTGCGCGAGAAACTCTCTGCATACTCAATTTCTGAACAGCGGTTGGTGGAGATTGCACGCTCATTGGCAGGAGATGCGCGTATCTTAGTGATGGACGAGCCGACGGCATCCTTATCAGAGCCTGAGTGTAAGCGGCTTTTTGAGATCTTAGATAGGCTCAAAACTAAAGGTGTTTCGATCATCTTTATCTCTCACTTTTTGGACGAAGTGTTCGAAATATGCGATCGAATTGAAGTGTTGCGCGATGGCAAAAACGCAGGGAGTTTTTCGGTCGATGAAACTGATCATCACACTGTTTTGACGTCCATGTTGGGGCGGGAGCCAAGCGATTTATATCCCGAACACTCGAACGCTGCACTTGAAGACATTTTTGTTGTGAACGGTGCGCGCAAATTACCCAACATTCAGGATGTTTCATTCAAAGTACGACAAGGCGAAATTCACGGCGTTTTTGGCCTTATCGGATCTGGCATTGAGCACCTTGGAAAAATGTTGTTTGGCGGCACTCACATGGAACAAGGGGAGGTTTTGCTTGATGGTGAAAAATTTGATCCCCAAAGCCCCAACGATTCAATTGAATATGGTGTTGGCTTTGTTTCGGGAGAAAGAAAGTCCGAAGGCATTGTGCCGGATCTTCCGTTGCAAGATAACCTAACACTCCCCTACCTCAAGCGCCATAAATCAGGCCTGGAGGTTTCCACTCGATCACAATCAAATTTGGCCAAGAAATGGATTGATACCTTGGGGATTGTAACCTCTGGACCGCAACAGCCTATCGGCGGCTTGTCTGGTGGTAACCAACAAAAAGTGTGCATTGCGCGTTGGCTGGTGAACGATCTGCGGGTTTTGATTTTGGAGGAGCCAACTCGCGGTGTGGATCTTGGCGCGCGCAAAGATATTTATGCACAGTTGCGCAAGTTGTCCAACAGTGGATTAGCGGTAGTTGTGATTTCTTCAGATGCTGAGGAAATTGCCGGCCTTGCCGACACGTCCACAGTATTGATCGACGGCAAATCCGTCGAATATTTCGACACGCCGATTGAGGCACCGATTTTAATGAAATCGGCCATGCGTGAAATTGCCGTTTAGCTGAATTTGGAGGAAGAAATTATGAAATTGAGTGTGACATGTTGGTCATTTCCGGAGCTGACTCTCAAAGAGGTCGACGGCATAGCAAAAACCTTAGGTATTGAAGCCATTGATGTCGGATTATTCTACGGTTCGGCGCTCGATAAGTCTGAGGTATTAGGAAATTCAGAGGTTTACGGCAATAAATTGCAGGCGAGCCTTCAGTCCAAGATCGCCAACTATTATCATTTGTTTGGCGACGGCCTGGCGCATCGAAATCTTGCTCTCGGTCGTAGTGATGAAAATGAGGCTGACTTGAAGGCGGTTTTATCCTTTGCAAAGGCCGCAGATATCTCAACCGTGTTCATCCTTCCCGGCGTGATAAATCCGGGCCAATCGCGTCGTACAGCTTTTGAAAACTCAGTTGCCGCATTGAAACCGCTTGTTGATATCGCTGCTGAAACGGACATCGCGCTCACGGTTGAGCCGCATGTTCATGGCCTACTTGAGAGTGTTGAGATGGTGGAAGAACTCGTCGACGCAGTCCCTGGTTTAAAGCTTACCTTTGATCCGGCACACTTTGTTTCAATCGGCTACAGGCAAGATGAGTTAAGCCAGCTTATTCCGCACATAGGTCATGTGCATCTGCGTCAAGCAAAGCAGGGTTTTCTACAAACCAAATTGGAAGAGGGCACAATCAATTTCCCTGCGTTGTTCGGGGACCTTCGTGATGCCGGCTACCAAAATTGGCTGGCGATCGAATATGTGCACCAAGCCTATATGAACACTTTATTCGACGACGTGCTGTCTGAGACCGTCAAGATGCGCAATTGCTTTAATGAATGGCATGCTGGCTAAAGAGGAGGCTGCAGTGGGACATTATGCTTGGATACTCGAGGTTCGCCCGGGATATGAAGACGAATACAAGAAGCGTCATGATGAAATATGGCCAGAACTTGTCGCAGATATATCGGCCGCGGGCATCAAAAACTACAATATTTTTCGTCACGGTTTGACCCTGTTCGGCTATTTCGAAACTGACGATTTGGAGTACGCAATTGCAGCGCTTGGACAGAGTGATGCAAATCGCAGATGGGGTGAATTTATGGGCCCGATTATGAAGGTGGAAGTCGATGAAAATATTGGCTTTCCATTTCTACTCCCGCTTCAGTGGCGCATGGACTAGTTAAATGATTATGCCGATCATTGATAACGATTTGCTAGAGCGGAAGATACGCTCTGGCCGTTGGGAGGAACTCGCCATTGGAACGCCAAAATTAATTGAACGGGCGCTTGAAAATGAGCGCAATCAGGAGGCCGGTGAGCTGGCAACATTTTTGGCCGGTGAGATGCGCGTTGTTTACGACATCTATAGCCAGTGGTTTCGAGATACAGCCAAATGCTTGCTTGATAAAGGTATGTCGGAAGCTGATCTCGAACATGAAATGGATGTAATTGATGAATTGCTGGCCCCCTATCATCAGGCAATAGGTAAGGACCGCGCAGATATTTGGTCTGACATTGAAAGTCATCTTAATTACATATCCGATATCAATGTCTCAACCGAAGAAAAGCTTACAAAACTGGCTGCAGCCAAGGATAAATGGCGGGACCTGCATGATTGCGAGGTTGATCAACTCTCAGGGCTTTTCAACTTGGTCATCTCACGATTTGGCGAAAATGGATTGCTAGAGATGTATGAGGGTTGGGTAATTGGCGATTGGTTTCGCCAACGTTATCAGCGATTTGACGTGTCTAAGATTGCGTGGGGTGAGGCAAGTTGGTTGCTCACCTATCTCGGTTTTGAGGGGCATCACGGTCACTTTAGTGGTACGCATCGCGATGGTTCTATTGATTTTGAAGAAGATGATGAGAAGATCACGATAAGCTTTGCACCTTGCGGTTCTGGTGGTCGATCCATGGAAGGCGAGGTACGTGACGGGCTGCCTGCTTTGCATCAAAAACCCTTCGAATGGCCACTTTTGGAGCAAGCACATGATTTTACTTGGAACGAAAAAGGGATCTGCAGCTATTGCGCACATTGTTGCATCTTACATGAAAAACTGCCGATAGAGCATTTTGGGTATCCTGTGCGTGTTACGAAGCCGCCTGTTGGTCCATTGACCGAGCAAAGTCGATGCGCGTGGACTGTTTATAAAGATTTAGAGGCTATCCCCGAGTGGGCCTATGAACGCGTAGGGGCGAAAAAGCCACTTAAGGGTGTGCCGCTGGGTTCGACTCATAAAGCACTGCGCGAACAATCATGAACAAGCGCCCCCTTTTTTCCGACCCACGTATGATCCGCGTTGCCGTAATCGGCGGCATGATGAGCTATTTTGAAAGCATTATGGCCCCAGATTTCCGGGAAACGCGGCGCAACCATGTGCACAAGACAGTTGAGGAACTAAGGACATTTTGTGATGTCGTTTTTTTGGGTCTTTGGGCGGAAGATGCAGACAATCAGGCGATCAGCAGCCAGTTGGAAAACCACAATTACGATGTGATTTTACTTGTGCCGACGATGGCCACACCGCCAGAATGTCTTGTGCAAATTGTATCGAGAGCTGGTGTTCCCATTGTTATTGCGTGCGGTCACGCTGTGCATGAAATTGATCAAAGCTTTGATATGAAAGCGTTATGTACCCATTCAGTTGGAGTCGGTGCAACGATGCTACAATCCATGCTCTCGCGACAATCTAATGGGCAAAAAGCTATTTTGGTTAGTGGGCATCTGGATCAACCTAGTTTTCACTGGCGTTTGGGCATGGCCGTTCGCGCTGGGGCGACTGCATATGGGTTGAAAGGCTTGAGAATAGGGAAGCTTGGTGAACCCATGCCAGGATATGCCCATGTGGGTATGAGTACCTTAGAGGCCAATCAAACAGGATTTGAGTTAGTCGAAATTCCTCATCAGGATTGGGCGGAAAAGCACGCCGCTATTTCTGAGCGCGATATTGAGGAGTTTATTGAACATGACTTGCCAAATATCCTGCCTAGCGGATCGACTTTCCAAATTTCATCACAATTGAAAAATGCTGTGCGGCAAGTTCTCACTCTTGATCAGGTGGTTCAAGCGTATGATTTGGATTGCGGCGCTATAAATTGCCGTGGCCCGCTTGGTGTTGGGTTGAGCAGTGGTTCAATCAGCTGTCTTGCAACAGCGTTGGCACTGAAATCTGGGCATGCATTTGCAGCAACAGGTGACCTTTTAACAGGCGTGGCCATGTGGATTGGACACCAGTTGGGCGGCGCGGCTTTATATTGTGAACTCGATGCAATTGATCTTGAATTGGACGCTTTTCTAGTGGCGAACACAGGTGAAGCCGATTTCGCATGGTCTGGTGTTGAGGGGGTAGTTTTGCATGATGCTTCAGCTCATTCCGGCCGCGAGGTACCTGGCATCGTTATCGAACAGATTATTGCTGCCGATGCTGCGACAATGGTGGGGTTGTCGCCAAATATGGAGGCCGAGAAACCTTTTTCGCTTTGTACGATTGAGGGCGATACACTTGCGGCCAAACCCACCAAATTAAAAGTAGGACACGGCTTCTTTCGGGCGGCAAACGGTTCCTGCAATGCAATATTTGAAGACTGGGTAAACACCGGTGTTCCCCATCACGGCGCGTTGAGCAGAGGGCACTTAAACGAGGCAATTGAGTGGTGTGGCAAGCTCTCAGGCTTTTCAACAATTACGCTATAGTTAGGAAAATTATGAAGATCAACAAAGTGGCCATTGTGACAGGCGCATCAAAAGGAATTGGTTATGAAACAGCACGTTTGTTGCTGGAAGCAGGGTGGAAAGTAGCGATCGTTGCGCGTGGCGTAAAAGCGCTTGAGGCGGCGGCGTTGATGTTGGATAGCCCAAATGTATTGGCTGTGCCATGCGATGTGAGCGATCGCACATCCGTTGACCAATTGGTGGCTACGGTTCAGGAAGAATTTGGCCCCATAGGCGCGCTCGTGAACAATGCAGGTGTTATCGACCCAGTGGGATCATTTGCAACTATTGATAGCGACGCCTGGCTTCGTCTGCAACAGATTAATGTTGGCGGTGTTATGAATATGAGCCAAGCAGTTCTTGGCGATATGGTCGAAGCCAAGTCTGGCGTGATCGTTAACCTTTCCTCTGGCGCTGCGTCGAATCCCGTTGAGGGGTGGAGCGCCTATTGTACGTCAAAAGCCGCGGTCGATATGTTCACCCGTTGCCTTTCAGCAGAAGTGCGCGATTTGGGCGTACGTATACATAACTTCATTCCAGGCGTTGTAAATACAGATATGCTGAACGGGGCACAGGCGCAGTTTGACAATGCGATTGCCCGTCTTGATTCAAGCATCAAACTACCTGCGGAACTTCCGGCAAAATGTTTGGCGTGGATTGTGGATCAAGGCGAAAGCCATGATTTGGAGCCAGATTTGTCAATTCGCGATCCATATTTGAGAGAACTTGTAGGCTTGGAGGAACGTGCAAAATGGTAGAGACGAAGCCGAATTTGAATATGAATCTTGAAGGCAAAAGCATTGTTGTGATTGGTGCTGCCCAAGGCATAGGGCAGGCAACCGCGCGTTGGTTGTCACATATGGGGGTAAAGCTAACTATCGCCGACATCCAAAATTGCGATGAAACACTAAGCCAATGCTCAAAAGACACAAAATTTGAGACGGTGGATATGAGCGATAAGCAACAAATTGAGGCGTTGCTTGAGCGGGCGACCGCTTTGGATACGCCTTTATACGGCGTTGTAAATTGTTCCGGTGTTTTGATGCGCCGCCCACTTGAACAAACGCAGAAAGATGAGATTGAACTGCAAACGGCAGTGAACCAATCTGGTGTGTTCTTTCTGGCGCGTAAAGCGCTCGAAATCATGGAGAAACAAGGTGAAGGCCGCATCATTCTCTACACAAGCCAAGGCGCTTTTACAGGCGGATTCAATGGTTCAATTCCTTATGCAATGAACAAGTCTGCGGTTACGGCGCTAGTGAAATCGCTTGCCCGTATTGCTGCGCCAAGCGGCATCACTGTTAATGCTGTTGCCCCGGGCGCTGCTGATACGAAAATGCTACGCGGCGGCATGAGTGAGGACGATTTGGAGAACTTTAGAAAGATGATCCCTATCGGACGGTTCGCGGATCCTGATGAGCTAGCGGCGCCTACTGCATTTTTACTGAGCGCGTGGGCGCAATACATCACCGGAACAACACTTCACGTAAATGGCGGCCAGTTGATGGTCTAGTTGAACAATATTGGGAGGAAATGATGAGTAAAGCGAGATTAGCATTAATTGGCGCTGGCTGGTGGGGCGTGGAAGTTTACGTGCCTGCAATGTTGGCAAGTGAGGAAATTGAACTTGTCGCCGTCAATCGACGCAATAAAGATGCCTTAAACCAGATTGTTGAGAAGTTTGATGGCGTGAGCGGCTACACAGACTATCGTGAAATGCTGGAAAAAGAAGAGCTGGACGGTGTGGTGATAACGTCACCGCACACAGTGCACTTTGAACATGCGAAGGCTGCGCTTGAGGCGGGTTGCCACGTGCTCATCGATAAACCTATGACAACAAACGCCGACGATGCGCGGGCTCTCGTCGAGTTAGCGGCGGAAAAAGGGCTTGAAATCCTTATTCCATATGGGTGGAACTATAAGGAGTTTGCAACTCAGGCTTCCGAACTCATTGCGCGGGGTAAGGTTGGTGAAGTGCGGCATGTAACCTGCAATATGGCGACATTTACCTATGATCTTTTTGGCGGGCATGGGCTAAGTGAGGCAGCAGACCACATGTTTCAACCAAACAAATCAACATGGGCTGACCCTGACAATGCAGGTGGCTACGGCTGGGGACAGCTTAGTCATGCGCTGGGTCTCATGTTCCGTTTGGTCGATCTGGCGCCTAAAGAGGTATATGCAATCAAAACAAATTCTGATGCCAACGTGGATCTCACAGACGCAGCGGTATTGACCTTTGAGAACGGCGCGAAGGCCAGTATTTCGGGTAGCGCACTCGTGCCAAAACATTGTTCCTATCAAATGGATGTTAGGGTTTATGGCAGCGAGGGCATGTTGTTGATCGACATGGAGCGCACGCGGATGGAGTTGCGGCGTTTCGACAAGGAAGACTTGGTTTTGGATTTAGAGCTCGACGAAGGCCAATATGCTGCAGTTGAGCCGATTACCCGCCTCGGCGAAGTATGCCAAGGCACAGCGAAAACAATCGAGGCCAACGGTACAATTGGAATGCGAGCCATTGAAGTGCTTGATGCGATGTATCGATCCTTTAATTCAGGGCAATCCGAGAAGGTCTAAACATGAGCTGGAAGAAAAAGCGCGAGGATATTGTAAAAGGTGGGTTTTCTACACCATTGGATGCTCCGATGGTGCCTAATTTTCCTTTTACCTTCAGAAATATCAATATTTTCACTTTGGTCTACAAGACGGATATTGACGCCATTGGCGCGCTTCTTCCAGAACCATTGGTGTGCACTGGGCCAGAGGTGATGATTCATTTTTATCAGATGAATGACACCTCCTGGCTTGGGCCTTACAATGAAGTGAATGTGATGGTGGGCGTGGAATTGCCCGGCGAGGCTGTCGGCAGCTATTCACCCTATCTATTTTTGTCGTCCGATATTGGGGTTGCACATGGTCGCGAAGTGCATGGGCAGCCGAAAAAATTTGGCAACCCAACAATCGAATTTCGGCAGGACTTGATCGTCGGTAAACTGGAACGCAACGGGATTGATGTGGTAACGGGCACGATGCCCTATAAACAGCGACCAGCTGAGATATCTGAATTATCTGATATTTTTCCCTTTGCAACAAATATAAATCTGAAAGCAGTCGACCATATTGATGGCTCGCCAGCGATCCGCCAGCTGACCTCGCGCAGCTTAGCTGACGTAAAAGTTAGCGAATGTTGGCGCGGGGCCAGTACAACTCATCTTTTGCCCAATGCACAAGCACCTGTTCATCGTTTGCCAGTGCAAGAAATGTGCGATGGTTTTTTCTGGACAGCCGAGTTCACATTGGTGCCGGGCAAGGTGCTTCTAGATTATTTAGCTGAATAGTTTTCAATTCGCCAGCGAAGCGCGGATTGAGGAGAACAACGCAGCGCTAAGAGATGCTGGCGTTGTACGAAAGGAACAAAAGATGCGTATCAGAAGTGTAGAGGCGTTTCCAGTCTCCTATCAAGAGCCTACGGACCATAATCGGTTTCGAGCCGTTTGTTTGGTTAAAATTACGAGTGAAGATGGTCATGTTGGCTGGGGTGAAGGCTGTGCATATTTCCCTGAAGCGACCCTTGCCACGGCAAAGCTGGTTGAAGGCCTAGCGGAGTTGGTGGTTGGGCAGAATGTGCTGCACACCAAATCAATTTGGCTGGCCCTAAAAGAACATAGTTGGTGGTATGGCACCGCAGCTGGGATTGCCTCTATCGCCATTTCAGGCATTGATATTGCGCTTTGGGATTTGAAGGGCAAGGTGACTGGTCTTAGTGTTTTGGAAATGCTTGGCGGGCCGGCACACGAAAGAATGCCGGCTATCGCAAGTTTGCACGGTACAAAGGTGCACATTGAAGAGATGGCCGAAGAAATCTCAGCGCACACAGCCACTGGATTGCATGGCGCTAAGGTTGGCTTTGGCAAGCGCGGCGAGGCAAATCTTGGCTTTGAGAAGGACCGGGATTTAGAATTCGTTAGGCAAGTGACGGAGGCAATGGGTCCCGGAAAATCTTTGATGGTCGATTTGGGCGTGAAGAATAAGTGGGATATTGCGACGGCCATATCACGAGCGAAAGCCTTTGAGGAGTTAGGCGTTGCATGGCTGGAGGAGCCGCTGGGGCATGATGATCCCGAAGGATATAAGGCGCTCCGTGCTGCATCCGGAATTCGTATTGCCTATGGCGAACGTGAGTGGAATGCGAAAGGTGTAAAACGAATTGTTGATACGGGCACCGTGGATGTGGTTGGCATTGACCCCGGTCGCATTGAAGGGATCACGGGATTTCAAATGGCGGCCGAATTCTGTGCCATGTCAAATCGCCAAGCAAATGCACATAATTTCTCGACGGCTATTGTCGGCGCCGCCAGTCAGGCTTTGAGTTGGGCGTCTCCTGCCTGCAAACTGTTAGAGCTGCAGCCCGTATACGGACCTGCACAAAAGGATTTGGTGGACAAACCCATTTGGCACGAAAATGGCTTTGTGCCGATGCCAGAAGGGCCCGGGCTAGGCATAGAGGTCAACGAGGATCTCATTTTGAGTGCTAAAATGGAGTAGATCGTTAGATAGGCACAATCTTAAAGACTTGATTGTGCCCTTTGCAGTCCAAATCAAATTTCAGGCAACTCTGTCGACGAAAGTCTGCTTTGAAGATTTAAAGTCAAGTGTGTCTAATGTCTGCTATTGGGATTTTTCCACCCTATCGAACTTCTGGTGCGTAATGGTAGCAATAACGTCTTCACCTGATTGTCACATCATATCGAGTCTTGCTCGAAAACGGGTTATAGGCTTGTTGAAGCACAAGTAGTGATACAATTAATTTCTCAAACAAAAGTCCGCCCACTGTTGCATCATTTCTCTGCGCTGTTCGAGTAAATCAGTACGGTGATATGCTGCCTCGGTGCTGCTTTTTATTGTGTGGGCGAGGGCACGTTCAGCAAGATCGCGCTGGAAGCCATTCTCTGATGCCCAATCGCGAAAAGAGGAGCGGAAACCGTGTGCGGTGGCATGTCTGTCAATCACGTCGCTCGTTATATTCTGCTCTCGCAAAAACTTTGTGAATGCCATATCGCTAAGTGGGGTATTTCGAGACGAAGGAACAACAAGGTTTGTTTCACAAATTCTTTGATTGTGAAGTTCTTGGAGAAATTGGACTACTTGTTTAGCTAGTGGAATACGATGTGCAGCGCTGGCTTTCATCCGATCTGCTGGAATTGTCCAAATCGCATTGTCGAGATCGACTTCTGCCCAGTTCATACCTCGAATTTCACCTGAGCGTGTTGCGGTTAGCAGCAGTAGTTTGAGAAGGATTTGCGTAGAGCTAAGGTGCCCTTCAGTCAGGAATTTTACAACAAAGCCTGGGATCTCACGCCAAGGGAGCGCTGGATGATGAACAACACGTTCTCTCTTGCTTGGCTGACGAGGTAAAAGGTCATCTACAACGCTGACAGGGCTTGCTAGAATATAGCCATGGGCAGCGCACCATTTCATGATCCTGTCGCAACGCTGTTTAACGCGAGTAGCGGTCTCTGGCTTGGAGAGCCAAAGGGGCCTCAAACAATTCGCAAAATCCACCGGTCGAAGCTCATTGACTTTGATCGAGCCAATCTGAGGAATAACAAACTTTTCTATGGTGTTTATCCACTGAGCAGAATGCTTCGGGTTTCTAAAAGAGGGCGATATTTCTCGGTAAACCTTACGAGCAACACTAGCAAAATCGGGAATCTCGTGTTCAGAACGTGCATCAGCTTCGGCAATTTCCTTTTCACGCAACGGGTCTAGTCCGTCTTCCACAGCAATGCGGTGTTCGAACGCTTCTCGCCTAGCTTCCTTTAGGCTTTTTTCAGGAAACCTCCCAAGTCCCATTTCGCGACGTTTGCGAGTAAGCGGTGAGGTATATCGAAAAAGCCACTTCCCATTCCCAATCTTTGTTGAAGAAGGGAAAAAGTACAGCCCCTGAACCTGAACGTCCGCGACCGGCTTAGATTTCGGTGAAATCTTCTTTAGTTTGGTATCTGTCAATATCATTTTAGCCCACCATCTAGCCCACCAGCGTGGGTTTGATTTACTGATTTCTATTTTGACAGATTTTGATAGATGAAATCAATAAAGTATTGAATATAAAGAGATAAGTCGGATAAGTTTTGATTGATTTTGATTGATATTTACACTGTAAAATGCAGACTCTCTCTCCGCCATTTTTATTGCTATAAATAGAATTTCTGTTTTGGCTTCCCTCATTTTGTCTCTCCCAAAAAAACTGCCCGTCATTGGTAATTGCGAATCTTATGTTTTGATCCAGCGCATCTTTTGCGGAAGTCAGCGAAAGTTGCGGGAAGGGGCTGGAATTAAGGCTTGCCGCATTGAAATCCTGTGCCCTACCTCTCAGAAGATGCTTGACGCGCTTCTAATCGCATCAATCTGTCTAATGAACGCTGACGGGATACAGCAGGCGTCCTCTGCCTTCTGAAATGCAGCTGCCTCGCACCTTTGGCGCCACAATATTCCTTCAGTTTGCGCTCAAACACTTCAAAAGTGAGCACTTTTCCAGATTCTAATGCGTATTATTGACCCAGACCAAAGGATGCGGCCGCCTTTGCGCCAGCTACATCCTATTTTTTAATTTGACTTTCAAATTAAATATAATTTAGGTTGGGCAAGGGAGTGAGAATATGTATTTAGGATTAGATTTAGGCACTTCTGGTCTCCGCGCTTTGTTGACCAACGATCAGGGCCAGAGCGTTGCCTCGGCAGATCACGCCTATTCAACCGCACACCCACATGCGGGGTGGAGTGAACAGGACCCACAATTGTGGATAGCAGCCTGCAAAAAGGTGCTCAATGATTTGCGCGACACCGCGCCAGATGCTTTGGCACAGCTTAAAGGCATCGGCATTTCCGGCCATATGCATGGGGCAGTGCTACTCGACAAGGCGTTAAAACCCCTGCGTCCTTGTATTCTATGGAACGATACCCGCAGTCATGCAGAAGCGGCACAACTGGATGCCCATGAGAATGTACGCACACTTTCCGGCAATATCGTCTTTCCCGGGTTCACGGCGCCTAAATTGGTTTGGGTTAAAGCCAACGAACCTGATATTTTTGAAAAAACCGCGCATATATTGCTGCCAAAAGACTTCTTACGGCTCTACCTGACAGGTGAATTGAGGGCTGAAATTTCCGACGCTGCGGGCACAAGTTGGCTCGATCAGAGCACGCGCCGTTGGTCCAATGCTTTGCTAAAAGTTGGTCAGATCAGCGAAAATCAACTTCCCGAGCTGGTGGAAGGCTCGGCCCCCGCCGGGTCACTGCGTGATGATTTGTGCGCAGATTGGGGCATCGGTCAGGAGGTAATGGTTGTCGGCGGTGGCGCCGACAATGCGGCGGCCGCGTGCGGCGCAGGCGTTTTGCAAGAAGGGCAGGGCTTTGTTTCGCTGGGCACATCCGGCGTAATACTGGTGGGCCGCAATGCGTTTGCGCCTCAGCCTGAAACTGCGGTGCACACCTTTTGCCATGCTGTACCAGATCGGTGGTATCAAATGGGCGTCACTCTTGCGGCAACGGACAGTTTGAACTGGCTGTCGAAAATTGCTGGCATGCCCCCATCCAAGCTGACGCGCGAGCTGGGTGCGCAATTAAAACCACCTTCGACCATTCAGTTCCTGCCTTATCTATCTGGCGAGCGCACGCCCATTAATGACAGCCACATTCGTGGCAGCTTTGTGGGCCTGGATATCGCACACGACCGGGCAGACATGACGCATGCAGTGTTGCAGGGGATCACCTTTGCGTTGCGCCAATGCCTTGAAGCATTGCGCGCTACAGGTGCAACTATTGATGATCTTTTGGCGATTGGGGGGGGCGCGCAATCTGGCTATTGGCTGCAGATGCTCGCTACTGCATTCAATCTGCCGATCAACGTGCCTGAAAAAGGCGAATTCGGCGCTGCGCTTGGGGCTGCGCGTCTGGCGATTTGTGGTGTAACGGGACGAGAGCCAGAAATGGTAATGGCACCGCCGGACATTGCCGAAACGGTTTTGCCCGATCCTCAATTATCGGCCGCTTACAATTCGGCCTATGAAAAATTTATCAAAATATATCCAGCAGTTAGAGCGGTACAATGAGCAGCAATTTCTTTAAGGGCATCAGCAAGGTCAAATATGAGGGTGAAGGTAGCACTGACCCAATGGCGTTCCGGCACTACAATCCAGACGAAGTTTTGATGGGCAAGCGCATGGAAGATCATTTGCGATTTTCTGTGGCCTATTGGCATTCGTTTGCTTGGCCGGGTGGGGACCCGTTCGGCGGGCAAACCTTTGAACGCCCCTGGTTTGGTGACACCATGGAGCTGGCGAAGCTTAAAGCGGATGTGGCTTTTGAAATGTTCGACATACTTGGTGCACCCTATTTCTGTTTCCATGATGTGGATGTGCGGCCAGAAGGTGAAAACTTTGCTGAAAACTCCCGTAATCTCGAAGAAATTACAGACTATTTCGCCGAAAAGATGCAGCAGCAGGGTACTAAGCTTTTGTGGGGCACGGCGAACCTATTTTCCAATCGGCGCTTTATGGCCGGGGCGGCCACCAACCCAGATCCGGAAGTGTTTGCCTTTTCTGCGGCGACCGTGAAAACTTGCATGGACGCTACACACAGGTTGGGTGGAGAAAATTATGTGCTTTGGGGCGGTCGCGAAGGCTATGAAACCCTGCTAAATACGGATTTGAAGCAGGAGCAGGACCATATGGGCCGCTTCCTCAATATGGTGGTGGAATATAAACACAAAATTGGTTTTAAGGGGCAAATTTTGGTGGAGCCTAAACCACAGGAGCCCACCAAACACCAATATGATTATGATGTCGCCACATGCTATGGCTTTTTGCAAAAATACGGCCTTGAAAATGAGGTGAAGCTCAATCTGGAGCAGGGTCACGCCATCTTGGCTGGCCACTCCTTTGAGCATGAGATCGCCACCGCAATTGCGTTGGGTGTTTTCGGGTCGATTGACATGAACCGCAATGATTATCAATCCGGTTGGGACACGGACCAGTTCCCCAACAACGTGCCTGAAGTGGCTTTGGCCTATTATTATATATTGAAAAATGGTGGCCTGACGTCAGGTGGTACCAATTTCGACGCGCGCTTGCGTCGTCAATCGCTTGACCCGCAAGATCTGGTGGCAGCACATATTGGTGGCATGGATATTTGCGCCCGCGGCCTGAAAGCTGCGGCGGCGATGTTGGAAGATGGTGGCTTGGATGCCGCGCTGAAAGAGCGTTATGCCGGTTGGGACACAGCCTTGGGCAACAGCTTGCTGAATGGTTCATTGGATGAAATTGCCGCCCAAGTGGAAAGCCAAAACATCAATCCTGAACCACGTTCTGGTCGTCAGGAAATTCTCGAAAACTATGTCAACCGGTTCGTCTAAGCGCGCTGGGGGAAGAGCAGTACACAATGAAGTTTTTTATCGATACAGCTGATGTGGGTGAAATCAAAAAGTGGGCCGATAGCGGCTTCCTTGATGGGGTCACGACCAATCCAAGCCTCGTCGCCAAATCGGGCCGCGATTTTCTCGATGTGATCAAGGAAATTTGCGGACTGATCGAAAGTCCGGTCTCCGCAGAAGTGGCTGCACTGGATCATGCCACCATGTTGAAAGAAGCCATGGTGCTCAAGGACATTGCACCCAACGTTGTCATCAAATTGCCGACCACTTTAGATGGATTGAAAACCTGTCGGCAATTGACCGATATGGGGGTGGACACCAATCTCACTCTTTGTTTTTCAACCAATCAGGCGCTGTTGGCCGCTAAAGCTGGTGCGACTTATATCAGTCCCTTTATTGGCCGTTTGGATGATATAAATTTGGATGGCATGGAGCTGATCCGCGACATTCGCACGGTCTATGATAATTATGGCTTTGACACAGAGATTTTGGCCGCTTCAATTCGCACGCCAAATCATGTGAGTGAAGCCGCGCTTGCGGGCGCAGATGTGGCCACCATCCCCGCCTCGACGCTGGCAAAACTCGCCAACCATCCTTTAACCGATAAAGGCTTGGACGCCTTCGTGGCCGACTGGAAGTCGACCGGGCAATCGATTTTGTAACATGATGCACCAAACACGAATTGGCGAAGTAGACACATTCCCTCAATTGATCACTTTGCTGAAGCGTGGTGAGGCTGAGATTGATAATCTCAGCCTCGGCTGCATGGTTTCCGGCCCAAACGACCGTGACCCGAGAGCTAAAGATGCGAATTAAACTCGGCATAATATTGGTTTTGATCAGCAGCATCGCCACTACCGCGCAGGAGGTGAAACTGCCGACTTTTGCGCGCGCTGAATTTCCCGCTGTCAATATGGAAGAAGTGCAACTTGGGCGTTTTCTGTTTTACGACCCAATTTTAAGTGGCAATAAATCCGTTTCCTGCGCCAGTTGCCATCATCCAAAATTTGCCACTTCGGACGGTTTGCCCCTGGGCATTGGTGATGGTGGCATTGGGCTAGGGCCAGATCGCATGCTTGCGCCAGACAATCTGCCTGAAGAGCGCGTGCCCCGTAATTCGCCAGCTTTGTTTAATCTTGGTGCGTCGGAATTTGTTTCTATGTTCCACGATGGACGGCTGGAGAAAGACGAATCTCGGGCCTCAGGCATCCGCACGCCACTTGCCGATGAAATGGTCATGGGTTTTGATGGTGTACTGGCGGCGCAAGCCATGTTCCCGGTGCTTTCTCCTGATGAAATGGCTGGGCACTATCAAGAAAACGATGTGGCCCGCGCGGTGCGCATGGGCGTGCTGACGGGTGAGGGGGGCGCATGGGACATTATCGCCCAGCGGGTGCGTAATATTGATGAATATGCGGACCTATTCGCGGCTATAGATGTGGCGCGCCCCGACATTTCATTCGTGGAAATCGCCAATGCCATTGCAGCTTTTATTGCGTTTGAATGGCGGGCGGACAATAGCCCCTTTGACCAATTTGTTTTTGGCGGGAAACCCTTGCCCGCATCAGCCCAGGGCGGCATGGATTTGTTTTATGGCCGCGCAGAATGTGCCAGCTGTCACGCAGGTTTGTTTCAGACCGACCATGACTTTCATGCGATTGCGATGCCGCAATTTGGTCCCGGTAAGGCCGCTCGATTTGAGGACCATGCCCGCGACGTGGGGCGCGCGCATGTGACCGGCGCCGCCAAAGACCTCTACCGCTTTCGAACCCCCTCTTTAAGGAATGTCGCGGTCACTGCGCCTTACGGACATAGCGGTGCTTATGACAATCTTGAAAAGATCATCCAACATCACACGGATCCGGTGAAGTATTTTGAACAATATGATCGCCGGGTTGCCCTGCCACGGTTTCCCCATAGTGACGATTGGCGCGTGATGGACAATGCTCAGGATCGTGCCGCAATCATCGACGCAAACGCGCTAAAGCCCTTGGCGCTGACGCAGGCCGAAATCGGCAATCTGATCGCCTTTTTGGAAACACTAACGGATGAGCAAAGCCTGTCTGGTCGCTTGGGCGTGCCCAAAAACGTGCCCAGCGGATTGCCGGTAGATCAATAAGCCTCGACTAATGTTTGGTCTTTTTTGCGGGTCACTCGATATTGTTTGTTGGCGTCAATCGTGTGCCAGTTTGAGCTGACATTGCCGGGCCAGATCACCATGATTTCAACCTGCTCATTGGCGCCTAAACCAAAATGTGCTGGTGCCAATGTGCCTCCGGCATGGCCGCCGCCAATGGTGATTTCGCGGCTATAAGTCCGTTCCGATGTGCGCAATTTAATCCAGGCGCCAACTGCATCTCGGTTTTGGTCTGGTTGGTTCAGCTTCACGCTCAGCCAATTGCCGCTGTCTGACGTCATGTTCTGATATATTTCAACATTGCTGCGCCTATTGTTGATCACCAGATCGAGACGCCCATCGAGGTTCAAATCAACCAGCGCGCCGCCACGGGCGCGGGCAAGGCTTGCAATCCCCGCCACATCGCCCATTTCCACAAACCGACCATCAGGTTGCTGCACCAGTAAATTATTGGGGTCCTGCATTGCTGCGCTAATCATTTGGTCAACATTGCCCTTCGCAACGAAAATATCGTCCAACCCATCATTTTGAACGTCGCCAAACGCGGCGTGCCACCCCGTTGAAGGGCGACCATCGTCGCCCAAATAGGGGCGATGGGCGGTAATACCTTGCTCATAAGCGGCATCCGCATAGGTCGGCCCGTTGGCATTGGGCTGTAAGCTGTGCAATTTTTGATCACCCATCGACGTCAAAAACACCTCGGGCTTGCCATCAAAATCCAGATCGCGGCTGGCGATGCCCATGCCCCAAAGCTGATGCTTTATCCACCCTTCTTCTGCCGTTAACAAATGTGGCCCCTTAGAACGCAATTGCCAAAGCTGCTCCTGTCCGTCGTTCAAATAATAATGTCGGTCGTTACTGATCCGCAAATCCTGTTGGCCATTGGCATTCCAATCCGAAAACAAAATGGACAGGGCGCAATAGCCGGGTTCCAGCTGGATGACCTTTTGATACCCGCCCTCTTTCGGACGCAGCAAAATATTCGCGTCGCATGTGCCAAAAGGGCCGTCAGGATCGGTCCGGTCAACATAATTGCCAAAGGCAAGCGTGGGCAGCTTCTGCCCATTTTCCCATGTGGCCGAAAAGGCTGTGGTCCAATGATCACCGCCCAATCCATCAAGCATGGTGCTGGGTGCAAATTGGCAATTGCCTTGCCCCTCAAACAACAGATTTTCGCCAACGCGTAAAATCATCAGATCTGTGTGCGCGTCGTTATTGATATTGAGCGGGTAGGCGCCCGTCGCACCCGTGACATTGAGCGGACTTGGCATTTGCTCAAAGGCAACATCTTCACCAAGCGTGTTGGTTATATTGCGCAGCAAGGTTGACGGCGCGGTCCCGCCCGCCAAGAAAAGCTCAGGCAAATGGTCATTATTGCAATCAAAAGCGGCGACACCGCCGCCCACAAAATGCTCCCACCCTCCAAGATATTGATGCTCAATATCAGTGGCACGTGGCGCAAAATTGGGTGCCGCCAAACCCGGGCAGGTGGCGGTGAGAAGCGCAGCTCCGATGGCAACCAGCTTAGGCGACATTATCGGCCAGCTCCCGCAAGGTGAGTTCGCCCAAGCCTTCAATGGCGTAGGCGGCGGCCCCGGTTGCCCACATCATGTCTCCCCATTTGTGGACAATGATTTCAGGGGGAGGCGCATCCACCTGCACCACAATATCGCGGATGCTCGCCAAAACATCATCAGCAAATAAAAAGTCGAGCTGCATCCGTTCGCCCGAAAGAATGATCAATTTCGGATCGAAGATATTGACCAGATTGGCCAGCCCCATGGCGAACATGCGCGCCGCGCGATCCAAAACACTATTCGCGGTCTTGTCGCCCGCTTTTGCCGCCTCAATCAGGGCCGCCATATCCTCTGCCGGGTCAGCTGACCCCACCATATCGGTGCCCACCGCCAACTCGCGCAGCAAGGCATAATCGGCCACATAGGCCTCCAAACAGCCCCGCTGGCCACACCGACACAAAGCGCCATCCAGATGCACCTTGGTGTGGCCAAACTCCGCGCCACAACCACGGGTGCCGCGATAAAGCTGATTGTTCAACACAATGCCCATGCCAACACCATTTTCGATGGTGACAACGATAAAGTCGCTGACATTTTTGCCCCTGCCGAAATATTGTTCGGCTTTGGCCACCAAGTTGGCGTCATTGTCGATGAAGACCGGTTTGCCCAAGCGTTGGCTTAACGCATCGCGAAGTTTTACATTGCGTGTTGTCAGCGATGGAGACCAGCGCACAACCCCCTCGACCACATCCACAATCCCGGCCAACCCCAATCCCACAGCCGAAAGATCTGCGAGCGTAAGATTGGTGGCGCGCGTTGCGTTCTCCAGTTCGGCCGTCAACGTGGCCAACAATTCACCTTCATCATAGATGGTCTGTGGCAGCGCCGACCAATATTCGGACACCAGATTGCCTTCAAAATCGCAGATTCCGATGGAGATAGACTTGTTGGCCAGTTTGATCCCCGCCACATGAAAGATGTCACCGCGAATTTTTAGGTCCACCTTGGGGCGACCCCGTTTCAAATCTTTAGATTTCGGCTCAACGGGAATTTCTTCGATCAAACCATGATCCAACAGCTCCGCCGTGATGGTCGTGACCGTAGCTCGACTGATGCCGGTTTGCTCGGAAAGCTCGATCCGGGGCAAGGGGCCAACTTTACGAATTTGCGACAGGATTGCGCGTCTGCCTATGCTTCTTTGCTCGCCCAACATGGTCATTCCTCCACTTCGTCCGACCGATCTATACGCAATATAGGTACTTTTTCAATCGGCAAATCCTGACCCAAGGTCAGAAAGGTATAAATTTCAGCGGTTTAACAATTCACGATTATTTAATTTGACTGTCGAATTTAAAATTGTTACCGATATTGGGTCGGTTGGCAAGCCTCCATTTCACAAATGCTTTGGCTCGGCCAACCTCGTTTTCGGGAGGAAAATAGAATGAAGAAATTTATGTTGGCGACGGCAGCTGTGCTGAGCATGGGCGTCGCATCAAATGCGCTTGCCGCCGATTTGGTGGTTGGCGTGAGCTGGTCAAACTTTCAAGAAGAACGCTGGAAAACGGATGAAGCCGCGATTAAAGCGGCGCTTGAGGCAGCTGGTGCGGACTATATCTCCGCTGATGCGCAAGCATCCTCATCAAAACAGCTTTCAGACATTGAAAGCCTGATCGCCCGTGGCGCAGATGCATTGATCATTTTGGCACAAGACGCATCCGCGGTTGGCCCTGCGGTAGATGCAGCTACAGATGAAGGCATCCCTGTCATCGCTTATGATCGTTTGATCGAAGATAGCCGCACCTTCTACCTCACCTTTGACAATGTGGAAGTTGGCCGCATGCAGGCCCGCGCGGTCTTGGCAGCGCAGCCTGAAGGTAACTATGTGATGATTAAGGGCTCGCCCACCGATCCAAACGCAGATTTCTTGCGCGGTGGTCAGCAAGAAGTGTTGCAAGATGCCATTGATGCAGGCGACATCACCATTGTTGATGAAGCCTATACTGATGGTTGGGTGCCAGCCAATGCCCAGCGCAACATGGAGCAAATCCTGACAGCCAATGACAACAACGTTGATGCCGTTGTGGCGTCAAATGACGGCACCGCCGGTGGCGTTGTTGCTGCGCTGACAGCGCAGGGCATGGAAGGACTGCCTGTTTCTGGTCAAGACGGGGATCATGCGGCTCTGAACCGTGTGGCCCTGGGCACACAAACTGTATCTGTTTGGAAAGATGCGCGTGAATTGGGTAAAGCTGCAGGCAATATTGCCGTGGATTTGGCCAATGGTGCTTCTATGAGTGAGATTGAGGGCGCTGCCCTTTGGACCTCACCAGCAGGCACAGAAATCCAAGCGAAATTCCTTGAGCCAGTTCCGATCACCATCGACAATCTGGACGTTGTTTTGGATGCCGGTTGGATTGCCAAAGACGCGCTGTGCGTCGGTGTAGATGGCTCTAAAGTGGCTGTGTGTAACTAAACAAACCAAAAGATGCCTCCCCTGTTATCAAGGGAGGCATTTTTCAGTGCTCACGGTTTGCCGCGATTTGGGGTAATATGCGCCAAGCGGCCCGTTTGTGTGTAGAGGCAGACTTCACAATGACAGAAACGCTCAAAAAGTTCGTGGCCGGACTAGAGCTGGACACAAGAATGCTGGGCATGATCGGTGCCCTGGTCATCCTTTGGCTTTCCTTCAATATGTTCACCGATGGCCGCTTCATCACCCCCAGGAACATCTTTAACCTTTCCGTACAAACTGCATCCGTCGCCGTGATGGCAACGGGCATGGTGTTTGTGATCGTGACCCGGCACATCGATCTTTCGGTCGGCTCGCTTTTGGGCTTGATTGGCATGCTCATGGGCACGTTGCAGGTGCATATTTTGCCCCAATTTCTTGGGCTCGAGCATCCTTTGATCTGGGTGATCACCATTGTCGCCGGCGTTGCAGTCGGGGTGATTGTGGGTGCCGCTCAGGGCTGGGTGATCGGCTATCTGGCTGTCCCTTCCTTTATTGTCACCCTGGGCGGTTTGCTGATGTATCGCGGGGCCGCATGGTGGGTAACCACTGGCCAAACCGTAGCACCGCTGGATTCAAATTTTCGTCTATTGGGCGGCGGCGCTGAAGGCACGCTGGGCGAAGGTTTAAGTTGGCTCGTGGGCATTATTGCCACCATAGCAGCAGTCGTCATGATGGTGCTCAGCAGACGTCAGAAAAACAGCCATGGCTTTAAATTGAAGCCGCTTTGGGCGGAATTCACGCTCGGGGGCATCGTGATCGCGCTTATTCTGGGATTCGTCACGGTGATGAATTCATATCCACTGCCCAAGGGAGCAGTGCGGCGGATTTATGAAGCCCGCGGCGAAGAGATTCCGCAGTTTGCAGTGATGCATGGCATCGCCATTCCTGTGGTGATTGTATTTGTGATCGCCATCATCATGACCATTATTGCCCGGCGCACCCGTTTTGGCCGATATGTGTTTGCCACCGGTGGCAACCCTGAAGCGGCAGAGCTTTCCGGAATCAACACCAAATTATTGACGGTCAAGGTTTTTGCGCTGATGGGTGCGCTCACCGCCATCGCAGCGGTCATTGCCTCGGCGCGCTTGGGCTCGGTCGGCAATGATTTGGGCACCCTGGATGAGTTGCGCGTAATCGCCGCTGCGGTAATCGGCGGCACCGCTTTGGCTGGGGGCATCGGCACCATTTATGGCGCGTTGCTCGGGGCCCTGATTATGCAAAGCCTGCAATCGGGCATGGCCATGGTCGGCGTGGACGCACCATTGCAATCCATCGTTGTCGGCTTCGTTTTGGTGTTGGCGGTCTATCTCGACATCGCCTATCGCCGTCGCGCGGGTCAGTAAGGAGACATAAGATGACACATGCAAATGCAGCCCATCCCCTTGTTGAAATGCGCGATATTCACGTGTCGTTTGGTGGCATCAAGGCGGTCGATCATGTCAGTATTGACGTCTATCCCGGCGAGGTTGTGGGCCTATTGGGCCATAATGGCGCGGGCAAATCGACGCTGATTAAAGTGTTGTCGGGCGCCTATAAACGCGATGCGGGCGAAATTTTTATCAATGGCGAAAAAGTGGAGATTCATAATCCACGCGACGCCCGCGCCCACAATATTGAAACCATCTATCAAACGCTGGCCCTGGCCGACAATTTGGACGCTGCGTCCAACCTTTTTCTGGGTCGTGAAATCACCAATCCTTTGGGCTTTGTCAATGACGACGCCATGGAAGCGGAAACCCGCAAGATTATGGGGAAACTGAACCCGAACTTCAAAAAGTTCGCCGACCCCGTATCTGCGCTTTCAGGCGGGCAGCGGCAATCGGTTGCCATTGCCCGGGCAGTCTATTTTGATGCCCGCATTCTGATCATGGATGAACCCACAGCTGCGCTTGGCCCCCATGAAACACAAATGGTGGCCGACCTGATCAAGCAGTTGAAAAAGGCAGGGATCGGCATTTTCCTGATCAGCCACGACATTCATGACGTGCTGGATTTATGCGACCGCGCGTCTGTGATGAAAAATGGCAAGCTGGTCGGCACCGTCAATGTCGACGACGTTACCGATGATGATTTGTTGAGCATGATTATTCTGGGCAAAAAACCTGGTGAAGAGACGATCACGTCTTAACCCTCAACTTGCCCGTCCGGCCTCGTGGTTCGGGCGGGATTTTTTGTGCGGATTCTTTATATGGCGCACCCCAGCATATGCAGGTCGGTCAGGCGCTGTAACTCACATATGCAAAACGCGCGCTGTCTGGCGCCCAGCACGGCACATTGATCGTGCCTTGTCCGCCATAGAGCGTGGTCAATGTGCGGCTTTTTCCGCCCTCAGCCGGCATTAAACGCAGTTCCACATCTTTGCCGAAGGGATGCCCTTTTGTACCGGCGGGATAAGCGTGGTAGAGAATGTGGCGCCCATCAGGTGCGGGATGTGGGAACCAGTTCACGCTGTCCTCATCGGTCATTTGTTGCAGGTCACGGCCATCGGGGCGCATACGCCAGAGCTGTACGCTGCCATCCTTTTCGCCATTGAACCAAATCCAGGCGCCGTCGGGCGACCAGCCGTGCCAATAGGACGGTGTTTTCTCTGTGACACGTACTGGCGTGCCCCCTTCTATTAGTAGCGGATAAATGGCGCTATCGCCCACTTCCGTCGCGGAAGGGAATTAACGTCGAGTAGTTGGCAGGGCAGTGCAGGCGCTTCCGCAGCTTAATTGGCGCTCAATGCTATAAATGGTAACAAAATTTTAGGATGATTACGCGGCGAGATGGCTCGAAAAATAAATTAAAACAATGACTTAAAAATTTTTCCCAAAAAAGAAGAAATTACTATTGAAATTTTTTACGCAAGCTGAAATATATTACATGGCTGTTGTGAGCGGAGGAGCATATGTTCGTGACAGCAAGCTTACATTGAGGGAGGAAAATCAATGAAACGGAAATTTATCGGGATGCTGATGGCGGCATCTGTGTTTTCAGCGGCTGCGGTTGGCGCGTCCGTTGCAGACGAAAAACGGATCGCATTCTTTGTGTCCGATCTGTCAAATGTATTTCACCAAGCGCAAGCTGCTGAAGCGCAGCGTTACGGCAAAGAGGAATATGGCGCTGAGGTTGTTATTTTTGACGGCCAGGCCGATTCCGCAGTGATGACGCAAAATGTTGACCAAGTGGTTGCTGGCGGTTTTGATGGCGCGACATTGCACATTTGGGACGCTGAAGCGGCCGCACCGGGTGTGCGTGAGGCCTTGGAAGAGGGTGTGGCGATGACATCTTTCTTCAGCCCGTTGGGCGACACAGGCATTCCTGTTGCGCGAAGCGATGAAGCCACCGTGTCTTTTGCGATGGGCGCTGAAATGGCAACAGCATGGAAAACTGCGCATCCGGACGTGCCGATTGTGATGGTGCAGTTGGGCTGGCCCAACCACACAGAGGTAAACTCTGGGCGGACAAAGCCATTTGTTGAAGGCGTGCTTTCAGTAGCGCCTGATGCGGAAAACCTTGGCGCGCTTGATGCGAGCGGCGGGCAGGAAGCAGCCAAGCAGATCGTCGTCGATTTGTTGACACAACGTCCTGAGGTCAACCTCATCTATTCTGAGGCCTCAAACCTGACTGTTGGTACGATGGCCGGCCTGTCTCAACTCGGCCGCGGCAAATTTGAGAATGGCGAGCCTTTGACCGAAATCGTGGCGAGCGTTGATTTTGACTCTGTTGAGTTTGATCAAGTCTATGATCCGAATTCCAGCCTGAAGGTTTCTATGGGGCTCCCACCAATCGAAACAGCTCGTGGGCGTGTTGATCTGGTGATGGATGTGATCAATGGCAAAGTAGACATGACATCCGATCCAGCTCAAGAGTTCTTCTATAAGGCGTACACAATTTCATTCTGGACTATGCCAGAAGAGACTGCTGAAGCCTGGCTGACCTCGCAATTTGGCGGCTAAAACAGTTTAACTCCGGCGGCCCCAACCAAATTGATCGGCCATGCGCCGACCAACCGTCGGAGTTAATTATACCTGTGGGAGGCACTAAGACCTGTGACGCAAAAAGTGTGGGAAGGTCAGATAGTCCTCAAGTTTAAACGGCGGAATATACGCAAGATTAGTCAAAGAAAGTCGATCTGATGACACAGCAACAATCATCTGCGCTTTCTGTTGAGGGCCTTACCAAGGATTATCCGGGTGTGCGGGCTGTCGACAATGTGAGTTTTACAATCAAACAAGGTGCGATCCATTGTCTGGTTGGTGAAAATGGTGCGGGCAAGTCCACACTTGTGAAAATGCTCACAGGTGTATTGCAGCCCACAAGTGGTAGCATCACAGTGGCCGGACGTCGCCATTGTCCTAGGAATCCGCAAGAAGCACGGGATGGCGGGATTGCCACACTTTTTCAAGAGCTTCACGTGGTCGATGAGCTGACGGTGAAAGAAAATCTGACTCTGGGCATGGAAGCGAGCCGGTTTGGGTTTTTGGTGAACTCCAAAACCGATGAGGTTGCCATCGAGACCTTGGCCACGATTGAGCCGTCCATTGATCCGGAGGCACGTGTCGCGAGCTTGAGTGTAGCACAAAAACAGATTTTGGAGATTTCGCGCGCAGCTTCATCCGGTGCCAGCGTGATCATTATGGACGAGCCAACCGCTGCGCTGTCAGAGCGCGAAGTGGAGCGACTATTTGCGGTGATCCGCCGTCTGCGCGATGCAAATGTGACAGTTGTCTACATCTCTCACAAGCTGGATGAAATCTTTGAGCTGGGAGATGACGTCACAGTGTTTAGAGACGGCAAGCATATTGTGACCAAGCCGCTCGACGAGGTGGACGGGCGCCAACAGCTGATTGAGTTGATGATTGGCCGCACCGTTTTTCAGCAATATGAACCCAGAGATATAGCCGATGCCGAACCAATTTTGCAGGTGGAGCATCTGAAAACCTCGTTGCTCAAAGATGTTTCATTTCACGTCAATAAGGGCGAAGTGGTGGGCTTTTATGGCCTCGTGGGTGCGGGCAAAACAGAGATCGCGCGGGCGATTTATGGCGCGGACAAGTTTTCTGGCTCGGTCAGGTTCAATGGCAAAGAAATCGGTCCCACGCCGCACGATGCGATTGCTGCGGGCATCGCTTTGGTGCCGGAGGAGCGCCGAACACAGGGGCTTTTCACAAATCTGACCATTCGAGAGAATGTGCCTGTGATGAATTTGGAGAAAATCTCCACAACAGGGATGTTATCTCCATCACGTGAGCGTCAGGCTGCGGAGCATTTTGTTGCCCAACTGGGCATTGCCACCAGCAGCATTGAGAAGCACACGGAAAAACTCTCCGGCGGCAACCAGCAAAAGGTGGTTTTGGCGAAATGCCTATTTGCCGAAGCTGATCTGTTGTTGCTGGATGAGCCGACCCGCGGCGTTGATGTGGGGGCCAAAACCGAGATTTATGACGTCATCAAGGCACTCGCCAATGAGGGCAAGTCGATTTGCGTGTTTTCTACTGAGCTTGAAGAGATTTTGGGCATCTGTGACCGCATCATCCTGCTGTATGAAGGCATGTTGGAGGAAGAGCTGCTCAATGGGGAAGATGTTGATATCGCCCACATTTTGAATGTGGTAACGGGCGGCGCGGAGCATAAAGGTCAATGAGTGTGCAACTAAAAGCAAAAATGGCCAAAGGGCTTAAGATGAGTGATGAGGCTTTTATCACCCTGTTGGTGGTGTCTGCTGCAGTCTTTATTTTTCTGTTTGCCTCGCTGCTGGTGCCGAACTTTTTTCAATTTCAAAACGTTGTGAATTTGGTCACCAACAACTGGGCCGTGATTTCGCTGGGTGTTGGTGTGACGTTTCTGCTTGTTAGCGGCAACTTTGATTTGTCGGTGGGTGGCATTGTCGCTCTATCCGGTGTGTTGGCCGTGTGGTTTGCCCAAGCGCCCGGCGGCGCCAATGCACTGGCCAGCGGGTTTGGCATGCCGACGTGGATGGCGATGTTATTTGCGCTGTTTGGTGCTTTGGCAATTGGCGGATTGAACGCGCTGTTTGTTGTGCGATTTAAAATCCCGTCCATCATTGTGACGCTGGGCACCATGTTGGTGGCGCGCGGCATTGCACAAGTGATCACACACGGGTCACAACGCAACACGAATTTGCCGGATAATTTTGGCTTTTTGGGCAACATCTATTTGTTTGGCACTTCCATCAAGCTGCCCGTGGTTTTGATGCTGGTCCTGGTCTGTGTGGCTGTTGTGATCGAAAAACGCACCATTTTTGGTCGGTTGACCTTCTGGATTGGTGCAAACCCGGTTGCAGCGCGGCTGTCGGGGATAAAAAATGCAAGACATCAAACTCACCTCTATCTGTTCAGCGCGGCGATTGCGGGGATGGTGGGCATCTTGCTGGCCTCTGAATTCAAGTCGGGCTTCTCCAGCCGCGGCATGCTGATGGAATTTGACGCGCTGGTTATTGCGTTGTTGGGCGGTGTCGCTATCGCAGGGGGCTTCGGGTCGGTCGTAGGCATGTTCTTTGGAGCATTGATCCTGGCCACCGTGACCTCTGCCGCGACTGGATTGGTGTTGTCACCCGACTGGCAATACATCCTCAAAGCAATCGCGGTGTTCCTTGCAATCGTGGCTCAGACGTGGGCACTGACCCTGAAAAACCGGTGAAAACAATGTCTTATTCAATTTCTAAAACCCGTCATACACCGTTTAGTGCACGCCTTGGGCAGTTTTTGCGGGATTATTATATCTACCTGGTGTTGATCCTTGTGGTGGTGTTGCTAAGCGTTGCCAATCTCGATCGGTTCGATCTGTTTGAACGCGGCAATTTTTTAAACCCGAAAAATATTGTCAATATTCTGCGTGTTTCCGCGCCCATTCTGACCTTAGCTGGGGCTTTTACCCTGCTCATGGTGTCGGGCCATATCGACCTTTCGGTGGGGAGCGCGATGAGTCTGGCGGCCGTGGTCTATGCGTCGCTTGCGATCAATGGCGTGCCCTTCCTTATGGCGTTTGGGCTGACCGTAGTTGTTGGCGTTCTGTTGGGGGCGATCAATGGCCTCTTGGTGGTGAAGCTCAAAATCACGCCGGTGATCGCCACCTTGATTACCTTGAGCCTTTATAAGGGCGTGGCTCTGCTTATGGTGCAGGATGGTGTTTCGGCCATTAAATCCGGCGGCGGGCTGAAGATGCCAGGCTGGTTCAATGATTATGGTCGCTCCGGCGTTTTGCTCAATCTGCCTATGGCGTTCTGGGTAGCCGTTTTGGTCACGATTGCTTTGATTGTCGTGCAGAATAAAACCTTGTTGGGTAAGCATGCCGCAGCGGTGGGGGGTAACCCCACAGCCGCAAGGCTCTCCGGGGTGAGCTCAAACAAGATTGTCATTTTGCTCTACGTGGTTGTTGGGGTCAGCGCCGCATTGGCGGGTATTGCACGCTCAAGCTTTATGTCTTTGGGCGACCCGCTTTCCGGTGACGGCATGGAATTGACGGCCATTTTGGTGGTGCTGCTTGGTGGTACGGCATTTAGTGGCGGTGAAGGGCGCGTGCTCCGATCGTTTATCGGTGCATTGATTATCATGGCGCTGACCGTCGGCATGCTGACGCTGGTCCCTGCCTATTATCAGACCTTGGTGGTGGGAACTGTGCTATTGATAGCCGCCGCTTCGAACCACCTTGTTAGTCGCAAAGGATCCAAATGATGTGTTTTCTCAAAAAAAGCGCACGGGAAATTGGCCATCGATTGTCGATATCTGGCTATATAGTCCAACTCATTCGGTGCGGGGGCTAACGTGAAGAACAAAGAAGATTTTGGTGTTATTCGGCAGATTCACACTGTTTTGGTGATGCATTTTGTTGAAGGGCAGAAACAGGCCGATATTGCGACCAAGCTCAATATGTCCACCGCCAAGGTGAACCGGCTGATCAAGCAGGGTCGCGAATTGGGGATGTTGCACATCACTGTCACCAGCCCATTTGAGCGCCTGGCCGAGCTTGAAAATCGGCTGACCGCGCATTGGCCACTCAATAGCGCATTGGTGACGCCAACCTTGTCGACCAATATGGAAACGGTGTTGCAACAGGTTGGCACGGCTGCGGGTAATCTTTTGACGGAGAATATACGTGATGGTGATGTGATCGCCATCACAGGCGGAAAGGGCGTAAGCGCTTTGGTGGAAAACCTGACCGTCGACCGCAAATTTGATGTGACGATCGTGCCACTGACCGGCTGTGTGCAGGGCAAGCATTATACGGATGTGAACCATGTGGCGACCATGCTGGCCGATCGGCTCGGCGGCAAGGCCATGCTGATCCATGCACCGCTATTTGCTGAATCCAAGCAGGAGCGCGATATGTTGTTCTCCTTGCGGCAGATTGGCGAAGTGTTTGATATGGCGCGCAATGCAGACATTGCGTTTACCGGGGTTGGCTCCATTCTGACGCCAAGCTCCAGCTATTATGATTTGCACCCCATTCCCGTGGCAGAACGCCAGAACCTGATTGATCAGGGGGCTGTGGGCGAGTTTGTCGCGCATCTGATTGATGAAAACGGCACGCCTTGTGATGTTGAACTGAACCAACGCTTGTTGGCGCTGACCCCCAGTGAAGTCTCCAAAATTCCCAAGACCATCGGCATTGCCGCCGGTCAGGACAAGGTGCAGCCCGTTGTGTGTGTTTTGAATGGCCGACATTTGTCGTCGCTGGTGGTTGATGAAGCCACCGCGAGCGCCGCTTTGAAATTAAAGTCGAAAGCCGAGTAGGAGGAAAGCGAAATGCTAACGCGAGAAATTGGAAAATCAGGAATAAAGGCCTCCGCAATCGGCTTGGGCACATGGGCCATTGGTGGCTGGATGTGGGGCGGCACGGACGAACAGGCGTCGACCGAGGCGATCCGTGTCTCCATTGATGAAGGTGTTTCCCTGATCGATACAGCCCCGGCTTATGGCTTGGGGCGTTCCGAGGAAATTGTTGGCGAGGCGATTGCCGGGCGTCGTGACGAAGTGGTGTTGGCCACGAAGTGCGGCCTTGTCTGGCACACCACAAAAGGCAATCACTTTTTCGATCAGGATGGTCAGCCGGTCCACCGTTATTTGGGCAAAGACAGCATTGTTCATGAAGTGGAACAAAGCCTGCGTCGGCTGAAAACTGACTATATCGACCTTTACATCACCCATTGGCAGGACCCGACGACGCCCATTGATGAGACGATGGAAGCGATGGAGCTTTTGAAACAGCAAGGCAAAATCCGCGCGGTTGGTGCGTCCAACACCTCCGTTGAAGAGGTGAAGGCTTATTTGGCGGCTGGGCTACTTGATTGCCTGCAGGAAGAGTACAGCATGGTGCATCGCGATATTGAAGACAGTTTGTTGCCGCTGAGCCGCGCCAACAATGTGGCGATGCTGAGCTATTCCTCGCTCGCGCTGGGGTTGCTTTCGGGCAAGATTGATGCAGATCGCAAGTTTGAGGGCGATGATCAACGCAAGGACAATCCACGGTTCTCTGCTGAAAACCGCCAAAAGGTCATGCGCTTTATGGATGAAATTGCGCCGGTTTGTGATGCCCACAATGCGTCCAAGGCACAAATTGTTATTGCTTGGACGTTGCAGCAGCCCGGCATCACCTTCTCGCTTTGTGGGGCGCGCAATCCGCGCCAGGCAAAGGAGAATGCCGCCGCTGGCAAGATTGAGCTGAAACCAAACGATTTACAACAGATTGATGCCGCGGTCAGCGCGCATCTTGCCAATCTGGACGGATAGTTAAACGGACCATTCAAGTTTGAAAGGACGCCGACAATCACCTTGTCGGTGCACGGGTAGCCTATGCCTGAACGCAGGTCAGATAAATTTGCCAGAATAACCGCTAATGAGGCCTTCGACGTGATTGTCGTGGGTGGCGGGATCAACGGCATTGGTACCTTCCGCGAACTTTCGTTGCAGGGATTGCGCGTCCTTTTGGTTGAAAAGAACGATTATTGTTCAGGGTGCAGCGCTGCTCCATCACGCATGATTCATGGCGGGCTGCGTTATCTTGAAAATGGCGAATTTGAGCTTGTGAAAGAGTCGCTGCGTGAGCGGGATGCCTTGTTGCAAAATGCACCGCATATGGTGCGGCCCTTGCGGACTGTGGTGCCCCTTCGTACAACTTTCTCTGGTCTGTTGAACGGCGCTGCCAATTTTTTCCGCCTGCCGTCAAAGCCAACCGAGCGGGGGGCATTGACGGTGAAAATAGGATTGATGCTGTATGATTGGGTCACGCGTAAACGCCGTCGCTTGCCAAAACATGAGCTAAAGATGTTTGGCGGTTCTCTCGCCCAATGGCCCGATCTGCACCCCGATACGAAATATACCGCCACTTATTACGACGCCTGGATTAGCCATCCTGAGCGGTTAGGGCTTGAGCTGCTTGCGGATACAGTTGATGTGAACCCAGATGCCATTGCCCTGAATTACAGTTCCATCGGCATTAATGCTGATGGCGCGCTGGAACTGCGTGATGAACAAAGTGGGGCATCACAGATCGTCACAGCCAAAGCTGTGGTCAACGCAACAGGCGCATGGGTGGACCAGACAGCGGCTGCGCTTTCCAAAGCTGATGCGCCGCCGAAGCGGTTGGTTGAGGGGACCAAAGGGTCCCATCTGATTATTGATCATCCCGAACTGGAAAAGGCGCTTCAGGGCAGCATGGTTTACTATGAGAACTATGATGGCCGGATTTGTATCTTGTTTCCCTATGCCGGGCATGTGCTGGTTGGATCCACAGATATACGTGTTTCGTCGCCAGGCCGTGTGCGCTGCGAGCCGGAAGAAAAAGAATATATTCTTCAATCGCTTTCCCATGTCTTTCCGAACATAAAAATCGAGCCGGAACAGATAGTATTCAGCTATAGCGGCATTCGTCCTCTGCCCACGAGCGACCAGAGTTTTACCGGCCGCATTTCTCGCGGTCATTTTATCGAAAAGCTCGAGGGAGACATCACCCAGTTTTGCATGGTGGGCGGAAAATGGACCACTTTTCGGGCTTTTGCAGAGCAGGTGACGGATGCAGTGCTGGACGAGCTTGGGGTGCCGCGCAAGAAAGATAGTCTCAATATGGCGATCGGCGGTGGGCGCAGCTACCCAGAAGATGTGGCGGCATGGGTGGATGAATTTTGCGCCAAACACACACTCACCACATCACGTGCGCAGCATTTGCTGGATCATTATGGCACGAGCGCTGAAGATGTTTTGGAGGCGGCGCGCACGTTCCATCGTGACCAGCCGGTGACCGCGGACTGCGCCTATACCAACGGCGAAATCGTCCATCTCGCCATGGCCGAGCAGGTTGAGCATCTCAGCGATATTATTTTTCGGCGTACTTCACTGGCCATTAGCGGCGCGGTGTCCTTCGAAATGGTGACTAAAATTGCCGATCTGCTCGCGGCTGTTTTCAGTTGGAGTGACGCGCGCCGGCAGCGCGAAATAGCCAATGTTGTCAATGAATTGGAAAAGTTTCACGGGGTGTCGCTCGCGGCCCTCAAAGAACGATCAGTTAAAGGAGAAAAGAATGCGTATCAGCACAAAAGCACGCATGAACCGCATGTTCACTAATGGTGGCTGTCTGGATGTTGCGATCGATCATGGGGTTTGCAATGAGCCCAGTTTTTTGAAGGGGCTTGAGAACATGGAGGCGGTCGTCGACTCGCTTGTGCAAGCAGGGCCTGACGCTGTTCAAATGACCTATGGGCAGGCAGATTTGTTGCAAAACCGGCCGGAAAAAGACAAGCCCGCGCTGGTCATGCGGATCGATATGGGCAATCCTTATAATGATCAACGCCACCGCTATATGTGGTCTCATCTGCAAAATGCCGATGAGCCGATCATCGGCGCGTTGGAAATGGATGCGGCCTGTGTGGTGGTGAACCTATTCATGCTGCCTGATGAGCCTGAATTGTTTAGCCAGTGCGTTCAAAATATCAGCAAGGTGCGGGCTGCGTGCCACAAATATGGCATGCCGCTCATGATTGAGCCTTTGGTGATGCTCCCCAATGATGTGCGCGGCGGCTATCAAGTGGATGGCGACGCGGAAAAGATCGTCACATTGACGCGACTAGCGATGGAAATGGGCGCTGATATTATCAAGGCTGACCCAACCGATGACCCTGAAGATTTTCATCGGGTTGTGGAAGCGGCGCGTTGTCCTGTGCTGGTGCGCGGTGGCGGCAAAGAAGATTTGAAGACCGTTCTGAAAAAGACATCGGCCCTGTTGCAGCAAGGGGCAAAAGGTGCCGTTTATGGTCGAAACATTTACCAGCATGACAATCCAAGGCAGGTTGTTAAAGCGCTTATGGCGATGATCCATGATGGCGTGAGTGGTGAAGAGGCATGGGAGATTTATCAAAGTGCGCAATAAACCTGGATATCTACTCGGTTTAGATGCAGGCAACACGGTCATCAAGGCAATCTTGTTTGACCTGGATGGTAACCCAATTGCCAAGGCCGCCCGTGATGGGCGGTCATCCTGCCCGGCACCTGGCTATGTGGAAAGAGATTTGGCGGAGCTGTGGGCAAATGCCAAGCAGGTGATCGGCCAATGTCTTGAAAAAGCGCAGGTGGACCCTTCTGAGATTTTGGGGGTAGGTTGTGCTGGGCATGGCAATGGCCTTTATCTGCTGGACCAAGACAAGGCGCCATTGACCGGGATTCAGTCGCTTGATACCCGCGCTGCTTCTCTGGCAGAGCAGCTTGGGAATGAAAATGGTCAACCGTTGCACGCCCTTTGCCTGCAAAAACCCTGGCCGTCGCAATCTGCCACTTTGCTGGCCTGGATAAAGAATAACCGGCCCGAGCTTTACGCTGAGACCGGGACAGTCTTTTTCTGCAAAGACTTTATCACCTATCAGCTCACCGGGGCGCTGGTGAGTGATGTTTCGGATATGAGTGGCGCCGGTTTTCTGCGCATGCCCGATTGCCAATATGATGATGAGTTGCTGACGCTATATGGCCTGCAAGATGCGCGTCACATGCTGCCCAAACTAATCCAACCCGATGAGATCGCAGGGTTTGTGACGGAAGAAGCTGCGGAATTGACTGGGCTGAAGGCGGGTACGCCTGTTGTGGGCGGCCTGTTTGACGTGGTCGCTAGTGCTTTGGGATCTGGGGCCGTCAAACCAAATCAGGCATCGATCATTGCGGGCACCTGGAGCATCAATCAGGTTCTATCCAAAACGCCTGTGGTGGATGAAGGTATTTTCATGGTGAGTGGCTTCGGCCCGGCGCGCTTCATGAATATCGAGGCCAGCGCAACGTCAGCAGCCAATCTTGAATGGTATGTGCGCGAGTTTGTTGAGCGCGGTGGGCATCATGATGACCCGTTTGGCTATTGCAATGCGATCATTGAGAAAGTCACGCCTAAGGCGGACGACCCCATATTCCACCCGTTTCTTTACGGGTCTGGGCAGGGGGCGCATATGCGCGCCGGCTTTTATGGTTTGGCAGGGTGGCACAGCGAAGGCCACATGCTGCGTGCCCTTTTTGAAGGCGTGGTTTTTGAACATAGACGGCATGTTGAAGGCCTGGTTGCAGGCGGCGTGGAATTTGGCGATGCCATCCTTTCCGGTGGGGGATCACGCAGTCCTGTTTGGCCGCAAATGTTTGCGGATTGTTTGGGGGCAAACATGTCCGTCGCCGCGTGTGAGGAGACTGGGGCGCTTGGCGCTGCTATCGCCGCAGGCCAAGGCGCCGGTGTGTTTGAAAGTCTGGATGAAGGCGTGTCGAAGATGACCAGAGAAAAGGCCAGATTTTCGCCCAACCCCGATCTGCTGACACATTATGATGAGCGATATGAAATGTTTGTCCAACTCAAAACCGCCATGGATGATTTTTGGACGATGCAAGCGAAAAGGCAAAGCTGAGCACCGCCAAGATCGGTGAACCCGCATGTGTGCGGCGGCAGTTTGGTTTGAGGATATTGAGATAACCATGACGACAGAGAAAGCCTTAAGCGGCGATTGGGATTATATCATCATTGGCGGCGGAACAGCTGGATGTGTGCTGGCCAACCGGCTGAGTGAGAACCCGCAAAATAAAGTCCTGTTGCTGGAAGCGGGCGGGAATGACAATTATCACTGGGTTCATATTCCCGTTGGTTATCTTTACTGCATTGGTAACCCACGCACGGACTGGATGATGAAAACCAGCCCTGATGCGGGGTTGAATGGTCGATCGCTTGTTTATCCCCGCGGCAAGGTGCTGGGGGGATGTACGTCGGTCAATGGCATGATCTATATGCGGGGCCAGGCGCGTGATTATGATGTGTGGCAGCAAATGGGGAATCCGGGTTGGTCGTGGGATAATGTGCTGCCCTATTTCACAAAGTCTGAGGATCATCATAAGGGGGCGTCGCCGACCCATGGTGCGCACGGCGAATGGAAAGTGTCTACTCAGCGATTGAAATGGCCAATTCTTGAAGCGTTTCAGGAGGCGGCGACAGAGTTTGGCTATATGCCGACAGATGATTTCAATGACGGCAATAATGAAGGTTCCGGCTTTTTTGAGGTCAATCAGAAAAACGGGGTGCGATGGAACGCCACCAAAGCCTTTTTACGACCGGCGATGAAACGGCCAAATCTGAAAGTGGTCACCCATGCGTTGGTGGATCGTATTTTACTGGACGGACAGCGTGCTGTGGGCGTGGCCTATCACCATAAAGGCAAGGTGGTAGATGCGCGGGCCAATGCCGAAGTTGTGCTGAGCGCCGGTGCGATCAATTCACCAAAAATCTTGGAGTTTTCGGGTATCGGTCGGCCGGATATTCTGAGCAATCACGGGATTGAAGTTTGCCATGCCCTGCAGGGTGTGGGGGAGAATTTGCAGGATCATTTGCAAATTCGTACCGTTTACAAAGTGCATAACACCAAGACATTGAATGAGACCGCGAATAGCTGGATCGGCAAAATCGGCATCGCGGCAAAATATGCGCTTAATCGAAGCGGGCCAATGTCGATGGCACCAAGCCAGTTTGGCCTGTTTACCAAAAGCGATCCGGCGCAGGAAACACCAGACCTTGAATATCATGTTCAGCCGCTTTCCACCGACCGTTTGGGTGATCCGCTTCATCCGTTTCCCGCGATCACCGTGTCCGTTTGCAACCTGCGCCCGGACAGTGTGGGCAGCACACATATCACCTCGCGCGACCTTGCGGCGCAGCCAGAGATTAAGCTGAACTATTTGAGCGCACCATCGGATCAGGAGGTGGCGGTGAAGTCTTTGCGGCAGGCCCGTGAGATTATGACGGCCAAGCGGTTGCAGCCCTATCGGCCGGAAGAGATTTTACCCGGTCCAGATAAAAACTCAGACGAAGAATTGCTGATCGAAGCGGGCAATATTGCCACCACAATTTTCCACCCGGTGGGGACCTGCAAGATGGGTAGCGATACCAATAGCGTTGTTGATCCAAGGCTGAGGGTTCATGGGTTGGCCGGCCTGCGCGTTGTGGACGCATCCATCATGCCCAAAATCGTTTCCGGCAATACAGCTTCGCCCGTCATAATGATCGCAGAGAAGGCCGCAGACATGATCAAAGAAGACGCGAGATGATGGGTCAAGAATTGATTATTGTTGCCCGGCTTAATGTGGCGGATAAGTTTGTGGCTGAACTTGGCGGGGCCATACAAGATTTGGCAAGTGCATCACGACTTGAACAAGGCTGTATAGCTTATGAGGTTTATCGTGCGAATGATAAGACAGACGGTTTTCTTATCTATGAAGTTTGGGGAAGTGATGAAGAATGGTGCGAGCATCGGTCCTCTCCGCACATGAAAAAGTTTAAGACTGTTATTCAAAAGTGGGAGGTGACCGTAATCGTGGAGAAGCTTCTCGCTATCGATTAACTATTAAGGTATTGCCGTCAGTATGTCAGAATGCGGTGCAAATTGCATAAAAAATACGAGGAGAGTTTCAACTTACTGGACAAGAAGCTCTCTAACCAAAAATCAGAGGCTGCTCTCAACCGCATTATTGCCCTAATCATATCCGCCCAAACCGGTAAACGGGAGGTCCACTTTGAGGAAATCAAATGAGGTGACCCCAACGTCCGCTTCTTGGGATTGTTGGGCCATTGGCAAGGCCCAGGTGCCGGTTGACAGCTTCGAGCCCTTTGCTGCACCTTTTCACACTCGAAGGTAACTAATTGGCAATTGTTTCCGGCAACACCGCATCACCGGTCATCACGATCGCGGAAAAAGCGTCAGACATGATCCGGGAGGACGCGATATAAACGATCCGACTTTGATTGTGATGGTGCGTGAGAGCGTGGGCACAGCACACCATGGCGAGTTCACGACTGCCGTGGATAAGATTGTCGTTTGCTCACACCAAGAGGTTGGGTGTGCATAACTCCGCATTTGATAGGCAGATTGCTGTAATTGCGAAAGAGATGTTTTTTGGTTCATCGTACCCCTTGTGGAGCGAAGATGAAACAGGCGTGGGAAATACCACGACAATGCCGTGGCGGAAAGCTTCTTCAAAAGGTCTGGGTAGGCAAACTGCCGACTTGAAAGAAGTTGTAGCAGATACAAACTGATTTGCGAGTTCTTGCAACTGTGATGCGATAATTATTCGTGGCAAATTGTTCGTCAGGCGTTAGATTTTAGGCAATCAAGGATTCGCTTATGGTTGGGGATAGTACGGACCCGGAACAATTGTTGCGCCACTTTCTAGGCATTTCAAGGCTGCTGGCTGGCCAGCTCGACTATTTGCCTGCCATCAGGGCGGTCGCGGCCGAGGTCCAGCAAATTTTGCCTCACGACCATTTGGATGTGTGCATCATTTTGATCAATGGTAAGTACCATACCGCGTATGAGACGGGTCTTTCGACTGACTGGGGCTTGATCGACGGCGCCCCAATCTCGAAGGGTCCCTTGCGCAAAATCCTGATCGGGCAGGCCGACTACATAATGAGTGACGATGCCGGTGTCGATCCCGTATATCATTTCAAGGGATCACTCGACGGCCCGATCTTTAAGCACTCATTGAAAAGCCGCCTCAGCGTTGCGATGAAAGTCAATGGCGGGGTTATTGGGGCATTCAGTTGCTCGTCTAAACGCGAGGCGGTGTACAATGAACACGACCTTAGTGTGGGTCAGGCCGTCGCTGACCTTCTGGCGCCATATTTCTACGCCCTGCGTGCCGCACAGCAGGCCAAACGCTCTGCGATAATAGAGGCAGACGCCAAGGCGCGGGAGGAAGGGCTGCGGTTGGGTGCCCGGACGCTAACTGAACAGCTCGAGCGTGAACGGCAAAATATTGGCATGGATTTACACGATCAAACACTGGCCGATCTGACCAGGATCTCGCGGCAAGTTGAGCGTATTGCGGACTCGCGCAACGTTTCGCAAGAGGAGGTCGCCATTGTGGGAAAGCGACTTCAAGAATCTATGAAAGATCTTCGCCTTATCATCGAACAGGCGACACCTTCTGTTTTGCAACTTTTTGGGTTATCGCAAGCAATTGAGGATTATCTTGAACGGGCAACCAGACACATTGAGGGCGGGCTAAAAACCCGGTTTTCCGACACGAGCGGGTCAGCCCTCGAACATTTGAACGAGTCTGTTGTACTTGCGCTATTCCGGATTACGCAGGAAGCAATAAACAACGCGGTTCACCATGCGGGATGTCAGGTGATCCAATTGTCGATAAGGGTGGATGGAGATTTTATTACCGTGCACCTTGAAGATGACGGCAGGGGACTTCCCTCAAGCGTGAGAAGTCAAGGCAGAGGATTGGACAATATGGCGACACGTGCACAATTGATCGGCGCACAATTGAGTATATCACAGGCTCAATCTGGGACCGGCACTTCTGTCGTCATCAGTCTAGAAATGCCGAAATCGCACGTCGACACAAACACCGAAAGGCGTCTTTCATGAAGGTTTTGATCGTTGAGGATGACCCTCTTCACCGTAGTTTTTTGAAAGACATTGTCATCAGCGCCCTGCCAGAATGTGAGACTGTCATCGAGGCAGAAGATGGTTTGCAGGGAGAGGCGCTCCATCGTGAGCATCGGCCGGAAAACGTGGTCATGGATCTTCAGATGCACCACCGTAACGGCATTGAGGCCGCCCGCACGATTTGGCAGGAAAGACCGCAGACGAACATCCTATTTTGGTCCAACTATTCCGATGAGGCCTATGTGCGCGGCGTTGGACGGATCGTTCCGCCAGGCGCTGCATACGGCTATGTGTTGAAATCGGCCTCGGAGGAGCGCCTTAAAGTTGCGCTAAAAGGTGTTTTTATAGAGAACCAATGCGTGGTCGATCGGGAAGTACATGGCCTGCAACACCGTGGTGCCACGAGTGGAAATGGTCTCTCCGATTCCGAGTATGAAGTCTTGATGGACGTGGCGCTCGGCCTTACCGACCGAGCAATTGCCAAACGGCGCAACCTGTCGCCACGAACTGTACAAAACCGCCTCCAGCAAATTTTTGATAAGCTCGATGTTTGCGGTGAACAAAGGTCGGGTAGCGAGCACGCTGTTCATTTCAACACCCGTGCCCGCGTTGGAGTCGTCGCCCTGCGCATGAAGCTCATCAACCACAACGCCCTTGAGTTGGCAGAAGCCGAACTGCAACGCTGGCTGAAGGAAGATCAATAATCTGAATTGATCATGATCTTCCCGCTCACTCCGATTAGACCATCCAGGTAGCAATGCCCGGGAAGAACAACAGGATCATCAGCACAAACAATTGCAGCGCGATAAACGGTAATAGCGACACATAAATATGCTTGAGCGATATCTCACGCGGCGCCACGCTTTTGAGATAAAACGCCGCCGGCCCGAAGGGCGGTGTGAGATAACTCACCTGCATGTTCACCGCGAACAGAATGCCGAACCAGATTGGATCGTATCCCAGTTGGATGATGATTGGCACGAAAATCGGCAGGGTCAAAAGCGCGATGCCGATCCAATCGAGGAACATACCCAGCACCAGAAGGATCAGCATCATTACCATAATGATCACCACCGGCGGCGCGTCGATCCCCAAAATGGCTGCCGACACAAACCGGTTGCCGCCCATCAGGTTGTAAACACCCACCAGCACCGCCGCCGCGATACCGATCCAGATGATCATGCCACAGGTTTCCAGCGTGTGAACAAGACTGCTCTGCAGCATTTTGACACTGAACTCACGCCTAATGATCGAAAAGACCAGAACCGACGACACGCCCAGCGCCGCTGCTTCCGTGACCGACGCGACACCCCCATAGATGGACCCGAGTACCACCAGCACGATAAAGAGGGGCGCGATGAGCGATTTGAAGGCACTCGTCAGCGATTCCTTTGCCATCTCTTCCTTGGACATGGGCGGCCCGAGCTTGGGATCGCGTAAGCACATGATAAGCACATAAGCGACATAACAGGCTAAAAGCAGGAAGGCCGGCGTTATGGCCGCCACAAAAAGGTCAGCGATGGACACACTCGCCACAAGCCCATAAATGATGAGAACGATCGAGGGCGGCATCATTGTGCCCAGGGACCCGCCAGCGCAGACCACGCCAATCGACAGGTTCCGATCATAGCCCAGCCGCAACATCTGCGGTAGCGCCAATATGCCCAACAATACGATCTCGCCGCCGATGACGCCTGACATGGCCGCCATCAGAATTGACACAATCAGGGTCTGGACAGCCACCCCGCCGGGCAACCGGCCTGCCAGCACTCGCATGCCGTTAAACAGATCTTTGGCGATCCCCGATCGGTCCAGAAGTGCGGCCATAAGAATAAACATTGGAATGGCCACCAGCGAATACTCGGTGATAAATCCGAAAATACGCGAGGTGACCAACGGCAAAGCGTTGCCGCCAAACCAGCCGAAGGTGAAGACCAGCGCCACAAGCCCGGTCACCCAAGCAAGCGGCATGCCGGTCAGCAGCAAGATAAAGATACTGCCCACCAAGATATAGGTGCCCAGCTCCACCCCTAGTCCGCTCATAACACCCATCTCAGCGCTCCCCGCTTGGTTTGGTCGGTTGGCGGCGAACCGCCTCGATCAGGTGCAGTGTGCTTTGAATGAACATCACGCTCACCGCAATCAGAATAACAATTTTCAGCAATGCCGGGGTTGGCGGATTCCAAGATGTCCCTGTTCCCTCGAAGTGTATCTTGCCGGTGGGCGTATGCGTCGCCTTCCACGCCATCGTCCAAGCAGCAAAGCCCAGACCCGCAAAAAATGTCATTGCGACGATTGAATTGGCGATGTCGAGCCAGCGTCGTTTCGAGTCGGATACGGCGTCATAAATCATGCGCACGCGGATATGCTTATCCCGGGCGAGGGCAATCGGCCCGCCGACAAGAAAAATCGCAGCAATCAAGAAGGTGGTCGTCTCGTGCGCCCAAAAGGTAGGGCTGTCGAAAACGTACCGGGCAATGACCTCGTAAACGCTAATAGCGAAGGCCACAAAGATGGCCCACGCGAAAATTTTTGCGGACGCGGCGATTCCATGGTCTGTTTTGGTGCGTACATCCGGTTCGCCGCCGTCGCGATGCGCCTCAATCTCATTGAGTTCAGTCATATCCCCTCCCGATTACAAATTTGCGCCCGACTGAGAAATCAGCCGGGCGAAAAAGTTCTTATTTCGTACGCATTTACAGCAGGTTGCGACCTTCGAGATAGGCGACTACAGCGTCGTAGTAGCGCTGTGTCATATCGTTGCGCCCAGCCCAATTCTGCCATTCTTCCTGCGCGATCCGACGGAACTTCGCCCGCTCGTCAGCTGCCCAGTTGATGATCTCGATATCTGGATTGGCTTTGGCCTCAGCCACAGCCTCGGCGTCCAGCTGACGCACGGAATAGACGTGATCAAAGATGAACTGCTCCACCGATGCGTTTAGGATCGCCTTGAGATCATCAGGAAGATCATCCCAGATCGATTTGGTCATTGAAATGTCGATCAATGGTAGCGAGTGGAAGCCTGGATATAGTGGGTAGTTGGCAATATCGTTCATGCCTTGAGCCTGGTTGGTGGCAAATACCGTGTAGTCGGCAGCGTCCACGACCCCCTTATCCAATGCGGTAAACACTTCCGAACCTGGCAGAGATACAGGTGAGGCGCCGGCTTTGGAAAAGATTTCGTAGACCATGCCTTCAGGTGCCCGTAGCTTGACGCCTTCAAGGTCGTCGACGGTGCGGATTGGCACTGATGAGACGAAGGCTTCAGGTTCGGTTGCCGCCGCGCCGATGAAGTGCACGCCATATGGCTCGACTAATTCGGCATAAAGCTCATGCCCGCCACCGGACTGCATGAAACCCAAAAGCTCAAACGGATCGCTCCAAGCGCCGACCAAATTGCCCATCATGGCAAAAGCGGGGTCCTTACCTGCGAAATAGCTTGGATCGGTTAGATGGCCTTGCAAAATCCCGGAGCCCACTGCTTCCAGCGTATCAGTATGCGGCACAACCGCACCAATGGGCAAAATTTCGATCTCAATGCGACCGCCCGAAAGCTCATTCACATGGTCGGCCCATTTTTTCTTGTTGATAAAACCAGGCTCCCCTGCAGTTTCGGACGTCTGGAACGTCCAATTGTATTCCTGTGCCAGCGCGCCGGGCACTACACTTGTGGTCGTCAAAATTGCCATCGCGGCAATCAAATGTTTGAAAGTCATTTGTCTCTCTCCCTCCGATCAATGATCGCTAGTTTGCACAAAAAGTGCATTGCCGTAGGCTGGAGACCAGTTTAAAAACAGGTCCCAACGCCTACCTCTCCACATGCACATTGAGACCGAAGGGGAAGCGACTTTGCTAGCGCGATTCTAGCACAGCATTTTCGAGTATTCGCCATGCACATGCGTACATTGGCAAAACAGTGCAAGAGTGATCGTCACTCTGTTGCGGTTGGAGCCATCTAGTAGACAAGCAAACAGTCTGCATCGCCACTTATTAAGAGAAGACGAATGCCCATTCTATGGAGCTTTGCCGCTGCAATAATGCCAAAAACGGATTGAATATTCTATATCAGGGATATTTTAACTGGTAGCAATCAACAGTCGTCGAATTGGTGGCTCAACTTATATATGCTACATACCCTGCAAACACTGGGCTAGGTGTAAACTGTATCGACTAGTCATACTCAGTTGGTGCGTTTGAAACTGAGTTGCCAAGCTCTATCCGCGGCTCCAACACGATCCGTTCTGACACTTCGCTTTTCTCACCTGTGCATCTTTTCAGCAGGATTTTCGCCGCCTCAGTGCCGATACCAGTAAGGTCAGTGACCGAGGTGGCAAGCCGCCCCGGAAAGCTATTTGAAATGTCCATGCCGTTAAATCCGACCAGCGTGAGGCGGCTCGGCACATCGATACCGCGCTCAATGCAGTAGAACAACGCGCCTGCGGCAATGTCATCGTTTGTGAAGTAAATGCACTCCATATCGGGACAGTCCTGAAGCGCCTCTTGCATAAGTTTTCGACCAAGGGAAACTGAGGACACGGCTGCTTCATTCACCTCGCAACAAAAATCTAGATTAGCTTCCTTTAGCGCCCGTCGAAAGCCAACCCTCCTTTTTGCAGCGCGCCGATCATTGTTGACGATACAGCCGATAAACCCAATTCGCCGCTTTCCGATTTTAAGCAGTGCCTGGGCCATATCGTACCCGGCCTTTTCGTGCGAAAAACCAACGACTGAATCAATCACTTCACCATCGGTGTCCATGATCTGGACAAGCGGAATGTTCGCGCGTTCAAGAATGAGCCTGGTGCTGGCAGGCAAGCCGGTGCCGGTGACAATCATACCTGCGGGGCGCCACGAAAGGATGTTTTTGATCACTTCATATTCTCTGTCTTCATCCCATTCGGTCACACCAAAAACGGGCTGAAAAATGGTATTGCCGAGCGCCTCGGTAATGCCGTTCATGACATGAGAAAACACGACGTTTGTCAGATTGGGCAGCACCACACCAATCAGATTCGAGTTTGTTTTGGTGAGAGACGCGGCGAGGTGATTGCCAACATAGCCAATCTCTTTTGCAGCATTATTTACTTTTAAAACAGTGGCTTGAGATACATCCTGCGCACCGCGCAGTGCTCGCGATGCCGTCATTTTGCTCACGCCTGCTGCTGCGGCCACATCCCTTAAAGTTACTTCTTTTTTCAAAGCTTCTACCTTTGCAAACCACGGCCAAACTCGCTGTTCCGAACTTCTTTGTAAAGGAAAATCACGAAAGTCAATATCCACAATCTCGATAAAAGGCGGTTGACCATTTCGGAAAAACTGAATAGGTGTTGACGAGCACCGGTATCGATACCGGTATCGATACCTGAATAAATTTGTGTTGGAATTTGATTGAAAGCGTGAGTTCAGAAGTGTCAGACAAAAAAATAGATTCAAGCCAGCTGCGTTCAAGACAATGGTTCGACAATCCGGACGATCCGGAGATGACAGCGCTCTATTTGGAAAAATACATCAATTACGGTTTGACGTGGGAAGAGCTCCGCTCTGAAAAGCCCATTATCGGCATTGCACAAACCGGCAGCGATTTGAGCCCCTGCAACAGACATCATTTGGAACTCACCAAGCGGGTGCGCGACGGTATTATCAGCGCGGGTGGGACGCCAATGGAAATTCCTGTCCATCCGATTCAGGAGACAGGCAAGCGGCCGACGGCGATGCTGGATAGAAATCTGAGCTATCTTGGTTTAGTGGAAGCGCTTCACGGTTATCCGATTGATGCGGTGGTGCTCAATATCGGCTGTGACAAGACCACACCCGCCTTGTTGATGGCCGCTGCAACGGTCGACATTCCTGCAATCGCGTTGTCAGTTGGTCCCATGCTCAATGGGTGGCTTGATGGTGAACGGGTTGGCTCCGGCACTATTATTTGGGACGCGCGCAAAAAGCTGGCGGCGGGTGAAATCGACGAACAACAGTTCTTGGATATGGCTGCTGCGTCTGTGCCTTCAGTTGGCTATTGCAACACGATGGGCACCGCCAGCACCATGAATTCGCTTGCCGAAATCCTTGGGATGCAATTGCCAGGTTCGGCAGCGATTCCCGCGCCGTGTCGTGAACGCGGCCAGATATCTTACCAAACTGGACAACGGATTGTGGAGATGGTTTGGGAAGACATGAAGCCTTCGGACATCATGACCCGCTCTGCCTTTAACAACGCGATTGCGATGTGTTCAGCTTTGGGCGGCTCGACTAATGCCCCCATCCACCTGAATGCCATTGCCCGCCATGTTGGCCATGAAATCACAAACGATGATTGGCAGAACATTGGCTATGACGTTCCCTTGCTGGTCAACCTTCAGCCAGCAGGCACATATCTTTCTGAAGACTTTTTTAGAGCAGGCGGTGTGCCAGCGGTGGCGAGCACGATGTTGGCGGCCAATCTGGTGCCTAATCCTGATGCCATCACCTGCAATGGGAAAACGTTTAGAGAAAACTATGCAAACGCCAAGAGCCAGAATAAGGACGTTATCCGCGACGTTTCCAACCCGCTCAAAGCAAAGGCAGGTTTCCTAAATCTCAAAGGCAATCTTTTCGACAGCGCGATCATGAAAACCAGCGTGATCTCTTATGAATTTAGAGAGACCTATTTCAACAACCCGGACGAGCCAGGTGTGTTTGAGGGTACCGCGCTTGTTTTCGATGGCCCGGAAGATTTTCACGCGCGTATTGATGACCCGAGTCTCAACGCCTCCGCAGCCAGCATCCTTGTGATGCGCGGAACCGGGCCATTGGGATATCCGGGCGGCGCCGAAGTGGTGAATATGCGTCCGCCATCTTACCTGCTCAAAAAAGGCGTGACCGCGCTTCCGTGCATTGGGGACGGACGACAGTCCGGAACTTCAGGCTCCCCCTCCATTTTGAATGCGGCGCCGGAAGCGGCGGCAGGCGGCGGCCTAGGCATTTTGCGAACTGGTGACCCGATCAGGATCGACCTCAATAATCGCACAGTGAATGTCTTGCTCGATGAAAAAGAAATAGAAAGTCGCTACGCCGCATTGCTCGAAAATGGCGGGTTTTCAGTGCCCGACAGTCAAACACCCTGGCAAAAAATCTTTCGGGAAAATGTCACCCAATTTGACGATGGAATGATCCTTAAAAAGGCGGACAAGTTTAGGGCCGTTGGGCGCAATTCCCTCCCGCGCAACAACCACTGATGGCTTGAACGAACCGGCAGGAATTAAACTGAGAATGGCTGAAAAATGTACAAATTAGACCATGAAGGCATCTATTTAGGGCGCATATGGAGTGCGCAGGACGAAGGGCCCTGCATTGTCACCATCCGTGACTGGCACCTTTTTGACATTACCTGTGCTGAGGCGCCGACAGTGCGCGACATTCTGGAACGCCCCGACGCCGCCCAATATGTGAAATCCGCACCTGGAAAAGACCTTGGCCCCGTCGAGGTTTTCGCTGCTATTGGCGAGCGTGCGCCAAACCGGCTGCTGGCGCCTTGTGATTTACAAGCGATCAAAGCTTGTGGGGTGACCTTTGCCAGTTCAATGGTTGAGCGTGTCATTGAGGAGCAAGCCGCAGGCGATGCGCAGCGGGCGAACGCGGTTCGAGCCAAAGTAGGTGCGGCCATTGGCGATAGCTTAAAGACCATCAAGGCCGGATCGCCCGAAGCGGAAAAGGTCAAAAAGGCGCTCCAACAAGAAGGGCTTTGGAGCCAATATCTTGAGGTGGGCATCGGACCTGACGCCGAGGTTTTCTCAAAAGCGCAAACGCTTTCATCCGTTGGAGCAGGGGCTGATGTTGGCATTCACCCCATGTCCAGCTGGAACAATCCGGAGCCCGAAATCGTCTTGGCGGTCGCCTCGGACGGACGCATTCAAGGTGCAACATTAGGCAATGATGTCAATCTGCGCGATGTGGAGGGGCGCTCGGCCCTTTTGCTGTCCAAAGCAAAAGACAACAACGCCTCCTGCGCAATCGGTCCCTTTATCCGCCTGTTCGACGACACCTTTTCTTTGGACGATGTGCGAAACGCAGAAGTCGATCTCCTGGTTGAAGGAGAGGACGATTTTGTGTTGCGCGGCCACAGCTCAATGAAGGAAATCAGCCGAGATCCGGAAGAACTGGTTTCGCAGGTCATCAGTCGCCACCACCAATATCCAGACGGGTTTATGCTGTTTCTTGGTACGCTGTTTGCCCCAACCGAAGATCGCGATGAGCCAGGGCAGGGCTTTACCCACAAAATTGGCGACAAGGTCACGATCTCAACAGAAAAACTTGGCGCGCTCACCAACATTGTCCGGCTTTCAACTGAATGCCCCGAATGGACCTTTGGCATTTCGCATCTGATGCGGAATCTGAGTGCCCGCAACCTTATCTAACTGCGAAATGGACGAATAATGCTTATTGGAAAACACCTCATTGCCGGAAATTGGGTCGGTGGCGAACAAGAATTCAGTTCAGCGCCCGTGTTTGGCCAGGCGCACACATTTGCCATGGGCTCGCCAGAGCTTGTGGAAGTGGCCTGCCACGCCGCCGAGGAGGCGTTTTGGTCCTATGGTTATTCACACCGTTCCCAACGCGCGGCGTTTCTGAACGCGATTGCCGACGAAATTGACAACTTGGCGAAAGAGATCACGCAAATCGGGACCGAAGAAACAGGATTGCCCGAAGCCCGTTTGAATAATGAGCGGGGACGCACCACCGGGCAGCTCAGATTGTTTGCCGACTGCATTTTGAAAGGTGATTATCTTGATCGGCGGTTTGATGCGGCCTTGCCGGACAGAACCCCTTTGCCACGACCCGAATTGCGCCTGCAACAGCGCCCGATCGGCCCCGTTGCGGTGTTTGGCGCCTCCAATTTTCCACTGGCATTCTCTGTGGCGGGTGGCGACACAGCCGCAGCCCTGGCCGCAGGGTGTCCTGTTGTTGTGAAGGGCCATTCGGCCCATCCGGGAACCGGCGAATTGGTGGCGCAGGCGATTGATGCAGCCGTAAAATCAACCGGGGTGCACCCCGGCACGCTTTCACTTATCCAGGGCGGAAAACGCGATGTTGGCACCGCGTTGGTCACGCACCCGCTGATCAAAGCGGTTGGCTTCACCGGCAGTCTTGCCGGGGGGCGGGCCCTGTTCAATCTGTGTGCGGCGCGTCCGGAACCCATTCCCTTTTTTGGCGAGCTGGGGTCGGTCAATCCCATGTTTTTGCTACCGACTGCACTTCAGCAACGCGCCGCGCAAATCGGCGAGGGATGGGCCGGCTCTCTCATAATGGGGGCGGGGCAGTTCTGCACCAACCCAGGCATATCCGTCATTATTGATGGACCAGGTGCCGATGACTATATCGCCGCCACAGCCATGGCGCTCGAAGATGTTGCTGCCCAACCAATGCTGACGGACGGGATCGCGTCGGCCTATCGTTCGGGTCGCGATCGCATAGCTGCCATACCCAATGTTGAAACGGCAGTCCAAGCGTCCTGCCAGTCGCGTGAGGTGACGCCACAACTCTTTGTTACGTCTGGTGCCGCGTGGCTCGCCAGTGAAGCCTTGGGCGAGGAAGTGTTCGGGCCGCTTGGGCTGGTTGTGAAAGCGGCGGATGCTGACGAAATGAAAACCATTGCGCGCGCTTTGCAGGGCCAACTGACCTGCACATTGCACCTTGAGGATGATGATCTTGAGCTGGCGCATTCCTTGCTGCCCATTCTCGAGCGCAAGGCGGGGCGCTTGCTCGCCAACGGCTACCCCACAGGCGTAGAGGTTTGTGATGCCATGGTGCATGGCGGGCCTTACCCCGCCTCGACCAATTTTGGCGCAACTTCGGTGGGCACCATGTCGATCCGGCGCTTTTTGCGGCCGGTTTGTTACCAGAATTTACCAAACGCTCTGCTGCCGACCGACTTGAGCGGCCAGGCATGAGCGCGTGGACAAAAGCATATGCTTGGCAAATGACCGGCGCACAGCGTGCGGGCCAATCACCGGACAATTATGGCGGTCCAGGCAACTGAGCTTTTGGGGCGATTGCTTCAAAGAGGCGCCACACAGGCGAAACTGAAATGCGGAGGTTCCGCAAAGGGAGGAAATAGAATGAAACGTTTAATAGCATTATCGCTAGCTGGGGTGGCCATGAGCTGCTCACTTGCTTGGGCCGGGCCGGAGGTTGTCAGTGGGCCAGGTGTAAACCCGGCTTGCTTCTCACCATGGGCTGAGGACACAAAATACTTCCAGTGGGAAGAGCGCGAAGGGCCGTTTAAAATTGCCGTCGTCAACGGCTTTGTTGGAAATGGCTGGCGCATCCAAATGGTGAAAACTGCAAAGGCTTTTGCAGAAGATCCAGCTATCAAAGACAAGATTTCCGAGTTCAAGGTTGTCTCAACAGGCACCGATGCAGCAGTGCAGCTGGGCGCGATCGAGGATTTCATCAACCAAGGTTATGACGCTATTGTTACAATTGCGGTGTCCCCTGATGGTTTTGACCGCGTGATCAGATTGGCTGACCGCAATGATGTGGTCCTGGTGCCGTTCGACAATGTGCTTGATACAGACAAAGTCATGCAGGTGAACGAAGACCAAATCGAAATGGGCAGAATGTATGCCGAACACGTTTTGGCCGTACTGAGTTCGCAAGGCAAAACATCGGGCAAGCTTCTTGAAGTTCGTGGCCTTGCAGGCAATTCCGTTGATCGTGACCGTTCTCGGGGTATTCACCAGGTGCTTGATGAGTCCGGTGGTGAATGGGAAGTGATCTCAGTTGTTGGCAATTGGGATGATGGCACCGCCAAAAAAGTGGTTTCGGATGCCATTGCTGTTCATGGTGAATTTGATGGTGTGCTCGCCCAAGGTGGCACCAACGGCGTGGTTCAAGCTTTGCTGGATACCGGTCACCCAATGGTTCCAATGTCGGGTGAAGCCGAAAATGGCTATCGCAAGGCTTTGGCCAAGTATGCAACCGATGGATTGAAAGGCATTTCCATTGGTCAGTCACCCGGTTTGGTGGCGATCTCAATGAAAGCTGCTATTTCGGCACTTGAAGGCAATGTTATGCCTCAACTGATCTCAGTGCCATTGCCGGTTGCAACTTATGACGAGTTGAAAGACGGCACGAACTATTGGAGCGACCTTCCGGACAACTTCTTCACTGTCAACGCGTTCCCTCCATGCGATGTGTACATATCTGGTCCATCAATTATGGCCCAGACCGAAGACAACTCCTAGTAGGTAGCTGAGTATGCGGCGCCCTGCCTCTGGCGGGGCGCCATTTCTAACGGAGCACAATATGCCTCAATCTGAACCTATATTGCGCATGGCCGGTATCTCGAAAAGTTTCGGGGCGACCCAGGCATTGCAGGACGTCGACTTTAGTTGTTTTACAGGCTCAATCCACGCGATCCTTGGGGAAAACGGCGCTGGCAAGTCCACGCTGATCAAGATCATGTCTGGCGTTTTGGACCCAACCGCTGGCGAACTGTTTGTTGAGGGAGGGCTGGTAAACTTTCAATCGCCAACCCAAGCCGCAAAAGACGGTGTTGTATGTATATTTCAAGAACTCTCACTGGTTCCCGATTTAAGTGTGGCGGACAATATTTTCTTGGATTCTCCCCCCAAAAAATGGGGTCTGATTGACAAAAAAACGCAACGCGAGCAGGCACGAGTGTTACTTGCACGCATTAAATGTGGCGATATTGACCCACGCGCATTGGTCAAAGACTTGTCGCTTTCGCGCCGTCAGATGGTCGAGATTGCGAAAGCGCTGAGTAAAAAACCCAAGGTGCTGATCCTTGATGAAGCAACATCGGCCTTGAGCAGCCAGGACGTTGATACCATTTATGGTTTGCTCGGCGAGTTGAAGGATGAAGGCGTTTGCTGCCTGTTCATCTCCCACAAAATGCATGAAGTTGAACGGCTTTGCGACACGCTTTCGGTGTTTAGAAACGGCAAACATATTGAGACTTTCGCTAAAGGCGCAAAATCAGACGACGAAATTGTAAAACTAATGATTGGCAGAACTGTCGATGCGCAGTTTCCGGCCAAACCCCCGCCAAAGGATTATGAAACGCGGCTTAGCATTCGCGACTTGAAATGGGAGCGGCAGCTCAAAGGGGTCGACCTTACACTTGGTCGCGGCGAAATCGTTGGCCTGGGCGGTTTGGATGGCCAGGGTCAAAAAGAGCTTTTGTTGGCGCTATTTGGTGTTCTTCGGAGCGTTGAAGGTGAAGTGAGGGTGGATGACCAAATCGTACACACCGGTTCTCCCGCTGAAGCAAAAGCGTCGCCGACCAATTTTGCACTGGTGCCGGAGGACCGGAAAACTGAAGGCCTTATGTTGCCAATGTCGATTGCTGACAATCTCATGATCGCCAGCTTGGACAAAATCTCAGACGGCCCAGTGGTTTCTCCAAGTAAGGAGAAGGAGGCGGTCGCAAACGGAATCAAACAACTTGAGATAAAAGTTGGTTCGCCCCACCACGCCGTTTCGACACTTTCTGGTGGCAACCAGCAAAAAGTTGTGATCGCAAAATGGCTTTGCACCAATCCAGACATTGTTCTTCTCAACGACCCGACACGTGGGATTGATGTGGGGACCAAGCAGGAGATTTATAAACTGATCCGCGCGTTGGCGGATGAGGGCAAATCGATCCTTCTTTATTCTACCGACTATGACGAGCTGATTGGCTGCTGCGACAGAGTCGCCGTGATGTATGACGGCAAAATTACCGTTGAGTTGAAAGGCGACGAGATCTCAGAAACGTCAATAGTGAGCGCCGCGCTCAATATTGGTGACACGCCTGCCCATCAGAAGCCTGGAGCAATGCAATGAATGATTATAAGAAAAGCCTGAAATTGGCCATAGGTCAAAACATGGGCTTCACTGTGGCAACTGTGGGCCTTTTGTTGCTCTGGCTGCTGTACAATATTCTTCACCCCGGTGGTTTTTCTTCGGCCGTATTGATTCAAAACACCAATGAAAGTGTGGTGATTGTCTTTGTAGCGATTGCCCAGACCTTTCCCATATTGCTTGGCGGATTGGACCTGTCCGTCGGCGCTGTGATGACCTTGGCCAATTGTGTTGCCTCTGCGTTGATGTCTGGATCGCCTATTCAAATTCTGATTGGGGCGATCATTACACTGCTCACCGGCACAGCTTTTGGCTTTTTGAACGGCATGATTGTCGTATACGGGCGGATACAGCCCATTATTGCGACCTTGGCCACCGGCTCCATCGCGATTGGTCTGGCGTTGTTTATCCGGCCACAGCCGGGCGGTGATGTGGATGGTGATTTAGGCTGGGCGCTCACCAACGATCTATATGAACTCGTTTATACCTATGGCTGGTGGGATGCCGATGCGGCGTGGTTTTCACCTTTTGCCTGGATTCCGGTTCCCTTGCTCATCATAATTATCGTCGGTTTCGGCATTTGGCTTCCTTTTAAGAAGACGGTTACCGGGCGCACAATTTATGCGGTTGGCTCTTCAGAAAGTGCCGCCTTTATGTCGGGCTTGCCGATTGAACGGGCCAAGCTTACCGCTTTCACAATGGCTGGGTTTTTTGCGGCCTGTGGTGGCTTATACCTTGCCATTCAGACTTCTTCCGGCAATGCAGACATGACCCAGGCTGGCTCTTACACGCTAAATTCGATTGCCGCGGTGGTTTTGGGTGGGACCTCACTGTTTGGTGGCGTCGGCGGCGCCATTGGTTCTCTTGTGGGCGCACTATTGCTGCGCATGCTGTCGTTCTATTTCAGAATTATGTCGATTGATCCGCTCTTGCAGCCGCTGATTGAGGGTGTGGTCCTTCTTGTTGCGGTCAGTCTTGGCGCGTTGCGCACGCTTCGAACAAAAAATCGACTACGGCTTTTCAGATAGGTGGATCATGAACTTTCCAACAATTAATATTAGCTCTGAGGACAAGCCGATCCTGATCGCCTCAGGCTTCATTCTGGTCATTTTGCTGATCGGCACAGGATATACCCTTGCGACCCAGGGCACCATGCCGCTTTTAACCGTCAATTACCTGCTGCAGCAGCTTCAATCCGGAGCCTTTCTCGGCATTGCCGCGGCTGGATTGATGCTGGTTATCCTTCATGGTCACATTGATTTGTCGATCCCCTGGACGATGACCGCCGCCGCCATGATGGCCACAACCGTGGGCGGCGAACTGGCGTTGCCGACTGGCTTAGCCGTGGGCGTTTGCATTGGATTGGTCAACGGGATTGGCGTTGGATATCTGCGCGTGCCCTCAATGATCTTTACCTTGGGACTCGATAGCGCCATGCGCGGTTTGATGGTTGCTCACACCGGTGGTTATGCCCCGGCGGATACGGCAACGCCCTTTATGCGATTTCTGGCCTCTGGTAAGTTTATGGGCGTGCCAATGTCGGTCTTTGTGTGGGCTTTTGTCTCGCTTGTGATTGTCTTTTTGCTGAAGAAAACCACGTTTGGTAAATCCATTTACGCAACAGGCAACAATGAAGCCGCAGCCTATTTGTCGGGCATCAAAACCAGGCGCGTGATTTTGGGAGCATTTGTTGTTTCTGGTGTTTGTGCGGCGTTGGCCGGGGTGCTTTTGGCTGGCTATTCGGCAAAGGCCTATCAAGGCATGGGTAACGCTTTTCTTTTGCCGTCAATTGCAGCCGTTGTTCTTGGAGGAACGCACATTCTTGGGGGAAAAGGCAAATATATCGGTACGTTAATTGGCGTTGTGCTGCTTGTGCTGTTGAATTCGGTGTTGTCTATAATGCAGATGCCGGAAGCAGGTCGACAGGTAATCTACGGTACGGTGATCATCACCATGCTGTTGGTTTACGGTCGCGGACAAAAAGTAACGAGTTAGATAAAGGGAAAGCGGATGTCCGATCTCTATCAGATCATTGAACCAGAATTTCAAAAGCTGGTCCTGGCAAACAGTCAGCTTGAAAGGCTTTGGACTGGTGGTCGCTGGTGCGAGGGACCTGCCTGGTTTCCGGCCGGGAAATATGTGATTTGGTCTGACATTCCAAACAACCGGACCCTGCGGTGGGACGAAACAAGTGGTTCAATATCTGAATTTGAACGCCCCGCCGGTTATCAAAACGGGCATACGGTGGACAATGACGGGCGTTTGATTTCGTGCGAACATCAGGGCAGGTGTATCAGTAGAATTGAGCATGATGGCACCACGACCACTTTGGCGCGCACCTTTGAGGGTAAAAGGTTCAATTCCCCCAATGATGTGATTGTCAAAAGCGACAATTCTGTGTGGTTCTCTGATCCGACCTATGGCATCGATACCGAATATGAGGGCGATGCGGCCCCTTCAGAAATTGGTGCCAGCAATGTTTATCGAATTGATCCAGACGGATCAGTTACCTGTGTAATCAAAGATTTGGTGCAGCCAAACGGCCTGGCGTTCTCACCGGATGAGCGCGAGCTTTATGTTGTAGACTCCGGCATTACACATGATCCCAACTGCGTCCCAAAAATCTGTTCGTATACAGTGGACGAGGGCACAAACAGCTTGGGCACCGGACGCGTGATTTCAACAACAAATGACGGACATTATGACGGGTTCAGAGTGGATGCGAAGGGCCGCATTTGGACCTCAGCCGGGGATGGGATCCACTGCATTGCACCAGACGGCACATTGCTGGGCAAGATATTGATCCCTGAAGTTGTCGCCAATCTCTGCTTTATCGGCCCGAAGAAAAACAGGCTTTTTGTGTGCGCAACCACATCCATTTACGCAATCTATGTGAACGCAACTGGATTGAAATAACTGCGCTCTTTATTGGAATTGCTCATTATTTGGCTTTGCAAATGGTCGATGATGCTGGCGGGACAAGGCCTACATGATTTAGCAGGGATAATTGCAGATTGCGGCGGCGCGCCAACGTTCTGAAAAGAATCCGGAGGCCAATCGTTCAGTCGATCCGCTAGTATCACTATGGAAACAGTCAAAAGTGTTCTCGGTCTTACAGAACCGCAAATGTACAATTTTGCTGGTGGCATCATCAATAAAGACGAGCAGGCGCACTTTGAGCCACGATCCTCAAACCACCAATGATGTGAGCCATCAATTTGAATGAGTTCTCCAAAACACTCACGCCGATTGCGCGGTTGATAAATCCGGCCCTTGCACTCCTAGCGTGAGGTCCACAAACCGGCAGCGAACATCAATTTGCGCAAGGTCTCTTTGGATACAGAAACGTCATGATGCTCATAGAGCTTCTCAAGCGCAAGAGTGGGGCCAAATTCCGCATAGTTTTGCCGCACAACCTCAATGACATAATCCTTAAATCCTTTGGAATATGCACGATTGCTCGGACGCCCGCGCTTTTTTGGAAATCAAACTCGCTGCATCATAACGACGAAACACAGCAATGCCCGTGCCACTCAATCTTGTTCAAGAAGTGAGGAGACGAGTATCCTGTAGCGTTCTTGAGATTATCCCGTCCAATTCTTCAAGCATAAGACCCAGTCCACTTTCAACGCTTTGCTGGTGCCATTGGTGCACAGCCATTTGAACGCCTGCCGCAATAAAATGGATAGACAATTCCGAATTCTGGCCAAAATACCGTGACGACCGAATTTCATTCTCAATCAGATCAAACGCGACGGCACTCATTTTAGAGCGAGCTAACGATGCAGCGGGCGAGCTCTGAGCATCCTTGAACAGGAATTGGTGTTGGGGTGCCATCATGATTTGCAGAATACATGGCAAGTGCCCCAGCTTGCCATCTTCGTCCAAGGACCGAGACGTTGGCATAGCGCGTAACTCCAACTCCAAAAAACGTAATCCATATTCCTGCAGCTCACTTTTGCCGGCGAAATGTATGTAGAATGTGGAACGTGCAATATCCGCTTCCTCACAAATTTCGCGTATTGTTATGGCTTCCCATGGTTTTTCTTGCATCAGCACAACCATGGCTTCCAACAAAGCATCCCGGGTTCTTTGACTACGTTTGTCCATTCAAGTGTCTCCTATCGGACAGATACCATTCCAGCCGTCCAGCAATTGATTCCCCACACCGCCCAATTGGCATTGAAAGCCATAACGTTGGTTGCATATGAACATTGTAACAATAATAGACACTTGTCCATAAAGAGGAATTTTGATGCTCCCAACCAGTTCGACTGCACCAATCCTTTCCGCGAAACGTATTTCAAAAATCTACAATACGGGCGGAACAACGTGCGCTGCTTTAAGAGATATCTCGATTGACATAAGTCCTGGTGAGTTTATTGCCATTATAGGGCGTTCGGGAAGTGGGAAGTCCACGCTGATCAATTTGCTTGCCGGGCTTGATGTAAGCACCAGCGGAGAAATTATTTCCAGGTCAGACTCCATCACAGACATTACCAAATTGAGTGAAGAAGAACTGGCGCGCTGGCGCGGAAAGAACGTAGGAATTGTCTTCCAATCCTTCCAGCTCTTACCTTCACTGTCAGTGTTGGAAAATATCCTAATGCCGATGGATCTTTGCAACATCATACCAAAAGCAGAACGGCTAACCCGAGCTAAATCCCTGCTTGATGACCTAGAGATTTTACATCAATCCGACAAGTTGCCAAGCGAGCTTTCGGGTGGGCAGCAGCAGCGGGCTGCGATCGCACGCGCGCTTGCAAATGATCCAAATATTATCTTTGCTGATGAACCAACTGGCAATCTTGATACAACCACCGCAAAGTCAGTTATGGACCTTTTTGCGGTGCTATGCTTACGCAACAAGTCAGTCGTCATGGTTACACATGATCTCGCACTGACCGACTACTACTCTCGTACATTTGAACTCGCAGACGGCGTACAGATTGTGTCGGAGGACGTCACATGAGAGTTCCGGCACCGCTGTTAAAACTTGGTCGCGATTTTCAGGCAATTGGCGGTCGTCTCGCACTTGCAGTAATGGCAATGGTTTTCGGACTGATCTGCGTGGTGGCATTGAGCTCATCAAGCACAATTTTGACACGCGACATAACCTCAGCATACACCACAACAAATCCCGCTTCCGGTATTCTAGATATAGGATTTGTAGACGACGAACTTTTAGAACGCGTGCGTGCTTTGCCTGAAGTTAGCGAGGCTGAAGCTGCCAACATTTTGCACACTCGTGTGAGGCTGGAGGATGGTAGCTTTGGGCGTGGAATTCTATTCGTTTCTTCAAATCCCCTCACTCACGAAATTGGTAAGCTTCGTCTTGAAGAACAGGGTGCGTCAAATGGTAATGCTCAGATGTATTTGGAACGACGCGCGTTAAATGTCGCAGATGTGCAGATCGGCGGAGAAGTCAGTTTTGATTTACCGGGTGTCGGCTTCACTCAATTTACAGTTGCGGGAACTGTTTTTGATCCAGCTCTCGCACCAGCCGAACAAGAGCAAGCAGTTTATGGATACATAGATCGATCAACTTGGGCCAAACTGACAAGTGCTCCGCTGGAACTAATCAAGATCCGCGTAAGTGGTGATCTTGGTGACCAAGAAAACGTTGACCAAAAAATGGCGAAGATCGCATCAACACTCGGACAGGAGCAAGTAGACGTTCACCTTGTGCAAGTTCCATATGCACAAACCCATCCCCACGCTAATCAAATGAACGCCGTTCTCAGCTTGTTCATGGTTTTTGGAGCGACCGCCTTTTTGCTTTCCGCATTCCTTGTCTCCGTCACTATCGAGGGATTAATGGTTCAACAGGTGCGCCAAATCGCCATCATGAAGACTATCGGCGCGAGGCAAAAGCAGATCCAAAATATGTATTTCTCTGGAGTGGCAATCTTGGGTTTGGCTGCGTTTTTGATTGCTGTTCCAATTGGATTAGTTTTGGGGAACGGATTGGCCCAATCGGTTTCATCATTATTGAATTTTGATATAACGACGACAACTCCATCCGTCGGTCTTATCACTTTTTGGATTGTTACTTCAATCGGCACGCCTATCGTTTTTGCAATCCGCCCGCTGCTGCGTGCGACAGGTCTTTCTGTAATAAGTGCGCTATCAGACCAGATTTCCAGCAGTGTAAAACAGAAGCAAACGATCACAATTTTACTTGGCAGCGGCACACGCAGGCTCGCTACAGCAGGACTTTTGAGGAATCCTTGGCGTAGTGCCTTAGCGATCAGTTTGCTGACGCTCGCGGGAGCAATTACCCTTTCTGCGAGAAATGTGGCAGCTGGCTATACGCTATCGACAAACATTGCAGCCGAGGAGCGTCTGCAGGATATCCAGCTTATTCTCACCGACCCAATTTCGGCACCTCAGGCGGCCGCTGTTTCGGCAGCATTGCCCAACATGGTTCCTTTGGATGCGGCACTTGTACTCGAAGCAGCTACCATTCGGGAAGACGGTCTCACACTTGTTCGGACATATCCAGACGGAGGTCACGGGTCACTGTCATTAATAGCTCTGCCGAGCACAAAAAACATTCAACACCACAAAGTTCTTCAAGGGTCGACTATTGGTGGATTATCAAATGGCATTATCTTAAACCAATCTGCCCTCGCCATGCTAGGCAATCCAGCGATTGGCAAAGTATTGAATTTGTCTGTCGATGGGGCAGCAATCCGTCTGCCTCTAACAGCAGTAATACGCCAATATATGAGCCCCGCGAATGCATATATTTCAGCTGCGGAGCTAAAAAGCCTTCAAGGATTTTCTGGCGTGAACTCGCTAGTATACAAGGCATCGCCTGAGTTTTCGACCAAAATGACAGTATCCACCATCGACACGTTGACACAGGCATGGGGCGTTGGCGTTGCCAATGTCGTCTCTGAAAATCAGATGGTCAAAGCGGTATCCGGTCACATCCGTATTCTCACCGTAACTCTAACTTCGTTGGGTTTAATGATGGCCGCCGTTGGGGCGTTGGGACTTATGACGACACAAGGTATTTCCGTGGTTGAGCGGCGCAGTGAATTTGGCATTCTTAGGGCAATTGGTGCCAGACGGGGACAAATTCTCACAAGTATCTTGTCTGAGGGTATAGTCCTCTGGTCGTTTGCACTCATAGCAGGGGTACTTGTATCAATTCCAGTATCTCAATTTCTCTCCTCTTTGATCGGCGAAATGACATTTGGGATGGCGCTGCCATTCTCGTTCGATTTTGCAACTTTACTGATATGGGCTCTCGGCTCACTCGTGGGCGTAGTACTTGCGTCCAGCCCACCAGCCTTCTCAGCTATTCGCGAAAGCGTAAATTCCTCCCTCAACCGCCAATAGGAAAACCATGTCAAAAAGAACACCATTATCTCGACTAAAACTAGTGGGCATTTTTGCCCTTCTGATCATTGGGATTGGACTGGTCGTACATTTCAGCGTTTCCCTTAATTTCGTCAGTATTTTGCAGCAACTACACGGCGGTTAAAACCCTCAGAGGTGGGGGTGATCCTTCGACCAGCCCCACCTCAAAGCTAACATGCAAGCCATACTATTTCCCATCTGGTTGGTAGTGGCAGAGGTAGCTTGGCACGAATTGCGGGCCCAAAATGACACTTGAATTGTCAAGAATTTGAATGTCTGGATTTGTTGATTGTAGTGCTCTGAATTCAATTACGTTGAAAGTCAGATATGGGGCGGAATGCCGTTAAACAAAACGCTCTGCACCCAAACCCCATTTCGCGACGTTTACGAGTGAGCGGGGAGGTATATCGAAAAAGCCACTTCCCATTGCCAACCTTTGTAGCAGAAGGATAAAAATATAAGCCCTGAACATAAACGTCCGCGACCGGCTTAAATTTCGGTGAAATCTTCTTTAGTTTGGTATCTGTCAATATCATTTCAGCCCACCATCTAGCCCGCCAGTGTGGGTTTGATTTACTGATTTTTATTTTGACAGATTTTGATAGATGAAATCAATAAGTTATTGAATATAAAGAGATAAGACGGATGGATTCAGATCGATTTTGATTGATGTTTACACCATAAAATACAGTCTCTCTCTCTGCCATTCTTCTTGATAAGGCGCTTCATATTTCTAGCACCACCACCCATGTGATGGAGTTAGGGTGAATTATGCCCAGTGCCGCGTAAGATGAGCGTCAAGCCTCACTGTTGGACTGTGCGAAAAAAGATGCGGCCCATCCAATTTCGAATTGCCAAACATGAAACATGTGCTAGCCAGTTCGAAAAGTACGAGTTCAAGAACGCGCCAAGCCGCCAAGTTCTGACAAGATTTCGACAATTTCCGCTACACCATTGCCAGATTTAAGATCAGCGAACACATAAGGTTTACCGTTTCTGACTTCTTCGGTGTCGCGTTCCATAATGTCGAGCGACACATCGACATATGGGGCGAGCGATGATTTGTTGATGATCAGAATATCTGATCGGGTGAGGCCTAGCCCCCTTTTTCGCGGAATTTCTTCGCCCATCGCCACATCGATCATGTAGATTGTAATATCTGCGAGCTCCGGGCTGAACGTCGCGGCGAGATTGTCGCCTCCGCTTTCGATAAGGACAAGCTCGAGATCAGGGTGGGTCGCGACCAGATCATCGATGGCCGCAAGATTAATCGACGCATCCTCGCGAATAGCGGTATGCGGGCACCCCCCTGTTTCAACACCCTTGATGCGATCGAGTGGCAGGACCTGCTTGCGCATGAGGTGTTCTGCATCCTCTGTGGTGTATATGTCGTTTGTGACAACCGCCATCGACACTTTGTCAGCCATTGCCTGGCAGAGCCGTTCGGTCAGTGTGGTCTTGCCTGCGCCGACGGGGCCGCCAATGCCGACGCGTAGAGGTCCGGTCATGTTCGGAAAATCCTTGGTTGTTGTGTTTCGTGGGCCATGGACGAGATATCGGCGAGAAAGCATGAACCGCCAAGGTCGTCCAAGCAGGCGTTCAGGGCGTTCTCTGAAACAATTTCAATGGGCTCGAACAAAGCATGTAGAATCTTTTGGCCTTCGGTTTGGCCGATTGGCATCAATCTTATTGCCGTCGAAACGAGGTTTGAAACAAAGCTGTGTAGATAGAGTGCGATCACTTCGCGCAGACCAATCTCATATTTTGCGGCAACTTCCCCAACGACAATTGGTAGCGGGCCTGGCGTAAACGAATATCCCGATATCTCTCCAGCTGTTTTCGCAAAAGCTTGCCCCTGTTGCACGCTTTCGAACTGCCGTTCATGGCCCGCGCAGATTGCCAAACTAAGTTCTGATAACGCATTTTGTTCATCGTCGTCAGCGCGATAGCTTTGCGCAATCAAAATGGCATCGTTTCTGCCGCTGCCATTTATCAGAATGGCCTCTAACCAACTTGCAAGCTCGCCACCATTGGTCACCTCGCCATTCTCAATTGCGTTCTCCAACCCATGACTATAGCTGAATGCGCCAATCGGGAACGAAGGGGAAAACCAGGCGACAAGTCGGTGTAGGTCAATGCTCATGCGAATGCGTCCTGCCTTGACCATATGCGCCACCCTCAGGCGTGAAGGGCCCCTCGAATTTTTCCAAAGTGGCATTGAGATGCGTCAGCATGTGTTCAATCACGTGATCAGCACGTATCACAAGATGATCCTCATGGATTTCACAGGGCAAGTGCCTGTTCCCGATATGCCATGTTAAGCGCAGCAAGTGATGTGCGTCGGAACCTTGGATCTTTACGAGCGGCTCATGTGCTGCCCGTACACGGATATGCGAGTTGTCCTCTAAAATCAGATCATCGCCCTCGTGAAGCTCAGTCGTTTTCTCAAGATCCAGCAGGAACTCGGTTCCAGCATCACCACACAGCTTGATCCGGCGACGAAAACGATCATCAAATGAAAGGGTTACCGTATCGATGGGATCCGCCTGGCGGCGGTCAATTTTTAAAGCGCGTAACATCAGAACAAGAAATACCTTTGGGCCATCGGCAACTCTTCGGCCGGTTCGCAGGTGAGAAGTTCGCCGTCAGCGCGCACTTCATATGTTTCCGGATTGACTTCTATTTCAGGGCAATAATCGTTCATCACCAGATCCGATTTGCCTATATTCCGTGTGTTCTCCACGGCTATTGTTTCCTTTTGCAATCCGAGCGTATTGCCAATATCCGCTTCAAATGCCGCAGCGGATACAAAGGACACCGAGGTGTGTTGAACGGCTCCGCCCAGCGCGCCAAACATTGGGCGCGAATAAACGGGCTGCGGCGTGGGAATAGAGGCGTTTGGGTCCCCCATCTGGGCAACCACGATGCTGCCGCCCATCACAACCATCTCAGGTTTCACTCCGAAAAAGGCCGGGTCCCACAACACCAGATCGGCCCGCTTGCCTTGTTCGATTGACCCGATTTCTTTCGAAATTCCATGGGCGATCGCAGGGTTTATCGTGTATTTGGCGATATAGCGTTTGACGCGAACATTATCATTGTCACCCGTTTCGTCCTTCAACGGACCGCGCTGCACCTTCATTTTATGGGCAGTTTGCCAGGTGCGGATCAAAACCTCACCGACACGGCCCATGGCCTGACTGTCAGATGCGATAATGGAGAAGGCGCCCAGATCATGCAAAATGTCCTCTGCGGCAATGGTTTCCCTTCGGATTCGACTTTCAGCAAAGGCAACATCCTCTGGAATGCCCTTATCCAAATGGTGGCAAACCATCAACATGTCGAGATGTTCTTCAAGTGTGTTCACGGTAAATGGTCGGGTCGGATTGGTGGAGCTTGGCAACACATTTTGCTCGCCGCAAATTTTGATGATGTCGGGGGCATGACCACCACCAGCGCCTTCCGTATGAAAGGCGTGAATGGTTCTGCCTTTGAGCGCACCAACCGTATGTTCGACAAACCCGCTTTCATTCAAAGTGTCAGTATGGATCATCACCTGCACATAAAATGCATCGGCAACCGACAAGCAGCAATCAATCGCTGCAGGCGTGGTTCCCCAATCCTCATGCAACTTCAGGGCACAGGCACCGCCAAGCACTTGCTCTTCCAATGCCTGTGGCAGCGCCGCATTGCCTTTTCCGGCAAAGGCAAGGTTCATCGGTAAACTGTCTGCTGATTGCAGCATGCGACCAATATGCCAAGGCCCCGGCGTGCAGGTGGTGGCCAACGTGCCATGCGCGGGTCCGGTGCCGCCGCCAAGCATGGTTGTGACGCCGGAATGCAGCGCATCGTCAATTTGCTGAGGGCAAATATAATGAATGTGGCTGTCAAAACCGCCCGATGTGAGGATTTTACCTTCGGCCGCAATAATCTCTGTGCCGGGGCCGATGATGACATCTACGTTTGGCTGGGTATCGGGGTTTCCCGCTTTGCCGATCTTTGCAATGCGGCCCGCCTTGAGCCCGACATCGGCTTTGTAAATACCAGTAACATCGACAATCAGCGCATTGGTGACCACCGTATCCATCGCCCCATCGGCATTTGTCACTTGAGACTGACCCATGCCGTCGCGAATAACTTTGCCACCGCCGAATTTGACTTCCTCGCCATAGGTTGTCAGGTCCCGCTCGACTTCAATAAACAGCTCTGTATCCGCCAGCCGAACTTTGTCGCCTGTCGTCGGACCAAACATATCGGCATAAGTATTCCGTGCAATATCGCGCGCCATCTAGAGGTCTCCCATGACTTTTTGATTAAAGCCGAATGCTTTGCGGTTTCCGGAGATCGGGATTAACTGCACATCTCGCTCTTGGCCGGGTTCGAACCGAACCGCGGTGCCGGGCGCAATATCCAAACGCATGCCATAGGCGGCATCGCGATCAAACATGAGGAATGGGTTTGCTTCGGCAAAATGGTAATGCGAGCCGATCTGGATGGGCCGATCACCTGAATTGGCAACCCTGAGCACAATGGAGTCAACGCCCGCATTGAGCGTGATCGGAGTAGGTCCTGTAATAACTTCACCTGGTTTCATTTTTGTCTCCGAAAAAGCTATCGAATGGGGTGGTGGACAGTGACAAGTTTGGTTCCATCCGGAAATGTCGCTTCAACCTGAACTTCGTGGATCATGTCGGCGATGCCATCCATGCATTGCTCGTCAGAGATCACACGTCCGCCCTCTTCCATAAGCTGGGCAACTGACTTGCCATCGCGCGCGCCTTCAACAACGTAATCGGTGATCAATGCGATTGCTTCCGGGTGGTTGAGTTTAACGCCTCGCTCAAGCCGGTTTCGCGCGACCATGGCCGCTAAACTAACCAACAGCTTGTCTTTTTCTCGGGGGGTAAGTTTCATGTTTGAACCTCAAAGTTGCCAAACCCGGGGGAGGGGTCGCTTGTTGAATTGCTCTAAAACTGTGAACAGGGCGCTGCGCAACGTAAATGCATCGGGAGCAACAAATCGCGCGACCAAAACATCATTCCATCCGCTTGCGGCAGCGCGAATGTCTAGACCAGTCAGGAGCGAGTTGAGCCAGCCGAGTTTTTGGTGTGCATCTTTCTCAACAAATGCAAATGTCGCAAAGGCCAAATTGTCCTTGAGGGCCGCGGCAGAGCTCAGTCCGCTGACGTCGCCGATTTTCATGGATTCTGCAAAAACAAGCTTATCGCCCAAATACACGCGCCATTGATCAGACAAATCGCACTGAAGAACCTTCTCACCCATTGCTTTGCGCCCGAGCATAAAGCTTTCAAGCAACAGCACGCTGCCGGTGGGTGCCACTTCGACATTCATGCGACGGGTTAGCCGGGCACCGTCAAAAACAATTGTTTCTTGCGGCAGCCAGAAAAATTTGGCGTTTTCATCCACTTTCAGGTGAATATTGATATACGCATTGTCGCCCGTGGATCGGTAAAGGCGTTCGGCAGTCTGCGTTGTGGCGGTGGCCTCAGATTGCGCGCTGATCGAGCACGAAATATCCAGTTGATCGCCGCCGGTGATGCCGCCTGCTGTGTTTACGAAGACAATTTCTGGCGAAGTGTTGTGCACATTTGGCAACAGCGCTTTCAGGCAGCCGGACTGATGCAAACTCTCAAGCCGAGTTGAACCGGATTTATGCGTAAACCCAATCCTCGCGCATCCCTTGGCGCGTTGCATATGAATATTTTGGCTCGCCCGATCCAGCATCAAATCATACCTTCAGCGTTTCCAGAACCGCAGACTTTTTCAGCTCAGACTTTTTGCCGTCCAAAATAATCTCACCACGACGCATGGAATAGATATGATCAGCAAGCTGGTAGGCGAACTCAAAATATTGCTCCACAAGCAAAATGGCCATTTGCCCCTGATCATTGAGAAATGAAATCACACGTCCGATTTGTTGTATGACATTGGGCTGAATGCCCTCGGTGGGTTCATCGAGCAGCAGAAGCTTTGGCTTCGTGATCAATGCACGTGCGATGGCCAGTTGTTGCTGCTGGCCGCCAGAGAGGTCACCGCCACGGCGGTTCTGCATCTCCTTTAAGACCGGAAACAGCTCAAACATTTCTTCTGGCAAAACACGTTCATCTTTATCCAGACAGGCGAACCCGATCTCCATATTTTCCCGCACGGTCATGAGCGGAAAGATGTCGCGACCTTGCGGGACATAGCCGATACCGGCTTTGGCCAGATGGTGTGCCGAAGCCGCCTTTTTTTCCACGCCATCCAGAACATAGTGACCGCCAGAATGATTGTGGACACCTGCTATGGCTTTTAACAGGCTTGTTTTGCCGACGCCGTTTACGCCCAACAAACAAGTGATCTTGCCCTTTTCAGCGACCAAATCCACACCGTGCAAAATCTGGCTCTGGCCATAGTGAAGGGTGATGTCTTTTAGCTCCAGCATTTTAGCGCCCCAGATATACGTCAATGACGTCTTGGTTTTCGGTCACATGTTCCAATGAGCCTTCGGCAAGAACCGATCCCTCGTGCAATACGGTCACCCGACAGTCGAGTTTACGGACGAAGTCCATATCGTGCTCCACGACAACCACAGCCCGGCTTTGCGCCGCGCGGCGGAGCAGGTCCACCGTCTTTTGGCGCTCTTCCTGGGTCATGCCTGCAGCGGGTTCGTCCACCAGCAGCAATCTTGGTTCTTGTGCGAGCAGCATGCCAATCTCCAGCCACTGTTTTTGTCCGTGACTTAAGTCTCCAGAGCGTTTTTCCAGATGATCCTGAAGCCCAATTTCCTCGGCCAATGCCGCTATCCGTTGGTCGTCACTTTCATTATGTCGATAGAACAATACCGAGAACGGGCTACGATCATTGTCGAGCGCCATGAGCAAATTCTCATAAACACTCTGCTCTTCGAACACCGTGGGCTTTTGGAATTTCCGCCCCACACCGAGACGCGCAATCTGGCTTTCCTGACGTTTGAGCAACGAAACATTTTTTTCGCCCCAAATGACTTCTCCGGCATCGGGCCTGGTTTTGCCCGTTACAATATCCATAAAGGTTGTCTTGCCCGCCCCGTTCGGTCCGATGATTGCCCGCAATTCTCCTTCAGCGATGCTGAAAGAAAGCGCGTTGATGGCTTTGAACCCGTCGAAGGAAACGGAAATATTGCGGACTTCCAATAGAGCTTCATTCATTTTGTCCGCTCCATTTTAATCATATCGATTAGGCCACCAATTCCCTTAGGTGCGTAAAGTGTTACGGCGACAAAACTCACGCCCAACAAAACGAGCCACCAATCCACCCAGACGACATTGACGGGGCCGACCTCAATATTCGGTATCTGACCCCCGGTGAACAAACTGGATAGCATCGACACAAGCGCGGCACCAATCACCGCGCCGTAAATGCGGCCACGCCCGCCTATCGCCACCCAAACAGCAAGATAAATTGAGGCAATCGGCGCGATTTCCGCTGGGTTGATGATGCCCGCCTGAGGATAGTAAATGGCACCGGCTATTGCGGCCATTATGGCCGTAAGCACAAAGATGAACAGCTTATAGGTCTCCACGTGATATCCGAGAAAGCGTACACGCGCCTCATTGTCACGAATACCCTTGATCACATTGCCCATTTTGTTCTCGACAATAAGCTTGGCAATGACAAATCCAAGGCCCAGCGCAAACGCAGACGCCAAAAGGAAATAAAGGGAGATATGAGATTGGGGCACATGGTCAAGCCCCGGAATATTTTGCAAGCCAGAAAGACCATTATTGCCGCGAAGGCCGCTATCGTTTTGGAAAAGATAGAGCGCCAACGCCAACGTCATAGCCTGCGTCAGGATCGACAAATAAACGCCTGTTACGCGACTGCGAAATGCGAGCCAGCCAAAAACCAAGGCAAGCAAACCGGGCACCAGCACGACCAGCGCAAGCTGGATCGGTAAGGAATGTGCAAACGCCCAGATTGCCGGAATTTCGGCACCACCGACAACGCCGAAAATTTGCGTGCCAATGGCCTCCTGAATTTCCTGTGGGGTGGGGGGCAGTGCTGCATTCGCCATGGAGCTTTCCACGATGAGGCGCGTGCGTTCATACATCAACCACATGCCAATCATATATCCGCCAAGCCCAAAGAAGGCGAAATGCCCCAGGCTCAAGATGCCGCAATAGCCCCACACAAGGTCCATGGCGATGGCGATCAGGCAAAAACAAAGTGTTTTGCCAAGTGTTTTGATCATCGATGTTGAAATGAACCCGATGCCGAATGCCTCGCTGCCGATGGCGGCGAAAATGGTGAAAGCGGAGAGCAATCCGAGAAAAATCAAAACGCTCGGGTTTTTCATCAAAAACTGGGTCAAGGGGCCTTGCATGATCAATCTCCCGCTGCCCGACCTTTAAGGGCGATAATGCCGCGAGGTCGAAATTGAATGAAAATGATGATGAAGATGATCATGTAGGTTTGTGCCGCCAAAGTGTTTGCCGGATTGAACCATTCGATGCCTTTTTGCAAAAAGCCGATCATCACAGCGCCAGCCAGCGTGCCCCAAATGTTTCCAACACCACCAACGACCACGGTCATGAAGCTTTGGACGATATAGTCACCGCCCATTTCTGACGTCACTTTGGCGTATAGGCCAATTGCGACGCCTGCGATGCCCGCAATGCCAGAGCCAAGGCCAAAGGTCAGCATGTTGATGAAGTTCGGGTTGATGCCCATGCTTGCCGCCATTTGGCGGTTTTGGGTCACCGCACGCGTTTCCAACCCAAACCTTGTTTTGTTCAGTACAAACAAGAGCACCACGAAAAATAGGACACCCAATCCAAAGATCGCGATCCTAATCAAGGAAATGGAGATCACATCATTGATCACTAAGGCTCCATCCAACCATTCTGGCGCGGTGAGCGGCCGTGCCTGGGTGCCAAAAATGTTTTTCGCAAGCTGTTGCAGCGCGATGGAAATGCCAAATGTTGCAAGAAGAGTTTCCAGAGGACGATGATAAAGGTGTCTAATGACCAATCGCTCTAAGGCAACACCAGCAAAAAAGGTCACGGCAAACGCCAGAGGAATGGCGATGATGATAGACAGGGTGTAGTTTGTGACGAATTGCTGGACCGCAAAGCCAGTGTATGCGCCCATCATGATGAATTCGCCATGGGCCATATTGATAACGCGCATAACGCCGAAAGTGATGGCCAGGCCAATTGCAGCCAGGAAATAGATGGATGCCAGCGAAATGGCGTCAAGCAAAACATCCACAAACTCAGACAAGGCGACGCTGGTTTCGATCTTTTCAAGCGCGACTTCCGCCGCCTGTGTTACTTGGGCATCCCTTTCATCATAGACTTCTACAAACTCAAATTGTTCAACCAATATGTCTGCGCTAAGCCCTGGTGACCAAAAGGGTGCTTTTCCTTCAGCAACAAGTGAAAGATAGGCCGCATCGCGATTTTTTTGAGTGTCGAGATTGTGCAATGTGAATCGGCCGACTTTTCCTTCCCCAATGTTTTCGATAAGGAATTGTGTTCGTTCGCTGGCGGTGGGAATAGCTTCGGCAAGGTCGTTGTCGATGAGAAGCTGATACGCATCTTCAACACTAAAATCGGCCTCTCCCGGGATGACGTGCCGGGCAATGTTGGCATCATCGTCCAGCATGTCTTTTAATGCCATTGTCGAACTGGTGACACGATTTAGGTTGGCGCGCGTTTCAACTGACAGATCATCTGATGCTCTATGAATGGCACTCACCCGTTCCTCAGAGCTCGCACCGAACTGAATAGTCAAAAAACGTTCAAGCCGCTCCATTTCCGCTTTTAGCGCCTGGTTGGGTTCGGCACTGATGGCCCCGCGCAACGGCAGCAAATGCTGCTTGTTGGCTAAGCGTGATAGGCTTGAAATAGCTTCCTGTCTGACTGACATGTCGGCGCTTTTGAGCCGGGAGATCACCAAGGCTTCATCAATGAGCGCCCGCAAACCTGAATTGGGTTTGATTTGCTTGATCTGCTTTTTGGGCAGGGTTTCGACAAGTTCCAAGGTGGCAATATCAAACAATTCGTAGGTGCGGTCTTCACGCTTTTCTGCGACAAAAATTTCTTCGTCAGACTTGCGATACCAAAGGTCTTTTTCCTGCCAAAGCGAAAGAAACCGTAGGCTGCTGGGATCGTCCAGAGCGACGAGTGCATCAATGATTGGGGGGGCGGTCCTCACGGAGCCTTTGATGATGTCCGGTGCGTTTTGAGACACAATGGATTTCAAGGAAGGAGCAGTGCCTTCCTGTGCTTGGGTGGGCAGTACGATCAGAAAGCATGCCAGCAATAAGAGAAATCGAGATATCACATTGGTCTCCAAGCAAATGAGAGGGCAGAGCCCCGCCCTCTCATCGGTCAAACAATAGGATTAGTAGTTAGATTTGATCTGAACGCAGCTTGATGTTTCGGTGTTGTACATACCGCAGCCAAGCTCTTTCCAATCTGATTTCAGGACAGCAGATTCTGGAAGAAAATCTGTCCATGCATCACCCGGCACTTCTTCAGTCTGGCTGATAATGTCGAACTGGCCGTCCTCTTGGATCTCACCAATCAGCACGGGTTTTGTCAGGTGGTGGTTCACCAACATCTCGGCTGTGCCGCCAGTCAGGTTTTCAAATTGCTGGCCGTACATGGCCTCACGCACAGCATCCACATCGGTTGTGCCGGCTTGTTCGACAGCATTCACCCACATGTTAAACCCGATATAGTGCGCCTCCATGGGGTCGTTCGTCACCCGATCTTCACCCATGCGCTCTTTCCATGTTTCGATGAAGCTTGCATTCGCTTCACTATCGGCAGACTGAAAATAGTTCCAAGCCGCAAGGTGACCAACAAGGTTGGTTGTGTCCAAGCCGGTCAGCTCTTCCTCACCCACTGAAAACGCAACAACTGGAATATCTGCAGCGGAGACACCAGCTGCAGCTAGCTCTTTATAGAAGCCGATATTGGCATCGCCATTGATGGTTGAGATCACGCCGACTTTCTTGCCATCAGCGCCAAGTGCAACCACATCAGCAACGATCTTTGACCAGTCAGAATGGCCAAATGGCGTGTAGTTTACAAAGATGTCGCTTTCAGAGATGCCTTTGTCAGCCAAATATTGGGCGAGAATTTTGTTCGTTGTGCGTGGATAGACATAGTCTGTACCCAGAAGTGCAAATTTCTCTACGCCCAACTCCTCCAGGAAATAATCGGTCGCCGGGATGGCCTGTTGGTTGGGTGCAGCACCAGTGTAGAAAACGTTCTTGGAAGATTCTTCGCCTTCATATTGAACCGGGTAAAACAGCAAGCCGTTCAATTCTTCAATAACTGGAAGAACAGATTTCCGAGATACAGAAGTCCAGTTCCCAAAGATCACATCAACCTCATGAACTGTTAGAAGTTCACGCGCCTTTTCGGCAAACAAAGGCCAGTCTGATGCTGGATCGACCACCACGGGCACGATCTCCTCGCCCAATAGACCACCCTTTTCATTCTGTTGCTCAATGAGCATCAACATGGTGTCTTTCAATGTTGTTTCAGAAATTGCCATTGTCCCTGACAATGAGTGCAGAATCCCCACCTTGATTTCCGCGAATGCTGATGTTGTGGCGGCGGCGCACATTGCGGTTGCTAGAAGCAGCTTTTTCATCATTTCTCTCTCAATGTTGTCGCGAAAGCCCTGCGCTTTTCGCGTTCATTCGAGCCCATAACTGATCAGCATTTTGGACATGCCAGAACGGTAATAAACATTGAGTGTTGCTGTCTGCCGCAAAGAAGTGCGCTTAATGTTGCGTTTTTTGCACCAGTGTGGTGAAACAATAATCATGCGTCACTTACAAACATTCAAATATGTTAGGGCAATCGTAGAGGCTGGTTCTATTCGTGGGGCCGCAGAAACGCTCGCAATTTCGCCGTCCGCGCTCAATCGAAACATTCAGGCGCTGGAACTGGATCTGGGGATATCGGTGTTCGACCGGTTGTCACGCGGCGTGGCGCTTTCCGTTGAGGGAGAGCTGTTTTATCGCTTTGCTTTGGAACAATTGACAAGCTACGACAGAATGAATTCTCAGATCGAGGCGGTTAAGGGGCTGCACATCGGCAAGGTTACGATTGGCGTAAGTGCAGACATTCACACAGGGTTCCTAGTGCCTCTTATTACCGAGTTCAAACAGGAGTTCCCGCAAGTTGAACTATCAATCCAACTCGTGTCTCAATCCGATCTCGAAGATCAACTTGTAAATGGCAACATTGACTTTGCCCTTTTTTATCAACCCCAATTAAGCCGCAACATAAAGATCAATTTCTCCAAACAAGTCGATATATGTTTAATGGTGCCAAATGGTGCGAAGCTCGGACAGGATCGAACCGCGCGCCTCCACCATCTGGAGGGCCTGAATCTTGTTACACCGCCAACACACACCGAGTTAATGGCGAAATTTGAGGGGGCATGCGAAAGACAGGATATCGAACCCACGCTATATCTGTCCTGCCCGGATCAGACACAATATCTCCAACAAACACCCATTGCCTTGATCGGCCTTGCAATATTGCCGAACCCCAATCAAATCGGCGTTGTCCCTGTTGGGTATAAGGTCTTGAAACTTCACGAAAACGATGTTGGGTCCGGCTACATAAATGTCGTCATAGAGCGCAAGCGGCATCTTTCATTCGCCGCCAGCAAGTTTCACGAGCGACTAACCTACAATTTAGACCAATAGTTCGACGAAGGTCTGTTTTGAGTAAACTCAAATCAAATGTCCCAATGTCTGCTATTGGGATTTTGCGACGGTTGGCAACCTGCAACCGCTGAAATGCAGTATTGGGTATACTACCTTGCCCACTCTAATGCCGATCAGACGAACAGCATGAAAGCCGCGAGGCGGCTTTCATGGGCTTTGTGTATTACGGGCGAGGCCCAATCTCGATATTTGTCGTGTTGGTGCGGTCTGCGAGATCAGTGATCGCGTCATGCAGCAGTTGCACCGCATAATGGGGGTTGTGGGCATAAGCGCCCTTGTCCATGCCAATGAACTGATAGTTATAAGCGGCGCGCAAAAGGGCAGGGGTCCACGCATTGTAGCGGTTGGCGTAGGTTGGCTCAGTCTCGGCATGAAAGAAGTAAGGATACTGCTTAGCATAGGCGATCGGCGCCTCGGAAACGGTTTCCGCGTATGCTTCGATTGCGGACAATAGCTTTTCATGAAGTGCAGAAATTTCAGCGTAAATGCCGTTCGTTACATCGCCATCACCGTCAAAATCAAGCTTTGACGTACGGATATCGCGCAACGCATCTACCGTGTGACAGCTTGTGCAATTGTCCAGCGTAACCTGCGTGCTGTGCGGATCGTGACAGTCGATACAAGTTGAATAGGCTTCGACATGGCTGAACTTCCCGGCATAGTCGCGCCCCGGATATTCGTAGCCGCCCTTGACCTCAGTACCGAACAAGGTTGCAGCAGCCAATGCATAATGCGGGTTCACAAAGCTGAGCTCGGAATTCACTTCGTCATCCGGCAAACCTGTTGTGCGTTGGTCAAGGTCGGGACCAGATTGCCGGCCCTGATGGCAAGTCAAACAAGTTGCACTGCCGTCATGCGCCGCGATTGCCGCGCCAGAGGGGAACAAAATTTGTTCGAGTTGTTTCACCCCGTCATCATGACAGGTCGCGCAATCAACGACACCGCCAGTCGCTACTGGCTTATCGATGACACCAACGGACGAACCGTCAATACCGTGAAAGGCGCGAAAACCCTCACCCGAGTGGCACGCGGCGCATGAAACCGGGATCTCGCCCTCATCATTCCAATGCGTGAAGGAAGACGACTGCGGATTGGCATGACCCGACTTTTGCCAAAGCTCAACCATTGACGGTCCGGTCGACTCATTTTGGGAAAGGGCAACCTGAGCGAGCAACAGGCTCAGGCCAGCCAGAATAACGAGAATAACATTTCGCTTCATATTGAGGGTCCTCCATTGCATCCGACTATACGTCCACAAGTTGCAGATCAGATTGACCCAAATCAACGATTGAGCGCAATAAAACCTCTAGGCTTGGGTTTGTATCAGAAGGGGTTGATCGGCATGAAGATAAGTGTGCGCGGCGGCTTGCCGTATCCACTCAGCGGCCCAGCCATAAGCGGGCCAACAGACACTGTTAAAACCGATTGCATCGCCCTTTTAGGCGTGGACTATCCCGGCATGCGCGCGCGGGTTCTTGTGGATCAGGGCGCAACGGTGAAAGCAGGCACGCCGCTTTTTGAGGATCGGCGGAACCCGGGAATCACGGTCACCGCGCCAGTCAGTGGCAAAATCGACCAGATCAATATCGGCGCTCAACGCCGCCTGTCCTCCATTCATATCACGGTTGCAGGCGATGATAGACTGTCGTTTGATGTGAGCAAGGCGCATACTAATGAAGGTCTGCGCGCCCTCATGCAGAGCGCCGGGCTGTGGCCCGCTCTTCGTGCCCGACCTTTTGACCGCGTGCCGCCATTGGACGGGCAGGCTGCTGCCATTTTTATCACAGCAACAGACACCCACGCACAAGCGCCGAATCCGCGTGATGTGCTGTCGGGGCTGGAAACCAGCTTTGCCCGTGGCGTGGCGGCGCTCAAGCTTTTGACGCCGGGAAAAATCTATCTTTGCCAGCATAGCGGCGATGCTTTGGCCCCGGCGGATGAGCAAACGCAGATTGTGAACGTGGATGGTCATCATCCCGCCGGCTTGGTCGGCACCCATATTAACCGGCTTCATCCACCTTCGCGGCAAAAGCCGGTCTGGCATATCGGCTATCAGGATGTGGCGGAACTCGGCATATTGCTGACCGATGGTCACCTCACGGGACAACGCACCATCACGCTGTCCGGCCCCGGCCTGAGCACGGCCCGCTATTTGCGCGTCCGGTGGGGGGCGGATTTACACGCATTGACGCGGAAGGATTTGCAGCCCGGCCGGAAGCGTATTCTCTCCGGCCCAGCTTTGGGTGGGCGTGAAAACCGCCATTTGTCGCGATATCACCTGCAAGCCACCGTCTTGGATATGCCGCCCGAACGGCCACGCAACTGGTTGGTGGCTGCGCTGCGGGCTGCGGCTGTGCCCGCGCCTTTTGTGCCCACACAGGCGGTGGAAAATGCCCTCGGCCCAAAGCTTCATGTGGTGCCGCTATTGCGGGCATTGAGCATTGGTGATGCTGAAAGCGCGGCGCGGTTGGGCTGTCTGCAACTGGCGGAAGAAGATATGGCTTTGGCCACTTATGCGACTGGCGGCGAAGTAGATTTTGCTGCCCGTCTGCGCGACGTATTGACGACATTGGAGGCCTCATGACAACTGGCATATGGCAACGTAACATGGTGAGTTGGATGCTGGTGGTGGCGCTTTTGCCGGTGGCCGCTGCCCTGTGGATCGAGCAGGATGGCGCGGCATTGCTCCGGTTCGGCGTGGCGTTGGTCACCATCCTTATTTGGCAGGCCGTGTTTTTGATTGCGCGTGCGCAACCCCTGTCTCCGATTGCGGTGGTGACCGCCTTTGCCGTCGCGCTTTTGGCCTCCGGCATAACCGAAGCCTGGCAAATTGTGCTGGCGGTCAGTTTCGGCACGGTGGTGGGTGAACAGATATTCGGCGGCTGGGGTCGCAACTTTATTCATGCCGGCGTTGTTGCGCTCGCCTTTTTATACTTTGCCTTTCCAGAGGTGGCCCATCAGGGCACCGGCATCTGGGTCGCCATATCGGTTTTGCCCGGCGCGGCTTTGCTGTTGCTCACGGGCATCTTGTCCGGGCGCGTGATGATCGGTGCCGTCGTCGGCCTTGTTGTTGTCACGCTTGTCATGGGCGCAGATCCGGGCGCGCCTTTCTTGCAGGGAAGTCTTGTTTTTGGGATGGTTTTTCTGGTGGCAGACCCGGTTTGCTCGGCCAGCACCCGCGGCGGGCGCTGGCTTTATGGTGGCTTGGCTGGGGCACTGATTGCACTGCTCGGCTGGGCCGATGTGGGCATCGCCGCGCCTCAGGCAGTGGTGTTTGCCGCTTTGCTGGCCGCGATTTTTGCGCCCCTGATCGATGCCGGCATTATCGCCGCCACCACAAAGCAATGGAGAGAACATAATGCCTGATCTTAATCCGATATCCTGGTGGCTGAAATTGCTGGCATTGCCCAATGAAAGCCGCACCAAAACGTTGGTGGTGGCCTTTCTGGTCTCTGGCATTTGTGCCCTGGTGGTGTCGAGCGCCGCAGTCATTCTGGAACCAATGCAAGAGGCAAACCGCGCTGCGGAACGGCAGGCACGGCTGGACGCCATGATGGCGGCCATGCCCGGCATGGAAGAAATCCTCGCCGAGGCAGACGCGGACACTCTAAACAGCGTAGTCGTTGATCTCAAAAATATTGAGATGACCGAGATCGACCCGAGCACCTTCGACATGCGTGCTGCAGCGCAAGATCCCGAAACATCCACGATTATCCCGCCGGAAGCGGATATTGCGGGTCTTGGGCGACGGGCAGATTATGCACCCGTGCATATTTTGCGCAGCGGCGACGAGTTGCGGTTGATCATCCTGCCGATTTCGGCGTCCGGTTATCAATCCACCATCCATGCCAATCTGGCGCTTGAAGCTGACCTCAATACGGTGGCAGGTCTGTCCATTGTCGAACAGGGCGAAACGCCCGGCCTTGGTGCCCGCATTGAGGAACCGGCATGGCAAGCGCTCTGGCCGGGCAAAAAACTGGCCGATAAGAATGGCGACATCACCCTTACTGTTGTGCGCGGTCGCGCCACGAATGAGTTTGAGGTTGATGGGATCACCGGCGCCACGCGCACCGGCAATGCGGTGACGGAAGCGGTGCATTTCTGGCTTGGAGAATATGGATATGGGCCATTCCTCGACAAATTGCGCGCGGGGGCGCTTGAACAATGAGCGCACTCCGGCATCTTTATGGTCCGATCATCGACAATAATCCAATCACCCTGCAAATCCTTGGGATCTGTTCGGCGCTGGCGGTCACCACCTCCCTGACCACCTCTGCCGTGATGTCGTTAGCCCTGATCACCGTTTTGGTGATGTCCAGTCTGGTAATCAGCACCATTCGGCGGCATATACCGAGCGCTATCCGGCTGATTGTTCAAATCACCATCATCGCGTCGCTGGTGATTGTTGCCGATCAGATCATTCAGGCCTTTGCGTTTGACATCAGCCAGCGTCTCTCGATTTTTGTGGGCCTGATCGTCACCAACTGTTTGGTTTTGGGGCGAGCTGAGGCCTTCGCCATGCAAAATCCGCCAGGGCCAGCCGTGCTTGATGCTTTGGGCAACGGGCTTGGCTACAGTCTGATCTTGCTGATTGTGGGCTTTATTCGGGAACTGTTAGGGGCCGGCACGCTGTTCGGGCTTACCGTGTTTCCTTCGGTTTATGACGGGGGCTGGTTTACCCCGCTAAACCTCATGCTTTTGGCCCCAAGCGCCTTTTTCATTCTCGGGCTCCTAATTTGGGCCATTCGCGCGCTGCGCCCTGCGCAAATTGAGCCGTCAGATTATAAAATCGCCATTGATCCCAATCGGAGAGCGCCATGATCGATCTATTTCTGCGCTCCATTTTTGCGGACAATCTGATCCTCAGTTTCTTTTTGGGGGTCTGCACCTTTCTCGCCGTCTCCAAACGTCTGGACACAGCTTTTGGTCTGGGTATTGCCCTGATCGTGGTGCAAACGATCACCGTGCCGCTCAATCATCTTATTCTGGCCCGACTGCTGGCGCCAGGTGCCTGGAGCTGGCTTGGTCTCGGCGATGTAGACCTGACCTTTTTGAGCCTCATCGCCTTTATCGGGGTGATTGCCGCCACGGTGCAGATCCTCGAACTGGTGTTGGATCGATTTGTGCCAGCGCTTTATCGCGCGCTAGGCATCTATCTCCCATTGATCACCGTCAACTGCGCCATTTTGGGTGGCAGCCTTTTTATGGCCGAGCGCGATTATAGCTTTTCCGAAAGCGTTGTGTTCGGCTTTGGCGGCGGCATTGGCTGGGCGCTGGCGATCATGGGTCTCGCCGCCATTCGGGAGCGGTTGAACTATGCGGACATCCCCGCCGGGCTGCGCGGGCTCGGCATGGCCTTTATTGTCACCGGGCTGATGTCCATGGGCTTTACCGCTTTTGCCGGGGTGCAGCTATGACCGAAATTCTCATGGGCACCGCGCTGATCACTATATTGATCTTATGTCTTTCCCTTTTGGTAATCGGGGTTAGGGCTTGGCTGTCGCCAGCCCTACCTGTGGAGGTCACTGTAAATGGGTCCATGAAAGTGCCCGGCACTACCGGCCAAAAACTGCTCAATTTGCTGAACAACGCCGACATTCCCGTCCCCTCGGCCTGCGCAGGGGCAGGCACCTGTGGCCTGTGCAAGGTGAAGGTCACCGAAGGCGGCGGACCTCCTTTGCCCACAGAGACCGCCCGCCTTTCGCGCAGCGATCTGGAACAAGGGGAACGTCTGGCCTGCCAAATTGTGGTCCGCGCACCAATGGCTGTGGCGGTGCCTGATGACATTCTGGCCGCCGAAAGCTGGACCGCGCGCGTTGTCTCCAATCAGATGCTCGCGCCGCTCATCAAGGAACTTGTGCTGGAGGTGCCGCCAAATGTTGATTTTGCCTTCCGCGCTGGCACCTATATGCAGCTGGAAGCGCCTGCCTACACGCTAGACTTTGCCGAATTGGACGTGCCCCCCAAATATGACGCGGTGTGGCAGACCATGGGGTGGCGACAGCTTGTGGCCAAAAATGATGAAACCACCCACCGTGCTTATTCCATCGCCAGTCGGCCGCAGGATCAGGGCAAAATCGTATTCAATATTCGCCTTGCGGTGCCGCCACCGGGTGCTGATGCCCACATTCCGCCGGGAATAGTTTCCTCCTATCTGTTCAATCTGCAATCAGGTGACAGCTTGAACGTCTCCGGGCCATTCGGGGATTTCGGCGTGCAGGAGACAGAGCGGGAAATGGTATTCATTGGCGGTGGGGTCGGCATGGCGCCCCTGCGGGCCATGATCCACGAGCAACTGACCGCTGGCACCACGCGCAAAATTTCGTTTTGGTATGGCGCCCGAAGTGGCAGCGACATTTTTTATGCCGATGAGTTCGACAAACTCGCCGCAGCGCACGAGAATTTTGACTGGACGTTGGCTTTGTCAGAGCCTGCGCCCGAAGATGAGTGGCGCGGCGCGACCGGCTTTATCCATGAAGTGGTTTTCCGCCACTATCTGAAAAACCATCCAGCACCGGAAAACTGCGAATATTATTTGTGCGGCCCACCACTGATGATCCAGGCGGTTCTGGCCATGCTGGACAGTTGTGGGGTTGAGCCCACTTCCATTTTTAACGACGATTTCGGGATATGATCATGCTGACGCGACGTAAATTTATGACCCTTACCGCCAGTGGACTTGCGTTAACGGCGCTGCCCGCGCGGTCTGCGGAATTGGCAACCTATGGCGGTCCTGCCTTCGGGTCGTACTGGCGACTGTCCCTTGCTCAGCCTTTCGCCGAAGCTGAGATTTCCAGGCAGATCAATCAGGTCATCCGCGAGACGGATGCATTATTTTCGCCCTATCTGGCCACCAGCGCGCTTTCTGTTGTCAATAAACAGGACGGCACAGACTGGATCGCGCTGCCACCGGCGCTGGAGGCCTTGCTGGCAGAAGGCCTCGACCTCGCGGCACGCAGCGACGGGGCTTTCGATCCGACCGTCGGGCCACGGGTGGCGCATTATGGCTTTGGTCCCATTGAAGGGGTGGCCGGCAACTATCAGGAGCTTACCCTGGCCCCCGGCAAATTGCGCAAAGCACGGGCGGGCCTCACTCTTGATCTGTGCGGCATCGCAAAGGGCCATGCCCTTGACCTGATGCGTACAGAGTTGGCGGCAATGGGCGTTGCTGATTATATGCTTGATCTGGGCGGTGAAGTTACCAGCCACGGTCTGCATCCGGATGGGCGCCCCTGGCAGGTGGGCGTGGAAACGCCCGGCGAACAGGGCCTTGCGCATTTGCTTGACCTGAAGGGGCAAACAATAGCCACATCGGGGCTTGGCGTGCAGGCCTACAAAAGCGGCGGACGTACCTTTGGTCACATCATCAACCCGTTCAGCGACGGGCCCAACCCAAGCCGCACCCTTTCGGTTTCGGTGATCAGCGCCAATACGGCCTTTGCTGATGGATGGGCCACCGCCTTAATGGCCGTTGCCGAAGAACAAGCCATCGCAATGGCCGAGCGGGAAAGCCTGAATGCGCTGTTTTTGTTGCGAGACGGCGACAAGGTGCAGCCGGTCTACACTGGTGATTTTACGCGTTTCGTCATAGCGTGAGGAAGGGAGAGAGATCATGGAAATTCTGCTGCCGGTGTTTGTGATCTTTTTATTGGCCGTGACGGCCATGGCTGTGGGCGTCTTTTTGGGGCGCCCACCAATCAAAGGGTCCTGTGGCGGGTTGGCATGTATCAAAAAGCTTGATTGCGACTTCTGTCCGTATCGCGAACATGAACGGGAAAACACATGAGTACCCGCCAGTCGATTGCCGATTTTATGGTGCGAGATGTCACCACCTTTTCTCCCACGCTCGAAATTAATCATGCGGTGGCGATGCTTCTGGATAAAGGCATTTCGGGCGCGCCGGTGGTGGATGATACGGGCAGTTTGCTCGGCATGCTCACCAAAAAAGACTGTTTCCGCGCAGCGCTGAACGCCAATTACTACAAGCAATGGGGCGGCACCGTCGCGCAATATATGTCGCATGATCCGGTCACACTTGATGTGGATTTGGATGTGGTCTCAGCCGCCGAGCATTTCCTTGCCAGTTCCTATCGCCTGTTTCCAGTTGTTGATGATGGCCAAATAGTTGGCATCATCAGCCGATCGGATTTGCTCAAAGCTTTTGCCCAGTTGGGATAACCGCGCAGCACTCGTGCACAGGCTCGGCGAAAGGGCTGACCTAAATCAATCTGTCTCCGGCAGAAATTGCTATACTTCGGAGGCAGAGGAGGATTGAACATGTATAAAAACATTCTGATCGCCGTCGCATTGGAACATGATCGCGACATCAGCGGCTCAATAGAAATTGCTCAGCGCCTTTTGGCTGACGGGGGCAAGATTACAGCCTTACACGTCATGGAGCCGATCTCCGGCTATGTCGAGCCCTATTTGCCAGAAGGCCACCGCACGAAACGCCAGTCGGAAACGGAAACGGCGCTGGCCGCCGCATTGGAAGGCGCCAAAGATATTGCGCCGGCTATTGTTGAAGGCCATGCCGGGCGCGCCATTGTGGAATATGCAGATGATCATGGGATCGACTGTATCGTCATTGCGTCCCATAGACCGGAATTCCAAGACTACTTTCTGGGCTCAACCGCCAGCCGCGTCGTACGCCACGCCGCAGCCGCTGTTCATGTGATCAGATGATATGACGACGACGAACTTCACGATGTTTGTTTTCAGATAGCTACGGCCGTTTGAGATGGCCAACTGTGCGAAGCTTAGTCATGGGATTATGCTATCATTAGAAAAAGTCGAGCGAAGAATGTTAGCGTTGGGCGATTTCTGCCTGAATGCTGTTTTGACGATCATTGTCAGAATGCTTTTTATTGTATGAGCGAAAGCCTTGCGCCGTCGCATGCTGGCCCACCATGCCGCTCGGCAGGTTACTTCTTACGCTAGAATATAGCGAATGCCATATCGCAAACGGAGTAATTCCAGAGGAGGGAACGACACGATTAGTTCCCTGATCCCGGTCTTGGTGGATCCCTTCAAGAATTTTGACCACTTGCATTGCAAGTGGAATACGATAAACAACGCGCTTCACTGTGCAATTCGCAGTGTGTCCGGAAGAGCCCAAAGACTAATTGCCTCGTTCTTTATATGGCAATCACTGCCTGCTCACGCGATGATTGCTGCATGGCGTCCACAATGCGTTGAACTTCGACAGCTTCGTCAAAGTCGGTCTGGCAAAACGAGCTATTGGCATAGGCTTGCAACAGCTCTGCAACTTCGATGACCTTTAGGTCGTTAAACCCAAGGTGATGACCGGGGGCGGGGCAAAAATTTCCGTAAGGATAATGCTGTGGAGCGCTTTCGATTTTGGTGAAGCCAGATCGCTTTGGATCATTGGACGTCACAAGCAACTCGTTCATGCGTTCCTGTGAGAACGATATCGCACCTTTAGTGCCGGTGATCTCGAAGGATAAATCCATCGTTCTGCCACTGGCCGCCCAGTTGGACTCAATCGTGCCGCTGGCGCCATTTTTGAGGCTGATAACGGCGTTTGTGATGTCGTCGACCTCGACAGGCTTAAGCTCGCTTGAACCTACCGCCACAGGCCGCTCTTTGTGGATGGTTTTGCATTGAGCGGAAACCGCAGCAAAATCACCGAGCAGATAACGCGCCATGGAAATGATGTGACTGCCAATGTCCGCCAGGGCACCGCCGCCATCAATCGCCGTGCGAAACGAATGCGGCGTTGAGGGATCGCACATATAGTTTTCCGCATGCCGGCCCCGGAAATTGACAATTTCACCCAATTCACCCGACTCAACCATCTGCTTTGCAAAGGCAATCAACGGATTGCGTAAAAAGTTGAAACCGACCAAGGTGAGGGCATTGGCGTCTCGCGCGGCTTTCGCCATGCGTCGCGCACTTTCAAGTGTGGTGGAAAGTGGTTTTTCGCAATAAACCGCTTTGCCGGCTTGAAGTGCTTCCATAACGATTGGCTCATGCAACGCGTTGGGCGCGGTGACCGCCACAATATCCACGTCAGGGTCGTGACAAAGCTCTGTCCAATCGCCAGTGAACCGCTTATAGCCAAGCTGTTGCGCACTTTGCTCCGCCAGATCGTAGGTTGCATCGGCCAGCATGACCGGCACGGGGGTAACCGGCAAATCAAACAGCCCGGCAACGGAGCGAAATGCATTGGCATGACATCGTCCCATAAATCCACTTCCGACCAAACCGATGCCGACAGATTGTTGTTCAGACATAAATACCCCTTTTAGATATAGTCAGGTTTGACGGTTTCGCCGGTTTTTGCCGAATGCGTGCAGGCAAGCGCAATGGCCAACGCGTTGCGACCATCCGATGCTGACGGAGAGGGAGCCGCGCCGGCCATAATGGCTTGATGAAATGCATCAAGCGCGTGTCCGAAAGAGGCATCATATCGCTCCAAGAAAAAGTGCTTTAGCGGCGCTTTTGCCTGGGTGAGATCTTTCGTGGAGCGGATCAGATTTTGATCCCGATGATTTTGCGTTTGCAACATGCCATCGCGACCAAAGGCTTCGATACGTTGATCAAACCCGTAGGCGCATTTGCGGCTGTTATTGACATGCACAATGCAGCCCGACGGCATTTTCAACGTTGTCATTGTAGCATCGAAATCGCCTTCCGCGCCGATTTCAGGATCGAACAGGCAACTGCCAGCAGCAAACACTTCCGAAGGGTTTTCGTTTGTAATCCAACACATTAGGTCAATGTCATGGATCGTTCCATCGACAAAATAGCCACCGGATTGTCGCACATATTGTATAGGTGGCGGAGCTGGCTCGCGGCTCCAGCTCATCAAAAAGGTGAGCGCACCAATGTCACCTGCATCCACGGCTTTTTTCAACGCGGCAACGTCCGGATCAAACCGACGGTTGAACCCCAACATGAAGGGCACGCGATGCGTTGCGAGCATATCCAAACAATGATCAACCCGTTCGAGATTTAAATCCAACGGCTTTTCACAATAGATGGGTTTGCCCGCTTTGGCGCAGGCGGCAATATACTCCAAATGAGTGTTTGTCGGTGTGGCGATAACCACCGCATCAATGTCCGGTGCCGATAAAAGATCGTCCAGTGAATCTTCCGCCCGGCCGCCATATTGAGCCGCCGCTTTTTGCGCAGACGATAAACGTGGATTGAAAATCGCGGCCAAATTCATCTGCGGATGCGCATTAATTTTGGGTCCATACACATGGGCCATTCTGCCGCTGCCCAAGAGCGCAATATTCAGCATGGTTCAATTCACCCTTTATGATCTTCGATAATATGTGCAGCACCTTTTTCGCCAATCATAATGGCGGCGGCATTTGTGTTTGCCGTGACAATGCTGGGCATGATGGAGGCGTCAACAACGCGCAGATTGGTAATGCCATGCACGCGGAGTCGTGAATCGACGACTGCATCCTCATCGACACCCATTTTGCAGGTGCCCACAGGATGGAGCAGGGACAGGCCACTTTCCCGCAAATAGCTGATCAAGTCATCGTCAGACTGAACCTGAGGGCCGGGCGATAGCTCATATTCAACCATATTCGCCAAAGGCTCAGTTTCTGCGATTTTTCTTCCAAATTTAAGTCCGGCCAGCGCCGCCTGCACATCGTCATCATGTTCAAGAAAGTTGAATTGAATTTTCGGTTGATCTTCCAATCGCGGACCGGAAAGGGTGACCCGTCCGCATGATTTTGGCCGCATATGTTCCGCCAAGATGGTGAAGCCGGAAAAAGGGTGTGGCTTTAGCTCTTCGTCGGTGCACCAGGCCATAAAAGTCACCATCATATCCGGGCGATCAATATGCGGTTGGCTTTTGATAAAGGTGTTGGAATAATTGCCATTATCCGCAAATGGACCCGTTCTGAACAAGAGAAAACGCAGCAGCTGCAATCCGCCCTTTAGCGGGTTGTTATAAAGGTCATTCACGGTGGAATGCTCGCGCGACCGATATTCAGCACCAATGCCAAAATGGTCACGCAGATTTTCACCAACGCCAGGTACATTGTGCTTCACCGGAATGCCGTGCGCCTGTAACTCGTTTGCAGGGCCCACACCTGATAGTTTGAGCAATTGCGGTGAGTTAAACGTGCCGCCGCACAAAATCGTTTCGCGATTTGCATGTGCCTGATGACGGCCCGAACGATCATGCCATTCAACGCCAATCGCTCTACCATCCTCGATGATGATGCGATCAACCATCGCATGGGTCACGATGTGAATGTTTTCTTTGCCCGGACCATTCAAAAAAGCCGCTGCCGTGCTATGGCGCCAACCCTTTTTGGTGGTGGTTTGTATGTACCCTGTGCCTTCCTGCGTGGCACCATTAAAATCCGGATTGCGCGGCACGCCCAACGCTTCAGAAGCGGCGTGAAAGGCTTCGCCGAGCTTATGTTCGGTCCTCAAATCCGATACGGCCTGTGGGCCGCCAACGCCGTGAAACTGGTCGGGTCCGCGCTCCTGATCTTCACTTTTTTTGAAAAAGGGCAACACATCAGACCAGCCCCAGCCATCGCACCCCAAATCGCGCCAATGATCAAAATCTTGCTGCTGACCGCGCATATAGATCATGCCATTGATCGAACCGCTGCCGCCCATGACTTTGCCACGGGGCTGGAACAAGCGCCGATTATTGAGGTGAGGTTCAGGCTCACTTTCGTAACACCAATTGACGGATTTATTGGCGTATAGCTGAGAATAGCCAAGCGGGATGTGAATCCAAGGATTACGATCTTTTCCACCCGCTTCAAGAAGTAGAGTTTTAAATCCGGCTTCGCCCAATCGACCCGCGACCACGCAACCCGCCGAGCCTGCGCCAACCACAATAAAATCATAGCTTGTGCTGGATTGTGACATATAAAACTCCAAAAACTGTCTTTTGGCGATGATGACATTTCGCCCAAAACGCGCCTATCGCGCAGTTATCCGATTTGGATAATAAAAAGGGCGGACAACACCATTGGTGATTGCCCGCCCAAGTTCACACAGAGGGTTGTGCGAGGTTAGGTTTTGGAGACAGCAGAAATCAGGTTCTCTTCTGTTTGGTTTTGCCCAGAAAAACTGCCCACAATCCGGCCATTCGCCATGGCGAGTACGCGGTGGCTCACGCCAAGCACTTCAGGCATTTCCGAAGAAATAACGATCACCGCCAAGCCCTGTTCCGCCAAATTGGCGATCAGCTCGTGAATGGACGATTTTGATCCCACATCAATGCCACGCGTTGGCTCATCCAAAATGATAAGATTGGGGCTTGAGCATAGCCATTTTGCCAGAACAAACTTTTGCTGGTTGCCCCCTGACAGTTTGGCAACAGGCTGTTCGGGGCCCGTGGTTTTGATATCAAGCGCCTGTTGAAACTGCTCGTAGGTTTCGAGCTCTTTTTCTTTCGACATCACGCTCAAAGTAGAAAAGAAGTGAAGGTGCGGCAGCGTGATGTTTTCACGTCCGCCCATGCCCAGAACCAAGCCCTGTTCTTTTCTGCTTTCGGGCACCAAGGCGATGCCGAGTTCAATGGCCTCAGCCGGCGTGGGGTGAGAAATCTCGCGTCCCTTCCATATGATCCTGCCGCTTTGGGCCTTGCGAATGCCGAAAATGGTTTCAACCACCTCGGATCGACCAGCGCCCACCAGGCCATAAAGGCCAAGCACTTCGCCGGATTTCACCGAAAAACTGACGTCGCTGAACAGACCATCAGCACTCAAACCGTCTATCGCCAGCACATCCTCGCCAAAATTTTCTTTGGCGCGATGGAAATAGGTGTCGAGGTCGCGCCCGATCATTGCCCGGGTGATTTCATCAACGCTCGTATCCGCAGTAATTTTGGTGCCTTGCACTTGGCCATCGCGCAAAATAGTGATGCGATCAGTGATTTCAAAGATCTCATCCATTTTGTGCGAGATGTAAATGATGCCTTTGCCGCGAGAACGTAGATCCTCAATGGTTTCGAAAAGCTGGGCTTTTTCATTGTCTGTAAGGGAGGCAGTGGGCTCATCAAAAATCACAATATTGGCGTTGAACGCCTGAGCGCGGGCAATCTCCACCATCTGTTGGCGCGCGATGGACAATTGGCCAACGCGATCATCGGGCGCAAAGTCACAGCCAAGTGCTTCCAATGCCTGCTGCGTCTGCTTGCGCAGCTTTCTTTTTTGCAGCAAGCCAAACCGATTGGTTGGCCACGCACCGAGATAGATATTCTCAGCCACGGACAGCTCAGGGGATAGGGAAAGTTCCTGATGGATCAGCAAAATACCCTTAAGCCGCGCATCAAGCGGCGAGTGCACTTGCATCTCTTTTCCCAAATATTTGATGCTGCCTTGTTCCGCGGTGTAAAGCCCAGCGAGCACCTTCATCAATGTGGATTTGCCAGCGCCGTTTTCGCCCACTAGGGCCAGCACTTCGCCTTGCTTCACATCCAAGCTCACATTGTCGAGCGCTTTGACGCCGGGGAATGTTTTGGTGATGCCCTGTAGCTCTAAAAGTGTTGTGTTCTGGGTCATGACGTTTTCTTCCGTGAGATGCCAGACAAAAAGTGATCAAGCAGCAACGCCATAATAAGCACTGCACCCATAACCATCAGTTCCACATAATTAGGAGTGCTCAGAAGGCGTAGGCCATTGCGCATAACCGCCAGGGTCAACACCCCGCCAATGGTCATCCATAAAGTGCCATAGCCGCCAGTGAGCCGCACACCGCCCAGCACAACAGCGATAATGGTCCACAACTCCCAAATCTTCCCCGCATTTGGCTCGGCTGTGCCTAAACGCATGGACAGCAAGATGCCTGCAACTGCGGCCAGTCCGCCGCAAATGGTGAAATTGATGATCTTGTTGCGCTTTACATTGATGCCTGCATCATGTGCCGCTTCAATATTATCGCCCACCGAATAGGCTTCGCGACCATGTCGCGTGGAGGTCAAAATCCATTGAAACAGAAAAGCCAGCCCCAAAAAGATCATCGCGGTGATGGAGAGGGGGCCGAGATAAATCTCGGGATATTCAGTGTAGGAAAAGTCGCTGACCATCAGTGCATCTTCGCCAGTGTAAATGAACACCAGGCCCCGCACGCCAATCAGCGCCCCCAAGGTCACGATAAAGGAGTGAATGCCGGAGAGGGCGATAATGGTGCCGTTTAAGGCACCAAGCGCCACACCGGAGAGCAAGCCGCAAAACACGGCGGGCCAAACACCAATCGAATCTTGCAGGCCAATGGCCAACGCGCTGGCCAAAGCCAAAACCGCACCGACCGACAGATCGATTTCACCATTGATCATCACCAAGGTCATGCCGATGGCCAAAATGCCGATAAAGGCAGACTGGGTGAGGACATTGCTCAGATTATTTACCGTCAAGAAATAGGGCGAAGCGAGAGAAAACGCGCCAAACACCACCAGAAAGAACACCCAAATATGGTTGCGCAGCAGCCAGTTTTTAATGGGAGCGAGAAAGGAGATTTTGTTGGGAGTAGACATTTATGCAAACACCTTTCCACGCTTCGCACCAAGATCAATCCATACTGCGAGGATGATCACAACCCAGGTGACAAGCCATTGAACATAATAGGGATATCCGAGCAGAAGCAGGCCGTTTTGAATAAAGCCCAGCATGGTGATGCCGAGAATGGTGCGCCAAATGCCGCCAGAGCCGCCAAGCAATGAGGTGCCACCGAGAATAATGCCTGCAAGCACGGTAAGCTCGTATCCCTGGCCAATGGTGTTTTGCGCGCCCATAACCCGGCTGCCCATAATAATGGCGGCCAACGCAGTGGTTAGGCCGGACAGAATGTAAGCAAAGAAAATCGTTTTACGCGTATCAATACCGGAGAATTTGCTGGCCGTTTCATTGCCACCCACCGCAAAGATTTGCCGCCCAAATGTTGTGCGCGTCAGCACAAAGCTGGCCACAATCGCCGTGAGAATGAAAATAAGCGCTGGAACAGGAATTCCGAATAAATCGGCCCGCCCGAAAAAGGCAAACCAAGTATTCTGCGCGTTTTGGACATTCACATTGGCGCCGCCGGAATAAAACAAAGTCAGGCCTTGTAGGAATGACAGCATGGCGAGCGTAACGATGAGGGCATTCAGGCCGATAAAGCCAATAAGCAACCCATTGATTGCGCCGATGACGATGCCGCCAATCATCACATATATAATGGCCATAAAGGGGCCTGACACATTGTGTTGGTCAACAACAATCACCGTCAAAAACGTAAGCATGGACCCAACGGAAAGGTCAAAGCGCCCAGTAATGACAACAAAGGTCACCCCGATTGCGATCATGCCTGTTATCGACACCTGACGGATCACGTCGAGAAAATTGCCAACGGTTAAAAAGGTGTCTGTGGTGAGCGCAACCCCGGCGAGAAATATGCCGAATGCGAATAAGAGACCGTGTCGCCTGAGTAGGGCGGTCATATCCTGCTTGAACATAGGCAAATCTCTCCTCCACGCTTTGCCTGACAAGCATTTATTGTAAACTGACGCAATTAGACGCGGGAGAACAGCGGTCGTTCATCCAAAATGGATATTTATTGCCGTTTGATGGGTGGTTCTGGCCAATTGTCAGATTTGGATATCAGGGTCGTTGTTTTTCAAATGCACAAATCGTCCAATTAACCGGATTGGCAAGAGAGCTATTTCTCAACGTCAGTTGTGCATCAATGAGGAGGAAGAAATATGAACAGCATGATCAAATCGATCAAGCTTACGGTCGCAAGCGTGGTTTTAATGGCCAGCGCCACTGGCTTGGCCATGGCGCAGGACGCTCCAGACTGGTTGGGTGGCGAACTGAAAAAACCATTGGCTGAAACACGCATCGGTATCACCGTGCTTTACCCAGGCTCTAATGCCTACCAAGCAAAATATGCGGAAACCGCTGAAAGCTACACAAAAGAGCTTGGCATCCAAGCCATTGTGTTGGACCCACAAGGCGACCCCGCAACACAATTTGACCAAATCCAAGACATGTCATCACAGCCGATTGACGCCCTGGTGGTTTGGCCAACATCACAAAATGCATTGATCCCTGCGATCCGTCAGGCATCACGCAATGGCATCCCGGTTATCACGTCGAATTCTCCCATCGGCGAAGCGGGGCGTCGCTATATTGCAGGGCATACCGGCCCGGATGACTGCGCACAGGCGGAGCAATCAGCTGAGATGTTGGCCGAGTCGCTTGGCGGCAAAGGTGACATTGTGGTTGTGGAAGGTACGCCGGGTTACACCGTGTCCATTCTACGCAAAAACTGCTTCCTAGATAAAATGGCCGACTCCTATCCGGACATCAATATCTTGGCCAGCCAAACCGCTGAATGGAACCGCGAGAAAGCCCAAACGGTGATGGAAACATTCCTGACCCAGTTTGGTGATGAAATCGACGGCGTTTATGCCTTTGATGATGGCATGGGCCTTGGTGTGATTAGTGCACTTCAAGGTGCGGGCAAAGCACCGGGTGAGGTGAAAGTCGTAACCTGTAACCAGTTTGGTGAAGGTTGGGACGCCATGAAAGAGGGCTGGCACTCTGGCTCTAACAAGCAATCACCTGTTGATGATGCCATCCTTGCCATTCAAACGGCAATCAAAATTGCGAATGGCATTGAGGTGCCACCGCTACAAGGTATTGAAACACCGAAAGTAACACCAGAAAATGTGGATGAGTTCGAGCGTCCTAGCTGGTAAGCGACATTTAAAATGTCACTTAATAGGGCCCGCAATCTTAAACGATTGCGGGCTTTTTATTTATAGCGACCATTTTCGCGCATCAAATGATCAATCGAATTCTGGCAGGTCAAAAGCGCTTGTTTAATGGTGATATCCTTCAACAGCATCTGATGAATGACATTGCCAAGAATCTCAAAAATACCGCTGATTTCAGGCACAGGAGGGCGGGGCCAGTTTTGCGTCATCCCCTGACGTTCCATGGTGTCCAAATAACCCAGCATTTTAGAAAAAGACTGCACCTCAGGGTCGGCACTGGTCGAAAAGCGAGGGCTGGTGTGGCTGCCATTTTGCACATACCACTTCATCATTTCCGGGCGTGCCAGATATTCCATGACTTTCCATGCGGATTGGCGTCGCTCATCGCTCAAATTGGCTGGCATGCCCATGCAAAAACCGCCAATTGGAGACACCATTGGCTTGCCTTCCACGGATGGATGGCACGTAAACCCGATTTTATCGTGGATGTCCTTTGCGCCCTCTTTGCCAAAGGCCGCTGCCCGCACGGACCAACCATAGGTCATCGCCGCATCGCCATTGGCGAAGATGGCAATCCGTTCGTCCCAAGAACATTTGAGGCTTTTCGGATGGGCATAATCCAACAATGCTTTCAAAAACTCTGCCGTTCGATGCCCAGCTTCTGTATCGATCATTGGGCGAAAATTTTCGCCTTCGATATGATCGACATCGAATTCATTGTCGATCTGTTGCAGATTGATAATGGGCTGGCCGAAATCCGCCAAGGTTTGCACAAAGGTGTGCGCCACCGGCAAACCACGGCCGTAATTCATCACGATGCCGGGCGTTGTGCCGCGGAATTTATGCAAAGTGCGCGCCGCGAGCAAAACGTCTTCAGTTGTTTGCGGCGGAGTGAGACCGGCTTCATTGAGCAAATCTGAACGGTAGAAAAGCAATTCAGTGGTGGGTTGGATGGGAATGCCATATTGCCTATTTTGATATCGTCCACCTTTCCAAGCTGCGGTATGAAAGTCCGATGAATTATACCGCTCATTCTCAATCAGGTCTGAAAGGGGGCGTAATATCTCATCATGCGCGAACTTGCCCAGCCAGGGTAGATCGAAATTGACAATATCAAATTCTGACTGCTCCAATTCGTGATTTTGCAAAATGGCCGCATAAAGCTCATTAAGAGGCAAGAGTGTGAATTCCACCTGCGTGCCGCAAAGCTCATTGATCGTTCGCGCGTTTTGCTTCAGCGTTCGAAAAGTCGGGTCGGGCGAGCAAAGGATCTTTATTTTCTTGTCAAATCCAACGCCAGTTCGCATCGCATTGGGAAATGACAGGATTTTGGCGGTCATATATGAACCACCAAAGAAGAAGTCGCTCGCGGTGCCATCATTTTGGACAAACCCAAATGTTTTGCCAACATGGGCTTTAAGCTGCAACGCATAAGATTCAAATTCACGGATCAGCTTACGGGTGGGGTGCAACGAGAACGAGCGGCCAGTATTTGATCTTGGGCGCTTATGCAAAAGCTCCTCGTCGATCAACTCGGTAATCCTTCGCATCGCGGTGCCATAAGGCACACCTGACGCTGACGCCGCTGACGTGATCGTCAACAGCTTTCCCTCTAGGTGTCGACGCATGGAATATGAAATGATGTTCCACCGCGCATCTGGCGCCGCGAGATTGGTGCGGTCTGAACAGATCTGTCGCGATGTATCAGCAAAGTCCAAAATGCGTATAAGTTCGTCTCTGGTCACGATACGTCCTCCCTCTTTGAACATTCTCAAATTGTGTGACCAAGCGATAGGTCGAAAAATATCCAAAATGGATTTCTGTCGACAAAATTGGGAAGGTGATGTGTCCAAGCGAATTTCTTGTGATCAACGCATGAGGACATGCTGCTGATAGAGGCACATGTTCCGATGTACCAACACTCTTATCACGAGCAGAAAGAAATCGACAAGACTGGTGTTGCCCTTACTCCAAGGGCAAGATGGATTAAGACGCGATGCCAAGCCGACACAGCGTGGCAAGTGGGAGTTTGCCCCGACTGCAGCGAGAATTTTGTCTAGCTGCCGGTTTTTTTGATCATTGCTGCACCAGTGGCGCCGCCAATTGAGCTAATGGACGAGGCGGCGAAGCGATTGCCTTCAGCCAATGCCTCCTGATCAGATTTACCTCGAAGCCATGCGGTGATGAACCCCGCATTGAACGCATCACCTGCACCGGTGGGGTCGACAATGGCGCAATGGAGTGCAGGCGCTGATATATGATACGCTTTGTGGAAAAGCGTAGCGCCATCTGCACCACGTTTTACAATAACTTTTGTGGCCCAATTGCTCATTTCGGAAGTAAAAAACTCGATCTCGCCTGCCACATCAAAGACGCGCCGGAATTCGGATAGGTTGGGCAAGAAAAGGTCCACTTCGCCAATCAATTCACGCACATGACCGGCATCCATCGCGCTTTCATCCCAAGCACAATCTAAAGAAATGGTCAGTCCTGCTTGCTTGGCGCGTTCCAAAATTGTGGGCGCTTCCAGCAAGGTTGCCAGTTCAGCAATGTGCAGATGCTGAATGGTGGGATCGTTGATTGCACGATCAAAGCTATCAGGAATGGGAGCGCCACCCCTACGCGTTAAAAACGCGCGATCGTCATTGAGGGCCATTGCAACAGTGAGCTGCGTGCCCCAGCTGGCATCGGCCTCTTCGGTATATGTCTTGCTGATGCCCGATTTGTTCAGATCATTCTGCACAAAGGTGCCAATGGGACCGTGTGGCAAAAATGCGCATAGATCCGTCGGTTGTTCCGCCGCCGCTAAATAGGCCGCAGTGATGTAGGCGCCGCCACCCGCGTGTGCGCTAAAGCTTTCGGCATAAACCTCCTCGCCCAGCTTGGGCATATGCGGCAGGCCGGCGAAAACCAAATCGCAATAAACCCGGCCGACGCATAAAACGCCTTTTTGGTCTAGCTCATTCACGCAATGGTCTCCTGCGTGGCGCTATCGAATACGTGAATTTCTTCGGGATCAGCATAAAGCTTGATCTTGTCGCCAGGCTGGGGGTGAACACGGCCAGGGGCAGACGCAATCACTTCAATGCCGCCAACATCGAGATAAAGCAACGTCTCGGTGCCCAGGGGCTCGACGAGTGAAACGATGCCTTCCATTGTTGGTGTTTGGCCATCCTTGGCGGTGGTCAATTCACTTGGGCGAATGCCAATAGTGACATCTTTAACCCCTGGCGCCTTGGGCAGTTCAATCGTGGGGCCAGCATCCAGTTTTGCTTTGTTGCCCGCCACAGTAGCGGTGAGCATATTCATGGAAGGGGCGCCGATAAACTGGGCCACAAACATGTTTTTAGGCTTTTGAAACACTTCAGAGGGTGTGCCGACCTGCTGAATATGACCATCCTTCATAATGACGATGCGGTCTGCCAACGTCATGGCTTCCACCTGGTCGTGGGTCACAAAAATGATCGTGGTGCCAACACGCTGGTGCAGTTTTTTGATTTCCAACCGCATTTGCGTGCGCAATTGCGCGTCCAAATTGGAAAGAGGTTCGTCAAAGAGGAAAACAGCTGGGTTCCGCACCATGGCGCGGCCAATAGCAACACGCTGACGCTGGCCACCAGACAGCTGCGAAGGTTTGCGCTCCAGCAAGTCTGTCATGCTCAAAATGGCGGCAACTTCATCAATGCGCTTTTCCTTTTCAGGCTTGCTCATTTTTGATGTGTGCAGCCCGAAGCCGATATTTTTGCGCACACTCATATGCGGGTAAATCGCATAGTTTTGAAACACCATCGCGATGTTACGCTCTTTCGGCTCCAGATTATTGACAACGCGGTCGCCAATACTGACCTCGCCAGAGGTGATCTCTTCTAGGCCCGCAAGCATGCGCAATGTTGTCGATTTGCCGCAACCAGAGGGCCCGACCAACACAACGAACTCGCCGTCCTCTACATCTAAATTGATGCCATGTAGCACTTCGGTTTTGCCATAGGCTTTTGTTAGATCGCTTAATTTTACCGTTGCCACAATCATTCCCCCCGATTGTTGAGTAGGGCGTCAAATGCCTTTTCACGCATTTGGTTCGCTGTTTTTTTTCTTGTTTGAATTTGCTCGAAGTGGGCTTTGAGATGTCCAAAATGCGTTATTTGTCGCTCAAGCGACGCCTCAATTGCCACCGGGGCTGGGCCGCCGAAACGCTTGCGCACATTCACAAAATGCCGAGCTGAAACAGCGCGTCGATAAGCGGCCTCATCCAAATGGGACTCGCGTCCGGTCATCTCGACAAAAGCTGTCATAAAATCCGTATGGGCGTCGCCCAACGATTTACCTTCAGCAATCACCTTTTTGGCTGTCGCCGCCGCGACTTCGTGCGCTTGGCGGAAGGATATGCTTTCCTCGCGCACCAATGTGTCTGCCAGCTCTGTGATCGTGATGCAGGCCGCGTCGGCGGTTTTGGCCACCCGGTCGTCATTGATGGATAGGGCCGGGATAAAAGCTGCCAACAGATCAATGGCCCGACCGCCACTTTCAAAAGTGGAATAGCCAGCTTGTTGCACTTCGCCTTCGCTGTCATTCATGTCGGTGAAAGGTGTATTGTGCATGGTGTTGACCATCATGTCGCAACGCCCGGCCGTCACAGAGCACAAATGGCGCATATGCTCGATGGGCACTGGGTTGCGCTTTTGTGGCATGATCGAACTGATTTGCACCAACGCATTCGGTACATAGAGCTGGCCAACTTCAAAGGCACTCCAAAATTGGAAATCCTGGATGACCCGGCCGAGATGCACGAAAACAAGTTTGATGGCGCTATATAACCCGGTGATATAGTCCACGCTAGCGATGCAGCCATATGAGTTTTCTAGCGGTTCTTCAAATCCAAGCAATTCCGCCACATGCTGGCGGCTGACTGGAAAGCCCGATGTTGTGATCGCGGCGGCGCCCATCGGACATTTTTCGATTTGATCACGCGCCAACATCAAGCGGTCGAGATCGCGCAACAAAACCTCCGAAGCGGCCAATAAATAATGGCCAAACGTGCTGGGCTGGGCTGGCTGGCCATGAGTATAGGCCACGATCAATGTTTCTTTTTCACGTGCCGCCGTTTCATGCATGGCGTTGACCAAATTATGCAGCGATTGGATCAAATGATCCGCGCGCTTTTGCAGCCCCAATTTGAAAACCGTATGGTCCATGTCGTTGCGGCTGCGCGCGGTGTGCAACGCGCCAGCGATATCTGGCCCAAGGCGCTTTTTAAGCTCTGCTTCCACAAGAAAGAAATAGTCTTCAACCTCACCCGTGTAGGTGAGGGCGCTAACGTCGACTTCTTCATCAATCGATCGCAATGCCTTGGCCAGTTCATGCCCTGTTTTAGTGGGCAAAATGCCTTCTTCCACCAACATCACAAGATGCGCTTGGTTGATCATGCGGAACGCGTCCACATGATGGGCCTTGGCCCCCTCAAATAGAGGGGCCAAAACCGTGTCTTTATAAACAGGATGTGGAAAGGTTGAGTTATCGGTCATCCTTTCAACCCTGCCATTACCACGCCGCGAATAATGAAGCGCTGGAACACCAAAAACACAATCAGAGTTGGGATCGTGGCCAAAGCGGCGCCTGTCATAATCAACTCCCATTGCACGGACTGCTCCACACTGAACGTCGTGAGGCCAACCGGCAATGTATAAAGCTCGGGCGAGTTGGTGACGATGAGCGGCCAGATAAAGGCTGTCCAGTTGCCGAGGAAGATGAAGATTGCAAGCGCGGCAAGCGCGGGCTTCACCATCGGCATGGCGACACGCCACCAGATTTGAAATTCATTCAGCCCGTCGATACGCGCGGCCTCCAAGAAGTCGTTGGGCACAGATTCAAAGAATTGCTTCATCAAGAACGTGCCGAACGCCGTCATAATGCCGGGGAACATGATGCCCCAATAGGTGTCGAGCCAGCCAAAGTTTTTGGCCATCAAATACCAGGGGATCACCAGCATCTCGGTTGGGATCATCAGCGTTGACAAGATGGCAACGAACACGATCAGGCGGCCACGGAACTCAAACTTGCACAAGGTGTATCCCACAAGCGCGTCGAACAGCACGGCGGAGACCGTGGTGATCACCGCGATAATAAGCGAGTTGACGAACCACATATAAAAGCGGCCATCTTCAAGCACATACGCGTAGTTATCGAGGGTGGGTTCATCCGGAAAGATGGATAGATTGTAAATTTCATGCGGCCATTTGAGCGAGGTGGAGAGCATGTAAACAATCGGCAACACCATCAGGATGCCGCCACCCATCAGCAAGATCCAACGCAAAATTGCGGCGGGGTCCTGTTTGCGGGCATGGCGCTTTGGCGCGGCTTTATCAAGGGCGTCAGCCGTGACTTTAATTTCTGCTGTGTTGGCCATCTTACTTGTCCCTCATGATATAAAGCTGCGCCAGGCTCACCGCCAAAAGAATGACAAAAAGCACTACGGTTTGGGCAGCGGCATACCCCATGTCAAATGAGTCAAAGGCGGTTTCATAAATCATCAAAACCAACGGTTTGGTGGAGTTCAAAGGACCGCCCGGATTGTTTGAGGTCATGTTGAAGACCTGGTCGAAAATCCGCAAAAACCCAATCGATGACAGCACGACCAGGAAGACTATGGTCGGCTTGAGCAGCGGCAGGGTAATGCGCCATAAAATGGTCCAAGGACCAACACCATCAATGCGGGCCGCTTCATAATAAGTTTGCGGAATGGCGCGCAGCCCGGCCATAAAGATGATGATTTGAAAACCCAAACCTGCCCAAACCGCCGGTGCCAAAATTGAGGGAAGCGCCCAGGTGGTTGAGGACAGGAAGGGAAACTGCGGAATGCCGACACTGGCCAACGCATTGTTGAAGAGGCCAATCGGCACGGGCTGATAAAACCAGCGCCAAAGCCATGCCATGGCAACTGCTGATGTCATAAAGGGAAGAAAGTAGAGCGCTCTGATGGTGCCGTGCATAAAGCGCACTTTGTCCAGATGATAAGCGACAAGGAATGACAGGACCAAGCTGACCGGTGTGCCCAAAAGCAAATAGATAAAGGTGTTTTTAAACACTTTCCAAAAAACAGGGTCCGCGAACAATTTGGCATAATTGTCGACACCAGCCCACGTGCGATCGCCCAACAGGTTCCATTCTTGAAACGATAAGGTGATGGCATTCAAGGTTGGGTAGAAGCGTATGACACAATAAAAAAGAATTGGCAGCGACAGAAACGTCCATGCCCAAACCACCTGTTTTTGTTTGATGGTCAAATTGGCGTAAAAGCTCATATCTGTTCCCCTCAGAATATAAAGGGGCGACGCGCCGCCGCCCCTCTAACTCGATTATTCGCCGTAATATTCGTCGAGAATTTTTTGCTCTTCTTCTGCCGCAATCGCAATGGCTTGCTCAGCGGTTTGTCCTTCAAGGAAGATGCGTTGTGTTGCATCCATCAAGACCTGACGTTGAGCTGACTCATTGGCAAAAATGGTGGTTTTTGCATAACCCAAGCCTTCGATGAAAGGACCAAACACAGGATTGGCTTTGTTTTCATCTGTCAATGCGGCCGAAGGTTTCGCAGGCAGCTCGCCAACTGTGTCCAGCCAAATCTGCATTGCTTCGTCTGATGTGATAAAGGCCAGGAACTTCTGCGCAGCTTCGGCTTTTTCGCCTTGTGCCTTAGAGGTGACGGCATTCACCCAATAGCTTGAATAGTTGGACTTGGTGCCATCAGGGCCAGCGGGCAGTTCAGCCACGCCCCACTTCAATCCGCGGGTCTTTTCAAGTGCCCCAATGCGGAATGAACCATCAATGTGCATGCCTGCGCGCCCTGCTTTAAAGGCCGCTTGCGGCTCGTCCATAAAGCCTGCTTGGGTCACCTCGTGCACGTTCTGCAGGTCGGTATACCACTTCATGGCCGCAGCGCCGCTGCCGTCATCATCATAATTCACATTCTGATAATTGTCGGTGTAGGGCTCGCCACCAAACTGACGGGTCAACACCTCGCGCCACCAATGGTGATCCTGAGCATTCATGCCTGTGGTGATGCCCACCTGCGTGATGTTGCCGGAGCCGTCTTTTTTGGTGAGTTTTTTGGCAGATTCGACCAACTCATCCAGCGTTGCTGGCGGGTTTTCGATGCCAGCCTCTTCAAACAAGCGTTCATTGTAGAAAAGAGCCAATGAGCGCACCGCAGTGGGCAGCGCCATATATTGACCATCACGCTTCATGGCTTGCACCATGGGGAAAAATTCGGCTTCGATTTTTTCCGGGGGGAACATATCGGTGGGCAGCGGCGTAATCAGCTCAGCGTCCACATAATCATTCAACCACCCATAAAATAGCTGCACAACGTCCGGGCCTTCGCCTGCGGGAATCGCTGCCGCCACTTTGGTGCGGTAATCCGCATAAGGGAATGTGTTGTGCTTGACGGTGATGTCTGGGTTTTCAGCCTCAAATTTTTCGATCAGCGCATCAATGGCATTGACGCGGGCTTCGAAAAAATATTGCCAATATTCGATTTCCACAGCCCAGGATGACCCGGCGCTGAGGGCGAAAATTGCACCTGAGGCAAAGCCCAGTAGCTTGTTCTTCCATGATTTCATTTTTGGATCCCTCCACTATAGGTTGTGCTCAAGGCTGAATATTATTTTTGTTTTTCAACATCTTAATGGAGGGATATGCCCTACATTTGATGTTTTTTTGCTCGAGCCTGCCGGTAAGTGTTGACCATTTGAGAAAACAAATCAATACTTAACTCAAGTTAATTGAGTAAATAAATTTCATTTATGACAACAAAGAGCACAACAGGCATTATTGGCGGCAACGCGCTGCGCAATCGCGACCACAATCAAAAAGTGGTGCTTGATTATGTGCGGGCGAATGAACCTGCCGGGCGGGCCGAAATTGCGCGTAGTTGCGGGCTCAGTATTCAGGCGGTTTCTAACATTACAGCTGAACTTGAGCGTCAAAAATTGCTCATGCCCGACGGCCACAAAACTGGGGTGCGCGGCAAGCCTGCTTTGCAATATAGGTTCAATCCCGAGGGGGCCTTTGCGATCGGCGTCGAGTTGCGACCGGATGTGATTATTGTTGCCGCGTTGAACTTGTCGGGCAAGCAGATTTATTTTGAACGTGTGATGCTGGAGGATGCTCACCCGGAGCCGGCGATCAAAGCGGTGGGCGATCAGGTGCGGGCAGCAATAGCCGCCACTGCCTTTAGTCCGAAAAGCCTGTTGGGTGTGGGTGTGGTGATGCCCGGTCCGTTTGGCGAAACAGCCATCTCCAGTGCCGGTGAAGCTGTGCTGCCAGGGTGGGAAGATGTTGATCCTCAGGCGGCATTTGAAGCCGAAATAGGACATCCCGTTCTGATCGAAAATGACGCGACAGCCGCCGCTGTTTCAGAGCGGGTGGCAGGGGTCGCCAGTGACATGGACGATTTTTGCTATGTGTATTTCGGTACGGGTATTGGCCTTGGGGTGATTTCTCAGGGGCATGTGATGCGCGGTGCGTTTGGAAATGCGGGTGAAATCGGCCACATCGTCACGCAAATTGGCGGTCGTGATTGCCCGTGCGGCAACAAAGGGTGTCTTGAAACCTATGCCAGCCGCTATGCGGCTCGGCAACATTTGGCACAATTTGGAATCGACGCAAATTCCGGCGATGATTTTGCTCAATTGGTGGCGCAGGATAATCCACATTTTCGCGATTGGCTTGACCAGGCCGCTCAACATCTAGCCCACGTCATTGGCACGCTAGAGAACATTTTTGACCCCCAAAGCGTGATTTTAGGTGGGGCGTTGCCCGACGCTGTCATCAACGCGCTTATCGAACGCCTCGATTTGCCCGATGGGTCTGTTTCCAATCGCGAAGACCGCACCTGCCCGCGGGTCATGCGTGGGTTTTCCGGCCGACTGACGGCGGCATTGGGTGCGGGCGCAATGGTGATCCACCAAACCATAACGCCAAACACACGAACATATTGAACGCAAAGGAATAATTATGCCCAAGCATGATGCAGATCGATTGTTAAACGCCTTTGCGCAGCCACGTTCTGTGCAGCTTTGGCGCGCTTTGTTGCCGCTAAAATCCTGTGTCTCCTTTATGAATACCGGTGCACACCCTGATGATGAAATCTCCACCATGCTGGCGGCTTTGCATTATCGCGATGGGATCAATTTATCCCACGCCTGTTCTACCCGTGGGGAAGGCGGGCAGAATGCAATTGGCACCGAAACCGGTGTTGATCTTGGCGTGGTGCGTACGCGTGAAATGGAACGTGCGGCAGACATTTTGGACATGACCCAATATTGGCTGTGCCAATATCCCGGTGATCCGCTAGCAGACTTTGGATTTTCCAAAAGTGGCGAAGAAACCCTAGAAAAGTGGGGCGAAGCGCGCACGTTAGAGCGTTTTGTTTGGATTTTACGTACCGAGCGTCCAGATATCGCCGCCGTCACATTTCTGGATGTGCCGGGGCAGCACGGGCACCATCGGGCGATGACAAAAAGTGCCTATAAGGCGGTGATATTGGCCGCTGATCCAGAGGCGTTTCCTGAGCAAAATCTACCTGTGTGGCATGTCAAAAAACTCTATCTGCCCGCATGGTCTGGTGCGGGAGATGCATATGATGATGACTTGCCGCCGCCGCCCGCAACCGTGGAGATTGACGGGACTGGCCAAGATCCTGTGATCGGTATGGATTATGCGCAATTGGGGCAAGTGTCTCGCGCTTACCACCAAACGCAAGGCATGGGCACCTGGGTCGCGCCGGGCAAAGAGAAAAAATGGCCCCTGCATTTGGCCTGGGCGGCCGACGAGGCACCCCATGATGAGCACTCAATATTTGAGGGGCTGCCCCAGACTTTAGACCAGCTGGCAAATTACGCCAAAGCGCCCGAAATCGGCTTGCTGCTTTTCACCGCACAAAGTGCGATGGACGCTGCGCTTGAGCATTGGCCGCATGCCAATCGTGTTATGACATCTTTGCTGGCGGCGCTGGAAGCTGTGCGTGAAGCCAAGGCGCAATGTCCAAGCCACGCGAAGGCCGAAATCATCCATCGGCTCGATGCAAAAGAGATGCAACTACAGCGTGCGCTTTACTTTGCCTGTCCAGTGCGCGCCAGTTTGTCGTCAGATCAGATTTATGCGCGTCCCGGCGATGCGGTGCGATTTGAGGTGGAGTTGGATTCGCCATTTGACATTGAAGCGACGGTCGTTTGCCCAGCAGGATGGCAGGTAACAAAAGAAGCGCCACATCAATTCGAGGTCCGAGTGCCCGTGGACGCGCTACCAAGCGATCCATTGCCCGATATTTGGTCGCCAGTGCGCGCCAATGAAGATGTCCATCTGCAGCTCGCGTGGACGATCGAAGGCGTGAAAATAGAAATGCAAATTGATCCATTGCAACGGCTAAACATTTTGCCTGCACATGAAGTGGCCTTGGAGCCCAAAGCAATTTTGCTGAATAAACAATGCTTGGCCACCAAATCTATTGAGCGTGCGGGCGGCAGCGCCGACGATTTGCAGATAGCTGGAGACGACTCTTTGGAATGCGAAGTGGGGGCTCGAGGGATTGCGTTGACGGCGAAGGAAAACATTGAGCCAGGTCTTTATGAGTTGCCCGTGACGCTGGGCGGTGAAGATGCCTATTTTGTCCGGCGTATGCATTATCCGCACACGGGACCACTCAATCGGGCAGAGCCTGCGCGATTGTCGGTGCGTGTTTTGGATGCCACGCTGCCACGGGGACGTATTGGCTATATTGGTGGCGGCAGTGATCGTGTGGATTACTGGCTAAACCAATTTGGCGTGGAGGTGGCAAACATCGACGACGATGCCATTGCAGCGGGTCGGTTTGATGATTTTGATAGCATCATTGTGGGGGTATTTGCTTTCCGCACTCGCCCCGAATTGCTCAACAATATCGAGACACTACATAGATGGGTGCATGGCGGCGGCAATTTGCTCACCCTATATCATCGCCCATGGGACAATTGGGATAAAGATCGGGTCCCATTGGCGCCATTGGAAATTGGCAAACCCTCCTTACGGTGGCGTGTGACCGATGAAAATGCAGCCGTGACCTATTTGGCGCCCGAGCACGAGGTGCTGAACGGGCCAAACACAATAGGGGCTGACGACTGGGCAGATTGGCACAAGGAGCGAGGGCTCTATTTTGCTTCAACCTGGGACGATGCCTATCAGCCGCTCTTGTCTATGCATGATGCGGGCGAGAAGCCACTTGAGGGCAGCTTGCTTGTCGGTGCGTTTGGCAAGGGGCGCCACATACACACCAGTCTGATCCTGCATCACCAGCTTGATAAGCTGGTGCCGGGTGCCTACCGCCTGATCGCCAATTTGTTGGATTGGAGCCGTAGCGGTTGACCGATTGCGCGCTGGGGAGCGGCACGTGACTAGCCAGTTCACGTGCCGACAAGTTTGGTTAGCGTAAGCTGGCTTCAATGTTGCCGCCGTCTACGGTCATTATATGCGCCGTTGTGCGGGCCGCGAGCGCAAGTGCCACAAATGCGTCCGCAACGTGGTGGGCCTCGACCTCCCGCTTGAGCAAATTACCAGCCATATAATTTTCGGCACTGATGTTGCGAGATTTAGAGCGGCTTTCGATGAATTCGTCAGTCAACAAACCAGAGCGAATGCGATCGGCATTAACGCCATTGACACGGATGCCCATTTCCCCGAGCTCGAGGGCAAATTGCTTGACCAAGAAAAATGTCGCGGCCTTGGGTAATCCATAAGCGCCAAAATCTTTGCCTGGATTGACCGCTTGCTTGGATACATTGAAGAGAATATCGCCGCCCGTGCCTTGGGTATGCATCACCTTTGCTGCAGCTTGCGCAATTTTTTGGTGCGAGAAGAAATTGAGCTCAAAGCTATTGCGCAATGTATCTTGATCTATATCGAGCATGGATTTTGACCACGCCGCGCCTGCATTGGTGACCAAAATGTCAATGCCGCCGAACCGTCGAACGATGGCATCAATGGCATGTTGTGGCCCTTCCGTGCTGCAAAGATCGATCACGGCGCCATCATGATCCATGCCCAAATTGCCAATAGCTCCGATCAACGCATCCTGATCCCGGTCGACCACGAAAATGTTGGCGCCCTGATCTTTGAATGCTTTTGCTGTGGCCAGTCCGATTGCACCGGCACCGCCCGTCACCAACACGGCTTTGCCTTGCAATGGCTTTGGTTTGGCTTTGCCCAACTTGGCCTGTTCCAATGACCAATATTCCATATCAAAAAGGTCATCTTCCTTGATCGGGTAAAAGCCACCATTGGCCTCGGCCCATTCCATCACCTGAATCGTTTGCGTGCCGAGATCTGCTGCAATGCGAGCAGCGGCAGCATTGCCGCCAACCCCGATCAAACCGAGACCGGGCACCCAAAATAGATTTGGGGTGGGCACCAACATGGTTTTTTGATCGCTCACTCGTGCGTCCTGCCGCGCGAAATAGGCTTTGTAATTCTCGACAAATGCATCAATGGCCGCATCAATTGTTTGCTGATCGTCGCTGGCGATAATGGTAGGAAACCCTTTGGTACGGATCACATGGTCTGGTGTGGCTACACCGCGCTTGGCCAGATCACCCAAATCATCGCGGGTGAGAAAGCGCAAAATCTGGTCATTGGCACGCAAATCCAAAAATGGTGCGGCTTGGTCCTGATTGCCCGTATGTGTCTTCATGGCACGGGCAAGGCTGGCACGAATTTTCGGCAAGATGCTTTTGGCACTGAGCATTGACCCGCGCACAGGGGGCTGCGCTTCAGCGCGGCGCTCAAACCAGTCTTGAACCGCACTCACATGCTCAACCATCAATTCGTAGGATGATTTGGCGTCAGGGCCGAACGTGAAATGACCGTGATTGATCAGATGCAGCCCTTCAACATCAGGGTTCTGATCAAAGATATCGGCCGCCACCTTGGCCAGTTCAAAGCCAGGCATAATATAGGGCACCAGAGCCACCTTATCGCCAAAGATCTCTTTGATCACCTCTTCCACATTCGGCATGTTGGCCAAAGCCAGCATGGCCGTGGCGTGGGTGTGATCGACGAATTTGTGGGGGATATATGCATGCAGCAAGGTTTCAACTGAAGGGTTCGGCGACGTACTGTCGAGCAGGTTGGAGCGCTGCAAATTCACCATGTCTTCGTCGGATAACGCTGGGAGCTGGCGTAGCTTTTCAAGCGGTGTGATGTGCACACCGGGCAGGCCCGCCGCTTCGATGGTTTCAAGGTCCCAACCGCTGCCTTTTACGTGAAGCACATCTATTTCATTGCCGAAAATATCCGCGCGTTTCACCTTCACAGAAGTGTTGCCACCTCCATGCATCACCATATCAGGGTCTTGACCAATGATACGGGATGTATAAACCCTCAATGCCAGTTGACGATCTGCTTCCTCTGGGCCAGCATTATCAAGAAAATGTTGAGCGTCTTTGTCGTTCCAGAGATTTTTTACCACGAAGCTGTCCGTCCAGTTAGGGGAAATTTTCTGTAATTTGACAAATGTTAGTAACATCTGTCAAATAGAAAAAAGAGGGATTTTATGGCATACGGCAAAAGACGCGCCTCAGGACAGGTGAGTGGTGACGAAATCGTGGTGGAAGCGGCGTGGCTTTATTACCATGACGGGCTAAACCAAAACGAAATTGCCGATCGCTTGGCGGTGTCTCGCGCCACTGTCGTTAATTATTTGCAGGAAGCGCGTGAGCGGAACTATATCCGCGTCACCATGGCGCCTGACGTATTTATGGGCCATAAGCTTTCGCACCAATTGCGCGAAAAGTTTGGCCTGAAAGCCGCCTTTATCGTGCCCAACGGGTTGGGCGATATTCAATCGCGGCTCACACGGGCCGCGCGCGGCGCGGCCGAATGGTTGCCGGATTTGGTGGCGCCCGGCGATAAGCTGGGGGTCGCTTGGGGGCAAACCATATATGAAATGGCAGAACTTTTGGTGTCCTCTGCCAATGTGACCATTCCTGATGTGGAAGTGGCGCAGCTCGTCGGTTCGATGGCAACGCCCTATGGCTTCACTGCCGAAATCTGTTCCGCCCATTTGGCACAGGGCCTCGGCGCGGCCTGCATCAATTTGCATGCGCCGGCCATTGTCACCAACATTGATTTGGCCCGGCAATTGCGGGCGGAGCCGATCATTAAAAATCAGTTGGCCGCGTTGGATCAATGCAACAAGGCTGTGTTTGCCGCAGGGTCTGTGTGCGCCAATTCCCACGTCGTGATGAGCGGCATTGCCAGCGAAGACGATTTGAAAACCTATGTGGAAAATGGCGCCAGTGGGGTCTTGTGTGGTCGTTTTGTCGACAAGGTCGGTAAACCTGTCAAAGGGCCGCTTGATGAACGCATGATTGGCGTTGAACTGGACAAGCTAACAGATCTCGAAATGGGACTTTTGGTTTCCGTCGGCGAAGATAAGGCCAAAGCGATGGCGGCGGTGATGAATGGCGGCTATGCGACCCATTTGGTGACCGATGCGGAAACAGCTGAACTTATTCTCGCTTTAGATTAGACGTTAAAAAGAAAAGGGCGCAAACCATGTTGCGCCCCCTTCCCACATTATTCCTGCTCAGGGAATAGTTTTTTCAAGCTTTCACTCGAAGCATCGCAAATGCCACGCTCTGTGATCAGACCAGTGATCAGGCGCGATGGTGTCACGTCAAATGCGGGGTTGCCACCTGGGGTGGCGTCAGGTGAAATTTGCACCCAATCACGCTCGCCATTTTCCAGCTTGCCATAAACATGGGTCACTTCGCGGCCATCGCGTTCTTCAATTGGAATTTCCTTCACGCCATCGTTCACGGTCCAATCGATGGTGGGTGAGGGCAGCGCCACATAGAAAGGCACATTATTGTCCTTGGCGGCCAACGCCTTCAAATAGGTGCCGATCTTGTTGCACACATCGCCTTGGGCGGTGGTGCGGTCTGTCCCCACAATCACCATGTCCACTTGCCCATGCTGCATCAAATGGCCGCCCGCATTGTCCACGATCAACGTGTGCGGCACGCCATGGCTGGCCATTTCCCAGCTGGTCAATTGTGCGCCCTGGTTGCGGGGCCGGGTTTCATCCACCCACACATGAACCTTCAAGCCTTTTTCCACCGCATGATAGATGGGCGAGGTGGCGGTGCCCCAGTCCACAGTGGCGAGCCACCCCGCATTGCAATGAGTTAAAATATTGATCGTTTCGCCCGGCGCTTTTTTGGCCGCAATCTCTTCAATGAGTTTGAGGCCGTTTTCGCCAATGGAGCGATTGATCTCTACATCTTCATCGCAAATTTCGGCTGCCAGTTTGTAAGCCGCTGCCGCGCGTTCTTCCGGTGCCATGGCACCAAGATGCGCTTTGGCGCGGTTCAAAGCCCAACGTAGATTGATGGCGGTGGGGCGTGTCTCGTGCAAAATCTCCCACGATTTTTCCAAATTGGCATCCGATGGATCGTCGGCCATAGCCAAAGCCATGCCGTACGCCGCGGTGGCGCCGATCAGCGGCGCACCGCGCACCCACATATCCTTAATCGCAATGGCCGCGTCTTCCCGCGACTTCAGGTCAACGACCTTCAGCTCATGCGGCAGCAGGCGCTGCTCAATTATTTTGACGGTTTTTTGATCGTCCCCAAGCCAAATCGAGCGATAATGGGTGCCATCTATTTTCATAGGAAATTGTCCTTTCTAACCGTGCGCGCAAGCTCGGCGATTTGGTGGGGGGATTTATATGCAGCGCGTGAAATCACAAGCTGGCGGCCAAAATGCAATGCCCGCGCTTCACAGGCGGCGCGTTGATCATCATCTTCGATGCTGTCGAGCTCCATAATGTGAGCCAGACCCAGAATGCGGCGGTGCATTTCAACACCAGCAAAGCCAAGCAAGTCTGTCCATATGTCGTTCAACCGATCGGCCAGCGCTTGTTCTGACGCAAGGTTTTGATTTTGGTCTTCGTAAAGCCGCTGGTCATACAAAATGCCGTTGCGTTCCGTACGCCACAAATGGCTGAACTCTTCTTCAAAATGGTGCCAGATGTCGCACGTCACGTCCAAAATCCATTGGGCATAATCGTCGCGCGCGCCTTTTTCAGATTCGTGGCCATCTTGCGCAAAAAACGCCATATAGAAATTGCCCAACAACATGCCAATGTCGAACCCGATGGGACCATAGGTGGCAAATTCAGGGTCAATCACAACCGTGTCCGTTTCAGTCACCATGATGGAGCCGGTGTGCAAATCGCCGTGCAACAAAGTCTCTGCATTGTTACAGAACTTGGCCTTTAGATGCTGTGCGGCGACTTTAAGGTCGATATCCGCGCGCAGGCTGGCCACGAGGCCGTCTAATTGCGGGCTGGTGTGGCGATTCATCTCCGCATCATAATAAGGGTCAGTGAACACCAGATTTTCGGTAATGTCACAAAGCTCAATATTGTCCGCGAAAAGTGCCAAATCCTTTTTACGCTGCTTTGTGTCCATTGAAAGGTCTGAGCCGCGGAACAAAGTACGGGCACAAAATTTGCCAGCCACCTCAGCCAAATTTTTATGCTGCACACCATCTTTCAGGCTGTTGCGCAAAATGACATGCGGTGACATGAACTGCATCACAATAAGCGCCTGCGATTCGTCGAAGTGATAAACCTCCGGCACATCCTCTGGCGCATATTTTGCCTGCCGTGTCAGCGCGTGATATTCAAAAAAGGCACGCTTTAGCGGCAGGGGCCAACTGTCGCCCACAAGGCGCACATAAGGCAGCGCCTGCTTCACAATTGCTTGTCCGCTCGGGCCGGTGACAATAAACACAAGGTTTAAGTTTCCATCGCCGACTTCTTGGGCTGTCCACGTGCTGGAATCGGGGCCTACTTTTTCCTGTAAAATCTCCAAATGGCCAAGTTTTTCGCCAATTGTGTCTACATTTAATGGTTCATATGGATTGCTCACAATATCCTCCCAAAGCGCTCGTCACGCTAACAAATTCAAGGGTTAGGGTGACATGCAAAAGCGCAAACGCCAAACACATATTGACCCATGATTTGCAATTTAAATGTCAAATGTCAATAACGTTTGACATTTGATGTCAGATGCATTTAACGTGACTTCATCGGAGGAGACTATGGCTGGAATACCCATTAAAATTCGTGGGCTAGAAAAGAGATTTGCCGCCAACCGTGTGTTGCGCGGCGTGGATCTTGATATCCCTGCGGGCAAGGTGACCGTTTTGATGGGCGCCAACGGGGCGGGCAAGTCTACGCTGGTGAAAATAATCTGTGGCCTATATGAAGCGGACGCAGGTGAAGTGTTTCTCAACGACGAGCCATTTGCGCCCAACACGCCGTCAGCGGCGCTGCAAGCAGGCATCGTCACTGTGCACCAAAACATCAATGATGGGGTGGTGCCAGACTTGGATGTGGCGTCCAACTTGATGTTGGACTGGTTGGCCAACCCAAAGAGCGCGCCATTGCTCAATCCAAGACGGATTCGCAAATCCGCTGAGGAAATTGCCGCCAAACTCGACTTGAACTTTGATATGAATTCAATGGTCAGCGACCTCACGCTCGCTGATCGCCAATTGGTCGCGATTGCACGGGCCATGGCCCATTCGCCCAAAATGATGATTTTGGATGAGCCGACCTCCTCCCTTTCCGCAGCCGAAGCTGAGCGCCTGTTCAGGTTGGTGGAAAAACTACGTGAGAGCGGCGTTGCGATTCTTTATATTTCCCACCGCATGTCAGATATCCGTCGCGTGGCCGACAGAATTGTCTCCATGCGAGATGGCACTATTGTTGGCAAATACGAAACAGCGCCGCTGGATTATGAGGGCGCCGTGAATGACATGCTCGGGCACACCATGACCGATGTGAACATCACCGTACAAGCGCCTGGCGAAAAAGTGCTGGAGCTCACCGATGTGAAACTCAAACCTGAAAGCCAGCCGATTAATCTAACAGCCCACCGCAATGAAGTGATCGCGATCACCGGGTTGGTTGGCGTGGGCAAAACCCAGCTTTCTGAAGTTCTATTTGGTCAAATGGCTGCGGCTGGCGGCAAAGTGCAACTTAACGGCAAGCCCTATGCGCCAAACTCCGCACGCGATGCCATCAATCAAGGCGTGTTTTTGTGCGCAAAAGACCGTGGCACAAACGGTGTGGTTCAGGATTTCGATATTAACCGCAACATTACCTTGCCGTTCTTGTCCAGCCTGTCTTCCTTCGGTTTTGTGCGCCGAAATGCCGAATACAAAATAACCAATGCCGCCATCGACAAGCTGGGCATCGTCTGCCAGGGGGCCAATGATGAAATTGGCACGCTTTCTGGCGGCAACCAGCAAAAAGTCATGGTGGGCCGTTGGCTCTCTCACGAATGCGACGTGCTGATTTTGGATGAGCCCTTCCAAGGGGTGGATATCGCTGCGCGTCGCGATATTGGCACCAAATTGCGCGAAACAGCCAAAGATCGGGCTACCATCGTGCTGGTGGCGGAATTGGATGAGGCTTTGGAAATTGCAGACCGTATTTTGGTGATGGCTGAATTCACCATTGTCGGTGAGCACAAAAATGAACATGTCGATGTGGACTTGATCTTAGAGCAAGTATCTGGCGCTGCAGCGGCAAAAGACCAACAAAAGCAAAAAGAAGGGGCAGCTCGATGAGCGAAACCCGTGTAAACACAAAAACAATGTCATTAACCGACTACGCCATTCGCTATGGCTTTGTGGCCTTGTTGGTCGGCCTTGTGGTGTATTTCAGCATTGCCGCAGAAGGGTTTGCAAGTCCCTATAGCGCAGTGTTTATCTTCCAGTCTGTTGCCATCACCGGCATTTTGGCCTTGGGCGTAACGGCCACCTTGGTGGTGGATGGGTTTGATCTGTCCATTGGGGCGGTCGCCACTTCGGCGTTGATGCTATCCGCCTATGTGATGGTGGTGCTCGAGCAAAGCGCACTGGTTGCCGTTGTTGCCTGTTTGTTGATGGGCGCGCTGGTCGGACTGATCAATGGCTTCTTGATTGTGCAAATGCGCGTGCCGGATTTGCTGGCAACATTGGGCATGATGTTCTTGCTGATTGGTCTGCAGCGTATTCCAACCGAAGGGCGCTCCATCGCGACTGGCATGAGCTTGCCCGATGGTTCGACAGCTCAGGGTAGCTTTTCGCCAGAATTCTTGGCGCTGGGCCGTCATCGCTTTGACTTCTTTATCGACAATCTGATCCCGGTTTCCGTGGTCTTCTTGATTGTTATTGCCATCGGCATCTGGCTTTTCCTTGAATATACCCGTTATGGCCGAGTGATGTACGCGATTGGCTCCAACCAACGCGCCGCAAGCCTTGCTGGTGTGCCGGTGAAAAAATACAAAATCATCGCCTATATGATTTCAGGCGTTTTGGCCTCAATGGGTGGCATCTTGCTTGCGGCCCGTCTTGGCCGTGGCGATATCGCCTCGGGCAACAATTTGCTGCTCGATTCCGTGGCCGCCGCGCTGATCGGTTTTGCCGTTCTGGGCGCCGCCAAGCCAAATGCTTTCGGCACGGCAATCGGCGCACTTTTCGTCGGCATTTTGCTGCAAGGCCTCACCATGATGAATGCCCCTTATTACACGCAGGACTTTGTGAAAGGTGGCGTGCTGGTGGTGGCCCTCATGTTCACGTTCGCGCTTTCAAATAGACGCTAGGCCCGACCACCCTAGAGCGTTCAACAATATGGTCGACTTAAATCGGAGGAACCAAATGAAACTAACTAGACGCATGTTTGCTAAAATGCTCGCAGGGGTTTCCCTTGCCGCATCTAGCTTCGTAGGATTGGCCCATGCGGCCGATATGCCTGCACCATTCGACAATCCAGGCGATGTGAAAATTGCGTTGGTGCGTTATCTCTCAACGGGTGACTTTTTCCAGGCTTATTTGTCTGGCGTAGAGCGTCAGTCAGAAGCTTTGGGCGTTGATCTGCGCGTGTTGGACAGCCGTCAGGACGCTGCCTTGCAAGCAGATATGGTCGATCAAGCCATCGCCCTTGGTGTAGACGGCATCATCGTGCAGCACGGCCTGACTGAATCCATGCAGGAAGCTGTGCAACGCGCAGTGGATGCAGGCATCAAAGTTGTGGCTTTTGACGTGAATGTTGAAAATCCAGCGGTGCCGCAGATCGAACAGTCTGACCGCGACTTGGCCCGTTTGGCTTTGGAACAAGCGATCGCTGACAATGGCGAGAGCTGGAAAGCCGGCTATGTCTACGTACCAGGCATCGCGCCATTGGATCGTCGTAACGAAACTTGGGTAGAGTTCAAAGAACGCTATCCTGGCATCGACGAAAAAGCCCAGTTCGGCACATTGGACAACCCAATCGCCAACTCAAACGCCAACCAAGCGCGTTCAGTATTGTCCGCCAACCCAGACATCACTGTGATGTTTGCGCCATATGATGAATTTGCTAAAGGCGTAAAAATTGCTGTTGATGAAGCGGGCATGACCGATCAAGTCAGCATCTATTCCGCTGACGTTTCGACATCTGACATTGCAGCAATGCGCGAGCCAAACAGTGCTTGGAAAGCCACAGCGGCAACCAACCCAGCAGTTGTGGGCGAAGTGTCTGTACGGGCCTTGGCCATGATGTTGGCTGGTGAAGATCCCGGCGCAAGCGTTGTGGTGCCACCAACCTTGATCACACAAAAAGATCTGTTGGAAAAAGACATCAAAAACATGGAAGAGCTGAGCGAAAAATTGCCACAGTTTGCCCATGCACCAGTGGCGGTTCCAGACTGGATGCCGTTGCCATAATCTAAAAGACGCAACCCTTTGAACTTGGGGCGATCAACTGGGCAAAACCCAAGATCGCCCCTTTTTTGTGGAGGAGCAAATGCTCAAAGGACTAGACCGCAAACTATCCGCCCATCTCGTCTATGTGATGATGCAAATGGGCCATGGCGACGAGATCGCTATTGTGGATGCAAATTTTCCTGCTCATTCGACAGCGCTTGAAACAGTAACCGGCGAAATCGTCGACCTGCCCGGCATGGATGCCCCAGCTTTGATCAACGCCATGACCAAGCATTTCCCGCTTGAAGAATTTTACGATTTTTGCGCATGGCGCATGGAAATCGACAATGCGCCCGACGAAATGGGTGAGGTGCATCAATTGGTATTTGATGTGCTGGAAAAGGCCAAGCCAGCGCCTGCAAATCTCGGCTCACTTGAGCGTCAAACATTCTACCAACGCGCCAAAAATTGCTTTGCTGTGGTGCGTGTGGGTGAAATGCGCCCATTTGGGTGCTTTATCTTGCGCAAAGGCGTGATTTTTTAGCAGTTCAGGGCGCCTGCACGCTTTATTTATCAAATGTTATGTGTTACTGACATTAGTAATAATTAGAGAATCCACGCCACACTTTTGATGGGGGAACGGGTGAAAAACCAAAAGACGACAGAAGAGATCGCGTTGGGCATACGCCGCCGCGTTTTTGAACACTCGATGCGCAACAATGGTGGCTATCTCAGCCAAGCCTGTTCAGCCGCTGAGCAATTGGCATGGCTTTACAATGAAGCGTTGAATTTGGGCGAGCCAACAATGCCGATGATCCCGCCGCCATTTGGCGGGGTGCCCGCGCCGGGCAATGATGACTATGTCACCGGTGCTGGCTACAACGGGCCGTTTGAACCCCAATATGACCGACTGTTCATTGCCCCAGCCCACTACGCGCTGGTGGCCTATGCCACCTTGATCGAGACAGGGCGCATGGCGGCAGAGGGGCTTGAAATGTTCAATAAGGACGGTTCTTCAGTTGAAATGATTGGCGCGGAACACTCTCCCGGCATGGAAGTGCACAATGGCACCCTCGGCATCGGCCTATCCACGGGCGCTGGCCTTGCATATGGCCGTCGCTTGCGCGGCGAACCTGGCGAAGTCTGCGTGTTCATGTCCGACGGTGAAGTGCAAGAAGGACAGACCTGGGAAGCCATTCAGGCCTGCGCGCACCATGGTATCGACAATGTGTGGGCGATCATGGATGTGAATGATCAGCAGTGCGATGGCGCCATGTCCTCAGTTATGGAAGTACGCGATATCGCCACCAAGATGCGCGCCTTTGGCGCAACCGTGGTGGAAATTGACGCCCATGATTTGGATGCGATGCGACAAGCCAAAAAAGAGCCACATGAGGGGCAGCCCTTGATAATTCTGGCGCATTCATCACCCACACACGGCATGTCATTTTTGCAAAAACGATTCCCGCGCTTGCACTATGTGCGCTTTAAATCAGAACAAGAGCGTGACGAGATGAACGTCTCCATCGCAAAAGAACTGGGCATTGATCCGGTTCAATTCGACACGCATTAGGGAAGATCAAAATGGTTGAAATGGTAACGCGCCCTTATGCGGGTGCATTTGAAAAATACGCGCTGGCCAACAAAGATGTGTTGTGCATGTCAGCGGATTTGACCTCATCTTGCGAGATTGATGGCTTCCGCGATCGGCACCCCGAGCAATTCATGTCGATGGGCATGGCTGAACAGAATATGATGAGCTTTGCGGGCGGATTGGGCCTTGCTGGCTTCCGGCCCTTCATTCACACATTTGGGGTGTTCACCTATCGTCGCCCCTATGACCAATTGATGGCCTCGATCGCTTATCCGCGCCGTAAAGTGCGGATCATGGGCTTTTTGCCGGGCGTCACCACGCCGGGTGGCATGACCCACCAAGCCATTGAAGACATTGCGATCATGCGCGCGATGCCAAATATGTCGATCTTGGAAACAGGCGATGCCACGGAAGTCGAAAGTCTTTGTGAAGCTGCAGATTCCATTGATGGTCCGGTTTATTGTCGCGTGTTGCGCGGTTCGGTGCCGCGTCTGTTTGATACCCCGATCAAAGTGGGTGAAATGCGCGAACTCTCCCAAGGCGATGACGTTCTGGTGGTGACAGCGGGCATCACAACAGAAGAAGCTCTTCGCGCAAAGGCGGCTTTGGCAGGCGCTGGCGTGTCGATCCGGCATTTGCACCTCAACACCATCAAGCCGTTTGATTCAAAACGTCTGCTTGACCATTTGCAATCAGTCAAACACGGGGTGATCACCCTTGAAAACCATGTGATCAATGGTGGTATCGGTTCGCTCGTGGCAGAAACCATCGCCGAAGCTGGTATTGAGAAAAAGCTGGTGCGTTTGGGCCTTCAAGACACATATGCCCATGGGGGTTCACGCCCCTATTTGATGCGCTATTACGGTCTTGATGCTCTGGCCCTAGTGCGTGGCATTGAAGGGCTGATGAACATTGAAACCAATATCGACGCAGACGATTTAGACACAGTGCGGGTAGATGCGGTGCATTCAAGCGCCAAGGCGGAGGCCCTTTAATCATGGACCGCTTGCACGTTACCTATCAAATCGAAGCGCAAAGCAACGATGAGGCGCTGGAACGCGCCCATAATATCGCGCTGGAGCAGACCGTTGAGATCCCGCGGGACGTGGTGCCTCAAGGATTTATCGAGGACGAGATTTTAGGTAAAGTTGAAAGTTGTGGCCAATCCCATGAAGGTCAGTTCGAGGCTGTGCTCTCCTATAGCCCTGAAAGCGTTGGCACAGAGCTAACGCAGCTTTTCAACGTCATCTTTGGCAATTCTTCAATCCAAAAAGGCCTGCAGGTAACTCATATTGATTTGGGCTCCACGCTGGGCAAACAATTTCCCGGTGCGCGATTTGGTATTGAAGGTGTGCGCAAACGTGCGGATACCCCAAAGGGAGGGTTGATTTCTCCAGTGCTGAAGCCCCAGGGCTCAAGTGCCGACGAATTGGCCGAAATCGCCTATTTGTGCGCGGTGGCTGGCGCCAATATTGTCAAAGAAGATCATGGGTTGGTGAACCAGCCGGCAGCGCCGTTCAAAGAGCGGGTGGAGAAAATCTCCAACGCGGTGGCGCGGGCCAATCAAGAGACCGGTCAAAGCTGCCTCTACTTGCCCAACATTGGCGGCCATTTCGCGACATTGATCGACGATGCCCATTTTGCCAAACAGGCGGGTGCAGGAGGCATTTTGCTCATGCCCGGCCTATTGGGTTTTGACATCGTCAACCACTTCTCGCGCGACACGGCATTCGACTTGCCGATCATGACACACCCCAGCTTTTTGGGGCCATATGTTTTGTCCAATGATACGGGTTTCACCCACGCCATGATGTTTGGCGTGTTGCAGCGCTTGGCTGGCTCGGACATTTCTGTCTTCCCCAATGTAGGCGGTCGTTTCGGCTTTTCTGTTGAAGAGTGCAAATCAATCGCAAATGCATGCCGTGCAGCGGACGGCATCGGGAAACCCATGTTCCCCAGCCCGGGCGGCGGCATGTCAAAAGACAGGGCTGGCGATATGCTCAGCATGTATGGTGACGATGTGGTTTATCTTTTGGGCGGCAGCCTGTTACGCTATGGCGATAAGATAGGTGAAGGCATTAAAGACATGCGCGCCGCACTTGAGGCAGCGCGACATTCGTAAAAGCGACTGAAACCGGCGGCACTGAGATGCAGTTTTGTTGAACAAAACCGCCGGTTTGATTGTCATTTAAACGAAACTGGCCGCTTATGTGTTCGGTCAACCGACAGCGAGAAAATGTCTGGCCGCGCATAGTGACCACTTGCATCAAACTTCCGGCGTGAAGCTTTGGCCGCCGCCACATCAATTTCGGCAACAAGCAGTCCCTTTTCCCGGTGCATCGGGCCGGCTGCAACCCCACCGAACGGCTGGTAGACAACCGCATCGCCGGGATTTACCCATTCATCTTTTTTCGGAAACAAGATGTCATAGTGGGGGATGTCGGTTGGGATGTCAGACGCCTCAAGCGCCGTTGCACACCCAATGACCCAACAGCCACCCTCGCGGGCAATGTGTTGCATTGTGGCAAGCCATGTGTCGCCACTGTCCCATGTTGGCGCCACATAGATGTCGATGTTTTGCGCATAGAGTGTGTATCGCGCAAGCGGCATGTAGCTTTCCCAACACAAAAGCGCACCGATGCGGCCAACAGCGGTATCCACCACATTAAGTCCGGCCCCATCGCCAAAACCCCAAATCATTCGTTCAGGATTGGTCGGCATGAGTTTTCGATGATTGTTGGCAATTGTACCGTCCGCATCAATCGTGATGCAGGAATTGAACAGGGTCGAACCTGAAACTGCGCCGTCAACTTCCTGATACCCCGCAACGATGACCATTTCATGCTCCGCCGCCGCTTCTTGCAAGGGGGCCATGCCGTTTTTGCTCAGATCGATGGAATTAGCTTGAAGTTGGGCAAATAAATCGTCGGTCTTGCCCATATCCGCCCCGGGCGAGAGGCGCCAACAAAAGGTTGGGTAGCCCGGAAACCACGCTTCTGGAAAAACGAGCAGCTTGGCGCCGTCTTTAGCGGCCTTTTCAACAAGGCCAATGGCGCGTTCCATGCTGGCTGCAAGATTTAGATATACAGGTGGTTCCTGTACAATCGCAATTTTAGTCATGCGCTTTCTCCATTTGATTTGAGAATTTGTACGGTGTGGTAGTGCTGCTGATGATAGACAAGAGGAGCCTTCTTTTGGTCCTTGCCAATCTTTATCGCTCGGGCCGTACCAAAGATCACCGAATGGGTGCCGACCTCGCGAATGCCAGTTATGTCGCAATCAATTGCGGCGATTACATTGGCCACAATCGGCGCTCGATCCATGTCCGAAATAGCGCCACAACGGATAAAGCGCTCCGCCATTCCGACCCGACCAAAGCCTGCAAACATTTCGGCAATGTCTTGCTGGTCAGCAGCCAGCATGTTGATGCAAAATGCGCCATTTGCCTTCACAAAACCGTTCATGCGATGCGCCCGATTTAGGCAAACCAAAACGGTTGGCGGTGTATCCGATACCGAACACACCGCTGATGCTGTGACGCCGCATCGCCCCGCGGGGCCATCGGTGGTGATCACGTTCACCGCCGCAGCCAGCCGCGATAAAGCATTTCGGAATGCAGCCGCATCAACCGAAGATAGTGGGTGAGGGGCCGCCGCGCCTCCTGCATTCAATCGTTCGCTGGCTTTGGCGTTTTGTCCCATGGTTTTAGCTCCCAAAACCTGTGCTAGTAGATTTCCGCAATCGGGTGCCCGAGCGCCATGGCGCCAGCATATTCGGCCTGCACTTCTTTCTGGAGTGGATGATAGCGGGCGGCCTGAATATCGCGGAATCGCCGTTCCAATTCGGTGCGGCGATAAAAGCTCGCACCACCGGCCAGTTCCATCGCTAATTCGACGGTCCGGATGGTGTTCTCTTCCACCAAACGGCGGCCGATCATCACATCATTGACTGTGTTGGCAGATGGGGCATTGCGCTCAGCCGCCTCAATCATAAAATTATGCGCCAGCCGCGCGGCAACCAGCGCATTCTCCATTCTGCCTGCAATTGCCTGTGCGCGATGAGAGATCGGCTTCATGCCAGCAATGTCAATCGCGATGTCACGTGCGCTTTGTGCTACGCCCAAATAAACCGCGTAAATCAGCGGGAACGCAATGGTTGCAATCATCTGGAATGCCGGGTGCCACTCACCTGCCTTGCGCTGAAGCGGAATTTTGTCATCCGCGATGAATAGTCCATCAATTTGCACATCGTGCGAACCGGTTCCGCGCATACCCATTGTGTGCCACGTATCCAAAACAGTGACCTCTGGCGCGGCCATGGGAGCCCCGAAATGCAGAACGGTTTTTTCGCCGTTCTCCTCAAAAATGGCGCTGGTCATCAGAATATCGCCTGCAGGTGCCCCGGATGAAAACACCTTGCGTGCGGTGATCTTATATCCACCGTCCACCCGATCCGCTTTGCCAGAACCGCCGATCCAGTCGGATCCGCCCGAGCTCAACAGCACCAGTTTTTCTGCCGCAATTCGACGCAAAAGGGGCTCCACCATCGGACGCGCTGGCTCTTGATGATGCCAGCGCCACGCGGGGATCGCCACCTGATGCGTATGCATGGCAAGTGCCAGACCCGTTGAGCCGCAGGCCGCCGATATAATACTCAAAACCTCGCAAAGGGTGCGTACACTCGCGCCTTGACCACCCAACTCCGCAGGCACCGCAGCACATATCAGCCCGGCGCTTTTCAACTCGGCATAATTTTCGGCAACGAACTTGTCATTGTTGTCATGCTCTTGCGCCTTGCCGGCAAAAGATTCAGCCAGAGTTTTGGCCGTCGCATTGAAGTCGATAGCCGTTTTTGATCTATCCATAACTTGTGCCATGTCCTGTTCTCCCTCGTATCGTGAATGTGCAAACAGGTTCCTCCCATTGGCCGCGCAGCGATAGTCCAGAAACTGTACTGGACCACCGTCACAATTCGGCCTAGGCTAGAATGACTAAAACTCCGGACCCGAAAGGGGGGCACTTATGCGCGGCAGTTACGGTCAGTTTTGTCCAATCTCGATGGCTTCTGAAATCCTTTGCGCGCGCTGGACGCCGCTTCTAATCCGGGAATTTTTATGTGGCAGCACGCGGTTCAACGACCTTCGGCGTGGCGTGCCGCGAATGTCACCATCATTATTGTCCAAGCGGCTGGGTGAGCTTGAAACAGTGGGTGTTATTCAATCGTTCAAAAACAAACAAGGCACGCAAGAATATCGCCTCACCAAAGCTGGTGAAGACCTCCGGCCCCTTATTATGGGGATCGGGACATGGGGGCAAAGATGGGTGGAGACAGAGGTTTCCCTCAATAATCTCGATCCCGAATTGCTGATATGGGACATGCATCGTTGCCTGAACATCGCCCCGCTTCCCGCGCGGCGCGTTTGCCTGCAATTCGTCTTTAGTAACTTGCCAAAGGCGAGACAGAATTACTGGCTGCTGGCCGACCCCCAGTCCGGCGTAGAGGCCTGCTATGCCGACCCCGGTTACGACGTTGATCTGTTTTCTGAATCCACCTTGCGCACAATGACCGCGATTTGGATGGGGCTGGACACGGTTGAAAGGGCCTTGGATGAAGGCAGGCTCGAGCTGAGTGGCGAACGCGAAGTGATCACCTGCATGCAAGAGTGGCTCGGCCTAAGCCCGTTCGCACATGAAAAGCGAATGGTTGATTAGCATTGGATCGTCAGCATCGGTTTCCGGCTGAACCATTTGTGAATGGAGTGCCGGGCGGCCCCAAAATTATCGTTGGCTTTCTTCCCAGTTCGGCGCGATCCAAGGTCCAACATTTTCTCTTGGCAAGGGGGCTTTGCCAAGAATATGGTCAGCCGCCTTTTCCCCGGTCATAATCGAAGGCGCGTTGAGATTGCCGTTGGTGATGCGCGGGAAAATCGAGCTGTCTGCGACCCGCAGTCCATCTACCCCGATGACGCGACATTCGGGGTCGACAACGGCCATCGGATCACTGGCCTTGCCCATGCGGCACGTCCCACACGGATGGTATGCGCTTTCCGCGTGATCTCGAATGAAATCATCGAGTTCGGCGTCCGTTTGAACGTCCGCTCCGGGCTGAATTTCGTGGCCGCGATAGGGTGCAAAAGCATCTTGCGCGAAAATCTCGCGAGTCAGCCGAATGCAAGTGCGGAAATCCTCCCAATCCTCAGGGTGGGACATGTAGTTAAATTTGATCTTCGGCGCATCTGACGGATCATTTGACTTCAGGGAAACGCTGCCGCGCGACTTGGACCGCATTGGCCCCACATGCGCTTGAAATCCATGACCTTCCGCCGCCGCTTGCCCGTCATAACGCACAGCAATCGGCAAAAAGTGATATTGAATATCCGGATAATCCACGCCCGGCTTGGAGCGGATAAAAGCTGCGCTTTCAAATTGGTTAGAGGCGCCAACGCCTTTGCGCGTGAACAACCATTGCGCCCCAACCCAGGCTTTGCCCAGCAAATTCCAATATTTAAACAGGGACACCGGCTTGGTGGCGGCTTGCTGAATGTAGAGCTCAAGGTGATCTTGCAGATTTTGTCCAACGCCTTGGCGATCTGCCACCAATTCAATGCCATGTTCTTGCAGATGTGCCGCGGGACCAATGCCAGACAACATCAACAATTTCGGCGAATTGATCGACGAGGCTGAAATGATTACTTCTGCCGTCGCGCGGATGGTCTCAATCTTGCCTTTGTGCTCGATTTCAACGCCAGTGGCGCGACCGTCTTCAACGACAATTTTACGGGCAAGTCCGCGCACAACCGTAACGTTGCCAGATGCAATGGCGGGTTTGAGATAGGCTTTATAAGCCGACCAGCGCTCGCCATTATGGATCGTCGCATCGTAAGGCCCAAAACCTTCTTGCTGTTGGCCGTTATAATCATCAGTTGTCTGGTAGCCAGCTTGCGCGCCCGCTTCCACAAATGCCTTCACCAACGGATTGTCGCGCTTGCCACGGGAGACATGTAATGGACCATCCTTACCGCGCCACGAAGGATCACCCCCATGGCCGCCATCATCCCAGTTTTCCATCCGCTTATAGTAAGGCAACACGTCGGCATAGGCCCATCCCTGAGCGCCCATTTCGGCCCAATTGTCAAAGTCACGCGCGTGCCCGCGCACATAGACCATGCCGTTGATCGAGGACGAACCGCCCAGCACTTTGCCACGTGGTGTGACCAACCGACGGCCGCCCAGATGCGGTTCTGGCTCGCTTTCATATCCCCAGTCATATTGCTTCATATTCATGGGATAGGATAACGCGCCGGGCATTTGAATAAACGGACCCGCATCGGTGCCGCCATATTCCACGACAATGACTTTTTTGCCCGCTTCGGCGAGACGATACGCAATGGCACAGCCCGCGGAGCCAGCACCGATGATCACATATTCTGCGTGCACAACAATTTCCTTAAAACGGGGCTTCGACGTCGTTCATGCCGACATAGACGGTTTTGATCTGGCTATAATGCTCAATCGCCGCTTTCGAGTTCTCACGGCCAACGCCAGATGCTTTCATGCCCCCAAACGGCGCTTCAACGGGGGTAAGATTATAGGTGTTGATATAACATGTACCCGCCTCAAACGCTGCCGCAACGCGATGGGCACGGGTTAAATCTGAAGTGAAAACGCCTGCGGCAAGGCCAAATTCAGTGGCGTTTGCACGGTTGATTGCTTCTTGCTCATCGCTAAAGCGCAACACCGACATCACAGGACCAAATATCTCTTCTCGGGCAATGGTCATCTCGTCGGTCACATCGGCAAAAAGGGTGGGTTCGATATAGAACCCGTCGCCGTCGATCACCTTGCCGCCTTTGACCAGGCGGGCGCCTTCGTCCTGACCAATGCGGATATAGTTTGCAACAATGTCGCGCTGGCGGGCAGATACCATGGGGCCGATTGTCGTGGTCTCATCCATGGGGTCGCCAATAATTGCATTGTCCATCCGCACAGCAACGCGGGCAATGAATTTCTCGTAAAGCGCGTCCTGTACGAAGACCCGTGTGCCGTTGGAACAAATTTGTCCCGTTGAATAAAAATTGCCATTGATGGCGGCGGCAACGGCGTTTTCCAAATCCGCATCATCAAACACAACAATGGGCGATTTGCCACCCAATTCCATGGTGACATGACGAATGCCATCAGCGGCCGCCGCATAGACTTTACGTCCCGTGGGCACAGAGCCGGTAAGCGATACCTTGTCAACGCGCGGGTCGGTTATAAGCGAATGGCCGACGCTGCCTGCGCCTTGCACCACATTAAACAGCCCTGCTGGCGCTCCTGCCTCATGCAAAATTTCGGCAAGTTTTAGCGCGGTCAAGGGCGTCATTTCTGATGGTTTGAACACCATCGCATTGCCGCAAGCAAGGGCAGGTGCCGCCTTCCAGCTGGCGATCTGGATCGGGTAATTCCATGCACCAATCCCCACACAAACCCCCAAGGGTTCACGCCGTGTATAGACAAAATCGCCGCCTGCAACGGGGATGTGTTCGCCCGTCAATGTGCCGGCAAGCCCGCCGAAATATTCGAGCGCATCTGCGCCGGAAGCCGGGTCTGCGATCAACGTCTCTGACAGGGGTTTGCCTGTATCTAGTGTCTCGATTTCAGAAAGCTCACGGTTGCGCGCACGCATAATATCCGCCGCCCGGCGCAACACGCGGCCACGCTCAGTGCCCGACAAGGCCGCCCATTCTTTTTGCGCAGCCTTTGCGCTGTCCAATGCCGCGTCCAAAATGGCGGCGGTCGCAATGTGCAGCGTGGCAAACACCTCGCCGGTATGCGGATAGATTACATCAAACGGTTCGCCGTTTGAGTCGTCCACATATTGGCCATTGATGAAGTGACTGGCTTGGGGGCGGTAACTCATGGTCAATTTACTCCTGTGGGCCAACGAGAATGGCTGTTGGGTCCGGGTCGACCTGTTCGGTCGAGATCACGTCATTTTCTGAAATTTCGGCACATTCGGCTGCGATGGCGCGCATCACATGTTGCGAGCCCTCCGCGCCGTCAAGCTGATGGGTTTCGGCGTCGATCACATTGATGGATCTGGTGTCGAGCGCGTAGCGCAAATAAAGTCCGTCAATCAAACCCGCAATGCGCCGCGCGACGTCTGGCGCACGCACACCAATCTTTGGGCGCAGGGCATCTACAAGGTTTGAGTGCAAGCGGCGTTGATAAACATAAAGCAACCGCCGGGCAGGTTCAGAACGCAGCGATAGGGCATAGAAATTCACCCAAGCCGAAATGGCCTCTCGGCGAAAGCTGGTCATGCCAAAGCTGGCTTCGGCGATGGCTTCCAACCGCTCATCCGCGGTCTTCTTCCCGCGGAGGGCTTGGCGCACATCATTGCCATATTCACTTAGGATTGAGCGCATGGCCGCCAGAAACAATCCTTCCTTGTCCTGGAAATAGTGAAAGGCCAGCCCCGGCGAAACGCCAGCACTTTTCGCGATCTGACTGGTGGTCACATTCAACGTGCCAGTGGAGCCGATTTCATTGATGGTGGCGGCGATGAGTTCCTGGCGGCGTTCAGCTTCCGATTTGCGGGCCATAAAGGTCATTCCAGAGTTGAAGGTTGCATTTCTCGCATAATATATTATTAATTGACTCGTCAATCAATAACTCATGCACTTATGATGTGAAAAAAAGAGGGATCCCAATGAAGCGTACACTTACTGCTGCAATTCTCACGCTGAGCGCAACATCTGCGCTGGCCAACAGTTGCGAAACAGTCACCTTCTCTGATGTGGGCTGGACTGACATCACCGCCACCACCGCGGCCACAACCACCGTGCTTGAAGCCATGGGCTATGACACCACAACACGTGTTTTGTCTGTGCCTGTGACCTATGTGTCGCTTGAAGAAGGCGATGTGGATGTGTTCTTGGGCAACTGGATGCCCACCATGGAAGCAGACATCGCGCCTTATCGCGAAAAAGGTACTGTGGACACTGTACGCGCCAACTTGCAGGGCGCGAAATACACATTGGCCACGAACGCCGCTGGCGCAGAACTTGGCATTAAAGATTTTGGCTCCATCGCTGAACATGCCGATGCGCTTGATGAAACCATTTACGGCATTGAGCCGGGCAATGACGGCAACCGCTTGATCCTCGATATGATCGCGGAAAATGCGTTTGGTCTGAAAGACTTTGACGTAAAAGAAAGCTCCGAACAGGGGATGCTGTCGCAAGTAGCCCGCTTGACCAAAAAAGACGAACCAATCGTATTTCTTGGCTGGGCGCCACACCCTATGAACGCCAATTTTGAGCTGACCTACCTTGCCGGTGGCGATGACTGGTTCGGCGAAAACTACGGCGGCGCAACGGTTTATACCAACACCCGTGCCGGCTATGTTGAAGAATGCCCGAACGTTGGCAAGCTGCTGCAAAACCTAGAGTTTTCCCTTGAAATGGAAAACGAAATCATGGGCGCGATCCTCAATGATGGTGAAGAAGCAAGCGACGCCGCAAAAGCGTGGTTGGCTGCAAACCCATCCGTGCTCGACGGCTGGTTGGCTGGTGTCACCACGCAAGATGGTGGCGAAGCGTTGCCTGCTGTGAAATCAGCACTCGGCCTTTAATCTTAGGCTATAAATTGCGGCCCTGCGCCTTTGTGCAGGGCCGTATTAAGTCTCGCATGTAGACGACGAAGGGGGAAACAGGTCGTGGATTGGCTGACGTCTTACAAAATTCCAGTGGGGAAAGTCGCGAGTGCGATTTTCGAATGGATTCGGGATCATGCGGAGGGCGCGCTTGACCTGCTGTCCCTTGTACTCGAAGCCATGATCGATGGGTTTCTTTGGATTCTTCAGACACCACATCCGCTCTTGGTGATCGCTGCATTCGTTGCGTTCACCTGGCTCATGCAACGCAATTGGAAAACCTGTTTGCTCGTGGCTCTCGGTTTCCTTTTTATTTTCAACCAGGGCTATTGGGAAGAAACCACTGAAAGCCTCACGCTGGTGCTTTCCGCCTGTATTGTGTGCATGTCGGTTGGCGTACCAATTGGGATTGCCGCCGCCCACAGACCGCGCCTTTACGCCATGATGCGCCCTGTGCTTGATTTGATGCAGACCCTGCCGACCTTTGTTTATCTCATTCCCGCGATTGTGTTTTTCGGCATCGGCATGGTGCCCGGCTTGATTGCGACAGTAATCTTCGTGCTCCCCGCGCCAATTCGTCTGACCCAGTTGGGCATTTCCTCCACGCCAAGTCGCTTGACGGAGGCCGTGCGCGCATTTGGTGGAACAGACCGCGATGTGCTGATCAAAGCTGAACTGCCTTATGCACTTCCGCAGATTATGGCGGGGTTGAACCAAACCATTATGTTGGCACTGTCCATGGTGGTGATCGCCGCCCTCGTGGGTGCTGATGGACTTGGTGTGCCAGTCGTGCGCGCCCTGAACCAAGTGAATACAGCCCTAGGCTTTGAAAGCGGCATTGTCATTGTTGTGGTCGCTATCTTGCTGGATCGCATGCTGAACAGAGGGTCGGAACAATGAGTGTAGCTGTTAAAATCGAAAATGTGTCCATCGTCTTCGGTGATGCGCCGGAAAGTGCGCTCCCCTTTATGGATGAAGGGCTAGACCGCACCACGGTTCAAGAAAAAACCAATCAGGTCCTGGGCGTTCATGATTGCTCTGTTGATGTGAACGAAGGTGAAATTCTGGTGTTGATGGGGCTGTCCGGCTCGGGAAAATCAACGCTTTTACGCGCAGTCAACGGCCTTAACCCCGTCGTGCGCGGCGCTGTGCATGTAGACGAGGGCAATGGCGAAGGTCTGATGAACGTGACCGAAGCGGCGCAGGTAGATCTTCGCCGCATTCGCCGCGAACGCGTGGCGATGGTCTTCCAGCAATTCGGCCTCCTGCCTTGGCGTAGTGTCGCTGAAAATGTGGGATTGGGTCTGGAATTGGGCGGCATGTCCAAAGCCAAGCGTCGTGAAGTCGTGCTCGAACAACTTGGACTGGTGGGTTTGTCCGAATGGGCAGATAATAAGGTCAGTGAACTATCGGGCGGTATGCAACAGCGGGTTGGCCTCGCCCGCGCTTTTGCGACCAAAGCACCTATCCTGTTGATGGACGAACCGTTCTCGGCGCTTGATCCGCTTATCCGCACAAAACTGCAGGACGAGCTTTTGGAACTGCAAAAACGGCTGAAACGCACCATCATTTTCGTGAGCCACGATTTGGACGAAGCCTTTAAGCTGGGCAACCGCATCGCCATCATGGAAGGCGGCCGCATTGTGCAATGCGATACGCCGAACGGCATCGCCAACAACCCGGTCAGCGACTATGTGGAAGAATTTGTCGCCCACTCCAACCCGCTCACCTTTTTGCGGGCAAAAGACGTGATGACCGATGCCGACATCAGCGGCGACTTACACGTTGATGAAGACACACCTGTGATGGAATTCGCCGCCGAATTGACCGCGAGCAAGGCATCCGTTGTGGTCACCAAAAACGGTGCGCCGGTCGGCATGGTCACATCGGATTCGCTGTTGCAAAGGCTGGTTACCTAGCCACGGATTTAGGCTGGCATCTTGTGGGTTGGGGGAAGCGAAATTGCGCTATTCTTTGGTGTCGTTTGCGCCAGTGCGCGGCATGTCGCCCCAACCCTCGACCTTGCGCAAAAATTGCCACCAGCCAACGATGCGCCACCAACTATTGAGTTGTCGATAGCCAAAATTCTCGACTAGCGCCACCAGACCAAGTTTCAAAAGGTCGCGCGCTCTGGGGGACCGGGCGAGCTCCAGCTCTTCCAAGATCAAGGTACTAACACTGATAAAAGTGCCAAAAATGAAAAAGATCGCCAGAAATGCAAGCAGAAATGCTTGGTCCAGAATCCCGAGGAAAAACAAAAACGGGAAGGCGACATAGCCGATAAATTCTGCCAGCGGCCCGATCACATCCACCAAAATATTATTGGGCATGGCCAGCATGCCAAAACGTCCATATTTCGGGTTCAAGATCATATCTTTGTTTTTGGACGCCACCTCAAGTGCGCCCCGTTGCCATCGCGTGCGCTGGGTCCGCAAAACCTTTAGTTGCTCGGGTGCTTCGGTCCAGCATACGGGCTCTGGCACATAGCGCATCTTATAATCGATCTTTTGCTCCGCCAAATATCGGTGCAATTTGACAATGAAATCATAGTCCTCACCAATCGTATCTGACGACCACCCACCAACCTTCATTGAAAGATCACGGCGGAAAATACCAAAGGCGCCGGAAATGATCGACAACATATTCCAGTGGCTCCATGCCAGACGGGCCATGAGAAACGCACGGATATATTCCATCGTTTGCACTAAGGGGACAAACTTTGTCGGCAAGTCGATTTTGGTGATGCGCCCATTTTTAACCGTACAGCCATTGAGCACACGAATGGTGCCACCAACCGCAACCATGCGTTCGGGCTCCTCCATAAAAGGACGCACGCAGCGCAGCAGCGATTCTGGCTCCAGCAGGGAGTCTGCATCGACAACGCAATAAAGTGGGTGCCGTGAGAAGTTTAGCGCTGCATTGACAGCATCGGCTTTGCAGCCTCCATTCTCCTTATCGATCACCACCAATTGCGGATAGGCGGGTGAGCCATAAACCCCGCGCACCTTGGCGTGGGGTAGGGTCAATTCATGGGCACGCGTCATGGGCTTAAGGCCAAACGCGTCAATCATCGCTTGCAATGTGTTATCTTTTGAACCGTCGTTCGCGACCAGAATTTCCAAATTCGGAAACTGCAAAAACAGCATCGACCGAATGTTGGCGACAATGGTTTGCTCTTCATTGTAGGCGGGGACTAAAATTGACATGGGCATGACTTCTTCTGAAATCAGCAATTGCCAATTGGTTTCGCTGTCTTGTGCCTGCGAGTGCCGTTTCATCTCCGCATAGGCTGCCGGCAGTTGGATGGCGCTGATCAAGTTTTGCAGCAATCCAATAGCAAAAATGACGCCCAAAAACGCATAGACCCAAAAAATATGGGTGAGAAAAAATGCACTGAGCGATTGGGCCATTTGCTCAAGCATATTGCGTTCCACCCTGCTCAAGCATGATTTGCTGGGTCAGCGCCGCGTGCGGACCTTGTGCGTTGGTGTAGGCCAATAAAAGCGCTTCGCCCTTTGACCCTATCTTTAGCAAGGCTTGGGCGGCGTGATAGGTGACCCACCAATCGGTGTCGTCCAGGGCCTCAAGCAAAACAGCATATGTTTGGTCCGTGTAAACAGATCCCAGCGCAACAATAGCGTCTTTGCGTACATCCACGTGCTCATCTTGGGCCAGTAAATGCAGCGTGTCGATCACATCGGTCGCCTGCAACTCGCCCAATGCGCGCGCGACAGCCCGGCGCACCTGAACAGATGGGGATTGGGCATAATCTACGATGTGGGGCGCCGTGGTCATATCCCCCACATTGCCCAGCGCCATGATGATGGCCGCACACCAGCTCTCCTCGGCCTGTTGCGCCAGCAAAGCCACCAAAAAGGGGGTTGATTGTGGCCCAAATTGTGTGAGCACGTCCGCCATAAAGGCCGCGTTTGTGCGGTCCATTTTCGGAATATGTTCAAATATTTCGGGCAGCTCGTCGTCGTCAGCCCGTTGCGCCAAACCGCGCAAAGCGGCCAGCTGCACGTAAGGGTCAGTATGCGCTAAGTGGGCGTACAATGTGCTTTTGCTTTCCGGGTCATCAAGGTTGGAAAGCAGTGTGAGGACTTGAATGATCTGACCCCGTCCGCTCTCCCGCACGATGCGCTGCAGCGTGTTACGACCAAGCCAATGATCAACAATTTGCGCAACCCTTTTTGCGTCCTGTCCGGTAACGGATCTCACCAAATCCAATGCGGCTGCCAATACCAAAGGAAATTCGCGCGGGGAAATGTCTGGCTTTGTTGTGCCGCTCAGATCCACTGGGCTACTCACCGCGAGCACCAAATATTGCTCGATTTCGTGTCGTCGATCTTTGAACTTCTGCCCCCACCGCGGTAAAAAGATGCGCCGTAGGACAAGTAAAAGCAGAATAGAAATTGCCGCCAAGGCCAAGATGCCGCTCAGCACCCAAATCGACACTAAGATTTGTTCTCTCAGAATATCCCCGCTTTGCTCTTCACGCCCTTAACCTGAAAAGCTGTTTGCGCTTTATGCACCGTACGCGTGAGCGCCCATTGGTTTGCCTTCAACTGCCGCCCGTTCCAACAAGCGTTGGCACCTGAGCACCAGCTCATCCAGGCTAAAGGGCTTGACCACATAGTCTGATGCCCCGAGCTGCAAGCCAGCCATAATGTCTTTATTGTCTCGTTTCGCGCTCAAAATCACCACTGGTATATCCTTGAGCGACGTATTTTGACGCATATTGTGCAGCAGGGCCATGCCCTCAAGACCCGGCAAAATGCGATCAAGAATAACAAGGTCAGGCTTGATGTCCTCCATATCTTGGAGAGCCTGCAGGCCATCGTCATAGCCGATGCATTTCACGCCAAGCGTGCGGAATTTGGCTTGAAGCAAATTCTGCACAGCCTGATCATCATCCACCAACAATATGGTTTGTTTCAAATGGGCCAATCTTGTCTTAAGCTTTTGCGCCACCGCTTCTGCTTTAAAGGGCTTAAGAACATAATTTGAAGCCCCCGCGGTCAGTGAATCCAATACCATCTGCGGTTCACCACTGGCGGTAATCATCACAACGTCCATATGGCGCAGGGTAGCATCCGCCTTGATGTGTTTAAGCAATTCAAGTCCGGTTTTTCCACCTGGCATTTTGTTATCCAGAAGCACCAGATCAAAAGGTATCTTCGCCATAAACTCTTCGGCCTGATCTGAATTCTCGGCCATCGTACATTCTGCATAGTCGGACATAAATTGCCCGAGCAAACTGCGCGTGTCCGCGTCATCGTCAACGATTAGAACGGCCGGTAAATTCGCCAACGCAGCGGGCTTGGGCGTTTCAACAGATATGGGCTGTTCTTCGGTTGCAGGCTGCTGCGCCATGTCGAGCGCTTCGAACTCTGTGCGTGCATCCGCGCACGCATTCAAAAGCGCCAGGATGGCCGGCTGCAAATTCGGATCGTTGGCGCCCACCCGGTCGCGAGCCAGGTCTTCGACAATCAATCCAGTCTCGCTTATGGCGGGAAATTGATAGGTGCGACCGGTGCCAACAAACTTGTGTGCAACCTCTTCCAAATCCTTGAGGTCATCGTCGTTAAGATCGTTGGCCTCAAGTTTGGTCAGAACATCAAGAACGATTTCCTCACGTTCCCACAAATCCTGAATATATGTACGTCGCAGCGCGTGCATCGCGTCAGCAAAATTTCCACCCTCACGCTGCATATGTCACCACCTATTCGGTTTTCTTGTGCTGCAATTGAAGATCAAGAATGCCTTGGACCTGATCAGATAATGTCATCGGATCAAATGGTTTGGAGATGACTTGTTTTGCCCCCATGGCCAGGTAGGCTTCAACTTCGGAGGGTTGAACCCGCGCGGTCATGAACACGATGGGCAAGTCAGTACAATTCGGCAACTCCTTGATGGCCTTCAATGTCGCAGGGCCGCCCATATTGGGCATCATGACGTCCAACAACACCAAATCAGGCTGGAAGTTGCGCAATACATCCAGTGCTTCCGGACCGCTATTGCAAACCGTTACCTCAAAGCCACCAATCGCTTCGAGCGAGGTTTGCGCAATGCTCAAAATATCGTGTTCATCGTCAACACATAAGATATGCCCTTTTGGGCCTACGCTTTGTTGAGCTGCATTCATCATTTTGATCTAACCAGCCTTACGGATGGATTCTCCATCTTCATTTTCATGGGCTGCCAGTTTGAACTCGACCCAGAAAACAGTTTCCACATTCGGTTCGGATGTATAACCAATCCTGCCGTCCATTTGTTCAACCAACTGCTTGGAGATCATCAGTCCAAGACCTGTCCCGCTTTTCTCTCTGGTTGTCGAAGAGTCAGCTTGCGCGAATTTGGTAAAAATTCGGTTCCGAAATTCATCGGAAATGCCAATACCATTGTCGCTAACGCTGATCCTTGCATAATCACCATTTTGGTCCGCACGCACTTTAACCGTGCCGCCAGCGGGCGAAAACTTAATGGCATTGGAAATAAAGTTGGACAGCACCTGGTTGAAGCGCCATTTGTCGACATTGATGTATAGTCCAGAATCGACAGCCTCAAGCTTCAGATCTGCCTCGAACGTTGCGGCATAGGATCTGTTGTCTTCAACGATTTGCGGCAAAAGTTCATTCAGTTGCACATTTGCGATTTCATAATGCATGCCGCCATTGCCCAGTTTCTCCATATCCAAGATGTCGTTCACAAGGGCAATCAGCCGTGTGCTGTTGCGCTGTGCGATGGTGAGAAGGCCGTGCACCTTGGGAGATATTTCTTCCTTAAATGCCCCTAAAATTAGCGATAGTGAGCCAGAAATTGAAGTGATTGGGGTGCGCAGTTCGTGGCTGACCGTGGCAATGAACTCGTTCTTGATGCGCTCAGTCTTTTTGCGTTCAGTCAAATTGATCATCTGTTTGATGAAATATTTGATGGACCCGTCCGCATTGTAAACCGGGGAGACATGTTGTTCGACCCATATGGTCTGGCCAGACTTTGTGATCAATCGCTTCTCAACAACAAAATTCTGTGCGGACCCATTCGCCAGGGACAATAATTGTTCGGCATCAACATCCATATCGTCGGGGTGAGCCAAAAGTATCGAAGGGTCTTGCAGCTCTTCCATCGAATATTCGAGCATGTCGTTGGCGGTCTTGTTCATATGAATCAGCTCGCGTTGCGGCGAGATCGACAGGGCTGCAATGGGCGCATTTTCCAGGGTTTGTCGGAACGTTCTTTCGCTCAGCTCCAATGCGCGCTGCGCCTCAACTTGCTCTGTGATGTCACGCACACTTGCCACATAACGGCGCACATCATCCAAATCGAACGCGCTTGCGCCCAGCTCCATCGGGAAGGTGCTTTTGTCTTTACGGACGCCGGTAATGGTGATGCCATTGGCCATGCCATTTTCTTCCAACCAACGGCTTTCGCCTTCAAGATAGGCTTTCATTTTGCTGTGGTCACGTTTGAGCAAAAGCGTGTGAAAAGGTTTGCCAATGACATCGGCAGCGGCGTAGCCAAATATGTGCTCTGCAGATGGATTAAACGCCAGAATGCGACCACCGGCTGAAATCTCAACGATCCCATCCACAACCGTGTCCAGCACCGCTTGTAGTCCCCCGCGTGCCTTGTTGATTTCTCTGGTTTTGCGATCAACTTCGGTTTGAATGCTGGCGGCACGATGCGCAATGGAGACGAGCATAAGCCCCAACAGGCCACCAATCACAATGCCGGTAATCAGGATCAGTTCTGCCTGAAAATCGATCGTGGAGGCTTCAAACGATTTTGTGCTGGTCCACTCGATCGTCCAATCCTGCTGCATGACGTTAAAGGTCCGCACTTTTTTAAAGTGCGGTGGCTCGGCCGCTTTTGCGTCCTGTGTCTCACTTTCAGCATAGATCAATTGGTTCTTATTTGTGGTGGCCCCATCGTAAATGCTGACATTGAATTGCTGACCTTGACTGGCAGTCAAATCACCAAGCAGATTTTTGCCGATGAAAGGCGCATAGACCCAGCCCTGCAAGTCGGTTTCCGGGTTGGTCAGCTCATCAAATACACCGGTTGAATAAATCGGGTAGAGCAACAAGAAGCCCGGGGTTTTCGCTGCATCCTGCACCAGTAGAATGCGCTGTGTAATGGCAGACTTTCCGGTTGTTGCTGCCAGATCAGCCGCCGTTCGGCGGTTGGTTTCAAATGCGATATTAAGGCCAACAGCTGGGCCGTTGATTTCCACGGGTTCGATGAATGTGATCACATAGTGGGTGTCGTGATCCACTTCCGGATGAGACCTGAAGTCGGGCATGCCGGACGAGCGCTCGTTCGCGATATAGCGCTCCAAATCGTCAACATCAACGCGCCCAATATAGCCAATGCCGTTGATGCCGGGATAGCGGTTGACGACATCCAACGCACTTACATATTGGCGCCATTCGGCACGATTGACCTCCTCAGACGCATAAAAAAGGCCGGCTCCACCAAGAATGGCGTCTTCATACGACAATAGGCGGTTCTTGAGCGCCTTTTCACTTTCTTCAGTGAGGGCATCAAAACGAGCGGTGTTCTTTTCAAACTGGCTGGTGCTTGTGGCATGCCATGCAAAAACCGTGGCTGCAAAAATCGCGAACACCAAAACGGCGATGGCCAAATATTCGCGTCGATTGCGCGTTCGATTTGTTTCCCGGAAAAATTCCAGCTGAACCTTTCCGATAATGAGTGGGAAGAGAGCGATGATGCCCAAGGTGTTGCTGGCAAAGATTTTTAGCGTTGCTAATAGAATGGAATCTGATGTGCCACCCAAAAAACTGACAATGATCCACGCAATGGCAAGGGAAAGTGCGATGCACCCAACCACAGCAATTATGACAGGCTGGACTTTGTGGGTGGCAAATATGCCACCGGTTTTGACCATAAAATAGCGTTGTATGACATTAGAAACGATTGCGGCAAAGGCCATGGAACTTGCCGCAATCAGCAGCACAATGGCCGGCTTGAGGTTTGGGCCGCCAATCCAATCAAGCAATAAAAAATACCCAGATGTGCCGACCAGCATGCCGATCAAGAGGGCAATCGCACATCGTTTTTGGCACGTTAGAAACATCCACGTGGCGATGCCTGTAGGTATCCAGATAAGGGGTATATTTTCGTAATGTGCGGTAAGATAGAGACTTGCGACCACGCCCAATGCCATCAGGATGGCACCAAAAAGCGTTTTTTTCCGGTTCGAAATCATATTCATATGCGCCGACCATTTCAAAAAGACATAACTGGGCGCACATAAAAAGCGAGCCGCATTATACTATTGGGCTCAGAAATGATTTCATTCAGGTTAACATGAGTAGATACAATTATATTTAAGATTAAATTATACCTAGTTAGTATAATATCCTATTTACTTTAATTTTATGAACAATGGGTTTGTAACAATATGTTTTTAAGCTGAGATTATGATCAGTGAGTATTGAGTGCAAAAACCCGACGAGATTTCAGATGGAAACAGTTTTATTGATCGACGATGATGACCAGATTATCGACTTTCTCACGCCGCTTCTGCAGGAAGAGGGCTTTCGCGTTCTAAGCTGTGCCGATGGCGAAGCTGGCCTGAATCTGCTGAAAACAACAACGCCTGATCTCATCGTGGTTGATGCCATGATGCCGCGCATTGATGGTTATCAGTTTCTATGGCATCTGAATGCGTCACCACAAACTGCTGATATTCCAACGATGATGCTGACCTCACGCGCCAACGCGTCCGATGTTAGCTACGGCAAGTCCTTAGGCGCAGATGTCTATCTCACCAAGCCTTTCCAAGGCAGGGAAGTAATTGCTTGCCTGAACTATCTGCGCGTGGTGTCGCAAGAGGCGCGTAAAACCGTTTAAACCTGGCCAACGTCCCAGTGCAACTTTCCGTTTTCGCGTGTCCCGAAATGTGACAGGCACGATCGCTAATCCACAAATCTGTCGCCTTACTTGATCTAGCGCAAAGACCAACGCCCCACCAAGGCGTATTTGACAACTGTAACTAAAAAAGGTTGTCCATGTACGCTTCACGCCCAAAAACCAGCTGGAAGACATTGTGCAAGGCGTTGTACGCGCTATGTGCAGATTTTTTGCTGGCATGTGCGGTAGTGTTCTTGTTGGCCCAACCCTTTGCGGCGCAGGCAGCTCCCTTGCTAGCGGTTATTTGTGATTCACAGTCTGCACTTGTCGTTGCGGTCGATGGTGACCAGGACACCCCATGTCCCGACTGCGCCAGTTGCGCAATTTGCCTTGCCGACTCCGAGCAATTTGGCGGCTTCCCGCCTGAAGGCGCAATGCATTTTCTAACTGTTGCTGCCAACTCTTCCGCCCCGTTTCGATTCCAAACCATCAAAACACCAGCGCCAATCCACAATCAAATGCTGCGAGGACCGCCCGCCAGTACTTGTGATGCACGAGTTTTCTCATGAGCAAATCAAATATTCTTTCCCGCCTTTTATTCCTGCTATCAACGTTAGCGTTGGGTCTTATCCTAAGCGTTTCTACAGCTTCAGCGCAGACCAACCGCCCCGTCCTTGAAAAATTCCTGTCCAAGACTGACGTTCAGCTTTTTGCGCCTGATGCGTCCGGATATGGCGACATTCAGCAAGACCTGCCCGTCGCGCCGATCTATCAGGACCAAGACCTGATTGGCTATGCCTTCGTCACTTCAGATTTCGTCGGCACCACTGGCTATTCCGGCAAACCCATTCACGTTATGGCCGCCATCGACCTTGAGGGTAAATTGCTCGGCGCTGAGTTGGTTGAACACTCTGAACCAATCGTTTTGATCGGCATTCCAGACAGCAAAATCAAAAAGCTCACTGCAAGTTACAAAGGCCTTGATGTCGTTCAGGAAGCGGCTCAAGGGGGATCAGCCCACGAGCTCGACATCATTTCTGGCGCGACGGTGACCATCATGATCATCGACGACTCAATTGTGCGTTCGGCCATTAAGGTGGCACGCGCATTGGGCTTGGGTGGTCTGTCCACTGAAGCGAAGGACAATAGCCCGCAGCGCGAGTTGAATGACGATGAAAGTCTTGTGTCTGACTGGCAAACCATGTCCGGCGATGGCTCCATCCGTCGCCTGACCTTGGATGTTGGTCAAATCAATGAGGCCTTCGTGCAGGCGGGCGATCCACGCGCGATTGAGCGGCCCATCGAAAAAGACCCCGAAACCACGTTCATCGATATGCACGCCGCTTTGGTGTCTGCCCCCAGCATTGGCCTCAGCCTTTTGGGCGAGGCCGAATATGGCAATTTGCAATCCTGGCTGGATGAAGGTGAACATGCAATTCTGATCGCGGGACGTGGCCTTTATTCCTTTAAAGGCTCTGGTTACGTGCGCGGCGGCATTTTTGACCGTATCCAGCTCATTCAGGGCGACATTTCCGTCCGCTTTCACGATAAAAACCATCGTCGGCTCGGCGAAATCGCAGCGGATGGTGCGCCCAGCTTTACGGAGTTGGATATTTTTAGAATTCCGGCAAACGCCGAGTTTGATCCCGCCAAACCGTGGCGGTTGCAATTGCTGGCCCACCGCGAAGTCGGCCCGGTTGAAAAGACCTTTTTGACCTTCGATCTCGGCTATAAATTGCCAGAGCAATATTTGAAGCCTTTGCCTAAAGTTGCACCAGTCGCCTCAGCGGTTGACACCAACGATGATGATGCTGCCCGCGCCGCATTGTGGCAACGAATCTGGCGCGACAAGCAATTTGAAATCACCGTGCTTGGCGTCATGTTGGCGGTGCTCACAGCAACCTTCTTCTTCCAAAAACAATTCACCCGGAATGCGCGGTTCTTCTACTGGTTCCGCATGAGTTTTCTGGTGGTCACGCTGGTGTTTTTGGGCTGGGGACAAAACGCGCAGCTTTCCATCGTCAACCTGATGGCCTTGGGTGCAAGTTTGCAAAGCGGCTTCAGTTGGGATGCATTTTTGCTCGACCCGCTTGTGTTTATTCTGTGGTTCTCAGTTGCGGCCGCACTGCTGTTTTGGGGACGCGGCGCATTTTGCGGATGGCTATGCCCCTTCGGCGCCTTGCAAGAAATCACCAACCAGATCGCGCGCTTTTTCAAAGTACCTCAGTGGGAACTGCCCTGGGGCCTACATGAGCGGCTTTGGCCGCTGAAATATATGATCTTTCTAGGTCTATTCGGTTTGTCGCTCGTCTCCATTCCGATGGCGGAGCAATATGCCGAAATCGAACCCTTCAAAACAGCAATCATTTTGAAGTTTGATCGCGCATGGCCATTCGTGGTGTTCGCCACGGTGCTGTTGGGCGCTGGCCTGTTCATTGAGCGTTTTTATTGCCGCTATCTCTGCCCGTTGGGCGCGGCACTGGCCATTCCAGGCCGTATCCGGATGTTTGATTGGCTCAAGCGCTACAAAGAATGCGGCAACCCCTGCCAAACCTGTGCAAACGAATGTTTTGTGCAAGCGATCCACCCAACTGGGGAAATCAACCCGAATGAATGTCTGTCCTGCTTGCACTGCCAAGTGCTCTATCAGGACGACCAGAAATGTCCCGTCTGCATCAAACAACGAAAAGGACGCGAGCGTCGCTCAGCAAATGACACGGCATCAAAGGCGGCAATGGAAGCCCTGCTGAGTAAAAAAAATCCACCGCAAGGCATTAGCAAAAAGGAGAGCTAACATGTCTGACAATAAAGTAAAATCAGCTGGGATTTCCCGTCGGGAACTTCTCACAGGCACAGGTGCCGGCGCGTTTTTAGCTGGCGCTTTGGCAACCACTGGTGGTGCCGCACTTATGGCAACACCTGCGGCAGCAGCGGAAAATGACCATACGCTGGCTCCGGGTGAGCTGGACGAATATTACGGCTTTTGGTCTTCCGGCCAAACAGGCGAATTGCGCATTATGGGCATGCCTTCCATGCGTGAATTGATGCGGGTACCCGTATTCAATCGCTGTTCCGCAACCGGTTGGGGCCAAACCAACGAGTCATTGAAAATTTTGACTGAAGGTTTGACCGACGAAACCAAACAATTCTTGGCCGATTCCGGCATGAAAACATATGACAATGGTGACCTTCACCACCCTCATATGTCTTTCACTGACGGCACCTATGACGGTCGCTACATTTTCATGAACGACAAAGCCAACACACGGGTTGCTCGTGTGCGCGTTGACGTGATGAAGTGTGACAAGATCATTGAGATCCCGAACGCACATGACATTCACGGCATGCGCCCTCAAAAATACCCACGTACTGGCTATGTGTTTGCCAACTCAGAGCATGAAGCACCTTTGGTGAATGACGGCTCTACAATGCATGACGTTTCCACCTACACAAACATCTTCTCAGCCATCGATGGCGACGAAATGAAGGTGTCTTGGCAGGTGATGGTTTCCGGCAACCTTGATAACACCGACTGTGACTATCAAGGCAAATATGCCTTCTCAACATCTTACAACTCAGAAATGGGCATGAACCTTGCCGAAATGACTGAGAGCGAGATGGACCATGTTGTTGTGTTCAACATCAAGGAAATCGAAAAAGGCGTCGCCAATGGTGATGTGGAAGTGTTGAATGGCGTGCCTATTATTGATGGTCGTAAAGGCTCCAATAAGAAATACACACGCTATATTCCAATTCCAAACAGCCCACACGGCATCAACACTGCACCTGACAAACGTCACGTTTGTGTTGCTGGCAAATTGTCACCAACTGTATCTGTGATCGATGTGACCAAATTGGACGCATTGTTTGAAGAAGATATCGATCCACGTTCATGCATTGTTGCAGAACCACAATTGGGTCTTGGCCCTCTTCACACAGCGTTTGATGGCAAAGGCAACGCCTTCACAACATTGTTCTTGGACAGCCAAGTGGTCAAATGGAACATTGAAGACGCTGTGCGCGCTTACGCGGGTGAAGATGTTGATCCAATCATCTCAAAAGTTGATGTGGCTTATCAGCCTGGACACAACTCAACATCCATGGGTGAAACAGCAGAAGCTGATGGCAAATGGCTCATCTCTTTGAACAAGTTCTCAAAAGACCGTTTCTTGAACGTTGGTCCGCTGAAACCTGAAAATGAGCAACTGATTGACATCAGCTCTGATGAGATGAAGGTCGTTCACGATGGCCCAACTTTCGCAGAGCCACACGACTGTATCATTGTGCACCGGTCAAAAGTGAATCCAAACGCTGTTTGGGATCGCAATGATCCAATGTTCGATGATGCCAAAGCGCAAGCTGCGGCCGATGGCGTGGTGTTGGAAGATGGTCACGACACCGTTATTCGCGACGGCAACAAGGTTCGCGTCTACATGTTCTCCGTGGCCCCGGCCTTCTCATTGGAGAGCTTCACCGTCAAACAGGGTGATGAAGTCACTGTGTATGTCACCAACCTCGATGAGATTGATGATTTGACCCACGGCTTCTGCCTGTCTAACCACAATGTGGCGATGGAAGTTGCTCCACAAGCTACAGCGTCTGTTACATTCATTGCAGGGCGTCCAGGTGTGCATTGGTTCTATTGCCAATGGTTCTGCCACGCGCTGCACATGGAAATGCGCGGCCGTATGTTTGTTGAGCCCAAATAAGGATTGTCGGACATGATGCTTCGCCTTCTTGCTTGTCTACTATTGCTATTGAACGTGGCCACCGCCATGGCCCGCGATTGGCAAGTGACGCCTGAAGGTGAGGCATTGTCCGTCATCCTCGAAAAAGCGGAGGCGGGCGATTATGTCCGCCTCGCGCCAGGCACCTATGCAGGGCCGATTCAGATTGACGTGCCTTTGGTTCTGGATGGGCAAGGGAAAGCCCACATCAAAGGCAACGAAACCGGTTCGGTGATTGTCGTCAACGCCACAGACGTTACCGTGCGCGGCATCAAGGTCACGGGCTCTGGTTCCGATGGCCAAAATCGGGATTCTGGTATCGTCACGGCCCAAAGTGCAGATCGAGCGCTCATCGAAAACAATGTGCTGCTCGGCAACCTCGTCGGCATCGATGTTCACGGCACCAAGGATGCTATGGTGCGGGCGAACAAGATTGAGGGCCGGCTCGACCACCGCATGAATGAGCGGGGCAATGGTGTTTATGTCTGGAACGCACCGGGCTCGAAGGTCGTGGGCAACGATATTCGCTATGGCCGCGACGGCATTTTCGTCAACACCTCAAAACAGAACGAATTCATTGGCAATCGCATGCGCGATCTGCGGTTTGCCATCCACTATATGCACGCGAACAAATCTGTCGTGCGCAACAATATCTCCCTCGGCAATCACCTTGGCTATGCAATTATGTATTCTGATGATGTGGTGATTGAGGGGAACCTGTCGCGCAATGACCGCGATCACGGCATCATGCTCAATTACACCAACAAAAGCACCATCCTCACCAACCGCATCGAGCAGGGCGGCGAAAAATGTGTGTTCATCTATAATGCCCACAAGAACAGTTTTCGCGGCAATCTGTTTTCACAATGCCAGATCGGCGTGCATTTCACCGCCGGGTCCGAGCGCAATAGCATTGTTGAAAATGCCTTTGTCGGCAATCGAACTCAGGTGAAATATGTCGGATCAAAATGGCTCGATTGGAGCGTCGACGGCAAGGGTAATTATTGGTCTGATCACGCCGCCTACGATCTGGACGGCAACGGCATTGCCGACGCGGCCTACCGCCCAAACGATATTATGGACCACGTTTTATGGACGCAGCCTATGGCAAAATCGCTGTTGGGCTCGCCCGCTGTTCAATTGATCCGGTGGTCCCAATCCGCTTTTCCCGCTCTGCTGCCCGGGGGCGTAGTGGATCGTCATCCGCTCATGCAACCGGTCCAGCCTGAAATCCCTGAATGGGAGGAATTTTAAATGACTGCTCTCAATATCCAACATGTTGTCAAACGTCACGGAGATCTGGAAACCGTTTCAGACGTTTCGCTTACCGTTGAAGCGGGGGAACGTGTTGCGTTGCTTGGCCACAATGGGGCGGGCAAAACCACCATCATCAAAATGGTGCTGGGCCTGATGCCGATCAGCCAAGGCACGATTGATGTGCTTGGCAATCATCCCGGTTCGGCTGCAGCCCGTCGGCAAACCGGATATCTGCCGGAAAGTGTTGCCTTTCATGGCGCCTTAACAGGGCGCGAGCAGCTGCACCATTTCGCGCGATTAAAATCAGTGCCATTGAAGCAAGCGGATGATTTGCTGGATCGCGTTGGTCTGGGGCACGCAGCGGATCGTCGGATCAGCACGTACTCAAAAGGTATGCGGCAGCGCATTGGTTTGGCACAAGTTGTGCTGGGCCAGCCGAAATTGGCGATTTTGGATGAACCAACCAGTGGTTTAGATCCGGTCAGCCGCCATGAATTCTATGATATTGTCGAAGAGATGGCGCACAATGGGTCAGCGGTTATGCTGTCGTCTCACGCACTTACTGAATTGGAATTGCGCACGGACCGCATCGCAATCCTGTCGCAAGGCCAGTTGGTCGCCAATGATAGTTTGCAACAATTGCGCGAGCGCGCCAGCCTGCCGATCAGGTTTAAAGTCACTGCGTCCACCGACACAATTGAAAGCGTCAGCGATAAGCTCGGCGGCACGCGCGTCAATTGCCAGTCCGTGGAGTTGATGTGCCGCCCCGACGAGAAAATCGGCGTTTTGTCTGCCATCACCGCGTTGGGGCCAGTGGTCAAAGATGTCGATGTGACGCCCGCCAGTCTGGAAGAGCTTTATCGACATTTCTCTCGAATTGAGGAGAAATCATCATGACATCAATCTTGTCGATTGCACGTTTAGAATTGCTGATTGCACGCCGCAACCTTTGGGTCGCCACGGCTATTGTTTTGATGGCCACCTTCAATGTGGTGCTGACCATAGCTGGCAACGCGCCCACAGGCGTGTTGGGCGCTGGGCCGATGACTGTGTCCATCACCTCCATTACAACGCTGTCCGTTTATTTGATGCCACTGATCGGGCTGCTTTTGTCGTTTGATGCCATATCCGGCGAAGCAGAACGCGGCACATTGACCCTTAGCCTGTCCTATCCATTATCGCGGGCAGAAATCTTGTTGGGCAAGTTTTTCGCACACCTACTGGTGCTCGGCGTGGCTGTGGCCATCGGCCTTAGCATCACCGCCGCAATCATCGCCTTTCGTCACGAAGTTGCTGCCACCGAGTGGCGCGCTCTGATCGTGCTCTATTTCACCTCATTGGCTCTGGGGGCCACTTTTCTGGGCCTCGGCTACACCATTTCAGCGCTTGTCAAACAAACCGGGGCTGCGTCCGGCGTCGCCATCGCCTTATGGTTGATCGCTGTGGTGCTTTATGATCTGGGCTTGCTCGGCGCGTTGGTCGCTGATGCAGGCGGCACCTTTACCAAAACCATTTTCCCTTACGCCTTGGTGGCCAATCCAGCCGATGCATTTCGGCTGCTGAACATGCCTGATCAATCCGTCAACATGTTGTCCTCCGGCCTGGGCGCAGCAAGTAGTGCGACAGGGCTGGGCGGCCAACTTGCATCTTTACTGGTGTGGCCAATTGCGGCCCTCTTGTTTGCGCTTCTAGCCTTCAGAAAGGTCGAGCCATGATCCACGCGAAAAAACTAATCATTATTGCCAGCGCAGCGCTTGTGCTGGCGGGTTGCGCAAGTGAAGCTGCCGTGACGCCAACCCCTGAACCCATCGCTTTGACAGCAGAAGCGGCGGGGCATTATTGCCAAATGATTATTTTGGATCACGAAGGGCCAAAGGCCCAAATGTACCTGGCGGGCATGGAGAACCCCTTGTGGTTCTCGCAAGTGCGCGACGGTCTCGCCTATGTAAAGTCACCCGAGCAATCAGCGGAAATTGTGGTGATGTATGTGAACGATATGGGCAAAGCCAAAAATTGGTCCGAACCAGGTGAAGACAATTGGATTCGCGCGGACGAAGCCTTCTATGTGGTGGGGTCTGACGCCCTCGGGGGCATGGGCGCACCAGAACTTGTGCCCTTTGCTGAGGAGGACGCGGCGCTTGCCTTCGCCAATTTGCGCGGTGGGGAAGTACGCCATTTGCAAGACATAACACAAGACCACGTGCTCGCCCCTGTAGATCATGACGAGACAAACGAAGAGGTTAGCCAATGATCACTCGACGCCGGATGATTTCTATTTTGGCGGGAGCTGCCGCATTGCCGCTAATCGGGCAGGGTGCTCGCGCCTCAACCTATAAATGGAGTGGTGTTGCACTTGGGGCCAATGCCAACATTATTCTCGACCATGACGACGCAAAAGCACTCACCCAAAAGGCGCTGCTGGAAATTGCGCGGTTGGAAAAGGTGTTTTCACTCTATCTGCCAGATAGCCAATTGGCGCGATTAAACCGAGACGGGGTGTTGGCGGATCCCGCCGTCGAATTGCTCGAACTGATCAATATTAGTGATCGTATTTACCGCGAGACGGCTGGCGTTTTCGATCCGTCGGTGCAGCCACTTTGGGCGCTGCATGCTCAAAAATATGCCAGGGGTGAACAGCCGACGCCAAACGAGATCGCCACCGCGCGTGCCAGATCAGGGTGGATGGGCGTTTCCGCATCGCCATCTCAGGTCGAGTTTTCAAAACCGGATATGGCATTGACCTTTAATGGTATCGCACAGGGATATATTGCCGACAAAGTTGCCGACTTGCTGCGGCAAGAGGGCGTCAAAAATGTGCTGGTCAATACCGGAGAAATCTCGGCCCAAGGCGTTGCTCCAAATGGTATGCCTTGGCCTGTTTCCTTGGCCTACAAAAATGAGCAGCTCAATCTGTCAAATGCGGCCATCGCAACATCCGCACCCAGCGGAACTGCGTTCGATCAAGGCGGCCAAGCCGGGCATATTCTGGATCCGCACACCGGCCAACCCGGCGGCATGTGGCAAAGCCTAAGCGTGGTCGACAAGTCGGCAGCGCGCGCAGATGGGCTTTCCACCGCATTTTGCCTGATGAGCCGAGCGAAAATTGAAGCCGTGCCTGGTGAACATAAGTTGATTTTTGGCGATCCCATTCTCACTTAGCCTGAACGAGGCTGGCCCCGTAGGCTTCAGATTTGGAACATTTCAGTAGGCGTCGCATTTAAACAATAGCTGCCGTCCGGGGGACGGCGGCTGCATCTTCGCGACAGTGCCCTGAAATTTTAAATCGACGTCCAGAGTCAAAGTGCCACAACAGCCCATTCAAATACGCTCATTTGTGCCAGAAGCACCACAAGGTAAAAACCGTGTCAAATGGTGGGGACCGGGTATCCTGTGGGCCATATCTTCAGTTGGGTCTGGTTCGATCTTATTCACACCGCGTATTGGCTCGGAATATGGCTACTCGTTCTTGTGGCTGTTGTTGATGGTGTGTTTTCTCATGTGGATTATGATCCGTGAGGCAGGACGCTTTTCGGTGGTCACCGGGCGTACCGTGCTCGATGGGTTTAGCACCTTGCCCGGCCCCCGCAACTGGGCTTTGTGGTTGATTTTCGTGCCACAATTATTTGCTGCTGCTGTCGGCGTGGCAGGGCTTTCTGGCTTGGCAGGTAGCGCCCTTAAGACTGTCTTGCCGGGCGGCTTGGTCTTGTGGTCGATCGCATTGCTCTGGGCTTCAGTCTTTCTTGTGGGGTTCGGGGGTTACAAATGGGTTTCCCGCGTGGCGCAGATTTTTGCGCTAATCATGGTTGTGGTGACCTTTTTGGCTGCCCTTCAATCAAAGCCTGATCTGCAAAGCTTCACCGCGGGCCTTGCCCCCAACATTCCTGACAATCTCGACATCCCTTTTATCTTGCCTTGGGTCGGCACCATACTCGCCGGGTCCATGGGGATCTTGTGGTATTCCTATTGGGTGGCCACCAAAGGTTATGGCGGTGCTGTGGGCGAGTTGCATAAGGGCGAAGATGTCGACGATGTTGAAGAGGAAGGCCGCTCCGAAAAGGACTATTATGCCGCGATAGATGGCTTGAAAGCCTGGATGCGTACCATGTCGAACACCGCGCTTATTGGCGTACTGATCGGCACATTGACCATCACCAGTTTTCTGGTGTTGGGCGTTGAACTGCTCAAGCCTGAAGGCATTGTGCCGTCGGGTGTGGATGTGGCGCTGCAACTCACAAAGCTTCTTTCTGAAATATGGGGATCACTCGGCTATTGGGTCATGATGATGGCGATTGTCGTTATTTTGGGCGGCAGTGTCATTGCCAATCAGGATGGCTGGGCTCGCTCCTTTGCCGACATCACTTTGCTTTTACCGCTCAGTGGTTACGAAAAAGGGGGCGATGAACAGGTCAAGGAAAAGGCGCCGCCGAAATGGATGCACCCCATGGTGTTTTGGCGTCCGTCCAAAATGGGATATCGGCAAGCGCTGAAAATCTTTTATCTCGTGAGCATTACCGGCGTAGCCTCAACCGCGCTGATCTTGGCCATTGGAGACCCGGTTAAAATCATGTCATTTTCCGGCATTATTGCGGCTGTGCACACGCCGTTTATCGTGTTTACCACCTTTGCGCTCAATCTCAATCTGCCCGAGGGCGTGCGCCCAAGACTGGTCACCAATGGGCTGATGGTTGCGGCGGGATTGTTTTACACCGTCTTTATGGTGCTATACGCCATAAACTTTTTTAGCGGTGGCATGTAATTCAGCACGGAATGTGCGCATCGCCTCAATTGTATCGCGGTACGACAGATAGACCCTGTTTGTGAGCGCGATCACAATCAGTTTGGAATGCGGCTCCATCCACAAAGACGTTCCGGTAAATCCGGTATGGCCGACAGCGCCGGGAAAAAACTGATCGCCACAACTGCAGCCCAAAATGTCGGGATCATTAAATTCAAAGCCGATTGTGCGTGGGGTAAGACCTGGACCGTTGCCGTTTTCAAAAATCAACGGATCTGCTGCATCTAGTAGTGCGCACGTCATTTTCTGTACGTCTGGCGCAGTTGAAAAGAGGCCCGCATTGCCCACCTTGCCGCCCAATCGGCGAGCGGTGCTGTCATTCACGACACCGCGGATAAATCCGCTGGACCGAATGGCAGGCACACTTGGCACAATTTCGGGCAAATGCGGCGCGGCTTCCAAAGGACTGAAGAAGGTGTGTTGTAGCTTTTGTGGCCCAGCAATACGCGCGGCAAAGGCTTCATCAAGCGACATATCGAGCACCTGCTCAATAATCCGCCCCAGCAACAAATAGCCAAGGCAAGAATAAATCACCTTTTTGCCCGGCGCATAGGCGAGGGGCATTCGATAGATCAATTGCCATGCGGCGTCAGCACTGTCTGCCTGTTTGGCCAAAGGGGCCTCTGCGGGCAAGCCGGCTTGGTGCAAGGCCAGTTGGCGTACGCTGATGGAAGTGTGCCGCCCGGCGATAAATTCGGGCAGATAATCGCTGACAGGGTCGTCTAATCCGATACGACCTTCCCGCACCAATTGCACCAGCAGATTGGCCGTGGCCAATGGTTTGGTGAGCGACGCAAGATCAAACATTGCGCCTTTCTTCAACGGGGCAATATCGCTCCCCTCCATAAAACCGAAGGCTTGATGAAAGCGTACTTTGTCCCCAGTTGCCACCAATATCTCCGCGCAGGGAAATGTGCCCTTAGCGATGTGGCGCTGCACCAAATCTTCAATCGTGGCCATGTTGTCCTACTTGATGGCCCCGGCCGTCATGCCTGCAATGAAGCGACGAGACTGCACAATAAACACCAACATGATCGGCAGGGCGGCAAGCGTCAGTCCGGCATAAAGCACGCCATAATTGACCGAATATTCGCCGAAGAATGCGGTCAACCCTTGCGCCAATGTTTTCCATTCGGGTGACTGGATAAAGATCAACGGGAAGAAGAAATCATTCCAAATCGGCACCGCATTATAAATGCCCGCAATCACCATCGCAGGGGTGATCAGGGGCACCATGATTTCCACCATAATGCGGAACTCGCTGGCCCCGTCCATGCGTGCACTATCCTCCAATTCAGAAGGCAACGAGCGTAAAAAGCCCGTCATGATAAACACGGTGGCGGGCAAAGACATGGCCGTGTAAATGCAAATCAGACCCAAAAGATTGTCCACCAATCCAAGGGCTTTAAGCTGAATAAACAGCGGGATAATCGCCAAGCGCAAAGGCAGCATAAGACCGCTCAAAAAGAACAGCGAAATCATGATATTGCCTTTGAACTTATAACGCGACAATGCATAGGCAGCCATGGTGCCCACCACCAGCAACACCAAAACCGACAAGCCGGTTACAATGGTGGAGTTGATAAAATAGCGTGGCACATTGGTTTGCGACCAGATCACCGCAAAATTGTCGAGACTAAAGCTTCGCGGCAGGCTGAATGGCGACGTGAAAATCTCCTTGTTCGTCTTGAAAGACGACAGGGCCATCATCAGGATCGGATAGAGCATAATAACGGCATTTGCACCGAGAAAAATATGCATCAACCAGCTGCCGAGATCACCGGGTTTTTTAATTACATTGGCCATTAGCTCAGCTCCACTTCGCGGCTGGTGAGATAGCGCGTGGCGATCGTCGAGAAGGTGAAAATGAAGATAAAGATCAGTACAGCAAGGGCGGAACCTGTGCCGAAATCTGAATTGCCCGCGCTCACAGAACCAAAGGCTGTACGATAGAACAGAAGGCCCAACATGTCGGTGGAATAGGAAGGCGAGCCTTCAAGACCACCCATAATATAGGGAATTTCAAACCAGTTGAACGAGCCAATAAAGGTCAACACCACAATGATGGTGACCGCAGGGGCCATCAACGGCCAAATGATGTCGCGGGCAATCATCCATTCGCTGGCGCCATCAAGCCGCGCCGCCTCAATCAAATCCTTTGGAATGCGGTGGATGGCAGCAAGAAACACTAGGGTTGGGAACCCCACCCAGTGCCAAGCATTTACCAAAATCATCGCGCCCAATGCCGTTTCAGGCAGGCCCAACCACGGCACAGCCCAGTCGCCCAACCCCACATTGCGCAGCAAAGTGTTCACCAAGCCAAAGATGGGGTTGAGGAACAATTTCCACTGGAAGCCAATAATCACCGTCGACAGGATCACCGGCAAAAAGAACGCAATTTGATAAAAGCGGTAGCCCTTAGGCTCACGCGCCAGGAATAGCGCGAGAATGAGTGCCAACCCGTTTTGAAACACCATGAGGGCGATAAACACTTTCACATTGTTGAAAAACGCATTGATCAAAAATTTGTTGTTGCGCGGGTCGAACAAAACCTCTTGGAAATTGCCCAAGCCGATAAATTCCCCGCGCACCAGCCCGTCCCATTCGTAAACCGAATACCAAATGGCCGAGGCCATCGGCAGGAACACGAAGGTCAGCAAAATCGCCATGGCGGGGAACAGCAAAAACGCCAGCCAGAGCTTGCGCATCTGGCGGCGTCGCACCACCGCATTGTCAAACGGGGTTTTGATAGATTTGGTAAGTTGTGCCATCCCTTTACCCCTCAAACTCGATGCGTTGCTCGTCCGGGCCAAACAGATGGCAGCTCTTCAAGTCAAAGCTCACATCAATCTGTTCGCCTGACTGCACGTCCAGATCGCCTGCGTGGTGGATGATCATGCTTTCCTCGATGGGCGAGCGCAAATAAACGTAAGTCTGTGCGCCCAGTCGCTCAACCGCTGTCGCGGTGCCGGCCATTGTGCCATGGCCGCCTGTGCCGGGTTGTAAATCTTCGGGCCGCACGCCGAGATCGACCTCATCGCCTTCTGCCAAATTGCTGTTTTGGGCAGTGAAGGTAAATTGCGCACCATTTTCCAGCTTCACTTCATAGGTGGCGTTGTTCACGCCAACCACCTGCCCATGGAAGAAGTTCATGGCAGGCGATCCGATAAAGCCCGCGACAAACTTGTTGGCTGGCTTGTTAAACAGTTCCAGCGGAGGGCCAACTTGCTCAATATTGCCCGCGCGCATCACCACAATTTTGTCGGCCATGGTCATGGCTTCCACCTGATCGTGGGTCACATAAATCATGGTCGACTGCAATTGCTTGTGTAGGTTCGTCAGCTCAAGGCGCATTTGCACCCGCAATTTCGCATCAAGGTTTGATAAAGGCTCATCAAACAAAAATACGCTTGGATCACGCACAATCGCGCGGCCGATCGCAACCCTTTGTCGCTGGCCGCCGGAAAGCGCCTTGGGCTTACGGTCCAGTAACTCAGTGAGCTGCAAGATCTCCGCCGCAGCATGCACCTTTTCTTCAATTTCTTGCTTGCTCTTTTTCGCAACTTTGAGCGCATAGGACATGTTTTGAAGCACATTCATGTGCGGATAAAGCGCGTAGGATTGGAACACCATCGCCAAGCCGCGCCGTGCAGGGGGCAAGTGGTCAATGCGTTCGCCATCAATATAAATTTCGCCGGAGCTAAGCTCCTCCAGCCCGGAAAGAAGGCGCAGCAATGTTGACTTGCCGCAGCCAGAGGGACCAACAAAAACGACAAACTCATTGTCCTGAACCGACAGGTTCGCGCCATGAATAACTTGTACACCGCCAAAGTCTTTGGTCACGTCGCGCAATTCAATTGTTGCCATGTTTCTGTTGCCCTAAATCTTGAATGGAATGAGGTGTGGCCGCTCTCAAAGCCTAGGCCAAATACCGAAGGGGACATATCCCCTTCGGTCGTGTTTATGTCGCCTTATTCGGCGCTTTTGATGCCTTCGCTGATGTCAGCAGCAACTTCTTCAGCAGACTTTTTGCCTGTGAACAATTCTTGCAAGCCGTTTTGCAGCAGCGTTGAACCCGTTGGTGTGTTGAAGCGGAATGCAACCAACATGATGTAAGGCGTTGCCTCTTCATGCATGGCGGAAACTTTCGCCAACATTGGATCAGAAATTTCGGCACCATCAACCGCAGGCACGTTGGCCAATTTGTCGGTCAACATTTGCGCGAAAGGCTGTGTTGCGGTGAACTGGATGAATTTCAGCGCAGCTTCTTTGTTTTCAGAAGCGGCATTCACGCCATAACCGCCATCGAGCCATGTGGCGACCATGCGCGGGCCACCTGCTTCAGCAGCAGGGCCAGGCATAATGTCAAAGTTCACGCCAGCATTTACAAAGGTTGGGATGTCAAATGAGCCACCCACAAACATCGCAGCTTGGCCAACATTGAACAATTGCTTCATGGTTGCGTAGTCAACGCCTTCATAACCTTGCGGCATGAATTCTTTCAGCGTTGAGAACTTTTCCAAAGCGTTTACAAAACGCTCGTCTTCAAAGTCCGTCGCACCTGATGTGACTTCGCCAAAGAAATCTTTGCCATAAAAGTTCGGCAAAAATGCACCAGACATAATTTCCATGGTCCATGCATCTGCAAGGCCGTTGGCCAATGGGATCACGCCAGCATCTTTAAACTTTTGTGATGCGGCCAAAAACTCGTCCCAAGTTTCAGGCAAAGCAACATCGTGCTCTTCAAACAAATCTTTATTGTAGAAAACAACGATGGTTTGCGACGCGAAAGGCACCGCATAAACATGGCCATCGGCCCGCAAAGTGGTGCCCAAAAGCTCATCTGCACTTAGAGCAGACAAATCGATCTGGCCATCCAATGGCTCCAAATAACCAGGCGCGGCAATCGCTTCCAGCGACCCATATGAGCGGGTGTGCATAATGTCTGGGCCCGCACCACCAGCCAGCGCAGTGGTCAAGATGGTGTTGTAGCTTGTGGCTTCATGCGCAGTGAACGTGACTTTAATGTCAGGGTTCTGCTCTTCGAAAGCTGCAATGATTTCATTGTAAGCTTTTACGTCTTCTTGTCTCCAAGACCAGAAGTCGAGTTCTGTTTGGGCCAGTGCTGTACCGGCATAGGCGAATGTCGCCACACCGAGTACCGCCATGCTGGCGATTTTACGAATTGATTTCATTTTTGGTTTCCTCCCTCAAAGTGAAAACTGGCGTTTAGGGGTGCCAAGAGTTGGGGTGAAGAGAATGGTCGAAAAGTAGGGTTAAACCTGGCGAAGTGATTTTTTATTCCAATCGCCCGCGCTGAACGCCCAGCTTTACGTCCCATTCTTCTTGTTAGGAATATTAAATTCTTATTTCATTATGTCAATAATAAAAAATCACTGACGGGCTGTTGGGAAAGATTATTTAATTCGATTAACCAGGGCCTGGCTGTCTTGTATCTTGCTGGGCATGTCCTCTGCCCGTTGGGCATGCAGAATGAAAAGGAGGTCTGTGATTGCCAATTGCGCCGTGCGCGTCGCGATGGAAGAGGAGCGGACAAGGTTTTCACTGGCCAGGCAACGCAAGCGCAGTTCATGGGCCATGGGTTCTATATTCGTGCCGGGACCAACCAGATAGAGCGTGGGAATACCATGTTGCCGAGCATATTCTGCCGCCACCAAGATCTCCTTGGTTTTACCAGAGTAAGAGATAAGGAACAGCAAATCATTTTCATCAAAGCGTGCCAAATTGGCCAAATGCACATGCGCATCATTGCCTTGCACGACAGCTTTGCCCAGTTTGGTCAATTTCGAGGCGAAGTCGGCCGCGACAAGTGCGGAGCCACCAACACCGAGAATGATAATTCGATTTGCCTCAACAAGCTTATCCACAGCTTGCGCCAATTGTTCGCTCGAATTGCCCCTTAGCGTCTCTGATAGTGCTGCAACTTTACTGTTGTACATTTTTTGCGCCACCTCGCTCAGCGGGTCGTCGCTAAAAATATCGCCGTGAATCTGTTCCGCATCTTGGGCGCGTGCGACGTCCGCGCTCAAAGCAATCTTAAGCGCTGGAAATCCAGATAGGCCGACTTTTTTGCAAAATTTAATAATGCTGGACTGGCTCACACCGCACTGCTGCGCCAAATCTTGCGAGGTCATGGTGGTGACCTTTGACGGCTCGTTCAAAATCCAATGGGCGATTCGCTGTTCATTTTGCGATAAATCCTCAACAATGGCATTTAGATGAGAGATCAGATTTTGGGCATTCTGCATATGCGACGTGCTTTCGTTTCTTGATGTTTTAACCGAAGCGTGCAAAAAGAACGGCAAAGAATAATAAATTCTTGACGTAAATTTTATAGGAATACATAATTCCAATATGACTGCTGACCATAACAAAACCGCCGAAGATAATCTATTGCTTCTATCGTCTACTCTTGAGGGGTTGGCGTCAGAAGGCAATAATGCCCGGTCTGAACGGCTTGATCAAATGTCTGCGCTGGATATCGCGAAAGTGATGAACAGCGAAGACCAAACTGTTGCAACGGCGGTCGAAAAGGTGCTTGAACCTATCGCCGCAGCTATTGATGCAGCGCACCATGCCCTCATATCTGGAGGGCGCATCATTTATGTCGGCGCAGGCACCAGTGGCCGCCTCGGCGTTTTGGATGCATCAGAAATTCCCCCCACATTTTCGGCATCCCCGAGCATGTTTCATGCGATTATTGCAGGCGGGGAAGCCGCGATTTTCGAGGCCCAGGAAGGCATCGAAGATGACCGAGAGCAAGGGGCACTAGACCTTGATGCGGCCAAAGTCGGCGAACATGACCTTGTGATTGGCCTCGCCGTTTCTGGCCGCACGCCTTATGTGTTGGCGGCACTGGACGAGGCGAAAAAGCGCGGTGCGGTCACTGTTGGTGTCTCGTGCAATACAGGCAGTGCTTTGGATCAGCAAGCCGACATCGCCATCACGCCAGAAGTTGGCCCGGAAATTCTGGCGGGATCAACACGCCTAAAATCTGGTACCGCGCAAAAAATGGTGCTCAATATGATTTCCACTGGGGCGATGGTGCGTTATGGCAAATGCTACCAAAACCGCATGGTTGATCTCAATGTCACCAATGAGAAATTGCGCGCGCGTGCGCTGAATCTTGTGCGTGAATTGACCGAGGCAGACAAAGAAGTTGCCTTGCGCGCCTTGGTGGCGGCCAATTGGGACGTTAAAGTGGCGATATTGATCTGCAAAACTGGCTTGGATGCGGCTGCGGCGCGTGCAAAAATCGACCAAGCAGGTGGACATTTACGTCAGGCGTTGGCAAAGGCAAAATAAAGCGGCATGAACAATATTCAATCTTGTTTGCTGTTGATCGATGGGGGCGGCAGCGGCGCACGGGCGCGGCTTTGCACTATCGACGGTGACGTGTTGGCCACGGGCAATGGTGGGCCAGCCAATTTAAGCACAGACTTTGCGGCCGCATCGGCCAACCTTCATGCTTTGGCCCAGTCAGTATATCAACAGGCGGGCCGGCCGACATCCTGCTGGTCGCAGGACTATGCCTATGTGGCGTTAGCCGGGGCAGGGGCCAGCACCAAACGACAAGACCTCATCAATTCATTCGGCTTTAAAAAAATGCAGCTGGCCACAGACGTAGATGTGACTTTGGCCGCCGCATTGGGCACCGAGCAGGATGGGTTGGTGGCGATGTTGGGCACCGGCTCATTTTTCGTCTGGCGCAATCAAGGCCAGGTGCGCCGGGTTGGCGGCTGGGGATTTATCCTGGGTGACGAGTGTGGTGGCGCGTGGTTGGGGCGTGAAATGCTGCGGGCGACGATCCACGCCTATGATGATGTGGGACCCAGAAGTGAGCTAACCGCTCAAATGTTGGACCGGTTCGAGGGAACGCCCAAAGCGATGGTGCCTTTTGCCCGCGACGCTCACGCTGCAGATTTTGCCAAACTCGCTCCGCTCCTGGTCGCAGCTTATGAAAAACAGGATAAAGTTGCGGTTGAAATTTTTGACCGCGCTGTCGCCATGCTGTGCGAAACGATCGGCGCTGCTGCTGACGTGCCGGGGCAACATTTATGCTTTTTGGGTGGGCTCGGTCCAACTTATCAAAAACTTATGCCAGCGGCCTATCAGGCGATTTGCCATGCTGCCAAAGGCACCGCGCTTGATGGGGCCTATTGGCTGGCACAAAAAGAATTTGCGCTCTAGGGCGATGAGCCTCGCGATGCGCGAGCGTCGAGCAGAAAATCCCTCAATCCAAATTTGACAAATTGTGCGTTCCGTTTTGCTGCAATTTGCGCGGCCCACGATTGCCGTGTCGACATCAAAACACGTCTTGTCAGACTCCAATTATTTAAATACAATAACATAAATTGCAATACAATACTTGCAATTAAGTGCTGATACAAAGCACGAAAAATAATGGAGGGACATATGAAATTTTCTAAATTACTGAGAGCCGTTTCCTTGGGCGCGTTGTTGGCCACTGGCATCGCTGCGCCAAGCCTTGCGGCGATGACGCACCCTGACACGGGCGAAAAACTTGCTGAGGAACAAGTTTTTACCTACCGCCTGCTGGACGGCATTCCAACGCTTGATCCACAAATGATGGAAGAAGTGATGGGCTTTGCCTTCGCGCGCGATCTGTTTGAGGGCCTGCTCAATCAAGATGCAGACGGCAATTTGGTGCCTGGTGTGGCCACGAGCTGGGACGTGAACGACACGAATGATGTCTACACATTCCATTTGCGTGAAAATGCAAAATGGTCCAATGGCGATCCTGTCACGGCCCACGACTTCGTTTATGCGTGGCAACGCTCAATTGATCCGGAACTGGCCTCGCCCTACGCTTGGTATGTTGAATTGATGGCAATTGAAAATGCCAGCGAAATTCTAGCTGGTGAGAAGGATAAATCAGAGTTGGGCGTCCGCGCTGTTGACGATTATACCTTTGAAGTGCGCCTCACCACACCGTTGCCCTATTTCGCATCAATGACCGTATTGGCCACCGTTTTCCCAGTGCACCAAGCGACCGTTGAAAAATATGGCAACGACTGGACCCGGCCAGAGAATATGGTCTCAAACGGGGCGTATAAGCTGACCGAATGGGTGTTGAATGAGCGGACCGTACGTGAGCGCAACCCCTACTACTGGAACAATGATGAAACCATCATTGATAAGGTTTTGACCTATGTGATCAGCGAAGAAAATGTCGCCTTCACGCGCTATAATGCGGGCGAGTTGGATATGACTGCGGTGCCGTCTGGCCAGTTCACGCGACTTAAGCAAGAACGCCCGGACGAAACGCTGTCTTTGCCTTATCTCGGCTCCTATTATTACAGCTTCAACTTGGCTGATAACGGCCCTGAAGCCTTCAAAGATGTGCGGGTGCGTAAAGCCCTCTCCTATGCGGTTGATCGCAAGGTGATTGTGGAGAATATCCTGCAAGGCGGTCAGCGCGAAGCCTATAATGTGGTGCCTTTGGCCACAGCAGACTTTACCGATCCTGACACCGATTATGGCAATTGGTCTCAAGCAGAACGCGATGAAAAAGCGCGGGCGCTTTTGGCAGAAGCTGGATATGGCGACGACAATCCACTCAACTTCAAGCTGCTCTACAACACGTCGGAAACCCACAAAAAGATTGCGACAGCCATTTCGCAAATGTGGAAGCAAAAGCTGAATGTAGATGCTGAGCTGAACAATATGGAATGGCGGACCATGCTGGAAACAGCACGTAATGATGAGTTCGACATGGTGCGTTATGCCTGGATTGGCGACTACAACGAAGCTTCAACTTTCCTCGACCTTTACACCTCAAATAGTCCCCAAAACTGGGCAAACTATGTGAATGACGAGGTCGATCAGATGATGGCCGACGCCAAAGTGTCTTCAAAGCCTGGCCCGATCTACACGGAAATTGAGAAAATCCTGGCGCGCGATATGCCGGTGATTCCGATCTATCACTACACGTCGGTGATTATGCTCAATACGCAGGTGAAAGGCTGGCCGATGAACAATATTCAACAAAACTGGTACAGCCGCGATTTGTATAAAGTGGCCGAATAAGAGCCACACTCTCCCAAAAACTAACCCCCAAAGGGTCGGCCTTCGGGCTGGCCCTTTTTCATGGCTGATCGCTAGTCGGCTTAACTAAAATTGGGGTTGTTCGATACCGCTTCTGAAATCTGCTGTGCTGTGCGCAACAGCAAATCACCATAGGTCTTGTCCACTTTGGCCATGGTCCAGTCATTACCATAAACGCAAATATTCATGGAGGCGATGACCCGTCCGAACCGATCATAGATCGGTGCGCCAATGGTGCGCTCACCCACAATGCATTCTTGATCTGCGCTGGCAAAGCCACGTTTGCGCGCAATCTCCAATGCTTCGTTGAGTTGATCAAGGTCCGTCAAGGTGTGTGGAGTGAAGGGATGCAAAGGCGATTGCGCCAAAATGGCATCACACTCTTCCCTTGGCAAAGCCGAAAGATAAGCGCGACCGCTCGCCGTACAAAACATGGGCACGCGCCCACCGACCGGCGGGTTGCCATAGGGGCTGTCTTCATAGGTTTGCCGCATCACATAAACAACGTCGGTGCCCCGCGGTAGCGCCAGGTTCACAGCCTTGTTCGACTTTTCCCGCGCCCGCAGCAAAAATGGCGCCGCGGTAGAAATGATTGGCTCAGAAATGGAATAGCTGAAGCCCAGCTCCAGCAGCCGCAAAGCTGGCTTAAGCTGGCGGCTGCGCGGATCGCGTTTTAAATAACCCAATTCCACCAGTGTGTGGCAAAACCGCTGGGCGGCACTTTTTCCTAAACCTGTGGTGATCGCCACCTCAGATAGGCTAAGCGAGCTATGGCCGCGAAATGCTTCAAGCACCCGGAATGCTTTCTCCACGGAACCGACAAATAGCGCGTCACGGGGTTTGCCATCATTTACAGATTGTTGCGACTCTCTCAAGCGATGGGAGAGTCCGTCAGAATTGGTCATTTATACGTCCTAAGATTTGCCAAGTGCGATCCTATCACAAATAAAATTTCAGCCGCAATTGTCATCGAAGCAATCTATTGCCTGGAGTGAATTCTTTTGGGATGGAAGGGGCGGTTTCATCGCCACATAAGGCGCCTAAAACAGATTGTGCCATCAAATGCGCAATGCCGAAGCTAATTTTGAACCCGCCAGTGGCCACGTAAAGCCAATCATGTTGAGGTATTACGCCTAACAATGGGTCGCGCCCCTGCGCTTGTGGGCGCACACCGGCCCAACGCTCAATCACGGGTGCGTCCGTGACCAATGGGCAAAGCGCGCGCGCTTTTTCGACCACATCGTCCAACAAGTGATCGGTTTCGCGCCCTTCGGTAAATTCTTTCTCGCTGGTGGAGCCGATAGCTGTGGTCCCATCATCATGCACAATCAAATAAACACCGTCCGAATAAATGATCGGCAAGTTCGGATCTAAATCCGTGCCCAACACGGCGGCTTGTCCCTTCACGCCGCGCCCGGAGATGCTGGGTGCATAGGGCCGCAACATGTCAAAGCTGGCCAAACCAGCAGACACCAAAACCTTGTCAGCATGCAAAATGCTGCCGTCGCCCAAGGTCACCTGCTTTTCGCCCAGAAATGCGGCGCGGGTGGCAAAGCGCATATCAATGCTGCCATGTAGCGAACCGGCCAGCGCCATAATCAGTTTGCGCGGCGAAAGCCGAGCGCTGAAATTATCAGCGGCGACCCCAAATGGCATCGCCTCAACAGCGGGCCAGTTGGCGGCAGGCCCGGCGTCCATATGCTGCATGGCAAAGGCACTCTGTTCGGTCTGCCAAAACTCATTTGCGCCTTCAGCCCGTCGCGCCACGTCGTCCACATGATGTTCTTTCAAAATAGGCGCAATGCGACCCACGCGACGATAGCCGACATTTTGCCCCGTACGCGCTTCAATTTCTTGCAGCAGGCCGGGCAACTGGTTCAGGGCTTCAAACTGGAATTGTTTCTTCGCATTCCATCGATCCGGGCTGTGCGGCATCAATGCACCCAACACACCGCCGCTCGCGCCAGCGGCAATGCCATGCTCTTCCACGAGCACAGTTTTGAGCCCGCGTTGGGCTGCAAAATAGGCACTCCAAAGGCCCACAATGCCGCCACCGATAATGATCAGGTCAAATCTTTCCATGGCTATGGGATTGACCAGAAAAAAATGGAATTGACAAGGTTGTTTTGGCCTAACTAGCTTACTTCGGCGATCAGGTGCCCAGAAATCTGCTGTTTAACGATTCTCTGGGTGAAACGGGAAGCTGGTGCGATCGACCCAATTCGGGGATCAATTCCGGCACTGCCCCCGCAACGGTAGGCAAGTTAAGGACCGGCCAAAAACCACTGTCATGATGATGGGAAGGTGGCTGAACTCCGATGGTGAAAACCATGCTTGCAAGTCCGGAGACCGGCCTGAACGCATAAGCGGTTTTCCAATGAGAAAGCCAGTCTTTAGCCTTCGCACGCGCACGGGGAAACGTTGCGCCTGTGAAATATGTTCGAGGAACAAAATGCATATTGAACCCGGAATTGTAGATGGCGCCAAAATGGTGCTGAGCTATGCAACCGCCACCGCCGCCATCGGCTATGGCGCCAAAATCGCTTTGGACACGATCAAAGCGGATGGCGTCGCCGCCTTGGCCGTGCGGTCAATCATCACCACGGCGATGGTTTTTGCCTATTTCCAAGTGCTGCCCCATCACCCGGTAGGCGTTTCAGAGGTCCATTTGATCATGGGCTCCACTTTGCTTTTATTGTTTGGTGCAGCTCCTGCCGCCATTGGCCTGTTGGCCGGGTTGATGTTGCAGGGCCTCCTGTTTGCCCCATTTGATCTGCCGCAATATGGCATCAATGTCACAACGCTTTTGGTGCCGCTGTTCGCCATGTCAGCCTTGGCGCAACGCATCATTCCCGCAAAAACCGCCTATAAAGATGTCAGCTACACACAGGCGCTCAAGCTCTCCACCACGTATCAGGGTGGCATCGTTGCTTGGGTCATGTTCTGGGCTTTTTACGGTCAGGGTTTCGGCGCTGAAAATGTGGCGCAAGTGCTCAGCTTTGGCGCAGCCTACATGCTGGTGGTGATTGTCGAGCCACTGGTTGATTTGGGCGCATTGGCCATCGCCAAAAATGCGCACCATCTCAAAGATAGCGACCTGTTTGAAAAACGTCTTTTCGCCAGCGCATAGTCGATTTGCAAATTGAAGATGTGAAAGGCATCCGGCCCCGCGCCGGGTGCCTTTTTATTGCGCAAGGCGCGGGACTATAAATTCACTTCCAACACACCATCAGGATCTGCCGCGCGCGATTGGCAAAGGATAATGCTGTCTTCCTTTTGCTTTTTCGACAACACGAAATCCCGATGCTCCACCTCGCCAGAAACGATACCGCATTTGCACACGCCGCAAATCCCGTCCGAGCATTTCACATCAATCTGAATGCCGTTTTCCTGCAACACGTCGGTGGCGGATTTATCCGCTGGCACCAGGAATTCTTGGCCTGACTTGGCCAGTTTCAAGGTGAAGGGGTGGTTTTCATATTCGGGCAGCTCGGGCACGTTGAAATATTCAAGATGCCGCTCGTCTTCGGCAAAACCGTGCCGTTCGGCGCTTTCCATCACCCCGGCCATAAAGCGGTCGGGGCCGCAGCAATAAACATGCTGCCCCGGCTGATAGTCGCGCAAAACCGCATCAAGGTCGGCACGCGTGCCCTCATCACTAAAGTGATAATGCACCCGATCCGCCCATTCAAACTGCGCTAGATCGTCCAAGAAACCGGCATTTTTGCGAGACGAGCAGCAATAATGCAACTCAAAATCAGCGCCAATCGCATGCAAACGGTGGGCCATGGCGATCATCGGGGTCACCCCAATGCCGCCGCCCATCAAAAAGCTCTTGCTGGCCTGCTCCTCTAAGGGGAAATGATTGATCGGCTTGGAAATAAAAATCTTCCGCCCTTCAGTGAAAATGCGGTGCAGCAATTGCGAACCGCCGCGCCCTTCATCTTCGCGCAACACGCCAATTTGATATTTCGAATTGTCTGCTGGATCGCCGGACATGGAATATTGCCGCAAAAATTCTGGCGCCACCACAATGTCCAGATGCGCCCCCGCTGTCCATTCGGGCAGGGGACTGCCATCAAGCGTTTTAAATTCATATTTGGTGACGCTATCGGTCATGGCTTCGGCCTTGGTGATCTGTACGCGGATCACCGGCGCGTCGCCCTCAATGCGATATTCGTGCGCCAATCCTTCCGTCTCGCCCCGCGCCAGCTTTACCTTATATTGCTCCGCCGTGATCATTGCCTGATAGGCTTCAATGCCCTTTTCCCGATCCATGGGGAAGGGAAATGGCCAAGGATGCGGCGCCAGATTGGCCGGATAAACCGCCAAGGTTTGGTCTTCAAACTTCAGATCCAAATCCTTTTGCAGATCGCGCTCATTCACCTTGTGTGGGGTGGGGCGATAGCCACCATCCTCATGCAGCTCAATGTCCCACCACCATTTTTTCACCAAATTGCGCTCGCCATTGCCCAATGCGTCATCCAGTTTAGCTAAGGCAGGCGCGGCTTTGGGGATGTTCATTGCGGCCCAGAGGAAGGGCGCTTCAGCAAAAACACCTTCCAAATTCCACGGGCAGGTTTTCATGCAGCGACCACACATGGCGCCGCCCTCATTGGTGATGCGATAGGTGGTGCATTTCTGGCTATCTGATTTCCAAATCTCATAGCCATTAAACATCAGCTTCGGCCCGGCAGTAATCGCCCCGGAGGGACATTCGCGGGCGCACTTGTTGCAGCTTTCGCAAAATTGCTGCAATCCAAAGGAGATGGGCTTATCGTGGGTCAGGGGCATGGTGGTGGTCACCACGCCAGATTTGAGCCTTGGCCCCAAAAACGGGTTGAGGATCACTTCGCCAATGCGGCTCACTTCCCCAAGGCCAGACAGAAGCATCAATGGTGGTTGCAATACTTCACCATCCATCACCGTATGGGCACGGGCGCCGTAGCCAAGCGAACGGATTTGTTTGGCCACAATGCTGCCCAAGATCGAAAAGCGCAAATAGGCGCGCATAGATTGCGATACGGCAATCCAATCGTCGCCAGAGGCCCCTTCCATTGTGTCATATCCTTGGTCGATCACCATGGAAATGGCTTGATCATGCGGCGGATCAATCGGGTCGCCCACCGCGTCGTGAGAATACCATGTCCAGTCAGGACAACGCGAAATGCCCACGGCGTCGACACCCAAAAAATGCGACATGGCTTTTACATTATCTGCATTTCGCTGCGCATCTGATGTTGTGCGAGATGGTGTTTCCGACGCTTCACCATCTTGCAACAGCACGAACGCGCCCAAAGCCCGCCGCTGCGCCATGGAAGGCGCAGATTTGCGCACATATTTGCCCCCGCGCGACGCCTCTTGATTGCGTTTGCCCATATCGCCAAAAAGCGAGCGGGCGAACATATCCGTACGCTTCGGCACGCGCGGCACGCGGTCTTCATCGATAAAAGTGGTCGGCTCATCCACCCGCTTCAAGGTTTCAAATGGATGGGCACCATCCATAAAACGTCGGCGCGCATAAGGATCAGCATTCTTCGCGCTTTTGCCGGTGCCATAGCCCAGCTGCCACGCCCAACCTTTCATCTGAGATTTCGGCTGTTCTGTAAGCGGTGCCAATGGACGATCATGAGCAAACTCGAAATCGGTGGTCACCGCCGCGATGGAAAAATGCGGTCCCAAATACGGATTGATCAGACAGCAATTTTCGACGTTTGCTAACCCGGCTTCCACAGCCAGTCGGTTCAAATCCACATCACTGGTAGAGTGGGAGTGGGCACGGGCATCATAACCCAGCAGCCTGATATATTGCGCCAATACCACAGCGGCCTCATTGGCGCGCAGGGCAGAACGGTGCGCCTGCGCCCCATTCAGCCACTCAGCACCGGGCTCGTCCGGCCAAATCTTGCGCGGATGCTCTACCAGAAACACAAGAGCGTGCCGATGATGGGTCATTTCACGCGGCGGCGCGTTCATCGCATCGCGCAAATCCGCCATGATCATATCGACGCCAGACGCGAGTGATTTGGTTTGGTCCGTCCGCAATTTTTGCGCCAGACGTTCAATGTCAGGATTGCGAAACGGCACGTCGAGCGACATCTCGGGAGTGAACGCACATGTCCCGGCCATGGCCACATCAGAGAAATAGCCAAATGCCTTTAAATGGTTTTGCCGTTCGGTCAGATCATTGGGTACTTCTGCTTTGGCCTTGTTGACCAACCCATCGCGGATTGCGTCGAGCATCGCCTGGCTTTCCGCCATCGCATTGATGATGTTTTCCGGCATTGCATCATAGCGAAACCGCATTTGCTCAAATTTGGGTAGCCTGTCCAAATGGGCAGCTTGGTCGACGCGCTTAAGCCGCTCCAGCGGAAATGAGCCAAGGTGAAACGGGCGTTTTTTATTCGAAAAATACTTCAACTCAATCGTCCTCTATGCCGCGTTTGGAATCGGCTGGTGGGAAAGGATTTTGATGATTTGATCGGCAGCATGTTCACAATCTGCGCGGGATACATCTTTGTGGGTGACAAGCCGCACCGTGTTGCGGCCGAGGGCATTGATCAAAACACCATGCGCTTTTGCTGCACGAACCAACTCGCCCGCGCGTATCGCCTCCGTTGTCAATTCGAACACCACAATGTTGGTTTGCACGCTGTCGGGGTTCAGTGTGAGGTGTGGGCACTCCGCCAAACGTGCGGCAAGCGCTTTGGCGTTGGCGTGATCATCTGTCAATCGCGCCATGTTGTGGGACAAGGCAAATCGTGCCGTTGCGGCGTAGTACCCTGTTTGGCGCATCGCGCCGCCAAACATGCGCCGAAAGCGCACGGCGCGTTCAATAAAGTCATTATCGCCGACCAGCATAGAGCCGCCGGGCGCGCCCAGCCCTTTGGAAAAAGACACCATTACGGCATCAAATGGCGCTGCTAAATCTGCAACCGTTTGGCCGCTTGCAACCGCCGCATTCCAAAGCCGTGCGCCATCCATATAACTGAAAATGTTGCGTTCTTTGGCCAATTGGCAAATCTCTTGCGCCACTTCTGGCGGAAAAAGCGTGCCGCCACACCGATTGTGGGTTTGCTCCACCTGCACCATGGTGGTGGGCGGAAAGATGTGGTGGTTTTTCGGTTTGATGGCGGCGTCAAATGCGTCCACAATGAACCAACCCTGTTCACCGATTTCGGAGAATTGCACGCCCGCATTGGCTGCGCTGCCGCCTGTCTCATGCCACACCGCATGGCTTTGCTTAGCGACGATGACATCATCGCCGGGTTGGGTTGTTGTTTTCATGGCGACTTGGTTGGCCATGGTGCCCGACGGCAGCCATAGCGCGCGCTCCTTGCCCAAAAGCTGCGCCACCTCGTCTTGCAACAAGTTGGTTTCAATATCCTCGCCATATTGATCATCGCCCACGCGTGCTTCAGCCATCGCGGCCAACATGCCCGCACACGGCTTGGTCACCGTATCGGAGCGCAAGTCAATCACAGCTTCCCTATCTGGCACGTTCGATCATCCCCCCCCTAAACAAAGCCTCAAAGTCGCATCAATTTTACGTCTTCACCTTCGGTCATTTGGTCGATAGCGTTCATCATGATCGCGTAAGTTTCCGCGTCCAATTTGCTTGCAAAGTGCTCGTTCAGTTCGCGCACCAACACGTGGCACGCTTTCATCTTTTCCTCGCCTAATGGTGTTAGTGCGATGTCCCGATATCGTTTATCGTCATCAATGCCGTTGCGTTCGATAAAGCCGCGCTTTTCCATGTCGCGAAGGAGACGTGAAACAGCTGGCCGCGCGATGCAGATATAATCGGCAAGCCCAGAAGGTGAATGCACCCCCTCCATGCCCACGCCGCGCAACACGCACCACATGAGGCGCGTCACGCCGTGCTCGGAGAGTTGCTTCTCCAACTTTGCTTCCATAATCCGCGCCAACCGGGTGACTTTGAACCCGACGCGATTATGAAGTGTAAATTCCTCAGCCAATGATCGCCTCCATAACAAACCAGTTGACTTGCCCCACATCATATTCTTTTATGTAGTTAACATGGATAACTATCTATGTTAAGTACTAAACGAGATTCAAATGAGGGGGAGAGATCATGCGAATTGAATTCACGAATTTTAGACAGGCCATTTCGGTCGGTTTGGCCAGTGTTGGGCTGATGTTGGGCGCTGTGTCAGTTCAAGCGGAGGAGTTGAAGCTGGCGCACTTTATGCCGTCGATGCACCCAATGGACCAAGGGGTGATGACGCCATTGGCCAAGCAGTTGGAAGCGGCAACAGATGGCGAACTGACAATCCGCATTTACCCATCGGGTGAGCTGGGCAAAGGCCCCGTACAGCAATATAAACGAGTGGTCACTGGTGTGGCCGATATTGTGTTTGGCATTCCTGAATACACACCAAAACAATTCAGTAAAACGGCGATGGTACACATTCCGGGTCTGTTTCCGGATGGCACAGCCGCAACCCATGCATTGTGGGACAATTTGGACCTGATCAAGGATGAATATGCGCAGGTGAAGTTGCTCGGCCTATGGGCCAACAACCCCTCAGTATTGATCACCCGCGAAAAGCCAGTGCGCACGGTTGCTGATATGCAAGGCATGAAAATCCGCACGCCGAACCCGGTGATGGCCGAATTGGTCAAAGCCTGGGGCGGCATTCCAGTGTCTATGCCCACCACAGACACCTATAACGCCATGAACACCGGTGTGATTGACGCGGTTATGATCGGGCCATCAGGCATTCGATCCTACAAGCTCAATGAAACCGCCAAATATGTCACAACCAATATCCCATCTGCGTTGGATAGCTTTTACCTGCTGATGAACCAATCAAGCTGGGACAAACTAAGCGATGAGCATAAAACGAAACTGGACGAACTTGCAGGGCGCTATTTGAGCCTCCGCGGTGCACAGGCCTTTTATGAGGCGGGCCAAGCCGGGCTGGAACTGGCACGCGAAAGTGGTGTTGAACTGATCCAGATTGATGGTGAAGCAGATGCCGAGTTCCGGGAAACGATGAAGCCGACGCTGGACGCATTTATCGAAAAAGTTGGTCAGGAAAAGGGTGTTGACGGTCAAATGATTGTTGACGCATTGGCTGGCAACTAAGCCATGGAAAACGAAAAATTTGGGGCGCCAGCGCAGCAACAAAATGCTGCCTGGCGCCGCTGGGTGGAGGCGCCATTGGTGATCTGTGGCGCCGCCCTTGTGTTCATGCTGATGGGGCTTTCCTTTGCTGATGCCCTGCTGCGGTCGCTCTTTAATATGCCCATCTTTGGGGCCAATGATTACGCGCAAATATTGTTGTCCTTTGCCGTCGCCATATGCCTGCCACTCTGTGTGCTTTCGGGGCGGCTAATCGCCATTGATACCATCACCAATATGCTGCCCAACGCGGTGCAAAACCTGCTGGATTGGGTCGTCACGATCATGGGTGTTGTTATTCTGAGCTACCTGACATGGCGTGCCTTTTCCAATGCGCTGGAAGCGGCTACCTTTGGCGAAAGCACCTTGTTGCTGCAATTGCCCTTTGGTCCTTCCTATTACGCGATTGCCGCGGGCAGCGGCTTAAGCGCCGTTCTGTTGCTGGTCGAAAGGGTCTTGCGATGAGCCCCGAAATATATGGTATTTTGGGCTTTGTCGCCCTATTCGCCTTTTTAGCAATGGGCGCGCCGGTGGCGATCGCATTGCTTGTGGTGGGCTTTGTCGGCACCATCTTTCTGTCGGGCTTCCAAGCCGCCGCCTTCACGCTCAGCGGGCAGGTTTTTGCCACCGTCACCGTCTATGAACTGACCATAATTCCATTGTTCATTCTCATGGGCAATTTGGCGTCGGCAGCGGGTCTGAGTCGTGATTTGTTCGAAGCGGCCCACAAAATGATTGGTCGATTTAAAGGCGGACTTGCGGGGGCCACGATTGTTGGCTGTGCCGGCTTCGCCGCCTTGTCTGGCTCGTCCATCGCCTCGGCAATCACAATGGGCAAAGTCGCCTATCCCGAAATGCGGCGTTTCAACTATGGTGCCAAATTGGCCACCGGGTCCATCGCTGCGGGTGGCACATTGGGCATCCTTATTCCGCCCTCGACTGGTTTTGTGATCTATGCGGTGCTCACCGAAGAATCCATCGGTCGCCTGTTTATGGCGGGCGTTTTGCCCGGCATTTTGCTCACCACCATGTTTTTGCTGGCCATTGCCGTGGTCACCTTTTTCTGGCCAGAGGAAGGACCACGCGGGCCTAAATTCACAGCAAAGGAAAAACTGACCAGCCTGTTTCGTGCCACAGGCATTGCTGGCATTGTGTTGATCACCATCGGTGGCATTTATACCGGGTTGTTCACCCCGGTCGAAGCGGCAGGCGTAGGCGCTTTCTTCGCTTTGTTCATGCTGATCATCCGCCGCAAATGCACGTGGGCAACACTTTATGATGTCAGCGCCGAAACGCTCAAAACCACAGGCATGGCCTTCTTCATCTTGATCGGCGCCAATGTGTTTGCGCCCTTCGTTTCCCTGTCACACCTGCCGGCAACCATCGCTACGGGCATGGCAGGCTTGGCCTTGGGCACATACGGTACCTTGGCGCTCATCTTGCTGGGCTATGTGATTTTGGGCATGTTTATTGAAGGCTTGTCGCTTTTGGTGATCACCCTGCCGATCGTGTTCCCGCTGGTCGTGGGTCTCGGATTTGATCCAATCTGGCTTGGCGTGGTGATGGTGATCGTTTTGGAAATGGGGCTTATCTCACCCCCAGTTGGCGTCAATGTTTTCATTGTGAAAAGCGTGGTGCAAGATGTGAAGATCGAAACCATCTTTGCGGGCATCATGCCGTTCTGGTTGGCCATGATCGTTACCTTGGCGCTGATTGTGATTTTCCCAGAAATCGCACTCATGTTGCCCAACGCAATGTTCAACTAACCTTCGCAAAAGTCCTTCCCCTTCAAGGGGAGGGATTTGAGGTGAGGTGAAACAGGCCAACTGAAACGCACCGCGACGTCACCAGAATTTTATGCTAAGCGTCCGCACAACCTACGGTGCAGGATTGTTAAAATGACCAAACCTCCCCATCTTGAATGGCATGAAAATGACATGCCGTTTTCACCCGAATTTGGCGATCATTTCTATTCCCATGCCGACGGGCGGTTGGAATGTGATTATGTTTTTATCCAGTCCAACACTATTCCCGAGCGTTGGACGCAGACGGATCAATTTTCCATCGGCGAGCTCGGCTTCGGCACCGGTTTAAACTTTCTCGAAACATGGTGGCAATGGCGCGACGTGCGAGGCGATGGCCAAGTGCTTCACTTCACCTCCTTCGAGCTTTATCCCATGACCGCAGCGCAGATTGAGCGCGCACTCGAACCATGGCCGATGCTGACGGAACTGCGCGACCTGATGCTGCACCATTGGGATCAAGTCGCTATTGGCAACGCGGTGGAGATTGAACCGGGAATTGTACTCCAGCTACAAATTGGCGATGTCACCCAAACCTTGCCCAAATGGCAGGGCATGGCGGACGCCTGGTATTTGGACGGGTTTGCCCCCGCCAAAAATCCGGCCATGTGGGGCGAAGAATTGATGCAAGCACTCGCAGCGCATACCCACCCAAAAGGCACATTCGCCACCTACACGGCAGCGGGCTGGGTGCGCCGCAATTTGCAGGCGGCAGGTTTTGACGTAACCCGCAAAAAGGGTCATGCGGGCAAGCGGCAAATGATGTGCGGTCAATTAAAAGCCACTGACCAATTGAATGATTGACGCCCCTTGCTGCACGTGCAATTCATAAGGTTCATGCGACGGTCTTATGGGTGCAAAAGCACCTTATAAGTGAAAAGGGAACATGGTGAGTTCGACCCAATTCGGGGAACGAATCCAAGGCTGCCCCCGCAACTGTAAGCGATGAGATCGCAACCAATGTGCCACTGAAATTTCGGGAAGGCTGGTTGAGATCGCTCGAATCGCGAGCCAGGAGACCTGCCGACGCCAACATAACTCGAATGCCGTCGGGTGGACGGTGAGGCAAATGCCTCAAGGAGCAAAAATGAAAAAGATTCCAGCAACGGTGATCACCGGTTTTCTTGGCGCGGGCAAAACAACCCTTGTGCGCCATGTGTTGAACAATGCTAAAGGCAAGCGCATCGCCTTGATCATCAATGAATTTGGCGATGTCGGCGTGGACCGCGACGTGCTGCAAGGCTGTGGCGACGAAGCGTGCAGCGAAACTGATATGGTCGAGCTGGCCAATGGCTGCATTTGCTGCACCGTGGCCGAAGATTTTATTCCCACCATCACCGCCCTGCTGCAAAGCGACAATCGCCCAGATCACATCGTGATTGAAACCTCCGGCTTGGCGCTGCCGCAACCGCTTGTGCGCGCCTTTAACTGGCCTGAGATCAAAGCCGACGTCACCGTCGATGGCGTGGTCACCGTCGCTGACGCGTCAGCCCTTGCGGCGGGCCGTTTCGCCTCAAACGAGGCGGCGGTAGATGCCCAGCGCCAGCAAGACGAAATGCTCGACCATGAAACCCCATTGGGCGAATTGTTCGAAGATCAATTGATCTGTGCCGATCTCGTATTGCTCAACAAATCCGACCTTGTGTCGCCCGACGATTTGGAAAAAGTCGAAGCCGCCATCCGCAAGGAATTGCGCGACGGTGTAAAGCTGGTACGCACCCACAAAGGCGAAATTGATATGGCCGCCTTGCTCGGCATTGAAGCGGGCAGCGAACTGGATATGGATGGGCGTAAGTCCCACCATGAACATCATCATGAAGATGGACACCACCATCACGAACATGATGATTTTGACAGCTTCTCCATTCGCCTGCCCGCTGCGGCAGACAAGGTGCAACTGGGGAATGCGATCAGTAATGTGATCAAGGATTTCGACATTCTGCGCCTCAAAGGCTTCGCGGCCATTAAAGATGCACCAGCGCGGCTTTCCGTGCAGGCCGTCGGTCCGCGCGTCGACACTTATTTTGATCGGCCTTGGACCAGCGACGAGGAAAAACAAACCTCGCTGGTGGTGATTGGACAATCGCCATTGGATAAGGCCGCAATCTCAGAACGGCTCGAAAAAGCCTTTTCCTGATGCATTTATTATCAGCCCAAGCTGGGGCCATCCAGCAAGAGGGGGAGGCGATTGACTTAGGCCAATCGCCTGCGCCGCTGCTCATCCTGTCGGCAGCCGATAGCGAACTGGCTGCCTTCGCAGGCGCGGTTGATGCCCAAGGCGCTGATGATGTGCGCCTCGCCAACACCATGCGCTTGAGTCACAATTATTCCATCGACCTCTGGCTCGACGACACAGCACAACATGCCAAATTGATCGTGGTGCGCGTGCTCGGTGGCAGGGCCTATTGGACCTATGGCGTCGATCAACTCACCGCCATTTGCGCCGATCGCGGCATCGAACTGGCACTTCTGCCCGGCGATGCCAATCCGGACCCGGATTTGAAAAGCCGCTCGACCATTGATGGCGAGATTTACGACCAATTGCATCAAGCCTTTATCGCAGGCGGGGCGCAAAATCTAAGCAGCTTGCTCACTTTTCTGCGTCACCGCGCCAAAGGCGAAGCAGCAGAGTTGCCCGCACCACAACCCGCCCCCAATGCCGCCATCTGGCACGAGCGGCAATTGGTGAGCAATATAGATGAAATCACCGTCGACCCCGCCGCAAAATATGCCCCCATCATCGCCTATCGCGCCCTGATGGATGGCGGCAATCTGCGCCCCATCGAACGCATGGCAAGGGCAGCGCACAAAGAGGGGCTGACCCCGCTGATCCTGCTGGTGACCAGCTTGAAACAGGCGGAACCCGTGCAGTTTGCCCAAAAACTGTTCGCGCGGTTCGACCCACAAGTAATCCTCAATGCCACCGGCTTCGCCCTGGGCGTCAATGATCTCAGCGATGAAGATAATCCCTTCGCCCATACCGACGCGCCGATCCTGCAATTGGTGCAGGCGGGCCGTGCTGAGGAAGTGTGGCAGGACGATATTCAGGGCCTCAACGCCAAAGATTTGGCGATGCAAATTGTGCTGCCGGAACTGGATGGTCGTGCAGGCAATATTCTGATTGCCCACAAGGCGCAAAACATCTGGCACGATGCCAGCGAGTGCCCACTATCCGTCAACGAACCCCATGTCCCGGGCATTGACGCCGCCGCCAAGCTGGCGAAAAACTGGGTCACCTTGCGGCAAAAGCAAGTTGCCGAGCGCAAGGTCGGCATCGTGTTGGCCAACTATCCAATCCGCGATGGCCGCTTGGCCAATGGCGTCGGCTATGACGCCCCGGCCTCAACGCTCAATATTTTGCAGTTTTTGCAAGAGGCGGGGTACGCGCTTGATCAATTGCCCGAAAGCGGCAATGCGCTGATTGAAATGCTGCAAAACGGCCCCACCAATGCCGCCCCAAAACGCGGCATCAGTCAGGCGCAGATAACTCTAGAAAATTATAGAAAACTCTATGAAATTCTGCCTGAAACTCTAAAAAATTCTATTGAAGAACGGTGGGGAACTCCAGAAACTGATCCCTTCTTCCGCGATGATCATTTTGAGCTGCCCGCCATCCAATTTGGCCATGCGGCCATCTTGATCCAACCCGCCCGTGGTTATGATTTGGATGAAGAAGCGATCTATCACGATCCCGATCTGGTGCCGCCCCATGGCTATCTCGCCGGCTACTTCTGGCTGAAGCACCAATTTGCCGCCGACGCACTGATCCATAATGGCAAGCATGGCAATTTGGAATGGCTGCCGGGCAAAGCCGTCGCGCTTTCTGACGCGTGCTACCCGCACGTGCTGTGGGCGCAACTGCCGCATTTTTACCCCTTCATCGTCAACGATCCGGGCGAGGGCACACAGGCCAAACGCCGCACCGGGGCGGTAATTATCGACCATCTGACCCCGCCGCTCACCCGCGCTGAGACCTATGGCCCGCTCAAAGATCTCGAAGCGCTGGCGGACGAATTTTACAACGCCTCCGGCATGGACCAACGCCGCATCAAAGACTTGAAGCAGCGCATTTTCGACCTATGCGCCGACACCAGCTTGGCCGCCGATATGGGGCTGGGTGACGCGCAAGACGATGACGCCTTGCAAACCATCGACACCTTTTTGTGTGAACTGAAAGAAGCGCAAATTCGTGATGGATTGCATATACTTGGCCAAGCACCAGAGGGGCGGCTGAAGCACGATCTGCTGGTGGCGCTCACCCGCGTGCCGCGCGGCAGCGAACGCGATCAGGACCATTCCATCATCCGTGCGCTGGCCGATGATTTGGGCCTTGGCTTCGATCCGTTGTCGGCCGAGCTGGGCAAAGAATGGACAGGCCCGCGTCCCGAAATCTTGCAGTCCCAACTGGACGAGAATTGGCGACATACGGGCCACACGGTGGAACGGCTGGAACAACTCGCCTTTGCCCTTGTCGCTGGCGAGATTGAGCCCGACGCGGACTGGACCGCGACCCGCGCCATTCTCGACGCGATCCAAAGCGACATCGCGCCGAAGCTCGATCAGTCCGGCGCGTTGGAAAAAGCCAATCTGCTGCGCGGGTTAGACGGCAAATTTGTGGCCCCAGGCCCGTCCGGCGCACCAACGCGCGGGCGGTTGGATGTGCTGCCCACAGGTCGTAATTTCTATTCGCTCGATAACCGCGCGGTGCCCACACAGACCGCATGGGAGCTGGGCGTAAAGTCGGCCGAAAATCTGGTCACCCGCCATTTTCAGGATCATGGACTTTATCTCAAATCCATCGTCCTGTCGGTGTGGGGCACCGCCAATATGCGCACCGGCGGCGACGATATCGCCCAAGCCCTGGCGTTGATCGGGGCCAAGCCGAAATGGGATTTCGGCTCCACCCGCGTCAGCGGTTATGAGATCATCCCGCTGGCGAAAATGAACCGACCGCGCGTGGATGTGACCCTGCGCATTTCAGGCTTTTTCCGCGATGCCTTCCCGGCGCAGATCGAACTGTTTGACCGTGCCATCCGCGCCATTGGGGCGCTGGATGAACCGGAAGACATGAACCCGATCGCCGCCCGCATGCGCAGCGATGCACTGCAGCTGATGCAGAAGGGTCGTGATGAAGACGCCGCCGCCATGGAGGCAGGCTATCGCATCTTTGGCTCCAAACCCGGCAGCTATGGCGCCGGGCTGCAAGGCATTATGGATTCGGGCCGCTGGAACGAGCTGGGCGACATTGCTGAAACCTTTCTCAATTGGGGGCAATATGCCTACGGCACCAAAGCCAATGGCACCGTGGCCCGCGGCGCACTGATCAACCGCCTGAAAAATATTGATGCGGTGGTGCACAATCAGGACAATCGCGAGCATGATCTGCTGGACAGTGATGATTATTACCAGTTTGAAGGCGGCCTAAGCGCCACTGCCAAACATTTGCAGGGGGTCGCCCCGGCCAATTATCACAATGATCATTCGCGCCCGGAGCGCCCAGTGGCCAAAACGCTGGAGGAAGAAATCGCCAAGGTGATGCGCTCCCGCGTGGTGAACCCGAAATGGATCAATGGCGTCATGCGCCATGGCTATAAGGGTGCGTTCGAAATCATCGCCACCACCGATTATATGTTCGCCTTTGCCGCCACCACAGGTGCGGTCAAGTCGCACCATTTTGATCTGGCTTTTGAAGCCTTTGTGCTCAATGATGAGGTGCGCGATTTTATTCAGGCCAACAACAAATATGGCTATGATGAGTTGATTGATAAATTTAACGAGGCGGTGCGGCGCGGTTTTTGGTCGCCAAAACGCAATTCGATCTATGCATTTCTCGATGGAGGGAACGGATGAGCAAAAAAACTGACAATATGACAGAAGATGAATTGAACGCCCGCCACGCGGAAAAAATGAAAAAGAAAAAGGCGGCGCGCGACAAAATCATCGCCACCAAAACCATCGAGAAAGGCCTCACCATCGTCCATACTGGCAAGGGCAAAGGCAAATCCACAGCCGCCTTCGGCATGGTGTTCCGCGCCCTGGGCAACGGCATGAAAGTGGCTGTGGTGCAATTTGTAAAAGGCAAATGGGGCACGGGCGAACGCAACGTGCTCGACAAATTCCCCGATCAAGTGTCCCTCGCCACCATGGGCGAAGGCTTCACCTGGGAAACTCAAGACCGTCAACGCGATATAGACGCCGCCCGCGCCGCCTGGGAACAGGCGAAAAACTTCATTCTGGATGATGAGCACGATATGGTGCTTTGCGACGAGCTGAACATCGTGCTGCGCTACGATTATCTGCCGATCGAGGAAGTGCTCGAGGTGCTCGATAAGAAGCCTGAGATGAAACACGTGATCATCACCGGCCGCAACGCCAAGGATGAGCTGGTCGAGGCCGCTGATCTAGTGACCGATATGACGCAGGTGAAACACCCGTTCCGCTCTGGCGTGAAGGCGCAAGTGGGGATTGAGTTTTAGACGGCCAGCGCAATAGCGCTGTGTTTTAAAGTAGGCGAAACCGCGACGGCACCACCCCGTATTTGTTGCGGGGTCCCGGATCAAGTCCGGGACGGCCACAGATGGTTTCGGTGCCCAACGCAAAGGCTGCGCCCCACCCTTAATCCCTCCCCACGGCGGGGGAGGGAAATAGGCCCTGCTGATTTGATGGGGCGAGCACCTAAGGCGATGCGCCCTCTTCTCCCTCCCCTTGATGGGGAGGGCCGGGGTGGGGTGCTCCAAAACGATGGCGGGTCTTGCGTGAGCCCGGACAATGTCCCAAAGTTCAAAAAATCATCAATAGGACCCCACCATGCGCCTCCTGACCGAAGCCGAACTGAACAAAGTGCCGATGTCCATTCTGGTCGACGCCGTGCGGGCGCAGATCGTTGCGGATGCTGAGGGGTGCGCCGTCGCGCCGCCGCGCCATAATGTGGATTTTGGCGATGGCGGGCTGACCTTTACCTGCGGCGGCAATGACACGCTGGCCGGGTTTCGAGTGTATGACACTTTTCCAAAAGCCGAAGGGGTCGACGAAGATCAGGTGGTGATCGCTTATGATCGTGCCGCCGCAAGGCTCAACGGCCTGTTTGTTGGTGAGCGGCTGGGCGCGCTACGCACCGGCTGTTTGGGCGGTGTGGCGGCAGATGTGATGACCGCGAAAAAGCCGATCAAAAAGCTGGGACTGATCGGCACGGGCACCCAGGCCGAAACCCAATTGCTGGCCATTGCCGCTGTGCGCGAGATTGAACAGGTACAAACCTTTAGCCGCAATGCGAACAAGCGAACCGCGTTCGCAGAGCGGATGACCGCGCAGCTGGGTGTTTCCGTTGCGGCAGTGGACGACCCGCGCCAAGCGGTGATGGATGCAGACTTTGTGGTGCTGGCCACCAATGCAGCCGAACCGGTGATCGAAACCGATTGGCTTGGACAAGGCTGTCACCTCACCACGTTAGGTCCAAAATTCAAAAACCGACATGAATTGCCGTTGGATATTTTGCCGCGTGTGCGCAGCTGTGCGTCCGATAGCCCACAGCAAATCGCGGCCCAAGGCGAAAACCACATGTTTTTCGGGCAGTCTCTTAACATTCAGCATTTGGGCGAATATCAGGATGAGCGGGGGCCAGGAGACCTGACCTTGTTTCTTTCGGCCGGTTTGGCGGGTACCGAAGTTGCGCTTTTGTCGGCAGCAATTGATGCCTTGGCATAAAACAAATGTGATGCAACATCTGGCGTGCCTATGCATTATGGTACTGAGAATAGTGATCATTCACGGAGTATATTATGGCCGATTTGGAACATGACGTGCAATTTGAACAGTCCGGCAATCGTGGCCGTTTCTTTATCAATCTTGGCGGTGGGCAGGAGGCTGAAATGACCTTTTTGGACCGCGATGGTACCTTTGTGGTCGACCATACCGGCGTGCCCAAACCCTTTGAAGGCAAGGGGATTGCCCTTGAACTGGTGAAGGCCGGCGTTCAATATGCCCGTGACCATGACAAAAAAATTGAGCCGGTGTGCCCCTATGTGGTGATGCAGTTTAAGCGTCATAAAGACTGGGATGACATCGCGGCATAGTGGGGATGCGATGAAAACCGTCAAAGAGCTGGTCGACACCGCGACGGCAGAAATTGAAACCTTGTCCGTCGACGCGGCCAAAGGCGCTGTCGCTGCGGGCGAGGCTCAGTTTGTCGACATTCGCGATATCCGGGAATTGAACCGGGAAGGGCGCATTGCTGGCGCGGTGCATGTGCCCCGCGGCATGCTTGAATTCTGGATTGACCCCACATCGCCCTATCACAAGCCGGAATTAGCGACCGACAAAAAGCTCATCTTCTTTTGCGCCGCCGGTTGGCGCTCGGCCTTGGCCACCAAAACGGCAAAAGATATGGGCTTTAACCATGTCGCCCATATGGAGGGCGGCTTTGGGGCGTGGCGCGATGCGGAAGGTGAAATTATTGCGCCCAAAAAGAATTAACTTTCCAACTGACGCAGATTGACCATCTCAACCTCAACATTAAACCCTATTTTTTTGTAGAGCTTAGATGACGGCGCATCTGCCGCGTCTGACGACAAAAACACCGCAGACTTTTGCTTCAAAATTTTGTTGGTCATGCACCCGACCAAGGCGCTGGCTATGCCGCGTCCCCTAAAGGCCGGAACAGAATATATGTTGCCGACTTCACCATATTTGCTGCCAGCGTCGCCTAAATCTACTTTGCCTGCACAGGCGACTTTGCCGTTTCCGACTTCCCAAACAAATAGTGTTTTGCTTGAGATGGCGGTCCCGACCATAGCGTCGGCGTCGAACGGTCTTTGTGTGTTCATTTCAGTTTGCATAGCGATATACATCTCAACAAGTGCATCTCGATCACCTTTTGTTGCACATCGCAGCTTGCCTTCAACTTCTGGCGGGTCGACGGGGCTTGCCATTTCCCAATGCAATATGCGCTTGGCGAGGCGGTAGCGCACGCCACTAAGTCCGCCCAATGCATCTGCAAGGGCCAACCCAGCGAGTTGCGGGGCAAATATTCCAGGAACGTACAGCCCGTGCTGAACGAGATGTTCTGCAAGTAACGGAATGGCTCTTTTCGGCAGCGGTGACAAAATGATCTGATCATCCTGAGTAAGGCAGGCAAAGCCGATGGGTTTTGTCTCTGCATACACGGTTAAGCAGTGCCTTGTGGCCATTGAGTTGGCTGACAACCGCAAAAGGGGTCGATGCTCCAGTTCTTCAGCCAACCAAATTTTTCGGTATGCGCGGATGAATGCGTCGGGTGCTGAGGTCTCGATCAATAATTTTGGATCGTCTGCCATCTAAAGCCAGCCTTACCCTTTGTTCACAATCGCCGGGACGGCCTTTTGGAACTTGATTTTCTCCATCACCACTTGGCTGTAGGTTTTGGAAATGAAGGGCTGCCGCATCAAGCTGTTGCGAACGAAGCGGTGGAAGGCGCGCATGTCGGTGGCCAGCACTTTGAGCACATAATCATATTCGCCTGTGGTGGCGTAGCATTCCAAAATCTCCGGGATGGATTCCACGAGATGGATGAACTGTTCGATATAGTCATCGCTATGCCGCTGTAGGCTGACCTGCAGCAAAATGGTCTCCTGATATCCCATTTTTTCCGGTGAGACGGTGAGGCCATAGCCTTGAATAACACCTGATTCTTCAAGCGCGTTGATGCGGCGCCAGACGGAGGAAACGGAGCTACCCACCTGGTTGGCAATCTCTTGGTTGGAGATGCGGCTGTTCTTTTGCAGTAGCTCGAGAATCTTTCCATCAATTTGATCGATCTTGAGTGAGTTGTTCAAAATTACGCCTCATCATGAAAAAATTATGCATTTATCATGTTAATCACCTGCAAATCTGATCAGCTTTGTCAAGCAAAATAGGCGATAATACTCCTAGATTAGAGGGGGACATGATGGATTTAACAACGCTTAAACGCGATATTTTCGCTTATCCTGATTATGAACTGCGCCACGGCATGGTGGGCGAGCGGGTCTTTTTGTCTGGCACCGACGTTCTGGTGCGTATTCCCGTTGAGCAGGCCAAAATTGACCAGGCGAATGGCCTCAATACCGCTGGTTTCATTTCCGGCTATCGCGGCTCACCCCTAGGCGCGTATGATCAGGCTTTAGGCAAAGCCAAAAAAGTGCTGGATGAGCACAAAATTGATTTCCTCCCCGCCATCAATGAAGATTTGGCCGCCACGGCGGTGATCGGCACGCAAGAAGTCGCCAGCGATCCGGAAAAGACCGTCGATGGTGTGTTCGGTATCTGGTACGGCAAGGGCCCCGGCGTCGACCGTTCTGGCGATGCCTTGAAGCATGGCAACGCCCTTGGCGCGTCCAAACATGGCGGCGTGATCGCCTTTTTCGGCGACGATCATGGCTGCGTCTCCTCTTCAATGCCGCACCAGTCGGATCAGGCCGGCGAGCATTATATGATGCCGGTGCTGCACCCGGCCGGCGTGGCCGACTATATTCCGTTTGGCCTTTATGGCTTCGCCGCCTCCCGCTACACCGGCGCATGGATCGGCTTTAAAACCATCTCCGAAGTGTTGGAAAGCAGTGCTGCCATTGAAGTGCCGGAACCCCGTCGCTTCAAAGACCCAGAAGACTACACCCCGCCGCCCTTCGGCTTAAACCATGACCCCGCCACAAGTTTTGGCCCGGTTCTGGAGCAAAAACTGCTCGCCCGGCTGGACGCGATGCGCGCTTTTGCCAAAGCCAACCCGATTGACGAAGTGGCGTTTGGCGCCAAACAGCCCAAAATCGCCATCGTTGCCGTGGGCAAGGCCTTTGCTGATTTGATGCAAACCCTGCGCGATCTGGACATCAGTGAAGCCAAAGCCAAGCGCATGGGGCTTGGGGTTTATAAGGTGGGGCTGGTGTGGCCGATTGAGCCAACGGGCTATCAACATTTTATGGCGAAAGCCGAAAAATTGCTGGTGGTGGAAGAAAAGCGTGCTGTGGTGGAAACCCAGCTGAAAGAGCTGTTTTTCAACCAGCGCAACTTCACCATTATCGGTAAAAAAGACCTTGAGGGCGCCCCGCTTATCCCTGAAGCGGGTGAGCTGCGCCCCTCCATTTTGGCGCAGGTTGTTCATGAATATTTGGACCTTGAAGGCCTTCCTCCTTCCGCCTCACCTGCGCCAACTCTTGACGAGATCGACGTGGCGGGCCGAGTGCCTTATTTCTGCTCAGGCTGCCCGCACAATCGATCCACCAAACTGCCAGAGGGCAGCACTGCGCTGCCCGGCATTGGCTGCCATTACATGGCCTCCTGGATGGACCGCGACACAGGCGGCATTGTGCAAATGGGCGGCGAAGGCGTCAATTGGATCGGCATGGAAAGCTATACTGGGAAAAAGCACATTTTCCAGAATTTGGGCGACGGCACCTATTTCCATTCCGGCATGATGGCCATTCGCCAGGCGATTGCTGCCAAAGCCAATGTGACCTACAAAATTCTCTACAACCACGCAGTGGCCATGACAGGCGGTCAGGATGTTGATGGCGAATTGAGCGTTGAAGCCATCGTGGCGCAGCTCAGGGCCGAAGGCGTGGAGCGCATCGCACTGGTGAGTGATAAACCAGAACGGTTTGCTTCAGGCTTGATGCGCGGCAAAGGCTTGAGCCTTGACCACCGCAAAAACCTAGATGCCATCCAAACCGAACTACGCGATATTCCAGGCGTCACCGCTCTGATCTATGATCAGGGCTGCGCCACCGAAAAACGCCGCAAGCGCAAGCGCGGGCTGATTGAAGACCCGAAAAAGCGGGTCTTTATCAACCCCGATGTGTGTGAAGGCTGTGGCGATTGCTCGGTGCAATCAAACTGCATTTCCATCAGCCCGGTGAAAACCAAATGGGGCGTGAAGCGCACGATTGATCAATCCTCCTGCAACAAAGACTTTTCCTGCGTTGAAGGCTTTTGCCCCAGCTTTGTCACCATCGAAGGCGACGAGGAAAAAGCAACCGGCGACCAACACCGTCGCGACCATTTGCTGACCCATATTGCCAGCCTGCCCGAGCCCAAATTTGCCACAACCGGCGAAGTGCTGATCACTGGCGTTGGCGGCACTGGGGTGGTGACCGTGGGGGCCGTGTTGGCGATGGCCGCGCATCTGCAAGGCAAGGGGGCTTCGGTGCTCGACTTTATGGGCTTTGCGCAAAAAGGCGGTGCGGTGATCTCTCACCTCAAAATTTTGGAAAAGCCGGGGCTGGATACACCGGTGCGGATCGACAAGGGCGATGCCAATGCAGTGATCGCGTGCGATCTGGTGGTGGCCAATATGCCCGAGCCGATGGCCTGCCTAAACCCGAACAAAACCCACGTGATCGCCAATACGAAAATCCTGCCGACAGCAGATTTTGTGCTGCGCGGCTTGGCAGATTTCCAAGAAGAAATGCGCCTCAAAAAATTGAATGAAGGTGCAAAACAGGTGGACTATTTCGACGTGACCGATCTGTCCGTAGCCCTGTTTGGTGACAGCGTCTTTTCCAACATGATGCTCACCGGCATGGCGTGGCAAAAAGGGCAGATCCCGCTGGATGGCGATGCCATCCGCCGCGCGATTGAGTTGAACGGCAAGGCCATCGAAGCTAATTTGAACGCGTTTGAATTGGGGCGTTTGATCGCTGATCAACCAGAACTTTTTGCCGAAGATCAGGATGCTGAGTTTGAGCAAACGCTGGAGCAATTGATCGCTGATCGCGCCGACTTCCTCACCCGCTATCAAAACGCTCAATATGCCGACCAATACAGGAATACCGTGGGCAAAGTGCAGGCTGCAGAAAATGCCCTCGGCAAAACCGGTTTAACCGAAATAGTCGCGCATCAATTGGCGCGGGTGATGGCCTATAAGGACGAATATGAAGTCGCCCGCTTGCATCTTGAAACGGCCCATCTCAACGAGATGAAGGGTCGGTTTAAAGCGGGTGCAAAAATGACCTTCCATATGGCACCGCCGATGCTGAATTGGATCAAGGAACCCAATGGTCGCCCGAAAAAGTTCGCCATTCCCGGCGCTGTCGCCCTGCCGAGCTTAAAACTGCTCAACGCCATGCGCCCCTTGCGCGGCACCGCCTTTGACGTGTTCGGCATCAGCAAAGACCGCCGCGACGAACGCAAACTGCGCGATGATTATATCGCGCTGGTGGAAGATTTGGCGGCTAACCTGACCGCGGATAGCCACAGCGATGCGATGAAAAAGGTCAAGCTGGTGGATATGGTCAAAGGCTATGGTGTGGTGAAGGAGCAGGCGCTTGAGAAGTATAACAAGGCATTGGCAGAACTGGCCTAGGGGATAGGCGCGAATTTGGGGGCGATAGCACCCCACCCTTAATCCCTCCCCATCAAGGGGAGGGAAAAGAGCGTCTGTCTTGGGCAGGGCACTTCTACGTGCACTGCGTCATCCTCGGGCTTGACCCGAGGATCCAAGCAGCGCAAACCAAGAGGCACATCGCTCACTAATTGCCGCAGGAAACGCCCACCTGGATTCCCGCATTCGCGGGAATGACGGGGGTGAATGGATGCCTGAAATAACCCGACCCCGGATCAAGTCCGGGGTGGTTTGGGGAATAGGCGCGAGCTCGAATTGACCATCCAGGCCTCGAGCCGGGATCATACCTAGCGTGCACAACGCTAAAGATGTTGCGGCAAGCCGCATTGCGTCAGAATTTCATCCACCACCTGCTCAAGCGGTTGGGTTGCATCAATGTGAATGCCATTTTTCGGCACGTCGCCGCCAGAAGCGTGCAATTGGCGCACCATTTCGCGTTCGGATTCGCGACCGCCCCAATCGTCAGCTGGGCGCTTGGCCAAGCGCCGATTGAGGGTTTCAAGGTCAATCTCCAGCACAAAGACCTTGTCGAAATGATGGATAAACTTCTCAAAATTTCGGCTGCCGCCGCAGAAAAAGGTGGCTCGATGCTGTTGGCCTCGCACCAATTCTTCCACCTGTGCCACATCCCAGATATGTGTGTGGTGCCCGCCACTGGAAAGCGGTGCGCCTGTAGCGGGGTCGCCGCAATAGGCAAATACATTGTCACCATTCAGCGCGTGATAGCCGCGTTGCGCGAGCAGCTGGCAAACTGATGTTTTGCCGGTGCAGGAAATGCCTTCAATCAAATAATTATAAGTACCCATATTGCGAAGCTAGCAAATAGGGGCAAATCCATAAATAAAAAAGGAGGGCGATGCCCTCCTTAATTTTAGCTCTCGTCGAAATCCAGCGTCAGTTCGTCGCTGGTGGGGCGGGTTTGGCAGGCGAGGGTGAAGCCGGCTTCAATTTCCCACGGTTCGAGTGAATAGTTCACATCCATTTCGGCGCTGCCTTTCGCCACTTTGCAACGGCAGGTGCAGCACATGCCGCCTTTGCAGGAGAAGGGCAGTTCCAGCCCGTGCTTGTGCGCGGCTTCCAGTACTGTGTCTTCCGGATTGGAGAGGGTGAAGCTGCGGGTGGTGCCATCCAGCACCACTTCGACCTTCACGCCCTGTTCCGCCGCTTCGCGTTGTGCCTTGGTGGGCGCTTTGCGTGGGGTTTGGCCATCGGCGGGGGTGAACAATTCATAGTGGATTTTGTCGTGCGCCACGCCCATGTCTTCAAGGCTTTCGCGGGCCACTTCAATCATTTCGCCGGGGCCGCACAAAAACACGCCATCGGCGGCTTTGGGATCAATCGCACCTGTGTTCACCAAGGCCTTGATTTTATCCGCATCAATACGGCCATTCAAAATCGGCACGTCCTGATCTTCACGGCTGAGAATATGGATCAGCGTGAAGCGATCCATAAACCGGTCTTTCAAAAACTCAAGTTGCTCGCGGAACATGATGGTGCCGGTTTCGCGGTTGCCATAAACCAAGGTCACTTCCGCCTCGTCATCGCCTTCCAACAAGGATTGCGCGATGGACATCATCGGTGTGATGCCGGAACCTGCGGCGATCAACAGCGCCTTTTTCATGCCGCCAATATCGGCGACAAAACGCCCGTCAGGGGTCATCACCTCAAGCTGGTCGCCCACTTTAAGATCGTTGGCGGCGAAGCTGGAAAACACGCCATCTTCCACCCGGCGAATGCCCACCGTCAGGTCGGTGCAACCGAGGGGAGAGGAGACGGAATAAGACCGACGCACATCCTTGCCGCCAATCGTGCTGCGCAGGGTTAAATATTGCCCCGGCTTGAACGCATAAGCGTCGCGTAAATCGTCATTAAGGGCAAAGCTAATCGCTTTTGCGTCTGGTGTCAGTTCTTCAATTTTTGAAATCGTCAGTGTGTGAAACTTAGGGGTCATCTTTTTAGGCCCTCAAATGCATTTGAAATAATCGAAAGGTTCACGACAGCTCGAGCAGCGATAGTGTGCTTTGCACGCGGTGGACCCAAATTCAGATAGCTTTTCCGTGTCGGTGCTGCCGCATTTGGGGCAGCCGACAACGGTTTCGCCAAATAAAGCCAGCTTGGAGTTGGAGCCATCAACCGGGGGTGCGATGCCATAGGCGCGCAATTTCTCGCGGCCTTCATCGCTAATCCAGTCTGTGGTCCAGGGTGGTGACACAACACGCTCAATTTGCGGGTCAAACCCGGCTTCGCGCAGCGCCACCTCAATGGCCAATTCAATGGCCAACACAGCGGGACATCCGGTGTAAGTCGGCGTCACATAGGCCACCGCTTTGCCATCAATCATTTGCACATCACGCAAAATGCCCAGCTCGGCCACATTCACGCACGGTACTTCCGGGTCGGGCACCAGCGCGGCGGCCTCCCATGCCTTTTGCGCGTCGGCTGAGCGGGGTGGTTTAAGTTGATGTACGTCCGCCATTGCCCTTACCAGCTCATATTCGGATAGGCGCGCTGCATATATTGCAAGTCGCTGAGCAGATGGCCCATCTCTTCACCATGATGCCCGGTGCGGCCACCCAATTGTGGGTATTCCACCTCTGGCATGGTCAGTTTGGCCTGGTCAAACACATTGGAAATGGTGTTGGTCCATTGGGTGCGCATGGCTTCGCGATCTGGCAAAGCGCCCGTATCAGCCGCTGCTTGCGCATCGGCAGACATGTGGAACAGTTCTTCCACATAGGGGTGCAGTTCCGTTACGGCAGCTTGCATGCGCTGCGCACTTTCTTCGGTGCCATCGCCAAGCCGCACCACCCATTCGCCCGCATGGCGGATATGGTATGCCACTTCCTTGACCGATTTGCCGGCAATGCCGCGCACCGTCTCATCGCTGGATTGCAACGCTGCTTCCCAATAGGGGTGCATAAAGGCCGCAAAATAAAGCTGCTTTAACATGGTGTGGGCAAAATCTTCATTTGGCCGTTCCACCAGCAGGCAGTTCTTATAGTCACGGTCATAGCGCAAATAGGCGAGTTGATCCTCGTCGCGCCCTTCACCTTCAATTTCACCAGCATAGGTGTAAAGGCTGCGGGCGGCGCCGATCATATCAAGCGCCATATTTGGCATCGCCAAATCTTCTTCCAGCAAGGGGGCGTGGCCGCACCATTCTGAAACCCGATGGCCAAGGATCAAATGATCATCAGCCAGTTCGAGCAAAGCGTTGAACAAAGGCGCGCTCATTACATGTGCCCCACTTCTTCTGGAATGTCATAAAAGGTGGGGTGGCGATAAACCTTGTCGACGCCGGGCTCAAAATTTTCCGCTGCCTGATCAGGATCAGAGGCGAAAATGGCCTTTGAGGGCACTACCCAGATGGAAACGCCTTCGCCGCGGCGTGTGTAGGTGTCCCGTGCGGCTTGCAGCGCCAGCACTTCGTCAGCGGCGTGCAAAGAGCCGCAATGCTTGTGGGACAAGCCGTTGCGTGGACGGATAAAAACTTCCCAAAGTGGTGTTTCGTTAGACATGAAAATTCCTCCCTATTCGGCAGCGTGTTGGGTTTGGCGGGCGGCGCGTTTTTCAGCATGCGCCAGGGCAGCTTCCCGCACCCATGCGCCATCGTCCCATGCTTTTTTGCGGTCTTTAATGCGGTCGCGGTTCATTTTGCCGTGGCCTTTAACCACGCGCCAAAACTCGTCCCAGTCGATTTCGCCATGGTCATAACCACCTTTGCCGCCATTCTTTTCCGGATTCCACTTCAGTTCGGGGTCCGGCACGGTCAGGCCCAAATATTCGGCTTGTGGCACCGTCGCATCGATAAACTTCTGCCGCAGCTCATCATTGGAAAAGCGTTTGATTTTCCATTTCATGGACTGTTCAGAATGGCTGGACTCCGCATCATGTGGCCCAAACATCATCAGAGATGGCCACCACCAGCGATTGATGGAATCCTGCGCCATTTGCTTTTGTTCTTCGGTGCCGTTGCACAGCGAAATCAGAATTTCGTAGCCTTGGCGCTGGTGAAAACTCTCTTCCTTGCACACGCGGATCATCGCGCGGGCATAAGGGCCATAAGAACAGCGGCACAGCGGAATTTGGTTCATAATCGCCGCGCCATCAACCAGCCAGCCAATGGTGCCGATGTCGGCCCAGGTTGGCGTGGGATAATTGAAGATCGACGAATATTTCGCTTTGCCGGAAAGCAGTTCTTCGGTCATCTGTTCGCGGGTGACGCCCAGCGTTTCGGCCGCAGAATAAAGATAAAGCCCGTGGCCACCTTCATCCTGCACTTTCGCCAGCAATGCGGCCTTGCGGCGCAGGCTTGGCGCGCGGGTAATCCAATTGCCTTCAGGCAACATGCCTACAATTTCTGAATGGGCGTGCTGGCCGATCTGGCGCACCAATGTTTTGCGATAACCATTCGGCATGGCATCATTGGGTTCAATCTTTTCTTCCCGGTCAATGCGGGCCTGAAACTTGGCCAGAAACTCTTCAGTTTCTTCCGTGGCGCCATCCGCGCCAATTAATCCTTGTGAATACATATTGGCATCCCTCTCTCTGGATGTTAATAATACGTCACGAAATTTAACATATCAAGTATTTTTCGTAACATATTGGAGAGGTGGGGATGAAAAATCGCTTAGATTCAGCAGCGCTGGAAGCGCTGATCGTCGAAATTTGTGCGCCATGGGTGCAGGAGCTTGGGATTAAGGTGCTGGACCTTGGGGAAAATGGCGCCCGATTCGTGATGCCAGCGACCGAAAAAATCTTGCGGCATAGGGGACCAAATGGTGGTTTGGTGAGTGGGCAGGCGCTGATGGCCGGGTCCGATACGGTTAGCTTTTTGGCCCTAAGCTATCTCAATGGCCGCTTCCGCAACTGCGTCACCGTGGACATGGCCACCAACTTTATGCGGCCCTTGCCCGAAGGTAATGTGATTTTTGACGCCAAAGTCCTTTCCAACGGCAAACGCCTCGCCACCACCCGCATCGACATTATGGCCGAAGGCAGCGAAAAAGTGGCAACTACCTCGACGGGCGTGTTTGCTTATATTGAGGAGTAAAACTGTTGTGCGGGTCTAAGACCCAGCTTAGACAACAAACTCAAACGTCATTACCGGACTTGATCCGGTAATCCATTTCAGGCTGGCCAAACGGCACGTCGTCTAAGCATTGCACTCTTTCGCGAGTGGACAGGTGAATTGGACCCCAAGATCAAGTCTTGGGGTGACGACTGTGGATGGGGCGGGCTTTCACCCCACCCTAAATCCCTCCCCATCAATGGGAGGGACTTTGCGGCGCAATTATTTCGCATTGAGTCGCGCAACCCCACAGCGTCACCCCGGACTTGATCCGGGGTCCAAGCAGTGTTGGCGATCAGACGCGAGGGTAGTGGCCGACTAAAAAGCTGCATGGATTACCGGGTCAAGCCCGGTAATGACGTAAGAGTGGTTTGTTAGGCGCGGAGAAATCCAGGACGCATTTGTTGCACCCTCTACACCACCCCGGACTTGATGTGGGGTTTTGTTGGGAGCGCGGCCAGGGCCGGGATGGTCTGCGTGAAATTAAAACCGCTTCGCCAACACCTTCCGCGCCGCAGCGCCATTACCGTTGGACCACCAATTTTCAGAGGGCTCAATCAATTGCCGATAAAGCCCGCTCACCAGATGGTGGGCGGCGGCGCCGGGCCAGTGTTCAGGCAGTAAATGCGCGGGCAGGGGCGGTTGTTTCAAAATCAGCCGCCGCCACTCATGGATCAACAAAATGCGGGCGCAAAGAGCATCAATCGGGGAGAGTGCGGCCAGCTGTTCGGCTTGCTCGCCCAGTGGGGTGAACCGATTGAGCAGCGCTTGATAATCCGCCTCAATCTCGGTGAGTTCCAACTTCTCGGCAACCCAGCTTGGCAATTCGTTGAGATCAGCATCGATCAGCATAAGATCGGCTTGCCGCAATTGATGCAGCAAATGTTCGCTCGGGTCAGCAAACAGCGCCACGCCATTGCGCAGCGCCATGCCGCCAAATCCGGCCAGCAGCGCGTTCAGCTGTTCGCGGGCGGTGCCGATCACATCCGGGCCGACGGCAAAAACTAGCTTTTGCGGTGTCGGCGCGTATTGGGCGCGGTAGATCTTTTCGGTGGCCGGGATAAAACTTTTCAGCCCGGCTGGCGACAAGCGATAAAAGCTGTTGCGGCCCTGCCTCTCGCGCGTCACCCAGCCTTCTTTCGCCAGGCGCGACATAGCGGTGCGCAAGGCGCCATTTTCCACGCCCATATGGCCCAAAATGAATTGCAAATCGGCCATGGCCACCGTGCCGCCATGGGGCTGCACGGCATCACCGAAAATGGTGATGACCACGGACCAAACGCGCAATCGACCATCTGAATGCAGATGGTCGATCAAAGGTGAAATCAGCTTATGCGGTGCACTCATGCACCTTATGTACGCTCAAACGCCACCATGGTCAAAAGCTCATATTCGGCAACTTGTTCATCATCCTGATTGAACATATTCACGTGCCAACGCACTTCGCCATATTCGTCAGTCCGCTTGGTTTTGCGCTTCACGGTCAGGGTCACGCGCACTTCATCACCCGGGCTCACAGGCTTTTGGAAGCTAAGATCATTCAGCCCGGTATTGGCCAAAACTGGGCCCGGATCGGGCTGTACAAACAAGCCCGCCGCAAAGCTCAAGAGCAAATAGCCATGGGCCACGCGACCGGGGAAGAACGGATTGGCTTCCGCCGCTTCCTTATCCATATGGGCATAGAAGGTGTCGCCGGTGAAATGGGCGAAATGCTCAATATCCTCAAGCGTCACGGTCCGTGATTTGGTCTTGATGGTTTCGCCAATTTCCAACTCGTGGAAAGTGCGGGTGAACGGATGGGCAGGGCCTTCTTTAAAGCGCGCGCCTTTCACATAAGTGCCGCCAATGCCGGTCAACAGGTCAGGGCTGCCTTGCACCGCGGTGCGCTGCATATAATGGGTGACGCCACGCACGCCGCCCAACTCTTCGCCGCCGCCCGCGCGGCCCGGGCCGCCATGCACCATATGGGGCAGGGGAGAACCATGCCCGGTGGATTCTTTCATGCTGTCGCGGTTGTTGAAATAGAGCCGCCCGTGCCAGGCCGCCGCGCCCATAGTCATCTCCCGCGCCACATCGGCATCGTGGGTGATGACAGAAGCCACAAGCGAGCCGCCGCCCTTGTTCATCAATTCAATCGCATGGCCAAGGTCACGATAGCCCATCACCGTGGCCACGGGGCCAAAGGCCTCAGTGCAATGCACGATGGTGGCCTTGTCCGGGTCCTTACAATGGAACAACATCGGCGCAACAAAAGCGCCATTTTCCAAACCTTCGCCGTTCAGTTGCAAATTGTCCTGATCGCCAAAAACAAGCTCGCACTCGGTGCCGATTTCGGCCGCTTTTTCCAGCACATCCTTTTTCTGATCCAGCGACGCCAAAGCCCCCATGCGGGTGCCCTCGGCGGTTGGATCGCCGATCACATTTTTGGCCAGCTTGGCGCTCAATGCATCAATCACATTCTGCACCTGCGCGTCCGGCACAATCATCCGGCGGATGGCGGTACACTTCTGGCCCGCCTTGGCGGTCATTTCGCGCAAAACCTCTTTGCCGAACAGGTCAAATTCTGGTGTCTCCGGTGTCACATCCGGGCCAAGCACAGAGGCGTTCAAGCTGTCTTGCTCGGCGATAAAGCGCACGCCATTTTTCTGAATATTTTCGTTGGATTTGAGGTAGGATGCTGTGGCGGCAGAGCCAGTAAAGCTCACCACATCTTGGCAATCCAAACGATCAAGCAAATCGCCCGTGCCGCCCATCACCAACTGGATCGCGCCTTCCGGCAAAATGCCGCTTTCCACCATCATTTTCACGCACGCCTCGGTGACATACGAGGTGGAAGTAGCGGGTTTTACAATCGCCGGCACGCCCGCCAACAGGGTGGGGGCGAGCTTTTCCAACATGCCCCAAACCGGGAAGTTGAACGCATTAATATGCACCGCAACGCCTAACAAGGGTGTGCAATAATGCTGACCCAAAAAGGTGCCATTGCGCGACAAGATTTCGAGGTCGCCATCGGGGTAAATATGCGCATCGGGCATTTCCCGGCGGCCTTTGGAGGCGTAGACAAAAACTGTGCCGATACCGCCATCAATATCGATTTTATGGTCGGCCAGCGTTCCCCCTGTCTTATAGGACAATTCATAAAGCGGATCGCGGCGCTCATTCAGATAGGTCGCCAAAGCTTTGAGCATGCGCGCGCGATCATGAAAGGTCATTTTGCGCAGCGCCGGGCCGCCCTTTTGTTTGGCAAAATCGATCATCTGCTGGAAGTCGAGCTTATCAGAACCCGCTTCGGCGATTTCTTCACCGGTCACGGCCGAATAAATCTTGCGCACCTTGCCGGAAGGGGCCACCCATTGGCCTGCAGCAAAGCTTTCTAATTGCATCAAAGTCATTTTAAACCCTCTATTTTAATGTCGCAGGCAGTTTCGCATAGCCGCGGAAGCGGATGCGTCCGCCCAGCTCTGCTTCGCCCGTCAATTTGTAATTCGGATAGGCCTTGAGGAACTGGTTGACCGCAATGCGGCCCTCCATCCGTGCCAATTGAAAGCCGACACAAAGGTGCGGCCCGCCCGCAAAGGCCAAATGTCGATTTGGCTTGCGTGACAGGATCAATTGGTCTGGCTGATCAAACTGCACCGGATCGCGATTGGCCGCGCCAATGCACAAATGTAAGTTTGTGCCCTTGGGGAACTTGAACCCGTCCAACTCAATATCTTCGGTGGTTTCGCGGTTGCCAAACTGGTTGGGCGACAAAAAGCGCAAAAACTCATCAACCCCGGTTTTGATCAAATCCGGGTCCTGTTTCAGCGCCTGCATCTGATCTGGAAATTCGTGCAGCACCGCCAAGGCATTGCCGATCAAATTGGTCGTGGTTTCGTGCCCGGCATTGAGAATGAAAATGCAGTTTTGCAGCAATTCGGTCTCAGACAATTGCCCTTCTTCACTCTCAATCAAGCGGGTCAACACATCGGTTTCCGGGTCGCCCGGATATTTCCGCCGATGGTCAGCCAGGTCTTTCAGATAGAGTTTAAAGTCTTTGACCGACTGATTGCCCCACGCTTGTTGTTCCGGCGTGAGTGTCGGCTCCAACGCGCCCAAAATCGCCAAAGACCAGTCGCGCAATGGTTCCCGATCTTCCATCGGCATATTAAACATATTGCCGATGATCTGGATCGGGATTTTGCTGGCAAAATCCTCGATCAAATCCACCTCATTGCGATCAGCCATGTCGGCCAACAGCATATCGATCGTGTCGATCAGCCCCGGCTCCATGTTGGCGATGGCGCGGGCATTAAGCGCCCCCACCATGATTTTGCGCACACGGGTGTGCAAAGGCGGGTCGTTAAACACCAGTGAGGTGGTGTGATGTTCATAAAGCGGCGCATCGCTACCGAATTTCGGCAGAAAGGCCTGCTTCTTGTCCGACGAGTAAAGCGTTGTATCGCGATAGATGCGATCCAAATCGGCAAAGCGCGACAGGATAAACGAGCCATCCGGCTGCGGCAAAACTGGTTGATGCGCCAGCATCGCACGATAATAGGGAAACGGGTCTTGAATAAACCCGGCAGGGGGATGGTTCAGATCAAACCCATCGATCAAATCACGTCCAATTTCACTCATGAAAGCCTCCCCGCCACGCGCCAGCTATTGGGGCTCTGCGCCACAACATCGGCCATGGCCTGTTTCACCTTGTCCATGCCAATCTGTTCGCCATAATGCATGGGCCCGCCGCGCCAGCGCGGAAAGCCATAGCCGTGAATTTTTACCAGATCGACATCGAGATCGCGCTCGGCAATCCCTTCTTCAACAATCAATGCGCCTTCATTGATCATCACCGCCATCAACCGATCAACGATCTCCTGATCGGTAAAGTCGCGGCGCTTGACACCTGCCTGCGCGGCTTCTTCCGCGATCAGGTCTGTCACTAATGGATCATCTTGCGGCGTGCGGTCGCCCTCTTCATATTGGTACCAGCCTTTTTGGCTGCGCTGGCCAAACCGCTCTGCCTCGCACAGCAAATCGCCAATGCGCACATAGCGTTCTTCAGCAGGGCGTGTCTCCGCCTGCCGCTTGCGGTTGGCCCAGGCGATTTGCAGCCCGGTCAAATCTTGTAGCTCATAAGGCCCCATGGGCATGCCAAAATCGCGCATGGCGCGGTCAATTTGGCGCGGGGTGCACCCATCCATCAGCAAATAATCGGCCTGTCGTCGATAAGCGGAAAGGATACGGTTGCCGATAAAGCCGTCGCAAATGCCCGACAGCACGCCGACCTTGCGCAAGCGCTTGCCCAGATCAAAGCCCGTGGCCAGCACATCTTTTGACGTGGTGGGCAGTTTGACGATTTCCAGCAGCTTCATAATGTGCGCCGGCGAGAAGAAATGCAGGCCGATTAGACGGTCCGGATTTTGAATGCCCTGAAAAATATCGGTCGGGTCGAGATAGGAAGTGTTGGTGGCCAAAATCGCATCATCGCGCATATGCGCCGCCAGCGATTGGAACACCGTCTGCTTCACCGCCAAGTCTTCAAACACAGCTTCAATCGCCAAATCTGCTGGCGTAGATGCCGCATAATCGGATGATGCGGAGAGCGCTGAACGCAGCTTCGCCGCTTTCTCCTCCGAGATTTTGCCGCGTTTAATGCCGCCCTCAATCAGGCCTGCAATGCGGTCTTGCCCAGCGTTCGCGGCATCATCATCCCGCTCAATCAAAATCACCTGATAGCCCGCCTGCAAGCAGGCGAAAGCGATGCCCGCGCCCATCAGGCCACCGCCGACCACACAGATCGTGTTGATCTCAATCGGCGTGCCGCCCTCAATGGCTTTCGGCTTGCTCACCGCGCGTTCCGCAAAAAACACATGCCGCAAGGCCTGGCTTTGGGCGCTGTCGCGCAAATCCAAATGCAATTGCCGCTCTTTGGGTTGACCCTCCGCAAAAGGCAGCGTCACCGCCCATTCAATAGCCGCTAGATTGTCGAGCGGCGACGATTGGCCCTTGGCGCGTTTTTTGGTCTCCGCGTGTTTTTGCGCGAAATAGTCGCGATCCACCGGCGCAACATCCCGGGCACTGACCTTGGTAGGGCGCGCGGGCAAATCGGCGGCAAAAGCAAGGCCCGCCTCTAGCGGATCGCCTTCAAAAATGCCGTCTAAGCCACCTAATTCTTGCAACTCGGCGGCATCGATCATTTTGCCTGTGGTCGCCAGATCAATGGCGGCATCCACACCAATCAAGCGCGGCAAACGTTGTGAACCGCCAGCGCCGGGCACAAGGCCCAAATTCACTTCCGGCAAGCCAAAGCGCGTGCCTTTTTGCGCCAACCGGAAGGCGCAGGCCATGGCCAATTCAAAGCCGCCGCCTAAAGTGGTGCCGTGCACCGCCGCGATCCACGGCACGCTGCTGTCTTCAATCGCTTGATAAACATCTGGAAGGTGCGGCAATTGCGGGGGCTTGCCAAATTCTGAAATGTCGCCGCCCGCTACAAAAGTGCGCCCCGCGCCATATACAATGGCCGCGTTCGCGCCAGCCTGCTCGATCTGCGCCACCGCATCCAGCAGCCCTTGGCGCACGGCTTGCCCGGTCGCGTTCACCGGCGGATTATTGATCTCCACCCGCGCCACTTGATCCTGAATATCGACCCGTACCACTTCTGACACTTGTCGCTCCCCCATCCTCGATCTTCGTTGAAACATATATTGACCAACCAGTCGGTTTATGTAAAGCTAATTTTCAAATGGAGATTGTTCTCGCTTGTTCGAAATGGAAAAAAGCGAGTACTTAGGGGAGGTTAGCGTGAGCGATACAGTCATCGTCACCAAAAATGAGGCTTGGGTTGAGATCGCTCTCAACCGTCCAGACCGTCTAAATTCGTTCAATGACGAGATGCATGAGGCGCTGCAAAAGGCGCTGAATGAGGCAAAAAATGATGATTCTGTGCGGGCGATTCTGCTCACTGGATCAGGTCGTGGTTTCTGCGCCGGGCAAGATTTGGATGCCCGCGATCCGCGCAAGATGGAAACGCCGCCAGATCTGCACGCCACCATTTCCAATTTCTATAACCCGCTGGTGCGTTTGATTCGCTCCATCAACAAGCCGATCATCTGCGCCGTCAATGGCGTCGCGGCGGGGGCCGGGGTCAATATCGCATTGGGCTGCGACATTGTGTTGGCGGCTGAGAGCGCCAAATTCATTCAAAGTTTTGCCAAGGTCGGGCTGGTGCCTGATGCCGGGGGCAGTTGGATTTTGCCGCGCCTGATCGGCGAAGCCCGCGCCAAATATATCTGCATGACTGCAACGCCCGTTATGGCCAAGCAGGCAGTCGAATGGGGCATGATCTGGCAGGCCGTGGCTGATGATCAATTGATGGATGAGGCCCGCAAGCTGACCGCTCAAATGGCCGAAGGCCCAACCTTTGGTTTGGGGCAAATGAAGCAAGCGCTGCAAACCTCACATGATCACACGCTCGACGAGCATTTGGATGTGGAAGCTGAAATGCAGGGCCGTTGTGGCCGCTCAAAAGATTATGCCGAAGGGGTAAGTGCCTTTTTGGATAAGCGGCCAACCCAATTTGGGGGCATTGAATAATGAGCCCGCAAGAGCGCGCTGAACGCGCTGCCAAAGCCATGTGGGACAATGATTCCGCCTCGCAACGGGTCGGGATGACATTGGATCATGTGGGGCCGGGCACCGCCACCTTGTCGCTGCCTTTGCGGCCCGAACATTTGAACGGCCATAAAATTTGCCATGGCGGCTATATTTTCATGCTGGCCGATAGCGCCTTTGCCTTTGCGTGCAACAGCTACAATCAATTGGCTGTGGCCTACCAAAATTCAATTACCTATGTGCAGCCCAGCATGGAAGGTGACGTGTTGACTGCGAAAGCGGTGGAAGTCAGCAAGGCAGGGCGTGCAGGCATTTATGATGTAACCATCACCAACCAGAACGGCGAGGCATTGGCGCATTTTCGCGGCCATTCGCGCACCGTGAAGGGAACCCATTTTGAGGAGAATGAGGCGTGACAGAAGCCTATTTGTGCGAAGGATTTAGAACGCCGATTGGCCGTTTTGGCGGCGCCCTGGCAGCAGTGCGGCCAGACGATATGCTGGCGCATGTGATCAAAAAGACCATCGAAGCCGCGCCCGGGTTGGACCAGAGCGCCATCGATGATTGCTATATGGGCTGCGCCAACCAAGCGGGGGAAGACAACCGCAACGTGGCGCGCATGGCGACCCTTTTGGCAGGTCTTTCAACCTCAGTGCCCGGCACCACCATCAACCGCTTGTGCGGCTCTGGCATGGATGCGGTGGGCATGGCAGCCCGCGCCATCAAGGCAGGTGAAGCCGAGGTGATTTTGGCGGGCGGTGTGGAAAGTATGAGCCGCGCCCCGTTTGTGATGCCAAAGGCTGACACAGCCTTTTCACGTAAGGCAGAGATTTACGACACCACCATCGGCTGGCGTTTCGTCAACAAGCTGATGAAGGCGCAATATGGCATAGATTCGATGCCGGAAACCGGCGAGAATGTTGCTGAGGATTTCAACATTTCCCGTGAAGATCAGGACGCTTTTGCCCTGCGCTCACAGGAAAAGGCTGCCAAAGCCATCGCCTCTGGCCGTTTAGCGCAGGAAATTGTGGCAGTGGAAATTCCACAACGCAAAAAAGACCCGATTGTGTTTGATACGGATGAACATCCGCGTCAAAGCACGCTGGAAAAATTGGCCAGTCTGCCCACGCCGTTCCGCGAAGGCGGTTCCGTCACCGCCGGCAACGCGTCTGGCGTCAATGACGGCGCGGCGGCCATGATCATCGCGTCTAAAGCGGCGGTTGAAAAATATGGATTGACCCCGAAGGCACGGATCACGGGCCTCGCCACTGCAGGCGTCGAGCCGCGCATTATGGGCATCGGCCCCGCGCCAGCTTCTGAAAAACTGCTGGATCGCTTGGGGCTGAAAATCTCCGATGTGGATTTGATCGAGTTGAACGAAGCCTTTGCGTCGCAGGGCATTGCCGTGTTGCGCCAATTGGGCGTGGCGGAAGATGCGGATTTCGTCAATCCAAATGGCGGCGCGATTGCCCTTGGTCACCCGCTGGGGATGAGCGGCGCGCGCCTGGCGCTGACCGCAGGTGTTGAGATGATGAACACAGGTGTCAATCGCGCATTGTGCACCATGTGCATCGGCGTTGGCCAAGGCATTGCCTTGATGTTGGAGCGCCCATAGGCGTTGATGGGGGGAGAGAGATGAAAGACTTATCGCCAAAAAAAGATGATCTGGAACCGATTGAAATCGCCTCGCGCGATGAAATCAGCGCGTTGCAATTGCAGCGGATGAAGAAAACGCTCGCCCATGCTTATGAGAACGTGCCGTTCTACAAGGCCAAATTCGACGAAGCAGGCGTGCACCCCAGCGATCTGAAAAGCCTCAGCGACCTGTCGAAATTCCCGTTTACGGTGAAAACAGACCTGCGCGACAATTATCCTTTCGGCATGTTTGCTGTGCCGCGCGAAGAGGTGGTGCGCATTCACGCCTCTTCCGGCACCACGGGCAAGCCAACCGTTGTGGGCTACACCAAAAACGATATCGATGTGTGGGCTGATGTGGTCGCGCGGTCTTTGCGGGCGTCGGGCGTGCGCAAAGGTGATATTTTGCACAATGCCTATGGCTACGGCCTGTTCACTGGCGGTTTGGGCGCCCATTATGGGGCCGAGCGCTTGGGCTGTTCCGTTGTGCCGGTATCCGGCGGCATGACCGCACGGCAGGTGCAACTGATCGAAGATTTTAGGCCAAGCGCCATCACCGTGACGCCGTCTTACATGCTGGCGATTTTGGACGAGTTTAAAAAGCAGGGCATCGATCCCCGCGCAAGCTCGCTGCAAGTCGGTATTTTCGGGGCCGAGCCATGGACCAACGCCACCCGCAAGGAAGTGGAAGACGCGTTCGACATGCATGCGGTGGATATTTACGGCCTGTCCGAAGTGATGGGGCCGGGCGTGGCAAATGAATGTGTGGAAACCAAAGACGGGCTGCATATCTGGGAAGATCATTTCTACCCCGAAATCATCAACCCGGAGACGGGCGAGCTGGTGGAAGATGGGGAAGAGGGCGAACTGGTGTTCACCTCTTTGACCAAAGAAGCACTGCCGATCATTCGCTATCGCACCCGCGATTTGACGCGGCTGTTGCCGGGCACCGCCCGCTCGATGCGGCGGATGGAAAAGATCACCGGTCGCTCGGACGATATGATTATTTTGCGCGGCGTGAATGTGTTCCCGACACAAGTTGAAGTGCAGGTTTTGGCCGTTGAAGGTCTTGCGCCGCACTTCCAGATTGAGCTGACCCATCACGGCCGCATGGACGAAATGACCATTCATGTGGAAGCTATTGCCAGCGCGGCGGCGGAAGAAAACCGGGCGCAACTGAGCAAATTGCTCTCCAAGAAAATCAAAGACAATATCGGCATTTCTGCACGGGTCGTCGCCAATGAGCCGGGTGGTGTGCCACGGTCGCAAGGCAAGGCCGTGCGGGTGATCGATAATCGGGATAAAGGATAGTCCAGTGGTTAGAACCATTGCCAAAGATCATGGCGAAAAACGCGATGCGATTTTGAAAACCGCTGCAACATTCTTTGCAGAGAACGGCTTCGATCGCGCGTCGATGAGCCAATTGGCAAGCGAATGCGGTATCTCTAAAGCCCTGATCTATCACTATTATGCCAGCAAGGAAGTTTTGCTGTATGATATCATCCACACCCACTTGAAGGACCTTGTGGAAGCGGTGGAAGCGGTGGAGCCAGTGGACGACCCCGAACAGCATTTGCGCAATTTGGTACACGCAATCCTAAATCAATATCGCGATGCGGATGCCGAGCACAAACTGCAATTGGAAGCCACAAAAGTACTACCAAAGGTTGATCAGGATCAGCTTGCTGATCTACAAAGACAGTTGGTAGTTACATTTTCAACTGTCATAAAATCAGTGTCACCTGACTATTTTGAGAATCGTCAGGAAACGCTGCGACCAGTCACTATGTCATTGTTTGGTATGCTGAACTGGTTTTACATGTGGTATCGGCGCGGTAAGGGGATGACGCGTCCGCAATATGCCGATTTAGCCACCGAATTGTTATTGGGCGGCATCAAAGGCCTGGAGGAATCCTAGTCTTTGGTGCGCTAAGGAATGCTCGGCCGTCCGGCCGAGTTTAGAGGAAGGTTCATTTAGGGAGGAAGAAATGAACAAATTTATCAAACTTGCTGCAGCTGCAGCAGTTGCCATGTCGACCAGCACCGCTGCTTGGGCGGCTGACTATAACCTCACCATTTCAAGCTGGACTGGACCTAATCACGGTATTAACGCGTTGATGTGGCCGGGCCTGATCGAAATGATCGAGGAAGCCACTGATGGCAAAGTAACTGCCGAAGTGAAATTGGGCCTTGCCCCACCACCAGCCCAAATGGATTTGGTGATGGATGGTGCAGCGGACATGACCATCATCTTCCACGGCTATCAGCCGGGTCGCTTTGTGGGTACAAAGCTGATTGAATTGCCAGGTTATGAAGGCAATGCGGAAGCTGCTTCAGTCGCTTATTGGCGTGTATATGAAGAGCACCTCGCTGCCTTGGATGAGCACCGCGGCGTGAAAGTGATGGGTCTATCAACCCACGGCCCCGGCCAGATTCACTCCAACAAAGAAGTGACTTCAATTGCAGACTTGGATGGCTTGAAAACACGTTTGCCCGGTGGTGTGGCCAGCGATATTGGTCGCGAGCTTGGCATGATCGGCATTCAGGTGCCTGCGCCTAAGGTTTACGAAACACTTGCTTCAGATGCGGCCGATGCCGTGGCGATGCCTTACGAGGGTCGTGTTGGCTTCAAGCTGACCGAAGTGGCTGAGAATGTGTACGAAATGCCAGGTGGTTTCTACCGCGGGTCTTTCGCCTTCTTGATGAGCCAGGAAACTTTCGACAGCTTGCCTGAAGATTTGCAAAAAGCGTTGGACGAAAAAGTGTTTGGTGAGCCAGCCAGCCGTATGCTGGGTCAAGCTTGGGACGAGATCGACCGCATTGGTCGTGAAGCGACCGTGGCGGCCGAAAGCAACACCATCACCGTTGCGTCAGAGCAAGACCAAATGCTTTATGGTCAATATGCAGACCTGATCACCAAGCAGGTTTTGGCTGAGCTGAACGCCGCAGGCATCGACGCAGAAGCTGCGTACGAAATGGTGAAAGCCGAAATGGCTGCGCAATAGCGCATCCCTAAGACAAACAGGCGCGGGGCCAATGGGTCCTGCGCCACCCCACTAGGTGCTTAGGAAAACACATGCAATCTGCTTTAAAACTCTTTCGGCAGCTCTCCAAGTTGCCTATCGCTTTGGCATCCATCGTGCTCTTTGCCTTGATGGTGATGATCTTTGCTGATGTGATGATGCGGTCAGCGTTTAACGCACCATTTGAAGCCGCAACAGAGCTCACAAGGTGGTTTATGGCCATCATTGTATTTTTGATGTTGCCGATTATCTCCGGCCAGCAAGATCATATCGTGGTGGACCTAACCGACTCATTTTTCACCAATGCTTGGGCCGCGCGCATTCGCGATGGCCTGGTCAATCTCGCCTGTGGCGCGATGCTGATCTGGCCTGCACGTCAAGTGGTCGTTTTGGCCGAGCGGGCCCGCTCATATGGTGATGTCACGGAATATCTCGCTTTGCCGCAATTTTATATCGAGTGGTTTATCGCGATCATGACTTTTATTACAGCGATTGTTTTGCTGGTCCGGGGTCTGATCGTCTTGATTGCCCCGCAACTCTTGGAGCCGTCAAATGATTGAAGCCGCTATTGGATTTGGCATTGTTCTGGTGCTGGTATTGCTGCGCATGCCCATCGCCTTTGCCATGGGGTTGGTCGGCATGGCCGGCTATATGTACGAAACAAGTTTCCGTGGCGCCTTGTCCATGGTCTCTCGCTTGATCATTGACACCTCGCAGGATTATGGCCTGTCCGTCATCCCGCTCTTTATTCTCATGGGCCTATTCGTCAATAAAGGCGGTATTTCGCGCGAGCTTTATCAGGTTTCCTATGCCTTTTTGGGGCATTTGCGCGGCGGCTTGGCCATGGCAACCATTGTGGCATGCGGTGGTTTCGCGGCGATTTGCGGGTCATCATTGGCCACAGCAGCCACCATGTCGAAAGTGGCCATGCCACAAATGCGTAAATATGGCTACGCCGATAGCCTCTCCACCGCGTCCATCGCGGCGGGCGGCACCTTGGGTATTTTGATCCCGCCATCGGTGATCCTGGTCATTTATGGCTTGTTGACTGAAACTTCGATTGGCAAGCTGTTCATCGCCGGCATCATTCCAGGCGTCTTGGGCATCCTATTCTATATTCTGGCTGTTCGCTTCACGGTTGGCCGCAATCCTGAGGCCGGACCTGCGGGTGAACGCACCAACTGGGCAGGGCGCTTCGCGGCACTGCGCGGCGTTTGGGCTGTGCTGTTGCTGTTCTTCTTGGTCATTGGCGGGCTCTATGGTGTGCTTAATGTTTGGCCGATTTACTTGACCTTCTCACCAACTGAAGCCGCAGGCATGGGCGCCGCAGGCGCATTTTTGATCGCACTGTTCCGGGGCAATCTGAACTTCAAGGCGGTGAGCGAGGTGCTCAAAGAAACGGCCGTAACCACTGCCTCTTTGTTCAGTGTGTTGATCGGGGCGTGGATCTTTTCCAACTTTGTCAATGTTGCGGGGCTGACCGAAGGCTTGCGCGATATGATTGCGACATTGAACTTGGCCCCATGGATGGTGATGGCCGTGATCTTGATGATCTATATCTTCTTGGGCATGATTTTCGAAAGTCTGTCCATGCTGTTGCTCACCGTGCCGATCTTCTTCCCGCTCGTGATCGGGTTGGGTTTTGACCCGGTTTGGTTCGGCGTGGTTGTGGTTGTGGTGACAGAGATAAGTTTGATCACACCACCGGTTGGGCTCAACGTGTTCATTTTGAAAAATGTTGTTGGCGACGTGACCACGGGCACGATCTTTAAAGGGGTTACCCCTTTCTGGATCGCCGATATTATCCGGCTAGCTTTGTTGGTGGGTATCCCAGCCCTGTCTTTGTTCCTGCCAAGTCAGATGTAGGGACTGGAAACAAATCAAAAAAGGGTCGCTTTGGCGGCCCTTTTATTTTGCCTCAACTGGCGCAAAAAAATGATCCAGTTCAGTCTTAAAATGCAAAAGCGATGGCATAATCGCGGCGCAACGTTGGGCGATTTCATCGATCGGCTGCAAAATATCCGGCACCATAACAGTGGCCATGCCCGCGCCATGTGCAGCGCGAACCCCATTGTGGGAATCTTCAAAAGCAATGCAGTTTTCCGGTGCCAGCTCCAATCGTTTGGCCGCGGTCAAAAACGGCTCTGGATTTGGCTTCCCATGGGTCACATCATGCCGCGTTACAATATGATCAAAGTGGGGCTTCAAACCCGCGCGATCCAGAAAATTGTGCGCCATATCGCGCCCGGTTGAAGTGGCAACCGCCATGGGCACATTCCGTGCGCTCAATTGCTCCACCAGCATCAACGCGCCAACTTTAAGCGGGACCGCGATTTCGCACATGGCCGTGATGCGTTCGAAACAGAGCGTGTTAAAGGCATCAACGTCAAAGTTGTCGCCATAGTGCCGATAATAGATTTCTGCACTTTTGTTGCTCGGAATACCGACAAGCGAGATAAAAATCTCATCGCTCATTTCAAGGTCCCATTCTGTGCAGATGTCTGTCATGGCTTGTTTGTAAAGCCGTTCTGTGTCCAGCAACAATCCATCCATATCAAACACCACGCCTTTGATTGGGTGAGGCCAATCTGCAAGATGCGGCGTGTTGATGGTGTTGTCGATTTCCCGTACAGCGTGTGACATAGTCTACTTTCAGAAATTGGATGGCTTGATGATCTATATTGCGTTGTTTCGTGGCTTAAATGTGGGCGGCAGTCATAAAATTAAGATGGCCGATTTAGTTGCGTTTCTCAACCGGCAAGGTGGCGAAAAAACAAAACACTACATTCAGTCTGGCAATTTGGTGTTTCACTCTGATGAACAGGTCCACGATCTGGCACAAAGATTGGAGCCAGCATTTGAAAAAGAGTTTGGATTTTCAAGCCAAATCATCTTGCGCACCTTGCCCGAACTGGAAGCCGCGCATACGGCTTATCCTTTTGATCGGGAGGGTCGCGAACAAAAGTTCATGATGACGGGATTTGCGCGGCAAAATCCAAATACTGATGCGCTGGCTGTATTGGAAGTTTTGTTGGCTGAGGGTGAGCTGGTCGCACAAAGCGGCAACGAATTCTTCTTTTACTATGGAAACGGATCTGCCCGCTCCAAAGTCGCCAATCTAAACTTTGAAAAGAAAATCGGCACGGCGCTAACCGTCCGAAATCGGCGCACGATAAGCAAGCTGATTGAAATGGCAGCCGACTTCTAATCCACTTGAATCGGTCGAGGTAAAATGCTCTAGTCTTTGGAGGTATTGGAGTGGATGCGATGAAAGAATATTCGATCGGGCAATTGTCAAAACAGTGCGATGTGAAAGTGCCCACCATTCGCTATTATGAAGAAATAGCACTTCTGGATCCGCCGGGCCGCACTGCGGGTGGTCAGCGCCGATATCCCCCATCTGCGCTTGAGCGGCTATCCATGATCGCTCATGCCCGTGATTTAGGCTTTTCTATCGACGCGATTCGAGAATTCATTCGCATGTCTAATCATCCAACGGCGCCCTGCGTTGACCTGGATAAGATTACCGAAAAGCACCTCAATGATGTGAAAAAGCGGATTAAAAAGCTACAGGCATTGGAAACCGAATTGACCGCCATGCTGAAAAGCTGTGATCATGGACAGGTGGCGGATTGCCGAATCTTGCAGGTGCTGTCTGACCATGATCAGTGCCAAACGCAGCACTAAACATCACAAGCAGTAAGGGCGTTCATGACCGCACTTGTTTCAATTTCTGATATTCATAATGGGCCAGATATGGACCATTGTTTAGCTGGCTTTTTGGCTGCGAAATATAATCTGTCACACAAGCGCTTCTCTCTGCCCGAGTTGGCCGGCAAACCGGACTTGCCTGCGGAAGAATTGCACCAAACCCTTTTTGAGGGCGGCGCAGCCATTGATGCGGCAGAGCGCTTGATTGCTCAAATTGATGTGCCATCTCTTTTGGTGGGCTACAGCGCTGGCGGCACGGTGGGCGCAATGGCCAACAGTGTGGTGCAGATTTTTGAAGCACAATTGTTTGTCTCTTCAACCCGTCTGCGGCATCTAACGGCCAGCCACTTCAAGGTGCCGTCTCTTTGTCTTTTCGGCCAGCATGATGATTATCAGCCCAAGCCCGATTGGCACAAAGAAGCGCAAGTGGAACGATATGAGGTGGCCGAATATGGCCATGATTTTTACAAGGAATTGCCAGTAGAGAGCTGGGCACCGCTGGCTGAACAGTTCTTTGAACTGCAGGGTTAGATCGCTAGGCTGCGATGCAGTTCCTGCCATTGCTTTTGGCGAGATAAAGATTCTTATCTGCAATTTTCATAAACTCAGAGGGCATTTCACCAGCCCTATGTGTGGCAATGCCGATGGACACGGTTAGCGTGTAGCGATGTTTGTGGTCGTCAAACTTTAAGTGCGTAATGTCTTGGCGAATATTTTCAGAAATAGAACGCGCAAGGCTTGAATTGCCGCCACTTAGATAGACGCCAAATTCTTCGCCACCCAGCCGACCAGCCAAATCTGTTTCGCGAATATTTTGATTGATCACTTTGCCGATAAAGCTGATGGCCTCGTCGCCGGCAGCATGGCCAAAATCATCATTCAGTTTTTTGAAATGGTCTGCGTCAATATATAGAAATGCGCCACGGCCGTCGGGTGTTGTGGGGTGCATAATCCGGTCACTCATCGCCTCAATAAAACTGGTGCGATTGAGCAAGCCAGATAGCTCATCCGTGCTGGCCAGGCGCGCCAATTGCACGCTCAATTTGTTGAGTTTGATCCGCTGCCAGGACAAATAAAAGATCAGCGGCACCGCAACGGTCGGTGTAATAATCCCGGTAATGCGCAGAACGTTCGCCATTTCTTGCCATGGCGCGCCAAAATAGAACAGCCACGTCATTATTTCTGCGGCGACCAGCGCAATAAGCGTGATGGCGAGCGACCTTAACAACGCCGGACGCACCAAATGATGGTCTTCTGCTCTCACGCCTAAAAATGTCAAGAAACGACTAAACAACTTTACCCCGATAATCCTGAAGCTACCGACTATCCTGCCACTATGCAGGACCTGCTTTAAATATTATCAGGCGAAATAGATAAAAATTTATCTAACGAAATGGCGGTTGTTGACGGGTGGTACGCGAGCGCCTAAAACTTTTCCTGCAGCGTTCCAATTAAAGGAACTGAAAGCGATTCTGGTGCGGCTGACCCAAACAGGGGGCCAAGCCCGGAGCTGCTCGATGTTGGTTTTTTGCGAACTCTGCCTCTCACGATTCAAAAAACCGAAGAGGTAGAACAATGAAATATATCCTAGCTTCCATTTTTGCACTTTTGCCAAGTCTTGCATTGGCGCACCCTGGGCACACTGAAGTGGTGAGCGGTCACACGCACACATTGGCGGATCTGATGGCGTATGGCGCTATTCCCGTCATCGTATTTTTGGCATTTATCGGTGTTGTTGCTCTTGCCCGCCGCGGCAACAAATAATGGCACAATTGAAATTGGATAAAGACACAGCGGTGATGCTGTGTGGCCATGGCAGCCGTAACAAGCTGGCCGTGGATGAATTCGCGCACCTTAAAGATCGTTTGAAACAACGCTTGGGCGATGTGCCGGTTGAATATGGCTATTTGGAATTTGCCGATCCGGTAATCCATCACGGCCTCAATCAGCTCAAAGAGCAGGGTGTGAAAAAAGTGATCGCTGTGCCGGGCATGTTGTTTGCCGCGGGCCATGCGAAAAACGATATTCCATCGGTGCTCAATACCTATCAGGCGCAAAACCCTGACATGGAGGTCATCTATGGCCGCGAGCTTGGCGTGGATTTGAAAATGATCCGTGCAGCTGGCGCCCGCATTGAAGAAGCCTTGGAACAAGCAGGTGGCGATGTGCCGCGCGAAGAAACCCTGCTTGTGGTTGTGGGTCGGGGGGCCTCTGACCCGGATGCCAACTCCAATGTGGCAAAAGTGATGCGCATGTTGTGGGAAGGTATGGGCTTTGGCTGGGCCGAAGTGGCCTATTCCGGTGTCACATTCCCGCTCACCGCCCCGGCGCTGCAACATGCGGCAAAGCTGGGCTATAAACGGATCGTTGTGTTTCCCTATTTCCTATTCACCGGCGTGCTGGTGAAGCGGATTTACAAATATACCGATGAAGTGGCTGCCGAACATCCCGATATTGAATTTATCAAAGCGGGCTATTTGAACGACCATGACATGGTGGTGGAAACCTTTATCGATCGCATCCGCGAAGTGGTGGACGGCGAAAACAATATGAACTGCCAGATGTGCAAATATCGCGAGCAGGTTTTGGGGTTTGAAGCCGAAGTGGGTCAAGCGCAAGAAAGCCATCACCACCATGTGGAAGGCATTGGCGGCGGCATGGAAGATTGCCCCTGCAATGGCGATTGCGATGCATCCTGTCGTGATGAAGAGTTCTGCAAAAAGCACGGGCTGCCTTTCACCCCGGTGCATAAGCATGACCACGATCATGATCACGGTCATTCACATGACCATGGCGATGGGCACCACCATCATCATGATCACCATCACCACCCTTATCCGTTTAAGGACCATCCATTGGGTCCGAAAACCATGGAGAAAAAGGGGTCCTGATGGACTATTTGCGTGACCCTAAAGCTATTTATGAAATGAGCTTTAAGATCATCGAAAAGGAGGCGGCGCTGGATCAGTACCCGCCTTCTTTGCGGCCTGTCGTGGTGCGCATGATCCATGCGTGCGGCATGGTGGATTTGACGCAGGATATTGCCTTTCGCGGCGACGTGATGAAGGCCGGGCAGGCGGCGCTTGCCGCAGGCAAACCCATCCTATGCGACTGCGAAATGGTCCGCTCCGGCATCACCAAACGGTTCTTGCCCAGAGGCGGAGCATCTTCTGATGATGCGCCGAGCGGCACAAGTGCCGCCGGGCAACTTTTTGCCCGCCCCCGCGGAGGCGTTGAGCGAAGCGAAACTGCCGTGAGCGCAAAGACCAGTCAGGCGCAGTGCTGCCTCAACGATGAGCGCACACCAGCGCTGGCCAAGGAGCTTGGCACAACCCGTTCGGCAGCACAGGTTGAGCTGTGGGGCGACGCGGCAGACGGGGCAATCATTGTGATCGGCAACGCACCGACCACCTTGTTTAAGGTGATTGAGATGGTTGAGGCCGGGCACATGCACCCTGCCGCCATCATCGCCACACCCGTTGGCTTTGTTGGGGCGGCAGAATCGAAAGATGCACTCACCCAAACCCGTGTTAGTGTGCCCTATATCACCGTAACGGGCAGACGCGGCGGCTCGGCCATGGCCAGCGCCGCGATGAACGCGATTGCATTGGGAGGGCAGCAACAATGAGCAAATGGTTAGATGTGGTGGGCGTCACCGCCAAGGGATTGGCGTCACTCAATAGCGAACAGCAGCAGCTGGTCGACGACGCCGAAATTGTGGTTGGCCCACCCCGCAGCCTGCCGAAATTGCGCGGCGATGATCCGCGCTATGTGGAATGGCAAGCACCGCTCGACAATATGATCGAGCAAATCCTGTCGTTCAGCGGCAAAAAGACCGTGATTTTGGCCACGGGCGACCCCACCTGGTACGGCATTGGCGCCACGCTCACCCGATATATCCCCTTGGACGAATTTGAAATCCATCCCGCACCTTCGGCTTTTTCCCTGGCCGCCGCCCGGATGAAATGGCCGCTGCAAAACACTGCCTGCGTCTCGGTGCATGGCCGCCCCGTTGAACTGCTCAATGCGCATATTGTGCCGGGCAACCGGATTTTGGCCCTTACCAGCGATGCGACCACCATTGAGGCCATTGCCAAATTGTTGGTGAAACGCAAATTTGGCCAAAGCCAAATGACTATTCTGAACGCCATGGGTGGCGACACCGAAAGCAAGGTGGAGTTCACCGCCAACGCCTATGAAAGCCGCGGCATTGGCAACCTCAACACCGTCGCCATTGACTGCGTTGCGGATGAGGATGCAGCGTTGTTGCCCCCCTTGCCGGGTTTGCCGGACAGCGCATTTGTGTCCGACGGTCAATTGACCAAGCGCGAAGTGCGCGCCGCCAGTCTGGCCAAGCTGGTGCCGCTGATGGGCCAACATTTGTGGGACATTGGCGCTGGGTCTGGTTCTGTCGGCATTGAGTGGATGCGCGCCGCCCCCCGCGCCACGGCCACGGCTTTTGAGAAAAGTACCGCCCGCATCGAAATGATCAAAAAGAACAGGGAGTCGTTGGGCACACCCGGCCTTACGATCGTGGAGGGCGAAGCGCTGGCGCATTTGAACGAAGCGCCGCCAATGCCGGACGCGATTTTTATGGGCGGCGATGTGGGCAACACTGAATTGTTTGACGCGCTTTGGGCGGCGCTTAAACCCGGTGGCCGCTTTGTCGCCAATGCGGTGACGTTGGACGGCGAGGCCGCGCTGATGCAGCGTTTGGAGCAAAAAGGCGGTGACTTGGCCCGAATTGATGTCTCCCATCTCGACCATGTTGGCGCCCATAAAGTGCTGCGCCCCAAAATGACCGTGACCCAATGGTCCATCGTGAAAAAGGCAGATGAATGAGCGGCACGCTATATTTGATCGGCACCGGGCCGGGCGATCCTGAATTATTGACCCTGAAAGCCGCGCGTGTGTTGAGTGCGCTGGATGGCGTGGCCTATCCGCAAAAGCCGGGCACCATTTCGCAAAGCCTCACCATTGCCGAAATGCATTTGAGTAATGGCGTCGAGCATTTTGCTTTTGACGTGCCGATGGCGGTGGACCGTGGTCCGGCGCAAGCGGCCTATGATCAAATGGCGGAACAACTCGCACCCAAATTGGCTGCCGGGCAAAATATTGGCTATCTGTGCGAGGGCGATCCGCTCTTTTATGGCTCGGCCATGTATTTGTTGCACCGCTTGCCCGACGCGCAAATCGAAATCATTCCCGGCATCACCTCATTGACCGCCGCCGCCGCTGAAATCAAACGGCCCCTTGCCGCGCGCAATGAGCGCTTAAAAGTGCTGCCTGCACCCATGGAAAGCGCCGCGCTGGAAACTGAACTAGCGGCCAGCGAAGCCGTGGCGCTGATCAAGATCGGCCGCCATTTTGACCGGGTGCGCGATGCGCTCAACAAAACCGGGCACGGCGACAGTGCGATGGTTGTGGAATATGCCACCCGCGATGCGCAAAAAATCACCAAACTGGCCGACTACCCGCAGGGAGAACGGCCCTACTTTTCGATTATCCTCAGCTATAAAGGCGACGAAGCATGGGGCAACTAAGCCAAAACCCGCCATTGGTGATTTCTTTCTCGGAAAGCGGCAATGAGGTCGCTGAGAAAATCGCGACCGCGCTTTCTGTTGAAGCACAGCCTTATAAAAAAGGCGAGATGGACCCGGCCCGCGCCGCTGTCGAGCGGGGCTTTCAGCAGGGACGTCCCATCATTGGTATCTGCGCGGCAGCGATCCTGATCCGCTTTCTCGCCCCGTTTTTGGCCGATAAAAAGACCGATCCACCGGTGCTGGCGGTGTCCAGCGATGGCAAAAGCATTGTGCCGCTCTTGGGCGGGCACCATGGCGCCAATCAATTGGCCAACGATCTTGCGCGGGACTTGAACGCCCATGCGGCGATCACCACGGCGAGCGAAAACATCTTTGGTGCCGGGCTGGATGAGGTGCCGTTCGGCTGGACCTTGGTCAATCCCAAATCCGCCAAGCGGGCCATGGCGTCTTTGTTGGCGGGGGCAAAATTCCACATCAAGGGCGAAGCCGATTGGCTGGCCAAACATCCGGCCCATGATCCCGCAGGCGAGGTGCAATTGCTCGCCCATATCCACCATCGTGAAGAGCAGGATGCGCCGCATTATGTGCCGCAAAAGCTGGTGGTCGGCGTGGGATGTGAGCGTCATTGTCCGGCAGACAAAATCATTGACCTGATCAAATCAACGCTCAAAGCCAACAAGCTGCACCCCAAAGCCATTGCGGCACTGGCCAGCATCGACTTGAAAGCGGATGAGGTGGGCTTGCAGCAAGCCGCCGCCCATTTCGGTGTGCCCTTACGCATCTTCACCGCAGAAGAATTGGCGGCGGAGCGCGAGCGTGTGCCGAACCCTTCCGTCATTGTGGAGCAGGAAGTGGGCACCCCCTCCGTGGCCGAAGCCGCCGCGTTGAAAGCCGGGTCTTTGCTGGTCGAGAAGCAAAAGAACAAACAAGCCACCTGCGCCATTGGCATCGCCGACGAGGTGATCGATCCGCAGCTTCTAGGTCGCGCTTTGGGCACAGTTTATCTTGTTGGATTGGGGCCGGGCACCGCCACTTTGCGCACGCCAGAAGCAGACCGCGCCTTGCGGGTAGCAAGTGATTGGGTTGGCTATGGCCTCTATCTGGATTTGGCGGCCGACGCCAAAACTCACCAAACCGAACATCGGTTCGATTTGGGCGAGGAAGAATTGCGCGTGCGTCACGCGTTGGAGCTGGCAGGCACCGGCCGCGATGTGGCACTGATCTGCTCTGGCGATGCGAACATCTTTGCCATGGGCGCGCTGATCTATGAATTGCTGGTGGCCGAAGGCGACCGTGCCATCTCCGATGCAGCAAAGCGCGTGGCGATTGAAACCTGCCCCGGCATTTCCGCCTTCCAGGCAGCAGCGGCCAAGTCTGGCGCGTTGATCGGCCATGATTTCTGTTGCATTTCGCTGTCAGATTTGCTGACCCCGCGCGAAGATATTTTGAAGCGGCTGGACGCGGCAGCGACCGGCGATTTTGTCACCGCCTTTTACAATCCACGCTCCATGCGCCGCACCGATCTGATCGAAATCGCGAAGGAGAAGTTCCTCGCCGAGCGGCCAGACGACACCCCCGTGATCATCGCCTCCAACCTTGGTCGGCCGGCGGAAAAGGTGCGTGTGGTCACATTGGCCGAGTTCAACCCGGAAGAAATCGACATGCTCACCATCGTGCTGTTCGGGTCTTCTCAATCCAAAAGCTTTGTGCGCGGTTCCGGCGAACGGGTCGCCTATACCCCGCGCGGATACGCCAAAAAAGCAGCAAAAGAGGCCGCACAATGACTGTCTATTTTATCGGCGCAGGCCCCGGCGCGCCTGATTTGATCACCGTACGCGGACTGAAATTGATCGAAAACTGCAAAGTTTGCCTCTTTGCAGGCTCACTGGTGCCCACTGAAATTGTCGAAGCCGCGCCGAGCGATGCCTTGGTGATGGACACCGCGCCCATGCATCTGGATCAGATCATTGAAGAAATTCAAAAGGCGGATGCCGATGGCTTGGATGTGGCGCGGGTGCATTCGGGCGATCCTTCGCTTTATGGCGCCATTGCCGAACAGATGCGGCGGCTGGATGAAATGGGCATTGATTATGAAGTTGTGCCCGGCGTGCCGGCCTTCGCAGGGGCGGCGGCGCGGTTGAAAACCGAGCTGACCTTGCCCGAGATTGCACAGACCGTGATTGTCACCCGCACCAGCGGCAAGGCCTCGTCCATGCCCGAGCATGAAACGCTGGAGATTTTGGGCCAATCACGCGCAACCTTGGCGATCCATCTCTCCATCCGCAATCTCAAATATATCGAAGAAACACTCAGCCCCTATTATGGTGACGATTGCCCCGTAGTGGTGATTTACCGCGCCACATGGCCGGACGAACAGATCATCCAAACCACGCTAAAAGAGATGCGCGCTGATGTGCGGGCCGCGAAAATTACCCGCACCGCGTTGATTTTTGTGGGCCGTGTGTTCGATGCCAAAGGCTTTAAAGATAGCGAGCTTTATTCAGCCGACTTTGCCCATGTGCTGCGCAACAAGGGCAAAAAGAAGGACCGCAAAAAAGCTAAAAGTCAGGCGGCAGAGGCGGAATGATCGGCCACAAACTTCACCGCGCCGTCAACCGAAAACACTTCCGGTGCCGTGGGCAGGGCGGGGCGCTCGATCATGATCACTTCAACGCCCAATTGCCGCGCGGCTTCAAGTTTCGCCACCGTCTGATCGCCACCGGCATTTTTGGTCACCAGATGGCTGATCTCATAGCGGCGCATCAGTTCTTTCTCGCCTTCAAGGCTGAAGGGCGGTCGCTCCAGCATCACAGTCACGCGCGCGGGCAACACCATTTCAGGATGCTCAATGGCGCGCAGCACAATGTGGCAATCCTCGCGCAGCACAAAGGGTTCAATATGTTGACGCCCAATGGTCACCAAGGCGTTGGCACCTTCGGGCAATCGCTCAGCTGCTTGGGCCAAATTTTCCACATGCTGCCACTGATCATCCGGCCCCGCACGCCACGGTTGCCGCGTCAGGCGCAAATGGCTCTTGTTCAGTTGTTCGCATGCCTCGACAATATGGTTCGACATGGTAGCGGCAAAGGCATGGGTCGCATCAATCATCAGTTGAAAATCATTGCGGCCAATATAATCCTTAAGCCCGTCCACGCCGCCAAAACCACCGCGATGCACATGCCCGTTCGGCAGGCGCGGCTTGCGGGTAACCCCGGCAAGGGAGGTGGTGACTTCATGGTCCTGGCGCACCAGCGCGTTGGCCAAATCAATCGCTTCGCCCGTGCCGCCAAAAATCAAAATGCGCATAAACCTGCCTCCCGTTTGGTGTTAGCTTTGAGCGATTATAACGCCTTTTCGGTCTGTCACCAAAACGCTGACATGGATATCTTTGTTCCGCAGCACACGCTGGGCAACTGCCGCGGCCAAAACTGCAATACGCTCCGCAATATCGATGTCCGCTTCCGCACACAGTTCCAACACATGTTTCGCCGTGTTGGCGCCGCGAATTTCATCGCACAAAGCCTCATCGGCACCAAGGCTTTGCGCCTGTTCGGCCAACCAATCAAAACCAACTTGGGAGCGGCCTGAATGCAAATCCAGATGGCCTTCCGCGAGCTTGGTGATTTTGGCAAACCCGCCACAAATGGTGAGGTTGGGCACGGGGTTGGCTTTAAGATATTTCAGCAGACCGCCGGCAAAATCGCCCATATCCAAATAGGCTTGCAACGGCAGGCCAAGGTGTTTCTGTGCCGCCTTTTCCGAGGCATCGCCGGTGGAGCCGACCACATGGGTCAGCCCTTCCGCCCGCGCCACATCAATGCCGCGATGGATCGAGTGAATCCATGCCGCGCAGGAAAAGGGCACAACAATGCCCGTGGTACCCAAGATGGAGAGGCCACCGACAATGCCCAAACGCGGGTTCCAGGTTTGCTGCGCCAGCGCTTCGCCATTGTCCACGCTGATCGTGATTTCAATGTCGGCCCGCTGGCCCAATTTCGCGCAGATTTTTTCGCAATGCTCAATCATCATCTTGCGCGGCACCGGGTTGATCGCGGGTTCGCCGGGCGGAATGGGCAGGCCGGGTTTGGTCACCATGCCAACGCCTTTGCCCGCCTTAAACTGAACGCCACTGCCGTCGGGCAGTTGCCGCACCGTCGCGCGCACCATCGCGCCATGGGTCACATCCGGGTCATCGCCCGCATCTTTCACAATGCCGCACATGGCAAAATCATCGCCGCGTTCTTCGGCAGCGAGGGCAAAGTCAGGCGTTTGGCCGCCGGGCAGGGTGATTTGAACGGGGTCTTTAAACGCGTCGGAAAACAGGCCATAAAGCGCCGCGCTGGTGGCTGCCGTGGCGCACGCGCCGGTTGTCCAGCCGCGTTTCAGGGCCGTACCTTTTTCATTGACGCTATCTTGTGTGGACGCAACCATATATTCTCTATAGGTCACGCACCTTTAAAGGCAAAGGGCTAATTAAATGCGGAATTGGTTTAAGCACCTCTTTGGCAAAAAACAGGATCATTTTGCGCGGCTCGATTCCCGTGCTTTTCCGCATTTTGCACCAGGCAGTGTGTGGCTAGTCGGCGCAGGGCCGGGCGATCCAGGCCTGATGTCGCTCCACGCCTTTTATGCCCTCGGCCAAGCCGATGTAATCGTCTATGACGCGCTGGTGGGAGAAGAAATTCTCACCTACGCCAACCCACAGGCTGAATTGCACTATGCGGGCAAGCGGGGCGGCAAACCATCGCCGAAGCAAAATGACATTTCGCTCAAGCTGATCGAATGGGCCAAACAAAATAAGCGCGTGCTGCGCCTTAAGGGCGGCGACCCGTTTATGTTTGGTCGCGGCGGCGAAGAAAGTGAAACGCTATATAATGCAGGCGCGAAATTCCGCATCGTGCCGGGCATTACCGCAGGCATTGGCGGGCTGGCTTATGCGGGCATTCCCGCCACCCACCGCGATACCAATCAAGCCGTGATTTTCCTCACCGGGCATGATGAATCAGGCAATGTGCCGCAAGCGGTGGATTGGCATGCGGTGGCCACAGCGGCCCCCGTCATCGTGATGTATATGGCGGTCAAACATTTGCCATCGATCGCGCAAAAGCTGGTGGAAGGTGGGCGCAACCCGCATGACAAGGTGGGCATTGTCTCCAACGCCACCTTGCCGCACCAAAGCCTGATGGTCACCCAACTTGGTGAAGCAGGCGAATTTGTGCAGCAAAACGAGGTGCCCACCCCCGCCATTGTAGTAGTGGGACCCGTGGTTGATTACGCAAAGATTCTGAACTGGCAGGACAAGGATTAATGGCCAAAGGATTGATCATCGCCGCCACCCAATCCGGCTCCGGCAAAACCTTGCTCACCACCGCGCTTTTGGGCGCGCTGAAGGAGCGGGGCATGAAAGTCGCCTCAGCCAAAACCGGACCGGATTATATTGACGGGCAGGTGCATGGCCTTGCCACTGGCCAAAGCGCCATCAATCTCGACCCATGGGCCATGAGCCAATCGCGCCAGCGCAGCCTGTTGAGCCAGCAAGCCGGCGGCCAAGATTTGGTGCTGGTCGAAGGGGTGATGGGGCTGTTTGACGGGTCCGCCAGCGGCAAAGGCTCCACTGCCGATCTGGCGAAAAATCTGCAATTGCCAGTTGTGTTGGTAGTGGATTGTGGCTCCATGGCACAATCCATCGCGGCCCTTGTGTATGGCTTTCAAAATTTGCGCACGGATATTGATGTAGCCGGGGTGATCCTCAACCGTGTCGCGAGCGACAAGCATGAGAAAATGCTGAAATCAGCACTCGCCAAGCTGGACATCGAAGTGTTGGGCGCCTTGCGCCGCAATGCAGAACTGGACATTCCCTCACGCCATCTGGGGCTGACCTTGCCGGAGGATTTCGCCAAAAGCCGAACCGTGGCGGCGCTCGCCATCAGTGAGGTGAAAAAACGGTTGGATCTGGATGGGCTGTTGCAGTTGGCCAAACCTATCCTCGCGACACAGTCGGGTCCCAAACTGGCCCCATTGGGTCAAAAGATTGCAATTGCCAGCGACGCGGCGTTTGCCTTTCTCTATCCGCACTTGCTGGCCGATTGGCAGGCGCAAGGCGCCCAATTGCATTTCTTCTCGCCGCTTGCTGATGAAGCTCCTGCCGATGATGCCGATGCGGTATTTCTGCCCGGCGGCTATCCGGAACTACATGGGGCCTTGTTGGCCAATGCACAGCACTTCAAACAGGGCATGCACCAAGCAGCAGAACGCAATGCGCTGATCTATGGCGAGTGCGGCGGCTATATGGTGCTGGGCGAAAGCCTGACGGACAAATCCGGCAACAGTTTTGAAATGACAGGCTTGCTGCCGCTGCAAACCGCAATCAACCGACCTCGTCGTCAATTGGGTTATCGCCGCCTGAGCCATAAGAGCATCCTGCCTTGGCCAAGCGATTTGCTCGGCCATGAATTTCACTATTCGACCGAGCTGAAACGCGAAGGCGATGCCCTGTTCCGCGCCAGCGATGCGGAAGCCAATGCGGTGGGGCAAATGGGCTTGCATCGCAACCGTATTTTGGGCTCCTATGCCCACATCATTGATGTGCGGGAGTAGCGGCGCGTGACGGCCAAAAGCATGATGTTTATGGGCACCGGCTCGGATGTGGGCAAAAGCCTTGTGGTCGCCGGGCTTTGTCGCCTGTTGCACAATCGCGGCTTTTCCGTAGCACCCTTCAAGCCCCAAAACATGTCCAACAATGCGGCGGTGACCGCTGATGGTGGTGAGATTGGCCGTGCTCAAGCCCTGCAAGCCCGCGCCGCGAAAATTGCGCCCACCACGGCGATGAATCCGGTGTTGCTCAAGCCGGAGCATGAAACGGGTGCGCAAGTGGTCGTGCGCGGCCGGCGCGTTGCGTCCATGAGTGCACGAGAATATTTCAAACGCCGTATTGAATATTTGCCCGAAGCCATCAAAGCCTTTCAGGAACTGAGCGCAACCTATGATTTTGTTTTGGTCGAAGGCGCGGGCAGCGCCTCCGAAGTGAATTTGCGCGACAGCGACATCGCCAATTTTGGCTTTGCTCAAGCGCTCGATCTGCCCGTGACATTGATCGGTGATATTCACCGCGGCGGCGTGATCGCGTCAATCGTTGGCACATTTGCTGTTGCACAGCCGGAAGATGTTGCCCTGATCAAGGCGAGCCTGATCAACAAATTCCATGGCGATCCATCGCTCTTTGAAGAGGGCAAAACCTTTATCGAAACGCACACCAAGCGACCCTGTTTTGGCCCGCTGCCCTTCTATGCCGATGCAAAATTGCTGCCGCCCGAAGATGCGCTGGCGCTGGATGATGCGGAACTGGTGAAGCGCGATGGGTTGAAAATTGTCGTGCCCCGCCTGCCGCGTATTTCCAATTTTGACGATCTGGACCCGCTGCGGCAGGAAACCAATGTGAGCGTCGAGATCGTGCAGCCCGGCAATCCGCTGCCCCGCGACGCCGATTTGATTTTGTTGCCCGGTTCCAAAGCCACCATCGCTGACTTTGAAGCGCTGAAAGCCCAAGGGTGGGACATTGATATTCTCGCCCATGCCCGCGCGGGCGGCGCTGTGCTGGGCTTGTGTGGTGGCTATCAAATGCTGGGCAGAAAAATATATGACCCAGAGGGTGTCGAAGGCACGCCGCGCTCAATCGATGGGCTTGGCCTGCTGGATATTGAAACCACCATGGCCAGCCAGAAGCAGCTGCGCGAAGAGGAAGCTCTCCATTTAGCGTCCCAACAAACCATGCGCGGCTACCATATGCATATGGGCGAAACGCAGGGACCTGATCGGGCGCGGCCCTTTAGCCAGATTGGTAATGAAACGGACGGGGCGATGGCGCGCAGTGGCCGGATCATGGGCACTTATCTGCATGGTTTGTTCGCCAGCGACCAGTTCCGCCGCGCCTTTTTGCAAAATCTCGGAGCCATGATGAGCACCGACCTTGAATATGAAGCCCGCATTGACCAGATTTTAGACGGATTTGCCGATCATATTGAACGCCACATTGATGGCGACAAGCTAATCAGCCTGTTCGCCACGCCGCGCGACATGACATTATAGGAAATTGATCATGAGCTTTGCCATTGCCTTTCTCGCCATGCTGTTGGAACGAATGGTGGGTTATCCCCGGCAGTTGCTAGATGCAATTGGGCATCCGGTGATGTGGATGGGCAAACTCATTACCATTTTGGAAGAGCGCGGCAATCACCCGGAGTTGCCCGAGCAAAGACGGCGGCAAAATGGATATGCAATGATCGGGTTGGCATTGGCGGCAACCTTGCTGATCAGCCTGATCATCATTGCCATCACTCGCAGCGCCCCTTTCGGTTGGATTTTTGAAATCTTCTTCGCCAGCACCCTGATCGCACAAAAGGAACTGGGCCGCGCGGTGAAAGCCGTGGCTGAGGGCCTGCGCAGCTCGTTGGATGAAGGCCGCGAAGCCGTGTCCCACATTGTTGGGCGCGATCCGGATGATTTGGATGAAGACGGGGTGGCCCGCGGTGCGGTGGAATCCTTGGCCGAGAATGCCTCAGATGGTGTGGTCGCGCCGATTTTCTATCTGATGCTTTTTGGCCTGCCGGGCATTGCACTTTATAAAATGATCAACACGGCCGATTCCATGGTGGGCCACAAGAACGAGCGCTTTAAGGACTTCGGCTATGCCAGCGCCAAGCTCGATGATTGGGCCAACTTTGTGCCAGCGCGGATCACTGCTTTTTTCTTCACCGTGGCTGCGAAATTCAAAGAGGGGTTTGACGCAAAAGCGGCCTGGCGGTCGGTGCAACGGGATGCGAAATGGCACAAATCGCCAAACGCAGGCTGGCCGGAAGCGGCTATGGGCGGCGCCCTCGGCGTCAAACTGGGCGGCCCGCGCGATTATGATGGGGAAACAGTGGAACTGGCCTATATGGGCGAGGGCAAAGAGCATGTGGACGCGGACGATATTGACCGCGCCGTGGCGCTTTACTGGTTTGCCCTCACGCTGATCTTGGGCACGCTGCTGGTGCTGGCGGCGTTCTTCAACTAGCCAGCATGCTGGTGGCTTACGCCAATTCACCTTTTAGATTTTGCGCGATACCTGAGGTGACAAACACCACATTTTGGCAGATGCGGGCCAACTCTTGATGGGCAATACCGGCATGGTCCACAAATTCGCGGGCCATTTTGTTGTCGGGCACCACACCTTGGCCAACTTCGTTGGACACCAAGATAACTGAAATATCATTATTGGTGCTCAACCAATGGGCGAGGGCCTCAACGCTTTCATCCACATCATAATCGGCCATCATCAAATTGGTGATCCAAAGGGTCAGGCAATCCACCAAAACGCGGTCATATTTGCCGCGTGCGCGCTCAAGCGCTGAAATCAAATTGATGGGCTGTTCCACCGTATCAAAATGATCGCCGCGCGCCTGTTGGTGGGCAGAAATCCGCAATTTCATTTCGTCATCATAGGCGCGGCCCGTGGCCACATAGAGAGGCTTTTGGTTGCCTTTCAGGGCAACGCCTTCGGCAAATCCGGTTTTGCCCGACTTGGCACCGCCAAGAATAAGTGAGTGATTAGTCATCTTCTTTTTCTTTCTTCATTGTGGGCAGGCGCGCAATAAAATGTCCCATCATGGCCCGGGGCCAAGCTGCAAATGGCACTTCGCCATCCGGGGTGCGTTGATGCGCTGCCGCCCAATCTATAATGGCTTCTGCGGTGGGTTGGTCTGGGGTGAATCCGCCCGCGTGATAGCCAATCTTTTCATCGTCCTGCAATTGTATTGCGCAGGATTGTTTGCAACTCCAAAGGCAGGGGTGGCGTACAATCATAAGCTCCATCTGCCGATTGTCGCGCTCTGCTTCCACCAAATTGGCAAGCAACTCGCCGCCGGTTTCGCCTTTATCGTTAAAAGCGCTGGTGGAGCTAAATTTGCACGTAGAACAGATAAACAAACAGGACGCCAATTCATCACCTTTTTCAAACGAACGCCCTCAATAAAACATGCCGCAGATAAAGCCAATGGCTTGCAATTGCATTTTTGCGAAAAAACGAGCGAATTTGCGCGGATTAATACTTTCGTATAAGACGAATTGCGTTTATGGTCCGCGCAAATTTCAACGTTTTGACTAAAGGATGGACTGCGTGCAAAACTTGTTTCTCGGAATTGACGGCGGCGGCACCAATTGCAGGGCGCGGCTTGCGGACGAGAATCTGAATATTTTGGCGCAAGTGCGCGGTGGTCCGGCCAACACCACAATTGGTGACGGGTCGCAAGCCTACAATTCCATCATTGATGTTAGCCACCAAGTGTTTCAAGAGGCGGGTTTGAGCCAATCAGATATGGCCCGCACCATCGCCTGTTTGGGCCTCGCCGGCGCACATTTGGAAAGCTCGCGTCGCGACTTTGCTGCGCGGGACTATCCCTTTGCCAAAACCCTTGTGCACAATGATGTGGAAACCGCCCGCGAAGGCGCTCATCTGGGCAAAGATGGCGCGGTGCTGATTGTGGGTACAGGATCCGCCGGCCTTGCCAAAGTAAAAGGCGAATATTTCCCGGTTGGTGGTTGGGGATATCATATCTCAGACACCGCCTCCGGCGCAATTTTGGGACGCGCTTTGGCCCGCCGTTCAATCGAAGTGTTGGATGGCTTGAGCGAAGGCTCACCGCTGACTGACGTGGTTATTGACCATCTTGGCGGCACCCAAAACAGCTTGATGGCATGGTCCTTCAAGGCATGGCCAAAAGACTTTGCCAGCCTTGCGCCATTCGTGGTGGAGCATTTCGAAAAGAATGACCCGATAGCGTTAGAACTGATGCAGTTTGAATTTGATCAGATCGAGCAATTCATCAACTGGTTTAAAGCCCGCGGCGCGCAAAAACTTGCCATTGTTGGTGGGTTGGGTGAGCGGCTTATTCCCATTCTGACTGAGCGCTTTGGCGACTATGTGCAAGCCGCAAAGTCTGACGCTCAAAATGGGGCACTATTAATGGCGCAAAAAGCTGCATAAGCACGCTTGGGGCCAGCGCGTCATGCGCGAACAATGAAAGGAATGCCTATGTCCGCCCGTATTATTCCGGTCGATCCTTTTGATTATGTGGTGTTTGGCGCCACCGGCGATCTATCGCAGCGCAAACTGATCCCTGCGCTCTATTATCGCTTTTATGACGGGCAGTTCGACACAAACTCGCGCATTATCGGCGTGTCTCGCTCAGAAATGAGCGATGAAGAATTCCAAAAATTCGCCCGCGATGCAGTGAATGAGTTTGTGGATGCAGACCATATCGAGCCCCAAATGCTCGACGATTTCATTGGTTGCTTCTCCTACATCGCCAACGACGTTACTGACCGCGATGGTTGGGCGGCATTGAGTGACCGCTTGCGCAATGATCCAAGCGTGGTGCGGGCCTTCTATCTGGCGGTTGCACCATTCCTATTTGCCCCCATTTGCGATTATCTCTCCAGCCAAAACTATTGGACACCCGATGCGCGGGTGGTGTTGGAAAAGCCGCTGGGGCACAATCTGCAATCATCTGTAGAAATCAACGACACTGTGGCCGAAGTGTTCCGCGAAGATCAGGTCTATCGGATTGACCATTATTTGGGCAAAGAGACGGTGCAAAATCTGTTGGCCTTGCGTTTCGCCAATGCCCTGTTCGAGCCGATCTGGAACTCGGCTCATATCGACCATATTCAAATCACCGCCGCCGAATCTGTTGGGGCGGGTGGTCGCTCCTATTACGAAAAATCAGGTGCCTTGCGCGATATGGTGCAAAACCATTTGTTGCAGCTTTTGTGCTTGGTGGCGATGGAGCCGCCCGCATCAGATGAAGCCAATGCCCTGCGCGATGAAAAGCTGAAAGTGCTGCGCGCCCTGAAGCCCATCGTGGGCGAAACAGTTCATAAGCAAACCGTGCGCGGCCAATATCGCGGCGTGAGCGCTGAAGACACGAAAGTGCCGAGCTATGTTGAAGAGCTGGGCGATGGCGCGACATCCAACACAGAAACATTTGTGGCGATCAAAGCCGAGGTGGAAAACTGGCGCTGGAACGGGGTGCCGTTCTATATGCGCACCGGCAAACGCATGGCGCGCCGCGCGTCCGAAATTGTGATCCAATTCCGTGAAATCCCGCATTCAATTTTCTCTCGTACAGAAGGCGTGCCGACACCAAACCGCTTGGTGATCCGCTTGCAACCGGACGAAGGGGTGAAACTGTTCCTGATGATTAAAGATCCTGGCCCAGGCGGCATGCGTTTGCGTCAGGTACCATTGAACCTTAGCTTCGCTGATACGTTTACCCAGCGGACCCCAGAAGCCTATGAGCGGTTGCTCATGGATGTGGTGCGCGGCAACCAAACCCTGTTTATGCGTCGTGACGAGTTGGAAGCGGCGTGGGCGTGGATTGATCCGATCCGCGAAGCGTGGGACAATGACGCAACACCATTGCATGGCTACACCTCTGGCACATGGGGACCCACCAGTTCAGTTGCGCTGATCGAGCGCGACGGTCGTACATGGCATGAAGAGCTGGACGATCCCAAAGCAATATAGGTGAACGAATGGCAGATGTAATCGACCATAATTTCGAAAACAAAGATAAGCTGGCCCGTGCGCTGGCTTTCCGCGTCGCCACTGAGCTAAAGCGCGATATTGAAGCCTCTGGCAAAGCCAGTATGCTGGTTTCCGGTGGGTCAACACCCAAAGCGTTCTTTACGGCCCTGAGTGAAGAAGAGCTGGATTGGACACGCGTCACCATTTCATTGGTGGATGAGCGCTGGGTGCCGCCAAGTTCTGATCGGTCAAACGCCAAATTAGTCGGCGAATATTTGCTGCAAAACAAGGCCAATGGTGCCGCTTTCCTGCCGCTTTATGTTGACGGACAAACCGCGCAAGAAGGCGCAACATCGCTCGGCAAACAGTTTGAAGGCGTGCACAAACCCTTCACCGTGGTGATTTTGGGCATGGGCACGGATGGCCACACGGCCTCTTTCTTCCCCGGCGGCGATCAATTGGCGGAAGCGATTGATTTGAAAAACCAAAATACATTTACGGCGATTGAGGCGCCGGGCGCTGGCGAACCGCGGATCACATTTACACTGCCGCAATTGCTGCAATCCAGTTTCTTGGCATTGCATATTGAAGGCGATGAAAAGCAAGACGTTTTGAAATCGGCGTTTGGCGAAGGCGAGGTGGCAGATATGCCCATTCGCGCCGTGCTGCGCCAAACCATTAAAGAACTCAATATCTTCTGGTGTCCCTAGGGTATTACCTAAACATCCTTTGTTCCCAGTAAGGTCGCACTGATAAATCCAAAGGAGCAACAAATGAGCGTTCATCAAACGATCCGTGATGTGACAGACCGCATCACCAAACGCAGTGAGAAAACCCGGCGGATTTATCTGGACCGTATGGATGCCGCTGCCAAACAGGGCGTTCACCGCACCGCGCTTTCTTGTGGCAATCTGGCCCACGGTTTCGCAGCCTGCGGGGCGGGCGACAAAGCCAAGCTAAGCGATGAGATTACGCCCAATATCGGCATCATCACCGCTTATAACGACATGCTCTCAGCCCACGCGCCCTACAAGGATTATCCGGATCAGATCAAGGCGGCAGCCGAGCAGGCAGGCGCTGTGGCGCAGGTCGCCAGCGGTGTGCCGGCCATGTGCGATGGCGTCACCCAAGGCCAGCCCGGCATGGATTTGTCGCTCTTTTCGCGTGATGTGATCGCTCTGGCAGCGGGTGTCGGCCTTAGCCACAATATGTTTGATGCGGCCATGTTCCTCGGCATTTGCGATAAAATCGTCCCCGGTTTGGTGATAGCGGCGCTCAGCTTTGGCCATATTCCAGCGGTGTTTGTGCCTGCAGGGCCAATGCCTTCTGGCCTGCCCAATGACGAAAAAGCCCGCATTCGCCAGCTTTATGCCGAAGGTAAAGTGGGGCGCGATGAGTTGCTTAAAGCTGAGAGCGAAAGCTATCATTCTCCCGGCACCTGCACCTTTTATGGCACCGCCAACACCAACCAAATGTTGATGGAGATTATGGGACTGCAATTGCCAGGTTCCAGCTTCGTTAATCCCGGCACCCCTATGCGCGATGCCCTTACCAAAGAGGCAACGCGCCGCGCTTTGGCGATCACAGCATTGGGCAACGAATTTACCCCGGCCAGCCGCGTTGTGGACGAAAAGGCGATTGTAAATGGCATGATCGGGTTGCACTCGACGGGGGGTTCCACCAACCACACCATCCATTTGATCGCCATGGCCGCCGCTGCAGGCATTCAAATCAACTGGCAGGACATGTCTGACCTGTCCGATGTGGCGCCTTTGCTCACCCGGGTTTATCCAAACGGCATGGCCGATGTGAACCATTTCCACGCTGCGGGCGGCATGGGCTTCTTGATTGACCAACTGCTCAATGCGGGCTTGGCACATGACGATGTAAAAACCATTTGGGGTTCTGGCTTGCATGTTTATGCACAAGAGCCAAAATTGATCGATGATCGCATCCAAATGGAACCCGCTGCCAAAGAATCCGGCAATGAAAATGTGCTGACACCGTGTAGCAAGCCCTTTGCCAAAAATGGCGGTTTGAAACTGCTCAAAGGCAATCTTGGCCAATCCGTGATCAAAATTTCTGCGGTCAAGCCAGAACATCGTGTGGTGGAAGCACCGGCCAAAGTGTTCCATTCGCAAAATGAGCTGAATGACGCGTTCAAAGCGGGCGAGCTGAACGAAGATGTGGTGGCCGTGGTGCGGTTCTCTGGGCCAAAAGCCATCGGCATGCCAGAATTGCACAAGCTAACGCCACCTCTGTCCGTGCTGCAAAATCGCGGCATCAAAGTGGCTTTGATCACTGATGGTCGCATGTCGGGCGCTTCGGGTAAGGTGCCAGCCGCGATCCATATGACGCCGGAAGCCGTCGACGGTGGCCCCATCGCCAAAATCAAAGATGGCGACATCATCCGCTTGGATGCAGAAAATGGTGTGCTGGAAGTATTGGTCGATCAGGCAGAGTTTGATGCCCGCCCGGTGGCCACGCAAGATTTGAGCGAATCGCACTATGGACTGGGGCGTGAACTGTTCACTGGCATGCGCCAATTGGTCGGCGCCGCCGACAATGGCGCCAGCGCGCTCGGTGAATTAATCAAGTAAGACTTGAAATATTTAAATTAATAACTAGATTCCCTCTCAATAGTTTTTGAGAGGGAATTGCCATGCCTAGATTACCAAAAATCGCGTTCATTCTTGCCGTCCCCTTCTTGCTGGTGGGATGTATGTCACTCAACACGCTAGGCACAATCCAAACCATGTCCAAGTTAGATGTGGTGAATGATCCTATTGAGGATATGGTTTTTGCGGTTGAGGCAGATGCAAATTTAAAGCCATTGCCAGAGCAGACCCAGTTTGTCTTTTCGCTTACTCCCGAGGGCGGCACCACACAAAAGACCCGCGCAAATCTGAGGCTGGCCGCGGCCAACGAAATGCCGCGCGGCACGAAACCCGCCGCTCAAGGCAAGATTCTTCACGTCTTCGTATTTCCTGAAGCTGAAAAAGAAAAGCTACGCGCAGTTCAGGCCCAAATACGCACGTTTAAATCAAAAAGCATAAAAGGCAGCCTCTCCATCGGCGTCGAGCCAGCATTTTGTAAAACCACGCCACAAGTAGCGTCCGATTCAAAGTTCAGCGTTTTTGTCGCCCGCTCCACACAAGAATCGCTCATGCCCCTATTGGCGGGCGCAAAAGTGTCAGACTTGGAAAACAAGACGGGGCAGAACGCGCTGCCGATGTGCCATTAGAAATGGATTGGCACGTTGGCGTGCCATATTGGGCATAGGCAGGCATGCGTCCATCGGCGGGGTGCAGTTTAGAAGCCGTCATTTATTGCACGATGCAAAGTGGCAGTTGCATAGACGGTTTAAAACTTGCCGCCAGTCTTAAACCCACCATGGTCGCGCTTGCCTTTGGAGCCGCGCGGGGTGCTGCGCGGGCGCGAAAACTCCGACGAGCTGGAGCCAAATGTGCCGAAATCCTTTGAGCGGCGCTTCTTCTTTGAAGAATAGGATTTGCCACCCCAAGGGTTACTATATTGATCTTTTGAGCGGCTGCGTTTCGGGCCACGATATTTTTTCGCGTCTTGCCATTTGCCCCAATAGCTCGAGGCGGTGATGGCGCCCTTCAAAAACTCACCCAATAAATCTTCGACCAGATCGTCGTCAAAATCGAATGACGGGCGATCATAGCGCTTTTGTTTGAATTCCCATTCAATGTCTTCCAGTTCACGTCGACGCTCTGAGAGGACCTTTAAGCGGTCCTTGCATGCCCGAAGTTCAGTCTCCAACGAAATGATTTCCGAGCGTACCGCATCAATCTTGCGCACGATCTGATCATCTTCGCGCGTCGCTGTTTGCCGCGCCGCAGCATAAAGATCTTCCAGCCCTTCGCGCTGCAATCCAGATGCAAGCAGGTCAACCGCTTCGCGGTAGGCTGGATTTTGCCCTTGGGTGAACTTGCGTTGGCGATGCACCAACTCGTCGCGCTTATCTTCCAGCTCCACCAGACGCGCATCAATTTCACCAATAATCTCTTCGCTGCGATCGGCCGTTTCGCGGGCTTGTTTGCCGCCATGAGCGTCAAAGGCTGCATCCTCAAGCGCTTCAAGCTTTTGTTGCTCTTCGTCAATCTTGTCCTGCACCTGATCCGCATGCTCGCGCAGCCGCATGGGGATTTCGTTCAAAATCACAAAGTTTGGCTTGGCATCGTGATAGCGCACCATGCGCGCCACCCAGCCATCAAGCATCCGGGTGATGTTGTTTGCGCGATAGGACCCTGTGTTGAACCCGCGCTCAAACAGATACATAAACAGCGGATCATTGCGATAGGGCGCGCCTTTTTCTTCGCGATCCTGCTCGGCCACCTCCGCCTTTTTGTTGGCGTGATCAAAAGTGGCAATTGCTTCCTCAACGGCCTGCTTCTGCGCCGCATAGGCGGGGTTTTTGTCCAAATCGGCAAAAACTTCAGTGCTCAGTTGATCCAGCTTTTTCTGCGCCTGTTCAAAATCAGACATCGCTTCGTCGCGCTTTGCGCGTGTGGTTTCAATGTCTTTATCCACATCCGCCAGCAACTCAGATATTTCATCCAACTTGCCTGCATGGCGTTTTAATATGCTGTTGGCTTCTTTTTCCGCACGCGAAATATATTCAGTGACTTCATCGCGTTTCTTTGGATCAAGGCGCACTTTGGCGAGATGCAAAAACTGTTCGCTTTCCACTTCGCGCAATCGCGCGATCTTCGCCGATGCGTCTGCAGATGTGCGGGAAAGTGAGCGTTCTTCATCGCGAATATCGCGCATGGAGCGATCTAGTCGGCGCAGTGCTTCTGGACCTTTTACCATTATACTTGTCCTACCACTTTGTTATCGCGCCGCCCAAAACTGGCTGCGTGTAATCCACGTTCAAATAACCAAATTCTTTGAGGCCCATAATATTGTTTTGAATGATGCCATCATCAAGCTTGTCATCGCGCACCGCGTCAAATTGTACTTCGCTCACGCGCACGCCCCATTGCTCAACGGTCTCTGCAATGCCGGTTTCTTCATTGGTGATGCTTTGCGGCAAGGCGTTGCCATCCGGCCCAATCGCCTCGACAATGACATAATAATTGCGTGCGTCCTGGTTCACATCCGGATAGGTCCAAACGCCGGTATCGGCGCCTTCACGGTTGACGATCTGCACCCGATATTCGCTTTGCAATGTGCTGAGCAGGCCGTTGAGATCGCCCAAAAACTTTTCAGCCGCAACCTGGTCGCCAACACTAGCAGCCAGTTTGCCGCGTTCAGCCAGTTCTGCGGCTTGTGCGTTGGCCGTTTCGACCTTGGCGGTGGCTTCAATTTGGGTGACAAGTTGGTCAAATTGTTCGGGCAATTCTTGATTGAGATAGGCTTGCGTCGCCGCCATTTGGCTGGCCTGCATCGGCTGATAAACCAGAAAATATCCAGATAGACCAATGCCGAGCGCCAGGCCGAGGCCCAAAACCCATTTGCCCCAGCGATCGCGCGACACATAGGCCCGCGCCAACCGATAGCTAAAGCCACCTGTGGGCGGGTCATAATTGAAACGGGATTCTTTAAGTGCGTTGACCCCTTCTTGCAAAATGTGATCTGGCACATCAATGCCCTGCTGGTGGTAGACTTCGCGCAGGCGGTCTACCAAACTGGAGGCGCGGTTTTCTTCATTCAGTTCCCGCGTCACCAGATCATTGCGATGGCGCAGCGTATCCACCACGTCCATCGCCATCATCACATCATCAAGCGGTAAAGACTTGTCTTTGCTCAAAACAAATTCCCGTTTCTCGTTTTGCTAAAGAGCAAAATTAGCTTTGCTTTTGTTCAGCCAAAAGCGTGTTGCCTTCCGCTGCCAATTTTGCCAGACGCTGCTTGCCATCTTCCACGGCATCGCGAATTTCAGCAGAATTCTTCGTGCTTTGCTCGCGCATGTCATTGATGATCGAACGTGACTTTTCTTGGAAATTCACAACGCTGTCGACAAGCTTTTTCACCGCATCGGCGCGAATGGTCGGGCCATATCCGGCCTTAAGCGCTTCTTCTTGCACCGTGTCGCCAATCTCGGCCAACGTCTCAAGGCTTTTAGACATGCCTTCCTTCATGGCGTTCAATGTCTCTGTGCTCTCATGCAAGCCAAACAAGCCAGTGAAAGAGGCGCTCAACGCTGTCAAAACGGTTTCGTTGGTGGAGAAGAAAGAGATTGATTGCTGGTACACACGCTCTTTGGCATTTGTGGTTTGCATCAGACGCGCCATGATCACTTCAGACGTGTTGTATGAAATGGTCAGATTGTCAGAAAGGTCTTTCGCAATCTGGTAGCGGCGCTCTTCTTGCTGCATTTCGCGCAAACGTTCGTCGCGGGCCATTTCCAGGCGCGCCCGATCAGCAGGTGTGCCATCGGCAAAGTTTTCCAGTTCTTTGGTCGCATTGCTCAAATGCTCTTTGCGCTCTTCCAGCTTGGCTTCCGCTTTTTCCAGCACTTCCAAAGCCATCACTTCTGATTGCTTCAGCGCGCCGCGGAAATCGCGATAGGCTTCCAAAATGGTGTGTTCGCGGTCGACCTGATCTTTGGTGTCTTTGGTGACTTCCAAATAGGTGGTGCGGATTTTTTCAAACCGAGTTGGAATGTCGCCACGGGTGACTTTCATCCAAACGTTGGAGGCGCGCTCCAACATATCCAGCTTGCCGTCTTCTAGCTGATCAACCATGCCCTTGGCATCATCGCGAATGCTGTCAAAGCCGTTGGTGATATCTTCATAGCGTTCGCCGATATTCATCGCCGCGATTTGCTCGCGCACAACTTCATTGAACACGCTGGCCTGATTCAAAGTGCGGCCGATCAAAATGACGCGTGTTTCATCCAAATCGGTGATTTCTTGCAGGAGCCCTGTGATCGGTGCTTCTTCAACAGTTTCTGGCCAAAGGCCCATTTCGCGGATCGCGCCCATTGCCTTGTCCAAATATTGCAATGGTTTTTCTGCGATTTCGTTTGCCATATTATTCCCCGTTCAGCCTAAGAACCAAAAATGTTAGTGTTTAAACTCTAGATAATTCTTTTATCGTCATCAATTGACACTGTGCAAGCATGTTACCATGTGTTGCAGATATTGGAATTGTTTCGCTCGAGGTAAAGGCCTTTTATGAAATTTGTTGGACATTATCGCATTACAGCACCGCGATTGGCGGTTTGGGAGGCGTTGAACGACACAGAAGTATTGAAGGCCTGCATTCCCGGATGTGACCGAATTGAATGGGTGGATAGCGAAAATCTTGAAGCCTCAATCACCGTCAATTTGGGCATCATGAAGCCCACTTTTAAGGGCGACCTTGCACTTTCAAACGTTGAACCTGCCCGCGCTTACACGCTTTCGGGTGGCGGTCGTGGCGGCCTTTTGGGGCTGGCGCGCGGCGCCGCAGATATTGAATTGCAGGATTGGGGCTTGGCCAATGAGGCCTGTATTCTGACATTTGAAGCCCATGGTGAAGTATCAGGCTCAATCGAAAAACTGGGCTCAAAGCTGGTGGGCAAAAGTGCCCAAGGGGTGATTGATCGCTTTTTTGATCGGTTCGCGGCACAAATTGATGCCCAAGCAATACCGGTTGATACGGAAGACACCGCTGAGCCGGAACACAACTAAAAGCATTTCACACTTATGTGAGCGAGAGTTGTAGCTCTAAGGGGCTGTACTTCTGCTGGCAATCGCGTAACAAATATCCTTGATGATCAATCATTAAGCACGCAATGTGCGAAGGATATTTAATGCGTAAAAGTCGGTTTTTCCGTTCACCATCAGCAAAACAACTTGTTCTTGCCTCCATCTTGGCCATGGGCGCAGGCACGCCTGCTTTGGCGCAAGAAAACGCACCGGACCCAACGGATTGGCAAAATGTGTTGGATCAGGCGAAAGGGCAAACCGTTTATTTCAATGCTTGGGGCGGCGCGCCCAACATCAACAATTATATCGCTTGGGCAGGCGAGCAGGTGCAGGCCAAATATGGCGTCAGCATCGAGCATGTAAAGCTGGAAGACACCGCTACCGCCGTAAGCCGCGTGATCACCGAAAAAGCGGCTGGTCGCGATGAGGGGGGCTCTGTCGACCTCATTTGGATCAACGGTGAAAACTTTGCGGCCATGAAAGAGCAGGGCTTGCTGATTGACAGTAATTGGGCCGAAAAGCTGCCCAATTATGAATATGCTGACATTGAGGGCAAACCGACCCTGACTTACGATTTCACCGTGCCGGTTGATGGGCAGGAAAGCCCATGGGGCATGGCGCAGCTCACCTTTTATTACGACAGCGAAATCTTGGCTGAGCCGCCAACCACGCTGGAGGAATTGGCCAAATGGACGGAAGAAAACCCCGGCCGCTTCACCTATGCCGCGCCGCCAAACTTCATTGGCACCACATTTTTGAAGCAGGTGCTTTATGGCGTCGTAGATGACCCATCTGTTTTGCGCGAGCCAGCGACCGAAGAGATCTTTGCTGAAGTCACGGCGCCGCTTTGGACCTATTTGGACGAGCTAAAGCCAAATCTTTGGCGCGATGGCGTCGTCTATGCTTCGGACACCACGCAGCTCAAAAATCTTTTGGCCGACGGTGAAATTGATATCGCCATGACATTTAACCCCGGCGAAGCCTCATCAGCCATCAATGCAAGTGAATTGCCACCCAGCGTCCGGTCTTTCGTGATGGATTATGGCTCAATGGGCAATTCTCATTTTGTAACGATCCCTTACAATGCCAACGCCAAAGCTGGCGCAATGGTTGTTGCCAATTTCCTTTTGTCTGCCGAAGCGCAAGCCCGTAAGGCAGACGAAAAAGTATGGGGCGACCCCTCAGTCCTCGCCATCAATGATTTGCCCGAGGCGCAAAAAGCCTATTTTGACGCGCTGGAACTTGGGCCCGCAACATTGCAGGGCGAAGAGTTTGGCAAAACCCTACTCGAGCCGCACGCAAGCTGGGCCACAATGCTTGAGGAAGAATGGTCCAAACGCTTTATGCGCGATATGTAATGACCATGACCAATCGGGCGCTAAATGCAATTTTTTGGGTAGCGCCCGCCCTTGTGATTTTGTTGCTCACAGGCCCGCTACTTGCGGGCCTGATTGGTGTGGCGGCGCCTGCATTTGGCTATTTCCCCACACTAGGTGGGGTGGAGCTGACGTGGGACCATTTGCATAAGGCGATGCACGTCCCCGGTTTTTGGCATTCTGTGCATCTGTCCATTTGGATTGGGCTGGTCACCACCATCATTTCTTTTGTCATCGTGATTGGCTTTTTCGCCGCCTTTTGGGATGCGCCTTTCTTTGCCAGAATTTCGCGGTTTGTCTCGCCGCTCATGTCCGTGCCGCATGCCGCCGCCGCCTTCGGTTTCGCCTTTTTGTTTGCGCCCTCTGGCTGGTTGATCCGCTTGCTGTCGCCGTGGGCGACGGGCTTTGATCGCCCACCAGATTGGCTGATCATCAATGATCCGCTCGGCTATGCGCTGCTGGCAGGCTTGGTGCTCAAGGAAGTGCCGTTCCTGTTTTTGATGTGCTTAAGCGCGGCGTCGCAGATCAATGTGGATAAGCGCTTAAAGTTGGCGCGGTCCATGGGGTATGGCCGTGTGTGGGCCTGGTTGACCGTGGTGATGCCTGCGCTCTACCGCCAAATCCGCCTGCCGATTTTTGCGGTCATTGCCTTTTCAAGTTCCGTGGTGGATGTGGCGCTGATTTTGGGGCCAAACCTGCCGCCCAGCTTGCCCGTGCAAATATTGCGCTGGATGAACGATCCGGACATTGAAATGCGGTTTGTGGCCGCTGCGGGGGCCGTGTTCCAGCTCGGTGCCACGCTTGTCGCATTGATGGCGTGGTGGCTTTTGGAAATGCTGTGCAGCTATTTGATGCGCCAGATGCAATCAAAGGGCGCACGCCATCAAAATGATCAGATTGTGCGCCAAATTTTCAATATCGCCATGTTGGCAATGGTCACAATATCGGCCGCGAGCATTGTGATTTTGGGCATCTGGTCGGTTGCAGGTTACTGGCGCTTTCCTGAAGCGCTGCCACGCGCGATGAATTTGATGCGATGGCTCGACAACGCCTCAAATCTGTGGGGGCCATCCTTCAATGCAATTAAGATTGGTGTGGCGGCAGCCCTCATTTCTGTGGTGCAAACACTGCTTTGCCTTGAAAATGAGAAGCGCCACGATATCCGCCTAACCCAAAGTGCATTGCGGCTTATCTATTTGCCGCTGATCGTGCCACAAATTGCCTTTATCTCCGGCATTTCAATTCTTTTGGTGCGCTATGGGCTGGATGGCAGTTTCTGGCCCGTCACCATCATGCATGTGGTCTTTGTGTTCCCCTATACTTACTTGGCGCTGGAAGCGAGTTTTCATGATCTTGATCCGCGCTATATGCAAACGGCAACAGCTTTGGGCAAGTCGCAAAATCGGATCTTCTTCCAAATCAAATTGCCCATGTTGCTCAAACCGATCCTCACTGCGCTGGCGCTTGGCTTTGCCATCTCGGTGGCGCAATATTTGCCCACATTAATGATCGGGGCGGGACGTGTGCCCACCATCACCACTGAGGCGGTGGCGCTTGCCTCTGGTGGTGACCGTCGTTTGATTGGCATTTACGCGCTGGTGCAAACGCTGCTGCCCGCGGTCGGGTTTGCTTTGGCGCTGGTCTTGCCAAAATTGCTTTATCCCAACAAAATCTATTTCTCGAAACAGCGGGAGGCCTAATTGGCCGAACATAGCCTCATTCTCAAAAACCTTCGCATTTCGCTGGCCGGTGATACGTTGCTCGATATCGATGCCGAAGTCGCGCCGGGCGAAGTGCTGGCGGTTATGGGGCCGTCAGGCTCAGGCAAGTCAACATTGCTTAACGCCATTTCTGGGTTCCTATCGCCGCGATTTAGCTGCCACGGCCAGATCATCCTGGATGGGCAAGACATCACCCATGAAGACCCAAGCCGCCGCAAAATTGGCCTGATGTTTCAAGAGCCGCTTTTGTTCCCGCATATGAGTGTTGAAGAAAATCTGCTGTTTGCTTTGCCGCGCGGCGGCTCCAAGCAAGAGCGATGCGAAAAGGTGCGCGAAAAGCTGCGGGCGGTACATCTTGAAGATTTGGGCGCGCGTGACCCGCTGACACTTTCCGGCGGGCAACAATCCCGCATTGCGCTGATGCGGGTTCTGCTGTCAAAGCCCAAAGCCTTGTTGCTGGACGAGCCGTTCTCCGCACTTGACGTGGAGTTGCGTGATCGGGTGCGCACTTTTGTTTTTGGATTAGCGCAGCAAAACAACTTACCCGTAGTTTTGGTTACACATGACAAAGCTGACGCAGAGGCGGCAAAGGCCCAGATCATTAACTTGTTGAATCACAAATAAAAATTTCGTCCGTCTGGTCAAAAAATCAATTATTTTTACCGTCTGGTTAAAAAAATCTTGAACTTTTTGTAGGGGATAGGTAACGATTGCGTGGGGATTTAGGCGTTTTTACTTGCGGAGGGACCAAGAAAGCGCTTGAATTAAAAACACCACATTTGGATCTTACACTAGGTCTTGTTACGTGTGGATAAGTTGACAAGGGAGATATTCATGTCAGTCCAGAATAAAAAGTTCACCGGCGCGAAAGCCGTTCTCGGTACAGCCGTATTCGCTGCATTGATGACAGGCACCGCATTGGCAGAACCTGCATTGATTTATGATGCTGCCGGCAAAAACGATAAGTCGTTCAACGAAATGGCTTACAATGGTGCCGAAGCATACAAGGAAGAAACCGGTAATTCTTACCGCGACTTTGAAATTCAAACAGATGCGCAGCGCGAGCAAGCCTTGCGCCGTTTCGCACAGCAGGGTTCAAGCCCAATCGTTGTGCCAGGCTTCACATGGGCCGAGCCGCTCAACGTAGTTGCTCAAGAATTCCCAGACACGCACTTTGCCATCATCGACTCTGTGGTTGATTTGCCAAACGTGCGTTCAGTGTTGTTTAAAGAGCAAGAAGGTTCATACCTTGTTGGCGCTTTGGCTGCGATGAAGTCTGAATCAGGCACAATCGGCTACGTCACAGCGTTTGACTTCCCATTGTTGCAAGCTTTTGGTTGCGGCTATGTGCAAGGTGCAAAAGCTGTAAATCCTGACATTGAAGTTCTGCAAAACTTTATCGGCACAGACTTTGCTGCCTTTAACGACATCAACACTGCAGGCGAAGTTGGCCGTTCACAGCTGGAGCGTGGCGCTGACGTGATTTACGCCGCTGCGGGTGCTGCTGGTGAAGGTGCGTTGCAAGCTGCAGCGGATGCTGGCAAATACGGCATTGGTGTGGACAGCAACCAGAACTATTTGTTCCCAGGCAACATGTTGACTTCAATGGTCAAGCGCGTTGACGTTGCAGTGCAAGATGCATTCAACGACGAAGCCAATGGCGAATGGTCATCAGGCGTTCAATCTCTTGGTCTTGCCGAAGGTGGCGTTGGTGCTGCAGTCGATGAGTATAATGAAGAATTGATCACCGATGAGATGTCAGCCAAACTCGAAGAATTGACTGCAAAAATCAATTCTGGCGAGATTGAAGTGCATGACTACCGGTCAGATAATTCCTGCCCTGTATCATAGTCTAAACTGAAAATTGGAATGGTAACTCGACATGGTTGAGCACCAGACAACAAGCGCCCAGCAGCCTTCAAAGGCTGCTGGGTCTGAATTTGCCATTGACTTGAAAAAAGTGTCCAAAGCTTTTGGGCCGGTCCAAGCCAATAAAAACATTGATTTGGCGGTGAAGCGCAATTCGATCCACGGCATTGTGGGGGAAAATGGCGCGGGTAAATCCACCCTGATGTCAATTCTTTATGGCTTTTACACTGCCGATAGCGGTGAAATTTGGGTCGATGGAAAATTGGTGAAAATCAAAGATTCCAGCCACGCGCTGGAATTGGGCATCGGCATGGTGCACCAGCACTTTATGCTGGTGGAAAATTTCACCGTTTTGGAAAACATTATTCTGGGCGCTGAAGGCGAAACGCTTCTGGCATCCAGCATGGCAAAGGCGCGCGAAGAGTTGGGGCGACTGGCCAAAGACTATGGGTTGGATGTCGACCCGGATGCGTTGATTGAAGACCTGTCTGTGGGACAGGAACAGCGCGTAGAAATTTTGAAGGCGCTTTATCGCGGTGCCGATGTGCTGATTTTGGACGAGCCAACGGGCGTATTGACGCCAACCGAGGCCGACCAGCTTTTCCGCATTCTCGAACAGTTGCGCGAAGAAGGCAAAACCATCATTTTGATCACGCACAAATTGCGCGAAATCATGGCCGTGACCGACACGGTTTCGGTCATGCGTCGGGGCGAAATGGTCGGCACCGTAGCCACCGAAGACACCTCGCCAGAACAATTGGCGGAAATGATGGTGGGCCGCCGCGTTTTGTTGCGTGTCGATAAAACGCCAGCTGAACCGAAAGACGTGGTGTTGGAAGTTAATGGCCTGTCGGTAACCGACGACATTGGCGTGCCGCGGGTGAAAGATGTCAGCTTCAATGTGCGTGCTGGCGAAATCGTGGGCATTGCTGGGGTGGCTGGCAACGGCCAGTCCGAGCTTTTGCGCGCCATTTCAGGCATGGAAGCGCCTCTGCTGGGCGAAGTTCGCATTAATGGCGAATTGGTGCGGTTCGACGGCGATGATAGCGCGGCGAAAGTGCGTCAGATGGGATTGGCCCACGTGCCGGAAGATCGGATCAAGATGGGGTTGGTGACTGATTTTGAAGAATGGGAAAATTCCATTCTTGGTTATCACGATTCTGAAGCCTATGGCTCAGGTCCGTTTCTGTCGCCAAAGCAATCTATTGCAGAAGCCGAACGCCGTATTGAAATGTTCGATATTCGCCCGCGCAATCCACGGTTGAAAACAGCCAATTTCTCAGGCGGTAACCAGCAAAAAGTGGTGCTGGCGCGGGAAATGGATCGTGATCTGGACGTGCTCATTGTGGGTCAGCCCACGCGCGGCGTCGATATTGGCGCCATCGAGTTCATTCACAAGCACATTATTGAATTAAGGGATAAAGGCATTGCGGTCTTGCTGGTCTCTGTGGAGCTGGATGAAATCCGGGCTCTGTCTGACCGGGTTTTGGTGATGTTTGACGGGGAAATCGTCACCGAATTGACACCTGATGCCAGCGAACGAGATTTTGGCCTGTCCATGGCCGGGGTTGATCCCAAAGAGGGGGCTTAGCAAATGTCTGGAGTAATCAAACTATGAGTGCGCGCCAGCCTTTGCCCAATTGGGTAACAATTGTTTTGATGCCAGTGCTCAACGTGCTGCTGGCTTTCGTGATCGGCGGTTTGGCCGTGGCCATCATCGGGGAAAATCCGCTCGATGCCATGTGGGCCTTGTTCTATGGTGCCTTTGGCACAGGGATGGGCTGGGGCTTCACGCTTCACTATGCCACCAACTTCATTTTCACCGGTCTTGCCGTGGCCATCGCCTTTAAGGCAGGCATGTTCAATATTGGTGGTGAGGGCCAAGCTTATGTGGCGGGCCTTGGGGCCATCATGGTGGCGCTTTGGCTTGATCAGACCCACTGGACGCTGGTGCTGCTCGGGTCAACCCTTGCGGCCATGATGATGGGGTCACTTTGGGCCATTATCCCTGCTTGGCTTCAGGCGAAGCGCGGCAGCCATATTGTGATCACGACCATCATGTTCAACTTTATCGCCTCAGCGTTTATGAGCTACATGCTGGCGCAAGTCATCACAGCACCGGGTGCCAATGCGGAAACGCGCACAATCAACGAACAGGGCCGCCTGCCGTTGATGTCCGACTGGTTTGACGCGTTCCAATATTCGCCGCTGAACATCACATTCTTTTTCGGCATCGCCGCGCTGATCTTCACCTATGTGCTGATCTGGCGCACCAAGCTCGGTTATAAAATCCGTACCCTTGGCGCCAATAAGGAAGCCGCCCGCTATGCTGGCATTTCAGCCGTTTCCGTGATCATTATTGCAATGGCCATCTCCGGCGCGTTGGCCGGACTCATGGCGGTCAATGAAGCGGTGGGCGTGCAAAAACGGCTCGTCGTGGGCTATGTGCATGGCTTTGGCTTTGTTGGCATTGCCGTTGCCTTTATGGGCCGTTCCCACCCGGTGGGCATTGCCTTGGCCGCGCTATTATTCGGTGCGCTCTATCAGGGTGGGCAGGAACTGGCCTTTGAATTGCCGGCTGTGCCGTCAGACCTTGTGGTGGTGATCCAAGCCTTGGTGATCCTGTTCACGGGTGCCATGGGCGATATGTTCCGGCCATTGCTGGAGCGCATATTTGCCCGAAGGGTGAAACCGTCGCCCGAGGCGCCAACAACCGCAGATACGGAGGCATAGATCATGGGTGCAACAGATATCATTCTCTTGCTCGATTCCAGTGTTCGCTTTGCGGTGCCATTGATGCTTGCAGCCTTGGCTGGGCTTTATTCTGAACGGTCGGGCATTGTGGATATTGGCCTTGAAGGCAAAATGCTGGGCGGGGCGTTTGCTGCTGCCGCCACAGCCGCTGTTACGGGCTCGGTTTGGCTTGGCCTCGCTGCAGCGATGGGCGTTTCCGTTGTGATGTCGATGATCCACGCTTTGGCATCAATTAACTTCCGCGGCAACCAGATTATTTCTGGTGTGGCGCTGAACTTCTTGGCCGCTGGCTTCACCGTATTTTTGGGCCATGCTTGGTTCCGTCGCGGGGGCACTACGCCAAATCTGCGTCCGGACGAGCGTTTCGCCAACATCGAATTGCCTTTCGCACAAGAATTTGGCCAAGTGCCAATTATTGGCGAGATTTACGAGCAATTGCTTTCCGGCCATTCGATTATTGTTTACTTCGCCTTCCTGATGGTGCCGGTTACGGCCTTTGTTCTGTTCCGCACGCGCTTTGGCTTGCGCCTTCGCGCCGTGGGGGAGAATCCAAAAGCGCTGGACACAGCGGGCATTTCAGTGGCCATGCTGCGCTATCGGGCGTTGGTGGTTACAGGTTTGCTGTGCGGTGTTGCCGGGGCATTTCTATCCACCGCCCAAGGCGCAAACTTTTCTGAAAACATGACGTCGGGCCGTGGCTTTATCGCGCTTGCCGCTTTGATTTTTGCTAAATGGCGCCCTTGGCAGGCCATGTGGACCTGTTTGTTGTTCGGCGTGCTCAGCGCATCGCAAATTCGTCTGCAAGGCGTGGAGTTCCCCATGATTGGTGAAGTGCCAGTGCAGTTTATTCAGGCGTTGCCTTATATTCTCACCGTGGTGCTTCTGGCGGGCTTTATCGGTCGGGCCAATCCACCAAAAGCCATCGGCCAACCCTATGTGAAGGAGCGCTAAGATGGATGCGGTGACCCAAGCTCTTTATGATGCCGCTCAGGCCGTGCGCAAACATGCGCACGTGCCCTATTCCGACTTCCCGGTTGGCGCAGCCATTCTGGCGGATGACGGGCAAGTCTATGCGGGCTGCAATATCGAAAATGCGGCGTACCCGCAGGGCAACTGTGCCGAGACAGCAGCCATCTCCGCCATGATTGGCGCTGGCGCAAAGAAAATTCACCGCATCTTTGTCATCGGCAAAGGCGTTGATCCCGTCACCCCTTGCGGCGGCTGCCGCCAGCGCATTCGCGAATTCGCCACACCTGACACGCAAATCATTTGCACAGGTGAAGATGGCGACGCCAAAAGCTACACCATGGATGAGATTTTGCCGGATTCCTTTGGCCCGGAATTTCTGGAGTAGGGCGTCATGACCGCAAAATACAATATGCGTTTGATCCAAGAACGCGCGGGCGATGAACCTATTGCCGCTGCACTTGTTCTAGGGTCAGGCTTCGCCGCGCTTGGCGATATGCTGAAAGACCCGGTGACCATCAATTATGATGCGTTGCAAGGCTTTCCCGGCGGCGGCGTTACTGGTCACGGCAAAGACCTCTTGGTCGGCTATCTCGAAGGCAAGCGCGTGGCGCTGCTCACAGGGCGCGCCCATTATTACGAGCACGGCAATGCCGCAGCCATGAAAATGGCGCTGCGCACGCTGGCTGGATTGGGCATTGATACATTGATGTTGACCAATGCCGCGGGTTCAATCGTTGAGGATATTCGACCCGGTGATTTGATGCAGATTACCGACCATATCAATTATTCGGGCCTTAACCCGTTGATTGGTGAAGTGGGCGACAAACGTTTTGTGAATATGGCCAATGCCTATGATCCAACGTTGCGCCAAAAGGCCCTTGATATCGCCGAGCGCGATTCTTTGGGCCTTAAACAAGGCGTTTATACATGGTATTCTGGCCCCTCATTTGAAACGCCCGCTGAGATCAGAATGATCCAGGGCTTTGGGGCACAGGCGGTGGGCATGTCCACCGTACCGGAATGTATTTTGGGCCGATATTACGACATGCGCGTCTGGGGATGTTCATTCATCACCAATATGGGCGCGGGCATGTCGGACGAACATCTCTCTCACGACCATACGCAAACCATGGTCGCATCTGGCGGAGAGCGCATGCAAAGTTTGCTGACAAAAATGATTGCAGAACTATGAGTTTAAAAGCAGTTGAAATGCCGCACGCGGCAGAAGAGCATAAACGCAATCCCGGTTTCGATTTGGATTTGGGCTGGTTGCGCCATGTGCGGATGAACCGCTCAGCATTGGAACGTCGGGCCGCCACCATCGGCACCCGCCGCTCAGTGAAAAAACAATGGCAAGCCGCCTGGCTGCTCCACGCCATCACCAATATCGATTTGACCACGTTGAATGGCGACGACAGCAAGGGTCGCGTTGAGCGCTTGTGCGCCAAAGCGCGCCAACCCGTGCGCACCGATATTTTGAAGGCGCTGGGCGTTGAAGATTTGGGCATCACCCCAGGTGCAGTTTGCGTCTATCATAATTTTGTCGCCGACGCGGTGGCCGCACTTGAAGGCACCAACATTCCGGTGGCCGCCGTTTCAACGGGGTTCCCTGCAGGTCTGACGCCTTTGGACACCCGCATTGCGGAAATCGAAGCCTCAGTGAAAGCTGGCGCCAAAGAAATCGACATCGTGATTGAGCGGCATCAAGTGCTGACGCAGGATTGGCAGGGCCTTTATGATCAAGTCAAAGCCTTCCGCGCCGCTTGTGGCGACGCGCATTTGAAAACCATTTTGGGCACAGGCGAATTGGCCACCCAAACCAATGTCGCTAAAGCGTCGATGGTGTGCATGATGGCAGGGGCCGACTTCATCAAAACCTCAACAGGCAAGGAAAAAGTCAACGCAGATTTGGTGACTTCCCTGTCTATGATCCGCATGATCCGCTGGTTCCATGAGGAAACGGGCATCGAGATTGGCTATAAGCCCGCGGGCGGCATTTCCAAGGCCAAGGATGCGATCACATATCTTGCAATGATGAAGGATGAGCTGGGCAACAAATGGCTCTCGCCACATCTGTTCCGCTTTGGCGCATCCAGCCTTTTGAACGACATCGAGCGACAACTCGAACACAATGTCACCGGGCGCTATGCGGCCGATTATCGTCAGCCTCTGGTTTAGGTGGGCAACATGAACGTTAAAGAGATTTTTGAAACCATGGAATATGGTCCTGCGCCGGAAGGCAGCGCCGAAGCACATGAATGGCTTGATGGCTATGGCCGCAAATTTGGTCACTTCATCAATGGCGAATTCACCAAGCCCGGCAAAACATTTGCTTCCAATAATCCCGCCAATGGCGAGGAACTGGCGCAAATCAGCCAAGCCAAAAAGGCTGAAATTGACGCCGCCGTGGCCGCAGCGCGTAAAGCGCAGGGCGATTGGGAAGGCTTGTCTGGTTACGAACGGGCCAAATATCTTTACGCCATCGCGCGTCAGGTGCAAAAGCATTCACGGCTCTTTGCCGTGCTCGAAACCCTCGACAATGGTAAGTCGATCCGCGAAAGCCGGGATTTGGATATCCCCTTGGTGGCGCGTCATTTCTATCACCATGCGGGATGGGCGCAGCAGCGTGATCGCCAATTCCCCAATCAGTCAGCTTATGGCGTTTGCGGGCAAATCATCCCGTGGAACTTCCCACTTTTGATGTTGTCCTGGAAAATCGCACCAGCCTTGGCGGCTGGCAACACGGTGGTGCTTAAACCCGCTGAATTCACTTCGCTGACGGCGCTGTTGTTCGCTGAAATCTGTCAGGAGATCGGGCTGCCCAAAGGGGTGGTCAACATCGTCACCGGCGACGGTGAAGTGGGCGAAGCCATAGTCAACCACAAAGATATCGACAAGATCGCCTTCACCGGCTCAACTGGCGTCGGCAAAGCCATCCGGAAGGCCACGGCGGGCTCCGGCAAAGGTCTGTCGTTGGAACTGGGCGGCAAGTCGCCCTTTATCGTGTTTGAGGATGCGGATCTGGACAGCGCTGTGGAAGGCCTGGTGGATGCCATCTGGTTCAACCAGGGCGAGGTCTGCTGTGCCGGGTCGCGGCTCTTGGTGCAAGAAGGCATTGAAGACCGCTTCATCAAAAAGTTGAAGGCGCGCATGGACACATTGCGCATTGGCGATCCGCTCGACAAAGCCATTGATATTGGCGCCCTCGTGGCCCCGGTACAGGTGGAGCGGGTGCAGGATTTGATGAAAAAGGGCGAAGAGCAGGGCGCGGTCCGCTACCAGCCCGATGGCACAATCCCGTCCAATGGCTGCTTCGTGAAGCCAACGCTTTACACCAATGTGCAGCCCGCCAATATTATTGCCGAAGAAGAGATTTTTGGTCCGGTGCTGGTCGCGATGAGCTTCCGCACGCCGGACGAAGCGGTGACCTTGGCCAACAATTCCAAATATGGCCTCTCCGCCAGCGTCTGGACGGAAAACATCAACCTCGCTTTAGACATTGCCCCACGTGTGCAAGCTGGCATTGTGTGGATCAACTCCACCAACAATTTCGACGCTGCCGTGGGCTTTGGCGGCTACAAAGAAAGTGGCTTTGGTCGCGAGGGCGGCAAAGAAGGCATGCGCGCCTATCTGCGCCCCAACTGGGAACTAAAGCTCAAGGATTTGGGCAAGTCATCAGCACCGGCGAAACCCAAATTGTTCGCGACAGACGGCATTGATCGCACCGCCAAACTTTATGTTGGCGGCAAGCAATCCCGTCCTGATGGTGGCTATGCCCGCTCCGTGGTGAATAGCGAGGGCAAACTGGTTGGCGAAGTTGGTGAAGGCAATCGCAAAGACATCCGCAACGCGGTGGAAGCCGCGCGCGGTGCCTTGAGCTGGGGCAGCAAGCCTGCCCATACACGGGCGCAAATCCTTTATTATATGGGCGAAAATCTCGACTATCGCCGCAATGAATTTGCGGACCGGATACGCGAGATGACTGGTGTGACCGCACCAGCGGCCAAAAAGGAAGTTGACCTGTCTATCGAGCGCTTGTTCGCCTTCGCAGGCTGGGCAGACAAATATGATGGTGCGGTGCATAACCCACCTGTGCGCCAAATGGCGGTCGCCATGGTCGAACCCATCGGCGTAATCGGCATTGCCGCGCCAGATGAAAGTCCGCTTTTGGGTGCCATCTCTTTGCTTGCCCCGTCCATGGCCATGGGCAACACCAGCGTGTTGGTTCCGTCCGAAACATCACCATTGGCGATGACCGATTTCTATCAGATTTTGGAAACCAGCGATGTGCCTGGTGGCGTCGTCAATATCGTGACCGGGGCCAAAGACGAGCTGACCAAAACCTTGGCCGAACATGATGGCGTTGACGCCATGTTCTATTGCGGCGATGCTGAGGGCGGCAAAAAAGTTGAGCAATATTCAGTGCACAATCTCAAACAGACTTGGACCAACAAAGGCAAAGCCATGGATTGGACCGATCGCGAGATTTGTGAAGGCGAATATTTCCTCGAGCGGAGCACTCAGGTCAAAAATGTTTGGGTGCCCTACGGCGCATAGGAACCTGAACCATGAGCGACAAGGTCGAAGTTGAAAACGTAAACACACCGGGCAAAATCACTCGCGTTGACGCGGCGAAGTATAACGCCATGTACAAAGCGATGATGCAGGTTTTGCCCCACGAGGCGCCCGGTATGGTCGTCAAAGATGTGATTGCCGAGGCCAAAAAGCATCTGCCGGATGATCTGTTCCCCGGGGGCAGCACCGCAGGCTGGTGGGTGAAATGCGTGCAACTTGATCTTGAAGCGAAAAAGAAAATCGCGCGGGCGGAAAAACCGCCTGTGCGGCTTTATCGCTTGGACTAGGAGTTCAGATTTAGATGTTTTTGCCTGCTGAAATCATCGCTAAAAAACGTGATGGTAAGTCGCTTAAACCTGCCGAAATCAATGCCTTTATTGAGGGTATTGTCTCCGGCACGGTCAAGCCTGAGCAGGCGGCGGCCTTTGTCATGGCCGTCTATTTCCAAAATATGGATATCGATGAACGTGTGGCGCTCACCTTGGCCATGCGTGACAGTGGTGAAGTGCTCAATTGGGACGAGCTCGATGGCCCCGTAATCGACAAGCATTCCACTGGCGGCGTGGGCGATAATGTGTCCTTAATGCTTGCCCCGATGTGGGCAGCTTGTGGCGCATTTGTGCCCATGATTTCGGGGCGCGGATTGGGCCATACCGGCGGCACGCTCGATAAGTTTGATGCCATACCAGGCTATCAGACCAGCGTCGACAATGCGCATTTTCGCAAAGTCGTGCGTGAAGCGGGCTGCGCCATAGTTGGCCAAACCAATGATCTCGCCCCTGCAGATAAAATTCTTTATGCCATCCGCGACGTTACCGCCACGGTCGACAATATCTCCTTGATCACGGGGTCCATCCTGTCCAAAAAACTGGCTGCCGGGTTGGGTGCCTTGGTGCTCGATGTCAAAGTCGGCTCCGGTGCATTTATGAAGTCAGTGGATGAAGCAAAAGAACTGGCGGAAAGCTTGGTGTTTGTGGCCAACGGCGCTGGCGTTAACACCAGTGCGTTGATAACCGACATGAACCAGCCTTTGGCCAGTGCCGCGGGCAACGCGCTTGAAGTGCAAAATGCAGTTGATTTTTTGAGCGGCACACATCGAGATCCGCGACTTGAGCAAGTTGTGACCGAATTGGCGGCCCATGGTCTTGTACATGGTAAGCTAGTGAAAGATGTGGAAGAGGGGCGCGACCGAGCCAGCCACGTACTTGATAGCGGTAAAGCCGCCGAGCAATTTGGCAAAATGATCACGGGTCTTGGTGGCCCGTCAGACTTTATGCAAAATTGCGCTGCCCATTTGCCAAAAGCCGACATCATTCGCGATGTGTTCGCTGATCAGGCAGGCTTTGTCACAGAAATCGACGCCAAGCAGGTGGGCATGGGCGTGGTTGTGCTGGGCGGCGGCCGCAAGGCACCCGGCGACATGCTTGATTATGCTGTTGGTTTTGATCGGTTGGCACCGATAGGTGAAAAAATTGAAAAAGGCGCGCCTATCGCGCGTTTACATGCCAATGATACCGCATTGGCAGATGAAGCAACGGCGCGCTTGAAGGCCGCTTATACCATCGGCGATGCGCCACAAACGCCTGAGCTTTTCTTCGGCGTGATTGAACAGCCCTAAGGAGGCGATAATGCCCCGCGTAATCTTATGCGTGCTTGACAGTTTTGGCATTGGCGGAGCGCCGGATGCCGCCGAATTTGGCGACGAGGGCGCAAATACGCTTGGCCATATTGCCGAAAAATGTGCTGCTGGCGAGGCTGATCAGGACGGACTGCGACAAGGGCCGCTGCAATTGTCCAACATGGACATGCTGGGCCTCGGCCTTGCGGCGCAAGCCGCCAGCGGTGAAATACCTGCGGGTCTATCAGGCGAGCAGCGCGGCGGTGTTTGGGCCAACGCCAGCGAAGTGTCCAAAGGTAAGGATACGCCATCCGGCCATTGGGAAATCGCGGGTGTGCCCGTATCTTTTGATTGGGGTTATTTCCCCGAAACCGAACCATGTTTTCCACCCGAATTGGTTGAAAAACTTGTTGAGAAGGCTGGGTTGCCCGGCATTCTTGGCAACAAACACGCCTCTGGCACCACCATCATCGCCGAATTGGGCGAAGAGCATATAAAGAGTGGCAAGCCCATTTGCTACACCAGCGCCGACAGCGTGTTTCAAATCGCGGCTCATGAAGAGCATTTCGGCTTGGATCGTCTTTACGACATGTGTGAGATCGCTCGCAAATTGCTTGATCCGCTCAATATTGGCCGTGTCATTGCGCGCCCCTTTGTGGGCAACAATAGTGAGGATTTTCAGCGTACGGGCAACCGTCGCGATTTTTCCGTGCTGCCCCCAGAGCCAACCTTGCTGGATCGCGCCAAAGAGGCGGGCCGCAAAGTGCTGGCGGTGGGCAAAATCTCCGACATTTATGCTGCCCAAGGCGTCACCCACAAAATCAAAGCCAGTGGCAATATGGCGCTGTTCGACGCGACATTGGATGCCATGGACATGGCCGAAAATGGCGATCTGATTTTCACCAATTTCGTTGATTTTGACATGGAATATGGTCACCGCCGTGATGTGCCCGGTTATGCTGCGGCGCTGGAACGTTTTGACCGTCGGCTGCCCGAAATTGTTTCAAAAATGCAGCCGGATGATCTGTTGATATTAACCGCAGATCATGGGTGTGACCCCACTTGGCCTGGCAGCGATCACACTCGTGAACAGGTGCCGGTTTTGTGTTTTTCCCCAATTTTGAAAAAAGCCAGTGCAGGCGGGCGAGAAACATTTGCAGATATTGGTGAAAGCGTGGCAAGTTGGCTGAAATTGCCAGCTGGGCCACATGGTAAGAGCTTTTTGTAAGAGGTAGAATATGGAAAACGTAACCGTTGTCGAACATCCGTTGGTACAACACAAATTGACCATTATGCGGAACAAGGACACATCAACGGCGAGTTTCCGTCGGCTGCTGCAAGAGATTGCTCATTTGCTGTGCTACGAGGTCACCCGCGATCTTGAAACCGAAATGATCGAGATCGACACCCCAATTCAAAAAATGCAAAGCCCAGCATTGAAGGGCAAAAAGCTCGTGTTTGCTTCCATCCTGCGCGCCGGCAATGGCCTGTTGGAAGGGATGCTGGATTTGGTGCCCAGCGCCCGTGTGTCCCATATCGGCCTTTACCGCGATCCGGAAACATTGGAAGCGATTGAATATTATTTCAAAGCCCCATCCGACATCGCCGACCGTTTGGTCGTGGTCGTCGATCCCATGTTGGCCACAGCCAACTCAGCCGTAACAGCGGTGGATCGCATTAAACGCCGCGGTGCAAACAATCTGCGTTTTCTTTGCCTGTTGGCGGCCCCTGAAGGCATCAAACGCTTTCAGGAAGCCCATCCAGATGTGCCGATCTACACAGCGGCCATTGACGAAAAGCTCAATGAAAAGGGCTATATTGTGCCTGGATTGGGCGACGCGGGTGACCGGATGTATGGCACCCGCTAAATTGCAAGTTGGGGCGCTCTGGCGCCCCTATTTTGCTTCTAAGGGTAGCCCCAACTCGATCAGATCTTCCCGCAATTGTTCCGGGTTTTCAAAGTGCACCGCTTTCATGCCGATATGATCAGCGGCCACCACGTTTGGGTAGCTATCATCAATAAACACACAGCTTGAGGCATCAAGGCTGTAGCGCTCCAAAAAGCGGTGATAGATGCGATAATCCGGCTTCACCAGCTTCTCCTGGCCAGACACCAATATCCCATCAAACTTTTGCAAAAATTCGTATTTTTCCAAAGTGAGCTGGAATTTCTCTTTTGAATAGTTGGTAATCGCAAAAGTCGGTAAATCCTGCGCAATCAATTCCTCATGAATAGCAATCGTCCCGTCAAAGACACCCGCGATGGTCTCTAACCATCGGTCATCATAGGCCTTGATCTGGTTCGTATAGGCGGGAAACTTGGCGCAAAGTTCGGCAATGCCGTCGGCATAGTGTTTTCCGGCATCAAACTCTAGATTCCACAGGCCGGAGTACACATTCTCAACAAACCAAACCGCTTCTTCTTCGCTATCAAACACGTTGCGATATAGGTTGAGCGGGCTCCAATCAATAAAAACGCCGCCCAGATCAAATACTGGGATCAAATAGTCGGACATAATAATCCTTAAGTGAGGAAAGTTTGAGAGTGTAACAGACGCCAACCTAGATCAGGTTGATGATTCCATCAAATCGCGAGCGGAAAAAATACCGATGTTGATAGTTCATGGTGCTGTTGAACAAATATCCAATAAGCGGATCAGCTGAATTCCATGCTTCGCCCATAATCAGATATTTATTTTTGTTTGCCGCCGCGAACTCCGGGGGGATTTGCACATATTGGCTGTCTTTGGTCAGCGGCGATCCACCATTATACGTGCGTGACCATAACACCCATGCTTTAGCATCTCCGTCGATCCGCAAGCTGGTGACGCGTTGGCGAAGATTGGCGGAATCATACGGTTTGATGGTGAATTCGGCTGCCTTGAAATAATCGTCCACCGTTGATGTCGCAATTTGATCTTCCGCACGCGCAACCAAATCGGCAACAGAACCGGCGACCACAGCTACCTTCCGGTCAAGAATAATAAAGGTGCTGACGTCGATGGTGCCCAAATAAAGGGTCAGCATCACTGGCAGGATGAGCGCAAATTCCACCGCAGAAATGCCGTGATCATTTCGCCAAATCGCTCGAATATGTCGGATGATTTGCACGATAGACATCAGTCCCATCCTAAAATGGTTCGTTCATAAAGACGCGAGATGAACTCATCAACATGGCATTGCCGCCATTTAGGTTACCAAGTTGGAAGCCCAAAATGTTTAAGATTGTTGGCCATTTATAATATGTTTCCACCAGCACAACCTGATTACGCTGCCCAGGCCGGAAACTGCTTGTAACGATCCAATTGCCATCCTTATCGACAGGGTTGTTTGATTTGGCGTTGGCAAAATTATCAATGACTTGAACGCGTATCCGCAGCTTATTGCAGTCAAATAACCCAAATGTCTTATCACAAACGACAGCGCGAAATTCAGGCATATTATAACCGTTGCGCTGCGCTTCACCCGTCCGCACGATGCGAGTTGCATCATGAACCGCACTATCGAGCACTTGCGATGCCAACAGGACAAGACCTGTCTCCAGAATAGCGCCAATGATGGCAAAAAACGGCAATGCCAGTAGACCGAATTCAACGACGGTTACGCCACGCTCGTCTTTCCTGAAACGGTTCTGTTTCAGCAATTTATAAGCACGTCGACATTGTAGTGCGAATGTCATCACTTCACCCTTGTTTTAAGTGATGAAAGAATAGCGACGTATAATTACTGAATTCTTTCGATAATGATTCACATCTATACGTTGCAAGGCTATTCGGATGCGCTCTCAACGATTGATTTTGAACCAGCAACTTTGCCCAAATAGTCCACATCGTCGCCCATCATCAAAGCAGGGCCGCATTCAGGTGTGCAAGACACCGTGTTCCGCGCGATGCCATTATAGACCAGCACAACATTGTCCTGTTGGGCAACAACCTCAACTTTCAGGTCAGCAATCGGATTTCCAACAGCATCGAGCGCAATGAGATTGGTGTGGCCAAATGTTTTTCCGGTCAGAACAATGGTTTCTGGATCTTGGATGGTCGCATCCGCGATAGCGGGATTGCCGATAACAATTGTTGAGGCCGCTGAAGGCAGCCGCAAAATGCGCGCCATATTGACCTGAACATCCACCTGACCTTGCGGGTCAGCGGCAATGGCCGCGCCGGTGCCTGTAAACGCCAGCAGGCCCGCCACGACAGCACCGACTGCGGTCCATGTATGCAAAACTTTCAGAACACGTTTGCCAAGCATGACGTTAACCCTTTATTTAGCAAAAACTTTTCAGCATCATGAGATAGAATGGTGAATAAAGTGCAAATGCATGGGGCCGCGGTCCATTCACTCAACTCTTGTGAACAGAATATACCTATAATTTATATGCAAATTCGCTGCGTTTAGTCGTTACGCGCCTGCAAAATGATCGCCTATCGAGAAAGATATTTGGCTAACACACGAAATTAGCTGCAAATATTCCTTCTTAACTATTTGATAATCATAAATATAAACTTGGTCGTTATTGGCCATTGCAAGTTTTCGATTAACACAATTTCAAGACTCCGAGCCTAACGTTGACGTCGAGTTCGATGGTGAGGATCGGACAATGTTTTGACACGTTGTGTCGTGACGACGAGCAAGGAGCAAAGAAATGAATTTGGTAAAACGTTTTTTGAACGATGAGTCAGGCGCGACAGCTATTGAATATGGTCTGATTGCCGCACTTGTTGCTGTTATTATTATCGGTGGCGCAACTCTATTGGGTAACAACTTGAATGCCCTATTCTCTGGCATCGCCGGAAAATTGACACCACCTGCCTAATTCTAGGTATTATTATGTTGAAGAGAGGGGAGCCTTCCGGCTCCCCTCTTTTTTGCGTTGCGGCCAAATCTTTACGTTTGGATAACCATAAATCTGCATGCTGCCGACGCGTTCAGATGAATTAGGTGTGAGCAATATGAATATGATCGTCCTTGCCATTTTTCCCGTCATGATGGCATTTTGCGCTGCTTATGACTTACTGACGATGCGCATCCCAAATTGGTTATCCGCAGTATTGATTGGTGGATTTATAGTAGCCGCAATTCTGGCAGGTTTTCCCCTCGAGATGATCGGCATGCATTTTGTCGCCTTTGCTATTGCACTTGCTGTTTGCTTTCTCTTGTTTATTCCCGGTTGGATTGGCGGCGGTGATGCCAAGTTTGCCGCCAGTACTGTGTTGTGGATGGGCATGGGTTTTGCCTTGCCTTACCTACTATATGCAGCCATCGCAGGCGGTATCTTCACGGCTCTTATTTTGGCGTTTAGAAAATATCTGAACGCCACTCAGTTACCAAAATGGGAGTGGCTCCAAAAATTGCATGATCCAAAAGTTGGAGTGCCTTATGGCATAGCATTGGCAATTGCAGCCCTGATTGTGTTTCCACACACCAATATTTTCACCGCGCTGATTGTGAGCTAAGCGGTTAATTTTATGCAACTTTTCATTAACTCTATTTGAAAAGGCCCTATTAACCAAACCTTGACGCTTTAGCTCGATACTAGCCCCGAATAGCTGTGCGCGTTGCGTGCGGAACTTTGAGTTTAACCGGGGAAATTGAGATGAAGCCGGCGCGTTTGATTCTAGTATTGGTTGCATTGATTGCGGGTGGTTTGGCGGCCTTCTTCGCCCTGAATTCGGGTGGTAGCCCTGAACCAACGCAGCAAGTGGCGGAAGTTGAGCCTGTTAAAAAAGTAAGAGTTTTGATCGCAAGTCGTACCATTGGTATTGGCGAGCGGTTGGGCCCTAATTCCGTAGCCTGGCAGGATTGGCCAGAAGACGCGATCCGCGCTGAATTCATTACGGACCAGCGGTTGCCCGACGCACCCGAGCAAATGCAAGGAACAATTTCCCGGTTCGAGATATTTGACGGCGAGCCCATTCGGGAAGCCAAATTGGTGCGTACCGGTCAAGGTTATTTGTCAGCTGTGATTGGCAAAGGCATGCGCGGCGTATCGATTGAGGTCTCAGCTGAAAGCGGCGCGGGCGGCTTTATCGTGCCAAATGATCGAGTGGATGTGGTTTTAACGCAGCGGAGCCGCTTGGGCGATACATCACAAACCATTCTCAATAATGCCCGCGTGTTGGCCATCGGCAACCGTTTGGGAGAAGTTGGCCCAAATGCAGGCAGTGGCAATGGTGAACAGGCCGCGCCAGAAGCGTTTGAAGATAAAACGATTGCAACGCTCGAACTGACACCGCGGCAAGCGGAAACGATAATTAATGCGGCGGAGGTCGGGTCACTCTCACTTGTACTCCGGTCAATCGTTGATTTTGTAAACGGTCCCGCAACTGGCGGCACGGCCGATCAATCCAGCGTAAAACTCATTCGCGCCGGACAACAATCGAGCGCGCTGGCAAATTCAGGTCCGGAAACGTCTGACGAACAAGCAAATAGCGATGCGCAGCAAGGCAATGCCGAGGGGGGCAGCGTGTTCTCCCCAATGCCTGTGCCCACAGCGCAAACCCGCCCAAATAATGCACCAGTATTGGTGAAGGAGTAATGGTTATGTCGAAGCCTGTACAAGCCATTTTTAATGTAGAAGCATTTGCCCAAGCCAAAAAGTTGCTGGCGAAAGGCGCATTGCTGCTGACACTTTTGGTTATGCCGCAGATGTTGAGTACACAAGCTGCAATGGCAAATGCGACGATGCGCATTTCAGCCAATCAGATTGGTCAAACATATGCAGTTGCGGTGGGGAAGAACAAATCTCTTATCGTTGACTTGCCGGTTTCTGCAAAAGAAGTCATCGTTTCAGAGCCATCTATCGCCAATGCAATTGTGCGCACAAAACGCCGCGCCATTATTCAAGGGCGCTCAGCGGGCGACACAAATGTGATCTTTTTGGATGCCAAAGGCAATCCAATTGCGATTTTGGATGTAACCGTTGGTCAATCCGGCGGTGGACTGGAAACAACTCTGGCGCGCTTGCTGCCCGGCTCGACAATCGAAGCCACAGTCGCAAATGAGCGCGTTGTGCTGTCGGGCTCAGCACGCAGCGACGATGATGTGCAAAAAGCCATCTCAATTGCGAAACAATTCAGTGGAAACGAAGTGGTTTCGGTCATCAATGTGGCCGGTGCTCAGCAGGTTATGCTCAAGGTTATCGTTGCGGAAGTGCAGCGTGAAACCGTTAAACAATTGGGTATCGACCTCAATGCCAGCTTAAATGTTGGTGGTGTGGCAACGTCCTTGTTGACCAATCCCGGTTTGGGCGGTGTATCCAATGTGGTTGCATCCAACTCAGGCAAGCTAGGGTTCTCCTTTGGTAACCTCTCGGTCGATGCAACAGTTAAGGCATTGGAGCGCCGTGGCGCATTGCGGACTCTGGCGGAACCCACGTTGACGGCCCTTTCAGGCAAAAGCGCAGAATTCCTGGCCGGTGGTGAGTTCCCTGTACCTGTCGGTTATGATGAGGGTGAGATCACTTACGAATTCAAGCAATTCGGCGTAGAGCTGAATTTCACGCCAGTTGTGCATTCTAACAATGTCATCTCGCTTGATGTGGAAACAAAGGTCTCCGAATTGAATGCAGAAGGTGGCTACACGGCTGGTCCTGTTACCATTCCGGCGACAAAAGAACGCCGGGCCAAAACGTCGGTGAAATTGCCGACGGGCTCGACTTTGGCTATCGCCGGTCTGATTGAGGAAAAATCTCGCCAACGGTTCAATGAAGTGCCGGGCCTGGGGAAAATCCCCGTGCTTGGTGCGCTGTTCCGGTCACGTGATTTCGTCCGTGCCGAAACTGAATTGTTGATCTTGGTGACGCCTTATCTCACCGCACCGGGCCATATGAACGACTACACCTTGCCCACGGATAAAATGGATTTCGCTGGCGATGCTGAGGCGATTTTCTTGGGACGGATGGAGAAGCTATACGGCGTGGGTGACGGCCCTAAAGGGCAAGATCTCAAGGGCGGCGTTGGCTTTGTGTTGGATTAAGAACGAGCGCGAAAACGAGTTGGAAGTATAAATTATGTCAGATGATATTCGTCAAAACGTGAGCGGCGCTTCGGATATTCCCTCGGGCGCGCGTTTGGTGCCACACATCACCATTCAAGCCTTTTGTGAAAACGCCATGACGGCGCAGTCGGTTGAAAGCGCAGTCAATGATCGTCGCATGCACAAAGTTGCCTTGACGACCCATAATGGCGGCATTGAAGCGGCGGTTGAAACCTACAAGATCAACCCAACGCCAAACCTGATCATTATTGAATCAAATCTGGCCGGCAATGATTTGCTGTCAGCTTTGGATCGCTTGGCTGAGGTGTGTGACGCATCAACCCGAGTTGTCGTCATCGGGAATGTGAATGACGTTGAACTATACCGTCGCTTGATCCGCTATGGTGTTTCTGAATATTTGGTGACGCCAGTGGAAACGCCTGCCTTGGTGGATACAATTGCGGATTTGTTTACTGCCGAAGGCGCAGATCCTATTGGACGTACCATCGCCTTTGTTTCAGCAAAAGGCGGCGCCGGCTCTTCAACAATCGCACACAACACTGCATGGGCCTTGAGCCAGCAAGTGCGCCGCGATGTGCTGATCATGGATATGGATTTGCCGTTCGGCACTGCGGGCCTCAATTTCAATCAGGAACCACCGCATGGCATTGCCGACGCTGTGTTCTCCAATGATGATGTTGATGATGTCGTTATTGAGCGTTTGATGTCTAAATGTGCCAATCACATCAATCTGTTGACAGCGCCAGCCAATCTAAATCGCGATTATGATTTTCATGAGCAAGCGTTCGAGAACATTATCGAGATTTGTCAAAAGAACATGCCGCTTGTGGTGCTTGATTTGCCACATGCGTGGAACGGCTGGGTGCGGCACACCTTATCAACCGTTGATGAAGTTGTGATTGTGGCCGAGCCCGATTTGGCGAATTTGCGCAATGTGAAATTCATGATGGACACGCTCAAATCATTGCGCATGTCGGAGGCAGAGCCCATTTTGATGATGAACAAAGTGGGTGTGCCGAAACGGCCAGAATTGAGCACCTCTGAATTCGCGAACACAATCGAAGTCGACATTTTTGCTGAACTTGGTTTTGAACCGGCTCTGTTCGGCACGGCGGCAAACAACGGTCAGATGATCGCGGAAGTAAATGCAACGCACAAACTAAACGACGGATTTAACAGTCTGGCGCGGCGGGTGAGCGGTCGTGATGCGGCGACGCATCAGGATGCAAACGGTCTGCTGCCGGGCATTTTGAAAAAATTAAAGCTGGGATAACCCACGGCGTAGCGTGAAGTAAGGTTAGTCATGTTTGGGAAACGCACAAGTTTTGGCGGAAATACAAATCAGCAGCAGGCAAAGCCTCAGCCGAAGCCTGCCCCTATTCCTGCGGCTGAAAAACCAACGCCCAAACCACAGGGCGGGCCAAAGCCAGACCTGAAAATCAAAAAGCCTACCATAGGCAAAGAAGAGGTCGTGGATGTTGAAAAAGCACCCAAGGACCGCGGTGTTGATTCCGAATATTTTAAAACCAAATCCTCCGTCTTTAACGCCCTGATTGATTCCATTGATTTGAGCCAATTGGCGACAATGGAGCAGGATTCTGCGCGCGAAGAAATCCGCGATATTGTGTCTGAAATCATCACGCTGAAGTCCATCGTGATGTCGATTTCAGAGCAGGAAGATCTGCTTGAAGATATCTGTAACGACGTGCTTGGCTATGGCCCGTTGGAGCCACTATTGGCCCGCGATGATATCGCCGACATCATGGTCAACGGGGCTGGCCGAACCTATATCGAGGTGGACGGCAAAGTGCGTCTCACCAATGTGCGGTTCCGTGATAATTCCCATTTGATGAATGTGTGTCAGCGCATCGTGAGCCAAGTTGGCCGTCGTGTCGACGAATCCAGCCCGATATGTGATGCGCGTTTGCCTGACGGTTCTCGTGTGAACGTGATTGGGCCGCCCTTGGCCATTGACGGCGCCTCGCTGACCATTCGTAAGTTTAAAAAAGACAAGCTGACGTTGGATCAGTTGATGAAGTTCGGATCGATCTCGCCTGAGGGCGCGAAGGTCCTGGAGATTTTGGGACGTGTTCGTGCCAACGTTTTGATCTCCGGTGGTACAGGTTCGGGTAAAACCACATTGCTCAACTGTTTGACGGCCTTTATCGAACCTGATGAGCGGATCATCACCTGCGAAGACAGTGCCGAACTGCAATTGCAACAGCCGCATGTGGTCCGGCTGGAAACACGCCCACCCAACCTTGAAGGTGAGGGTGAAATCACAATGCGCGACTTGGTGAAAAACTGTTTGCGGATGCGTCCTGAACGGATCATCGTGGGTGAGGTGCGGGGACCAGAAGCATTTGACCTTTTGCAGGCCATGAACACGGGCCACGATGGGTCCATGGGCACATTGCACGCCAACTCGCCGCGTGAAGCCCTGAGCCGTCTTGAATCAATGATTACAATGGGCGGGTATTCGCTGCCATCGCGCACGATCCGTGAAATGATCGTGTCGTCCGTCGATGTGGTCGTGCAAGCCGCCCGTTTGCGCGACGGTTCGCGGCGCATCACCCACATCTCTGAAGTGTTGGGCATGGAAGGTGACGTCATCGTCACGCAGGATGTCTTCCTTTACGACATCATCGGTGAGGACTCGAACAGCAATTTGATTGGCAGACACCGTTCAACAGGCATCACCAAGCCTAAGTTTGCTGAGCGTGCACGTTATTACAATGAGGAGCTGAACCTTGTTGAAGCGCTGGAAGCCGCAGCTGTAAATGATGAAGAAATGAGAGGTTAGCCGGATGTCGCCAATCGTTCTCTTTTTGCTGACGGCAGTGGCCATAGGCGCCATCGGTCTCGCATTTGTTCCCGGCGTGGCAGGGGGCGGCCGTGCCAGCAAACGCATGAAAGCACTTCGCCAACCGGGGCCACAGAATAGCGGGCGAAAAAGTCGTGTTGAAGCGGACGGTCGCAAAAACCGCGACAAACGGCGGAAATCGCTGCAAGAAGTCCTTGATGAACAAAACGAAGCCAACAAACAGCGAAAAAAGCGGACAGTCAAAAAGCGACTTATCCAAGCTGGATTGAAGGGCAATGTAGCTGCGTTTTATCGCAATTCAGTGATCGTCGGCGTGTGCATGTTTATATTCACATGGTTTACCGGCGTGCCGATCCATTTCGCCTTAGTGTTTGGCTTGGCTGGCTTTTATGTTTTGCCGCGTTGGTATTTGGCCAACCGTACCAAAAGATTCCGGTCGAAGTTTTTGGACGAGTTCCCCAACGCGATTGAGGCGATTGTGCGCGGCGTGAAGGCCGGTATGCCACTAAATGATTCAATGAAAGTGGTTGCGGCTGAGGCGAAGGAGCCGGTGAAAACTGAGTTTATCCGCGTGGTGGAGCAGCAATCTGTGGGCAAGAACATGGGGGAAGCAATTCCAATCATGTTTGAACGGCTGCCGATCGCGGAAGTGAACTTCTTCGTTGTGGTGATTACCGTGCAGCAACAATCAGGCGGCAACTTGTCCGAAGCTTTGGGCAACTTGGCGACGGTTTTGCGCAACCGCAAGAAGATGAAAGCAAAGGTCAAGGCCATGAGCTCGGAGGCGAAAGCGTCCGCAGGCATCATCGGCTCATTGCCCTTTATCGTGGCGACATTGGTTTCACTTGTGAGCCCAACCTACCTTTTGCCTTTATTTCAAACTCCGGTTGGAAACATTTGCCTCGCCGTTGCGGGCTTGATGATGTCGACGGGTTTGTTTGTCATGTATCGCATGGTTCAGTTTGAATATTAATTTGGGACGAAAGTAAGCACATGGAAGCGCTCGTTGAAACACTAACAGACCGGCAGTTTTTGATTGCACTTTTGGCTGCAATTTCAGCGGCGGCGATCGTGTTTACTTTTGGCGCCCAATTCGCTGACGGTAAGGATATGAAAAGCCGCATTCGCCGAGTGGCGAGCGAGCGGGAACGCCTTCGCACCGATGAGTTGGCTCGTTTGCGTGGCGAAGACAAAAAAGTAGGCGCAAGTGGTCGTCGCAAAGACTTTATTCAAAAGACAGTTGAGCGCTTCTCGCTGAAAAAAGCATTCGCGGATGAGCAAACGAGCCTAAAATTGGCCCGCGCGGGCTATCGTGGCCCCAATGCCGTGATGACATATGTTTTCATGCGCTTTGCCATCCCACTCGGCGTGTTCGTCCTTGCGCTATTCTATATCAAATTCATCATTATGCCGGATGCGCTGCTGTTTTTGCAGATAACGTACGCGATGGGCGCGGGGATTATTTCATCCTATTTGCCGGTTCTGCTTCTAACCAACAAGGTCAAGAAGCGGCAAAGTTCAATTCGCCGCGCCTGGTCTGACTGCTTGGACTTGATGCTCCTATGTGTTGAGAGTGGCATGTCCATTGAGGCCGCGTTTCAAAAAGTGTCGATTGAGATTGTGACCCAAAGTCCTGAACTGGGCGAGGAAATGACACTAACGACGGCTGAATTGAACTTCTTGGAAAGTCGCGCAAAAGCCTATGAAAATATGGCGCAGCGGATCAATCTTGATGAAGTCAAATCTGTCATGACAGCACTGATTCAATCTGAACGGTACGGTACTTCCGTGGGCAGTTCTTTGCGCGTAATGGCGGAAGAGGGACGCGATATGCGCATGATGGAAGCGGAGAAAAAGGCCGCTTCCTTGCCGCCAAAACTAACCGTTCCGTTGATCTTGTTCTTTTTGCCCGTTCTGTTCATCGTTATTATGTCGCCAGCAATGATCACCATCTTTGCAGCGCCTAGCGTGGGCTAATCACCTCGTAGGTGGGCACCCAAACAAAAACACCCAACTGGTAGTGCCAGTTGGGTGTTTTGCGTTGAAAGGGGAGAGAGCTTGCTTAAGAGCTGCTCTTGATCCGGTCCCACTTATTTTGTTGGGTCAATAGCGCCCTGATGTAAGCCATGTTGGCTTCAACATCCGCTGCTGGCAGTTCTCGGGCATAAAGGCTGCGGGCTTCATCAAATCGGCCCTGCAGGCCCACAATAAGCGCCAAATTCAATCTGATCTTGCGTGTTGCCTTGGGCATCGAAACAGCGCGGCGAAGCGCTTTTTCCGCTTGGTCCAATTGGTTCGACATCGCATAGGACAAGCCGAGATTTGCATAAAGTGAGGGTTCATTTGGCGCGATCACCAGTGCTTGATTGTAAAGCGCGCGCGCTTCCGCGTTCTGACCCATCTGATCAAAAACGGCGCCTTTAACGCTCAGCGCATTCCAGTCTGGCCGTTCAAGGCGAATGCTCGCATCAAGCACATTGATGGCACGATTAAACTTGCCATCTTCTGCCAACGCCTTGGCGTAGGCGAGGGCAACATCTTGATCGTTCTTATATTTAAGCTGCGCTTGTTCCAACACGGACACAGCTTGCCCCGTTTGACCAATTGCACGCAGAGCTGCGGCAAAATAGATCGCGCTTTGTTTATTGGGGTTTTGTTGGAATTTTGCGCCTAAATCCTGCACAGCTGCATGTTTTGCTTCGTTGGACATGCTGGAGAAATCTGGGGTCGCTGTACCGCCGCTATGGCCGCGTGGTGAGGCGCAGGCGTTCAGCGCAATGGCCGCAACACCGGCAAGGGCCAGCAGTTTTATTCTATTGGACATGCTACTTTGCCGATAAGACATGCGAACCTCTGTACAAAATCAAGCGGTACGCAAACTGCGCAACCTTACTATGCAATAAATCATTAACCCTAATAGTCAGTTAAAATGCCTTGCGAAGTGCGATCCTCATTGCGTTTGCATTGGCCCGTGCTTCACGTTAAATCTTGGTCAAACCAATGCAACCGAAAGCGGAAATATGTCTGTTTCAAAATCTTTTTCAGTCCATTGTCTTTGGCAGGACCAAGATCTCCCAGGTGCCCTCAACGCGCAGCAAAGCGCGTGGGTAAAGGCCCACAATTTTGCGGGCAAGAAGGGGGAACTGGTGGCGTTACCTGGAAAAGACGGTGAGGTTTCCGCATATCTTTTCGGTATGGGCCCAAAGGAACAGGCTGATCCGTTTGTCACCGGATTGGCTGCCGCTAGCCTGCCGGAAGGGGAATATGCCCTTGAGGGTGATTTCAATGATCCAACTTTAGCTGCCGCCGGTTTCCGCCTTGGCGCCTATGATTTTGATCGGTTTCGCAAAACGCCCAAAACCGTAAAGCTTGCCTCGCTCAAAGGCGCAGATGAAGATGAAGTTGATTTGTTGGTCGAAGCCGCCACCTTGGCCCGCGACCTAACCAATCGCCCCGCAAATGATTTGGGGCCAGAAACCTACGAAAAAGAAATTCGCGACTTTGCCAAACAGCATGGGGCGAAGGTTACCTCTATCGTTGGGGATGATTTGCTGGATCAAAATTTCCCCTTGATCCATGCGGTGGGTCGCGCCGCGTATGAAGCGCCGCGTTTGCTTGATTTTACCTGGGGCGACGAGAGCGATCCCAAAGTAACCCTTGTGGGTAAAGGTGTTGTATTTGATACAGGCGGATTGGACATCAAGCCACCACAATCCATGCTGCTTATGCGCAAGGATATGGGGGGCTCAGCCAACATTTTGGGCCTGGCCCACGCGATCATGAAAGCCAACCTTAAAGTGCGTTTGCGCGTCCTGATTCCCGTCGTCGAAAACTCCATTTCCGCAAACGCGTTCCGCCCTGGTGACATCTTGGATTCGCGCAACGGCATGACGGTCGAAATCGGCAATACCGACGCTGAGGGGCGGCTCGTGTTGGCCGATGCGCTCAGTCTCGCTGATGAAGAAAAGCCCGACATGATTATTGATATGGCGACCCTTACAGGTGCTGCCCGTGTGGCGGTCGGCGCTGATTTGGGGGCGCTTTATTCAACAGATGACAAGCTGGCGCAAGAGTTGGTCGCACAGGGTAAAGCCAGCGCCGATCCCCTTTGGCAGATGCCGCTTTGGGATGAGTATGATGACATGCTCAAATCAAACATTGCCGATGTAAACCACATCTCAAATGGCCCCTTGGCGGGGTCGATCACGGCAGCGTTGTTTTTGCGTCGTTTTGTGAAAAACGCCAAGAGCTGGACCCATATGGACATTATGGCCTGGGCCCCATTGGCACGCCCCGGTCGCCCTGTGGGGGCCACAGAGCAAGGCCAGCGCGCGGCCTATCGTGTGCTCAAAGCACGTTACGGCAAAAAATAGTCCTAATAGCCTTGGACGGGATCAACCACATGTTGCAAGGTACCATCCCGCTCATAGCTTTCTATTTGCCGCGCCACCAATTCAACGCCCCCCTCAAATGAGGAAATGGCCGCGATGTGCGGCGTGATATAGCAATTGTCGAGATCCCATAGCGGGCTGTCTTTTGGCAATGGCTCTGTTTTAAACACATCCAGACTCGCCGCCCCCAAAGTACCGTCTTTCAGGCAGGCGACCACATCATCCTCATCCTGATGGCCACCTCGGGCCGCGTTGATCATCACCGGTCCGTGGGGCATGACATCACGCCGAAGTTTTTCGAACGTGCGGCGGTTTAAAATATCGCGGGTATCCGAGGTCAAGGGCAGCAGGTTTACCAAAATATCTGTGGCGGCCAAAAACTGGTCAAAGCCCGCGTCGCCTGAAAAGGAGGTGACGCCCTCAATTTCTTTTGGGCGTCGGCTCCATCCATTAACTTGATAGCCAAGCATGGTGAGCTTTTGCGCGGCATCTAAACCCAATTGGCCCAGCCCCATCACGCCTACAGCAATGTCGGTGGCAGGCGCAGGATAATATTGCGTCCAGAAATGCTGTCGTTGCTCGTGGCGATAGTGCGTGAGCTCTCGATGGTGCATCGTCACATTGGCGATCACATAATCGCTCATACATTGTGTCAGCGTCTCATCGACAAATCGGGTGATCGGCACATTTTGGGGCAAATGGGGGTGCTTCAAAATGGGGTCCACACCCGCCCCGAGCGAGAAGATAGCTTCAAGATTGTCCAGGCCATCAAACACATCATCGCGGGGCTTCCACACATAGAGATATTTGATTTCTGCAGGATCAAACGCATCAGAGGAGGTGACAATTTTGAGATCCGGCATTTTGGCTTGGAAGGCGTCAGCCCATTCCTGCTCATCAATGCCGCCCAAATGTACAAGAAGCGTCATGCTGCCCCTCCAATCGATTGTTGCTGGAATAAAAAAAGACCGCGCCTTTATGGCACGGTCTTCGCAAATTTTTCAAGCTGTTCGCTTCGGCGTTAGCCGTTTGTTTCTTCAGCGTTTGCGTCTTCAGAAGGTGCGGCTTCTTCTTCGGCCGCAGGCGCCATTTCTTCTTCAGTGGTCGCCTCGCTATTGTCTTCCATCACTTCTTCCGTTGAAGTGGCGTCAGCGTTCACGTCTTCTTCCTCGATCACAGCTGCATCTTCAGCGGCTGGGAAAGGCACAGGATCTGCGCTAAGAGTCTGCATATAGGCCAACAGGTCTGCGCGGTCTGTTTCTTTTCTCAAACCAGCAAAGCTCATTTTTGTGCCTGCTGCATATCCTTTTGGATCTTCCAGGAATGCGTTCAACGCTTCATAGGTCCAAACTTTGCCCTCAGCGCCCATTTCATTCAGCACGTCTGAATAAGAGAAATCATCAAGTCCTGCAATTGTGCGGCCAACGATGCCGTAAAGGGCAGGGCCTACCTTGTTGGCGCCACCTTCTTCAAAGCTGTGACATGAGGAGCATTTCTTGGTGACATCTGCGCCATCTTCGGCTGATGCTGCAACCAAAAGATCAGCCAAAGGAACAGTTTCCTCTTCGACTTCGGCCACTTCAGCGCCGCCCTCTTCAGGCTCTTCCAAGGTGTATCCGCCACCCGCGCCAGCTTCGGTGTGGTAAATCGCGTCTGACAAGAAGCCAACGCTAAACACAAACACAAGGGTGCCCAATGCAGCCCCAATAAACTTTTCCAGATCAATCCGATTCATTGTTCAGCTTTCTCCGCGTCGCTTCCCCGCCAGCGACAAATTCCGCCTGAGCCCATCTTTTCGGTAGAAAGAGGGCCAAAATGATTCTTGCATGCCAAATTGTCATGCTTTTGCGCGCGGACCATATCCACTCGCCGCTTGCAGCGCAACAGCCTATTGGCGTTCTGCGACATTTCGCATAAATATTTGCCTAATTTCCAGCATTAATCACCCCTCAATTGACTTCCCAAACAAAAAAAATGAATAGTGCGCGGCGAAAAATCAAAATTTGAGGAAAAATCGATGCTTAAAGTGGCGTTTCAGGGTGAATTGGGAGCTTTCGGACATGCGGCGGTGCGCGCCACATTTCCAAATGAGCAAGAACTGCCATGCACCACGTTTGAGCAAACGGTTGCCGCTGTGCAAAACGGCACGGCTGATTATGCCATGGTGCCGGTGGAAAACTCGCTTTATGGCCGCATCACCGACATCCATCATCTGTTGCCGGAAAGTGGATTGAAAATCATTGGTGAATATTTTCACCGGGTGAACATGAACCTACTTGGGGTGAAGGGCGCGAAACTTGATGACATCAAGGAAGTGCAAAGCCTTTCTGTTGCGCTCGGCCAATGCCGCAACTTTATCAAAGATCATAATTTGAAGGCGATCAACGCCGTGGACACCGCCGGCTCAGCTCGCGAAGTGGCAGAGCGGGGCGATAAAAGCCGCGCGGCGATTGCATCCAAACTGGCAGGCGAAATCTATGGGCTTGATCTGATCTCCAGCGACATTGAAGACGCTGATCACAACACCACCCGCTTTTTGGTGATGTCGCGCAATATGATCGAGGTTGATCCCACCAAGCACAAGGTGAAAACCACCTTTGTGTTCCGTGTGCGCAACGTGGCTGCTGCGCTTTATAAAGCGATGGGCGGCTTTGCCACCAACGGGGTCAACATGACCAAGCTGGAAAGCTATATGGTGGATGGCAGCTTCACCGCAACCCAGTTTTATGCCGATATTGAAGGCCATCCTGATGATCCAGGCGTGCAGGACGCGTTTGAAGAGCTGGCCTTTTTCACCCACCATATCGATATTTTGGGTGTCTATCCCGCCGCCACGAAGCAGGATTAGGCTTTTGGGCGCAAATTCTTTCGGCGCACCCCCTTGCACTTTGGCGCAAAGTGCATGATATAGGGCGTCGGGAGATTGGCGCGGACGAACCGCTCGCCAACTGGGTCAGGTCCGGAAGGAAGCAGCCCTAACGAGTTAGGAACGGGTCGTTGCCAGTCTCCTTTATATCTTTGCCCAAATATTTTGCGCCCCACCTCAGAATCGGTGTCAAATAGGCGTCTTAATATAAAACGCACATCCTTTTAGGCAGGCAGAGTTTGGCAGATCAAAATTCCTCATATGTGGTGCTCGCGCGAAAATATCGCCCGGAGAGCTTTGAAACCTTTATTGGTCAAGAAGCTATGGTGCAAACGCTAAAGAACGCGTTTGAAGCCAACCGCATCGCCCATGCCTTTATGCTCACTGGGGTGCGCGGCGTGGGTAAAACAACCACAGCACGTATTTTGGCCCGTGCGCTCAATTTTGAAGATGACAATGGCCCGCGCCCCAATCTCGAATTGGCGGAAGAAGGCAAGCATTGTCGCGCGATCATTGAAAGCCGTCACGTGGACGTGGTGGAAATGGATGCGGCGTCTCATACGGGCATTGATGATATTCGTGAGATCATCGACAGCGTGCGCTATGGCCCGGTGTCCGCCCCCTATAAAGTCTTCATCATCGATGAGGTGCACATGCTCTCCAAAGCGGCCTTCAACGGGCTGCTGAAAACGCTGGAAGAGCCACCCCCTTACGTGAAGTTTATCTTTGCGACGACAGAAATCCGCAAAGTACCGGTGACCATCCTGTCACGCTGTCAGCGATTTGATCTGCGGCGTGTCGAAAGCGGCACCCTCAACACCTATCTGACCAGCATTTTGGAAAAGGAGGGCATCGCCTTCCAGCCGGATGCGCTGCAAATGATCATTCGTGCGGGCGAAGGCTCGGTGCGCGACAGTCTTTCCTTGCTCGATCAAGCTATTGCCCATGCGGGCGGTGAGATTGGCACGGACACGGTAAAGCAAATGCTGGGGCTGGCCGATCGCGCCCTGGTGCTCGACTTGTTTGAAACATTGATGCGCGGCGATATGGCGGGCGCATTTGAACAGTTGCGCCACCAGTATGATTCAGGCGCAGACCCACAGACGATCATGTCTGATTTGGCGACAGTGACCCATTTGGTGACCCGTCTAAAAGTGGTGCCCAGCGCCGTAGACGACCCGGCATTGACGCCTGACGAAAAAGAGCGCGGCCGCGAAATGGCGCAAAAACTCAGCGTCAAAATATTGTCGCGCGCTTGGCAAATTCTCAACAAAGGCATCAGCGAAATCAACAACAGCCACGACGCCTTGCAGGCGGCTGAGATGGTGTTGATCCGCTTGGGATATGCTGCTGACCTGCCGTCGCCAGACGAGTTGATCAAAAAGATACAAGCCAACCCACAGGGCGCGTCAGCACCGCAGCACAGCGGTGGCGGCAATGGTGCAGACGCACCGCGCGCCATGGCCAATGGTGGTGGCATCAATGCACTGGGCCAAAAAGCACCCACGGCATCGCGGGATCAAAGTCCGTTGCGCGCCATGGCCACCAATCCAGACCCAACACCCGCCGCGGCGCAAGAGCCCACATTGGAAATCAAAACCTATGAGGAATTGATCCAGTTGGCGGGCGAAAATCGCGAACTAGTGCTCAAGCACGCTTTGGAAGCGCATGCCAGCCCGGTATCGTTTGCCACGGGCCGTATTGAATTGGCGCTGACGGAAGAAGCAGACCACACATTCGTGCCGCTATTGTCGGCTAAACTGCGTGAATGGACCAACCAGACATGGATGGTATCCGTCGCCCGCGAAAAAGCAGGCGACACCATCGCGGCGCAAAAACAACGCGCCCGAGACGCGCGGCAAAAAAAGGCGGAGCAAATACCCGAAGTCAAAGCGGTGTTGGATGCATTCCCCGGCGCAAAACTGGTGAATATTCGCTCTTTGATTGATGAAGATCAGCCCGAAGACTGGCTGGATATTGATTTAGAAAATGAAGAAGGTGACCTATGAAAGACATGATGGGCATGATGAAAAAGGCGCAGGAAATGCAGGCGCGCATGGGAGAAATGCAAGCTGAGCTGGAAGCGCTGGAAGTTGTCGGCACCGCTGGTGGCGACGCCGTGCAGGTGACCTTGACGGGCAAGGGCGAGATGCGGGGCGTAAAAGTCGACCCAAGCCTGCTCAAGCCTGATGAAGCTGAAATCGTCGAAGATTTGATCATTGCGGCCCATGCTGATGCCAAGCAAAAATCAGAAGAAATGGCACAGGAGAAAATGAAGGAAGTCACCGCTGGCTTGCCTATTCCTCCTGGCATGAAGATGCCGTTCTAAGCCAAGAGACATTTTTCATGTCCTCACGGTCGGGCGGCCCCGAAATTGATCAGCTTATCCAATTGTTGGCGCGACTGCCGGGCCTTGGCCCGCGGTCGGCACGCCGTGCTGTGTTGCACCTGATCAAGAAAAAAGAGACCTTGATGGTGCCGCTTGCTGGCGCGCTTGAACGTGCTGTTGATACGGTCATGACCTGCCAAAGCTGCGGCAATGTCGATACTATTTCCCCCTGCCATATCTGCACTGACCCAAAGCGCAACACCGCTGGCCTGTTGATCGTCGTGGAGGATGTGGCCGACCTGTGGGCCTTGGAGCGGGCGGGCGTTGGCGCCGCGCTTTATCACGTGCTGGGTGGCACCTTGTCACCGCTCGATGGCATTGGACCGGAAGATTTGAACATCCATAGTTTGGTTGAGCGCGTGGAAGCGGGCAACATCACTGAAATCGTTTTGGCTGTAAACGCCACTGTGGACGGGCAAACCACCGCGCACTACATTACAGATCAGTTGCAATCATTCGGCGTAAAAATCTCACGGCTGGCCCATGGTGTGCCGGTTGGCGGCGAACTGGATTATCTGGACGAGGGCACCTTGTCGCAAGCATTGAAAGCGCGCACAGACTTTTGAGTTGAGGAGTGGACATGCCGGAATTTTCGAAGAAGCAGTGGATCATCGATTATCTCGCCGCTTTATCGAAAATGGCAGTTGGCGACGCTCTTTCAGTCTTTCTCCATCCTCAAATCGAACAAGTCGAATTTCCCAACGCGCTCACCAAACAAAAAAACACACGTGATCTCGCAGCGATGCTGCAAGGCGCCGAAGCTGGGCGGAAGGTTTTGCAGGGGCAGAGCTTTGAGATCGTCAATTATATGGAAGACGATCAGAATGGCGCGCTCGCTGAAGTGATTTGGATTGGGAATCTCGCCGTTCCCATCGGCAGCTTACAGCCCGGCGATGAAATGAAAGCACACTTCGCGTGTGTCTTCGAATTTAAAGACCAAAAGATATTTCGCCAGCGCAATTACGATTGCTTCGAGCCCTTTTAAACCGAACTCAGCAAAATGCTGGTTTCGCTGTTTAAAATATTGTCGATCATACGCACTTCGCGTAGCACCCGATCAAATTCAGGCAGGCTTGACGCCTGAATCTCCACCACCAGATCCCAAGCACCATTGGTGGAGTGTATGTGTTGCACTTCAGGCATGCCGCGCAGCTTTTTGATCACATCGCTGGTGGTCTTGCCCACCACTTCCACCATCATGATGGCCCGCACCATGTCGTGGCCGTAATCTTCACGCACCCGCACCGTAAAGCCGAGCAGGGCGCCGACCTCGGTCAATCGGTCCAGCCGGTTTTGCACCGTGCCGCGTGAAACGCCTAAAATATTGGCGATTTTGGCCAACGACGCGCGCCCATCCCGGCGCAAAAGCGCAATCAATTCGCGGTCTAGTGCGTCATACACATAATAGGGATTCTCAGCCATCTTGCGATCCAATGTAAAATTGCACAATCTGACTATACGATTTTATCAAAATAGATGGCAAGAATTATAAATCATTGCCATTTTTTTTGACTGAACCATTGCGTATGATTTGTTTCTCTTACTTTAGCTTTGGATGACGAGGGATATTCAATGGCAAAATTCCACCGCGACACACTCAATCTTGTGCCTTTTGTCAGCGTCGACAATATGATGAAACTCATCTTGCATATCGGTGTGGATGAGGTGATGGCAGGCATCGCCAAAGCCATCGAAGAGGATTTTGTGCGTTGGGAATTGTTTGATAAAACCCCACGCGTCGCCTCCCATTCAAATGAAGGTGTGATCGAGCTGATGCCCACCAGCGATGGTGAGGTTTATGGCTTTAAATATGTGAATGGCCACCCCAAAAACACCAAGGACGGCATGCAAACTGTCACCGCGTTCGGTCTATTGGCGGATGTGGCAAATGGCTATCCGGTGCTCCTGTCTGAAATGACGATCCTCACCGCCTTGCGCACCGCTGCCATGTCCGCCGTGGCCGCCAAATATCTGGCGCCCAAAAATGCAAAAACCATGGCCATCATCGGCAATGGCGCCCAGTGCGAATTCCAGGCTCTGGCCTTCAAAAAAATCTGCGGCATTGAAAATGTCCGCCTTTATGATACGGACCCGAAAGCCACCGAAAAGGCCATGTTCAACCTGCAAAATAGTGGGCTTAACCTCACTTCTTGTAGCACCGGCGAAGATTGTGTGGCCGGGGCCGAGATCATCACCACCTGCACGGCGGATAAGCAATATGCCACCATCCTCACCGACAATATGGTCGGCTCTGGCATGCACATCAACGCCATTGGCGGCGATTGCCCGGGCAAGACCGAGCTACATAAAGACATTTTGTACCGCTCAGAAATCTTCACCGAGTTCACCCCGCAAACCCGCATTGAAGGCGAAATTCAACAATTGCCGGGTGACTATGAAGTCACCGAATTGTGGGAAGTGATGTCAGGCCAAAAAGAAGGCCGCAAAGCCGAAGGGCAAATCACATTGTTTGACAGTGTCGGCTTCGCCGTCGAAGATTTCTCTGCCCTGCGCTTTATCTATCAGGCCATCCAAGGCACCCAGTTCTATGAAGATTTGGACATGCTCGCCGATCCAGACGATCCGCGGGATCTCTATGGCATGGTGCAACGCGCCGCCAAACAGAATATGACAGCAGCGGAATAACAGAAGCCCCGGTTCGCCGGGGCTTTTCTTTGCGCCATTTCGGCGCGGCATAAAGAAAATTCATGACAGTCGCTGAACCGGCGATGTATGATTTTCCCATGCGACTCCCAAAAATACTCACCACGATTCAATCCTATAGTTGGCCACTTTTTCTCGCTGACCTGATCGCAGGCATCACGGTTGCGATGGTGGCGCTGCCGCTCAGCTTGGCCATCGCTATCGCCTCGGGCGCAACACCAGAAAAAGGAATTGTCACCGCAATTGTTGCGGGCTTCTTGATTTCCTTGTTTGGCGGCAGCCGAGTTCAAATTGGCGGGCCAACCGGGGCCTTTATTGTGGTGGTGTTCGGTGTCATCGCTGAGCATGGATATGATGGTTTGGTGTTGGCCACCTTCATGGCGGGGATCATTTTGTTGATCGCCGGATATTTCCGGGCAGGCAATCTCATCGCCTTTGTGCCTGAAGCCGTGGTGGCTGGGTTCACCATCGGAATCGGCATCATCATTGGCACCAGCCAGCTCAACAGTTTCTTCGGCCTGTCCTTGGCAGAAGTGCCCGCAGAGTTTTTCGAAAAAGTGCACGCCTTCTGGGGCGCCCGCGATACGATGAGCTTGGTCACTTTGGCCATTGCCTTGGCAACTTTGGTGATGATTGTCGCCCTGCGTCGCATGGCCCCCAAATTTCCAGGTCTCATTGTGGCGGTTAGCATTGGCTCGCTCGCGGTGTTTGCCTTTGCCCTGCCTGTCAGCACCCTCGGGTCGCAATTTGGCGAACTGCCCAGCGGCTTGCCCATGCCGCAACTGCCCGTGCTTACATTGGATCGTATTATTGAACTGCTCCCCTTGGCCTTTATCATCGCCTTTCTGGCAGGCGTGGAATCGCTGTTGTCTGCCATGGTGGCGGACAAGATGATCGAAGGTCATCATCGCCCAAATGCGGAGCTAACAGCGCAAGGTATCGCTAATATCGGATCGGCCTTGTTCACCGGGCTGCCCGCTACGGGCGCCATCGCACGTACGGCGACCAACATCAAAGCTGGCGGCAAAACGCCTGTGGCCGGGTTGGTGCATGCTGTCACCATCTTGATCGTCATGTTGCTGGCCACGCCGCTCGCGGGCTATCTGGCCATGCCTGCCCTGGCTGCATTACTGATGGTCACCGCGTGGAACATGATGGAAGTGGACAAATGGGGTGAATATGCACACGGCAAAAAGAGCGATCTGTTCCTCTTATTGCTCACCCTTGTCCTCACCGTCGCTGTAGACCTAACCGTCGCCATTGGTGTCGGCGTTATCATCGGCTTGGCGCTAAATCTGAATAAGCAAAAGCCGATCAAAAGCGATTGGCGACCGCCCAATCGCTAAGGCGTTGAACGAAAAAAGCCCCGTTTGACCGGGGCTTTTTTTTATGCCGCGCTTCCGCTCAATCAATCGTTCTTGGCGCGCCACGGATCCAGTGCCGCTAAATAGCGGGCAATCGCATAACGCCACGGGATGATAAACACAAATGGCACCACAAAGGCGCAGGCAAACAAGACCTCGATGGTCCCTTCATCCATGGTGCCCGTTTGCCAGCGGGGCAGGGCCACAAACAGCACCCAAAGGAGCTTCCAACAAAGCTCAAACCAAAGCAGCGGCAGCATAAAGAGGGGCGCGAACAGCCCGAGAATGGAGAGCACCGCCAAAGCGCTCAACATGGCGGTAACAACGCCATCCATCATGGGCATGGTCACCACCGGGCCAAACAGGTCAGGCACGATCTGTATCGACAGGCCAACCAACAACAACAAATAACATCCGCGCAATAAATAAAGGCGCAACAGCGAAACGGGCTTCAATTTTTTGTCCTTCTTGCAATTCGCAGAGAGAATAGCGATCTAGTGAACATAGATTTGTAGCCGGATATAAGATTAAGTCCATGATCTTAGGTTGCTTGAAACTTGATCCTTTGTAACAGGAGATAGAATTGGCGTATTCCACAGTGTCAGCCGGTTTAGCAGCGGGCCTCTTGACCTATGCGGCCTCACGCGGGGCAGATGCTGCCGATTTGCGGCTCAAGGTGGGGCTCGTCGATATGGATCTGACGGATCCGGACACGCGGGTGCCGTTCAAGCACTATCTCGCGCTCATGCATCAAGCGCAAAAGGAAACCGGCGATCTCGCGCTCGCGCTGCATTGGGGCGAAGATGTGGACATGGCCGATCTTTCAATCGTCGGCCTGATCATGAATGCCGCCCCCACTATGGGCGCGGCATTTCAGCAATTGCAGCACTATGGGCGGCTGGCCATGGAGATCAATGATCCAGCGGGCAGCCCGCATTTTGAACTGACCCAGCAGGACGGGCGTCCCTATATGGTTTATCAGGCGGCACCCGCACAAAATGTGCCGGAACTGGTGGAAAATGCCTTTGCGCGGCTGACGTGTGGGCCGCGCCAATTTCTTGACGCCCCGCATATCCTTTCAGTCCACTTTACGCATGCAGCACCGTCTTACAGGGATGAATATGCCCGTATATTTCAATGTCCGGTACATTTTGAGACCAAGTGGAACGCGTTGGAGCTGCACCCGGAGGTCGCCGCATGGCCCGTCGCGCAAAGCCCAACCTATATGTCCAATCTCCTGGCCGAGCGGGCCGATCAGCTTTTGGCAAAGTTATCGACACAAAAAAGCACTCGCGGCCAAGTGGAGCAGGCGCTTTTGCCGCTTTTGCATTTGGGCAATCCGGGGGCAGATCAAATCGCCGCCCAATTGGGCATGAGTCGTCAAACACTGTTTCGTCGCCTGAAAGAGGAGAACACAGCCTATCGTGACGTGCTGGAAGAGCTGCGCCACACCATGGCCATGTCGCATCTGAAAAGCCAAAAGCTCAGCGTGGGCGACATTGCCTATTTACTGGGGTTCTCGGACGTCGCGGCCTTCTCCCGCGCCTTTAAGCGCTGGACAGGCCAAGGCCCGCGCGCGTTCCGTCAAAACCATGAGGTGGTGTAGGGTGCACAAAATAATGTGCCGCCAGATGCCTAAGCACCGGCGGCACAATTGAATGTCCTTTTGCCAGATTTAAGCGGCCTTCTTAAAATCCAACGTGGCACGTTGGCCCACATCCGGCTCATGATGGGTCAAATTGGCCTTGATGGTTTCAAACAGGAAGACAGCACCGCTTTCCGTGCTCAGCCAAATTTCACCATCCTGCGGCTCAAATTTGACCAAGACCAGATCGGGATCATATTTGCCGTCCTCGAACCATGCTGAAGCCACAACGCTCCAGATTTCTTCCAGCTTTTCCTGGTTGGGCGATGTGGAGACTTTGCCGTTCACATAGCCGTGCAAACCGGCACTGTTGTCGGACAGGGCAAAGCGAATGGTTTTCCCCGCTTCCGCCGCATCCGCCGCATCTGTGCCTTTCGAGGTGATAAACCAGATCGCCCCGTCATCCTCTGGCGTCAGGTTCGGCGTCATCGGAAACAAACGCCCGTCCACATCCATCAAACCAGATTTAACATTAGAGAGGCGCTTCCAGAATTCCTTCTTAAAATCAATCATATCTCGCACTCCTTTCATTGTAAGGAGAAACGTATGGGACCGGGGGATGGTTCCAGATCATTAGGCGGCGGTCACTTTGTCGCTGCCAATTCCTCGATCTCCGCCAACCAATTATTGGGGTCGATGCGCGACCACCATCATCGCCACCAGCCGCCCTTGTTCAATGGATCGTGCGCTGTTGCCAGTGCGCTCCGGCATATCATCGCCCATTGCGGGAATTGCTCCGATTGTCCCTGGCTGGGGACCGCCGCCGGGTTGCGATGGTGCGGTGGCGGCGCGATCTTCAATCGCTTCAAATCCCGCTTGCTTGAGCAGCATCAAAATGCGTTCCGGCGTTTCCAGAAAGCTCCCATCCGACGTGCGCGCCCAGGGCAGCGGGTAGATGGGCGGCGCGTTAGGGCCTTCAGCAATATGGCTGATGGTATAGATGCCGCCCGGTTTGAGCACCCGGAAAGCCTCGCAGAACAGGGTTTCCTTGTCGGAAACATTCATGGAGACATTCTGGCATAACACCGCATCGAACCTTTCATTGTCATAAGGCAGCTCCGTCACGCTGCCGACAGACAAGGAGATTTTGTCGTCAAGCCCAACCATTTCATTTAACTGCGTGGCCACGTCGATATATTCCGGCGTTAAATCGATGCCCTCAACTGTGCACCCATGTTGCCCCGCCAGAAACCGGCTTGGCCCGCCAATGCCACAGCCCGCATCAAGCACGTGACAGCCCGTTGGAATTTCGGCCAGCGCCACCTGCGTTTCGGTTGTGGTGAAGCCACCGCCGTGCAAATGGTCGAGTTCCGCCAGCATCTCCCGCGTGGGATTTTCCGGGTCGTGCCCGGCTGATCGCAAGGCATCGCGGATGCGTTGCATCAGATTATGACGGGTATAATGATCAATAACAGATTCAGTCTCGTTCCCCATTTCGCCTCCCCCTGACGCCCTATGGTGGTCCAAGAATACCACCTCCGGCCATTTTCGGCAAAATGGCGCTCTATTGTTCATATGCCGTGACGCCGCACAGGCGCCAAAATCGCGGCACTGTGATTGGCCCATCCGGCACGACCAAAAAGGAAACGCTGATATATCTCTATTGATGAGATCACCTGATGAAAGCCATAGAATAGCAGCTTATGATGGAATGACAGCTATGCGGACATTTCGGACCTTCGCTTGGGCATTCCGATAGAATTTTTACTTCGCAACTTGGGAAAATCTTCATAAAATTGGCTTTCTAAAGGTGTTCTTTCATCAAAGGGAGGATTGGCAGTAGTGCATCAATCGCCGCCCTAACGTCGTCGCGCATCGGCAACGCATATTTTTCACGCTTCCAGAGCGATGCAAAATCGCTCGTGGTTTCTCGTGCCACTTCAAGAACCATTTTGCCGGGCAACGCTGCTTTCGCGGCGAGATGGGAGATTTCATCTTCATCAAAGGCAGCAAAATCTCGCACGCGGCTGTAGTTCAGTGCGAAGCTGTCACCCTTAATGTATGGAACTGTCGATACAAAATCATAGGCTGGCGAAAGGGCGGCAGTGCGTCGATCAGGATAGATCAGCGACCAGTTCTTAAGATGCATGTCCCCATTGCCAATCAGCGTGCTGAACGTCAAGCGGCGTACGAACTCGCGGATGTCTTCATCCGACCCTTCTGCTCCAATGACGGCAGCAATGTTGCGCATGCTCGCCTTTTTATATTTGTCTTCGCCGTAGACACCAAAGACTTGCGCGAAGTCTTCGATATGCACCCGCTCTCCGCTGGGGTGCCGGTCAAAGCGTTCGATAACGAAGGCCTTTGTTCCAAAGCGATCAGTGCCATCTGGCAGATTTGCGATACTATCGATGTCGACCAGATCAATACGAGGCACGTCCATGCCGAGCATGCTGGCCAGCCGCATCATTGAGAATTCGTTTTCAGGGACACCCATGTATTCCCGTGACGGCAGCTTGACGATCCAGTCACCGCCGATGCCCGACGCGGGAATAGTCAGCCCACCACTCGCGCCCTCAACGGCTGAGAATTTCAATTGAACACCGGCAAGAGAGAACCGAAGCATGTTGTCTTTGGATTTTGGCGCGTCTTCGCCACCTACATGCGCGGCCTCCGGTGGCCAGATTTCGCCGTCCGCCGGTTTGATTGTAATAGCGCCAGGAAGGTCGCGCCCTAAGGCCCAAAGCAAGAAGAATTCTCGTTCAGCATTCACCCCTGCTTGCTCTGCGAGGTACTTGCGCAAGTGCCCCTCCGGCAATAGGTTGGAAAAGAACGGCATGACCTGCTTTTGGACAGGTTTAAATTCCGTGCGCAACTCGCCAAGCTCATCCTTGAAGAACAAGCTAAGTGTCGGGCGGTCAGAGTTTTCAATATACTCTTCGTTGAACGCGAAAAGGCTGCGATCCCCCGCGACGCGTGTCAACGTGCCGATAGCCTCCCCATAAAGCTCAACATTTAGAACAGAAACATCAGCCATCACTGTCATCCTCGTCTAGGCTGTAGGCCGGTCTACTGGCTAGTTCGTTGATCTTGTGTGACGGCATACTGTGCGCCAACATATTGCGGAGACGTTGAGCATCTTTGGCAATTTTTTCTAGGTTCTTGTGCCCCCCAGAATTCTCAATTGCTTCGATCGCGCTGCGTATATTCCTAATGGCGTCAGTTTCTTGCAAGATGTTGCGGAAATTATTCATTTCTTGAAATTGTCTTTGTAGCGTTTCCATCGCAGAGTTCTCATGCAAAGCCTTGGGGAGCGCATCAAGAGCACGTTGCGCGCGCGCAAGCTCGCGCAGTGCATCGTTGTTGCTTTGAGGTTTGTGACTGCCCGTACTGCGCACAATCGATCTGACTGCCGGCGCCGATTTTCTTGGTATCATCGTCAGTTCAAGGTCAAGCGCATGGGCAAGTGAAGCAAGACTCGAAAGCCGCAGATCGACTGCGTTGCTCTCAATCTTTGAGATATGCGATTGCGGCACGCCTGATCGAGCGCTAAGCTCTCTTTGGCTTAACCCCTTGTTTTCACGTGCCGACTTCAGGGAAGCGGCGATGTTTTCGGTGGCGTAACTCATATTCCGATCTACTTTCACACATCAAGAGCCACTTTTGATATAGAATAATGTATCACACTTTCAACGCAGCAATCAAATTCGATATGCTAATATAGATCATATGGTGATATTGATCTACTAAAATATATCAAAATCTCGCATCTATCATGACAACCGGGCGCCCTTTGTCCTCGGACACAGGATAAAACCCCGCTCGGTAGGATGTGCTCTAAAAGGGCGGCATCTGGGATACTTATTCACGTTTTCCATGCATCGCTGTCAATGCCAACGCTCGCTTTCGACGCTTACGGCACACGGACCATCTGCTCCGCATAGTCGAGTACGGTGCAATGCGTTCGGGTCATCGCAAGCACTCCTCTATCACTTATATGCCTTCAGGCTTTGTGTGTGCGCGGCGAATGTCGGCAATGCTGGCTGCAGATGCAGCATCGAGTGGCAATGGCCAACGGCAGCTTTGGGCCGGAATTGCCCATCAGGAAACAAAATTCAATGGCGACAAAGGGCTCAAAGCAGACCTCGGAAAAAACTACCCATCCCCCTCCAACATCACCTTAGTTTCCTCAAACTCAAGCTGCTCGATCCGTTCGCCGCGTTTGTTGACCTTGCCGGTGGAAATCAAAATCTGTTCCACATCGCGGTTAGCTTGTTGGAAATGGGTTTGCAGCTTGTGCACGCGGTCAGACAAGCGGCCCACATCGGCCAGAAGATTGGTGACTTCGGACTGGATAATATGCGCCTGTTCGCGCATTTTCACGTCGCGCAGCAGTGCTTGGATCACTTGGATTGAGAGCATCAAAAGCGAGGGCGACACAATCACCACCCGCATCCGCAAAGCTTTTTGCACCAGATCATCGAACTTCTCATGAATATCCGCAAAAATGGCCTCGGAGGGCACAAACATAAAGGCCGTGTCCTGTGTTTCCCCGGCGATCAGATATTTTTCCGAAATATCCTTCATATGCTTGGTCATGTCGGTGCGGAACTGGGTCATCGCGCCTTTCAGTTCCACCGCATCTTGCGCGTCATTAATCCGCTGCCAGCTTTCCAGCGGAAACTTTGCGTCCACCACCAAATCGGGCGCCTTGTTGGGCATCAGCACCAAACAATCGGGCCGCGAATTGTTGGAAAGGGTGGCTTGAAACTGGAAGGAGCTGGAGGGCAAGCCATCGGAAATAATCGCTTCCATCCGCCCTTGCCCAAATGCCCCGCGCGATTGCTTGTTGGCCAGAATATCGCGCAAAGAGACCATCTCGTGTGACAGCTCGGAAATATTGGCTTGCGCGCGATCAATCACCGCCAGCCGTTCATTCAGCTTGGAGAGGCTCTCCTCGGTCTTGGTGCGCGATTCCGTCACCGTTTGTCCCATGCGGTGGCTGGCGCTATCAATCCGGTCGGTCAATGCCTTGGCCAAATCCGATGTGCGGCTGCCAAAAATCTCCGACATGGTGTGCATGCGCCCGGTCATCTCGCTTTGCACCCGCATTAGGTCGGCCATGTGCCGTTCCATCTCTTGATTGCGCTCGGCAATGCGCGCGGCTTCAATCGCCCTTTGCTGGCCAGCTCGCCAACTTCCGATCAGCGCCACAATCGCCAAAATCAGCAACAGGCCAACGCCCGTCAAAGTGAGTTCTAGTGCGGTAAAGCCATGCCCGAAGGCATAAAAAAGTACATCATTCATAGGGAGAACATATCGTGATTCGCGCCCATGTGCCGCCTTAAAGCGCTGGTGGCTTTAACTTGAACGATTCTCTGCCTATATCTCACAGAAGCAGGGCAGCTATGCGCCGAATTTCTTGACCCGAAGGGCTAATCGGCCTATCCAAGCACCCAAAGTTGAACCAAGAGATTAATACCATGACCATCCGCCCCATTTTGCATATCCCAAACGATGTTTTGCGCAAGGTCGCCACGCCTGTTGAAACCGTGAATGACGAGATCAAAACACTGATTAAAGATATGTTTGAAACGATGTATGACGCGCCCGGCGTTGGCCTTGCCGCGCCGCAAATTGGCGAGCTGCATCGGGTCATCGTGATGGACCCCTCCAAAGAAGAGGACGAGCCAAACCCGATCGCCATGGTCAATCCAGAAATCACCTGGGCGTCGGACGAAACATGGGTCTATCAAGAAGGCTGCCTGTCGATCCCTGAATATTATGAGGATGTGGAGCGCCCGGTCAAAATCCGCGTAAAATATCTGGATGAGAACGGCGCGGCGCAAGAGCTGGAAGCCGAAGAGCTTTTGTCCACCGTTGTGCAGCACGAGATCGACCATTTGGACGGCAAATTGTTCATCGACTATCTGTCGCGGTTAAAGCGCGAGCGGGTCACCAAAAAATTCCAAAAAATCGCTAAACGCGCAGCGGGGTAATATGCGGGTCATCTTTATGGGCACGCCAGAAATTGCCGTGCCAACTTTGAGTGAGATTATTGGCCGTGGCCACGATGTCGTGGCGGTCTATACCCAGCCGCCGCGCCCAGCGGGCCGGGGCAAAAAAGACCGTAAATCGCCGGTGCACGAATTGGCCGAAGGGTTTGGGCTTGAAGTCCGCACGCCGCTCAATTTCAAAGACCCGGCCGATGTCGAAGCATTCCAAGCGCTTGATGCTGATGTTGCCGTTGTCGTGGCCTATGGGCTGTTGCTGCCGCAAGCCATTTTGGATGCACCAGAAAAAGGCTGCTTGAATTTGCACGGCTCCTTGCTGCCGCGCTGGCGTGGCGCTGCGCCCATCCAACGGGCAATCATGGCAGGCGACACTCAAACCGGCATCATGATCATGAAAATGGACAAAGGCCTGGACACAGGCGATGTCGGTTTGATTGATGAAATCCCCATCTCACCCAACATGACCGCGGGCGAATTGCACGATGAAATGATGGTGCGTGGCGCCGATATGATGGGCCGAGCCCTTTCGGCGTTGGAACGCGACAGCATGGATTTCACGCCGCAAAGCACTGAAGGCGTGACCTACGCCAAAAAGATAGAGAAGGCCGAAGCGCGGATCGATTGGACCCAGCCTGCGGCGGTGGTGCACAACCAAATTCGCGGCCTGTCGCCCTTTCCTGGCGCGTGGTTCGAAATTGAGATCAATGACAAGCCTGTCCGCATCAAGATCATCAAAGCCAGCCTAGTGGATGGAAGCGGTGCACCCGGCACCGTGCTCGACGATGATTTGCGCATCGCTTGCGGCGAGGGGGCCATTTTGCCACTCACTGTTCAGCGCGAAGGCAAAGGCGCCATGGATGTGGAAACCTTTTTGCGCGGCCCCGGCTCGCTTAAAGGCAAGGTTGCACAATAGTGCCCCGCTACAAGCTCACAGTTGAATATTATGGCACCCCGTTTCACGGGTGGCAGTCCCAACTCGACGGCAAGGGGGTGCAGGACGCCATTGAAGACGCGATTGAAAAATTCTCTGGCGAACGCGTGAAGGTACAAGCCGCAGGGCGCACCGATTCAGGGGTGCACGCCACGGGGCAAGTGTTTCACCTGGATTTATCCAAGCAATGGGATTCGTTTCGCATCGCCGAAGCGATGAACTTTCATCTAAAGCCGTTGCCCATCGCCATCACCGGCCATGTGCCAGTGCCCGACCATTTTGAAGCGCGCTTTTCGGCGCTATCGCGACACTATGAATTTCTCATCCTAAACCGAAAAGCGCGGCCCACCTTCATGCGCAATCGCGTCTGGCATGTGCCCCACGCGCTGGATGCCGATAAGATGCACGAGGCGGCGCAGCTGATCTTGGGTAAGCATGATTTCACCACGTTCCGCGCGTCCATGTGTCAGGCCAACTCACCCATCCGCACGCTTGATCGGCTGGATGTGGAGCGACGGGGCGAGATGATCCATGTGTTCGCGTCTGCACGCAGCTTCTTGCACAACCAGGTCCGTTCCATGGTTGGCTCGCTGGTGGAAGTGGGACGGGAAAGATGGACGCCGCAGGATTTTCGCGCGGCGCTCGATGCGGCAGACCGTAAAGCATGCGGTCCGGTGTCTCCGCCAGATGGCCTGTATTTGATCGGTGTGGATTATCCCGATTTAGACGCCTGAGGTTTGCGCGTCCAAAAATACAGCCGGATCAACACCTGCCGCTGCGAATAGAATGTTCACCGTTAGCATCGCTGCCATCAGAACGGCCATAATGGTCGCCACAAAAAAGATGATGGTTTGCGGTATGGTGAAGCCCAAAATGAGCCGCGCGGTGCGCCAAAATACCAAAATGGTCAGGACCACGATCACAAAATACCCAACGCTGGCGAGCAGTTGGAAGATAAAGATCGCCACGAGTATTAGCGTGAAAAAGAAGCTGGCCCAATTGTTCGCGACCATATAGCCCAACATCCGGTCTCGCTCGCCGATGATGCTCAAAAATCCGTAGGCAACCAAAAACGGTGTCGCATATAACAACGCATAGCTGATCAAGTTCGCCCATGCGGGCACCTGCAAATCTTCTGGCCCTGGCCCCGAAAACACTTCCTGCAACGCCAAGCCGATCAACACCGCGATAAAGCTGCCGACCAAACCAGATTGCGAAAAGTTGAAATATCCCAACTTATCCTTTTCACCTCGGATCAGCGCAAAGACGCCCTTGGCGGCATCAATCATTTCTTCAAGGTAGGGACGATTGTTCATATCAACTCTTTTGATCTAGGAAGGCGCGGACATAGTCAGTGTAAACCGCTTGCAATCGGTCCACCATAGCTGTTGGCACATGCTCGTCTACCTGGTGCATGCTTTTGCCCACAAGGCCAAACTCTGCGACAGGGCAATAATCAGCAATAAACCGCGCATCTGACGTGCCACCGCCAGTGGAGCGCTCTGGTGTAATATTGGCGTGCTTCTTCACAGTTTCAATAAGCAGATCGACATCTTTTGACTCATTGGAGACAAATGAGCGCGACACCGGATGATGAATTTTCAGCTCAATATCGCACCCATTGGCGGGCACTTTGAGGATTTGTTGCCCCAACCAATATTCCAGTTTGAACGCGTCCCAAAGGTCATTGAAACGGATATTGCCGCTCATGCGACCGCTGGCGGGGATCACATTACTGGCGCTGTTGCCCACATCAATAGTCACCAGTTCCAGGTTGGTTGCTTGAAAATTCTCGTTGCCCTCATCCAATGGCTCTGACGACAATTGCGCTGCAATTTTGGACAAAACCGGGATCGGATTATTGGCCTTATGCGGGTAGGCCACATGGCCTTGCTCGCCTGCCACCGTGATGGTGAAGCTCAGTGAGCCACGCCGACCAATTTTGACCACATCGCCAAACTCTTCTGTGCTGGAGGGTTCGCCCACCAAGCCGAAGTCAAACTGATGGCCTTGCTCTTTCGCCCATTGCAAGGTTTTGACGGTGCCGTTCACCGCGTCGCTTTCCTCATCGCCTGTGATCAACAGCGAGATGGTGCCATTGTCGGCTTCACCGCTGTCCACCAGCTCAGGCAGTGCCGCGCAAAAAGCGGCCACACCGCTTTTCATGTCGACTGCGCCACGGCCCCACATCACGCCGTCCACTTCCTCAGCGCCAAACGGATCGTGGGTCCAGGCGGCTTCATCGCCCACAGGCACCACATCTGTGTGCCCGGCAAACAGCAAATGCCGTCCGCCACGGTTGCGCGTGGCGAACAGGTTGTTCACTGGGTAAGACCCATCGCCATCAAAGGTGACGATTTGGCACTCGAAGCCCAATGGCGTCAGAAAATCTTGCAAAATCTCCAACGCGCCGTCATTGGCAGGCGTCACAGATTTGCAGCGGATCAGATCACGCAATAGGTCGAGTGCCTGACTCACTTACGCCTCCCGCAACAAATCATTGATGGAGGTTTTAGAGCGCGTGCGCTCGTCCACCTGCTTCACGATCACTGCACAATAAAGGCTTGGACCCGGTGTGCCATCTGGGAAGGGTTTGCCCGGCATAGAGCCAGACACCACAACAGAATAGGGCGGCACTTCGCCAATATGAATTTCGCCAGTTTCCCGGTTCACGATCTTTGTAGATTGGCCAATAAACACGCCCATGGAAATCACGGAGCCTTTGCCCACGCGCACGCCTTCCACAATTTCAGAACGCGCCCCGATAAAACAATCATCTTCAATGATCACTGGGCCAGCTTGCAGCGGCTCCAATACGCCGCCAATGCCAACGCCGCCGGAAAGGTGAACACCCTTACCGATTTGCGCGCAAGAGCCCACAGTGGCCCATGTGTCCACCATGCAGCCATCATCAACATAGGCGCCCAGGTTCACGAAAGATGGCATCAAAACCACATTGCGGCCGATATGCGCTGATTTGCGCACAATCGCGCCCGGCACCGCGCGAAAGCCTGCTTCGCGGAAACGATTGTCGCCCCAGCCTGCAAATTTAGACGGCACTTTGTCCCACCATGTGGCGCCGCCAGGTCCGCCTTCAATCACTTCCATATCGTTCAAGCGGAACGACAAAAGCACAGCTTTTTTCAGCCATTGATTGACCACCCATTCGCCTTGCACATTTTGTTCGGCAACGCGGGCTTCGCCGCGGTCCATCAACTCAAGGGCTTCATTGACCGCATCGCGGACAACACCTTGTGTTGCAAAAGTGATCTCATCGCGATTATCAAACGCGTTATCAATAGTTTGAGCCAGTTCGGCGCGATCCATTTGAGGGTCTCCTTGGTGATGGGCATTGTCTTTTGCGCGACATTAGCGTGCAAGGTGCACCTGTCAACCTCGCTTTTTCGCGCTTTGGCCGTAAAATTGATCTGAAGCCAAAACATCTTTAACGCTTCACGCGCAAAGATAACGCAAGACCTAGGCACCTTGAAGGGAAAATATAATGGCAAGACGCCGCAGACAGCACCACACTTCGCTTCGCACTTCCGAAGAGGACATCAACGTTGCCCGTCGGGTGCCGCGCACGCCGCAAACCGAATCTGCAGCCTATAAGCTGGCCTTTTCCGACGAAGAGTTTATGACCGCGGAAGAAACCCGCCCCATTCGGTTGCAATTGGAAATTTTAAAGCCTGAATTGTGGTTGGCCGAGCGCGGCATTAATTCCACCGTGGTTCTGTTCGGCGGTGCGCGTTTGCCTGCGCCCGGCGCAGAGGCATGGGCAGCCAAAAACGATGTTCAGAAGAAAAATTTGGAAAAGAACTCCAAATATTATGAAGAGGCTCGCAAATTTTCGCGGCTGGCGTCGCTGACGTCTGAGACATTGGACTATAAAGAATATGTTGTCGTAACAGGCGGCGGACCCGGCGTTATGGAAGCGGGCAGCAAAGGTGCTGTAGAAGTTGGCGCGCCCAATATTGGTCTCAACATTGTCTTGCCGCACGAGCAGGCGCCCAACCAATATGTGACGCCAGACCTTTGTTTTAACTTTCACTATTTTGCCACCCGCAAAATTCACTTCCTGCTGCGCGCTCGGGTGATCGCCGTATTCCCCGGTGGTTTTGGCACAATGGATGAGTTCTTTGAAGCCCTGACGCTGATCCAGACAGGGCGTATGGAGCGCGTGCCTGTGCTCTTGTTCGGCAAGGATTTTTGGTCACGCGTGATCAATCTTGAAGCCTTGGCGGAAGAGGGCACTATCTCGCCGGGCGATCTCGACCTGTTTGAAACGGTAGACACGGCAGAAGAAGCTTGGTGCATTGTGCGCGAATTCTACAATTTGCCCAAAATCACCGATGAAGGTTGCGACACACCAGAATAAGAAAAGCCCGGCACGAGCCGGGCTTCTTTTTATTCGGAGATTTTATCAATGTTGAAATGCTTCATGCTTTCAACACTCTCAATTTCAGCCATCATCCCTTGGAAGGCGGGCAAGGTCATCACCTTTTCCGCCGCCGCGTGTGCATCTTCAAGGCTGGCCCATTCCACCAAATCGGCAAAATGCTTGTTATCTTCAGTGTTCACCAACGCATGATAGCGCACAAAGCCCTTCAACTCCTTAGCGTGGTCCATGGCCTCGCGCCGCAGCTTAAGGGCGTTTTCGGCGTTCTTTGCAGTGTAGCTGACCAATTCAAAAACATGAGACATTTGATTTTCCTTTCCTGTTGATGGAAAGCGATCTAGCATCCCCCTGTTGCCACCCTTGTGGCCACAATGTTGAGTAGGGACCCATAAAATGCGCCGTGCCGAACGCCTTTTCCGCATCATTCAAATTATGCGCACCGCCAATGGCGCGCTGACCGCGCAGCAAATTGGCGAGAAGTTGGAAATCTCCAAACGCTCTGTCTACCGTGATATGGCGCATTTGATCGGTTCTGGCGCACCAATTGATTCTGAACCTGGCGTGGGCTTTATGCTGCGCGACGAATTTGACTTGCCGCCACTCAGCTTCACTTTTGAGCAGCTGGAAGCGCTGGCCCTCGGCGCAAAAACCCTCGCCCTGATTGCCGACAAGGATATGTCCGCCGCCGCCAAGGAAGCGCTGGCCAAAATCCGCGATGCCGTGCCGCAAAGCCATCAGGCCAAGTTGGACAGTCCACATCTGATGGTGATTCCGCCGCAAGGCATGAAAATGCCGCAAAAAGAACTACGTTTGGTGCGCAAGGCAATTGATGAAAACCGCATTTTGCAGGTCACCTACCGCGCGCTAGATGACAGAGTGAGCGAACGCCAGCTTTACCCGTTGGCGCTCGCCAATTTTGGCCCGATCTGGTTGATGACCGCCTGGTGTACCAGCCGACAGGACTTTCGTGATTTCCGTATGGATCGGTTTGAGCAGATGGTTCTGGCACGCGAGAAGTTCAAACTCGCGCCGCACCAAACGCTGCAAACCTATCTCAAGAGATTTGAGGGCTAGCTTCGGCGCCCAAACGGGCTCAAAAAGGTGCCCAAATCGTCGGTCACATGGTGGATATGCGCTTCACCATCCTTGCGCTCAAGCTCAAATGGTTCCAATTCACTGCCGTCAAAGTCTGCACCGGGCACCACATGCACCGTGCGCATGCCCAAATTGTGAGGCACTTTCAAATTGACTTCCATATCCTCGAAAAAGGCCGCGCTTTTTGGCGTTACTGCATGGGCGGCCAAAAATTTCTCGTAAGATGGGTTATGCGGCTTGGGCGCGAATTCGGCTTCAATAATGCCAAAAATGTCTTCAAACACATCGTCCCCGCCCAAGCGGTTCAACACATTTTCCGCATGGCCACGATCGGCATTGGTGAAGATGATTTTGCGGCCCGGCAGCGCCCGAATAGTGTCCATCAGCGCCGGGTTGGGCTGCACCGGCGAATAATCAATGTCATGCACTTTTTGCAAATAGTCATGCGGATCAATATTGCGGGTGGCCATCAAACCGTTCAAGGTTGTGCCATATTCAGCGAAGAACTCTTTTTGCAGCTTGCGCGCGTCGGCCCATTCATAACCCGTTACATCGACCACATAAGATGTGATCAGCTTGTCCACCTGATCGAACAACCGGCAGGTGCGGGGATAAAGGGTATTGTCGAGATCAAAGATCCAACAGTCGACATGCGAAAGTGACATTAAAGCTCCTCATCTTGATTGACATGAATCAGGGTGCCAGCACCATGTTCTGTGAACAGTTCCAATAGCACCGCATGTTCGGTTTTGCCATTTACAATCACCACCGCTTCCACGCCATTTTCTGCCGCAGAAATCGCTGTTTCCAGTTTCGGGATCATGCCGCCTTTGGCCACGCCGTCTTCGATCAGCTTGCGGGCACCATCCACATCCATATCGGTGATCAGCTCGCCATCCGCGCCCAAAACGCCCTCAACGTCGGTCAGCAGCAAGAAACGTTTGGCATCCATGGCCGAGGCAATGGCACCAGCAAACGTGTCAGCGTTGATGTTGAACGTGTCGCCCTTTTCACCAGCGGCAATCGGCGCGATCACGGGGATAATTTCTTCTGAAATCAGGCGATGCAAAATCTCGGGCCGTACTTCGCTCGGCTCGCCAACAAAACCCAAATCAACAATGCGCTCAATATTGCTGTCCGGGTCCATCTTGGTGCGGCGCAGTTTTTTGGCAGAGACCATGTTGGCATCCTTGCCGCAAAGGCCGATGGCGCGGCCACCTTCCTGGGTAATCGCGGTTACAATCTGTTTGTTGATTGCGCCCGCCAGCACCATTTCCACCACGTCGACCGTGGCCTGGTCGGTCACCCGCAGCCCGTCTTTAAATTCAGACGTGATGTTTAGGCGTTCGAGCATTTTGCCAATTTGTGGCCCGCCCCCATGCACCACAATCGGGTGCACACCAGACTGGCGCAAAAGAACAATGTCGCGGGCAAAGGCGCGTGCCAATTGCTCGTCCCCCATGGCATGGCCGCCATATTTAACAACCACCACGCGGTCGTCATAGCGCAACATATAGGGCAGGGCTTGGGCCAAAATGGCCGCTTCTTTAGATTTGTTTGGCTTGGGTTCGCTGGTCATGCGTTTGGAAATTCCTTGGGAATGATCGCGATTTGGTCGAACCCCATCGTGCAGGTTCACCTGACTTTGTCCAGAGTAAAACCGCTCTTGTCAGGTAATTGTCAATAGTCTTATGTGGTCAAAATTATATTGAGGCCACAATTATGAAAATAACCATTCTTCAAACGGGGCTTGTGCCCGAGCCTATGCGGGATGATTTCGACACCTACGGCACCATGATGCAAAAAATGCTGGAAACCGCAGGTGGCGATTTTGACTATGAAGTGGTCAGTGTTGTTGAAAATGAGACCCTGCCGCCTATTGATCAAGTTGAGGCCATATTGATCACAGGCAGTTCCCACGGTGTCTATGATCCGCTGCCATGGATTGCGCCTTTAAAAGAGTTTATCAAGCAGGCCTATGCACGCCATTTACCCATGGTGGGCATCTGTTTTGGCCATCAGATCATGGCCGAGGCCCTTGGCGGCCATGCGGGCAAATCCGAAAAGGGATGGGGCCTTGGGCGGCATGACTATCAATTGGTCAATCTGCCCGAAAAACTGGCCCTTGAGGCCAGCCACGTCAGTGTCACCGCCTCACACCAGGATCAGGTGCTTCAAGCACCGCCGGAAGCGCAGATTATTGCCAAGAGTGACTTTACGCCATTTGCTGGTCTTTATTATCCAAACGGCCCGGCGATCAGCGTACAACCGCATCCCGAGTTTGATGATGAGTTTTCAAGAACGCTCTTCACCAAGCGCAAAGGCGTTGTTTTTGACCCCGATGATGCAGACGAAGCGCTCGTCTCGTTGCAAAAAACATCATCATCAGCCTTATTGGGGCGGTTATTTGTTCGATTTTTCCAACAAAAATAAGGTTCTGTCCCAAATATAATCAAAATTTAAACATCCCGCCGCTAGTCTTTTGACGAAGACGAAAGGCGGGGCAAACATTACCGTGATCAAACAGGGGCATAGAAACGGCTTTTGGAGCCGATATGTCTGGCATTTAACAAATTTGCCGGCTCTGATCAGTATTGTCTTTATTTTCCTTTTTTGGATTTTCGCCGAAGATCAGCGCAATCGCCTCTTTATGCAGGAACAGCGCAACGAAGTGCTGGCGAAAGCAAGTGTTTTGCGCGCGGAGTTGGAACACACGGTCAACGCCAATTTGCAATTGGTGAAGGGGTTGGTGAGCGTCATCGCCTCAGAGCCGGATATGGGGCAGGTTCGGTTTTCCTTTCTGGCGCGTAGTCTTTTTGACGATTCACAACAACTCCGGGTGTTGGCCGGGGCGCCTGATCTCAAAGTCAACATGATCTATCCCTATGTTGGCAATGAAAGCGTCATCGGCTTGGACTATAAGCAAAATGAACAGCAACGCACCGCGGCCTTGCGCGCGCGTGATACGGGTGAGCTGGTCTTGGCGGGGCCGGTCGATCTCGTGCAAGGCGGGCGCGGCTTTATCGGGCGTTACCCGGTTTTTCTCAATGATTTTACAGGCGAAAAGAAGTTTTGGGGCATTGTATCTGCCGTAATTGATGCGGAGCGCCTTTATCAAGATAGCGGCCTTCTCAGCGACGATCTAGATCTCGATATTGCCCTTCAGGGCCAGGACGGCTCTGGCATTTCCGGCGATGTGTTTTTTGGCGACCCTTCGATGCAACAGCACAATCCGGTCACCGTTGGCGTCAACCTGCCATTCGGTAGCTGGGTTCTGTTGGCCACCCCGCGTGAGGGCTGGGCCCATGGTTCCCCGACAATTTGGCAATTCAGACTTTTCTTTGTTCTTGCGTTGTTCATTGTGGTGGTGCCGCTGCTCTATACCGCCCATCTCATTCGGCTTCGCAGCAAACAAAATGTTGAGCTTGAGGCGCGCGAGCAACAATTGGAGCTGCTGCACGAGCGCTTGCGCGTGGCGCTCTCTGCGTCCGCTATTGGCGTTTGGGAAGTTAATTTAAGAACGCGCGAAAACGTATGGGACGAACGCACCAACGATCTGTTCGGCTACGATGATTGCATCTATATCCGCTCACAAAAAGATTGGGAGGATGCACTTCATCCTGAAGATCGGGAAAGGGCCAAAAAGGAATTTGAAATCGCGATTGCCACGAAGGGCAATTTGAATTCACAGTTCCGAATTGTGTTGCCCAAAGGTCAAATCAGGCATCTCCAGTCTCGGTGTTCCTATTACCACCCCGCTGGCGGCGATCCGAAGATGGTCGGGGTGAACTGGGACGTAACAGAAGAAGTTGAGATGAAGAATGCGCTGTTGAGCGCCAAGAAAATTACCGAGGGCAAAAACGAAGAGCTCGAGTCCGCGCATCAGCAAATTGAGCATCTGGCGATGCATGACGAACTCACCGGATTGCCCAACCGCCGCCTGCTCGATCAGCATTTGAGCCATATGCAAAGCATTGCTGAAGAGGGGCGCGGCCTTGCCATCTTGTCCATCGATTTGGATCGGTTCAAGCAGATCAACGACACGTTGGGCCACCGAGCGGGCGACGCCACCCTTTGTTATTTCGCGGGTGCCCTGCGCGCCAATGCGCCGAAAAATGGCTTTATCGGCCGCGTGGGCGGGGATGAATTTGTTGTGGTGATGGAATGTGACGGCGATTTGGACATGTTGTCTGATCTAGCCCGCAGCATTATCGCCGCTGCCAATCGACCGCTAAACTTTGAAGGCCAAATCTGTCGCTTTGGCGCAAGTGTGGGGATTGCCTGCAGCCCTGACAATGATACACGATATACGGATTTGTTGGTCCGCTCAGATATCGCGCTATATCGGGCGAAACAAGATGGCCGAAATTGCTTTTCATTCTTCACAGACGAGTTGCAGACCAGCATCGTCAAGTCGCGCGCATTGGCGGATGAAGTATTGCGCGGCATAGAGCAGGCTCAATTTGTGCCATTCTATCAACCGCAATTCGATGCACACTCGCTTAAAATCATCGGGGTTGAGGCGCTGGCGCGGTGGGATCATCCCACCAAAGGGCTATTGTCGCCCTACGAGTTTATGGCCACCGCTCAAGAACTGAATGTGATGGACAAGCTTGATCACATGATCTTGCAAACGGTGCTCGACGACATGGCGCGTTGGCGCGCCAAGGGGCTTGAAATGCCCAACGCGTCAGTCAACGTATCCTCCAGCCGCCTGGAAGACGAAGACTTGATTAGCGCGCTATCGGAGTTTGATATCAAACCAGGTCAAATCACATTCGAGCTGGTGGAAACCATCTTCTTGGATGAATCCAAAAAGATCGTGGATGAAAATCTGGAACGCCTTCAGGAAATGGGCATCGATATCGACATTGATGATTTTGGTACGGGGCACGCCTCAATTGTGGGCCTTGTGCGCCTTCATCCGAAACGGCTCAAGATCGATCGGCAATTTGTGGCACCGCTCACCAAATCTGCCGAACAACGCCGCCTGATCAAATCGATTATCGATATGGGCAAGTCGCTCAACATTGAAGTGTTGGCGGAAGGCGTTGAGCACGAGGATCAGGTACGCATCCTGCGTTTGCTGGGCTGTGACGCATTCCAAGGCTACTTGTTTGGCCGCCCAATGGGGGCGGATGATCTTGAGCGGTTTATCACGGACCACAATGCTGAAACAGAGTGGCCCCGCATGGTCAGCATTTAGCGCACAATCCTAAAGCATCGAGATTACGGCGCGCAATTCAGCGATACCATCTTTCTTTTCAGATGAGGTGACCAACAGTTCGGGATGGGCGGCGCCATGCTTGCTGACGATTTGCGTCGTGCGCTCGATGACTTTGGCCAATTCTTCAGCTTTTGGCTTATCCGCTTTGGTGATCACAATCTGATAAGAGACCGCGGCACCATCCAACTCATTCATCACCGTTTCGTCGGCGGGTTTTGGCCCATGTCGGCCATCGATCAACACAAAGACCCGCCGCAGGTTGGGGCGGCCCTTCAAATAGGAATGGATCAGTTTGGTCCACGTCTCAACGGTCTTTTTCGGCGCTTTGGCAAAGCCATAGCCGGGCATATCCACAATGCGCAGCGGTGCGTCATTGGCTTCAAAAATATTCAGCTCCTGCGTGCGCCCTGGCGTGTTAGAGGTCCGCGCCAGATTTACCCGCCCTGTCAATGCGTTGATTAAAGAAGACTTGCCCACATTTGAGCGGCCGGCAAAGGCGATCTCTGTGCGGTCGGTTGGCGGAAGGTCGTCAATGCGCACACACCCCTTGATGAAATCCCAAGGGCGTGCAAACAGCAGGCGGCCTGCTTCCAATTCTGCCGGAGAATACTCAGTCATCGTCTAAACTTGCCTTTTCTAGCGCCGCAATTTCCGCGCCCATTATCGCATCTTTGTGCTTTGTAATCTTTTCTACCGGCCAATGCCACCACGCAATTTGCTCCAATCGCGCAATTATTCCATCGCCAAATCGCATCTTTACAATGCGGGCCGGATTGCCAACCACGATGGCGTAGGCTGGCACGTCTTTTGCCACAACGGCATTGCTGCCAATGATCGCGCCATTGCTGATGGTCACCCCGGGCATGATCGTGGCGTCCCGCCCGATCCACACATCATGACCAATGCTGGTGTCCCCCTTGGAATTTTCAACCCACTTATTGGCGTCAAACCCATCTGCCCAGTCCTCAGAGAAGATTTGAAATGGAAAAGTGGAGAACCCCTCCATCAAATGGTTGGCGCCATTCATGATAAACTGGCAGCCTTGGGCCAAGGCACAGAATTTGCCGATGGTGAGTTTGTCGCCGATAAACTCAAAATGATATTGAACATTGCGCTGTTCGAAATCTTGCGGTCGATCACCATCATCGTAATAGGTGAAATCGCCAACCTCGATCAGCGGATTGGTAATGTGGTTTTTCAAGAAGATCACCCGATCAACATCTTTGATCGGAAAGGGGGTATTCGGATTCGGGCCGTACATTGGCTGTCCTTTGCAAAAAAGAGTGAGCAAATAGCGTGTCCACATCGAAGGTGGTGTACGGTTATTGAATCATTGGCTGAGCCTACCCCTAAAAACAATTGAGGCGGCTAAATTAGCCGCCTCATGCTAGATCGTCAATTATTTCGCTTCCTCTTCTTCAGCGGGTTTTTTCCGCTTGAAGGTGGCCGCGATGTTGCCAAACAAATCAACATCCACGCCATGGCGACGCATAATCACATATTGCTGGATGATGGACAGGAAGTTGTTCCATGCCCAGTAAATCACCAAGCCAGCTGGGAAGCCTGCCAGCATGAATGTGAATATCACAGGCATCCAGGCAAAGATCGCTGCCTGTGTGGGATCTGCTGGTGGAGGGTTCAAGCGCATTTGCACGAACATGGTGATACCCATGATCAATGGCCATGCACCCAAGGCCAGGAAACCGCCCAACAAGGGCAGGCCTGTTGGGTCAAATGGCAACAAGCCGAACAGGTTGAACACGTTGGTCGGGTCTGGTGACGCCAAATCCTGAATCCAGCCAAAGAACGGCGCATGGCGCATTTCGATGGTCACAAACAACACTTTGTAGAGCGAGAAGAACACAGGGATCTGAATCAGAACCGGCCAACAACCGCTCATCGGGTTGATCTTTTCGCGCTTGTAAAGCTCCATCATCGCCTGCTGTTGCTGCATGCGATCATCTTTGTGGCGCTCTTGAATTTCTTTCATCTCAGGCTGCACTTTTTTCATGGCAGCCATGGAGGCGTAAGATTTGTTCGCGAACCAGAAGAACAAGGCTTTGATGATCACGGTCACCGCCAAAATAGCGAGACCGAAATTGCCCAAAATGCCATTGAGGAACCGGATCATGTAGAAAATGGGTTTGGTGATAAAGTGGAACCAACCCCAGTCAATCAACAGTTCAAATCGGTCAAAGCCGAGATTCTGCTCATAGTCGTCGATATATTCTTCAACTTTAGCGCCGGCAAAAACGTGGCTTGTAAATGAGCCGGATTGGCTCGCCCCTACAACAATCGGGTCCTGCGCTACAAAGCTGGACTGATAGGTCGGGCGTCCGCCCGCTGTGCGATAGGAGAAACGCGCATTCACAGATGTGTCTGGTGTTGGCACAACTGCGGCGGCCCAATATTTATCGGTGAAGCCAAGCCAGCCGCCATTGGATGAAAAGTCTTTGCGACCATCTTCAGCGAGGTCGCCATAGGAAAGCTCAACCAGATTATTGTCGGAAAGAACGCCGATTGGGCCTTCATGCAAAATAAAGAAGCCCGAAGTCTTGGGCGTTTCTTGCCGGGTAACGCGAGAATAAGGGAACAGCGCAATATCGCCAGAACCATTGTTCTCAACGGCCTGGGTCACAGTGAAGAGATAGTTTTCGTCGACATTGAATGTGCGCTTAAAGATTTGCCCATTGCCATTGTCATACTGCAACGTCACTGGTGAATTCACACCCAAGGTGCTGTTGCCAACAACATCCCACTGCGTATCAGATTTCGGCAGGTTTGCTGTCGATCCAGTGGCACTTACCCAGCCTTGCTCAACAAAGAATGGCTCTGGTGTGCCTTCAGGCGACAAAAGCGTGATGATCGGGCTGGTCTCATCCACAGTCTCGCGATAGCGCTTCAAGCGCAGATCATCGATGCGACCGCCGGTTAGATTAATCGAACCTGTCAAAGCATCGGTCGAAATATCAACGCGTTCACCTTGGGAGATCACGTCATCACGGCTGCCAGTAACGCCGGTTACAGGCGCAGCAATATCGCTTGGGTCGCCATCAGCAGATGGGGTCGGTAGATCCGCGGTGCTTGATGTGCCTTGCTCCTGCTGCGCAGCGATTTCAGCTTGCCGTTGGGCTTTTTCCAGTTGCGGTCCAGCAACAAAATATTGCCACCCCACCAGCACCAAAATCGACAACCCGATTGCCAAGACGTAATTGCGGCCTTCATTCATGATTTTGACTTCCGATCTATTGCATGCGAAGCAGCGCTTCTTTCGACATGTATCTTTTCAAGAGCTCTTGCGAGGTTCTTTTTAAGTTCGTTAAAGGGTTCATGTAACGCTTCTTGACGACCAATCAACACATAGTTGAAATTTGGGTCAAATTTTTCAGCGAATTCTTTGGAAAGTGCGCGTAAACGTCGCTTTATCCGATTGCGCTGCGGTGCGTTGCCCACCCTCTTGGTCACTGTGTAGCCCAGCGCCGGACCCAACTCGCAATCTTCATTGTGCGCAACGGCTTGCAGCACAAAGCCGCGCCGGACAATTTTACGTCCACGCGCGGCTTTCAAAAATTGCGCCCTTTTTTTCAACTGGCGCATGGTTGTCATCTCGCTCTTCGGACCCTTATCGTGCCCAAATCGTCACTTAAGCTGACAAACGCTTGCGGCCACGTGCGCGACGCGCATTCAAAATCTTACGACCGTTCTTGGTGGCCATACGTGCGCGGAAACCGTGACGACGTGTGCGAACAAGATTGCTAGGCTGAAATGTACGCTTCATTGCTCTTCAAGACCGCATCTTAAAGGACACGGTTCCTCTTTTACTGTTTAATTCCTGATTGACCAAAGGGCACAACGGCTTTTGATTTTGACAAAACAAATACCGACCGCACCATCATTAAATGGTCGAGTTGGGCTGGCTTATAGGCAATCATAGTGCCCAAGTCAATCAAAACCCTCGTGCGCGGACGTACTTTTTCCGTCCTTTGTTTCACACCTGACCCTCAAATCTGAGTGATCATTCTGTCATCATAATTTACTTGGGTCCAGACGCGACCCATGATTAGTCTGGACCAACCACAAACTTTGGGACCAACTATGTCTTTGTCGCACCAAAACAAGATTTCACTCGCCAAGCGCTGGCTGCCGTTGGCGCTTCTTGTGCTCATCATTGCCGCGCTCTATTTCACCGGCACTTATAAATGGCTTTCCGTTGAGGCATTGGTTCAAAACTATACCCGCATGTCCCAATTTGTGGCGGACTATTTATTGTTCGCTGTGCTCATCTACATGGCATTTTATGTGGTGGCGGTGGCGCTTTCATTTCCTGCCGCGTGGGTGCTCACCGTCTCGGGTGGCTTGCTTTTGGGCTGGTGGATAGCCGGCCTCGCTACCATCGTTGCCGCCACGATGGGCGCATCGATTCTCTTTTTCATTGCCAAAACATCGCTTGGCGAGCATATGCGGCAAAACGCAAAAGGCTATGTGCAGCGTATGCGGGATGGTTTCCAAAAAGACGCCGTGAATTACATGCTGTTTTTGCGGCTCACCCCTGTGTTTCCCTTCACATTGGTCAACATTGTCCCCGGCATTCTGGGCGTCCCGTTCTCCATCTTTTTCTGGACCACACTGGTCGGCATTGCGCCGGGCACGTTCGCTTACGCTTATGCGGGCGAGGGGCTTGATTCAATCGTTCGGGCACAGGCCGATGCATACGAGGCTTGCATGGCAGCGGGAAATGCCACTTGCGGCATTTCGCTGAAAGTGGGCAATATCATCACAACAGATTTGTTGATCGCGTTGGGTGCCTTGGGGCTCGCATCTTTGATCCCGATCATCATTAAGCGCGTGCGCAAAACGCCCGCTTAAACAAAAGAACGGAAGCGCACATTGTGCGAGGATAGTTTTATTTATGGCAAAAATTCTTCAACCTGATCTCTGTGTTATCGGTGGCGGTTCCGGCGGCTTAACCGTCGCGGCCGCTGCTTTATCGCTGGGCGCAAGCGTTGTGCTGGTCGAGCGCGACAAGATGGGCGGGGATTGCCTCAACTATGGCTGTGTACCGTCAAAATCGCTCATTGCCTCAGCCAAACGCGCGCAATATATGCGCACCGCCACCAAATTTGGCATCGCGGCAGAAGATCCCAAGATTAATTTTGGCCGCGTGAATGAACATGTGCACAGGGTAATTGCCGACATCGCACCCCACGATTCGGTGGAGCGTTTTGAGGGTCTTGGTGCCACAGTGTTGCAGGGCGAAGCGAAATTCACCGATGCCAAAACCGTGATGGTGGGTGATCAGGCCGTCAAGCCCCGCCGGTTTGTAATTGCCACAGGCTCGCGGCCCATGTCGCCGCCGATTCCGGGCTTGAGCGAAATTGAGTATCACACCAATGAAACGATTTTTAACCTGACCCGTAAGCCGCAACATTTGATTGTTGTGGGTGGCGGCCCGATTGGCATGGAAATGGCGCAGGCGCATCACCGCCTCGGCAGCGACGTGACCGTGCTCGAAATGCAAACCCCGTTGGCCAAAGATGATCCGGAATTGAGCGATATTGCGCTCAAGCAAATTCGCCGCGAAGGCGTGGTGATCCGTCAGGGCGTGAAGGTCACGCAAGTCGGGCAGAAGGCCAAAAACATTGCTGTGACGATTGAACTGAAAAACGGCGATACAGAAGAAATTGTCGGGTCGCATTTGCTGCTGGCGGCCGGGCGCAAGCCAAATGTTGAAGCCTTGGATTTGGAAAAGGCGAAGGTCAATTATGATGGCCGCGGCATTCAGGTCAATAAATCGCTGAAAACGTCGAACAAGCGCATCTATGCCATCGGCGACGTTGCTGGCGGCCTGCAATTTACCCATGTTGCGGGTTATCATGGGGGCTTGGTGGTGCGTAACGCGCTATACCGTTTGCCGATCAAAAACGATCCCACCATTATTCCCTGGGCAACCTATACCGATCCCGAAATCGCAAATGTCGGGCTCACAGAGGCCGACGCACGGGAAAAATATGGCGACAAATTCAAAGTGCTGCGCTGGAGTTTTGCTGAAAATGACCGCGCTCGCGCCGAGCATGTTGAGGAAGGGCTGCTTAAAGTCATCACCACCCCGTCAGGCAAAATCCTGGGCGCGGGGGCCGTGGGCAACAATGCGGGCGAATTGATCAATATCTATGCTTTGGCTGTGGCCAACAAAATGAAGGTTGGGGCGTTTACCAAGATGGTCGCGCCTTACCCAACGCAATTCGAGATTGCAAAGCGCATCGCGGTGGAGTTCTATAAAGATAAAGTCGATCATCCGGCGCTGAAATTCTTGCTTCAGCTCAACCGCATGTTGGGCTGATCTTTAAGCGCTGCAAAGGCAATTATGGCGAACGAACAAATTGACGCTCCAAAGCGGGTCATTTTCGGCCTTTCAATGAAATTGATCACCATGATCATCGCGATGATTATGGTGGTGGAGGTGTTGATCTACCTGCCCTCAGTCGCCAATTTCCGCATCAATTGGATGGATGATCGCGTGCATGTCGCTGGCGTTGCTGCGCGGGTCATTGAAACCGTGCCAGACACGATGGATTTGACGCCAGACACCGTCAGCAAATTGTTAAGCTCTGCTCAGGCAGAGGCGTTGGTGGTGCGCACGCAGGGCCAATCCCAATTGATTGAGCGCGCAGATATGCCCATGCCCGTGGCCGCCTATGCCGCTGATACGCGAGAGCGCGCGCCATTGGACTTGATTGGCCGCGCATTGGAAGTGCTGTTTTTCGGGTCCAACCGCACCATGCGGGTCATTGGTGTACCCATGGACAACCAGGATGTTGTGGTGGAGGTGCTGGTCAATGAAGCGCTGTTGCGCGAAGAATTGATCACCTATTCCCGCAATATTTTTTGGCTTTCGCTGTTGGTCGCCAGCTTCACGTCATTCGCGATCTTCTTGTTTCTAAATGGATTGCTGATTCGCCCGATTACCCGGCTGACGCGGAACATGATCTCCTTTCGGCAGGATCCTGACGACGCCCGCAAAATCATCATCCCTTCCGAACGCGGCGACGAAGTTGGCGTTGCTGAGCGGGAACTAGCCGCAATGGAGAGCAATCTGTTCGCCATGCTCAAACAAAAGCAGCATTTGGCCGACCTTGGCTTGGCCGTCGCCAAGATCAATCACGATTTGCGCAATACCCTCGGTGCGGCGCAATTACTCTCGGATCAGGTGGCCAATTTGGATGACCCGCATGTGCAGCGTTTAGCGCCGCGATTGGTGCATACGCTGGATCGCGCCATCAATTTTTGTCAGTCGGTGCTTGATTATGGTCGCCACAAATCGGTGGCCCCACGGTTTGAGCCTGTGGATTTACGCGCACTGTTGGATGAATGCGCGACCGATGCGGCGGTGCGGATGCACCCCGAAATCGAGTGGCACAATCAGGTGGAAGATGATGTCATCATCCGCGTGGACCCGGATCAGATCGCGCGCGTCCTCACCAATTTGCTCAAAAATGCGCGTGAGGCATTGGAGCCACTGAGCTTGCAAGATGGCCAAAACCTGTCCATCGCCGCCACCCTGATCGCCAATGACCAGCAAGTGCGTTTATTTATCGAAGATAACGGGCCTGGTTTGTCGCCGCGCGCCAAAGAGAATCTGTTCCGTGCGTTTGAGGGATCGGGCCGTGCTGGCGGCACGGGCCTCGGTTTGGCCATCGCCAAGGAGCTTGTCGAAGCACATGGCGGACAGCTCAATTATATCGAAACTGAAAAAGGCACAAAATTTGAGATTTGTTTGCCCCGCTAATCCGGGCTTTTTCGCTGCAAAATGACAATCAGATGAAAAAGTTGCGATTGTGGGTCTTGCAATCATTTCAAAGCCAGTATATGGCTTTGCGCTGTTGATCGACGGAACTTTCGAACCGTTGATTTTAAGCACCGGTAGCTCAGCTGGATAGAGCACTAGACTACGAATCTAGGGGTCGGGAGTTCGAATCTTCCCCGGTGCACCATTTCCCCTATGTTGATCGTCAAACGAACCTGACCCAACCGCCACAGTTGGGCCAAAATCTGTCTTTGCACTATTCACTTGAATGGCAGCAATGTGGGCGAGAGCGTGCACAGCAATATTCTTGGCCGGAAGGGATTTAGGTGTTTTGCCGTTCATTTGGATCGATAGCATGTGACAATCCACATTTGTAAGATATGCTCCATTTCAAGGTGTAAAGGCGAACGCTGGGGGGGCGGATGAAATTTACAGAAATATTGAAACTGGATTTAGCAGGAAGATTCAATCGTCTAATCCAAAACAATAGGGGTGCATTAGGGACCTTAGACCTACGTAATGTTTATTGCTTAGTTACGGTTTGGAAGCACGACAATAGAATAGATTTCTCGGCGGGAATAAATCTCGTTTCGGAATTTGAAGTAGGTCAAGAAACGGATTTCCTAAGGTTCTACGAAAAGAAATGTTTTTCCTCTCGTATTGAGGCAATGGCTCACGAAGAGGCGCAAATTCGCAGAGCATCTAGGTTGTATACTCGAACGAGATTTCACCGTGAGAGGCCGGTCTCTGTTATGGAGCATGGCAAGCTCTTGGAAAAAGAAGTTATCGTTCAAGAATATTGTCTCGATGGTGTTTGGTACTCGAAACTTGCTTAGACACAATCGAGCCATTCGAATGGCTTGTGGCTGGAAAGTTGATTTAGGCTAGGCCCAATCTCCATATCATCTCAAAGCCTACAATCGAGCTCGAAGCGGTCCTTTGAAGACAACGAGTGCTGATCACTTTAGGTCAGATTTGATTGACGTTTTGGGGTGGGATTGTCTGACCCGGGTCCGATCATTTGCCCCGTTTTGCCGACCTGTAGAGTCGGAGCAGTGTGACATTTCCCACCCAAATCGATAAATGATTTTGCCTCATGTGCGGTGGGATGCTGCGCGTTTGCCGTCATGGTGTTTTCAAAATGCTGTCAGGGCTTCTTGTCGGCACTGCAGGTGCCTTTTGGGCGCAAAGCACGGCGGGCGTGACAAGCCATTCCAAAATGGAAATCTGCGCATCGCTGGCGCGGGCTTTTTGATTGTTCAGGACAATCTGACATCTCGCAAAAAAATAGTCACAAGGCATGCACCAGTGCAATTGCTGTCGATTTGGTTGCGGAACTCTGGCCGGAGGCCCTGCGTTGTTCACACAACACAATCAATGAGGTGATCAAATGGCAGATAAAAAGAAGAAGGTTCCAGAGATAGATGAGGCGTTGGACGAATCTTTCCCCGCCAGTGATCCACCGTCATGGACACCAGGTGAAGTTGGCGTTCAAGGGGAAACCCGGCCACCGCAACACCAAGACCATCAGCCCGGCGTGGAGAGCATCATGCAGCCACGCCCGCAGTCGCTGATGGAAAACTATAAAGGTGCAGGCAAGCTCACTGGCAAGGTGGCGCTGATCAGCGGCGGCGATAGCGGCATTGGCCGGGCGGTCGCCATTGGCTACGCCAAGGAAGGCGCCAACGTAGCATTTATCTATCTTGATGAGGATGACGACGCCGACGAAACGGTCCGCCATATTGAAAAGACCGGCCAAAAGGCCCTCGCGATCAAGGGTGATATTGGCGAAAAAGCATTTTGCGATGCCGCGGTGGAGAAGGTGCTCAAAGAATTTGGCTATCTCAATATTCTGGTCAACAACGCCGCCGAACAGCACGTGCAAGAACGGTTGGAAGATATTCCAGAAGACCAGGTGCGCCGCACATTCGATACTAACTTTTTCGGGGCGTTTTTCCTCAGCCAAGCCGCACTCAAGTTTTTGGGCAAGGATGATTGCATCATCAACACAACGTCGGTTGTGGCCTATCGCGGCAATGATGTGTTGATGGACTATGCCGCCTCCAAGGGCGCGATATTGGGCCTTACCCGATCATTGGCGTCTAACCTTGCGGAAAAACATGTGCGGGTAAACGCTGTGGCGCCCGGTCCGATCTGGACACCGTTGATCCCCGCGTCATTCGATGCTGAGCATGTCGAACATTTCGGTGAAGGCGCACCTATGGGGCGTGTCGGGCAACCTGATGAGGTCGCCCCGAGCTACATTTTCCTCGCCTCATCTGACGCAAGCTATATGACGGGGCAGGTGCTCCATCCCAATGGTGGCAACATCGTTGGGGCTTAACTCCCGCATGGGTGCAAAAAAGAAGGAGATGATGAGGTGTAGGCGATTCTTCGTCCTGATACCTCACCATCTCATCGCGATTCTGACCCGTGAGCATGCGGGTTTCGGATCCACGCGTTCACAATTTGGTCGATAAAATCATCAAAGCGCCAGAAAATGAAATTGCCAAAATGAAGGCTTTGATCGCTAGCAGGGAGGGGGAAACTTCGGCCCAAGACGCAGCGCCAAGTGATCAATGGGTGGCTGGCATTTTGGTGGGCCGAATAGTTTATCCACAAAGAATACTACAAATAACATATTCGGTGTGCTAGCCTTTATACTGAAGGCGAGGTCTGCGGAAGCCGGAAGTAAATTTGGGCCTCAGATGGGGTAGTATAAACTGGGGCCTTTTGACAATTACTGTAATCGCGGTCGCGGTTGCTGGTGAAATTGATCATATTATGACGACCGCAGTAGACATGGCGATATTTGCTTCGTTTTGTTTTGTGCGAGCAGCTTTATTTTGAATTGATGTCTTGATTTCTGTGCTCGGCACTCGCCTCAGTCAATAGGAGGCTAAATTGACGGACAACAACGAACCCGAACTGGACGCGATTCCCGCGCCCGAAGGTCCGACCGAGATCATCGAGAGTGATTACGAAATCGGTCAGGATAATATTGAAACCAATATCGGCCCGTTTGGTCTGGACATTCACAACCCGGTATTTGTGATTTCCGGCTTAACCGTAGTGGCCTTTGTGTTGCTCACATTGGCATTCCAATCTGAAGTTGAACCCTTGTTCAACAATTTGCGCAATTGGCTGACCCAGACATTTGATTGGTTCTTCCTGTTGGCAGGCAATATCTTTGTGATCTTGTGTTTGGTGTTGATTGTGACGCCAATGGGCAAGGTGCGCATTGGGGGCAAAGATGCGACGCCAGATTTTTCATATATAGGCTGGTTTTCCATGTTGTTTGCCGCCGGTATGGGCATCGGGCTGATGTTCTATGGTGTGAGCGAACCGATTTCGCACTTTACCAGCGCGCTGGGGGGCGTCGCTTCCGAAAATGGTGTCCGCACAGACTGGGCGCCTTTGGGCGGTGCTGAAGGCAATGCGGCCGAGGCCGCGCGCTTGGGCATGGCTGCAACCATCTTCCACTGGGGTCTTCACCCGTGGGCAATTTATGCAGTGGTCGCCCTGTCATTGGCGATCTTTTCCTACAATAAGGGGCTGCCGCTTACCATGCGTTCAGTGTTCTACCCAATCTTTGGCGAACGCGTATGGGGCTGGACAGGTCACATCATCGACATTCTGGCGGTGTTCGCCACATTGTTTGGCTTGGCCACTTCTCTGGGTATTGGGGCGCAGCAAGCGAATGCCGGTCTGAACGCGCTGTTCGGTTTGCCTGTCGGCGATGCCAGCATGGTGTTTTTGATCGTCGTGATTACCGGGATGGCGCTAGTTTCTGTTGTTGCAGGCTTGGATGCAGGCGTGAAGCGCTTGTCTGAGATCAACATGGTCTTGGCGATAATTTTGCTCGTCTTTGTGATAATTGTGGGTCCAACCCTCGCTATCCTGACCGGCTTTTTCCAAAACCTATGGGCCTATGTTGAGTATCTCCCGGCTCTATCGATGCCGTTTGGCCGCGAAGATGCAAACTTCTCACAAGGCTGGACATCGTTCTATTGGGCGTGGTGGATTTCCTGGTCACCATTTGTGGGCATGTTTATCGCCCGCGTTAGCCGTGGTCGCACCGTGCGCGAGTTCATCACATGTGTGTTGATCATCCCGTCTCTGGTGTCTGTCTTGTGGATGACCTCATTCGGTGGCACAGCGATCGATCAGATCGTTAATCAGGGCTACACAGCCGTGGCTGATGCCGCTTTGGAGTTGAAGCTGTTTGAAATGCTGGAACCATTGCCATTGGCACAGCTCACCTCATTTGTGGGTATCTGTTTGGTGATCGTGTTCTTCGTGACGTCATCAGACTCTGGCTCATTGGTGATCGACACCATGACAGCTGGCGGTAAAGTGAATGCCCCCACACCGCAGCGTGTGTTCTGGGCGAGCTTTGAAGGTATCGTTGCGATCGCGTTGTTGCTTGGTGGTGGCCTTGGGGCGCTTCAAGCCATGGCGGTGTCCACGGGCTTCCCGTTCACCATTGTCATTCTCCTGGCATGCTTTGCTTTGGTGAAAGGCTTGATGAGTGAGATGAAGCACAACTAGATAATGATGCACAATTAAACTGAATTAGCCCGCCAAGCATTTTGGCGGGCTTTTCATTGGCTAGACGCGGTGTTGGTCTTAGCCCAGCGCCATTTCAACAGCGGCGCGCACATGTAGGTCGGTGCTGTCATAGGTGGGGATGGGGCTGTCATCATCGCTGATCAACAGTGTGATTTCAGTACATCCCAAAATAACGGCTTCGGCGCCACGCGCCATCATTCCATCAATGGCACGCTGATAGGTTTCGCGTGACTTGTCCGACACGATGCCTTGGCATAACTCATCAAAAATGATCGCATTCAAATTGGTGCGGTCCACCTCGGGCACAATGATATCCAGCCCATGACCTTGAAGTCGATCAATCAAAAATGGCTTTTCCATCGTAAAGGCAGTGCCGAGCAGGCCCACCCGCTCAAACCCATCCGATTTCAACGCCTGCGCGGTGCTGTCAGCGATGTGAAGCAGGGGAATATCGGTAGCCGCCTCAATCTGCGGCGCCACCAGGTGCATGGTATTTGTCGCCAGCAGCAAAAACTCGGCGCCGGCCCGTTCGAGCCCTTTTGCGTGGTCAGCCAAAAGGGTGCCGGCTTCATCCCAGGCCCCACTCTTTTGCATGGCGGCAATGGGGGCAAAATCGACGGACCGCAGCAACAATTCAGCACTGTGCAAGCCACCCAATTTGGTGCGCACCAATTGGTTCAGCTGTTGATAGTAAAGCGCTGTGGATTCCCAGCTCATGCCACCCAATAGGCCGATGGTTTTCATATCTGGTGCTCCCCTTCAATTTGGGGCCGCACCAACGCCACCAACTCTTGATAGAGCTCTTTCTTGAACGGAACGATAAGGTCCGGCATATCGCCAATCGGCCGCCACGCCCATTCAGAAAACTCTGCGGGATGCGTGCCATCTGCTGGTCGTTCGACATTGATTTCGCTTTCGTCTCCGACAAAGCGGAACACAAACCATCTTTGTTGCTGGCCCCGATATTTGCCCTTCAAGGCCTTGCCCAAAAGCTCCTCCGGCAAATCATAGCTAAGCCACTTTGGCACCTCGTAAATCAGCTCAATGGAGGACATGTTGGACTCTTCATAAAGCTCGCGCTTGGCGGCTTCCAGCGGATCTTCGCCCTTGTCGATGCCACCTTGCGGGAATTGCCATTCATGCGATTGGGGCACGCCGGGCTTTGCCAGCCGCCGACCCGTAAAAACTTCGCCCTTGTCATTGACGACGCAAACGCCCGCGCAAAACCGATAGGGCATTTTCTCGCGATCAATTGGCTGAGTCATAAATTCTGTCCTAATTGTCTTGCATCAATGCACTTGCGGGCACCAAAACCAGATTTTTGTCTTCCAGCTCTTTGGCCCATTCCGCAATGGTGCGCACGGTCACGGGCAAAGATGTAGCCGTGCCGATGGCCGAGCCATTTTCAAGGGCGAGTGCCTCTAATTTGCTCAATTGGCGCAAAATATCGCTGCGTGAGGGCGATTCATCCAAACTCAGATCGGCCCGTGCAAAATCCACCCCGGCCTGTTTCGCCAGCTGCGGTGCGAGTGAACGGTTTGAGGCCCCATCATCCAAAAATGTTAGTCCCCGCAGGGCAATTTCTTCCATAACGGGTTGCATATCGTTGGCAGAGGAGGTGAAGCGGGCGCCCAAAAAGTTGATGACGCCAGTATAACCGCCCATGCGCGACATCAGCCAGTATAAACGATCCAAATTGGCGCGGGCGGCTTGTCCCACCAAAAGCGTTTGCGGGCCGGGATCATTTTGCGGGTAATCAAACGGCTCAAGCGGTAATTGCAGCATGATTTCGTGGCCGCCAATGCGTGCGGCGAGGGCAAGGCTGCCCACATCTTTGCCATAGGGGGCAAAGGCCAATGTTATTTCATCTGGCAGCCGTTCAATTGCCGACCGTGTGTTTTCCTCTGAAAGGCCCAATCCTTCAACAACAACAGCGATCAGGCCGCGGCCATTGGCGCTGTCAGGCGTGAGCGATGCCCGCGCATACACGTCTGCAGGTCGGTCCCCGTTCGGGCCCACTTGCGGAATAAAGCCATGTTGGGTTTTTTCCAGTAATTCGGGCAGGGGCGCTGCTGCGCGGGCGGCTTCGGCTGCTTCCGGAAAGGCGTCAATATTTATAAAGGAGGGGCTTTCAACGGGGTCGATAGGTTCCTCTTCAACAATATCTTCGCCGCCTTCGGTAGAAAGATTGCGGGCCAATTCGTTGTTGCCGGTAGATGAAACGCCCACTTCAATTTGTGGCCGCCCCTCCAAAGGGCTTTCCACATAGGCCACCCACGCGACGGGCACCGCAATAACGGTCACCAGCAGGGCGATAGACACAGGCAATAGCGGAAACCCACCGACACGAATCTTCGATGGGTTGTCTCGGCGCTCATTTTTTTTGCGCCCAAGAGGCTTATTAATGTTGTCCGCCATATGCCGCCGCAACTTGTGGTTTGGTGTTGGCCCCACTGAATGCGGGGCCAAACCGAATGATCTATTTAGGATCAGGTGGAAAAGCTTCGTTGGTCTTTTCCCCGGTGATCAAATCAATTGCAAACTGCAATTGGTTGTCTTTTTCGCGATCTGAGGGCACATAAACCGATGAACCAGTTGTGGCCTCATCTTCTGTGCCGCCGCCAATTTGACCATCAAGTGCAGCTTCCCCAATGATTTCGTCACGCCCTTTGAGTTCGTCCGGTACATCCTGGAAGATCTCAATATCAGGCACAATGCCAGCTGCTTGGATTGAGCGCCCACTTGGGGTGTAATAGCGCGAGGTGGTCAAGCGCATCGCCCCGTTTTGTCCAAGTGAAATAATCGATTGCACTGAGCCTTTACCGAAGGAGCGTGTGCCCACAAGGGTCGCCCGCTTTTGGTCTTGCAGCGCCCCGGCCACAATTTCAGATGCGGAGGCTGACCCGCCATTGATCAGGACGATCATATCAAGGTTTTCAACGCGCTTGTCCAAATCATCTGGGTTGGCGTCATAGCGCGAATTTTCCTCTGCCGACCGGCCTCTGGTCGACAGAACATTGCCACGCGATAGAAACGCATCTGAGATAAAGACCGCCTGATCCACAAGCCCGCCTGGATTATTGCGCAAATCCAGGATGATGCCTTCAAGGTCATCGCCAAGTTCTTCTTGGATGTCATTGATCGCTTTTTCCACACCAGCATAGGCTTGGCCGGTAAAGCGTGCGAGCCGGATGATCCCAACATTATCTTGAGTGAAGGAGCGTACCACTTGGAAGGTGATCACATCCCGGGTGATGGTCAGCGTGATTGGTTCCTCAACACCTTCCCGAATAATGGTCAGTTCGATATCGGTGCCCACTTCGCCGCGCATCAATTCAACCGCTTGGTCCAATGATTTGCCGCGAACAGGCTCGCCATCCAACTCAACGATATAATCATTGGCCAACACCCCGGCCTCAGCAGCGGGGGTCTCGTCGATGGGTGAGATAACCTTGATCACTTCATCTTCCATCTGCACTTCAATGCCCAGGCCGCCGAATGTGCCTTGCGTGTCTTCGCGCACATCAGCGTAATCATCTGGATCAAGATAGCCCGAGTGGGGGTCAAGGCTGGTCAGCATGCCTTGAATAGCCGCGCGCACCAGTTCTTTTTCATTTGGTGCATCCACATATTCGGAGCGAATGCGGTCGAAGATTTCACCAAATAGGTTCAGTTCTTCATAAACTTGTTGCTGTTCCAGCGGCCCCTCATTTTCTTGCGTGGCCTCTTGTGCAAACGCGGGCGCCGCCGCGCCAGCAAAAAGACCAATTGAGAGGGCAAGAAGAGCTGATTTCATGGTCGGTTTCATAAATTGACTATCCATTCTGTGCTGTCCTGGACCCTTTGTCCCACCATCCGGTGGGGTCAATAGGCGTATCTTCATTTCGAATTTCAATATAAAGCGTTGGCCGAGAGTTTCCAGCACTGGTCGCGATCGTTTGAGAATTTGTGTTGGTGCCCATTTTACCCAGTGGTTCACCCATCAAAACAAATTGTCCCAAATTGACGTCTGCGCTTTCCATGCCTGCCAACAGCAGGTGATATCCTTGACCCATATTCAAAATGATAATTTGGCCATAATTAAGATAAGGGCCTTTATAAACCACCCATCCATCGGCAGGGGCAACAATTTGCGCTTCGGGCCGCGTCACAACATATTCGCCTTGCGACGTGCCGCCAAATCGATCATCTGCGCCATAGGCGACGACTTCCACGCCAACCACTGGCGGGGTCAAGTGCCCCTTGCCCAGGGCAAACGGGAAGGCGGGCTCTGTGCGTGATTTATCGGCCAAAGCCAAATCAATCACGCTTTGCTCTAATTCTTCGCCAACATTATTTTGGTCCTCATCGGATGCATCTGCCTCAGCATTCGCATTGCTCACCGATTGAACTTTATCTTCAAGCGTATTGATCAGTTGCGTCAGGGAAGTGGCGCGGCTGGCCAACAATTCGGCTTCGCGTTGCTCCGCTTCCAGCTCTTCGCCCACCCGTTCCAGGCCGCGCTTGCGGGCTTCAATCAGGGTTGCAATGCGCAGGCGTTCTTCCCGCAAAACGGTAAGGTTGGCCACAAGTAGCTTTTGTTCCGCCTCGGCTTCTTCCGCAATCGCCAACAAACTATCAAGTTCCATGCGCACCGCATCAGCCCGGCTGGCCAATTGCGGCAAAACAGACGCCAACAAACTCCCGGCACGCGCAGAATCGACGGCATTGCCCGGTTCAATAATCAGGGCAGGGGGCGGGTTGCGCCCCAATTGCTGCAACGCAGTGAGAAGGGTGCCAATTTCCTGATTTTCATCGTCCAATGTTGCGCGGATGGTCTCTTCTTCTGCGCGCAGGCTGGCCATACGCTCGGCAATCGCGTTGGCTTCAATCTCCGCCAGCTTCACCCTTTGCGCCGCTTCGATGAGCGCGGCGGTTTGCTGGGTGCGATCGCCCGAAAACTCTTCCACTTGCGCTTTAAGCTCCGCCACCCGCTCTTCGGTCAGCTCAATGGTCAGCTTAACTTGGTCAAGTTCAATCTGCGCATCTTGGGTTGTGGTGGGGTCATTGAATTGCGCAAGGCTCGGCCCCATTATCATGGCGCTGGCCAGCAACAATCCAGCGCTCCATCGACTGGCTTTTCCAATTTGGCGCAAATAAAGGCTCACGGGTAAATTTCGGCTCCACGCAAAATGGCGAATCACCACTCTAATGTATCAAAGGCAACGCTTTTGTCGCGTTTAAGTTTGACCTTTTTTGGGCCGTACCCCCCGGTTTTCGCTATGTTTCTAGCCACGGTGGTACGGGTGACCGCTCAAAATCGTCATGGTGCGATAAATTTGCTCCGCCAGCATGATGCGCACAATCTGGTGCGGCCAGGTTAAATTAGAAAAATTCAGGGTGAGCTTGCCCCGCTGGCGCAGGTCTTTGTCGAGTCCGTCCGCGCCGCCGATAACAAACCAGCATTCGCGTGCGCCATTGTCGCGCCAATCACCCATATGTTGGGCAAATTTTTCGCTGGTCAGGCTTTTGCCGCGTTCGTCCAAAAACACGAGCACCGCGCCATCCTGCACCTGGGCGAGTATGGCGTCTGCTTCTTCTTTTTTGCGTTGTTCGGATTGCTTGGCGCGGCTCTCGGGCAGCTCTCGCACGCTCACATCGCCAAAGCCGAGCTGTTTACCCACCGATTTAGCACGTTCAATGTAGCGATCAACAAGTTGGCGTTCGGGGCCGTCTTTCAACCGCCCCACTGCCAGAATATGCACTTTCATAAGGGTCTAAACGCTAGTGCGTCGCGTCATTTGGCAAATTAGCAGACCACATTTTTTCAATGTTGTAGAATTCGCGCACTTCAGGGCGGAACAGATGCACGATCACATCGCCCGCATCCACCAGCACCCAGTCGCACTGTGGAACGCCTTCAATCTTAGGTTTGCCAAAACCCTTTTCACGCAATGTGCGCGACAATTGGTCGGCGATCGCTCCCACATGGCGGTTTGATCGGCCAGAGGCCACGATCATATTGTCCGCCAAGCTTGATTTGCCGCGAATATCAATAGATACCGTGTCTTCAGCTTTTGCATCGTCCAAAAGCCCAAGTACAACATCCAAAAGATTTTCTGATGATGCAGCAGATTCAGGCGCTGCGCCCTTGTTATGGGTTTGGGGCGTCATGCACCAAGGCCCAATTTCAGTGAGATAGAAACCATTGTGGCTCGATCATCTTTCACGCTTATTTCCAATGCTTTTAATATGCGCTTATTGCGCGTGTTTTTCAAGTCTTCTGCGCTGTGTTAGCCGCGGCGCTTTGCCCCTTGGCGCAGTTGTGTGGACGAAAGATCAGACATAATGCCATGCAAATAGATCCAAGCCGGGGCGGGCATGTCAGCAAAGCGTGCGGCGTCGGTTTCATCCACGCGCCACCGCGCCATGGCTTGGGCCGCAGGCGCAAACGGCGCATTATGGGTTGCCCCGGGGCGCACATAAACCGCAATCGGCATCAATTGCGCCATATCCTGCCAGCGGTCCCACTTATGGAAGCTCACCAAATTGTCGGCCCCCATAATCCAAACGAATTTGCGGCCGGGCAAGGTCTGTTTCAAATAGGCCAAAGTGTCATAGCTGTATTTAAAGCCATGCTTGGCTTCAAAGCCGGTGATGCGCACGCGCGGATGGTCCATCAAATTTCGCGCCGCCGCAATGCGCTCTGACAAGGGTTTGAGTTCGCTATGGTCTTTCAGTGGATTGCCGGGGGTCACCAGCCACCAAATCGCATCCAGCCCGAGCCGCTTTAGCGCTTGCCGCGTCACCAATCTATGGCCCTCATGGGCCGGGTTAAAGCTGCCGCCAAATAGGCCAATCCGCATCCCGGGTGTGGAATGGGGCAGGCTGAGATCAGCGTGACTGTTTTTGATAATGCTTGTCACGGACGCGTATGTCCTTTGCCATGCACGCGATAATTAAAGCTGGTGAGCTGTTCCACACCCACCGGGCCACGCGCATGCATTTTGCCTGTGGCGATGCCAATTTCGGCCCCCATGCCAAACTCGCCACCATCGGCAAACTGGGTTGAAGCATTGTGCATCAATATCGCTGAATCCACTTCGCGGAAAAAGCGTTCAACCACCTCGTCGTTCTCAGCCAAAATGGCTTCTGTGTGATGGGATGAATAGTGGGCAATATGATCAAGAGCCGCATCAAAATCATCCACCACCCGCACGGAAATGATCGCATCCAAATATTCGGTAGACCAATCCTCTTCCGTGGCGGCAACCACACGATCATCAAGGTCAGCGGTGCGAGCGCATCCGCGCACTTCGCAGCCTTTTGCCATCAATGCATCCACCAGTTGCGGCACAAAGAGTGGTGCAATTTTTTGATCAATCAACACGGTTTCTGCCGCACCGCAAATGCCGGTGCGCCGCATTTTGGCGTTCAGAATAATCTCTTCAGCCATGTCCAGATCCGCACTTTGGTCCACCACAATATGGCAAATGCCTTCAAGGTGCGCGAACACAGGCACGCGTGCCTCTTGTTGCACACGACCCACAAGCCCTTTGCCGCCACGCGGCACAATCACGTCAATATTGCCATTCAGCCCTTGCAGCATTTTGCCCACGGCTTCGCGGTCGGTCACTGGCACCAATTGAATGGCGTCTTTCGACAATCCTGCCGCCTCAAGCCCGTCCACCAAACATTGATGGATGGCGCGCGAACTGTGAAAACTGTCAGACCCGCCACGCAAGATCGCCGCATTGCCCGCTTTAAGGCAAAGCGCGCCAGCATCAGCGGTCACATTGGGGCGGCTTTCAAAAATCACCCCAATTACACCCAAAGGCGTGCGCACGCGATCAATCACCAACCCGTTGGGTCGACGAATTTCGGCCAGTTTGGTGCCCACAGGATCGTCCAACAGGGCAATTTGCTCCAACCCATCGGCAATCGCTTCGATGCGCTGGGCGTCCAGTGTCAAACGGTCGATAAAGGCCGCACCCACGCCGTTGGCCTTCGCCGCCGCCACATCTTTTTGGTTTGCTGCCAGAATGCCTTCAACATTGGCGCGCAGCAGCGCTGCCGCTTCACGCAGGGCTTGGTCTTTTTGGTCAGTTGGAGCAATGGCCAATCCGCGGGCGGCCAAGCGGGCCCGCTCGCCCAGCCCCATCATTAGCGTATGAATATCGGCATGATCTGTCATTGTTCAACTTGCCTCTTCAACTTGCAGCAAAACCATATTGTCGCGATGCACCAGTTCAGTGCGCGAGACAGGTCCTAAAATCTCAGCAATATCGGCTGAGCGTTTGCCCAACACCAATTGTGCATCAGCCGCATCAAAATTTGAAAGGCCGCGCGCACGTTCTATCCCAGCTTGATCGAAAATGGAAATCGCATCCCCGCGACCAAATGTGCCTTCAATCTGGGTCACGCCAATGGGCAACAAACTTGTGCCTTTGGCCAAAGCGGTGGCGGCCCCTGCATCGATCACCACGCGTCCAGCGGGCAGAGCCGACATGATCCAGTTTTTCCGCGCTGCGCGTTTGGTCGCCACAGGCACGAAAAAGCTGTGCCGGGCGCCATTTGCCACTGCACGCAATGGATGATCAATGGCCCCTTTGGCAATGATCATCGCGGTGCCGGCGTTTACCGCCATTTTTGCCGCTTCAATTTTCGTCCGCATGCCCCCGCGTGACAAATGGCTGGCCGCGCCGCCCGCCATCGCTTCAATTTCCGGGGTGATGCGTTCTATACGAGGCAAAAACTCAGCGTCTGGGTCCAGATGCGGTGGCGCTGTGTAAAGCCCGTCCACATCTGAAAATATGATCAGCCCGTCGCTCTCCACCATGGTGGCGACACGCGCACTCAGCCGATCATTATCGCCATAGCGAATTTCGCTGGTGGCCACGCTGTCATTTTCATTGATGATCGGCACGGCCCCCATATCGAGCAAGGTGTTCATGGTGGTCTTGGCATTGAGAAAATGCCGCCGCTGTTCTGTTATATTGGGGGTCACCAAAATTTGGCCCGCCACAATATTATGCGTGCGCAAAATGTCGCTAAAGGCTTGGGAGAGGGCAATCTGCCCCACTGCCGCAGCCGCCTGGCTTTGGTCCAGCGGTAAACTCACCGCCTCGAGGCCCAACATGCGCCGACCTAGCGAGATGGCGCCCGACGATACGATCACCACTTCAACGCCATGGGCCTTGAGCGCCGCGATATCGGCAGCAAGGCTTTCCAACCACGCTTTGCGCAGCGCACCCGTTTCAGCGTCCACCAAAAGGGCAGAGCCGATTTTGATCGTTAGGCGCTTAAAGCCAAAAAAATCGTTGAGCGCATCTGCCATAAAACTCTCATTTCCGCCTATTGATCGCGCTTAAGGCGTCCAAGGCGCGTCTTCGTCAAGCGCCTCTTGCGCTTCGGCGTCTTTGGCGTCGTCCAATTGGCCCAGCACGTCAAACAGCACCTTATCCACATCCTTGCCCGCGACCGCAGAGATCAAATGCACCTTTTTGCCGCTCGCCGCTTCAAGCGCGGCCTGTTTTTCAGCAAGGTCATCGTCCGAAATCGCGTCCACCTTGTTCAGCGCCAAAATCTCATGTTTTTCGCCAAGGCCATGGCCATAGGCTTCAAGCTCACCACGAATGGTTTTATAAGCTGCCACAACATCTTCTTGTGTGCCATCAATCAAGTGCACAATGGTGCGGGTGCGTTCGACATGGCCCAAAAATCGGTCGCCAATGCCAGCACCTTCATGTGCGCCTTCAATGAGCCCTGGAATATCTGCCATCACAAATTCACGGTTGCCGATTTTCACCACGCCCAAATTGGGGTGCAATGTGGTGAAGGGATAGTCAGCGATTTTCGGCTTTGCGGAGGTGACCGAGGCGAGAAACGTCGATTTTCCCGCATTGGGTAGACCCACAAGGCCCGCATCCGCAATCAGTTTCAGGCGCAGCCAAATCCACATTTCCTCGCCCGCCAGCCCGGGATTGGCGTGGCGAGGCGCTTGGTTGGTGGAGTTTTTAAAATGCATGTTGCCAAAGCCGCCATTGCCGCCTTTAAGCAAAACCATTTCTTGGCCCACTTCGGTGAAGTCCGCCATCAATGTTTCATTGTCCTCGGCAAAAATCTGCGTGCCCACAGGCACCTTCAAGATCACATCGGCGCCATCGCCGCCCGTTCGCTGCCGGCCCATGCCGTGTGTCCCGGTGCCGGCTTTAAAGTGCTGTTGATAGCGATAATCGATCAGCGTGTTCAGCCCATCGACGCATTGCACGATTACATCGCCGCCGCGACCGCCGCTGCCGCCATCAGGGCCACCAAATTCGACATATTTCTCACGCCGAAACGAAACAGAACCTGCGCCGCCGCTACCTGATTTAATAAAGATTTTTGCTTGGTCTAGAAATTTCATGTGTTTTTACGCAAGGTTGCCAGCGTTGGCGCGGCATTTTCAAACGCATCCTTTGTCAGTTCTGTATCGATATGCGCGAATTCTTTGTTTTGTGCAAGGGATTGTACCTGAGATTGACCGACAGTTTGAAAACCCAACTTCTGCTGCACCTTTAATGACGCAATATTATAATCAAACACGCCAGACGTGATTTTTGCTGCGCCCGGTCCATTAAACAGCCATTTGATCAGGGCCCAGTTCGCCTCGGTCATCAGGCCTTGGCCCCAAAAATCGGGATGCATATAATAGCCAAGCGAGGGTAATTCCTCTCGTTCGGTAAAACCCGTCATGCCGCAAAATTGATCCTCATGGGTGAAAATCGCAAATTTTTGCCCGTAAGGAGGCAAAACTTTCGGTTGTCTCTCCAACCACGCTTGAGCATCTTCCAACGAATAAGGGTGAGGCACATGTGCCATATCCTTCGCCACCTCATAACGCGATAATGCAGCAGCAATCGCCGCTGCATCATCCATTTGTGGTGGCCGCAAATAGAGCCGATCAGTGGCGAGTTTAAGCATTGGAACCCACCCTGTTTTTCAAAAACCGATCGCGGCTCAGCGCTGTATCTATATGGCCAAGCTCTTGCTCCTGCGCCGCGCAGTATGCTGTGCCGCGTCCAGTCTCTATGAAACCCAGCTTCTTTTGAATGGCGAGCGAAGCAGGATTGATCTCAAATGCACCCGAGTGAACCAAAGTGGTTTCTGAGGCGTCGAATAGCCAAGCCAGAACGGTTGCAACCGCACCTGACATCACGCCCTTTCCCCAATAGGGCATGTCCAAATAGTAACCAAGATGGCAATTGTCACCATCCTGATCAAACCCCACATTGTCGCTCACATCGCCTGCTGGGTTGAGAATGGCAAAACTGGTATTTTGCAATGCGCCGTTTTTCAGCTTTTCGCGGACCCACACCTCAGCAGCCCCTTCGGGGAAGGGGTGCTTAATGGGCATGAGAAATTTCGCCACATCATATTGTTCCAAGATGCGCTGGAAATCGGCAGCATCCGCTTTTTCCATTGGACGCAGCCGCCATCCCTCAATATTCAATTTGAGCATGGCTCTGTCTCCGAAGGTCCCAATAGGCTTGCCGGGTCAAAACCGTGTCGACTGCCGTGACGGTTTCGCCGCGCGTTTGGCAGTTAAACTGGCAGGTGCCCACTTCCTCAAAGCCCAGATTGGCTTGCAATTTGCGCGATGCGAAATTGTCCTCAAAAATGTCCGAGACGATAAAGTCCCGATCATCTTCCAGGAAATACCAGTCAAGCGCCGCGCGCAGCGCCTCGCCCATATGGCCCTTGCCCCAATAGTTTTTCTTCAGCCAATAGCCAATATTGACGCCCCGTTCGGTCTTCCCAAAATCGATCAAGCCGCCCAGCTTCATGGGCTCAACTTCGATGATAAACGCAATATTGTCGCGCGAACGGTCATGCACCGTGCGCCCCAACCATGCCAACACATCTTTAGGGCGGCAGGGGGTTGGCACGTTTTTCAAATTCCGCGCAATTTCAAAGTCATTCAAGGCTTCAGCAAGGTTCGCTGCATCCCCTATTTCAACCGGACGCAGCAGCAGGTTCTTGGTCTCAATGTAAGTCATTATCTATCCGCTCGTCTTTGTGGTTGAACAGGAAATGGTGCATTTCCTTGTCGGCATGAAGGCCGCTTTCTTCGGTGAGGGTCTTCTGATGCACAAACCCACACTTGGTGAGCAGTGCCTTGGAAGCCTTGTTGGAAACGAGACAACGGGCGAATAGTTCCGCCGCTTTCTCGGTTTCTTTCACCGCGTTCAACAAAGCAGAAATAGCTTCAGAACCAATACCTTGACCCCAATAGGGTTCCCCAAGCCAATAGCCAAGTTCAGGCGTTGACAGGTCATCGGAAAAGGTAAGGCCACAAACGCCGACAAGCGTGTCGTCGAGCGTGATTGCCCACACTTTTTCTTCGCCATCGGAGTTGGCCAGATTGATAAAGAATTTGGCGTCTTCTTCCCCATAAGGATGGGGCAGCCGCGCCAGCACATCGGCAATCTTTTTATTGTTTGCGAGCACCACCAGTTGCGCCACATCCTGATCGCCCAACGGACGCATCACCAAACGCTTTGAGCGGATGGTTGAAGGAAGAGTGGTTTTCAAAACTGATTTAGTCATTTTAATGCTCCAAACAAAAAGGGGACCGGTTTTCACCAATCCCCTTTAAAACTTTGAAGCTTTTTAGCAGGTCTCAATCGATCCGCCGGGGTTTGGTTAAACCGGCGGATGATATGTGAACCGCCGTTATTCCGCTGCCTCTTGTGGCATCACGGATACAAAAGTCTTGTTGTTGCGACGTGTGGAGAAGGTCACTTTGCCTTCCACAAGCGCGAAAATTGTGTGGTCTCTGCCAAGACCCACGTTTTCACCTGGATTCCATTTTGTGCCGCGCTGACGCACAAGGATGTTGCCGGGCACGACGTGCTCGCCACCAAACTTTTTCACGCCGAGACGACGACCAGCTGAATCACGACCGTTACGGGATGAACCGCCTGCTTTTTTATGTGCCATTCTGTCAGTCTCCTATAACTTACTTGCCAGCCATCAATTCTTTAGCTTGGCTAATCCAATCTTCGCGTTCAATGCGGCCTTTAAAGTTCAGCTCGGCATCAATGCGTTCAATGTCCGCTTTGGTGAATTCCGCCACTTGCTTCAAAGAGGTCACGCCTGCAGCGTGCAATTTCTTTTCCAAAGCTGGGCCAACACCAGAGATCAATTTCAAATCGTCTTTTGCGTCTGCTTTAGCGGCAGGTGCTTCAGACTTTGCTGTTTCTTTAGCAGCTTCTTTTTTCGGCGCTGCTTTCTTCGTTGCTTTTGGCTTTGCGCCACCGGTCAAAATGTCGGTGATGCGCACAACGCTCAAATGCTGACGGTGACCATTTTTGCGGCGATAGTTTTGGCGACGCTTCTTTTTGAAGATCACAATTTTCTTATCGCGCTTTTGCTCAACCAACTCAGCAACAACAGAAGCACCGTCTACCAACGGAGCACCGATTGTTACGTCGCCTTCAGCGCCAACCATCAACACTTGATCAAAGGTGACGGTGTCGCCGGCTTCGGCATCAAGTTTTTCAACATTCAAGACGTCATCAGCAGCAACTTTGTACTGCTTGCCGCCTGTCTTAATCACAGCAAACATATTTATTCCTTTCAAAGGCCGTTCGTGGGCCAGAGTGTTGTCACGCGCTGTGCGGCGCCGGATTACCGGTCTTTTATTCAGGTCAACCTGAAAGCCTTAAGCTGCAGTTTTTCCAATGAAAATCGGCGCACCTGTCCCCAGCTACGCTTCAATTCGAGGGCGGTTATGCTGGAGAATCCCTTTGAAGTCAAGGGAAAAGGCCGCTTTTCGCCCATTTTTGATGCCGCTGCCGCAACAATTATTCGGTTAGCTTGTCGCGGCTTTGTGTATGCCACAAGCTGGCATATCGTCCATTGCGCGCCAGCAGCTCATCATGACGCCCCAGTTCAACGATCCGCCCATTCTCGATAAACGCGATTTTGTCCATATGTGCAATGGTGGACAGGCGGTGCGCAATCGCAATCACGGTTTTGTCCGCCATAAACGTATAAAGAGCATCCAGAATGTCGGCTTCAACCTCGGAATCGAGCGCCGATGTTGCTTCATCCAATATCAGGATGGGGGCGTTGCGCAGCAGTGCCCGTGCCAACGAAATGCGCTGCTTTTGTCCACCTGAAAGCCGCACCCCGCGTTCGCCCACAATGGCATCATAACCCTGGTTGCCCATGTCATCCACCGTGTTTTGGATAAACTGATGTGCATGGGCGCGACGGGCGGCATCATAAAGGTCAGACTGCGACGCCTGAGAGTGGCCAAATGCAATATTGTCGCGAAGAGAACGGTTTAGCAGTGAAACATCTTGCGAGACATGGGCGATGTTTTGGCGCAACGAATTTTGATCGATATGGCTGATATCTTGCCCATCCAGTAAGATTTTTCCCCGTTCGGGCGCGTAATGGCGCAGCATCAAATTGACCAGCGTTGATTTGCCAGCGCCCGAGGCCCCGACCAGCGCTACCTTCTGGCCCGGCTCGATGTGAAGCGACAGCCTGTCCAAGCCGCCAGCACCCTGTCCATAGTGATGCGAAATATCACGAAACTCAATCGCACCGCCTTTAAAATTCAGGTTCGGTGCATTGGGGTTGGCGGGCATATCCAAAGGCTGCGCGACGGAGCGCAAGGCCTCGCGGGTTGCACCAATATTGCCGTAAATCGAGGCAACTGCGTCCATCATCCATTCCGCCATGCTGGAAACGCGTGTCGCCAATGCCAGCGATGCGGCCACCAGGCCCAATTGAGCCGCCCCCACGTGCCACAAATAAAGCGCATACCCGATCAGCCCCACCAGCAACATGTTGCTCAACACAACCATGCCAACATTGATCACCACTTCAAAACGTTGGACACCAACAAATGCCGTGAAGGCGCGCCTGAATTTGGTGAGCGCATGCTGATCTTCATAGCTTTGGTCGGCATAAAGCTTGACCGTTTCGATATTGGCATAATTGTCCACCAACAGGCTGGTTAAATCGGTTTTCGCCGCTTCAAACCGCTCATAGTGGCGACTGAACCGGGGTACGGCATAGGCCATGTGCAATAAATAGAACGCGACCCAGATCAAAAGTGGAATAGCCAGACGAAAATCGATCGCGGTGAACAGCCAAAATGACCCGACAAAATAGGTGACCACGTAGATAAGGCCATGCAGAACGGCATAAATGGTGCCTGTGGCCGAAACGCCAATTTCGCGCACGCGTTGGGCCAATTGCCCGGATTGCTGGTTGCGAAACCAACCAACTGATTGTCGCATAATATGCTGGTGCGCCTGCCATCTGACCATGCTGACAGCAATTGGCCGAAAAACAATATCGTCCAGTCCTTCATTCAAAAGAGCCACGGCAGGGCGCAGCGCCAGCAATATGGACGCCGCCAGAACAAGTTCTGCGCCCATTAACGCCCAAATCTGATCGGGTGGAATTGCAACCAGGCGGTTGACGAGATGTCCAGCATAGTAAACCAGCCACACTTCAATTAGAGCGGCGCATATTGTGGTCACAAGACAAGCAAGAATAATCCAGCGCAAGGGGCGCATTTGTTGGCGGATAAAGCCAAGGGGGGTGGAATTAGGCGTATCCATGCGCCCGCGCACGAACGGATCGACCAGATCCGAAATAAGTTTAAACATGTAAATTGGTCCTAGAGAAAAGCAACAAAATATGCTGCGGGCGTCGCTTTCGCGCGGGCCCGTTCAGCTTTCATTCGGCTTTCGCAACTTCCAAGAAATCGGAAGGCTTAAGCGGTAGTGCCTTGTACTTTTTTCATCAGGGAAACTCCTGCTCTAAGAATGAAAAGAGGCTAGCCAGCCCTTATTCTTGCGTCAAGGCGCAACGCCCGCAGAAACAAAAACGGCACCATTGCTGGTGCCGTTTTATCACATATTAAAAATGTTGAATTCTTACCGTCCCCGAATGCGCGGGTCGAGCGCATCGCGGATGCCGTCGCCAATATAATTGACGCTCAACACGGTCAGCGAGATCGCCAGACCAGGCCAAATCACCCGTGCGGGGTTAAGGGTCATAAAGTTGGCGCCATCATAAAGAAGCCGTCCCCATGTGGGGAAGTCGGATGGAAAGCCAAGGCCCAAAAAGCTCAAAGCGGATTCGGTAATGATCGCTGTGGCAATCCCCAGCGTGGCCGAGACCATCACCGGGCTCAACACGTTGGGAAAAATGTGACGCAGAATGGTCTTGGTTGAGCCGGTGCCGATGGAGCGGGCCGCCAACACAAATTCACGTTCTTTTACCGCCAGCACTTCGCCGCGCACAATCCGCGCCGTATTCATCCAACTGGTGATGCCGATCACAAACACGATCAGCAAGAAGATGCCCATCTCCGGCCCGAATGCGGACCGCAACGTGTCGCGGAACAACAAAATGATCACCAGCAAAAGCGGCAAAATGGGCAGCGCCAGAAACAAATCCGTGGTCCGCATAAGCGGCCCATCCAACTTGCGGAAGAAACCAGCCAGAATGCCGATCAAGGTGCCCAGCAACAGCGACAACGCCATCGCCGCGATGCCCACGGCCAAAGACACGCGGCCGCCGCTCAGCACTTGCGCCAAGCCGTCACGTCCCAAATTGTCGGTGCCCATGGGGTGCTTCCAGGTTGGCCCCAAATTTTTGTTGCGAATATCTAGATATTGCGGGTCGATGGTGTGGATATAAGGACCAAACAATACCGCAAAAAGGATGAACGAGAAGATCACAAGGCCAGCCACGCCGCCCTTATGCTTCAAGAATTGGCGCAATACATCGCCCCACAAGGAGCGCTGCGGCTTGCCCAATGTTGTGGTTGCAGCTTGATCAGTCATAGCGGATCCTTGGGTCGAGAATGCCATAGATCACATCGGCGATCAGATTGAACAGCACGATGAGAATGGCAAAGATGAAGGTCAGTGTTTGCACGAGCGGGAAGTCGCTGCCCTGAATGCCAATAATCAGCAATTGGCCCAGCCCGTTCACCCGGAAAATTTGCTCGGTGATAATCGCACCAGAGAAAATGGTCGGTACGCCGAGGGCGATCACGGTCACCACCGGGATCAACGAGTTGCGCAGCACGTGGGTCAACACCACTACTTTTTCGCTCATGCCTTTTGCACGGGCCGTGCGCACATAATCCTGTGTCAGATTATCGAGCATCGACGCGCGCATAAAACGTGAAATCTGCGAGGCATTATAAAGGGCGAGCACAGCAACAGGCATCACCATCTGCTTTACCTGCAAAATGAATGTGTCCCAGCTATTCACATCTAATGTAGTGTCATAGACCGATGGGAACCAGCCCAACTGCACAGAGAAGATCACGATCATCAAGAGGCCAGTAAAGAAGGTCGGCACGGAAAAGCCCACCATGGAGATAAATGTGCCCAACTGGTCAAACCATGAATATTGCTTATAGGCAGAAATCACGCCGATCGGCAAAGCGATCAAAATGCCAAACACATAAGAAAGGCCCACCACCCACAAGGTTTGCGGGATGCGCTCAAGGATCAGATCGAATACAGGGCCACGGGTGGCGTAAGAAATGATCCGAGCACGTTCGGAGGGATCACCAATGGTGATGCCAATTTGATCAAGCCAATAAAGCGGTTCATAAACAAAGAAACCACGCACCCATTTGAAATAGGCGATATGAATAGGCTCACCAACGCCAAGGCTTTCGCGGATTTTCGCGCGCACTTCAGCGGGAATGGTTAGCGGTAATTGGCCGGTTGGATCGCCCGGCGCTAGATCCAATATCACGAAGATAATGAAGCTGATCACCAAAAGGGTAGGGATCGCAAACAGCAAACGCCTAAGGGTGTAATTCAGCATGAAGAGTTCCCCAACACTACATTATTGCCCAAAAGTGGGAAGCGTGGAGCGCGCCATGCGCGCCCCACAAGTTCGATTATTCAACGCGTGTCCACTCTTCAGCGAACGCCAATTCTGAATCCCATGGGTTCAGAACAACATTGCCAAGGGTGTTAGACGCTGCGGATACACGACCACGGTGGATCAAAGGAATAATCACATATTCCTGCATCAGCATGTCGTTCATCTTTTTCGCAAGGGCAGACCGCTTTTCAATTGAAGCAGTTTGGCCCATCTCAGCGCTCAAAGCATCATACTCTTCTGAACAGAAGCGCGGCATGTTGTTGCCGATCCACTGGTTCTTAGGAGAAGGAATTTCTGAGCAGACCCAGTTGCCCATATAGGCTTCAGGGTCAGTGCCGTCGAAGTTGTTGGTGTACATTTCGATGTCAGCAAAGAATTTCTGGAATGTGTCAGGTGAAGATTGGTCACCACCGAAGAACACACCAGCGTCGATGTTGCGCAACTCAGTTTCAACACCAATTTCCTGCCACATCTGTTTGATCAAAGCTTGTGTGCCCTGACGAACGGAGTTGGTGGATGTTTGGTATAGAATTGACAAACGCACGCCGTCTTTTTCACGAACGCCATCAGGACCTGGCAACCAGCCAGCTTCGTCAAGAAGCGCTTTGGCGCCTTCAACGTCTTGAGTTTTACATGCATCATTTGCGGTTGAAGCATAAATTTCAGGCGCAGGCAGCACGTTACATGTCACCTGACCGTTCGGGCCATAGCCCACTTCAACCAAGATGTCGCGGTCAATGGCCATAGACAATGCTTTACGCACATTGATGTCGCTCAAGAACGGGTGTGGCCCGCCTTCAACAGTTGCGCGCTTGTCGCCCAAAGATGGATCTGGGTTGGTCAATTGCACCATCAAACGTTCAACAGATGTACCAAACGCAGAAATGATTTCGCCTTTGCCGGCAGCCATCATTTGGTCAAGCACTTCAGGCTCAACCTGCACGTTCCATGCATAGTCAAATTCGCCAGTTTCAAGCACAGAGCGTGTTGTTGCTGCGCTGTCGCCGCCGCCTTTAAGGGTCACGGTTGCAAAAGCAGGCTGTGCAGGATCGCGATAGTTTTCGTTGGCTTTATAGGTCACAACGTCATTCGCGCGGAACTCGTCCACAACAAATGGGCCTGTGCCGATGGGGCCAAAGTTCGCTTCAGTACACTCAGGTGCTTTCGCGCCCATGCACTCTTTGAACTGGGCTTCCTGGATCACAGGAGCAGTCGCGCCCACAAATGGACCATATGGGAATGGCTTTGCCACTGAGAAGTTGATCTTCACAGTGTGATCGTCAAGCGCCTCAACGCTTTCCACATCAGCAAAGTTTGATGCTGCGTTACAGCCACCTTCTGGGTCCAAGCAATAATTGGCCGAGAAGACAACGTCAGCTGCTGTAAATGGTGTGCCGTCAGACCACACAACATCGTCACGCAATTTCCACGTGATGGATGTCAGGTCTTCAGAAACGCCGCCATTTTCAATGGTTGGAATTTCTGTCGCCAAGGCAGGCTCCATAGAGCCATCAGGGCGATAGTTGGCCAAAGGATCCAAAATCAATGAAGACGCTTCAATATCCTTGGTACCGCCAGACAGATACGGGTTCAAAATGGAAACCGCTTGCCAATAAGCGACATTGAGGTTTCCGTCTGAACCGCGCTCTGCCAAAGCGACAGTTGCGAACGTAGACGCCGCAGCCGTTGCCATAATCAGAGTTTTAAGTTTACGCATTATTTCCTCCTGGTTAAGAGCTCGCGCCTTCTTTTTTATTGTTTTGAAGGCGACGAACGCCCAGCTCGAAAGCTGGGGATTTCCCCGGCCAGCACTGCTGACCAGAAACGAAATTTGGCGAATTACTCCGCCAAATGGCAGGCCACAAACTGGCCCTTATTTAGCTCGCGCAATTCCGGCTCCTCCACTCGACATCTGTCGATGGCAACCGGGCAGCGCGTGCAAAAATTACATCCCTTCGGCGGATTGGCCGGGCTGGGCACGTCGCCTTGAAGAACGATATGCTCCCGCTTGGCTTCCACTTCGGGGTTGGGCACAGGCACAGCGGATAAAAGCGCCTGCGTGTAGGGGTGCTTGGGTGTTTTATATAGATCCCGCTTATCAGCCAGCTCTACAATTTTGCCCAAATACATCACCGCCACGCGGTCCGCGATATGGCGCACCATGCTCAGATCGTGCGAGATGAACAAATAGGTGAGCCCCATCCGCTCCTGAATATCTTGCAGCAAATTCACCACTTGCGCCTGAATGGACACATCCAAGGCGGCAATGGGTTCGTCGCAAACGATAAAATCAGGGTCGAGCGCCAGGGCTCTCGCAATGCCGATACGTTGGCGTTGACCGCCAGAAAATTCGTGCGGATAGCGGTTCACAAAGTCCCGGTTCATGCCCACCGCATCCAAAAGGCTCTTCACCTTTTCGCGCTTTTCCTCGGTCGATAGGTTGGTGTGCTCGTCCAAAGGTTCAGCGATGATGGAGCCAACGGTCATGCGCGGGTTCAAGCAGGCTTGCGGATCTTGAAAGATCATTTGCATCCGCGGGCGAATTTCACGCAAGGCTTTCGGATCAAGGCTGGCAATATCCACGCCTTCAAAATCCAATTGCCCTTCGGTCAATTCATAAAGGCGCAGCATGGCGCGCCCGGCTGTGGATTTGCCACAACCACTTTCGCCCACAAGACCAAGGGTCTCGCCTTTGCGGATTTCAAAATTCAGCCCGTCAACGGCTTTCACAGAGCCGACTTGCCGTCTCAAAATGCCTTTGTGGATCGGGAAGTGCACTTTTACATTTTGGGCTTTCACCAAAACCTGATCATGTTTGGTCATCGCGGCGCTCCCTTTTCAACATCCCACCAGCAAGCCACCTGGTGGCCATCGCCCATTTCCATCAAGAGTGGATTTTCCTTCTGGCAGCGATCAAATGCATGTTCGCAGCGTGGCGCAAAAGGACAGGAATTGGGATATTCGTGCAGCGCGGGTGGCAAGCCGGAAATGGATTTTAGCCGATCTTCGCCTTCTTCATCGTCTGTCGGCAAAGTCGCCAACAGGGCGCGGGTGTAGGGGTGCAAAGGTCGCTTATAAAGGTCTTTGACCTTGGCGTGCTCCACCACAAAGCCGGCATACATCACCATGATGCGGTCAGAGATGCCCGCAGCCACACCCAAATCGTGGGTGATCCAGACAATGGCCATGCCCAGCTTTTGCCGTAGCTTTTTCACCAGCTCAATGATCTGCGCCTGAATGGTCACATCCAAAGCGGTGGTCGGCTCGTCGGCAATCAAAATTTTCGGGTCGCAAGCCAGCGCAATCGCGATCATCACCCGTTGGCGCATGCCGCCGGAAAACTGGTGTGGATAATCATCCAGCCGATCTGACGCGCTGGGAATGCCCACAAGCTCCAAAAGCTCAACTGCGCGCTTTCTTGCTTCTTTTTCGGAAAGGCCCAAATGCTCCTTGAGCGGCTCCATAATCTGGAAGCCGACTTTGAACACGGGGTTCAATGAAGTCATCGGATCTTGGAAAATAAACCCAATATCGCCGCCGCGGACTTGCCGCAGGGCTTCGGGTTCCAATTTAAGAAGGTCGTTGCCATCAAATTCGACCGTGCCAGCCACAATTTCGGCAGGCGGAATAGGCAACAATTTCAATAGCGACATCATGGTAACACTCTTACCAGATCCGCTTTCCCCAACTACGCTTAATAACTCACCTTCCTCAAGATAAAAGCTAATGCCATTTACCGCGTGCACCGTTCCGTCTTGAGTATGAAATACAGTTCTTAAGTCAGTAACATCTAATACCGGCTTAATCGCTCTTCCCCCCAGCATATTTTTTTGTTTTGAGTGAGACTATCGAACTTTCGGCCTTTTTCAAGAACAAATTTATAATGATGAATTGGTTTGATCAATTTTTTCTGCAGCGATAAAGAAGAAATAAATTGGTCCAGCCAATATGCTGCCGGATTCCAAGACTTTTTTGATGAAGACTTGAGAAGATTTGGCGAATAGAGGGGCGAAAGGATCTGTGAAAAAAATATTCTAAGAGGAATAAAAATTAGGTCAGCTATACTTACCTTGAGCAAAATTTGCTCTTGAAGTGGCCCAGGATTTCTCAATTTCACTTGTCGCCGCGAAAGTCTTTATGGGCGAAAATGAGCGTGGGTCACCAAAGGCTGGTTTTGGCGCGAGCCGGCCATTCCCGATCATAGGCGGCACCATCAAAACTGCCGTTTGTGATCTCTTTCATCAATTGGCCGGGTGTAGGCAGGTGAGGGGCGTCATGATCGCCCCATAAATCGGCGCGCATTATCGCGCGAGCACATTGAAAATAGGCCTTTTCAATGCGCAGCCGCACCACACTTCTGGGCGATTTTCCATCAATGTCGAAACGGGCGCACAGCGCTGGATCAACATCAATCTCGGCAAGGCCGTTCACCCGCAGCACATTGGCATTTCCCGGCACCATAAACATCAAACTACATCGCGGATCGCGGACAATATTGCGCAGGCTATCGATGCGATTATTGCCGCGTCGATCTGGCATCAGCAATTCGCGGGGGGAAGCAATGTGCACGAAGCCGGGCTTGTCGCCACGCGGGCTGGAATCGGTGCCTTCCGGCCCCACGGTGGATAGAATGGCAAAGGGCGAATGCGTGACAAAAGCTTGATAGCCTTCGGAGAGGAAATCGATTTCTTTCACCAATGAGGCTTCAGATACGCCGCCATATATGGCGCCCAATTCCGCTTCAGTTTTAACGATGGACATGTTTTGACTTCCTTTGCCATTTCCCGTCATAACCGGATAAACTCTAGGTAAAGATCAAAGAATAACAAGGGCCAAACGCATAATGACTGAAGAAAAAACCTTATTCGCACAGCGTGGAAAACTCGGTGAGATCAAACTTAATCGACCGCGTGCACTCAATTCGCTCGACCTGGATATGATTGATGCGATGACGGCTCAGCTTAATGCGTGGGAGCAGGATAATGCGGTCTCGATGATCGTTTTGTCCGGCGAGGGGGAAAAAGGTTTTTGCGCCGGTGGCGATGTAAAAGCCGTGCGGGCGGCATTGGAGGCTGGTGGTGTTGATGGTGCCACGGCATTTTTCGATCGCGAATATGCGCTTTACGAGCGCATAGCCGTGTCAAAAATCCCTGTGGTGTCGCTGCAGCACGGCATTGTTATGGGCGGGGGGATCGGATTGTCCGGCCACGCACAATTGCGATTGGTACGAGAAGGCGCGCGGTTCGCCATGCCGGAAAAATCTATTGGTTTCTTCACCGATGTTGCGGTCAATTATTTGGTCAAAGCCGCACCTCTTCATCAGCGCATGGCCTTTTTGCTGACGGGGGAGTTGGTGTCGCCCGCTGACGCAATTGCGCTCAACCTGTCTGACACGCTGATCAGCGAAAATGATTGGGCAAAACTGCCGGAGATACTTGAAGAATGTGCGCAAGCGCCCGATCCGCTGGCTGCCGCCAAAAAGGCCACTGCAGCCTTGGCACAAACCACAATGGACGCGCCCTTTACCGCGTGGGCCGATCAGCATCAATCCGTTTTTGAACGTGACGATTTGCAAGCGATTATCGATGCCCTAGGTGCGGCGTCGGCGGGGGATGAACGCGCTCAAAAACTGCATCAAGGTTTAGTGGCGGGCAGCCCGACATCCTTGATGGCGTCCTTTTTGTTGGTCAAGCGGTCGGCCAGCATTGACGACATTGCGGTGCAGTTTGAAATTGAACGGGATGTTGCGCGGGCCATCGTCTCCGCGCCCGATTTTTCAGAGGGCGTGCGCGCTGTGTTGGTGGATAAGGACAACAACCCGAATTGGCAGCCAAAAAGCATTCGCGAAGTCTCGCAAGACCAATTCTCTTTTTTACTGACAAACTGATCCCGTCTCAAAGCAGTATTCAACCGTTTGGTGAAATAAAATCGCGCTAATCGCCATATGGTTAGGAAATCTTAAATAGTTAGTGGTGAAACTGGCATGAATTGAATCGTGTGTATGAGGGAGAGGCTAGAATGGCCGAGACTCAATTAAAGACAATAGAAATGCCCGCAGTTGCTGACACTGGTGTTGTCGATAATATGCGCGAGGAGATGCTGGATGCGCTTAATGCCGGCAGTCTTGAGATTGAACTTTCAAACGTAGAGCGTGTGTCAACAAGTGCGTTGTTCATGTTGTTAAGTGCAGGTGTTGCTGCCAAACAGCATGACTATGAATTGCGCCTGTCCGCGCCAAGTGAACACTTTTCAAGTGCAGTCTCAACACTCGGACTAGATGACGCATTTGAACCTTATATGAAAGGATAGTCGGTTTATGCGTGTACTCACGGTTGATGATTCTCGCACCATCCTCGCCATGCTCCAGCACACGCTTGCTGGCGCTGGATACGAGGTTTTGCAAGCCGAGAATGGCCAGGAAGGCCTGGATGTCTTGCAAAACGAGTCCGTAGATGTGGTGATCACTGATATCAATATGCCGATTATGGATGGCATAGAATTTATCAAAAACGTCAGAGCGTCAGGGAAGCATCAAAGCTTGCCTATTCTCATTCTGACTACAGAAACGAGCCAGGATAAGCGAGATCAAGGACGTGCAGCTGGCGGCACAGGGTGGATTGTGAAGCCTTTTGATCCCGATAAGCTGCTGAGCGTCATTAAAAAGGTCAGCCACTAAACCACAATAAGTAATGGGGCTGGATAAGCCATGAGTGAACTAGACGAGTTTAAAGCAACGTATTTTGATGAATGTTCGGAGCTCTTGATTGAGCTTGAAGAGCAGTTTGTCGCAATTGAAGAAGGCGATCAGGACACTGAGCGTCTTAATGCTGTTTTTCGTGCCATTCACTCTATCAAAGGTGGCGCGGGTGCGTTTGGCTTCCAAGGTTTGGTTGGATTTGCCCACAGCTTTGAAACGTTGCTTGATTTTGTGCGTGATGGTCGGGTTGAGCTGACCGAAGATGTCATCAAGCTTTGCATCCGTTCAATCGATTTGGTCGCGGATTTTGTGACAGCAGCTCAAGAAAATCGTGAATTGGGAGCCGATTACGGCGCCGACGAGAAACGCCAATTCGATGAATTGTGCAACCCGGATGCCGATGGCGAAGCGGGCGAAGAAGACCCAGAAGATTTCGACATCGAATTCACCCCGGTAATGGTTGAGGTCGACAGCAGCGACGCTGATGCCGAGCAAAGCGATGAGTTTGAAGAGTCGCCGCTTGAAGAAGATCTGAACGCCGCTTTGATGGACAATGTTGACGATAGTGACCATGAAGCCTTGGCAGAGGAGATTGCCAATGCGGATGTGGTATTTGAGAGCGACAATCCGGCCACCGCAGATCATTCAGATGAAGAAAGCGACATTGACGCCGCCGACATGGGTGCCTCGGATTGCTGGTGCGTTGTCTTTACGCCGCTGCCCGCGCTTTATGAGCGCGCCAATGACCCTCTATTGCTGTTCCGCGAAATGGCAATTATTGGCGAAACCAAAATGCGGGCCAACCTGCGCGAAATTCCACCGCTGCAGGACTTTGAGCCATTCCAGCCTTATTGTTCTTGGACCATTTATCTCAAAGGTGATGACGTCACCGAAGAGCGCATTCGCGAAGTATTTGAGTTCGTTGAAGGCGACTGCGAAATAGAAATTACACCGCCCGGAGGCATCTCCGAGCAGCAAGCCGCACATTTGGTGGGCGACATTAGCGCCACGTCCAAAGTTGTTGTGAAGCCCGATGAAATGACACCGGCCACCGATGAACCAGCGGCCGGCGAAAGCGAAGTCAGCTTTGCAGATCTTGCGGGCGAACTGGGCGTTAAAGGCTTGGGTGAAGCAGAAGAAGAACAGGCGCCAGAGGCGAGCAGCTCAGATGATGAGACGCCATCTGCCGTTGCTGATGAAATCAAACAAAAGCAGGGTGACGATAGCATGGATGCTGAAGCGATGCTGTCCGATCTTTTGGACGAAGAAGAGCCCAAGGCGAAAGCCGCCCCTCAAACCGACGCAAGTCCTGCCGCGCCAAAGGCACCGCCTGCAGCCGCTGCTGCAAACAAAATTACGCAGTCAAAAGCGCCGGACAAGTCGCCAGTCCAATCTATTCGCGTTGATCTGGATAAGGTTGACCGTGTTGTGAATATGGTGGGCGAACTCGTTATCACTCAATCCATGCTGACACAGCAAATGGATGAGACGCTGCGGGAAAAATATCAGGAACTGGTGCGGGGCATTGAAGTGCTGGCGCAAACCACGCGTGGTCTGCAAGATAGCGTGATGGCCATCCGTGCCCAGCCCGTAAAATCAGTATTCTCCCGTATGCCACGCCTTGTACGTGAATTGGCCACGAAGACCGGCAAGAAGATCAAGTTGGAAATGGTGGGCGAGCAGACCGAGATCGATAAGACGGTGATCGAGCAATTGTCCGATCCGCTGACACATATGATCCGGAACTCAGCTGACCATGGTGTGGAATCTGTCGAAAAACGCATCGCGCGCGGCAAGCCTGAACAAGGTACCATCCGCCTTTCTGCCGAACAGGCGGGCGGCAATATCTTGATTATTGTCGAGGACGATGGCGCAGGCATTAACCGCGAGCGGGTTTTGGACATTGCACGGGAACGTGGTGTTATCCAGCCTGAGCAAAACCCAAGTGACGAACAGATCGATAATCTGATTTTCGCCCCTGGCTTTTCAACCGCAACCGAAGTGTCTGATATTTCAGGCCGCGGCGTGGGCATGGATGTGGTGCTGTCCAACATTAAAAAGATTGGTGGGTCGGTGCATGTGCGCTCCCATCCGGGTCGTGGCACACGCATGACCTTGCGCCTGCCGCTTACTTTGGCGGTACTGGACGTGATGCTGGTGAGCGTCGCGGGATGCCCCTATGTGGTGCCATTGTCTTCAATCGTTGAAACGATCCAGGCAGGCAAAGCTGACTTTGGTAAAACGCCAAGCGGCGCACGTTTGCTCTCAATTCGCGGCGAATATGTGCAAGTGGCTGATTTGGCGACACGTTTTGCGATGCATACGACCGCTGAAGAGAAAGATCGCTTCGTGGTTCTGTGTGAAGCAGATGGCTCTAGTAAGATTGCGTTAGTTGTAGATGAAATTATCGGCCAGCAGCAAGTTGTTATTAAGAGTTTAGAGGAAAACTATGAGCGTATCGACGGCATTGCTGGTGGCACGATCCTAGGTGATGGCCAAGTGGCGTTGATTGTCGATGTACAGGGCCTAAAGGCAGGCCCAAACCATCGGAACGCCGCGTAACGGCATAAATGGAGATTGAATATGGAAGCAATTGAAGTCAGTGAAAATGGCCACGAGCCAGGCGGCGCCAACTCAATTCAATTGATCGCCTTCTCAATTGGCGAGCAAGTATATGGTGTGGAAATCACCACTGTGCGGGAAATCCGCGCATGGAATGGGGCGACCCCATTGCCGAATACCCGCAAATATGTGCGTGGTGTGATCAATTTGCGCGGCACGATCGTGCCAATCTTTGATTTGCGCGCACGGTTTGGCGAAGGCGCGACCGAGGCCACAAAAAACCACGTCGTTGTGGTTCTGTCTGTCGGCGACAAATGGATTGGTATTTTGGTGGATGCAGTGTCTGACATTCTCACCATTCAAAAAGATGATATCCATAATGTGCCTGAAGGCGAGAATATGGATGCGGAATTGCTCAACGGCATTATCACCCATGATAATCGCATGGTCGGGTTGATCGATCTGGACACTGTTGTAGGCAATACGGGCGAAGAATCCTAAGTCGTCTGCCACAAGCAGTCATTGAGACACAGAAAAGCCCGGCATTTGGCCGGGCTTTTTCTTTTGGTTTTTCAACCGAATTTAAAACTCTTGGTTTTGCCGAGCCGGTTTAAAACAGCTCCACATCATCATTGTTGCGTTGGGCCACGCCGGAAAGATTTGGCTTGCGCAACTCATCCAAATTGAGCCCCGCCCAAACATCCTCTGCTTCAACCCGATCAGCGATTTCAACCATTTCTGCCATGCGGCGCGAGGCGCCAGCCATGTTGTCACAGCGTTGTTGAATGCGATCTTGCATTTGCAACCCGATAATAATTTTCCGAATAGCTTCATCACGCGCGGTCTTGCAGCTGACGCTGTCGTCCATAAGAACGGCAAGGCCATCATTTACCCGATCTACCATTTCCGCCGTTTGGCGGGCAGTTTCTTCTAACTCAATGGCCAACTTTGCCAAGGACATACGCGATCCCCCGATTTACTAGACTTCCAGCCTAACGCCTATTTCCTAAACAGGGTTTGAAACTATGTGCAAAAAATCCGCTAGTTTTGGTTTTGGTTAGCAGTTCACTAACAATTTAAGGTGTAGGTTTGTAAAAACGACTATTTCAGGTGAGTGTAGTGAAGCCGAGCGCAAGATCGCCCAGAGATATATCCGCAGCATCCACCCAGCAGGTGCATCAAGGTGACTGTCATGTCACCAACGACAAAGACGTCGCCTTCTCGACGGTTCTGGGTTCCTGTGTTGCTGCGTGTATTCGAGATAAGCTCACGGGTGTTGGCGGCATGAACCATTTCCTTTTGGGTGTGCAGTCCGACAGTTCTCGCGACCGATATGGTGAGAGCGCCCGCTACGGTGCTTATGCGATGGAAGAGTTGATCAACAAAGTGCTGAACCAAGGCTCCGGCCAACGCGATCAGCTGGAAATAAAAGTATTCGGTGGCGGCAATATCAACCAAAAAATGGATGATGTCGGCGCCAAAAACGCGGCCTTCGTGCGCGGATTTCTCTCGGCGGAAGGCTATAAAGCCGCCGCAGAAGATTTGGGCGGCACTTATGCGCGGCGCGTGGTGTTTCAACCGGTTTTAGGCAAAGTCTTTGTCAAACACCTCGACAGCTCCATCAACGATACATTGATCAAAGAAGAAATTTCAAAAGCCAACAAGCCAGTTGTCGAGCACGACGATATCGAATTGTTCTAACGCGCTGTTGCAACAATCAAATTTCTTCCAGGATTTGGAAAGAGGGTGCAATAATACTGCACCCTTTTTTGTGAACAATAGCACGTGTAAAAACCAACTATTAACCAATAATGTTTACCTTTGAACAAGGTTTACACAAAGGCGAAAACTGAAGTTCGGTCGCCATTTGCTATCCCAATTGATTTTGCTTGATTTGCACGGGTCTGCATTTACCAAATTTAAGGGTGTGGTCCGCCATAATCAAAGCGAAAGCGCACATCAAAACGTGGCGCGCTACACCAATCAACGGGCTGTCTTGGTGCTCAAAATGGGCGCGAGGATTAGGGGAAATGAGGCTGGGACCAGTATGGATAGTGGTGAGATCTCTTTGTCAGATCGCGAATTCGAAGCAGTAAGAGATAAAGTTTACAAGCTTGCGGGCATTTCGATGAGCGACGCGAAGCGCACGCTTGTAGTGTCGCGTTTGTCCAAAATTGTTCGTCGGCTTCAACTGGATACATTTTCTGACTATCTGGATTTTCTTGATCGCGGTGCATCTCCAGATGATGTGCAAGAATTTATCAACGCATTGACCACCAATCTGACGCGGTTTTACCGCGAAGATCACCATTTTGAGCATTTGGTCGAACATGTGGGCAAACTGCTTGAAGACCCCAAAATCAAGTCTGGCAAAAGATTGCGGTTCTGGTCCGCGGGTTGCTCCACTGGTCAGGAACCTTACACAATCGCCATGGCCCTTTTTGATGCTTATCCGCAGCTGAAAAGCTGGGACATGCGCATTTTGGCGACAGACATCGACACCGATGTGGTGCGTCGTGCGCAAGCCGGTATCTATAAAGAAAATGATTTGGCCGGCCTGAGCCCAGAGCGCTCAAAGTTTTTTGAGCCGATCGGGAATGGTGATGTGCGCATCCCTGATTTTATTCGCAAAACAATTGCGTTTAAGCCGCTTAATCTGATGAATGATTGGCCAATGAAAGGGCCATTCGACGCTATTTTCTGTCGCAATGTGGCGATCTATTTCAACAAGCCAACGCAGGAGCGCATGTTCACCCGCATGGGCGAATTATTGGCGCCGCATGGCTATCTTTATATCGGCCATTCCGAAAACCTGAATTCGGTATCCGAGAAATTCAAACTGGTGGGCAAAACCATCTATAGACCGAAAAACGAACCGGCCTCCCGGAGCGCAGCATGATCAAAGTTCTAATTGTCGACGATTCCGCACTCATTCGCAGCGTGTTGCAAACATTGCTGAGTGAGGACCCGAATATCCATGTGGTCGGCACAGCATGTGATCCAATGGATGCACGGGGAAAAATCAAGACGCTCAATCCAGACGTTGTGACCCTCGATATCGAAATGCCGAATATGAACGGTTTGGCGTTTTTGGAAAAAATTATGCGGTTGCGGCCAACACCAGTGGTGATGATTTCAACGCTGACCCAAAAAGGGGCGCAAGAGACATTGCTGGCCCTGGAATTGGGGGCGGTCGATTTTGTGGCCAAGCCGGGTCATGATTTGGACGGCGGTTTGGAGCAATTTGGTCGCGAAGTGCGCGAAAAAGTGATTGCCGCGTCTCAGTCCGATGTGCGGGGGCGGGCGATGGCACGTCAACCAAAGGGCACTCCATCCACCGCAGCACCTGTGCCCTCAAAGGTCAATTCATCCCGCAAGGCTTTGATTGCCATTGGCGCGTCAACAGGTGGGGTTGAGGCCATCAAAACGGTTTTGTCTGGTCTACCACAAGATTGTCCGCCTGTTGTAATCGCCCAGCACATGCCACCTGGATTTACCGAGCGGTTTGCCGCGCGACTGAACGAGGTGAGCGGATTGACTGTTGTGGAGGCGACCGATCGCCAAGTTGTAAAACCGGGCCATGCTTATATCGCACCCGGCGGCGCTCACTTGCGCGTGGAATATTCATCTGGACAGCTCAAATGTCGGATTGGCGAAGACGATGTGGTTTCAGGTCACCGTCCGTCTGTTGATGTTTTGTTCAAGTCCGTGGCGCAGCAAGTTGGACCATATGCAGTCGGCGCGATTCTGACCGGTATGGGCAAAGATGGCGCAAACGGCTTACTGGAAATGCGAAATGCAGGTGCATATACGATTGGCCAAAGCCAGTCTTCGGCCCTCATTTACGGCATGCCTGGTGCTGCTAACTCATTGGGCGCAGTGCAGGAAGAAGCGAAAATTGAATCGATCGCATCCAAGCTAATTGCGGCTTTGGAAGCAAAACGTGATGCCGCATAGGCATGAATTGATATATTAGTAACGGTTTGACGTTTATGATGCGATTTGAATTAAAGTTAACTAAGAATATGTCAGAGGCCCAAGCGTATGCCTAAAGCCAGTTCTATGACCGTTTTGATTGTTGATGATCAGCAATCCATGCGCGGGATCTGTAAATTCATTCTGAACCAGCTCGGCTTCAAAACAGTAATTGAAGCCAAGTCCGGTCGGGATGCGCTCACCAAATTGGAATCGGCCAATGTCGATCTGATTATTTCAGATTGGAACATGGACGATGTGGATGGGTTGACCTTGCTCAAGGTTATTCGAAAACATCCAAAAACCAACAAGATGCCCTTTATCATGGCCACAGGACGCGGCGATAAAGAGCAGGTGAAAGAAGCCATCGCGTGCGGGGTGAACAATTATGTCATCAAGCCGTTTGATGCGGGAACAATGAAGAAAAAGATCGAGGCAGTAATCGGCGCGCTGACCTAAGTCTCGATTTAAAGCTTGAACAAGTATTAAAGGCCCAATTTGCTTAGCAATTGGGCCTTTTTTTAAGACAAGTTTAGCATTTCCATTTTAGATTGTTTTTTGAAGAATTGCGAATTTTGCTCAAATTATCGCAAATTTGGGGGAGATTCTACAGAAGGTAGAAAAGGGCGAGCATGTTCAAAAAACTCAAGATGCCATCCATCACAATCGCAAAGAAATTGCCGATTGTTGTCGTATCGGCGGCGCTTTTGGTGGGCGCTGGCGTTGGTTTTGTGAGCTATCAGGTGTCACAAAACACGGTGAATAGTCTTACGCAGCAGCGATTGTCGACCATTGCGTCCATTCGCGCCGAAACCCTTTCTGACTTGCTGACCAAAATGTCCAATGACTTGGTGAAAGCTGCGCAGGATCCAAATGTGGTGACCAACGCAACCGAATTGCGTAAAACGTGGGAACAGGCCGATGCCGACGATCCTACGGCCTATTTGCAAGAAGGGTTTATTGATAACAACCCGAATGCGGAAAATGAACGTCATTTGGCGAACACCGCGAAGCAATTCACCAACTATGACTTTGCGCACTCACGTATTCACCCTGAATTGTCGACCCAGGCCGTCAATGCGGGCTATAAAGACATTATGATGCTGTCGACAGATGGTGTTGTGGTCTATTCTGTGTTCAAGCAGCGTGATTTTGCGACGAAAATTGAACCTGGCACACCGCTTGATAGCATTTTGCAAAAAGCGGCCAGTTCTGAAGTGGGCAGTGTCGTCTTCACAGACTTCACTCCATACCCATATTATGGGGACGCCCCAGCCAGCTTTATGGGCTCCAAAATCGTCAACGAAAAAGGTGATTTTGTTGGTGTGTTGGTCTTTGGCGTGCCTTATCAGACCATCGCCGATTTCATTCATTTGAAAAAGGGCTTGGGCGAAACAGGTGAAACACTGCTTGTTGGCACCGACCAATTGCTCCGTGTGGATTCAACATTTACTGAAGAAAATGATGCGTTCGTCGCGTCGTTGGAAACAGAAGCGGTTTCAAAAGCGCTTGAGGGCGAGCCGGCACAATCCATTGCCATGGGCATCGACGGTAATCAGGTTCATGTGGAAGCCGTTCCAGTTGAATTTGCTGGCGTGAAGTGGGCCATGGTTGCCACCCAGGATATAAAAGAACTGTTCCAGCCTGTTGCTGAAATGCGCAACATGATGCTGATCGTGGGCGCGATTATGTTGGCCATTGCCGTTGTTGCTGGTTTGTTGGCAACACGCACCGTCACCGTACCAATCTCTCGCCTGACAAAGACAATGCGGGCTTTGGCTGATGGCGATCTGGATGTTGAGGTGCGCGGCACCAAAGGCAAAGACGAATTGGGTGAAATGGCCCGTGCCGTCGAAGTTTTCCGTGAAAACGGCATCAAAGTTGAGCAGATGACAGAAGCGGAAAAAGAAGCATCCGCATCGCGTGCAGCTGAACGTCAATCCATGATGCAAGAACTGCAAAGTGCATTTGGTGATGTGGTCGACGCAGCGGTCGACGGCGATTTCTCTCGTCGCGTACAGGCTGAGTTCCCCGATCAGGAATTGAATACATTGGCTGACGGTGTGAACCGCTTGGTTGAAACAGTTGATCGTGGCATTAATGAAACTGGTAAAGTGCTCTCTGCTCTTGCAGATGCAAACCTGACGGTGCGCATGGAAGGCGAATATAAGGGCGCGTTCGACCAGTTGAAAACCGACACAAACCGCGTGAACTCAAAATTGAGCGATGTTATCGGTCAATTGCGGTCAACTTCACGCGCGTTGAAAGTTGCGACCAGCGAAATTCTCGCAGGTGCCAACGATCTTTCCAGCCGCACAAATGAACAAGCGGCAACGATCAATCAAACATCCATGACAATGAATGAATTGTCGAAGACGGTGCTTGAAAACGCCAAGGAAGCATCTGACGCCAGCACCAATGCGGATCAGGTGCGTGAGACAGCTGAAAAAGGTGGCGAAGTGATGCGCCAGGCCAACGAGGCGATGGAGCGGATCACATCCTCTTCAAACCAGATCTCGAACATCATTGGCATGATTGACGACATTGCGTTCCAAACCAACCTATTGGCCTTGAACGCGTCAGTTGAAGCGGCGCGGGCCGGTGAAGCAGGTAAAGGCTTCGCGGTGGTTGCTGTCGAAGTTCGGCGCTTGGCGCAATCAGCAGCAAATGCATCTTCTGACGTGAAGAAGCTGATCGAGCAATCTGTTTCTGAAGTAGAGGATGGCACCAAGCTGGTGGCTGAAGCTGCTTCGAACTTGGAATCAATGCTTGAAGCTGCCCGTTCAAACAATGCGATCATGGTTTCGATTGCCGATAAGAGTAAGGCGCAAGCCACCTCAATCGAGCAAATCACAACATCTGTGGCGCAAATGGATGACATGACCCAGCGCAACGCCGCGTTGGTTGAGGAAACCAACGCCGCAATCGAGCAAACTGAGGCGCAAGCTTCTGAGCTGGATGCAATTGTCGATGTGTTTGTCACCGATGCCAGCGGCAGCGAGCACGTCTCTGCTCCAGCAGCGGCTCCAGCGGCGGCACCGCAGCAAACAGGCATTAAAGGGTTGCAGCAAAAAGTTGTCACCGCTGCCAAGTCTTACCTCACCCGCGGCAACGCTGCGGTAAAGCAGGAAGAAGACGAGCAGGAAGATGCTGATTGGAAAGAGTTCTAAGCACAGCGCTCAACCTGAATAAATTTAAGGCCCGGTTCCAACGAACCGGGCCTTTTTTTGTCCACGGGCAATTTAGGGGGGATGTGGACAAAAGGATGTCTCAGGCAGGTGACATCTAAACATGAGTATAAAAATCATATTTATTTTCCTCTGTCAACTCGACATGATGCGCAAAAAAGGGTGATTCTGTGTCGGATAGTAGATTTTGGCGTTTGTTTTGGGCCGCGGTCGCCTGGACCAGTCTTGGGCTTGGGTTTATCGGGGTGTTTTTGCCAATTCTGCCCACGACACCCTTTTTGATTTTGGCGGCGTTTGGGTTCGCGCGATCAAATGAGAAAATTCACACATGGTTGATTGAACATCCCCAGCTTGGCCCGCCCATCGCTGATTGGGAAAAATATCACGCCATATCGACTCGCGCGAAAATTACCGCGGTGACAACCATGGCAGTGGTGTTCTCGATCAGTGTTCTGATCGGTCTGAATTGGAAATTGCTGGCCATTCAAGGGGCATGTTTAGGGGGTGCCGCACTGTTTATTGTGACCCGCAGAACGCCGCCTAAAGTATAATTCCATATTATGGAAATCAATTCCATTAGAATTGACATAAACCTACCAAATTGCCTAAACTCGCTCAAAATAAATTGGCGAGGACAGGCATATGCGCGAATCTGATTATATTGAAATTGGTCAACTCAAGGTGGCCAAGCCATTGGCCAGTTTGGTTGAGAAGGAAATTCTGCCGGGTCTGAATATCGACGCAGATCAGGTATGGTCGAACTTTGAAAAAATCCTGGCGGACCTGGCACCGCGCAATAAGGAACTGTTGGCCAAGCGCGAAAAGCTGCAACAACAGATTGATGATTACCACCTTGCGCATAAGGGCGCAGATTGGAATGCGGCCGCCTACAAAAAGTTTCTCAAAGCCATCGGCTATCTGGTCGCAGAAGGCGCGGACTTTGAGATCGGCACGCAGAATGTAGACGATGAAATCGCCAAAGTCGCTGGCCCTCAACTTGTGGTGCCGGTGATGAATGCCCGCTTTGCCCTAAATGCGGCCAATGCACGCTGGGGATCGCTATATGACGGGCTTTATGGCACCGACGCCATCGCAACTGAGGGCGAGTTAGCCCCCGGCAAAGCCTACAACGAAAAGCGCGGTGCGGAAGTGATCGCGCGCGCCGCTGCCTTCTTGGATCAGGCCATTCCCTTGAGCAAAGGAAAACATGCCGACGCATCCGGCTATAAGCTCGACGGGCAAAATCTCCTCGCCATTATTGATGGTGCCGATATTCCACTCAAAGATCCAAGCCAATTCTTAGGCACCCGCCAATCCAAAGCCGGGCAGGGCTATTTATTTGCCAATAATGGTCTGCATATTGAAGTGGTGATCGATAAGTCCGATCCGATCGGCCAGCAAAGTGGCGCGGGTGTGAAGGACGTTGTGCTAGAGGCGGCGTTGACCACCATTCAGGATTGTGAGGACTCCGTCGCGGCGGTTGATGCGCAAGACAAAGCAGAAGTTTATCGCAACTGGCTCGGGCTGATGAAGGGGGATCTGCAATCTAGCTTCACCAAAAACGGCAAAGAGATGGTGCGCTCCCTCAATGGCGACTTGGGTTTTCAAACGCCCGATGGCGGCAATATCACATTGCCCGGTCGTTCTTTGATGCTTGTGCGCAATGTCGGGCATTTAATGACCAACAATGCTGTACTCTTTGCCAATGATGAAGAAGTGCCTGAGGGCATGCTCGATGCAATGATCACCGTGCTGTGCGCCTTGCACGATTTGAACAAAGAGAGCGGCCCGCGAAATTCACGTGCGGGGTCGATCTATATCGTAAAGCCAAAAATGCACGGCCCGGAAGAGGCTGCACTCACCGATGAATTGTTTGATCGGGTGGAAGACGCCTATGGCTTGGAGCGTCACACCATAAAAGTGGGTGTGATGGATGAAGAGCGCCGCACCACCGTCAATCTGAAAGAATGTATCCGCGCGGTGCAAAACCGGGTTGTGTTCATCAATACGGGCTTTTTGGATCGCACAGGCGATGAAATCCACACCTCGATGCAGGCAGGGCCTGTTCTACCAAAGGGCGACATTAAAGGCGCCAAATGGCTCACCGCTTATGAGAATTGGAACGTGGACACGGGCCTTGAAACTGGATTTTCGCAAAAAGCGCAGATCGGTAAAGGCATGTGGGCCATGCCTGATGAAATGGCAAAAATGCTCGAAGCCAAGACCGACCATTTGAAGGCCGGGGCGAATTGCGCGTGGGTGCCGTCGCCCACAGCTGCGGTGTTGCATGCCACACACTATCACCAGATCGATGTGTTTTCAGTGCAGGACCAGTTGAAATCCCGCGCTAAAGCTGCCCTTGACGATATTTTGACTCCTCCATTGCTCGGGGGGCGCAACCTTTCAGCGGATGAAGTGCAACACGAGCTTGAAAACAATGCCCAAGGCATTTTGGGCTATGTGGTGCGTTGGGTCGAGCAGGGTGTTGGTTGTTCCAAAGTGCCGGACATCAATGATGTGGGCTTGATGGAAGACCGCGCCACCCTGCGTATTTCCGCACAGCATATCGCAAACTGGCTGTTGCACGGTCTGGTGGATGAGGATCAGGTGATGCAGGCCATGAAGAAAATGGCCGCAAAAGTGGATGAGCAAAACCAAGGCGATCCGGCCTATCAGCCAATGGCCGACAATTTTGATAAATCCGTCGCCTTCGCCGCTGCCTGCGAACTGGTGTTCGAGGGCGCCAACCAGCCTTCCGGTTATACGGAGCCGATCTTGCATCGCCGCCGTCTTGAAGCAAAGGCCAACGCATAGATGGCCGACAAAAAGCAAAGCAAAAGCCCTGTGCAATCGCTGGACCGGGCTTTTGGCTTGCTCAACATCATCGCTGACGCGCCTGAGGGTATAGCCTTGGGCGCTTTGGCACAGCAGGCCGATCTTGCGCCCTCTACCACCCATAGATTGCTTGGTGCGCTGGAAGGGCAGGGGATGGTGGCCTTTGATGCGCAGGCGGGCGCGTGGCAAATTGGCCTTGGCGCGTTCCAAATCGGCGCGGCGTTCCTGCACCGACGGGAATTTGTTGCTGCAGCTCGCGCGCCCATGCGTCGGCTGATGCAAGAATCAGGTGAAACCGTCAATTTGGCGATTCTCAATCGCGGCACTGTTGTATTTGTGGCACAGATTGAATGTGATGAAGTAATGCGCATGGCAGTGAAAATCGGCAGTGTCGGGCCATTGCACGCCAGTGCGGTCGGCAAAGCCATGCTCGCCTTCGGCGCGGCCGAGGAGGTCGACAACCTAACGGCCAACCTTCATTTCCCGCGCCTGACCGACAAAACCATTTTGGATTTGCCTGCATTTGAAAACGAACTTGAAACCGTTAAAAATCAAGGCTTTGCTGTGGATGATGAGGAGCAGTCCTTGGGGTTGCGCTGCATCGCAGCACCGGTTTTTAATGAGTTTGCGGAGCCTGTTTGTGCACTGTCCATATCCGGCCCCACGGTGCGCGTCACGCAGGAGCGAACGGCTGAATTGGCCGAAATGGTCATCAATGCAGCGCACCGCGTCACGACAAAGCTCGGCGGGAAATTCCCTCATTGAATGGAACTTCACAAAAACGTGCGTGTTATTGTATGAGAAATTTACATGAGTGTGGCATAGATGCTCTATAATTGAATTGAAATCTGATATAGATTGCAATCAATTCTTCACCGTCACCTCGTGGCGGCTTTTTTTGTGGATGAGAGAGATACAAGTGAATTTATCACGTCGACAGTTTTCGATGCTTTTGTCAGGCGCGGCAATGTCCGCTGTCTTGACGGGCTGTGGTGCGAGCAGCGCCAGAATGGCAGAAGGGCCAAAGGTGAATACGCCTGATCCCGATTTGCTGCGTTTCGCGTCCTTCACGGATAATGGCTACACCGTTCCTGCCATCCCTGCAAACCGTTTGGATCGCAGCCTGTGGCGTCAAGTTGTGGATGATCCGTTTGGCGAAGTGCCTGGCACGATTGTTGTCGACACGCCAAATCGTTTCCTCTACCTCACCTTGGATAATGGCCAAGCCATGCGCTATGGCATTGGTGTTGGCAAAGCAGGCTTTACCTGGTCCGGCCGTGCCAAGGTACAATTTAAGCGCCCATGGCCCACTTGGACGCCCCCGAGCGAAATGATCGAACGTGATCCAACGCTTGAAAAATGGCGTGAGGGCCAGCCTCCAGGCTTGGACAACCCACTCGGCGCTCGCGCGCTTTACATCTTCAAAGATGGCCGCGACACCCTATACCGTATTCACGGCTCGCCTGAATGGTGGACCATCGGCACAGCTGCCTCATCTGGCTGTATCCGCATGACCAACCATGACATTGTTGATTTTTATAAGCGTGTGCCGTCGGGCTCACCCATTGTGGTTGTTCCAGATAACCGCATTCAAATCGACACAATGGCATAAATAAAAAGGCGCGGTTTTCCGCGCCTTATTCGTCTTTGGGGCAGTGGCTCAAAAATGTTTCTGCCGACTGCACAATTTGCGCATCAATTTCCCCAATTGCGTCGCGGTCCTGCCCTTGATAGGCAACCTTCGACACAACGGTTTGAATAACCCCGAGTCGAGCGCGACGTTTGTCGTTGGCGCGCACAACGGTCCACGGCGCAAAGTCAAAATCGCTGCGTTCCAGCATTTCGTTGCGTGCAGCGGAATAGTCTTCCCACTTTTCAAGCGCGCGCAGATCAACCGGGCTGAGCTTCCAATGTTTTAGGGGACTATGTCGCCGATCATGAAAGCGCTTGAGCTGCATTTCCTGCCCGATATTCAGCCAGAACTTGAAGAAGTGGATACCTTCTTTAACAATCATGCGCTCGACGTCGGGCAATTGTTGATAGAAGCGCTCGGTTTGTTCAGGCGTGCAAAACCCCATCACAGGTTCCACCACGGCTCGGTTATACCATGACCGATCAAATAGTACTTGTTCGCCACGGGTTGGGAAGTGCGAGACATAGCGTTGAAAATACCATTGTCCCTGTTCGGTCTCTGTCGGCTTTGAAAGCGCAACCACGCGGTTGTGGCGGGGATTCAAATAGTGAATATAACGGCGGATCGACCCACCTTTGCCCGCCGCATCACGGCCCTCAAACACCAAAACCACCCGCTCGCCACTTGCCTGCAAATGGCTTTGCAGCTTGGTGAGTTCTATTTGAAGCGCTTCCAAATGCGCGTCATATTTTTTGCGCTTCAGCTTGTCATCATAGGGATAATTGCCAGATGCAAAGGCCCGGTCTTTCACATGATCGGGCAGTTCTGGATGGTCTAAATCAAATTGGGTCAATTTGCGCTTTATCCCTTTTCAGTTTATTGGAAGCGGATGTAATGGCTAGAATAGTGCAAAGTCTATGGTGCCGGTGCGTCGCCGTAAAGACTTGAATGAACTGAAAAAAGCATTGTGCGCGGGCCGTTTGGCCATAAGTCTAAAGTCTTTGTCGTTGAAACTTCATAATGACTGACTAAATCAGGTCGGATATTTCGATCAGTTCTATTAGGATATAAAATGAGTGGTATGGATTCATCCGCCCCAAATCGCAGTCTTACTATTCGCTGGCGCGACCGGTTTTACGCCGCGCGATGGGTGCTTTTGGCCTGCTCGCTGGTGTTTTTGGCGCTCTATTTGGGTGAGCGGCTCACGCTCGTCCAAGCCATTCTATCCTTTGGTGTGATCTTTTTGGCCGCCATTGCCGTGCCGCGTCGCGCTCATCTGGTGCCGTCTGTGGGCAATTATGACCATGCACCGTCCCTATGGCCTGATACGTCGACAAAGCGCTTTGCTGAAGCCTTGCCAGACCCTTGCCTGATTGTAGATCATCGGGTCATCCTGCGTTATCGCAACAAGGCCGCAGCGGGGGAGTTTCCGTCCACCTCTATCGGCGACCCTTTGTCGTTTTCGCTGCGCAATCCACTTTTGTTGAACACGATTGAAAAAGCGATCGCTGAGAATGATCGCGCGGTTGGCGAGTTTCGAGAAACTGTGCCTGCCGCCAGTTGGTACAAGGTGAGTGCTGTGCCCCTTGAAGTGCAAAAACCAGGCATTGCGCCCACCCCGCGAGCAAACCTATTTGTGGTGACCATCGATAATCAGACCGAGCAGCGGTCATTGGATCAAATGCGCGCCGATTTTGTGGCCAATGCCAGTCATGAATTGCGCACGCCGCTCACATCGTTAATGGGATTTTTGGATACGTTGATGGGGCCCGCCGCCAATGATGCTAAAGCACGCGACCACTTTCTGGGCATTATGCGCGGGCAAGCCGAGCGCATGTCGCGGCTTATCGATGATTTATTGTCGCTCTCGCGCATTGAGTTGCGCCAGCACCAACGCCCGACCACCAAGGTGGATTTGGGCAAATTGATCAAAGAATCGATTGAAATGCTGCAGCCGCAAATCACCGAAAATAAAGCCGAGTTGAGTTTCTCCAACCAACTTGAGGGCACGGAAGTGACCGGTGACCGTAACGAGCTTACGCAAGTGGTCACAAACCTGCTCGAAAATGCCATCAAATATGGCCACGAAGGCGGGCAGGTAGAGGTGCGCTTGGAAAAAGAGCCGGATCACCACAATCATGAAGTTCGGATCACCGTCAAAGACAATGGCCCGGGCATCCCGGCAGAACACGTGCCGCGCCTAACAGAACGATTCTATCGTGTGGATGCAGAATCATCGCGCCGCAAAAAGGGCACAGGGCTGGGCCTTGCCATCGTGAAACACATTGTGAGCAGGCATCGCGGCGAGTTGCGGATCAGTTCTGTGGTCGGCGAGGGCACCGAGATCAGCGTCTTTTTGCCGTTATAATAGCTGTCATCTAGCACCGTTGCCCACAATGGGAGTTCAAAAAATATAAGCGAATACAAACACTTATACTGTCATCTAATTGTCATTTAAAAGACATAAAACCATTAGCACAGAGCAATAGGGTGCCCGCAGTCCGGGAGGAAACAACCAGTCAGACAAATGCTGGTTTCTCGGCCTGATTACTGAATTCGAGTGCGAGCTCTAAAGAGGATGACATTATGAAATTCGCCCAATATGCAAGTGTTGCTGCTTTGGTTGTTGCAGGCACAGTTGCCGCAACTGGTGCACAAGCACGTGACCAAATCTCAATCGTAGGTTCTTCCACTGTATTTCCATTCGCTACAGCAGTTGCAGAGCGTTTTGGTCAAACAAGTGATTTCCCAACACCTGTTGTTGAATCCACTGGTTCAGGCGGCGGTCTGAAATTGTTCTGCGAAGGTGTTGGCGAAGGTACGCCAGACATCACAAACGCATCACGTCGCATTAAAAACTCTGAAATCGATAAGTGCATGGCCAATGGCGCAACACCTGTTGAAGTTAAAGTTGGCTTCGACGGTATCGTATTGGCTGGCGCAAAATCAGGTGCGGACTTGTCTGTAAGCCGCGATCAGATTTTTGCGGCCTTGGCGAAGAACGTTGTTGTGGATGGCCAGATCATCGCCAATCCATATGTAAACTGGTCAGACATTGACCCATCATTGCCAGCTTCAAAAATTGAAGTACTTGGCCCACCACCAACCTCAGGCACTCGCGACGCGTTTGTTGAGTTGGTGATGGAAGAATCTTGCCAGGAAGGCATCGAAGAAGATGCATGTGGCGAAATCCGTGAAGATGGCGCATTCATCGATGCAGGCGAAAACGACAATTTGATCGTGCAAAAGCTTGAAGCAAACCCAGCTGCCGTTGGCATCTTCGGTTTCTCTTTCTTGGATCAAAACGCTGACAAAATCAAAGGTGCAACCGTTGATGGCGTCGAGCCAACTTTTGATGCCATTGCTGATGGCGATTACCCAGTTTCTCGCTCACTCTATTTCTATGTGAAAAAAGAGCATGTTGGCGTGATCCCTGGCATTCAAGAATATGTTGCTGAATTCACCAACGAAGCTGCTTGGGGCGATGAAGGTTATTTGACTGAAAAAGGTCTGATCCCATTGCCTGCGGAAGCACGTGCCGAATTCAAATCAGACGCCGAGAACTTGGTGCCTGCTGAAAAGATGTAAATCTTTTCACTGAATAAGAGTCGCTTCGGGGCTTTCCCCGGGGCGGCCCATGTGCTCTTAAAGGGCATCAATGATTAAGAACGGGGTGGCAAGGTGCAAGGCTGGTTCTTCGTACTCATTTTGGTTTTAACAGCAGGTGCGCTGTTTTATGTTGGCCGCTCTCGTGCTGTCTCCGCGGTAGGTGGGGACTCGACTCTTCTCCACTCAAAACCCGGTTTTCATGGCGCCTTTGTCATGATTTGCGGCATCGTGCCCGCCGTTTTGGTGTTCTTCACCTGGCTTTTATTTTCCCGCTATTTGACCAATGCGTTTGTCGCGTCTCAGCTTGGTGCCGATTTTGCCAATCTGGCGACAATTGAACAGCAAGCATTGATGCGCAACATGCGCTCGTTCGCGAACCGCACAGATTTGAGTGCGCTGGGCGCGATCGAGGTCAATGCGGTTGAGGCTTATCGGTCATTTGTGGCCAACACGGCGTTGGCCCTGCAGGCTGTGGTTGCCGTTTTGGTGATTGTGGGCAGTTGGTTCGCCGTGCGCGCGATCAGTAAAGATTTGCGCGCCCGCCAGATTGTTGAAAAAACAGTCATGGTCGTTTTGATCGCCGCATCTGGCGTGGCCATTCTCACCACGCTTGGCATCGTGCTGTCCCTGATTTTTGAAAGCATTCACTTCTTCCAAAAAGTGAATTTCCTGGACTTTTTGTTCGGCACGCACTGGAGCCCGCAAAGCGCTTTTGAAGGCGTTGGCGAGGAAGCCACGGGCCGAAATTCAGAAGTCTTCGGTGCCATTCCAGTATTTGCCGGCACATTGTTGATCACCGCGATTGCCATTCTTGTCGCCGCGCCGATTGGGCTAATGTCCGCCATTTATCTGTCCGACTATGCGTCGCCAAAACTGCGCGCTACAGCCAAACCCATTTTGGAAGTTTTGGCCGGCATCCCCACCGTGGTTTACGGCTTTTTCGCCGCGTTGACCGTGGCCCCGTTCTTCCGCAACACAGGTGAGGCCGTGGGCATTTCAGTGTCGTCTGAAAGCGCGTTGGCGGCGGGGTTGGTCATGGGCATCATGATCATTCCTTTCGTCTCCTCCTTGTCAGACGATGTGATCAATGCGGTGCCGCAGAGTTTGCGGGATGGGTCTGCTGGCTTGGGCGCCACCAAATCAGAAACCATTCGACGCGTGATTTTACCAGCGGCGTTGCCCGGCATTGTGTCTGCCCTGATGCTGGCCATTTCCCGCGCCATTGGCGAAACCATGATTGTGGTGATGGCCGCTGGCCTTTCCGCCAATATGACGGTGAACCCCCTTGAGGCGGTAACCACCGTAACCGTGCAAATTGTAACCCTGCTTGTCGGTGACCAGGAGTTCGATAGCGCAAAAACACTCGCTGCCTTTGCCTTGGGCTTGGTGCTGTTTTGCGTTACCCTGCTGCTGAACGTCATTGCGCTTCGGGTGATCCAAAAATATCGAGAGCAATATGACTGATTTAACAGGTGGCAATGTGGAGAAGGCCTCGATCCATACCAGCGATGATGCGCGTTCACGCTTGGCAAAGCGTTATCGCGGCGAGTCATTGTTTAAATGGCTCGGTCGATCAGCCATTGGCGTTTCTGTCGCGTTTTTGCTGTTGCTGCTTTCCACCGTTGTTTTTCAGGGCATGCCAGCCTTCACATTCAATTTCGTCAATCTGCCGTTCGAGCTGACCAAAGAAAAACTGGATACGGATGGATCATATGACAGCTTGCGCAAAGCCAATTATGACGCGGTCGTGCGCGACGCCATTCGTGATCAATTTCCAAGTGTAACGGGGCGGAGCGAGAAACGCGCGCTGAGCGGCCTCTTGTCGTCGGGCGCTCCTGTTTACTTGCGCCAGCAAGTGCTCGATGACCCAAGTGTGCTGGGCAGTGATAAGCGCCTGGAAATCCCGATTTCAGATTTTGCCGATCTTTACCTTAAGGGCCAAATCACCAACGATTCTATCATCGAAGGCAATGGCGCCTTACAAGTTGATCGCAATGATAAGGGGTTGCGCTTGATTGCCGATGAACCTGTGTTTGCCGATGCATTGGCCCGCGCCAAAGAAGCATTGAAAAATCAGGCCGCCAGCATGCGCGACCAGCAATCAGGCTTGCAATTGTCACTCAATAAAACCCGTGGTGATATCGAAGCCTTGCAAGGGCGCATTCCAGCAGAAACCAACGCCAATGTGAAGTCTCGGTTGGAAGCTGAACTTGAGCGTTCGCAATCAGATATTTCGGTGCTCGAAGCGCGCATTAAGCAGCTTGAAGAGCAAACCAACGCTATTGAGAGCCGCGTGGCCAATCCTGGCTTGGGCGAAAAGCTGACCGGCGAAATGTTGTCTGTGCTGGTCTACGCCAATGATGCGGTGCTCAAGGTAGAGCAGGTCACGTCCACCACAGCCAATGTGGTTGAATATATGCCACTTAACGAGGCCACAACGTCAATCGCTGCTAATCAGTGGAATATCCGTGTGCTCGAAGTGCCTGAGGCCAATCGCAAATTCACCGACCAGGAAATCGTTTGGACGGATGAGCTGGTCGAGCGTGGCTATGTCCGCTCGGGCCTCAACACAATTTTCTTCACCCGCGGCGCCAGCCGTGAGCCGGAAATGGCGGGTGTGCTCGGTGCGGCGGTTGGCTCGGCCCTGACCCTGATTGTCACCTTGCTCTTGTCGTTCCCCTTGGGGGTAGCCGCCGCGATCTATCTGGAAGAGTTCGCGCCGAAAAACCGCTGGACCACCTTGATTGAGGTGAACATCAACAACCTCGCCGCTGTGCCCTCCATCGTGTTTGGTTTGCTCGGTTTGGCGGTGTTCCTCAATTATTTTGAACTGGATCGCTCCGCGCCTTACGTTGGCGGTATGGTCTTGGCGTTGATGACATTGCCCACCATCATCATCGCCTCACGTGCCGCATTGCGCGCCGTGCCACCATCGATCCGCGAAGCGGCCCTCGGCATTGGTGCCTCGCGCTTGCAAACAGTGCTGCACCATGTGTTGCCATTGGCCATGCCTGGCATTCTCACCGGCACCATCATTGGCATGGCGCAAGCCTTGGGCGAAACAGCACCGCTTTTGATGATCGGCATGGTGGCCTTTGTGGTCGATATTCCGATGGGCTTTTCCGATCCATCCACAGTGTTGCCGGTACAAATCTTCATGTGGGCCGATTTTCCTGAACCCGCCTTCCAACAACGTACATCGGCTGCGATTATGGTGTTGTTGGGCTTTTTGATTGCAATGAACGCGCTTGCTGTTGTCCTGCGCAAACGTTTCGAACGCCGCTGGTAAGCCGAGCTTCGGTGCAACCACATATATTGAGGTAGATGATGAGTGTAGACGCAAATTTGGCCGCCACCGCCGCGCAAGCGCCGGCAGATAAAGCGGGCAAGCTGAAAATGAGCGGCAACGGCGTTAACGTGTTTTACGGCGATAAGCAGGCGCTGTTTGATGTGGATTTGAATATCTACAAAAATCAGGTGATCTCTTTGATTGGGCCTTCGGGCTGCGGTAAATCCACCTTCCTGCGTTGCTTGAACCGCATGAACGACACCATCGATGTGTGTAAGGTGACCGGCAAGATCGTGTTGGACGAGCAAGATATTTACGACAAAAATATCGACGTGGTTGAGCTGCGTGCCCGCGTGGGCATGGTGTTCCAAAAGCCAAACCCATTCCCCAAAAGCATATATGAGAATGTGGCCTATGGTCCGCGCATCCACGGGATGACACGTTCAAAGGATGAGCTGGACGATTTGGTCACCTCGTCCTTGCGCCGTGCGGGCCTTTGGGAAGAAGTCAAGGATCGTCTGGATCAGCCTGGCACCGGCCTTTCCGGCGGTCAGCAGCAGCGTTTGTGCATTGCCCGCGCCATTGCCACGCAGCCTGAAGTGTTGCTGATGGACGAGCCATGCTCAGCGCTCGATCCCATCGCCACAGCGATTATTGAAGAATTGATTGACGAATTGCGCGCGAACTTTACGATTGTAATCGTGACCCACTCCATGCAGCAGGCGGCGCGGGTGAGCCAGAAAACAGCGTTCTTCCATTTGGGCAAGCTGATTGAAGAGGGCCCAACTGACCAGATTTTCACCAACCCGATCAACAAAAAGACGCAAGACTATATTACAGGGCGTATCGGGTAATAATAAGCGGCGAAAGACATAATTATGGCAACTCCAGATAACGAACATATTGTTACCTCTTACGAAGATGAACTGACATCTTTGACGCGCGCCATTTCAGAAATGGGCGGCATGGTGGAGGTGGCCATCACCAACGCCACCCAAGCACTGATCCGTGTGGATCATGAGCTGGCCAAGCAAACCGCCAATGGCGACAAGCGCGTGGATGATATGCAGCGCCTGATTGACGAGCAGGCCGTCTCCATGATCGCCCGTCGCCAACCCATGGCTGGCGATTTGCGTCACATCGTTTCCGCGATCCACGTGGCTAACGATCTGGAGCGCATTGGCGACATTGCCAAAAACCTGTCGCGCCGGACCCTTCATATCGACAGTCAACGTGTGTCCAAGCAGCTTTATAATGGCGTGCGGCATATGTCGGACCTGTCTTTGCAGCAGGTCAAGCGCGCGCTGGATGCGTTCACCGCACGGGATTCAAAAATCGCCATTGATGTGTGCCGTCGTGATGATGAAGTGGACTCGCTGTACATCTCACTGTTCCGCGAATTCCTCACCTATATGATGGAAGATCCGCGCAACATCACCGATTGCACGCATTTGTTGTTCTGCGCCAAAAATCTGGAACGCGCAGGCGACCACGCGACCAATATCGCAGAAGCAGCCTATTATTTGGAAACAGGCGGCAATCTTTATAACGATATTGAGAGCGGCAAGGTCTCTTTGGGATAAGCCAAAAACTGCGAGGTTGGGGTTATGTCACCACACATACTGATCGTCGAAGATGAAGCCGATCTGGCATTAATGCTGCGCTATAATCTGGAAGCAGAAGGCTATAAGGTCTCCGCCGCCGAAAGCGGTGACGAAGCCGCTTTGATCATGCGCGAAGAAGTGCCAGATTTGATTTTGCTTGATTGGATGCTGCCGGGCCTGTCGGGTATTGAATTATGCCGCCGCTGGCGTACCCGCGAAGAAACAGCCCGCACGCCCATCATTATGATGACCGCACGTGGCGAAGAAGAAGAGCGTGTGCGCGGCTTGGCCACTGGTGCTGATGATTATGTGGTGAAGCCGTTTTCCGTGCCAGAGCTGCTGGCGCGAGTTAAAGCTTTGCTCCGCCGTTCCAACCCGCATCTCACAGCTCAAAGCCTCACCGCAGGCGATATTGAACTGGACCGCCAAACCCACCGCGTCAGTCGTTCCGGTCGCGAGGTGCATTTGGGCCCCACCGAATATCGGTTGCTGGAATATTTAATGCAAAGCCCAGGCCGGGTGTATACCCGCGAGCAATTGCTGGATAGCGTTTGGGGCCATGATGTCTATGTGGATGAACGCACCGTCGACGTCCATGTCGGCCGCCTGCGCAAAGCCATCAACCGCGGCCGCTCAAAAGACCCCATCCGCACCGTCCGCGGCGCCGGCTATTCGTTCGACGAGAAATTCGCCACGGCTTAACGGTTGAAAGATGCCATCTTCCATCTGCTCAGCCAAATAGGAGCTCACGGTAAGACAGGTGCTCCTCAGGATAGCTAGTTAGTTTGAGCTCCATTGCTGTGTGTTGCACCTCGTCGCGCAGCGTGGGGAGCAAATCTTCATCGTCGGTCATTATTGCCAGTTCAACAAATGAACCTAGACCTTCTACGTGATCTAATGTGACGTGAAATTTATCGATGAAATAGATATCTCGACGTTTGTGTATTTGCCGCTTCTCAATGAAGCCGAGTGATTTTAGCATCGCGAGTGCTTTATCATAATTGGCAAGGTCCATTGCCACACATTCATCTTTTGCCGGTCCTTTTGAAATCCAAAGAACGCGTTCAGACGGGCGCATATGCCGGAGAGTGTGAAACTGGCCGTTAGCCTCAAGTCGCCCATCGGGTAAATCAAGAAAAACGTCAGTTTCGGCATTGCCAAGGGTAAAAGGTATGGCTGATAATTTTTCAAGGCGTTCTCTCACAGACGCAATGTCTGCCACCCGGAATTTTCTCTCTACCTCGAAGCGCCCTTTAAAATGATCGCCGGGATCACAAAGCATGCCTTTGGTTTCCAAGTGGTCAGAGCGCTGTTGCATTTAAACAATCCCTTCTCATCATATAGTTCTTATATTGGCGATATTTGCCACTGGCCAGCCGGAAACCTATTAGTTTGGGGGGCATTTCTGCGAAATCTTGGTGCCTGATGCAAACCATTTCAGTTCACTCGAATTTCCGTAACCGATTAAAAACAATTTCATATGTAGGTTTACTACAATTGGGAATTCGGCCATCTTTCGATTTCATTCTGATTACAGGTAAGAATTGCCCAAGCGCCCCTGCGCTTAAGCGCGATTTATTCCGATTTAAGGGGGCGTCTCCCCTGACTTTTTAGATTTTTTTAGGAGCAAGGCATGATCAACAAATATAGATGGTACGAGATTGTGGGCATCTATATTGGCATCGCCATATTCCTCACCTTTATCCTCGCGCCCTTCATTGAAGCATTTTTGGTGTCGCTGCGCCCTTGGCGGGAAATCGTGTCTATACCCTATGAAGTCTTCACTGAAGGCATGAGCTTTGACGCTTATTTCAGTGTGTGGAACCATGTGCCTCTGCTCGGGCACTATATTTGGAACAGCTTTTTCATTGCCAGCAGCGTGACCATCCTGACCCTGATTGCGGTGATCCCCGCCGCTTGGGCCTTTGGGCGATTTGAGTTTAAGGGCCGCGAGGTGCTGCTCACCGCATTTCTGACCATCACCATGATTGGGCCGACCGTTTTTATTTTGCCCCTGTTCAAGATTTTTCTCAAATTCGGGCTTCTTGATACCTATTGGGCAGTGATTTTGCCCGGCGCGACCTTTTTGATCCCGGTGGGCATCTGGCTGCTGCGCTCTTACATGTTGACCATCCCCCGCGAGCTTGAAGAAGCCGCATGGGTCGATGGCGCTTCAAGGCTCTACATTTTGCGCCGAGTCATCATGCCCATTGCCATGCCGGGCATCGCCGTGGTTGCGATCGCGACCTTTATCGGCGCCTATTCGCAACAATTTGTGATCGCCTTCGCCTTTTTGTGGACGCCGGAAATGCAGCCCCTGCCGCTTGGGTTATTTCCGTATGCACAAGGATCGGTGGCGCGATGGAACGACGTGATGGCTGCCAGCCTGATCGGTATCTTACCGGTTTTGCTCATTTTTCCATTTGTGCAACGGCGCATGGTCGCCGGTCTCACCGCCGGTGCAGTGAAGCAATAGCGGCCCCGCCGCACCAAGAGGCCGGATTTCTCAGCATATCCGGCTTGCATTAGGGGTGGTCTATGGTTTAGAACACCTCTTTTCCGGTCGCAGCCTACCCGGATATCAAAACAAGGGCCCTAAAAATGAAAACACTCGTTATCTGCTCGGGCGGGCTGGATTCCGTCTCGCTCGCGCATATTATAGCCGATCAGCATGAGCTGACCCGGCTTGTCTCCTTCGATTATGGCCAACGCCATCGCAAGGAGCTTGATTTTGCAGCCGCGGCTGCCAAGCGCTTAAATGTGCCCCATCATCTCATGGATATGCGCGGCATCGGCGCCGCCTTATCTGGCTCTGCGCTCACTGATGATATTGATGTGCCGGATGGGCACTATGCCGAGGACACAATGCGGGTGACCGTGGTGCCGAACCGCAATGCCATCATGCTCACCATCGGCTTTGGCATCGCCGCCGCCAATGGCGATGAGGCCGTGGCCACGGCGGTGCATGGCGGTGACCATTTTATCTATCCCGATTGCCGCCCCGAATTCACCCGCGCCTTCGATAAGATGCAAAAGGCAGCGCTGGATGGCTATGCAAATGTTCAGCTCTATACCCCGTTTGTGGAGCGCAGCAAGGCAGACATTGTGAAAGAAGGCGCGGCACACAGCACTCCTTTTGCTGAAACCTGGTCTTGCTACAAAGGGGGCGAGGCGCATTGCGGCCGGTGCGGCACATGTGTCGAACGCCGCGAAGCCTTCCACCTTGCGGGCGTGGCAGACCCCACACTTTATGCTGATCCAGATTATTGGCTTGAAGCCGTGGCAGAAGGGGAGAAGCGATAATGTTCCGTATTCGCAAAGAATTTCATTTCTCCGCCTCGCATCAATTGGACCATTTGCCCGCAGACCATCAATGCGCGCGGTTGCACGGCCACAACTATATTGTCGTTGTGGAGCTGGCCGCCGAAACCTTAAATCAAGACGGTTTTGTGCGCGATTATCATGATCTTAAACCGCTCAAAACCTATATTGATGATCATTTCGACCACCGGCATTTGAATGACGTGATGGACGGCCCGTCCACAGCGGAAAATATGGCGCTGCATTTTTACAAGTGGTGCCACGCGCGGTGGCCGGAAACCAGTGCGGTTTTGATCAGCGAAACGCCCAAAACATGGGCCGAATACCGCCCATGACTTTGCGCATCGCAGAAATTTTTGGCCCCACAGTGCAGGGCGAGGGCGCACTGATCGGTGAACCCACCGTCTTTATCCGCGCGGGCGGGTGCGATTATCGTTGCAGCTGGTGCGATAGCCTTCATGCTGTGGAAAGTCAGTATCGCCACGATTGGGCCGCGATGAGTGATGAGGCCGTGTGGGACGAGGTGCTGCGGCTTTCTGGCGGGCAACCGCTCACGGTGTCACTGAGCGGCGGCAACCCCGCCATTCAAGATTTTGGCCCGGTCATCGCGCGGGGCCGCGCGGCGGGGTATCGTTTCGCCTGCGAAACCCAAGGTTCTGTTGCACGGCCGTGGTTTGCCGAGCTGGACACATTGGTGCTGTCGCCCAAGCCACCCTCCAGCGGCGAAGTGGTGAACTGGTCCAACTTCGATGAATGCCTAAAAGCGGGTGCTGCGGCGCGGCAAATGGTGATGAAGATCGTCATTTTCGACCAGACCGATTATGATTGGGCAAAGCAAGTCCATGGCCGCTATCCTGATCTGCCGCTTTATCTTCAACCCGGCAACCCAGAGGTGGACCCTCAAACCCCAATTGACCCGCAATCGCTTATTGACCGATTGGCGTGGCTAACAGACACAGCGATGGCTGATCGCTGGTTCGCCCCCCGTATCTTGCCGCAACTGCATGTGTTGTTGTGGGGCAATAAACGCGGCGTATAGGAGAAACTCATGACTGAAAATATCTATGCGAACTTAAAGCAACTGGGCGGCGAAACCCGCATTCCAGCTTCGCCGGAAGAGGCAGAGCTGGAGCGTGTGCCCAACCCGCAAGCAGATGTGACCTACAATGTGCGCTTCACCGCACCGGAGTTCACCTCACTTTGCCCGATGACAGGCCAGCCAGATTTCGCGCATCTGGTGATTGATTATGCCCCCGGCGCGTGGCTGGTGGAGTCAAAATCGCTCAAGCTGTTTCTAATCTCCTTCCGCAACCACGGCGCCTTCCATGAAGATTGCACCATCTCCATCGCGCGCCGCCTGGTCGATTTTCTAGAGCCGCAATGGCTCCGGATCGGCGGCTATTGGTATCCACGCGGCGGTATCCCCATCGATGTGTTCTGGCAATCTGGCCCCGTCCCCGAACAACTCTGGCTCCCAGACCAAGGCGTCCCCCCTTACAGAGGCCGCGGCTAACCACACAACCCATCCGCAGCGCCCAAATGGAAAAAGACGGACGAGCGCCGCGAGGACCCCGCGCGACTTTTCGCGCGCGCCCGCGCAGGCTAGGCACCGTTAGGTGCCGCTCAACCGTGAGCGAAAAGAACATTGCCCCGGCAATGGAAAAAGACGGACGAGCGCCGCGAGGACCCCGCGCGACTTTTCGCGCGCGCCCGCGCAGGCTAGGCACCGTGAGGTGCCGCTCACCCGTGAGCGAAAAGAACATTGCCCCGGCAATGGAAAAAGACGGACGAGCGCCGCGAGGACCCCGCGCGACTTTTCGCGCGCGCCCGCGCAGGCTAGGCACCGCAAGGTGCCGCTCAGCCGTGAGCGAAATAAAACTCAAAATGAGCTACCCGATGAACCCGGACCGCCCGAGGGCGACCCGGTTTCTGTTCAAACCGCAGCGGTTTTGCAGCCTTATGCCGCTTTCTCGGATGCACTAATTCGCGCCACCAGATCGTCCGCAGAGCGGTCCGCATTCTCTAGCGCGTTTTCGGCCATAAAGTGCTGATCAGCAGCAACAAATTCCACATCATCAATCCCGATGAACCCAAGAATATGGCGCAAAAAGTCGCTGGCAAAATCGATGTCAGAGCCAAACGGCGTGCCGCCCGATGCAAAAGTCACAATCGCCTTCTTCCCTTTCAACAGTCCTTTTGGCCCATCTTCGCTGTAAACGAATGTTTTACGCGCGCGGCAGATCAAATCAATCCAGGCTTTCAGACTGGCCGACACGGCAAAATTATAGAGCGCCACCCCGATGACCAATATATCCGCCTCTTCAATTTCAGCGATCAATTGATCGGATAGGGCCAGCACCTCTTGCTGCGCAGCCGTCCGATCTTCTTCCTGACTATTGTTGGCCATAACCCATTCCTGCGTAATAAGGGGCAGGCTGTTGTTCAGATCGCGCAGCACCACCTGGTCAACAAGGCCTTGATCAGCCAGCTGATCAATGATCCGCGTGGCCAGGCGGCCGGATTGGCTGGCCTCTCCCATCACGCTGCTATTCACCTGCAAAATTTTCATTTTTTCGCTCATGCCATATTCCTTCCAATTGTATTCGGGGCTTGGCCCACATGGTGTCGAGCGGAAGCAATAGCAGCTTTACATATCCAGAATAATAGCATTAGATAGCAAGATATTATTGCAATTTGGAGAATAATGTGAGTCATCTCGATGAGATGCGCACCTTCGTGGCTGTCACAGATGCGCAGAGCCTGACCGGTGCCGCGGGCACATTGAACATTGCCTTGTCGGCGGTCAGTCGACGCTTGAAGGAGCTGGAGCGGCGGCTCGGCACAACCCTGATTTTGCGCTCGACAAGAAGTATAAATCTAACCACTGCGGGCGAGGATTATCTCTGGCGCTGCCGCCGCATACTCGACGATATTCAAGAAGCCGAAAGTGCCGTTTCCCAAGGTGCAAAAAAGCTGATGGGCCGCATTCGCATGGCCGCGCCCCTCACATTTTCAACCCAGCATCTGGGCCCCATCCTGTTGGATTTTATGGTCCAGCATCCTGAGGTGAATATTGATCTTGATCTCAATGATCGGCGGGTGGATTTGATTGGTGAAGGGTTCGACCTCACCATCAGAATTGGCCAATTGTCCGATAGCGGTCTGATCGCAAAGCGGCTGACCACCATTCGCCGGGTGCCTTGTGCCGCTCCTGCGCTTTTGGCAGCATATGGGCAGCCGGAAAAACCGGAAGATCTGGCTGAACTTCCGATCTTGACCTATCGCTCCACCCGCAACCACCTCACATGGCCCTTCACCCGTCCCGACGGCACCAGTGGTGTCGTCAAGCTCGGCAGCCGCATGGCCGTCAACAATGGTGATATGCTGTGCATGGCAGCGGAAAAAGGGCTTGGGGTGGTGCTTGAGCCTACCTTCATCACCTATCAAGCCATCGCGTCGGGCACACTTGTGCCGCTTTTTGCCGATCATGAATGGTCAGACTATGCGGCCTACGCCCTTTTCGCCCAAAACCGCAATATACCTCGTCGCGTGCGGTCGCTGATTGACTTTATAGCCGAAGAACTCTCGCCCGAACCAGCTTGGGACCGCCATATTTCCTTTACTTAAGAGGGAAAAGGCTGCGCGCGAACACAACAAACCACCGCCCCCATGAAACGTGGCGCTACCCACCCGCAAGCGAAAAGCACATTGACACAACAATGGGAAAAGACGGACGAGCACCGCGAGGACCCCGGCGCACTTTTGCGCCGCGCCCGCGCAGGTTAGGCACCGAGAGGTGCCGCTCAACCGCGAGCGAAAACAAAATTGCCGCCGCAATGGAAAAGACGGACGAGCGCCGCGAGGACCCCGGCGCACTTTTGCGCCGCGCCCGCGCAGGTTAGGCACCGGAAGGTGCCGCTCAACCGTGAGCGAAAACAAACACCCCAACCGCGAGCGAAAAAACTCCAAAAAAGGGCCGCACAAAGCGACCCGATTTTAAGTCATATATCTCTAGCTTTTCTTGCGCCGATCAAGGGAGTGATAAGCCCGCTTGGAGTGGAACTCGCAATAAGGCTTGCCTTCATCGCTGTGCCGACCACAAAAGTGGAAGTCTTCAGAAACAGGGTCACCAATTGGCCACTTACATGTGTGCTCATTCAGTTCCATCAAGCCAATGCGATCGGCCTCTGGAATGAAAATCTCAGATTCAGCATTTAATTCAAATGATTGCTCGGCTTCTGTATCGGCACTCATTTTCAACGCTGTGTTGCCGGCAACAGCAGGGCCGCCGCTGGAACGGCGCGGTGCGGATGCTGCGGCTGGGCGGCTGCCCGCGCTGCGTGCTGTAGTGCTCGAGGCGCTGCCACTCGGTCGCCTTGGCGCACTCGCGGCTGTTGCCCGCGGTTTACGCGCACGTGGTGCTGAAGAAGCAGGCTTTGCCCGGCCAGAAAGTTTCAACCGGTGTACTTTGCCGATCACCGCATTGCGGGTCACCCCTTCGCCAAGCTCTGCCGCGATCTGGCTTGCGCTCAAGCCTTCCATCCAGAGTTTTTTCAAAATCGCAACGCGCTCGTCTGTCCACGCCATGGAGTTCCTCCATTTTAATCAAAAGATAGACTCGGGCACCTCACCGAAAAATGCGTAAAATCCGGTTCAAATACCATCCATCGTATGTACTTATAGGTCCGCCACACGAGATATCGTGTTCCTATAGGATTACTTTACAAGACCGGATGAATCCGTGACAAGGCTCGAGTGGCTTTTATTCCGGTTATCCAAGACATTTTTCACCAGCGTTGCATTTAGGCAATTTCGCAACCAATTGACATTTTCTGGCTAAACTGGTCATAAATGCATTGGTTATCGCGTTGCGCCGTTGCGGGCAACGCGTTTTTTGGTTTTAGGTGCCTGTGTCGCACCAATTAAAGGGCAGAAAGGAACATCAAGACAATGTCCGCACTCTATAAAAACTATCAACGCGCCGATCTCTCGTTTGAGCGGGGCGAAGGGGTGCGACTATTCTCATCTGATGGAGGAGAATATCTTGATTTTGCCGCTGGCATTGCCGTCAATGCATTGGGCCATGCTGATCCGTATGTTGTGCGTGCATTAAAAGAGCAAGCAGAAAAGCTCTGGCACGTCTCCAACATCTTTTCTATTCCCGAAGCGGAAAAGCTTGCGCAGCGTTTGGTCGACAGTTCTTTCGCGGATATGGTGTTCTTCACCAATTCTGGCGCGGAAGCCATTGAATGTGCCATTAAAACAGCGCGGCGCTATTTTTATGATCAGGGTCAGGCCGATCGTTATGAGATCATCACTTTCACAGGTGCGTTTCATGGCCGGACCTTGGGCACCATCGCCGCAGGCGGCAACGAAGCCTATTTAACAGGCTTCGGCCCCAAGGCCGGAGGTTTCCCTCAGGTCCCCGCTGGCGATCTCGATGCTGTAAAAGCTGCCATCAACGATAAAACCGCTGCCATTTTGCTTGAGCCTATTCAAGGCGAAAGTGGCATCAATGTCTTTAGCACCGAATTTTTGCGTGCATTGCGCGCCCTGTGTGACGAGCATGGCATCTTGTTGATTTTGGATGAAATCCAATGTGGCTATGGCCGCACCGGTAAAATGTTTGCTTATGAATGGGCAGGCATTGAGCCAGATGTGATGGCATTGGCCAAAGGCATTGGCGGCGGCTTCCCGCTCGGCGCGTGTTTGGCGACTGAAAAGGTCGGCGCTTCGATGGTGCCAGGCACCCACGGCAGCACCTATGGTGGCAACCCCATGGCTTGTGCTGTGGGCAATGCTGTGTTGGACCGCATTTCAGAAGATGGCTTTTTGGACCATGTTGAAGAGATGGGCAAATATTTGAGCTGGTCTTTGCAGCAATTGGCACAAAAGTTCCCCAACGAGGTGTTGGAGGTGCGCGGCAAGGGCTTGATGGCCGGCATAAAGGTCAATCAGCCTGCTGGTGAATTGGTGGCGAAATTGCGCGATCAACATCTGCTTGTCGCAGGCGCAGGTGATAATGTTATCCGTTTTCTGCCGCCGCTCATTGTTGAAAAACAGGATATAGATGAGGCGATCAACCGAATGGAAAAAGCGTTCTCCGCTTAATTCGTTCAACAGATCTTCGCTTCCCCCACAAGCAACTCATGACAAAAGGACAGTCACCATGGCTGCAACACAACATTTTTTGGATCTCGGTCAGTTCACAAAAGAAGAACTGAGAAAAATTCTCGATTTGGCGCACGCCCTCAAAGCAAAATTGAAAGAGGGTGAAAAACCACCTTTGTTGAAAGACAAAGTGTTGGCTATGATTTTCGACCGAGAAAGCACCCGCACCCGCGTTTCATTTGACGTGGGCATGCGCCAGCTTGGCGGCCAAACATTGATGTTGACGGGTGACGAAATGCAATTGTCGCGCGATGAAACCATCGCCGATACGGCGCGCGTCATGTCGCGCTATGTCGATGCCATCATGATCCGGCTGCTCAGCCATGATGATCTGGAAGAAATGGCTGCGGCGGCGACCATTCCGGTGATCAATGGCCTAACGCGCTTTTCGCACCCTTGCCAGATCATGGCCGACATTATGACTTATGAAGAACATCGTGGGCCAATTGAAGGCATCAAGATTGCCTGGCAGGGCGATTGTAACAATGTGTTGATGTCATGGATTCAGGCTGCAAAATTGTTTAATTGTCAGTTGAATATTGCGTGTCCTGAACAATATAAGCCAAATCAGGCCATGCAGGCAGAGATAAATGCCAGCAACGGTAAGGTGCGTGTCACCCAAGATCCGATTGAGGCCATGAAAGATGTGGATTTGGTCATCACAGACACTTGGGTGTCTATGGGTGATCTGGACGCCACCATCCGTCGTGAAATCTTGTCTCCACACCGGGTGACAGACGAATTGATGGCCGAGGCAAAGCCCGACGCCATCTTTATGCATTGTTTGCCCGCGCACCGCGGTGACGAGGTGACGTCCGACGTGTTGGATGGGCCCAAATCGGTTGTTTTTGACGAAGCTGAAAATCGGCTGCATGCCCAAAAAGCAGTTTTGTGCTGGGTGTTCGGCATTGAGGAGCTTAAATGACAGAAGACTTTTTGAAAGCCGCTGGGTTGGACCGCGAGGAAAGCCTTAGCGATAGCGTGGTGCCTTTTGCTGTTGAAGGGCTGGATGTCCGGGGCCGTTCGGTCAAAATGGATGAAGCGCTGCACACAATATTGACACGGCACGATTATCCAACGCCCGTGGCGCGCCTGCTGGGCGAAGCCATTGTATTGGCCAGTCTTGTCGGCTCTTCGCTCAAGTTTGAAGGGCGCTTTATTCTGCAAACCCAAACCGATGGCCCGGTCAGCATGATCGTGGTTGATTTGCAAACACCTAACGGGTTGCGCGGCTATGCGCGGTTTGACGAAGTGGCCCTCAGCGAAGCCGCTGAAAAGGGTGCCTTGTCACCTGAAGAATTGTTGGGCAAAGGCATCTTGGCCATGACCATTGATCAGGGCGAGATGACCGAGCGCTATCAAGGCATTGTGCAGTTGGATGGCGACGGATTGGAAGATGTGGCCCACCGCTACTTTATGCAATCTGAACAAATCCCAACCAAAGTTCGTTTGGCCGTTGCCCAGTTTAGCGAAAAAGGCAAAGCGGCGGATCAGTGGCGCGCGGGGGGCATTTTGCTCCAGCATTTGCCCGCACATGGCGAACGGGCCATGGCTGACCTTCCTGGTGATGGGAATTTTGATAATCCTGAAACTGCCGACACTGATTTTGAGCCGGAAAACAACTGGGTTGAGGCCAGCGCCTTGCTTGAAACGGTGGATGATCATGAACTGGTCGATCCGCAGGTTTCATCAGAGCGGCTTTTGTTCCGCCTGTATCATGAAACGGGTGTGCGCGTTTTCGAGCCTATGGTTTTGGAAGAAAAGTGCGGCTGCAATGCCGACAAAATCGAAGCCATGCTGGAGCAGTTTTCCAACGAGGATATCGACTCCATGGTGGTCGATGGTGATATTGAAGTGGTGTGTGAATTTTGCTCCACGGCCTATCATTTCAATCCCCACCTGTTCCTGAAAGACTAGCGCATTCGCTTTTAATTGCGGCAGAAGGTTGATCCGGTGGCGGGCCGCACCACGTAAAGATGTACAAAGTTTAATTTGTTCAAGATGCGCCAGCGGCGTAGATTGAATAAAAACAGGATCTTTACAATGGACCGCCAAGTGGATCAGCCAACCGCCTCTGAACCCGTAGCGCAAAACCCACAACCCGCCGCACCTCAGCGCCGCAGGGTGTCGTTTTTTGGCCTGCTGTTCAGGCTCCTCTTGGCCATCGCCATCATAGGCGGCGCTGGTTTTTTCGCGTTTCAAATGGTCTCTTCCCGGCCAGAGCCGCCTGAACGGCAAGCGCGAGAACGCACCTTCACCGTGCGCACCATTGAAGTGAACGCGCTATCCGCCCAACCCAACCTGACCTATTTTGGCGAAATCGTTGCTGCTGGCTCGCTCGATGTGCGTGCGCAAGTGGTGGGCGAAATTGTGGACATTCATCCAAACGTGGCCGCAGGCAACAGCATCAGTCAAGGCGAGTTGATCGCGCGGATCGACGATTTTGCTTACCGTGGCGCGCTGACCGAAGCCAAGACCAGTTTGGCCGAAGCACAACTAGGCGCCACCGAAGCGCGCGAACGCTTGCAATTGGAAGAAGACAATTTGGATTTCGCCCGTGAGCAGTTGGAGTTATCCAAAAGAGATCTCGAACGCGCGCAGACATTGCTGCAATCAGGCGCGTTGACCCAAAAGAATGTTGATGACCGTGAATTGCTTGTGTCTCAGCGCGAGCAAGCTCTAAAACAACGCCAAGCCAACATTGCCATCCAGCAAGCGCAGCTTGATCGCCAATTGGCCAGCATGGAGCGGTTTGAGTGGCAAGTGGAACGGGCCGAACGTGATCTTGAAAACACCGAAATCTACGCGCCATTCGACGCCGTAATCAACAGTGAAGCCATCGCGTTGGGCAAAATTGTCAACGCCAATGAGGCATTGGTCAGCCTTTACCGCCAAGACCAGTTGGATGTGCGGTTCACCATGTCTGATCGTCAATATGGCCAGATATTTGCTGACGGGCTGATTGATCGCCCGGTTGAAGTCGTGTGGGAAGTTGAGCCGGAAAACCTCACCGCAAACGGACACATCACCCGCGCTGGCGCTGAAATTGATGCTGCCAAGGGCGGGGTGCAGGTCTATGCACGGCTCGAAAATGCGCAGGCGACCACCTTCCGCCCCGGCACCTTTGTCAAAATATTTGTGCCCGGCCGTGAATATGAAGATGTCATCCGCTTGCCGGAAACCGCGATTTACGACAACCGCTTGATTTACACCATTGAAGAGGGACGCATGGTCTCCCACGATGCCGAAATCGTCGCGCGGGATGGCGCACAATTACTGGTGCGTGCTGATATAGACGATGGCGCCGAGGTGATCACCACCCGGCTGGCACAGGCAGGCGATGGTTTGGCGGTGACCGTTGAAGGCGAGGCACCACCCATTCCCGCACGGGGCGAGGGTCGGCGTGGCGACGGAGAACGCCCTGCACAAGGTGAACAACAGTCGCGATCGGACGATAACGCCACCGAGGGTGAAGAATAATGAGTGCCGCCCGCAAAAACCGCGCCCGCTCAATTCTTGAGCTGTTTGTGCGCCACCGCAACGCCGCCAATTTGCTGATGATCTTGATGATCTTGTTTGGCGCATGGGGCGTTTCCAAGCTCAATCGCCAATTCTTTCCCTCGTTGGAAGTGAAGCAAATACAAGTCTCGATGGTCTGGTCCGGCGCCAGTGCCGACGACATTCGAAAAAACATGCTGCAAGCTATTGAGCCGACAGTGCGCTTTTTGGATGGGGTGCGGTCCATGTCGTCACAAGCGCGCGAAGGCTCGGGCACCATTTCGCTTGAATTTGAGCGCGACACCGATATGCGCCAGGCCGAAGCACAGGTCGAGGCGGCAGTCGCCGGGGTAACCAATTTGCCCATCGATGCGGAAACACCTGAAGTGAACAGCCCAAAATTCTTCGACCCCATCGCGGATATTGGGATATCGGGACCATTCCCTGAAGCCACCTTGCGGTTTTATGCCCGCGAAATTCGCGACGGTCTGCTGGATGCCGGCGTCGATCGTGTAACATTTACCGGCTATCGCGACCGCGAGATCAATATCATTGTCGATGATCAAAAGCTGCGACAGCTCGATCTTACTACCGCCGAAATTGCGCAAACTATTTCGCAAAACACAGCCGACCGCCCCTCCGGCTCGGTGGAAGGCGACTTGCAGGCGCAAATCCGAGCGTTGGCCGCTGAAATTGGTGTGAACGAACTGGCGAAGTTGGAACTCAAAACCACGTCCCAAGGCGATAAATTGCTGTTGGGTGATGTGGCGCAAATCGAAGACGGGTTCAACAGCGACCAAAGCGTCGGCTTTATGGGCGGCGATCAGGCCATCCGCTTGTCAGTGTCGCGTTCTGCCACCGCAGACACTGTTGAATCCTTTGAAACCATGAACACCTATTTGGAGGAAATCCGCGAAGTATTGCCCGCTTCATTGCGAATTGAAGTGTTCAACGCGGCCGCCTCGTTGGTGGAAGATCGCTTGGCCTTGCTGGTCAAAAATGGTGTCACGGGGCTGGCGCTTGTCTTGATTGTGCTGTTTATCTTTTTGGATTTCCGTATTGCATTTTGGGTTGCCGTGGGCATTCCCATCTCGCTGTTGATGACCCTTGGGGTGATGTATCTCACGGGCCAAACCATCAATATGATTTCCATGTTTGCGCTGCTCCTCACCCTGGGGATCATTGTGGATGATGCCATTGTGGTGGGCGAGCATACCGCCACCCGCTATGCCATGGGCGACGACCGCGCGGATGCGGCGATTGCCGGGGCAGGGCGCATGGCCGCGCCCGTCATTGCCGCCAGCCTGACGACCATGGCGGCCTTTGGCCCGATTTTGCTGGTAGGCGATGTGGTGGGGCAAATCCTGTCCGCTTTGCCCATGGTGGTCATCGCGGTGCTGATCGCCTCCCTGATCGAATGTTTCTTGGTGTTGCCCGGCCACTTGTCCCATGCTCTGCCCAAAGTGCGTAAAGCGCCGGGCATGTTCCGTCGCAACTTTGACCGTGGGTTTGATTTCTTCAAGGACCGCATTTTTGGTGCGGTGTCGCGCCTGTCTTATCGCTGGCGCTATGCCACCACCGCCATTGCCATCGCGTTGGCGATCTTGGGCGGTGCGTTGATCCCTGCTGGCAAATTGGGATTTGAGTTTTTCCCCTCTGTCGAGGGCGAAACTGTGTCGCTGAATGCCAATTTCCAACCTGGTGTGCCGCAAGAAGATATGTATGCCCTGATTGATGAGATGGGCAAGGTTGTCGAAAAAGTCGAAAAGGAACTGACGCCAGAGGGAGAAACCCTCATTGTGACCAGTTTCGCCTCACTTGATGTGGAAAATGGCCGCGCCAATATTCAAATCTATCTCACGCCGTCTGAACAGCGCTCCGTGCGTACCCGTGAAATCGGCGCCGCCATTCGTCAGCAATTGCCGCGCTTCGCGGGTGTTGACCGTATCGGCGTCCGCGAACCGCGGGGCGGACCTCCAGGACGCGCCATCGATGTGGAATTTACCGGCGCAGATACGGCCACCTTGAAGGCCGCAGCTGAAGATTTGTCCGCTGTGCTCGAAGGCTTCGATGGGGTGCAAGACATCAATGACACCCTTAATTATGGCAAACCCGAACTTGTCCTTGAGCTCACCCCACGCGGCAGCGCATTGGGCTTCAATATCGATAGCTTAGGCAGCCAAATCCGGGACGCTTTTGAGGGGCGTGTCGCCCGTCGTGTTGCGGCAGAGGATGAAGAAATCACCATCCGCGTGGAGCGTGATGGCGAAAATGAGGGCACCTCAGCCCTCAGAAACCTATGGGTGCGGTCGCCAGCGGGTAACTTTGTCCCCTTGCTTGAAGTTGTCGATTTGAGCGAACGTCAAGGCTTCAACCGCATTGTGCGCGAAGAAGGCAAAACCACCGTGCGGGTGATTGCCGATACCGACAACAACATCATTTCGGGGCCCGAAGTCATCACGCGCCTTGAGCAGGATTATATGGGCGCGATTGTGGCCGAACACGGCGTCAATTACAGCTTTGGTGGCACACAAGCCGAGCAGAACGCCGCCTTTGGCGATTTGCGGCTGGGCGGTCTGATCGCGCTGGGCATTATGTATGTGATCATCGCGTGGATTTTCGCGTCCTACTTTGCCCCACTTGCGGTGATGCTCATCATCCCGTTTGGGGTGGTCGGTGCCATTTGGGGCCACTTTATCATGGGCTATTCCCTCACCATCATTTCGGTGATGGGCCTGCTGGGCTTGGCCGGCATTTTGGTCAATGACTCGATTGTGCTTGTGTCGCGATTGCAGGAGCGTCTGGAGGAAGGCGACAGCCTTTATGAAGCGGCCACGGGCGCCTCGCGCGACAGGCTCCGCGCTGTGCTGCTCACATCGCTCACCACCATTGGCGGGCTTACCCCACTGCTGTTTGAAACCAGCTTGCAGGCGCAGTTCCTCATCCCCATGGCGATCACCATCGTGTTTGGGTTGGGCTTGGCCACCGCATTGGTGCTGTTCCTCGTGCCTGCCTTTATCGGCATTGGTGCAGATATTGGTGCCTTCTTTGGCTGGCTGTTCCTGCGCGAAAACGCCCCGAGTTTCCGCGGACTACTGCTCGGCCATCACCACACGGTGCCGCGTCGAACTGATCCAGCAGAATAGCGCGCCTGTTAGCCGCGCCAAAAGCGCGGCAAAAACAGCACCAGCACAGTGAAAATCTCGAGGCGACCGACAATCATGCCGGTGGCAATCAGCCATTTTGAAACATCTGAAAGTGGCCCGAAATTGCCCGACGGTCCGATAATGTCGCCCAAGCCCGGCCCCACATTGGAAATGGCAGTGGCCGCGCCGGAAAAGGCCGTCAGGCTGTCCAACCCGGTCAATGACAGCAACAGGGCTAAAATGATGAAAAAGAAGAAATAAAGGAAAATAAAGCTCATCACAGAGGCGGAAACCGTGTCTGAGATGATTTGCCCATTATAGCGCTTCACGAACACGCCAGACGGATAGAGAATTTGCCGAATATGCTGTTTCAAATCCAAGAACAGCACCTGAAACCGGAAGATTTTGATGCCGCAGGAGGTGGACCCCGCACAACCGCCAATAAAGGTGATGATGAAAAACAACGTCACTGAAATGCCGCCCCACGCACCATAATCTGTGGTGGCATAACCCGTGCCGGTCATCACCGAGGTGACCGAGAAGATTGCATGGCGAAACGCCACTTCGCCACGGTCAATTTCATCGACATACTGGACGATAACGGCCACCAAGGTCACTGCAGCCAACACCAGCAAAAAGGCGCGCACTTGGCTGTCGCGCCAAAGGCTGGAAATATTGCCGCGTACCATTTTCACATAGATCAAAAACGGCAACGCCCCCAATATCATAAAGGCCACCGCGATATAATCGATCATGGCAGAGCCATAACTATCGATGGAGCCATCGCGGGTGGAAAAGCCACCTGTGGCCACCGTGGTCATAGAGTGGGAAACGGCATCAAAAAGTGACATGCCTGCCGCCCAATAGCTGACAGCGCAAACGAAAGTGAGGGCAATATAAATCGTTGTCATGTTGGACGCGATTTGCGCGGCGCGGGGCAAAATTTTCTCTGCTGTGTCGAAGGCTTCGGCCTTAAACATCTGCATGCCCCCGATTTGCAGCATCGGCAAAACAGCAACGGCCATCACGATAATCCCCAACCCGCCGAACCATTGCAGCAGGCTGCGCCAAAGCAAAATGCCGGGAGGTAGATTGTCGAGGCCGGAAATGACGGTTGCACCTGTCGTGGTCAGGCCCGACATGGATTCAAAAAATGCGTCCGTATAGCTGAGATTTATCCCGGCCCAATAAAAGGGCAGGGCGCCAAAAACGGCCAGCACCACCCAGATAATGGCGGTCATAAAAAACGCCTGCCGCGCATTCAGGCTTTGGTCATAGCCGAAGGAAGCCGCCCAGGTGCCTGCGCCCAAAAGGGTGGTGATCAGGCCCGACGTGACAAAAACGATCCAGTCATCATTGCCCACCAGCGCGTCGGCAATGGCAGGCAAAAACATCGAGCAGCCCAAGATCGCGGTCAGCACACCAATGATCATCAAAATCGGACGAAATTCCATAAATGTGCAGATCCCGGATGGTTGCCGACTCTTTTCGTGTTGCCACGATGCTATATCATAACATTCTGCTCACAAACATGTGCAGCATGTTCTCAACCCTTGAGTGATAGTTTAGTTTGCTTTGCAAGTGAAGCCTTGTACCGCTGGAAGCGGCACCTGAAGGCACAATAACCGACGGCGAAGGACAATTTATGCTTGATGGCCAAATGCGCAAATGGATCGATCCGCCGCTCAATTTTGTTGGCCGACAATTGGCGCGGGCGGGCATAAGTGCCAATGGCGTCACCCTTGCGGGCCTTGTGATTGGCCTCATTTCAGCCGTCACGGTGGCCATGGGATACTTCTATGCCGGATTGATTTTGATGCTGTTGTCGCGGGTGATGGACGGTTTAGACGGGGCCGTGGCCCGCGCCACGCAAAAAACCGATTTCGGCGGCTATTTCGACATCACCGCAGATTTTCTGTTCTACGGCGCGTTTCCGCTGGCCTTCATCATCTTCGATCCTGCGCAAAATGGGGTCTGGGGCGCCGTGCTCTTGGTCAGCTTCTATTTTAATGGCGGCACCTTTTTGGGCTACGCCATCCTGGCCGAAAAGCACAAATTGACGACCACCAAGCGCGGAGCAAAGTCGCTTTATTTTTCCACTGGCCTCACCGAGGGCACGGAAACAATCGCCTTCTTCGCCGCGCTTTGCATCTGGCCGCAATATTTCAATGTGCTGGCAGGTCTCTTCGCCGCCGCCGTGTTTTATACGGCAATTGCGCGCATGCTTTTGGCCTACCAGGAATATGGCAATAAGATCACCGAGTGATTTGGCCGTCCCGGCATAGTGCCGGGGCCCTAAATCTGATCCAGTGCAAATTGCAGGTCGCTGAGCAAATCTTCCTCTGCTTCAAGTCCAACAGACAAGCGTAGCAACTTCTCAGAAATCCCCAATTCAGCCCGATCCGCCTCTTCCAACCGTTGGTGGGTGGTGGTCGCTGGGTGCGTGATGATGCTTTTCGCATCGCCCAAATTGTTGGAGATTTTGATCAGCGCCAAATGGTCCGCCACCGCATAAGCATCGGCCTGTTTGCCTTTGACATCAAAGGCCAACATGTTGGAACCGCCTGTCATTTGCTTTTGCGCCAATTCATACTGCGCGTGGCTTGGGTGCCCGGCATAATAGACCCGCTCCACTTTTGGGTGGTTGGCCAACATGTCCGCAACCGCTGCTGCATTCTGCGCCATTTTTTCAACGCGCAAGCCCAGCGTTTCCAGACCTTTGAGCATCACCCAGGCATTGAACGGGCTCATGGACGGCCCGGTTTGGCGAATGATGGTATGCACATCACCTTCGATGAGCTCTTGATCGCCTACAATGACGCCGCCCAAGCAACGGCCTTGGCCATCAATATGCTTTGTGGCGGAATAAACCACCAGATCAGCGCCCAGCTCTAGCGGGCTTTGATAGATCGGGGTGGCAAACACATTGTCGACGACAAATTTTGCGCCATGGGCCTTGGCGATTTTGCCCACGGCTTCCAAATCCACCAGCTCTATGGTGGGGTTGGTGGGGCTTTCCACAAAAATGGCCTTGGTGTTGTCGCGCATCGCCGCTTCAAAGTTCTTCGGGTCGCGTCCGTCCACCAAAGTTGAGCTCACGCCCCAACGCGGCAAAAAATCTTCCACCACATAGCGGCAGCCGCCAAACAAGGCACGTGAGGCCACCACATGGTCGCCCGCCTGCACAAGGCTCATCAATGCCGTCGTTACCGCGGCCATGCCGGTTGCTGTGCCGCGTGCCGCGTCGCCGCCTTCTAAAAGCGCCATGCGGTTTTGAAACATTTCAACAGTGGGGTTGGAGAACCGCGAATAAATATGGCCTTCCGTATCGCCTTTAAAGCGGAGCCGTGCGGCTTCAGAACTGTCGTAGGTAAAGCCAGAGGTCAGATATAGCGCCTCTGAGGTTTCTCCGTGATGGCTCCGATCTGTGCCCCCGTGCACCATGCGCGTCGCAGGGCTTTGCTTCTTGGGGTCCAACAGAGGGTTTTTGCTTTGCGCCATCTTATAATTCTCCAAACAAAAAAGCCGACCCAAATGGCCGGCATACGCGGTCGCCTTAGCAAGTTGATTTAGGGAAGTTCCCAAGGTGGCTGCAAGCAGACCGGCCAAATGACCACCGAATTATGTGATCTAATGCCAATTGTGGCTTGGCGTCAATGTTTAACATTGCTAACAACAAATGGTCTGCAAAAGAATGTAATGGGTAAGTCAAGTAAATGACGTCAGCAACCGGTATCTATTCCGCCCGCATGATCAATCAAATGCATCAAGATGGCGCCATTATTTCTGCGCAGCCTTTCGATGCGGATCAGGTGCAGCCCGCCAGTCTCGATTTGCGCTTGGGCACAATTGCATATCGCGTCCGCGCCAGCTTCTTGCCGGGGCCAAAAACCTCGGTGATGAAGCGGATTGAAGATCTCAAACTGCATCAGATCAATCTTGGCGACGGCGCAGTGCTGGAACGCGGCTGCGTCTATATCGTGCCGCTGATGGAAGAGCTGGCTTTGCCGAAGGGCGTCAGCGCCACCACCAACCCTAAAAGCTCCACCGGCCGCTTGGACATATTCACCCGCGTCATCACTGATGAGGGCCGCGCGTTCGACACAGTGCCCACAGGCTATAAGGGCAAGCTCTATCTCGAAATCAGCCCGCGCACATTCCCCGCGCTGGTGCGCCAAGGCTCACGCCTCAGCCAAATCCGTTTCCGCTCCGGCGATAGCCGTTTGAGCGTGGCCGAGCACAAAGAATTGCATGCCAAAGAAACCCTGGTATTTGATGATGACGCAATTGTCGAACAGGGCGTGTCCCTTTCAATTGACCTTCTTGGCACTGATCGCGGCGGATTGATCGGCTATCGTTCAAAGCGCCACACTGCCGTTGTCGATGTGGACAAAAAAGCCGCGCTCGACATTCTCGATTTTTGGGAACCCTTGCATGATCGCGGCACCGGCGAGCTGATCCTCGACCCGGACGAGTTCTACATTCTCGTGTCGCGCGAAGCGGTGCATGTGCCACCAGATTATGCCGCCGAGATGGTGCCGTTCGACCCGCTTGTTGGCGAGTTCCGCGTGCATTATGCCGGCTTTTTCGATCCCGGCTTCGGCCATGCCGGCGCTGCAGGTGCGGGCAGCCGTGCCGTTCTGGAAGTGCGTTCACGCGAAGTGCCATTTTTGGTGGAACACGGCCAAACCATCGGCCGCCTGGTTTATGAGCGCATGGCAGAACGCCCTGATAATCTTTATGGCGCGGACCTTGGCTCAAACTACCAGGGCCAGCACCTAAAATTGTCCAAACACTTTAAGCAGAACTAGGTTTCTTGCTGGGGTCGCCTACTTGATCGGCGTGCCGTCAAGGCGCGTATAGTCACTCTTGCCGCCTTCGCGATGTAGGGTCAGATCATGATCGGGATAATGCACCTTATCCTTTTCGCGATTTGCGCTGACAATCAAAAAGCTGGCGTCCGCATCAGACCGATTGTGCAAGCAATGTCCAACCGGGCTACCCGCCTTCCACGCCGCGCAGTCGCCCGCCCGCAAAACAGTCTCTTCATCCTCAACCAACACCAGTTCACCCGATAGTATCAGCAAGAACTCATCTTCGGTTTCATGCCAATGTCGATGAGACGAGGCAGAGCCGGGCGGCAATTTTTCCATGCGCACGCCCAACCCGGACATGCCCATGGCCTTGCTCAGCGCCTTGTCGGCATAGGGGCCATCATATTGCCCGGTTAGTGGATGGGGTTGGCCATCATGTTCAGTCCAACCCGGCAGTTCAATCTTCGGCATTTTTACCGCTTTAACTTCACGCCAGTGCCATAAGCGAGGATTTCTGCCGCGCCATCAGTAATCATGGAAGTGGTAAAGTTCACCCCGATAATCGCATCAGCACCAAGGCTTTCGGCGTGAGCGACCATACGATCATAAGCTTGCTCGCGGGCCTCGGCCATCAGTTTGGTATATTCACCCACTTCGCCGCCCACCAAATTGCGTAAGGCGGCAACGATGTCAGTGCCAATATGTTTGGCGCGTATGGTGTTGCCCCGCACAATGCCGATGGTTTCACTAATCTCGCCTTCGGGTACAGTTAGTCCTGTCGTCACAATCACTTATCACTACTCCTGAATATTATCTTCGTAATATTTATCTTCTTTGTTGTTCAACTTGTCGGAAATGATGCGCGACAAAATGTAGATAGCAATCGCGAGCAAGATAAAGAACGGCCAAAGCGGCACACCCGATGAAAAAATGCCAAACGCCATCACGCCGACATAAATACCCGCCGCCACAATCACAATCGCCAGGGCGATCTTATCGAGGGACATGTAACCTCTCCTTTTTTGCCACCGCGCTTCACGCGCAGCGCACAGCTTAAAGGTAGGTGCTGGCCGCCGGGTTTTCAATTAGATTTAAATAGATGCGAACAAAGTTCATTCGCCTTGCGCCAGTGTTCTGGCGAAGTGGAGCGGGGCCAATAGAGAATTGCTCGCCCTGCATTAGCCGTGAAAAGCTCCATCCTGAATGTCCATACAGTTGGAACTGTTCAGAATGACCACGGCCCATGAATATCAAGCGCCGTGGCATCAGATTGTTGTGTTGCGCCTATTGGTCGGCCGGTAAGCCGGTGTCAGGGTTTGGTTCGTTATCAACCGTGCCACCGCCGGTAAGGTATTGTCCGGACGCATATTTTCCCAAATTACCAAAACCACCATCATTTGTGTGTGGTCCGGGCGAACGGCTTGGCAAAACGCCATTGCCTTTGCCGCTTGGATTGGATGTGTTGCCCATGAAGCCCGACGAAATGGCTTCTCCCACTGTGTCGGTGCCATAAACTTCGTCAGCTCCTGAAACGCCCTGCGCGTAGCCTGCAGACGCCGATAGAGCGAAGATCGCCGCGAGTGTCAGAATGCGCATGCTTGGTCTCCTTCCATTTCCCCTTTGTTCAGCATTCAGCTTATGAATGCCGAGTTCAGGCCGAGTGTAGGGATGCCGCGGAGAGGGTGTCAAGTTTGCCCGGGCAGCAGCGCGGGGACAACGGGCGTAGTCCAAATCAGCACCACTCCCCATGGGGGTGAAGGGCTTAAGGGGCGACCTTCCACTTTTGGCACCTAAACAGGGCTGGGGCGGCCCAGCCCGAAACCTTTAGGTTTCGCCCTCGCGGAGGTTAGGCGCGCAGCGCCGCTCAACCGTGAGCGAGAACCAACTACTTCCCCCGCAACTGCGAGATCGTCGCCGTCGGTGAAATCGCCTCAGCCGAGGTCTTGATATGAATAATCGCTGGCTTGCCGCTTTCCCGTGCTCGTTCAAACGCGAGTGGGAACTGGTCGGTGTGCTCAACCGTCTCACCATGGCCGCCCATAGCGCGAGCCCATGCGGCAAAATCTGGGTTCACCAAATCCGTTGCGGAAATGCGCTCTGGATAATGTTTTTCCTGGTGCATGCGGATGGTGCCGTAAATGCCATTGTCGATCACCAACACAATGATGTTGGCGCCAAACTGAGCGGCGGCGGCAAATTCTTGCCCGGTCATTTGGAAACAGCCATCGCCTGCAAAGCAAATCACATCCCGCTCCGGGTGCCGCAATTTGCCGGCGATGGAGGCAGGTACGCCATAGCCCATCGACCCGGAGGTCGGGGCCAGTTGGGTGCCATAGCGCTGGAAACGCCAAAAACGGTGCAGCCAAATCGCATAATTGCCCGCGCCATTGCACATAATGGCATCGTTTGAAAGCGCTTCACGCAAATAGGTCATCACGCCGCCCATTTGCACATCGCCGGGCGTTTCCGGCATCGCATCCGTCCAGGCGCGATAAATCTCATTGGCCTTTTTGCCGCGATCCGCTGCGGGCAGGGCATCAATATGATCCACCGCGTCAAAGAAACATTCAGGCGTGGCGTTGATGGAAAGCGTTGGCGTGTAAATCCGCCCCAATTCTTCCGCGCCGGGATGAATATGGATCAAAGTTTTGCCCGGATTGGGCATGCCCAAAAGCGTAAAGTTCTGGCTCGGATTTTCCGAAAAACGAGCGCCTAGCAAAATCAGGCAATCCGATTGCTCGATCTGTTCTTTCAGCGCCGGGTTGATCCCCAAGCCCACATCGCCCGCATAGTGGCTGTCAGTGTGGTCAAACAATTGCTGCCGCCGGAATGAACAACCCACCGGAATGTCGTGCTTATGCGCAAAGGCTTTCAACTGCGCCACAGATTGCTCTGTCCACCGCGAGCCACCGGCCACGATGAAAGGGCGCTCTGCCGTGCGCAGCAGCTCTTCAAACCGCGCCGCGGCTTTCAGGCTCGGGGCAGGCTCCGCCACTTCGATGTAGGGGCAAACGGGCACGTCCACTTCGTCCCGCAACATGTCTTCCGGCAGTGCCAAAACCACGGGACCAGGGCGACCAGACATGGCAATGTGATAGGCGTGGGCAATCACTTCGGGAATGCGCGCCGCATCGTCGATTTCTTCCACCCATTTGGCCAAATCGCCAAAGGTTTGCCGATAATCCACTTCCTGAAACGCCTCGCGGCCTTTCATGGCGCGGCCAATTTGACCCACAAATAAAATCATCGGCGTGCTGTCTTGCTTGGCGATATGCACGCCCGCAGCGGCGTTGGTGGCGCCCGGTCCGCGGGTCACCATGCAAATGCCGGGGCGGCCCAGCATCTTGCCATCCGCTTCCGCCATAATCGCCGCGCCGCCTTCATGGCGCGAGGTCACCACGTCGATATTGCTGTCATGCAGCCCGTCAAGCACCGCCAAATAGCTTTCGCCCGGCACGCAGAACACGCGGTCCACCTCCTGCGCTTCAAGGCATTTCACCAAAATTTCGCCGCCGGTCATTTTTGCCATTTGTATGTGCTCTTTAATTATCGTTGAGAGCTTTAAGCTCGTTCAAAATCTCTTGGGTGTGCTCGCCCACCTTGGGAGAAGGACGATCAAAGGTTAGCGTCGCATCCGAGAATTGGATCGGCGTGCGCACGCCCGGCACACCATCAAAATCTAGCGCCATTTTCCGCGCCAAAACCTGCGGATCGGCAAACACTTCATCAATCGTGTTGATCGGTCCGGCCGGCACATTCGCCGCGTGCAGCGCATCCAGCAGTTTCAGCTTCTCCCACTTTTGGAACTCGGCTTCCAAAAGCGCCGTCAGCTCAAGTCGATGCGCCACGCGGGCACCATTGGTGGCGAAACGCTCGTCATCTGCAATCTGTTCCATGCCCAAAAGCTGCGCCAAATGGCGGAATTGGCTGTCATTACCCACCGTCAGAATGATGTGACCATCTTTCACGGGCAGCACCTGATAGGGGCAGATATTGGGGTGGCTATTGCCCAACCGTGTGGGGGCCGTGCCGCTGGCGAGATAGTTCATCGCTTGGTTGGCCAAAACGCCCACCATGCTGTCCAAAAGCGCCATGTCCACCTGCTGACCCAGCCCCGTGCGCTCACGTTGCCATAGGGCCGCTTGAATGCCGATCGTGGCATAAAGGCCAGTGATGATGTCCGCCAGCGCTGTGCCGATTTTTTGCGGCTGTCCGTCCGGCTCGCCGGTGATGGACATCATGCCCGACATGCCCTGCACGATAAAATCATAGCCGGGCTGCGGGGCATAAGGCCCATTCTGGCCAAATCCGGTGATGGAGCAATAAATCAGGCGTGGATTAATCGCCTTCAGGCTTTCATAATCCAGTCCATATTTTTGCAATCCGTTGAGCTTGAAATTCTCCACCAACACGTCTGACTGCTTGACCAATTGGCGAACAGTTTCAAGGTCATCCGCATCCTTAAAGTTCAACGCGATCGAGCGTTTGCCCCGGTTACAAGAATGGAAATAGGCAGCGCTCTTATCATCGCCGCGTTCAATCCATGGGGGTCCCCAGGTGCGGGTATCGTCGCCATTGGGCGATTCCACCTTGATCACGTCTGCGCCCAAATCCGCAAGGGTTTGGCCAACCCAGGGGCCGGCCAATACCCGTGCCAATTCAAGCACTTTTAAACCTTTAAGTGGTTGCTCTTGCATTGATAATACCTTGTTGCCCGGGCTTAAAAGAAGGCCTGCAAGCCAGTTTGCGCACGGCCCAAAATCAGAGCGTGCACATCGGCTGTGCCCTCATATGTGTTCACCGTTTCAAGGTTGATCATGTGGCGGATAACGTCAAATTCATCCGAAATGCCGTTCCCGCCATGCATGTCGCGGGCCATCCGCGCAATGTCCAACGCTTTCACGCAATTGTTGCGCTTCATCAGCGAGATCATTTCCGGCGCAGCCTTCGCTTCATTCATCAAGCGACCCACCCGCAGCGAGCCTTGCAGCCCGAGCGTAATGTCGGTCATCATGTTGGCCAGCTTCATTTGGAACAATTGCATCTGTGCCAATGGCTTGCCAAATTGCTTGCGCTCCTGGCCATAGCGGTTGGCTGCGTGCCAGCAGGCTTCCGCCGCGCCCATCGCGCCCCAGCTGATGCCATAACGCGCCCGGTTCAAGCAGCCAAATGGACCCTTAAGCCCTTCCACATGGGGCAGCAGCGCGTCTTCGCCCACTTCCACATTGTCCATCACAATTTCACCAGTGATCGAGGCGCGCAAAGATAATTTGCCGCCAACTTTCGGCGCGCTCAAACCCTTCATGCCTTTTTCCAGCACAAAGCCTTTGATCTTGCCGTCATGGGCTTCTGATTTCGCCCACACCACAAAAACGTCGGCAATCGGGCTGTTGGAAATCCACATCTTTGTGCCATTCAGCACATAGCCATTTTCGGTCTTTTTGGCGCGGGTCAACATGGCGCCGGGGTCAGAACCGGCATCCGGCTCGGTCAGGCCGAAGCAGCCGATCAAGCTACCATCAATCAGGCCGGGCAAATATTTCTGCCGCTGCTCTTCGGTGCCATAGGCATAGATTGGATAAATCACCAAGGAGCTTTGCACAGACATCATCGAGCGATAGCCGCTGTCCACGCGCTCAACTTCCCGCGCGATCAGGCCATAGGCCACATAGCCCAAATCCGCCCCGCCATATTCTTCCGGAATGGTTGAGCCCAAAAGCCCCATTTCGCCGAACTCTTTGAAAAGGTTCGGATCGGTCTTTTCCTCATTATAGGCTTCGCGCACACGCGGGCGCAGCTTCTCGTCGGCGAAGGCGCGGGCCGTGTCCACCACCATGCGCTCTTCATCGGTCAGCTGGTCGTCCAGCAAAAACGGGTCTTCCCATTTGAACGAGCTGAGATTGGGGCGGTCTTTATCCCGAATTTTGGGGCGATCTGCAGTCATCGGCTTATCCTTCTCCTAATGTGAGTGCGCTGTTGGGGCCGATATCCTCCTCGATATCCCATTCGATGGCCCATTGCACCTAACAAGGTGATATTTATGAGTTTGAGGCATTAAACGCTTTAAGATTGAAGGATTGAAGCGATAAATAGGTATAAGTTCATGCATATGGCGCATGAACACATTGTTTTAACTTAATTCAAGTTTATCTGTCCGCTTTGCGCCGCCATTTTCGTTGAAATGCGTGATCCGATCGAAATCGTTATGGAACGATCATCGCGCTCATCTGTTTTTCTCATGAAGACAAATTATTGCTGAGCCGCGCGAAATTTTCCGCCCTTGCGGTGATGCGGCAGCAAATCTGACCACCATAAATATTTAAGGAGATTGCGATGCCTAAGCTGACCGAATCTAAAATTCTAATTATGGCGACCCATGGCTTTGAGCAATCAGAATTGTTCACGCCGCTTGAAAAATTGAAAGAAGCGGGGGCCACCGTGCATGTCGCCACACCAGATGGCGAAGCCATCAAAGGCTGGAATCAGGCGGATTGGGGCGAGTCTGTAAATGCGGATTTGAAGATCGAAGACGTGAATGTTGATGATTATATCGCATTGGTGCTGCCCGGCGGTCAAATCAACCCCGACCTGTTGCGGGTTGATGAAATAGCCGTCAGCAAAATCCGCGAGTTTGTGAAAAACGACAAAATCATTGCCGCCATCTGCCATGCGCCATGGCTGCTCATTGAAGCAGGCGTCGTGGAAGGTCGTGAAATGACGTCATATCCATCCATCCGCACCGATTTGAAAAATGCTGGCGCACATGTGGTGGATAAGGAAGTGGCCATTTCCAACGGCATCATCACTTCACGCAACCCAAATGATTTGGATGCATTCGTGGCCAAAATCATTGAAGAGGTGCGCGAAGGTGAACACCAGCGCAAAGTCGCATAATCAAACAAAGCGCCCCCGACCATCGGTTGGGGGCAGCCTTTTAAGCGTTCAGCTGGTAGATGTCTGTGTCCAAGCCATCTTCATCCTTGGTCTTGGCAAAAAGCTCAAAGCCCAATTTCTTTAATAGGCTGATCGAACGGCTATTTTCTGGGTCCACACTCGCATGTAGGGGCCAAATCTGATAGCGGCCTCGCGCCGCCTCCACCAGACCTTGCACAATTTCCGTGCCCAACCCTTTGCCCCATTCTGCCTCAGAGAGGCCATAGATAATCTCAGTTTCCTGTTCCGGCGGCTGCACATAGCCCGCCCAGCCAATCAGGTCGTTTTGTCCCTTATAGACAATCGCCCCAGTGCCAAATCCATTTATTTCAATGTTTTTGCGCGACCGGTCGATCCACAACCTGACCTGGTCTGATGACAAAGGCTGCCCATTGCCCACATATTGATAAACCTGCTCGTCACTTTGCAGCGCCAGCAAGTCCTCAAAATCCGACGCTTCAAACGGGCGACAGATCAGGTGTTCGGTTTCAAACAGAATGTCGGGCAGGGTCATATCAAATCTCGCGTAATCAGACACCTCCACTGTTGTATGCGCTGTTGTCCAAGGCGTAAAGCGCATTTGACTTCGGAATCCAGAGCGGCATCAGCACCTGTCCTAAAAAGACCGGTCCATCCCCGCGGCTTCATACATATCCTGCACCACCTGCATAATTATCCGTGGTGCGTTGCCGCCGGTGGCGGCGGGGGTGCCAGTGCGAATGGCGTTCAACACGGCCTCAAGCTGATGGTCATAAGTGGTGCCGGCGCCCATCGTGTAGCGGCGGTAAATCCCATCTATTTCGGTTTCGATATAATGTCCATTATGCGGCAGGATCGGGTTATCGACATAGATCCGACCCTTGTCACCCACCAGGTCCAGAAAGGCGCGCTGTTCCACTTCCTCGGCCATATTGCAGCCCAGCTCCGCCACCACATCACCAAAGCGCACCTTGGCACTCAGGCTTTCATCCACACCGGTGGGCGTAAGTGTGGCGCTGGCCTCCAAAACTTCAGGCGTGCCACGCAACAATGATGTGGCCCAATGTACGGGATAGCAGCCCAAATCCATAAGTGCGCCGCCGCCCATTTCTTTGGTGTGGCGAAAGGGGCTGGCCTCGAAAGGGATGGCCACATCAAACTGGGCGCGAAAACTGCGCACGGTGCCAACGCTGCCGCCTTGCACCAGTCGCATCACTTCCTGCAACACAGGGTGATAATGGTCGTGAAATGCTTCGATCAGAAATCTGCCGCTCTTCGCGCCGGTTTCAAGCATTTTGTCGGTCTCCGCCACATTCAGCGCGAATGGCTTTTCCACCAGCACATGTTTGCCCGCCTCAAGCGCCTTGCAGCTTAAATCCATATGACGGGAAGGGATCAGCGCATTGTAAATCAAGTCGATATCATCCCGATTGATCAGCGCCTCATAGCCTTCCATCGCTTCCGCAAACCCATGTTTGCGCGCATATTCCTGCGCTTTCCCAAGATCGCGCGCGGCCACCGCCACCAGTTCCACATCATCGCGCCGACGCGCCGGTTCAATCAGCGCGGCTATGGCGATATTGGCGGCGCCCAGCAGGCCAACACGGATTTTGGAGTCAGATCTAGACATAATTCGCCTCTCAAATTAAATAAGTTTTCCCAACTTACCCTTTCACGCCGCGAGCGCAAGCCCTGGCCTTAAACTGGCGTCTTGCCATTTCAATTTCACTTGACGCCATCGCCAAACCACGGCATATCGAAGCTTATCTCTCGCGGGTGTAGCTCAATGGTAGAGCAGCAGCTTCCCAAGCTGACGACGAGGGTTCGATTCCCTTCACCCGCTCCATATTCCTGTTGAATTATGCATATAAAACAATAGCTTATATTGAGAAATTCAATTCTAATTTTGATTTGGCTCCATT
>NZ_AUHV01000002.1:0-667259 GCF_000423365.1 Maritalea myrionectae DSM 19524 | reverse complement strand
GGGTACATATTGCGGTACATTTTGGAGCGCACTTGAGCTAACCGGTTGAAACTTTTACCGCGAAAAACAGGTGTTATTCCCTTCACCCGCTCCATATTCCTGTTGAATTATGCATATAAAACAATAGCTTATATTGAGAAATTCAATTCTAATTTTGATTTGGCTCCATTTTGTGGTACATACTGCGGTACATATTGTGGTACAAACGCAGTTTTTGAGTTTTCTTTATGGGCCGTGGGCGCAAAAATTATAATGATCCAGATCGGTTTTTAGATCAGCGAAACGGCACATATTATTATGTTCGTCGTGTGCCCAAAGCGGCTGCGCATTTGGATGAGCGTGGTGCCAGGGTGCGCCAGTCGCTAAAGACCAAGGATCTGGCAGCAGCCCGTGAAGCGCGGGACGTTTTGGAAGTGGCGGACAATCATTATTGGGCCAGTCTGACCGATGGCGACGATTTGCAGCGTGCGCGATCTGCCCTGGGAGCAGCGCAGAAAAGAGTGGAAGCGCTGAGCTTTTCATACAAGCCGGCAACTACATTAGCGACAACAGCAAGTGATGATGAATTGCTTCAACGCATCACAAAATTGATGGATGTTGGCGCGCGTCCGGAAACTACGGATGCCCTGTTGGGTGGGGTAGAAACCGCTAGCATTAGACTTAGTGAACTGTTGGATTTCTATATTGCTGAGATCGCACCAGATGAGGTGCGCGATAAATCTAAGTCGCAATTCAGGATTTGGCGGAATATCAAGAAAAAGGCAATCGATCAGCTGGTCGAATTGCGCGGTGACAAAGCTGTCACTGAAGTGACGCGTGAGGACGCGCTGGCGATCTATCGGCTATGGCGCGATCGCGTTTCGCCGCGTGGAAGAGAGCCAACGCATACGGCATCATCTGGCAATCGGGTTATTGGCACATTGCGACGAATGTTGGGCGATTATCACACCTATATTGGTGTTGCCAAAGCGGACTATAAAAACCCGTTTGCGGATCTCAGCTTCAAACAAGAGAACGAGCGCCAGCGGCCATCATTTAGCGTTGAGTGGATCCAGACCAAGTTTTTGCAGGGCGATGCATTGGCGGGGTTGAACAGCGAAGCCAGGGCAATTTTTCTGGCACTGATTGATACGGGTGCGCGGCCAAGTGAGATTTGCAATCTTTTGCCCGAACACATCCAATTGACGCACAATGTGCCGCACATCATCATTGCGCCAGTGGGCGCGCGCGACAATTATGAAGATCGCCGCCAGATCAAAACAGACAGCTCAAAGCGCTTGGTGCCCTTGGTTGGGGCGTCTTTGGAGGTGTTTCGAGCGCACCCCGAAGGCTTTCCGCACTATCGCGACAAAAGCAGCAGTTGGTCGGCCTTGGTGAACAAGTATCTGAAGAATAACGGTCTGGTGCCGAGTGAGGCGCATACCGCCTATTGCTTGCGTCACAGCTTTGAAGATCGCATGGCCATGGCTGGCGTGGATTTGGAAGTGCGTCAACGGCTAATGGGGCACGCCATTAAGAGGCCGAAATATGGGCAAGCTGGTGATTTGGCGTGGCAGCGTGAGCAATTAGAAATGATCGTATTGCGTAGCTGACTAGGTGGATTGTTGGTCGGTATATGTAGATTTTTCTGATTTGATTTGGGATGTAATGTGCACCTTGTTTGCGTACTTTAATAAGGTGTAAGTATTAAAGTCCTCCAAAACCTGCGCAGCCAAACCTCGTTTTAGATGATGAATACCGTCTTCCTCATGCAGTGCAAGGTGACTTGCGTCACCTTTATGTTTAGCGTTGTAGAGACCGTATGCTTCCGTAATTTTGGCGCTTGAAGTTTCAACTGTTGGTTTTAGATATTCGCGCAATGCTGCGTGGCGATTGTACATCGAAACAACGAAATCACGAACGAGCCATTTTAAGTCAATTTGCTTGTAGCCAAGGTTTGCTAGTTCATCTTTGAGCTTGCGTTTTACTTTTGATGAATCACTAAACTTTAGGACGTCGAGCCAAGGGGACGTGTTATATGCTCTTGCCACAGCTTTGCCTGCAGCAATGTCATCATTGGGGTAGATGTTGGTGGAATCAATAGCGAAGCCTTCGAGAGGAAGGGCGTGATGTTGAGCATAGTTCCGAAGTGCAGCGCAAACTCGATAGCTCAAGTGGCCATCGTACGCTGTATTGCCCAAACTTTTGTTATAATCTTGTGCTTCGGGTAAGCTTTTCAAGTGTTTGAATATGCGATCACTATGATCAACATAGCTTTGAAACGAAGTGAGGATCGTAATAAGGCTAACATTGAACCGTTGTCGAGCATTCTTAAATAATTGAGTGACATAATCTACTTTACTGTGCTGCGAGTAAGCAAATTCTAGACTAGTGTCCAGCTGGTCCTTCTCAAATCTCAGAAAGGATGTTGCAAATATTTGAAACAGTTCTTCAATTTCACCGGCTGACTTTATTGTCAAAATAGCGTCTTTGATGTCTTCGTGCTGTTTCTTATTTATTGGAAGTTTTTTGCTGCCGATCTTATTTTCAAAGAGGTAATAAGACTCCGACGAACCGGTGATAGCAGTTTTGACAATAAAATCTCCTGAGGCTTCACCTGCATGTCGAGTTGATAGCACGGAATCATCAAGATTTCACTATAGCGACTGCGTTGCTTTTTCCCGATTTGCAAGGCGTCGTTTGATGGAGTTTATTGTTTCTGCATTTGTCAGATCAGCCTCAAGTTCCTGTTCAAGCCGCTCATACAGCGGTAAATAGACCAATCCCGCATCACCCATCTGATCAATGCGCAGGGCCAACTGATCCAGTGCCCACTCCCATAGCTCGATACGTTTCCGGGGATCCTTTGGAGCGGGTTTCACGCCGCGTTCCTTTGCAATTGAAGGTCTAGGGTAAGTTCGCGGATCGAGCCGCTGAAATGATGGGAATAGATTGGGCCTTTGGGCAGGCCGGGGTGGTAAGCGGTGCGCCGGTTGCATTGGGGGCAGAATTTGTTCTCTTTGAACATGCGGGTATATTGTTTGGCGTTGACGGGCTTTAGCGCGCCCATCCACACCGTGTCGCAATCGCTGCAGCCGAACCAATGATAGGGCACAATCTGCTCAGCCATTTTGCGTTCCGCCAAACTTATCGAAGTGGAGTTCGCGATAGACGTGAAACAGGTCTAGTGCTTGCATCACCAGTTCTTCGCGGCGCATTGGTTTGATCCGTTGTTTGGCCGGTTCGTATTGGATCGTGATGCCTTTTTTGTTGGCCACCACGTCGCGCAATTCAGTCGCGCGCGCAATCATATCAGCGCGGTGTACCTTTGCTTGAATTGCCGTGCCTGGCGCGCCAATCCCGATGCTGTTGCAAAGAGCGGCAAACATGCGCTGTTCGTGCATGGCCACAAAGCCATTGCACCACATGTCCAGAAAGCCCTTGAATGGTCCGGTGACGTCGCCTGTTCCATCTTCTGGCACGTCATGGATCAGGCCATAGATTTTCAAATGCGGCTCATCGATCAGCTCCGCCACCAACAGCGAATGCTGCAGCACCGAATACTCATATTGGATATTGCCCGCCCAGCGATTGATAAAGCTAAGCTGGCGAAAAGTGGCATGAGGATTAAACAGGCCATATTCAGGATTGGCAAAATTGATCTGCGACCCGTCCATGCGGTTGGCCAAAAACTGTTTGGTCTGGTCGACATCAGGCTGCTGATTTGAGGGCATTTGCAATCACCTTTGCGGTTTCAAACATGTGCGGGGTGGTGGCCAACAGAAAAAGGGTGGTGAGAAACAGAATGAGGCCGATGGCCTCTATCCCAAACACCAATTGGCTGCGCATTAGTGCAGATCCTTTTGGCGCAGATTGTCGGCCAGTTCGGCATAGGTGCCGCCCATGGCGCGCAACATGCCGGGAAGGCGGCGTTGGATCTGTTCCAGGGTGAGGCCCGCATCTTTTAGCGCTTGATAGATGGCGACTTCATTGGGCGGGGTTTGGCGCAAAATGCTGATGCCGATGTGCTGCACATCACAATCGGCCACGCCCTTTTCGGGGTTGCCGCGCTCCACATAATTGGCAGCTGCATCGTCCATCACTGGATCATTGGCCGGTTCATAAGTTTCAAAAAATGGGCTATCCATTTCGCATCTCCTTTGTTGGATGATGCGCAATGTAGCATTGAGTGCTATATACATGTCAAGATAAATGTAGCATTGAGCGCTACTTTGTGCGCTTCAATTGGTTTGATCGGTATTTGCAAATTCTGCTAAGTTGTTGATGTTTTAAGGCGATATTATAGCAACGGGCATGAAGTGAATTTTTTGAAAATAGCATTATTGGTGATTGGCGCTGCGATGTTGTTTGCATGCGGTGGCGTGAATCAAGCTGTCTGGAAAGAGTGTAAAGCTCGACCGGGGGCGATGGCTGACTACGTTGCAAAAGCAGAGCGACTTGGATTTTTAGTCAAAGAAAGCGGTTGGAAGGCCAATGAAAGAGAATGGCGAACGCTTAGTCACAATCAAAAGATAAATGTTGCTGTCGCTGTGTATTGCTCAGCCGCTGATGAGGATGGCCGCGCTAATGTGTCAATTCGCGGTTACCGGTCGGGTGATGTTTTGGCGACAATTGTTGATGGACACTATTCAGATTGATCAGTCTTCGCGAAGTAGGGAATAGACAACGCGCCCTAGTACTCTGATGGTGTCGCCTAAATCACCATTGACTTCGATTGGCTGTTGATGGCGAGGGTCATTTGATTCTGGCATAAGCCAGAAGTGGCCCTCTTCATCGCGGTGAAGGGTTTTAACAGTATATTCGCGCAGGCCATCTGGGCGCTCACGTTCCACGACATATCGCTTACCTGGTTGGATATCTTCCTGAGTTTCAATGGCATTCGTGATGACCAGAACAGTGCCTTCAGGATAGCGGAGGTTCATGGAGGGGCCGCGCACTTGCACGCCAGTCAAACTGTACTTCGCGAGATCCGTATCTTGTGGCACAGCAACAGAAAATTGGTCTTCATCGGGCAATTCATTGCTTTCTGCCCAAGCACCGGCTTGTACAAATGCCACAACCTTAACGGTGCGCATCGGCACCACTGGTGTGTCGCTGATGATCGCTTCTGGCGACACATTGAATGCTTTTGCAAGCGCTTGTAGCCGCTCGCCACTCAAATCGATACGACCTGAAATCAGACGACTGATGGTGACGGGATGCACGCCAACAGCGTGAGCCAAATCGTCCCGCGAGATTTTTTTCTCGATCATCAGTTCTTTAATTCTGTTTTTCATATCAATCAGATAGCACTAAATGCTACATCTGTCCTAGCACTGAGTGCTATTTCTAACTTGACATGTAAGTAGCATTCAGTGCTACATACCGGCATGTTGTTACGTGATTGGCGAATTGACGCACAGATTTCATTGCGGGAAATGGCAGAAAAGCTAGGCATTGCTGGCGCGAATCCTGCGCGCAATTTGCAGCGTTATGAACAAGGCGCAGCGACCATGCCCAGCGAATTGATATTTCGGTTGGAAAATCTCACCAACGGCCAAGTCACCGCGCAAGATATGCATGAGGTTCGGCTTGAATGGTTGCGGGTAAATAAGCCCGGTGCGTTGTTGCCAGTGGCGCAAGAGGTGCGGGCATGAGCGCATTATTGTTTCCTCCCAAACGGGCCCCGCATTGGGCGGGGCACTTCTTTTTCGTTGGTCTCCCTGGGCGTCGTGAGCGGCGGGCCGGGCGCAGCGCTTGCATGGTTGGCAAGGTGGACTTGCCCCTCCTTAGCCTGTTGGCGCTGCGCCACCTTTTTCAAATTTGCCCGCGCCTGGCGCAATTGGGTGAGGGCCGCACTGAGATTGGAACATGGTTTGTTTTTCATGCCGACATTCTGGCGCGGCGTTTAATGCGCGTCATGCGGCAAAAAGGGAGGTTTTGCGCATGAGCCGGATGATGAATGCAGATAATTTGCATGAATTAAAGGCCGCGTCGCGCCAGCTGGTGCGGGCATCAGGCAAGCAAGAGGGGGCCGCCATGGTCACCCGCGTGCGGCATCAAGCCCTTTCTGATTATGGCAACCACAACAAGCCGGACATCTTTATGCCGATCGATGTGGCCGGGGATTTGATGCTGGACAGTGGCGACACCTCTTTGGTGCGCGCTTTTGCCCATTTGGTGCATTGCGAGGTGATCCCACTGCCAAAATCCCTTGGCGATGGCGCGCTGCAAAGCGCGATGGGGCAAACCTCAAAAGAGATTGGCGACGTGTTCAAAACCATTGGCGAAAGCATGGCCGATGGGCGGTTTGATGCCAAAGAAACCAAGCTGTGCCGCGCTGAGATTTGGGAAGCGATCCAAGCGCTGTTGGCGCTTTATGAAGCGGTTGGGGAGGGTGAGTGATGTTCGGCTCCATATACGTCCAAGAACCGACCGCGGCGTTCTCTGAATTTCAAACCTTCCACACTTTGGTAGTCGTTGCTTTTGAAGGGCCGCGTTCTATCGCCATATGCACATATAGGCTGCTGTTTATACCAACATGCCGAGAGATCCATAACCGAGTTTGCCTCATAAGAGCCGCCACTTACCTCACACAAATATGCAACGAGCCTCATTCGCACAATACGGCAATCTTGAAATGTGCAATACGCCGAATTGACTGTAGGAGTGGGCTCATTTGGATTAAAAAAGGGCAAGTTCTCATAGTCGCCATCTGCAAACCTTTCAAAGTCCGCATAATAGAAGCTGCAACTTTTAAACTCGCAGATAATAAATGCACATTTTCCTTTGGTGCCTACCAATTTTGTTCTTTGAAATTGGCATTGACAAAAACTGCAGTCGAGGACGTCTTTTGTAAAGGTGCATTCATTGAATGCAATTGCATAAAAGTCGAGACCTTTGACGTCGCAAATGACTTCTGCCTTTTCGATTTTGCAAACTTGGTCGTCTGTTTTGATACCGATCGCGCTAGAGATGCTGGCGATGGCGGAATAAAGCAATTCCGCAGTCCCTACGTCCAATGTCACATTGAAATGTGTATTCTCATCCCTTTTTTCAGCTTCGTTCATTTCAGCGGTATTTCTAAAACTTGCATAGCGACAAAGTGCGTTGAGCATTATCTTACGCAAGTCATCGCCACAATCATCATTAATCGCGATCATGGAAGTGATAGCTGCAAACTGTTGGGGGGCTTTTTCACTGGCAAGCATTTCAAGGGCGTGTTGGAGTTGCTGGCTCTTGGAGTTTTCAACACTATGCCTAAGTGTGTCTTCCATTGCGATCGTGCGTTTAATGCTTTGCTGTATGCCTATCACTGCAATAAGCAGGGTCACGGCCCAGCCAAATCCTTCAAGAGTGCCAGTACGCATGCTCCATTTGATTTTGTCACTGGAAATGAGCTCACCATATCCCGGAAATATGATGATCAAGGCTTTTGTCGCGATCAAAAGGGCCAGCGCAAGTATAGCGGTTGCCAACAGATAGAAAAGTACTGTGGCAATTCTGTCTGCAAGCCTGTTCATAAAAAATCCCCCAAAAGCAATGTCCTCATAGGGCAAAATGCCAGCGGCTTTGTCAATGGATCAGATTGGCAGGTGGCGGCATGAGCTGGGATTTTATTCGCGATCTCGACTTTCACCCCCTGGCCAACGCCTTCCCCTTTATCGAAGGGGATGATCATGAGCGGCTGACAGAAGATATCGCCCTGCATGGATTGCATGAGCCGATCATCATGCTGGATGGCATGATTTTGGATGGGCGCAACCGTTATAATGCGCTGCTGAAATTGGGCTTTGCTAAAGAACAATGGTTTGAGACGTTTGAAGACTACTGCAACCGCACGGGCACAAATGCCGACCCGGCGCAATTTGTGGTGTCGCGCAATATCCATCGCCGCCATTTGAGCGCCAGCCAGCGTGCCTTGGCGGCGGCCAGCATCGCCAATTTGCGGCAAGGGGCACGGCGCGACCTGGCCAAGGGTGAAGATGCGCCGGACAAAGATGCAAATTTGCAAAAGGTTGAAGCGCAGACTTCGATCAAAGAAGCGGCGGCGATGTTGAATGTGTCGCCCCGTTCGGTGGCCAATGCCAAAAAGGTGCAGGACAAAGCTGCGCCCGAACTGACTGAAGCGGTGCGCGAAGGCAAAGTGCATGTGAGTGCTGCGGCTGATCTGACCAGCTTATCTGTTGATGAGCAAGCCGATCTGATCAAGCAAATGGACAGCAAAGCCTTTGGCCGGGTGGCGAAGGAATTGCGCGACAAAAAGACCGCTGAGAAGAAAGCCAAGCGCCAACAGCGTGAAGCCGCATTGGGGCAAAAGCAGATGGCGCTGCCCAGCAAAAAATATGGGGTGATCCTGGCAGATCCTGAATGGCGGTTCGAACCTTATAGCCGCGAAACGGGCATGGATCGGGCTGCGGACAATCATTACCCCACCAGCGATTTGGAGACCATCAAAGCGCGGGATGTGGCCAGCATTGCAGCTGATGATTGTGTTCTGTTTTTGTGGGCCACCCGCCCCATGCTGCCGCAAGCGCTTGAGGTGATGGCGGCGTGGGGATTTACCCATCAGACTGATTTCACCTGGGAGAAAATCCGCCCCGGCAAACAGCGTGGCCCTGGTTATTGGGCGACGGATGAACATGAGCATTTGCTGATCGGCACTAGGGGCCACCCGCCATGCCCGGCGCAAGGCACACAGGCGCGGTCAATCCAGAAGGCGAAAGTGGGCAAGCACAGCGAAAAGCCTGTGGTGTTTCACCAGATCATTGAAAGCTATTTCCCCAATCTGCCCAAAATTGAATTGAATGCGCGTGTGGCACGTCCTGGCTGGGATGTATGGGGCAAAGAAGCGCCTGCACCATCAGCTGATGACCAAGACAATTTGCCCGCGCCACACCCCAAGCCGCGCAAGCTGAGCAAGGCTGAAAAAGGGCTGTTGGAAAAGGATAAAGCGGCGAACGCGATGTATCGGCCCGTGCCCAAAGGGCAAAAGACGGTCAAGGATCTGCTGCCGCCGCACACTGCCATCAAACACACGGCCAATGGCAAAAGCCAGGATCTGGTGGTGTTGAAGGTGAATGGTCCTTATGGCGGGCATGGCTATGAGACCTATTCGATTGCAGCGATTTCGGCCACGCGGTTTGATCCGAACAAAAACCACCGCGCCAACAACTGGATGACCGGCTGGGTGGCGATCAACGGCAAGATATTGCCGATCGATCCCACGATTGATGCTGAGATTGAGATTGTGGCGGGGGAGCCGGGGACGGGCGATAGCCCGGTGGCGGCGCGCAAAAAAGCGGTGAAGCCATGAATGCACTTTTCTCCAAAATTGGTGATTGGGATCAGCTTTCGCATGAAAGCAAAATATCTGTTGTGCGCATGTCTCGCCGCGAAGGGCTAAGCGCCAAAGACCTTGGTGAACTGCTGAATTGTTCGCGCAGTGCCATTTGCGGCTTTGCCTATCGCAATAAAATTAAGATGGCGGATGCGGCAACTTCTGTTGCGGTGGCTGCGGCGGCAAACAAAGCTCACACCATCAAACGAAAGCGGGGGCGCAGGTCGCGAGATTTTGATCACAAAATGGCGTTTCGGCTCGATCAATCATTGCGGGCCAAAGCTAAAAAGAAGTCGGTGAAAGCTGTGTTTTCACCAGATCATCCGGCAAACCGCAATGCGCTCTTGTTGACCCTTGTTGAACTTGAAGACCACTCATGCCGCTGGCCGATCGAGGTGGGATCCACCACCCGATATTGCGGCTGCACAAAGGCGGACGCATCCAAGTCCTATTGCGCCGCCCACAAAGCGCTGAGCAATGGCACATGGGTGGCCCCGCAAGATGAAACGCCGATTGGAGGCACATCATGAAACTGCAATTTTTAGTCGGCTTGGCGCTTTTGTCGCTGCTGCTGGTGAGCATTGGCTTGCTGTGTGACGGGATCGCACCAGGTTGTTGGTGCGGCTTGATTGGGGGTGTTCAATGAACCGGCACCAACGCGCTGAATTTGTGAAACAGGCATTGACGCCACCCCGCCGCCATGTGGTGGGCGAATTGGTGTTGGATCCGTCCGGCCACAACCGGCTGCGCCTGGCGCTGAGTGGCCAGCCCTATTTTTTGGAAATGAGCCAGGGCGAAGCGCTTGAAGCAATTGAATTGCTGAGACAGGGCGTTGCCGAATTGACCTTTGAAGAAGGGCGAGACCGGGTCGTGCCTAAACCGATCGTGAAGGGGATATGATGAAAAATTTAACTCGGTTCAAGTTGCGCACTGGCTACTTGATCGGCAATCCACGCCGCATCAATCGTCAAGCCCTGCAGGCGCGGGGGCGAAATTTTGACATCCTCGAGTTGTTCGTTTGTCAGCGACAAGTTCACCGTCCCACTACAATGTTCATCGAAATGAATGCTCCAATCTTTTATTTGTTCTGTGCCAACCAACTCAATTCGGACGTTGTGAAACGAAACATTCTCAAATCTGTTTTCGCCGAAAAAATGAGCATCTTCAAAAATTGTGTTTTTCAGCACCATGTCGTTAAAGGTGGCGTCACGAATTGCCGCGGTCCTGCAGCGATAGTTTTTCATACCATCAGTCACGTAAGAGTTTATAACGGCGTAATATGTTGTTGTAAAAGCTTGGTTTTCATTGCCAAACAAGGCAGACCCAACGGTAATCAGATCAGTTATGGCGTCGTGATCGTCATGTATTTGTGCAGGGTTCTTAAAGATTGCGCGCCTTTTTCTAAAATGACTAGCATCGATGCGAGCTACGAGTGCCGATTTAACAGTCTCTTCGTGATTGTGGTCGTTCTGGGCGATTTTGCTGAGCATCTGCGCCGCAGCTATTTGACTGACCGGGTTGTTCTCTCCAAGAAGCTCTATCGCTTTTATCAAATCGTCGGTCGTTTTAGATCGCTCGGTGAGATTGTTGGCGCGCCTAACTTCCAGAGTGCGAAAAAGGGCCAACGCGCCAGCAAATATAGCGCCGTACAGTGTGGCGACCTTGAACATAAAGTCGGAGAACGATTGGTCTTCGCCCAAGATAGGCGCCTCGTGCCCAAAATAGGAATAACTAGCCCAACCCATGGCAAGCGCACCGATAATATAGATGCCAACGATAACTGCAGTCGCAGTCCAGGGAGGAAGCTTTCTAATAGCACCAGACGCGGTGACAAGGCCGACAAAACTGATTATTGCGGCAATCAGCGGTACGAGAGACTCAAGCAATGTCATCTATTTACCTGTATCTTTCAAAACAAACATGAACAGACTTTCGTATTTCTTTCGGTAGGTCAATCCAGTGTTGATGTGATCCTCGAGATCGTACTTTGTAAACCGGGTCAGTTTTGTTGGAGATGTGCGTGATGCAGACTAAGACACTTCCGCAAAAGCTGGCCGAATTGAAGCCAGGTGACCCGTTCATCTTTCTCGATTGGCCGGATGAAGGCGACAAACAAACGGTGCCTGGCATGACCTGCTCCATTGTGAAGGGAAGCCATAGCGCGGCGCATAAGTTTCTAGTTGTGCGTGTGCATAGTAACGGGGTGTTTGAAACGGAATATTTGGGGCGGGAGCATATTGAAGCGCCAAAGCGGCGGGAGGTGTCAGTTTGAATCTTGACCCTCTCAAAGATGAAGCACGCGCCATGCAAATCATCGATTGGGCGTTGCAACAGGGCTGGCCCTTGTCGCGCGGCGGTGTCGATCGATGCGGGCCTTGCCCCAAGTGCGGTGGTGAAGATCGCTTCTCGATCAATATCACCAAAAATGCATGGCATTGCCGTAAGTGCGAAAAGGGCGGCGGCGATGTGATCAGCCTGGTGATGCATGTTGAAGAGGTGGATTTTAAAACTGCCCTGGAACGCATTACGGGCCGCAAGGCAGCGGATCCTGTGGACCCGAAAGAACAGGAACGGCGCGCCAGAGAGTTGGTCGCAAAAAAGCAGCGCCAAGAGGCATTTGCCGAACGTGCCCGGCGCAAATCGCAAGAACGGGCACGACGCATCTTAAAACAGGCGCATGCACCCAAGTCATACGGCGCGGTTTCACGCTATTTGCGTATCCGTGGGCTGAGCAAAATTGCGGACGCAATCGATGCGGGCCGTTCAAAGCTGATGCTGGCTGAAATTAACGCCTATGAACGCCGCGTGCTTGTGGGCACGGACACATCCAAAACATGGAAAACCATTTGGACCGGGCCGGCGATGGTGGCCTCTATCCGCCAGCCAAACAACCAGGCGATGGGCGTGCATCTCACGTTTCTCGATTTTGCAGCGCCAAAGGGCAAGGCCCGAATGACAGACCCAAATGATGGCAAAGAGATGAAAGCCAAAATCATGATGGGTTCTCAAAAGCAGGGGGCGATCCGGCTTTATACGCCCAAGCAACCCAAAGGGATTGTGATGGGCGAGGGGATCGAAACCACACTCACCGCCATGCAAGAGGCGTTTATGCCTGGTTATGCCTATTGGGCGGGCTGTAGTCTCGACAATATGGCTGGTGGCGTGCTGATCGATGCGGACAATAAGCCGCAATTGGATATGCCCGATTTGAACAAACCCGCCTTTGTGCCACCGCATTGGTGCCAGGAACTGATCTTTTTGCGCGATGGCGACAGCGACAGCACGGCCACAGAAAACAAGCTGATACGCGGCGCGCGCCGCGCCATGTCGTTGCGGCCAGGACTAAAAGCCCGGATTGCGGATGCCATGCCGGGCAAAGACTTTAACGATATGCTGGTGGAGGGCGCATGAGCAGCAAGATAAAAGATGCGATTGATAATGCGCGTGAGGTTGAGGCGGGTGAAAACCCTTCTCCCCAAAGTTCGCCAGCGGACGATATAGGCACCATCCCTGTTGCCGATAAAAAATTGCCGCGTGATGAGCGCAATGCGGAATTGATTGCGCAGGATCCAAAACTGATTGACTGCAGCGATGAACCGGAAACGGACATCGGTAATGGGCGGCGGTTTTTACACCGGCATCGCAGCAAGGTGATGCATGTGCCCAATGTGGGTTGGCACATCTATGATGGGCGGCGTTGGAAGTGGGATGAAACGGACAGCCAAATCCGCAAACTGGCCCACGATACTGCTGAGCGCATCGCCAATGAGCGCTTTTTGATCGAATATCTCAGCTATGAGCAGCGCATTATTGATGAGGCTGCTGATGGTATGCCCGAATACAATGGGTTGAAGAACAAAAAGCCCAGCGACCTTGGGGATAAACAACGCGATCGATTGCGCAATTTGCGCCAATTGATGGATGAGGCGGATCAAACCAAAAAAGCACTTCAGTCGCGGCGCAGTTCGCGCCAGCGCCACGCCAAAAGTTCGGCTGGTTCGTCCAAGATCGATAATATCTTGCGCGAAGCCCAGCCCTATATCACCAAAGAATTGAGCGAGTTGGACAATGATCCACTGGCGATCAATTGCTTGAATGGGCTGTTGGTGTTCAAAGAGCATCAATATAACACCGGGCCTTATTGGGATTTGGAGCTAAAGCCGCACCGGCAAGATGCCTATGTGACCAAATTGGTGCAGGCTGAATATGACCCTGAAGCGCGTGCGCCGAATTTCCATAAGTTTTTGGATGAGGTGCAGCCCAATGATGAGGTGCGCGATTATATTCAGCGCTATTTGGGCTATTGCCTCACGGGCCTTACCCACGAACAGGTATTTGCCTTTTTCCATGGTGGTGGCCGCAACGGTAAATCTACCCTGGTGGACATTGTTTGCCGCATCTTGGACGATTATTCGACCACGGTGCCGATTGAGACTTTGGCCGGGGATCAGAAACGCAAGGGCAGTGACGCAACTCCAGACCTCATGCGAGTCCCAGGCGCGCGTCTGGTGCGTGCATCCGAGCCGGAAAGCAACATGAAATTCAAGGAGAGCATGATCAAATCACTCACATCTGATGAGCCGATTTTGATCCGTGGTCTCAATAAGGAATTTAATGAGGTTTACCCGAATTTTAAGCTGACCATTTCCGGCAACCACAAGCCGCAAATCCACAATGATGATCAAGGGATTTGGCGTCGGGTGAACCTGGTGCCCTGGTCAGTGCAGGTGCCATCGGAAAATGTGGATAAATTGTTGGGCAAAAAGCTGTGGGACGAACGCAACGGCATTTTTGCCTGGTTGGTGCAAGGGGTGATGGAATATCTAACCAATGGCCTCAATCCACCTGAAGCCGTGTTGGCGGCCACCGCTGAATATCGGTCAGACAGTAACCCGATTGGGGCGTTTCTCGACACCTATTGTGAGTTTACCGGCAATCAAGCTGACGAACTGGCAGGCGGTGAAGTTCATGAATTCTATGAAAGCGTGCGCGAAAAGGAGGGCTGGTCTCACTTCGCTGCGACCACTTTCACCCGGCGATTACCCGATCAGATTGAAAGCCGTGGGGGTATGAAGGGCAAGCGCCACGGTTTAGCACGCTATATCGGCGTGCGATTAAAGACTGAAATGGGTGTGCCGAAAGTGCCAGCCGGTGTCGCGGATGGGTTTGATGACCCGAAATTTGATCCACCTGGCTATCACAGATGAGGTTTAGGGACCCTAGCGGGAGGCAAGAAATCCTTGTCCTCCCCATATTTATTCAAATTATTCAACATATTACCCCATTGGGGGAGGCTAGGGAGCCTAGCGTTTACCCGCGCGCATGTATGTTATTCGGGGTATTAGGGGGAAACATATTTTTACACACGCAAGGACTTCACTTTACCCTCCCTAGGCTCCCTAGCCTCTTACAAATGAGAAAAGATAATAATAAAAACAATGAGATAGCAATTTGCAATTGGCCGATTAGTTTACGATTTTGCCTCCCCCTTGCCTCCCTGACGGGGTTTTACCCTCCCCATGCCGTTGAAAGGACCGAAAATGCCGAAAAAGTTGATTGATATTGAAAATCTGGTGCATTGGGCACTGGCTGATCAGCAAGCTGATGTGGCAGCAAGCGTGAGTGAGCATGTGGGCTTGGGCTATAGTTCATCACGCGGGGCGCTGGCCACGGTTCAGGAATTGGGAACATATGTGCAAGAGGGCGAAGTGGAGCGGCTGATTGCCAACAATTGCAATGCCGATGCCTTTGCCGTGTTCGATGCGGTGCAAGCCTTGCCGAGTGAGGCGCGTGATTTGGTTCTGTTCCATGGCAAGAAGGGCACGCGGCCAGATTGGTATCCTGAAGGCGCTGGCAAGCGGGTGCCGCGCGTGGGTCGCTTTGGTAAGCCTGCCACCATCAAGCAATCAGATGGCAAAGCCTATCCGATCTATGATTGGGATGGTATTGCCCCGCATGTCGTGAATGAGGCGCGTGCTGCTTATGCGGTGTGGTGGGCCGCATTGGAGCAATTGGCGCATAATTTAGAAAAAAATTTGGACGACCATAATCCCCAGCCACCAAGGGCTGCAGCCAAACCCTGGGAGTGAGGTTTAAAAAAATCTGAAAAGTGAGGGTTGACGAGTCACTCATACTTGCACAGTATTTTCCACAACGAAAAAGGTTCAAAGACGGGCGCGACGGACAAACCAACCGGACGCGCCTTTTTGTTGCGCAATTGACTTTGTGCAAATTTGCAAAAGGTTGAACTGGCTAAGCCCAATATTCCACACGCTGCCCGGCACCCGCTTGGCGGCGTGTTTTCGTTTAGGGGGTTAGGATGTAGTGGGATCATGAAACCAATCACGCGACGGTCCAACAGCGGCATGGCGATGCAGGTTGCTGCCAACATTGATGAGGTGAGCGATAGCCTGACCGCATTGGAGCGTCGCAAGCTGCCTTACATTTTGCGGGATGCCATCAATGATGTGGCCTTCGGCGCGCGTAAAGCGGAAAGCAATAAGATCAGGCGGTCATTTGATCGACCTAAATCATTCACGGTGAAGTCGCCAAAGGTTCGCAAGGCGACACCGCAAACACTTACAGCTTCTGTTTTCATCAGGGATGAAGCACCAAAGGGCAACGCACCCGCCAAATATATAGCACCGCAAGTGCATGGCGGGCCGCGCCGGGCAAAAGGATTTGAGGTGCGGTTGCGTCGGTTGGGGCTGCTCGGGCCAAATGAGTTTGCAATCCCGGCCATAGGCTATCGGCGCGATCGGTATGGTGGCATCACGGGCAACAAGATCGTGCAGATCTTGGCACAGCTTGAGCGCCACGTTGGTGTGGACTCAACTCTAACCGAAACCAAGCGATCTGGTCGCCGCAACGTTCGCCAGGGCAAAGCACGCTATTTTGTCCCAACTGGTCGACGGATGGACCGGGGCATCAACCGATTGCCCCGTGGCATCTATGAGCGCAAAAGCCGCACTAAAATCAAGGCGGTGTTTATCTTTGTGGAAGGCGCACCGAAATATCGCAAACGTTATGCGTTCGGCAAACCAACTGAGAAATATGTGCGGCGCAACTTCGCCCAACGGTTCAACCATCACCTGGCCAACGTCCGGCCATAAAAAAGTGCGGGTCCTTCCAGCCAGCACACACCGGCCCGTGGGTAGTTCGGGCCCCATTACTTTTATTCGGAACAAAACTTTTTGGGGTTGATGATGGCGTTGATGTTGTTGTCGGCCCAAGGCGAGGCGCGCTGTGGACTTCAAGGATTATGATCTTGATGAGATTGTGAAGCGCTTTCCGCTTTCTGAGAATGTGCCGGATGAGGTCGTCACTAAAAAGCTGCTGGCGAATGCTTTTTCAACTTCGACCAACACAATCGACAAGTGGATCGATCAGGGCATGCCCATCCTGAATGAAGGGGGAAACGGGCAAGCCTACGAATTTCAATTGTCGCACTGCTGGGCGTGGTGGCATGCGCGACAAGAGGCGGACAAGAACCGCAGCAGCGCAGCGGAAAGTGCCGTGCGGGCAATGCAGTTGGAACTGACCGGAGGCAGCATTGGTGAGGGGATCAACGCCCTCACGCCGAAGGAAAAGCAAGAAGTCATCACTGCCCAGATGGATTATGAGGCTTTTCAACGGCAGCGTGGTGAATTGATAGATCGGGATGAGGTGGTGGCCTTACTCGACACTGTATTTGTTTTACTGCGGGACACGATCACAACGTTGCCGGATCGGCTTGAGCGTGAATGTGACCTTGACGGGAACACGGTGGAGAGGGCGGTGATCATCTGCGATGAGACGCTATCGGATGCCCAATCAAGATTGACCGATTTTGTTGAAGCTAATGATGAGAAAAGCAAGCCGGTGAGGCGGAGTTTGTTTGATGCGTGATCTAAACAAGTTTTTGCCACCAATGCCGCCGCCACCGTTTGCGACTCCGGAAGGAATTGTCGCCGAAGCGTTGCCCAGCATTGCGCCACATTCACGCATTGATGTGCCGACCTGGGCCGAACAGGACCGCAAGGTCAAAACACCGGCATATACGGGGCCATGGGACAACAACACCGTGCCGCATCTGATCGAGCCGATGAGTATGGCCACATCCCGGCGCTTTGAAGCTGTGATATTTGTTGGACCGGCGCGGTCGATCAAGACCGAAGCGATGATCTTAAACCCGATCGGGCAGCGCATTGTGTGCATGCCACGGGATATGCTTGTGGTGTGCTCCAGCCAGAAAATGGCGAAACTGTTTTCGACCAGCAAGCTGGACAAGCTGGTCAATGGATCGCCCGCAATAACTGAACGTAAAGGTAAGGGACGTGGGGCCGATAATCTGTATGAAAAGAAATTCAAAGGCGGCATGAATTTGCAGATCGCATGGCCAGTGGCCGACTTCTTTTCAATGGTGGACTGGCCTGATGTGTTTTTGACCGACTATGACCGCATGCCGGATGACGTGGATGAAGAGGGTAGCCCGTTTGATTTGGGTATCAAGCGGATCCAGTCTTTTTACTCCACCGGGATGGCCATAGCTGAAGGCTCGCCTTCGCGTCCGCAACTTGACTCGGACTGGAAACCGGCGTCACCGCATGAAGCGCCTCCCACAACAGGGCTGCTTTCGCTGTTCAATATGGGCAGCCGGGGCAAGCTCTATTGGCCGTGCCCTTCTTGCGAAGACTGGTTTGAACCGCTGACTGAATATTTGAAATGGGAGGATCATGGAGATCCCGGCAAAAGCGCTGAATCTGCTTATATGGCCTGCCCACATTGTGGCGGCGTGATTGATCCGGACCAAAAGGCTGGTCTTAATCGGCAATCCAAGTGGCTGCATGAAAGCTCATCTGGTGAGTTGGTGGGCATAGATCATGAGGATATACGCGGCAGCGGCATTGTGAGCTATTGGCATGAAGGTCCAGCTGCGGTTTTGCAGTCATGGAAACAGATTGTGTCCCGGCAATTGCAGGCTGAGGATCATTTTAAGCGCACCGGTGATGAAACGAAGCTGAAGACAACGACCAACATTGACCAGGGGCGTTGCTATTTGCCTAAAGCGCTGCTTGCGGAAAATGCCATCAATGTGGAATTGCTGAAAAAGCTGTCCGAAAACTATCCGCTTGGGATTGCACCAACGGGCACTCGATTTGTGACTGTGCAGGTGGATGTGCAACCCAACAAATTTGCGGTGAGCTGGGATGCCTGGACAGAGGATTTAGAACGATACACCATTGACCGCTTGGATATTGTGCAGCCCCCCAAAGACGCGCCAAACGGTGCGGACAAACGTGGGATTGATCCACCACGCTACATTGAAGATTGGGAAATGTTGAAAGAGTGTCTTGATAAACCGATCGAGGTGGTGGGCACTGGCTTTGAATTGTTGCCACGCGCCATGATTGTGGATAGCGGCGGCGCGCCGGGTACGACATCAAATGCCTATAAGTTTTTGCGCACAATGCGCACGCGTGGCTATGGCAATCGGTTCTATCTATCAAAGGGGCGGGGTGGTTTTGATCAAGACCGTGCTCAATATCGTGAACCGGAAAAAGTGCTTGGGGCCAAGCGGAAAGAAACCACCGATATCCGCATCGTTTTTGTGGGCACTGACAAGTTGAAAGATGAAGTGACCATGGCGTTGACCCGTAAGGAAAACGGCCCAGGCAAGCACCATCTTTCATCCAATTTTGAGGATCGTGTTTTTGAGGAACTATGCGCTGAACAGCGGTTTGACAAAGGTTGGGACAAGATCGTTAAAGCCCAACCCAATGAGCAGCTGGACTTGGCTGTCTATGGCAAAGCGCTGGTGATCGTTTTGAAAGCCGAAACAATTGATTGGGCTGCACCACCTGTTTGGGCTGCGCCGGTCGAGAAGAATAGTTTTGCCGCGCCGATCGGCAAGGCTGAAGAACTGATGGAAAAAGCAAAACGCAAAAGAACTTCGCGCCCACGAAAGCGGCGCATGAAAGGAAACTGATGCCGGGCATTACATTGCAACAGGCTCAAACCAACCTCGATAAATGGTTGGAAGCCAGCGAACGGGTTGCGGAATCGCAAAGCTATACCATTCAAACCGAAACTGGTTCACGCACGTTGACGCGTGCCAATGCTGCATGGATCCAAAAGCAGATTGAGTTTTGGGATAAGAAGGTGCGGCAACTGAGCTTGCCCGCCAACAAACGCCGCCGCACGGTCAACCTGGTCGGATAATCATGAAGAAAAGAATGAACCTTCGCCAACGGCTTGGACGGTCGGTGGTCGGGATAGCTGCGCGCTTTTCCGGTGATCTGTTTGTCCGGATGCCGCAATCCATTGGCTATACAGGCGTGCCATCGCGCAGCAAGCGCATTCGGGGCTGGCAAATGGGTTCTGGATCCGCTGCGACAGAAACGTTGCCGGACCTACCTGAATTGCGGTCTGCATCAAGTGATCTGATCCGCAATACGCCGCTGGCTGCAGGTGCGATGCACACTAATGTTTCTGGCGTGATCGGCACGGGTCTGCAGTTTCGCCCCGCATTGCGGCGTGAGCTGTTGGGTTTAAGCCGCGAAGAGGCGCAAAAAAAGAGCGATGAAATCACCCGCGAACTTAATCTGGCTTTCAAAACATTGAGCTGGGAAGGGAATATCCCTTGGATTGATCTGCAAGAGATCATTCTGCGCGGGGTGCTTGAAAAAGGCGACATTGGCATTGCCCGACGCTATCAAAAACGCCCAGGGGATACTTATGGTTTAAAGATCGTACTGATTGAAGGCGAGCGGATTTCTAATCCGGGCAATCTGCCGGATAGTGACCGCATCAAAGGTGGCGTGCAATTCGCTAAAGATGGGAAGGTGGAAGGCTATCACTTCACTAAGCACCATCCGGGGGACATCGCTAAACCTGAAGATCGCAAGTGGAGCTATGTTCCAGCTGTCGGACAAAATGGCTTGCCCCTGATGTTGTTGCCCATGGTGCATTTGCGCCCTGGCCAGCCAAGAGGGGTGCCATATTTTGCGCCAATCATGGAACTGGCCAAGCTACTGTCCGATTACACCGTCTATGAGGCCGATGCGGCCAAGAATGCGGCGAAACTATTTGGGTTTATCGAGCGACAAGCGGGCGCGGATATAGATGATGGCCAGCATGTCCTGGATACTGGCGGCTCGGACGTCAAAACCGATGATGATGAAATCAATATCGAGGATGGTTCGATTGTTGATTTGCCGGAAGGGCAGTCAATCAAGATACCAGAACATGGTCGGCCAAACTCAGGTTTTGATCCGTTTGTCGTTGCAATGTTGCGCCAAATCGGTGTGGCACTGGAGATCCCTTTTGAGTTGCTCATCAAGCATTTTACTGCGTCCTACACGGCCAGCCGTGCCGCGCTTGAGTTGGCTTGGCAATATTTCAAGCGCCGCCGTGGTTGGCTGTCGCGTCATGCACTCAATGTGATTGTTGAATGGATTTTGGTGGAGGCGGTCGCAAGCGGTCGCCTTGAACTGCCGGGTTTCAATGACGATCCGGTCAAGCGTCAAGCCTGGCTGAGTGGTGAGTGGCTGGGATCGCAGCGCATGTCTATCGATCCGCTAAAAGAAGCAAAAGCGGATGAGGTGGATATCAAAACGCGCACCAAAACAAGACAGCAGGTGATGATTGAGCGCACGGGCGGTCAGTTTGATGAAAAGCATGACCAGCTGGCGCATGAGGACAGCCGCATAGCCCAAGATGCGACAACCAGCCCAACCCAAGAAGAACCTGCATCAGAAGATGCCGACAATGATGAGGATGAAGAATGAGCTTTACAGGACATTGGATGATGGATCGCCACCAGCTTAATCTGGCAAGCATGGCGGCATTTTTGCAAATGCGGAATCCTCAATTGTTTCAGCGGGTGGTTGGCGACAAACTTGGAGTGGATTTGGGCGAGATCAGCGTTGAGGATCGCGCACCAATTGAAGCGCTTGTGCGTGGATCGATGGCCTATCGGCGCGACGATGTTGCGGTCATACGAGTATATGGGCCGCTTTCTCACCGCAACAATCCATACACCTATTCATATGAAGAGTTTGAACGTGATCTGGAACTGGCCAAAAGCGATGAGTTTGTTGGCGCGGTTTTGGAAATTGATAGCCCAGGCGGGCAATGCTCCAACTTGGATGAAGCAGCCAAACGGATACGTGAGTTTAGCAAGCATAAACCGATTGAAGCCATGATCAATGGGATTGGTTGCTCAGCAGCTTTTTGGTTGGCAAGTGCGGCTGATAAGGCATGGGCCACGCGCACCTCAATGGTGGGTTCCGTAGGATCGGTGATCAGCTATTGGGAAATGGACGGGATCCTATCCAAATGGGGTGCCCGCAAAATCGAAATTACAGCATCGCAATCACCAAACAAACGGTTGGACCCTGAAAGTGAAGAGGGGCAGGCGGAGTTGCAGGCAATCGTTGATGATGCCGGGCAAATGTTTGTCGAGGCACTTGCCGAATATAAGAACATTTCAGCCGATCAGGTATTGGCGCAATTCGGTCGAGGGTTGGTGTTTTCTGCCACTGAAGCGCTTTCGCGCGGGATGATTGATGGCATTGCCACATTTGATGAAGTTTTGGCGGGGGTTGCGGCCCGTTCAAATGATGAAAACCAAGGGGGCCGAGCCGCAGCGGTTTCCACGAGCAAGGAGCATAAGACTATGCCCAATAAACAGGCGGCTGGGGATGCGCCCCAGCCATCATTGGATGAACGGGTTTCGGCCCTTCAAGCCAATGATCCTGAATTGGTCAAAGCAATTCGTGCTGAAGCAAAAAACGATCAGCAATCGCTGATCGACAAAGCTGCAGCTGAAGAGCGTGACCGCATTGCCGGGATTCAAGCTTTGGCTGAACCCGGTTGTGATGATCTGATCGCAGAAATGGTGGCGGATGGGAAAACCACCCCGGCTGAAGCTGCGCACCGGATAATGACGTCAGATGAATATAAGAAAGGCAAAACCCTTTCTGCACTTCAGTCTGATGATCAACTGGCACAAGGCGCAGAACCTGCCCCAAGTGCTGCCCAGCAATCTGGCAACAAAGTAGAGCAAACGCCTGAAGGGTGGACTGCTGAATGGGAAGCGAACGCCGAACTGCAAGAGCAGTTTGTCGAGGCCTCCGATTATGTTGCCTTCAAAAAACGTGAGGCAAAATCATAATGGCACTTACAGCAAATCAAACACGGGTGCATGTGATCGGCGATAAATCTGAGTTGCCGGTGGCTGCATCCATCCGTGTCTTTCAAGGTGGCGCTGTTGGCGAAAACGGCTCGGGTTATGCCCGTCCGCTCAATGCCGGTGATCCATTTTGTGGGTTCGCCGAAGCCGAGGCCGACAACCGCGATGGCGCAAATGGCGAAACTGAGGTGCAAATCAAGCATCGCGGCCGCATTCAACTTGATGTGGTGGGGGCGGATATCACTTCCAATGACCACCCACCTGTCTATGCATCAGATGATGGCACTTTCACCCTCACTGCAACCAGCAACTCTTTGATTGGCTATGTTGTGCGGCACATCAGCGGCACACTGTGTGATGTCGCTTATGATGCGTCACTGGCCAAAGCCGCGTTGCAAGCATAAGGATTTTTGACTATGGGAGCAGCTGCTCAATATAAGGCAATCTCGTCTCAGGCGGTGATTGCAATGATGATGTCGCGTCTTGATACCGGCTCTACAAGCTGGGTTGATGAATGTGCGATGAAGGTTTCCTCTAATGAAGCCTCTGAAGATTATGGCTGGCTCGGTGCCGTGCCTGCCATGAGCGAATTTGTCAATTCGCGTTCTCCTGCTGAAATTAAGGAATACAGCTTTAGCCTGGCGAATAAGGATTTTGATAACTCAATCACCTTCAAAAAGAAGGATATGCGGCGCGACAAGACCGGCATGATCCGGCTGCGGGTGAACGATCTTGTTTCACGTGCAGAAGATTTGCCTGCATCTTTGATTTCGAAGCTGATCATGAATGGCGCATCTTCACCTTGCTACGATGGACAATATTTCTTTGATACGGACCATCCCACCAAGGGCGGTGTGCAATCAAACAGCATTTCAGTCACTGCAGCAACGGGCACCAGCCCAACTGTCAGTGAGTTTGAAGACGCGGTTTTGAAAGCTATTGAGGCGATCCTTGGTTTCAAGGATGAACATGGAGAACCGATCAACCAGTCTGCATCGCAATTCACCATCCAGGTGCCAATTGCGATGATGGGTGCGGCGCTGAAAGCCGTCAACGCTGTTTTGGGTGAAGGTGGTAAGTCTGCTGTTTTGCCTTCATTGCAAGGCGAGTTTCAGATCAAAATCGTGCCCAATGCGCGTTTGACCTGGTCGGATAGCTTTGTGCTTTATCGGACCGATTCTGAGGTGAAGCCGTTTATAATTCAAGAAGAAGAGCCGATCGAACCTTGGGCAATTGGTGACGGTACTGAGCACGAAGTCAAGGAAAAAGAACACCTCTATGGTGTCGATTGGGCTGGTAATGTTGGCTATGGCCAATGGTCTGGTGCGGTGAAGGTGACGTTCACCTAAGCACATTTTCTTCAATCCAAAACAATAGCTGAGAAATAGCCCGCCTTTGAGCGGGCTTTTCTCTTTGGAGAACCAAAATGGAAATTCGTAAGTTAATTACCGCCATAACAGTTGGGGCCGGTACCGTTGTTCTTTTGACCAAGGCGCAGGCGGATGCGCGGTCTCATCTGATCGTCAAGGCTAAAGGCAAGGCGGTAGGCAAAGGCGCTGAAAAGCGTGAACCTTATAAAGCGCTGCAACTGCTGAACTTCAAAGCCAAAGAAGAACTTGGCATTGAGGGCAAACTTGATCGCCATCAGGAGCGTGCATGTGGCCTTGCACCTGATTCATTATCCGATGCTGCCAGCGCTGATGACCTTGAAGCGTTGGAAAAGGCAAAGGCAGAAGCCGAAAAAGCCAAAGCAGATGCTGATAAAGCCAAGGCGGAAGCCGATGCAGCTAAGGCAGAAGCCCAAAAGGCTAAAGCGGAAGCCGATGAGGCCCTGGCGACGCTGGAAGCGGCCAAAGCTGGCAGTGGCGGTACATCAGCCCAAACAGGTGGTCAAAAACCTGAAAATGAGGCGGATGCAAAGAAGGGCGGTGCGTCCAATGAAACGCAAAATCAAACTTCTTAAATCGGCACCAGTTGGTGGCAAGTGGAAAAAACGCGGTGAGACTGTTGATGCACCCGTTGCTGAAGCCGCCGATCTGAAGGCTGTCGGTAAAGCCGAATATGCCGACAAGAACACTGAAAAGGAGCCATCCAGTGACGCTGGCCGAAACGCTAAAAAGTGACATTGACGGTTTCTTTCGATCTGATGAGTTCGCAATTGAATTTACCTATCAGCTTGCATCTGGCGGTGTCACCAACACGCTAAACGGACTTTTTGACCACTCATCCTCGCAAGTTGATGATCTTGGTTCAGTGCCCGTTCAAGTGAATGAAGCGACGATCACCTGCAAAATGGATGATTTGCCAGAAAATGCTGGTGAAGGCGATTTGGTCACGATCGGGGGCAAGGCATACAAGGTGTGTGCCCCATTGGCTGTTGATGGACAAGGTGTCGTTGAACTGCAATTGGAGTTGGTTTGATGGCACATGCCAGGCAACAGATCCGTGAGGCTGTGATCGCCAAAATTCAAGCAATTGGAATCGCCAATGCGAAGGTGATGAAAGCCCGCACAAATCGGGTAGATCCGGTTGACGGGCCGGTGTTGATCGTTTTCGCCCCACAAGAACAGATCGACGTTTCGGCGATGGGCAGCACTCCACCGCTGGACCGCACTTTAAGTATCTCGCTTGAAGCCTATGTGAAGGGCGATGTGGATATTGAGGACGATCTGGACGATTTGGCGGTGGACATTGAAACCGCGTTTGGCAGCGATCCGAAATTAGGCGGGCTGATTAAATCAATCCGGCTGACTTCAACTGAAAGCGACATTGGTGGGGGCAGTGAACAGCGCGCCGCCAATATGCAAATGGTCTATGAAGTGCGCTATCGCACCAAAAGTGACCAACCTTCAATTTTGATACAATAGGAGACAAGCATGTCCACATTGGATGGCAATGATGGCGTTGTGAAAATTGGCACAACGATCATCGCTGAAGTCACGGCTTGGTCATTGAGCGAAACCGCTGACGTTAAAGAAGACACCGCCATGGGTGACACCACGAAAACCCGCAAGCCTGGCGGCATCAAAGATTGGTCGGTGACGATCGATTGTTGGTATGACCCCACAGATACGGATGGACAAGAGACCTTAACCGTTGGATCTCAAGTCGCCTTGGATTTGTTTCCTGGTGGCGATGGTTCAGGCGATCAATCTTGTGCTGGCAATGCCATCATCACCGCGATCAACTCATCCGGTTCTAAAGATGGTGTTGTGACCCGAAATTTCAGCGCTTCAGCCAATGGATCGCTGACCAAAACAACGGTGGCGTAATGAGCATAATTGAACGCATCACCAAGCAATATGAAGATCAGAAGCGATCTGTGATTGAAGTTGAAGAATGGGGTGAAGGCGACCAGCCGTTGTGCATCTTCTATGATCCGCCGACTTTGAGTGACTCCCATTTGTTCAATAAGAAATCGGATGGAAATAGTCATTTAGCGCTATGCCAAATGATCGTGCGCAAGGCGATGGATGAGGACGGCAATCTGTTGTTTTCGGAAGGGGATGCCCAATCGCTATATACATTCGCCGATGAACGGGTGGTCTCTCGCATTGGCTTGCAGATGAAGCAGCATCACAATGTGGCTGACCAGGTAAAAAACTAAAATCCGATCCGCAAGAATTGAACAAATACCGTCTTGCGGATCGGCTTCACAAAACAGTTTCGGAAATCGAGAACATGACCCTTGATGAATTTCACGGGTGGATTGCCTATTTGAAAATTGAAGGCCGGAAATAATGCTAACGCCATTGATGCAGCGGATTAAAGCCCAGTATGACGGGCGTCCCGCATTCACCAACGCTATGCGTGATGTGGATAAACTCGGAGACCGCATATCCGTCGCTGACCGGAATGTTGGACAGTTTACGAAGTCGCTTATGTCCACCGCAAATATCATGCGTGGTGGGGCCTTTGCCACTGCAATCACTGCCAGCGTATATGCCGTGAATAATGCAGCCCAAAGTGTAGCGGACTTGGCGGCAGAGGCCGAGACAGCTGGCGTTAGCTTTGAGGCTTTTCAGGAACTAAAGTTTGCTGCGCAGGAGCAGCGTGTCGGGATTGAGGCACTGACCGATGGGTTGAAAGAGCTTAATCTGCGTGCAGATGAGTTTATCGAAACCAAGGCGGGACCGGCTAAAGAAGCGTTTGAACGTCTCGGCTATAGCAGCGATGAGTTGGCGCGAAAATTAGTGGAGCCGGATCGCCTTTTCGGTGAAATTATCGGGCGGTTGGGTGAGCTTGAGACAGCCGCACAGCTTCGTGTGGCTGACGAGATTTTTGGCGGTACAGCTGGTGAGCAATTTGTCCGATTCATCAATGAGGGTGAAGACGGGATCGTGGCAATGCGCGATCGTGCCCAGGAGCTTGGTCTTGTGCTCCGAGATGATGTGGGCGACGCGGCTGAAGATGTTGCCAAAGAGTTCGATCTTTTGATGCAACGCTGGGATGCCTGGTGGAAGGGCAGTGTTCTGGGCACGGTTGGTTGGCTGAGAGATACCACCAATCCCGACAGCCATCCTGGGATTTCAGTGAATGATCTTTCTGAGATGAGTGATGCCGATCTGATCGACCGCTATGGTGAAAATGGAGCGCTTGCTGCAAAGCTGGCTTTGATGAATGACCAGCGAGCAAACGGTCCTAATATGGACTTGCTTGATGATTTTGCGTTCCAGTTCAAAACCAAGGATCTTGGGCTAGGGACTGCGGAACGTGACCTGCAGAAATTTTTAGGTGGGATTCCTAGCTTACCACCTGTGCGTCCTGAAGGCATGGAAACCAATGGCTACGAGCCGCCAAAATCGGATCGCAGCGATGAAATCTCGCAATTTGACAAGGTGATTGAAGCGCTGAGTTTTGAGGCGGAACTGATCGGCAAAGCGCAGGTTGAACAGGACATTCTCAATCAAATTCGTCGGGCGGGCGTTGATGTAATGAGTGATGAGGCGGATCAAATTCGCAAGCAGGTCATCGCCAACAACGAACTGACCGCCGCTGTGGAGGCGCAGGCCAAGGCTGAAGCTGATCGGCAACAGCAGATTGACAATATGACCGGCGTGGCCATGACCCACTTTGATGAGCTGATCGCAGGTACTGAAAGCCTTGGAGAAGCGATTATCGGCACAATTGACGATATCCTTATTGCTGCGCTGCGCATGCAAGCCATGCAGGGTTTCAATCAGCTCTTTGACTTTCTGATGCCGGGCGTTTCAGGCGGGCTGCCATTTGATCTGTTCGGCGCACGCGCCAATGGCGGGCATGTGGCGGTAGGTGAGCCTTATTTGGTTGGAGAGCGCGGCAAAGAGCTGTTTGTGCCCGACAGCCAGGGCGTGATTATTCCCAATCACAGGCTTGGTGGCGGTGGCGGGCCGCTTGAATTGAAGGTCAATGTGGTCGGTGCCAAAGGCAATCGCGAAATCATGGACATGGTTCATCGCGGTGTGAGTATGGCGCTTCAAGAATATGATGCGGGCCTCAATGAGCGTGTGGCCAAGGCGCAGATGGAAAATGACATTTATCGGGATTCATAATGGTTGATTTTATCAAACCGCCTGGCTGGCGATCTACAACGGCCCGCTTTGAAATTGTTGGTCGGCGATCAAACAATCAATTGCGCGCCGGTAAGGTGCTTGGATATCGCTTTGGCGCCAGCTATTGGGCTGCCACTGTCTCTACGCCAAATCTGGACAATGATGAAAAGGACGCCTGGAGATCCTTTTTTGACTATCTAAATGAGGAAGGGGCGGTGGCGCTGCTTGCCGATCCGCAACGGCTTTATCCTAAAGCCTATGACAGTTTTGCGGGCATGCTGAGCGTGACCACAGATCCGTTCGATGATGGACTGGCCAAAATATTCAGCATCCAGGACCGGCGCAATCTGACCATCTATGAGTTGCCCACATTGTTTGAATTGAAGCAGGGCGATTATGTCGAGGTGCGACATGGTGAACGGCGCTATTTGCATCGGATCGCTGATGATGTGACCGGCGATGCAGGTGGTGCGGTGAGCATTAAGGTGCGCCCGCCTTTGCTGGCGTCCATTGTCGCTGGCGACATTGTGAGCTTCAAGGAACCAACCGGGGAATTTATTGTGGAGCAATCGTCAATTTCAGGTATCGAAAATCACCTGTCCGCCTCCCCAATATCTTTTAGCGCAATTTCAAGGGCAAACTGATGGCCATAAGCATTTCTACAGCGTTTCAAACGGCCCTGGACGGTGATGATCGCGAAGGTGTGGGGTTGTTTGTGTTTGAGTTTGGCACCGGCACCTATGCATTTTGGACCGGGGCAGGCGAGATGCCCTATAATGGGCTGACCTATATGGCCGGTGGCAGCGTGATTGAGATCGACAGTATTGTTGAAAAAGCCAATGGCGCTGTGGGACGAATGAACTTGCACCTCAATGCGGATCCCGAAAAGGGCATTAGTGATGATGTGCTGATCCGTCTTTTTGATGAGGATTGGCACAACAAAAAGGTGCTTGTGCAATATGGGCTGCTCGATCCTGATACCGGTCAGATTGCCCATGCGATGGTGAAGTTTCGCGGGCGGCTAGAACATGCCGAATATGTTGAAGGTGAGGTGAACCGGATTGAGGCGAAATGTGTGTCCACCTCCATTGATCTGTCTCGATCAGGGGGCGGTTATCGAAATGACAGCACGCAAAAGCTGATTGATCCCAACGATACTTCACTGGAGGGTATCGGCACATTGGGTGGCGCGTTGGAGAAAGATGCAAAATGGGGACAGGCATAGAGTTTGAGTGGGGGCGGCATGATTGTGCCCACCATATGGCCAAGGCCATTCGGGCGCGGCATGCTGAACATCCGATTTTGCATTATCTCCATGAATATGAAGATGAACAAAGTGCAAAGGCGCTGTTGAAACGGATTGGCGGGCTTTGCACTTTGCTTGCCACTCACTTTGAAGAAATCAGCCCGCTATCGGCGCGCGATGGCGATATTGGCGTGATCAGCGCCAAGGGGCTGGAAGCCGGTTGCGTAGTGCGCAACGGGCGTGCGGTGGGGCTTGCCCCTTTCGGTGAATTCATCTTGCCGGTTTCCCGGCTAACCAAGGCTTACAGGGTCTAAATGTTCAGAACATTATTGTTTTCTTTTGCCTTGGTTTTGGCTTTGACCGAGGTCGCCAGTGCTGCCGCGTTGACAGCTGCGCTGTTTGGTCAGGCATTTGCAGGCACTTTTGCGGGTGCGTTGGTCTCTTTCGGGTTCACCACCGCTGCCAGCTTTGCCTTGCAATATGTGCAGGCGCGCTGGTTCAGCCCAAAGCAGCAAGAGCAACAGTACGATCCGCGCCAGATTTCGTATGGTGAGCGCGTGCCGCGCCAGGGCTTTTTTGGCCGCCAGCTGCTGGGCGGGCACTTTGTGCATTACAATGAGTTTGATGACGCCAAAAAATGCCAGTGCGTTTATGTGTTGGCCGACCATTGGATTGATGGGCTGGAGGGGATCGTCATAAATGGCCGCCAGCACGAACTTTTGCCTGTGGCAGGGCCATATACCAACAATGAAGCTGAACGCTTTCAGGTGGACGGTTTTGGGGCGCTGATCGACATTCGTTTGCATGATGGTCGCCCCGGCCAATTGGCTGACACTGATTTGGTGACCTATTCGCCCGGCTGGGATGCCAACAAGCGATATGCTGGCATGGCTTATCTGGCCATCACCTTGACCAGCGACAAAGAGAAATTTGGCGGTCAGCGTCCCCGGATGGAGTTTATCGCCCGTGGTGCGCGGCTTTATGATCGGCGCAAGGATAGCAGCGTTGGCGGATCCGGCACGCATCGATTTGATGACCCGACCACATGGGAATATTCGGTCAATCCAATTGTGGCCGCCGAGCATTTTTCGCGGGGTTTTTTCCACAATGGCCGTCGTGTGCTTGGGGCAGGGCTGAGTGCGGCTGATCTGGATCTGGACACCAACATTGTCGGCATAAATGTTTGTGACGAACAGGTGCTGCAGCCCGATGGCACTTATCGCAATCGCGCTGAAGCCCATTTGACCTGGACTGATAATCAGCGCTTTGCCGATGTGCTGGACCGACTATGCGCGACAGCTGGCGGTGGGCGTGCGGAAAAGCAAGGCTATATCGCGTTTTTTGCGGGCAAGGCCAAATCGATCGTCAAAACCATCACAGATGATGATCTGGTGGCAGACGCACCGGTGAGGTTTGCGCCCAAGCAAGCCGGGATCATGAAGTTCACCGGCTTGCATGGCACCTACACGCGCCCGGATGATTTGCGCGAAGCGCCCTATAAGGCAATTGAACCGGCGCAATATGTGGCTGAAGACGGGGGCAGCCGACTGGATCGGTTGGATTGGCCAGAAGTGCAAAATGCACACCAGGCGCATTTGCTGACACAGCAGGCCGTGCTTAGCTCACGCTTTTCTGCATCCGGTAAGATTACGTTGGACATTAAAGATATTATTCTGGAGATTGGCGACTGGATCATATGGGCCAGCGCAAATCCGTTGCGGGGCACCCGAACCTATGAGATCGTGGCCACGACTTTTGATTGGTATGCCGGCCGGGTTCAGCTGTCGCTGGAGGAAACCGACGCCAGTATTTTTGATGATAATGCCACGCTTGATGATGTGGTTGAACCGCCGCGCGAACAGCCTTTGTTTGGCTATCAAAAGCAGGTCTACGGTTTTGGCGTGGATGCGGTAGCGCTTGAAGGCGCGGACGGATCGCGCGTGCCTGCGCTGAAACTCACCTACAACGCGATCACAGATCCGGCCATTCGTGCGGTGAAGTTTGAATATCGCGTGGTGGGTGACACTGAGATTTTGAAGGCGGTGGATAATAGTGTTGGCGATGGTGTTTATTATTCCAGTGATGGGGTGATGCCCGGCTATACCTATGAGGCGCGGGCACGGCTTGATGCCATGCCAGGGCGCGAAACCATTTGGACAAACTGGATGCCGATCGATGTGCCGACTGGCCCGATGGTTGTGGTTTTACAGCCGGGGCAGGTAGATTATAGCCATTTGGCCACGGACCTGGGCAATGAAGTGGGCATATTGAACGGCACCGGCGCAGGGTCGCTTTCCGCCATCATCGATCATTTGAAAGATGAAATTGAGCGGGTGGCGGTGGTGTCGATTGGCGAAAATGTCAACTCGCATGTGCAGCGTGAAAAGCTGAGTGCTGGCATTGCCAATGCTTTGGCAGAGATCCTGAATGAAGCCACGGTGCGCGCCAGTGAAGATGATGCGTTGGCGAGTTTGTTGACTGTGCTTTCGGCTGAGGTCGATGACAATGCAGCTGCGATCGTGAATGAAAGCACGGCGCGGGCCACTGAAGATGATGCGCTGGCGCAACAAATTATCGACACGGCTGCAGCCATGGGCACCGCTTATGCACAAGGGCTGTTCAAAGTGGATGCCACTGTGGATGGCGGCGGTGCTAGTGCGACCATGACATTGAAGGTGCGCGCAGGCACGGGCGACAGCTTTGTGGATAGCGGCATACGGTTGATTGCCAATTCTAACGGCACATCGCAAGTGGTGCTGGTGGCGGATGAAACGGTGGTGCTGGATAATGTGGGTGCATCCCTTGCCTTGTTCCAGTCTGATGGCACATTTGTTGGCGCACGGATCCCGCAAATTACTTCTGACATGATTGAAGTAACTGATTTGTCGGCAATTTCGGCGAATATCGGTGAAGTGACATCTGGCCTTATTCGCTCTGATGATGACAAAATGCGGGTTGAGCTGGACGATAGCCGCATCATAATTTCGGATTAGATGATGGTTGATCGAGTTCTTCTGGGTGATGACGGGGCTGGAAATTTTGTGTTCAAGGTTTCCCGTCCGAGTTTTGATGTGAATGTGGCTGAAGGCGCAGAATTAGCTTTTGATGCATCATTCAACAATCAGATCAAAGTGCATATGAAGGTGTCCTTTTTGGGCAACAATTCTGTGAGCACTTATGTGCCCTTCAATAAAACATTCATCTTGCCGCCACCGGTTATCTACATGGACAAGCAGAATGCTTATAGTTCCCTCAATCCAAATGAGTGCAAGAGCGGTGCTGCCATTGGGCGGATTGTCGATTATCGGTCTGACTATAATCAGGGCCTGTTTCGCGTGAGCGTGACCACGACGGGAATGGACATAAAGCGAGACGCTTATACGCCCATGTCACTTTTGATCCTAGATGTGGAGCAATGATGTGGTTGTTAGATTAGCACTTGGACACCTTGGTGGCGGGCAATATGGGCTGAAGGTTTCCAAGCCCGGCGTGGATGTATTTGCCGCTGCGGATGACCAGTTGTTTTTATCGACAGGGTTTAAGAGCTTTCAGTTTGCGCATGCCGGTGTAATTGCAGATCCGGGTTCTGTTGGGGCTGAGCGGACGGTTAGTTTCCCTGCGATCGGTATAAAGCCGCGCATTTGGGTCGCCAGTTCCGGCTGGTCGCTGGAGGTTAAGAACGGCACTCTTACCTCGACTGGATTTACCGTCAAAACGACATTCGACCAACGCACGACTTTCGGGTCAGCGCCAAATCTGAACGGCGATATCTATTGGGCTGTGATGAATGAGGAATATGAGTTTTGAGCAAGCGTGTAATTCTGGACCAAAATGGGCTGAAGGTTTCTGCGCCGGGACAAGATGCAGATACTGCGCTTCCCTATCAGCTTCAGTTTGACAGTGACTTTTGCGCGCCGGGGTTGGTTAAACGTGGCACGCGCTATCTGAGTAGCGCTGATTTTCGATATAAGACCATCACGGTGCCTTATGGACGAAGTTTTGCAGTGCCGCCGATGGTGCTGTTAGGGGCTTACAACACCCATATTCAGGGCAGCAATAGTTGGTCAGGTGTAAACTGGGTTCCCGGCCTTGCAGGGGCCATGTTCAAATCGCAGGTGTATAAGCCTTCTGGATCGCTATACACCACCAAGGCTTATGGACAAGTGGTGATTACACCGCGCAATGATCATCTTGAATTTAAAACATGGGCCTTTGAAGATGGGTATGAAGTTAAGCCCGTGACCATTCACTATGCGGTCATGAGCTACACGCTCTAGGCCGAAATACCGACAACCTACACAACAGGTAAATCAAACATGGTTGAAACTTACAATGCTGGCACCGTTGCCGCGGTGCAGGGCAGCAATGCGCTTGTGCTTACGGGCGGGGCCTGGACTGAAAATGTGGTGCGGGCTGGCGATCTGGTTATCATTGATGGCGGCGCGCATATTGACCTGGTGGACGAGGTGACCAGCACCACCGGGCTGAATATGTCCATGGCGTTTGGCCCAGCAAGTGCTTCAGGGCTTTCTTATGTTATTTTGCATGCCTCTTACGAATGGGGCCAGAACCGCACGGTAAATGAACGGATCGCCGCTTATATTGAGGCGTTGGAGAACCCGGTCACCTTTTTAGATGGTGATGGTGCCCCCAGCGCAGGGCTGGGCGATAATCAGAACCTTTATATCGATAATCTGACCGGTGATCTTTATCGCAAATCCAATGACGCCTGGTCGCTGATTGGAAATATGAAAGGGCCAAAGGGCGATAAGGGCGACAAAGGGGACATTGGCGATCAAGGGCCGCAAGGTATTCAAGGGCCGGAAGGACCGCAGGGCATTCAAGGCGAACAGGGGCCGCAGGGGCCAAAAGGTGACCCCGGCGATATGTCTGGTTCGAATAACCTTTCTGAATTGACGGACGCGGGATTGGCGCGGACCAATCTTGAACTGAACAATATCAAAACTTTGCCCAACGGCTTTATCGGCTTTGGTGGCCAAGATGCAGTCGCGGCGTTTGACTTTTACAATGCCGATCTGTGGAATAACCCGATGCGTTTTGGCAATGGATCGCAGTGGCTTGATCTAAAGGTTGGTGTCGGCACGTCACTCTTGCAAACCAATGGGGCGCAGGATCTATCCCTTGGAACGAATGATGTTGAGCGTTTGCGGATAACGGATGTCGGGGATTTGGGCATTGGGACTTCAAGCCCAGCAGCGGCTCTGCATATCAGTAAAACGGGTGATAATGCCGTACGAGTTCAATCTGCTGGTGCCACGTATGGTGAAATAAAAACGTCCGGCGTGTCTGGCCTTGTTGAGCTGATCGCTACAAATGGTTCAAGCTCCGGCATTTTGGCATTTAAAACTGGAGGTAGTGCCACCGAAGCAATGCGCATCGATGCCGATGGCAATATAGGTGTTGGGACTTCGACACCCGCAAGTGGCTCATCCGGGAAGGCTGCACTGGATGTGAATGGCCCAGTTCTTGCGCGTGGTGGCGTAGCCGCCAATCAAACTTTGGCTGGTGGTTTTGACATGTCGGGAAACCAATTGCGAGTGCGGGCCTGGGGTGCAACTGCCGGGACAGGTTCTATAGCTTTCCGAACTGGCGGCGGCGGCGGAAGTGTTGACGCGCACGCCATGAGCATTGAAAACAATGGTGATGTAGGGATTGGTACATTTGATACGAATGGCGCAACAGATGGTGTGCTGTTTGACTCGGCGGGCTCATGGCAGCGCACATCGGTCAATTCCACAAGCACCAGAACTTTGCACGCTTTTCACAACCCAAATGGCCAGATCGGTTCAATCACAACAAATGGCTCTAGCACGGCCTATAACACCAGTTCTGATTACCGCCTCAAAGTTACCTTTGGTGAGATTGAAGACAGCACGGCTCTGGACAAAATTGTCGCGCTGCCCATTTACGATCTGGCCTTCCTTAAAAACCCGCGTGACGAGGCCGACACAACTGTGGATGAAACCAGCCGCCAAATAGGTGCGCTTGCCCATGAGATAGCGCAGCATTTCCCGTGGGCGGTGACCGGTGAAAAAGACGCCGTGGACATTGACGGTGACCCGGTTAGCCAACTGGTGGATTATTCCAAACTGGTCATGTCCGCCTTTTCAGCCATTCAAGAACTTAAACGAAAACAAGACAGCTTTGAGGTGCGTCTGACAGCTTTGGAGAACACATAATGCCCTCTCAAATTACAACAAAAATCATGATCCATGTGGATGAGGCAAACGGCAAACACAAGGTCATTCGTCAGGGTGTTACTCGCGACGAAACCGGCACCTTCCCAGACGCTCCGTTTGAAGAACCGGCCAAGCGTGCCGACATTGAGGCTATTTTGGGGACAGAAGTTGGTTTGAATGCTGAAAGGGTCACCGCCCTGACTGAGGAAGTAGATGCCCTGAATGCGACTGTTCAATCGCAAGCCCTGACCATTCAAGAAAAGCAGAATGAAGTTGACGCGAAGGCAGCGCAAATCCAACAGCTTCAACAACAACTGGCAAACAAGGGGGCAGCGGGAACCATCAGCGCGACCGATTTGCGCTTGAAGCTATTGGAAATCGGTTTTGACAATACCCGCATTGAGGAGGTTTTTGCCTCAGTGGAGGCCGATGATCCTGCCGAAGCTGAGCGGGTGAGGATTATTTGGGAATACAACACATGGTATCGCCGCAGTGATCCCTTGGTTGATCTGTGGGCTGGCTATGCCGGACTTACCAGTGAGCAGGTGGACACCCTTTTTGGCCTAACTCCGCCTGCCGAATAGTTGCTGGCTAAACCAACCTGACCACACCGCCGCAAGGCGGTTTTTTTATATCTGAAATCGGAGAAATGATATGGAAACCTCAATCGGTGGGCGTGCCTATATGCGCGGCCACGAAGGTGAAGTGCTGACCTGTTATCTGGATCCAGCTGGCGTGCCTACTATTGGCACCGGCGCGACATTGCGATCGCGTGTGGCTTATGAGTTTTTTGGGGGCAAGTTGATCCCTGGCGTCACCAAGATCACCAAGGCACAATCTGACAAGTTGTTTCGCGCCATGCTGAAGGAAGAGTATGAGCCGCCTGTCCGCGACGGGATGCCAGGCGCAAATCAGCATGAGTTCGATGCCGGTGTTGATTGCTGCTACAATATGGGGCCGCGATCGCTGAATTGGAATTGGGCGAAGCTATGGCGCGCGGGCAAGAAAACCCAAGCTGCCACATATCTGGCTACCCATTACCACAAGGCAAATGGCAAGGTGCTGGCCGGATTGGTGCGCCGCCGCCGCGAAACTGCACAAATCTTGTTGCATGGTATCTATCCCGCTCATGTGATGGGTGAGGGCGTGCCACGCAAACGCAAACACAATGCGCCAGATCAACCTGATCCAGTTGTCAAAGAGGCACAGCAGATCCTCACCAAACGTGGCTTTAACCCCGGCGCGATCGATGGCTGGATGGGGCAACGCACCAAATCCGCCGTGCTGGCTTATCAAGAGGCGCACCCACACCTTGTGAATGATGGCATTTTGGGGCCAGCCACCCTCGCGCAATTGCGCCGCGATGCGCAGGCCGCTGGCCAGATTGTCAAAGACACCGCCTCAAAAGGTGCTGGTGGCGGCTTGTTTGCCGGTGTGGCCGCTTTCTTTAGTGGCCTGCCCTGGGGCTGGATTGTGGCCTGGATTGTTCTGGCCGTGTTTGTGTGGGCGGCGTGGCGCTATCGCGATGTATTTATTCGCCGCTTCAACTCCATGCGGAATAAGGTGGTGACGGTCTAATGCAGTTCTTCAAACTTATTGCGGACTTTGTGACCGGCCTGCTGGGTGGCGGGCTGGGCAAACAGGCCATTAAGGCGCTGAGCCAGGCGCACAAAGATCGTCTCAATGCACAAAATGAGCAACAGCGCATTGCGGCTGATCTGGCTGTTGAATTTTGGGAGGGACGTGTGACCCTCCTAACCAAGGCAGCTGAAGAGGGTACCGAGCGACAAAAGTGGAAAATGAACCACAAGGTGTTTTGGTTCATTCTTTCATTGGCGGTTGGACCGGGATTGGGCACCTACTTGCTACTGTCGGTTTATAACGTGCTCTGGTGGGAGCATGGTATCTGGCCGCAGCCTTGGAGTATTGCAGCCTTTCCACCGCCCTATGACATTTATCTCAAAATGTCGATGGAGTGGATTTTTGATCCTGTAAAGCTAGGGACCAGCGCAACGGTTGCGACAGTTGCTGGCTACATTACCGGTGGCCGTAAATAATCTCAGGCGCGCCTTTGAGTGCGCCTTTTTCTTGCTCATTTCTGGATAATTTTAATGCTGGATCATCTTTGGACCGTGTTGGCCGCTAAGTCTTCCACTATCGTCGCCGCTTCAGTCGGAGCTGTAATTTCCATCTTGCTTAATCTGCGCGATCATTCGTTCTTGACCGCAACGATCAGTCTGATCGCTGGCGTGTTTGTCGCCTATGTTGCCACAGAACCTGTGATTGTTCTGTTTGGCCTCAATGAGACTGCAGGCAACGCTGTGGCAGGCGCGTTAGGCGTTGCCGGACGCAATCTGATTATCTGGCTGCGCGAAAGCTCAAAGGATCCCGTTTCTATTGTGTTGCGGTTGGTGGGACGGAAGCCACCGGAGGGGAAATGACAGGTGGATAGGCTTCTGGACGATCATCAAGTTTTTGAAAAGCAATCCACGCTTGTGTCGCTGATGAAACTACAAGTAGGAACGCGAAAACTACCGATGCAATAGCGGCATAAACCGAGGATTTTGCTATTTTCTCTTGGCGTTCGGTGATCGTTTCTTTGATTTCATCTTGTTGGTATCGCGTAGCACTTAACCAAGCAATGGCGACCAGCTTTTGCACCATTTTTGATGTGTCGCCCTTAACATACACTTGAATTCTGGCTGCTTTCGTTGACTCTGACATCAACAAGCTCGTTACAACGTCAGGATGCAGCTGATTAAGCTCATTGACTTGGTCAGCTATGTTTTCTGGCAAGCCTCCAGTGATACGTGACTTTACGTCTTCAATCGAAATCATTCATCAATCTCCATTTGACGGAGTAAGCGGCGCGCCAACGCCGCCTAACCGGGACAAAGATTTAGGCAATCTACCCGGCCCAATGTCAAGTCAGCCTTAAACATCGGCTCCGCCTTCGCCAGCTGGCGTCGATATGTCTAAGGCAAATATCTAAATGAATAATCAATATCAAATGGTTCGCCCTGTCAGCACACCTGCGCCTTATATGGGTGGCAAGCGTTTGCTGGCCTCAAAGATAGTGGACCGTATCAATCGGGTTGATCATGTTCTCTATGCAGAAGTTTTTGTGGGCATGGGCGGGGTGTTTTTTAAACGCAATCACCGCCCCGCTGCAGAAGTGATCAACGACAAAAGTGGCGAGGTGGTGAACCTTTTTCGGGTGTTACAGCGCCATTATGTGAGCTTTATGCAGTTTTTGCAGTTTCAGCTCACTTCAAGGAAAGAATTTGAACGCCTTTCGGCAACGGATCCACAAACCCTAACAGATTTAGAGCGCGCTGCGCGGTTCTTGTATCTTCAGCGCACCTCGTACGGTGGTAAAGTTACGGGGCGTGGTTTTGGAGTTGATCCGGGTCGGCCAGCTCGGTTTGATGTGAGCAAGTTAAGCCCGATGCTTGAAGAGATTTTTGAACGGTTGGCAGGTGTCATCATTGAAAACCTAGATTGGGCGGAGTTTGTTGAGCGCTATGATCGGCCAGACACTTTGTTTTATCTGGATCCGCCCTATTGGGGCTGTGAGGATGATTATGGCAAAGAGCTTTTTGCTCGATCCGAGTTTGAAAAGATCAGCAACGCTATGTCGAATATGGCTGCCAAAGCTATTGTCTCGCTAAATGACACTGAAGGTGTACGGAATGCCTTTGCCAGCCATCGGTTAGAAAGTTTTGAACTCAAATACACGATTGGGCATGCAACCGGTCGCACGACAGACGCAAAAGAGGTGTTGATCTATAACTTTGATCTACCCGAAGAGCGAAATCTGTTTTCTCTTTAGCGGATGGCAATTCAGCGGGTCGAGGTTTGCATCTCTACCCGCTGAATTCTAATTGTTCTATTTTTGTTCTCATGGTATTTGGGAGGTATGGTAGGTGAAATTAAGACGATTTTGGATGCAGTTTGCAAGCATATGGATATTTGGGCAGTCTGCTCAAATATCGAATGTCGCTATGCACGGATTTTGGATCTGCGAAAGATGGCGCACTATGTAGGCGCGCATCACCCGCTTGTCCCACGACGGGGGGAACTGCATTTTAGCGAAAGGCTGCGCTGCCCAAAGTGCCGACACCGGGGATCCTTCCTTTGGGCAAATTTTCAACGTCCATCAGAACTGGTGATCAACAATTACTCTTTTGTAGTGAAGGAACTGGACGGCAACAAACACGTCAGCACCCTAATTTTTGCACGGGACTCTGGTACCGCCAGGACCGCATTTGAAGCAATGGTGAAAGAAAGGCCAAAGGCGCGCCTTTCACTGCAGCATGGCGCCAGGGTGATAGAAGAGAATTATTGATCTATGCGGGCGGCTTGATTGCTGACCGTTCTGCGCTCCAAACTGTGGTACAAACTGGGGTACATATTGCGGTACATTTTGGAGCGCACTTGAGCTAACCGGTTGAAACTTTTACCGCGAAAAACAGGTGTTATTCCCTTCACCCGCTCCATTTCCCAGCCAATTCACTTTTTCCTTACTCAAGACTGTTAGCTTGAACGCCAAGATATAGGCAGGCACATGTCGAGCAATTTATTCGGGCATAATACGAAATATAATTTTGGTGATTTGAAAGTGTTGATCGTCGATGACAATCAGCACATGCACAATATTCTGCGCGACATGCTGTTGGGCATGCGCATTAAGAAAATCCGCCATGCGCTTTCGGCAAAAGAGGGCCTGCAAATGGCCGAGAGTGAACTCCCCGACATCATGATTGTGGATTTGTTGATGAAGCCGGTCAGCGGATTTGAGATGATCAAAAAGGTCCGCAACCACGATGATGAGGCCATCCGCGATTTGGCCGTTTTGGTGCTCACGTCCTATTCAACAGTGGAACATGTGCGCCAGGCGCGGGACAGTGGCGCCAACGAGGTTTTGTGCAAACCCGTTTCCGTGGCAGGCCTGTTTGATCGGTTCACCTATATGCGGGATCATCCGCGCCAATTTGTGAAAACCAGTGATTATACGGGGCCAGATCGTCGCCGAACATTGCGCGGTTTTGATGGGGAAGATCGGCGCAAAAACCCGGAGGGCACCAATATCGCTGACGATGGCAAGGGTGAGGCGATACAAACCCCGCACAATCCCGAGATGACAAAACAAAAGGAGGCGCAAGCACATGAGTGAGGGCAAGAAGCCAAGTTCCACGCCGCGCCTTAAGGCCGATCATGAGGTTGAGTTTTACACCCCGCGCAATCGACTGGCGGAGGTCATAAGGCCGAATACCGGGCATACATTGAAAGAAATGGAGTTTGCCGCAGAGCAACGCATTCGCAAGTTGGGCGAAAACTATCCCGATATTGTCAAACAGGCGGTGGCGTCGATGAAGGCCGATCTGGCGGCGCGCAAGCCGTTCAAGGAACGGTTGGAAGATATTTTTATGCGCGCTCACGATCTGAAAGGGCAGGCCGCCACTTTCAATTATCAGCTGGTGGGTGAGGTCGGCAAAAGCCTTTGTGCGGCCATTCGTGCTGTGCCCGATCTGCTGGAAAAAGAGCAAGACATTCTGGAATTACATATCAATGCCATCAGCTGGGCGCTGCAGCATGAGCATGATGATAAAGTGAAACTGCAAAAAAGCGAGCTGATCAACTCGCTGCACGAGTCGATTAAAAAGGGGCAATAACGCCGCATCTGGCACCCTTGTGCACTAGCCGCCAATCAGGCCCAGCTTGTTGTTCAGCTCAAAGATGGCCAGCTGGTAAAGCCCTTCCAGCGGCAGCGTATAGCCGCTTTCTTTTTCGCGCATCCGCACCCGGGCCCAAATCGCATCATCGCGTACGGCATCCAGAAAATCATGACCGTGCCAGGTCAGCGAGTGGGGATACCATGGCGCAGATTTGTCAAATCCGCGGCCTTCAACGGCATGGATCAAATTGCCTTCATGCATCAGGCGCACATGCTGAAAAACGGTCACGTCATTATAGTCATCATGGGGCAGATCGATGGTGCCGGGTTCATCATCCACCGAATTTTCAATCGCAATCAATATCTTGCGCACCAAGTCCATATCCCGCTTCATAAGCCACCTTTTTGCCACTTATCTAAATATAAGCATACGAGCAGATAGCATGTCGCGCCTTGTTTTGGATCAAGTGGGGCAGAGCTTGGCGTGTGGCGGCCCCGGACATGATCCGGGGGCGCCCTCATCAGAGTTTGTGGTGCCGGTCGCTATTGCGTTGGCATCAGGAAGATTTCATTCACAGCACAGCGTGGATCAGCGTCAAGCGCGTGGAAGACGGCATTGGCAATGTCTTCTGGCTGCAATTTGTCGGGCTTTGGTTCATCAAAGAATGGCGTGTCCACCATGCCCGGCGCGATCACCGTGCAGCGGCCGCCAAATTCTTTCATTTCTTCCGAAAGGTTGCCGCCATAGCCATGAACAAACCATTTGGAGGCGCCATAAACTGAACCGGCAATATGCCGACGACCAGCGGCGGACCCTGTCAGCAGCAAATGGCCCTTGCGTGCCTTCAAATGCGGCATGGCGGCCTTCACCGTCCACAGCACCCCGAGTATGTTCACATTGACCATATTTGCCCATTCGTCTGGATCACCCGCATCGGTGCCGGGGGCAGAAAGTCCTGTGCCTGCGTTGGCGTAAACCGCATCAATGCCGCCAACCTTGCTGGCAAAACCGTCCATGGCTGCTTTCACGCTGTCAAAGTCGGTCACATCGCCGGGCAATGCGGTCGCCTTATCGCCGAGTTCCTCAACAAGCGCATTGAGCTTTTCTTCAGACCGAGCAAACAGGCCCACTTGCCAGCCTTTTTCAACTGCCAACCGTGCGGTGGCCGCGCCGATGCCGCTTGATGCACCTGTGATCAAAATTGTCTTCGTGCTCATGAGAAACTCCTTCGGTTAAATACCAGCTTTAAGCACAACGCATGCGCGCGGCTTTGGTTTCGTACGTAGCGGCCAGCCAAAAAGATCGTTTATCGGCCATGGCTGCGGTCATAGCCATTGGCGGGCGGTTCGTTCCATGCGGCCAGTACGCCTTGAGGTGTTTCAAACACTTCCACCAACAGCGGATAGCATGCGGCCTGGTCCGAGGAATGCTCGGCAGAGCAATCGCCGCCCGGGCAGGTTGATAAGGCACCCAGCAACGGAACTTCGGCGAAAAACTCAAGGAAGTCGCCGGGCCGAACTGGGCTGGCCTTCATAAAATATTGTCCAGTGTCGCGGGTGAATCCGGTGCACATAAAAACATTGAGCACATCATGCACATGCGTCTCAGCTTCGTGCAGCGGCAATCCGGTCGCATCTGCCAATGCGCGCGTCAGGTTTGAATGGCAGCAATGGTGATAGTGCCCGCCCGACAGCAAATTGTGCGTATAGGGATCGCAGCGAGTGCCAATCACATCATGCACCGATCCTCCAAACTCATCCTTGCCATACCAGTCCAGCGTGTCTTGAACGATTGTGGCCATCGGGCGCAGCGCTGGAAAGCTCGACCACAACCGTTGGCCGGTGGTGACATGGGTGCCGTGTAGGGCGCGGGTCTTGCCTGAATAAAAACGCTCGGTCAAATCGTCGGCATGCCACAAATTTAGATCGCCAACTTGCGGGCCTTCGACGGAGGTGATGCGAAAAAATCCGCCTGCTGGCACGTTAAATGTAGCCGCATCTCGCGGCGGCACAACCACTTCATCGATCTTTTTCGCCTGCGCCCGAAATCCTTCATAAGCCGTCATATCGGGTTGTGGCAGGGCGTCCACCGGGTAACAAATGACAGGTTTAACGGCGCGTCGCGCTTCGGCATCGATAGGCTTTTTCATATTCACTCTCAAGGCTTTGGCCAATTGGCCACAACTGGTCGTTGGGTGCGGGCCAAGATCGCTTTTTCTGGCCCGCCAATCAAGTGCTGCCCCTTTTAATTTGCCGTTCGAACCTTCAGGTTTCGATCCGGGAATAATGTGCAAAATTGTTATTTAACAAAATGTGACGCAGATCAATGCACACCCTTTGGGAACGTTTAACATTGGGGGGTGAAACGAAGTAGAGGCACGGATCGAATGCAGCAGCTTTTGCTGCGATAAAATTGGAACAGTCTGTGCACGCGAACACAAAAAGGAGCATGCATATGTTCAATAGGATCATGACACCCGTGGACTTGGCCCATGTCGACAAGCTGGAGCGCGCGCTAGACTGCGCTGCGGATTTGGCCAAGCATTATGGCTTGCCCATCACCTATGTCGGGGTCACCTCGAGCGCACCCGGCGCGCTTGGCCACAACCCAAAGGAATTCAGTCAGAAACTGCAAAGTTTTGTGGATGGGGAGATCGATAAGCGCGGCATTGAGGCCACGGCCCACACCGCCATGGCAAATGACCCGGCCACAGAAATCGATAATGCCCTGATACACGCGATTGACGACACAGGCGCCGATCTTGTTGTGATGGCGAGCCATCTGCCCGGGGCCGTGGAATATATCTGGCCATCCAATGGCGGCAAGATCGCACAACATGCGAAATGCTCCGTCATGCTGGTGCGTCCTTAGCGGCGGCAAGCCGATCATCTTCCTAATGCGAACCCAGTTTCTCGCGCAGGAAGTCAATCATAACGCGCACCTTTTGCGGCAGATATGCGCGTGAAGGGTAGAGTGCAAACGCGGCCGTATCAAATTCAGTGGCCGTGGATTCATAGTTGGGGAACAGATCAACCAAACGGCCCTCAGCAAGGTCTGATGCCACAAGCCAATCTGCCATCAGCGCCGGGCCATAGCCGGCCAAGGCGGCACGCCGCAAAGACAAGGCGTTGGCAATAACAAGATGGCCTGAAACATTCACCTCAAAAGCCGCATTCTCCTGGGTTTTGAACCGCCAATGGGTCCGATATTCCGGCAGCGCAAAGCGCAAACATTGGTGGCGAACGGGGTCTTGAGACCCCTTCAAATCTTCATTGTGCGCCAAATAATGCGGAGACGCACAAACGCGGTAGCGCGTATTCATCAGGCGGGTGCTGATCAAATCGGCCGTTGGGGCAGGGACCAGCCGAATGGCCAGGTCAATGGCCTCCGCCGCAACATGTTCCAGCAGAGGGCGCCGCTCTTGGCTCAATCAGTCGGGCAAAGCCAGGTTTTGTGACGCGGTAAACCCTTGATCCACCGAACCAATCAGGCGATAATGTTGCCAAAGACAGGCCATTCGGCAGGTCAGAATATACCCCGCCGCACTGTCGGCGCGAATAATTCGGGAGACAGGCATGAGCGGGTTGATGGCACTGCTGGATGATGTGGCGGCGCTGGCTAAATTGGCCGCAGCGTCAGTGGATGATGTGACGGCGCAGGCCGTCAAGGCAGGCTCCAAAGCCGCCGGCGCGGTGATTGATGATGCCGCCGTCACCCCCAAATATATGCAGGGTTTTTCCCCGGCGCGCGAATTGCCCATGGTGGCCAAAATCGCCCGCGCCTCGCTGATCAACAAGCTGGTGTTCCTGTTGCCCGCCGGGCTGGCCCTATCGGCCTTTGCGCCATGGATGATTCCGCCTTTGCTGATGCTGGGCGGCGGCTATTTGTGCTTTGAAGGCGCGGAAAAAATCGCGCATTTCTTGGGGTTTGGCAAAGGTCATGGCGGCCCGGACGGCAGCCACGCCGAAGGCGATGCCGCACATCTGGAAAAAGAAAAGGTGGCTGGCGCCATCAAAACCGATTTTATCCTCTCGGCCGAAATCATGACCATCGCCCTGGCCGCCATTCCGGAAAGCGCCTTGTGGATGGAAGCCGCCACTTTGGCCATGGTCGCCATCGGCATCACCGTGCTGGTTTATGGCGCCGTGGCGCTGATCGTGAAAGCCGACGATGTTGGCCTCTATCTGGCCGAAAAGGGCCGCCTGAGCGCCACCCGCGCCCTCGGTCGCGGCATTGTTTACGGCATGCCCAAATTCATGACTCTATTGATGGTCGTCGGCACCGCCGCCATGCTCTGGGTCGGCGGCTCGATCATCTTGCACGCGCTCGACCAAATGGGTTTCTCCGCCCCCTATGATTGGATTCACCACATCGCCGTAAACGCCGCCCACGCCATCGGCACCTGGCAAGGCGCCATAGAATGGACCGTCACCGCGGGCCTAGACGGCATCTTCGGCCTCACCCTCGGCATCATCCTGATCCCCATCGGCGTAAAAATCATCAAACCCCTCTGGACTCGCTTCGCCCCAAAGCCCGTCGGTGCACCGGAATAGGTCATCACCCAACTTCATACGGTTCGACCGTGCTTTGAGCCATGGTCAAAGGTTTGCCTTCTTTCCAAAGTGCAATCTCACATTCCATATGATCTGGGTCGGTGAAGCTGAGGACCTTGATCATCCCGAAATCGCGAACCTGTCCTGTCGTCGCCCCGGCTTCAAATAAACGGCGGCGCGCCGTCTCGAAGTCCTCCGCGTCAACAAAATCAAGCGCAAAATGATCGATATGTCCACGTTGGAAAATATCGGGCAGCCCTTCGGCATGCGCGTCCTGCGTCGGCAATTCGAAGGGATGCAGGCAGAAGCCGCCGCCAACGTCAATCATGACGTGCCGAAGGTCACCCTCAAGCTCACCAAATCGCAACTCAGCATCGAATATACGGGTGTAGAATTCCACGAACCGATCAAGATCCTTGGTCAGCATCGTGACGTGATTGCATCCATCGCTAAGAGGCATGGCTCCATTCCAATTTAGTCAATTTGCCTGACTAAATATAATCATGTTACCTGACTATATATCAAGTGAGTCGCCCAAATCGCCAAAGCCCACCGAGCTTGAACGCCTTCAAGCCGAGGGCATTCGCGCATTCCGAACCGATCGTCCCCGTAACCCACCTTTGATCTTTTCGATAAAGCCAATCGTGGCATGGATCGAAACCCGGCTTATCGAATTGCTGCGTGAGGTGTTCCCGGAGGCGCGCGCGGCATTTAATCCGGTTTTCATCCATTTGCCAGCCGACGGGTGCCGCCTTACCGAACTCGCGGCCAAGGCGGATATGACAAAGCAGGCGATGAGCGAAATTGTTGAGGAGTTGATTGATCTGGGCTACCTCGCCCGCTTCCCCGACCCAAGCGACAAGCGCGCAAAAATCATCCTGCGCACAGATGCCGGGCTCGAGCTGCACCAACACGCACTCACCGCCTTCAGCCGCATTGAGACAGAACTAGCCGAAATGTTTGGGCCCCCAACAATGGGTAACTTGCGCAAGGCCGCCATGGAAGGCGCCGCAGCAATTCAAAAACCCACCTGACACAATCATAAGCCCGCTCATGGTCGTCAACACCGTCGCCACGCTCTGGGTCGGCGGCTCGATCATCCCTGCACGCCCTCGACCAAATGGGCTTCTCCGCCCCCGTGAGGGCCACCCGCCCGACGCAAGCGTAAAAGCGATCAAGAGCGGGGCGGAATCATATGGCAAAACACCAATACTCTCCCACGTCATCCTCGGGCTTGCCCCGGGGATCCAGTTTGGCAAAACTCAAAAACGATCAACCCCTGCGGATAAATCTACACCGCAGCCCCTGGCTTTGCGTATGCGTTTTTCCCAGCACGTTGTGATCGAAGAGGAAAACCGGGGCGAGTTGGGGTTCGCTGTTTCAGGATTATCCCATTCTTAATGAGTTCGCCTCAACTTCTAGATACTGGATATTTTAAAAGTAGGCTGGAACGGAATGTCTAAATATGTTGGATGCAATGGCTGTAAAGATGCGAACGCTGACCAATTTGTGGTGCCGTTTACGATGGCCTTTCAGCCCATCGTTGACCTGGCCAAAAAACGTGTTTGGGGATATGAGTCTCTGGTTCGTGGCCAAAACGGAGAAAGTGCTTTCGATGTTCTCAGCCAAGTCACAGATGAGAACAGATACGCATTTGATCAAGCGTGTCGTGTAAAAGCCATCGAGCTGGCTGGTGAGAAGATGCCTTCACGGTCAAATGCGATGCTTTCGATCAACTTCTTACCCAACGCGGTTTATGAGCCCAAGGCGTGCATCCGCGCCACCTTAGCAGCCTCGGCGAAGGCAAATTTCAGTCCACGACGCCTGATGTTCGAGTTTACCGAGCAAGAGGAAATGCGGGACACCGACCATGTTCAGCATATTGTGACAGAATATCGCAAAATGGGGTTCACGACCGCGATTGACGACTTTGGATCAGGGTTCTCAGGTCTCGGTCTTTTGGCACGCTTTCAAACTGATATTATCAAAATCGATATGGACTTGGTCCGAAATATTGACAAGTCACCCAGTCGGCAAGCCATTGTTCAAGGGATCATGACAATGAGTAATCTCATGCGCTTCAACGTGCTCGCCGAGGGTGTGGAAACGGAAGCAGAAACCCGCACTTTGCACAAATTGGGCATCGATCTATTTCAAGGCTATTTCTTTGCTAAGCCCGCGGTCGAGACTTTTGCATGTGAAGCTGACTTGCCAGTCCTCACAGATGGCTTTGCTATTCCGTGAAACTTATCGTGACATATCGACATCAGCAAAGCAGATCTGCTTGTCATGCTGGGGCCAGTCATACGGCGCGAGCGCCCATAAAGCTCTGGGGATCCAGTTCAGCACAACTCAAGGCCAAAGCCGTAAACGATTTGCCCAACTGAAAGTCCAACCTGGATTCCCGCCTGTGCGGGAATGACGAACGTATCGGCGGTGCGATAACCGAACTGGGTAAGTGTTGGTGGCGCCCATCAAACCCACCACCCCGGACTTGTTCCGGGGGCCACACAAACAGCGCCCATGGCAGTGCCTAAGCCCCAAACACCACCGTCATTGCAAGACTTGATCTTGCAATCCATTTCACTTGTCTTCTTGGCACCAGAGATGAGAAGGCCGAACAAGCCTGCCGCTTGGCCAATCGCAAATGGACCCCAAGATCAAGTCTTGGGGTGACGGGGGGAGACATTTTGACTGCACAATTAGGTGGTGTTGGAGCCATTTGGCACAACGCCGACACCCCGCACACGTCATCCTCGGGCTTGACCCGGGGATCTAGACAAATATAGCTCAAGGTTTCTTAACCTATGCCTATAAACGTTCCACTTCCTTTGAAAGTATTTCCAACAAATTTGGAGTTGCCTACTGTAATACCTGCCTTGGAGTCTCCATGTATGTTAAGACCTATTGGTCGAAGGTCTAAGTATTCGATGTCAACGACCTCGCCATCTAGCTCACTGAGATCGAGTATTTTTTCGGAGCCCAGTGTCACACGAATTTTCCCGTCGATATCAGCAACTTCTATGTCTGGGTGAGAGGACTTTGAATCTTCAACGAAGGTGAGTTCGCCACCGGATTTGAGCTTAGTTTTTAACCAAATGTTAGGTGGAGTTCCCTTGGCAATTTGAAGTGGTATGGTTCCTGAAATATCAAACAGATTGGCACCACCTACGATTTTATTTCCACACAAGATAATAGTATCATAAGGCTCAATGGAATTCGCTATGCTATTCTCTTGTCTTTCCTTGTTTTTACTCATGGCCGTGTTCCGTCGAATTCCACTCCGGGCTGATAGATGATGGGTTTCTAAAGAACTCTTCTATCTTACTAATCGTGTTTTTTCGTTTGTTATTTAAGAAAACCCTGCCAAACAACCATATGCAAAGTGGTAGGATGAATAGCCCTGCCAAAATCCACCATTCATATTTTGAAAATGAATTGAGACCTTCGTTGTTTAGTTTAACCAGTACCGTCACCGTGTAAGATAGGGTCACGCCAATAGAGCCAACGATTAGATCTCGGATTGGAGAAGCTGGATTGACAATCCGCTCAAATTCTAGCTCTGGAAGTGGGTACTTAACTACATACCCGAGAATTACCCCTTCTTGCGAGATATGGACCTCGTTGGTAAGTGTTTGGTATTCAGTATTGCTCACTGAATTGCAGCCTCAAACTTTGGTTCCCGGGAGTACCTTGCAGCATTAAATTAGGCTACAGCCAGCGATGGATTTCGTCGCTCGTATATAGCCAATGGTTTCCTTGCAGAGTCTAGAGTACAGTAGAAAGGGTAGTCAACTCCGAAGCCATTTCGGTTGAACTCCAAGCACATGACATATTCTTTTGCAATCTAACGTTATGTTATTACCCCCCCCCAACAAAAAAGCCGCCTCGCGGCGGCTTCCTCATTCTCTCAAAACACTTAGGTCAGATCATCAATGCTGGTGATCACCTTGCCCAGCAGGCCATAGTCGATGGCCTCTTTGGTGTTCAGCCAGAAATCGCGGTTGGTGTCTTCGGCGATCTTTTCTTTGGTTTGGCCCGTGGCTTCAGCAAACAAAATGTCGAACCGTTCGCGCATTTGCTTGATTTGCTCGGCCTGAATTTGGATGTCCGACACTTTGCCGCCCACGCCGCCGCTTGGTTGGTGCAGCAGGAAGCGGGTGTTGGGGAGGCACATCCGGTTTTCCTTTTTCGCGCCCACGAAAATCAAGGCGCCCGCGCTGGCCACCCAGCCGCTGCCGATGGTGCGCACGGTGGGTTTGATGAATTTGATGATGTCATGCACCATGTCGCCACTTTCAACATGGCCACCAGGTGAGCTGATAAACACATTGATCGGATCATCTGATTGATCGGCAAGCGCCAACAACCGACCAGAAGCTTCGCGCGCGAGCTTGTCGTTGATTTCGCCTGTGATCAAAACCGTGCGGTTTTTAAACAGGATTTTCTCAACGGTTGGGTCGTTCTTGTTGTCTTGTTTGTCTTCGTTCTCATTTGCCATAGCTAAAATCTGTCCTTGCCGTTCGAAGTGCATCTTGGCTTTTGTAATTCATGATTCGGCTAAATCTAACGTAAAATTGTGTTCAGCCAAACAATTCCATTTGCCATTGTTAATGGGGCATGATCTCTTACGTGATATTGGTTGCACCAATGTTCAAGGGGAGACAAATGCCAGTTATCAATCGTGTTGCTGAATTTCATAAAGAACTGACCGAAATCCGGCAAGACATTCATGCCCATCCCGAGCTGGGCTTTAACGAACATCGCACCGCAGCGCTGGTGGCGGAAAAACTCAAAAGCTATGGCGTGGATGAAATTGTCACCGGCATTGGCAAAACCGGCGTGGTGGCGGTGATCAAAGGGCGCGAGAACAATTCCGGCAAAACCATCGGCCTGCGCGCCGATATGGATGCGCTGCCCATCACCGAAATTTTAAACCACGACTATAAGTCACAAAATCAAGGCGTGATGCATGCCTGTGGCCATGATGGTCACACCACCATTTTGCTCGGCGCCGCGAAATATCTGGCCGAAACCCGCAATTTTGACGGCACCGCCGTGATGATTTTTCAGCCCGCGGAAGAAGGCGGCGGCGGCGGCAATGAAATGGTCAAAGATGGGATGATGGAGCGCTTCGGCATTGATGAAGTCTATGGCCTGCACAATTCCCCCGGCACCGATGTGAACCATATTGAGGCCCGCACCGGCCCACTTATGGCGGCCGCGGATTTCTTTGAGATTGATATTATCGGCAAGGGCGCCCACGCGGCACATCCTGACCACGGCATTGACCCGATCATTGTCGGCACCGATTTGGTGCAAGCCTTTCAGCGCATCGTGTCGCGCAATGTCGACCCGCTGAAATCCATCGTGGTGTCCGTCACCACCTTCCATTGCGGCACTGCGGACAATGTGATTGAGCAAACCGCCAAACTCTCCGGCACCGTGCGCACCCTCGATATGGAAGTGCGCGACTATGCAGAAAAGCGGATGCAGGAAATCTGCAACGGCATCGCCCAATTGCACGGCGCCAAGGTCAATCTGAATTACCAAAAGGAATATCCGGTCACCATCAACCATCCGGCGCAAACCCAGTTCGCGCTGGACGTGGCCAAAAAAGTGGTGGGCGAAGATCGGGTGAAAGACGATATTGAGCCAGTGATGGGCGCGGAGGATTTCTCCTTCATGCTCTTGGCCCGGCCCGGTGCCTATGTGTTTTTGGGGCAGGGCGACACGCCAAATTGTCACCACCCGGAATATGATTTTAACGACGAAATCATCCCAACCGGCTCCAGCTTTATGATCAAGCTGATCGAAGAGGGCATGCCTCTTTCCTAAGTCCCTTTAAAAGGGAAGTGGGCGCAAGCGGGAAACTTGCGCCCACGGGTTCGCCCTGAATTAGACCATCTCTTCTTCATCCAAAGCTACATCGTCCTCGCGAAATTCGAATGCAGTTGGTCCGGAAGGTCTTTCGGGCGCGCGCACCAATGTGGTGGGGGTCGGTGCGCGGTTCAACACAAGCTGGGTCACGTCTGGGCGCGCGTAATGGCCAGCGGGGTCGGCAGCGGCCTTGGCGAGGGAAATCAGACTAAGGTCCAGCTCCGCCACCACAATGCCTTCTTCAGTGGGCGGCAAGGGCGCGCTGATCAATTGCCCATCTGGCGCGAAGATGGAAGAGCTGCCGCCACCCACGGGCAGTAAATCCTTTTGCATCTCATCAAGGCCAAGCGCGTCCTGTATCCCGCTGGTCATCACAGAGGTGGCCGCAATCACAAAACATTGCCCTTCCATGGCATAGGTACGCGAAAGCGACATATTGGCTTCCGGCCCTAAGGCAAAGGCTTTGCCTTCATAAAGCGACAGGGTGGGCCACGCGGCGGCATGCACCTGCTCGTTCATCGAGTAGAGCGCATATTTAGACAGCGGTTGCATATGCTCCCAGCAGCAAAGCGCGCCCAAATTGCCCGCATCTTCGGTGCGGTGCACATCAAGATCCACCCCGCTGCCTTCGCCAAACACAGCCCGCTCCACATGGGTGGCTTTTAGCTTGCGGCGGTTGGCAATCACCACGCCATCTGGCCCGATAATGCTTTGGGCAATGTAAATACTGCCTTCAAACTTTTCGGCAAAGCCCAGCACCACATACATGTTGTGGGCCCGCGCCGCGGCGCAAATGGCTTGGTGATGTTCGTCGCCAACTTCCATGGCATTGTCATGATAAGCTTGCACAAATTGCATGCCCCAGGCCTGCGGGCCAAGCCATGCCCAATAGGGATAGCCGGGGATCCATGTTTCTGGAAACACCAGCACTTTCACGCCTTTTTCGCTGGCCTCCTCAATCAGCTCAATGGTGCGGCGCACCCCGCCTTCAAGGTCATGTACAACAGAGGCAGCCTGCACCGCCCCTGCGATATATTTTGGATGAGAACGTCCCATATTTCCTCCCGATCTCCTTGGTTGTTATTCGGCAAATTGTGAGCGGGTCACAATGTCCACAAAGTTTGGCGCGCGATAATGCTCCACACAGCGGTGGCCCACATGCTCCAAAAAGGTGGTGACAGTGGCGCGTGGGTTGCGCTGCACCACATGGCCCAATGTTTCGATAATGGCTTTCTTGAACCCAAGGCGCGGATAGAGGTCCACAATCTGATCGATCTGTTTCGCCTCAAGCGCGTCATAGGGGAACATGCCCACATCCAACCCGGCACCAAACTGCACCAGCGCCACTTCCGGGGCCATAAACTGCGGCACATCATGTGTGGAGTGCAGGGCAATGGCCTGCCAGATGACATCGATCTTCTTGTCGTCATAGCCGCGTTCAGACAAAAAATTCTTGGCGGCGTTGGCGCTGTCCACTTCAAAACGATGGCCATTTTCAAATTGGTCAACAAAGGCAAGGTCATGCATTACCGCGCCCAAAAACAGCATCTCCGCATCAAAGCTTTTGCTTTGCTTTTGCCCGATGGCCGCCCCAAACGCGTAAGAACGCATCAAGTGATTGTACAAAAAGGCGGGCGAAACCTCTTTCACCAAATCATGGGCAGCCACGCAAATATCAGAATCGGGCCACGTAATGTCGGGGGCGGATTGAAGGGCGGACATGGTTCAACTTGCTCCTTTGTTTAAATTTGTGTACTGAAAGGTACATAAAAAAATCTGCTTGGCAAGAGTTTTGTACTAAATGGTATCAAAAGATGAAAAGCGCCCACGCGGGCGCCCGAAACAATTTGACGAGAAAATTGCGATCCAAAAGGCGACAGACCTGTTCCGCCGCGCCGGATATGATGGGGTGCGCATCGACCAATTGGCCAAGGAGATGGGGTTGAATAAACCCAGCTTCTACCGGGCTTTCGGCGACAAGGCGAAATTGTTCGAGCGGGTGGCCCAAACCTATATGGAGGATGTATGGGCCGAATGGCAAAAGGGGATAGAGGGGGCAAGCTCGCTCTATGAGGCGATTGAGCGCACGTTGGACATCTCAATCACCCGCTTCGCTGCCGCCGCGCCCAGCCGGTCAGGTTGCTTGGTGCTCACCACCATGCCCGCCGCCGCTGGTGAACATGATCAAATTCAAAAATCGCTGCATCAATTTTTGAATGCGGCGCAGGTCCAGATTGCTGAAAAACTCACCGCACAATTCCCAGCCCATTTTGAGGGAGCTGATTTGAGTGCGGATGAGTTGGCGAGCCTGGTCAATTCCACGTTGCACAGTTTGGCGATTCAGGCGCGCGGAGGGGCCTCATTGGGCGAGTTGCAAAAGGTCAAAAATATCTTTTTAAAAAGCCTCAAACCGCTGGCATAAAATAGGCTGAAAAGGCGCTGTAAATTTCTGTAATTTTGCTGAAATAAACTAAAATTATGGCGTCGGATTTCAGTTTTTGCGCAAAAGAAAAGGGGTTTCAGATGCTTACACCTGAAATCCCTTTCTAATTTCGATGATTTTGACCCTTAGAATGTTTTAAAGGTCAGCGTGGTCAGCGAGCGCTCAATGCCTTCAATATCCACAATATTGTCATTGATGAACATGCCCACATCCTCGCCTTCGGGAATGTAGATCTTCATCATCAAATCAAAATTGCCCGAGGTTGAATAAAGCTCGGAAACAATTTCGCGCTCGTGAATTTGGTCGGCAACTTCATAAGTTTTGCCCGGCTTGCACCGCAATTGAACAAATACGCAGGTCATAATTGTGTCCTCACATGCCAAAGTTCGGGGAATAGTTCCACATCCAGCATCCGGCGTAAATAGCTCACGCCACCTGTGCCGCCCGTGCCCCGTTTAAAGCCGATAATCCGTTCCACCGTTGTGACATGGTTGAAGCGCCAGCGGCGAAAATAATCTTCAAAATCAACAAGCTTTTCAGCCAATTGATACAGCACCCAATATTTGTCCGGGTCCTTATAAATCGTTGCCCATGCCGCTTCAACACCCTCGTCGGCCACATGGGTTTTGCTGACATCGCGGTCCAAAATAGCTTTTGGAATATCAACGCCATTGGCATGCACCAGCTGCAGCGCCACGTCGTAAAGGCTTGGCACTTCAAGCTCTTTTTTGAGCATGGCGTGAATGTCTTCGCGGTGCGCATGGGGCTTCAGCATGGATTGATTGCGGTTGCCCAGAATATATTCAATCTGCCGATACTGGTAAGATTGAAAGCCGGAGGATTGGCCCAATGTCTCGCGAAACTGGGTATATTCCGACGGGGTCATGGTGCGCAACACGTCCCACGCATTGTTGAGCTGCTCGAAAATACGCGCCACCCGCGCCAGCATCTTAAAGGCCGGCTCGAGGCGGTTTTCCTGCATCGCCGCGCGGGCCGCATGCAGCTCATGCACCGCCAACTTCATCCACAATTCGCTGGTTTGATGCTGGATGATAAACAGCATCTCGTCATGCGCCGTGGAGAGCGGCTTTTGGGTGTTGAGGATGGTATCAATTTGCAAATAGTCACCATAGGACATGCGTCCATCAAATGACATTTGAGCGCCTTCTTCGCTCGGATCATATGGCTTGATCATGTAACTTTTGACCTTTTTTGGTACTTGGGATCGTCCCAAACTTTTTCATTTATAATAGTACCAAGAATGGCCGCAGCGCCACGCACATCATCATGATCAACATAAAGCGGGGTAAACCCGAACCGCATCATATCCGGGGCGCGGAAATCGCCGATAACCCCGTTGGCAATCAGTGCCTGCATCGCCGCATAGCCATTCTCGAAATGGAATGACACTTGCGAACCCCGGCGCTTGCCCTCACGCGGCGACCCCAATTGCAATTGCGGGCAAAGCCGCTCAACTTCATCAATAAACAAATCACATAGCTCGATGGACCGCTCACGTACGGCGTCCATCTCCACCATGTCCCAAATGTCCATGCTAGCTTCCAAAACGCTCAGGGCGATGATCGGCGGCGTGCCCACACGCATCCGCTCAATGCCCGGCGCAGCGCGATAATCGAGATCAAAAGCGAACGGCGCTTCGTGCCCCATCCAACCGGAAAGGGCAGGGCGGGCTGCATCTTTATGCTTGTCAGCGACATAGATAAAGGCAGGTGCACCGGGACCGCCATTGAGATATTTATAGGTACAACCCACCGCAAAATCAGCGTTGCAGCCTTCAAGGTCAACGGGCAACGCGCCTGCGGAGTGGGCCAAGTCCCAAATGGTCAAAATGCCATTGGCATGGGCTTTCTCGGTCAGCGTTTTCATATCGTGCTTGCGCCCGGTGCGATAATCCACTTCGGTGATCATCATCACGGCAACGTCGTCGGTAAGCGCAGTTTCAACGTCTTCCGGCGCGACCACGCGCAGTTCATACTCGTCGCCCAAGCTCTTCAATAAACCGTCGGCGATATAAAGGTCGGACGGGAAGTTGCCCTTGTCGGATAGCACAACTTTGCGGCCCGGATTGAGTTCCAATGCCGAAGCCAAAGCCTGATAAACCTTGATCGACAGGGTGTCGCCCATGACCACAGAACCAGCGGGCGCGCCGATTAATTTGCCAATCCGGTCGCCAATCTCGCTGGGCTTGTTGATCCACCCGGCCTTGTTCCACCCGGTGATCAGCATCTCGCCCCATTCATCCTGAATGGTGCGCTCCACTGCGCCCATCGCCGCTTTTGGCAACGGGCCAAGGCTGTTGCCATCCAGATAAATCATGCCCTTGGGCAGATGAAACTTGGCTTTGGTCTGGGCGAAAATGTCGGTCACGCTTGCTTCTCTCTTAACTGGAACCGTTGGATTTTTCCGGTTTGGGTTTTGGGCAATTGATCAGTGAAGATCACCGAGCGCGGATATTTAAACGGCGCAATGGTGGCTTTCACATGATCTTGCAAAGTCTTGATCATTTCCTCTGATGGCGTGGCGTTTTCGGTCAACACCACATGCGCCTGCACAATGTGGCCACGCGCATCATCTGGCACGCCAATTACAGCGCATTCAAGCACATGCTCGTGCGACAAAAGCGCCGCTTCAACTTCAGGTCCGGCGATGTTGTAGCCAGAAGAAATGATCATATCGTCATTGCGGGCGGCAAAATGGAAATAGCCATTCTCATCTTCCACGAACGTGTCGCCGGTGATGTTCCACCCGTCAGCGACATATTTGGCCTGCCGTTCATCATTCAAATAGCGACAGCCTGTTGGGCCACGCACCGCCAACCGACCTGGTTCACCGCGCGGCATTTCATTCATCTCGTCGTCGACCACTTTGGCTTCATAGCCCGTCACAGGCTTGCCTGTGCACGCGGGTTTGGCATCGTCCAAGCGGTTGGAAATAAAGATGTGCAGCATTTCGGTGGCACCAATGCCGTCCAGCATCGGCTTGCCGGTCTTTTGTTGCCATTCCTCAAACACAGGCTCAGGCAAGGTTTCCCCGGCCGAAACCGCGCAGCGCAAGGTGGACAAATCCGCCCCTTCATCCATGGCCCGCAGCATCACGCGATAGGCGGTGGGGGCGGTGAAACAGATGGTGGCCTTGTGGGTTTCGATGATCTCGATCATGTTCGGGGGCGATGCTGTTTCCAGCAAAGTGGCCGTTGCGCCAAAGCGCAAGGGGAACACGGCCAAGCCGCCCAACCCGAAGGTAAAGGCCAAAGGTGGCGAGCCAACAAATACATCTTCCGGGGTGACTTGCAGCACTTCTTTGGCATAGCCATCGGCGATAATCAGCAAGTCGCGATGAAAATGCATGGTGGCTTTCGGTTCGCCCGTGGTGCCCGAGGTGAAGCCCAACAGGGCCACATCGTCACGACCCGTTTTTACGGCTTCATATTTGACCGATTTGCCCAAGGCAACGCGATCCAATTCGGCGTCATGATTGGCGGTGCCATCAAAACCGATAATGGTTTTCAAATGTTTCGAGGTTTTGCCGCAGGCAACAATCTCGTCCATCATCCGCGTGTCGCAAAGGGCAAATTCAATCTCGGCCTTATTGACAATGCCGCTAAGCTCGCCCGCCCGCAGCATTGGCATGGTGTTGACCACCACCGCGCCCGCTTTGGTGGCGGCAAGCCAGCAGGCAACCATGGCGGGGTTGTTGGCAGAGCGGATCAATACACGGTTGCCCGGCTTCACGCCATAATCTTCCACCAGCGCATGGGCCAAACGGTTGGTCCAGTCGGCCAATTCCTTATAGGTGCGCTGGCGGCCATTACCGATCAAAGCGGTGTGGTCGCCAAAGCCTTTTTCCACCATCGCATCGGTGAGGGCGCGGCCCACATTCAAATATTCCGGATAGGTGAAATCTTCCGTGTTGATCTGCGGCCATTGATCAAATGGCGGCAAGTTCTCCCGGCAAAAATGGTCCACATGACCTGTTGGTCCCAATTCCATGATCCCCTCCCAAGGAATTTTAGCTTAGTGTCTGGCGCGCAATCACAATTTTTTGGACGTCTGAGGCGCCCTCATAAATGCGCAAGGCGCGAATTTCTCTGTAAAGGCTCTCCACGATCGACCCTTTGCGCACACCGTCGCCACCGTGAATTTGTACGGCTTTGTCGATCACCTCTTGCGCTTTGTCTGTCGCGTAAAGTTTGGCCATGGCCGCTTCCCGCGTCACGCGAGCAGCGCCCATATCCTTGGTCCAGGCGGCGCGGTAAATCAGCAAGGCAGCCGCATCCACATCCAAGGCCATATCGGCAATATGGCCTTGCACCATTTGCAATTCGGCCAAGGGCGCACCGAACAATTCCCGCGATTTGGCACGGGTCAATGTTTCGTCCAACGCGCGACGGGCAAAGCCCAACGCCGCCGCCCCAACAGTGGAGCGGAACACGTCCAAAACGCTCATGGCGATTTTAAAGCCTGCACCTGCCTCACCAATCATGCCGGTTTTCGGCACATGCACATTGTTGAACTTCAACCGGGCGAGTGGGTGTGGCGCGATAACGTCCAAGCGTTCGGCAATCTCTAGACCTTCGCTATCGGCTGGCACCACAAAGGCGGATAGCCCCTTGGCCCCCGGCGCTTCGCCTGTGCGGGCAAAAACCGTGTAGACATTGGCGATGCCGCCATTGGAAATCCATGTCTTTTCGCCATTGAGCACATAATGATTGCCCTTATCTTCGGCGCTCAACTCAATATTGGCCACATCCGACCCGGACTTGGGCTCGCTCAAAGCAAACGCAGAAAGCGCTTCGCCTGCGCGGGTTTTGTCCAGCCAGACCTGCTGGTCCGGTGTGCCGAACAGCGACAGCGCCCCGGTGCCCAAGCCTTGCATCGCAAAGGCAAAATCGGCCAAGCCATCATGCCGCGCCAATGTTTCGCGGATCAGGCAAAGGCTGCGCACATCTAATGTCTCGCCTTGCTTCGCACCGCTATATTTCAGAAAGTCTGCTTTGCCCAACGCGGCCACCAAATCTTTGCAGGTCTGATCCACATCGCTGTGATCGACGGGCAAATTGGCGCTGGCCCAGCTTTCCAGCTCGGCATGCAAGGCGCGGTGCTTTTCTTCAAAAAAGGGCCAGTTGAGAAAGCTTTGGTCGGCCATTAATTGCCCTCAAACTTTGGTTTTTCTTTCGCGACAAACGCGTGGTAGGCGCGCTCAAAATCCTTGGTTTGCATACACAAAGCCTGCGCCTGCGCTTCGCTTTCAATCGCTTGCTCGAGGCTCATGCTCCATTCCTGATTGAGCTGGGTCTTGGTGATCCCATGGGCAAAAGTCGGTCCCGCCACCACACGCTCAGCCAGCTTCATGGCCGCATCATCCAACTCATCGGCGCTGTGCAGCGCGTTGAAAAAGCCCCAGTTTAAGCCTTCCTCAGCACTCATGGAGCGGCCTGTATAAAGCAGCTCCGCTGCGCGACCCTGACCGATCAAACGGGGCAGCATCGCACACGCGCCCATGTCACAGCCTGCAAGGCCCACACGGGTAAACAAAAACGCGGTTTTGGCTTCCGGTGTCGCCAACCGCATGTCCGAGGCCATGGCGATAATCGCACCCGCCCCCACGGCCACGCCATCGACAGCAGAGATGATCGGGGTGGAGCAATTGAGCATCGCTTTGACCAAATCCCCGGTCATGCGGGTGAAGGCCAACAGCTCTTTCATGTCCATGCCAACCAGTGGCCCGATAATGTCGTGCACATCGCCGCCGGAACAGAAATTGCCGCCATTGCTGGCGAAAATCACGGCGTTGATATCGTCGGCATAATGCAGCTCGCGGAAAAAATCGCGCAGCTCGGCATAGCTTTCAAAAGTGAGCGGGTTTTTCCGGTCGGGGCGGTTCAATTGCACAATGGCAATGTCGCCCTTCATGGTCAGCAAAAAATGTTCGGGTTGATAATCGGCCAATTTAGTCATGCTGATGATCCTTTCGGATATGGTTGAGCGCGTCGACGAAATGCTCAATGTCGCTGTCCTGCACATTGTCCATCAATTCATCGATCCAGCGTTCATGCTCGGCAGCCATTTCGGCAAATTTCTCGACCCCCTTCGGGGTGAGCCGCACCAGCGTGGCGCGCTTGTCGCCCTTCACAGAGACTCGCACCACATAGCCATCCTGCACCAGCCGATCGATAATCCCGGTCACATTGCCGTTGGAGACCATCAATTGTTGAGACAATTGGCTCATCAATAGCCCTTCGCGGGTGCGGTCCAGCATCGCCATCACATCAAAGCGGGGCAGGGTGGATTGGTAGGTGATGCGCATGCGCTCGCGCAGCTCATTCTCCACAAAGCGGGCGGTTTTCAGCATATGCAGCCATAGGCGCAAGCGCTGCTTGCTCATGGGGTGTCCCGTCACCGGGTCAGTTGCGCTCATATTTCACCTCCTGAAATAGAAAGGGCCACACCATTCAGCCCCTCACTATGCGGACCGCACAAATTAAGCGCCGCCGCGGCCACTTCTTCCGGCTCGATCAGCCGCCCCTGCGGGTTGTTTTTCGCCAGTGCCTTGAGCGCGTCATCCGCGCTCATGCCTGTCTTTTCCATAATATTGTCGATGGACCGCTCGGTCATCTCCGTATTGAGAAAGCCGGGGCAAAGCGCATTGGCGGTGATGCCGCTTTTGGCCATTTCCAACGCCATGCTTTTAACAAGACCGATCACCCCATGCTTGGCCGCCGCATAGGGGGCGACATAGGGATAGCCTTTCAGCCCAGCGGTAGACGCTACAGCGATCAAGCGCCCCCAGTCCTTGCCTTTCAGCCGCACCAAACCTTCTTTGAGGGTCAGGAAGGTGCCGGTCAAATTCACATCGATCATATGCTGCCAATCGGCAAGCGAGGTCTTGGCCAAAGGGGCGCTGGAGGAGGCGCCTGCATTGGCGACCACAATGTCCATCACGCCGATCTCGTCAAACAGGGCCTTCACCGACTCTTCGTCTGTGATGTCCACCGTCGCCACTTTGATGTTGGCATGTTGGCTGGCCGCCTGCTCAAGCGTTGCGCGCGTGCGGCCCGCCACGGTGACCGTGCCGCCCGCTTCAGCGAACCGCTTGGCCATCACCGCGCCGACGCCGGTGCCGCCGCCTGTGATCAATATGTTTTTGCCCGCTAAGATCATACCTTAATCCCGATGCCTTCATTCCGTTCTGCCAGTCGCATCATTTGATCCCGACCAGGCAAATAGGGCAAGGGCCATTCGCTATCTTTGTCGCCAAGGGCAGCTGCGGCATGCAGCGTCCAATAAGGATCAGCCAAATGCGGCCGCGCCAGACACACCAGATCAGCCCGGCCTGCCATCAGGATCGAATTGATATGGTCCGGCTCATAAATATTGCCCACGGCCATGGTGTTTAGCCCGGTCTCGTTGCGGATGCGGTCAGAGAACGGGGTTTGGAACATGCGACCATAAATCGGGGCAGCATCAATTGAGGTCTGGCCAGCGGACACGTCGATAATGTCGATCCCCACGGCTGAGAACATTTGCGCGATCTGCACGGCTTCGTCTGGTGTCACACCTTCTGCGCCCACCCAGTCATTGGCGGAAATCCGCACGGACATGGGCTTATGATCTGGCCAGGCATCGCGCATGGCTTGCGCCACTTCCAGCGGATAGCGCATGCGATTGTCCAGCGAGCCACCATATTCATCCTGCCGATTATTCGACTTGGGTGAAATGAACGACGAAATCAAATAGCCGTGCGCGGCGTGTAGTTCGACCATATCAAACCCGGCCCGATCCGCCATGTTGGTGGAGGCGACAAACTGGTCGCGCACCTTATCCATATCGTCCCGATCCATGGCCTTTGGCGTAGCATTATCCGGCGACCAAGGAATGTCTGATGCGGAAAGGAGCGGCCAATTGCCCTCTTTGATCGGCGCATCCATGGTTTCCCACCCCAATTGGGTCGAACCTTTGCGGCCCGAATGGCCGATCTGCATGGCCATTTTGGCGCTGGTCTCGCTATGCACAAAATCAGTAAGGCGGGTCCACGCCGCCTCATGCTCAGGGGCATAAAGCCCCGGGCAGCCCGGTGTGATCCGCCCCTCGGGCGACACGCAGGTCATTTCCACATAAACAAGTCCAGCACCGCCTTTGGCGCGCTCAGCATAATGGGCAAAATGCCAGTCATTGGGGCAACCATCCTTGGCCTTATATTGGGCCATGGGGGAGACCACCACGCGGTTTTTCAATTCCATATCGCGCAGCTTGAAAGGCGCAAACATTGGCGCACGATGCACGCCTTTCGCACCAGCTTGCTCCTGAAACCATGTTTCAGCAGATTCCAGCCATTCCGGATCGCGCAAGCGTAGATTTTCATGGCTGATCCGTTGAGAGCGGGTGAGCAATGAATAGTTGAACTGCACCGGATCAAGATCGAGATAGCGCTCCACATCTTCAAACCATTCGGTAGAGTTGCGGGCCGCACTTTGCAGGCGCAGCACATCTAAGCGACGATCTTCCTGATATTTGCGGAACGCGGCGTCAAGCGTCGGCTCGGTGTGCAAAAACTCAGCCAGCGCAATGGCGCTTTCAAAGGCGAGTTTGGTGCCCGAACCGATGGAGAAGTGGGCCGTGGCCGAGGCGTCGCCCAACAGCACGACATTTTCGTGGTGCCATTTTTCACACAATACGCGCGGGAACTGCAGCCATGCTGACCCGCGAATATGGTTAGCGTTGGTCATCAGGCTATGGCCGCCCAAATGATCTTTGAAGATCTCTTCGCAAATGGCGATGGTTTCTTGCTGGCTGATCTCGCCAAACCCGAACTTTTCGAATGTTTCAGGCGCGCACTCTACAATAAAGGTCGCCGTGTCCTTATCGAATTGATAGGCGTGGGCCCAAATCCAACCATGCTTGGTTTTCTCAAAAATAAAGGTGAAGGCATCATCAAATTTCTGATGGGTGCCGAGCCACACAAAATGACATTTCCGCACATCAATCTGCGGCTTGAAATGGTCGGCAAATTCGGTGCGGGTTTTGGAATTCAGCCCGTCAGACGCCACCACCAAATCATATTCTTTCATGAGGGGCGAGGCGCTGTCGATTTCGGTTTCAAATTCCATTTTAACGCCGAGTTCGCGGGCGCGCTCCTGCAAGGTCAGCAGCAACTGCATGCGACCAACGCCGCAAAAGCCATGGCCGGTGGAAACGGTGCGGTGCCCATCATGCACCACCGCAATGTCGTCCCAATAGGCGAAATGCTCACGGATCGCTTCGGCGCTCTCCTTGTCATTTTCGGCCATATTATCAAGGGTTTCATCGGACAAAACCACGCCCCAGCCAAATGTATCATCTGGCTTGTTGCGCTCAAAAATCGTAATGTCATGCGACGGATCGCGCCGCTTCATGCTGATGGCAAAATATAGGCTGGCCGGGCCACCGCCCAAACATGCGATTTTCATAATGTCCTCCCAATGGCGCAATGTTGATCACGCATGGCGGGTATGATTGCATCAGAAACAAGATATTTCAAGCTCAAAATTTTAGGCTTGAAATATATTTAATTTTGGTGAACACTTAATGGCGATAGGGAGGACATATGGGCGAGCAAAATATGCTGCGCATAGAGCAAGTGGACGTTAAAGGCCACAATGCCGCGTGGGCGATTCTCAGCATTGATCGACAAAAGCAACGCAACGCACTCAACACAGAATTGTTGGGGCAGATTGCCGATGCGCTGGACGATTTTGCCCAATCCTCAAGCGTGCGTGCCGTGCTGATTTGCGGCGAAGGCGAGCATTTTGCCGCTGGCGCCGATATCAACGAAATTAAAGATAAAGGCCGGGAAGAAGGCTATCTCGATCCGCGCAAAGCCCATTGGAGACGTATCCGCAATTGCCCCCTGCCGTTGGTAGCGGCAGTGGATGGCTTTTGCCTCGGCGGCGGGTTTGAACTGGCGCTGATGTGCGATTTGATCGTGGCGGGCACCACCGCCAAATTTGGCTTGCCGGAACCCAATTTGGGCCTGATCCCCGGCGCAGGCGGCATTGAGCGCCTCACCACCATGGTGGGCCGCGCACGCGCCGGGCGCATTGTGCTTGGCGGCGAAATTGTCGACGCGATCACGGCCAATGATTGGGGCATTATCAGCTATATGGCCGAGGATGGCGCACTGCCTTTTGCAGCGAAACTGACCGAGCGCTTGGCCCTACGCGCACCCTTGGCGATGCAGGCGGCGAAAAAGGCGATTGTCGCCAGCGCCGAAACCCCGCTCAAACATGTGATGGGCGAAACCAGAGGCGATTTCGAAAACCTGCTCGGCACCGCAGATAAGGCCGAAGGCGTGACCGCCTTTCTCGACAAACGCAAACCCACATTTGAGGGCAAGTAATGGTTGAGCTGAATAAAATCGGCGTGGTGGGCGCAGGCGTGATGGGGCGCAATATTGCGCTGTTCTTTGCGCAATCCGGCCATCAGGTGCAGCTTTTTGATGTGAACCATGACGCGGTGACCTCAGCGCTGGACGCGGTGGGCCAAACTTTGGCCCGGGCCGTGGATAAAGGACGGGTGAGTGCCGATGACGCGGCGGCCACCAAAGCGCGGCTGAGCGCGGCAAGCGAGTTGGCCGATCTGGCCGAATGCGATCTGGTGATCGAAGCCATCGTCGAGCGGTTGGACATCAAGCAACAGCTCTTCGCTCAATTGGAAGAAGTTTGCGGTGCAGAAACGCTGTTGGCCACCAACACATCGTCACTCAGCGTTGCCGATATTTTTGCCAATCTCACCCATAAAGACCGGGCGCTGGGCCTGCACTTTTTCAACCCTGCCCACATTATGAAGCTTGTCGAGGTCATCACAGCCCCACCCGTATCTCAGATACGATGTGATGACCTCGTCATTTATCTCAATCAGATCGGCAAAACCGCAATCAAGGTGAAGGATAGCCCGGGCTTTATCGTCAATCGGTGTGCGCGGCCCTTTTATGGCGAGGCGCTGGCGATTTTGGAAGAAGGTGACTTTTCGGCCCATCAAATTGATGCGGCCATGCGGGCACAGGGGTTCCGCATGGGGCCATTTGAACTGATCGATCTGGTGGGCGCAGACATAAATCTGGCCGCCAGCGAAACCATGGCCAAAGCCTTTGATTACAATCCGCGCTACTATGTGTTTGATCGCCTGCAACGGCAGGTGGATGAGGGCGCCCTGGGCCGCAAAAGCGGCAAAGGCTTTGTGACCGAGGACGTTCAGGTCGACCTCGCTGAAGCCGACCAGAACCAAATTGCCGAGCGCATATTGGCCACGCTGATCAATGAGGCGGCGTCTGCCGTGGATGACCAGGTGGCGGCGCCGCAAGATATTGATCTGGCGATGCAATTGGGGTTGAATTTCCCCAAAGGGCCATTTGCATTTTTGGCCGAAATCGGGCTTGATCGAGTGCGAGAGATTTTGGCGCATCTGGAAGAAAATGCCCCGACCTATCTGGAAGGGCGTTATCGGCCAGCCGCAGCCTTGCAAGGGGAAAAATTTGATGCGTGACGGACTGCCAAACTGGACAACGCCCAGCGACTGGGACGATGCCTATGCCAATAGCGCATATATCGAAGATTCGGACTCCTATGTAAAATATTGGGCGAAAGCGTCGGCACAATTTCGCGAGGAAATGGGTGCAGCTGGCCGCGCGGAACTAGACTTGGCCTATGGCGAGGCGCAACGGGAAAAGCTCGATCTGTTTATGCCCGAAGGCACGCCGAAAGGCCTGTTTGTTTTTGTGCATGGCGGTTATTGGCTGAGCTTTGATAAAAGCGCGTGGTCGCATTTGGCCAAGGGGGCGCTTGCCCATGGCTGGGCCGTGGCCTTGCCCTCCTACACGCTGGCGCCTGAAGCGCGGATCAGCACGATGACCCAGCAAATTGGCGCGGCGATCCTTTATGCGGCGACCAAAGTTGAAGGGCCAATTCGCATTTCTGGACACTCTGCCGGCGGTCATTTGGTGTCGCGCATGATGTGTGCAGACACGCCTTTGTCCAAAGAAGTGCAATCGCGGTTGAAGCATGTGGTGTCTTTGTCCGGGCTGCATGATTTGCGCCCGCTGCTCAACACTCGCATGAATGAAGGGCTGCAACTGGATTTGGCTGAAGCGCGCGCGGAAAGCGCAGCGCTATTGGAGCCACTGGCGGATGTGCGCCTCACCTGTTGGGTGGGTGCTGATGAACGGCCGGAATTTTTGCGCCAAAATCAATTGTTGGCCAATGTTTGGACCGGGCTTGGCGTGGAAACAAATGCGGTGGAAGCACCGCACAAGCACCATTTTGACGTAATCGCTGATTTGGAAGAGCCCGATAGCGCTTTGACCAAATTGGTCGTTGGGGTGAATGAGAAATAGATATTTTAAGCATGAAATTTTTAATATTGAAATATATTAAGATTCATGCATGGATGTAACTATAATGGTTTGCGGCAATTGGGTATCTATACCCATTGTTGTAAGAATTGGCCTTTGCTTTGGGAGAGGCAAAGGGCAAATTAAATGCTTCACCTGTCGTGAAGTGTTGTAATCGGCGGACCTAGGTTCGCAGTTTGGGAGGAAACTATGAAGACGCTAAAAACAATAATGGCCAGCGCAGTGGCGATGAGCTTAGCCCTTGGCGGCTCGGCCATGGCTGAAGGCGCAAAAATCGGCATGATCACAACCTTGTCCGGCGGTGGCGCTGGCTTGGGTGTAGATGTGCGCGATGGCTTTATGCTGGCGATTGAACAAGCCGGCCGCGACGATGTTGAAGTTGTCATCGAAGACGATGCCCGCAAGCCAGACTTGGCCGTGCAAATCGCCGACAAAATGATCCAGTCTGAAAAAGTGGATATTCTGACCGGCATCATTTGGTCCAACTTGGCGATGGCGGTTATTCCATCAGCCGTGGCGCAAGGTAAAATCTACGTGTCGCCAAACGCTGGTCCATCTGCTTTGGCAGGCAAAGGCTGTAACGCCAACTATTTCAACGTGGCATGGCAGAACGACAATTTGCACGAAGCCATGGGCGCGTACGCCAATGTGGCTGAATATACAAACACCTTCATTTTGGCACCGAACTATCCGGCTGGCCAAGATGCGCTGAACGGCTTTAAGCGTGAATATCGTGGCCAGTTGGCGGGCGAAGTGTTCACCAAATTGGGCGCAACTGACTATGCCGCTGAGATCGCACAAATCCGCGATTCAGGCGCAGACAGTGTGTTCTTCTTCTTGCCAGGCGGCATGGGCATTGCGTTCATGAAGCAATATGCAGCCTCTGGTGTTGATCTGCCGGTGATGGGCCCAGCCTTCTCATTCGACCAAGGCATTTTGGGCGCTGTAGGTGATGCAGCACTTGGTGTGCGCAACTCTTCACAGTGGAGCAAAGACATCGACAACGAAACCAACAATGCGTTCGTTGCTTCGTTCCAAGAGAAATATGAGCGTTTGCCATCGCTTTATGCCAGCCAAGGCTTTGATGCGGCAAATCTGATCCTTTCTGCATTGGACAAAGCCGATGTAAAAGACACAGAAGCGTTCAGCGCTGCACTGAAAGAAGCTGACTTCAAGTCCACCCGCGGTGACTTCAAGTTCGGCAACAACAACCACCCCATTCAAGACATTTACGTACGTGAAGTCGTGAAAGAGGGTGACGTGTTGACCAACAAGATCTTGGGTCTGGCACTGACAGATCACCAAGATGCTTATGCTGAAGATTGCCCATTGCAATAATAGCTGAGTTGATTGGCGGGGCGTTTGCGTCCCGCCAACATCCAAACCGCTGGGGAAAATATGTCCACCACTCTTTTATTCGAACAGCTTTTAAACGGCCTTCAATATGGCGTGACGCTGTTTTTGATGGCTGCCGGTTTGACGCTGGTTTTCGGCGTGATGGGGCTGATCAATTTGGCACACGGCTCGCTTTATATGATCGGGGCCTTTGCTTGCGCCGCCGTGGCTGCGGCCACAGGTTCCTTTTGGCTTGGCCTTGTGGCGTCTATCGTGGCGGCGGGTTTTGCAGGTGTCTTGATCGAGATGCTTGTGATCAGACGATTATATGATCGCGATCACCTCGACCAAGTGTTGGCCACTTTCGCCTTGATCCTGATCCTTTCTGAAGGTTGTCGGATGGTGTTTGGTTCATTCCCGCTTTATCTCGACACACCGGACTTTCTATCCGGTCCCGTCACCCTGTTTGGCGGCTTCCAATATTCTGCTTATCGTCTGGCGATTATCCTTGTTGGCGGTCTGGTGGCGCTGGGGCTTTATCTCCTCATCACCAAAACTCGCCTCGGCATTCGCATTCGCGCCGGTGAGGCGGATCGTGAAATGATCGCGGCGCTCGGCGTAAATATCGCTACGCTCTATACGATCGTTTTCGCCATCGGCGCCGCCTTGGCCGGCTTTGCCGGGGCAATGATGGGCGCCATCCAATCGGTGCAGGTGGGCATGGGCGAACCAGTGCTGATCCTGGCCTTTGTGGTGATCGTGATCGGTGGCATCGGCTCCATCAAGGGCGCATTGATCGGCTCCATTCTCGTCGGCGTTGTCGACACACTCGGGCGCGTGACGCTGCCCGGCTTTTTCAACCTGTTTATGGACACAGCTGCCGCTAACTCGGTCGGGGCAGCGCTGTCCTCCATGTCAATTTATGTGCTGATGGCGATCATTCTGATCTTCAAGCCGGAAGGGTTGGTGAGCAACAATGCCTAATCTTTCCCGCGAAACCTATTTGAACATTTTCATCAGCCTTGGGCTGTTGGTGTTCCCCTTTATTGCTACGGCAATGGACGAACCGTTTTACATCACGTTGGCGACCCGCGTGGCCATTTTGAGCCTCGCGGCGGTGGGGTTGAACCTCGCCCTTGGCACAGGCGGCTTGGTGAGCTTTGGCCATGCAGCCTTTTTCGGCATTGGCGGCTATGCCATGGGCATTTTGGCCAGCCATGCGCAAACCTACACGCCAATTTTCACCTGGCCTTTCGTGATTGAAGGCACCAACCAAATGCTGATCATTTGGCTGGTGGCGATTGTGATGAGTGGCATTGCCGCTCTGTTTATCGGGCTTTTGTCCCTGCGCACCTCCGGCGTTTACTTCATCATGATCACCTTGGCCTTTGCGCAAATGATCTATTATTTCATGATCTCCTGGCCCACCTATGGTGGCGAAGATGGCTTGTCCATCTATGTGCGCAACCAGTTCCCGGGCGTAAATACGCTTGATCCCTCAAGCTTCTTTTATATCTGCCTGGTGCTGATGTTTGCAGGGCTGGGCCTGTCGGCCATGATCAAAAACTCACGTTTCGGCGCGGCGCTACAAGCGGCACGGCAAAATGAAGAGCGGCTAGCTGCCACCGGCATTCGCCCGTTCAACATCAAACTCACCGCCTTTGTGATCTCCGGTATGATCACCGGCTTGGCCGGGGCGCTGATGGCGGATCTGAACCGCTTTATCTCCCCCTCCATGCTGTCCTGGCACATGTCCGGTGAGATTATGGTGCTGGTGATTTTGGGCGGTGTGGGTCGCCTTTATGGCCCGGTTGTCGGCGCGCTCATCTACATCATATTTGAATTTATCTTTGGCGGTTTGACTGACTATTGGCAGTTCTATCTCGGCCTCATCTTGTTGGGCGTGGTGCTGTTTGCCCGCGGTGGCGCCATTGGCCTGCTGGCCGGAAAGGCGCGTCATGACTGATCAACCCATTCTGCAAATTCAAAATCTGAACAAAAGCTTTGGCGCACTCACCGCCACCGATGACGTGACCCTTGATCTAAAAAAGGGTGAAATCCACGCACTTATCGGGCCGAACGGGGCAGGCAAATCCACCCTGATCAAACAGATCTGCGGCCAGCTCAGCTCCGACAGCGGCAAAGTGATCTTTAACGGCCGGGACTTGGCCGGTATGGACATGGCCGAGCGGGCAAAGGCTGGGCTTGGGCGCACCTTCCAAGTCTCCTCACTGGTGATGGAATTTTCCGCCCTGCGCAATGTGATGTTGGCGGTGCAATCCAAATTGGGCACCAGCTATCGCTTTTTCAAAAATGTGCGCGGCGATAAAAGCCTGACTGAACCTGCTATGGCGGCGTTGAAACGCGTCAATCTGGAAGAGCGGGCCGATGTCATGACGGCGGAACTGTCGCACGGTGAACGGCGGCAGCTTGAAATCGCCATGGCGCTGGCGCTTGATCCTAAAGCCTTCCTACTCGACGAGCCGATGGCGGGCATGGGGCCGGAAGGCTCGAAAAAGCTGATCGGCTTTCTCGACGATCTGCGCCACGAAGCGCCGATCCTTTTGATCGAACATGACATGGACGCCGTCTTTTCACTGGCCGACCGCATCTCCGTGCTGGTCTATGGCCGGGTGATCGCCACCGGATCGGTGGACGATATCCGCAACAATCCAGCGGTGCGCGAAGCCTATTTGGGGAGTGCAGCCTAATGTCAAACATTCTGCTTTCCATCAAAGATATTGAGGTGTTTTACGGCCCATCACAGGCGCTGTTTGGCGTGTCGCTTGAAGTGAAAGAGGGCGAAGTTGTGGCGCTGATGGGCCGCAATGGCATGGGCAAAACCACCACCATCCGCACCCTTTGCAAAATGTCCAAACCCACCAAGGGCGATATCCATTTCGATGGCACGCTGGTCAACAAAATGCCCAGTCACAAGGTGGCAAAATTGGGCGTGGGGCTGGTGCCCGAAGGTCGGCGCTGCTTTGCCAATTTGACCGTGGAAGAAAACCTGGTGGCGGCCCAGCGCGATGGCGAATGGACGCTTGAAAAGGTCTATGAATTGTTCCCGCGGCTGGAAGAGCGCAAGGACCAATTGGCCAACACACTGTCAGGCGGCGAACAGCAAATGCTGGCCATTGGCCGGGCTTTGACCACCAATCCAAAATTGCTGGTGCTGGACGAGGCGACCGAAGGCTTGGCCCCCGTGATCCGCGAGGAAATCTGGCGGGCTGTGAAAGCGTTGAAAGCGCAGGGCCAATCCATTTTGATCGTGGATAAGAGCCTCAGTGAATTGCTGCCGATTGCCGATCACTGCGTGATTTTGGAACGCGGTGAAACCGTGTGGACGGGCACACCGGATGCGCTAACGGACGATCTGGCCGATCGCTATTTGGGGGTCTGATGAGCAAGATTTTCACCCACGATCAGGACATTTTGTTTCAGCACTGCGACCCGGCGGGCATTGTGTTTTATCCGCGCTTTTTTGAGATGATCAATCTCACCATCGAGCGCTGGTTCGACAAGGCGATTGGCTATTCCTTCGCGCAAATGCATGTGGCGGACCAAACGGCGGTGCCCACCGCCAGTGTGGAAGCAACGTTCAACGCGCCGGGCAAGCTGGGTGAAGAATGGCAATGGCACCTGACGGTTGAGCGGGTGGGCCGCACCAGCGTGAAAGTGCGCGTGTGGGGCACCCATGACGCGCAAACGAAGGTGGAAAGCACCATGACGCTGGTGCACATCACCAAATCCACTGGGCGACCCATTGAATGGTCGCAAGAGCTTAAAGACAAAATGACACTCTATTTGGAAAAAGAATAATGGCACATATTGTTGTACACCCTGAAGGATGGAAGCCCGCAAAAGGCTATGCCAATGGCATGCTTGCTGAAGGGCGCACGCTGTATGTGGGCGGTCAAATCGGCTGGAATAAAGATCAAGTCTTTGAAGCCAAGGACTTTATCGGCCAAATGGAACAAGCCCTGCGCAATATTCTGGACGTTGTGGAAGCGGCCGGCGGAACAGCCGAACATTTGACCCGCCTGACCTGGTACGTGACCGATAAGCAAACCTATCTGGCACACCAAAAAGAGGTAGGCGCAGCCTATCGCCGCGTACTCGGCTATCATTTCCCGGCCATGACCATGGTGGTGGTGTCGGCGCTGGTGGAAGATGAAGCGCTGATCGAAATTGAAGGCACTGCGGTGTTGCCCAACACCTAAGAGCCGGCCCTCAGCTCAATTGGCGCTTGGCGAAATTAAGCGTTTGCTGCGGCGTTTCGCCAAAGGCGTCGCGATATTCCTGCGAAAACCGCCCCAAATGGTTGAAACCCAAAGCGGAGGCAATCTGCGTGACGGTTTGCGCCCCATACGCCCCTTGCAGCAAATAGTGGGCGCGGCGCAAACGCTCCAGCCGCACCATTTGCATCGGCGTCAGCCCATAGGCCTGTTTAAAGCCATATTGCAGCGCCCGCACCGAGGCACCAGCGGCCCGGGCAATATCATGTAGGCCGATTTCGGCACTGAATTCACTTTTGATATAGGCCATGGCGCGCTTGATCTGCGCCGGGGCCAGATGCACTGGCGTTGCATCAAAGAAACATTGAATATTGCTCGGCGCCGCTTCCAAAAATTGCAACAGCAATTCCGACAGGCCATGCGGGGTGGCGCCCGCATCTAAATCCACGAAAATGCGGCGCAGTTGATTGCGCCAAGGCTGGAGCTGCTTGGCCCGCATGCGTAATTTGGGATCGAACCGAATGGGCGCATCCAAGGAACGACCCAGCATCATTTCGGCTTCCTTACGCAAATGCTCTGCCTCAATTTGCACCAGCAGCATTTCGCAATCCGAGTGCCAGGTCATATCGGTTTTGAGATCGGGGTTCAGGATGGTGGCAAACTCAATGGTGCTCTCAACTTCCATTTTGCCATTGGTGATCTGCGCCCCACCAGCCAATGGAATTTGGATCAGATAAAATCTCTCCAATTCACCGGGGGTGATGCGCACAGCGCCGCCATAGCGCATATAATTAAACGACAAGCCGGGTAGCGCCACATGATTGTGCACTGCATCCAATCGCGACTGCGGCGCCGCGAAATCCAAGCGATGGGCGCAGTATTTGCGCGCCACCATCTCCCGTGCGCACTCCAACTCAGCCGAGTGAAACAGCCGATATTTAGCCAAAGGCTCCATTGTTGTTGTTCTCCCAACGGCCATCCGCATTATTTTGCGTTTTTCGGATAGCCGCCTCCCTCTATCTGACATTTAGTTTAGGCATAAAATAATAAATGTTGCAATCGGCTTGGAGGAGGGGACGATGACAACGAAGAAAAAGGTGGCCGTAATCGGCGCTGGGGTAAGCGGTCTTGTGACCGCAAAAACCTTTAAAGAAAAAGGTCACGATGTGACCATTATCGAACGCAGCCACGATCTAGGGGGCGTATGGGAGCTGTCGCGATCCTATCCCGATGTGCAAACCCAAAGCCCAAAAGATTTGTACCGCTATACCGATAAGCCCATGCCGGATGATTATCCTGAATGGCCAAAGGGGCCGCAGGTGCATGCCTATCTAGATAGCTATGCCGCAGACTATAATCTGCGCGACCATATCCGCTTCAACACCAGCGTTTCAGAAATGACCCGCCGCGCGGACGGGCAAAAAGGCTGGACGCTTCATTTGGTGGATCAGGCTGGCAAGGAAAGTACAGAGGACTTTGATTTCGTCTCGGTCTGCACCGGACAATTCAGCGAGAAAAATATTCTCACCCATCCCGGCCAAGAGGCATTTGAAGCGCAGGGCGGGCAGGTGATGCACTCATCTGAATATACCGACCCGTCCATTGTGGAAGGCAAAAATGTCACCGTGCTCGGATTCTCCAAATCCGCCACCGACATTGCGGTGAATGCGGTGAAGTCTGGCGCAAAATCGGTCACCATTGTTTATCTGCAATCGGTGTGGCGCGTGCCCTATTTTATCGGCGGGCTGATCAATTTCAAACGCATCCTTTATATCCGCAAGCAGGAGCAAATGTTCCCCAGTTGGGGTCTGAACCCAATGCAGAAGTTTGCGCATGTGATTGGCAAACCCTTTGTGTGGGCCAATTGGCGCGCGCTTGAAGCCTTGCTGACCATGCAGCTCAAGCTGAAAAAGACGGGGCTGCGGCCAGAGATCAAAATTGAAGATGAAATCAATTGCTCGGTGCCGATTGTCACCCCCGGCCTGTTCGAGATGATCGCCGATGGCCGCATCAACTGCATCAAAGGCACCTTCAAAGAGTATGAAGGCGACAGCGTGGTGTTGACGGGCGGTGAGAAGGTGAAAACAGACCTCGCCATTCTGGCCGTGGGCTGGAAGTTGGGCGTGCCTTATCTGCCGCAAGAATATCAGGACAAGCTGGTGGAAGAAGATGGGCAATACCGCCTTTACCGCATCATCGCTAATCCCGATTTGCCGGACATGGGCTTTGTGGGCTTCAACTCATCCTTCTGCACGGTGTTATGCGCCGACCTCGCCGCCAACTGGCTGGTCCGCTATGCCGATGGCAAATTGGCCAAGCAGCCGACAGAGCAGCAGATGAACGACAATATCGAGCAGATGCTGCACTGGAAGCGGCATGAAAAACCGTCGGCCAAAGTCTATGGCGGGCTGTGCGTGGCCCCTTACCACTTCAAACATTTTGATGAATTGCTGGATGATATGGGCGCCAAGATCAGGCGGCGCAATCCGCTGGCGGAAAACTTCACCCCGCCCGATGCCGACGCCTATCGCCGCTTTTTGGATTCAACCCCGGACTATCGGGTGAATTAGGAGGAGAAGAAAATGACATTAACACCAGGCATTACCGCCAAAGGGGAAGGCATTGAAGGCACCAAATGGAACATTTTGGGCCAAACCTATATCCCCAAACTCTATTCGGAAAACGCCATGATCTGGCACGCACTTTTGCCTGCAGAGAGCTTTGTGCCGCCGCACATCCACCCCACGCAGGATGAGTGGATCACCATGCTGGATGGCGAATTGGAACTGGCCTTCGGCGATGAGATTTTGACCGCCCGCGCGGGCGACACGGTGCGCATGCCTATGGGTATTGCTCACGGCATCACCAACAAATCCGGCAAGGACGCCAATTGCTTCTTTGGCGTCGCCCCCAGCCGCAAACTCTTTGATTTATTTGAAGCATTGCATGATTTGGGCGACCCGGACGAAGTGGTGCGCCTCTCCGCATTACACGAAGTGAACTTTCTCCCACCACCATCTGAATAAGATGGTCTCCCAAACGTAGAAAAAGGCGGTGAACTTCTAGGTCATCGCCTTTTTTGTTGCGTCAAACAAAGGTGAGCTTGCTCAACTGCTGACGAAAACTTGCATCTTCAATGAAAATGATAATAATATAACCGGATAATTAAATGAATAATGTTTCTCAACGCCTGGGTGGGCGTCATGGTAAATACTCTCAAGATTGTTGCCTTCGACCGAAAAGATTTTGTGGCGTCTAACCAAGCCAGTCACTACAACGCTGTGCAGGGGATCAGCGGGTATCACCTTATTGATGGCTATACCGATGCTGCTGACTTAGTCGCAAAAATCAAAGCACTATCTGCGGCCAATGCGAATGCGTGTGTCGACTATGTGGAAATTTACGCCCATGGCAATCCCACAAGTGTTGATAGCTTGCAATTAGCAAATGCCGCGACCTGGGGGGCGGAGCTGAAAAAGGTGCCTTGGTGCGACACCGCGAGCATTTATCTGGGCGGTTGCAACACAGGTCTGAAAACGACGGCGGGGTCAGGCTCGGTTGCTGAAACACTGGCTGGCGAAATCACATTTAACGCCTCAAGCTTTGCACACCAAATCCGTGTATATGGCGCCAAAGGCTATATTTCCGGCGCGCACGCGAGGGGCGGAGAGACGTGCACCCGGATACTCACCCAGAGGCGATGGCGGTGGAAATGGGCGCTGGGGTTCATTCCCTATTATGGATATGATGATGTGGTGACCCACACCGCCTACCCAAACTCAGTTGATGCGACAGGCAATGCCTGCTGGAACAGTTTTAAGAACGGGACATGGTGAGTGCTATGGCAAAAGTGACTGTAACCGACATTCAAACCAACACAACTGTTCAGCTTTCTCAGCAAGAAGCGGACCTGGTGGCGAGCGAGATTTCGATCGTGCAGCCGGGGCCCTTCGCCCGTTTGCTCATGCGGCTATTTCCCGGGCCAAATGCACATCCTAGGGTCGCGCCAGATTTTGAGATTGTAGTGGAGGATGGTGGCCGCACCACCGTTTTTGAATTGTCGGGTGAAACTGTGCTGCAGCGGAAAAGCGACAAGATGGGGTTCAACTTCTTCCTCGGCAGCAAAATTGTGGCCTGGCACGCCGCGCAATCCGGTGTGCCGACGCCGTAGCCTAAGTTCACATTGTTGAAACATACCAAAGAAAAAAGGGCGGGGAATTTTCCCCGCCCTTTTGGTCTCGATGGAAGATGACTAGCCTAACAAGAGGCTTGGCAACCACAACACAATGCTTGGGAAAGCAATAAGCACCGCAATGGTGATCGCATCCGCGACAAAAAACGGGGTCGCGCCGCGGAACACATCTTGCACTGAGATATCATCTCGTACCCCAGCCACCACAAAGCAGTTGAGGCCAATGGGCGGGGTGATCAAACAGAGCTCGGCCATTTTCACCACAATAATGCCGAACCAAATGGCACACCCCCAACCGCTCATGCCGAACGCACTTTCAGCTGCAGTAACATCCATACCGCCATTAAGCGCCATGACCGCCGGGAAGACCACCGGCAAGGTGAGCAGCAACATGCCGATCGCATCCATAAACATGCCCAGCACCGCATAGGCGAGTAGGATCATGATCAGGATGATCATCGGATGCTGATCTAGCGAGGTGACCCAGTCAGAAAACGCACCGGGCAGATCGGCAAAGCCCAAAAAGCGCACATAGATCAACACGCCCCAAATGATGGTGAAGATCATCACCGCCAGCTTGGCGGATTCGGTGAGCGCATCTTTAAACTGGCCCCACTTCATGCCGTGGATCAACGCCATCACAAAGATGATGAACGCGCCAATCGCGCCACCTTCTGTTGGTGTGCCCCACGCGTCGCCGCCAAACGGGTTGTAGATAAAGCAGATGATGATGATCACCACCGCAAAGATCGGCAACGCAGGTGGCAGTGCCTTGAAGCGCTCGCCCCAGGTGAAGCCGCTCACGGATGGGCCCAGATTCTTGTTGAATGTGGCCATCAACACCACGAGGCCGCCATAGATCAGCGCAGAGACGGCGCCGGGGATAAAGCCAGCCAGCAGCAAAGCACCCACATCCTGTTCCACAATAATGGCGTAGATCACCAAAATCGCAGAGGGCGGGATCAAGGATGCCAACGTGCCCCCGGCAGCCACAACCCCTGCGGCAAAGCGCTTGTCATAGCCAATCTTGAGCATCTCCGGAATGGCAATCCGTGCAAACACGGCTGATGTGGCAACAGACGCACCAGACACAGCGGCAAAGCCCGCAGTGGCAAACACTGTGGCTACGCCCATGCCGCCGGGCAACCAGCCTACCCACTTTTTCGCAGCCTCAAACAAAGCCTTGGTTAGCCCCGCATAATAGGCGAGATAGCCAATCAGAATGAAAGTCGGAATAAGCGATAGCGCCTGCGAGGAGACCTTTGAGTGCGGCACCTGACCTGCGGTTTTCGCCGCAACACTGAGCGCCCAGAAAAACTGGTTCGGATCGTAGCCCTTTTTGGACCAGAAGATCCACACAAGCCCAGTAACGCCCGCCATGGCGGCAGCAAAAGCAACGCGAACCCCGATGATCACCATCAGGAGCAGCATCGCCGTAACGATGAGACCAATATCAATCGAGGTCATTTGCTGTCCTCCTCAAGTCCGGAGACATGTTCAGCTTCACGCTGTGCCTGTGTCGCAGCGTCTTCAACCATCGGCACTGCCACTGGATGAGTGGCGTTGGTGGCAAATGCCCGGCCAAAGCCAACCAATTGAATGGTGAGGCGCAATGTCAAAATGAAGAAGGCAACGGGCGCCAATAATTTGGCTGGCCACAAGGGCAAAGCGATATCAATGGAAGAGTCACGACTCCACATCGGCACGCTAAAATCAAATGAGCGCTGGAAGTGTGCCCAAGAGCCCCAGACCAGCAAGATCATCAACAGCAACATGGCGAGAGTGGCGACAAATTCAGCCAACCACAGCGGGCGACCTTTGAGCTGCCCGACCAGAATATCCATGCGGATATGCCCGCCCACGCGTTGCGTGTAAGCAATGCCGACAAACGCAATGAGCGGCATGATTTGCTCGATCCAATCGACATAGCCCGAAAGCGGACGGTTGAAAAAATTGCGCCCACCTACAGAAAAAACGGCAAGGACCATCAGCGAAAAAATCGCCAGTCCACCGATAAAAACGAGTATCTTTTCAATGGAAAAGAGCCGTTGATCTAGACGGCTTAAAAGGCTGTCGTCCGTGAGAACGGATGCAGTGCCTGCCATGGTGTCCTCCCCCGAATACCAAAAGCGAAAAGGGAAGATCGACCGCGCAACAGCGCGGCCGATCGAAGTTTATTGCGGCCTTAATTTGCCAATGTTGAATTCACCAGGTCCAGCAATTCTTGAGCTGGCAAGCCTTTGGCGTTGTTTTCTTCAACCCAAGTTTTGGCAATGCTACCGGCGGCTGAACGGAAGCTATCCAACTCTTCGTCGGTATAGGTGATGCGTTCAATACCACGCTCGTCTAGCGCAGGCCCCCAAGCTTCCATGGTGTTGTTGTTGTAATTATCAACATAGTGCTGCAGTGATGCAGGAATGGAGCTCAACAAAGCTTCACGATGCTCATCTGACAAGCTGTTCAAGGCATCTGTGTTGGCCACAACGGGGCAGTTTACAGTGCCCGGATTCATGTTTGTGGTCCACCATTCGCCACTCTCAATGGTGCCGAACGACATATGCGCGTGCGGTGCAAAGGAAACGGCTTTTACCACGCCAGAATCCAGTGCCTGACGCACTTCTGTAGCCGACATAGAGTTCGGTACAGCCCCAATGCTTTCCATCGCGCGGCCAATGCCGCCCGTGGCACGCACAGAAAGACCTTCGAAATCATCAAGGCTCCGTGGCGCTTCGCCAACGCCCACAAAATTATATTGTGGCAGCGGTGAAGGCATCAACAAGGTTGCGTTCCAGCGACCCAGATCGGCTTGCGTGGCGGGATGGTTATAAACCGCCATGGACACTTCAATTTCTTCTTCCAAAGACGAAACGCCAAGGAACGGAAGTTCCAAAACAGTGATGGATGGGTTTTTATCTGCGTGATAACCCGCACAGAATTGCGCCATCTCAAACGCGCCGATGGAAATGCCATCCAAGTTTTCACGGTTGTTGGACAGACCGCCATAAGACAGGTTGAGCGTAAAATCGCCATTGGTCTTTTCGCTGACCAACTCGGCCAATTTTTCAACGTGCTCAGTGAAAGCGCGCTTCTTACCCCAAAGCGATACATTCCACTCAACAGCGACAGCTTCGCCGACAAATGACATGCCCAAAAGGGCCGCAACTGCAGTTTTCGTAATGGTCTTCATCTTGTTCCTCCCAAGGAATACCTGAACCAAATCTCGATGCACCATGTGCACTCGGACGAGCCGAGTCGGTGCTGCCAAGAGAGTAGGCCGCACAAAATCTGTTGGGTATGAAGAAAACTGCCGATGGGAAAACCACTGCCCTGCGGATTTCCGCAGGGTGAGTTTTTAAGGGAAGCGGCGCCAATTTTTAAGCGCCGCCGTTGCTCACAGCAATCGCTTTGAGCAGGTTAGGTGGCACAAAACCACCGATACACAGGGAACCGAAACTATAACAGCTCAGACTTGTCCAAATTCAGTTTAACGATTTTTTCGTTCAGCGTGCGCCGTCCAATGCCAAGCGCCTCGGCCACGGCATCCATGCGCCCCTGATGGGTTTGAATGGCCTTAGCGATCAGGCTACGCTCAAAGCTGGCCACGGCTTCGCGCAATGTTTCGGGCACATTGCCCATATCATTTTCAAGCCGCATGGATGTGGAGATGGAGCCTCCACCGCGCCGGGCGGAGAGCACGCGGCGCTCGGCCACATTGCGCAATTCGCGCACATTGCCCGGCCAGTCATGAGCCAAAAGCGTGGCGATCTCTTCCGCGTCCAGCTCAGGCACAGTGGTTTCATAAAGCGCTGCATAATGCGCCAGAAAATGCTGCATCAATAAAACAATATCGTCCCGCCGTGACCGCAAATTGGGCAAATCGATCACCACGGTCGATAATCGATAAAACAGATCTTCCCGAAAACGCCCCGCGGCGATGGCATCATCCAAATTTTCATTGGAGGCGGAGACGATGCGCACATCAACTGATTGCGGCTTGTCTGAGCCAATCGGCGTGATTTCACGGTGCTCAATCGCCCGCAGTAATTTGGCTTGAATATCCGGGCTGAGCGAGGCGACTTCGTCCAAAAACAAAGTGCCGCCTTCCGCCTGCATGAACGTGCCCAGACTTTCATTTTGCACCCCAAACACCATGCGCTCAAAACTGCTCGCTTCAAAGGTCGCACAATTCATTGCGATAAAGGGCTGATCTGCCCGATCACTCAAATCATGGATGGCGCGGGCCACAAGCTCTTTGCCCGTGCCCGTCTCGCCAGAGATCAAAACCGGGGCAGGGGTTGAACTGAAATCAATGATTTGCTCGCGCACAGTTTGCAATTGTGGCGACTGCCCGAGCAACACCCGGTCGATGCCGGAAAGCTTGGCCAAACGCTCCTGCAAGCGCTGGGTGTTCTGGGTTAGCCGATGCCGCTCTGCTGCGTTGTTTAAAATACGCAATAGACGTTGCGGATCGAACGGCTTTTCCAAAAAGCTATAGGCGCCGGCACGCATGGCTTCCACGGCCATTGGAATATCACCATGCGCCGAAATAAGCACAATCGGCGGGGTTTGCTGATCCAAATGCAGCAAATCCAAACCAGAGCCGTTGGGCATCCGCACGTCGGACAAAATAACATCAGGCTGCCATTGATTGATCTTTTGCTCCACCTGTGGCGGGCCGCTCAACAATTCACAGCGCCATCCGGCAGCCTCCAGCAAATGGGCCAGCGAAAGCCGCATTTCCTTATCATCATCAATCACCAAGGCACGGAAGGGCCGCCGTTTTTGCTCTGCTTCGCTCATTGGCCAGATTGCCCTTTATCTTTTGAAATGGGAGGCAGCAAAATTGTAAATGTTGCGCCGCCTTGTTCATTATCGACTGCGAAAAGTTCACCCGCATGTTCTTTCACGATAGATGCGGATATGGCAAGACCAAGCCCCATGCCTTCGCCAGAAGGCTTGTCAGTGCGGAAGGGCTCTTGCAGCTCTTCAATCTGCTGGCCCTTCAGCCCATGGCCATTGTCCGCCACATAGATGGCAATGTTGTCTCCTGCAGGTGCCCAACCGATCTCAATTTTCGGCGCGGGCACATCATCAACCGCACTCATGGCATTGCGCAACAAATTGACCAGCACCTGCTCGAAGCGCGCACCATCACCCAAAATTTGTGGTGCGGGGGTGGGCAGGTTCAACGCCATTTCTATTTGCCGTGCTTGTAAATCATGACGCGTTAGACCAACCGCATTTTCGATGGCTTTGGCCACATCGAATGGGGTTTTTTGATGTTGTTTGGGTTGGGCGAAAAAGCGCAGGTCACGGGTGATGTTCTCCATGCGCCGGACCAAGCCGGAAAGACGCGTTGCCAAACTTTCAGGCTTTTGCGCCGCATTCATTTCTTCAATCGCGATATAATTGCGCATGGCAGACAAGGGTTGTCCCAATTCGTGGGTGACCGAGGCCGCCAACTGGCCGAGCGCGGCCATTCGGCTTGATTTTTCGAGTTCGTTTTGCGTTTTCGCCAGCGCTTTTTCCGTGGCTTTACGGTCTTCGATTTCACGCAATAGGCGTTTGCGGTCCTGGTGCGATGCATCAAGTGCACGCCGCAGCCGTTCTGAGCGCCAAAAGATAAACATGATCGCCAAAAGCGCCACCGAGATGGCGGCCAAAAACACAACAAACAGCGCGCGTTCCTGCAGTCCTGCTGTGCTGACGATAAAATGCAATTGCCACGGTTGGCTGGTCACTGGCACGCGCACACGGATATGTCGTTCTCCGGCCAGCGCCACCTCGTCATTTTCCAGTCGCTCCCAATCGAGCGGTGCCAACGGCTCTTGCCCAAATTGCCGCATTTGCCGAATTTGCAAAAGCCGTTCTTCGCTCGGCGGCGCGAGGGTGCGATATTGCCAATCTGGCTGGCTGGCCAGCACCACAATCGTATCGAGATTGGTGATCAAAATCTTCTCACCCGACGCGCGCCACGCTGCCACCAACTCATCCAGCTCAATTTTGAGGGCGATCACGCCAATAATGTTATCGGTGCTGTCGCGCACTGGCTCAGCCACAAAAAAGCCAGGCCGTTTGGTGGTGGCGCCAATGGCGAAAAACTTGCCGCGCTGGCCGTTTTTTGCGGTTTGGAAATAGGGCCGGAAGCTGTAATTCTCACCCAAAAAATTCACAGGTTCGCTATAATTAGAAGCGGCGATGGTTAGCCCATCTAAATCCATCACATAGAGCGCCTCTGCATTGGCGCGGGCTGCAAAATCTGCCAACCGTCTATTGAGCGCGAAGCGGCTTTCGGGGTCTTGCAAACCGCGTACGACCGCCGGATCTTGGCCCAGAATAAAGGGCAAGTGCTCCAACCTGTCTAACGCGCTTTCCAATGTGGTGCGATAGAATTCGGCACGGCCTTGCGCCCGTTCCAGCTCGCTGGACTTGAACGTGGAGAACGCAGCGGCATAAATCACCAAAAAAGACACCGCGAGCAAAAACAGCGCGATCAGCGCCACAGCAAAGCGTCGTCGTTGATGGCGAAGGGGTGAGCCGCGTTCACTCATTTTGATTATACAATCAAGCTGGACAACAGGTCATTTTCCGTAATGTCCTGATAGGAAAATCCGCCAGCCACCATCTTATCAAACAGGATTTGAAAGTTTGCGGGATCGTCTGTTTCAATGCCCAAAAGCACCGTACCAAAATTGCGGGCGGACTTTTTCAAATATTCAAACCGGGCAATATCGTCATTCGGCCCGAGCATGTTCAAAAAGTCTTTCAGTGCGCCGGGGCGCTGTGGCAGCCGCAAAATGAAATATTTCTTCAAGCCGCGATAGCTCATGGCCTTTTCTTTAACTTCGGGCAAGCGCTCAAAGTCGAAGTTTCCGCCGGAAACGATGCACACGATCTTCTTGCCGGCGATTTCTGTAGCAGGCAAATCTGCCAACACATCGATTGAGAGGGCACCCGCAGGTTCGAGCACCAAGCCCTCAATATTAAGCAGCGAACTGATGGTGGCGCAGAGACGATTTTCCGGCACCAGGTGCACTGCATCACTGGGCACGTCTTTCAAAATATCGAAATTAAGCGCACCAATCTGCGCAACCGCGGCGCCATCAACAAAATTATCGATTTTATCGAGCTTCACCCGCGTTTGTGTTTCCAAACTGCGCTTTAAACTCGGGGCACCTTCAGGTTCCACAAATACAAATTCTGTGTCCGGCGCAAGGGTGTCGAGCAATTGCAACAAGCCCGCGCCTAGCCCGCCGCCCCCGACAGGCAAAATAATCATGTCCGGCGCTTCATTTTGAAGCTGCTCAAGAATTTCCAAGCCGATCGTGGCTTGGCCTTCAATGATGTCCGCATGGTCAAAAGGGGGCACCAAATGGGCGCTTTGCGCTGTGCAGAAGTCCTGCGCGGCAGCATAGCACTGATCGAAAATATCCCCCGTCAGCCGCACTTCAACAAATTCACCACCAAAGGTTTTGGTTTTGTCGATCTTTTGCTTTGGCGTGGTGACGGGCATAAAAATAGTGCCATGCACGCCGAAATGGGCGCAGCTAAAGGCAAAACCTTGCGCATGATTGCCCGCGGACGCACACACAAAATGCGGCTTCTCGGCACCCTCATGGTTCGCCAATGCTTTGGAAATAAAATTGAAGGCCCCACGCAGTTTATAGGACCGTACGGGCGTTAAATCTTCGCGCTTCAAATAAATATCGGCACCATATTGCTGCGACAAATGCACATTGCGCTGCAGCGGCGTGGCGGGCAAAATCGATTTTAGGTTCTTCTTTGCCTGTGTGACTTGATCAAAAAAATTATCCACGCGTGCCTCTTTTTACCTACTCGCCATATTTTGTCCTATTGGCTTTCTGAACAAAGATCAATCTATGGTGGAAAATGTGGTCTTGTCTTTTGGCGCGAAGCGGCGAAGGAGGCGACGATATTTCACCAGCAATCGCTTGGACTTGCGGTGCCGCGATGTCCACATTTTGCGCGCGACCCGCGTTTTGCCGTGTGCGGTTTTTTCCCATTTAAACGGATCAACAGCAAGCTGCCAAGCCGCGCGCAATGTTGCGAATGAGGTGAGCAGCCAATAAAGGGGCAGGAAGAGTTGAAAGACGATCAGCAAAGGTTTGCGCAGCCGCAAGAGGCCCAATATGCCCGTGATGAGCGCACTGCCATAGGCCATGGACAATACAATAAAATAGGGCCAGGCATGGGCAAGCCGACTTGGCAAGTCGCCTTGATAATATAGGGCTTCCATAGAGAACTTGGCCAGAAATATGCCGTGCATCGGCGCGGCAAACACCATGCCGCCAATATAGAGGTAGAAGAAAAGGAAGTCGCGCCAACCCAGTTGCAATTGCAATAAGCGAAGCTGGCTTGAATGCACCATCAATGTTTGCATCCAGCCTTTCATCCATCTGGTGCGCTGCTTAATCCACGGCCAGATACTGATCGGGGCTTCCTCTCGCGTGGCCGAGGGGAGCATGGCGCACCGCATGCCCAATCGCGCGAGGCGCAAACCTAAATCGGCATCTTCCGTGACGTTAAAACTGTCCCATCCCCCCACATGCCGCAAAGCCGCAAGTTGAAAGTGGTTTGAGGTGCCGCCCAACGGCATGGGCATGTTGAGATCAGCCAGGGCTGGCATTATCAAACCAAACTGGGTGGCATATTCTGCCGAAAACAAGGCTGTGAGCGGCGTTTCATGGGCATTATCAATCAAGAGCTCTGCCTGAAAACAGGCGATGTCTGGATGTTGGGCAAACAGCGTCGCCGCGAGGCGCAATTGATCCGGATGCGGAATGTCTTCCGCATCGTACACCACAATATGCTCGCCACGGGCCAAGGGCAGCGCAAAATTGAGAGCCTTTGGCTTGGTGCGCGGCTTGCCATCGGGGACGACAACCAGCTCAAAAGCACCATGGGTGAGCGCAGCCTGCACAGCAGCCACCGTCGAGGGCGAACTTGCTTCAACAACAAACTTGATGTCGAGCTTTTCCGGTGGGTAGTTCATGGCCTGCAACGCCTGCACCAATTGCGGCACGAGATTGGCTTCATTATATAGCGGCACCAAAACCGTATAGGTCGGCAAAGCCTCATCATCGAGCAGCTCTGTGTCGTCAGACGTACCGAGCAGCACCCCATATAATGAGGCGTAAAGTCGAAATGCTGCCGGGCCAACATAGAGGAGGGCCAAGAATAGAAAGATCAAAACGGCAAGGAAGGGCGGGTTCCACGCCGAAAGCAGTGCAACCGCGATAACCGCGCCTAAAAACAAAAAACGCTTAAACCGTCCCAAACCCAGATGGGCGCTTGCGTGCGGCCAGCTGCGCGCCAATCGTTGGGTTGCTTCACGATAAAGCGCTGGGTTTTGCGCAACCTGCAGCGATTGACGTAGCGCCCTTAACGGCACGATGCACAGCCTGCCGCGTATTTCTGGCGAATGCTGCAGTTGTGCATGCAAGCGGACAAATTTTTCAAGTGTGGGCGCCGCGTAGATCAATGGCCGATCAAACACCTTGCCACGCACCTGTCGGATATTTTGCAATTGCTCCAACCGTTCAACTTGGCGCATTTGCACAGTGCCAACGGGAATTGTGGGGTGATATGCGAGGCCGAGGAGGGCCGCGGCACGCGCGTAAATATCCGCCTCGCTAATGCCAAATCGGGCGATACAGAGTTGAAACACATCCAGCTGCTGCCCGTTGGCATCGGAAATGAGCGCAGCGGCCTGTGACCGATCCACTTGATATGGAGCCAATATCTGTTGCAAAAGATCTGCGTCTCGCAGATCGCTACACATCTGCACTAATGTAAATCACTATAAAAAATCAAAAAAATAATGTTTACTGTGCCAAACCGCGCCCACTGAGTCAAAGAAACTATGGATAAGTATTTGAACCGTTTGGTAAAATCAGCCCTATCCACAACCGTGGGTTTTGTTTGTTTCGTTTTCGCCGGCCTCGCATTGGCGCAAAATTTGCCCAATCACGTGGATTTGGACGCCCATGAGGATGTATTCAACGCCAGCCAAGTTGGTGCAATTCGATTTTTGACCACTACTGACTTCCCGCCTTTAAATTTTCGAAATTCACAGGGCGAACTTGCAGGCTTTCACATTGAGCTGGCCGAAGCCATTTGCGTGGAATTAGACGTCAAATGCACCATGCAATCTTGGCCGTGGGAGCAATTGGTCACGGCGCTTAACAACAATCAGGGTGATGCAGTGATTGCGGCCATTGCGATCAATGCGGATAGTGTTGCGAAGATGGATTTTTCCCAAGCCTATCTGAAATTTCCCGCCCGCTTTGTGACACGGGCAGAGGGGCAATTGCCCTCAGGTGAGGTGATCAAAAACAAGGTGGCTGTGCGCGAAGGGTCTGCCCAAGCCAAATTTCTGGCCAAGCATTTCAAGGCACTTGATGCCGTCGCTTTTGACAATGAACAACAGGCGCTGGAAGCGGTGAAGTTCGCTGACGTGGATCGCGCCTTTGTCGACGGTATGCGGGCGTCATTTTGGCTGAATGAAAACCCCGAATGCTGCACCTTTGCAGATGGCCCCTATTTTTCAAATGAGGCGTTCGGTTCGGGTTTAACGATTGCGGTCAAACGCGGTAACGAAGCAACGCGGCGCGCGATTAACATTGGCCTGCGCCGCGTGCAGGAAAACGGCAAATTTACAGAACTCTACCTTAAGTGGTTTCCTGTGAATTTTTATCGCTAGGCGGCGCGTTTGAGGCAGGCATTTTCCGCTTGAAAAACGGCAACAATATCGACCACAAAAACGTCTCAGGCCCCGTATCCTGCGCGTCGGGTTGGCCAATGATCATTTTGTCATGCCCCAGTTCCGGTTCAACACTGTAAACGCGAAATAACCGATCCCAAATGCTCAACGCAAAGCCATAATTGGTGTCATGCTCTTGCCGCTCGATGGAATGGTGAATGCGGTGCATGTCTGGGGTGACAATAAACCAACGCAACATATGATCGAGCTTTGGCGGGATCTTGAAATTGGCATGATTGAATAGGGCAGACCCGTTCACAACCGCTTCAAAAATCACCACCAAAACGGCACCCGCGCCCAGCAACAGCACCGCAGCGGATTTGATAAAAATAGATAGGATGATTTCAAGAGGGTGGAACCGCACAGCCGAACTGGCATCCAAGTCCTGATCCGTATGGTGCACGCGGTGAATACGCCACAGGATTGGTATTTTGTGGGTGATGACATGTTGACCCCAGATCACAAAATCCAGCACCAGAAATGCAATCAACCACTCAACCCAAAGCGGCCAATCGAGCCAATAGAACAGGCCGATCTGATATTGTTGCGCGAACAAGGCGGTGATCACAGCGGTCACGGGCACCAACAGCACGACGAGTGTCACCGCAAGATAATCTGAAAACAAAATCCCGAAATTGGTGGCCCACCGGCGCAGACGTGTATGCCGCCGTTTGCGCCGTGGCCAAACGGCCTCAAGCACAATCATCAGCAACAAAATCCCGGCAAATGTGCCAAAGCGCCATGCGCCTTCATTAAATCCAAGTTCAGGCATTTGTTTTCCTTTCGCACCCGCTATCTACCACGCCGACAAAAGCCAGCAAAAGTCAAATGGCGGTCAACACTGCGTGAGCGTGTTTGAAGCGGTACGAAAAACCTATCGCCTTAGACCACGCGGTGCCGGGCCCGGGCAGCCATCTCAATGGCAGAGCTGGTCAGCCGATCAAGGCCAAACTTCATACGCAGCAAATCAAGCACGCGGCTTTCTTCTGGCCGAATCTGCAGATCGGCCGCAGCAATTTCGACCGCCAAGGCATAAGCGGTGTCGTTTAGATGCGAGGGCAGATCAGCCGTGATATCATTGATCACGCTTTGAAGGTCGCTATCATTGTCCAACATATTAGCGCAATCTGCGGCCACAAGCGGCAAACTGTCTTCGGAGAAGTCGTTAAAAACAGGAAGTTGCCGCACGACCGAGCCAATGCGCTTGAGCTCTGAATCGTCCATCTTGCGGTCAGCTGCCGATGTGACAACCATAATATAAATCAATGCTTCTTGCGGTGACAGCGACATAATAACCCTCTTTGCTTGCCCCAAAACCTAACTAAGAGTTAGGCGGCACGCGCACCAATTACAAGCGTTTGCACGTGCCTTTACCCATTTTCAAAAAATTCGATACTATTGACGCCACCTGCGCAACGTGCGAAATGCCGCAGGCACGGGCTTTCGCGCATTACGAATATGTGGTGCGCGCCCCACATTAAAACAGAGTATTTTTCCGGAAAGGGACGCCAAAATGGCAAACACCCCCACACTTTTTGATGCAGACTTTTTTGACGCGGCACAAAATGCCCGCGCATGGCCTTTTGAAGAGGCGAAAAAGGTGCTCAAACGTGTGGAAAAAACCGGCAAGAAAGAAGCGATTTTTGAAACGGGCTATGGCCCGTCAGGCCTGCCGCACATCGGGACCTTTGGCGAAGTTGTGCGCACATCCATGGTGCGCCACGCCTTCCGGCTTTTGACCAATGATAAGATCCCAACAAAAATCATCTGCTTTTCTGACGACATGGATGGGCTGCGCAAAGTGCCGACCAACGTGCCGAACCAAGAGCGCATGGCCGAATATTTGGGCAAGCCATTGACCAAAGTGCCGGACCCATTTTCCGATGAGTATGAAAGCTTTGCGCACCACAACAATGCGCGCTTGCGTAAGTTCTTGGATGATTTTGGCTTCGAATATGAATTTGCCAGTGCCACGGATTATTATACTTCCGGTCGCTTGGATAAGGCGCTTTTGCGCATGCTCGAGGTCTATGACGATGTAATGAAAGTCATTTTGCCAACTTTGGGTGAAGAGCGGCAGAAAACCTATTCGCCGTTTTTGCCCATTTGTCCGCGCACAGGCATTGTGTTGCAAGTGCCCATGATCGCGCGCGACGTGGAAAATGGCACCGTGACCTATGTCGATCCAGAAACCAACGAAGAAGTGGTCGTGCCCGTGACAGGCGGTGCCGTGAAATGCCAATGGAAAGCCGATTGGGCGCTGCGTTGGTATGCATTGGGCGTGGACTATGAAATGTCCGGCAAAGACTTGATCGATAGCGTCAAACTCTCTTCGCGCATCGTGCGCGCCATGGGCGGCACGCCGCCAGAGAGCTTGAGCTATGAATTGTTCTTGGACGATCAGGGCCAGAAAATCTCCAAATCGAAAGGCAATGGCCTATCGATTGAAGATTGGCTGACCTATGCATCAGACGAGAGCTTGGCACTATTCATGTATCAAAAGCCAAAAACAGCGAAAAAGCTGCATTTTGACGTGATCCCGAAGGCGGTGGATGAATATTACACCTTCTGCACAAAAGCTGAGACGCAGTCACCCGCTGAAGTGTTGGAAAACCCTGCCGTGCATATCCATGCAGGCATGCCGCCGAAGCACGACATGCCGTTGACCTTTGCATTGTTGCTGAATTTGGTTTCTGCCGCCAATGCATCAGACGCATCAGTGCTGTGGGGCTTCATCACCCGTTATGCGCCAGAGGCGACACCGGCAACGCATCCCGAGTTGGACCGGATGGTGGGCTATGCCATTCGCTATTTCGATGACTTCGTGAAGCCAACCAAACAGTTCCGCGCGCCAACTGACCAAGAGCGGGCGGCAATGGAAAAATTGGCTGCGCGTTTGGACGAAGTTGAAGATCAAAGCGATGCGGAAGCCATTCAAACACTGGTGTTTGAAATCGGCAAAGAGTTCGAATTTGAACCGCTGCGCAACTGGTTCAAAGCGCTTTACCAAGTGCTGTTGGGGCAGGATCAAGGTCCACGCTTCGGCTCGTTCATCGCACTTTATGGCGTCAATGAAACCAAGCAGTTGATCGCTGACGCCTTGGCGGGCAAATTCGCGTCCTAGTATAAATGGGGATCACCCCTATGCTAACCCCTCTCCATTTTGGGGAGGGGGATGCCTTTTATCGCTCAACGGTCAGGGGAAACTACTGACTCGCCCACAAAATACGGGCGATCCAATCCAAATCTATCGTCTTGATGATGCGCGGTTCATGTTCGGGATTGATTGAGTGCAGCTCCACCTGATTGGCGGTTTGCCGATGCAAGATTTTCGCCATCACTTCCCCATCCTGCGTGCGCACCACCACGCGGTCACCGCGGCGTACCTGCTCTGTGGGGGATACAATAATCACGTCACCATCGCGGTATAGCGGCAACATGCTGTCGCCGCTCACCTCCAACGCATAAGCGTTTGCATCCGGGCCAACAGGGAAATGCACCTCATCCCACCCTTGGCCAACGGGAAAGCCGCCACTGTCAAAAAATCCACCAGCGCCTGCCTGCGCAAAGCCTAACAGCGGAATAGGGTGTTCATGAATATCAGGCTGGGTGTAGACGCCGCCGCCGATTAGAAAGCCATCCATATCTTCGTTGGTGGCATCAAGAATCTTGGCCAAGCTCTCCGTGGAGGGCCACCGCTCGCGGCCATCTTTGCTGGTGCGCTTCGATGGGTTGAAACTGGTCGGATCCAGCCCCGCCAGGCGTGCGAGCGCGGACACTGAGAGCCCCTTGCGCTCTGCCAAAGCGTCAATCGCATTCCAAATATTGCGGTGAGAAATCATGGTTGGACCCTGTCGTTTACAGGAATAGTTTCGCAAAAGCGGATTAAAATCCTATATCTTGGTAACTATTCTTGGTAAATTTGTAAAGCAAAAACGATTTAGCGAGCTTGCACTTTCTGTCTGAAAGGACTAAGCCTTTGTTGAATTAAACAATTTAGCGTTTAACACTCATGATCATTTATAAAGTCTGCCCAAATGCTGACTATCAGGCGGCAAAAGCCGAGGGCCACTACTATGGCATGCCGATTGATCGTGATGATGGCTATATGCATTTCTCCACTGCTGCGCAATTGCGGGAAACCTTGGAAAAACATTTTTCAGGGCAGGCAGAGCTTGTGCTCCTTTATGTTGATGCAGAGCGGGTGGAGAACCATTTGAAGTGGGAGCCTTCACGGGGCGGGGATCTGTTTCCTCATCTCTATTCCGACCTGAATATGGCGCATGTGATCAAAGCGCATGACCTTGAAACAGATGAGAACGGTCAGTTTATCCTGCCCGATGACATACGATAAATGAAATCCTACATTTCCAAATTTCTGAATAACCCGCTGGTTCAAAATCTAACGCGGGACGCTTTGCTGAAGATGGACCCTGAACAGGCGCATCGCACAACGATCAGTGCGTTGAAGCTTGGTGCCGTGCCAGAGCAAGAGGATGTAGATCCGGCTTGTTTAACCACCAGCATCGCCGGGCTTGAGCTTAAAAACCCTGTGGGCATGGCCGCCGGGTTTGATAAAAATGCCGAAGTGCCAAACCAGCTGATGCAGATTGGCTTTGGCTTTGTGGAAGTGGGCACCATTACCCCACGTGCGCAGGAAGGAAACCCCAAGCCGCGTCTGTTCCGCTTGCCCGAGCATATGGGCGTGATCAACCGCATGGGCTTTAACAATGAAGGCCATGAAGCTGCATTTGAACGCCTGACCCGTAACAAGCAGCCAGGCACCACCATAGGCATTAATGTGGGTGCGAACAAAGATAGCGAAGATTTTGTCGCTGACTATGTGGAAGGCGTGAAGCGCTTTGCCCCAATCGCCGATTATCTGACCGCCAATATTTCGTCACCCAACACGCCGGGCTTGCGCAACTTGCAGAGCAAGGAGGCGCTAAAGCGGCTTTTGACCGAAGTGCTGGCCGAACGCAGCCGGGCATCGGTGCGGGTACCTGTCTTTTTGAAGCTTGCCCCGGATTTGAACGAAACGGAGATGGACGAAATCTCCGCCGTCATCGAAACGCTTGATCTGGACGGTTTGATCATATCCAACACCACCATCCGCCGTGATCTGGTGGAAGGGGCGGAAAATGCTGAAGAAGCAGGGGGGCTAAGCGGCCGTCCGCTGTTCAATTTCTCTACCCAACGTTTGGCCCAAATGCGCCAACGTGTGGGCAAAGACATGCCGATCATCGGCGTGGGCGGCATTTATTCTGCGGAATCCGCTTTGGCCAAAATCGAAGCCGGTGCCGATGCTGTGCAACTATATTCCGCGCTCGTGTTTGGCGGCATGGAATTGATGACCAGCATCAAAAAGGGTTTGGTGAGCGAAATGATGCGCCACTCTTATAAGAGCGTGTCGGAAATCTCAGGCAATAAAACCGACGATTGGGCCAGCGGCAAGCTGGAGATTTAGCCCGCCGCAGCGTTTTCTAGCGTGCCTTCTTCAAAGAGTGAGGGCACGCGGCGCAGCAACAACCACAAAAAGATCGCGCTGCGGGCAATAAAGAAGCCATGCAACGCCAACCACAATCCATAGATGCTAAACAACGGCACAGCGATGGCCCAGATGGCCAGAAACGCGATGGCCGATAAAAACATGCCATTGCGCATGTCCGATCCCATGGCCGCGCCGGCAAACACTCCATCCAACACAAAGGCCAACACGCCAAAGACAGGCGCGAGCGCCGCCAACCACAAAAAGTCGCGAGCCGTTTGGCGCACCACGTCGCTCGTGGTCATAAAATCAATGATCATCGGCCCCGTCAGGATAAAAATCACCGAAAGACAGCCCGAAAGAATGAAGCCCCAAAGGGAGGACAGTTTGATCGCGCTGAAAAAGGCAGGCTTCCATCGCGCGCCAATGGCCTTACCGCATAATTGTTCTGAGGCCGCGGCTAGTCCGTCCAAAAAGAACGATGCGATCATCAAAAAATGCAGCAAAATGCCGTTGGTGGCGAGGATAACATCGCCCGCTTGCGCCCCTTCGCGAGCGAAGAAGGAAAAGACGGCATTGATCAAAACCGAGCGCAGCAAAATATTGCTGCTGAGCGAAAGCATCTTTTTAATTTCGGCTTTGTCGAACAAATTGGCTTCGTGCAATCGCCGCGCCAATTGGGAAAAGCCACCAAGCGCTTGCACAGCGCCAAACAAACCGATCACCATGAAGATGCCTGTGGCGATCACAGTGCCCCAGGCCACGCCGGCAATGCCCATATCGAACTCGAATACGAGCACATAGGACAGGATAATATTGGTCAGGTTCAACCCGGCCTGCAGCATTAAGGCGGTGATGGATTGGCCGCGGCCCAAAAACCAACCGGCCAGCACAAAGTTCATCAAGGCGAAAGGCGCAGCCAAAAGCCGGATATAGAAATATTGGTCGAAGGCGGCGTTGACCGCATCGCTGGCGCCGTAAACGACTTTGGCAAAATTTGCCAACGGTCCACCCAGCAAAATGATCAGCAGCCCGGCAAACAAACCAATGGCCAAGCCGCGCGCCAATTGTGCGGTTTGCTTGGCCTGATCTCGTGCGCCAAACGCCTGCGCGGTCAGTCCTGTAACCGACATGCGCAGGAAGTAGAAAAAGGCGAACATGAAGTCGAACACCAGCCCGCCCAACAACAGGCCGCCCAACAGATCAACTTCGCCCAACCGCCCCACAATGGTTGTGTCGGCAATGCCGAGCAACGGCTCGGTGACAAAGGCAAGCGCAGTCGGCAGGGCGATGTACCACACATCCTTGTGCCGCACGTCAAAGGGGTAAGTCTTCGCTGTCATCAAGGTGGACCTTAAAGGGGGCGTGCGATTAGCCGCGCGTGATGGTGGGCGCGCTTGGTGTTTGCGCAACGGGCATCACTTCCACACAATTAATGTTCACATGGGCAGGGCGAGTGGCCAAAAACCAAACGATCTCGGCAATATCCTGCGGCACCAGCGGCAACACATCTTCATATAGCTTTTCGTTGGCTTCTTCGCTGCCCGTGCGCACCAATGTAAATTCAGACTTGGCCATGCCGGGCTCAAGGCTGGTGACGCGAATATCACCGCCCGCCAAATCAGCACGTAGATTATAAGAAAACTGCCGGGTGAAGGCTTTGGTGGCGCCATAAACATTGCCACCCGGATAGGCGAACCGCGCCGCAATAGACCCCACATTGACGATGCTTGCGCCTTTGCCTGCCCGCTTCAAATGCGGCAGCAAATTCAGCGTGACATCCAGAACGCCCATAATGTTGGTGTCGACCATGGTGCGCCATTGCTCGCGCGACACATTTGGCACTGGATCAACCCCAAGCGCCAACCCGCCATTATTGAACAGGCAATCGATGGTGCTGTGGCTCTCGGGCAGGGCATCAATGGCGGCTTTGATGGAGGATTCGTCGGTCAAATCCATTGGCACAACGTGAATTTGTCCCTCTGGGAACTCGGCTTGCAGTTCCTTCAAACGCTCTTCACGCCGGCCCGTGCCCACGACTTTCCAACCATTTTGCGCAAACATGCGTGCGGTTGCCGCGCCAAAGCCTGACGTTGCGCCGGTGATAAAGATGGTTTTAGCAGCAGAAAAATCTTGGTGCGCCATGATAAACGACTCCAGAAAAGTGGTGGGACCACTTTTCTAGCAGGCTTGGAAAATGGCTGTAAAGCCACGAAACTCGAATATCGCGTCGGGTCTTATTTAAATGATTTCAGGATGCGAATAAGAATCCAAAGGGGGAAAACCACGGCGGCGCCATAAGCAAACCAAACGGCCACAGTGCCAATGGTGGAGCCGAAATCTGAAAAGATCGAGCCAACCCAACGGCCAAACCCGCCAAAGATATCGCCCGGGGTTAGCCCGGATTGATACATGATAAAGCCGACCAAAAGTGATGCGAGGACCAGTTTGAAAAACTGTTTGCCGTTGGATTCGCCGCGACCTTTTCGGTCGTCAACGTCATAGGTGCGGTCATCTTCTCTCATTTTAGCCTCTTTATCGAATTTAAGCTGGCGTGATGGCGTCTCATTTGTGAAATATAAGCACGATGACGAAAACAACAAGAAATCATTCTGATTCTTTTCAGCCCAGCCCTGATTTGTTCTCGCAAAGCTGGGGCATGCCCGCGGTGGTGCGGGACTGGTTTTTAGCGCGTCATTGGACACCCAGACCCCACCAGTTGGATATGCTTGAGGCGGACCGGGCAGGCAAATCCGCGTTGCTGATTGCGCCAACGGGCGCGGGCAAAACCCTTTCTGGTTTTTTGCCCAGCATATGCGAATTGGCCAACACCCCGCATGAAGGGCTGCACACGCTCTATATCTCACCACTCAAAGCCTTGGCCGTGGATGTGGCGCGCAACCTGGTCAACCCGATTGAAGAAATGGGCTTGGACGTGCGGGTGGAAACCCGCACGGGCGATACGCCTTCATCACGGCGTCAACGGCAACGGTTTGACCCGCCTTCTATTTTGATGACCACACCTGAGCAATTGGCGCTGATGCTGTCGCATGCCGAAGCGCCCAAACTGTTTGGCACGCTGCGGCGCGTGGTGCTGGATGAGTTGCATGCCTTGGCCCTGTCTAAACGCGGCGACTTGCTGTCGCTGGGACTGGCAAGGCTGGGCACTATGTGTCCGGACTTAAAGGTTTCGGCCCTGTCGGCCACCGTGGCGCACCCGGAAATCTTGCGCGATTGGATCGCTGCGCCGTGCCCGGCGCGCGACGTGGCCATGGTCAGCCAAACGGGCGGCGCAAGCCCTGAACTCTCGATTCTGGCCAGCGATGATCGCGTGCCATGGGCGGGGCATTCGGCACAATATGCGGTGCCGGAATTGCTCGACATTATTCAGCAAAATGGCACCAGCCTGCTGTTTGTGAACACAAGATCGCAGGCGGAAATGCTGTTTCAATCGCTTTGGGAGTTGAACGAAGACTCGCTGCCTATCGCCTTGCACCATGGCTCGCTCGATGTCGAACAGCGCCGCAAAGTGGAAGCGGCGATGGTTGCGGGTAAATTGCGGGCAGTGGTGTGTACTTCCACCCTTGATCTCGGCATCGACTGGGGCGACGTTGATCTGGTGATGCAAATCGGTGCGCCCAAAGGCTCGTCCCGTCTGCTCCAGCGGATCGGCCGTGCCAACCACCGTTTGGATGAACCGTCGCGCGCTATTCTGGTGCCCGCCAACCGCTTTGAAGTGCTGGAATGTGAAGCCGCCGTGGACGCCGCGGAAGAGGGTGCGCAAGATAGCGAAGATCCGCAGCCGGGCGGCTTGGATGTGCTGGCGCAACATGTTTTAGGCATGGCGTGCAGTGCGCCATTGGACGCTGACGCGCAGTTTGACGAAACCATCCGCGCCTGGCCCTATCGCGACCTCACCCGCGAATTGTTTGATCGGGTGCTCGAGTTTGTGGCGACGGGCGGATATGCCCTCAAGGCCTACGAGCGCTATGCGCGGCTGCGCAAAACCGCGGACGGCACCTGGCGGATTTCGCACCCCAAAATCGCGCAGCAATATCGTTTGAATGTCGGCACGATTGTCGAAGAGCCAATGTTGAAAGTGCGGCTGGTGCGCTCCAAAGCCCACAAACGCGGCGCCACTACCGGGCCAATCGGCCGCGGCGGGCGCATGTTGGGTGAAATGGAGGAATATTTCCTCAGCCAGCTTATGCCTGGCGATACATTTCTGTTTGGCGGCGAAATCGTGGCCTTTGAGGCCATTCGCGACAATGAAGCCTATGTTTCGCGCTCCTATCACAACAATCCCAAAATCCCGTCCTATATGGGTGGCAAGTTTCCACTGTCGACCTACTTGGCTGAGCGGGTGCGCGGTACGCTGGCAGACCCCACAAGCTGGAAAAAACTGCCCGACCAGGTGCGCGAATGGCTGAGCCTGCAGCGCGATGTTTCAAAACTGCCAGGCAAGGAAAGCCTGCTGGTGGAGACCTTTCCCAAAGCCGATAAATATTTCATCGTTTGCTACCCTTTTGAAGGGCGACTGGCGCACCAGACCTTAGGCATGTTGCTCACGCGGCGATTGGAGCGTGATCGGGCGAAACCGCTGGGCTTCGTCGCTTCGGAATATGCGCTGGCCATTTGGTGCGCGCTCGATGTGGGGCAAATGTTCAAATCCGGTCGGCTAAGCCTTGATGAGCTTTTCTCCGAAGATATGTTGGGCGACGATTTGGAAGATTGGCTGGATGAATCCAGCCTGATGCGGCGCACTTTCCGCAACTGCGCCATCATTTCCGGGCTGATAGAACGCCGCCATCCGGGCAAGGAAAAGACCGGACGGCAAATGACCATGTCGTCTGATCTGATTTACAATGTGCTTTATGAGCACGAACCAGACCATATTTTGATGCAGGCCACGCGGCGCGATGCCGCGCGCGGTCTGCTGGATATTGAACGGCTGGGCCATTGTTTAAAGCGGATCAAACGGCATATTATACATCAAAACTTGGACCGAATCTCTCCATTGGCCGTGCCCGTGATGCTGGAAATTGGCAAAGAACCGATCTTTGGCGAAGGGCGCGAAAGCGTGTTGGTGGAGGCCGCGGAAGAATTGATGCGTGAGGCAGCAGGCGAATGAGCAAATTTGAAATTCGTGAAATGCGACCAGATGAGGAAGATGCATGGGCGCAAATGCGGGCTGACCTATTTCGGATCACCTTTGCGGAGGCGAAAGAAGAAACAGCCGAATTCATGGCTGGCGACCATCTGACCCTCAAAATTGTATTTATCGGCGTGGTCGACGGCGAGGTTGCGGCTTTTCTGGAAATCAGCGAACGAACTTATGCCGATGGCTGCTATGATGGCCCCGTCGCCTATATGGAAGGCTGGTTTGTGGGCGAAAAGGCACGTGGAATGGGTGTGGGCCAGGCGTTGGTGGATGCCGCTATCGCTTGGGCCAAGTCAAAGAACTATCCGCATTTAGCATCTGACGCCGAATTGTCGAACCTGGACGGGCACAAAGCTCATGAAGCCGTTGGCTTTGAAGAAGTGGACCGCGTTGTGCAATACCGGATGGCGCTGAAATGAGCGTAGCGCAGGCCCAACCCCAATCGCCGCTTGAGCTTATATTTGCCGCACAAACCTTTGTGCCGCTGCTTTCCGGGGCGCTGTTTTGGCCTGCGCAAAATGCGCTTTTGGTGGCGGATCTGCATCTTGAAAAAATGTCGTCTTTTGCCAAGTCACGCCAGTTCTTTCCACCTTATGACACCAAAGCCACCTTGGCGAAATTGGAACGCGATCTGAGCGAAACGGGTGCCACGCGCGTGTTTTCATTGGGGGATAGTTTTCATCGGGATGAAGGCACCACCACGCTGCAAATCCATGATCGGGCGTTGATTGCTGAATTTGTGGCGCACTATGACTGGGTTTGGATTGCGGGCAATCACGACCCCAGCGCCCATGATCTGGGTGGACATTGCTGCGATGAATTGTCGATGGATGGGCTGATGCTCTCCCATGAGCCCGATGCCAACATCGCGCAGCAAATTGCGGGGCATCTGCACCCCGGCGCCCGTATCCGCATCAATGGGCGCTCCACCAAACGGCCTTGCTTTGTGTTCGATCATGATCGCCTGATCATGCCGTCCTATGGCGTCTCAACGGGCAATCTCAATGTGCTGAAACCTGCCTTTCGGCCTGTCATGAACAAAGAAAATATGCGTGTTTTCGCCATTGGACGTGATCAGATCTATCCGGTGGCCACCAAATATCTGGTGAATGGCTAAAGCCTAGAACCGCTTGTGATACCCGGTTTTGTCCTGCACCAGGCCAACCTCTTCATAAAAATCAAGTGTGCCTTCTGTTTTGCTGCCCGTGAGCAGCATGACCTTATAGCAGCCCGCTTGCTGCGCCCGGTCCATGGCGTTGAGCATAACCCGCTTGCCAAACCCCATGCGGCGATATTGTTTGTGGGTGACCACATTCTCGATCAACGCCATGGGGCGATTGCCGCGGGTGAGATTGGGCAGAATAAACAGGGTGCAACTGGACACGATGATGCCGTCCAGTTCTGCCACAATGATCATCCGGTTTGGATCAGCCAGCAGGGCATCCAAATCCTGTTCAAATTGATGATCGCTTACGGCAGGGTCGTCAGGGTTGAGATGGGTGTAAATATCTTTGAGCGCGATGGCATCGCGCACGGTCGCCAATCTGACCTCGCAGCCCATCATAGGTTGACGAGGAAGCGAGCGATCAAAATCAACAACAGCGTGGCGCATACCAGCCAGGTCATCACGAGGCGTAAACGCGCATAGGCTGGCGGCACGCGACCGCGTATGCCTGACCACACATCCCAAAGGCCGTGTATGCCAAAGCCTGCAATCAATATGATCAAACCAATGGTGAGTGGCAGCAAGAGGGTGATAAACCCGGCGACTGAGCCAAATATGCCCACAATATAGGTGAGGTCGCTGCCGGCACCGCCTTGCAGCCGAATGCCCCAGCGCACGCCGCCCAAGAAGGACAGGATCAACGCGCCATAGCCCAATAGGGCCCGCTCAAAAATAATCGGATCAACCGGCGAAAGGCCGGGAAATAGAACCAGCACAAAACCTGTAGCGAATGGCACCCATCCCGCCAAAGCGGCTAAAGAAACAGTGCGCGACCAGAAAATGGGAAGAGACATATTATCTCCTAAATACAACCCCGGACAGCCAACCTGTGAATATGGCTAGGATGACGCAAACCACGCCATAAAGCAAAGAATAATCTTTGGCAGAATTCGCAACAAACCGTTCAAAGCCCACGGTGCGCACCATGAAGCGTTGCGGCGCATTGTCGATCAACTTGCCATCCTGAAACACATAAGTGTTGGCCAAATAGCTGCCATTGGGCACGTGCGCCGGCAGGGCGATCCGGGCGGAGAAAAACGTATCTGACAGGAATTGCACGCCATGCTCATCTAACGAATACAGCCCGCGTTTTTTCATCAACCGGATCAGCTCTTGCGCAAACATGTCCGTATTTTGCGTGCGGCGCACGGGTCGAATATGGGGTGTGCTGTCAAATGCAAGCCCTGAAACACTGAGAACCTGCGGTTCGGCGATCTTGTCCATAGGCGCGCTCGACACGAGCGAAAAGTAAGATGGGAAACCTTCAAAGGCTTCCTGTTCACCGTTCAGCCAAATGCCGAATTGCCGGGTCTTCTTGCGCGCCACATAGGTGCCCGCGGGTCCCTTGATGGAAATCACGACATTATAATTGTTGGTGACTTGATCCGGATTGCGCCCCAATTCAGGTTCAATCGTGCCGAAAATGGTGATCGTGTCGCCTGCAAAGTTGGAGCTGATGGAGACCACCGGTTCGGATGTGGACATCACCAGCCGTTGTGCCGAGGCCGTGCCCGTGGCAAACAGCAAGAGCAGAACTGCCAATAAATACCGCATCAACCGCCCCCCAGATTTGTGAGGATAGCGACGGAGAACGGATCGCTTGGGGTGAGCAAAAGCGAAAGTGCGAACCGCACCGCAACCGCCAGAACGATGATCGCCAAGAGTGCCCGCAACTGGTCGCCGCGCAAATATTGGCCCGCGGAGACGCCAAATTGGGCACCAATCACCGAGCCGGTCATCAAGGTGAAGGCCAGCACAATATCTACGGTTTGAGAGTTGATGGCATGCAAAATGGTTGTTGCGGCCATAATGGCCAAAACCTGCAATAGCGACGTGCCGATCACGATAGAGCCGGGAACCCGCAACAAATAGATCAAGGCAGGCACCAGAATAAACCCGCCGCCAATACCAAGCAATGACCCTAAAAAGCCGATGCTGGCGCCAATCAAAATAACGGGAAAAATCGAAACATAGAGATTGGACCGTTTGAAGCGCACCCGCATGGGTAGGCCGTGAATCCAATTGTGTTTGCCGGGCAATTTTGTTGGGGGAGCATTGCCTTGCTGCCGATGCTTGATGATCGAACGCGCAGCCTCAATCAGCATCAATGTGCCGATTGACCCCAAAAACACCAGATATCCCAAAGAGATAACAAGGTCCAATTGACCGGCGCTGCGCAATTGACCAAAGGTCCACACGCCCAAAAAGGCACCACACACACCCGAAACAATCAAAAATAGCGCAAGCTTGAGATCAATGCCGCCACGTCGCCAGTAAGAGAGAGCACCTGATGTGGAGGCCGCCACAACTTGCCCTGTGACCGAGGCAACAGCAACCGGGGCCGGGATGCCAGAAAAAATCAGCATCGGGGTGAGCAAAAAGCCACCACCAACGCCAAATAGGCCCGATAAAAAACCCACAGCGCCCCCAAGGCCAACCAGCATAAACAGGTTGAGCGAGAGTTCAGCTATGGGCAAATAGAGCTGCACGTGACCGCGATCCTAAAAAATTCGACGCCCGCGAGGGCCATTAACTAAGCCCGGTGTAGGCCGCACCGTCACAGGCTGTCAATTGATATGAACCAAGATTTGGTTCGAATTTTCTAATCGCAGGTCGATTTGCGCAAAATTATAGCGGCTGACTGCTCAAAATGGCCATCAGACGGGGGTTAATTTCTCCAACTTCGTTCATGCCCAGTGCCCGCTCAAAGCTGCGGATTGCGTCTTGGGTTTTCGGGCCCATCACGCCGTCTGGTTGGCCAACGGTGAAGCCAAGTTTTGCCAAGGCTGTCTGTACGCCAAGAACCACTTCTTTTTTGTCAATTGAAGGACCGGGGTTAAACTCAGGGTCCCATGTGCCGATCGGCGCGTAATTTGCCCCCAGGGCAATTTCTTCTGGCTGCCAGTTCGCAATTTGATTTTTCAAATTCTGCATTTCTGTCGCGTCGATTGAGCGCGCCACATCATCACGTGCGCCAGTTGCGTCTTGGTCTCCCTGCATGGCCGCAAGCGCAAACCAGAAATAGGACTGACCTAAATCCTGCTCAACCCCAAGGCCGCGGGCAAACAACATGCCCAGATTAAACTGGCTGTCGACAACGCCTTGATCCGCAGCGCGTTGGAACCACACGCTGGCTTTTTTAAAGTCTTGTTGTTCTTCATCGGCAGAAGCAAATAGAGCTGCCAAATTGTGCATGGCCATGCGGTTGCCGTTTTCGGCCGCCCGCTTATACCATTCTTTGGCCTGGTCGATATCCTGCTTGACCCCGATTCCATGCTCAAATGCTGCGGCCAAACGATATTGCGCCGGCGCATATCCTGCAGCGGCGGCTTGTTCAAACCACATTGATGCGGCCTGGGAGTCTTTTGGTACAGCCTGACCCTCCATCAAAATCGCGCCCATCTCGAATTGCGCCCGCACATCGCCGCCAGCCGCGGCAATGCGCAAACCTTCTGGGCCAATGTCAGTCGCCATTTCTTCGAGTGAAGATTTTGTGGGTTCAGGCGAAATAGATGCTGTTGTCAAACCCTGATCTACAGCGTCTGACTGGGGTGCCACCAGCCCAACATCTTGATCTGCCAAGGCATTCTGGTCGGTCAGCGGCGAAAGTTGGCCAACTTCAACCGTGGGTGTCTGTGACATGTCGATTTGCCGTGGATTTGGCAAATCATCAAGTGCAGAGGTGTCCGCTTCAGCCGGTGCTGTAACGGCGGGCGCATCGCCTGCGTTTTGAGCGCCATCTTCAGCGGCATTCTGATTGATCAGATTTACAGTCATCGCAATAATGGCGATGATGGAGGCGCCCAACAGGATCGGCTGCCGATGACGGCTTAAGAAGCTCTCTTTGACCTCGTCTTCATCATTTTCAGCAGTCGGGTCATAGGCGTCGCGGTGATCTGGATGCCCGTCGAGTGAAATCTTGTGCTCATCATCAAATGCGCTTTTGGGACGTTCGACCTGCTCAACCTCTGGAGCTTCGTCCTTTTGCTTGTTGCTGAACGGCATCATGAAGCGCTTGCGGCGCTGCTCGGCGGCAACTTCCATCTCAGCGACATCGCCTTCAAGGTCTGCACTTGCGGCATGGAGATGATTTTCACCTGCGTCGAGGCGCTCAGCCTTTGGCGTATTTTCTGCTGATGCATCACCCGCTGTTTGGTCTGACGTTTCGTCTTTGCCTGCCTTGATGCGAGCGAATGCGCGACCCAGCAAGCTGGTGGTTTGTTCAGGCGTATCGTTTTTCGCAACGGCCGCACTGCGTGCCGCGGCAATAAAGCTCTGGCGCGCATGATGTACAGTTTCGTCTTGCGCTTGTCCCGGCCGCGGCGCCTCGAATTCGTCGCGCGCAGGTGCGGGGGCAGCTTCATCTACACTCGGGGCTGGCGCGGCCGCCAACGCAGCGCTAGATGGCGCCTCAAGATCGCTGAGCGAGCGGGGGCCGTCCCCAAAGCCTGCCTCTTCGGCTTCGAAAGAAGAGCGCGGCTGTGGCACTTCTTCTTGGTCAGGAGAGGCAGCTATGTCCATTTCAGGCGTTGCAAAATCGGGTGCTTCAGGTGTGGCAGGCATTTCCGAAGCGGCTTCAGGCTCTGCAGCTGCTAACTCATGAGATGCCGAGCTATCGGCCTCCAGATCAGAAAAGCCCAGGCCAATAGATGGTGTCGTTGCATCTTCCGCCTCATCATCAAAGCCAAGTGCTTCTTCGAATGATGGCGCTTCGTTGCTGGCCAGATCTTCGGTGGGCATTGCCACGGTCGATGGCGGTGATTCCGCCCGGCGCTCGTCATTTTTATCATTTTCCCAGGCGGCGAAATGATCGTTTGGGGCACCAGGTGGTGTCGTTTGCGGCGCATAGGGAGCGGCCATCGCCGGTGCAGGTGTCGCCTCGAGGCGCGCATCAAGCATTTCTAATTGCGTGCTCAACCGCGATTCAATGGCCTTTAGTCCGGCCAAATCAAGTGCCGGGGCTTCAAATGTCGATGGTTGCTCGCTGGCGTGGCGCAATGTTTGGATCGCATCAACGATGCGATCTTCCATACCTTTGAGGCTTTGGAAAAGATTGTCCTGCGGCGCCGCGCGATCATTTTGCACTTGATCAATGGATTCAATTGCGGCGTTCAGCCGATCTTCCATTGCAGTAAGCGCGCCCAAAACATCTTCATTGTTCTGCGCAGATGAACCGCCGCCCGCACCAACAGCATCAAGGCTGGAAATGGCATCGTTCAAACGCTGTTCGATGGCGTGCAGCTCGCTCAAGTCTGGTTGGTCGCCGTCTGTTGAACCGTGCGCCAAATTTTCTTGAAGACCCTCCAGGCGGGCTTCGATGTTGTCAAAGCGCGGCTCAAATGCGCCTGTCACCTCAGACCGTACGCCTTGCATTTCGCGGCGAATATGGTCGGACACGCGCGTGGAATGCTGATCGTCCAACGTTGAGATGCGATCGCCAATGTCCTGCAATTGGGCGTAAATCTCGGGCAGTTTGTGCGCCATAGATTCTTCTTGCAGATGGCCAACCGCGCTGGCGATGCCTGCCACCGAACGGGCAATGGTGTCCAGTTCTTTGGAAGGCGCTGTGGCGGTGCGCTCTAGCGCGTCCAACCGTTCATAAAGATTATGGATGCCATTTTCCAAACCATCCAAATTCAAATCGGGTGTTTGGCTGGCTTCGCGAAACTCTTCGAGCTGCGCCATCTGCTTGATTTGGATTTCTGCCAACCGCTCGGTTGATTTCATCAATTGATCAAGCCGCTGGCCCATATCATCCAACGCCGGATCGCTATGGCGACCCATCATTTCACCAAGGTCACTGATGCGACGCTCAATTTGTGCGAAATTGGCGCTGAACTGTTCAGGGTTTTTTTGCAGGTTCTGAGTGGCTAGGTCGCGCACGCTGCGATGCAACCCTTCCATACCCTGCATGATTTCGCGCACATAGGCGGGTGGTTCGTTAGAGGTTGAGGGCTGCGGCGCCCGGCCAGTCATTGAAGGCGCATTGTCCTGCCGCGGTGCGTCTGGGCGAATTTGGCCCTGCCGTGCACGGATTTGTGCCACAGCACGATCCAGACGTGACCCAACAGGGTCATTTTCATCCTGCCGCATGGAAGTCCGTGGCGAATGCTGCTTGCGCCCCATCCGCGCAACTGCGGATTGAACCTGACGTAGGGCGTCCTGCCGCCGTGTATCAAATCCCTGATCCTGTTCAGCAGGCGTTTCGTGCTGCTGCATAAAATGCTGCGCACCATTATCCGTGCCATATCTGCGCACAGGCTCTTGATATTCGCGGGTATCATTGTGCTGCTGATGTTCGAACTCGGCGATTTGCCCATGTACCTGATCCAGCAATCCTTCCAACTCACCTTTAAGGGCATCCCACTCATTCGTCCCAGTGGGGGTGGATGAGTAGGTGGGTTGTTTTTGCGTAGGGAACCGACGGTTTGGCATCTTCTATCCATATCGCGTGCAGGCAAATCAACACGCATGTTTGAGTTCTCGAACGGCCTTACCTTTTAACATCCTTGGTAAAGAAGCTGTTAATTTGTGCCAAATTTGGCCGCAAATTGGGAAAATTCACTGATTTTTGGTAGATTTTTCTGGCTTTTGGCCACAGACACAACAAGTGTTTGTTAAGACTTTACCGTCATGCCATAAAGGAAAATACATCCAAACTTGGCAAGATTTGACGCTAGGATTTGAAGTAATAGGCCCAAAAATGTCGACCACATCGCGCGAAGAACACTCCAACACGCAAAACCTCGCCGGTTATGTTTATACCATCGGCGATCTGGCAGATTTTTTTGGCATCACCCATCGGGCCCTGCGCTTTTATGAAGATAAGGGCATGCTCAAACCGAAGCGGATGGGCCAAAAACGGCTATACTCAAAAAAAGACCGAACCAAACTGCGCCTCATCCTGAACGGCAAGCAGATCGGCATGACCATCCGCGAGATTCAAGACTTTTTGGAAAGCTATGAATTGCGCGATGGCAATGAACGGCAAATGCGAGAGGCGTTGACGAAAATTAGATCGCAACGATTATTGCTCAAGCAGCGCCGTGAATCGATTGAAATGAGCTTGGCGGAGTTGGAGCGCGTAGAGCAAATCATCGCCGGCATGGTCGATGCCGGACTGAGCGATGATTAGATGTTGTGGTTGGCGTTTAATAACAGTTCAATGACACAGCAGCTAAAAGGCGACTTGTTTGCGGCTAAAATGTCGGCTAAACCAAATTAATCGGGACCAACCGGACAAGTAAATGGCACAAACGCGCATCATAATCGCTGACGATCACCCGCTCTTTCGCGCGGCGTTGCGGCAAACCATTGAAACCCATTTTGGCGATGCCCAAATTGACGAAGCTGGCGATATTGAATCGCTCACCAGCCTTTTAGATAAGGATCGCGATTGCGATTTGGTGCTTTTGGATTTGGCGATGCCTGGCGTGCGCGGCTTCTCTGGCCTGCTGCTGGTGAGGGCGCAATATCCAGACATTCCGATTATGATTGTTTCGGCCAGTGATGATCAGCAAACTATGTCCCGTTCTATTGATTTAGGCGCTTCCGGCTTTTTGCCTAAATCTACCAACGCGGACGCCATTCAATCTTCCATGAAAACGGTTTTGGATGGCGGTATATGGGTGCCAGACGGCTTTACCTTTGATGATGCGCAAGCCGAAATTGCTGAATACACCAAGCGACTATCGACCCTGACGCCGCAACAAGTGCGCGTGCTTATGATGCTCTCAGACGGGTTGATGAACAAGCAAATCGCCTATGAGTTGAGTGTTTCCGAAGCCACCGTGAAGGCACACGTCTCCGCGATTTTGCAAAAGCTCAATGTCGACAGCCGCACTCAAGCCGTGATCGTTGCTTCCAAGCTCGAGCAAGGGCAAATCGAGGCGGTTGCAGGAGCTTAGCTTTTGCTGCCCAACAGGGCCAAAAAGCTTTGCGCACCTTGCTGACTAAAAGTCACCACCCGAGAATTTGGTTCGCGCTTTGCCCATTTGCGCGCGTAAACTTGGTCGAGCAGGGCTTTGCCCAGTGCGCCCGCCAGGTGATTTTTGCGCGCACTCCAGTCTAGGCATTGGCGGCACAAAGCACGACGCTCTGATCGAAGCGCATCGAGATCGATGCCAAATTGGCTCAGAAAATGCGCGCCAGATTCTGTCACATCCAATGTTTCGCCGTTTTCCAGCAAATACCCATTCATGATCATCGCATCATAGAGTTGGATGCCCATGTCGCCCGCCAAATGGTCGTAGCACATGCGTGCATGGCGAAGGGCGGGGTCACGCGGGCCGGTGCGTGTGCGCAAATGTCCCTTCGTCGCGGCCAAATGCATCAGGCTTTCAAGCACCTTGGCGACATTGTCGTCACGTAGCGAATAATAACGGTGGCGCCCCTGTTTGCGCACGCGCAGCAAACCACCCTCGACCAGCTTCGCCAAATGGCTGCTCGTTGTTTGCAACGTCACGCCCGCTTCTTGCGCCAATTCGGTGGCGGTCAACGCCTTGCCGCTCATCAGCGCCGACAAAATATTTGAACGCGCCGGGTCGCCAATCAATTGGCCAATTCTTGATATGTCGGGTCCATCTTTCATAGTTCGACCATAGCCGAAGCATTAATGCTGTTCAATCATGTAGGAGTGCGAAACCAACGTGAAGGAGAGCGACAATGATTACCTGTTTTATTCAGTACCAAATCGACCCCACCAAAAAAGCACAATTTGAGCAATATGCGCGCAATTGGGGGCAGGCAATTCCCCGCTGCGGTGCAGATTTGATTGGGTATTTCTCCCCGCACGAAGGGTCTTCCACACTTGCCTATGGCGTCTATTCCATCGAAAGTTTGGCTGCCTACGAGCAATATCGCGCGCGCCTTGCGGCTGATCCTTTGGGGCAAGAGAACTATCAGTTCGCAAAACAGGAAAGGTTCATTCTGAAAGAAAACCGGACCTTTTTGAAATTGGCATCGGAGAACTTTCCAAAATGATTGCTGTGATCTTTGAAGTGCAACCTAAAGCAGGGCAGGGCGACCGTTATTTCGAGATTGCAGCGGAACTGAAATCTGAACTCGTTAAAATTGACGGCTTTATCGGCGTCGAACGATTTGAGAGTGTAAGCGAAAAAGGCAAGTTTCTATCCCTTTCCTTCTTTCGGGACGAGGCGGCGGCCGCAAATTGGAGAACCCACATGAACCATCGCAAAGCGCAAGCCGAAGGCCGCGAAACCGTGTTTGTGCACTATCGCATTCGTGTTGCTGAAGTGATCCGCGATTACAGCATGACGGATCGGGCGCAAGCGCCCCTCAGCAATGCTCAGAACGTTATGGCCAAATAAAGCGCGCCAAACACCCCCGGCGCCCAGATCAGAAATTTGGAGAGTGGATTGTTAAACCGATATTCTTTGTGATTTCGATAGAGCCAATGGGCGCCGATATGCGCAATGGCGAAGAGGGCGAACCAGAACTTCGCTGCGGTCATGACAGCCGGGGTGCTGAGAAAAAACAGCCAATTCAATAGGATGAAGAGTGGTACATGCAGGGCGGTAAAAACCTGAAAGCCAAGCTGGTCGGGCAGCAAATTGGTGCCGGGAAAAATGCGCCATTCCTTCTGCTTGATGGCATCCAATTCGTGACCAATGATCAGGGCATAACAGGTCAGAAAAATCCAATTTGCCATGCAATTTTCTTTCTAAGTCAGGCGCGACATCAGCGCCCGCAAGGCCGCGGGTTTGAGGGGCTTGGGCAACAGTGAAACATTGCGTTCTTCGGCCAATGTTTGCACTTGCGCGCTCCGGTCTGCGGTGATCAACACGGCAGGCAAATGTCCGCCCACATTCTGGCGCAACCATTGAATGGCATCAAGGCCCGAGGATTGATCAAGGTGATAATCCATCAAAACAATCTCAGGAACCCAGCCCTCCAGAATGTCATTTTGTGAGATCTCTTTCAGTGATCGCGCGACGCGCACATCACAGCCCCAGCCCTTCAGCAGGTCTTGCATGGCGTTCAAAATGTCTTGTTCATTGTCAACACAAAGAACCTGCTTGCCCACCAGGGAACTGGCCGGTTGCGCTGCCGCATTGCTTGGTGACGAAGCTGGAAGGGCTTCAGCCGAGGGCGGTAAATAGATCGAAAAACGCGATCCGCGCCCGGGCACACTGTCGACCTCAACATCCAGTTTTAGGGCTTGGCCAAAGCGCTGCACAATCGACAAGCCCAGCCCCAAACCTTGGGCAATGCGCGCGCCCGGCTCGAGCCGAGAAAACTCAGTAAAAATGAGCGAGTGCTGGTCTTTATCGATGCCGATGCCATTGTCGATGACGTCCAATCGGATGCGATTGCCGCGCTTGCGACATCCCACCAGCACCGCGCCACCTTCGGGGGTGTATTTGATCGCGTTTGACACTAAGTTTTGTAGAACGCGGGCGACCATGCGCCGGTCGGTGCTGACCGATGCGTCGGCGCCCACCAAGCGCAGCTTGATGTTTTTTGCCGCGGCAGCCGGTTCAAACTCAACCTTCACTTTCTTGAGCAACTCGCGAAGTGAGAAAATGGAAATTGCAGGTTTGATCGCGCCGCTATCCACGCGTGAAATATCAAGCAAGGCGGACATGATGTCCTCCACCGCCACCAATGAATCATCAACATTGGCCGCGAGTCGGGCCAAGTCGGTGCCGTGTGCGCGCTCAACCATGGTCGAGGTGTATAGTCGTGCCGCATTGAGCGGCTGCAACAAATCGTGGCTGGCGGCTGCCAGAAAACGCGTTTTGTCCAAATTGGCCGCATCTGCTTTTGCGCGCGCCCGTTCCAGCTCATTGTTCAAATGGGTGAGCGCTTTGGTGCGTTCCTGCACGCGCTTTTCCAACGATTGGTTGACCTGCGCCAGCGCCCGCTCGGCGGAAACCCGCGCCGAAATGTCATTATAGCTGATCACCAGACCATCATTGGGCAAACGATTGGTGCGGACCTCCAAAAACTGGCCATTTGGCCCCGAACGCTCCAGCAATCCGGATGTGTTCTGCTCAATCTCATCGAGACGGCTTTGGGTAAGCGTATCTATGTCGCCTTCGCCAAAGTCCCCCCGGGCTGCCAAATGCCGTACTATGTCCGCCAGCGCCGTGCCAGCTTCACACAGGGCTGGTGGTAAATCCAAGATGGTTTGAAATTGATCATTGGAGACGTCAATGCAGCGATCCTGATTAAAAACAGCGATACCTTGGCCCAAATGCTCCACCGCCAAGCGCAATGCTGTTTCATCACATTGGTGATTCTCGCGATCTGACATACCCACTCCAATAAATGCTCTTTCAATCTATAGCCAAATCAAACACCGGGGCAAAGCCTCAACCAAAATAGGGACTTATTCAAAGGTCTAAAGGGCACTTGCACACAACCAATGGTTGTGCTAGATGAATAGGAAAATAAACCTATTAACAGGAACAGAAGGCGTATTCGTAAAATTACCTATGAATAAATACCTAGGTAGTTGGCCAAACTGGTCAAGCCATTTAGGGGCAGCATAATTACGCATATGTCGATGTTCCATATTTTAAAGCATTGAATTTATACTTAAATTGAAATTGGAGTGCCACATGAACGTGCCCATCCTAACTCCACCCAAACAAGTATTTTTTCCTATAGGTCAAGCGCAATGACCTCGGGTATTTATTATCACAACGCCCTGAACCGTGACTTGCTCGTCAAAATCGTAGATGCGGATCATGCCACGTGTGAAGCGTTGGGCGTTTTATTTCGCCTTGAAGGGTTTCAAACCAGCTTCTCAACCAGCATCGCGGAGTTTTTAGGGTCGATTGAGCGCAAAATACCCGATGTGGTTATCATCAATATGCATGTGGGCGATGAAGATGCCTTGCCCACAGTGGCGCGATTTAAAAATATGCGCACAGGAGCCCCCATCTTTATGCTTTCAGAGTCGCAAAATGTGGGCGGTGCGGTTGATGCGATGAAGGTTGGGGCCGCTGATGTGATCACAAAGCCCATCGATACAGAGCATTTGGTGCGTTCCGTGCGCCAGGCCTTACAGCGTAATGTGCACATCGGCGCTGTTCAATCCGGTTCTCACCGTCCGGTTGAAGTGCGCGGGTTTAGCCAACTCACCCCCCGCGAACGCGAAGTGCTGCAACTCATCACCAATGGGCAATCCAACAAAGAGGCAGGGCGCGAGTTGGGGATTTCCCCCCGCACCATCGAAGTGCACCGTGCCCGCGTGATGGAAAAGCTGGGTGCTCGCAACACCGCCGATCTGGTGCGCATCGTATTGACCAGTTGAATTCGAACTTCCCCTTCAACTGAGCAAAACTGGCGGCCCTTGTTTGGGCCGCCTTTTTTCTTGCGCTTTGCCGCAGCGGATTTTAGGTTCGGCAGGTGGGACGACCCATGATTAAGGCATCAAAATCAGGACGACCTGAACATTGCGCTGATGCGCGGAGGGAAAATGTCCGAAAAACCATCACCAGGCGAACTCGATTTGAACAGATTGCTGGCGAATATGACGCCGGAGCTGGATGAGCAGATTTGGGTGTTTTTGAGCCTGAAATCACCTGATAGAGACCTCGACCAAAAGGCGCTGATGCGCTTTGAAGAGGACGAAGGCACGACCTATATCATCAAGGAAGAAGACAGCACAGACCACGATGTATCGTTTCGCTGCCAGCGCATCACCTTGCAGGTGCACTCTTCATTGGAGGCAGTGGGTTTTCTAGACGCCATTTCCACCGCGTTGACGTTGAACGGCATCAGCTCAAATGTGGTCTCGGCTTTCTACCATGACCATTTGTTTGTGCCGGTGGAAAAAACGACACAGACTCTGTCGGTGCTCAAAGCGCTAAGCCAAGGCGACGGCAGCACTGCGAGATAACCCATGTGCGCCATGGTGGCGGAGTGGTGAAGATGTGTGGGCGGAAAGCTCCGCCCACACGCAAAGCTTAAGCGCCGCGCAGGGCTGTTGCGTTGTTATTGATGAAGTCTTCAAACGCTACAGGTTGGCGCCCGGTCAAATGCTCAAAATCTGACGTGACATCTGCGAGATGTCCCGCCCGTGTGGCTTTCTCCACTGAGATCAAAAATGGAATAAGCCCTTCGGGAACGCCCGCCTGTGTCAATCCCTTTGCCAAAGCCTCATCGTCGAGAGCAATGATGTCAATTGGTTTGCCAGTGGCGGCGCTCGCCAGTGATGCAATTTCAGGATTGCTGAAAGCTTTGCTGCCCGTAAGCGTATAAAGCGCATTATTGTCATCCTGCTTCACCAAAGCTGCAGCGATGCCGCGCGCGCAATCCTCTCGCGCAATATAGGCCGTTGCCCCTTCTGCTGCAGAAGTGAACCATTGGCCCGAAGCAATGGTCTGCGGAAGGGTCATAAACAGGTTTTCCATGTACCAACTGTCACGCAAAATCGTATAGGCGAGGCCGCTTTCACGGATCGCTTGCTCGCTGCCTGCATGATCTGGTGCAAAGCTGATGGCGCTGTCGTCAGGGCGGGGCATTGAGGTATAAAAAATGCGAGAAACATTTGCTGCGATGGCCGCCGAAATGGCCGCTTTATGCTGGGCGAGGCGCTTACCCGGCACATCCAACACATCGGTGGAGATGATGAGAAGCCGATCAATGTCGGCAAAGCCTGCGTCTAATGTTTCGGACTGATCAAAGTCAATGGCGCGCGTCTCAACCCCTAATTCGGCCAGATCGGACAATTTTGATGGATCGCGACTGCCCGCCACGATGTCGCCAGCGGCAATATTCTCAGTTTCCAATAAGTGCTTGATTACGAGGCTACCAAGTTGTCCTGATGCGCCGGTAATGAGGATCTTGCTCATATGATATCCTTTTATTCCTGATGCAATATGAGTATTATGTCTCATAAAGTGGGTTGCTCTCGATTTGAGAGTTGGTGCAAGATAATCTTTTGTGCGCAGAAGAAAAGTAGGCAGTTTTTCTGCCGATGGTTACGAAAAGGGAACCACCTATGGAAGCAAACAATAATTTTGCCCGCCAATTGCAGGGATTGCCAGAAGGCCAATCGTTGGAAAACTGCCCTGTGCGTCAGGTGATGCAAGGAATCTTCAGTAAGTGGAGTACGTTATTGCTGCAAGCGCTTGGCGAACGGCCCTATCGCTTTGGTGAGTTACGTCGCCTGGTCCCTGATATTTCTCAGCGGATGTTGACCCAAACGCTACGCGATCTCGAACGCGACGGATATGTATATCGCACGGTTCACCCAACCAAGCCGCCGAGTGTGGAATATGGCCTGACACCGCTTGGGCGATCCATGCTGGTCCCGCTCAAAGAGCTAGTGGATTGGGCGACATCTAACTTTAGTGATGTACGCGCCGCACGCGATGCCTATGACGCTGATGCTAACGGGTGAGGCAAAAACAAATCGGCCAGCCCCACAATCTGCCGGACTGGCCGAAATACGCGTAGTTGGCAACTCATGCCAAATTATTAGCCACCAATCGTTGGCAACACCAAATCACCTGAATTGAGCGCTTGAGCGGTCAATTGTGAGGTGTCGATATTTTTCGGCAGACCCAATTGATCCCAAACTTGCAACAAGGCATCGCGCAGTTCAAAGATCATCTCATCATTGTGCAATGGGGTTGGGGTGATCCGCAGCCGCTCTGTGTCTTTCGGCACAGTGGGGTAATTGATCGGCTGAATATAAATATTATGCTTTTCCAACAGCATGTCGCTGGCCGCTTTACAGCCCCGCGCTTCGCCAACAATGATCGGCACAATGTGTGTTTCAGTTGGCATAACCGGTAGGCCGGCTGCGCCCAAAATCTCTTTGGTGCGCTGCGCTTGCCGTTGTTGGCCTTCACGCTCAGCACTTGATTGCTTCAAATGATCAATAGAGGCGCGCGCTGCGGCACAAAGAGCAGGGGGCAAAGCCGTGGTAAAGATAAATTCGGACGCATAAGAGCGCACAGCATCAACGATTGGCTGGCTGGCCGTGATATAGCCGCCCATCACGCCAAACGCCTTGGCCATGGTGCCTTCAATAATGTCGATGCGATCCATCAAACCTTCGCGTTCGCAAATGCCCGCGCCGCGTGGCCCATACATGCCAACCGCATGCACTTCATCAATATAGGTGAGGGCATTAAATTCTTCGGCCAGATCAGCGATCTCTTTGATCGGTGCCACGTCACCGTCCATGGAATAAACTGATTCGAAAACGATCAATTTCGGACGGTCTTTGCCAGCAGCTTCAAGCAGCTCACGCAAATGCGCCATGTCATTATGGCGGAAAATTTTCTTTTCAACCCCAGACTGGCGCACGCCCGCGATCATGGAAGCATGGTTCAACTGGTCAGACAGCACCAGGCAATTCGGGATCAACCGGGCGATGGTTGAAATCGCGGCTTCGTTGGACACAAAGCCAGAAGTGAACACCAAAGAGGCCTCTTTTTTGTGTAGGTCAGCGAGCGAACGCTCAAGCTCAACCAAAGGCCGGTTGGTGCCAGAAATATTGCGGGTGCCGCCAGCGCCAGCGCCCAGCTTGCCAGCAGTTTCCTGCATGGCGGTGATCACCTTGTCATTTTGGCCCATGCCCAAATAATCATTTGAGCACCAAATGGTGATTTCGCGGGCATTGTCTGCCGCGTCACGGAACACGGCACGCGGAAACTTTCCGGCAACCCGCTCCAGATCAGCAAATACACGATAGCGCTTTTCGCGACGTAGTGTGTCGATGGCGTCTTCAAAAAGTCCGCGATAATCCATCAACTCGTCCCCTATATTTCATGCCCGTGTCGGCCATTAACCACAAGGCCAACTTAGTCGCAAATTATCATGCATGCGATCCGGCAACATGACGCAGGTCAATTGATGAGACTTTTTTCGCGACCAATATATGCAATAACGCGAACCCGTTAATGATTGCAATTGAATTTGGTTAAATACCTAGAATTTCCGGGCGCTTTTCCATCACAACCATGTGAAAACAGCTATGCGTCGGCCTCTTCGTCGGGCACATATTCGAGAAGATCACCGGGTTGGCAGTCCAAAACATCACAAATTTTTGCCAATGTTTCGAAGCGCATACCCTTGGCTTTGCCGGTTTTGATCATTGATAGATTCTGCTCGGTCAGCGACACGCGTTCTGACAGCGTTTTCAGCCGCATTTTGCGCTTGGCCAGCATCACATCAAGATTAACAACAATGGGCATAAATCAGCCTAAACAAATGTTTGGTTCTCTTCATAAGCATTTCTGCCGGCGGCAAAAATATGCGCCACAACCAGAATCGCCAAGGCGATAAACAAAGCGGTGAAAAACTCTGTGGTCAACCCAAACATAAAGGAGATCTGGTTCGGCACCTGCTGCAAGCGCACATAGGTGACCAAAAATGCGCCGCCAAAAATCTCATAAACCAGCAGGGCCAAATTGGCCCAGGCGAAGCGCTGAAAGCCGGCGACAGACATCGCGGATAACCAACGGCCCGCCGCCGCTTCATCAAATGTTTGCCGCAGTCCTGCAAAACCAACCAACAATGGGGTGAGATAGCCAAGCGCAAATAGGCCCAGAATGGCGCGCATAGTGGGCGTGAAGTCGTCCGCTTGTAAATTGATTGTGGCGTTGCCCAGCAGCGATAGCTCCAATGAATTGGCAAACACGACAAATGCAAAAAACATAACGGGGATCAAGATGGAGGCAATCAAGAGGAAGATTGAAAGGGTTTTGGCCAAACTGGAAATTGCGCGCGGTGACATTTTGCTCTCCTCATCATTATAAAACCAAGTATTACTTTAAATTTTGAAAGTCAATAATTCAGACAGCGCAAAAAAATGGCCCACCTTGTATCAAGATGAGCCGGAGGTGAGGAGGGAGGAGATTTATCCGTTCAGGATGAGAAAGCCTGCGTTCAATGCCGTGGCAAAACCTATCCACGCCATATAGGGCGCGGCTAACCAAAAGCTTATTCGGTCACGTGACCACAACAACACCATGGTGATCAGCACGGTTACGTCGAGCGCGGCAATATAGATCAGGGCGACGCCAAGATTTTGCGCCCCGAAAAAGCTCGGTGTCCAAATGGTGTTCAAAGCAAACTGCAACGTCCAAAGGGCGATCAATATCGGCTTAATGTCACTTTGCGGCGCCATCACAATACGATAGCCGATCGTTGCAATAAAAATGTAGAGAATGGTCCAGACCGGCCCGAACAACCAAGCGGGCGGCGCGTAAAACGGCTGTTCAAGCGCGAAATAATAGGATTGAATTTCCCACAAAACCGCGCTGCTTGCCGCAACAATTGTCGCCGCGTAAAAAATTGCCCAAATAAGTATTTTTCTTGCCATTTTAAACTCCGTATTCTGTAAAGTAACGGGTGTGATCCTAAATCGGATCAGAAATGCCTGCTGCCAAACATCTCGCCTCAGATTAGACGATAACATTTTCAATTGCGGAACCAAGCTCCCCTATGAACAAAGCTTTGAAAACTTTAAATCTGGCTTGGGCAGAGCGGCTGGAACCTTACTATTACAAGGTCATTGGGGGCATAGAGCGCCGCAAAGCCAAGAAAAAGATAGAAGAGCTAAACCCATACATTGTCGGCATAACGGGCAGTTGTGGCAAATCCACCGCCACCAAGATTTTGTCTGAGATGTTGGCGAAAGGCTATGCCGAGCCCGTGTATGCAGGGCTGGGCAACAACTCCAAGCGTTGGGTTTATCGCTCTTTGCGAAAGCTGAACAGAAGCCGCCAGACTGTGGAGCAGGAAATCTCCGGCGGTGAGCCGGGTTACCTCGATTATCTGGTGGCCGATGTGCCGCTAGATATCGCCGTGCTAACCACCATTGGTGGCGACCATATATCCGCTTTTAAGTCCGAAGACGCGATTTTGGCAGAGAAATCCAAGCTGCTCGACGCGTTAAAGCCTGAGGGTGTCGCGTGTTTGAACATTGACGATCCACACCTGGCCCGTCTGGCCGCAGATAATAAGCGCAATATTGGTCTTATAAGCTATGGCCGTGCGGCCGATGCCGCCGTGCGTGCTGAAATCGTCTCTGCTGATTGGAAATCGCGCCTTTGTTTCACCCTTTATGTTGAAGGCAGATCCTATCCGGTGAAAACAAGATTTGTCGGCACTATGCTGCTGACCAGCATCCTCGCGGCGCTGGCCGCGCTCCATGCAAAAGGGCTGCCGCTTGAGCCCGCAATTGCAGCATTGGCGGATATCGAGCCAATGAAAAACCATATGAGCATTCATAAAACCGCATCAGGCCAACATTTGTTGATGGATGCGTTTAAGGCACCATACTGGGCAACCAAACTGTTTGCCGCCGACGTCAGCGAAATGAAGAACGGCAAATTAGTCGTTGTCCTCGGGCAAATCTCGGACACAGGCAACACCGGGTCGCGCGCTTACCGTCAGATTATGCGAGAAATCGCCCCACATTGCCAAATGATCATCGGTGTCGATGGCGCGTTCAGGGCGGCAGACAAGCTCAAGGGTACGCTGGGCGATTGCGAAATTGTCGCAAGCAACGATATTCAGGAAATCCACAAGCTGATCAGCGCTCAAAATGATGCTTTGATTGTTGTGAAATCCGGTCGCCGCTCCAAATTATGGCGGCTTTACGAGATGACGCAGGCACCAATCGATTGCACGATCATGCCGTGCCAATTGGTAACAGGATGTTCCGAATGTCCCAGCCTTCGGCCTAAAAACTAATCATCAAAATTTGTGACCAAGACATTCAAAATCATCATGTAATTCGTCTATTTGATTAATGACATGTCCCTATCGACAGGCTAGCCTGATGCCAAAATCGTGCAAACGAGTATGGCTTGGTAGGTAGGGGATAGAATGTCGTTCGAACAGGTTCTGAATAAAAAAGCATTTATCAATGGCGAGTGGGTCGACGCAAAATCGGGTGACACTTTTGCCGTAACCAATCCAGCCACTGGCGACATCGTTGCAAATATTGCGGATTGCAATGCTGACGACGCGCAAAGCGCGGTCGCTGCGGCCAAGGCTGCATTTCGGCCATGGGCCAACAAAACAGCCAAAGAACGCTGCCAGATTATGCGCAATTGGTTCGATATTGTCATGGCCCATGATGAAGAGCTGGCGGCATTGCTTTCAACCGAGCAGGGCAAGCCTTTCGCTGAAGCGCTGGGGGAAATTCGCTACGGCGCGGCCTACATTGAATGGTTTGCCGAAGAAGCCCGCCGCACCTATGGCGACATTGTGCCAAGCCATAAAGCTGATGCACGCATCCTGGTGATGAAACAGCCCGTTGGGGTGGTTGCTGCGATCACACCGTGGAACTTTCCCAATGCGATGATTGCGCGCAAGGCAGCGCCTGCGCTGGCCGCTGGCTGCCCCATTGTAATCAAACCGGCGGAAGACACGCCATTGTCGGCGCTGGCATTGGCGCAAATGGCCAAAGAAGCCGGTGTGCCAGACGGGGTGATCAATATTGTGCCCACCAGCACCGCACAAGCGGTGGGCGATGTGCTGACAACCCATAATGATGTGGCAAAGGTCTCTTTCACCGGCTCCACAGATGTAGGGCGCATTATTATGCGCAATGGCGCACAGACGATCAAAAAACTATCGCTTGAGTTGGGCGGCAATGCTCCCTTTATCGTGTTCGATGATGCCGATATTGATCGGGCCGTAGAAGGGGCCGTGGCCTCTAAATACCGTAATTCGGGACAGACATGTGTGTGTGCCAACCGCCTATATGTTCAAGCGGGCATCTATGATGAGTTTGTCACGAAGTTCAGCGAAAAGGTGGCCGAGCTAAAAGTCGGCGGCGCATTTGATCATGATGTGGTGCTGGGGCCGCTGATCAATAAGAAGGCGGTAGCCAAAGTTGAAGAATTGGTTGGTGATGCGCTGGAAAAAGGCGCTTCGGCCACAATTGGCGGACGCGGGAGCGACAAGGGCGAGCTTTTCTATGAGCCAACTATTTTGCGCGACGTAAGCCGCGATGCGCGCGTGCTGCGCGAGGAAATTTTTGGCCCCGTGGCGCCAGTGATCAAGTTTGATGATGAGGCTGACGCCATTGCTTTGGCCAATGATTCAGAATTTGGCTTGGCCGGATATTTCTTCTCCAATGATTTGGGCCGGGTTTGGCGCGTGGCCGAAGCCATCGAATGCGGTATTGTTGGTGTCAATGAGGGCGTTACCTCTGCGGTTGAAGCCCCGTTCGGCGGCATCAAACAGTCCGGTCTTGGCCGTGAAGGTTCCCGCTATGGCTTGGATGATTATCTTGAGCTAAAATATGTGCTGATGGGCGGTTTGGCGCAATAGGATTGGACGACATGAAGATTTTGCTGACAGGATTTGAGCCATTCGGCAATGAACAGCAAAATCCGTCCGAACAATTGGCAAAACTGCTAAATGGCGCGAGTGATGGTGATGCGGAAATCGTCAGCGCGATTTTGCCGGTTGAACGCTATGCAGCCCTAGATAAGCTCGATGAGTTGATGCAGCAACAGGCTCCCGATATGGTCGTGGCCCTCGGTGTCGCCGTGGGCCGCGCGGCAATAACGCCGGAGAAAGTTGCCATCAATTTTGATGACTTTCGCATTCCCGACAATGCGGGCCATCAACCGGTGGGCGAAACGATATTTCCTGATGGTCCCACAGCCTATTTTTCCACCCTGCCAATAAATCTGATGGTGAAAGAGATGGAGACACAGGTGCCCAGCGCCATCTCGTTTAGCGCCGGGACATTTGTGTGCAATCACCTGATGTATGGCGTGCTGCACCTTTGCGCCTGCAACTACCCCAAAACGCGCGCGGGTTTTGTCCATGTGCCGCAGGCGACCGAATGTCTTTCACCAACATCAGGCGAGGTGCCACATCTGCCCTTGTCACAAATGGCCGAGGCGCTAAGACGCGCCATTTGGCGCGCCGCTTTTCATAAAGGCGATGACATCAAGCTCAATGCGGGCGATACCCATTAGCAGGGCAGGCAAGCCTATTCCGGCAAGGCCTCAAGAATAGCGGCGACCAAGGGTTGCGGTTTGTAGCCCCACCGCGAAGGGGTAAGCCCCATGCGCACCACAACCAGCTCAGCGTCTTGGCTGATGGCGATCGATTGACCATCGTGGCCCGACATCCAAATCATATCATCGGGTAGGCCAAAGCCTGCATCCGGATCGAGCTGATCCGGCGTTTGGCCGCGTGGTCCATTAAGCCAGACTTGACCCTGCCCATACTCGTTTTCGCCCCATGGCGTCACAGACTTCGGCGTAGGTGAAACCATAAAGTCATAATAGGTTTCGGGCAGGATGTCGTTGCCATACCATTTGCCCCCAGACGCAAGCAGCAAACCGAACCGTGCCCAATCCTGCGCGGTCGCATAGAGATAGGAGGACCCCATAAAGGTCCCGCTGGCGTCTGTTTCGAACACAGCGCTGCGCATACCCAAAGGTTCGAACAGCGCCCGGTCGGGCCAAAAAATTGAGTTTTTGCCCAACTGGTTTTGCCAGATGCGCGAAAGAATAACGCTTGTGCCGGATGAATATTCAAACTTGGCGTTGCCGATATCGTCCTGTAGCGGTTTTTCCGCGGCGAAGGCCGCTGCGTCTTCGGTCAGATAAAGCATGCGCGTGACATCCGACACATCGCCATAATCTTCATTCCAAGCCAACCCGCTTTCCATGCCCATCAGCATTTTCAGGCTGATATTTGCGCGGGTGTCATTATGCCAATTGGAAAGCAAGTCAGTGCGATTGAGCGTGAAATCCTCCGTCAGCAACGCGCCAATCAGGGCGGCATTGACCGTTTTGGTCATGGACCAGCCAATCAAAGGGGTTTTGGCGTCAAACCCATCACCATAGCGTTCGCCGATAATGCGGCCCTTATGCACAACAACAATTGCGCGCATATTCGGCCCTCTCAGCGCAGAATTATCGAGCAGATCCTGCAAACGATCACTTTGCGTTTGGATGACTTTATCACCCAACGGCCATATGGCATTGGGATCAAACTGATCAAACTCGGGACGTTTCAGCGTTGTATCGGCCAGATTGCTTCTCTCCCCTGAAGGCAGCGAAGCACAGCCAAACCCCTCACGATATACGGCGGTGCCAGTGGCAAATATGCCCAACAGCCGCGCTTCCACCTGCTGTTGATCCCGGTCGACATCAATTTGTACGTAGCGCAACAAGGGATGCCCCGGCGCTTGAACATCTTCGCGCAGCACCAATTGTGGATCACGGTCCGCAATAAACACGTTGGAACAGACGATTTTGGCAGCGTAATTGGTGCCCACCCGCAATAAATCGGGGGGTGAAATCAGCAAGAATCCGATGGCCCCTATCAGAACCAAGATTACTGCCGAGACGGTCCATTTTATCGCTGACTTAACTCGTTGCATTTGGTTCCCCTCCGCATGCCAATTGGCCGTATTGAATGTGTTTTTAGCGTTGAATGCAAGCAAGTAAAAAGCTAGCGCCGTTCATCCCATCGGTCTTGTGCCTGCATCGCCCAATAGCTCATTTGCGTGCCCAGCCGACCCAGCAGGCCGCCGCCCCACTGGGCTTTGAAAGGAGCGAACAATTGATAACGATCCGACGTACCCGCAACCGCCTCAGCCACCACTTTGCCGATGGTTGCCGTGGTGTTTAAGCCATGCCCGCCGGTTGCTGTGGCCGTCCAAAGGCCCGGTTCCAGCTCGCGCAACACGGGCATTTTGTGCACGCAATATCCCATCAGACCGGACCATGCATATTCAATTTCAAGTTCACTCAATTGTGGATAAATCTTCGCGATGTCGTTCTTAAGAAGAGTTGCGAGTTTTTTAGGTTCGGACCGTTGTGTCGTGATGCGCCCACCCCATAGCAAGCGCTGGCCCTCATCAACCAGCCGATAATAGTCGCCAGCGCGGCGATTATCAGAAATGCAGCCGCGATAAGTGATCGCGTTTTCCAGTAAATCGGGTCGTTTTGCTGAGGTGACGACATAAGTCGCCACGGGCAAAACGGCGCCTTCGATGCGGGGGTAAAGATGGTGCATATAGGCAGAGCCACACAAAATCACTTGGCCGCAATTAATGCGTGATCCGTTTGAAGTGGTGAACTCAAAGCCATCGCGCAGCTTTTGTAAATCTGTCGCTGGGCTTTGAACAAATATTTGCGCCCCTTGCGCACGAGCATCATCAGCCAAGCCAAGCGCATAGTTTAGCGGCTGGATATGGATGGCGTTGCCATCTTCCAGCCCTTGAAAATAGCTGGCTGACTTAAGCGAGGCCCGCACTTCTTCGGTGCTGCGCGCTTCATAATTGGCGCCATATTCGGTGTTCATCTGCGCCGCGTGGCGCAACATGGCGTCGCCCACATCATGGCGCACCACCGAAAGCCAGTTGCGGCCCATGGGCAGCTGAGGAATAGCGAAGCCCGCCATGCGGTCTTTGACATATTGTGTGCCTTCTTGCGAAAGGGCGAAGAGCGCTTTGGCGTGATCGCGGCCCAGCTTTTTCTCAAGCGCCCCCATGCCCTCGGCATAACCGTCAGACACAAAGCCACCATTGCGCCCAGATGCGCCCCAACCAATATCGTGCGCCTCCAAAAGACAAACCGATTTGCCAGCGGCCGCAAGTTCCCGGGCCGCCGTGAGACCCGCCAGCCCGGCGCCAACCACACAAATATCGGCCTGGATATGCTCGGTTAGCGCTGCAAACGGAGCGATACTGATGCGGTTGTCCGCATAATAACTGTCAACATAGGGCATAGGAACCTCGCCAGAACGCAAAGATTAGGTTGGACCGTGATGCTAGCTGGTTTCTACCTGTTCGGGAAGACGCCAATCAATCGGATCGCGGCCCTGCGCCGACAAAAACGCATTGGCTTTTGAAAAATGACCGCAGCCCAAAAAACCGCGATGGGCCGACAGGGGCGATGGGTGAGGGGCCTTGAGCACCAAATGCTTGTCTTGATTGATAAAGCTGGCCTTTTTCTGCGCATAGCTGCCCCAAAGCATAAAGACGGTGGGGTGCCCCTGCGCGTTGATTTTTTCAATCACCGCGTCGGTAAATCGCTCCCACCCTTTGCCCTGATGCGCACCGGCTTGCCCTTGTTCCACAGTCAGCACGCTATTAAGCAACAATACGCCTTGCTTTGCCCAATTTTCCAAAAAACCATGTTGAGGTCGCGGAAGGCCTAAATCACGTTCAATTTCTTTATAAATATTCAGCAGAGAAGGCGGAATGCGGACGCCGGGACGCACGCTGAAGCTTAGCCCATGCGCTTGCCCCGGGCCATGATAAGGGTCCTGACCCAAAATCACGACTTTGACGTCTTCTAACGGCGTTAAATCCAATGCCCGGAAAAAGTTCGACCCGGCTGGAAAAATAGTCGCGCCATTGGTTTTTCGCTCCAGCAAAAATGACTTTAGCTGTTGCATATAGGTGCTGGAAAACTCATCCGCCAGCGCCTGTTTCCAGCTGTCCTCCAATTGAATTTCTGACATGGCCGCCTCGATAAAACACAACTGGACTGCAGCGTACGGATTTTTCGGACATCAGCAAGGCGGTTGCCAAAAATTGGCACAGCCGAATCGTTCAATTCAATGCAAGCCTCGGGCGAAGCGGATCGCCATGAGATGAAAAACGATTGTAATTTGAGAAATGGTGCTGCCGGAGAGAATTGAACTCTCGGCCTCTCCCTTACCAAGGGAGTGCTCTACCCCTGAGCTACGGCAGCATATATGATCTTTGTGGCGATCAAAATTGATGCGATTGTTTTCGCATCAAGCGCCGTGGTTACTGCCACAATGATTTGTTCAACGCAAGGGGAAAACTGGACGGACACATAAAAAACGTGCAAGAAACAGGTCAAATAGGTAAGAGCCCGTTTTTCACCCAAAAAATGCACGATTGAAGTGATGATGTCTGAGAAACAAAAAACCAAAGACGAGCTGAAAAAAGAACGTTTGGCCGCCCAGTTGCGGGCCAATTTGCGGCGCCGCAAAACCCAATCGAAAGCGCGGGTTGAGGCGCCAACAGGCTTGGCAGAGCGCCCCAAGGGCAAACCAAGCGTGTTTGAAAAAATGAAGGAAAATAAGCAATAAGTGCGATTGTGCGCGCTTAAATGCTACCTTTTGGCCGCATTTTTGTTCATAAGGTGCGTCAAAACAAATCTGAGATCCCCTGTCGGGTCAGTCTAAAAGGAATTAATATGGATCGCATTCGATTGGTTGGTGGCAATGAACTTAATGGTGAGCTGCCAATTTCTGGCGCGAAAAATGCCGCATTGCCGCTCATGATTGCATCTTTGCTCACTAAAGACCCGCTGGTGCTCAACAATGTGCCGCGGCTGGCCGATGTGAAGCAGCTTGAGCGTATTTTGGAAAATCATGGGGTTGATATTGCCGTGCAGGGGCGTCGCCGCGGCGACGATGAAATGCAGGGCCAGCGCATCACATTTACCGCTCATGACATTGTGGACACATGTGCACCTTACGAATTGGTCTCTACTATGCGGGCAAGCTTTTGGGTGATCGGACCGCTTTTAGCCCGGATGGGCGAAGCGCGCGTTTCGATGCCCGGTGGCTGTGCGATCGGCACACGCCCGGTAGATTTTTATATTGATGGTTTGCAGCAACTCGGCGCCGAAATCGAAATTGATGGCGGCTATGTGAACGCAAAAGCGCCCGGCGGCCGCCTCAAAGGCGGTAAAGTTGTGTTGCCGCGCATCTCTGTTGGGGCGACCCACGTGATCATGATGGCGGCATCCTTGGCTGAGGGCACCTCAGTGATCGAAAATGCGGCGATGGAACCCGAAGTGACAAATCTGGCCGAATGCCTGATTGCCATGGGCGCCAAGATTGAAGGGGTGGGCACGCGCACACTGACCATTGAGGGCGTCGACACCTTGCATGGCGCTGAAGTTGATGTGATCCCCGATCGCATCGAAACGGGCACCTATGCCATGGCTGTCGCGATGACGGGCGGCAACGTATTGCTGAAAGGCGCGAATGCAGAGCATTTGCGCGCCGCGCTGGATGTGTTGAAAGAAACGGGCGCTCAAGTGATCGAAGAAGAAGACGGTATCCGCATTGTCAAAAATGGCAGCGGCATCAAATCCATCGATGTTGATGTGTCGGAATATCCGGGCTTCCCAACGGACTTGCAGGCACAATATATGGCCCTGATGAGCCGTGCCGATGGCACAACCACCATCCGCGAAACCATTTTCGAAAACCGGTTTATGCATGTCAGCGAACTGGCACGCTTAGGCGCACATATCGATGTTGATGGCCAGGCCGCCGAAGTAACGGGTGTTGAGCATCTAAAAGGCGCGCAAGTGATGGCCACCGATTTGCGGGCATCCGTTTCGCTGGTGATCGCCGGGTTGGCCGCGGAAGGCGAAACCATTGTCAATCGCATCTATCACCTGGATCGTGGCTTTGAGCGGCTTGAAGACAAGCTAAGCCGTTGTGGCGCGAAAATTGAGCGTGTGTCGGGCTAAGGCGCACGCGGGCAGGCAATAAATCAATGCTCGCCCATTGTGAACCGCGGCCACACACATTAGGTATGAGCCAACAGGTTATGAATGCAAGGACCGAAAAATGGCTGATCTAAAACTGCTCGCCCTAGACCAAGAAGACTTGGAAGTGATCGCTGCTTATACGCAAGATTCAGTGATCAAAGTGGGCGATATGGGCTATGTGCCCGGCGACAAACGCTTTGCCTTTTTGATGAATCGGTTTGCATGGGAAACCGGCGATAAGTCCAGAAAAGGTGAACGGCGCCGCGCCGCGCTACACTTTGACCATGTGCTGAGCGCCAAAAGCACCGGCTTCGATATGAACGCCAAAGATGGCGTTTTGGAACTGTTGACCATCCGCTTTGAACCCACAGAAGCGCCATCAGGCAATGTCACGCTTGAATTTGCTGGTGGTGGCTCTATAGCTTTGCAAGTTGAATGCCTTGAAGCACGATTGGCTGATTTGGGCGCCGCCTGGCGCGCCAAGGCCAAGCCCGCCCACGAAATTGAATAATAGGACCTTATATGCCGCAAAGACTGCGCACCTTCGACGCTGATTTCGAAAACAAATTTGATCTGTTGCTCAATGCCAAACGCGAATCTTCGGTTGAAGTTAGCGACAGTGTGGCCGAAATCCTCCATCAGGTTGAACAGCGCGGCGATGCGGCATTGGTTGAACTCACAGCAAAGTTCGACAAGCTGGATTTGACGCCCGAGGGGCTGGTCTTCACCCAAGACGAAATCGATCAAGCCTATTTGGACACCCCGGATGAACTGATCGAGGCACTAAAACACGCTTACAAGCGGATTACGGCCTATCACGCGCGGCAAATGCCAAAGGACGAATTGTTTGAAGATGAGCAGGGGGTTACCCTTGGTTCAAAATGGAATGCGGTGGATGCCGTGGGTATTTATGTGCCCGGCGGCTTGGCCAGCTATCCCTCATCGGTGTTGATGAACACGGCGCCGGCACGTGTGGCCGGGGTTGAGCGGGTCGCCATGATGGTGCCGACGCCCGGCGGCAAAGTGAACCCGACGGTTTTGGCCGCAGCCAAGATCGCCGGCGTAAGCGAGATTTACCGGGTTGGCGGCGCGCAAGCCATTGGCGCTTTGGCGTTTGGCACTGAAACCATCGCGCCGGTCAATAAAATTGTCGGCCCAGGCAATGCCTTTGTCGCTGCCGCAAAACGGCAGGTCTTTGGCAAGGTGGGCATTGATATGATTGCGGGCCCGTCCGAAGTGTTGGTGATCGCCGATGATAGTGCCAATCCGGCCTGGATCGCAGCGGACCTGCTTGCCCAAGCCGAACACGACACCGCCGCCCAATCTATTTTGGTCACCACAAGCCCGCAATTGGCGGACGATGTGATGAAGGAAGTCGAGCGGCAACTTGAGTTGCTGCCGAAAAAGCATTTGGCTGGACCGTCCTGGGCAGATTATGGCGCAGTCATTGAGGTGAGCAATCTCGATGAAGCCTTTGATATTGCCAACCGCATGGCGCCGGAACATTTGGAGTTGTCGCTCGATAAGGCCGAGCAATATATCGACAAAGTACGCCACGCAGGCGCAATCTTTTTGGGCCACCACACGCCCGAAGCCATTGGCGACTATATTGGCGGCACCAACCATGTGTTGCCCACCGCGCGTTCCGCCCGATACGCCTCTGGCCTCAATGTGCATGATTTCATCAAGCGTATTTCGATTTTGGGCTGCAGCCCCTCTTCGCTGTCTGCCCTTGCGCCCGATGCGATTGCGTTGGCCGAGGCTGAAGATTTGCAAGCCCATGGACGTTCGGTCTCAATTCGGCTTAATCTCTAGGCTGGTTGAACGCGGCAAGGGGCATAATGCGCATTTTAGATCCTGATAGCGATAAACTCGTCACCGTGACACTGGATCCGGAAACCATCATTTCCATTGATCCGGATGAGGTGCATGAGCGGCGCATCGCGGTTTACGACCTGGTGGATGAAAATGCTTTTGCCCCGACAAACGGAGCAAGCGGCCCCTTTGCGCTTCACCTATCGATTCAGGGCAATCATTTGGTTTTGGATGTGCGTAATCCGGAAACCAACGAACCCATCGCCGCCCACTTTTTATCACTCACGCCGATGCGGCATATGATTCGCGATTATTTTCGCATTCGCGACAGCTATTATGATGCGATCAAAAGCGCGCAGCCCATGCAAATTGAGGCGGTGGATATGGGGCGGCGCGGCCTGCACAATGACGCCGCCGAAATGCTACGTGACCGCCTCAAGGGGAAGCTGGAGATGGATTTGAACACGGCGCGCCGCCTGTTCACCCTGATCTGTGCCGTGCAACCCTATGCCGATCGCTCTATCAGCATCGCGCACAAACAACCCTCGGTGTTGTTTGTGTGTTCCATGAATTCAGTGCGCTCCCCTATGGCCGCAGCGCTGGCGCGTAAATATTTCCCCTCCGAACTCATCGCCCGGTCTGCCGGGGTGCGCTCGGGTCAAGTGGATCGGTTTGTCCATGATGTGATGGAAGAAATTGGCATCGACATGTCGGTGCATACGCCGCACACAATGGACGAGTTGGTGGCCACCAGTTTTGACCTGATTGTGACGCTTTCGGAAGAGGCGCCAGCCGCTGTGGATGCCAAAGACTATGAAGCGGGCGCGCGATTGCACTGGGATGTGGCGGACCCCACTTTGGAAGAGGGCAATCGCGAACAGCGTTTAGATGCTTATCGCGCCTTGCGCGAAGATTTATCCAAGCGCATAAAGGCAGAATTGCCCGCCATCTTGACGGACGCGCAACCAAATGGTTCACAAACACATTGATTTTGTATAGTTTCCCCCAGCCTATGCTGCTATAAGGCGGAAAAATTAGCTCAGGAGACAGAATGGCTAAAGAAGAAATGCTCGAATTCCCGGGCGTCGTGCAAGAATTGTTGCCGAACGCTACTTTCCGGGTGAAGCTAGAAAACGACCATGAAATCATCGCCCACACTGCGGGCCGGATGCGCAAAAACCGGATTCGTGTTTTGGCAGGCGATAAGGTGCTGGTGGAAATGACACCTTATGATCTGACCAAAGGGCGGATCACCTACCGCTTTAAATAAGCCTATCGCGCCCTTGGCGCAGTTGCGGAGAATGATCATATGGCGGCCCGTCCAGATCTGATATTGGCGTCTTCATCGCCGCGCCGTTTGGCGCTGCTCAATCAGATTGGGATTGAGCCGGATCATCTGGTGCCTGCTGATATTGATGAAACCCCGCAAAAGGGCGAAACGCCGCGCAAGCTGGCCGGGCGCTTGGCCCACATGAAAGCCATCGCCACGCAGCATAAAGCGCGCCAAACCGGCATTGACGAAAATGCATTGGTGCTAGGCGGCGACACGGTTGTCGCCGTGGGGCGACGCATTTTGCCCAAAGCAGAATTGCTGGAAGACGCCGCCAATTGCCTGAAATTGCTCTCCGGCCGCACCCACAAGGTTTATACCGGGGTGTGCTTGCTCACCCCAGGTGGCCAGGCACGACGGCGCTTGGTGGAAACAAAAATTCGCTTCAAGCGCCTGTCCAACAATGAAGTAGAAGCCTATCTCGCTTCAGGCGAGTGGCAGGGCAAAGCGGGCGGCTATGCCATTCAAGGCATTGCGGGAGCGTTTGTGGTGAAGCTGCAAGGATCTTATCCTGCGGTAATGGGCCTGCCGCTTTATGAAACTGTGTCGCTTTTGAAAGGCGAGGGCTATCCAATCCAGTTCAACTGGCTCAACTCCGCTTCAGGTATCTAAACTATGGCAAATGATGCAAATAAGAGTGAGGCCAAGGTCACCGGCTTGCGCGCGCCCAAGCCCTGCGTGATGTGTGGCAAGCCAAGTGACAGAAAATTCCATCCCTTTTGCTCAAAGCATTGTGCAGATCTAGACTTGGGCAAATGGCTAAATGGCTCCTATGCGATCCCGGTTGTGGAAGAAGATGGAGCTGAATTTGACGAGGAAAATTAGATGCTTGGCCGCAATCGAAATTTTTCTCTCAAAATTATGCATTTTTTGCATCTCGGCGCTGGACAGAGCGGAATGAACGCCCTATAACCGCGCCATCATGCTGATTGCGACATGCAATCAAATTGTGCCCGGGTAGCTCAGGGGTAGAGCAGCGGATTGAAAATCCGCGTGTCGGTGGTTCAAATCCGCCCCCGGGCACCATGCCTTTTCACCAACATTGTAACATTCTGAATTTGCAGAGTTGTGTGGCGACGCGCGACGCGATTTATTGCGGCACTCTTGACCGAGAACGCAAAGACTTGAGAGGTCTGCTTAGTCCGATTTTTCAGGCAAGAAAAATAGACATACCGATGGCGGCTTGAAATTCATCCATAAATCAAAAAATTTCAAAAGCGACAGGGCAGTTGAGTGCGATGGGATTGGTACCAGCAGCTTGTTCAAATCGTGAAGCTAGCAGATAGCTTCTTTTTATCGATTTTTGTGAAAACCTTGTCGAAGTAAACATCATGCGACTTTTTGTTCAAAGTATTCACTTAGAACTACGCTTACGCTGACCGGGTGTCAAAATCTGTGATCAACAACCTGCTGGCCTCTTTGTCGCGTTGTAGGCGTTTGTCGTAACCGACAGTGGCGACCGAAATGCCGGAAAACAAAACCGGCATTTACCTTTGGCCTTTAGTTCTCAGCTTTAACGCCAACAAACCCAACCACTTGCCTCAAAACTTTAGAATCATTCTAAACAATTGATTTTCCTATTGATTTTTTGTTTTTCAGTCTGTAAAACACACCCTATAAAAACATGATGATAAAAATCATGTTTATCGACGTGCAGATGCGTCAACCTTCAAATATTACTGATTATCGCGACCTTTTCAGTAATATTTGATCTGGAGCGTAGGGCATTGCCTTACGTTCCAGGCTTTTTTACAAGCTATTGAGGTGCCCTATGCAAAAATCACAAGCGCAGTTTATGACGGACAAAGGTCCGCGCTATTTGGGTCAATTGTGCAAGCATTTTGCTCATAAAATTGATGCCGATTTTGATGGCAATCACGGCTATGCCAATTTCCCGTTTGGCATTGCCAAAATGCGCGCCGACGCCAATCAATTGGAAATCGCCATTGAGGCCGAAGACGAGGCAGCGCTCAGCCGCACCAAAGATGTGATTGAAAGCCATCTGGTGCGCTTTGCCTTTCGGGAAAATCTGGAAAAGCTCGAGTGGCGCGACGCGGCATAAGCACCGCGACACTCAGAATGATAAGGGTGAAAACTAGCGGCGAAATTGATGATGAGCGGAGCACCTTTGATAGGAACTTTTTTGGTTAGATCTTGATGTAAATCAGGCAATTGAACCTCCTATTGAGTATGATTTTAAAAAGCAACGATTTCGGCATGGTGTTCGCTGGTGAAATGGCAAGACATCAAGGTTGGTGAGAGACAGCGATGGATCGGCGTGAATTCTTTTTAGGTGGGGCGGCAGCGCTATCGGTTGGCGCTGCGTGGGGCAGCAATGCGTTTGCTCAGCAGCACGCGCCCACTTCCATAAATATTCAACACACCTCGTTTGATCTGGGCAAAGGCGTCACAAGCGGCTTGGTTTCGACCGCAAGCGATGCGCCGCCACCCGTACTCCGTTTGCACAAAAAACAAACCGCGAGGTTTAGGGTGAACAATCAGCTCGACGATTACACCACCATCCATTGGCATGGGCTGCGCATTCCCAACAAAATGGATGGCGTGCCCTATTTAACTCAGCTTCCGATCGAGCCGGGCACCAGCTTTGATTATGAGTTCACGCCACCAGACAGCGGCACATATTGGTACCACCCCCATTGCCAAACCATGGAGCAAATGGCCCATGGCCTGACAGGTATTTTGGTGGTGGAGGACGACAAAGACCCGCAATTTGATGCGGAAATCGCCCTCAATTTGAAAGACTTCCACCTGAAGAGCGACGGATCGCTCGACACGCCATACACCAAGCGTGGTGCAGCGCGTGGCGGCACCATGGGCAATGTGATGACCACCAATTGGCTGCAGAGCCCGGCTTATGACGCACCGGCAGGTGGACTTGTGCGCTTGCGGATCGCCGCCACAGATACGGCGCGTATCTATCGATTGGCGCTTGAGGGAGCAAAAGGCAAAGTGGTGGCCATGGATGGCCATGCCACCGATTTGATCCCATGGCCCACCAAAGATGCGCCATTGATCCTAGCACCCGGCCAACGCGTGGATATGGCCCTTCAAATGCCGGACAAGGGCACTATGGTGAAACTCAACCATCATGCGCTTTCTGGTCATCGCCCGTTGGCGCAGCTGATACCGACGGGGCAGAACCTCAAACACCAATTGGAAGACCTGCCGTCGCTGACCCGCAATCAATTGCCAGATCTAGATCTATCTACTGCCGAAACCCACGAATTCTTGTTTGGCTGGACACCAGAAGCTGATCCGCAGAATAATGGCTGGTGCGGTTCTTTTGGCTATTCCTTTTGGTCGATCAATAAAAAGCCGTGGCCTGGCGATGCCGAGCCCAATGTGGGGCCATTGGCCGAAATGAAGCTGGGCAAAACTTATATTTTGCGCCTGCGCAATGAGAGCCCTAACGATCATCCGATCCATCTGCATGGGCTGGTGTTCAAGCTGCTGCGGTCCAACAAGCGCGACATCCCCCAAATCTGGACGGATACCGCGCATCTGTTGAAAGATGAAACCATTGAAGTGGCGCTGGTGGCCGACAATTTGGGCGACTGGGCGTTCCACTGCCATGTGATTGAGCACCAGAAAGCCGGATTGGCGGGCTATTTGAGTGTCGTTTGACCTCGTTTTCGGCAACACTCTTTTAATCGCTTGACCTTCCATTGACTGGAAGGATTAGAACGGTCACCATGCAATTGCTGTCCGAAAGGAGCACCCATGGCCGACCACACTGAAAACGCGCATTCAAAAAGCGCCCACGATCACACTCATCACGGTAATTCGGACAATGGTGCGACGGCTATTGACCCCGTTTGCGGCATGAAAGTGGACGTGAATGCAGGAAAACCTAGTCTCACCATCAAGGGTGAAGAGTATCATTTCTGCTCGCAAAAGTGCCATGACAAGTTCGAGGCCGACCCCTATTTCTATATATCTGGTGGCAGTAAGAAAAAAGCGGAAACGGCCCCGAAAAATGTGAAATATACTTGCCCCATGCACCCCGAAATTGTGCGGGATGAGCCGGGCAGTTGCCCGATTTGTGGCATGGCGTTGGAGCCTATGGATGGCGTGCCTTCGGAAGAAAACCATGAATTGGTTGATTTCACGCGGCGCCTTTGGGTAAGCGTTGCGGCGGCAGTTCCCCTGTTAATCCTCACCATGGGGCCAATGATTGGCCTGCCCATTCGACAATGGATCGGCGAAAATATCGCCATTTGGCTGGAGCTGATTTTGGCGACGCCTGTGGTGCTGTGGGCCGCCCAACCCTTCTTCGCACGTGGGTGGAACTCCATCCGAACCACCAACTACAATATGTGGACACTGATTATGCTGGGCGTCGGGGCCGCATATGGCTTCAGCGTTTTGGCAACGCTCTTTCCCGGTCTATTGCCCGCGGAAGTGCTGGTTATGGGGCATCCGCCAGTTTATTATGAGGCCGCAGTGGTGATCATTGCGCTGGTCTTTGTGGGGCAAGTGCTTGAATTGCGGGCACGAGAACGCACGGGAGACGCCATTCGCGCATTGCTTGACCTGTCGCCCAAAACCGCGCGCCGCATCAATGATGATGGCAGCGAATATGATGCGCCTTTGGAAAATATCCTGATTGGTGACAGGCTGCGCGTGCGTCCCGGCGAAGCCGTACCCGTTGATGGGGAAGTCATCGAAGGCTCAACCGCAATTGATGAGTCAATGATTTCCGGCGAACCGGTGCCAGTTGAAAAAAATGTCGGCGACAAAATCACCGGGGGAACCATCAATAAAAATGGCACGCTGGTGATGAAAGCGACCCATGTGGGCGAAGAGACCATGCTCTCCAAAATTGTTGCGATGGTCGCTTCTGCCCAGCGTTCGCAAGCGCCGATCCAAGGCCTTGCCGACAAAGTGGCCAGCTATTTTGTGCCTGCGGTTGTGGCTATTGCGATTATCGCCTTTGGCGTCTGGTTCTTCTTTGGGCCATCGCCTTCAATCCTTTATGCGCTGATCGCCGCTGTGTCCGTCTTGATCATCGCTTGCCCGTGCGCGCTGGGCTTGGCAACGCCCATGTCTGTGATGACTGCAACGGGGCGTGGCGCCCAAGCTGGCGTGTTGGTGCGCGAAGCATCCGCATTGGAACGCATGGCTGAAGTCGATGTTGTGGTGGTCGATAAAACAGGCACCCTGACCGAAGGCAAACCAAGCCTGACGGATATTGTCGCCTTGGCGGGCGATGAAGACGAACTGCTGCAGCTTGTCGGGTCATTGGAGCAAGGCTCAGAGCATCCTTTGGCCGAAGCCATCGTCAATGCCGCGAAAGAAAAAAATGTCGCGCTTAGCGATACATCGGATTTTGAAGCAGTGACGGGCAAGGGCGTTCTCGGCACGGTTTCTGGCGCCAAACTGGGATTTGGCAACTGGGCGCTGATGCAACAATTGGGTGCAACGTCTGATGACGCGCAGGACAAGGCTGCAGCGCTGCAAGAGCAGGGCAAAACGGCCATGTATTTGGCCAAAGACGGCGATTTGGTGGCGATCATTGCCGTTGCCGACAAAATCAAACCCACCACAAAGTCGGCCATTGCCGCGCTGCATGAACAAGGGCTTGAGGTGATTATGGCCACCGGTGACAATGAGCGCACCGCAAAGGCTGTCGCTCGCGATCTCAATATTGATGATGTCCGCGCAGGGGTGCTCCCTGAAGACAAAAAAGCCCTCGTGGAAGAGTTGCGCGCCAAAGGCAAAAAAGTTGCCATGGCGGGTGACGGCGTTAATGATGCGCCGGCTTTGGCAGCTGCCGATGTGGGCTTGGCCATGGGCACCGGGGCGGATGTGGCCGTTGAAAGTGCGGGTATAACGCTGCTGAAAGGCGATTTAACCGGGATTGTGCGCGCCCGCAAACTGGCAAAAACCACCCTACGCAACATCAAGCAAAATCTGTTTTTTGCATTCGCCTACAACAGCGTGGGTGTGCCAGTTGCCGCCGGTATCCTGTTTCCACTAACGGGCGCGCTTTTGTCGCCCATGCTGGCCGCCGCTGCCATGAGTTTGTCATCCGTATCTGTCATCGGGAACGCCCTGCGCCTGCGCGGCCTGAAGCTTTAGAACTTCTGAAAGGAAAAACATGTCAATTATTTGCGAAGAACAAAAGTCAGATCAGGCGACCACGCCTTTAAATGAGCTGTTGTGCAAAGCACACGCCATCGGCTTTTCTGAAGAGGAAATGGCTGAATTGCGCAAACTATATGGCCGGGGCGAGGAGATAAAGAAATGAACATCGGCAATGCGGCGGAAGCCACAAGTCTTCCCACCAAAACCATCCGCTATTATGAAGATATTGGCCTGATCAAACCTGACCGGGCAGAGAATGGCTATCGCGACTATTCGGACGATGATGTACATCGACTGCGATTTCTGCAGCGCTCGCGCAGCCTCGGCTTCACCATTGAAGAGTGCCGCACGCTGCTATCACTCTACGATGATGAGGGCCGCGCCAGCGCAGACGTTAAACGGATCGCGCGTGAAAAAATCCAAAAGGTCGATGAGAAAATCGCCGAACTTCAAAGCCTGCGGTCCACCCTAAAAGTGCTGGTGAAAAACTGCCACGGGGATCAGCGGCCCGACTGCCCGATTTTGGACGATCTGGCCGGACGAAACACCGCCAAATCAGCCTAACTCTTCTCGCCATGGGGGATTGGCGCCATGGCGTGATACGGTGATCGCCGCCGCGTGTGCGCCCAGCTGTACGGCGCGGGCCAACTGCTCTTCACTAATGGTAAGCAAGGAGCCGAACAGATCGTCTTCCTGCAGCGCGCTTAAAAAACCAGCCGTGAACGTGTCCCCAGCCCCAACAGTATCAACCACATCTGCGGGCGCAGCCGGAACATTGATGCGCACATGTCGTCCAATCGCCTCAACGCCGTTACCCCCCTTGGTGATCAATATAAGCTTGGTGCCGAAATCGAAGATTTCTTGGATCTTTTCGTCAACAGACTTTAGGCCGGCAATCCACGCCAGATCTTCATCGGAGACCTTCAAAATGCTCACATGCGGAAAGAGGGCATCCAATTCGCGACGATAGGCAGATTCATTGGCAATGAAACTCGGTCGTATATTGGGGTCGAGCATCACGGGAACATGTTGCGCCATCTCGGTTAAAATACGCTGATAATACGGCCCGGATTTTGACCCAAGCAAGCTAATGCCGCCGAAAAATGCCATGTGCACCTTGTTCGGTATGGGCAATGTCTCATCGTCAGTGAAATCCTGTGCGGCGGTCCCTTCATCATAAAACTGATAGCTGGCGTGGCCATCTTTGAGATGGACCATCGCAAGCGGTGTGGGCAGTTTGCTACGTTTGAGATGATCAAGATTGACGTGGCTATCTAACAGCGCGCCGCGCAACTGTTCGCCCAAACCATCTGTGGCGACTTTGGAATGAAAAGAAACTTGCGCGCCCAAGCGCCCAAGCGCCACAGCCGTGTTAAAAACCGAACCGCCGACGGCTGGCGCAAATCCCAACCGCCCATCGGCCGCCTCCATCGGCAACATATCAATCAACGCTTCGCCACAACATAAAATCACAGGCATGTTCCTTTTAAACGCGGAAATATTCTTCCAACGGCAATTGGTCTTGGGGTGTTGGTTTTAGCAACGGTGAGGAGCCTGTGCCATTAAAGACAAACTGATTGCTTGGCACAATTTGGTTAATCACGCTGGTGCCTTGGCCCAAAACGCAATGATCGCCGATTTCTGTATCACCAATGATCGCGCTATTGGGATAAACAATTACGCCGTCACCAATTTTAGGAGCCTTGCCGTGGTTCTTTCCAACCGTTGAGTTTTGATAGAGCACGAGATAATTGCCATATGTCGCTTTGGCTAACACGATCCCGGCGGAATGTCCGATGAAAAATACTGGCGGCAGATCGATTTCATAAAAAAGATCAATCGCGTTCATCGCCTTATTCAGCAGAAAAATGCGTGTGGGTAGTTCTCGCTCACCGGTCTGGGTGAAGATCTCGTTGCTGAGCAGATAGAGAAAGGTGCAATATTGCGTCGAATGCAAATGGTCGAATTTGCCCGGCGTCCACATTTTTACATGCTTGATTAAATAATGGAGACGATCCAGCGTGTTTGGTAGGTGGCGCGAGATTTCTGCCTCAACAGCGTCAATGTCAGTGTCCGGCAGCAAGTTGGCAAGTTGTTGCGCGACATATCTGGCGAGTGCGGCAGGGGTCACGCCTTGCTCCCAACCTGCGATGCATTGTGCGTTCCAAGCTGCATATAAACAAGCGAGGCTAGGGCAGACTCATGATCAGTGCGCTCAAACCACGTTTTCATTGCCCCTTCAATGCGATAGTCTAACGGTACACGCTTTACCTCTTGAAAGCCGACTGCTTCATAGAACTTCACAGCTGGATTATCCGAACGTACCCGAACCCATTGGTCAACGAGACCCAAGGAGTCGCGCGCCCAAGAGAGGGTGCTTTGCAACGCCTTTTTCATGAGGCCCCGAGGTGCATCTTCGCCCCGCACAATGGCATCGGCCTCAATATAATTTGCCGACCAATTGCCGAATCCAAGTCCGGTATGGCCAACGGTCTTGCCTTCAAATTCGACCATCAATAGAATTTTGCCATTGTCCGGCCCCACACGATTGATCAACCATTGTGTTGTCTGCTCGGCGGTGGCATCAAACTCAGTCAAAAAGCGAATAACGTGCTCATTCCGCCAACGGGTGAGGCGGTCGACATCCTGCGGGTCAATTTTGTCGCTGTCGGTTACGACCGGGCGCAAGATCGCGTTGGGTTGCCCGTCAATCGGCAGGCAAAGGCCGAAGCCACTCTTCATGATTTGGAATACTTCACTGCGATCAACCATCATGGCTAGTCACTTTATTTGAGAAGAACTGTGAGATCGCGTCACTTACCTGGTCCACCAGCGCAAGGTCCATCATCGAATGAAGTGGCAGCGAGAGGATTTCATTGCCCACGGCATCGGTGACGCTCAAATCGCCTTTGCGGCAATCCTTCCATAGGCTAAACCAATGACCTGGCTGCCAGTGTATGCCGGTGTCAATGCCCTTTTCCTTCAAGTAGGTGCGCAGATCGTCACGATCCTCGGCCGGCACGCGGATGTAATAAAGGAAGGGGTTGACCTCATTAAATTCAGAATTGGGTGTGCGGACCTCTGAGATTGGCGCCAAATGTTCTGAATAGCGGCGCGATGCGGCGACGCGCGTGCTACGGATTTGCTCCAACTTTTCGATTTGCCGTACCCCGATGGCGGCGTGAAGATTGAGCATGTGATAGCGAAAGCCCACGCGTTCCACATCAAATGTCCAAGCGCGCTTGTTCTGATACATCACTTCCGAAGGCTGCTGCATCCCCAAAAGCCGCAGCTCGCGCACATATTTCTGCTCTTCTTCAGTGCGTACAACAACAGCGCCGCCATCAAGGCAGGTGATTGTTTTCACCGGATCAAAGCTGAACACGCAAATGTCAGAATAAGAGCCTACAGGCTTGCCTTTAAAAGAAGAGCCAAAGGAGTGACAGGCATCATGGATGACGCGCAAATCATGCTTTTTTGCAAAGGCATCAACCCGGTCATAGTCCGAAATGATGCAGTCATAATCCATGATGATGATGGCTTTGGTTTTGTTTGACACCAGCGTCTCCGCTTTGTCCATATCCATTTCCAACGTGTCATCATCACAATCGCAAAATACGATATCTGCGCCAACCCAGCTGATGGCCTGATAGTCCGCAGAGCAATTGAACGCGGAAACGATGACCTCATCACCCGGTTCAACACCAGCCACCAGAAGCGCAACATGCAGTGCGGCTGTGCCGGTACTCACCGCAGAGACGTGACGGTCAGGCGCTTGAATGACCTCAGCAATCTTGGCCTCAAATTCGGCGACATAGCTGCCCATGCCGAGCCAGCCCATCTCCAAAGATTCGACGGCAGCGCTAATTTCATCCTGAGTAATCAATGGCTTAAAGACGGGTATATCTGACATGATATGCCTCAAAAATGGTGGAACGGATGTTCGATTCGCACCAAGTTTAACGCAAAATCACTATTCTTCTATGGTTAGTGTGGGGATGGCCCAAACAAACCTTGGTTTGGAAGAAAAACGCGGCGAAATACTCGCCATTATTTCGGGCCCGATATTCCAAGGTAGGATCAATACGTCGTCGGGTTCAGCATGCACCAGCTGATCTGGCGTCACAATAGGGATATGGCTTCCGGGCATATATTTGCCTTGTTTCGACGGGGCGGCATCGGCGATCATCGGCAATAAATCTGGCGTGACACCTGCAAAGTTCAGCAGCGTGTTGCCCTTTGCGGCCGCGCCATAGCCGAGCACCTTTTTCCCATCCGCGCGGGCGCTTGCTAAAAAGTCGACAAGTTCCGCTTTGATCCGTTCTGCTTCTTGTTGAAGCGCCTCATATGTTGTGATGTCGGCTATGCCGAAATCAAATTCTTCGCGCAGGACCGCATCCACATTTGCACTCGGTGCGCGCGGATCATCATGATGCGCCAGATAAACCCGCAAGCTGCCGCCATGGGTGGGCAATTGCATCACATCAATGATTTTCAGCTGTGCTGCCTGCGCAATCCGTTGTAACGCAATCATCGACAAATAAGAAAAGTGCTCATGATAGATCGTATCGAATTGGCAATGGCGCAGAAGATTCAAAAGGTGCGGAAACTCAAAGCTGATCGTGCCGGTTGATTTCAGCAAACTGGCCGCGCCAGACACAAAGTCATTAATGTCAGGCACATGCGCGAGAACATTGTTGCCAATAATCAGATCAGCCTGGCCATATTGCGCCATGATCTTTTCGCTTGCCCTGCGGCTAAAAAAATCACGCCATTGGGGGATACCCAATCCTTCTGCCGCATCTGCCGTGGCATTGGTTGGCTCAACCCCCAGACAGGGTATCTCGGCAGCGACAAAGTTCTTCAGTAAATAGCCGTCATTTGACGCGAGCTCGATCACCAAGCTTTCCTTGGAGAGCTGAAAGCGTTCGATCGCAGAATCTGCAAAGCGACGGGCATGCGCCAGCCAGCTTTGTGAGGTCGAGGAAAAGTAGGCATAGTCTGCAGTGAATAATTCGTCAGCCCGGGCGAAGTCTTCGGTCTGCACCAAAAAGCAGTTATCGCAAACCTTTACCTTAAGCGGGTAGGTAGGCTCAGTTTTGGTCAATTCCGCTTCGATGAGGTAGGCATTCGAAGGCGGCATTTCGCCCAGGTCGATTAGGTCGTGATTGAGCTCAGCGTTGCAATGACGACATCTCATAACGCCACACCTTCGCCAAAGCTGAGAAATGACGGCAATGCCTGATCGCGATCAGATAGGTTTTGAGGCGGCAGCGGCCAGTTGATGGCCAAGGTTTGATCATCAAAGCGCACGCCAGTTTCTGATTCTGGGTGGTAGGCGCTTGAGTGGTGATAAAGCAATGTCGCCTGGGCACTGAGTACCTGAAAACCGTGGGCGCAACCGTTAGGAATAAGCAGGCCATAACGATTGCTGTCACTTAATTCAACTGCCACATGTTGACCAAATGTTGCCGATGCGCGTCGCATATCTACTGCGACATCAAGCACTTCGCCCGTCAACACTTGCACAAATTTCATTTCCGTATGCGGTCGCAACTGCAGATGCAAGCCACGAAGGGTACCTTCTCCGTTATTATGCGACAGGTTTGTCTGAGCAACTGGTGTATCCCATCCCAGTTCTCGAAATTGTTCTGCGCAGAATAACCGCGAAAAATGGCCACGCTTGTCGCCGACTTGCTGACGTTGGAGAATGAAGACACCATCGATTGCTGTTGGCGTTATATCAAATTTCATGTGGTGGCCTCAAATGCCTCAATATCGCGGTCACAAAGCTCCTGGGCGTTGGCTCCACCATCTTGGTTTTTGTACCACGCCATTGTCCGTTTCAATGCTTCTTTGCTCGACCACGCTGGCGCAATGCCCAATTCATTCTTGATACGACTTGCATCCAGTTGCAGCAGTCCGGCCTCGTGCGGTCCCTTGTCCCCGGTGCCGAATTCAAATTCGCCGCGACCAAAACAGGTTTGAGCTTGTTGGATCAACTCTCCAACGCTCATTTTATCGTCGGTGGCGGGGCCGATATTGTAGTTTGCGTAGTGGGTCTCATGTGCCGATTGGCAAAGAATGAGATAGCTGAACAAAGGCTCCAAAACATGTTGCCATGGGCGCAACGCATTTGGTCGACGCACGTTTAAGGTTTGCTTGTTTGACCAAGCGCGGATGGCATCGGGAATGATCCGATCGGCTGACCAATCGCCTCCGCCAATTGCATTGCCTGCCCGTGCGCTCAAAAGCTTTGGTGAGGCATCCTTGAAAAGGCTATGTCGATAGGAGGAAATGACAATTTCCGTGGCCGCCTTGCTGGCGCTGTATGGATCATGCCCTCCGAGCGGGTCGTCTTCGCAAAACGGTACGCCTTGTTCCAAATTGCGGTAAACTTTGTCCGTTGTCGCTACGAGGCAAACCTTAAGCGCGTGGGCTGAGCGGATTGCTTCCAGCAAGTGCACTGTCCCCATCACATTGCTTTCGAATGTGGTCAACGGATCATCGTAAGAGGCGCGCACCAAGGCTTGCGCCGCAAGGTGCAGAACGATCTCTGGTTGCGCTGCATGCAATGTCTTTTGAACGACCTCGTAGTTGCGTAGGTCACCAAATGTGCTGTCCATACGCGAGTCCAGATCGAGCAAATCAAAAAGATTTGGCGATGTGTTAGGCGCCAAAGCGAAACCTGTAACGTGTGCGCCGAGCCGCAAAAGCCAATGGCAAAGCCACGCGCCCTTAAAGCCTGTGTGGCCCGTGACCAAAACCTTTTTTCCTGCCCAAAATGTTGGGTCGAGCTGTGGCCGGTCCATTTCAGCCTATTCCCACACTTTCCATGGCGCTTCGCCTGACTGCCAAGCTCGTTCGAGACGATTTTTATCGCGCAACGTGTCCATTGGCTGCCAAAATCCATCGTGTGAAAAGGCATGTAGCTGGTTGTCCGCTGCTAAGGTTGTAAGCGGCCCTTCCTCCCAACTAACGTCGTCTCCCTGGATCAGATCGAGACATTTTGGGGATAGCACAAAGAACCCTCCATTAATCGCACCGCCATCCCCGCGCGGTTTCTCGTTAAAACCGGTAACGGCATCACCCTTTGTTTCAAGCGCACCATACCGCCCCGGCGGGGCCACTGCGGTGATAGTGGCCAAGCGCCCATGGGCCCGATGAAATTTGACAAGCTCTGAAACATTCACATCTGCAACGCCATCCCCATAGGTCATGCAAAAAGCGTCGTCATTTTTGACATATTCAGCAATGCGTTTTAGGCGTCCGCCGGTTAGCGTATCAACGCCTGTATCAACCAGCGTCACTTTCCACGGCTCGGCGTGGCGCTCATGCACATGCATCTGATTTTTGCCGATATCGAAAGTGACATCCGATTTATGCAGGAAGTAATTGGCGAAATATTCCTTGATCACATAGCCCTTGTAACCGCAGCACACGACAAACTCGTTGATATTGTGATGTGAATAAAGCTTCAAAATGTGCCATAGGAGCGGCATTCCCCCAATTTCAATCATGGGCTTGGGGCGAAGATGGGTTTCTTCCGAAATGCGGGTGCCGAGGCCCCCGGCCAGGATCACAGCCTTCATACTTCCGTCTCACAATAGCGTTTCCACATTTGTCGGTAGGCGTCTTCCATACGGGTTACAAAGGCTTTTTCATCCATGGCAGGACCATTCTCCATTTTGGATCGCATAGTGGCACGGATGTCGGCCAACTTGTCGAGATTACTGGCCAAATCAACCGCAATATCAACATATTCGTCTTCGGTGTGCGCCACCCACTCGCCAAAACCTGCATGCCGCAAAATAGCGCCACCTAATGTGCCCACGCTGGCTCTATTGTAGAGCGTAACATAAGGGTTGCCCATATAAAGATGCTCAAAAAGCGTGGTGCCCGAATTGTGGGGGAAGCAATCAAGCGCAATATCAATTTCGCGCAACACATCCCAAGGCGGGCTGTTAAAGCCCATGATCAGACGATCACGGTAGACACCGTGTGCGGCAAACTGCTCAGCCACCCGGTCACACATCACCTCATCTTGATAGTTGCGGCTATCCAACCGCAGTTTCGACCTTTCAATCCGTTTGAGGATTTCGGCCCAGACCTTGATGGTTTTTTCATTGAGGCGCACTGAGCGCGACAGGGTGCAAAAGGTCACATAGCCATTCTGTTTGGCGGGCAGTGGGCTGACCTCTCCCATGTCGGGGCCCGGGCGATAGACCACCGAAGGCCCGTCCAGCCGCCAAACCTCCCGTTCACCGAACAAATGATCGTCGCGCGCTGGTGTGACATGCTCATCGCCCAGATAATAGTCAATGGCATCCATGCCGGTGGTGTAGCCAAAATCGAGCCAGTGCAGGGAAACCGGCGCTGGCTTGCGGGCAAAGGTCAACAGCCGGTTGCCCTTGGCGTGACCCGAAATATCGACCAGAATATCAATCTGGTCCTCACAAATTCGTGTCGCTAAACTTTCGTCGCTCATGCCGTTGGTTTTGCTGAAATGGTCACAGTGGTCCATATACTGCTTGGTATATGCATCGGTTTTTGACATATCCGCATAGGCGAAAATTTCGAACCGGTCCCTGTCGGCAAACTCAAAAAGGGGCGGAAAATGATATGCAGCGGGGTGCCTTTGGAAGGCTGAGCTGACATAGCCAATGCGCAATTTTCTATCGATTGTGCGATCGTTCGTGTGCGGTTTTTGCTCGTCTTTAAGCGGTGCGGCGTAACGTTCATTATATTGTTGATACCAAGCAAAAATTTCTTCGCCCGTTTTGGCTGGGTCATAGTTCATGGTGAACAACATGTTGGAAAAAGCAGTGCTGAACGTGGGATCAGCCTCCAGCGCTTGCTCAAAATGGTAATGTGCCAGATCAAAATCGCAAAAATCTTTATAAAGACTGGCCAGATTGCTGTGTGCCTTGGCATGTTCAGGATTAATTTCCAGCGCCATTTGAAAGGCCGGTTTCGCAGCGGCCAGGTCGCCGTGCTGCAAAAAAGCCATTCCCAACCCATTATGTGCCCGCGCCATTTTAGGGGCGAGTTCTACGGCTCTTTTCCCCGATTTTATCGCCATGTCCGTCAAATCAAGTTTGCGCAGCACTACACATAAATTAGCGTGTGCGTCCGCGTTGTTTGGGTCTAAAGAAATTCCGGTTTCCAGCGCCGCTTTTGCTTCAATTAACTGACCATATTGGTGGTGTGTGTTGCCCAAACTGTTGTGCATATTTGCGTCATCAGGGCAAAGTTCAACGGCACGCCGATTATGCTTTAAGGCCTCCAGCGGACAATTTAATTCACGCAGGAGGATGCCGAGATTGTTCTGCGCACCTGCATTGTTCGGGTCGAGCTCAATTGCTTTCAAAAATTGATCTTTGGCGGCATCCAGCTTTCTCAAAGCATAATAACCATTGCCCAAATTGTTGCGGTACTCCGCAGAGTCTGGTGCCAATTCGGCGGCCCGTTCTAGCTTGGCCAATGCCTCTTCATTCCGTTCTTCAAACAGCAATTGTATGCCCAAGGCGCTGCAGTTTGCTGCATGGTTGGGGTTGAGCTTCATCGCTTTTTCAAAACAGGAAATTGACGCTGCTCTGGTGCCACTTTCTGCGTAAGTGAGGCCCAGTTGAAAGTGAAATTCGGCATTTTGTGGTGCAAGCGATATGGCCTGTTGTCCATATTCAATCGCCGCCTCAATCTTCCCCTGCAACCGCAAGATGATGCCGAGATGATGCAGCGCCGGCGCGAATTTGGGAGTGTGTTTCAAAATTGTCCGAAGTTGACTGATGGCCTTCTCAAGCTGGCCAAGGCTTTGCAGGGCGACCCCGTGCAGCAGTTGCACCTCAATTGTGTGGGGCGGTGGTGTTGCAACAATAGCGTCCAACGCTTCGTCTGCTTCACCACGCTGCAGCAGCAATTTTGCGAGGTTCGTACGATATTGCGGGTGCTTAGGATTGGATTCAACGGCTTTGGCCAAGAATTCCTTGGCCATGTCAAGATTTCCCACCTGCTTGGCCAACAGCCCCATCAAATGATTGGCATCACCATGGCCGGGCTCAATTTTTAATATTGTTGCATAGTGGGCTTCCGCCTTCTGCAACTCTCCCTTTTTATGGTGATTGGCCCCATTTGCCAACAACTCTGCGATTGTCGGTTGTTTAGAAGCCAAGTTTTTTTGGGGCGGAGCCATCACAGCACCTGTTGTTGACAAAAATTGAATAAACTACGCTGTTTCACAATATCGTGTCCACATTTGACGGTAAGCATTTTCCATACGTTTGACGAAGGCTTTTTCATCCATCGCCGGGCTGTCCTGCATCTTTTCGCGGATTGTGGCGCGGATATCTGCCAATTTGTCGAGATCGCTGGCCAGATCAACCGCTATATCGACATACTCCTTTTCGCTTTGCGCCACCCATTCGCCAAATCCACAATGGCGCAATATCGCCCCACCCAGCGTGCCCACGCTGGCGCGATTGTATAGCGTCACATAGGGGTTGCCCATATAAAGATGCTCGAACAAGGTGGTGCCCGAATTGTGCGGGAAGCAATCGAGGGCGATATCAATTTCCCGTAATACATCCCAAGGCGGGCTGTTAAAGCCCATGATCAGACGGTCACGTTCGATACCAAATTTGGCAAACTTTTCAGCGACCTGATCACACATCATTGGATCCATATAATTGCGACTATCTAAACGCAATTTTGATCCTTTAACCCGCTTTAATATCTCTGCCCAAACCTTGATGGTTTTCTCATTCATTCGCACTGAACGCGACAAGGTGCAAAAAGTGACGAAGCCGTTTTTCTTGGCAGGCAATGGGCTAACGTCGCCCATGTCGGGTCCGGGCCGATAAACCACTGAGGGGCCATCTAGCCGCCACACTTCCCGCTCGCCGAACAAATGATCGTCGCGCGCCGGTGTGACATGCTCATCGCCCAAATAATAATCGATGGCATCCATCCCTGTGGTGTAGCCAAAGTCGAGCCAGTGTAAAGATACTGGAGCGGGCCGACGCGCAAAGGTAAGCAGGCGCCCACCTCTTGTGTGTCCGGAGATGTCGACTAAAATGTCAATTTGATCTGAACGGATACGCTCCACGAGTGCAGCATTGTCCAGATCATTGATCTTGATCCAGTGATCACAATTAGCCTTATATTGCTCCGTATAGCCATCTGTTTGCGCGATATCAGCATATGCAAAGACTTCGAAGTCTTTTCGATTTCTGCCCTCGAACAATGGCAGAAGGTGAAAAACCGCCGAATGCTTGTGAAAAGCCCCACTTACATATCCAACGCGCAAACGCCGACCGTGGCTGCGGTCGTTTTCATGTGGCTTTTGTTCTGAACAGAAAGGCGCGGCATATCGCTTATTGAATTCTTTATACCACTCAAAAATCTCCTCACCCGTTTTATGAGGGTCATAGTTCATGGTGAACAGCATGTTTGAATAGGCAACTGTGAAATCTGGCTGGTGTTCCAGTGCTTGTTCATAATGCTGGTGTGCAAGCTCCAATTCGCCCAAATCCTTATAAAGGCTGGCCAGATTACTGTGTGCATTGGCGTGGCTAGGTCGTAATTCGAGCGCACGCAAAAATTCGACCTTGGCTTCCACCAGTGAGCCAATTTTCAAATAGGCGTTGCCCAAATTATTATGCATACCAGCTGAGTTTGGAGCTAATTCCACTGCCTTTGCGTAGCTTGAAATTGCGCTTTCAAATTGGCGCATCGCAAAATATACATTGCCATGGTCATTATACGCGTGGGCGTGATCAGGTTTGATCGTGTATGCCCCTTCAAAACAGGCCAGAGCATCGTCATATTCCCCCGCTTCATTGAGGGCCAGACCAAGATTATAATAATAATCGGAATTTTGCGGGTCGAGCTCTGCCGCTTTTTGGCCATGTGCGATGGCTGAAGAAAGATCTCCGGTTTCACGCGCCAATATGCCCAGATTGCAATGCGCAGGTGCAAAATCTGGGCTAGACTTGAGAACAGCTTCATATTGTGCAATCGCGTCTTCAATCCGCCCGATTTTTTGCAACGAAACGGCTCGATTATATTGCGAAATCGGTAGATCTGGGGCAACAGCGAGTGAGCGCTCATTATACTCTAAACCCTTCTCGGCATCTCCCATATCTGTATATAAATTGCCAAGGTTATTGAGTATTTCGGGGTTTTGCGGTTGAAGCTTAACAGCCGTCTCAAACGCCTTTTTAGCGTCTTCAAAATGCTCTAGTGCTTTTTCGACTATGCCCAAGCCGTTAAATGCGGCGGCGAGTTTAGGGTCTGCCTGTGTCGCTAATAGATGATGCGTTCTCGCGCTTTCCAAATCTCCCAAATCCTTGAGCACGCCACCGATATTGTTGAGATATTGCGGGTGATTGGGATTGGCGAGCAGCGCTTTTTCCAAGAACTGCTTTGCGATATCAAACTTTCCAACTTGCTTAGCGAGTAGGCCCATCAGGTGGTTGGCATCGCCATGGTGCGGATTGATTTTTAGGATGGCTTGATACTTGGCTTCAGCTTGAGACAGTTCGCCCTTTTGGTGGTGGGCAACACCTTGCGCCAGCAGATCATTTATCGGCCCTAGACCGGTGCCAGTATTTTGCTGCTTTTGTGCAAGCTTTTCTTGGCGGCGGCGTTCAGATCGGTTCATGCGTAGGGCCCCAGTTGCTCAAGAGAATCAGTCTGTGTGAAATGCTAGCATCAATAAAAAGAACCGCATAATTGAACTGGAATAGAAAAAGGCGGAGCGCTGAGCGCCCCGCCTTCTAAAACACGCATCAATGAAGATGGCTTATTCTGCGATGGTTACATCAGCGAAATAAGGTACACCCAAAGTTGAACGCCAGAAGCCTTCAACATGTGTGCCCATCATCATGTAGAGATTGCGGTGATACATCGGCAAAATCACATGATCATTCATCATGATCGCTTCCGCATTGGCCATGTGCTGCAAAGACTCTGACTGGTCAACTGCGGCTTTGGCAGCAGCGATTTCGGCGTCATAATCTTGGTTTGCCCAATTGGCCAGATTGTTCGGGCTTGTGGACACAAAGTTGTCGAGGAAAGTCATTGGGTGCGGATAGTCAGCGCCCCAACCCATTTGCGCAATCTGGTATTCAACCTTTTGCACTTCTGGGTAGTAGACTTTCCATTCGCTCACATCGATTTCAACATCGATATTGAGGTTCTCTTTCCACATTTGCTGAATGGCTTCGAGCAATTTCTGGATTGGAGGAGAAGCATAGGTCATGAAGACGGTTTCAGGGAAACCTTCGCCATTCGGATAGCCAGCTTCAGCCAGCAATTTCTGAGCTTCTTCAGCTTTCGCTGTTTCGCCCAAACCATAATCTTCAGCCACATCGCGGAAATCTTCACCCGCAACATTCATGCCGTAAGGCACCAAGCCAGTTGCTGGCACGTCTGCTGATTGCAGCACGAACTCAACAATTTCCTGACGGTCGATGGCCATGGACAGCGCTTTACGCACTTTCACGTCATCAATCGGGCTTGCCGCTGGGTTGAAGAACGCATAGGTGGTGCCCAATGATGGGATCACCAAGAACGCATCGCTTTCAACTGACAAGCGTGGCACCTCAGATGCAGGTACGGATTCAATGCCGTCTACATCGCCAGCTTCCATGGCGGCCAGGGCAGTTGATTGTTGTGGGACCAAACGGAAGGTCAGCTTGTCGAGTTTAACATTGTCCGCACCGTAATAGTTTGGGTTTTTCTCGAAAACAAAGCCTTCACCCAAATTCATTTCGGTCACACGGAAAGGGCCGGTGCCGATATAGGTGTCTGGGCTACGTGTCCAACCTTCTGGGTCCGCTTCCACAACATCCTGACGCACAGGGAAATATGTTGAGTAGGCCACAAGCTGCAACATGTAAGGCACGCGTTGCTTCAGGGTGAACTGAACGGTGTGCTCGTCAACAGCCTTCATGTTCGGCGTGGCGTCGCCGCCATCATAAAACTCTTGAGCGCCCTCAATGTGATAAAGAAGGGCAGAGTTTTTCGCGCCGCTGGCAGGGGTCAGAACCCGTGTCCAGGCATAGATGAAATCGTCGGCGGTGACAGGTTCGCCATCAGACCATTTTGCATCTTCGCGCAATTTAAATGTGTAAGTCAGGCCATCTTCTGAGATTTCCCAGCTTTCAGCCAGGGCCGGCACAATTGAACCGTCTGGTGCAAACTTCACCAAGCCTTCAAATGTGTTGCCAATGATCGGGGCCGCAAAGGTTTCGTTTGTGGTGCCGGGATCGAATGTGTCAGACTCATTGTTGACCACATAGACAAGTGAAGATTCAGCGTAAGCTGCACCGCCAAGTGCCAATGAAGTTGCTGCAATGAGAGGGATCAGTTTTTTTAACATCTCACTCCTCCGTGGGGACTATCCCCATTGTTTTGTTCAGGCCCTTTTGGTTGGGCCTTTGGTTTAGGTGCCGACTATTCGGCGTAGTGGCAGGCAACTTTGTGGTTGTCGGCCAATTCTTTCAGCTCAGGCTCTTGCTCGGCGCACAAATCCGTCGCCAGCGGGCAACGTGTGCGAAACCGACAGCCAGACGGCATGTCGATCGGGCTTGGAATTTCGCCCTGCATTTGATCCTGATTGTCCTTGCGCGCTTCCACCGGGTCCGCAATAGGAATGGAAGCCAAAAGCGCGCGGGTGTAGGGGTGTTTCGGGTCATCATAGAGCGCATTGTTCGGCGCGATCTCGACGAGCTTGCCCAAATACATCACGCCAATTCGGTCGGAAATATGCTTCACCATGGACAGGTCATGCGTGATGAACAAATAGGTGAGGCCCAGCTCTTTTTGCAAATCCTCCAGCATGTTGACCACTTGCGCTTGAATAGACACATCGAGCGCCGAAATCGCCTCATCGCAAATCACAAGCTGCGGGTTCAACGCAATCGCGCGGGCAATGCCGATCCGCTGGCGTTGACCACCAGAAAACTCATGCGGAAAGCGGTTGGCGTGGTCTTTATTGAGGCCCACAACTTCCAACAATTCATGCACCCGGGCCGTGCGGCTTTTATCATTGCCAATGCCCGCAATTTCCAACGGCTCGGCAATCAAGTCGCGCACATTCATGCGGCCATTCAGCGAGGCGTAGGGATCTTGGAAGATCATTTGAATATCGCGGCGGTGCGGAGCCAAATCTTTCTCTTTGAGCTTGGCCAAATCCGCACCGTTAAACTCAATCACCCCATCAGTCGGGCTATAAAGCCGGATCAGCGTGCGGGCGAGTGTGCTCTTGCCGCAGCCACTCTCGCCAACAAGGCCGAGCGTTTCGCCGCGACGAATGTCGAGATCAACACCATCAACCGCTTTCAAGAATTTCGGGTTTTGACCAAAAAATCCCGCCGAGACCTGAAAATGCTTCTTCAGGTCGCGCACGCGCATCAAAACCTCATCGTCACGCATATGTGGTTGCTTATCCATTGGAAACCTCCGGCGCGTCGAATATGGATTGCAGGGCTTTGGGCGCCTCTTCATGGTGCAACCAGCAGCGGGCCTCGTGCACAGTCGGCTTCGCGTTCGGGCGCTCAAACAATGGCGGCATCGCTTCCAAACATTGTTGGATCGCGTGCGGACAACGTGGCGCGAACGGGCACCCTTCAGGCGGCCGTAACATGTCGGGCGGCGAGCCGGGGATCGGCGTCAGCCTTTGCTTGGTGTGGCTGCGCACATCTGGAATCGAATGGAGCAGACCCGTCGTGTAAGGATGTTGCGGGGATTCAAACACGTCATAGACGTCGCCCGTCTCCATCACCATGCCGCCATACATCACCAAAATACGGTCAGCCACTTCGGCGATCACGCCCAAATCATGGGTGATCAAAATGATGGCCATGCCGAGCTCTTCCTGAAGGTCTTTCAGCAACAGCAAAATCTGGCGTTGAATGGTCACATCAAGCGCGGTGGTTGGCTCATCCGCGATCAGCAATTTCGGGTCACACGTCAGCGCCATGGCGATCATCACCCGCTGGCGCATACCGCCGGAAAATTGGTGCGGATAATTGTCCAAACGGCTCGCTGCGCTTGGTATTTTCACCAGGTCAAACAGCTCCAGCGCCCGCTTGCGGGCTTCACTGCGGGAAACAGGCTTGTGCGCCAAAATGGTTTCAATCAACTGCTCGCCCACAGTCAGCGTCGGGTTCAAGCTGGTCATCGGGTCTTGGAAGATCATCGCGATGTCATCACCACGAATGGTGCGCAATTGCTTGTCTGACAGGCCGGTAAGCAGCTTGCCCTCAAAATCGGCAGAGCCTTCCACCACTTCGCCATTTGCCTTCAATAAGCCAAGGATCGACAGGCATGTGATCGATTTGCCCGAGCCACTTTCGCCCACAATGCCCAAAATTTCGCCCGGGCGCACATCAAAGCTAACGCCGCGCACCGCCTGCACATCGCCACGCGAGGTGTGGAAATGGGTCGTGAGATTATCGACTTTCAATAAAGGTGCAGAACTCATTTGCGCAACCTCGGATCAAGTGCATCCCGCAATCCATCGCCCAAAAAGTTGAACGCAAACATGGTCAATGAAATTGCAGCTGCAGGGAAAAACAATTGGTGCGGATAGGCGCGCAGGGTTTCCACCGCTTCCGCGGTCAAAGTGCCCCAACTGGCCATCGGCACACTGACGCCCAGGCCGATAAAGCTCATAAAACTCTCAATGAAAATCGCGCTGGGGATCAACAGGGTCAGGGTCACCAGAATGGGGCCCATTGTGTTGGGCAGCAAATGGCGGGTCAAAATCCGCTTGGTGCTCGCGCCCATGGTTTTGGCCGCCGCCACATAATCCTGATTTTTGAGCGACAGCATTTGCCCGCGCACAATCCGCGCCATATCCACCCAGAACACCGAGCCAATGGCAATGATGATCGAAAGGAAGCCGGACTGGAACACCACCATCATCAGGATCACATAAAGGGTGAGGGGAATAGTGGCGATGATCTCCACAATACGCATCATCACATTGTCCACATTGCCGCCAAAATAGCCCGCAATGCCGCCATAAAAGACGCCGATAAAGAAGTTCACCATCGCGGCGACAAACGCCACGGTCAGCGAAATACGCGCGCCGTAAAGCTGACGCACCAGCACATCACGGCCCAAACTATCGGTGCCGAACCAGTTGGTCTGGTTCCAGCGATAGCCGATTGACTCAACCGCATTGCCATCGCCATCCACAAGCGTCGCAGGCAGTTGGCTATAGTCCACGCGCACTTCCGCATCACCAAACACATAAATGTGCTGCTTTTTCATCAAGTCTTTGCGCTTTGCCCGCACAAGCCCAAGAATTTCGCCATTTTCAGCCACTTCATAGAGCTTGAAGTTGCCGCTATTGAGAAACACATATTGCGCCGGCGCGTCGGCGGGTTCCGCCTTATACACTTCAAAGATCGGCGGAATATTGGAAAGCTTCAAATCCTGATCATAATAGGTGTGATGGGTAAGCATTGGGCCGAAAATGGCCGCCAAAATCAGCAAGATGATAAAGGCGAGGCTGGCCATGGCCGGCTTATTGCGCCACATGCGCTGGCGCACATCCTGCCAATAGGTCAGGCTCGGCGCGGCGATAAATTCGGCATCTTGAGCCCCACGATCCACCGGTGTCCATTTTTCCTTCGGGACAGTCACATGAATGTCGGTCATTGTGCTTTCTCCCCAAGTTTAATGCGCGGATCGAGCACCATGTATAAAAGGTCAACAATCAAAATCATCAGCATCAAAAACGCCGCATAGAAAATCGTAATGCCCATAATGGTGGTGTAGTCTCGGTTGGAAATGGACAGCACAAAGTGGCGTCCAATGCCCGGCAGGGCAAAGATTTGTTCAATCACGAAAGAGCCGGTGAGCAAGTTGGCCACAACCGGGCCCAGCACGGTGACGATGGGGATCAACGCATTGCGCATACCATGCTTGAACAAGATGGTTTGCGGATGCAGGCCCTTGGCGCGCGCGGTGACCATATAGTCCTGCCCCAACACTTCCAGCAGCGAAGAGCGCGACAGACGCGCAATAAAGGAAAGCCAAAAGCCCGAGAGAGCGAGAACTGGCAAAATATAGCCCTGCCAACTGTCCAGCCCAAAGGTGGGCACCAACTGCCATTGCAAGGCAAACAGATAGAGCGCGATGGTGGCCAGCACATAAGAGGGAATGGCGACGCCCATGGTGGCGATCGCCATAATGGTGGTGTCCTGCCATTTGTTCTGGTGCAGAGCCGCCACAATGCCCAAAGGAATGCCCAGGGCGACAACGCATAACATGGCCAAAAAGCCGGTCTGTGCCGTCACGGGCAAGCCTTCGCGGATCAAATCATTCACGCGCACGCCGGGATATTTGAAAGAGGGGCCGAGATCAAAAGTGATGATGCCCTGGAGATAGCTGAGATATTGCTGCCAAATCGGCTTATCTAGCCCATATTTGGCATTCAACGCCGCCTCAATCTCAGGTGCCAACATTTTTTCAGATGTGAAGGGCCCGCCGGGAATGGCGTGCATCAAAAAGAATGTCAGCGTAATGATCAAAAACAAGGTCAAGGCCATCATCAAGATGCGCTTGATCAGATAGTGTAACATTTAACGCCCCGCTGGATGGTTACATCGGCGTGTGATTGACTTTCGATCAATCGTCGCCGCCATCGAATAGATTATTCGAAGATACAAGATTGGTGAGGTGAGTAAAGAATTTTTTATCAGATAAAAATTTTTTCGATTTGAGGTCACGCGCTCTTGCCCGGAAACCCGATGCTTATCATGTAAAATTTTCTATTTTATCGGAGATTATCCCCGTTTTTTGGGACAATTTGCTCAAATCTGAATTAAATTGTCAGTATTGTAACACTTTCATATTTGATTAAACGCGAATTCTGATTAGTGTGCCAAAAAGTTGAACGAGGGAAATCGACCATATGGCTTCACCCCCATTGCTAATTCTTGGGAACGTGAATATCGAACTGGTGATGGGCGACTTGGATCATTGGCCGGACTTCGGGACGGAGATGACCATGTCTTCGTCAGACTTTCGTGCGGGCGGCGCGGCAGGCACAACGGCCTTGGCACTTTCCGGCTTGAGCGTCGATCACCGTTTAATTGCTACCGTAGGGTCAGATAATTTGGGCACATGGCTGCAGGGGGAATTTCAACCCGGCACCACCGCCTGGACAACTATTCCCACGGCCACCACCGTTTCGGTGAACATGTTGCATGATCGCGGCAATGTGGTTGTGTTTAACTCTACAGGCCATTTGCAGGATGTAACGCTCGACACCATGATCGATGCGATTCCCCCGGCAACTTCAAAATCTTCTTTTGCGTTGGTCACCGGCGCGCATTTGATGCCTTCAGTGACAGCAGGGCTTTCTCAACTTCTGACGATGTTGTCCACCATGGGGTGGACCACGGCGCTTAGCCATGACCGCCCTTTTGAGGGGTGGACCGAAGACACCAGAGCGGTGTTTCTGAGTTGGGTGCGTGCCACAGATTGTATCTTGATGCGAGAGCATGAATTACGCGCCGTTATGGAAGAAGACGATACCGAGGAAGCCGAAAAAGCGCTGGTCAAGACACTCGCGGACCACCAGGTGCTGGTCGTACAGCGGGGGCGCACCCGCGCCGATGGCTTCTATCAAGGGCAAATGGTGACCGCGTCCATCGACGACTTTGAAACCAACGATCCTGTTGGCTATGCCGACATTTTCAATGCAGCCTTTATCTCATCCTATATGGCGGGTGAGGGATTGCAAATGGCGTTGGAAAGCGGATTAACCGTCGCGTCCATTGCCGTGAGCACAGCGCCCCGCATCTATGGTGTATTTGTCGATTAATCGGGCATGAACGCAGCGCAAAAAGGGACCTGAATAGGTCCCCAAATGTTTTGTGTTTTGCGATGGTCTTAGTTCAGGTCGCGTTTAAAGCTTGCCCCAATCCCATAGGAACGCTCACCGGCTACGTGTCCGGCATCAAGCGCGTACATCACATCAAATTGCAATGTGCTAAAGGCATCCGGCTGCATAAAGTAACTGGCCGCAATGTCAATTTCACGACCTGACGGGGAGAGATTGCCGCTAACCTGTTCATAAATAATGTTGCCGTCTTTATCCCGTCCTACCGGCAAGTTCATCGTAACGTCGCCAGCATCTGCGTGAATGGGCTGCGCGAGGGAAAGGGTGACGCGATCGCCTTTTTGCACGAAATCGGCTTTGGCCACGCCAAGATGGAAACCTGAAAACTGTGCGGTGTTAAATGCGGTTACAAAGCCATCGCCCTCTGCTTGTCCGCTTGCACGGCCGAGTTCCGCAGCGCCAAACACGCTGATTCCGTTTGATAGATCGGTGTCGAAACTCAAATTGGCACTTTGGCTGCTTGCCAGCGTTGGCGTGTTAAACGCCTCATTGCCGACCAGGCCAAGAAACGCGCCCGTTTCGACCATTTGATTGAAGCCAACACGCAATGATGAATTGCCCAGATTAAACTGCGCATTTGCACCCGCGCCAGATAGGGAGCCGTTTATGTTTTCACTGTGCTGTGCGCTAAACCCGTAGAACCCATAATGGCCAAAAGCAGTATCGTGTTTTTGGTACACAGCAGTTGCAGTTTCAGCAAAGGAAAGGACGGATACATTTTGAGCCAAGCTATTGGTCAGGCCCAAATCCGTTTGCAAATGCGCAAGGCCATCCTGCGCACCAAAATAGAGTACATTCTCCACATTGCCGGTGTCGTCACCAAGCGAAAGGGATGTTCTTGACTGTCCCTTGTCTTTAAGGCTGTCCAATGATGCTGAGCGATATGTGTTTTGGTTTTCCTGCACAAAATAGTCGGCACGGATCTCAAAATTACCATTCAGCGCGTCAAAGACCGCCATTTCTTGCTCTTTGAGCATCCGAGAAAGCCCGTCGCCATAAGTGGCGCTGGTGGAAATAGTCGCAGCGCCGAGTGGCGTGCGCGTGCCAGTGGCGAGATTGTTGCCTCGTACCACGCTGACATCGCCAATAGGCTGCAAGGCCGCAGAGATATTCATCACGCCATGGCCGAAAATATCGGAATAACCATGCGTGACCCCGCCGCCAAAGTCGGTGGTGCCATCAATATTGCTAGCGAAAAAATTGTTGTCCGCGGAAGCCAGGAGGCGGTCGCGCCACTCTCCTGGAGTCAAAGACGGAAAGCCCTCGGCCAGCAAAGCAACAGCGCCAGCGACTTGAGGTGCCGTGTAGGACGTGCCAGCCCCTCCTTCATACGCGTCATTCGCATTGTCAGATGCGGCGTAGGTCTCACCGTCGCCTACAAGACAAAACTCGGCAGCTTGCCCGCAGGGCGTAGATAATAATTTGGCCGACAAAATCTTTTCGGTTGATGAATCAATCAAAAACTCTACTTCAGAGACTGAAATCCAGGCTTCGGCCAACTCCGGCGCAACAACTGGCAGACCTGCGCTCATATCTACATCGCCCAAATTTGTATTCGCATTGGCAAACACAATGACGCCTGTTTTCTGGAATTCATCCAGTGCATCGATGTAGTATTGCCAATCCGCAGTGCTGTCGGTGGTATAAGTTGCCAATGCCGCCGCTGCCGACTTTCCAGAGGACATCTGGCTCTGAATGTTGGTTATAGAGTAATCATATCCCCAAGAATTGTTTTGTACCACGGCGCCTTTGCTTGCCGCATCGTCGGTCGCATAGCCAAGACCTAGGATGCCGTTTCGTTCAAATGAGGCAAGATGAAGATCTGCTTCTGGCGCGACGCCCATAATCTCACCTGTGCCTTGATTGCCTGTCGCAATCGAAGCGACATGTGTGCCGTGATCGGAACCAAAATAAGGTGAGACGTTGCCATACTCATGGATGATCTTACCGCTGAATTCTTCGTGGGTTGTTTGAAAACCGTCATCGACAACAGCGACGAGCTGGCCAGATCCAGTTAAACCAGTTGAAAGCGCATTGTGAAGCTTGATCAAACGATAGGCATGCGGCTTGGTGCTCGCGCGGACGTAATTTCGGTCAACGGCAAGAAACTCGCTTGAGTTTGCGATTGTTGTCGCAAGGGCTGAATTCTCGGCGCCAGCGCTGCCTGTCGCCCAAGCTGCTGTAATGCTCGTTGATGTGCCACCACCAGAGCCGCTGCCGGGCCCACATGCCGCCAAAAACAGGACGCCGAAGCAAGCTGAACTCAAGAGTGTGTAGCGACTCAATTTCCGACGCAATTTCATGGATGGCGTGCCTTTAGTTGCAAACGACTCGATAGTACCAAACTACAGAATGATTAAAAACTATCAACCTAGCACGTCATTAGTGAAATTCAGGCAGCTTCCCAAAAAGATACCAATTCATAACGATTCTGGTTTTTTGCGACAATTCAATGATCATCAAATGTAGTTTCTTCTTAAACTTTCGATCCGTGGTAAGCCTTTATGCGCGGATAAAGTGCGATATATGAATATAATTCAATATCTTACATTCATATAGCGGCTGCGGAATGTGAATTTGTAATGCATGTGATTTTTTGGTTGCAAAATGGTATTAAATTGGATTTAATAGCGCTTAGGGCGATGTAAGTGCAACTGCCTAGGTCGGATGTGCGTGTGTCGAATAATGAGGATTTAGCACTCCAATTAAAGTGGGGTGTCGGGAGGAAGATGGTTCATGGCGATTCTGCTCAAAAATGCCACGGTTTTTGACGGTGAGCGGTTTTTGGAAAATCAGTCCGTTGAGATCGCCAATGGAAAAATCTCCCGTTTGATGTCCGCTGCCGAAACGCAATCGATTGCCGATGAAGGGCAAATAATTGACCTTCAGGGGCAAATCTTAGCGCCAGGTTTTGTGGATGTGCAGGTTAATGGCGGCGGCGGTGTGATGTTTAACGATCAACGCACCGTGGAAGGGCTGACCGAGATTGTGCGTGGCCACCGTCAATTTGGCTCCACAACCCTAATGCCAACGCTGATCACCGATTCATTTGATGTAATGCGCGAGGCTGCCGATGCGATCAGCGCGGCGATCAACGCGAATGTGCCTGGCATACGTGGTGTGCACTTTGAAGGGCCTTATCTGAGTTTGAAGCGTCGCGGCGTGCATGCTCCTGAATTTTTACGGGACGTGGATGATGAGGCGGTTGGGCTGTTTACGCGTGGTGACCTGGGCGAAGTGATTGTAACGGTGGCGCCGGAATGTGTGCCGAACGAATTCGTCGCCACATTGAGCGAAAAGGGTGTGCATGTTTGCGCCGGCCACAGCGCAGCAACGTACGAACAAATCGGCGAGGCGCTCAAAGTCGGTTTGCGTGGCTTTACCCATTTGTTTAACGCTATGCCGCCGCTGGCCAATCGCGAGCCAAGTGTCGTTGGCGCGGGGCTTGATGATGCGGAGAGCTGGTGCGGCTTAATCGTTGATGGCTACCATCTGCATTTCGCCAGCGCACGAATTGTTGTGCGGGCAAAGCCGCAGGGCAAAATCATGCTGGTGACAGATGCAATGGCGACTGTCGGCGCAGAAGAAAAACACTTCAACCTTTATGGCGACACCATTCATGCAGTGGATGGGCGTTGCGCGCTGGATGATGGCACGCTGGCAGGGTCAGACCTTGATATGATGCGGGCCGTGGAATTGACGCACAAAGAGCTTGGACTAGAGCTTGGTGAAGCCCTGCGCATGGCATCGCTCTATCCAGCACAATTCTTGCGGCTGGACGATAAAATCGGCCGCATTGCACCCGATTATGATGCCGATCTCGTTGCCTTTGATAAAGACAGCATGAAGGTCACCCAAACGTGGATTAAAGGCGAAGGGGAGGTGCATTAATGCCTGTGTGTTTTGACATTGGCGGCACCAACATTCGCTGCGGTTGGCCTGTGGCGCTGGGCGACGTGCCTATTGCCGCGCAGTGCCCAACCCCGCGTGACTCGCTGGATGAGTTTATTGATGCGATGGCATCTATGGTTGCAAAAGCACCTGCGGCTCAACGTGATTTTGTCGCCATTTCAATCGCCGGAATTGCCAATCCCGAAACGGGCGCACTGACCATTGCCAACATCGAATGTCTTAAAGGCGTCGATCTGGCAACCAAGCTGGAGCAGCGCGTGAATATCCCTGTGCTGGTTGCCAACGATGCGGACTGTTTGGCGCTTGCTGAGGCGAAGGCTGGCGTTGCCCAAGGTTCTGGCAATGTGCTTGCCATCGTGCTTGGCACAGGCGTTGGCGGCGGCATTGTTATCAATGGCGAAATTGTTACAGGATATGGCGGAATTTCCGGCGAATGGGGCCATGGTCCGGTCGTTGATCCAACGGCTGGTGGCCTGGTTGAGCATATGGGATATTTCCAATGCGGCTGTGGCCAAAAAGGATGTTTGGATACTGTTGGCGGCGCGCGCGGCATCGAGAATGTGCATAAAGCGCTCACAGGTGAAGCCATTGATGCTGAAACCGTGCTGGAGCGTTGGCGCGCTGGCGACGAAAAGGCAACAAAGTCTATCGAAGTTTCTGCGGAGATGGTGGCGCGGGTTCTTTCCACTTTCATCAATGCGCTTGGGCCGAGTTGTGTGCCCGTTGGCGGCGGGTTGGCCCACGCCCAAGATCTGGTCGCGCACATCGACAAGCGCGTGCGCACAATGGTGCTCTCAAATTATGAGCAGCCGCTGGTCGTGCCAGCGCAACATCTCAAAAATGCTGGCCTGGTTGGGGCCTCATTTTTACGTCCCCCAGAGTCAAAAATGCGTGGGGTGGCGTGATGTCGAAAATCACTTTCGAAATTTGTGTCGATACACCACATGGCCTCAAAGTTGCCAAACAGGCTGGCGCAGATCGTGTAGAGCTTTGCTCGGCACTGGCCGCAGGTGGCTTGACGCCTTCGCGTGGCTTGATGCGTCTGGCGCGTGAAATCGACATGCCAGCTCATGTGATGATCCGTCCGCGTGACGGTGATTTCTGCTTTAGCGAAGATGAATTGAAGCTAATGTTGGACGATATCGCATTGGCGAAAAGTGAAAAGATGCAGGGCGTTGTGTTGGGCGCAACTCATGCCGACGGCACATTGGATGAGTGCACGCTTAAAACGCTAATTGATGCTGCCAATGGCATGGATTTAACACTACATCGCGCCTTCGACGTGACGCCAGAGCCGCTTTCAGCGCTCGAGACTGCAATTGAGCTTGGATTTGATCGTATCCTGACGAGCGGGCAGCAAACAAAGGCCAGTGATGGCAAGGACTTGCTTGCTGAAATCGTCACGGCCGCGCGCGGACGCATTGAAATTATGCCCGGGTCAGGCGTGAATGCCGAAGTGATATCGCATCTGGCTGCAGCAATGCCGCTCACAAATATTCATGCCTCTTGCGCAGCGCCTTTGCCACAATCGCCGGATGCGGCGGTGAAGCTGGGGTTTGCAGCTGAAGCTGGTCGGCGCGACGCTAGTCTGAAAGTGGCGCAAAAACTTGCGCTTGAGCTGTCTCATTTTGAGGGGGCAGCGTCATGACTACATTTCTCCTCCGTACAAAAAACCACAAAGATCGCTTTAATTTTCAAAAACTTATCCGTAATTGTGAAATTGATTTTCACAAACTGGGGGTAAAATTACAAAACTCCCTTGAGAATTTGCATTATTTGGTCCAATGTACGAAAATTAATTTCATAGAAGATCGGGAGGGATCGTATGACCTTTAAAATCGGTGTCGTTGGACTGGGATATCGTATTGGTTATTTGATGCAGGTCATCGGCCAAACTCAAAAGGACATTGAGTTCGTTGGTTACGTTGACCCAAATCCGGCAGGCTTGGGCTTGGTGAATGGGGAAGGGGTGCCCGGCATCTCTGTTGATCCGTCAGCGCTTAAAACCTTCAATCCGGGCAAGCCTTTTGACAGCTTGGAAGAGCTGCTCGAGAAAAACGACCTTGATTTGTTGATGGTCGGTTCGCCAAACCATATGCACCTTGAGCATTTGCGGATTGCGATCAAGGCGGGCGTCAAGACATTTGCTGAAAAGCCTGTTGTGACCACAGAAGAGCAAACATTTGAGTTGCTTGAATTGTTGCAGGAAGCCGGCAATGTAGACCAAGTGATGATTGGCTTGGTGTTGCGTTACGCCCCGCTTTACCGCGATTTGATTGCGGCACGCGACAGCGGCAAATTGGGTAACATCGCCTCCATTGAGGCGTCAGAGCATATTGCGCCTTATCACGGTGCATTTTTTATGCGCGATTGGCGTCGTAATTCAGAATTTTCTGGCGGGTTCATGCTGGAAAAATGCTGCCACGACCTGGACCTTTATCAAGGTCTTGTGGGCAAGCGGCCAAAACGTGTGGCCAGCTTCGGTGGTCGTCGCTCATTCGTGCCGGAGAACAAACCGGACGAATTGGCTGACGTTTATCAATATAAGCCCAGCGGCTGGAATGGCAGCGACAAGGTGTTCGATAGTGATGGCGATATCATCGACTATCAAACTGCTTTGGTCGAATATCAGGATGGCGAAAATCTTTGCTTCCACACCAATATGAACGTGCCGGACGAGTTCCGTCGCTTTGCGGTGATCGGCTCAAAAGGCATGGCGGAAGGCGATTTTATTCGCAATTTCTTCAAGCTCACTGCAGCTGAGAATTCTGAGACTTTGGTCGACAAATCATATGAAGCCTCAAACCTGTCTGCTCACTACGGGGCTGATGAGCAGATGATCGAGGATATTTTCAATCACTTGCGGAATGGCGCAAAGCTTCCAGTTTCCATTTTGGATGGCTTGGAAGCGGGCCTAACCGCAATCAAACTAGACGAAGCACGCTTGTCTGGCTCTGTTGTTGATCTCACGGAAACGTGGGCGAAGTTCGACAGCTACAAGCTTGCCAAGGAGGAGGTTGCTTAAATGCAAGCAATGGGGGGACGTCCAAATGTGTTTCCGTATTTGCTGCTCTTGCCGGCATTGTTTATTACGCTGGCAATTGTAGCATGGCCGCTGTTGGAAACAGTTCGGCTATCATTTACGGACGCATCGCTGAAGCCGACTGAAGAGTTCATTGGCTTGGCAAACTATGAGAAGATTTTCTCACGCCGTTTTCCAGAAGTCATTGGCCGGACATTTTATTGGATGGCCATTTCTGTAACTTTGAAAATGGTGGTCGGCGTTCTGGGCGCAATGTTGCTCAACTCCGCTGTACCAGGTCGCGGCTTTTTGCGCGTACTGGTGATGCCCCCCTGGATTGTGCCAATTGCGATTGGCGTATTTATGTGGCGCTGGATGTATAATGGCCAGTTCGGCATGATTTCCGGCGTTGCGCAGCATTTGGGTATTTTGGCTGGGCCTTACGAATTCTTGGGCGACCGCACCGGCGCATTCTATTCAACCGTCGTGACCGACGTTTGGGTGGGCACGCCATTGGTCACCATCTATTTGCTGGCTGCCATGCAGTCTATTTCACCTGACTTGCACGAAGCCGCATGGGTGGATGGCGCAAGTCGCATGTATCGCTTCCGCCGCATCACGTTGCCTTTGATTATGCCCGCCGTGGCAACCATGGGCCTGTTGAGTGCGATCTGGACCTTTAACTCCTTCGATATCATCTGGATTTTGACCGAGGGTGGGCCGCGCGGATCGACGACAACCATGATTATCGACACCTATAAGACTGCGATTTCCCGTAACCGATATGGTGAAGGTGCAGCGCGTGCTGTGATGATTGTGATCTTCCTGTCCTCGTTCGCAGGGTTCTATTTCTACATGCTGTCACGCATGGCAAGAAGGAGCTTGAAAAATGATAAATAAGTACCGTTGGTGGGAAATTGTCGGCATTTATTTGGGCATCGCCGTCTTTCTATTGTTCCTTTTGGCGCCGTTCCTGGAAGCCTTCCTGGTGTCCATGCGTCCGCTCAACCGGATCAACTCCATTCCGTATAAAATCATTACGGACAATATGAGCTTTGATGCATATTTCACCATGTGGGAAAATGTGCCGCGCTTGGGGCGTTATATTTGGAACAGCTTCTTCATTGCGACCTGTGTGACACTGATCGTGCTGGTTGCTGTGATCCCCGCTGCTTGGGCCTTTGCCCGGTTCGACTTTAAAGGCCGGGACCCAATGTTGGCGGCATTCCTTGCCATTAACATGGTGGGTGGCGCTGTTTTGATCATTCCATTGTTCCAATTGATGCGGAACTTGGGGTTGCTGAACACATATTTGGCAATGATCATTCCAGGCGCAGCGTTTTTGATCCCAACCGCGATTTGGTTGTTGCGCTCATATCTAATGAAAATCCCTCGCGAGCTTGAAGAAGCTGCTTGGGTGGATGGCGCAAGCCGCCCTTACATCCTTTGGAAGGTGATCTTGCCGATCGCCATGCCCGGGATTGTTGTGGTGGCGATTGCAACCTTTATTGGGGCCTATGCGCAGCAGTTCCTGTTCGCATTAACATTCAATTCAAATTCTGACCTGCATCCATTGCCGGTTGGTATTTACCAGTTCTTTGGTCGTCAAACCGTTATTTGGAACGAAGTGATGGCCGCGAGTTTGGTCGGCATTTTGCCAGTGCTGATCATTTACATCTTCCTGCAGCGATACATTATCGCTGGCCTGACCGCTGGCGCGGTGAAGGAATAGGACAGATGTATCAATTGGCAGAAAAAAGGGAGTTCAAGATGAAACTGACTAAAATTTTGCTTGGTGGCGCTCTGCTGCTTAGCTCTGCAACATTCGCTGTTGCGCAAGACCAATCACTCCAAGTTATCCTTTGTGGTGACGACACATGGGGTGGTGAAGTGAACGCAAAGCACGCCGCTGAGTGGGAAGCTAATAACCCTGGTTACACAGTCGCATTTGAATATGTGCCTTGGGGCCAGTGTCAGGAAAAAGCAACAACGCTTGCTGCCGCCGGCACACCAGCAGCCGTAGCTTATATGGGTTCACGGACCTTGAAGCAACTGGCTCAAAACGATCTGATCCTGTCTCATGACTTGTCAGAAGAAGAGCTGAATTCATGGGCAGGCCCAATCTTGGGCACCGTGACAGCTGACGGTAAAGTTTGGGGCTTGCCACGCGCATTCTCAACAAAAGCCTTGTACTGGAACAAAGACTTGTTCGAAGCCGCTGGCCTTGATCCTGAATCACCGCCAAAAACTTGGGACGAGATGTACGAAGCTGCATCAGCCATTAAAGAAAACACCGACGCTGATGGCTTCGGTTTGGCTGCTGCCTCATTCGACAACACCATGCACCAGTTCATGAACTATGTGTACACAAACGGTGGTGAAGTGATCAACGAAGACGGCGAGATTGTCTTCAACTCACCAAACAACGTACAAGCACTTGAGTTCTATGGCAAAATGGCTGAAGTTTCTCAGCCAGGTCCAGTTGCTTATGACCGTGCGAAATTGCGTCCATTGTTCGTGGAAAGCAAAATCGGCATGTTCATTTCTGGTCCTTGGGAGCGGAACGCTGTTGGCGATGCTGTAAATTGGGGCGTTGCGCCAATTCCAGTGGGCCCAATGGGTACACCAGGCACTTTGTTGATCACTGACTCATATGCAGTGTTCAAAGGTTCAGGTGTTGAAGAAGCTGCTCTGGACTTTGCTAAGTTCATGACAAGCTACGACAACCAGATGGAATTTGAAATTGCCGCTGGTTTGACACCATTGCGTCCTGATCACCCAGAAGTGGCGAAAATGCGCGAAGAAGATCCAACTTGGAACGCCTTCCTTGACGCAATCGCAACTGGTGGTCCAGAGCCTTTCGTAACTGACTATGTTGGTCTGCAAGACGTGATCAACGAAGCTGTTCAAGGCGTTGTATTGGGCGAAGTTGAAGCCGCTGAAGCTGTTGAAATTGCAGCCGAAGATTTGGAAGACTACAAGTAAGCCTTTGCAAAAACGTGGGGTCCGCCATTGGCGGGCCCCGCAATGAAAACCGCTAATTAGGGGGGGATGACCGTGGGTCAACTCAAACTCGATAACGTTAAAAAAAGCTACGGCGACGTTGAGGTCATTCAGGGCGTTTCACTTGACGTAAAACATGGTGAGTTCATCGTGTTCGTCGGACCATCAGGTTGCGGCAAGTCAACTTTGTTGCGCATGATTGCCGGCCTTGAAGAAATTACAGCTGGTGATGTTGAGATTGACGACAAGATCGTCAATACATTGCCACCAGTAAAACGGGGCATCGCGATGGTGTTCCAATCCTATGCGCTCTATCCACATATGAGCGTTTATGAAAACATTGCATTCCCTCTGCGCGTTGAGAAGAAATCAAGCGAAGAGGTTGATCAAAAGGTACGCAAGGCTGCAGAAATTCTGCATTTGACACCACGCCTCGATCACCGTCCGGGTGAATTGTCTGGTGGTCAGCGTCAACGTGTGGCCATTGGCCGTGCGATTGTGCGGGAGCCAAGCGTGTTCCTGTTTGACGAGCCATTGTCAAACCTTGATGCGGCGCTGCGGGCCACCATGCGTGTTGAGCTGACAAAGCTTCACCATGATCTCGACGCCACAATGATTTACGTGACCCACGACCAAGTGGAAGCCATGACCATGGCCGATCGGATCGTGGTGTTGGATGGCGGTAAAATCGCGCAAGTGGGCACACCGCTTGAGCTTTACCACAAGCCTGACAATCTGTTTGTTGCTGGCTTTATCGGCAACCCGAAAATGAACTTCATTGAAGTGACTGGTAAGGGTGCAGACAAAGACGGCGTTCGCGTTGAAATCCCAAATGCTGGTGAGTTTGTGCTGCCCGTTCATCCCCATGATGAAGACAAGATCGACGGCCAAACCCTCACACTGGGTATTCGCCCAGAGCACACACATCTCGAAGAGGGTGACATTGCGATTGAGCTGACGGCAAATGTGGTCGAGCGCTTGGGCATTCACACTGTAGGCTACGCCAACCGTAAAGGTGTGGATGAAGTATTCTGCACAGTCCAAAGTGGTTCAGCACCGCTGAAGGCTGGTGAAGACTTTAAATTGCGCTTCAATGCCAAAGATTGCCACTTGTTCGACGCAGATGGCCGCGTTTACGAACGCAAAATCGAGTTCAAAGATCTGAGCTTGCCAGATCTGAAATAGATTGGGTCGAACCACCCAATTATGAAAATCTCCTATGAGACTTTCTTGGCTCCTCCCCACGGGCCTGAACCCCATCCTCGGATGGGGTTCTTTTTGTTTAGGCCGCGATAGTTTCTAACGCGCATGTACCTTCCAGGTGCCAAATTTTGGCAACGATCTGCCAGCCTTTCTGCTCATCCCAGACAAAATTGAGATGATCGACAAAGATGCTCGTGCGGGAATGCAAACGCAATTTCACCACTGCACTGAGTGGCGAAAGCCAATCAATGGTGATGATCTCATCATGGCGCTTTTGATTGAAGCTGGCAGGCGAAGGGCGGCTTGCCACATCGGCGCGAAAGCTTTTGATGGGATCGACAAAGATCTCGCCATTGTCGGCATCAAATAAGGTGGAGGCAGGGTGAAAAACAGCGTCCAGTCTTTCGACATCACAAAAATAGATTGCGTCGAGATAGGTCTGGATCGCCTCAAAAAGTTGGTCGGTACGTGTCATAGAAAACTCCATTGATATGCATGGAGTTTTGTAGAAATTCACCAACCATTCCAGTGGCGGAAATGACGAAATGCGTCAAATTCCCGCCAAAGGCTATCTTCAGATGTGGGTGCTACCAAACCTTGCCGCGTGCAGCCACATCCACCATTTCGATGAACTTGCCATCGCGGTGCAGCGCAATTTGATCCATCAAATTACTGACCACACAGGTGTGGTTCGGAATAATACGTATCTTGTCGCCAACCTGCGGCTTGTCCTTACAGGCCGAAAGATCAACCACCGCGTGCTCTTCAGATAGGCCACTGATCACAGCTTCTGGGTAATCGACAATGTAGCCAAAGTCTGAGAAGCCGAGAAGGTCGGAGGTGAGGGCCTTGGACCCAGCATCCAGCACCGCCCGATCATCTGTTGGGCGCGACACGACGGTCGCCAAAATGGTCATGGCACAATCATCAAACGTGCAGTGGCCTGCCCGCACCAAAGAGCGGTCATTATAAATATAAGTGCCGGCGCGATGCTCGGTGGCAGACTTCGCCTTTTCCGCGGAAAAGAGGCTCGGAGAGCCGCCGCTCGATAGAACCGGGCAAGCAATGCCCGCTTCATCCAGCAAAGCCTTGGTGCCATTGAAGAATTGGTCTACCGCATCCTCGCCATTAGGTGACGGGTAGGTCATCAGCCCGCCAAATGTAAGGCCCGGCGCCGCATCAATTTTCTTGGCCAGCTCAAGTGCTTCGGCTGGCGATTGTACGCCACAGCGCCCACCACCCGTGTCACATTCCACCAAAACAGTCAGGGGCTTTTGCCCATCAAATGCGGAAGCGAGCCCTTCAATTGTCGTGGCGCTATCGGCCACCACAGACAAGGTAACCTGCTCGTTGAGCTTGCGCAGCGGTTCCATCTTTTCTGCGCCAACAATGTTGAAGGTCAACATGATGTCTTTTATGCCTGCATCCGCAAACACTTGTGCTTCGGAGACTTTTTGGCAGGTAATGCCAATCGCACCCGCATCAAGTTGTTTTTGCGCGAAACGTGGGATTTTATGGGTTTTGATATGTGGGCGTGATTTTTTGCCCGCCTGATCCAAATAGGATTGCACCCGCTTGATATTGGCGTCGACAATGTTCTCGTCGATCAGCACAACAGGCGTACTCAGATTATAAATCGAGTTGTTTTCAGTCATTGTGATTTCCCGCTTGGCGCGTTTGATTTGGTGTTAGCCCAGATTATGCGGATCAGCGACTTTGGGCCAAATGTTTTTTGGCGCTTTTTGATAATCCGTTGTTGCTGGATCATTTGGGTAGGGCCGCCCGGCCGAACAATAAATGATCTTTTCCGCAATTGGCGCGAATGAATCATAGAAATGATTGGTGGATTTGATCAGCAAAACATCTTTCGCGGCCCAATCCACGCCACCCACATCAAAAAGGCTTTTGCCAAAGCTCTGGCAGCGTGTGGAATTAAGGATCACCTCAATGCCATCAAAGCTGACAGTGGCAATGTCGCCCATGGGCACATAGCTATCGCCAAAACGATGCTCGGCATTGGTCACTAGCTTCTCTACCTTCACCCGCTTATCCACGGGATTGCCCGTGTGGGGGGCCGATTTTGCCCCGAAGCGAAGGGGAATTTCTGCGCCTTCGCCCGCCGCAAAACAGATCTGCACCGCGATCGGGTCCCAGATTGTGCCGACGGCAACATTGGTCGCGCCCTTCTTGATCAGCTCTTCCAGAATAACGGTGGCATCGCCAGCGGTGCCGCCGCCTGGATTGTCCCACATGTCGGTGAGTACGACTGGCTTTTGCGCGCCCTTGGCCGTGGCCAGCGCATCGGCGACAGCTTGCACTTCGTCCGGCTGTTCCGGCATGCATTTGCCCCGCATGGCAAACACATCGAGCCCAAGCTCGCGCGCAAGTTGATCGCCTTTTTGCTTTTGATTGTTGGTGATCACCACCATTTTTGTGCCCATTTCCGGCACATCAGAAGCCATAAAGCCATGGATGAGCGAAAGCGACAAAATGTCGGGATCGCTTTTTTCCAGGGCAAACATCTTGTCCACAAAGCTGCGCATTGGCTCTCTAGAGGTGGGGAACACATCGATCATTTTACAATCAAATACGCTCACTTCGGGCTTTACCTCGCCCGCGAGGGTGGCATCCAAAATGCGGTAAAGGTCTTCCGCCCGATCAACAAAATCGACATGCGGAAACTCTTTGAACGCCATAAAGAAGTCGAGCTGGTCGACACGTTTCTGGGTGAGCTGGCTGTGTGGGTCAAATGTGGCACACACCACGCAATCCGGGCCCACAATATCTCGTACGCGTTTTAACAAATCACCTTCGGGATCGTCATAACCTGCGGCGACCATCGCCCCGTGTAACCCGAGGGCGACGGCGTCGAGTGGCATAGCCTGTTTAATCTGATCCAAGATTTCATCGCGCAGACTTTCGAACGCACGCTGATTAATGATGCCGGCGGGGTCAGCCCATGCAGCAGTGCCTTCAATGAAAGTCCACTGCTTTTCTTTGGCCCACTTGCGGCCAATTGGGATGACCGCGGAGCACAAAGTTGGGGTCTCAGGGTGGGTGCCTGGACGGGCATAAAGTGACGCCTCAAAACCCCGCCGGTCAATTGCGATGGGTGAAAATGTGTTCGATTCGGTGGCCAGAGCCGCCGAGAAAACGCGCAAATCTGCCATAATATTTACGCTCTTTCACCACCCATCGGGTTTGGCAAATAGCCGGTGAATCCGGTGATTTTCCATTGGCCATCGACATTGGCGCAATAATAGACTGTTTGCCACAACATCCGGTCGCTGGTGCCGTCTGCACGCGGGATACGCCCGTCAAATTTCTTGTGCACGATGGCCTTGTCGCCGTTAATTTCGATGTCACGCAGGACAGTGGCATTAAAAATCGCGTCCATTGGGTCACCTTCGAAGGCCCCAGCCTGCGATTCTTTTTGAAAATTCTTGGCCTGATCGAGCCATTCGTCCGCATAGTCTTTCAGCGTTGGAAACGCCAGACGCCAATGGTCCGGGTTGGATGTGTTATGCCCGTGCACGCCCATAAAGCCTTGTTCTACAAAGTCATTTTGCACCATCGACCAGTCGGCGGCGATGAAGGCTTTGATGTCGCGGTCCACCAGCATTTCCCAAATTTGGTGGCGCGCGCTGTCTGATTTTTCAAAAGGATTCTGTCTTGATGTCACGATACTATCACTCGGCAAAAAATTTTCATTTTTGTTAAAATTCCTATGGAAAAACTGGTCCATTTCTGCTCAAATGTCAATCGATAAGAAAATAATTTACATAGATGAACATCTTGGAGACGATCAATGACGATTAAACGTTATGGTGCGGAAAAATCTGGCGCGGGTGGACAAAACTTGCCATTCGCTCGTGCAGTTGAGGCCGATGGCTGGCTGCATGTTTCTGGCCAAGTAGCCATGAAAGATGGCGAAATCGTCGGTGGTAATATTGTGGAGCAAACCCACGTGGCGATCAAGAACCTTCTCGCGATTTTGGATGAGGCGGGTTACGGCATGGAGCATGTGGTGCGCGTTGGCGTTTGGCTCGACGATCCGCGTGACTTTTGGTCGTTCAATGGCGTGTATAAATCCTACTTTGGTGAGCACCCGCCAGCACGCGCCTGTGTACAATCGAGCCTAATGGTCGATTGTAAGGTGGAAGTGGATTGCATTGCCTTTGATCCCAGCCGTAAATAGAGGCTGATCATTTGAAAAAGGCGGATCGATGGCGGACATAATTGCTACCTTACAAAAGGAACGCGATGGGCTTTCTCGCTCAGAGCAGCGCATTGCAGATATCGTTTTTGAAGATAAGCAATTTGCTGTGAACGCCTCGATTATTGAACTGGCGGCGCGCGCGGATGTGTCGCCGCCAACCGTCACCCGCTTTTGCCGTCGTTTGGGCTGTCACTCCTTTTCAGAATTTAAAGTGCGAGTTGCTCAATCCGCCTTTATCGGCACGCGATATCTCGAGCCGGAAGTGAAGGTCACCAGCAGTCAAGAAGTGATCGACACGGTAATGGGCCGCGCCCAATCCACCTTGAATGTGTTGCACGAAAATGTTGATGCCGAAGTGGTTGAAAAGATTGCGGAGCAAGTGCTCAAGGCCAAAATGATTTATGCTTTCGGCTCTGGCGGTAACTCCTCACTTTTCGCCCATGAGGTGCAAAATCGATTGTTTCGATTGGGTTTGCGCGTCACCGCTTCAGAAGACCATTCAATGCAATTGATGACGGCCTCCACCCTGGGCGAAGACGATATGGTGATCGGTCTATCGATTTCAGGCCGCAACCGGGAAATGGCGCGGGCGCTTGAGATCGCATCTGGCTATGGCGCGGCAACCGCCACCATTTCAAAAAGTGAAAGCCTGGTTGCACAGGCCAGCGAAATGAACTTGGCCGTGGATTTGCCGGAAGGCACAGACGTGTTGCGGCCATCATCGGCCCGCTACGCCTTTATGGCCGCCATCGACATGATTGCCTTTTTGGTGGCGATCAAAAGAAAAGACAGCGCGATTGAACCTCTGCGTCGGATTAAACGGCAGTTGGTCACCTTTCGCGATGAGGACGATACTCAAGTACTCGGAGATTAGATCGTGTCTGATCAAAATGAACTGAAAACCGCCATCGTAACTGGCGCAGGCGGCGACATTGGTCGCGCCATATGCCTTGAACTGGCCAATGATGGATATGCGGTTTTGGCGCTCGATATCTTAAAAGAGCCCAACGATGAAACCATGCGCCTCGTGCATGAAGCCGGCGGCAAGGGTGAAGCCCTGATTTGCGATATTTTGGACGCGAACGACCGTGCCAAAATGGCCGAAGCCGGACGGAAACTTGGGGGCATCTCTTTGCTGGTCAACAATGTGGGCATGGTGACTGACGAATCCTTGCACAAAGCCAGCGTTGAGAACTTCGAAAAGGACCTGAAAATCAACCAACTTGGGGCCTTTGCCTGTTTCAAAGCTGTGGAACAGGATCTCATCGCCAATAAAGGCGTGTTGACCAATATCGCGTCGGTCAACGGGTTGGGCGTTTATGGCCATCCCGGCTATAGCGCCGCCAAAGCAAGCCTTATCCATTTCACCCGCTTGGTTGCAGTTGAATATGGAAAATACGGCATTCGCGCCAACGCGATTGCCCCCGGCACCGTGCGGACCCAGGCATGGGACGAACGGGCCAAGAAAAATCCTCAAGTCTTTGAGGATGCAAAACGCTGGTATCCCTTGCAGCGTGTTGCAGACCCTGTCGACATCGCAAAAGTGGTGAGCTTTATTTCGTCTCCAGCTGCGGCTGCAATTTCGGGCGCCTGTCTGCCTGTGGATTGCGGGTTAACTGCAGGGCAGGCGGAATTGGCCGGCACCTTTGCACAATCTGAAGACTACTAGGGCGTATTTTGCAAATTAAAGTCCCTAAACTTTAAAAGGAATATCATATGTCAACGCCAAAATTCCGTCTTGAGGCCACTTGGGTGGATCACGGGGAGGAGCCAGCAAAGATGAAGCTGGCGCTGACAAACCTTTCAGGTGCTGACCTGAAGAACTTCCGCTTGTCCTACACAGGTTTGATGCGGGCAAAAGCGGATGTGGAAACGCAAAACGCAACTTTTGTGAAGCGTTTTGCCAATTTCCATCAGTTTGACCCACTCGATAATGTGGTTGTGGCCGACGGTGAAACCTGGGAATTCACAATCACAAATCTCACGGGCAACGCCCAGCACCGCATGGATGGACCAAAGTCCGGCTATGTGACGCTTGAGGACGGTACACATGTTGATGTGGACGCCGGCGACTTGCAAATCGAAGGTCGTCCGAGTGAATTCGCTGGAAATCTTATTCCGGAAGGCAAATTGACGGACCCGATTTCGGTCGTTCCTTGGCCGAACCACGTGGCGGTGAGCGACTTTGATGTGCCGCCAGTTGTGCTTTGCGCCGCTGATGGCACCAGCGCTGAAGAAAAACGCGCTATAAATGCGGTGGCTGCTTTGGCCAAGCGCTTGAAATATGAGCTGCCAGATCGCTTGCGCCTGACAGATGTGCCCGGCGGTCGCAAATTGACTCTCGTCCACAATGCGGCTTTGGCGAGCGAAGCCTATGAGCTTTCTTTCGCAAAAGCCGAGGTTGTACTCACCTATGGCGATAAGGCAGGTTTGAACTATGGCTTGATCACCTTGTCGCACATGATGGACGGGGCAAAAGCTGAGCCGACCAAGTTCAAGTTCCCGACCTCCGGCGAAATCAAAGATGCGCCGCGTTATGAATGGCGTGGGTCTCATTTGGACGTGTCTCGCCAATTCTACCCGACGGATGCGGTGGAACGGTTTATCGACATTTTGGCGTGGAACAAGCTCAATAAATTCCATTGGCACTTGTCTGATGATGAAGGCTGGCGCGTGGAAATCAAAGGCTATCCAAACCTCACAAAAGATGGTGCGGTTATGGGCGAAGGTCATGAGATGCCCGCACAATTGGGCGCTGGCCATAAATCAACAGGCGGTTTCTACACCCAAGAAGAGATCAAAGAATTGATCATTCATGGGCAGGCGCTCAATGTTGAAATTATGCCGGAACTGGATATTCCGGGCCACTGTAACGCAGTGTTGGCGGCCTATCCTGAGCTGCGTGACCCGGACGAGCCCGAAGATAATTACCGTTCGATCCAAGGCTATCCTAACAATGCCATCAACCCCGGCATTCCGGCCACTTACAAATTCATCGAAACAGTGATGGAAGAAATTTCAGACCTGTTCCCATCCAAATATATCCATGTGGGCGGTGATGAAGTGGACGAAGAATCGTGGTTGCAATCACCAGCTGCGCAAAAAGTGATGAATGAAGAGCGCTTAAACGGCACCTTGCAGTTGCAGGCACACTTCTTGGGCAAAGTGCAAAAAACCATCCGCAAAAAAGGCAAGATTGTCGGCGGTTGGGATGAAGTATCCCACGGCGGTGGTATCGACAAAGAAGGCGGTACCCTGTTGTTTGCATGGCAAAAGCCAGAGGTTGGCCTTGAGCTTGCCGAGCAGGGCTATGATGTGGTGATGACACCAGGTCAGGCCTATTATCTCGACATGGCGCAATCGCCAGTTTGGCAGGAAGCAGGTGCGTTCTGGGCGGGTTATGCCTCACCAGAAAAAACCTACACCTATGAAGCCGCAGGCGAATTCCCTGATCATTTGAAGGGGCGGTTGAAAGGCGTACAGGCTTGCATCTGGTCGGAGCATTTGATCACCCGTCAAGTGTTCAACCATCAAGTGTTCCCACGCTTGAATGCTATTGCCGAAGCCGGCTGGACCGAGAAAGAGAATAAGGACTGGCCACGATTTGCGGCACAATGCCGTTTGTTGCCACGTCTCTAAACTCTCTTGAACACAAGGACGAATAAATATGCGCATTGCTGTTGCTGGGCTGCACACGGAGTGCAGCACCTATACAAGTCTTGAACAAGAAACTGAGAACTTCAACGTCATGGTCGGGGAACAGATCCTCAAACATGAGTTGCTCAAATTCTTGGATCACGATGGTGTTGAGATTGCGCCCCTGCTTTATGCGCGGGCAACGCCCGGCGGCCCGGTTTCAGCAAGCACATATGAAAAGTTCAAAGCAAAAACCTTGGCCGCGCTCGACGCGGCCTTGGCTGAAGGCCCCATCGACGGGGTCTATCTCGCCATGCATGGCGCGGTGCATGTAACCGGTATGGAAGATGCCGAGGGTGATTTTATCGCAGCCATCCGCCAGCGGGTGGGCGACGAGGTCATCATCTCCTCAAGCTATGATTTGCACGGCAATGTGACCCAGAAGGTGATCAATCAACTCGATATCTTCACCGCGTTTCGCCATGCGCCACACATTGATACTTACGAAACATTTGAACGCGCATTCCTCTATTTGGTGGACGCACTGAAAACTGGCAAGCGTCCAAAATTGTGCTGGGCACCGATCCCTGTTTTGCTGCCGGGTGAGAAAACCAGCACTGTCGATGAACCTGCAAAGTCGCTCTATGCGCAATTGTGGGACATAGACAAACGCAAAGGCATTTTGGATGCCTCTCTAATGGTCGGTTATGTATGGGCCGATGTGGCGCGGGGCACAGCCGCGGCTGTGGTTTGCGGCTATGACGAAGCGGCGATGAAACAGGCAGCAGAAGAGATTGCCCAATCCTATTATGACGCGCGCGATCAGTTCGCTTTTGGGGTGCCAGCGGCACCGCTGGCTGAGACATTGGATGCGGCCTCAAAAATTGAAACCGGCCCCATTGTGATTTGCGATAGCGGCGACAATCCCGGTGGCGGCGGTGTTGGGGATCGCGTGGACGTGCTCAAAGAAGCCATTTCACGCGAACTGAAAGAACTGCTGGTGATCGGCATTTGCGCGCCAAAGGCTGTGGCCCAAATATTTGAGGCGGGGCTAGAAAAGAAAGTGGCGCTGCAATTGGGGGCCGAATTGGACCAGCTAAATTCACCCGTAATTGAAGGCGCGGCAACCGTGTTGCGGTTGGCAGAGCAGGCCAATGGGCAACGGTTGGCGCTGGTGGAAATTGGCGGTGTGCGCGCGGTGTTGAGCGAGAAGCGCCAAATGTTCCACGACCCCGATGATGTGGCCCCGTTGGGGTTGGATGTGGCGGAAGAAAAGATGATTGCGATCAAATGTGGCTATATCTCTGCCGAGATGACCAAGGTCGCCAATCCCAATTTGATGGCACTCACCGACGGCGCTGTGAACCAAGATATTGAGCGGTTGAGCAATCATAATCGACCCAGCCCCTGCTATCCGTTCCAAAAGGACTTCGCCTACACGGCGAAAGCCCGAACGGCCGAATAGCGTTTGTCGCTATTTACAGCAACCAGAATCGGTGGATAAGCTAACGTAATCAATGGGCGGCGCGCCAATGCGTTGCTTTTCCCCATGCGAGGAGAAGCAAGCAGGGGCAATTCTTGCAAGTGCGCTGCGCTCCTTCAGTTGCGGATTGCTTTATGCTGTTTATCTTTAATGTCATCGCCCCGGTTTTTTGCCTTGTGGGATTGGGCTATTTCGCCACCTGGTTCAAAGCCTTTCCGCAAGATGGCATTAAAGGGCTGATCGCCTTCACCAACAATTTCGCCGCGCCGTTTTTGCTGTTTCGCGCCATGCTCACGATTGATTTTTCATCGGCGCTGAACCCCAATTTGATCTTTCCGTTTTACATCGCTGCGCTGACGGGGTTCGTTGTTGGGATCATCTTGGCGCGGGTGCAATTTGGCGCGCGGCCCGGCGAATCCGTTGCCGTTGGCTTTGCGGCCCTGTTCACCAACACAGTGCTGTTGGGCATTCCCATCATTCAACGTGCCTATGGCGATGAGGCGCTGCCCACGATCTATATGATCATTGGTTTCCATGCGCCGACCCTGATGAGTGTCGGCATGTTGACCATGGAAATGTCGCGCCGCGATGGGCGACCAATCGGCGCTGCCTTGCGCGACGCGGGCAAGCGCATCGCCACCAACCCTCTGCTGATTGGTATTGCCTCTGGCGTGGCGTTGAATCTTTCGGGATTGGAATTGCCGCTATTTTTGGACGACACCACTAAGCTCTTGGTGAGCGCGGTGTTGCCCACAGCGCTGTTTGGTCTGGGCGCGGCGCTAACCCAATATCGTCTGTCAGCCAGCTGGGCGCCCGCACTGGCCATGGCCATCATCAAAAATGTGATGCACCCAGCGCTCGCTTATCTGATGCTGGTGCCATTATTAGGCGTGCCGATGGACGTGGCGCGGATTGTCGTGTTGCTGGCCGCAATGCCCACTGGCATTAACGCCTATATCTTTTCCACCTATTTCAATCGCGGCACAGACGTGGCCGCCACCACCGTTTTGATTGGCACACTGTTGAGTGTGTTCACCATTTCCTTTTGGCTATGGGTGCTCTCATGAAAAATATTCTGATCGCGGGTAATCTCCCGCAAGATTGTCTGCAATTAATGGGCCAGCATTTCAATTTGCTGCGTATGGACCAGGCAACGGACAAGGATGCCTTTTTGGCCAAACATGCGGCCAGCATTGATGGGGTGAGCGGTGGTGCGATTGACGGGGCGATGATCGACAAATTGCCCAATTTAAAGATCATCGCCAACTTCGGCGTGGGCTATGACAATATCGATGTGGCAGCGGCGAAGGCCCGCGATATTGTGGTGACCAACACGCCAAACCGACTAAATGCCGCCGTGGCCGAACTGACCCTTGGGCTGATGATCGCCCTGGCGCGCCGTATCCCGAAGAACCATGAAATGGTGCGCAATGGTCACTGGCCCAGCGTAAAACGTGCACCGCTGACCGGGCAGTTGGCGGGTGCCAAACTTGGCATATTGGGGTTGGGCCGCATAGGCAAAGCCATTGCGAAACGCGCTGACGCTTGCGACATGGAAATCAGCTATTTTGGCCGCACGGACCAGCAAAACGACTATCGTTATTTTGATGATCTCACCTCAATGGCTGCTCACGTGGATTGGTTGGTCATCATCGCGCCGGGCGGCGAGGGGACAGACAAGCTGGTCAATGCGAATGTGATTGAGGCGCTCGGGCCAGAAGGTTTTCTGGTGAATATCGCGCGTGGCAGCATTGTAGATGAAACGGCGCTGATCTTAGCGCTTGAACAAGGCAAGCTGGGCGGAGCGGCATTGGATGTGTTTGAAAACGAACCGCACATGCCAGATACGCTGCGCAACCTGCCCAATGTGGTACTTTCACCCCACGCAGGCAGCGCCACCCACGTCACGCGCCAACAAATGGGCGCGCAAGTGGTGGACAATCTGGTGGCCTTTTTTGAGACGGGTAAAGCGCTTGATCCTGTGACATGAAAATCCATATCACGGGCAATTCAGGATCGGGAAAAACAACCTTTGCGAAAGATTTAGGTGCCGCGCTCAACCTGCCCGTTTTCGGGCTGGACAAAATAGTTTGGCAGCCGGGTTGGCAACCAACACCACCCGACCAACGCGCTCAATTGGAGCGTGAACTGATCGAAAAACCCGCTTGGATCATCGAGGGCGTTTCTGCCCGGGTGCGGCAAGCAGCGGACATAATTGTGTTTCTCGATGTGCCCCGGCCGATCGCCTATGCCCGCGCACTGAAGCGAAATCTACCCTACCTGCTAAAAAGCAGGCCGGAGCTGCCGGACGATTGTCCCGAATATAAGTTGGTGCTGCAACATCTCAAGCTGGTTTGGCGCTTTCACAGCCAGACCCGTCCGAATATTTTACGGGATATGGGCACCAGCGCGGGCCAGTACCATATTGTGCGCTCAACGGCTGATGGAAATCGGGTCAAGGCGGCGCTGTTGGGCGGGTTATAGGCGTTGGTTGCAGCTCACCCCAGCTCTCCGCATCAAGGGGAGGGGTAGGTATGCTTTTTCACAAGCACCCAGATGCAAATTTTAATTGCTCGTGACCGGATAGTGTTAGACGGCAACTGCCACGCACAAAAAATCCCTCCCCTTGAGGGGGAGGGACATAGGATGGGTGCTTTCACCCAGATGCTTTAGCTGTTCGGCATTGCCGTTTCCACAAGCTGCGCCCAGTAGGAGCAGCCATAGGGGATGATCTCATCATTGAAATCATATTGGTCCTGGTGCAGACCCGCCGTGTCGCCATTGCCGACAAAGATGAAGGCACCGGGACGTGCGTTGGACATAAAGGAGAAATCCTCCCCGCCAAGACTTGGTTCTGTGTTGTCATCCACACGTTCATCACCCACCAGCTTTTTGGCCACATCAGTGGCAAAGGCTGTTTGATCAGCTGCGTTCATGGTGACAGGGTAGCCATCGCGGTAATCGACTTCCGCTTTGGCGCCAAAGCCTGCAGCAACAGTTTCGGCGATGGAGATCAGCCGTTGCTTCACCTGTAAACGCACGTCTGGATCAAGCGCACGTACGGTGCCGGCCAGTTCAACATTCATCGGGATGATGTTGTGGGCCGAACCACCGTTAATGATGGTGGTGGAGACCACGGCAGATTGCACCGGGTCCACATTGCGGGCCACAATGCTTTGCAGCGCCAACACGATGTGAGACGCAACGACAATCGGGTCGACGGATTTGTGCGGCATTGCAGCGTGAGAATCGACGCCCACCACCTTGATGTTCCACATATCCGCAGCCGCCATAATGCCGCCTTCGCGGATAGCAAATTCGCCCACGGGAATGCCGGGGAAATTGTGCATGCCGAACACTTCCTGAATGCCGAAGCGGTCCATCATGCCATCATCCACCATGGCCTTGCCGCCTGCGCCGCCTTCTTCCGCTGGTTGGAAGATCACCGCGACAGTGCCATCAAAATTGCGGGTTTCGGCCAGATATTTTGCCGCGCCGAGCAACATGGCGGTGTGACCATCATGGCCGCACGCATGCATCTTGCCCGGTGTTTTGGAGGCATAAGGCTTGTCGGTTTGCTCATGGATGGGCAGCGCGTCCATATCGGCGCGCAGGCCAATCACTTTGCCTGAACTGTCTTTGTTGCCCTTGATGATGCCCACAACGCCTGTTTTGCCGATGCCGGAAACCACTTCATCGCAGCCAAAACTTTTCAGCAATTCTTCCACTTTGCCTGCTGTGCGGTGCACATCATACAAAAGCTCTGGATGTTCGTGAAAGTCGCGTCGCCACGCGGTAATCTCGTCATGAAATTCTGCGATACGATTGATAATCGGCACGTTTGGTCTCCCTAATTTATTAAGTGGGTTGGCTGAAACGCCACCCGAGATTGAACCGCCATATTGCAATAGTAGAATTGGTTTGACCAGAGGTCTTTTTATGTCGTTGGGGAATGGATTTTTATCCTAGTCGGCCACAAGCTGCAAACGCATGCTGCTGCCATTCCGAAGCGGTGCCACCAAAGTGTCACCCGTTTTTGTGAGCGGTCCCGCTAATTCGTCGGCGAGCAAATAAGTGCGCAACACATCAAACTGCGGCACGAAGCTGACAATGTGTATCGCGTTGCGCGATGCATTGGGCAGCGCCAAATCGACAATGCCGTCACCGTTATCATCGAAAACGACTGAAAGCCGCTGCTCGCGCGATCCGAGCCGATGGTTGGAAAAGCCCTGATGCGTTGAAATCAGCGAGAGCTGTCCTTTTGCAAATCGCCATAATTGGAGCTCTTTCGCCAAATGCGGTTTGGCGACCAAGGCGATTTCTATCTGTCCATCACCGTCAAAATCAGCAATGCCCGCAGGGTTGAGCCAACGATTGGGTTGGCCAATATAGGGCGTTTGCGCCAGCAATTCGATGCTGCCCAGGGTAAGATCATACACCGCAAGTGAGGCACCTTTATCCACATGGCTTTGCACCAGGACTAACTCTTGCTGTCCGTCGCCATTAAGGTCAACCAATCGTGGCAGGCGGTCCTCAAATACCTCCGATGGGGGCAGGGCGAACTGGATTTGCTGGCCATCCTTGAACGTCACCTGAAATCCTGATGCCTCAAATCGGTCGCCCAGCACAAAATGCGCATAGCGTTGGGTTGCATCGATCAGCTCGACAGATGCAATGTTGCCCGCGCCCTCGGCCGCGTGGCTATGTGGTATTTTTTGCGCCCAAGCGGTGGTGGTGCCGAGCCACAGAAAGGCAGCGATGAACACCAGTTTTCGACCGAGATGATCATTTGAAGGCAAATTGCACGTCCTTATGCGTCGAATGGATGAGAATTCCATCTTGCCAAACAAGTAAAATCCCATGCAAATCACTTGCACGTGAAACCAGAAACGCCTACCAAAGTGCAGCGAACAAAGCGAACCCACAAAAGTTGGAAAGACAATGTTTGAAACTTTAAAACCCGCCCCCCAAGATAAAATTATTGCCTTGATTGCTGAATACGCAGCCGATGAGCGCGACGGCAAGATCGACCTTGGCGTGGGCGTCTATAAAGACGAAACGGGCAACACCCCGATCATGACCGCCGTGGCCAAAGCGGAAGATCGTCGGGTTAAAGAGCAAACCACCAAAACCTATGTTGGTATGGCCGGCAATGTCGGCTTCAACAATGCCATGATCGATTTGGTGCTCGGCGATTCCATTTCGCGCGACCGTGTGCGCGGCGCACAAGCCCCAGGCGGCACCGGCGCATTGCGCTTGATCGCGGATCTGTTGAATGTGGCGAAGCCAGGCGCAACCGTTTACCTGTCCGACCCCACATGGCCAAACCATGTGCCCTTGATGAGCGCGGCAGGATTGAAAACCGCAACCTATCCCTATTTTGATGCGGAAACTGGCCTCGTGAAGTTTGATGAACTTTGCGCAGCGCTGGAAAAGATGACAGCTGACGACATCGTGCTGCTGCATGGCTGCTGCCACAACCCCACAGGCGCCAACCTGACCGATGAACAATGGGACAAGGTTGTTGAAATCGTTCAAAAAACCGGCACATTTGTGTTGGTGGATATTGCCTATCTCGGCTTTGGCGATGGTTTGGAGCCAGACGCATATGGCGTGCGCAAACTGGCCAGCACCCTGCCTGAAATGGCGGTTGCCGCATCTTGCTCCAAAAACTTCGGGTTGTACCGTGAGCGTGTTGGCTGTGCGATGATTATCGGCGCCAATGAGGAAGTGGCAAACATCACATTCTCACAATTGCTCAGCGCCGCCCGCGCCAACTATTCCATGCCGCCTGATCACGGCGCAGAAATTGTACGCATCATTTTGAATGATGAGGCTTTGCGCAAAGAGTGGGAAGACGAATTGACCCAAGTGCGCAACCACATGGTGACCATCCGCGAAAAATTGGCGGAAGCCATGCGCCAGCGCTCCAACAGCGCCGACTTTGATTTCCTGGCCGAACACCGCGGCATGTTCTCATTGCTCGGCATTTCCCAAGACAAGGTTGAGCAGCTCAAAAAAGACTTCGGTGTCTATATGGTGGGCAATTCCCGCATGAACATTGCGGGCCTGGGAATGGATAAAATCGAGCAATTTGCCGATGCCTTGGTGAAAGTCACCCGCGAAGGCTAAGCCTGAACAAAAATGAATGAAGAAGGGCGCCGATGGCGCCCTTTTTTATGTCAGCTTGCGGACAAAATGATCGAACTTGCCCATATCGCGCAGCACGGGTCCATGGCCAAAACAGATGATGTTCGGTTTGAGGGCATGCAGCTTCTTTATAGATTGAATATTTTGCTGCTGGTCTGTAGTGAACGCTGCCGGAGGCAGGCCGAGTCCAACCAGGGTGGTCATCAGATTCATATTCACCAGAGCATCACCAGCAATTAAAACACCGTCCTGCGGCCGGAAAAAGGAGATATGTCCCGGGGCGTGACCGGGGGTGTCCACCACTTCGAAACTGCCGATCTTGTCGCCTTCTTTCAGCGTCTGGTCCACCTTGTGGCCAGGGCCTGCCCAGAATTTTTGTTGAAACCGCGCAATCAGGCTGTCGCGCTTCGGATAGTTTCGGGTGGCGTAGCCACTTTCGGCATTGTCGCGTTCGATTTCAGAGGTGAGCAACGGAATGTCGAGCGCGGTGCAAATCTGTTTGCTCGCCCCCTGATGGTCCGCATGGGCGTGGGTGAGCGCATGTTTGCTGACTTTATGACCTTTAAGGGCCTTGAGTATCTTTTTGCCAGAGCCTTTGATGCCCGCATCCACCAGAACATCATCGATCAAATAGCAATTGATACTGTTGCGCGGCATCAGCGGAATATGGAAAACGGCGGGGGCGACTTCGTGCATATCTTACTCCAAACTATAAATGCTGAATTAAATGTTGTTGCACCCGCTCAAGCGGATGCAGCGATTTTTGCGTGCGCGCTAAAATCAACGCGCCTTCAAGGGCGCAAAAGCTAATCTGCGCCAATTGTTCTGCCGTGTCTGGTTGTTCGCCGAACCGGATCAAACGATCGGTCACAAGTGTTTGCCAATGGTCAAAACATTGGGAAATCGCCGAAGCGATATCGGCGTCCTGCGCGCTCAACTCCAGCGCGAGGGTGGACACCGGGCAACCTTTTTCAAAATCCGATTGAACCAGAATATGCGCAAAACCCTGCACGACTGCGGCGACGAAGCTTTCTTTGCTGTCTGCAGCCGCGCCAGCCTGCTGGATTGCATCACCAATTTCCTGCTTCGCCTGTTCAACCACAGCGATGGCAATGTCATTCTTGCCCTTGGGGAAGTGATAATAAATCGACCCCTTAGGCAGATCACCAGCGCTGCAAAGCTCATTCAGCCCCACAGCCACAAAGCCCTTGCGCTGGAACAAATCCATCGCAATTGCGGTCAGTTTCGATTTCGTCGTTTCGCCTTTGCGCTTGCGGCGCGGGGTCGTTTGTTTTGTGCTCATGACATTTTATATAGACCAGTCGTCATAAAAAGCAAGGAAATTGTTGCTGTGCGGTTTGCGGTTGAGACGCGGGCGGATGGGAATAGGAGCGAGCCGCAAAAAGTCGATTAAATTGAAAGACAAATGATGACCCTGGGCGCGTTGATATTGCACCAGGCCCCACCGGAACGAACATGCAGTTACGCGTTTTACGATGGCCTCGATCCCGAAAAAGACGGAATGCTTGGCCCAAGCGGCAAAGACATGACGCACTCACTTTAGCGGAATGCGATGATTGGAGGAGTGAACTCCCACACTGCCAATGAGTGTGGGCCATTGATTGCAAGGGCGCGATCAGGTGCTGTCGCTTGCGCGCTTATGCTTGCGGCACGGGTATTGCTATCAAAATTACAGCGGAAGAATTCATCATGGCATCCAGAATGCGCTATCAGGAAATATCACGCGGAATTGCAGCTCACGAGCGCAATGCTGTTTGTGAGATGTCCTTTCGCAATCCGGCAAGGAAGCTCTCAACCTTGGCGCGCAAACTGGCAATTGAGATCTTATGTAAATCTTCTTGCTGGATAGATAGTGCCTCCAACTCGTCTTGGTGCGCTTGTCTTACACGTTCATGGTGGGGCGGGAGGTTGAGCTGTTTTGCGGCTTCGAGCATAGAAATCAACCCATGCAATTTCTCGACGAGAGAGAACGCTTCGAACATCTTGTCAGCCAGTTCCGGGTGGTCACGCCAGGATTTGCCGCCAAATGTTTCGCCAGCCACACGTTGGCCTGCGCCAAAGCAATTATAGCGCACGCAGCCGGAAAACCCGTTTGTGTCCAGTTTTTCATGAATGTTGCACAAGTGGTTCTCAGCCAGATGATGACAGGCGGAACCCGCTTTTTTATCAAAAGCGAAATGTTTGCCTTTGTCGAACGCAAGGGCCACACAGCAAAACGCTACACAGTTCTGACAATCTGGTTCCAATGAAAATGCCGCCATATGCATGTGCTACAAGCGCAAGAGACGACAAACAAGAGATTTATTTTTTTGACCAAGTGATAAAAATATTCTAGCTTCGGTTACATATTGACGGCCAACATGGGTTTTGGCCTTGCGAACCGCCAAACAAGTATGAGACAAGGCATCAACAAATTTAGACAATCGGGTGCAATATGAAATTTTTCGTCGACACAGCAGAAGTCGCTGAAATCAAAGAACTCAACGAATCTGGCCTTTTGGATGGTGTCACCACCAACCCAAGCCTGATCGCTAAATCCGGCCGTGACTTTATTGAAGTGGTGAAAGAAATTTGTCACCTGATCGACGGTCCTGTTTCCGCCGAAGTCGCCGCCACAGACTATGATGGCATGGTGAAAGAGGGCGATTACCTCGCCTCATTGGCCGACAATGTCGTGATCAAACTGCCTTTGACCATGGATGGTTTGAAAGCCTGTCGCTATTTCACCAATAAGGGCGTGAAGACAAATGTGACCCTTTGCTTTTCCATCAACCAAGCCCTGTTGGCCGCCAAAGCTGGCGCAACCTATGTGTCGCCCTTTATTGGTCGTTTGGATGACATCAATTTGGATGGCATGCAGTTGATCGAAGATATCCGCACGGTTTATGACAATTACGGTTTTGAAACCGAAATTCTGGCGGCGTCAATCCGTTCAGCCAACCATGTGAGCGATAGCGCGCTTGCGGGTGCTGATGTGGCGACCATTCCACCAGCGGTGATCCGCAAACTGGCTGAACATCCATTGACCGCAAAAGGCCTTGAAGCCTTCGTCAATGACTGGAAATCAACCGGTCAATCAATCCTTTAAGGACTTAGGGAACGCATTATGTCAGATAAGGCGCTGGAACAATCAGTGCGCAACGCACTGGCCAATATCAATTTGCCTGGCGGAGGCGTGCTGTCCGAATTTCCGGGCCTTTCTGACGTGATTGTGACGCAAAGCGCAGTCGCCTTCGCGATCACTGTGCAGCCCGGCATGGAAGCCGCATTTAAACCGATTGTTGACGCGGCGAAAGAAGCTGTTTCCGGCGTGGCTGGCGACAAAAAAGTGATGGTGTCGCTGACCAGCGACAAAGCAGCGGCGCAAAAAGCGCAGAGCGCAGGACAACCCAAGCCAACCGTGCAAAAAGAGCCGGTTAAGGGCGTTAAAACCGTGATCGCGGTGGCCTCGGGCAAGGGCGGTGTGGGCAAATCCACCACCGCTGTTAATCTGGCCCTGGCCTTCGCCCATGAAGGCAAAAAGGTCGGCATTCTTGATGCCGACATTTACGGCCCATCCATTCCAAAACTGCTTGGCATTCATGGCAAACCAGCCGTGCGTGAAGATGGCATTTTCGCCCCCCACGAAGCCTATGGCCTCAAAGTGATGTCCATCGGCTCGATGCTGGAAGGTGATCAGGCTGTGATGTGGCGCGGCCCCATGGCCAGCTCCGCACTCAAGCAATTATTGCGCGAAACCGATTGGGGCGAATTGGATTTGTTGGTGATCGACCTGCCACCCGGCACAGGCGATGTGCACATCTCACTGGTGCAGCAAGTGGAGATGACCGGCGCGGTGATCGTCTCAACCCCACAGGATTTGGCGCTGATTGATGCCCGTAAGGCCATCGATATGTTTGCCCGCACCCAGACCCGCATTTTGGGTCTAATTGAAAATATGAGCTATTTTGAATGCCCCGATTGCGGCAGCCAACATCATATCTTTGGCGATCATGGTGCGGAGAATACGGCGAAGGAATTGGGTCTGAAATTTTTGGGTGGCATTCCATTGCAAATGGCCATTCGCGAAAATTCAGATAGTGGTAAGCCCGTTGTGGCGACAATGCCGGAAAGCATTGAAGCCAAAGCATTTTTGGATATTGCCAAAAGCCTCTAGCGAACGATGGTGATTGTTTCCGCCGCGCGCGTAATGGCCGTATAAAGGTGCCGTGCGCGGTCTTCGCGGAAGGCATAGCTTTCGTCGAACAGATAGACATTGTCCCACTGGCTGCCCTGTGCCTTGTGCACGGTGAGGGCGTAGCCAAAATAGAATTGATCTAGCTCGCGCTTGACGGGCCAACTCAGCTCATCCTCGCGGCCCTCAAAGAACTTCTCATGTGTCTTGATTTTGGCCCGCGTGCGTCGATCACCAGCATCATCGGGCGATAGCTCCATTTTGATGATGCCCTTTTTCTTCTCAACCATCTCCTCAATGCGCCAAAGTTGGCCATTGAGCAGCTTTTTCTGATGGTTGTTGCGTAAGCAAATCAGCTTATCGCCGACCACGGGAATCTGCGCCGGAAGGTGCTTCAACTCGCGCACACGGTCATTATAGGTGAGGCGGGTGGCATTGGTGCCGCAAAGAATTTGATCGGCCGCCAGCACTTCGTCGCGGTCGACATCGCGTTTCGAAATCACTTTGCTTTCGCCATATCGGCCATGTTCCAGCATTTCGCCATTGCGGATGGCCATGGAGAGCTGGATGATCGGGTTATCCGCGGCCTGACGGTGAATTTCAGTGAGCATAATGTCCGGCTCGGCATCGGTGAAAAAGCCCGTGTCATGGATGGGGGGCAGCTGGAACGGATCCCCCAACACCAAGATTTTCTTACCAAAGGACATAAGGTCACGCGCAAGTCCTTCGCCGACCATGGAGACTTCGTCAATCACCACCAGATCAGCTTTTTTGACTTCGCTGTCACGGTTCAGCTTGAACTCGGGCGAACCGCCTTGCGCGTCATCTTCATCTTTGCTGTCCACATATCGGTAGATCAGCGAATGGATGGTGCTGGCGTCGGTACAACCGCGCCGCCGCATCACCATTGCCGCCTTGCCAGTGAAGGCCGCGAACACAACTTTGTCGACACCTTCGGCCAGATGAACAGCCAAGGTTGATTTGCCCGTACCAGCCCAGCCAAAAAGCCGGAAAATTTGCGGTGCATCCTTGTCCGCGAGCCATTTTTCGACGGCGCGAAGGGCATCTTGTTGTTGTGAAGACCATTGCATAGATTGGGGCCAAAATCGGTGAAACAAAGCGTGAAAACGCCACCTTAAATGAGTCGGCGCACTTGCGCCATACGCGCTCAAATAGGTGGGAAATTGAGGTCGAAACAGCATCCAATTCTTGTGAAATTTTCAGCTGCATTTTTCATCGCAATTTCCATCGTTCGCAACGGCAAACAGACAAAATGAGAGAGGCGAGTAGAATCGCGCGGGTGGCGCCTAAATGAAAATTTTCTGCGTAACTATTTGTATTAATGTAATAAAATTTGATTTGTCTTTGCTGAATTTCTCTACTTGGCAACCTCTAACTTTTGTGTAAACTTATGCGGGCAGGCTTTTTGAGCCCTTTTTCGACGAGTTTCCAAAACGTTTTGGAATTTGGGTCGAGGGAAGAATTGGCGCTCGGTAAAACGTCGCCGCTGCAGGGCTCAGAGCGAATATTATTTTGATGCACCGTATTGGGAGGAATGCATGCAAAGATTTTTGATTTCAGGGGTTTCAGCACTGGCACTTAGCCTGGGTATGGGCTCCGCCGTGTTGGCGGACAGCCATTCTATGGATTTGTCAGGTGAAACCATCACTGTTTTTGGCCCTTGGTTGGGCGTGGATAAGGAGCACATTGAGGCCGTTTTGGCTCCATTCGAGGAAAAAACCGGCGCAAATGTTGAATATTCAGGATCTGACAGTTTTGAGCAGCAGATTGTGATCGATGTTCAGGCGGGGTCCGCACCAAACGTTGCGATTTTCCCTCAGCCCGGTTTGGCAGCTGATTTGGCGTCCAAAGGCGGACTAGTACCGTTGGAAGACGACACGACAGAGTGGGTTAAGGAAAACTATGCTGCAGGTCAATCTTGGGTCGATTTGGGCTCATATGAAGGTCCTGATGGCAACAAAGACCACTATGGCTTCTTCTACAAAGTCGATGTGAAGAGCTTGGTTTGGTATTCACCAGACAACTTCGCAGATATGGGCTATGAAGTGCCTGAAACCATGGAAGAATTGCTCGCCCTTTCCGAACAGATTGTGGAAGATGGCGGCACACCATGGTGCATTGGCTTGGGTTCAGGCGGGGCCACAGGTTGGCCAGCAACCGACTGGGTGGAAGATATTATGCTGCGCACCCAGCCGCCAGAAGTTTATGACCAATGGGTGGCCAACGAGATTCCGTTTGACGATCCTCGCGTGGTGGAAGCCATCGAAACATTCGGTACATTTGCCCGCAATGATGATTGGGTAGATGGCGGCAGCGCTGCTGTTTCCGCAACCGACTTCCGCGACAGCCCAAAAGGTCTGTTTGAAGTGCCACCTAAGTGCTACATGCACCGTCAGGCTTCATTCATCCCATCCTTCTTCCCTGAAGGCACTGAATTGGGCACAGATGCAGACTTCTTCTACTTCCCTGCATTTGAAAGCAAGGATCTTGGCAAGCCGGTTCTGGGCGCGGGTACGTTGTTCGGTATCACCAAAGATTCCGAAGGCACACGTGCATTGATTGATTATCTTCAAACCACTGAAGCGCACGAAATTTGGATGGCGCGTGCGGGCTTCCTCACACCGCACAAAGGCGTGGATACATCTAAATACGCCAACGACGCATTGCGCGGACAAGGCGAAATCTTGCTCAACGCCACAACCTTCCGCTTTGACGGTTCAGATCTGATGCCAGGTGCGGTTGGTGCCGGTTCGTTCTGGACAGGCATGGTGGACTATGCCGGTGGCAAGCCAGCAGAAGAAGTTGCTGCGGAAATCCAGTCCAGCTGGGATTCCATCAAGTAACAAATTCGATTGGAAAGGCGCTGCCGAAGGGCAGTGCCTTTTCACTAAATTGTTCGTTTTGCTAGTGAGGGAGGAGCAAAATGATTGCGCAGATTTTAAGCGCAACCCAAACGGTTATCATTGGGGTTGCCGCGTGTATTCTTTATTTTTGGGGCACAAACTGGGTTCTTGATCGCCTGATGGGCGGTGCAACAGCTTCGGTAGCGAATGAAAGTCGCCGTGCGGCCATCCGGCCTTGGGTTTTCCTGGCGCCAGCTTTATTCTTTCTCTCTCTTTATCTGGTTTATCCTGTTTTCGCGACGCTTTGGCTAAGCTTTTTTGACGCGGGCGGAGACGAATTTGTTGGTTTTTCTAACTTCTTGTGGGCGCTCGGCGACCCAAATTTCCAACAGTCGGTGTTCAACAATTTGCTTTGGTTGATTGTGGTTCCGTCTTTTGCCACGGCCTTTGGCTTGGTAATTGCGGTGATGGCCGACAAGCTGTGGTGGGGCAATATTGCCAAAAGCCTGATCTTTATGCCCATGGCGATTTCATTCATCGGCGCCTCCGTGATCTGGAAATTTGTCTATGACTATCGCAGCGGTGACAGCGAGCAAATTGGCATTCTCAATGCGATCGTTCAGGGTATGGGATTTGAACCGCAAGTGTGGATACAAATTCCGTTTTGGAACAACTTCTTTTTGATGGCGATTCTGGTGTGGATTCAAACTGGCTTTGCCATGGTGATCCTGTCGGCAGCTTTGCGCGGCATCCCGGAAGAAACCCTCGAGGCCGCGCGCATCGATGGGGCCAATGATGTGCAGATCTTTTTCAACATTATGATCCCTCAAATCTTTCCTACCATTCTGGTGGTCTGGACGACCATTACGATTTTGGTGCTCAAAGTGTTCGACATTGTGCTCGCCATGACCAATGGCCAGTGGGATACGCAGGTGCTGGCCAACTTGATGTTTGATTGGATGGTGCGTGGCGTTGATTTCGGGCGGTCTTCAACCATTGCCTTGGTGATCATGATCGCCGTGTTGCCCATTATGATCTGGAACATCCGGCAAGCCAATAAAGAACAGGGGACACGCTAATGCGCATGGATATGTCACGTTTTCTTACCCACGCTTTATTGCTGCTCATGGTTGTGCTGTGGACATTGCCCACTGTTGGTCTTCTGGTGTCATCGATCCGCGATAAAGACCAATTATCGGTGACCGGTTGGTGGTCTGCCTTGACCACGACAGAGCGCACAGATCAGGGTCGCACCGATGCGGCTGACGCCCAAGTGCAGGAAAATGGCCAATATGTCATTTCAGGCGACTTGTTTGATGGCGATGCCGCGGGGCGGCAGATCCAGTTTTTCGGCGTCACCAACAGCACCTACAATGACAATGCAGCTGGCAGCACGATTACCCTTAAAAATGGTAGCAACCTGACCGTCAATGCGGACGGCGGCTACCGCTGGGTATCTGCCGAGCCTTTTGAAACAACACGTGGTCAGCGGGTGCTCTATATTGCGGAAACGCCGCCGCGATTCACGCTGGAAAACTATGCAGAAGTGTTGGAGAGCGAGGGTATTGGTCGCTCATTCATCAATTCGTTCACCGTGACCATTCCGGCCACAATCATTCCAATTCTGATTGCGGCTTTTGCCGCCTATGCTTTGGCGTGGATGCAATTTCCCGGCCGGAGTGTTTTGGTGGCCGTGGTTGTCGGGTTGCTCGTCGTGCCGCTGCAAATGTCGCTCATCCCGATCTTGCGCCTATATAATGGCGTGATGCCGTTGTTTGGCGCAGAGAGCAAATCCTATCTCGGCATTTGGCTGGCGCACACAGGCTTTGGCTTGCCGTTGGCCATTTATTTGCTGCGCAACTACATGGCCAGCTTGCCCAAAGAAATCATGGAAAGTGCGCGCATGGATGGCGCGTCACACTTCAACATTTTCACCACCATGGTGTTGCCTTTGTCCTTCCCGGCACTGGCATCGTTTGCCATTTTCCAGTTCCTCTGGGTGTGGAACGACTTGCTGGTGGCCACCGTGTTCTTGGGCAACAATGATCGACAATTGGTGCTGACCGGGCGTTTGCGCGAACTGATCGGCTCACGAGGCGATAATTGGGAAATTCTCACCTCTGGCGCATTTATCTCAATCATCGTGCCGTTGGTCGTGTTCTTCGCGCTGCAACGCTACTTTGTCCGCGGCTTGTTGGCCGGGTCGGTCAAGGGCGGCTAACGCCAGCCTTTTATTCTGAATTTGCGGCCCGGCGCTTTAGCGGCGGGCCGTTTTATATTGGGCCCACAAAAATCGTGTGGCGGGCAAACCAATGCCGATGGCCATCAACCCCAGCGCGACAATCTCCAAAGGAATGGGCAGTTCACCCAATGCCAATGCCCCCAACAATGCTGTTGTGATGGGGATGCCAACAAGGAACAAAGATGCGGTTTGTGACCCCAGGTGACGCGCGGCAAACGTGGTCAAGAACAGCGCGATGGCACCCGCGAGAACGCCTTGGATGATCGCCTGCGAAGCAATTTCGGCCATGGATGCGGCAAATAGATTGCTGGGCATGGCCAAAAACATCGGGATGGTAAGCGGCCAAGAGCACCACACGATGCCGGCGGTGACGGCCAGAGGATCGATTTCCAGATCACGCACGGTCAAGCTGAAATAGGCAAACCCGGCGCCGACCATAAACAAGATAAGATCGCCCGGTAAGGCCCATGGATTGTAGATCAAATCGTAGCAAACGAATAAAGCCATACCGGTGCCGATCAATAAAAGGCTAATGCCGCTATGGCGCGAGATGGGCGCCTTAAACGCCAACAGACCCAAAATCGAAGAAAACAGCACCACGGAAGATGGTAAAATGGCAGCTGCATGCGCCGCTGGAGTGAAGCCCAAGCCAATATTGATCAAAAAGGGGTAAGGCGCGCCCGCAAGTGCGGTCAGCAAAATGATCCTTGGCCAACCCAGATTGAGAAATGCCCGCACATGTCGCTTGCGCAAAAAGGGCAAAAAGAACAGGCCCGACGCGAAGATCCGTAAGATTGTCAAATCGGTGGAGGTGAGGCGGGCCAACTCACCTTGCGTAGTCAAACTAAACCGCGCACCCACAAACTGCAGGGCATAAATGCCGATGGTGCTTAATCCGGCCAAAATGGCAAGCAGACGGATATTCATATGAACCTAGAGCGCTGAAATGGCGGATGCCAATTATGACGGGGAGTGGGCGCACAGGATAGCGCCATATCGGCCAACTATGGATGAAATGCCGCCGAATGCAAGCAGGCTTGCGCCCAAACCGCGGCTTCCATTGCGATGATTTGTCATCACATAAGCTCAAAACTGCATAAAAAAGCCCGGCCAAAAGGCCGGGCAGGTGAGAATGGAGGTATCAATATTTCTATTTCCAAGTGGTATATCCCAGTTTCATGGTGGTGCCGGCATAGCCGTTCAACCGGAACTGTGAGATGCGACCCTGATTGGTTTTAACGCATACATAAGAGCCAACTGGCATTGCCCAGATTGAGATCGGGTTGCTGGAGAAACTCTCTGTCTTACAGCCAGCATAGCCACGGTTTGATTTGTCGCCCAATGCGAGTTTTGCGCCATTGCGAGGTTCAATATATTTCTCAACGGGGTTCACGGCGTGATACCAGATGTCCGCACCAGGGCTGCCCACATTGCCATTGTCGAGGTTCGCCATAAAGCTGGACTTCAGATTAATCGGGCCGGTTGAATGTGTAACCGGAGCAACAGGCAACGGCACTGGAATGAAGCCAGTAAAGATGCGCAATGAAGACGCTTTGTTGCGGATCGACACAGGCAAGCTTGATTTGCTGCTGGTGTAATTTTTACAAATCCCACCAAGGTTGGCGTTGCGGCACAAGCGCGCTTTGGCGCTGCCATATAGCTTCACAGAAGCAATGTTGTCGTTAAAGGTGCCATCAAGTGTGTTCAACACTGCGGGACCGTGGCAGAATTCACTGCCCGTGAAATTGGGGCCAGTATAGAAGCAAGCCACATTGCCAGCTGGTGGCGCAGGGTCTGGATCAGGTGCAGGCGCAGGATCTGCAGGTGCACCGCCGCTGTCGCCGCAATTAATGCTGAGGCTTGGGCCGCCAGAACCGATATTGAATGAGAAGCTGCAATCTTCGCCGGAGCCGCCACTCGAACCGCCGCTTACGGGCTCAAGATAGTTTGAGCTAACCCAACCATCTGGGCCTTCATGCTCAATATAGCACCAGCCATTTTCAGCGCATTCGTTGATTTCGACATTTTCGCCGGGTGTTAGCGTGTCGACCACGCTGAAAGATGTACCCGGACCTGTGCGCACATTCAGCGCGGCGGTAGACTGCGCCGATGTCGCAAATGCGGCTGCGGTAGACAAGATGAACGTTGTTGCAGCAAAGCCAGCTGCGATAGTCATGTGTTTGAAGGTCATTTTCTCTCTCCCATTTCCAAAGCTGCCAGCATTGACAGTAACCTTGAAAGCCAAGAAAGCAAAATGCGCCTGAACAATTCCTGAATGCAGGCGTTGGGAAATATTTATGTCAGTATTGAACTAAATTTTATTTGGCTTGCTCGACCTCAAAGCAGTCGGGCACCAGATGCGCCGGCAAGTTCGGCCTGAGCTTTATGCGGCCGGGTATTAATTCACCGCTGGGCGCGCCTTTATTCTGGATGCGCTGCATCAATTGGCGCACCAGCGCATGGCCACTATCATTTAGCGGGGCGCGAACAAAACTGATCTTGTCCTCTAAATGGCTGACATCCACATGGCGCAATTCATCGTCCATGGTTGCGATTTCTAAATCCTCGCCAATGGTGCGGCTCGAGCCTTCAATTGCAGCCTGCCCCTCAACGGCCATCACGGCGGATGAATAAATGATGGCGGTGATCGTCGGGTCTTCGAGCGCTTTTTGGGTGAGCTGGAAGCCCGCATGTACCATGGGGTGAACCGCGTTGTAGATCGTTAAACTGTCGGGCGCCAAGTTCATTTTTTCTAACGCTGCTTGTGCGCCGCGCCGCCGCTCAACGGCAAATGAATAGTGTTCGTCGCCATTGATAAACGCAATATGCTTGTGCCCAGCGCCAATCAACACGGTCGTCAATGTCTCAAACAGGCCAAAATTGTCGATGTCGACCCAGGCATATTTATCTGATCGCGCTTCCCGGCCATGCACGACGAAGGGGATATCAGCGTCCAATAAATAATCGATCCGTGCATCGTTCGGTTGCGGCAGTTCCAAGATAAACCCATCAACGCTTTGATCTTTGACATAGCGTTCATAAAGGGGAATGATTTCTTTCTCGTCGCCAGAAGCGAACACCACGTCGTAATCATAATTTTTCACTTCGCGCAGAACGCCAGCAAAAACCTCGACAAAGTGCGGATCGACAAAGTGCTGCGAGCCATCGCCCTTGATCCAGCCGATTGAGTGCGATTTTTGCGTGACCAAACGTTGCGCATTCCGATTGGGTGTATAACCCATGTCGCGTGCAGCTTGCTGCACTCGTTCACGCGTTTTGGCGCTGACATCCGAATACCCATTCAAGGCGCGCGAAATTGTTGTGATCGAAAGATCGAGCTCTGCCGACAGGTCTTTGATCGTTACCTGATCGCGCTCACGTCCTGTTGGGCCATCATCGTGCATCTGCTTGTCGCTTCCCCGGCCTGGGTGTTTTTCGTCAATCCGTATTTTTCCAGACCGAACTTTCAACAATCGGTTGACGAGGGCAATATTAACCCGCTAAAAATAATCTACCAAAACGTTTTGGAAAAAGAAATACCAACAGTTTTGCGTCCCATTGCAGTGGGAACTTGCGATTGGGACAGAGAATAAAGCGACGACAAGAAATCAAAGGGTATTGATGAGCACCTTCGCCTTGCAAAATAGCGCCAAAGATAAATGGCAGAAACAAAAAGACTGGTGGCGCGGCGCGGTCATCTATCAAATCTATCCTCGGTCATTTCAAGATGCAAATGGCGACGGGATAGGCGATTTGCGCGGCATTACAGATCGGCTGGATTATGTCGCTGATCTGGGTGTGGATGCCATCTGGTTGTCCCCCTTTTTCACTTCACCAATGAAAGACTTCGGCTATGACGTTTCCAATTATCGCGATGTGGATCCGATATTTGGCACATTGGCTGATTTTGACCAATTACTGGAAAAGGCGCACAGCTTGGGTCTGAAGGTCATGATCGACCAAGTGATCAGCCACACCTCTGATCTGCATGATTGGTTTGAACAAAGCCGCCGCGATAAAACAAACGAAAAGGCCGATTGGTATGTGTGGGCGGATGCCAAGCCCGATGGGTCGCCGCCAAACAATTGGCTTTCCATTTTTGGTGGGTCGGCATGGACATGGGATCCGCGCCGTTGCCAATATTATTTGCACAACTTCCTCGCTTCACAGCCGGACCTTAATTTCCATAACGCAGAGGTGCGTAAAGCGCTGTTGAGCGAAGTTCGGTTCTGGCTGGACCGTGGCGTGGATGGTTTTCGGCTCGATACGGTCAATTTCTATGTGCATGATGCGTCGCTGCGCGACAATCCGGCTTTGCCCAAGGATCAAATAAATTCCACCATCGCGCCCGCGGTGAACCCATATAATTGGCAAAATCACCAATTTGACAAAAGCCAGCCCGAAAATGTCGACTTCTTGGCAGATTTGCGCGCGGTGTTGGACGAGTATGATCACATCACAACCGTAGGTGAGATTGGCGATGCCCAGCGCCAACTGGAGTTGATGGCCGAATATACGTCCGGCGGCAACAAGTTGCATATGGCCTACACGTTCGATTTTTTAGGTGGCGAGTTTAAAGCGCCATATTTTGCCGAACGGATTAAAGAGCTGGAAAATATCGTAACCGATGGCTGGCCGTGCTGGGCATTTTCAAACCATGATGTGGTACGTCATGTGTCGCGGTGGGCGACGAATGAGCGTGACCACAAGGCGTTGGCGCGATTGAGTGCAATGCTCTTATTGTCCTTGCGTGGTTCAGTTTGCCTTTATCAAGGCGAAGAACTGGCGCTGCCCGAAGCGGACATCGCCTATGAAGATCTGGTTGATCCATATGGTATTGAGTTCTGGCCGAATTTTAAGGGGCGTGACGGCTGTCGCACCCCAATGGTGTGGCAGAAAAATGGTCCCAATGCGGGCTTCAGTATTGCCAACAAAACCTGGTTGCCCGTGCCGCGCGCGCATAAAGACTTGGCGGTAGATCAGCAGGGCGACGAAAGCATCTTGCGGCTGTACCAAGACTTTCTGCGCTTCCGACGCGACCACAAGGCATTGACGACAGGGGCCATCGAAAAGGTCTCGGCGACGGATCAAATACTGTCTTTTGAGCGCACCGCTGATGATGAGCGTTTGTTGTGCCTGTTCAATATGTCGGATGAGGCTGCGGAAATTGCGCTAGACATGAACAACATTGCCGACAGCGATTGGCCGCATGCGGCTGAATGTACGGATGCAGGACTTAAATTACCGCCGCTAGGCGCCTATATTGGAGTGATAGGGTAAACCTTTGGGAGGAGGGGACCATGGCTGATATTACCATTTCGGATTTGAACAAATCCTATGGACCAGTGCATGTTTTAAAGGATATCGATCTCGATATCAAAACAGGTGAATTCATCGTGTTTGTCGGGCCATCTGGCTGCGGTAAGTCCACTTTGTTGCGCACCATTTCCGGCTTGGAATCTATCAGTTCCGGCGAATTGAAAATCGACGGAAAAGTGGTCAATGATGTGGCGCCATCCAAGCGCGGCATTGCCATGGTGTTCCAATCCTATGCGCTCTATCCGCATATGAATGTGTTCAACAATATGGCCTATTCCCTGAAGTTGATGAAGTTGCCAAAGGCCGAGATAAAACAAATGGTTGAGGCGGCAGCGGCCAAACTTCAATTGACGGAGTATTTGGACCGTTTGCCCAAACAACTTTCGGGCGGGCAGCGTCAGCGGGTGGCGATTGGCCGCGCGATTGTGCGCGACCCAAAGGTCTTTTTGTTTGATGAGCCCCTATCGAACCTCGATGCAGCCCTCCGCGTGCAGATGCGCATGGAAATTGCGGGGCTGAAAAACAGCCTGCCCAACACGACCATGATTTATGTGACCCACGACCAGGTAGAAGCCATGACCATGGCTGACCGTATCGTGGTGCTCAAAGATGGGGTGGTTCAGCAAGTGGGCACACCCATGGAGCTATATGAAAAGCCCAACAGTCTGTTTGTGGCAGGTTTTATAGGCTCGCCAAAAATGAATTTTATTGAAGGCGCACAGGCCAAGCCTTTCAATGCCCACACGGTCGGCGTGCGGGCCGAGCACCTCGACATCGTTTCCTCTGATGGCGACTTTAAAGGCACAGTGATGCACACGGAAGTTCTGGGCTCTGACACCTATATTTACATCAATATTGGTGAAGAGGAGCCGCTGGTGGTGCGCCGCGATGGCAACGCACCACTTGCTTATGGTGAGAAAGTGGAAATCAAAACCCGTCCAGAATATGTGCATCGGTTTGATGAACACGGCCAGCCGATTTAAAACCTCCAATCCTCCCCGCTCACTTTCGTGAGCAAACTCATGGATCCGATCATTTCGGATCCATTTTTATTTGATCACACCGGGCAATGACAGATCGCCTGAAGCCACATCAAACACGTCTGTTACGCAAAGTATCGGCGCATGAATGTTGGCGTTCACCCGCAAGGCGGCGGTGACCCCGTCATAATTGACGCCAACCAGATCAACATCGTGATCAAATGGCACATTCACCCGAATTTCGCCCGCATCAAACTGTGGGCTATAGCCGGGGCTATCGATGAAGAGCGGCAAGCCGGGCCAGGTTTTGGGCAGCTTTGGGGTGGTGCCTTCATCAATGTCACGCACCGCAAGCGCACCTTCGCCACAGGCCGGTGTTGGGGTCAACACCACCCAATGGGAATGCCACAAGGCGCCGTCATTGTCCAAGGCACCATCATTGTTCTCGTCATATAGCGGAGTGTCGTCAAAGTCCGGGTGGGCAGTGGCCGCAAGGGCCAAAATCCCTGATCCGCCTTCAAAGCCGACCGCAGCAGGATCAAGCGAAGTGGGCCACACATAGGCATGCACACCTGCACCACCTAACGCACCAACCGATACGGGCGCCTCCGCACCTGCTACACCAGCAGTGCTCAGATGGAAGGTGACGGTTTGCCCGTTGCGGTGCGCGTGCGCCGCCAGAATATCGTAGCTGGCAACAATGTCGTTGCTTTGCGCTGACGTGACAGCATCTGCCATATCCTTGGCGTGGTTGCCATCGGCGAAACCTGCACTGCTTAGCCCTGCCAGAATCAATGTGCTCAAAATTATTGTTTTCATTTTCCGTTCTCCTGTTGTGGAGAAGCTCTTTTAATAGCGAGTCGAAACTATTGCAATAGTAATTTTGACTCGCTATTAATTACCTATGAGCGAATCTGAGAAAAACACCATTTTGGAAATGTTGGAGCGCATTGGTCGGCTGACCCAGGCTGAGCAATGGACCAATGATCTGAACCCCACCCAACTGGCGGCGCTTAAATATTTGGCGCGGGCCAATTGCTTTTCCCGCGCGCCCTCCCATGTGGCGGACTATTTGGGCACGACACGAGGCACCGTGTCGCAAACCCTAAAGGCGCTGGTGCGCAAGGGCTTGATTGAAGAGGTCAGATCGGAGCAAGACCGTCGGTCCATTCGATATGATTTGCGCGAAGGTTATGAACAGGCGCTGGATTTTGACACTTCCATCGCCAAAACAGTGGCGCAAATGGATAAGGACGAACAGCAAAGACTGTCCAACAGCTTGCGCCACCTGCTCACAACCACTTTGGAAATGCGCAAAAACCGGACATTTGGCATGTGTAAGACGTGCAAACATCACCGCAAAGACGTAAAAGGCAACGCACATTGCGCGCTGCTAAAGGTGGATTTGAAACCGCACCAGATTACGCAAATTTGCCACGAACATGCTACCGCCGCTTAGGACGAAATTTATGCAAACCACCTCAAAAATCTCCGGCCTCTTTGTTGGCAAGCCGCAACAGCGCAGGGCGGGAAAACCGCCTAGCGCCATCGCAAAACAGCAGGTGAGTGGGCCACTTGAACTGTTGGAAGATGGCTTCACCATCGACGAGCAAGCGGACAAAAAAGTGCATGGCGGTGCAGAGAAGGCAGTGCATCATTATCCGGCGGAGCATTACGCGTTCTGGCGCGATCAAGGATTCGACACACCGTTTGAATTCACCCCCGGTGCGTTTGGCGAGAACATCTCCACCAGAGGTTGGACCGAAGAACTGGTGTGTATTGGCGATATTCTTGAGCTGGGCACAGCACTGGTGCAGATAAACCAGGGGCGGCAACCTTGCTGGAAATTGAACATGCACACGAGCTTCAAGATGATGGCATTAGAGTTGCAAAACTCAGGCCGTACGGGGTGGTATTATCGCGTGCTACGCCCTGGTGTCGTCGAAATGGGCGATGACATCCGCCTCGTGGAACGGCTTCATGCGAACTGGCCGTTGGCAGACGTTATAGCAGCGCGCTTTGATAAGAACTTATCGACCGAGACCGCCGCGGAACTTGCCGCTATTGAGGCAATGGCGGCAGGTTGGCGGAAATATTTCACCAAAAAGGCCGGCGGCGCCTTTGTTGAAGACCAGACCTCGCGGCTGGTGGGGCCAATGGGTGAAAATCCGCCACAAAACGAACGGGCCTAAACCACCACGCCAAATTCATCGCAGTTTGTCGCGTCACTGTCATTTGATGATGTGATGATGAACTGTGTCAGGTGAGGAGGCGCAAATGACTGTCACCATATATCACAATCCACAATGTGGCACTTCACGCAATGTGCTGGAAATGATTCGCCGTTCTGGTGAGGAGCCCAAAATTATCCATTATCTTGAGACGCCACCAACGCGGCTGGAGCTGGAAATGCTGTTGGTGCAAATGCGGATGTCCGCACGTGATTTGCTGCGCCAAAAAGGCACGCCATACGATGAACTTGGCCTTGAAGATGAAACACTGAGCGAAGATGAGTTGATCGACGCAATGATGATGCACCCTATTCTGATCAACCGACCCATCGTGGTGACGGATAAGGGCGCCGCCCTGTGCCGACCATCAGAAAAGGTGCTCTACATTTTGAACATGCCGCTCGATCAACCATTCACCAAAGAAGATGGCGAAGTGGTGCGCACGGCCTAAACCGCGAGCTCATAATAGCCCATGGCGGGGCCAACTTCGTCTTCTTCATAGCCAAAGTGCGACAATAAGAGTTTTTCGAGCTTTTCGTGCGCGGCAACTGTCCGCTCAAATTGAGCATCGCTCGGATCGTCAATCAAACGCGCCGCTTCATCATTGAGTTGAACCAAAAGCGCATGCACCACTTTATGTTCTTCGCGGAGGCGCTTCACCACCTTGTCGAGTGCCTTCTTCCGCCCTTCAAGAGCGGGAAACATGTGCATATCTTCAATCTGGTGATGGCCATTGACCATCTGGCAATGCTGGCCACAAAGATTGCCAAAAATCTGGTAATTCTCAAAAATTGGATTGTCTTTGATCTGAGCGTGAAACTCGCTGGCGCTGGTGTCCCCCGTGCGCACGCCCTCAAGCAGAGTACGCATCATGCGCATATTGCGCCGATGATGTTCGTGAATAGCGCGCAAGTGCCGCATCGGCTGGCGCTGATGCTCGTTGAGATTGCCAAAATCTGGCGCTTTGGGCCGCGTGGAGTCGTCGGGAATTTGAATGTCTTTGCTCATAGGGGGCTTATATCAAAAAGGAAAATACGCAGTGATGGTTGAATCCGGGTCAGACTGTTTCATTATGTTGAACAATCTCCGCATTGAGCGCTGGTGCGCGCAACAGTGCTCGGCTCTAACCCAAGATCGTCAGCCGGGCGTCGAGTAGCTTTTTTGTAATTTCAGCCTGCGGCCGATCAAAAACATCATCAACTTTTCCACGTTCGACGATTTGTCCGTGATTCATCACCATCACACGATCCGTCACCGTGCGCACCACATCCAAATCATGGCTGATGAACAAATAGGCCATGCCGAATTTTTCTTGTAAATCATGTAATAACGCCAGCACATCGCCGCGAATGGATACATCGAGTGCCGACACAGGTTCGTCCAAAATCATCAATTTTGGCTTGAGCACCATGGCGCGGGCGATGGCGAGGCGTTGGCGCTGCCCGCCCGAAAAGGCGTGGGGGTATCGCCCCAACATATCGGTTGAAAGACCAACACGTTCAATTGCTTCAGTTACGCGCTCTTGCCGCTGTTCGGCAGATAGTTCTGGCATCAGATGCAGCGGCTCAAACAGCGCGTCGCGCATACGCATGCGCGGGTCAAAGCTGCCAAACGGATCCTGAAAAACCATCGAGATTTCGCGACGTGCGGCGCGTGGCATTGACCCCTGTTTATGCCCAAACCGGTGCCCATCGAAATGCACTTCACCCGCCTGTGCCGGGTCCAACCCGGCGATCATGCGCGAAAGTGAAGTTTTGCCGCAACCTGAAGGGCCAACCAAGCCAAGCGTTTCGCCGGCGTGAAGTTCAAACGTTGCCGCATCAACGGCGGTGACAGGGGATGGGCGTTGCCACAGCCAACGCCGCTGTCTGAACTGGCGCGTCAATCCATTGACTTGCAGCAACGGCGTGGCGCTTTTTGTGCGGGTAAACGCAGGACGCGGTGTGGGCTTGGCCGCGGCAACCAACCGCTTTGTATAGGCTTGTTGCGGCGATTGGAGGATCGCTTGGCTTGGTCCATGCTCCACCAGCTTGCCTTTTTCCAACACATAGATTTGATCACATAAGGCGGCAACCGCGCCCAAATCATGGCTGATAAACAGCAAAGCCATTTTTCGCTCACGGGCAATGCGTTTGATCAGGTCAATCACGCCCCGTTGGGTGATCATATCGAGCGCCGAGGTTGGCTCATCTGCAATCAAAAGCGCTGGCTCACCCGCCAGCGCCATCGCCAGACCCACGCGCTGGCGCTGGCCCCCAGACAACTCATGCGGGTAGCGTGTGCGCATATGGGCAGGCAGGTCGACTTCCGCCAACAGGGCCTCAATATGTGCCTTGGTGTTGTTTTCCGGGCGATGCAGCGCCAGCACTTCCCCGATCTGATCACCAGTTCGCATTAAGGGGTTTAACGCGGTCATAGGTTCTTGAAAAACCATGCCGATCTGCGCACCGCGATAGGGGAAATTGAGATCTTCGCCCAGCTGCGCTGCATCGATTTTTGTGCGCTGGTCAAAGCTGAAACCGATTTCACCGGAAACTTCAGCCCGTTCGGGCAGCAAATTCATCAAGGTGAGCGCGGTCAGGCTTTTGCCGGACCCGCTTTCGCCAACCAAGCCAACTTGTGCGCCGGGCTGTATTTCTAAATCCAAACGTGACAGCACCTCACGATCGCCAAATCGAACGGTGAGTTGTTCCAGTTTAGCCAGTGACATTCATGCCTCCAGCTTTCGACAATTTCGGGTCCATTTGATCGCGAAGCCCGTCGCCCATCAAATTGAGCCCCATGACAAAGGCAATAATGGTGACCCCTGGCCAAATCGCTTGCATGGGATAGGCAAGAAAGAAGCTCTGTGCTTCCTTCAGCATCAATCCCAGGCTGGTTTCGGGCGGTTGTGTGCCCAGGCCAATATAGGAAAGACCCGCCTCGGCCAAAATGCCAAGCGAAAGTTGAATGGTGGCCTGCACAATCAGCAAGCTCAAAATGTTGGGCAGCACATGGCGCACGGAAATCTGCCAAACCCTAAGGCCCGACAGGCGCGCCGCATCCACATAATCCAAAGTCCAAATCGACAAGGCACCACCACGCGCGACGCGCGCAAAAACCGGGATGTTGAAAATGCCGATGGCAATCATGGCGTTGATGGCACTGGGGCCGAACAAGGTGGTGATGATAATCGCGGTGATAATCGCGGGGAAAGCGAACACAAAGTCATTAAAGCGAAGGATCAGCCTTTCCAACCATCCGCCATGTCCGGCAGCGAGCAGGCCAAGCGGCACGCCAATGACCATGCCAATCGCCACAGCCAACACCGCAACCCGCAGACTGGTGAGAGCGCCCGCCATCAACATCGACAAAATGTCTCGCCCAAAAAAGTCTGTGCCAAACCAATGGTTGCCGGACGGCGCAGCAAACCGATTGGCCACGTTTACAATGTCGGTCGCGTGTGGTGTCCAAACCAAGGAAAGAAGCGCGAACGCCACCAAAATCAGGCTGACGCAAAAGCCAATGGCAAAGCTGGGGTGCGCGAAATTTGAGCTGAAGGCTTTCAATAATCTGGTGCTCATGGTGTCGCCCGTTTTTTAAGGCGCGGATCAACCAGCGCATAGAGCAAATCCACCAAGAACATGATGATCACCACCAGGCCGACCAGCACCAGCAAGGCGCTCCGAACCACAAAAAGGTCACGCGCGGAAATGGCTGTGAAGGTCAGTCGGCCGAGGCCCGGCAGGTAAAACACATTTTCGACAATGATGGTGCCAGCAATCAAAAAGGCGAATTGCAGGCCCATGATGGTCAACACGGGGAGCAGGGCGTTGCGCACCCCATGTCGCCAAAGGGCCTGGCTTTTGCTCAAGCCTTTTGCACGAGCCGTACGGATAAAATCCTGTCGCGCCACGTCCACCAGCGAGGTGCGCATCACGCGCGCCAAAATCGCGGCTTGCGGCAAGGCAAGGGCTATGGTGGGCAAGATCAATGCGCGAAATGCTGCCGACGGGTTTTCCGCCCACGGCACAAACCCGCCGGGGGGCAGCCACTTCAAGGTCACAGCGAACACCACAACCAACAGCATAGCAAACCAGAAATTGGGAATAGCAATGCCAATTTGCGCCAGGCCCATAAGACCCGCATCGCCCGGTTTGCCTTGGTGTTGTGCTGCAAATATGCCGAGGGGCAGGCCAATCAGCGTCGACAGGATGAGGGCGCCAAACGCCAGGGGCAGGCTGAGTTGCATCCGATCAAGAATCAACTCTGCAATCGGCGCACGTTGGCTGGCGCTCATGCCCAGATCGCCCGTCATCAACCCGGTGAGCCACTGGCCAAATCGAATAATGGCAGGCTGGTCTAAGCCCAATTGCTGGCGAAGCGCTGCTAACGACTCGTCAGACGCATTGATGCCCAACATGAACCGCGCCGGGTCTCCGGGCAGCACATCCAGCAGAAAAAAAATGAGCGCCGCAGCGACCAGCAAGGTCAGTGCGACACCCAATAATCTTTGTATCAAATAGCCAACCATGGGCGTATCGGGCTGGTTTTAGCCCAACTTGTCAAGCGCAAGCTTGTACTTATCCAGCGCCTTACTCAGCCCACTTCACTTGGGTCAAATCATTGCCTTCAACCGGAGAATTTGGCCACATGCCAGAAAGTCGCGCATCCCACACCCCGGTTTTCGCCAATTGGAACAAATAGCCATTTACGGCATCTTCCGACAAAAGCCGTTGTGCGTCCTGCGCCAGCTTTTCGCGCTCCGCATCGTCAGTAACGACGTTGAGCGTCGCGATCAGGTCTTGGAACGCTTTGTTGTCATATTGGAAATAATAGTCCGGATTGGCATAAATCCCGATATCAAACGGTTCTACGTGGCTCACAATGGTCAAATCGTAATCCTTGTTGGTGAACACGTCTTCCAGCCATTGCGCCCATTCCACATTGATCAATTCCAAATCAATGCCGATTTCGCGCAACTGCGCTGCCAAAATTTGGCCGCCGCGGCGGGCGTAGGTTGGGGGCGGGAGTTTCAACGTGGCTTTAAAGCCATCCGCATAGCCAGCCTCCGCCAAAAGCGCCTTTGCCCGTTCGATATCGCGTGGGTACGTGTCGAGCAAATCCACATAATAAGGATGGTGCGGCGCGAAATGGGTGCCGATTGGCGTGCCATAACCAAACATCGCGCCATCAATAATCGCCTGACGATCAATCACATGGGCAATGGCTTGCCGCACGCGCAGATCATTGAACGGCTCGGCCTTATTGTTGGTGGCCAAAATGGTCTCACCTTCAGTGGAGCCCACCACCACATTAAAGCGCGGGTCAGCTTCAAAAATCTCAAGTGTTTCTGGCGCGGGGAAATTGGCAAAGCCGTCAAGCTCGCCCGCAAGCATGGCATTTTGTGCCGCATTCGGATCAGAAATAAAGGTGAAGATGGCACGGTCCAGATAAACGTCATCGCCGACATAATCCGGGTTCTTTTCCAAGATCACCTTGGACCCTTGCTGCCAATCTACAAACGTGAAGGGCCCAGTGCCAACAGGATTTGTTTGGTTTGTCTCAGCGCTCTCGGGTGCCACAATCACCGCGTCGCCGCGACCAAGGTTGAACAAGAAGTTCCCTTGTGGGTTGGCAATTTCAATAGCGATTTTGTTTGGCGCCAACACCTCAACTTTAGTGATGGGGGCAAAAATGCCTTTTTGGGCGTTTACGCTGTCTTCTGCGCGGGCGCGATCCAGGCTGAATTTCACATCTTCTGCATCAAAGCTGGTGCCATCGTGGAAGGTTACGCCTTCTTTCAGTGTGAATTCATAACGCGTGCCATCGTCAGAAATGGCCCAGTCTGTCGCCAGTGAGGCCCGCACAGCACCATTCTGGTCAATGCGAGTCAGCCCTTCAAACAGATTGGCATAAACCACTTCGTCAATTGCCGCTGCGGCCCCCGCTGTGGGGTCGAGGTGAGGTGGTTCAAGCACCAAGCCTAGCCGAAGTTCGTCAGCCAGAGCTGTTGAGGAAAACAAGGTTGCGGCCATAAGGCCCGCAAGGTGAAGCGCAGAATTTTTCACGGATATTCGCTCCCATAGAATTTCCCCTCTTTTATAGGAGAACATGATCAGATGAAAAGGGCGCAAAATAAGAATTATTTGACCGTCTGGTGAATTGGTCGCCGATGATTAGCTGTGATTGCCTTGCAACCGACCACCCAAAATGGCCGGAACGAGGGCGATTAGAACGATCAACAATGCAGGAACCGCCGCCGCTTCAAAGTTCTCAATGCTGGCCTCAGCATAAACGAAAGTTGAAAGGGTTTCTAAGCCAATGGGGCGCAGCAACAAGGTGGCGGGCAGCTCTTTGATGCATTCCACAAACACCAACGTCATTGCCGCCACCAGCGCGGGGCGCAAGGTGGGCAGATCAATTTCGATCAGTGTGCGCCATTTGTTGGCCCCCAAAATATGGCTGGCATCAAGCAGGTTGAGGCCACGCTTTTTCATGGCGGCTTCAATATTATTGTGGCTAACCGTTAAGAACCGCACTGTATAGGCATAAAGGATGGCGATGGGTGAGCCAGATAGGATCAGGCCAACAGTGACGCCCCAAATGGCGCGTGTGCCATCATTGATCAATCCATCCAAAAAGCCCAATGGGACCAGAATACCGATGGCCAAAATGGTGCCGGGCACCGCGTAGCCAAAGGTGGCGAGAAACGACCAGCCGCCACGGCCGTCGCGATTGATCATTTTGCGCGCGGTGAAATAGCCGATCGAAACGCACAAGAGTGCGCCGCCTGCGGCCAACATGATGGTGTTGATAAAGGCCGGCCAAATCGCAGGCCGCAACGCGCCGCGCATTACGCGGTTGATCGAGGTCGACAGCAACTCCAAAACGGGCACGCCAAATCCCAGAAAAACAACACCGGCGCAAAAGGCGGTGACCAGCAAGCCAACGGGCATGCTGAGTTTGATCAGCGATGGCGGCACGCGGGAATCACGCCGGGTCAGGTAATCGCGGCGGCGGCGAGCATATTGCTCCAGCCAGATCAGGGTGCCGATCAAAAGGATCGCGGTAAGGGCCAATTGTGCCGCACCGGGCAGGTTGGAGCGGTTGAGCCAGGTTGTATACACAATCTTGGTGATGGAATTGACGCCGAAAAACTCCACCGCGCCCACATCATTGAGCACTTCCATCAGGGCCAAGGTGACACCGACGATCAAGGCCGGGCGGGAGAGGGGCAGAATAATAGCAAAGAATGTGCGCCACGCATTGGCGCCAAGCGCCCGGCTGGCCGCAACCAAAGCGCCAGACTGCATCAGGAAGAAGGCGCGGCAGCTCAAATAAACATAGGGGTAAAGCACAAGGCTCATGACAATCGCAGCGCCCTCGAGCGAGCGGATGTCTGGAAACCAGTATTCGCGGATGGTCTTTGCACCAGTAACGGCACGAATTGTCGTTTGAATGGGGCCGGTAAATTCCATCACCTCCACCCAAGCATAGGCTGAGATATAGGTGGGTATCGCCAAAGGAAGGATAAAAGCCCACTGGAAAAGCTTTCGTCCAGGGAATTCAAATGATGAGACAAGCCACGCACTCATTAACCCGACGATGGCGGTGAAGACGCCAACAAAAAGCAGCAACAGGCCCGTTTCGGTCAGCGCAACGGGCAGCATGCGCGAGAAAAGGCCACCTTCAACGCTAAATCGGCCAAGGGCGAGAAATGCAAGCGCCAGAATGGGCAACGCCATCAAAAAGATGATGACCAATTGAACGAAAGAAAGGCGCGTAAACGCGCCTTTCAAACTATTCAAACTTTGGCTGTCGGTACCTTTAATAGGTCAACCCCATTAGTTTTGTGGACCTTCGTCAAACTTGACTTCATCCACCAATTTGCTTGCTTCATCGCGTTTATCTGCAATTTCGGCCAGTGGCAAGGAATCCGCTTTCAATTCGCCCCAGCTTTGTACCAAGTCAGATGCTTCTACACCTGGCATAATTGGGAATTCAAAGTTGGTTTCAGCATAAATCGCTTGCGCTTCGTCTGAAAGCAAAAAGTCGATGAACTGTTTTGCGGCGTCTTCATTTGGCGCATGCTTGGCCAAAACAACACCTGAAATGTTCACGTGGGTTTTGCTTTGCTCGGCATCTGGGTAAACCAAACGAACAGAAGCAGCCCATTCTTTTTGCTCAGGCTCGGCATCGTTGGTCAGCATTTTGCCCATGTAATATGTGTTGCCGATGGCAAGGTCACATTCGCCAGAATAGATGGCTTGTACTTGCGCACGGTCATTGCCTGTTGGCTTGCGCGCAAGATTATCACGTACGCCTTCGAGCCATTCTTTTGTGGCTTCTTCGCCATTATGGGCGATTTGGCTGGCCACTAGGCCGATTGAATAGGCGTGCTGCCCGGAGCGGGTGCAAACACGGCCAGCCCATTCGTCAGAGGCCAAATCGGCATAAGAAAGATTTTCGGCATCAACACGATCTTTTGAAACATAGAATACGCGGGCCCGCGCTGTCAGCGCCACCCATGCACCATCCGGTTCCACAAAATTGGCTGGCACATCTGCTGTAATATCCTGTGGGATAGGCTGCCAAATGCCGGCTTGTTTAGCGGCATCCAAGCGACCGATATCAACAGTCATCACCACATCTGCTGGAGAGTTTTCGCCCTCAGAGGCGACGCGGTCAACAACGCCGTCCTTCACAAACAACACGTTGGTTTTGATGCCGGTCTTTTCTTCAAACGCTGCGGTCAGCGGTGCCAAAAGCTCTGGCTGACGCAAGCTGTAAATGTTCACTTCTTCAGCTTGTACATTTGTTGCGCCAAATGATGCTGCGCCAAGTGCGGCGAGGATAAGTGTTCTTTTCATTATTTCGCTCCTGTTTATCCGGGGTTAAGGCCCGTCGGTTGCGTTGGTTTTGCGCAAATGAATGCTCAATGTCAATCAAGCCCTAGTGGCAAAAACCGCCGAAAAAAGGGCGCTTTTTACAACCGTTCTAAACTGGAGGGAAAATCTCCATATTTTCCGGTTTTACGGCGCGACCGCGATCCCAATTCGGTGTGACGGAATGTCGCAATGTGTATTGCGATCAGCTGTTTGATTTTTGGATGCGGTGGCCAGGAATGCGCAAGGCCATCATCATGCCATTGTCACCGAGCGGGTCAAACGACAGGCCAAACGAGTTGGCGCGCGCCAGTGACTGCGTAAGGGAAAGCCCTACCGCCGAACTCGCAGTGGTGCCGGCTTCTTTCCCATCGCCGCTATTGTGGTGGAACACAGCGAATTTCTCACCCCTGTCCACCTGATTGCTCCCATTGTCGCGCACATGAACCGACACGTCACCATTATCTTCCCGAATGGCGCTAACAATAACATTGCTGCCCGGAGGGCTAAGGGTGACCGCGCTCGCCAGCAAATTCATGATGGTTTGGCTGAGAAGTTTTTGGTCCGCTTCAATCAAATATTGAGCATCCGGGATGGCGCTGCGTACAAACACCTGTTGGGCGTTCGCTTGGGTCCGAATTTTGCCAATGCACTGTGTCAGCAAGTCACCTAAGTCAATCTGCGCATTTTCCAATTCATATGTGCCGTCGCGATAGCGGCTGAGATCGTCCAACTCACCAACAACACGTTCCAGGCGTTTGGTCGCCAACTGAATGTCTTTGACATATTCTTTATAGCGATCATTGCCGATAGGGCCGTAAGCCTCATCATGCATAAGGCTGTTGAAACCGGAAATCGTTGCCAAGGGGCGGCGTATTTCGCGGCTGATGAGCGGCAAAAGGTCTGTTTCAGCGTCTTGTTCAGCAATGTCGATATCTGTTGCCGGTGTTGGCACCTCAGATTTCTCATAAACCACACCGATCAATTTAAAATCGTCCCCGTCGCCAAGTGGGTGGCGCAAAAACCGGATGGCGCAATGAGCCGCGCCAGCAAAAAGATACACTTTTTCGTCCTGCTTGGTGCCGGCAAGCAAGCCAAAATAGTTCGAGCGGCTATCCGCGTCGATATATTCCATCAAGGTGCGATCCAGCATTAAATCTCGGCTGGGGCCGATCAGGGCCACTGCTTGATCCGAGACATTGGTGACGTGGCCGCGATTGTCCAAAATGACCAACCCTTGGTGCGCGTCTGTGACCAAGCGTTCAATCAGTTCAATGTCGAGCGCCGAAGCTGAGGTGGCGCCACCAACAAAGCTGGACACGTCGACATCTGCCGCGTGATCAGTGTCTATTTCCGGCAAGGCAATCGGGTCGTGCCGATCATCTTCGCGCGCCGTCAGCATATAAGCAGATTTGCCCTGCCATGTGGTGATCTGAAGCCGCGCCACCACGGCGACTTCGCTGCCATCCTTGCGCACCAATTTGGTCACGGGGCCAACGCTCGCATCATCTTCGTCTGCACGCGGAAAAATCTGATCAAAGCCAGCTTGGCGCAGTTCAGTGCTGGTTTTATACCCGGCAAGTTCCGCCATCGCCCGATTGGTAAACAATAACTCCTGATCCCGGAACAGGAGGATGCCGAGGGGCAAGCGGTTGAGCACCAAAGTCTCATCGCTTAGTGCCACCAACGCGCCAGAAACAGATGGATCTACCTGCGGTTCCGGTTGCACGTGCTCCGCTGGGCGGCGGCGTCGGCCATTCTTGCCATTTTGCGGGTTGGCAGGGGCGTCCATTGCATTTTCCGGTATACCGTTCGCAATCAGTTGCGCTGCGGCCTCACGCTCGCTTGCAGGCGGCGTGCCGGGCGTAGGCCGTTTGTCTTCCGCCTCGACGTTACTCTGGCCATCCGCATTTTCGATTGTGTCGTCAGGGCCAACCCGTTCCCGCAGCACCCGCGACAATTCTTCAAAATTATAGCGGGCAGTCGGGTCAGGTTCGCCAACAGGGTTTGCAGCAATCGTCGATTTGTCATCGACTGCTTCTGAAATGCTCTGGTCGTTGTCTGAGTTATTGACGAGGGGAGCAACGCTTGATTCGGTGCTTTCCTGTTTTTCGGTGAGCTTGTGTGTCGCCCGAATCGTCCAGAGCTGCGTATTGCTTTGGGTGGAATCCTGGTCGTCGCCAATGTCGGCTGACGTGGCTTCATCTTCGGCGATTTCTGCATCTTCAGGATCAGCCGCCAAATCTTCAGACATTTCATCGACTTCAAGCGAGGTGAGTTTGTCAGAAGAGTCGATCAAGCCGCGATCAGCTTGGTACAAATGATCGATCAATTCCGTTAAATCGTGGGGCAGATCGGTGGCATCATCTTCGTTGACACCAGTTTCGTCTGCCGCCTCGTCATGCGCCGCTTTTTCGTCGGCAGATTCCTCTGCCGTTTTGTCTGATACGTGCTTTTCTTCATCCGTTGGCAGATCACTGTCCAACTGGTCCAGCAAGCCGTCTTCGGGTTCAGTGTTCAAGGGTTCCGTGCTGTCCACCGGTGAGGAAAGGGCGTCGGCCCCCATTTCTGACAGGTCCAACAACATGCCAGGCTCAAAGATCAGCATTCTAGCGCGGGCAGAAATGTCAAATTGGGCAGTGGCCCCTTGTTCAAGCAGTTCCAAATCTATGGCCGCAATATCAGGTTGTTCCTGATCCTCATCCTGCTGTGCGCAAGCACCAGCCACGACCTCATGGCTGTCATCGATGACCACATAATCCAATTCCGGACGGAACATCTGGGCGCTCGCCGCCAGATCATACGCGTCGCCGCTGAAGAATTTCGGATCGATTGTATCGGATGAAATCACCAGCAACCCGGTCAGATCATCATTGAGCAGCGGAATGCAGCTACAAGTGGTAGAGACAGGTTTTTTGCCAATTTGGAACCGCATGCGTGACAGGCTTGCGCGGCCATGTGCGCCCAACCGGATCAAACGATTGATTTGTCCGCGCAGGGGGACGGGATCGGGCATCAGCTTAACGCTTTTTTTCTTGGCTTTGGTGCGGAACAAACGTGCGGCGAGATTGCGCCACAAAAGGCGCGAACCGTCCTCATCCCAAAACCAAACGGGTCTAGGATCGAGTGTGTAGCTCAACACGCGCTTGCCAATTTCGCTATGTACCCAATGTGTACGCATATATTGTCAGGGCCTTGCCAAGGTTTATCACCAGCTTAGGTGGAAAAATTTACGTTTTCTTAATATATTCTATAGGCGCAGCCGTCCAGCATATGGGCCCTTTGCAATGGAAAAGACCATTTTCATGGTTAAAATGAAAAACTGAAATTTTTTTTGAAAGAGCGGCTTTTGCCCTCTTGCCAATTCAAATGTCTGGCCCTATGTTCGCGCGCACAAATGATGTGCCGCCTTAGCTCAGTAGGTTAGAGCGCTAGATTGTGGATCTAGAGGTCCCCCGTTCGATCCGGGGAGGCGGTACCACCTTTCCCCAAAACAGTTTTGACCCTATTGCGACAGGCGTAGATCGCTCAATTGATCGGCAATGGCAGTGAATACATCATTGAGTTCACTTGCATCAGTCGGGAAGTATGCTTTGCCCGCATCCGTCGCGCAATTGGTCAGCATCGTCCAGTTTGGCGTGCCCGATGAAACGCCAAGACCGATGGTGTAAATCTCAATGCCATGGTCGGAATTTTTAGCATTCTCGCATACCTGCACCGTGCGCCGATCCATTTCGGTGCGCGCTTCCGCACTGGTTGTGCCCAGATTGCCGAGCCGCCCATTATAAAACAAGCCATACATTGAATAGTAATAGGTGTTGTTGAAATTGTCGCCCGAGGGGTAACCAGTGTTCTCACCATCAGTCATGATGATCATGACTTTGCTGGCACCCTTGTCATAGCCCACACCTTGAGTGAAAGGTTCTCCTGGCGACAGAACGCGCCATCCCCACATGGAACCCATGTGAATATTGGTGCCCCCATTTGCGTCCATTGCAGCGATTCTGGATTTAATGTCTTTCATGTCATTTGTCAGAGGCGTGACAGGGTCAACCGTGCAGCTGCCATTCGGGGATGAATAGCCGATTTGTGCAGGCGTTACGCCCTGATATTTACAAATGCGCTCTTGACGTTCGCGCAACCCAAGGACACGGCATGTGCTCTGCGTTACGGTGCCATAGTACCAATCCCAATAGCTGGACGAAGAGGTGATGGTCCGGCCTGTACATGAGCAAGTGTTGTTTGCATTGCCTGGATAACCGGAATCTGGATTATAGCTTGAACTGCGACCAGGCGATGCGTAGCGCCCCGTCCAAACTGTTTCTGTACACTCGCCAGTTGAGGTGCTGGTGGAGCAGGCGGGGTTGGTATCTGGCAAATAATTGACCCGATAGCCGGTGCCGTCTGGCGTGTCGGGCTGGAACAAAGGCACAATATAGGTGTCGCCATCAGACGGTGTTGGGGCCTTGTCATATACGTCCAGCCTCTGTTCAAAGGGCAAGGAGGTGTTATGGGGTCTCGCCTCAACGCAGCCTTCCCATGTAAAGTTGGGCATTGCATCATAAAGATCAAAACGGCTTAGGCGATCCGTCGCATTGCTGACGTCATGGCCTGTTTTCGAATTGTCGTCATCGTCAAAATTATCCCAGCTCGTGGATGACAGGCCGTTGGTATCCATCCAACCTGAATAACGGTATGAGGGATCAACCTTGATCATATCCGTGAACGGCACCAAGCCGAAAAATACTTTTTCCGGGAAATCTTTATACTCTGAAATAATGTCAACGGCCAAAGCGGCCGCCTCACGCAAACGCGTGATTTTTGTGCCGCCCATGGAGCCAGAATTGTCGAGCACCATGGCCACTTCCAAGCGATTGCGCGCTCGCGTGGCCTCGGCCCGCAACAAAGCCTCCATTTTATCGATTCCAACCAGTTTAACGAAAAATGTTGGACGACTGATCTTGGCTTGCAGCAACAGGCTACCTGCCTCTTTATCAACCACAGGATCAAGTACGGTGATCGTCACTTCGCTACTACCAATGCTCTCCTGTAGTAGCTTCTCTGTGGTGGATTTGATCTGAGCGGTTGTTTGCGTGTGAATTTTGGGCTGCAGCGCCAAAACTGCCGAATCCAACGATATTTGGGCATTGGCGCGGCTCTGTTGGATCGCGACGAAATCGACAACGGATCCCCCCGTTGCGATCAGCACAATGGCTATAACGCCAAAAATGACGGCAAAAGCGCCGGATTCATCGCGATGAAACCGTTTTAGCAGTTTGGCAAATAGCAACATGTGGCCCACAAGTCATGCAAATAAAGATGCCGAAGTGTGGGCCAAAAAAGTAAACTAAATCACAATGACTTTAGCACCAATTGACGCGCGTTGATAAAGGTCGATGATGTCGTCATTGGTGAGGCGAATGCAGCCTGAGGAAACTTTGCGCCCGATTGTCGATGGGTGCGTGGTGCCGTGCAGCCGATAAAGTGTGCTGCCGATGTAGAGAGCGCGTGCGCCCAAAGGGTTGTTAATACCGCCAGGCATAAAGGCCGGTAGCTCAGGCTGACGCTTGCGCATTTCAGCCGGGGGTGTCCAGCTTGGCCACTCTCTTTTTGCGGTAATGCGGTGGGTGCCACTCCATTCAAAGCCCTCTCTCGCCACACCAATTCCATAGCGCATGGCGCGCCCTTTGCCCAAAACGAGATAGAGATAGCGTGCGCCTGTGTCGACAATAATGGTGCCCTTGGCCTCGCTTGAATTATAGGGCACGACTTGACGCAAATATTTCGGATGTTGGCCATATTTGTTTTTAACTTGCAGGCCATTGCGCGGCGTGCCTGTGGTTGCGGTCATGCCCGCCGGTGGGGAAACGTAAATAGTTTGCCCAAAACTGTTTTTGGTTTTGACCAATCCATTGCCAGCCAAGGCGCTCTGACCAACCAAAAAGGCAAGCAAAAGGGCTAAGCCCCACGTCATAATATTCTGCTTCAATACTGAAATACGCATGATACGACCACCTCACCGCACAAAATGCGGGTTCAATAAAATTTGAACCAAATAATAGCGGGTGACGCCAAATAAAGCGTGAAGTGGAATGGTGTGCAAACCCTAAAAATTATGGGTTTATAGGTAGTTAAGCGACATGGTTAACTGAAAGGTGCCCGAGCCGAGAAGCGTTACAGGAACGCGGTGTCAGCTTCATCATTGTCGACCAGCAATTGATCATCGAGTATATCTTCCTCCTGAACCTTGTTCAGTAGGCCAGACATGGAATGATAGCTTTGTCGCTCGGTTTTGAGGACATCGCCAATCGCTTTCGACATTGCTGCCGTTTTGATCGGTTTGGCCACAACTTGGTTGGCGCCAAGGCCAAGCGCCCGTTCGATGTTTTCGCGGTTCGTGTAGGCGGACATCACAATGATTGGGATGTTGTGCGCAGGGCCGAAGCGGCGATCGCGGATCACGCTCAACATGCCGGCGCCTGAAATCTCCGGCATATACCAATCAATAATCAACACATCATAGCTGCCGGTATGCAAGCGGAGTAACGCCTCAGCACCGCTATCGGCTTCATCGATGTTGTGGAAACCAATCTGCTTGAGATTGGCAATGGCCAAACTGCGTGCATACTGATTGTCGTCTACAATCAGTAGTTTCAAATCGACCAAAGCTGAATTGGTTCGTGCAGACAATTTGATTAACCTGCCAGTTATTAAATCTAAAGTCGAATTTAGTTTGTGGGAACATAATTAAATCTGAGCAGAAAGCAAACCAAAATTATGATTTCCCAAGATAAATTGGACCGATGTTTTTGGTGTGGCGAAGACCAGCAATATATTCATTATCATGATAGTGAGTGGGGCTATCCGGTTGATGATGATCGGCGTCTATTTGAAAAGGTGTGCTTGGAGGGGTTTCAATCCGGGTTGTCCTGGCTGACCATCCTTCGTAAACGCGAAAATTTTCGCGCGGCTTTCGACAATTTTGAAATTGAAAAAGTTGCCAAATATGACGAGCGCGATATGGATCGCTTGTTGGCTGATGCCGGAATCGTGCGCCACAAGGGCAAAATCGCAGCCACGATCAACAATGCCCAACGGGCAATTGAATTGCGCGATGAATTTGGCACATTGGCCGCCTATTTCTGGCAGTTTGAGCCGCAGCACAGCGAACGCCCTACCCAAAAAGATGAAGCGACATTGCGCAAATTGGCGCAAACGGAGGCTTCCCAAAAACTGGCAAAAGACATGAAAAAGCGCGGCTGGAAGTTTTTTGGACCAACAACCGCTTATGCCTTCATGCAAGCGATGGGGTTGGTCAATGATCACATGGACACCTGTTTTGCACATCAAAAGGCGGAAGAGGCACGCAAAAACTTCACACCACCACAGCCAAAATAGTCCCGATATTTCGGCCTTTGACTTGTGCGACAGGGCATGATCGTTTAACTACCGACCCGCACGGTGTTTTTTCTGACTGTGCAACGCATTTAACAACTCAAAAACTAGGTATGATCATGGCTAAAAAAGCAAAGCGTTTAACGCCCATTTTGCCGCGCGGATTTGTAGACCGCGACCCCGATGAAATCATCGCGGTAGATGCCATGATCCATCGGATCAAAGCGGTTTATGAGCGCTATGGTTTTGACCCGCTTGAAACGCCTTTGTTCGAGTATACTGAGAGCCTTGGCAAGTTTTTGCCGGATACAGATCGGCCCAATGCCGGCGTGTTCTCACTGCAGGACGATGACGAGCAATGGATGAGCTTGCGTTATGATTTGACCGCGCCGCTTGCCCGCTATTTTGCGCAAAATTTCGAAACCCTGCCTAAGCCATTCCGCTCCTATCGTCAGGGCTATGTGTTCCGCAATGAAAAGCCGGGGCCAGGTCGTTTCCGCCAGTTTATGCAATTTGATGCCGACAGCGTTGGCGCACCAGATCCGGCGGCAGACGCCGAGATGTGCATGATGATGGCCGACGTGATGGACGAACTGGGTCTTTCCGGCAAGTTTGTCGTGCGGGTGAATAACCGCAAGGTGCTTGATGGTGTGTTGGCTGCCGCTGGCTTGGCCAACGACACCAATACGTCGCTGATTGTGCTGCGTGCCATTGATAAGATGGACCGATTGGGCATTGACGGTGTGAAACTGCTGCTTGGCGAAGGTCGCGAAGACGATAGCGGTGATTTCACCAAGGGCGCGGGCCTCAACGAAGAGCAGATCAGCCGCATTTTGGCGTATGTGACCGCTGACGCTGACGATGCCAATTTGTTTGATGTGTTGGCCGAGCAGGTTGGCGATAATGAGCAAGGTCAGCAAGGCGTGGCCGAGCTGAAAGAAATGCAAGCGCTGTTTGATGCAGCGGGCTATAGCCGCGATAAGGTGAAGATTGACCCTTCCGTGGTGCGCGGTCTTGAATATTACACAGGTCCCGTTTTTGAAGCCGAATTGACATTCCCGGTCACCAATGAAAAAGGTCAAACAGTCATCTTTGGTTCTGTTGGCGGCGGTGGCCGTTATGATGGTCTGGTCAGCCGTTTCCGTGCAGAAGCTGTCCCAGCCACTGGCTTTTCCATCGGCGTGAGCCGTTTGGCCCATGCCCTGCAATTGGTCGGCGAATTGGGCAACAAAGAGCGCTTTGGCCCAGTGGTTGTGTTGATTATGGATAAAGACCAAATCGCCAATTACCAGAAGATGGTCGCCGAGTTGCGTGCCGCGGGCGTGCGGGCAGAGCTTTATTTGGGCCAGTCCAAGAACATGGGCAAACAAATGAAATATGCGGACCGACGCAATGCCCCGGCCGTGGTGATTGAAGGCTCTGAAGAACGCGATGCTGGCGAAGTGCAGGTCAAAGATTTGGTCGCGGGCAAGATTGCGTCGAAAGACATCACCGACAATGCGGAATGGCGCGCAGCCCGCCCAGCGCAGGTGAGCGTGAAGCGCGAAAATTTGGTTGAGCATCTCAAATCTCTGATTGAGCAGAACGAAACCCAATCAAATTAGGCGAGTTGATATGCCCTTCACCGCAAGCGAATTGCAGCAAAAGCGCCAGATACTTGAACAAAATATCAAAGCACGTGGCGAACTAACGGCACCTGATATTTTGCAAAAGTCGGATTTGTTCTTTGATCTGGCCGGAGAGGACATTGGTCGGCGCCTTCTGCTCACCACTGGAGCCGACGGCACAAACTATTGTTTGCGCCCGGATTTCACGCTGCCCATCGCCGCCGCCTATGTGCAAAAGCATCCGCAGTTTGACGAGAAGAGCTACGGCTATCTCGGCCCCGTTTTCCGCCAACGTGAAAATGGGCCCGCCGAATTTGATCAGGCGGGGTTGGAGTTTCTAGCGGCGCAAGACGAAGAAGCAGCGTTCCAGCAATGCTTGGATTTTGCGATCGAAACCGCTGCGCTTTATGGCGAAGAAAAGCCGCGCCTTCATTTGGGCGCGGTGGATTTGTTTGAGGCATTGCTCGATCAAATCGATTTGCCTGATGTGTGGCGACCGCGTGTGCGTGATCGGTTTGGCCATGACGCGGCAATGGGACGGTTGTTGGATCGCTTGTTTGCGCCGGAAGGCCTGCAGGATCAACCCGATTTGCCTAAAGATTTCGAGGCGGCCAAAGCAAAAATTCTGGCGATGATGGAAGAGGCGGGGCTCTCACCCTATTCGGGCCGTAGTGCAGACGAGATCGCAGAACGCTATCTGGAGAAGCGGCAATTGGCCGACGCGCCAGTGCCCGCCGCAACCGTGCGCACATTGCGTGAGTTTTTGTCGATCACTGGCCGCGCGCACGAGCAGGTGTTTCACATCACGGCTTTGGCGCAAAAGGTTGGGATCAATCTCGACCCGCAATTGGAACGGTTGAGCGCGCGGCTCACTCAACTCAAATCCGACGCCCCTCAAATTGAGGTGGAGTTTGATGCCGGGTTCTCGCCGCGTTTGGATTATTACACCGGACATGTGTTTGAATTGACCTCGAATTTAACAGGCGATGTGCTCGCCTCTGGCGGTCAATATGATCGCTTGTTGCAGCGGCTGGGGGCGCAAAAACAAGTCACTGCGATTGGCTGTGCTGTTTGGGTAGATCGGCTTGAACAAGGAGGCACACGATGAGCTCAATTCTTTTGGCAATACCGTCTAAAGGGCGGTTGGAAGAAGCGACGCGTCAAGTATTTGCTGATTTGGGCATGCCGATTGAACGGCCGGGCGGTGCACGTTCTTACCTTGGCGAAATGGCCGACTTCCCTGAAGTAACGGTGCGCTTTTTGTCCGCCAGTGAAATTGCCCGTGAACTGATTGCGGGCAACATCGATGTCGGCGTTACGGGTGAAGATTTGGTGCACGAAGCCGCAGAGCGCGGCATTAATCAGGTGGAATTGGCCAAGTCGCTCGGCTTTGGTGGCGCCGATGTCGTGGTGGGCTTGCCCGAATCTTGGGTCGATGTGACCGCCATGCGCGATCTGGCAGATGTTGCTTCCGATTATCGTCACCGCCATGGCCAATGGCTGCGTGTGGCGACCAAATATATCAATTTGACCCGCAAATATTTCGCGCAACATGGCATTGCGGAATATCGCATTGTTGAATCAATGGGGGCGACTGAAGCGGCACCGGCATCAGGGGCCGCTGAACTCATCGTCGATATCACGTCTTCAGGATCGACCCTTAAAGCCAATCAGCTCAAAGTGCCGCGCGATGGCGTGATCTTGAAGTCAGAAGCCAATTTGGTGGTTTCACGCAATGCGGACTGGCCCGCGGATCGGATCGCTGTGCTCGAGACATTTCTAGACAAGATAGAAAAAGGCCTCGGCGAAAAGATCACCGAGGCCCTTTAAAGCTAATCACGGGTTGGATTACTTCTTGTCGATTGCATATGCCCCTGGGCCGTGCAACCAAAGCAGAAGAAAGCCGCCAGCCATGGCCAAGTTTTTCAGCAAGCTGGTCATTTGGGCTTGGTTTGCTGGTTCAAAGTGCGCCAGAAAACCGCTGGCCACACAGAATAGAGCCAAAAGGATCGCTGCAATGCGCGCCTTGAAGCCAACCAGAACTGCCAAGCCGGCCACCACTTCAAAAAGGCCAACCACATATACGCTGACTGTCGGCATGGGAATGCCCAATTGGGCGAAATAAGGTGCCATTGCGGCCCCTGCCGTCAGTTTTGGCAAGCCTGCCATAATAAAAATAGCCGACATTAAGATACGCGCCACAAGTGGCGTCGCTTTGTTTACCCCGTCCATAATCTTCTCCGTTTTTTGACGTGGCGGACAATCTATAACTATAAAAAAATAATACAATATACAAATACATGCACAGATAGTTCGAATAAAATTGACAATGAAAAGGGCGCAATTTTGCTGGTCCCTGAGGCCATCAAACGGCATAATGGCGATCTATTCTTCGAGTCGGGACCTTCCATGGAATATGAAATCTCGCTGCTGGTAATCATGGCCGGCGTCGCTTTTGTTGCGGGTTTTATGGACGCTATTGCTGGTGGCGGTGGACTGATTAGTGTGCCCGCGCTGTTGTTCGCCGGCTTGCCGCCTGTGGGGGCTTTAGCGACCAACAAAATGCAATCTGTTGTCGGCGCCGTGGTTGCCGCCACAACATATGCACGCAAAGGCTACGTGGATTTCAAGCAGTTGGGCGTCGCGATCATCACCACCTTTGTGGGCAGCATGATTGGCGCGTTTGGCGCGACACAGATGGACACCGATATTTTGCTTGTTCTGGTGCCTATTCTGCTGATCGGCGTGGCGGCGTACTTTTTGTTTTCGCCCCGTCTTTCAGATGATGCCCGCGCTGAGCGGCTGAATTTTGCACTTTTCGCCCCTCTTATGGGCTTCACCATCGGCTTTTATGATGGCATTTTCGGGCCCGGCACGGGCTCGTTTTTTACGGCCGGATTTGTCACCCTGTTTGGCTTTGGCGTCACCCGCGCTGTGGGCTCAACCAAAGTGTTGAACGCAACGTCTAACGCGGCCGCACTTGTGTTCTTCATTTATGCGGGCGAAGTGGTTTGGGCAGTGGGCAGCGCCATGATTGTTGGTCAGTTTGGCGGTGGCTATCTTGGCGCGATCACGGGCATGCGCTTTGGCGCAAAGATCATCAAGCCAATGATTGTGATCATATCAACCGCCATGGCGGTGCGTCTGCTTTGGCCTCAAATCATTGAAATATTTGCAACTTAGTCCGGTTGTAACTTTTACTTAATCAGCCATTAATCAACATGGTTCATATTGCGTTAAGAGGGGGGCCGATCTGATCGGCCATTTTTGATGCAAATATGGAGGAGCAAACCTGTGTCTCAGGATCAAGATCAGGTTTCGATTGATGAGCGTCGCGAGATGATGGAGCTTAGCGCGGACGCAGCTCAACGAGTCGCTAAAGCAAAAGACCACATTCTATCTCACCTGCCAGATGCGCTGGATCGATTTTACGGTAAAGTAGCCACGTCACCCACACTCAAATCATTTTTCGAATCCGATCAAATGCAGCAAAGTGCGCGGGAGCGACAAACGACCCATTGGGAGCGTATTGCCGACGGTGCATGGGATGAAGAGTTTTTGCGGGCCGGTCGCAAAGTTGGGCACGTTCACGCCGCCATCGGTTTGGACCTGAAATATTATGTTTCCGGCTATGCCCTTGTCGCTGAAAACCTCATCAAAGGTGTCATGCTGGATATGCTGGCCGAAGGCAAAGGTCGCAAGGGGCGCTTTGGTCTGGGCGGAAAATCCAACAGCGATGGCGCTGATGAAGTGGCGCAGACCGTTGCCGATATGATGAAGGTGCTGATGCTGGATATGGAATTGGCAATCAGCTCCTATGTACATCAGACCCGGCATGAAACCGAAATGGTCAACGCCGAAATGCAAAATGTGTTGTCTGCCGCGGTCAATGGCGATTTTGAAAAACGTGTTGATCTGGAAGTGCAAGATCCCAATCTGAACGCACTTATTCAAAGCACCAACCAACTGATGATCGAATTGGGTGATCGGCTGGAAGAGGCCGATGACGCATTGTTCTCCATGGCCAATGCCGATTTAACCCATCGAATTCAGGGCAATCGCAATGGTGCGTTTGAGCGGCTGCAAGGCAACATCAACGCGGTTTCGGATCAGCTTTCAGAACTGGTCGGCAAAATCCAAGGTACCTCACGTTCGCTCAAAAGCGCCACGGGCGAGATCCTCTCCGGCGCCAATGATTTGGCAGATCGCAGCAACCGCCAAGCAGCTGCGATACAGCAGACCACCGCGACAGTGAAAAACATGTCGCGCGCCGTGGCTGAAAACACATCACAGGCCCGAGAAGCAATGCAACAGGCCGACGATGTACGCCGCACGGCAGAAGAGGGTGGCGAAGTGATGGGCAATGCCAGCCAGGCCATGGAACGCATCACCGAGTCATCAAGCAAGATTTCCAACATTATTGGCTTGATCGACGATATCGCCTTCCAAACCAATTTGCTGGCCTTGAACGCATCGGTTGAAGCCGCACGCGCCGGCGAGGCGGGCAAAGGCTTTGCCGTGGTGGCAGTTGAAGTGCGTCGGCTTGCTCAGTCCGCAGCGGAAGCGTCTAACGAAGTCAAAGCACTGATTGAACAATCCGCTCACGAAGTGAACGATGGCACCAAGCTGGTCAATCGCGCAGCGGAAAGCCTCAATGTGATGTTGGACGCGGCACGCAAGAACAATGAGTTGATGGCATCTGTCGCGCAGAAAAGCGAAGAGCAGTCCAGCTCAATTGAAGAAATTTCGACGGCCATCATGCAGATTGACGAGATGACTCAGCACAATTCATCTCTGGTTGAACAAACCAATGCGGCCATTGAGCAAACCGAAGCCCGCTCGTCTGAGTTGGACAATATGGTGGATGTGTTCAAACTGACCACAGGTCATGAGCATAAAATGTCCAAAGCCGGATAGAAATTCTGATCAATAATTCAAAGCACGAAAAAGGGGCGATCCGAAGATCGCCCCTAATGCTTTGTAGCGTTGGGTAGCGTGGCTTAGAAGCCCATGCCGCCCATACCGCCCATGCCACCCATATCTGGAGCAGCAGGACCAGAGCCTTTTTCTTCTGGAATGTCAGCAACCATTGCTTCTGTTGTAATCAACAATGAAGAAACAGATGCGGCATCCTGAAGGGCAGTGCGCACAACTTTAACAGGGTCAATGATGCCCATTTTGATCATGTCGCCATATTCGCCAGTTTGTGCGTTGTAGCCGAAGGTGCTTGAAGAGTTTTCCAACACTTTGCCCACAACAACTGAAGCTTCGTCGCCTGAGTTGGTTGCAATCTGACGGATAGGTGCTTGAAGCGCACGCTGAACGATCTTGATGCCTGCATCTTGATCAGCATTTTCGCCTTTAGCAGTCAAAGCAGATGAAGCACGCAGCAGCGCAACGCCACCACCAGCAACAATGCCTTCTTCAACCGCAGCGCGTGTTGCGTTCAACGCATCATCAACGCGGTCTTTACGCTCTTTAACTTCAACTTCTGTTGCGCCGCCAACTTTAATAACAGCAACACCGCCAGCAAGTTTCGCCAAGCGCTCTTGCAATTTCTCACGGTCATAATCAGAAGAAGTTTCTTCGATTTGCGCTTTGATTTGGCCAACGCGTGACTCGATGTCAGCGTTTGAACCAGCACCGTCAACAATAGTTGTTGTTTCTTTGGTGATGTCGACTTTCTTTGCAGTGCCGAGCATATCCAAAGTTACGTTTTCCAGCTTCAAGCCCAGATCGTCAGAGATCACTTGGCCGCCAGTCAACACAGCGATGTCTTCCAACATTGCTTTACGACGATCGCCGAAACCAGGTGCTTTAACAGCAGCAACTTTCAAGCCACCGCGCAAACGGTTTACAACCAATGTTGCCAACGCTTCGCCTTCAACATCTTCAGCGATGATCAAGAGCGGACGAGAAGATTGAACAACTGATTCCAAGATCGGCAACAGCGCTTGAAGGTTTGACAATTTTTTGTCGAACAACAAGATGTAAGGATCTTCAAGTTCAGCAACCATTTTCTCAGTGTTGGTGCAGAAGTAAGGTGACAGGTAGCCACGGTCGAACTGCATGCCTTCAACAACGTCAACAACAGTTTCAGAAGTCTTTGCTTCTTCAACAGTGATCACGCCTTCATTGCCAACTTTTTCCATTGCACGGGCGATTTCTTCACCGATGAATTTCTCACCGTTTGCTGAGATCGTACCAACTTGTGCAACTTCTGCGCTGGTTGAAATGTCTTTTTTCGCTTTAGCGAGATTTTCGATCACTTCGCTTACAGCCAAATCGATACCGCGCTTCAAATCCATTGGATTCATGCCAGCAGCAACGAGTTTTACGCCTTCAACAACGATTGATTGCGCCAAAACGGTTGCAGTTGTTGTACCGTCGCCAGCAACGTCATTTGTTTTTGACGCAACAGAACGCACCATTTGTGCGCCCATATTTTCGAACTTATCTTCAAGATCGATTTCTTTCGCAACAGAAACACCATCTTTAGTGATGCGTGGTGCGCCGAAAGACTTGTCGATCACAACATTGCGGCCTTTTGGACCCAATGTCACTTTAACCGCATTAGCAAGCACGTTGACGCCTTTAAGCATCTTGTCGCGCGCTTCGGTTCCGAATTTTACTTCCTTAGCAGACATTTATGTATGCTCCTTAGAAACTGAGTAGATAGGGCAGGGCGAAAAGGCTGAAATTAGCCTTCGATAACGCCCATGATGTCGCTTTCTTTCATGATCAACAGGTCTTCACCATCGATCTTGACTTCAGTGCCTGACCATTTGCCAAACAAAACGCGGTCATTGGCTTTCACATCTGGTGTGATGTGCTTGCCATCTTCGTCGCGTGCACCTGGGCCAACAGCAACAACAACGCCTTCAGAAGGCTTTTCTTTTGCAGTATCTGGAATGATGATGCCGCCTGAAGTTTTTTCTTCAGAGTCGACACGACGAACGACAACGCGGTCGTGAAGTGGACGGAAGCTCATATTCGCTCCTTCAATTACCTATTGAATTGACATTAATTTCGCTGCTGCTAGCACTCTCAATAGGTGAGTGCTAATTAGCATCGAACAGGAAATAGTGATCTGGTGGGGAAGAGTCAAGAACTGAGCTGAAATGATTTGGAAAAAAACACACGACGGTCAGCGATTTTGCGATGAATTGGAGAATTCGGGGCTGGCAAAGGATTGCCATTGCGCACAACTAGCGCTAAGCCTTCATCGAGTTTTTGGAGCGTAGTTGGGAATTCATGTCAGAGCAAGACCAAACTTTGGCCGCTGCGGCAAACTGGAGTGCGCCGCACCTTTCAATCGTAGTGCCGACTTTTAATGAGCGAGGCAATATTGAGCTGCTGGTTGAAAAGCTGGAAGCGGTGTTTCCACAAATGCCATTTGAGGTGATTTTTGTGGACGACAACAGCCCTGACGGTACGGCTGAGTTGGCCAAGGAAATCGGACAGAAGAAGCCATGGGTGAAATGCATCAAACGCATTGGTCGCCGTGGTCTATCATCGGCTTGTGTTGAAGGCATTTCTGCCAGCAACGCAGAATATGTCGCTGTGATGGACGCAGATCATCAGCATGACGAAACCGTGCTGACGCAAATGCTTGCCCTTGTCGAGGGGGAAAAGGACCTGGTGCTGGCCTCACGTTTTCTCGATGGCCGCTCGGCGGGAGAGGGGCTTTCCCGCTTTCGGGAGCTGGGTTCAAATGTGGCCAACGCGATTGCCAATCTGGTGACAGGCACCAAAATCACCGACCCGATGACCGGCTTTTTCATGCTCCGGCGCGAAAAGTTTGAACAGGTGGCACCGCACCTGTCGAGCGAAGGGTTCAAGATCCTTCTCGATATTATTGCAACCGCGCGCAATAAAGGTGTGCCCCTCAATATTGGCGAGGTCGGCTTCACCTTCCGCGCCCGCCACGATGGCGAAAGCAAAATGAGCCCGTTAATTGCCGCCCAGTTTTTTGGCTTGGCACTGTCGAAAATGACCGGCGGGATTTTGCCATCATCCTTTTTCATGTTTGCCGCTGTCGGCGCCACAGGTGTGGTGGTCCATTTGATTGCGTTGACCATCGCCAGTGGTTGGATGGGCTTTAACTTCACCAATGCCCAATTGTTTGCAACTATCGTCGCGATGACCTCAAACTTTCATTTCAACAATATGTTCACTTATGCAGATCGCCAATTGCGCGGTGTGAACTATTGGAAAGGCCTGCTGAGCTTTTACGCCGTTTGCGCCATCCCAGCGATCGCCAACGTGTCGGTCGCAGCCTTCATATTTGAAACAAATTCACTATTCTACTTCGCAGCAATCGCGGGCATAATCATCAGTATCGTGTTTAATTATGCGGTAACACGCATTTTCACATGGCGAGTGTAATATGGGGATAGGGCAACGCAACATTGCGAAGTTGGTTTCTTGGCCCAATCACGATTCATATTACGCTAAACTCGTTATTCTGTTGATTGTGCTGACTGCCCTTTGGCGCGTCTGGGCCGGGGCCATGGTGGGGTTCGGCATTGGCGAGGCCTACTATCTGGCGTCCGCACGGGAACTTCACCTTTCCTATTTTGATCAGCCGCCACTGTTCCTTTGGGTACTTTGGGCCACCAACCAAATCGTGCCCGGGGAAGCGCCTGCACTTTTGCGTTTGCCGTTCATCCTGATGTTTGCCATGAGCACTTGGGTGATTTTCCGCCTTGGTGCGCGGGTGCAATCTGAACGTGCCGGTTGGATCGCTGCGCTGTTATTTAACATCTCGCTGCTTTTCCAAGTTTCGATTGGCGGATGGGCCCAACCTGAAGCGCCACTGATGCTGTTTTGGCTGCTCACCGTATGGTTTTTGCTCGACATATTTGTGGAAACGCCCAACGCGCCTTTCAAAAGCTGGCTTCTTGTTGGCGCAATGTTGGGATTGACCTTCCTGTCGAAATATCACGCTGTGTTCCTGCTATATGGCGCGGGCCTTTTCGCCTTGATCGCGCCAAGCGCACGCAAATGGATCGTACATCCCGGCCCCTATTTGGCAATATTGATTGCCGCCATCATCGGCTCGCCGGTGCTGATTTGGAACTGGCAGAACGAGTTTATCTCCTTCACGTTTCAAGGTGGCCGTGCCTTTGGGGATGACTTTTCGCTGCTTCGCCTGACGCGCATGATTGTGGGTCAACTGATCTACATTACCCCATGGCTGGCGCTGCCCGCCTTAGTTGCGGGGGGAATTGCGCTGGTCAAAGGGCCAGGTTCAAAATGGCCTGACGCCAATCAATCCGGCACGGTCTTCTTTTTCTTGATGCTGGCTCATGGCCCCATATTGTTGTTTACCGCTGTGGCGGCTTGGTCAGAAACTCAGTTTCATTTTCATTGGCAAGCACCGGGCTATATGATGCTGTTTTTGGTGTTGGCCATGTGGATCGACAAGGCCTGGGCACGTCGCAAAACAGTGCTGTCTGCCTTCTTGGTTCTTGCAACGATCGTCAATTTTGCGGTGATGGGCGTTCTGGTAACGCACACCGCCACGGGCTGGTTACGCAACATTGTACCGGGCTTTGACCAAGGCACAGATCCAACACGCGACGCTTTGCCGTGGACGGCGTTGCAACAGTTCCTAGAAAAAGAAGGTGCGCTCATGGACGGCAACTTTGTTGCAGGCGTGCACTGGACTGAATGTGGCCATGTCGACAATGCTGCAGCAGGGCAGGTGCCATTTTTATGCATCTCATCAGACCCGCGTAATATCGCTTTTAATGTTGATCCCACAGCGCTTGAAGGCAAAACGGGGTATGTGGCGACATCGGTCTGGCCGCATGAGTCCGTGCTGGCCAGCTTCGAACGGCATTTTGAGCGGTTTGAGCAGATTGGCACCGTGGAGATTGAACGGTCCGGCCGCGCGGAGTTGGCGCCCGTGCGCATTTATCGGGGTGACAATCTGATTATCGACCGCGCGTTTGGGCCAACAACAACTGGCAAATACAGCGTGCCGCTTCTGCCGCTCACAAAGATTATCGAAATTTCGGGCGAGGTGGATGAATTTGATGCCCCACTTGAGGTGGGTGCCTATGTCGATAATGAGCGGATTGGCGCAGCTAATATTGTAGATGGCAAATTTGTGATGTCGACAGGTATGCGCGCGAACTTACCTCGGCGCGTGGTGACACTCAGCCTGCAATCGCCGGATGGAAATCCTATTTTCGCCAAATCAATCCGAGTTAAACTTGGCTTCCACCAATAGCCAATTTCTAGCTGTCTTTGAGGCACCGCCACTCCATGCGGATATCCACCTCGCCACGCTCAATAACCTTAAATCCAAGCCCCATATAGAACTTTTCTGCATCGCTATTGTTGAGCGCAGTAAGGCAGATGTTTTTGCACATCTTGTTTGCCTTGGCTTGCAATTCTCTCACAATCATTTTGCCAAGGCCGCGACCTTGATAGGTCGGCAAGAGATAAAGGTGGGCGAGGTAAAGGAAATCATCCTGAGGTATGAGCGCGTAGCAGCCGATCAGCTGGTCGTTATCGACCAGGATTGTGGTGTGTTCGGGCGAATATTCGTCGATTAACCTTTGGCGGGCACGTGCGGGGTTAAATCGCCCCAGCTTTTCCAAACTGGGTTGCATGGCGACAACGCGCAATTCAACCAAGGCGTCAAGGTCGGCCAAAGTGGCAGGCCGACGGGAGAGGGTGACTGACATATGTGCCTAAGCGGCGTTTTCCGATTCCAGCTTTTCCCAAGACATTTTCTTGCGATAAATGGTGGAAGGGCTGATTTCAAGCGCCGCTGCCGCTTGCGAGATGTTGCCGTCGAACAGAGCCAGCGCTTCCTCAATAATGCGTTGTTCCTGCTTCCAAAGCGGTTCCAACACCAAGGACTGTGCTCTGGCATGCCGATTGGCGATTGGGGCAGCGCGTGGTACATCGCGTGCTGCCTGCTGCGCGGTGCCTTCAATATCGGCCAGCCGTACCATGCGCGGGGTGACCAATTGCTCGTCATGCATCACGACGATGCGGCGCACCAGATTTTGGATTTGGCGCACATTGCCCGGCCATTCCCGGCTCATAAACTGTTCAGCTGTCTCGCGATCAAAGCCGATAAACTCTTTGCCCTCTTCTTCAGAATAGCGCGACAAGAAGGTTTCAGCGATCGGCATAATGTCTGCCGGGCGTTGGCGCAGGGGCGGCAAATGAATGGGCAGCACATGCAAGCGATAAAACAGATCTTCGCGGAAGCATTTCTCTGTGATCATTTGCATTGGATTGCGGTTGGTAGCGCAAATAATGCGCACATCAACCTTGCGCGGCATCGCTTCGCCGACGCGATTGATGCTGCTGGTTTGCAAAAAGCGCAACAATTTGGCCTGTAGGCTCAAATCCAGTTCACCAATTTCATCGAGAAACAAGGTGCCGTTATTGGCGAGTTCAACTGCCCCGTCACGGTCTTGCATGGCGCCGGTAAAAGCACCTTTGACGACGCCGAAAAGCTCCGTTTCCATCAAGTCACGCGGGATGGCACCGCAATTGATGGCCACAAATCGACCGTCGGCCCGGTTTGAACGCGCATGCACAGCTTCAGCGCAGACTTCTTTGCCTGTGCCGCTCTCACCTGTGATAAATACTGGCGCGTTGGACGGCGCGATCCGCCCAATCTGTTCATAAATGACGCGCATTTGCGGCGATGCGCCAACAAAACCCTCAAAATCGAGCCGATCGCCTTCTTCTGGCGGTGGTGAAAACTGATATTTCTTGCCATGCCGGGCAGAAAGCTCTTCCAAACGCTCGAATAGAATCTTTGCGGTGACAGGTTTTGCAAAATAATCATGCGCACCAGCCCGCATCGCTGCAACCGCCATGGTGACAGAGCCGCCTTCAGAAAGGGCAATGATCAGGGCGCCTTGAGAATAATGTGCAATTTTGGAGAGTGCGACTTCAGCATCTGGATCTAAATCGTCAATACTGCCGAAATCGACGAAAATGATATCAAAATCGTGGGATTTGAGCGCGCTCAAGCCCGGTTTGCCGCCGGTAACATGGGTGCAGGCAAGCTGCATTCCATTACCCTTATTGTCCAAAAATTCTTGGCAGTCATTGAGAACTGAATTGCCATGGTCGACAATTAATAGACGCGGTGGCCGTGACGAGCCGCATGAACTTGGCATTCTGCCGTTACTCCCGATTCTGGGTCTTTTTCGCATTCTTGCTGACCCCATTCTTCACATTTAGGGTAAACAAAGTGTTTGCATTTGATGCAAAATTGTAAAAATAGCGCAAAACCGTAAGTTTGAGATTGCTTTGACGGTTAAAAAAGCGATGCTATGCTGGTGTCAGGGGAATCTGGATTGAAGGGCTTTTAAGAGAACGTGCGCGCACTCATTTTGTTTTTTATCTTTGTTGCGTGTTTGAGCGTGGGTATAACCGCCTATTTTGGGTTGGGTGTCACCCTGATGGATGCCATTCTCTTGTTTAGCGTTTCGGCTTTAACCTGCTTCATGATTGTTGAGGGGCTGTTTCGCCGCCGGACCGAAAAATATCTGGCCCAGCGCGTGTCTGAAATTGCTCAGCAATTGGGTGTTGTTGCCCGCACCAACGAGATTATGTCGGACCAGGTCAATTACTTGTCCAACATCAATGTTAATAATCGGCTCGAAGATGTTGAGTCTGACATCTCCGTTCTAGGTACCGTGGTGCGCGAATTGGCAGAAGCCGTCGCCGAAGTGGAAGAGCTTCAAGCAACCCAAGCGATGGCGCCGCCCCCGGCACCCGAGCCGGCACCAAGCCAAGAAACCGCATACAATGTCTCGCCGCTTAAAGCGGCAAACCGTTCATCAACCGCAGCAGATCGTGAAGAATCTGATTTGCCAATTTCTATATTGCAAGATGCGCTTGCTGAGGGGCGGGTGCGCCAATATCTGCAACCGATTGTCACGCTGCCCAACCGCCGCACATTGGGGTATGATTTGGTGCCGAAGATCGAGCAGGTCGGTGGTAAGTTTTTGAACGCAAATGAATTTTTGCCCAATGCTGACCGCACTGGCACCATTTCAGAGCTGGAACAAATGCTGGTTCGGCAGGGTGCAAACATCATACATCGATCCAACATTACTGGTGATCCCACATCATTGTTTGTGCCGATATCCTATTGTCTGCTCAATGACGCCGATGCCTGCGAACGATTGGTCAGCCTGGTTCAGTCCAATCGCGCGGTAACAGCGAGCTTGTTTTTGACAATGGATGAGGAGAAATATGCCGCGTTAAATGAAACCCAGCGCACCAACCTTTCACAATTCGTCAAAATTGGTGTTGGTCTGTGCTTGGATAATGTGCGCAGCCTGCGGCTGAACTTCCAAGATCTATATGCTCGTGGCGTTAAATATGTGAAGGCGGACACGCAGCGCTTTATTGAAAAGCCACAATCCTATTCAGACCTTCACAATGCAGATGTTGCCGATTTTGTGAAGCGTTATGATGTGGGCTTGATCATGGACAATGTGATACAAGAAGAACAAATCTTGATGCTGCTGGATGACAAAATCCCGTTTGCGCAAGGCGAACATATCGCGCCGCCATCGCCCGTACGCCCCGACCTGTTGGGTGAAAAACAAAAAGTTCAATCTTCTGCCTATTAGGCGAATTACCATCGAAGCGAAGTCCAATTATGCCTTTACCTAAACGAGGTCTGTCCGACCTGATCAATTCCTATGATGCCCTGTTTTGCGACGTGTGGGGTGTGCTGCACAACGGACGCGTGGGCCACAAGACGGCAATTGCAGCCCTCGGCGACGCGAAGGCCATGGGTAAGGCTGTGATTTTGGTGACAAATGCCCCCCGCCCATCGGGCGAAATCGCTGCCGAGATTGCCGAACTCGGCGTAACCACCGACATTTACGATGCGATTGTCACCTCAGGCGATGCCACGCGCGATTTGATCCGGCCCTATGAAGGCCAGTCCCTATATCGTTTGGGCCCCGATAGCGACGGCGCGTTGTTTGAGGGGATCGCGGTTCAATTTGGCGCGCTGGAAAACGCACAGGCGATCATTTGCACCGATCTGGAATATGGGCGCACACCCGAGGATTATGCAGAACAAGTGCTGGATTGGAAAAAACGGGGCTTGCCGTTCATTTGTGCCAACCCAGATAAAGTTGTCGAAGTTGGCGATGAATTGATCTATTGCGGCGGCGCGCTGGCTGACGTTTATGAACAAGCTGGCGGCGAAGTGCGCATGGCGGGTAAACCCTACGCGCCGATTTATCAACGCGCCGCCCGTTTGGCCGCCGAAAAACTGGGCAACGCGCCTGCACCAGACCGCACGCTAGCCATCGGCGATAGCGTGCGCACTGACGCAACAGGTGCTGCTGATATGGGCTATGACTTCCTGTTTATTTCCGGTTCAATTCACGCGCAAGAATTTGGCAGTGTTGAGGACCCCGATCCGGAAATGATCACCAGACTTGTGGGCCAAAGCAAAGCAAATACCGTCGGATTTGCCCCACGCCTTTATTGGTAATCATGGCGCAGGGCATCCGGGGGAGGATCAGAACATGGCATCAATGTCAGACTGTGAAACCCCTTCGCCGTCGTGGGCGGGGCCGCTGACCAGTTTTTCCCGGTTTCGCTTTTCCTGAGCCGTGGGTTCGCCGCTCGTCTGGGGGGCAATATTATTGTTCTCAATCATTTTGCACAGCACCTCAATGCGCTCTTCAATCACTTCCATCGTGTGGATGATTTTGGTCACGCGCTGGCCGGTTAAATCTTGAAAACTGCAGGCTTCAAAAATCGCCATCATATGCTGTTCCACCTCGGCAGCATATTTTTCAGGATCGGAGCGATCAGCCGCCAACACTTGTTCAGCAACATTCATGATTGTGTCGGTGGCAACCTCGGTGGCTTTTACGATTGCACCCAACTCACGCCCCATTTCGGGGATGCGTTTAGCAAAGATGTCATTGGCATCCACGCGCGATAGCTCGGTGCGCAAACCTTCAATGGCTTGCAAAATCTCCCGAAGCTCTTGGTGCATGGAGCGGTCAAGACTACGGACCAGTGGTTTTAGTGCTGCGGTGACTTTCTCGGCCAGCGCGATGACATCTTTCAATGGAATACGTTCATCGTCGCTGTCTGATAAATCAGTGAGGTCGAGCTCGCCAGTTTGTTTTTCTGCTATTTGCACCATCATCAGCTCGCCATCTGCTTTTCAAAAACCGCCTGCATTTTGGCGAACAAGATCTCGGTGGTGAATGGCTTGATGATGTAATTATTTACGCCGGCCCGTTTGGCCGCGATCACATTTTCAGTTGCCGATTCTGCCGTGATCATAATGAAAGGGACATGGGCATTTTCAGGGTCCGCGCGCACATGGCGCAGCAATTCATACCCGGTCATGGGCTCCATGTTCCAATCGGATATGATTAAATCATACTTCTGTTGGGCCACCATTTGGGCCGCCGCGTGCCCATCGGGCGCGTCATCAACATTTTCAAAACCCAATTGTTTTAATAGATTGCGTAATATGCGCAGCATCGTGGCGTAATCGTCCACGATAAGAATGCGCATGGATCGGTCCAAAGCCATTCTCTCACCCCCAGGAATTCATTAAATATCCCGGCATGATACGGCTGGTCGCTGAAATCACAGTAAATCCCTGACTTGGGAAAAGCGCGTATAGCAAAGTGAGCAAATATAATCATGCTCTGCTTGCAAATTGCCGCCAAACGGGGCAGTTTGCGCCAATTCATTTCCGCCTTTGATTCAGTAAATAGGGCTTCACACTATGGCGTTTACAATTGTCGAAAATTTGGGTGAGTTGCCAAAGCACCTGCGCGGGGGCGTGGTCGCGATTGGCAATTTTGATGGGTGTCATCGCGGTCATCAGTCGATTTTCGAGCGGGCGCAGCAAATGGCGCGCGCCAACAATGTGCCAGCGCTTGTGCTGACGTTTGAACCGCACCCACGCGACGTTTTTGCGCCAAAGCCGTTTATGTTCCGCCTGACAGAGCGCAACCAAAAGGCGCGCCTTGTCGAGGCGATGGGCTTTGACGGCGTGGTGATCATGCCCTTCACCAAAGAGTTTTCGCAAAAGTCCGCTCAGGACTTCATTGAGAATTATATCGTCGACCAGCTGGGCGCATCAATCGTCACCGTGGGCGCAGATTTCCATTTCGGCAAAGACCGTGCTGGCACACCGCAATATTTGGTTGAAGCGGGACCAAAATATGGGTTCGATGTGGTGATCAACCATATGCTCGACGAAGGTGATGCACCCGTTTCCTCAACCCGCGTGCGCGAAGCATTGCGTGAAGGTGAGGTGGAATTTGCCAACCAATTGCTCGGTTATCACGCCTTCATCGCCGGCGAAGTCAGCCATGGCGATAAGCGCGGCCGCGAGTTGGGGTATCCAACAGCCAATTTGCACCTGTCGCCCCATGAAGGGCTCAAGCATGGCGTTTATGTCGTGCGCGCCCGCGTTAAGGGCAAAACTTATGATGGCGTGGCCAATTATGGCCGTCGCCCTATGTTTGATAATGGCACCACCTTGTTCGAAACCCATATTTTCGACTTCGCCGAAGAGGTCTATGGCGAATATATGGAAGTGGCCCTTTGCCAATATTTGCGCGGCGAAGCGAACTTTAATTCGCTCGATGAATTGATCACGGCCATGGATCAGGATAGCGAAAATGCACGCGCAGTCCTGGCGAATGAAAAAGCGATGTCGGATATTGATGTCAAACTTGGCTTTTTTGCAGATTGAGCATGCGCCCATCAATTTGGGCCAAAAGATTGACTTTAAGCCCTGTTCTGGCCTAATGCGTTCAGACCAACAATAAATCGGTGACCAACTCGTGGCCTTTTTTGATCACACGCCTATCCAGTTTTTGACCGCCGCGCCGCGGCGTGCGTCCGATCATGCGCAGATCATCCCGATTATTCGAATTATTAGCCGGCCTTCGTAACCAGCGCGAAGTGCGCGAACGAAGTGTCGGATATAAATTGAAATCAAGCCAAGGCGAACCCGCCTATCGGCAATTCCAGTACAAATTGAATGACGGTTAGCACCATGAGCGATAATTCATCAGGCGCGGATACTCCGCAAAACGACAAAAAAGACTATTCGGCAACGCTAAATTTGCCCAAAACAGATTTCCCCATGCGCGCGGGCTTGCCCAAGCGCGAGCCAGGCTGGCTGAAGCGTTGGGAAGATATGAACCTTTACGGCCAATTGCGCGAAAGCTCTAAAGACAAAGAAAAATTCATCCTTCACGATGGCCCTCCATATGCCAATGGCAACATCCATATCGGCCACGCACTCAATAAAACACTCAAGGATATGGTGGTGCGTTCGCACCAGATGCAGGGCTATAACGCCGCCTATATCCCGGGTTGGGATTGCCACGGCCTGCCCATCGAATGGAAAATCGAAGAGCAATATCGCGCCAAAGGCAAAAACAAGGACGAAGTGCCGATCAATGAATTCCGTAAGGAATGTCGCGAATTTGCGGGCCATTGGTTGGATGTGCAGCGTGAAGAATTTAAACGCTTGGGCGTAAATGGCGATTGGGACAATCCTTACATCACCATGTCCTTTGATGCAGAAGCGCAGATCGCGCGCGAACTAATGAAGTTCGCGACCTCTGGCCAACTTTATCGGGGCTCAAAGCCCGTGATGTGGTCGGTTGTGGAACGCACAGCCCTAGCGGAAGCCGAAATCGAATATCATGAGCATGAGAGCGATGCGATCTGGGTGAAGTTCCCGGTGACCGCAGCAGGTGGCTCCGGCGAACAAGCCGATTTGGTCGAAAAGCTGATGGACGCCAAAGTGGTGATCTGGACGACCACACCATGGACGATCCCCACCAACCGTGCTGTCTCGTTCTCATCCGACATCTCATATGGCCTTTATCAGGTCACGGAAGCGCCGGACGAAAACTGGGTGCAAAAAGGCGAATTGCTGATCTTGGCAGATAATCTTGCTGCTGACGTCTTCACCAAAGCGCGTGTTGATGCGTTTGAACGCGTGGCCGACTTGCCTGCCGATATGCTCGCTGGCGTGGAGTTGGAACACCCGCTGCATGGCCATGGCGGCGGCTATGAATATACCGTGCCATTGCTTGATGGCGACCACGTTACAGACGAAGCGGGCACGGGCTTTGTGCACACAGCACCGGGGCACGGCGCGGACGACTTTGAAATCTGGATGGACAATGCCCGCGATCTTGAAGCGCGCGGCATCGACGCAACCATCCCTTTCTGCGTGGACGCAGGTGGCTATTACACCAAAGATGCGCCGGGCTTTGAAGGCGCACGCATCTTGGATGACAAAGGCAAAAAGGGCGATGCGAACAATAAGGTGATCGCTGAGCTGGCCGCACGCGGCGCTATGGCGGCACGTGGGCGATTGAAGCACCAATATCCACACTCTTGGCGCTCCAAAAAGCCGATCATCTATCGCAACACGCCACAATGGTTTGTCTATATGGATCGCGACATCGGTGGTGCAGGCGATACGCTGCGCACGCGCGCCATGGACGCAATTGAGGCGACCAACTTTGTGCCGCAAACCGGCAAACGCCGCTTGAGTTCAATGGTCGAAGGGCGCCCCGATTGGGTGCTCTCGCGCCAGCGGTCTTGGGGCGTGCCGATCTGCGTATTTGTCAATGAAAATGGCGAAGTGCTCAAAGATGATGAGGTCAATGCGCGCATTGCCGATGCCTTTGAGGCCGAAGGGGCTGATGCGTGGTTTGCCGAGGGCGCGAAAGAGCGTTTCTTGAGCGATCAGTACAATGCGGCTGAGTGGGAACAAGTGACCGATATTCTGGACGTGTGGTTTGACTCTGGGTCAACCCACGCCTTTGTGCTGGAAAAACGTGACCATCACCAATCTCCTGCTGATGTGTATCTTGAAGGTTCAGACCAGCACCGCGGCTGGTTCCAGTCTTCTTTGCTGGAAAGCTGCGGCACCCGTGGCCGTGCGCCCTATAAAAACGTGGTGACCCACGGTTTCACCATGGCAGAAGATGGGCGCAAAATGTCGAAATCGATCGGCAACACCATCGCGCCGCAAGATATCATCAAGCAATATGGCGCAGATATATTGCGTCTTTGGGTGTCTTCAGTTGACTATTCTGAGGATCATCGGATCGGTGATACCATCATCAAAACCACGGTTGATGCTTACCGCAAAATGCGCAACACATTGCGTTTCTTGCTGGGCAGCTTGGCACATTATGATCCATCTGAGCAGGTGGCGTTTGAAGATATGCCTGAGCTTGAACAATATATGATGCATCGGATCGCCAAGCTCGACGAAGAAGTGCGGGCGCACTATAAGGCGTTTGATTTTAAACGGGTATTTTCAACCCTGTTTAATTTCATGACCGTCGACTTGTCAGCCTTCTATTTCGATATCCGTAAGGACACGCTTTATTGTGACCCTAAATCGAGTGTGAAGCGCAAAGCGGCGCTGACCGTGCTCAACCAATTGTTTGATTGCCTCACCGCATGGCTGGCCCCGATCATGGTGTTTACCATGGAAGAGGTGTGGTTGGAGCGTTACCCGGAGGGTGATAGCTCCGTACATAAGCGCGAGTTCCCCACAGTGCCTGCCAACTGGCGCAATGACGCATTGGCCGAGAAGTGGGCCAAAATCCGCAAGGTACGTCGTGTGGTCACCGGGGCATTGGAAATCGAACGTCGTGAAAAGCGCATCGGCTCGTCGCTAGAATCGGCACCAAAGGTCTATGTGGCCGATGCTGATTTATATGTAGCTATCCATGGCGAAGACATGGCGGAAATCTCTATCACCAGCCAAGCTGAGGTGCTGCAAAATGAAGGCCCAAGTGAGGCTTTCCGTTTGGACGATGTACCCGGCGTCGCCGTCGTGCCCGCCATGGCTGAGGGCAAAAAGTGCGAGCGTTCTTGGAAAGTGTTGCCGGAAGTGGGGCAGGACCCAGAATATCCGGACGTAACTTTGCGTGATGCGCAAGCCTTGCGCGAACTGGCGCAAGCCTAAGGGAAAAAAGATGAAGGCGAATATAGCCCACAAAAGCCTGTTTGCCTTCTTCTTGGCCCTATTGCTGGATCAGGTCCATAAGATCTATATGCTCAATATTGTGGGGTGGACTGGCGGCGAGATTGTCACCGTCACCCCATTTTTTGACTATGTTCTGGCTTGGAATACGGGCATTTCCTATGGCTGGCTGGGTGATGCGTCGCCCTATATCCTCGTGGGGATTATGGGCATCGCCATGCTCGGGCTTGCCATTTGGTGGGTCACCGCCACAACCGAGTTGGTCAAATGGGGCATTGCGACTGTTTTGGGCGGTGCACTCGGCAATTTGATTGACCGAATTGCTTATGGCGCGGTGGCGGATTTCTTCTCTTTTCACGCTTTTGGATATTATTGGTACATATTTAATCTGGCAGATGTAGCAATTGCACTTGGCCTTATTATCTTGTTATGGGATATAGTGCTAAAGCCTCAAGGGGATAGTTCCTCAAAATAGCCTTTTTTGAGACCTATGGCCTATCGGGTAAGTTTTTGGAGTGGCATGCATGTTCAGTACGAACCAGAAGTTCTTTTCTTTCGCAAAACGCGCGGGCACAAGTGTCCTGTTGGGCGTTTCGCTTTTAGGCTTGGCGGCATGCACCACAGTTGAAGGCACCAACGCGTTTAAAGATGGCAACACCTTTGAGCGTGAAGTTATGTCTGAGACATTGCGCGGCTTGGGTGTGCTTGAGCGGGAAGAAAAAGAAGATATTTCTGCCCCTCGTGCGCCACTTGTTTTGCCAAAAGATACCAAGTTCTTGCCGATCCCAACCGAAACCGCAACAGCTTCATTGCCCGAAGACTCTGATGAAGTCCGCTTAGACGAAACCCAGCTCACCGAAAATGAGATCAAATTGATCCGCGGTGCGCGGGTTGCCGACCTCAGCGATGCGCAAGGCCGTGCCTTTACGCCGAAAGAAGCGCAGGAAGTGGCTCGCCGCTTCCGTGAGCAGCGTTTGGCCTACCAAAAGGCGCTCAAGAGTGGCGACAAACGCCCACTTTATCTGCCACCAGAAAAGTATTTCACCAAAGTTGGTGGCCAAGATTTGATCTGTTTGGCTGAAAATGGGGATTTAGTGCCACTAGATAGCCCTCTTTGTCCTCCTGAGATCAGAGAAGCGTTGCAAGGCTCCTAACAAACGGGTAAACCCTCCGAAACTCTTTCAATTGTTCCGGAGCCACTCTAATGGCCAAAAATGACGCTGGCAGCACCAATGACCGCCAGACTGGTGATCGTATTGCCAAAGTAATGGCACGCGCTGGCCTTTGTTCGCGCCGCGCTGCCGAAGTGTGGATCGCTGATGGCCGTGTTGCCATTAATGGCAAAACCATCGACAGCCCTGCCGTAAATGTCACAGCTAAAGACCGCGTTTTGGTCGACGGTAAGCCGTTGGGCGAACGAGAAGCGACCCGCGTTTGGCTTTATCACAAGCCCGCTGGCCTCGTTGTATCAGAAAGCGACCCGGAAGGGCGCCCAACTGTATTCGAAGCCTTCGATAAGGCGGGATTACCCCGTGTGATGACCGTGGGCCGGTTGGACATCAACACAGAGGGCTTGTTGCTGCTCACCAACGAAGGCGGCCTCAAGCGGGTGCTTGAATTGCCCGCGACCGGTTGGGCGCGGCGTTATCGCGTGCGGGCCTATGGCCGCATCACGCAAGAAAAGCTGGATGAGCTAAAAGACGGCGTCACCATCGACAAGGTGCATTATGGCCCGATTGAAGCCCAGTTGGAGCGGCAGCAAGGCAGCAATGTTTGGTTGATTGTTTCCTTGCGCGAAGGCAAAAACCGTGAGGTTAAAAATGTGCTCACGGCATTTGGCCTTGATGTGAACCGTTTGATCCGCCTCAGCTATGGCCCGTTCCAGCTTAATGAGTTAAAGCCCGGCGAAATTCAAGCGGTCAAAACCCGTGTGTTGAAAGATCAGTTGGGCCAAAAATTGGCCGATCAGGCTGGCGTGGACTTTGATGGGCCCATCGTGCCTGTGGTGCCCAAAGCTGAAAAAGCCGAAGCAAAAACCGAACGTTTCGGGCGCGCCCGTGGCCGCACTGGCGAGCCGAGAAAGCCTGCTGATCAAAAACGCCCGCCACGGGGTCGCAAATTTGAAGAAGAAGAGGCAACACCCACCCGTCGCGTCCTGTTTGATGATGGCAATATCGGTGAACATGTGCCCCGCGCCCGCAAAAAAGACGACGAAGATGAGGGCCCGCGCGGCAAAAAACGCTTTGGCGACAAAGACCGCAAGTTCGATCGCGATGACCGTGGCCCCAAGCGTGAGTTTTCAAAAGACCGCCCGCCACGTCGTGATGATCGTGATGGCGCCAAAGGTCGCGATGATAAGCGTCGCGATGGCAAGCCATTTGAAAAGCGAGACCGCAAAGAGGGTGGTCGACCTTTCGGTGAAAAGAAACATTTTGGCGATAAGCCGCGTGGTGCTGCAGGGCGTCGCGATGACCGCCGCCCGGATGATCGCCGGGGCGCGTTCACGGATCGCAATAAGGATAAAGATAAAGGTGAGCGTGGCGACCGCAAGCCGTTCGGCGATAAGCCGCAAGGGGACAAGCGTTTTGACAAAAAGCCAGGCGGTCCACGTGGCGGCAAGCCAGCCGGTGGTCGCGGCAAGCCGGGTGGGGGGCATTCCACACAGGGTTATTCAGACGCAGGGCGTCATAAAGGTCGTCCAGCCGGAGATCAACGTGGACGCGGGGGTAAACCCGCTGGCCGCAAGCCCGGTGGTCGCCCACCGCGCAAACCATAGGCCGAGTTGAGTTTTATGCGCATTGTTGCCGGTAAGTTTAAATCTAAAACCATTGCATCACCTCAGTCGGACGACATTCGCCCGACTTCGGATCGGGTGCGGGAAAGCCTTTTCAACATTCTGGCCAATCATTTTGGTCCGGTGATGACTGGCACCCGCGTGTTGGATTTGTTTGCAGGCACCGGTGCCTTGGGCCTCGAAGCGCTATCGCGCGGGGCAGAGCACGCCACATTTGTTGATACGGGCGTTGAAGCGCGGGCCTTGCTGCGCGAAAATATCCAAGAATTTGGTGTAGCAGGGCAATCGCGCATGTTGCGTCGCGATGCAACCGATCTGGGTCAAATCCAACGCATTTTGCCGTGCAACCTGGTATTTTTAGACCCGCCATACGCCAAAGGTTTGGGCGATAAAGCATTGGCGGTCGCCTATGAGGGCGGCTGGATCGCGCCAGAGGCCATTGTGGTATTGGAGGAGCAAAAGGGCGTTGAAGTCAAAGCGCCTGATGGTTTCGATTTACTCGATGAGCGCACCTATGGCGATACAATGATCCATCTGTTTAAAGCGCCTGCCGTTTAGGGCCCTACCGCCGCCCGAACAGCCGTTCAATATCCGCCTTTTTCAGCTCCACATAGGTGGGGCGACCGTGGATACACTGGCCCGAATGCGGCGTGGCTTCCATGTCGCGCAACAGCACGTTCATTTCTTCGGCCCGCAATCGTCGACCTGAGCGCACAGAGCCGTGGCAAGCCATGCGCGCCGCAACCTCTTCCAGCCGTTCTCGTACGATTGAAATATTGTCCCACTCGGCCAGCTGATCGGCGACATCATTGACCAGTTTTTGCACATTCGGATGCTTCAAGATCGCGGGTGTTTCATGCACGGCGATGGCGCGCGGGCCAAAGCGCTCAACACCCAATCCCACTTGCGCCAACTCTTCCTGTGCCTCTTCCAGTCGATCGCAATCTTCTTCTGTGAGTTCAATCACCACCGGAATAAGTTGGCGCTGGGCAGGCACAGGCCCGTCGCTGAGTTCTTTCTTGAAACGCTCATAAACCAGCCGCTCATGCGCCGCATGTTGATCAACAACGATCAAACTGTCCGGCCCCTGCGCAACGATGTAATTCTCGAACAATTGTGCCCGTGCAGAGCCAAGTGGAAAATCATCATTTTCTGGTGGCAAATCCGGCGCAACTTCCATCCGGGCGCTTGGCTGGTGCACATCATGCATGCGCGGTGCATCTGGTTGAGGGGGTGGTGCGGAGCCTGTCGGCGACGTATTGGCCCATTGCTGCTGATGCGGCATGGCAAAACCATCACCCGTTGCGTTGGGCGCAACGTACGGCGATGCGCTTGTCGGCGGTTGTTGTGCTTGTCCACCACCAGGTTGGAACGCGGAAAGTGTGGCGTCGGATACCGTTTTCGACGCGCGAAACCCGGCAGCGTCGAGTGCATTCATCACGCCACGGATCACCGCCGCCCGCACCAGCCCGGGGTCGCGGAACCGCACTTCAGCTTTGGCAGGGTGCACATTCACATCCAAATCTTGGCTGGGCATGTTCACAAAAACGGCTGCCACCGGAAACCGATCACGATGTAAAAAATCGGCATAGGCGCCGCGCAGGGCGCCAAGCAAAACCTTGTCGCGCACGGGACGGCCGTTCACAAAATAGAACTGCGATAAAGAATTGGCTTTGGTGTATGTCGGCAGCGCCGCCATGCCGCGCACCAAAACCGGTCCGCGCTGATAATCGATGGGCACGGCATTTTGTGCAAAGTCCAATCCCAAAATTTGGCCGAGGCGGTTTTTATCGCCCTGAAAATCATCTTCCACATCGGATATGGGTTGCGCAGGCCAGTTCAATGTCTGCCTGTCCGATCCCGACAAGATGAAATGAACATGTGGTTGCGACATGGCCAAACGTTTCATCACATCGGTGATCGCGTTGGTTTCGGCCCGATCAGATTTCAAAAATTTCAACCGCGCGGGCACATTTTTAAACAGTTCGCGCACTTCGATCACAGTGCCGTGGGGCATTGGCGAGGGCGAAATCACCGCTTCACCGTCGATAAAACGCAATTGTAAGCCCAACTCAGCGTCCTGCGGGCGCGTGGCGATGCGCAAATCCGCCACCGCGCTGATCGAGGCGAGGGCCTCGCCGCGAAAGCCGAGCGTTTGAATGTGATCAAGGTCATCCTCGGGGAGCTTGGAGGTTGCGTGGCGCTCAACGCTCAATCGCAAATCCTCTTCACCCATGCCACTGCCATTATCCTCGATCCGGATCAGCGATTTGCCGCCCGCAGAAGTGGTAATGGCAATGCGTGTCGCACCAGCATCCAAAGCGTTTTCCACCAACTCTTTAACAATGCTGGCCGGGCGCTCGATCACCTCGCCAGCCGCAATTTTATTCACCAGATCGTTGGGCAGTTGCCGAATGCGCATTGCTGATTCTCCTATCCCGATAGCATAGGACCAACCGATAAGCTTTGCATCATCCACAAACCTATGGCAGGTAACATTTCAACAAGTAGGATGATGATGACCGCAAAATCTGATCAAACCCCGATGCAATTGGCGCTGAATTTGGCGCGTGAGGCTGCCGCCGCAGGCGAAGTGCCCGTTGGCGCGGTTATTGTGAAAGACGGAACCGTGATCGCCGAAGCGCAAAACGAAATGAAGCGCAAAGGTGATCCAATGGCCCATGCCGAGATGCAGGCTATGCGCGCGGCACTGGCAAAATTGGGCACGGGCCGTTTGGAAGGCTGCGATCTTTACGTGACGTTGGAGCCATGCACCATGTGCGCTGGCGCGATTGCCCATACGAAATTACGCCGGGTCTATTATGGGGCAGAAGATCAAAAGGGCGGGGCCGTTGATAATGGCGTGCGCTTTTTCCACCAAGCGACCTGCCACCATCACCCAGAAGTGATTTCAGGCATTGGCGAAGCGGAAGCGGCAAAAATGCTCATCCAATTTTTTGCTGAGAGGCGAGCATAAGGTCAATCCGCGTGGCCAAATCGCGCTTGAACTTGTCTTTCACCAAGTCGCCAGCGGCCAAGATGTCGCGAACACGCCAAAACTCGTACGCCCCGAAATGTCCAACAGGGGGCCGTACATATATATCCGGCGGATAGGCGGCGATGGCATAGGCGCTCATCGCGTGCATCATGATTTGTGCGGCACCCAAGCCCACGTCAATCGCTGATGGGGTGGCCATTTCATTGATGGGCACGGGATCGCCGTTCACATCCACACCGATCAAAATATCCATATTGTGTGCGGCATGGTCCAGCGGCAATGGGTTTACAACGCCCCCGTCAACCAGGGTTTGGCCGTGATGTGACACGGGTTTGAACAGACTTGGGATCGCAATGGACCCAGCAATTGCTGGCGCAATCAGGCCTGTGTGAAACACAACTTGATGCCAACTCTGATAATCCGTCGCGATAACACGCAAAGGAATTTTCAGATCATGAAAATGTAGCGGCAAGGTGCCGGGGGCAAACGAGGTGAGCACCTTAGTGGCGTCAAACTGCATCGAAATACCATCTTGGAACATGGCTTTGATGCCGGTCACCTGCGTCCGCCACAAGCGCGAACTGAGCGCCCGCATCGATCCCAGAACTTCAATCGCATATTCGCGAATTTCTTTGCCGCTCATGCCCGCGGCCCAGCCCGCGCCGATGAACGATCCAATAGAGGTGCCAGCGATCAAGTCGGGCTTTAAACCCAACTCATCCATGGCCTCGATCACAGCGATATGTGAGAGGCCCCGTGCGGCACCGCCGCCAAGCGCAACGCCAATTTTGGGACCAGTAATTGTCATCTTTAACACCCGATGCTTGTATTCAATCTAGATGTTAAATGAAATTGTTTAAACTTTTATATCTTCAAGAGCAGATCACGCATTTGTGCGCTCAAGCGCCCGCCAGGCAATGTCTTTTCGGCAAAAACCATCGGCCCATTCGATCTTGTCGATGGCGGCGTAGGCCTTGTCGCGCGCGGTTTGTGCGTCTTTTGCGGACGCTGTGATGTTGAGCACTCGGCCCCCTGCGGCCACCAATTGCCCATCCACAAGCGCCGTGCCCGCATGGAACACCTTCACCCCATCGGTTTCCGCCGCCTCGATGCCATTAATCGGGGTGCCCTTTTTATATGAGCCGGGATAGCCATTTGCCGCCATCACGACGGTGAGGGCGGTGCCTTCGTGCCATTCGGGTGTGTGTTGGTCCAAAGTGCCCTCAATTGAACCTTCAATCAGATCCAATATGTCGGACTTAAGCAACGTCATCAGCACTTGGCATTCCGGGTCACCAAAACGCACATTATATTCGATCAGGCTTGGCCCGTCTTTGGTGATCATAAGGCCAGCAAACAGCACGCCTTTAAACGGAGTGCCGCGATTGGCCATACCTTTGATCGAAGGGGCGATAATCTCGTTCTTAACCCGCTCAATCATTTCATCGGTCATCACAGGCGCAGGCGAATAGGCCCCCATGCCGCCAGTGTTGGGCCCTTTGTCACCATCATGGGCGCGCTTATGATCCTGAGCGGAAGCCAAGAGCTGAAAGTTGACCCCATCGCTAATCGCAAAAAGGCTCGCTTCTTCACCGATCAGGCATTCTTCGATAACCACGGATGCACCAGCAGCGCCAAACGCGCCGTCGAAAATGGCATATAACGCATCTTCCGCTTCTTTGAGCGTTTGCGCCACGATCACGCCTTTGCCTGCCGCCAAGCCGTCGGCTTTGACAACAATCGGCGCGCCTTCGGCGCGTACATAGTCGATGGCAGCATCTAGCTCATCAAATCGGGCATATTTGGCGGTTGGAACGTTCATTTCATCACACAAAAGTTTGGTGAAATGCTTCGAACCTTCAAGCTGGGCGGCTTCTTTTGAGGGGCCAAATACCTTGATGCCCTTGGCCTGCAAATCATCAGCAATGCCAGCCACCAATGGCGCCTCCGGGCCAACGACCACAAGGTCGATTTCACGGGTTAAGCAAAATTCCGTCACTTGCTCATGATTGCTCACATCAAGCGAAACCAAAGAACCACATGCTGCCATTCCCGGATTGCCAGGGGCAATAAAGAGTTTATCGAGCCGCGCAGAGCGCGCAATTGCCCAAGCCAATGCGTGTTCACGTCCACCAGAACCCAACAGCAAAATATTCATGTTTTCGATCCGAATTTGAAACAATACCCAACCTGCGAATCCCATATCATGTTGATTTACAAAGGTCACCCTTGACCTTTCAACAATGAACAGGCACGACTTGATTTATGGACGATCAATCAGGCAATACGGGCTCCAATGCCCATGAATTCACAGTAACTGAGATCTCTCAATCGGTGAAGCGCACCGTTGAGGAACAGTTTGGTCATGTGCGCATTCGTGGTGAAATCACGGGCTATCGGGGGCCACATTCTTCTGGCCATGCCTATTTCGCGCTCAAAGACGAAAAGGCTCGCATTGAGGCTGTGGTCTGGCGCGGTGTGTTTTCAAAGCTGCGGTTCAAGCCTGAAGAGGGCATGGAAGTCGTTGCTTCGGGCAAATTGACCACCTATCCAGGTTCGTCGAAATATCAAGTTGTAATCGACAATATTGAACCTGCAGGTGCAGGGGCTTTGATGGCGCTATTGGAACAGCGCCGCAAGCAATTGGCGGCTGAAGGGCTTTTTGACGCCTCGCGCAAACAGGAACTGCCCTATCTGCCGCAAACAATCGGCGTAATTACATCGCCAACAGGGGCGGTTATTCGCGATATTCTACACCGTCTCGACGATCGCTTCCCTACCCATGTTATTGTGTGGCCCGTGCGGGTGCAGGGCGATACCTGTGGTGCGGAAGTGGCCAATGCCATCAATGGCTTCAACGCTTTGCCAATCGACGGCCCAATCAAACGCCCAGATTTGCTTATCGTTGCGCGTGGCGGTGGTTCAATTGAGGATCTGTGGGGCTTTAACGAAGAGGAAGTGGTGCGTGCAGCGGCTGCGTCGCAAATCCCGCTGATTTCAGCGGTCGGCCACGAAACTGATGTCACACTGATTGATTATGCGTCTGACAGACGCGCGCCTACGCCTACGGGCGCAGCAGAAATGGCTGTGCCTGTTAAATCAGAACTGGTCAATTATGTGCTCGATCAGGGCACTCGACTGCGGGCCGCACAAGCTCGCAATATTGCCACTGCGAAGGATCGGTTGCGCGCTGTATCAGCGGCGCTGCCAAAAGCTCAGGATCTAACCAGCGTGCCGCGCCAGCGGTTTGATATGGCCACCATGCGCCTTGGCAATGCGTTGAACCAATTTGTAGATCGCAAACGTGCCAGCTATTCGCAGATCAGCGCCCGTCTGTCGCCACATGGCTTGCGGCAAAAACAACAAAACTTTGCCAGTCAGATCGAAAGCTTGGGCGCACGTTTGCAGCCTGCGGCTTTGGCTGCGTTTGAGCGCAAGCAAACCAAGGTCGAGAATTTGAGCAAACTATTGGATAGCTTGAGCCACAAAAAAGCGCTGGAGCGTGGTTTTGCCCTGGTGACAGATGCCAAGGGCAATTTGGTGCGCTCGGCCTCAACCCCGCAAACGGGCGAGGGGCTAAACGTGCAATTTGCAGATGGTGATTTAGGTGTGGTTGTGACTGAAGGAAAACCTCCGTCGCAAAAGCCCAAACCAAAATCGCCAAGCAAAGAAAAAGAGACAAAACAGCAAAGTCTTTTTTGATTTTTTCCTCAGCTCATCCTAAATAGGAAGCGAAAGAGGTTCACACATGAATATTTTTGAAAGTGGCTTTGGACAAAGCGAAGCCAAATTGCGCTATTTGGATGCAGATTTTTCAGTGATTAAGCCGGGCACTTTTGTGCGTTGCGCTGTCACCGGAAAGCAAATTCCATTGGATGAATTGTCCTATTGGAGTGTCGACTTGCAAGAGCCTTATGTGGACGCACACGCGTCTCTCAAAGCCCTGCAAGCGAGCAAAAAGTAACGCCTTATGCGCGTTTTGATCATCACCAATGGCATGGGCGAGGACGCCATGGGCGCCGCCCTTGCTAAGGCGCTCGCGCCCCACGGCGAGGTGGAAGCGCTGCCAACGGTTGGTAAGGGTCTCGCCTATGAAGGCATTTGCCCGCTTATGGGACCGCGCGGCCATTTGGCCAGCGAAGGTCACCGCAAGCAAGGCTCGTTGATCAAAGACTTCAAGAATGGTCTGGCGCTCACGGCGTATAAACATGTGCGTTATATGCGCCAGCAGCGAGGACGCTGGGACAAGATTGTTGTTTTGGGCGATATGGTCGGGCTGGCGCTTTGTAAGGCTGGTGGTCATCATGTTGACCTCTATATCGACTGCTATAATTCGGGCTATGCGTCGACCTATTCGTTGATTGAGAAAAATCTCATCAAACGCACCACAGCCAAAACCCTTTGCCGCGACGACATTCTGGCCGGGCAATTGCGCGCTGACGGTTTGGATGCGGGATTTGTCGGTAACATCATGATGGATACGTTGCCCGAGCTCTCGTTCGACGTAACATCACTAATCGAAAACAGAACGCCCATCACATTGCTGCCGGGCAGCCGTGCGGCGGCCAAAAAGTTTTTCGATCTGGAGATCACTGCAGTAGGGCGGCTGAGCAGCAAATATGAGTTGACTGTGCTGGTGCCTGTTGCCCCAACCAGTGACGCAGATGAGCTTATCGGCGCTGCTTCGCTCAAGCCGGTGGCGAAAAACTCTGATGTCGATGCCAGCGATTATCTGGCCAAAGCACTCATGTTTGATGGCACACCAGTGCATTTTTTCAAGCAAGGTATCGGCACGTTGGCGCGCGTATCGCATTTTGTCGCCGGCCAGGCGGGTACGGCGGTGTTTCAAAGCGCTGGGCTGGGTGCGCCCTTCGTCGCTTTGGTGCCACCAGACGCACGTCCATCGCGTGTTGAACGCAATGAACGCCTAATGGGGGAAAGCCGCATAAGCTGTGCAATGAGCGCGGTGGAGATCAGCGCGGCCATGGATCGATTGTTAAGTGACCCCGAAGATGCTGAGCGGCGCGGCCGCATCGGCATGGAGCGCATCGGTCCAGCCGGGGCGCTCGACTATGCGGTGCGCCTAGTCCTCGGCAACTGAAAAAGCTGACCGATCTGGGCGCGGTGGCAGGTCCTTACCATCAGCCAAAAGGAAAGCCCGATCCAAAACATTATCAAGCCGCTTCGCCAGTTCGTTTGAATAAGGCGTCAGGTCTTTAGCTGAGCGTGGCACATAAAGTGGCTCATCCACCACCGCTGAAATGGTGGAAAAAGGATGATTGATCTGCATCTTATCCCACACCTTTTCAAGCACCGATCGCCGGGAGCTTGAAACAGCATAGGGAATAATGGGACGCCCGGAGAAACGGGCCAACAGCGCCACACCATCCGAAACTTGACGACCAGGTACGGGGGGAATGTCGGCTGTGATGCCAATGGACTGGCCATTTTTCATCGCCCGCAGCATTTCGCGCATGGCGGCCATGCCGCCCGTGCCTTCATCCTGCTTTGGATTGGCGCCCGACCCGTCAATATTCGAGCAGCCAAAGCTTTTTGCCGCGGCGGCCACCAGCTGACCATCTGGATGGCGAGAGGTGAGAATGGTCAATTGCTTGGCTTCAGGCACCAATTTCATGCCCAACATGCCTTGCCCGTGCCAGCACACATAAATGGCAGGCATCAAATCTGCGCATTTTTGCTCGGCATCGGGGGGATCATAAACAAATTTGGACGTAGCAGAAGTGAGCCGCAAATAGCCGCCCAAAATATGCCAGCCAATAAAATGGCGAGCCTTGGTGCTGTTCAGCCCGCGCTCGCCATGTTCTTTTTGGATCTGCTCGTTCACCAATTAGCCTTTGGCTTCGGGATCAAGCAAGCGGTGCATGTGCACAATGAAATAACGCATATGAGCGTTATCAACGGTCATTTGTGCCTTCTGCTTCCAAACCGCATAGGCAGCTTGATAGTTGGGATAAACACCCACAATATCAACCTCATCCAAATTGCGGAACGTCACATTTTCCAAATCTTCTAGCTCGCCACCAAAAACCAAGTGCAGCAATTGTTTTTCTTCGCTCATATAAACCCACCATTTATTGTGTTCGTCTATGCTGCCGGACACCCATAGACCTTGCGCAGCACATCATGGACATCGTCTTTTAGCGTCAGGTCAGACATGGCCGCAAGAGCGCCGTGACGAATTTCTTGCTTATTAAAGCGCGGCACACCAAAACATACATCTTCTAAGAAGTGATCGCACTCGGATAATATCAAAGCAGGGGCGGCAATATCCCAATCCTGTGCGCCCCGTCTCGCCACTGCAATATCGAGCACGCCTGTGGCCACCTGCACCAGGCGATAGGCCAAAGAGGGAAGCGCTGGACCGCGCACATAATCAATGCCGCGCTCTTCCAATTCACGATGGACAGCGCCAGGCGCCGGGATGATCGGGCCAGCACCCAGGCGATGCCGGCGCTCAAGCCGCTCTTTATTCAAAAAGGCGCCTTGGCCAACCACCGCTTCATAAAGCTCATCACGGATCGGCGCATATATAACGCAAACAACAGGCACGCCATTTTCCACAATCGCGATGCAGATCGTCCAACTGTCCTCACCACGGATAAACCCGCGGGTGCCATCAATAGGATCGACCACAAAAACCCGCTTCTTTTCCATCCGGATCGGATCATCAGCAGTTTCTTCGCTCAACCAGCCATAATCTGGCCGGGCAGCAGTGAGCATGTTTTTTAAGAAATTATCGACGGCAAAGTCAGCTTCGGTGACAGGCGTCGCGTTATCTTTTGTCCATGTTTTTACATCTTGGCGGAAAAATCCGGTGGCGATGATGCCAGCGCCCACCACAGCATTTCGGACCAATTCCAGATCTTCCATCAATTCTGCAATATCTGGTTGTGCCATCAAAGGCTCCCGAAACCCTAAGAAACATAAGCTCTTCCGTGCGTATGCGAGGCAGAGCATAAAGGCAAGAACCCGCTTGGGTTAATCGCCGGTTACCCACGGTCATAACCTGCTAACCCTTTTGATAACAAGAAAAACTTAACCCAGTTTTTTAAAGGGATGCCAAACCTTGCCTGCTAATTTGGCCTCATAAGAAGAGCGGCAAAAAATTAAAAACAGCTCTCAAGTTAACAGGAAGGCACGAGATAAAAATGGTGCAAGGCAAAACAGTTTCAGGATCTGATTTGATCTTGTTTGGAAATGGTCGGGTGAGTTGGCCCACATTGTCCCCAGCGAATGACAATGGATGCGGTCAGGGTGATGTGCAAACCGTCACCGTGCGCAAAATGCTTTCAAAGAGCGGCGTTCCGATCAAAATCAAAGTTCCAGTTAAAGAGTATTATGGTGTCGCGGTGGCCACGCGTATTTCTGAAGATGGCCTTCTCACCAGCTCAATCGAATTGATCCACGCGGATGATGAACTCAATTATCGCGTGTTTGAAGAAGAGGGCAACCACACCGTGGTGGCTGAATGGCAAAATTGGGGCAAGCAATTGGGCTTGCCGCTGTTTATTCGTTCAGGCAATGGCGGATTGGTGCCTTACTCACAGCATGTGGGTGGCGTTATGGTTGGGCAGGAAACCACACGGCGCAAGCTTGGTCCTGAAGCCAATCGGCGCCCCCGGTTTCTCAACCGTCGTCAGCTGGGCCTTGTGTCCGGTTAAATCGCGTATTCGATATAGAGCGCGAGGGTGAAGCTCAGGCCCACCCAAAAATTGGATTTAAACCGGATCAGGCAGTTTGGTGTCTGGTCCGGTTTCAGTGTGAGGATTTGCCAAGCCAGAATGGCGGGTGCAACCCACATGACCCAATAATAAACCGGCCCCGCACCCGCACCATCTGCGGCCAGAAACCACAAGATCGCCGCGCCTAGATAAAACAGGCCAGAAATCTGTTGCGCATAGTCGCCAAAAAGACGCGCGGTTGATTTTACCCCAATCAACGCATCATCTTCCCGGTCTTGCAGCGCATAAATCGTGTCATAGGCGATGGTCCACAATATTGCGCCCGCATAAAGATAGTAGGCGGGATAATGCAACTCACCAAACATGGCAGCCCAGCCCATCAACGCCCCCCAGTTAAACGCAAGGCCCAAAAACAGCTGCGGCCAATAGGTGATGCGCTTCATAAAGGGATAAATGATCACCAACCCAATGGACGAGAGCCCCAAAATTTTGGTGAAGTCGTTGAATTGCCAAAGAATAACCAGTCCGACCAAACATTGAGCCGCCAAAAAGACGAACGCCTGCGGCACACTGATTTGGCCAGAAGGAATGGGCCGCAACCGCGTCCGCTCCACCTTGCCATCAATATTCCGGTCAACAATGTCATTGAGTGTGCACCCAGCGCCGCGCATGGCGATCGCGCCCAAAAAGAACAGGCCCAAATAGTAAAAGTTGAACCCAGTGGCAGGTCGCGCCACGGCCGCTAGAGCAAGCGAAATAGCACAGGGCCAAAATAGCAGCCAATAGCCGATTGGCCGGTCCCATCGGGCCATCTTGGCATAGGGGTGAATAGCCCGGGGGGCATAGCGATCCACCCAGTTGGTTGCACTTGCATCTGCGATACGTTCAGAATTGGGTTTGTCTTGCATCACTTGCCACTTCCACCTATTCAGTTGCAGTGAACGCTATAATTTAAGCACGGAATGTCAACCTAATGCCGCGCAAACACAAAACTTTACCCCGCCTATTTATTGATCAGCCCTTGGCAACGGGCGATCAATTGAAGCTTGAAAAAGCGCCGTCCAACTATTTGGTCAACGTGTTGCGCTTAAATGAGGGCGATGAGGTGATTCTGTTTAATGGCCAAGATGGGGCATTTCGCGCCACATTGGTGAGCGGGTCAAAAAAGGCGGCGCAGCTTGAGGTGGCAGAGCAAACCAGTGCCCAAACGCCGCCCAGCCAAATCGACTATATTTTTGCCCCCATCAAAACCGCACGGCTGGATTTTATGGTGCAAAAGGCCACGGAGATGGGCGTAAACGCTCTGCGGCCCGTGCAAACCCAACACACCCAAATGTCGCGCATCAATTATGATCGCATGCGGGCCAATGCTGTCGAGGCCGCGGAACAGTGCGAAATCCTCAACGTGCCAACAGTGCACGAAGCGCAAACCTTGGAAAAACTGATCGCCAATTGGGCCAACACCGATCCCGAGCGTAAACTGATTTTTGCGGATGAGGAAACTGACGTCACCGACGCAGCCAAAGCCTTGAAGCCACTGGGCCAAAGCAAAGTGGCCGTGTTGATTGGCCCGGAAGGCGGATTTTCGGAAGCGGAACGCGAGCTATTGCGGGCGCAAAGCTTTTGTGTTCCGATCAGCTTAGGCCCACGCATATTGCGCGCCGATACAGCCGCCATTGTCGCGTTAACACTCGTGCAATCAAATATCGGTGATTTACGATAAAAGGATTGCATCCTAAATTTTCCGCGTTATTGTCGCCTGCATACAATGCGCTGGCACAGCGTGGCAAACATAACAATTCGGACGGACCACCTATGGCCAATGCAGTTGAAAACTCGCCCCTCATTGAATCAAAAGCGGATCTGATTTACGCGCTGGAGAAGGGCTGCAAGCCGAAAAGCGATTGGCGCATTGGCACCGAGCACGAAAAATTTGTGTTCTGCAAAACCAGCCATCAGCCTGTGCCTTATGAAGGCGAAAATGGCATTGGCGCGATTCTCATCGAGATTCAAAAACGCACCAATTGGACACCGCTTTTGGACAAAGGCAATATTATTGGCCTTAAAGACGAAAGCACAGGCGCTTCCATTTCACTGGAGCCGGGCGGGCAGCTAGAGCTGTCTGGCGCACCGCTGGAAGGCCTGCACGATACCTGTTCGGAAACGGGCAATCATTTGCGGCTGCTGCGCGGCATCACAGATAAGCTGAACATCGAGTTTTTGGGGCTTGGCGTTGCCCCCGAATGGTCGCTTGATGATATGCCCATGATGCCCAAATCTCGCTATGGCATCATGAAGCCTTATATGGAGCATGTGGGCACGCTTGGGACGTCAATGATGTTTCGATCTTGCACCGTGCAAGTAAATTTGGATTTCTCGTCCGAGCAGGACATGGTGAAAAAGCTGCGTGCCAGCTTGGCCCTGCAACCAATTGCAACCGCGCTTTTTGCCAACTCGCCCTTTATCGATGGCAAGCCTTCTGGCTATTTGTCCTACCGTGCAAAAATTTGGCAAAACACGGACAATGATCGCACAGGCATGCTGGACTTCGCGTTTGAAGAGGGCATGGGCTTTGAGCGCTACGTCGATTATGCGCTGGATGTGCCGATGTATTTCGTTATGCGCAAGGGCGAGTTCGTCAATTGCGCTGGCGAAAGCTTCCGCGCCTTCTTGAAAGGTGAACTGCCGCAGCTGCCCGGTGAAAAACCGACAATAGCTGACTGGGAAGACCATTTGTCGACCCTGTTCCCTGAAGTTCGCCTCAAAACATTTTTGGAAATGCGCGGCGCGGACGCAGGCCCGTGGGACAGCATATGTGCGCTACCCGCATTGTGGACAGGTCTGCTTTATGATGAAGCAGCACTGGATGGCGCGCTTCAATTGGTCAAAGACTGGACCGCAGAGCAGCGCAATCAATTGCGGACCGATGTTGCCAAGACAGCGCTGGATGCGGAAATCAACGGACGCAAAGTGTTGGACGTCGCAAGAGATGTCTATGATTTGGCAAAGTCCGGATTGGTCGCCCGTGGTCGCAAAAATTATGAGGGGTTTGACGAGTCAGTTTTCCTCAACATGATCAAAACAACGCTCGAAACAGAGAAAACCCCGGCCCAACACATGCTCGATGCCTATGAGGGGCCCTGGGGTGGCGACATCACGAAAATCTACACGGAACGCTTGTTTTAACGCGCTAGGTCTTCCAGCAAAAAATTAAACATGCGGCGCACACAGCGATTGGTTTTTAATGCGCGGTGTGCCAAATGCCAAAGCGAAAAGCTGATCTAGGACCAGATCGGCAAAGATGCCACTTATGCAGCATCTTCCATTGCTTGATCCAACTCGGACTTAATATGCGCAACCAAAGCGCTGTAAATGCCACCATAGGCATTAGCAGCGCGGCGGATCGCAATGTCGGCGGCTTTGAGTGGGGGCAACCCGTCTTTAAGCCCGAGCTTGCGCATTTCTGGCGTGATCGAGCTTTCTGCAAGCACACCAACAGCCAAGCCGGCCATAACCGCGCTGGTGATGGCTGTGGCGTTGGAAGAAGTGTAAGCGACCCGGTAATTGATGCTTGCGTCGCGCAGTGCCATTTCAGCGTTGGTGCGCCAACAGCACTGCTTGTTGCCGCAAGCGATGGGCAGCGGATCTTGCAAATGTGCATCTGAACCGGGACCAATCACCCATGACAAAGGCTCGGTGCGCAACAATTCGCCAGTTTCGTGGCTGGTGCCTTGGGTGAACACGATCAAATCATAATCGCCCTGCTGCAAATCCAAAATAAGCTCTTCTGAAGATTTACATTTCACATCCACCAAAATCTTTGGGTGCGTTTGCTGAAACGAGCTGAGCAGAATGGGCAAGACTTTGACCGCATAATCGTCTGGTATGCCGATCCGAATGGTGCCGGACAAAACATCTGACGAGAACAAATCCTCGACCTCTGCATTGATTTCCAGCATTCGCCGCGCGTGATGGTAAAGCGCATCCCCGGCTCGGGTGAGGGAAATGGAGCGCCCGTCACGCACCAACAAATTTTCGCCTAGTCGTTCTTCCAAGCGTTTGATCTGCATGGACACAGCTGACTGTGTCTTAAACACGCGTCGGGCAGCCTCAGTGAAGCTGCCACAATCGGCAATCACGGCAAAGGTACGCAACTGATCAAGGTCGAGGGGATTGGCCATAGCATTCATCACAGAAATTGATTTGTTCGATGAATACTATTTGTTAGTCGAATGGGGGAAATGTCAATAGTGTACAAGAACCAAACTGGTCCAACCTATATGGTGGGCTGAGTTTGATGAAAACTAACCCCCGAATACTTTGCCGAGCGCCCATAGGCGTCTCGGCCTTTTTTTATGAAGCTGTCGCTTCGGCAGCCTCAGGTGTTTCAGGTGTTTCGGCAGTTTCTTGTGGTGTCTTGCTGTCAGGCGTCAGGCGCTGGATCAGCCAGAATGCGCCGATTACCGGCATAATACCGAATATGACCGCACCAATAGAAGCACCCCAAATGATGCCGGGCAGGCCTGCCCACATGGCGCCAAAATAGATGAAGGGGATCACGCCCAGCGTTTGCCGCGCCCAGTTGGAAAGGGTGGCCAAAAGTGGATAGCCCAGATTGTTGAAGGCCGCATTGGACACAAACAACATGCCGTTGAACAGGAACGAACCTGCCAGCACATTACAGAACAATCGGATGACAATGGCCATCCTGCCTTCGGCTTGATAGATCGCGATGATTTGCTCTTGCGCAATAAACAGCAATCCCCAAGCGATCAATATATAAACGCAATTGAAAATCAGCCCATCGATCAGCGCCTGGCGAACGCGGGTCATTTGCATCGCACCAAAATTTTGCCCAATGATCGGGCCAACAGCCCCGGAAAGGGCAAAGACAACGCCGAATGCGAGGGGGATCAAACGGTCAACGACAGATTGGCCAGCCACGGCGGCATCCCCATATTCGGCGACGGCGCGGGCGATCAAAAAAGCACCAACCGGCGCGGCCAAGTTGGTCACGACCGTTGGGGCCGCGATTTTCAAGATATCAATTAGATCTTTGAAATAGCGGCGGAACTTGGGAACCGTAATCGCCTTGTGAATGCCAATCACAAAATAAAGCCCCAACGCGGCAAACGACACGCGCACAATCGCGGACACGACAGCGGCGCCAACGACTTCCCAGCCCAGGACGAAGATGAAAAACGGGTCGAGCAGGGCGGTCATAATGCCGCCAACCAGCGTAATATACATGGAGCGCTTGGCATCGCCGTGCGCCCGCAATATCCCCATGGTCACAATGCCGATGGCAAAAAATGGTGTCGACGGCAAAACGATATAAAGATATGTGCGCGCGTAATCGAGCGCTTCGCCCGTTGCGCCCAGCATATCCATCAGCCAATCGAGGAGCAAGAAGCCCAGGCCCGCCAGAAGCAGGCCGAATATGGCAACACTAATGATCGATGTGCCAGCATATGATTTTGCGGCTTCTTCGCGTCCCGCGCCAACAGCGCGCGCCACCATGGCCGAGGTGCCAATCATAAAGCCAACTGACATGCCGATGATAAAGGCGAGCACATAGGCCGCGCGTCCCACAGCCGCGGTTTGGCTCGGATCTCCCAATTGGCTAATGTAAAAGAGCGTAATCGCATCGACGAAAAAGATCGACATCAACCCAATCGCCGAAGTGGTCGTCATAATAATGACGTGGCGCATTGTGGAGCCGGTCAGAAAAACAGCATTCTTTGCCGTGGGAGATGCTTCGCTCATGAGATCACTCTTTGTTGTGGCTTGGCGCGAACGCCAAATTGGAACGCCGCATAACTACCCGCAATCGCCTTGGCGGTTCAAGGCAATTCTTGTCGCAACCCGAAAGGGAGCCTGTTTGACTGGTATTTTCTATCTAGGGTAGAGCGTTATAGCCGTCGCTAAAGCCATTCATAGAAACAGGGATGCCGATGCCTTCTTCGGGTGTCTTGAACACCACAAAGAGTGCAGTATCCGCACTCGAAAGCTCTGCGATCAGATCCGGGGTCAACACAACTTCGGCCATGCACCCATTGGGCAAACAGCGGATGAAGGGCGCACGCCCTTTGTCTTCCCCATCAAGCACCAACCCGAGCTGGTTGGGCAACAACACGCCAAGCGGCGCCAGAATACGCAGCAATTGAGTCTGTTTATCAGCGGTTTTCAAAACGATGACGCTCAGCGCAACGCCGGGTTGATCTTCAGCCGTCACATTTTGAATCAGGGCGCACTGTTCAAATGTAGCGCCCGGCGGGGTGTCGCAGGTCATTTGCCAATCGCCATGGTCGCCTTTCACCACGCCCTGTGCGTTCGCACTGGTCACAACCAGCCCAGCCATAAGCACACCAATAAATAGCTTGATCAAACGCATAATGAGACGATTCCTTTACCCCGAATGGTTTTTTGAATTTGCGACCTTTATCTACAACAGTCAATCGAGCCGCGATGGAATAGCGTGCTTATTCACATGGCAAAATTGCGGCGCGGCGCTGCTTAAATAGGTCTTGCGGACAGCAAAATTCCATAAAAATGTGCAAAAAGTGCCCAAAACTGTCGATTGCAGCCATATGACGCACCGAATTTTGCGGGTTTGGAATTGCTTTGCGCCTTCTGTTATGGTTTTAGTCTGTTTCGAGATTCTGCGCTTTTAGGGCGTAACGCGAATTGACAAGTGTATTCACCTACACTTATGCGTTACCGTCGAAAAAGGGCTTAAACATGTCGCAAAGGGAGACTGGCGTGAGCAAACTTCTTGCACGTCTGGCTAAAATAACATCTGCAATCACATTGGGGCTTTTGCCCACCGCCGCTTTGGCGCAAAACGGGCAGCCAGAGCCCGGCGCAATCGGCCTGCAAGAATCTGTAACACCAATTATGGACTCAACGATTGCCTTTCATAATGGTTTGTTGATGTGGATCATCACTCTTATAACCATTTTTGTAACCGGCTTATTGATCTGGGTCATTGTGCGTTACAATAAACGGGCAAATCCAACACCATCCAAATTCACCCACAATACATTGGTTGAAATTGTCTGGACTGTTGTGCCGATCATTATTCTGATCGTGATTGCGGTGCCATCATTCGGTGTGCTTTCAGACCAAATGACAGTGCCAGATGGTGAGCGCAAATACCTTGGCTCAAACATCTTCTCCCGCGATGGCGGCGAAGTCGTGCCCGCTCCAGAGCTGACAATTCGCGTTTCCGGCCAGCAATGGTATTGGGATTATGAATATCCCGACCTGAACAATGCAGCCTATTCTTCATATATGTTGACCAAAGAAGAAATCGCCGAGCAAAAGCCAGGCCAGCCCTATTTGTTGGCCGTGGACAATGAGTTGGTGGTTCCCGTTGACACAACTGTACGCGTTGAAGTGACCGCTGGCGATGTGATCCACGCTTTCGCCGTGCCTGCATTTGGCAACAAGACAGATGCGGTGCCAGGTCGTTTGAACGAAACATGGTTCAATGTGCGTAAAGAAGGGCTTTACTACGGTCAGTGTTCTGAACTTTGCGGTAAAGACCACGCCTTTATGCCAATTGCAGTGCGGGTTGTTTCAAAAGAAGAATTCGCGGCATGGGCTGAGATTATGGAAGCCGAAGACGATGTCGAGGCTGCGAACGAGACTTTGGCGAGCCTTTAAGGCCCGCCGCTAATTTTGCCGCCCAAGAGGGGTCTCAAGGGGGATCTTCGGGCGTTAAGGAAAGAGGCAAGGAAAGCAAATGGCGAACGCAACTGCTGCCCAAAATTCACATGATGCGCATGACCACCCAACGGGTTGGAAGCGTTATGTTTATTCAACCAACCATAAAGACATCGGCACGATGTACCTGATCTTTGCGATCATCGCAGGGATCATCGGTGGCGCGCTGTCTGGCTTTATGCGCTGGGAATTGGCTGAACCGGGTATTCAAATTTTCCCTGGCTTGGCATCGATAGTTTATGGTGCTGATTGGCAAAGCGCGGCTGCGCTTGACGCTGGTAAGCACATGTACAATGTGTTCACCACCGCGCACGGCTTGATCATGGTGTTCTTTGTGGTGATGCCTGCCCTAATCGGCGGCTACTCCAACTGGTTTGTGCCATTGATGATTGGTGCACCGGATATGGCGTTCCCACGCATGAACAACATCTCATTCTGGTTGTTGCCTCCGGCATTCATCCTATTGCTGATGTCCATGTTCTTTGAGGGCCCTCCAGGTGGTATGGGCACGGGTGGTGGCTGGACCGTTTATCCGCCATTGTCCACTTCTGGCCAACCTGGCCCGGCAATGGACTTCGCCATTTTGTCGCTGCACGTCGCCGGTGCATCTTCAATTCTGGGTGCCATCAACTTCATCACAACCATCTTCAACATGCGCGCTCCTGGCATGACATTGCACAAGATGCCATTGTTCCCATGGTCAATTTTGGTCACAGCCTTCTTGTTGTTGTTGTCTCTGCCTGTTTTGGCTGGCGCCATCACCATGTTGTTGACGGACCGTAACTTCGGCACCACCTTCTTCGATCCTGCAGGTGGCGGTGATCCAATCTTGTTCCAGCACTTGTTCTGGTTCTTTGGTCACCCTGAAGTGTACATTATGATCTTGCCTGGCTTTGGTATTGTGTCACACATTGTTTCAACCTTCTCGCGCAAGCCAGTATTCGGCTATTTGGCGATGGTTTATGCGATGGTTGCGATTGGCTTTGTGGGCTTTATCGTGTGGGCGCACCACATGTACACCACAGGCATTTCGCTTGATACACAGCGCTACTTCGTGTTCGCCACAATGGTGATCGCGGTGCCAACAGGGGTGAAAATCTTCTCCTGGATTGCCACCATGTGGGGCGGCTCCATTGAGTTCCGCACACCAATGTTGTGGGCCATCGGCTTTATCTTCTTGTTCACCGTTGGTGGTGTGACAGGTGTGGTATTGGCCAACGCTGGTGCTGACCGTTCATTGCACGACACATACTATGTGGTCGCACACTTCCACTACGTGCTGTCCCTTGGTGCCGTGTTCGCAATCTTTGCGGCTTGGTACTACTGGTACCCAAAAATGTTCGGCTATATGTACAATGAAACATTGGGCAAGCTGCACTTCTGGGTCATGTTCATTGGTGTGAACCTGATCTTCTTCCCGCAGCACTTCCTCGGGTTGAATGGTATGCCACGTCGTTACATCGACTATCCTGAAGCGTTTGCTTATTGGAACATGGTGTCCTCGATCGGTTATCTGATCATGGCTTTGGGCTTGGTCTTCTTCTTCGCTGGTATCGTTGAATCAGTCATGAAGAAGCGCAAAGCTGGCGATAACCCATGGGGCGAAGGTGCAACCACACTTGAGTGGACATTGCCTTCACCACCACCATTCCACCAGTTCGAAACTTTGCCAAAAGTTAAGTAATCGAACCGGATAGGTAAGGAAAAGAGACAATGGCCTATATTGGCAATCAAAGTGACAACACGAGCTGGGGCGGCGCGGAAGTCGAAGACTATTTCGCGCTCCTGAAGCCACGTGTGATGTCATTGGTGATTTTCACGGCCATTGTCGGTTTGTTGATCGCGCCGGGCACATTGCACCCGCTTCTCGCATTCGTTGCAATTCTGTGCATCGCAATCGGGGCAGGGGCATCTGGCGCGCTCAATATGTGGTATGACGCTGATATTGACGCGGTCATGAGCCGCACAATCAATCGGCCGATTCCCGCAGGGCGCGTAACACGCCAGGAAGCACTCGGCTTTGGCCTTGTGTTGTCATTCTTCTCTGTTGCTATTCTTGGGCTGGTGACCAACTGGGTCGCCGCGGGATTGCTCGCCTTTACCATTTTCTTCTACGCGGTGATTTACACCATGTGGTTGAAGCGGTGGACGCCGCAAAACATCGTCATTGGTGGCGCCGCAGGTGCTTTCCCCCCAATGATTGGCTGGGCTGCTGTTACAGGCACAGTGACTATTGAAAGCACAATTTTGTTCTTGATTACGTTTTTGTGGACGCCGCCCCATTTCTGGGCATTGGCGCTCTATAAAAAGGGTGACTACGAACAAGCGGGTATCCCGATGCTGCCGAATGTGGCTGGAGAGCGGAACACGCAACATCAAATATTGATCTACACATTGGTTCTGGCTGCAATTTCCGTTGCGCCGACCTTGTTGGGATTTGCAAGTTTGGCCTACGGCTTTGTCGCTGGTGGCTTGAGTGCAGCATTCACGTTCTATGCGGTGAAACTTTGGTTGCAAAAGGATAATGTGGCGCTGAAAAAAGCTGCCCGTCAGCTCTTTGCGTTCTCGCTGATCTATTTGTTCGTGGTCTATTTGGTGCTGCTCGCTGATGTGAGTGTCGCCAACTACTTTGGAGGCATCGGCGCATGAGTGAAGATGTTAAGCTGACAGAAGAAGAGAAAATCGCCAAACGCCGCCGCAAGCGTTCAATCGCGCTCGCCTTGGTTCTGGGCTTTTTGGCGATCCTGTTCTATGCCGTCACCATTGTGAAAATCGGCCCGGCCATTTTCCAGCGGCCATTGTAGGGAACACGCGTAATGGCACATGTCGACACACAACATCACGGAAATCGATCCAATAAGCGCATTGCTTATGGTTTGGTGCTGGTTGTTGCGTTGATGGTGGGCATGGCCTATGCGGCGGTGCCGCTCTATCAGATTTTCTGTCAGGTCACTGGCTATGGCGGCACAACTCAGCGCGCGGAAGACGGTGTGATTTCAACAATCGACCGCGAGATGGCAGTGCGCTTCGCAGCGCAGGTCGACGCTGATTTACCGGTTAAAATAGTGCCTGCGGCAACGCAAGTCGATAAAATTGGTAAGAAAATTACAGTGACTTATGAGGCCACAAACCTCACGGATGAGCCTGTCAAAACTGTTGCGAGCTTCAATGTGACACCCGCGTCCATGGGAGCATACTTCAACAAGATTGAGTGTTTTTGTTTCACCGAGCAAACCCTTGCGCCGAATGAAACAGTACAAATGCCGGTTCTTTATTATTTGGATCCGGAGCTGGATTTAAACGACGAGCTTGATACAATTCGGGAAATCACGCTCTTTTATGCATTCCATGCTTCATAAGATTGGGAGAAGCTAAATATGGCCGCACACGCCAAAAATCATGATTATCACTTGGTCGACCCAAGCCCATGGCCATTTATCGGGTCTGTTTCAGCGCTTGTTATGGCAATTGGCGGTATCGCTTGGATGCAAGACTGGACGCCATATATCTTTTTCATTGGCCTCGCCGGTGTTCTTTACACGATGTATGGCTGGTGGAGTGATGTGATCAAAGAAAGCCATGCAGGCGATCACACTCCGGTTGTGCAATTGCACCACCGCTACGGCATGATCTTGTTCATTGTGTCTGAAATCATGTTCTTCGTGGCGTGGTTCTGGGCCTATTTCGACATGTTCTTCTATGTGGATGAAGCACAGCAGATCGGCCGTGTTGCCGCCACGGGTGGCCACTGGCCGCCAGAAGGTGTTGAGCTGTTTGATCCATGGCACCTGCCAATCTTCAACACATTGTTGTTGTTGACCTCTGGCATGACGGTCACTTGGGCACACCACTCCTTGCTCGCAGACGATCGCAATGGCTTGAAATGGGGCTTGGTGCTCACAGTAATTTTGGGTGCATTGTTCACCTATGTGCAAGCCGTTGAATATGTGTCTGCTGGCTTCAGCTTCTCAGGCAATATCTATGGCGCCACATTCTTCATGGCGACAGGTTTCCACGGCTTCCACGTGCTGGTCGGTACGATCTTCTTGCTGGTTTGCTTGTTCCGCGCCCTTTCTGGCCACTTCAACTCCAAGCAACATCTTGGTTTTGAATTTGCCGCTTGGTATTGGCACTTTGTGGATGTGGTTTGGCTCTTCTTGTTTGCCTCCATCTATGTTTGGGGCGCATGGGGCGTCGCCATTTCCCACTAAGGGAACGGCACGAAGGTTTAAGAAGGGCGCGCCGTTGGTCGCGCCCTTTCTGTTTGTAGGGCAAAGGCAAGACAAGTGACAGAACATCAAGAAACATCACCATTTTATGCCGGCCTGCGCTGCCGTTGTCCGCGTTGCGGCGAAGGAAACCTGTTGCGTGGCTTCTTAAAGGTTGAGGACCATTGCGAGAGTTGTGGCCTGTCCTACAACTTTGCGGATAGCGGCGATGGTCCAGCCGTGTTCATCATGATGATTGTCGGATTTCTAGTTGTAGGGGCAGCCCTGGTGGTTGAAGTCAGCTTCTCCCCGCCGATCTTGGTCCATCTGCTGCTGTGGATTCCGGCCACACTCATCTTGAGTTTTGCGCTGCTGCGGCCACTCAAAGGGTTGATGATCGCCCTTCAATATAAAAATGACGCCCAGGAAGCCAAATGGGCAGATGACGATGAAGAGGAAAAGCCTAATGAGTGACGCCAAAAAAGACCTGCGGCAAACTGGATTGGGCAAAGCCTTTTTCGTTGGCTTTTTGCTTGTCTGCATGATTCTGTTTTTGGCACTTGGCTTTTGGCAAATGGATCGGCTGCAATGGAAAGAGCAACTGATCGCCTCGGCAAATGAACGGCTGAATGCCGAACGCAGTGAAGTGCCCGATCAAAGCCAATGGGCTACCCTTGATCCGGATCGGTTTGATTTTCAAAAAGTGAGTCTGACGGGCGAATTTTTAGAGTGTTGTGAGGCGCGGGTTTTCATCTCGCTGCCCAAAAAGCGTGATCGCTATTCTGGCCCGGGCTACTGGATTGTGACGCCGTTTCAGCTTGAAGAAGGCGGCGTTGTTTATGTCAATCGCGGCTTTGCCCCTCAGGAGATGACTTTACCCGATGCCGAATATGCGCAAGCGCCGAAAGGCAAGCAGGAACTGCAAGGCTATATGCGACGACCTGAACGTGTGGGCAGCGCGACATTGGAACCTGACCTGGCCAAGCAAGTGGATTGGGTGATTAACCCGGCACGGCTCCAGAACGTCATGTTTCCGGAGCTTGAAAATGTGGCGCCGTTTTACGTCAATTTGTCTAGCCCGGTGGCGAGTGATTTGCCGCAAGCCGCGTCGGATGCAGCGCTTGATTTCAGCAACCGACACCTTGAATATGCCTTCACATGGTTTGGTCTTGCCGCGCTCATGCCAATATTGGCAATTTTTTGGCTTATTCGCACCCGTCGCCCCCGGCAAGAACTTGCGAAATCGAAATCAGAAGAATAGGGTGCCCCCTCAAAACCACCTTCGGACGATCTTATGCAATATGTAAGTACGCGCGGTGATGCACCGCGATTGGGTTTTTGTGACGCAGTCCTTGCGGGCCTCGCCAGAGATGGCGGTCTCTACCTGCCGGAAAGCTGGCCGCAAATAAGCGCAGATCAAATCGCTGGCATGGCAAACCGCCCCTTCGCCGATATCGCCTTTGAAGTCATTTCACCCTTCGTGGATGGCGAAATTGACGACGACACCCTGCGCGGCATGTTGAACGCGGCTTATGGCACGTTCCGCCACGATGCTGTGGCGCCTCTGGTGCAGCTTGAGCCTGGCCACTTTGTGTTGGAACTGTTCCATGGGCCAACGCTCGCCTTTAAAGATGTGGCCATGCAGTTTTTGGCGCGTGTCATGGATCATATCCTTGGCCAACGCAATCAGCGGGCAACCATTGTTGGCGCCACATCTGGCGACACAGGTTCCGCCGCCATCGAAGCGTTTCGCGGCCGCGACAACACCGATATTTTCATTCTTCACCCCAAAGGCATGGTCTCCCCGGTGCAGCAGCGCCAAATGACCACGGTGCTTGACGACAATGTGTTCAACATTGCCCTTGAAGGCAATTTCGATGATTGCCAGACCATCGTCAAAGACATGTTCAACAATCATCATTTCCGGGATTCAGTGTTGCTGTCGGGTGTGAACTCCATCAATTGGGGCCGCATTGTCGCGCAGGTGGTTTATTATTTCACCGCCGCTGCCGCATTGGGGGCACCCCATCGGCAAATCAGCTTTACGGTGCCCACGGGCAACTTCGGCGACATCTTTGCCGGCTATGTGGCCAAGCGCATGGGATTGCCGATCAAAAGCCTGATCATTGCGACGAACGAAAATGACATTCTGCGCCGCACGCTGGACGAGGGGCGCTATGAAATGGATGGCGTGGCCGCAACCACCAGCCCATCGATGGATATTCAGATTTCGTCAAATTTCGAACGCCTTTTGTTCGAAGCAGCAGGGCGCGACGCAGAATTGGTCAAACGCCAAATGGCGCAATTGAAACAATCTGGCGGGTTCGAACTAACCGCCACAGAAATCAACGCCATTCGCGCTGAGTTTGTCGCTGGCACCGCAAACCAGGGCCGGACCGAACAGGTGCAAGCTGCCACGTTGGAAAATTGTGGCTATTTGCTCGATCCACACACCGCCGTTGCGGTGGCGGTCGCCCAAGAAAATTTGAACACGTCCACGCCGATGGTGTCACTTTCGACAGCCCATCCGGCTAAATTTCCAGCTGCTGTGAAAGCGGCAACAAAAATCGACCCGGCGCTGCCCGATTGGTTGAGCGATCTCTATGAGCGTGAAGAGCGCTATGATGTGATCGCGAATAGCCAAACTGAAGTTGAAAACTTCATCAAAACGCGTTGCCGCGCCAATAAGGAGAGCTAATGCCTTTACGATCAACCACCCTTGATAGTGGAATGACTGTGATCACCCATTCCATGCCGAGCCTCGAAAGTGCGTCTGTGGGCGTATGGGTTAAATCCGGCTCCCGGTGCGAAACCGAACAAGAGCACGGCATTTCGCACCTGCTGGAACATATGGCGTTCAAGGGAACACAGACCCGATCAGCCCGGCAAATTGCCGAAGAGATTGAAAATGTGGGCGGTGATGTCAATGCGGCCACCAGCATTGAAAACACAGGCTACTTTTCCCGTGTGTTGAAAGAAGATGTCGGCCTAGCCGCTGATATTCTATCGGACATTTTGCAAAATTCTCGTTTTAGCGAGGATGAACTGATCCGCGAAAAACACGTGATTTTGCAAGAAATCGGCGCCAGCCATGACGCGCCGGATGATTATGTGTTTGATCTGTTCCAGGAAGCTGCTTTTGAAGATCAGGCCATTGGCCGTTCAATCTTGGGTACGACCGATTCAGTGGAAAGCTTCACACCAGACGCCATCCGCGCCTATATGGACCGAATGTATGTTGGTGACCGTATGGTGATGAGCGCCGCCGGCAATGTCGACCATGATCAGCTTGTGGACATCGCCGCGAGCAAATTCCCAAACTTGAAAACCAGCGGCGCGCCAGACCCTGTTGAAGCGAAGTTTACCGGCGGCGAGCGTCGTTTGAACCGCGATCATGAGCAGGCGCACATTCTGATCGGGGTGGAAGGTCGTCCCTATCACCACGATGGTTTCTACGCGTCACAAATCTTGTCCTCAATTCTGGGCGGCGGCATGAGTTCTCGCCTGTTTCAAGAAGTGCGTGAAAAGCGCGGTTTGTGCTATTCCATTTTCGCCTTCCATTGGGCGTTTGCGGATACGGGCATTTTTGGCGTGTCCATGGCTACCGGCGATGAGGATGTAAATGAGTTGATGCCGGTCGTGCTGGACCAATTGCACCAAGCCACCCAAAACATCACCGAAGAAGAAGTGCTGCGTGTGCGCAACCAAATCCGTGCGGGCCTGCTGATGTCGCTTGAGCGGCCATCTTCTCGTGCGGGCCAGCTTGCGCGCCAACAACTGTTGTGGGGCCGTCCGATTTCATTGGAAGAAACGGTAGAACGGATCAACCGCATTGATGCGGATCGGGTGATGGAAGTTGCAGCGCAGCTGTTCCACAATGCAAAGCCCGTTGTATCTGCCATTGGGCCACTTGATCATTTTCCAACATATGATCGCATTGAAGACGGGCTGAAAAGCTAAGGAGTGAAGGGGTGATCGGGCGACTTTTCTCGTTAAACAACTTCACCCCGTTAGAATCCGAGCGGTTAAGCCTGCGCTTGCCCACATTAGAGGACTATCCACAGTGGGTTGAGGTGCGGGCGGCCAGCCAATCCTTTCTAAAACCCTATGAACCGACATGGGGCGAAACAGAATTGGCCCGTTTCTCTTTTCGTCACCGCGTCAAAAAAGCGCGGGCCGATGCGGCAGCGGACAAGGCTTACGCTTTTCTCATTTTTGAAAAAGGTGAGAATCCTCAATTGGTTGGCGGATTAAACCTATCCAATATTCGCCGCCGCGTTGCCCAAGCGGGCACATTGGGCTATTGGGTTAGTGTGGATCAAATCAATAAAGGCATCATGACAGAGGCGGTTGCCAGAGTTTTGCCATTTATTTTTGATGAATTGCGGCTTCACCGCGCTGAAGCGGCATGTCTGGTTGATAATCATCGCTCAATGCGGGTGCTGGAGAAAAACGGATTTGCCCGCGAAGGCCAAGCTGAAGGCTATTTAAAGATCGATGGCAAATGGCAAGACCATGTTCTATTTGGGCTCACCAAAGAACGTTATCAAACACGTCTAACCACTTGAGATCTGAAGATAACCACGACATATAAGTTGATGTAACGGCTTTTTCGGGCTACGAAAAACCGTTGGGAGTAAATATGGGAATGTTCCGCGCGCTGCGTACGGCTGTAATTGTTTTGGCGCACCTTTGCCTATTGCTATGGGTCGGGGCGGCCTCAGCGTTGGAAGTGGTTACGATTCCAGAAAAGATCGGCGCCGTTGATCTCAGTGAAGCCGTTGAAGTGCGCGAAGGCCAAGATGGCCGGGTACAGTTGTCGACGGCCCCGGACGTGAACGGCATCATTCGCCGCATCGAAGTGCAGGCCACGGATACAAGCGCCAACCCCAATTGGGCATTGATTGCCATTCACAATCCGTTGGATGTTCAAGTTGAGCGCCTATTGGTGGCGCCCTTTTTCCAAATGCCAGGCTCCGGCGTGTTCCGCACCGATTTGGGCGGAAAACGCATTAACGTCATCACCGCCAGTCAAGGGTTTCGCCCCAACCGCGTGCCAGACCAAGAGGCAGATGCATTCTCCATCACGGTCGATCCGGGCGCGACGGTTACTTATGTCATTGAACTTGAAGATGAAACACTACCCGAATTGGTGATGTGGGAACCATCTTCCTATCGCGACTACATCAACGCCTTTACGCTATTCCGCGGCACAGTCTTGGGTGTGTCAGGTCTTTTGGCAGTGTTTTTATCCATCATGTTTGTGGTGAAGGGGCGCGGGGTCTTTCCCGCAGCGGCAGCGCTGGCATGGGCTGTTATGTTCTATTTGCTGGTCGATTTCGGCATCTTGGCCAAGCTTATCGATATTCGCCCCACCCAGCTGCAAACCTATCGCGCTGCGGCTGAGGCGGCGCTGGCCACAACCTTATTTGGCTTCTTGTTCATCTATCTCAACCTCCACCGATGGCACATTCGCTTCATCCATTTGGCATTGGCGCTGATGCTGGTGATGTTGGCATTGATCATTCTGGCGTTTTTCCAACCCATATTGGCGGTGGGCACTGCCCGCGCGGTGCTGGCTTTGCTCGGCGTGTTTGGCATTGTCGTGGTCGGTTTCCTCGCGGTGCGGGGATACGACCGCGCGGTGCTTATTGTGCCCACCTGGATCATTTTCGTCGGTTGGCTCATCTTTTCCTACATGGTGGTTTCCGGCGAGATCACCAATGATATTGCCCAATCCGCAGTGGCGGGCGGGCTCGTATTGATTGTGATGTTGCTGGGCTTCACCGCGATCCAACACGCCTTTACCGACGGCCAGGTGTCTGTCGGGGCTCTGTCCGAAGTTGAGCGCCGGGCGCTTGCCCTCACAGGCAGTGGCGACTTTGTGTTCGATTGGAATATCGAGCGCGATCGTGTGGTGGTGTCGGACGGTTTAGCCTTGCGCCTTGGTGAAGAACCAAGTGCATTGCGCGGCGATATCAAACTTTGGCTCGAGCGCTTGCACCCCGAAGACCGAGATCGGTTCCGCACAGCATTGGATACTCTGGTCGAATTGCGTCGCGGCAAAGTCGCCTCAGATTTTCGCATCATCAGCCAAGATGGCAGCTACCGAAATTTCCGTTTGCGCGTAAAACCTGTTTTGGGCGGCAGTGATGAAGTGTCGCGCTGTGTGGGGACGTTGCAAGACGTAACTGACGAACGCGTGGCAAGAGATCGCCTGCTGCATGATGCTGTGCATGACAGTTTGACCGGCTTACCCAACATCGAACTATATTTGGATCGCCTCGACCGGGCCCTGACACGCTCACGCGAATCGCGCGCCATCAAACCCGCAGTCTTTTTGATTGATCTTGATGGCTTCATGAACCTTGATGAACGTATTGGCCATGTTGCCGCTGATTCAGTGTTGCTGGCCATCGCGCGTCGTCTTTCGCGGCTTATGCGGCCCTTGGACACATTGGCGCGGGTAAATGGCGATCAGTTCGCCGTGATATTGGTCACAGAGGACAGTGCCGCCAGCATTGCGCATTTCGCTGAGCAACTGCGCAAGGCGATTAAAGACCCCATCAAGTTTGGTGAAAGCGAACTGTCAATTTCTGCCTCCATGGGCATCACAATTTACGACAATAAGCCGATCACCGCGCCACAGGTGCTGCGTAATGCTGAACTGGCCATGCTGCACGCCAAACGGGATGGCGGCGACCGTATTGAAGCCTATCGCACGACAACCAATGATGAGGGATTGCCGACCAATCCATTAGACGTTGATTTGAAAAAGGCGATCGATAATCGCGAGTTGAAGATCCTGTTCCAACCGATCTTTGATCTGCGAGATGGTCGTTTGGCCGGGGCAGAGGCCCTGATGCGGTGGAACCATCCGCAGCGCGGGGCTATCAGTCCAGAGGAATTTATCCCATTGGCTGAACGCACGGGGCTGATTGAAAAATTGGGTCGCGTGGCGATTGAGCAATCATCGGCGCAGCTCAAAAACTGGCTATCTGGTGGTGAGGTTGAAAAAGGATTTTTCTTGTCGATCAACTTGTCCGCGCAGCAATTGGCGTCGGAGACAATGTTGAATGACATGCGTTCGCTCGTGTCTAAAAATCCTGAGGTGGCACGCCGCTTCTTGCTGGAAGTGACGGAAAGTCAAATCATGACAAGCCCTGAGCACTCTGCATACATTTTGGACTCTCTGAAAAGTCTTGGCTTCCGGCTGGCGTTGGACGATTTCGGTGTTGGGCATTCATCATTGTCCTATCTGCACCGCTTCCCATTTGATTTTATCAAAATTCCATCGACCTTTGTGCAGATGTCGGAACGCCACGGCATCGCTCAAACGCAAATGCCGATCATGAAGGCGGTTGTGTCTTTGGCCGAGGATCTGGATTTGCAAGTGATCGCTGAGGGTGCGGAAAGCGACGATGAAGTCGCGCGCATCCAAGGGTTGGGTTGTCGCTATGCGCAGGGCTTTGCGTTTTCAAAAGCTGTGTCAGGCGAAGAGTTTGTGCAATTGCTGAGCAAGGATGCGAAGAACCGCAAACAAGCCCAGCGCGATGCCGAACAAAGAGCTCGCAAGATCCAAAAAGAACAGCAAGCGAAGGAAATGGCTGAGCAAAGGGCGAAAGAGGCTGAAAAGCGCAAGCAGCAAGCCGCTTTAGAACGCCAGCAAAGCAAAAAGCGCGCAATTGCTGAAAAAGCTGGCAAGAAGGCGCAGCCCGCGCCGCAAAAGCCAGCACCGCAAAAAACGACCAATAAAGACAAGGACGTCAGTTAAGCACTGCCTGAAGTCGGAGATAGGTAGGCGAGTTCGATGCCCGCGTCTTTGAGCGCTTTTTGGTAACGCTGTTCCACAGGCGTGGTGAAGATTAACTCGTCGCTGGCGGATGTTACCATCCAGCCATCGCGCACAAGTTCGCTTTCCAATTGACCAGGCTCCCAGCCACAATAGCCCAAGGCAAGCAGGGCCTTTTCAGGGCCGTCACCCTCGGCGATAGACCGCAAAATATCCAGCGTGGTCGACAAACACATATTGTCTGCCACATTCATGGAATTATCGACAGTTTGATAGTCTGGTGTGTGCAGCACAAATCCGCGCCCCGTTTCCACAGGGCCACCCACGACGATCGGTTGTTGATAGGGGTCGGCATGGCCTTCTTCAATTTGGTCGCTCACTTTGATGTCAAACTGTGCCATCAAATCGGCAAATTGAATGTCCGGCATGCGCTTATTGACGACAAGACCCATTGCGCCTTCTTCTTCGCTATGCGCACACATATAGATCACGGTGTCTTTAAACCGTTCGTCTTCCATATCTGGCATGGCCACCAACAGCTGGCCTTTAAGCGAAAAAGTCAAAACGCTCACCTTTTAGGTTGGTTTATTTGAGTCTCGCCCCATCCATATAAATAAAGGCTTAACAGGTAAACGCGCGAAATCAAACATCGTTCACAAACCTCTGATCATGATTGTCTTTCCTGTGCCATAAATCTGCGATAAAACGCGTCTTATGAAATCAGCTTTATTACGTGCTTTGATCCTTTCCGCGATCATGGCTCCAACATCAGTACTGGCAGAGACTGGCCCTTGGGTCGACGTTGCACCCGGCGCAAAGATCCGGCTGCTAACGTCCGATTATGTCGATCCCAATGGAAAGATGTTGGCGGGGTTAGAGTTTCAATTGCGCGACGGCATGAAAACCTATTGGCGTATCCCCGGCGAAAGCGGAATTCCGCTAACGGCCAACTGGTCCAACAGTCAGAATATTGATCAGGTGAATTTCCTGTGGCCGATGCCCAAGCGCACGATCAGTTTGGGCTATTTTGACTATGTCTACGATCAGGATTTTGTGCTGCCCTTCGAAGTGGAAATCTCAGCAGAATCCGACAAAAATGTCGCGCTATTAAATGGCGATCTTTTAATGGGCATTTGCGGTGAAATCTGTGTGCCGGTGACCTACAACATCGCGCAAAGCCTGCCGCTCGATCAAAAGGATATATCTGTATCCTTCACTTTAGAGGCAGCAAAAGCCTATGTGCCGATCAACGATGATCGCGCTAATGCCCCTTTTAACGCTGTCTATTTCGACCAAAGCGAAAACAAGATTTGGGTCAAACCCTCATCCGATGCAGAAGAAAATCAGACATTAATTCTTGATTTACCAAACCAAAACCTCCTGTTTGATGTGCCTCAAAATCGCCCCGGTTCGTCGCTACTCAGCTTTGAACCACTGAAGGAAGTTTCCTTGGTCGATCATGTTGGAATGTCAGCACGGTTGACCTATAGTGGCCGCGAGGGTGCCTTTGAAAAACAGGTGCCCATTTTATTGTTTGATGCTCTGGATCAATAAAATCCAGCTGCATTGATTAATCGGTTTAGGCAACGAGGGGTTATATATGGCTTTGGACGTCGGCAGCAAAGTGCCATCAACAAAGGTTAAACTTGTAAATGCAGAGGGCGTAAAAGATATTGATTTTGCGGATCTTGTTGCACAAGGGACATCAGTTATCTTTGCCGTGCCTGGCGCGTTTACCTCAACCTGCCACCTCAACCATATGCCGGGCTATATTGGCCATTCAGCAGATTTTAAAGACGCAGGTGTTGATCGCATTCTGTGTTTGTCGGTCAATGATCATTATGTGATGCAGCATTGGGGTGAGCAAACAGGCGCCCTTGGATTTGTCGATTTGATTGCGGATGGCAATGCCGATTTGGCAAAAGCGCTCAAATTGGATAAAGACTTTTCAGCAGCGGGCTTCGGCACGCGATATGTTCGCTCTAGCCTTTTGGTTAAAGATGGCGTAATTTCTCATGTGGAGATTGAAACAGTGCCGGGCGAAGTTGTCGTTTCGGGCGCACCGCACATGTTGGAAGTGGCGAAAAAAAATCAGTAGTGCGCTCAAAAGCGGGCAATTGGGGTTAATCGGGGGGCCTTCGGGTCAAAAAGTGAGAAGCATGTCAGTACGCGTATTTACCAAGAGATTTTTAAGCCGTTCACGCTTGGCTGGAGCATCAGCCATTGCAGGTGCGCTATTGTTGTCAGGCTGCGTTGGGTCATTTACCGGCGGCGGCTCTGAAAGCAAATATATCAACAAATCCGCAAGCGAGACTGAGATTGCCAGCTCTGCGCCGTCAGCGCTGCCCATTATCGCCAGCGAATGCCCCGAGATCAAAATCCGTCCCGGTGGTGAAAGTTTTGCGCTTTATTCAAGCGGCCGCAGCGGTGACCCAAAGGGGCTGCGCTACCAAGCGGTGATCGACAAGCAGTCACGTAATTGCATTGTATCAAACGGTTTGATCACGGTGAAAATGGGTGTTGTTGGTCGGTTGTTGGCTGGTCCTCAAGCAGGATCAGGCGCCGTAAATGTGCCATTGCGCTTCGCAGTTGAACGCGACGAAATGGCCGTGTTCTCAGAAAAATACGATATCCCCATTACAATTACACCACCAAACCAGGGCGAAGAATTCGTCAAGGTTGTGGAAAACGTGGCCATTCCTTATGTGGGTGGCGAGCAAATCACCATTTGGGTTGGCTTTGATCCAAAAGGCTGAGTGAATAAATGTTGACCTAGCAGATTTTGCTGCTAGGTTGACCACTGCAATGCGGGAGAGATTGAGCCAAAGAGCTCAACGCCGAAGGAGCAACCGCCCCGGAAACTCTCAGGCAACAGGGACCGCATGCATAAATAACTCTGGAAAGCGGATTGCTTTTGCAATCACACCGAAGGGGGTAGCCGGAACGTCAGTTCCGGGAAATCTCTCAGGTTTACCCGACAGGGGGGGCGCCAGGCGACACAATTTGTCGCGTTGCTGGCACTTGTCGGATAAACAAATGAGGGAATAATGGCAGGGGCGGAATCTCAGGATCTTTTGCAAACACCATTGCACGACACCCATATTGCATGGGGCGGTCGCATGGTTGGTTTTGCAGGCTATGCAATGCCGGTTCAATATAAAGGCATTGTGGACGAGCACAATCACACAAGAAATCAAGCATCGCTTTTTGATGTGTCGCACATGGGCCAAGTCGCTGTTAAAGGCGCGGACCATGATACAACGGCACGCGCGCTCGAAAGTCTGATGCCGGGCGACCTGGTGGGGCTGAAACCAGGCGAAATGCGCTACACGCTTTTGCTCAACGATAATGGCGGCATTGAAGACGATTTGATCGTTACCCGCCCAAGCGAAGCGGGAACAGATGGCACATTGCTTATCGTGTTCAACGCGGGCCGCAAGGACCACGACGTGTCCATTCTGCGCGAAAAGCTTGGCGACAAACTCGAGATCGAAACCTACTTTGACAGCAAAGCCCTGTTGGCGCTGCAAGGTCCAAAAGCGAAAGACGTGTTGTCACGCTATTGCGATCTGCCGCAAAAGCTCAGCTTTATGAACGCCGCTGCCGCCACCATTGACGGCATTGACGTTTATGTGTCTCGCGCAGGTTACACGGGCGAAGACGGCTTTGAGCTCTCTGTTGCCAACGAAAATGCGGCGAAACTGGCTGAATCGCTGGTCAGCAATGATGAAGTTGAACCTGCTGGCCTTGGCGCACGCGACAGTCTGCGTCTTGAAGCAGGGCTTTGCCTTTATGGCCACGATATGGACGATCAACGCGATCCAATCAGCGCAGGTCTTATCTTTGCCATCGGCAAAGGCCGTCGTGTGGAAGGCGGTTTCCCCGGTGCATCAAAAATTCAAAAGCTGATTGCTGATGGCGTTGCTGAAAAGCGCGTGGGCATTTTGTTTGAAGGCCGCATGCCTGTGCGTGAAGGCGCAGACATTGTGGACGAGAACGGCACGCCCATCGGCAAAGTCACATCTGGCACATTTGGCCCGACCATTGGGTCGCCGGTGGCGTTTGCCTATGTGCCTGCTGAAAAAGCGAAGATCGGCACCGAATTGACCGCCATTGTGCGCGGCAAACCAGCCAAAGGCACGGTGACCAAACTTCCATTTACACCTGCAAATTATGTGCGTCTTTAATCCAAGGGGGAAGAAATGAGCGACACAAAATATACCGAAGATCACGAATATATCCGCGTTGAGGGCAACCAAGGCACCGTGGGCATCACCGATTATGCACAGGGCCAATTGGGCGACGTGGTGTTTGTGGACGTACCAGAAGTCGGCGCAAAATTCTCTAAAGGCGACGAAGTTGCCGTTGTTGAATCAGTGAAAGCCGCCTCTGAAATCTATGCGCCAGTTTCCGGCACCGTTGTGGCTGTGAATGAATCTTTGGCAGACGAGCCAGGCTTGGTGAACTCTGATCCAGTTGTAAATGGCTGGTTTTTCAAAATCGAAATTGATGATGCTGGCGAGCTGGAAGGCTTGCTCGACGAAAACGCCTACAAGGCGCACATCGACTAAACGAGGACAAATATGCGCTATCTTCCAAATAGTGATCAAGACAGACAGGTCATGCGCGATGCCATTGGCATCAAAAGCGATGACGAGCTGTTTGTACGCGTACCGAAAAAGGTTTTTGACACAGCCAAGCCTGACTTGCCTGATCATCAGCCAGAATTTGCCGTAGAGGCGCATATTCGCCAGCTTGCGGCCAAGAACCGCGCCGGTGGAGATGGTCCATTCTTTGTTGGGGCAGGGGCGTATCGCCACCATGTGCCCGCCAGCGTGGACCATTTGATCCAGCGGTCAGAGTTTTTGACCGCCTACACCCCCTACCAGCCTGAAATTTCTCAGGGCACGCTGCAAATGCTGTTTGAATTTCAAACACAAGTGGCCAACCTGACGGGCATGGAAGTGGCCAATGCCTCGCTTTACGACGGTTCAACCGCAGCCATGGAAGCCGTGTTGATGGCCCGTCGCCTGAAAAAGCGTGATGGTGTTGTTGTGTCTGGTGGGTTGCACCCGCAATATCGCGACACCATCGCCACTTATTTGGGCAAAGACCCTGCATTCAAATGCATGCAGGCTGACCCACAAGCGCAAGAAGACATCATTGCGCAGATTGACGACAGCACCGCATGCGTTGTGGTTCAGTCCCCAGACTTTTATGGCAATTTGCGCGATTTGCGCCCGATTGCTGACGCCGCCCATGAAAAGGGCGCGCTGTTGATCGCCGTGTTCACCGAAGTGGTGTCCCTCGGCGCCATCGAATCTCCCGGCGCCCAAGGGGCGGACATTGTGGTTGGCGAAGGCCAGTCCATCGGCAACCCGCTTACATTTGGTGGACCCTATGTCGGCTTGATGGCCACCCATCCGAACCTTGTGCGGCAGATGCCCGGTCGCGTATGTGGCGAAACAGTTGATGCGGAAGGCGAACGCGGCTTTGTGCTGACGCTCTCCACCCGCGAGCAGCATATCCGCCGCGATAAGGCCACTTCCAACATTTGCACCAACTCAGGCCTTTGCGCCTTGGCCTTCTCCATCCACATGTCTTTGTTGGGTGAAAAGGGCATTGAGCATTTGGCACTGTTGAACCACCAGCAAGCCGTGAAAACGGCCGAGGCGGTTGGTGCTATTGATGGTGTTGAGGTGTTGAACGATCACTTCTTCAACGAATTTACCGTGAAGCTGCCAAAGGCGGCGGCGCCGATCGTTGAAGCCTTGGCTGACAAAAACGTGCTCGCAGGTGTGCCTGTGTCACGGTTGGAGCCGGGCAAGAAGGAGCTTGAAAACCTATTGGTGATCGCAGCGACTGAATTGACCAGCGATGCAGATATTGAAGCGCTTGCGAGCGCGTTGAAGGAGGTCATCTGATGTTGAACAATCAAGGCCGTCCAACAGGTGTGGACAATGTTGCCGCATCATCCGCAAACGGCGCAGCTTTGTTGCCTTCCGAGCCATTGATCTTTGAAATTGGCACCAAAGAAAAATCTGGCGTTGATTTGCCGGCGCTCGACAAAAAGGTGGGTTCAAAGCTCGGTAATTTTGCCCGCAAATCAGACATTGATTTGCCCGCACTGACCGAGCCGCAGGCCATGCGCCATTATGTGCGCATTTCCCGGTTGAACTATTCAATCGATGCGGGCTTCTACCCGCTTGGCTCGTGCACCATGAAGCACAATCCGCGCCTCAATGAGAAAATGGCACGTTTGCCCGGCATTGCGGATATTCACCCATTGCAGCCCCAATCCACCGTGCAAGGCGCGATTGAATTGATGGAGCAATTGGCGCATTGGTTGATGGAATTGACCGGCACCAAAGCCGTTTCCATGACGCCAAAAGCTGGTGCCCACGGCGAAATGTGCGGCATGATGGCCATCAAAGCGGCCCACGAAGCCAACGGCCAAGGCCACCGCAATATCGTGTTGGTGCCTGAAAGCGCCCACGGCACAAACCCAGCCACAGCGGCATTCTTGGGCTACAAAGTGAAGCCCATCAAAGCCCGCGAAGATGGTACGGTTGACGTGCAGGCTGTTAAAGATGCGTTGGATGAAAATGTGGCGGGCATTATGCTCACCAACCCCAACACTTGTGGCCTGTTCGAACCCGACGTGATCGAAATCGCGGATGCAGTGCACGAAGCTGGTGCTTACTTCTACTGTGATGGCGCGAACTTCAACGCCATTATGGGTGTCATCCGTCCGGGTGATTTGGGCATCGATGCGATGCACATCAACCTGCACAAAACCTTCTCCACCCCCCACGGTGGTGGTGGTCCAGGTGCTGGCCCGGTTGTTTTGTCTGATGCGTTGGCCCCTTATGCGCCATTGCCTTACGCAAAGCGCGAAGGCGACAAGCTCACCTTGGTGGAAAACAAAGGCGAAGGCAGCGATCATCTTGGTCGTTTGTCCGCATTCCATGGGCAAATGGGCATGTATGTTCGTGCCTTGACCTATATGGCCTCTCACGGTTTGGACGGTCTTGGCCGTGCGGCGCGTGATGCGGTGTTGAACGCCAACTACCTCAAGGCGAAATTGTCAGACCTGTACAATGCGCCTTATGGCGATCAGCCTTGCATGCACGAAGTGCTGTTCGATGATAGCACCTTGAAAGGCACAGGCGTTTCAACGCTCGATTTGGCCAAAGCCATGATCGATGAGGGTTATCACCCCATGACCATGTATTTCCCATTGGTGGTGCACGGCGCCATGTTGATCGAACCAACAGAAAGCGAAAGCCTTCACACGCTTGATCAGTTTATCGGCACCATGCGCGAGCTGATGGAAGACGCAAAGGCCGGCAATGTGGAGCGTTTCACCAACGCCCCCATGAAAGCGCCGCTTCGTCGCTTGGATGAAACCCGCGCTGCCCGTTCCCCAATCCTTAAATGGGAAAAGCCAGAGCAGCGAAAAGCGGCTGAATAAATCAAACCGTCCCGCGTGTCATCGCGGGGCGGTTTTTTCATCTCCTAAGCGAGGTGAACCGAAACAAAAGCGGTAAAACAATAACAAATAAATACCGCTTCATTAGGCGGTGGGCGCTGCAGAGCCCGCCGCCTTTTTATTGCTTTATTAGCGCCCCATCCTAACCAAATGATTATTCGACCTGCCCGCATTGAAGAAATTGGTGAGCTAAGCGACCTTTGTCTGCGTTCAAAAGCACATTGGCCTTATGATGCCGCGTTCATTGAAGCGTGTCGGGACGAGTTGACGATTACAGAACATGACTTGGTGCACCACACCGTCAGGGTGGCAGAAGATGCTGGCGTGCCCATCGGCGTGATCCGACTTGATCGAACAGATGACGGTTTTGATCTCGAGATGTTGTTCGTTGAACCAAAGTACGTTGGCAAGGGCGTGGGTCGCCAATTGCTTGATTGGGGCATCGATCACGCCCGTGCGTTCGGCGCCAAAAGGATGACAACGGTGGCCGATCCCCATGCCGAGCCTTTTTACGCGCATATGGGGTTTAAAAAGACGGGCGTAGTGCCTTCTGATTCAATACCCGGCCGAACATTGCCCTTCATGATCTTGACGCTCTAGCGCAGCCTTCCGGGCCAAACCCAGCCTGCATTTAGGGTAGATGCGCTCTGCATCAAATGGATCTGTCAGTGCACGGGCAACAATTTGGATCACCTGCGATGAAAAACGCCCCCGAACGAGAGCGCTTCACATAAGCATCGAGGTCCATATTAATGGTGGGATACGCCACTATTCAGCTTGTGGCAGACAAAGTTGCCAGCTCACACCAAACTGGTCACACACCCACCCATATCGCTTCGCGAAATCATATTCGCCGAGCTTCATCATCACTTGCCCGCCTTTAGACAAACGTTCATAGGCGAGGTCCAAACTAACGGGATCGTCGAAGAACACAAACAGGGAAAAGGATGGTGTAAAGTCAAACGGTTGATCGATGGGGCTATCAATCATCAGGAGTTGGTTCTCGCCAAACATCAAATTGGCTGATTCAATGGTGCCGTCTTCGCGCTCACGCTTATCGGTTACCTTTGCAGCAGGCATGGCACTTGTGTAGTGCTCAAGCGCGTCCGCCGCGTTGCCCTTAAACATCAACATGGGGTGTAACTTCATAAAAAATCCTCGACTTAAATATAGTTGCATAGTGCCTAAATTTACCGCCAAGTTCAATAAGCCACTGTCGCACTTATTGTTTAGGAGGGCGGACAGTGCTAAACCTCCGAGAAATGGAGATGCTTTGTGCAAAAGATTTCAGTTTTCTGGCACGGCCTAAAAGCCGCTTTTGGTGATGAGATTGTCCGCACAATTTTGACGATGACAATTGCCATCATCCTGTTTGCCACCCTGATCTATATGTTGATTGAGGGGTGGGGGCCGATTGACGCGCTCTATTTCACCGTGATGACCATCTCTACCGTCGGGTACGGTGACATCACACCGGAAACAAATTTGGGCAAACTATTCACGGTGGTTTATGTCATTTCCGGCATGGGCATTTTTGTCGCCCTGGTGACGCGTATAGCCAATACAATGTTGCGCCAATCGGTAGATGAATTCGAAAAATTCGAGGAGGCTAAGGCGCGTAAAGCGGAGCAGGACGCCGACGACTAGACGGGCTAGCCATGAGGGCAAGGCGAGGTGGGTTTCAACTCACTAAGTGAGAAAGTCGTCCCGGCCGCGGCCCATAAAAAAAGCGGGCCGGAGCCCGCTTCCAATTTCAACATCTGAAACCATCAATTAGTTCAGATTAGAAGAAACATCCTTGATCGCTGCATCAATCAGCGCATCGCCTTTATCAGCCATTTTGTCGGCCAAAACCAGCTTTGCAGCCTCGACAGCGATGTCCGCAGAGCGGGCCCGCACGTCAGCAATCGCTTGTGATTCAGCTTGGGCGATCTTTTCTTCCACCGCTTTTGTGCGACGAGTGATCAAATCATCCAATGATTGTTGGGCTTCTTCGGTCAAGCGGTCGGCTTCAGACTTGGCAGCTTCGATAATCTCAGCAGCTTCGTCTTCAGCGGCTTTACGCTTGCGCTCATACTCAGCCAACAAAGACTGTGCTTCTTCGCGCAGGCGTTTCGCTTCTTCCAGCTCATCCGCAATTTTCTTAGACTTATCATCCAAGGCTGCAGTCACCTTTTTGGGCACGCCCAAATAGGTGACCAGACCCAAAAAGACAACAAGACCGACAAACGCCCAAAGGGTTGCATCTAATTCCATCTTGTTATCCCTTCACCACTTTCGCGACTGCATCTTTCGTGGCTTTTTGCGCTGTGCGGCCAACAATGTTGGTCACAATCGCTAAAGCTGTGTCTGATGCAATTTCCTCAACGTGGCCCATAGCGGCCTCTTTGGTTTCGCGAATATCGTTTTCCGCAGCGGCCATTTTCTTTGCCAAATCCGCTTCAACTTTGGCGCGCTTCTTTTCGAGATCAGCACGGATTGAATCCCGTGTTTCCTCGGCAATGTTGTGCGCCTTTTGTTTTGCGTCGGCTAATTCCGCTTCATAAGACTTGATGGCTTGGTCTGTCTTTTGCTTTAGCCGCTCAGCTTCAGCCAAATCCCCTTCAATGCGATCACGACGCACTTCAAGAATTTCGCCAATGCGGGGCAGGGCGACCTTGCTCATCAAGATATAAAGCGCAGCAAAGGTTAGGGCCAACCACAAGAGCTGTGATCCAAAAGTGCTTGGATCAAACGGTGGGAAAACACCTGTCGCTGCCTCGTGTGCGCTATTTGTACTGCTTGCCATTTGAATACCTGGTTTTTACCGTCGCCTTTATCAGGCAACCAACAGTGCATTTAGTGTGCCAAAATCTGGCGAAAATGCAATGAAAGGCAGCCCATTTTAAATGTGGGCTGCCTTAAAACTTCTAACGCGCGTTGATTAAACGGCGAACAAAAGCAAAAGGGCAACCAAGAATGAGAAGATGCCCAAAGCTTCAGTCACGGCAAAACCAAAGATCAGGTTACCGAATTGAGCTTGTGCTGCTGATGGGTTGCGCAACGCACCTGACAAGAAGTTGCCAAAGATGTTGCCCACGCCCATTGCTGCGCCTGCCATGCCAACACATGCGATACCGGCACCGATGAATTTTGCTGCTTCCGCTTCCATTTTAGACTCCTTTAAAAGCTGGACCTTATTGCGACAATTGCCGCATTGTTAGTTGAAAACTGTTATTTGTTAATGGCTTGGGTGAATTGCATCATTCAGATACATAGAAGTTAGAACCGCGAACACATAGGCCTGCAGCGCAGACACCAAGAATTCAAGCGCGGTAAGCGCAACGGTCATAGCGAATGGCAAGGTGGCACCCAAAACACCAACCGCACCAAGCGAAGAGAGGCTGACAATAAAGCCGGCGAACACTTTCAAAGTGATGTGACCCGCGAGCATATTGGCAAACAAACGAACTGAAAGGCTGATCGGACGAGAGAGGAACGAAACGATCTCAATCGGAATAACGATCGGCAACACGTAACCAGGAACGCCCGCTGGCACGAAAAGCTTCAAGAAGCCTAGGCCGTTGCGCATAAAGCCGTAAATGATCACAACGCTGATCACCAGCATGGCGAGAGCGAAGGTCACAATAATGTGGCTGGTTACGGTGAAGAAGTAAGGCACCATGCCGAACAAGTTGGCCACCAGAACAAACATGAACAGCGAGAACACGAATGGGAAGAATTTCATCCCTTCAGTGCCTGCCGACGATCGCACCATATTGGCCACAAACTCGTAGAGCATTTCAGATAAAAGCTGCAACCGCCCTGGAACAAGGCCACGGCCGCGTGTCGACAGGATCAAAAATGCAGAGATCGAAACAACAGTAATCACCATGAAAAGGGCAGAGTTGGTGAACGCGATTTCAAAACCGCCTGTTTCGCCTTCGCCTGCACCACCAATGGTGAAAATGTCAGTGATCTTAAACTGTTTAATTGGATCGTTTGCCACGCTCCAGCCCCTTATCGCTATTTTCCGTCAGCATCGTCTCGATGCGCTTTCGGTCCCAAATCCATGTCCGGTGTTATGATCGCTTCGGCGTTCATCCGCGCGGCAGCCCGCACAACATTGAGAACACCAGCAACAAAGCCCACCAACACCATCACCAATAAGAACCAAGGCGTTGTGCCCATCGCCATATCGGCAAAATATCCAATAAAGCCCCCAACAAGGATCGCGGCGATAAACTCGGTGCCCAACCGCGACGCTTTCGCGTGTCCACTCAGGTGCTCTTTCGGTTTGGTCTGATATTCGCCGTAGCCACCCTTTTGGCGCGCCGCACGAATGCGGGCATCAAGGTCGCCAGTTGGAACACCTCCAGCCAAACCTTTGGGGGCGTCTTTTCCGGCGCCATTTTTATCAGAATTGGTCATTTTCCCAACCTGCCAAAACCGGCAATTTGTACGAAAAATCGTACCCCTCAAATTCCGGGGCAACATAGGGCCTTGCCATTTTGGTGTCAAGATTGGTTATATGATGCTAAATATATGAAAATAAAAGAAAATTAGAACTGGCAGAATCTTTTTATTGCGACAAATCGGCATTGTTTTCAACTTCGCGCACTTTTTCGCCACAAATTCTAAAGGCCGGACAACTCAGATTCGCTGAACACTTGAATTTTATACATGAATGTACAATAACATAATTTGCTTTTCTTTGATAAATTGAAAGTGCGCACCTTTGGCTCGCCGTAAATCCTTTGCCCCGCATGATGCCTATGATCTTTTGCTCGACATGTTCTGGCGCGAAGGCATCGGTGCGATGAGCGTGAAGGGCATGTCAGACCATCTTGGATTGCCAAGATCGAGTTTTTATAATGCGTTTGGTTCGCGCGAGGCGCTGCTGAAAAACCTGATCATCTATTATGAATTGCAATCTCCGCAGATGGCCTTGGTGTTGGCGTATCCACCCATCGATGTGAAATTGTTGTTCACCATGCTGTTGCAAGAAATGTGCACTCAATATGTGCACGACCTTGAGCGGAAAGGATGCTTACTCACCAACCTGTCTGTGGAATTGCGCGAAAATGAACCTGCGTTGAGGGAGCTCTTGCAACAAATCAATCAAGACCGGATTACCCGATTGGCTGAAATTTGCCGTTGGGGGGTGAATGCGAAAGACCTGCCGCGCGCAACTGATTGCGCCCGCCTCGGGCGACAGCTCTTCGCCCTGATAGAACAGCTCAATTTAATGGCGCGGAGCTTGCCGGAAATTGAGGAGCTGGAGGTGTTGGCCACGCGGCAACTTGCGCAGCTTGGACTCCTCGCGGACGGTCCTGCACCCGCACAATAGTGCTTTCAGCAGTCCCACATTCAACGCGCTCAAATGTCGGCGCCAACTTGTTTATTTTTGATTTGGAACATTTGCGCGCACTCGTCGTTGGGCCGATATACGCAGAAAGCGAAAGGAGGAAAATGATGACTAAGTTCAAAACCCTCACTAGCGCAACAGCTCTTATGTTCGCCATGGCCGCCGCGCCAACAATGGCTCAAGTGGCCCCATGGGACACAAATGGCGATGGCGTCATGAGCGCTGCAGAGTTCTCTGCCGCCTTCACTGATCGCGGCGTGTTCGAGGTTTGGGACATTGACGAAGACGGCTTGATCTCCGGTGAGGAGCTCAGCGTCGGCGTTTATGAAACCATCGATTCTGATGAGAGCGGTGAAGTAACCGCGCCTGAATATGTGGCCGACACCCAACGTGCGCCTGACTACTGGTTTGATCAAACCGTGTCTTGGGAAGCATGGGATATTGATGGTGACGGTGTCATTCTGGCCAATGAGTTTGCCGAAGGGTGGAGCGATATCGGTCTGTTGAGCACATGGGACACAAACAATGATGGTTTGTTGTCTGAAACCGAGTTCGCCACCGGCGTCTTTTATAAATATGACGAAAACAATGACGGCATCATTGAAGAGCCAGAACTCACAGATATCGGTGACGATATGGGGGACGGCGGCTTTTGGGATATCTAACGCCTAAGCCGAAACCTATAAACCGCGTAAGGGGTCGGCCTTGTGTCGGCCCTTTATTTTGTCCGAAAACATTACGTTGATTTCGTCTCTTCTATCCCACGTCTTCCAAAAAGCTTTCGGCCGTAGTCAGGTCCACCGACACGAGGTTGGAAATGCCTTTTTCCGCCATGGTCACGCCGAACAAGCGATCCATCCGCGCCATGGTGATCGGGTTGTGGGTGATGGTCACAAAGCGTGTGTCGGTTTTCTCACGCATGGAATCCAGTAAGTTGCAGAACCGCTCCACATTGGCATCATCAAGTGGCGCGTCCACTTCGTCCAACACGCAAATCGGCGCGGGGTTGGTCAAAAACACCGCAAAGATCAGCGACATCGCCGTCAGGGCCTGCTCGCCGCCGGAAAGTAATGTCATGGTTTGTGGCTTTTTCCCTGGTGGGCGGGCGATGATTTCCAAGCCAGCTTCCAGCGGATCATCGCTTTCCACAAAGGTCAGTTCCGCCGTGCCGCCGCCAAATAGTTTTGTGAAGAGCTCTGTGAAATGAGCGTTCACCTTTTCAAACGCCTCGGTCAGCCGTTGACGGCCTTCGCGGTTCAGGCTGGAGATGCCCGTGCGTAGCTTGGCAATCGCCGCGATCAAATCCTCGCGGTCTGTCACCATAATGTCGAGTTGCTCTTCGGTTTCGATCGCTTCCTGCTCCGCGCGCAAATTGACGCCGCCGAGCCGCTCACGCTCCCGCTTCAGGCGCTCCAGCTTGGCATCCACTTTTTCAATTTCCGGCAGTGGTTGCTCCGCTTTCAGTCCGGCGACTTCCGCCGTGCGGCTGGCGGGAATATCCAGCGTCTCCGAAACCATTTCCTCAATCTGCATGCGTTGACTGGCCAGCGATTTGAGCCGTTCTTCAATCCTGGCGATCTCTTCGCGCACACGGGAGAGGGCGCTTACCGCTTCGCGGGCATCCTTATCTTCGTTGCGTTGCCGCTCCAGCGCAACAGCCACCTTGTCCGCTGCGCGCTTTTGCGCATGGGCAGCATCTTCGATCTGGTCGTCCAGTTTTGCGCGCTTGTCGCTGAATTGATCCGGCGCACTGGCGAGCTGTTCAAGCTGTTCTTCAATATCACTTTGGCGTTTGGCCAAAACATCAAGGTGCGCTTGCGTATCATTTAGGCGGTTTTGCCATTTCTGTTGTTCGCCGCCGATCCGCTCCAGCCGTTGTTTGCGCATGCGCGCTGCGTTCTCAAAACCAGCCAGCCGCATCCGCGCATCATTGGCCAGGCGCCGCAACTCAGCCAATTTCGCATTGGCTGCTTCAATCTCCTGGGCGAGGGCACTTTCATCTTCAATATCATCAAGAGATTTTTGCGCGTCCGCCATCAGGCCCAGCGCTTCATCATGGCTTGATTTCAGTCGAATTTCCGCTTCTTCCAATGCGGAGCGGCGAGAGGTTAAGTCCACCAAGCCTTTATGGGCCGCATCCAGCGCCCCTTGCGCCACATTGATTTGCCGTTGGGTGTCGCGATAGGCCTGCCGCTTGGCCTGTTCTTCCTGCCGCGCTTGCTTCAGTGCTGTTGACGCTTCGTCAAACTGCGCTTCAAGGGCAGTCGCGGCCTGTTTGGCCTTGGCCAAATCCGCTTCAATATCTTGCAAACGGTTGCGCTGCGCCAACCGTTGCGCGGCGGCACTTGGCGCATCGGCGCGCGCCACAAACCCGTCCCAACGCCACAAATCACCCTCAAGGGTCACCAGCGCTTGGCCAACTTGCAATTGGTTTTGCAACAACTGGCCATCTGCAAATTCCACCAAACCAATTTGGTTCAGGCGGCGGCTAACCAGATTGCTGCCCCGCACAAAATCACTGAGGGGCGTTGCGCCCGCGGGTAAGGTCGGGTCATCGCCCTTCGCTTCGGCACCCGCCCAATAAATCGGCGCTCCCGCATCGGAAGAGGCATCCAGATCGTCGCCCAAGGCTGCGCCCAGGGCGGTTTCGTAGCCGGGCTCAACTTGCAGCGCATCCACAACTGCGGGCCACAGCGACCGATCCTGCACATTGAGCATATTGTGAATGGCGCGCGCCTCCGCGTCCAAGCGGGTCACGTCGCTCTTGGCGGCGTTGCGCGGATCGGCCAATGCGTCCAGCTTGTTCTGTGTCGTGGCAACGTTCGCTTCCGCATTGTCCGCGGCTTGCTCGGCTTGCGCCATTGCGGCCTTGGCGTCTTCCAGCTCGCGTTCGCGCAGCTGGATGGTTTTGTCTTCCTGCAGTTTGGCCACAACCTGCTGCGCTTCTTCGCGCACATCTGCCAATTGCCGCGCCAATTTTTCGGCGCGCGTGCGTGCATCGTTCAGGCTGCGTTCTGTTTGGGCTTTATGCGCCCGCAAATTGCTCAGCTTGTCGCGGGCGGTGCTCAGCCCTTGCTCAAACTCTTCAGCCGCTTGCCCGGTGCGCTCCGCTTCTTGCTGCGCGGTAGCCATGTCTTGGGTTTCGGCTTCCTCGTCGGCCAGCAAACCCTTCTGCTCGTCGATCAAACCCAACAAAAACTCTTTGGATTCCTTGATTTGCGCCTCATCGCGCTCCACGTCGGCATTGACCTGCTTGGCGCGGCCTTCAAGCTCAATGCGCCGGTTTTTCGCCCGCCGCGCATCGGCCTCTAGCTGCTCCAACGCCATCTTAAGCCGTTGCAAAGCCGCAGTCGCTTCTGCCTCTGCCTGACGCAGCGGTGTGAGCTCGGCTTCAGATTGTTCCAGCTTTTGCCGCGCGCCCATTTCAACATGTGTGGCATTGGCCAGCAGATTGACCAGCCGTTCATGCTCGGCCTGTGCTTCTTTTTCCGCCACCTTGGCGTTCACCCAGCGCAAATGGAACAGGGTCGCCTCGGCTTTGCGGATTTCTCCCGAAAGCCCGCGATAGCGCGTTGCCTGCCGCGCCTGCCGTTTCAGATTTTCAAGCTGGGTGCTCACCTGGCCGATAATGTCGTCCACACGATCGAGATTGTTTTCCGCCGCCCGCAACCGCAACTCCGCTTCATGGCGGCGCGAGTGCAAACCCGAAATCCCTGCAGCTTCCTCCAAGATGGCGCGGCGCTGCACAGGTTTTGCGGCGATCAGTTCGCCAATCTGCCCTTGGCGCACCAGCGCCGGGCTGTGCGCCCCGGTGGAGGCATCGGCAAACAAAAGCTGCACGTCGCGCGCCCGCACTTCGCGGCCATTCACGCGATAAACTGAGCCATGCTCCCGCTCAATCCGGCGGGTGACTTCCAATTCGTCATCTTTGTTGAAAATGGCCGGGGCGGTGCGGTCTTTATTGTCCAGCACCAGGCTCACTTCGGCCGAATTGCGCTGCGGTCGGTTGGACGAGCCGGAAAAGATCACGTCATCCATGCCCGAGGCGCGCATATTTTTGTAGGAGTTTTCCCCCATCACCCAGCGCAAGGCTTCCACAAGGTTGGACTTGCCGCAGCCATTGGGGCCAACAATGCCAGTTAGGCCGGGTTTGAGGTGGATTTCTGTGGGGTCGGTAAAGCTTTTAAAACCGACGAGCTTGAGACGCGAAAATTTCATCCCGCGCCTCTTTTATCGAAGTGCGAGGGTCTAAAGAAGTGGATCGATTTCTTTAGCCCAATCTTCAAGCGGAACTACCCCTTCAATCAACTTGCCGTTCACAAAGAACGATGGAGTCGCACTCAGGTTGAATTCTTCAATCGCCTGGGTCCGCAACAGTTCTAGTTCCTTAAAAAGCGCTTGGTTTGTCAAGCTGGCGTCGAAGGTTTCCTGTGTAAATCCGTTATTTAGTGCGATTTCAGCAATTGCATCGCGTGGCGTTTGAGAACTTGCCCATGTGCGCTGGTTCTCAAAGTACACTTTGAGGATCTCATAATAATCCACATTCACGCCTTCTTCCTCGCTTGCGGCGAGCATATAAACAACGGCATCAAGAATGTTGCGCACGAACGGGCGCACCACAAACCGGATTTTGCCGGTGTCGATATATTGTTCTTTAAACTGCGGATAAACAGAATTGTGGAACGTGCCACAGTGCGAGCAGGTGGGTGATGAATATTCAATCACGGTCACTTTGGCATCTTCATTGCCGATAAATCGATCTTCAAACGCCAAGGGCTTCATCAGATCGCCTGTTGGGGCGTATTCTGTTGGCGTTTCATTATCGGCTGTGTTGACTGTGCTCTTGTTTTCAGCCTGCGCATTGCCGTTATTGTTGTCGCACCCGGCCAGCAAAAAGGCACCGGCCCCAGCGCCAACCATCAGCATATGTCTGCGAGAAAGTTCCACGTTCCGCTCTCCATCAATTGTTTGATGGCAACTTACACATAATAATGATGGCAGCAAGAGGGCAGGGCATTTATGCTGCTTTTCATGCCCCTCACATTTGAGTGATGAAAAGCAGGTTTGTGGACAAATGGGACATTTGGCAAAAATTCTCGTGACATTGGGCAGCGTGGTGTCCATCGGCTTTGGCGGGTGGCACTTCTTCGTGCCGACCTTGTGGAGGTGGTACGATTATATGGACCCAGCCGCCACCGAATTGGTTGTGGCTGTGCGGGCCACCAATGTCTTCTTTTCCCTGTCGCTGGTCCTGTTCGGGCTGATCAACTTGGCCTTCGCGTGGGGCGGGCAAGCCAATCGCTTTGCGTTGATCGTTGTGCTTTCCGCAACATCTTTGCTGTGGGCCGTGCGCGTTGCCATGCAGCTGGCCTATCCGCAGGGCACCATGAACAGCGCCCTGCAATATGGCATGTTGGCCACCTTTATCGCCGTGGCCCTGTGCTATCTCACAGCGCTCGCGCTTACGCTTTTGTCCTGAGCAGATAGACGCCTGCCCAGATAAACCAGACGATAAAACCAAGCCCGAAGACCGAACCGCCAATTTCTGATGCCGCCGGGATCAGCGTGGAAAGACCCGCCGCGCCGATCACTATGCCCAAAATATTGAGTGGCTTTTGCAATTGGTTTGAAAGATAAGCCCCCAGCGAAATCACCAGCACCCAAAAGCCCCCGGCCAACTCATTGCCGCCGCCAATGCCGTTTTCCACATGCGATAGCGCCAGATAAAGGGTTGCGGCCCCGTCCGGATCGCCTGCCGCCATGCCGGTCACGGCCGCCAGCGAGATGTTCGACACCATGCCCGCGGCCAAAATCAGCCCGGCCCAGATCAAGCCATAGGCAGACCCGACCGCGGCCAAAGCTGGGGCACCGCCTTTCAGCCGGTCATAAAGTGCCACGGTCAGCACCACCATGGCAAAACTGTTCGTAATCCAGATGACAAAATTCCACACGGCGAGCAGGGTTTTGTTGTCGATCATAAATTGAACCTTGTCTGCGGCCTCGCCCTCAAAATACCCCCCCGGGGCAAACACGGCGAGCAACAGACCAAAGCCAAAAATATAAGTGCCACCGGCCACCAATCCGGCCCAACCGCCGGCTTTTTGCAAACTCACATTCATCATTTTTATCCTGCATAATTAACGTGCCTTGCACATAAGCCGCTTTCGCTACGCCGCAAATGACTTGAGAAATCATTTTATTGACCCCACATATCACCCGACTAAGATGTGGGGCGACGTGGGGGCACAGCGATGGAAAATGGCAGCGTTTCAGCTGGTTATCTAAAATCAATCTTGGATTATGCGGCGGATAAGGGCGCGTCCCGTTCGGCCCTTTTGGCTGCGGTCGAACTGGATGACGCCATCTTCGAAGATGCCGACAACCGCGTGCCGATGGAAAAGTTTCGCCGCATGATGCAGCTGGGCGCCGAATACACCAACAACCCCGCCTTTTCGTTGGATTATTGTTGGGACATGCCCTTTGTCCGCACCTCAATTGTCGGGCTGATCGCTGAATCCACCGCCAATATGGGCGAGGCGCTCGAACAGCTCAATCGCTATGGCAAACTTGTGGCCGAAGTGGATATCGGCACCGCAGGCGAACGCTTTGCCCTGGTGCCTGAAGGCCATGAATTGTGGCTGGAAGATACCCGGCTGAACCCCAATGAGTTTCCCGAACTCACCGAAAGCACCTTTGGCCGCTTCATTTGCGAGTTCCGCCGCCATTTTGGCGACACCCCCTTCGTCAAACGCATCAAGGTCACCCACGAGCGGCCCGCTCATTATAAGGATTATGACCGTGTGCTGCAGGCCCCAGTTGAATTCGCGGCAGACCGCAACGCCATGGAAATCGAAACCTCATGGCTCACCGTGCAAACCGATTATGCCGACCGCTATGCCTTTGGCATTCTTTCCAAACATGCCGACGCGTTGCTCAAAGAACTGGAAAGCAGCAAGACCATAAAGGGGCGGGCCGAAAGCATCATGATCCCGGTGCTGCATACGGGCGAGCTGACCATGGATCAGGTGGCCGAAAAAATGGGTCTCTCCCGCCAAAGCCTATATCGCGGCCTCAAAGCCGAAGGCATCTCCTTCGAACAATTGCGCGACGATCTCCGCCACAAAATGGCCTGCCACTATCTGGCCGAGAAAAAAGTCTCCGCCAACGAAACCGCCTACCTCGTCGGTTTCTCCGACCCCAGCGCCTTCTCCCGCGCCTTCAAACGCTGGACCGGCCAAGCCCCGGGTTCGTGGCAGGCGGTGCGGTAGGGACGTATTGTCACCGCAGTAGCCGCGCTCTCCGGCGTCGCCCACACCCCAAACGTCACCCTCGGGCTTGACCCGAGGGTCCAAGCAGCTCGGGCGAAACGGCACCAAACCAATTCACCCACAAATCTGATCAAACAAATCATCCCAGAATGGATTGAATTTCTGGATCAACTCAACTTTCCAAGCCCGCGACCAGCGCTTCAAACTCTTCTCCCGCTGAATGGCCGCGCCAATTTCATCATGCGCTTCAAAATACACCAAACGCTTCAACTCATGGTCCTTGGTAAATCCTTCAACAACACCCTCACGATGTTCATAAACCCGCCGCACCAAATCACTCGTCACGCCAACATATAGCGTGCCGTTCATCTTGTTGCTCATGATGTAAACCCATCCACCCATGGCGAAAACATTGCCGCTACATGGATTACCGGGTCAAGCCCGGTAATGACGGGAGAGTGTTAGGCAGACATTTCTCAAACGCAATTTGTTAGACACAGCACCGCACCAACCCAACCCTCCCGCGTCACCCCGGACTTGATCCGGTGTCCAAGCAGCGCCCGAACAATTCGCACTGCGCAAAACACCTCCCGCTTCATTGCAAGACCAGCCTCGCGGCGTGAGCGTGAATCTGTCTTGCAATCCATTTCACCTGTCGACAGTAAGAAACGGTACATGAGGGCACAGCATTCCATCCCCGCCACCGTCACCCTCGGGCCTGACCCGAGGGGCCATGCAGCGCAAACCAAGGCGCACCTCCCCAGCGCATTGCCGCGAGGATAGTCCAATCTGGATTCCCGCCTGCGCGGGAATGACGACTGCGGCTAAGGGCTCAGCACCAGCCAAACACACCGTTCCAGACTAGACCCAGGGAACCAGTTGAGCGCAAACCAAAAACTTGGACACTTATCTCTGGGCTTCCGAAATGATCACGTTAGTTTTGTCGCGCAAGACCCTTTCTTTTTTTCTTGCGATGCTCGTTTTATCACTAATCCAAACCATTGATAGACCCATGGGGCCAATTGCAAGCACAGTTGCGATAATTGGTGTGTAGGGCGCGTATAACTCCACTTGAGGAATTAACAGTAATAAAAAACAGCCTATTGCAGCTGCTATACCAATCTTATCTACCACGATGTTTTTATTGGAGATTTCTTTTTCTAAAGAATGGATAGCCATATACCATTGTGCCAAAGAGTCTTCTAGATCATTCTTGGCTGCCTCTGAAAAATTCAATCTTTCCATTTTTTCTGGGTTGCTTAACCAATAATCTGCTCGGTTGTAATCTGCGCGGGCTCTGCTTAGGATGGGGCTCGTAAAACTGTTTACAAAAGTGGCCGCAACATTGATTGCAAAACCTAATTCTAAGACACTCGCGTAGTCGCCAAATGATTGCATCGTCATATGTCAAACAAACTCCCCAATTTTAACCCGCAAATACTAGACAGTCTTATAAATCAGACTGGTGCCAATATAAATAAGGTTGCGCAGTATATAGATGCAACTCCAATTCAGGTGTCGCACTTTTTGGAGGGGGAGAAACCACCGAGCTCAAAGCAGATTAATCGATTGGCTGAATTCTTTGGTGTAGCTCCATTAGCTTTCTTCAAAAAAAATCAATTTTCGGTAGCCGAAAAAATTGACTTTCGAACAGAACTTGGCGGATTGGAGGGGGATCCTAAAGTTGCCATTGAAGCCATTGGTTATGCAAAAAGGATTCAAGCTCTACTGGCCCAAGTAGTGGAAGAGGAAATGACATGGTCTCACCTTGGTGAACCTGTTTACACAGCACCAAAAGACTTTGAGGAACTGGCGATAAAATGGCGAAAGTCATTGGAGATTTCGAACGAGAGCCAGCTCCGCTCTAAATCAGAGAACGCCTTTTTTTCCTTTATTAGGAGTCGAATAGAGTCGCTTGGCATCAGCGTGTTGGTCTCGTCTTTCGAAAACAAAAAGCTAAAAGGTTTGGTATTTGGTGCGACCGATGACATCCCGGTCATCCTAATCAACTCATATAGGCAGACTCATGGCGCAAGATTATTCACGATGATGCATGAGTTTTGTCATGTTCTTTTAGGACAAGACGATCTTTCAAATCCATTCAATCCCTCCTCTGAACTTGAGCGCGCTTGTAATCGCTTCGCTGCGGAATTCTTAATGCCACGTGACATGGTTGCCAGCGAATTCAACAGACATAGCAACCCCCTTAGCAACCAGAGTATTAGGCGAGTTGCAAAAAGGCTTCGTGTTAGTCAAGAAGCTTTAGTTATTCGCTTAGTGGAGTGTGGATATGCGCCTGACAACTTCTGGAATACATGGAAGGGCCAGTTTGGTAAAACCAATGAACTTCCAAGCGAGGTAAAGTCCGAGGGAGGAGGTGGCGGTGCTTTTCTGGGGCAGAACAAACTGTCAAAGTTTGGATACCTCTTTGCGCGTTCCGTACCGAATGAGTATAGGAAAGCAGGATTGTCGGCATCAACTGTATTTCGATTTAGTCGCCTGAAGCCAAAATACTTTCAGTTGTTGAGTGACACCGCAGAACAAAAACTCTCCGAGTACAAGGGGGTAGATGTTTCTAGCTAGCCCTATGTACTTATTTGATTACGAAGCACTCGAAAACGGGTTTTGCAATGGTACTGATGAATGCCACGATATACTTTCTAGACTTGGAAAGCAGAGCCTTTTTACAACTAAACCCCAAAAAGAAATTTTTATAGACGCATTTCCAGACGAACGGGAAGTAATAAACGAAAACGTGACGACCGCAGCAACAAGGCAAGAACACTCCCGTCTTGCAGCAAGTTATTCGGACAGGCTTGAAAATTTAGTTAATGTGACGGCACCCGAAGCAAATGAAAAATTGTTACTTGCTGCAGTGGCTGCATCAGAAGGATATGTGATTGTTACGGGTGAAAACGCTCCAATAACTGTATCAATTCGTGACATTGCAGATGCGCTAGATTTAGAGATTTACTCCATTGCCGAATTCATAGATCGCGAGGCTGGGGAAAACCCCTAACCCCGCCCCTTAAGCCCCCGCCCAAGCTTCATTAACGCCTCGCGCAGTTCCGCATCCTCAATGCCATCCAGCTCCGCATTCAGTTCCGCCTCAACCTTCGGCGTCAGCGGTCTTAACTGAGGCCGGGTATCCTCTTGCTGCTGCGGCAAAAACGGGCGGCGGGAGGGTTTGATTTTATCCACCAGATAAAAGCCGAAATAGCGGTTGATCGCGCCTTTGATCATGTCGGTCTCGTGGGTGAAGGCGAGGGCGTAGATCGGGTCGACGCTCACGGTGAGTATCGCGCCGGCGGCGCCTTCAATCTGCCCGGAATGGGGCCATTTGAGCTGGTCGGGGATCACCGATTGATCAAACGGTTCAGGCACAATATGTGCCCAACGGGTCAACAATTCGGCATTAGCAAAGCCGCGCTTTTGCGCCAGCGGTTCAATCGCCCGTTCTGCCAATTCCGAAATCGACATCGCGCGCTTGAAATGCTTATAGGCTCTGGTCTTTTTTTTGTCTGCCATGGGTGCCCGTTCAAATATGTTGCGCACAAATGGTGCTTTTGGCTTGAGCCAGCGACGCAACGCAGTACAGTGCCGCCCATCATGCATGAAAAAATCTCAAAAACTAGGGGTAAAAACGCCCCCACCTTAGACGCGGAAGCGATGCTGGAGTGGTATGATCGCTCAGCCCGCACCCTGCCTTGGCGCGTAGGGCCGCACGCGCGGGCAGAAGGGGTGTTGCCCAACCCCTATTTCGTCTGGCTGTCGGAGATTATGTTGCAGCAAACCACTGTGCCGACGGTGGGGAAATATTTCGCCGCGTTCACTTCGCAGTGGCCGACCATTTTTGATCTCGCCGCCGCCCCGCGCGACGATGTGCTCAAAGCCTGGGCGGGCCTAGGCTATTATGCCCGCGCCCGCAATCTGCATGCCTGCGCTCAGGTTTTGGTGGATGAGCATAATGGCATCTTCCCCGCCAGCGCCGAAGAATTGCAGAAGCTGCCCGGCATCGGGCCCTACACCAGCGCCGCCATCGCCGCGATTTGTTTTGATGAGCAGGTGGCCGTGGTGGATGGCAATGTGGACCGGGTGGTGGCGCGCTATACCGCTTTGGACACGCCAGTGCGCGATCAAAAGCCGTTTGTGCGCGAAGTGGTGGCGCGGTCGGTACCCAAGCGGGCCGGGGACTTTGCCCAAAGCCTGATGGATTTGGGCGCCACCATCTGCGCCCCAAAACGCGTCAACTGCTTGATTTGCCCCATCGCCGAGAATTGCGCGGGCCGTAAATCCGGCGTACCGGAAAACTATCCGGTGGCCGCGCCCAAAAAGCCAAAACCCCAGCGGTTTGGCCATGCCTTCGTGGTGCAAAACCAGGAGGGCGACATCTTCCTGCGCCAGCGCCCGGAAAAAGGCCTCTTGGCCGCCATGACAGAAGTGCCCGGCAGCGAATGGATTGGTGAGCGCACCGAACCCGAATTTCCCTTCACTGGCGATTGGCACAAGCGCGGCACCATCGACCATGTGTTTACCCACTTCGCCTTAGAGGTGACCGTCTGGTTCATCCAAAGCGACACGCCGCCAGCGGCAGAAGGGTGGTGGCAACCGGGTGAAACCGTCGAGGGCGAAGCCTTGCCCACCGCCTTCAAAAAAGTGCTGCAAAAGGCATTGAAATAGCTCTTAGCGCAAAATCTTCGCGGCGATGGGCGGGGCCAGCAGGTTTAAAAACCGAAGCAACTTGGCCTTGCCCACCCAGATTTCATTTTGCCCCCGGCCAAGCCCAATCACCACTTCTTGCGCTGCCTGTTCCGGCGAAATCTTTCCGGTGCCACGGCCTCTGGTCATTTCCGTATCTACCAGCGCCATCACCGCTTCGCTGATCTGAACTTGCGACGCTTCATCCTCACATTGATAGCGGATCGCGCGGGTGAAATGGCGCACCCCCGCCTTGGTGGCGCAATAAACGGGGGAAGCCGCTTTCGGCGCAATCGCTAGCCCGGTGCTGATATTGCAGATCAGCGCTCGCTCTTGCCGCGCGAACTGCGGCAGCAGCCCAAGGCTCAAAGAGATAAGCGCATCAAGATTGAGAGCAATTTCATTGCGCCCTTCCGCAATGTTCTGTGCTGTGTTGCCAGCAAGCACATTCATCTCAACCTGCCGCGCGGCATTATTGATCAGCACATTCAGGTCCGGATGGTTGGTCAGCAGATGCTCAATCAACTGGTCAACCGCTTTGGCCTCCGCAAGGTCACAGACATAGGGTGTCACCGCTTGCGGGAATTGCTGTTGCAGCCGCCGCAAATCGTCTTCATTGCGACCCACCACAATAAGTTGAGCTCCCTGCGCGATCAGCAGCTTTGAAATCTCCAGCCCTATGCCCCGCGCACCGCCGGTCACCAGCGCCTTGCTGCCCGAAAAGTCAAATCCCATCACCACACCTCATTTACAATCAAGTCGTTCGGTGCGATAATTGAGCAATTACTCAGCTTTGGAAACTCGCATTTGTCTTCACTCGCCAAACAACCCGCCAGCCCCCGCAAACAGCCGCGCCAAGCCCGAGCTCGCGCCACTGTCGATGCAATTTTGCAGGGCAGCACTCGCATTTTACAAACGCACGGGTTGGAGAAATTCAACACCAACCACATCGCCGATGTGGCCGGGGTCAGCGTGGGCACGCTCTATCAGTATTTCCCAAGCAAGGACGCAATCTTAATCGAACTGATCCGGCAAAAGCGCAGCCAATTGCGCGATGCATTGGCTGAAGCAGCGGCTTCATCTGCTGAACTGACGCCGGAACAGGCATTGGACAATCTGTTGCGCGTGACCATCGCCCACCAATTGCGCTGGCCGATGGTGGGGCGCACGCTCGATTATGCCGAGAGCTTCCTGCCTCTCGCAGATGAAAGCTTCAACTTCAAGCGCGAACTCACCGACATCATTTCGACATTGCTCGCCAAATTCTCAGTGCCGAATGCGGATATGGTGGCGCGTGATTTAATCTTCGCCTTAAACGGATTAATCGAGGGGATTTTGGCCACGCAAAACGCAGATGCGGACCAAATCTTCACCCGCGCACGATTTTTGGCACACGGCTATATTAATGCAGTCAGAGAAAACTGAAATTTGCTGAAATAATCTAAAACTTTTTGGAGTTTTTACCCCGATTTCACCTGCCCAAAGAAAAAGCCGCTGATCTGACTTAGACCAGCGGCATCGAGGTTGCCTGTATGCAGTACTGGAGGTCAGGCTGATAATTTCTCCATGCGCGAGCGAATGTCCGCGCGTAATTCGTCAATCAAAACAAGGTCTTTGCCCTGTTGGATGTGCCAATAGGTCCAGCCATTGCAGGCCGTTTGCCCTTGCACCGCGGCGCCCACCTTATGGATCGAACCCTCATGCCCCTCGCATGAAAGTGACCCATCGGCCCGCACCACCGCTTTAAATTTCTTCTTTGAATCCAACAGGATAGCGCCGGGCTCCATCAAGCCTTGCTCGATAAGCGAACCAAACGCCACGCGCTTTTCCGCCCGCTTGCCCTTCACAGTTTCCAACACCACTTTGTCCAATGGCTTGATGCTGGCAATCCGCTTCAGCGCCGCGTTGATATAGTCGCTCTCGCGCTCAATGCCGATGAAATGGCGGCCCAGTTTCTTGGCCACAGCACCTGTTGTGCCGGTGCCGAAGAAAGGGTCGAGGATCACATCGCCCGGCTTCGAAGTTGCCATAAGTACGCGATATAACAGCGCTTCTGGCTTTTGGGTCGGGTGCACCTTGTCGTCATTCTCGTCTTTCAAACGCTCCTGGCCCGTGCAGATCGGGAACAACCAGTCTGACCGCATCTGCGTGTCATCATTTGATTGTTTCAGCGCGTCATAGTTGAACACGGCCTTTGAATCTTGACTTCGGGTTGCCCAGATAAGTGTCTCATGTGCATTGGTAAATCGCGTGCCGCGGAAATTGGGCATGGGATTGGCTTTGCGCCAGATCACATCATTCATCATCCAATAGCCAAGGTCCTGCAAGGTCGCGCCAACGCGGAAAATATTGTGGTAAGACCCGATCACCCAGATCGCGCCATTTGGCTTGAGAACGCGCTTTGCAGCGGCCAGCCAGTCGCGGGTGAATTGGTCGTAATGGGCGAAATCGTTGAACTTGTCCCAATCATCATGAACCCCGGCCACATTGGATTGGTCAGGACGGGTAAGTCCTTTATCCAACTGCAGATAATAGGGGGGATCGGCGAACACCAGATCAACTGATCCGGCGGGCAGGGCATTCATTCGTTCAATACAATCGCCAACCAAAATGGTGTCGATCGGCAAAACATCTTTCGCTTCCTCAGAAGCTGGCGCTATATCCCGCGCCTCGGTACCCAACTCACGCAACATTTACTTAACCCTAACGCAATACTACCTCGCCAGTTGTAATTTGTTAGGGTTAAGCGAGCTTTAAATCTTATGGTAAACCAAAAGTAAACAATGAGATTGCGCCGCTAAAGCACTGTTTTGAATCAGTTTTCTTTGGCAATTATTTCTGCGATCGGCTTGAAATCTTTGCGATGATGATCGCAGGCCCCATGGTCAATCAATGCGGTCAAATGCTGTTTTGTGCCATAGCCCTTATGCTTCAAAAACCCGAAATGCGGCGCGTCCCGCTCCATAATTTCACAGGCGCGATCCCGACTAACCTTGGCAATGATGGAGGCCGCGGCAATGGAGAGCGAGCGGCTATCCCCCTTGATCAAAGAGTGCCCGGCGCAGGGCAGGTGAGGTGGCACGTCCCGCCCGTCAATCAGGGCGACATCCGGTTGTTGCGCCAGAGCTTCCACGGCACGCCGCATGGCCAACAGGGTGGCGCCACGAATATTGTGGGTGGCGATCATCTCCGGCGGCGCACTGGCAATGCCAACTTGAGCACTGGCGAAGATCTCATCATAAAGCCGATCCCGCACCTTCACCGTCAGTTTCTTGCTGTCATTCAGCCCATCCGGCACGTTTTCAGGATCAAGGATCACTGCCGCCGCAACCACTGGCCCGGCAAGAGGGCCACGCCCAGCTTCATCCACGCCGCATACAATTTTACCTTGCGCGCGGAACGCGTCCTCCAGCGACAGATCGGGACTGCCGAATAGATCTGATTGTGAAGTCGATGATGAGTCGCGTTTGGCCATGGTGTTTTGTGCCATAGTGATTGGCTTAAGGAAAGCAGGATGAACATCGATGACCCGCAATTATCAAGGTGTGTGCCGGGTAATTTTATTCTACCCAGCCCTCGGAATAGATGCAGGCATTTTCGCAAACCGTGCTAATCTTTTTTCTTTGAATTGAGGTAGTTATGGTCATCCGATTTGCAGTGATGAGCTTTCGACAAAAGGGCCGTGCTTTGGTCGCGGATCCGATGCAATCCGCCAAGACAGCAGACGCTGCGATTGCGCTGGCAGAACGGGTTTTTCTGTCGCGTGACGGGGCGATTTCGTTTTCTCAGGAAATTGATGTCGAAACCGATTGCTACGACGAACCAAAGGTTCTTTCCAAACATGGCACGCTGCCGCCAGAGCTACTGGACTAGCTAAATACAACCTTCACGCGGCGGCGATCGAATCGCGCGACGCGCTATTCTGGTGATATTGTTTTGTGACGAAGGGCGAAGCCATGGCGTGGATCAATGCGCTATAGTTGAGGGAGAAGGCCACTTCTGACCCAATTGGGCAAGTTTGATCCTGTGTGTCCAGGATGAGGTGGTCGCTGCTCGCCCCCAAAACCTTTAAGTCTTGATGGATGGGCGCAAGGCCAGTTGGGTCCGTGTCTGCATGGCCAATCGCCAACAGCGCTTGTCGTATGGGCCCACTGTTTGCGGCTGATTTGGCTGATCCAAATGCGGTCTGCCCGATTGTACCCGTCGGTTGAGATGGCTTGGTTTTGCATTCGATAACTTCAGCGACAAGCACAAAGGCGTCGGCATAAAGCCCATCTAGCGGTTGACGGTGGAGTGGTTCGCAGCCGAGTAAAATGGCCTCGCCCAATCGTAGATTGTTAATGCGCCCTTTTTTCCCTTCGCCCAACGCCCAATTCAAATTGGCGGAGTTGCCGCCGGAGACGACGGGGAATGTTCTGTCGAATGTGGCATCGATAGCATCCGCGAGTGCGGAAAGTTCACCCATATTTCGTGCGTCAGGCACAACGCCATTCTGGCAGGCCAAGTTGGTGCCAATACCATCAAGCCTGATATTGGGGAAAGCCAGTGTTCTACGCACCATATCCTCAAGGTCTGAGGGCATTATGCCCTCGCGCAAGTCCCCCAATTCGACCATTAGCAAAATGCCGTGAACACAATTCTGCGCACAAGCCGCCGCAGAAAGTGCGGCAATGGTCTCAAGCTCAGTGTTTAAACTTATGTTCGCGGATTTAACCACGCGGGCGGCCTGGCTCAGCATGGGGGAACGAATGAGTTCCATCTGCCCATCAACGCCCGCTTTGCGCATGTTTTCAATGTCTTCAACACGAGAGTCTGCCAAGCCCCTTATGCCGGCAGACAGCAGGGTATTGGCAAATAGCGGGTTACCAAGCATTGCCTTTGTAACACCTGAAACACCAATGCCACGATCTGCCAGTTTTTTGACAAGCACCTGCGCGTTGTGCCGAATTTTGCTTAGGTCAATCTCAAGCCGAGGCGCGGTCAATGGGAATTGACGGCACGTTTGATCGCGAGCTCTGGAAATGCGCCAACAACCATATCGACCAGAAAATCCGTCGATCGGGTTAGGGCATCCGTTACAGGAATACCCAACTCACTCGAATTGGACTTGATTGCAGCGCTCACGTCTTCGTCGCTCATATTTTCGTGGTTGATGGTCACGCCAATGACCTTCGTGTCCGAAAATGTCTCGATCAGATTGATCTCGCTCTTTGCCGTTGGCATTTTGGTGTCTGGAAAATCGCCCAAATGGCTGCGGCCTGGCGCGTGTTGTAAAATCACACCGTCTGGCTGACTGCCGCGCAGAATAAAGGTCGATGTCAGGTAGGCCGGGTGACTAAGCGCACCTTGACCTTCTACGATGATGACATCGGGGTTCTCGCGTTCGAATGCATCAACAATTGTGGATTCCATTTCGCCGGAGCAGAACTGAGCGGGGATTGCGTCGATGGCAATGCCGTATCGCGCGCCTTGGATCAAGCCCGTTTGGCCGGTTCCGATCATAATGGCTTTAATGCCATGGGCTACAAGCGCGTTGGTGAGGATCGTTGATGTTGTGCGCTTGCCAATGGCGCCATCAGTGCCAAGCACCGCGATAACCGGGCAAGTCACTTCAGCGATCCGCCCGCTGAACATTCTCAAATGCTTCTTGTCGCGCGGCTTGCGCACATCAATGATGCTAACACCATGAGCAGCGCTTGCGGCGATAAAAACTGGATCTTCATTCAGAAATTCGTGCAAACCATTCACGATATCCATGCCGTAGCTCATCGCTTCAATAAGCAAGCTACGCTCACGCGCAGACAACATGCCGCTGGCTGGTGCCATGCCAAAAATGAAATAGTCTGGCGTGCCTGCCATGTTTTCCAGTGCGTCGGCCAAATCACGGTAAATGGGAATAGTGTTGTTAATACCATCCAGCACCATGCCGCTATCTTGGCCAGCCAGTTCGCTGTCGATAACACCGCGAACGTCATATTTTTCTGAATGTCGGACAAGCCCATTTGCAGTTTTCCCGTCCAAAGCGCCGAAGTTCCCCTCGCAATAAACAAGGGCCGTATTTGTGGTCATCGAAAGGCCATGTTCGGCCGGTTCGAAAACCTCGTTTGCGGCATGCTGGCTGCGATTTGGGTCAGGTTGCATGGGTGGAGTTTGTCTTTTCATTTCAAAATTATCGGTCATTTTGTTCCCAAAAATAGATTTTTGCTGGCAACAAAACCGCGCCAGCGAAACGGATAAAAGCTCTCAAGTCAGTTTGAAAATAGCGGCTGAAGCGTTTTGTGGGGCGGCGAGATGCTCGCCTGATCCCACAAATCAGCTTATCCGCACTTTAGTGCGCGCCAATATATGGCGAATGCCGCTGAAATCAGCGACAGAGACGGGCTACATGTCTTTGCTTATCTCAATTTGACAAGTTTTGACTAATTCCCGATTGGGCTCTTCAGCACCTAACGGGGTTGCCCAGCCAGCTTTTTCAATAATCTGGCGGCGCTGATAGGCACTCGCTTCTTCATACTGAACAAATATTTCTTTAGCTTTCGGGTCTGTTTTTGAGCTTCGTACGCAATATGGTGTTAGCACTTCTGCGACTGCGGTCTCGGTCATCTCGGTCGCCAAATCCTCTGCGCTCGCGCCAGTGACCCAGCCTCCCCAGGTAAACCCCACAAAGGCTAAAGTAATAGCTCCCGCGCCCGCGCCCCAAAGCGCAGGTTTCGTCCATGTTGGCAATTGCATGATGTAAGTCCAATCAGTATCGGAACAGGCGCGCACGATTGCGCGCTAGGTCACCACCTATATCACACATGTGAGAATCCGAAGAATCTTTATTAGCAAATCATTCCATCGCCCGGTGCGCGCCACCCAAAATACGCTCGTCGTGAGCCGCCGAATAGATTGGATTTTGAAGGGCAATGGATCATGCTGGTACCTATATCCCTATGTGTCATGGAGAGCGGCAACAGGGTCGCTGAAAGCAATCGTGAGCGACTTTCAAACCGATTTGCCGGCTGATAACGTATCGATACAAATCAAGACCAAGTCTGAGACGAGCCAAGAACTAAGGAGAAATAAATATGGATCAGGTGTCTGAAATGGCGATGGGCTACGGCCCGATAGTGTTCAATGCAATCAAAGCACTGATCATCCTGATTGTGGGGTGGATCGTGGCTGGCGCCGTTTCCGGACTGGTGCGCAAAAATGTGGCCGCAAACCCCCGCATTGACGACACGATCGGCAATTTTGCCGCCGCCATTGTTAAATGGGTCATCCTTTTAATGGTGCTGATCGCCGTGCTCGGGCTGTTCGGCATCGAAGCCACGTCGCTTGTGGCCGTTATGGGCGCGGCCACCTTGGCCATCGGCCTTGCGCTACAAGGCACCCTGTCTGATTTGGCCGCTGGTTTTATGCTGATTATTTTCCGGCCCTACAAAAACGGACAATTTGTTGATGTGGCCGGCACGGCAGGCACAGTGGTCGACATAAATCTGTTTGTGACCGAACTTGTGACGCCCGACAATGTGCAAATCATCATTCCCAATGGCCAAGCCTGGGGCGCGATCATCACCAACTATTCACACCATAAAACCCGCCGCTGCGACCTGACCTTTGGCATTGATTATGGTGATGATGCGGATAAGGCGATGAAGATTATTGAAGATGTGGCCAAGGCCGATGGGCGCGTTCTGGACACGCCGGAACCGTGGTTTCGCGTGACCAATCTGGGTGACAGCAGCGTCGACATCACGGCGCGGCTTTGGTGCAATACCGCAGATTACTGGAACCTCAAATTTGCGATGACCAAGGCGGTGAAAGAAGCGTTCGACAAGGACGGCATCTCCATTCCATATCCCCACTCTGTGGAAATTCAAAAAGAAGGCTAAGACCAATCGGCCAAAGCAATAGCCCGCCGGAAAACCGGCGGGCTTTTTGCGAAGCCAGCGCGCCTAGCTGGCGCTTTGCGTTTCAAGCCAATTCAAAATGGCTTGGTTGGTTTCTTCTGGCTTTTCCTGCTGAATCCAGTGGCCGCAATCAAGGCTCACAACATCCAGATTGGGCACGAAGTCTGTTAGATTTTCAGCCTTCGGGATCATGTCCCGCTCGCCATAAATCATCAATGTCGGCTGCTGCATGATCGGGTCGACATCGGCGAGTAAGTGCCAGTTGCGGTCCATATTGCGATACCAATTGATGCTGCTGGTGAAGCCATTTTGCTCAAAGGCATCTACCAGCACCGCCAATTCATCCTCGTTCAATAGAGGATCGCCCGGGGCATCTTCGGCCTCGGCAAGGTTGATCATCATATTGCCCGGTTCCGGCGGGGCAAGCGGCACATTTTTGCGGAACAAATTGCTGAGGAAGCGTTTGGTATTTTGATCCAGTACCGCATCCGCCACGCCTGGTTGACGGTTGAAATGCACAAAATAATGATCGCCGCCAAATATCTCTTCCAAAAATTCGATCCATGGCTTTTCCGTCCGCGCCTGATAGGGCAGGGCCAAATTGATGATCTTGCGCACACGCTTCGGGTGTAACTGGGCCATGCACCACACCACATTGGCGCCCCAATCATGGCCAACAAAAATCGCGTCATCATACCCATAATGATCGAGCAGTGCGGCGAGGTCGTCGGTGAGGTGCGCAATGTCATAGGCGGTCACCTCTGCGGGGCAGGATGAATTGCCATATCCCCTCTGATTGGGCACGATGACATGATACCCCGCCGCCACGAGGGCGGGCACTTGATGCCGCCAGGCAAAGGCATGTTCGGGCCAACCATGGCAAAGCACAATCGGGTTGCCCTTATTGTCCTGCCCGGCTTCAAACACCTCCAGTTCCACACCATTTACAGCAATCATCGTGGGGTTCGGAAATTCGGTTGATTTAATCATCGTGTCCATTTGTCTACCTGCTCGTTCTGCTCCACATCAGGGCGCTTGGTCTTATTTCACCGCGAACTACTTCGCTGATAGGACACTATGGAAAAATATGCCATTTTCTGGCATATTAGTTTGATGAGCGATAGCAATTTTGAAAAACGGGCCGAACGGCGCGCGCGCCTTTTGGGGCTTCTGCGATCCGATGATCATTGGACGACCGACGATTTGCGGGCGCAATTGGGCATCAGCCAACGCACCTTGATGCGGGAACTGGCGGCGTTGAAAGAGGCAGGCTACCCCATCGAGTCGGACAGGGGGCGCGGCGGCGGCATTCGACTGGATGGTAGATGGGGCGTCGAGCGGCTGAATCTGAGCCATTATGAAGTGATCGAGCTGATCCTTTCTCTGGCCATCGTGGAAAGCCTGCAATCGCCGCTGCTCACCGGCAATCTGAAAGCCATCAAGCAAAAGCTGTTTCAGGCCTTTCCACAAAAGCAACGCAGTGCCATCAGCAATATCCGCAAACGCGTGATGATTGGCGATAACGCCAATAAATTTATGCTCTCCGAATATGCGCCCCCACCACAGCACATCTCAGAACGCATCGCCGAAGCGTTTTTGCAGCAAAACCTGCTGGAGATTGACTATCAAAACGAAGCAATGGAGCGCCGCACACGCGTGATCGAAGCGCAATTCATCCTGCTCAACTGGCCGATCTGGTACATTATCGCCTGGGACCATCTCCGCGACAATTCCCGCGTTTTCCGTATAGATCGGATTAAACAAGCGAGGTTGGTGGAGGGCAGTTTCACCTTGCGCCCGAAAGAGGTGTTTACCGGGATCTATCGGCCGTTTTATCAGACGATTTGAGGGGGAGGCGAGCTCCGCTGCGACACTGGGTTTAGGTTGGTGCGGCTCAGGGGTAGCGCTGTAGTTTTGGTTTTATACATGGATATACATCGTCATTCCCGCGAAGGCGGGAATCCAGATAGGAGTTTCAACACCGCAAATCTGAAACAGTGGGGACTTGAATAGCGCTTGCCTGGATCCCCGGGTCAAGCCCGAGGATGACGGTGGTGGAGGCGGTCCAAACGGTGCCATGATCACCAGCACTAAACTGAGCCCGGATCAAGTCCGGTGTGAGGAGAAGAGCCGCGGCTCAACCGTGAGCGGAAAATCTCCCCCCAAAGAGTACCCAACCGTTTGCGCGAAAGCGTTGGAGTGCCGAGCACAATTTGCCATTTGATCGAAGTCAAGGCCAGCAAGGGCCTAGCCTGCAATCATGGGGCAGTGTTGGTGCGGGGGACAATGACAATGGCGCAAAACTCATCACGCGAATTTGGCGGTTCACACCAGCCCACAGGCGACTTGCCGTCGGGTGCAATTCTCATGTTTGTCATTCTGACCTTTGCGATCACTTGGGGAATTGGTGGGGCCTACATTTATTTCCCTGATTGGATGGAGCCGAGGTTTGGGGAACTGACGGGCCTGCATCCGCTCTTTGTGATCGGGACGTGGGGGCCGGCTATTGCTGGCGTCATTCTGGTTTTGGCCTTTACGGGGCTGAAAGGCCTGCGGGCTTTTCTGTCGCGGCTGCTGCTCTGGCGCACCGCTCTGCATTGGTGGCTGTTGATCCTGTTCGGCTTGCCGCTGCTCTTTGTCATTGGATCACTGATCAAGGGCGGCGGGATTTTGGCTGAGTTGCCCGAAGAGGGGCTTGCCGTGGCTTTCCTGATCACTGCGGTTATGCTGTTTCTCGGCCCGATGGAAGAATTGGGGTGGCGCGGGGTGGCCCAGCCGCTGCTTCAACGATTCATAGCACCATTTTGGGTTGGTATATTGATTGGCCTGGTGTGGGGCGTTTGGCACCTACCGGCCTTTTTCCTAGCGGGCGTCGTCCATTCAAGTTGGGATTTCGCTACATTCCTTGTGGGCTGCATGGCGGCTGCTGTTTTGGTGACGCCCATCTTTAACAGATCCAAAGGTTCGCTACTGTTGCCAGTTCTCCTGCACTGGCAGCTCAACATTCCGTTCTGGCCCGATGGACAGCCTTGGGACACATACATTCTTGTTGGCATCGCCGCATTGGTCACCTGGTTTTATCGCGGCGAAATGTTCTCCCGAAGCAATGCGGTGGTCAGAGTCATTCCTGAAACCACCTAGTTTGTGCGTCAATGCATTTAAAAGAATGCGATGTGCGCAGCGTGCTGCCCAAAGCGCATCCAAAAATATCCAGAGTGCCACCCCAAAAGCGTTGGAGTACCGTGCGGGGCACGACAATTGGGGCGGTCACTCTGGTAGGGAAGCTAAGTCTGTTGGCTAGCGGGCCAAAGGATAGGGGAATCCTAAAACAGACTTAGCTGCGGGTCTTCCACTTTTGGAGGTGTGAACAGGTCCGTGCGCAAATGCGGCAGGCGTTTTTTCATGCCATAGCGCTCCACCGCCAGATCAAATCGGCGTTGTAGCGAGAAGGCATAGGGGCCTTGCCCCGCCATGCGCGAATGAAAGCGCGGATCATTTTCGCGGCCCTGACGCACATCGCGCACCAGATTGAGCACGTGACGTAACCGATCCGGATAGTGCCGCAATAGCCACTCGCGGAACAATTGCCGCACTTCGCCGGGCAGGCGCAACATGATCATCGCGGCGCCACTTGCCCCATTGGCAGAGGCCGCGGCCAAAATCTTCTCAATCTCCGCATCATTGATCGCCGGAATGATGGGGGCCACTGCCACAGAAACGGGGATGCCCGCCGCCGTGAGCAATTCCACCGCTTCCAGCCGCCGTGCGGGTGAGGACGCACGAGGCTCCAACTTCCGCGACAGGATATGATCCAGCGAGGTGATGGACATGGTGACATGCACCAGATTTTGCTTGGCCAACTCGGTCAATAAATCCAAATCCCGCACAATCAGGCTGGATTTGGTGGTGATGGTGATCGGGTGCTTATGTGCCACGAACTTTTCGAGCAAAGCGCGCATGATCTTCTTGTCGCGCTCAATCGGCTGGTAAGGATCCGTATTGGTGCCAATGGCAATGGGCTTCACGCTGTATTTCTTATTCAGCCATGCTTCATAAAGCCGATCAGCCGCATTGGTTTTGGCATAAAGCTCACGCTCAAAATCCAACCCTGCCGAATGGCCCAGATAAGTGTGGGTGGGGCGGGCAAAGCAATAAACGCAGCCATGCTCACACCCGCGATAGGGGTTGATCGAGCGATCAAAATGAATGTCTGGCGAGTCATTTTTGGTGATGATCGATTTGGACTTTTCGTCCCGCACATTGGTTTTGACGGACACAAGCGCCTCAAGATTGCCCCAGCCATCATCAACGGCTTCGCGGCTATAAGGCTCGAACTTTGAGGTCTGGTTGGATTGTGCGCCGCGCCCGCGATTAAGATGTGGTGCGATAATGGTGCGCGACAACACATCCGCATCGCCGCTTTTCGCAATGCGCGCCAGGCTTTCCGGTGAGGGCGGAAATACTGCGTTCATTCCCATTTTAGTCTCCGTGCCTTTGGCGCAAACAAGCGCGCTCAGTTCAAATCAGTTCAGAACCGATTCTTAGCACAGAAATGAGAACAAAAAAAGAACATTTAACGCGATTTTAAGAAATTCAACCGCGCCGGAAACGGGGCAAGACCCCGTCAATCATGGTCTGGCGCCATATTTAGGCGGGGGATATTATCAATGAAATTGCACGGCTTGTGGCGGCTATCCAATTGATAATGAATCACGCCCTGCCAGCCATCGCGACAGGCACCTTTGGAGCCGGGCAGGCAGAACACCAGCGTGTCCCGCGCCAAACCCGCGGTCGCGCGACTTTGCAAAGTGGAAGTGCCAATCTGCGCGGCTGAATATTGGTGGAACAGCACGGAAAAGCCATCAATGCGTTTATCGAACAGTGGCTCCAGCGCCTCCGGGGTCACGTCACGCTTGGCAAAGCCCGTGCCGCCTGTGGTGATCACCACATCAATGTTTTCATCCGCGAGCCATGACTCCACCACGCCGCGAATAGCGTCCACATCGTCTTTGACGATTTGCCGATCCAGAACTTTGTGGCCGCTTTCCTCAATCATCGATTTCAACAGCGCGCCGCTATCGTCATTTTCCAGCGTGCGCGTGTCAGACACGGCCAAAATGGCAATATGCAGCGGGATCAGGGTTTTGGTTTCGTCAATTTTGAACTTGAACATCATAACTCACAGCATTAGGCGCTGAGCGCGCGTTTTAATTTCAACATGTCATGCCAAACCAACGCTTTTTGTGCGGGTTTGTTGAGCAAATGCGAGGGGTTGAGCGTGGCAAAGGCATTGGCAGCGTGGCCATCAATTTCGACCGCATGGGCCTGACCGCGCAGGCGCAAAATGCTGCCCTTTTGGTTGAGTACGGCATGGGCCGCCTGTTCGCCCAAACAAAGGATAAATTGCGGTTTGATCAGCCCCACTTGCCGCTGGAAAAAGGGCAGGCAGATGTCACGTTCAATCGGCGAGGGGCGACGGTCCCCTGCCGGGCGCCATGGCAAAATATTGGTGCGATAAACCGTTTCAATATCGAGTTGAATTGCGGCCAAAATCTTTTGCAACAATGCCCCTTCATTGCCTTGGAAGGGCAGGCCGGCCAAATCATCCTGCGTGCGCGGCGCGCCGCCAACCACCATGATTTTGGCATCCGCGGGCCCTTCGCCAAACACAAGTTTGTCTGCATGGCGCTTTAGCGGACACGCATCAAAATGGGCAAGGGCGTCGCGCAATTCATCAAGACTATTGGCGCTTGCTGCTGTTTTTTGCGCCACTTCAATTTCAGCTTTGCCAGCCAAGTTTTGCTGTCGCACCACAGGTTTTTTGGTGTCCTCTTGTAAAAGAGGATTTGAGATCAAGCCGGTTGAAGTGCCCTGCGGTGAACCGCTCGAAGCAGGTTGTTGCGGGGCGCTGGGCGATGCAGCCACTGGTTGTGCACTATGCGAAATTTTCGGGGCGGCGAACCGATCAATGGCCTCATCTTCAAGCGCCAAATCCACACCCATTGCCTCATACCATTCCAACAGACCCGCAAGACTGGCCGAATCTGCATCCAAATAGGCAGCGCCGGGCACCGGTGCGAAGGCGCCGCGATCGGTCTCATCATTTGGTGGTGGGGCATTTTCGCTCATAAAATTACTAATAGCCCATCATTGGGGTGCCGCATAGCGTTTCCCGTCAGAATTGAACGGTTTTTTACCTGATTTTTAAACGCATATCCTTGCGTATTAGCCATAAAATCGCCAATCTATGCGCCATAAATATGTTTGACCGAATCCAAATCAAATAAGGGCTGTCCCAAACGTGATGAATTGTTCAAAAAAACTGCAACACCTTTTTCTGGCTTCAGCAATGGTGTTGGGACTAAACGTGCATGCGCAAGCGCAAGACACAATTAATCTTGAACAATTTTCGCTTTATCATCCGTCAATTTCGGGCAGCTATTTGGCGGGTCGTGGCGCGTTTGAAGACCGTGAAAATGATTTGGCCGCCTCCTATTTCCTCGACGCATTGGAGGCAGATTGGGGCAATATTGCGCTGTTGGACCGAGCCTTTGTTGCGCTGGTCTCTGCTGGCCGCATCGAAGAGGCTGAAACGGTCGCAAAGCAATTGCTGAGTATTGAGCCTGAAAACGAGCTTGCCCGCATCGCCGTTGGCGTGGTGGCGCTTAAGGAACGCCGTTACGCTTCAGCGCTTAAATCGCTTGAAGGCATGTCAAAGGATTCCTTGTTTGGCATCACGGGCAATGTGATCTGGTCTTGGGCGATTGTTGAAGAAGTTGATGGGCGCGCCGCCGTTGAAAATCTGGAACCGATCAGCCAGCCTGGCTTCAAAAACTTTTTAGTATTCCAATCTGCTTTGATGGCAGATCTGTCCGGCAATGCCGAACTGGCCGACAAGCTGTACCAACAGGCATATGAAGCCGATCCGTTTGTGTTTCGCATTGTTGAAGCCTATGCGCGCTTTTTGGGCAATCAGGGGCGGCACGATGATGCAAAGGACGTTATCCAACGTTACTATGATCGTGGCCTCAGCCATGTGAATATTGATACGTTGGCAGCAAATCTCGCGGCCAAGAAGCGCCCGGGCCGCATGGCCGATAATGTGCAGCAAGGCGCGGCGGAAACGCTGCGTGGCCTGTCGTCTGCGTTGTCGCGCGAACAAGCGTCTGACATCTCCATTGTGTTGATGCGGTTGGCGAGCTTTTTGCACCCCAAATCAGACCTGATTACATTTTCCATCGCCGATCTCATGGAGCGGGCCGAACGCTATGAAATCGCCAATCAGCTCTATGGCCGGGTAGATCGCAAATCGCCATTGCACGGCCAAGCGCTGGTGCGTACGGCCGAAAATTTACAGGAAATTGGCGATATTGGCGAGGCCATTCGCAAGCTTTCTAATTTGGCCAACACCATGCCAGATAATCTGACCGCTGTGATTGCCCTTGGCGATGCGTTGCGGCGCGATAAGCGCTATAACGAAGCGGCAAAGGCATATGACAAAGCGCTGGAGATGACCGGCGGCGAGCGGCCAATCGATTGGCATCTCTATTATGTGCGCGGCATTGCGAACGAACGTGATGGTGTTTGGGAAAAGGCCGAAAGCGATTTCTTGAAAGCACTCGAACTCAATCCCGATCAACCCCAGGTGCTAAACTATTTGGGCTATAGCTGGGTAGATCAGGAAATGCAGCTGGAACGGGCGCTGGAAATGATTGAGCAGGCGGTCTCTTTGCGTCCTGAGGATGGCTATATCGTCGATAGCTTGGGCTGGGCCTATTATCGGCTGGAGCGGTTTGAAGAGGCTGTGGAAACATTGGAACGCGCCGCGCGCCTAAGCCCTAGCGATCCGACCATCAACGACCATTTGGGCGATGCCTACTGGCAGGTTGATCGCAAACGGGAAGCCAAATTCCAATGGGCAATTGCCTTGGAGCTCACCGACGAAGATGATGAAGAACTGATCGAGGAAATCCGCGAGAAACTTGACGGGAATTTTTCCGCCCTCAATCGCGTCGCTGAACTGAGCAACTAGTCTATGACCGTTGAATGGCTCGAGCCGGCCCCGGCCAAAATCAATTTGGCACTGCACATTGTGGGCCAGCGCAGCAATGGCTATCACGAGCTTGAAAGCCTTTGCGTGTTCACCGAACTGTGTGACGAACTGACAGCTACGCCCGCCGACAAAGATGAAGTGGAGCTCACGGGTCCTTTCGGCAACGCACTACGTGGTGAGCGGTCAAATATTGTGCTCAAGGCGCTTACTTTGTTTCGAACGCGCTTTCCCGACAAGTTGCCCCCAGGGCTTAAGATCGAACTGGATAAGGCTCTGCCGGTCGCGGCGGGAATTGGCGGGGGCTCGGCCGACGCTGCGGCAATGTTGCGGCTGGCCAACCGCATCTCAGGCTTGAACTTGGACTTGAATGATTTGATGGGGATGGCGCTGGAACTTGGGGCAGATGTGCCCATGTGCCTCCTCTCGCGCACCGCCTTTGTGAGCGGGGTGGGGGAGCAACTCACGCCGATTCCGGAGTTTCCGACATTTCAAATGGTGCTGGCAAATCCCGGTAAGGCGGTCTCAACCGCTGAAATCTTCCGAAAGCTCGTGGACAAGGACAATCCGCCGATCCAACGCGATGCCGCAGATTTTGCGCATATTTCCGCTATCGCAATGTGGCTTGAAGGTACGCGCAATGATCTGCAAAAACCGGCGATAGAACACGTTCCTGAAATCACCGATATGCTCGCAGATTTGGGGCAACAAAAGGGATGTTTGCTATCGCGCATGTCCGGTTCCGGTGCCACCATATTCGGCCTATTCGGCACCGCTGGCGAAGCCATGTTGGCTGCACAATCGTTTCGAAAAAATTGGCCACAGGCTTGGGTGGCCCAATCCGCGACCTTGTGATCAACGTGCGTTAGTACGCGCGTTCAACGCAATAATCAGCCACATCGATGAGAATACGACCACCGGGGAGGTGGGCAAATTCTTTCAAATGTGCCTTGGCGTGTTCAGCATGCTGTTGCGCCCGCGTGAGTGCGTCGGCCAAGGCGTTTGTGCTCTGTAAAATCTCAACAACTTTGCTGACCGTTTCAGCGCTCGCTTCAGGATCGCCCAAATTGGTTTTGATGAAATCGCGATCGCTCTCGCTGGCATTTTGCAGGGCATGCAGAATTGGCAGCGTCATCTTGCCCTCGCGCAGATCGTCGCCCACATTTTTGCCAATGGTGCCGCTTGCGCCACCATAATCCAAAACGTCGTCGACAATCTGGAACGCAATGCCCAGTTCAGCGCCAAAACTCTTCAGCGCTTTGCGTTGCGCTTCAGTAGCGCCGCCCGCCATGGCGCCAACTTCAGTGGCCGCCTCAAACAGTGCGGCTGTTTTCGCTTTGATGACCGCAAAATACTCGTCCACCTGGGTGCTGAGGTCGTTGGCTTTTGAAAGTTGGAAAACTTCGCCTTCAGCGATAATCGCCGCGGCTTGCGACAGCACACCCAGCGCGTCCACATCACGGGTTTCCACCATCATCATAAAGGCTTGGCCCAGCAAAAAGTCGCCAACCAGCACAGATGCGGCATTGCCCCAGACCATGCGCGCGGCTAGTTTGCCGCGCCGTTTTGAACTCTCATCCACCACATCATCATGCAACAAGGTGGCGGTGTGCATAAACTCAACCGCCGCTGCGTAATTAATGTGATGACTGTTTTGTGGGGTAAACAATTGGGCGGCAGCGATGGTGAGCATAGGGCGCAAGCGCTTGCCACCAGCGTCAATCAGATAGGAGGCAATTTCAGGGACCATTTCAACGCGGCTGCCCACACGGGCCAACAGCATTTCGTTCACCGCTTCCATGTCCTTGCGGGTAAACTCAACCAGCTCATCAACCACATCTTTCGGTTTGACCTGATCAGTCACTGCCTGCGCACCACTCATTTTTCGCCCCATGGACAAATGTCCCAATTCGCTTAATCGAATTTTTGCTGTAATCTTGTGACAAACTCAAGAAAACTTGTTGCTCATCGTCGGACAAGATAACTCTATTCGATAACAAGATTCATATATGTGCTTATGTCCGTAGACCACCCGCAAGGGAAAGTAAAACACCATTGTGTCACATCTGACGCTTTTTTAGGCGGTAAACTCAGTGTGTGCCAGCCCGAAAAAGGCTTCCGTGCAGGTGTGGATAGCGTTTTGCTCGGCGCGGCGGTGGATGATGCACCCAAAACCCTGCTGGAACTGGGCGCAGGCGTTGGCGTTGCCTCCATGACGGCGCTAACATATTGCCCCGGCCTGACCGCGCTTCTCGCCGAAATTGATGATGAAATTGTCGATCTGGGCAAACAAAATCTGAGACATAATGGATATGTTGATCGGGCAGAATATTGCCAAATCGACATCATGGCCCCCGGTCCGGAACGCGTCACCGCGGGCATGGTGCAGGATCATTTCGACAGTGTGATCGCCAACCCGCCATATTTTGATGAAAAGACCGTTTCACTTCCCAACGACAATTATGGCAAGCGGGCGCACGCCCACGGTATTGATTGCTTGGAGCGTTGGGTGAAAGCGGCGGTCAGTTGCGCGCGCGCTGGCGGCGAAGTGATCTTCATACATCGCGCTGCTGAACTGCAAAAACTGATGAAATATTACGACCGCCGATTGGGCAACATCACCATCCTGCCCATCGTGTCGCGCCCCGGCCAGCAAGCCAGCCGCGTGCTCGTGCGCGGCTATAAGGGATCAAAAGCACCCTGCAAGCTCTTGTCGCCTCTCTCATTACATGGCACTGAGGGGCGAGAATTTACGCCGCAATTGCAAGCCATTTTAATGGGAAATGACAAATTACACTGGTAGTTTGTATTTTACCTCCTACATTGTGAACTAAGATGAACAAAACGCGCCAAAAGCGTAAGCAGGGAAATTTATGCACGACGATCTGACCGATAAAATTAAAGCGCCATGGCACGCCCGACTTTTGGGCCGCGATAATGTGCAAATCCCTGTGGTGCGGTTAAGCGGCACAATTGAAGCGAGCCAAAAACCAGACCGGATCAATATCGCCAATGCCGCGCCGTTATTGAAACGTGCGTTTAAGAATAAGCAGGCACCAGCGGTTGCCATCATCATCAATTCTCCCGGCGGTTCACCGGTTCAATCGCGCTTGGTGGCCAAGTATATTCGTGACCTCGCGAAAGAGAAAAATAAAAAGGTGTTGGTCTTTATCGAAGATGTTGCCGCATCCGGTGGCTATTTCATCGCCACGGCAGGGGACGAGATTATTGCTGACCCGAGCTCCATCGTGGGCTCCATTGGCGTGATCTCTGCCACTTTTGGCTTTGTGGACGCGATTGAAAAACTTGGCGTGAGCCGCCGCGTTTACACCGCTGGCGAAAACAAATCCACGCTCGACCCATTTTTGCCCGAAGACCCTAAAGATGTGGAGCGATTGAAACGCTTGCAGCTCGATGTGCATGAAGTGTTCAAAGACTTTGTGAAAGAACGCCGCGGCGACAAACTGGATTTGGATAAGGAAGGCTTGTTCTCTGGCGAATTCTGGACCGGAAAATCGGCCATTGAGTTTGGCCTGGTTGACGCGCTCGGCGACATATATGAGACTTTGCAAAAGCGCTATGGTAAGAAGGTCAAGCTGGTCAAGATTGAGGAGAGGCGCTCGCTATTCTCCATGCCGCGCGTTCCTTTTTTGGGCGGGCAAATCGGCCAGCAATCTTTAAGTGATGATGTGCTTTCAACCCTTAAAGCGCAGGCCCATTGGTCGCGTTTCGGACTGTAAGAGGAATAGAAATTGCTGCTACGTATCGCTGTTTTCGTTTTGCTGGTGGTGCTGGTCTATTATGGCATCAGGAGCATTCGCGATAATATCAATCGGCATTTCAAAGATATAGATGAGCAAAAGAAGGCGCGTGATCAATCGGATCGCGCGCGCGGCAATATAGTTGATCTCGAACGAGATAAAAAAACTGGCGTCTATAAGCCCAAAGACAAAAAAGACTAACGTTTAACGCAAAACTGCACTTGTTTTGCCCCGCCCATTCGCGATCAGATTAAAAAAAGCCCTATAGGGGCAAACGCGAATGCAGAGCACAAAAATGCAGTTTGTCGATCATCCATTCCGCGCCCAGGCATTGGGAGAAATTCACGCTCGTCCGGTTCAACCGCTTGGCCCCAAAGGCCGCTTGCGCCGTGTCGCAACCTATTTTGGCCGCGAGCCGGGGCGGCACGATCAGATGCGGGAGGAGTTTGCCTCCTGGTGTCACAAAAACCAGATCAAACCCACCTTTATGACCGACCGCCAAGCGCGTTACCAAGTGGGCGAAATCGCCGCCACTTGGCAATTGCATTCCGAACATGCGTCGATCACGTGGATGGCCCCCAGTACGCTGGACGAACCGTGGCCCGAAAATATTGGTTTAGAGGCCATCACTGCCGCCAAATTGTTGGTGACAACCCGTGTGGATCTGATCGACGCGGAAACCGTCCACGAAGAAGCGCTCAAAGGGTTTCGCCGCGCCAGCCTGTCTTACGCCAAGGTGGAAGAAGGGCTGGCCGAAATCGCGACGGACTTTTTGCCGGACAATGACGGGTTTACGCGGCTGGAATTTGCCGGGGCAGGGATCACTGATGTGCGGCGCGGGGTGATCGCCCGCTATCTGCTGGAAATTGAAACCTTCCGGTCGCTTGCGCTTTTGGCGTTGCCTGTGGCGCAGGATATTGCGCCCAATGTCGATAATGTGGAGCGCGGCTTAGAAAACATTTTGAAGCGGCTGAACAATGAAACAGATCCGCAGATTATTGAAGAGCTATTAAATGAGCTGAACAAGCTGGCGCTGGAAACCACGCATTTTCATGGCGAAACCAATGCACTGTTTGCGGCCAGCTACTCGTATGATCAGCTGGTGCGGCACAGGTTGGGATTGCTTGAGGAAAAGCGCATCACAGGCCACACCAATATGGCCCGCTATCTCAGCAATCGTATGGACCCCGCCATGGCCACCTGCGCCGCGCTGCAAAACCGACTGAACGCGCTGACCGATCGATTGACGCGGGCGACGGAGTTGCTCAACACCAAAGTGGCGATTGAAATCCATAAGCAAAACCAAGATGCGCTCAAGGCCATCTCAGACACCTCGGTCAGTCAATATAAGCTGCAAACCACTGTGGAGGGGCTATCCACCATCGCCATCACCTATTATGCGCTCGGTGTGTTGGGCTATATTCTAGCGGGCATGCAGTTGGGCGCGTTCCCCTCAAAATCACTTATGTTGGCGGTGGCTGCGCCCTTTGTGTTGGCGCTCACTTGGCTTGCCATGCGCCATATTCGACAATTGCACGATAAGCACTGATCGCCTTCGTGAAAATTAGTTTGCCGCAATGTTCACCTGCCGCTTGATAATTCGGCACGGCGCAATTAGGTTGCAGCGCGATTGGATAAGTTAGTTGAAACTTATCAGCGGATGCCAAAGGTCAAGTTTATGAGCGAACAAAAAGTGCCAGCCCATCTGGACCCAAAACAGTCCTTCCAAGGGCTGATTTTGACATTGCAAAATTTCTGGGCTGCCCAAGGCTGTGTGATTTTACAACCTTATGACATGGAAATGGGTGCGGGTACGTTCCACCCGGCAACAACATTGCGCTCTTTGGGGCCAAAGCCGTGGCGCGCTGCCTATGTGCAGCCCTGCCGCCGCCCAACCGATGGCCGCTATGGTGAAAACCCGAACCGCTTGCAGCATTATTACCAGTTCCAAGTTTTGCTGAAGCCAAGCCCGGAAAACCTGCAAGAGCTTTATCTGCAATCGCTCTACGCCATTGGCATCGATCCGAAACTGCATGATTTGCGCTTCGTGGAAGATGATTGGGAAAGCCCAACCCTTGGCGCGTGGGGCCTTGGCTGGGAATGCTGGTGCGATGGCATGGAAGTAAGCCAATTCACCTATTTCCAACAAGTGGCTGGCTTTGAATGTTCCCCTGTTTCCGGCGAATTGACCTACGGGCTCGAGCGGATTGCCTGTTATTTGCAGGACGTGGACAGCATCATGGAATTGAACTTCAATGGCCGCGAGGGCGACGAGAAGGTCACCTATGCTGATGTGTTTTTGCAAGCTGAGCAAGAATTCTCGCGCTACAATTTCGAGCAGGCCAACACCGACATGTTGTTCCAGCACTTTAAGGATGCAGAAGCGGAATGCCGCGCCATTCTTGAGGCGGGCGACCAAGGCAATCAGCACAAAATGGCGATGCCCGCCTATGAGCAGTGCATCAAGGCTTCACACATTTTCAATTTGCTTGATGCACGCGGTGTGATCTCTGTAACTGAACGTCAAAGCTATATTTTGCGGGTGCGTGAGCTGGCAAAGGCCTGCGGTGGCGCATGGCTCAATACGGAGGCCGGCGGCGCTTAAGTCTTGAACCTTTGGGGTGTTGCGCCTATATCAGGCGGGCAAACAAAGGAGCCTCACAATGCGCAAGAAGCAAGCAGGGGCGCTGATTAAACCTCAAAATATTCCTGCAAAGGCCTTGGGGGATAAGCGGTTCAGTCCCAAAATAGTCGAGAAAAAACTGCGCTACACGCGCAAGGTAAAATTTAGAAAAGGGCGATATGATGCAGATCAGTCGCCCTTTTGTTTTGCCTATATGGACGGCCCCTTTATTTTCTGCGATGTTTGCGCTTAGATGTTGAAAAAGTTGGAAATTTGGCAATTGCCAAACAAGGTGGTGGAAGAGGGATATGGACTTTTTGCAGATTATTTTGGCGCTGAGTGGCGCCGTCGTTTTCTTCGGGATTATAACGTACAACAAGCTGGTGAAACTTCGCCAATTGGTGCGCGAAGGCTGGTCTGGCATTGATGTGCAATTGAAGCGCCGTGCTGATTTAATTCCCAACCTGCTGGAAACCGTAAAGGGCTATGTGACCCATGAGCGTGAAACGCTTGAAGCGGTAACCCAGGCACGGGCCGCCGTGCAAAACGCTGGCGATGCCTCGCCGCAGGAACGCGGCAAGCTGGAAGGCATTTTGTCTGGCGCACTGGGCCGACTATTTGCCGTGGCGGAAGATTATCCAGAGTTGAGAGCCGACAGTTCCTTTATTGAGTTTCAAGAGGCGCTGCAGCAAGTGGAAGAAGAAATTCAGCTGGCCCGCCGTTATTATAACGGCACCGTGCGCAATTTGAATGTGAGCGTGGAAAGCTTCCCCTCTAACATCGTTGCTAACATGTTCAGCTTCAGCCAAGAAGAGTATTTTGAGCTTGAAAATGAATTGGATCGCGCTGTCCCGAATGTGTCATTCTAGTCGAATAATCAACCTGTTTAAGACAATTTTTCTTGCCGTGCTGGCGGGCCTCTGGCTCGCCACATCTGCGACGTCGGCTGAGCGGATAACCTCTTATGCGGTTGATATTGAAGTGCAGCCCAACGGAGTGCTGGCGATCACTGAAAACATATCAGTGCGAGCAGAAGGCAATCAAATTCGTCGTGGCATTTTCCGCGACATTCCCACTGTGTTGGAAGATGATGAGGGGCGCAAAATCCGCGGCTCAATCGATGATGTGAGCGTCAATCGGGGCGGTGAAGTCGAGAATTTCTCCATCACCGGCATCGATGGCGGAAAACGCATTTACATCGGGCATGAGGACGTGTTCCTTCAACCCGGTTTTTATACCTATGAGATCAAATACAAAATGGACCGTCAGATTCGCTTCCGCGACGATCATGACGAGCTTTATTTCAATGCCATAGGTCAGTTCTGGGCTTTTCCTATTGATAAGGCCGTGGTGCGGGTGCAATTACCCGAAGAATCCAGCATTTTAGATACCGCAGTTTTCACCGGGAGCTACGGGCAAACTGAGAGCAATGCCGAGATCAATCGCAATGCGGATGGGGATGTGATCTTCCGCGCAACGCAGCCGCTCAAGCCATATGAAGGCATAACGGTCGCCATCGCGATGGAGAAAGGGGCCATCGCCGCACCCGAAGGCATCACGGCATTCCTTTACATGCTCTCGGATTTGCGCAGTCAAATCTTTCCACCCATTCTGGCCATGTTGGTGCTGCTTTATAATGTAGTGGCGTGGACGCGCGTGGGGCGCGATCCGGCCAAGGGCACAATCATCCCGCTGTTCTATCCCCCAAAAGGGTTTTCGCCTGCCTTGGTGCACTATGTGCATCACTATGGTTGGCACAAAGGGGGCTGGCCTGCCTATATCGCCGCGTTGATTTCACTTGCGGTGAAAGGGCTGGTGACCATTGGCGAAAGTGACGACAAAAACACCACCGTGACCGTCACCAACGCCGCAACGCCCTCATTGCCCCCTGGCGAGATGCGCCTGTTCAATTGGCTGCGCTCCAAGGGGCAAATCGAAATCGATAAAGACATTGGCGAAAGCCTGCACGGCAACCACAATGAAGTGTTGGAAATCATCGAAGATGAAAATCGTCGCTCTTATTTCAACCACAATGTGGGCTATGTGGCGTTCGGCGTGATTTTTTCTGCCTTGTCGATCGTCGGCATGGTCTTTTTTGAAATCATCGGCTTTATATGGTTGCCCATTGCCGTGGCGCTGGCCGCATTGACCATGACGGCGACGGCAGGCATTTCGCATTTGCTGGCCGCGCGCTCCATGTTTGCATGGGCAAAAGGTTTTGCGATCGTAGCGATTGTGGGCAACATGATCCCGTTTATATTCACAACAACCGGCCTGTGGGAAACGTTGCATGCGGCGTGGACCAATGGTGAATTCCAATCCGTTTTGACCGCCTGGCAAGGCGACATGGCGGTGATCGCCGTTCTGTCAATTGTGGCCATCAACGCCATTTTCGCTGTGTTGATGCGCGCGCCGACCATTCAGGGTCGCAAGGTGATGGACCAGATCGAAGGGTTCAAAATGTATCTGGAAACTGCTGAAAAAGAGCGGTTGAACCTGCATGATGAACCCGAGTTGGACAAAAGGCGTTTTGAAACCATCCTACCTTATGCAATTGCCCTTGGGGTGGAAAAACCATGGGCGGAGCACTTCCAAAATGAGATGCAACGCCTGGCGGAACGCACAGGGCAAAAGGCTGACGTGCATTTGGGGTGGTATAGCGGACGGCGGTTTACGGCCAATCGTTTGGCCTCAACATTGTCTAAAACCACGGCCTCCATCAGCTCGGCGATGATCGCCTCAAAACCGCAATCCTCCTCCTCTTCAGGTTTTTCCTCAGGTGGCGGCTTTTCCGGCGGCGGCGGCGGCGGTGGCGGTGGCGGCGGCTGGTAGGCCACTTGTTTGTGAGCGGATTTGTCATGGACAAGCCCAGCCAAGCCCGTTATCAAGCCCATAAATTCAAACTTCATTCAACCAAGCGATCTACATCATGCCTGAACTTTTGCTTGAACTGTTTTCAGAAGAAATTCCGGCCGGCCAGCAACGCCGCGCCGCTGAAAACCTCAAAAAACTGATCACCGACCAATTGGTGGAAAAAGGCGTGCTGTATGAGGGCGCAGTGGCCCACGCCACGCCACGCCGCTTGGCCCTTCATATCGCAGGCCTGCCCAAGGCATCCGAAGATGTGAAGACTGAACGCAAGGGCCCCCGCACCGATGCACCGGAAAAGGCGATTGCTGGCTTTTTGCGCGCCGCGGGCCTCAACTCAGTAGATGAAGCTGAGGTGCAAACGGACCCGAAAAAGGGCGATTTCTATGTGGCCGTGATCGAGAAAAAAGGTGAACTGACCACCGACATTCTCGCCGATTTATTGCCGGGCACCATTGAGAAATTCCCTTGGCCAAAATCCATGCGCTGGGGCAAAGGCAAGCTGAGCTGGATTCGCCCCTTGCGCGCGATCACCGCGACATTTGGCCATGAAGGCGAAGACCCCGAAATTATCAATTTTGAAGTAGATGGCCTCAAGTCTGGCGATATCACTTATGGTCATCGCTTCATGGCGCCTGACGCAATCAAGGTGCGCCGCTTTGATGATTACGCGCACGCGCTGGAACAAAACAAAGTGGTGCTCGACTTTGAACGCCGCAAGGAAATGATCCGCGCCGACGCTGCCAATTTGGCCTTCGCTCAAAATCTCAATGTGATCGAAGACGAGGGGCTGCTGGACGAAGTTGCCGGGCTGGTGGAATGGCCACAAACCATGATGGGACGCTTTGACGAGAAGTTCCTCTCACTGCCCGAAGAGGTGGTGATCACTGCCATTCGTGCGCACCAGAAATGCTTCAATTTGCGCGACGCGACGACAGGCAAGCTGGCGAACCACTTCATTCTCGTGTCGAACTTGGAAGCTGAAGATGGCGGCAAAACCATTGTGGGCGGCAATGAGCGGGTGATTAAAGCCCGCTTGTCAGATGCGAAATTCTTCTATGACACAGATTTGAATGTGCCGCTTGAAAGCCGCTTGTCAAAGCTCGACAATATGGTGTTCCACGAAAAGCTGGGCACACAAAGCGCCCGCGTAGAACGGCTGGTCGAGCTGAGCGAAACCATTGCGACAAAGATTGGCGCGTCAACTGCGGATGCAACGCGTGCCGCCAAATTGGCCAAAGCCGATCTTGTCACCGACATGGTGTTTGAATTCCCGGAATTGCAAGGCTTGATGGGCCGCTACTACGCGGAAGCCCAAGGCGAAAAAGACAATGTCGCTGCCGCGCTGCAAGATCATTATAAGCCAGTTGGCCCGAGCGATCGCGTGCCCGAAGAGCTGACCGCTGCCACAGTGGCGCTCGCAGATAAGCTGGATATGCTGACCGGTTTTTGGGCCATTGACGAGAAGCCCACCGGGTCGAAAGATCCCTTTGCCTTGCGCCGCGCGGCACTCGGCGTGATCCGCATCTGTTTGGAAAACAAACTCGATTTCGCCATGGACAAATTGCTGGCCGAGCATTTGAGCAAGTTCAACTTGGCAGGCGATGCGACGGAAATCTTGCAGTCTCTTTGCGGCTTCATTGAAGATCGCCTGACCGTGCAAATGCGCGAGCAGGGCATTGCCCACGATGTGTTGAGCGCCGTGCTCTATAAGAACGGTTTGGCCAAGGGCATCAGCCTCGTCAATATCGCCGCCCGTGCGGTTGAGCTGAACGGTCTGGTCAAAAGCGAACAGGGCGAAAGCCTGATCGCGGGCTACCGCCGTGCTGCCAACATCTTGCGCGCCGAAGAGAAAAAAGACGGGCGTTCCTATCGCGACGAGGTGGACCACAAGCTGTTCAAAACCGACGACGAGGAAAAGCTGGCGACCGCCATTGAAGTGGTCAATGAAGCTGTGGCGGCCAATATTGCTGCAGATGATTTCGCCACGGCCATCAATGAATTGTCATCATTGCGCAAGCCTGTGGACGCGTTTTTTGAAAACGTCTTGGTCAATGATGAGGACCCGGCCGTGCGCGTCAATCGCCTCAATTTGTTGGCCAAGCTGCGTGAAACCATGCACTTGATTGCCAATTTCTCCAAGCTTGAGGGCTGAGTTCAGCTCCAAAGTTTGGCCAAATTGCTGATTTAGTAAACGCCGCAAGCCTATGGTTTGCGGCGTTTTGTTTCATTTTGAACAAATGTAAACACTTCATTAATCATAAATGGCTAGACGCACATATGCAGAATGCCTAATCTAATTGTTGATGAGTTTGTGAGAAATGAGAGTGATGAAGTTGCGTAGAATTTTTTTAGTGATCGCCTTTGCGCTTTTGCCCAGTTGGGCCCTGGCATCAAGCTTTGAAGTACAAGCTCAAAACGGCAATGAAAAAGGGTGGTCGGCCCAAGCCGATTGTGAAGCATTAGCCAGCGCCAATTGCACCTCTGCCTATTTCTGTTCAAACGAAATCTGGATGTCCACGGGCTCATTCGATGCGGTGCAGCAGCGTCGCTATGATGGCCAGCAATTGATCATCGTAAAGGATGGTGCTGCGATCTGCGCTGTCAATTAAGCGCTCAACTCAAATGCGTGCGCTTATGGTCATCGTCAGATTTTAGGCCATAACCAAACAAACGATCGACGCCGATATGCGTCGTCCAGACTACCGCCAAAAGCAAAAGCCAGTTTTGCGCAAGCGCAAAGCCGAGCGCGGCCAACGCCGCTGGCACCAAATAGCTGTGCGCTACATTGTAAGTGCGGATGCCGATTTTTTGGTTCAGCAAGAAAACAATCAAGCAAAGATCAGGCAACAGGATAAGCGCGGCAAACAGCCACCAATTGCCAAAATAGGTGGTATAGGCCCAAAGCGCCAAGCCCGCGACCAGGGCGCCCTCTAAACGCAGTAGATACTTTGTATATAAGGGCATCAGTCTTATCCTTTAAACGGGGCCATGCCTTGATTGGCCAATTGATCAGCGCGCTCATTGCCTTCATGGCCCGCATGGCCTTTTACCCAATGAAAATTGACATCATGTTGGGCAAGGGCAGCGTCGAGTTGTCGCCACAAATCTTCGTTTTTCACCGGCTTTTTGGCAGCGGTGCGCCAGCCATTGCGTTTCCAGTTGGAAATCCACCCTGTGATGCCGCCTTTGACATATTGGCTGTCGGTATAAAGGTCCACCGCGCAATCACGTTTGAGCGTGGTCAGCGCATTGATGGCCGCCATCAACTCCATGCGATTGTTGGTGGTAAGCGCTTCGCCACCACACAATTCTTTTTCCTTGCCATTAAAGCGCAACAACGCGCCCCAACCGCCGGGGCCAGGATTGCCTGAGCACGCCCCGTCAGTGAAAATCGTTACCCGATCACCCATGCCACATATCTCGCGTATATTTATGAAATGTCAGTTCTTGATTGGTCTCTGGCTCAATTTCGGTATGGGTAAATTCCATTCCGATTGACCGTAAAATCTTGATGGAAGGCGTGTTGGCGGAGTAGGCAAATCCCCAGCAAAAATCATGATCTGTTTCGCGAAACAGCCAGTCTCGAATGGCAATCGCGGCCTCACTGGCATAGCCTTTGCGCCATTCTGATCTTAAAATGGCATAGCCAAGTTCAGGCGTGTTTTCAGGGCCATGTGTGCCAAAGCCAGCGCGACCAACAAAGGCACCATCAGACTTTCGAGTCAGGCGAAATTTGCAGAAACCGAATTTAGCGTAATGGTCTGCCCACTCATCCATGCGTTTTTGCGCATCCTCGCGGGTTTCCGCGCGGCCCATTAAGTAGCGACCAACTTCCTCATCATCGTGCAAGCGAAACACATCCTCAAGCTGATCGGGTGTCCACGTGCTGAACACCAAGCGTTCGCTCTCAAATAAAGGTTGGCCGTCCATCGTGATCAGGCTCGCAATTCGCGCGGTACGTTGAAGGCGATGTTTTCCTCGGCGGTCACTTCCGTGGAAACGGTCAGGTCATAATGCTCGGCAAAGCGGTCGATGATTTCATTGACCAATTCTTCCGGAGCCGATGCGCCCGCAGAAATGCCAAGTTTTTCGACGCCGTCAAAGTCTGACCACACAATATCGCTGGCGCGTTGGATCAAACCAGATTTTGGACAACCAGCACGCTCAGCCACTTCAACCAAACGCATTGAGTTTGACGAATTGGGCGCACCGACAACCACCATGGCATCCACATGGGGTGCCACTTGCTTTACAGCTTCCTGGCGGTTGGTGGTGGCGTAGCAAATATCTTCTTTGTGCGGCGCACTGATCGTGGGGAATCGCTTTTGCAATGCAGCGACGATGGCCGCAGTGTCATCAACGGACAATGTCGTTTGGGTGACAAAGGCCAAATCATCTGGCGATTTTGGCTCATATTTCTCTGCATCAGCGACGGTTTCGATCAATGTGATCGCGCCATCAGGCAATTGACCCATGGTGCCGATCACTTCTGGGTGACCAGCATGGCCAATCAACACAATCTCTTTGCCTTCATCATGATGGCGTTGCGCTTCCACATGCACCTTAGAGACCAGCGGGCAGGTGGCATCAAGATAAAACATTTTCCGCTCTTGCGCATTCGCGGGAACCGATTTGGGCACCCCATGCGCAGAGAAAATTACGGGCGCATCTGTTTCGGGAATTTCATCCAATTCCTCAACAAAAACAGCGCCTTTTTCCCGCAGGCCATCCACCACATATTTGTTGTGCACAATCTCATGCCGCACATAAACCGGCGCGCCATATTTTTCCAGCGCCAGCTCAACAATCTGTATCGCACGGTCCACACCAGCGCAAAATCCGCGCGGCGCACAAAGTATTATTTCCAATGGTCGTTTTTTTGTCATACTGGTGAGATGCGTTCTATTTGTGGTGAAGTCAAGTCTGGACACATGTCGAGTTGCCCTGAACTGATTTGAACCGCATAGTAATAAATGTGAATCTGTTTGTCTTGGGTGAATATTGTGCCACGTTCCATCAACCAGCAAATCTTTGCGCTTGCGCCGGCAAATGAGCCGCCGCGCCTGACGAAAGAGCAGGAGCGCTTGGTTGTGGGTAAAGCTGCGTGGATTTACGCAATGGCGCAAACCGGGGTGCCCACTGCGCCCACAATTTGTCTGACCGGGCGGGCTTGGGAAACCTTGAAAACCGCCGATGTGTCCAGTCCTATCGCCGCGCATTGGGTGGCCACCCTATTCAAGCTGGTGCAAAAAGGGCATAAGCCGCCAAAGTTGGTAGTACGTACGGCCGCACACACACATTTGGCAGGGCTGGCGCGGGTGCGCGGCGCGATAGACGCGCCTGCAACCGATAAGGACGCCATCGACGTAAAAAAGCCGCTGGGGCGCGCCATTCAACGCGCATTTGATTCCTATAAGGGCGGCACGCCGGTTTGGGCCGATGAAAGCAGCTCTGACTTTAAAGATGAGCAGATAGTAATTGTGCAGGCCGCTTTTGATCAGCCCGTGCTGCAAATGCAAACCAGAGACACCAATACGGGCATGATGGGGCCATTGTCGGTGAACGGCGAACGAGCGCTGCCTGAGGCTTTCAAAGGTGCTGCGGCGCAAGAATTGTGCGCCAGCCTTGATCAGCTGGCCGGCACGCACATGGTTTGCCTCACCGCGCTTTCGGGCAAAAAGGTCGTGTTTTTGTCGGCCCGGCCAATGCAAGCACCCATTTCCGCGATTTTAGAAGCGGCATGCGATCGCGTGGCGCGTGGTATTTGGACACCGCGACAGGCGGTGAGCCATGTCGACCCCGGTCGCTTGCCGCAATTATTGCACGCGCGATTGAAGGGGAAAAAGCGGGCGTCGCCATTGGCCGTTGGCATGGGCGTGTCGCCGGGGGCCGCAAGTGGCGCCATTGTGTTTTCCGCTGAAGATGCATCGCGCTATCAGGCACGCGGCAAAGATTGCATTCTGGTGAGCCTGGAAACGGGCCCTGCCGACATTGAAGGCATGCAGGCCGCAAATGGGATTTTGACCGCCCGTGGCGGCATCACCAGCCATGCGGCTGTGATTGCGCGGGTGACAGGCAAGCCGTGCGTATCGGGTGTGCGTTCGCTGGTCATTGATGCAGACAAGCGCACCCTGCAGCTTGGCGACCGCACACTGATCCAAGGCGCAGAAATGACGATCGATGGCAATTCGGGCGAGGTCTATGCTGGCGCGCTACCCCTCAATCAACCGAATATTGGCGGCGCGCTGGGCAAGCTTTTGGATTGGGCTGACGGCAGCCGCACCATCGAAGTGCGCACCAATGTGGAAACCATCGAGGGGGCCAAAACTGCGCTCTCCTTTGGCGCAGAAGGCATTGGCCTTGCCCGTTCTGAGCATATGTTCTTTTCCGCCGAACGCATGGTGGCCCTGCGCCGCATGATGTTTAGCCAGGATTTGGACGACCGCGTGGAAGCGCTTCATGGTCTGGTGGAATATCAAGCCAATGATTACGCGCAATTGTTTTCGGTTATGGAAGGGCGGCCAATCACGGTTCGACTGTTCGATCCCCCATTGCATGAATTTTTGCCACGAACCGAAGAAGAAATTGAGGAAACCGCGGCATCCTTGGGCCTTAAAATCGTTGATTTCGAACGGCGCCTAGAGCGTATGATCGAAGTGAACCCGATGCTGGGTCACCGTGGCTGTCGCCTCGCAATTTCGCACCCGGAAATTCTGGAAATGCAGATTAAGGCCTTGGTCGCTGGCGCCCAGGCAGCCATCCAAACCAATGATGTGCCGATCAATCTGGAGATTATGGTGCCGTTTGTCTCCTCCTCCCGTGAGGTAAGCTGGGTACGTACGCACATACTCGCGCTTATGGAGCAATTGGGTGTTTCACCCTCGGAATCCTTCAAATATTCTGTTGGCACGATGATTGAATTGCCGCGGGCAGCGATCCGGGCGGGCGAGATTGCCAAGCATGTCGATTTCTTCTCGTTCGGCACCAACGATTTGACGCAAACCACCTTTGGCATTTCACGCGATGATGCGCCAGCCTTCCTGGCTGCCTACCAGCGCAAGAAGCTTTATGATGGCGACCCTTTTGTCACCATCGACAAAAAGGGAGTGGGCGAGTTGATCCGCACGGCAATTCGGCGTGGTCGCGCTTCCAACCCCGATCTGAAAATTGGCATCTGTGGCGAGCATGCGGGCGATCCAGAAAGCCTGAAGTTTTTTGCTGGCTTGAATGTGGATTATGTGAGCTGTTCGCCGTTCCGTATTCCCATCGCCCGTCTTGCCCTTGCGCAGGCCGCGATCTAGTTGCTGAATAGCAACATCTAACTTTGGTCAAATAAACTCCATTTTTGTGCTTCAAACGGGTCACATTCAGAACGTGATCCGCGTTTACTCCCCATAAACCAAGATTCGACATAATAGCCTCACGGCGCGTTAATGCCGTTGAGTAGCATCGAGTAAAGAATGAGTTTTAAATTGGCTGGCCCGAAAGGGCAGGGGCGCGCAAAGAATGGGCCACTCTATAAGGGCTTTTGCGCGATATTGAGCTTTACAGTTGTGATGGTAGCTTTCACCAACGTTTCGTTAGAACGGCTGGACGAAAGCGCTGAGCTGTTCATTGATCCGATGGAGATTGATGCGCTGATTGCCTCACGTAAAGCGATCCCATCTCTAGAAAATTTCTCTGTTGCTGCCGCATTTGTGGGGCCCAATCGTGATGCCAAAACGGATCGGCGCCAAGGGCCATCTGCCATGGAGATTGCGCAGAGCTTCACCGCCAGCCGCTTCCAGATTGCTGAGGCGCGGGCGCCCAAAGTGCTGACGATGCCCGATCCTGTGATGGTCGCATCCATTGATAATGCGCCTAAGAAAACCAAGTCTAGCCCGGCGGCAGATGTGGAACTGGTGGCAAAACCGCAAGATATGCCGCAAATGGCCGCCCTCGACGCGATTGACGCGATTTCGGGTGATGCCGACGCAGTTGATCGTGATCCGAAACTGCCTTTCCCCGTTTCTGTGCCCACGAAATTGGCCTATGCGCGTGACAATGCGCCGAAAACCAAAGATCTAAGCGCGCCATTGACCCAAGCGTCGATGGAAGCGAATGCGCGGGAAGAATGGTGCATGGCCACGGCCATTTATTTCGAAGCGCGGGGCGAAAAATACCGCGGACAGGTGGCGGTTGCACAAGTGGTGCGCAATCGGGTGAAGCACAAAGCCTACCCCAATTCTATCTGCGGCGTGGTTTTCCAAAATCAGACGTGGCGCAATCGTTGCCAGTTCTCATTTGCGTGTGATGGCATTCCAGAGCGGGTGAATGAAAAAGGTGCGTGGGCAACAGCGGAAGAAATCGCCGGAAAAGTTATTCGCGGCGATATCTATTTGCCTGAAGTGGCGAACTCAACGCACTATCATGCAACTTACGTCAACCCGCATTGGGCTTCGCGCTTACGTCGCATGACCAAAATCGGCACCCACATTTTCTATCGCTTCAAGCGAGGCTAACGAGAGGCCGTGGCGGACTATTTCGCCATGGTCTGGTAATAGCGGACAATCGATGATGGGCTATGCATCAAAGAGATGCGGCGATGATGCAGTTCGGACTTTGTAAAATAGATCATTGAGCCACTTTGAATGCCGGGCACCAAGGGGAAGACCTTTTCAACTTTGATGCCAGGATAATTCACATTTGGTGATGCAAAGCCGTCTGTGGAATAGGTGCCGGTGCTTGTGTAAGCGATCCGCACGTCCGTTTCATTACCATAGCCTACTTTGCGCACTGTTACGCTGGCAAACGGCTCCATATCAACATTCTCATTGGCTGTGATGCGGAAATGCTCGTCATCAATCCGCACAAATTGGGACATGTCGATTGGCTTGGGCTCGTCGCCATTTTGGATTTCATCAACACCAGCTTGAACAGAGCGCACAAACTCAGGGGCCATTTCCGCCAAGGCAAAACCGCCCGTGATCGCCAGCAGGAACGCCAGCGGACCGTAGTGGAAGTTTGAAAATGGCAATTTGCCCATGATGAATCTCCTTAAAAATGCTGATTAAGGATTTATCAACCATTGGGGTGGAGCGTCAAAACAATGCTTAAGAAATGGTTAATATTCGTGCCAAAACGGGACGGTGGGCGCGGCAAAAGAAGAAGTGTGGGTTACAGCGTCGTTGGAAAGAGGCTATCGGGCGGCCGGGCCCGAAATCTTAGAAAAGTGGCTCATAAACTCTTCATGCGCCACATGAATGGGCCAGGGCCGGATCAGGTTTTCAAAATCAGGCATGTCGAAACTGGCAAGGCTGGGCTCGCCAAAAAGCTTGCGCGCTTCAGCGGGCTCAAAACCCGCTAAATTCACCGCTTCGAAATAGGCCGCTTGTTGATCGGCCTTCTTAATCTGCTTGACCACCTGCGCTGTCGGATTTGCTGGCAGCGAAAAACGCACATGTATCGCGCCGAGTAGCCGGTTTTCAAGCTGCTTATATTCGCCACCCATTGCCGCTTTCAGAGGGGAGATAATGTCGCCCATCACATATTCGGGCGCGTCGTGCAACAGGGCATAAAGCCGGGCAGAGCCATCAAACTTCGGATTGGCCGCCGCGGCCAGTTGCATCACCAAAACAGAGTGCTGCGCTACTGAAAAGGCATAATCGCCATTTGTTTGCCCGTTCCAACGCGCCACACGCGCCAAACCATGGGCAATATCACTCAGCTCAATATCCAGTGGCGAAGGGTCCAACAAATCCAAACGGCGGCCAGACAGCATACGCTGCCATGCACGGGGTTGAGTTTTCGCCATTGAACGGACGCTCCGAAGTCTAGAAAATTGCGCGGGATCTAAGAATCGCTCAAATCGTAGCTTGCCCAGTTTGGTGCCGCAAGTTGGATTGGGGTGCCGTGGTGCAAAAATGTGCCCCCTTGTTTTGCTTTGTCGATGCGCACAAGGGCGAGGCCGGTTTGGCCTTGCGTGTTCAGCATGTCGCCCACTTTTTTCCCATCGGCTTCAATTTCAGCAGGGGCGCCGATTGGCCCGTCGGCACTGGCAATCATCACCCGCTTGCGCGCCGTGCCGCGATGCTGCATGCGTGACACCACCTCTTGGCCGATATAACACCCTTTTTTGAAATCAATGGCGCCGGGCAGCAAATCCATGCCGATATCGTGGGCGAAAAAGCTGTTGGTTTCAAAGTCGGCAGGGCAGGCGGCAATGCCATTGTCGAAACGTGTTTGCGTGTAGGCTGATGTGCCATCCGCCCAAGCGGACGCCGCATCCGCTGCTTCATAGTGGCGAAAGCCCATGCCGGGGCGGATATCTTTAAAAGCGCTGTTGGTTGCGTCGCTCGACCAGCCCACTGCCAAATCGTCTGCCAATGACATTTCCACGTTGGCGCGCATTTTATAGAGCCGCATCCGCTTAAAAAAATCATCGACCAGCGCCGAATCGAGATCAGCGTAAAACACATCGTCTTTGCGGAAAATTTGCCCCTCAAACATGATCTTGCCTTGCGGTGACAGCAGCGCAAACCATTGGCAGGTTTTCTCCTCGAGCGCGCGCACATTGGCGGTCAGCGTATCATGCAGCAGCTTTTCAGCGTCCGGGCCAGAAAAGGAAATTAATTTGCGATCAAGTTTGAAAATAGTTGGCATAGGGCCTCTCACTTGGCTTGCCCTTCATGGGGGCATCGCGTTAAACCGATATGAATTACATAACATCTAAAAAAGAGCACACCACCATGAATGCGCAATTTGACAAAATTTTTATCAACGCAACGCTGGTCAATCATGATGGGGTGCATCAGGCAGATGTCGGCGTAATCGATGGCCGCATCGCCCATATTGGCGATCTGCAAAGCGCCGACGCGAAAGAGACCATCAATTGCAAGGGGTTGCACATTCTCCCAGGCGTCATCGACACACAGGTGCATTTCCGCGAGCCCGGAGCCGAGCATAAAGAGAACTTGGAAACCGGATCGCTCGCCGCTGTGATGGGGGGCGTCACAGGCGTTTTTGAAATGCCCAACACCAACCCGCTCACCATTGATCGCGCCAATTTTGAAGATAAAATCAAGCGCGCCACCCACCGTATGCACTGTGACTTCGCGTTCTATATTGGCGGCACGCACGACAATGTGGATGAGTTGCCAATACTTGAAAAACTTCCCGGCTGTGCCGGCGTGAAGGTATTCATGGGCTCCTCAACTGGATCGCTTTTGGTGGAGGATGACGATGGGGTGGAAAAAATCCTGTCCGCCATCACCCGACGCGCGGCGTTCCACTCTGAAGATGAGCCACGTCTGAACGAACGCAAGCATTTGCGGGTTGAAAATGTCCCTTCGAGCCATCCTGTGTGGCGCGATGTGGAAGCGGCAGTGAAATGCACCAAGCGTTTGCTGGCAATCGCCCGCAAAACAGGCAAACGCATCCATGTGCTGCACATTTCCACGGCGGATGAAATGGATATTTTGGCGGCCAACAAAGATGTCGCCACAGTTGAAGTGACGCCGCACCACCTTACGCTTGACGAAACCGCCTATGAACGGTTGGGCACCTATGTGCAAATGAACCCACCCGTGCGCAACGCAGAGCATCGGGCTGGTATCTGGCGCGGCGTTGATCTGGGCATCGTGGATGTGCTCGGATCAGACCACGCGCCGCACACCCGCGAGGAAAAAGACCAGCCTTATCCAAACTCCCCTTCGGGCATGACGGGCGTGCAAACCTTGGTGCCGGTGATGCTGGACCATGTGAATGCGGGCCGCATGAGCCTTGAGCGTTTTGTCGATTTGACCAGCCATGGTCCCAACCGTCTGTTCCAAATCAACAATAAAGGCCGCATTGCCGTGGGCTATGACGCGGACTTCACGATCGTTGACATGAACCGCGAACAGACCATCACCAATGTGTGGATCGCCTCCAAGCCAGGCTGGACGCCATATGACGGCGTAAAGGTGAAAGGTTGGCCAGTGGGCACCATTTTGCGCGGCAATCGCGTGATGTGGGAAGGCGAACTGGTTGATGCGCACAAGGGCGAGCCAATGCGCTTCGCTGAAAGCATGGCGGGATAAATGAGTTTATCCTCCGGCGCATTTTGACGCAAAACGGGGGTTATGTGGAAGTGCGAAGTTCACTTTCTGCATGAATCCGATCTCCGCTATAAGTCCGTTTAAGACAATTGGTCTTTCGGGTCGACCGTTACCCCCGGCCCAAAGTGGACACTCGCTTCCATGTGAGTGAATGTCCACATGTATATATTCGGCTACTGCTCAAAGAACAGAGTCACTGACGCAGGCCAGTCATCGGCTCTGAAATGTTTAAGCAGATATTGCGACTGCGTCATCAACCTGCCTAGACATAAAAGTCCAACTCTTCCTGCGCTTTGAGCAGATCGCGCAGCTTGATCGGATCATCCCCAAAGAAAAATACCAATCCCCAGTGGGTCCCGAAGGCAGACCGATCCGGCACGGTTTCTTGCGCGGGTTCAATCAACTCGTGGTTGTCAAAATACGGGTGTTCGGTGGTTTCTTTCGGCATCTCGAGCTTGCTGACCACACGACGCCGTGGATACACACCAAAGCAGCCCGCGTAACCCTTCGCGTCTTCCACCGCGCGAGGGAAAAAGGCATCCACCTCTTCCTTGGTGCTCTTGGGATCAAAGACCAGGATAGAGGCCTGGTAGGCATTGAAGCCGTAGGCTCTCTCAATCAACTCAAACGCTTTGAAACCAGGTGGGCGATAAGCAACCTCGCCAAAGTACATTTCCCCGTCGGACGTCACGAAGTATTCCGGGTGAATCTGGCCAAATTTGATGTCAAAGGTCTTGATCAATTTTTCGATCTGCTTGGTGATCGCTTCGCGCCAGCTTTCCAGCTCTTTTGTCGCGGGCACAAAGACAGAATAACCGAGCGTGACATATTCCGAGATGTTCAAAAACTTGATTTCGCCGTCGTGGATCCAAGCCTCGACCGCAAACTCCCAGCCGTCTAGGTGGCTTTCCATCAGCAGGGGATATTCTTCCAGCGGGATTTTATCGATGTCTTCGATGTCACGGATCATGCGGTGTCCAAGGCAACCGGCCTTATCGAAGGCCTTTACATGGATTGGATCGTCCGCATCGCCGTCGAGCTTCAGCAGCGTCTGGTTAACCCGCTTCATGAAGCGAATGATGTCATCTTTTTCGTGAGCTTCCTCGAAAATACCTACACGTATACCACCCAGCTGGGCGCGACGTTTCATCAGTGCCTTATCCCGAAACAAGACGGATTGCCCATACATACGGGGCTGATCCATAAGCACCGAGTTGATGGCGCCAGACCACTCGACAGTTTCTTCGAACAAGGGAATGGCGACATCGACACCCTCATCCTTGAGCCGTTGGGCAATCTTTATGGACGTGTCGTCTAGCCGCGCGAAGTCCCATGGAATGTATGGAATATTATTCGCTTCACAAAAGTCAGCGGCCCAATCGGGCGCAACCACAATATAACGACGGTCGAACTTCTGGGCGGCTTTGATGGCGTTGACGCTCCAGCCCAGCAAGGCGACATAGCCTTTGTTCGGGTCTTTAGGCGTTTCCGTTCCGCGAACAGAATCAAGCGTTGGGTCGGTCCAGTCCGCGACGTCGTTGGCTATTGGGGCTTCTGATGATTTTAAGATAGGGCATTCTCCTTTACTACAATGGTAACGCGCCGACGTTCGATTGGTTCCGTCAGCAGTTTTTCTTGCAATTAGGGTACGTGCCCGACTTCCATACTGTCAAACTAGCCCCGGTTTTGCTGGTTGGAGGGCGGCGCTAAGCATAAATATGTATTGATATATGTGGTCGCGCACAGATTTTACCGAATGGTGGTTGTTTCCAATGAAGGTCAACGTTAGGTTTGGTGGCGAGACGTGAGACGGGTATAGGCTTTTTCATCTTATTCATTACAATTGCCCAAGATTGCGGTTGGAAGCCGACAGCTTTCTTTGGCTGGTTTGGGTGTTGTTAAAGCATCGGTTGTATGTCTTTCCTAAGGCTGCAGAAAACACAGTCTACACCCTTGGTTGTGTGATCTTCGGTTGATGACTTGCGCCGCGTGAACGAATTTTTGGAGCTTGTTCTACATGTACGTTTTTTCCAATCCTGTCGGGGCAGGCTCGCTTTGGTTTCACAATCTGGCTACGGCAGATGGAACCCCGGTAGGCTATGATCCTCAGGCCCGCGCGTTCATTCCAACCCCACCATTTTGCGCTAATCGTGAGATCATCGGGTGCAACTGGATCGCAGCGAAGCCTGGTGCCCTTTGTCGCTCATGTGCCATGACAACTGTTTCGCCGGACATCTCGAATCCAGTCACGCTTTCGAACTGGGCGCGGACCGAGGCAGCGAAGCGGTGGGCCTTGGACAATCTTGGCCGCTGGCATTGGTTTCGCCCGGAGGATCTAGGCGCACCTCCGACGTTTCACATGCTCGATGATGGGCCAACTCCCGTTGCCATGGGGCATGTGGATGGCGTGGTTACCATCAGCGTGGCTGAAGCCGATCCAGTCCTCAGCACAACACGTCGCGAAGCGCTCGACGAACCCTACCGGACCATGATTGGTCACATGCGGCATGAAATCGCCCATATGCTCTGGTGGCGCCTCAGTTTGCGCGCCGATTTCCTCGATGCTTTTCGTGCCGTATTTGGCGACGAACGCGAGGACTATTCTGCGGCGCTGCAACGCCACTACAGCAATGGTCCACCAGAATATTGGAACCAGAACTACCTGACCAGTTATGCATCTGCTCATCCGCACGAGGATTGGGCCGAAACGACCGCGCATCTGCTGCATCTGACTGATATTACGGATAGCGCGGTATCGGCAGGCTTTTCGTCGCCAGACTTCCCGCATCCCAACTGGGATCCTTATGCGGAGCCAGACGCCAACGCCCTACTTAGGGTAGCGGTCTCTGTCGTTACGGGGGTCAACCACATCAATCGTTCCATGGGCTTGGCGGATATTTACCCCTTTATCATTTCCCCTGCAGCACAGGAAAAGCTTGCCTTCGTTCATGAGTGGCTGCGCAGAGGTTCCCAAGGCAGATAACGCCCAGTTTAAAGACTGTGTGAATGTCGGCTCGCGCTTGCGGCGAACTTCCGCTCCCCGCCCATTTCAGAAATCATGTAATTATTGAGTTGGGTCGCACACCTGCCGCTCAACATACTGTTACAAAACGCAAATTGTCGCGCAGACTTTCCCAGGTCCAACAAAAAAAGCCTCGGCAAAACCGAGGCATTCTCTTAATCACCAGCGACGAAAAAGCGCCAAACGCCGTTTTCGTCAATTCCGACGCGGAAGAAGTACCAGCCGCCGTAAAGGCGCATTTCTTCAACGTCGAGATGACTGACAATTTTGTAGACTTCAACCAGCTCTTGCGGGTTAAGCTCTTGCAAATTGTGGGTCGCATAGGCGGGCCAGACAAACATTTTTGGACGGCCATCACCAAAATCTTGCACCGCGTAAGGCGCCTCGAGCAGCTCGAGCATAATGGCCATCAGCTCGAGGCCTTCGCCATCATTGGAGCTGTCGCGTAGATATTGGATGGGTTGATCCACCACCCCAAAGCTGAGTTGCGGCACCTCTGGCTGCGCATCGATAATGGGGCGAAATTTCTCGACATCGCCGGATCGGGCCGCATCCATCAATTGATCGCGCGTTTTCGCCACTGTGCTGGGCAGAATGGCCAAATCGCGCTGCGGATCAAGATTGTCGTAGGCCGCGGCCCGCGCATCGGCATTTTCATTGGGCGGGATGATGATTTGATCATCCGTCACGTCCTGATCGCCGAACTGCGAGGAAATATCGCTGTTGGCAGGGCTGCTATTGTCGGTTGTGGTGGCAAATGCGGGTGCGGTGAGGGCACCCAGGCAAAGGGCCATGGTCAAGGCGCTTGGAGCTAATAGCTTGGCCATGATGATGCAGCCTTCCGTCAAAGGACTAAATTATTGAATGGTACGATCAACCGTATATTCACCCAGCTCAACTTGACCAGGCAATTTTTCCAACAACTTGGCAATTGGGGCTTCGCCATATTGCTCAACAAGTGTGGCGATGGCTGCAAACAAGGCAGCATGGGCAAGGGCTTCTTTTTCAACGCCTTCCACATCGGCATTACGCCATGCTTCGGCCAGATATTGCAGCGCCAGTTGGCGCTCCTCATCATCGCGTTCAAAAAGCGATTGTGTGCGTGAATATTCAAACATTTAGTTCTCCTGACATCCAAGCTGTAACATGGGTTTAGGGCGCGGACATCAAGGTTCTTTAATAAAGGTTAATTTGAGCGAGAAATCCACATTATTCGGCGTAACGGATGTGGATATCGTAGCTGATCTTGGCCCCCTCATCGAGAAAACGGCCAGTCAACATGTTCGCTGAGTCGGTGCAGCGGCTGTAGGTTTGCTGGAAATCGGTGTAATTGGCATTAAATGCACCCGCCAAACGTGCGCGGCGATCATCATCCACCTCGTCCAAATCCATCAGCTCTGCCAATTGCAACCGCCAATCAACGCCAGAGCGCATGCACAGATCATCCAGATGATAAAGCGCGCCCATAATTTCGGCCAACCGCTCCATTTGCGGTTGATAGGCCGGATCAATGGCTTTTGCCGGCAGAGCACTGCCAAGACAAAGCAAAAGCACGGATAAATATCTGGCCGTTTTTATGCGCAAAATCGTCTCCTAAAAAATGCGGCACCGTCAGTCTTAAAACGATGCCGCAAAGTAGGCAACTAGGGAGGTCGTATTTACTGCAATATGGTCAGGTCGCTCATAAAGGCGCGTGCGGCGAAGGCAAATGTGATTTCATGCACCACAGGCTCGTCCTCACCCGTAGCCGTTTTGCGCACCACTTCGATGTTGCCGACATCACGCCCTTGGCTGATTTCGCTCCGGTCCAATGCCGAGGCTTGCCCGGCGGACCAACGAAAGATCAGGTCGTTGTGAACCACTTCGCCTTTCTCCTGCAGCAGCGGCAGGGCAACCCCAATCGGGGTGGGGGATTGCACCAACGCCACGCGCATCATGGGATTGATATCGTCGGGAATTTCGCCACGGAAAAGGAACGGGCGGGCGGAACTGTCATAGCCAACATAGGGATTGCGACCCAATTGTTGAATGCGGCGCGGATCAGGCACCAAGATGTCGCCATCGGGATGCAACTCGCGGAACAAATCAAGGCTCATCAAGCGGGAAGGATATGCCTTAAGCTCTTCACCCGCGCGATCACCTGCGATCGCTTCCCCATTGAATTGCTGCCACCAGTTTTGCTCCGCCCGATCATACATGATCAAATCTGAATGGCGCAGCTTGCCAGTGGTGCCGAATTCAACTGCATCGCCGCCGACGCGACGGTCAAACACAATAGATGTGTTGCACAGCGGGCAATAGGTGACCGCAACGGGCACGCCGCCAACCTCGTCATTGACGATTTCGTGCCACATCATAATCCGCAGCGGATAGGCGCGGGCATCCCCATTCAGTTCAAGTCCGATAACAGGCTCATTGCCTGGAATGCCGGCTTCTTCCGCCACGGGTTTGAACTGAGGATCATCAATTGATGGGATATTGTCGCGGCCAATCACATCGATCACTTCGTTGTAGCTTACGGTGGCTTTGGAAAAGTCTGTTTCCCAGCCTTCCGCTGCCCAACGTTGGGGCACGTCTTGGTCGGGTTGCAACTCTTGCGCCAAAATCGCAGGAGCGCCGGCCACCAGCGCGGCGGCAATCAAAACATTGAAGATGAGTTGTCGCATATTTGTCTCCCAAAATCTGCCTGCAGCTTGCCGCATTAGACTTAGGGGAGCCAATCAAATGCGCTCACAGTTCGGTGAGGCGTTGGTGGGCTGCACGAATGATGGTCCACAAATCTGGCGTATATGTAAGGTCCGGCACCTCATGCAGCGAAGCGATTTGCACCGCCGCCGCATCATCAAGCGCCTGGGCATTTGCGATGTCGGCATGGGCGACGAAAACTTGCAGCGTGTAACCCGCCGATGCGTGTTTTTGCACCTCGTGGAACTGGGAAACGCTGAGCCCGGTCTCTTCCCTGATCTCGCGTTGGATCGCATCCTTGGCAGATTCGTCAGGTTGCATGCGACCGCCGGGCAGGGACCAATAATGCTGAAAGGGCGGGTGTTTGCGTTGCACCAGCAAAACATTGTCGCCATCAAACAAGGCGGCACTGACCACATTGACCAATTTGCTCATAAGGGCGGCAACCGACGTTTGACTGGCGAGCTTTTCACAATGGAACTGTTGGTGGCCGCATATTGGCTGATGCCGTCGAGAATCAGGTCGAGCTGTTCGATCGACTTCAAATGGATCTTGCACACAAAGCAGTCTTCGCCAGTCACCTTGTCACATTCGGTAATCTCCGCCGTTTGCTGGATCAGCTTGGTGACCTTTTGCAATTGTCCTGGCATCGGGCTGACCCGAACAATGGCACGTAGCGGATAGCCAATTTGCTCCGGCACCACATTTAAAGTGTACCCCTTGATCAGCCCGCGCTCTTCAAGTCGCTTTAGGCGCTCTGATGTGCTGGGGGCGGAAAGTCCAACTTTCGCGGCAAGCTCTTTTAGTGGCGTTTTTCCATTTTCAAAAAGAGTTTCAATCAGAAGTCTATCTGCATTATCCATATGAAATCGCCAATTCACCTAATTTATTTCGGTAAATATGTATTTTAGCCGAAATATTCATATGTGCAACTCTGCGGCTTGGGTTTAGCGTTAAACCGGATTACAAAGAGCTTGAAAGAGAAGAAATATGCAACGCAATTGGATAGGGGTGGTGGAACTCGTCACCGCCATGATGATTTCTGGGACCATCGGCTTTTTCGTCGTGGTCTCCAACCAACCCACCTTTAACGTGGTGTTCTCGCGCTGCATCATCGGTGCCGTGGGGCTCGGCATTGTTTGTGCATCTCTTGGCATGTTTAAGCGTGAGTATTTCACCAAGCGGAACATTACCTTGGCTGTGTTAAGCGGGGTGGCAGTCGTCACCAACTGGATATTGCTTTTCGGGTCGTTCTCCAAAGCCTCAATCACCATTTCGACCGTGGTCTACCACACGCAGCCGATCATTTTGGCGATGATGGGCGTCGCCTTTTTGGGCGAAAAGCTTAATTTTTCCAAAATCTTTTGGTTACTCTTTGCCTTTGTCGGCATGATTGCTGTGGTCAGCGCCAGAGACATCTCAACCGACACTGGCACCGACTATTTGATGGGCGTGATCATGGCGTTTGGCGCAGCCATGCTCTATGCGACAACCGTTTTGTTGGTGAAAAAGCTAACTGGGGTTCCTCCACATCTGGTGGCGCTGACCCATGTGAGTGTCGGCACCATTATGTTGTTGCCATTGATGCAGTGGCAGATCATGCCTGAGGGGCAAACCGAATGGGGCGCCATTCTGGCGCTGGGGTTGGTGTGTACGGTGCTGATGTACATCATCATGTATGATGGCATTCAGCGCCTGGAAACCACAATGACCGGTGCGTTGGCCTTTATCTATCCTATTGCCGCGATTCTTGTTGATTATCTGGCATTTGACCGTCAACTGACATGGCTGCAATGGGTCGGGTCTGCGGCGATCTTGTTTGGCGCTGCCGCGATGACACTGCGCTGGCGCGTTCCCTTTATCGACCGGACAAATGCGGCTAAACTGCCCGCAAAATAAGGATAGGCAAATCATATGTGCGGGCGACTGGATCTACATCATCCACAAGAGGAATTGCTGAATTTGTTTAAACTGAACGAGTTGGACAAATTCCCAGCCCGCTATAACATTCCGCCCACCCAGCCCGTTTTGAGCATCATCAATCAAGGCCGCGGCAATGAGGCCCATCTAATGCGTTGGGGCCTTGTGCCGCACTGGGTAAAAGACCCGCGCGAGTTCACTGTGTTGGCCAATGCGCGCGTGGAAACAGTGGCGGAAAAGCCAGCGTTCAAAAGCTCGTTGAAAAACCAACGCTGCTTGGTGCCCGCCAGCGGCTATTATGAATGGTTGCGCAAAGATGGCGAAAAACAACCCTTTCATATCCACAAAGAGGATGGCTCATTGCTGGCGTTGGCCGGACTTTACGCCACGTGGGAGGGGCCGAATGGAGAAGAGATCGACAGCTTTGCAATCCTGACCCAAGAGGCGACAGGCGAGTTGGCCGATATTCATCACCGCACCCCTGTACATGTGCCCAAAGAGGATATGGAAGATTGGCTCGACACCAAAAATGTTAATGCGCAAAGCGCGTTGAAACTGGTGCGCCCGCTCATCAAACAGGGCGTGACCAGCTTTCCGGTGTCGAAAGCCGTCAACAATGCCCGTAATGAAGGGGCAGAGTTGATTAAAGAGGTCAGCTTTGAAGAAAAATCCAAGGAAAAAGCAGTGCCGAAATCTAAAAAGTCGACACAGCTTGATCTGTTTTAAGGGCGTACGATTTTACCGGGATTGAGTATATTTTTCGGATCAAGCGCCAGCTTGATGCTCTTCATCATATCCAATGCCGTTGGGTCTTTCTTTTGCGCCAACAAATCAGCTTTCAGTTGCCCAATGCCGTGCTCGGCTGAAATAGACCCATTAAGGCGCGCCAAAATTTCGTAAGTTGCTGCATGAATGGCCGGGGCGGAGGCCTGCAAATCGCCTTCATAGCCTTCCGGCGCGAGGAAATCATAGTGGATATTGCCATCGCCCATATGCCCAAACGCGACAGAGCGGATGCCCGGCAGAATTTCTTCTGCAACAGCGTCCACCTCTTCAATCAAGGTGGGAATATCGCGAATCGCCACCGAAATATCGTGCTTGATGGAATCCCCCTCGCGCTTTTGACATTCGGAATAGTTTTCCCGCATCAGCCACATCAACTGCCGATCGCCCAGCGAGTTGCAGACTGAAGCATCTTCGACCAGCCCTTTTTCGACCAACTCCTCCAGCACAGCCATCAGCGCACCATCTTGGTCGCCTTCAAACAGCGAAAGCTCCATCAAGATATGCCAGTTAGACGGTGTATCCTGGGAACGCGGGTCACGGCCAATGAGGTCGTGCTTCATTTGTAAATCAATGCCGATGGTTGGTAGCAATTCAAAGGAAGTGAGGCGGTTGCCGCTGCGCTCACGCACAATTTCAAACACATCAACACCAACTTGTGGTGACGCGATATTCAACAATGCCGTCTCGAACGCGCGGGGACGCGGAAACATTTTCATCGACGCTGCCGTGATGATGCCTAATGTGCCTTCGGCGCCGACCAGCAAATCTTTGAGATCATAGCCCGTATTGTCCTTGCGCAGTTTCGAAAGGCCATTGTAGATGCGCCCGTCTGCCAACACGGCCTCAACGCCCATGCAAAGGTCGCGTGAGTTGCCATAAGCCAGAACGGCGGTTCCCCCCGCATTCGTGGACAAAATGCCACCAATTTGGCACGTGCCTTCTGACCCGAGCGAAAGCGGGAACAGGCGATTGGCCCCTTCTGCATGTTTTTGGGCTTCCAACACCGTAACGCCAGCTTCAAGCGTCATCACATTGGTAGAGGCATCTATATCGCGCACTTGCCGCATTTTAGCTAAGCTGAGAATGATCTCATTGCCATTGGCGGGCACTTGGCCACCCACAAGACCAGTATTACCCCCCTGGGGCACCACAGAAACACCGTTCTGATAGGCAAATTGCATCACCTTTTGCACCATCGCGACAGAGGTCGGCGTCACGGCACAGCGCGCGCCTCTATGAAACAAATCGCGGGGCTCATCCAAAAAGCGCACCATGGCGGCATCGTCTTGGTGAAAATTTGCATCGCCAACAATTTCAAGAAGTTTATCAAATGGTTGCGCCGGGGTCATGGAACACTTTGCTCTAATTTGAGGAAACGGAACAGTAGAAAACTGATACAAAAACTTGCCCGTTTTCCCCGGCTGTGTCAAAACCCAATTCAAAGGTTTTTCTCAAGGAGTGCATTTATGACCAGCGGCAACCTGATGCAAGGCAAACGGGGCGTAATCATGGGCGTGGCCAACAACCGGTCAATCGGTTGGGGTATCGCCAAGGCAGTTGCGAGCCAAGGCGCAGAGCTTGCCTTCACCTACCAAGGTGAAGCATTGAAGCGTCGTGTGGAGCCCCTAGCGGCAGAAGCTGGCTCGGATCTGGTGATCGAGGCCGATGTCACCGACGAAGCGGCGCTGGACAAAGCCTTTGCCGCCATCGAAGAAAAATGGGGCAAGATTGACTTCTTGGTCCACGCGATTGCCTTTTCAGACAAGAGCGAGCTCGAAGGTCGCTTTATCGACACAACGCCAGGTAACTTCCAGAACTCCATGAACATTTCGGTTTATTCTTTGGTTGCCGTGGCCAAGCGGGCCCGCAAAATCATGAATGAAGGCGGCTCAATGGTGACCCTGACTTATTACGGGTCTGAAAAAGTGGTGCCAAATTATAACGTAATGGGCGTGGCCAAGGCCGCACTGGAAGCATCCGTGCGCTATCTGGCGGCCGATCTTGGTCCAGAAGGCATCCGCGTGAACGCCATTTCTGCCGGTGCGATTAAAACACTGGCCGCGTCAGGCATTGGCGACTTCCGCAAAATGTTGTCTTACGGCGAAGCCAACTCACCATTGCGTCGCAATGTGTCGATCGACGAAGTGGGCAATGCTGGCCTTTATCTGCTGTCTGACCTTTCGTCAGGCACCACAGGTGAAGTGCACCATGTGGACAGCGGCTACAATGTGATGGGCATGCGCGTACTCGATAGTCAGGAATAAGCAAACCACCGCAGCACTTAAGAGCGTTTAGACCTATGGCACATCAAAACTGGCCGTTGATTTATTTCGTGCGGCACGGGCAAACCGACTGGAATCGCGCAAGCCGATTTCAGGGCCAACGCGATGTGCCGCTAAACGATCATGGGCGCAATCAGGCCAAGCTGAGTGGTGAGATTTTAAATGAGTTGGTGACCCGCGATGGTGGGTCGCCCGACCAGTTTGATTGGTTCTGCTCGCCGCTCGGGCGCACGCGTGAAACCATGGAGATTGTGCGCCAGCAGTTTGATGCTGATTTGCCTGAAGTCACTTTCGATGATCGGTTGCGTGAAATCTCCTTTGGTCATCTCGAAGGCATCCTGGCCAGCGATGTGCAAAGGGATTTTCCGGAAGAGCACGAGAAGCGGTCGCAAAGCAAGTGGCGGCACCGCCCAAAAGATGGCGAAAGCTATGCCGAAGTGATCGAGCGTGTGAATGAGTTTATGCACGAGCATATCACGCGCCCGACAGTTGTGGTGGCCCATGGCGGCGTGGCGCGCACCTTCCGCCATCTGGTGACGGGCGAGCCCGGCGATGTGCTCGATAAATGGGCGCCGTCTCAAGAAGCGGTGTTTCGCTTTGAGAATGGACAATTTACCGAATATGCAGCCTAGACAATTGTTGCGGTCTCTCGCAAAATTGTCGGCAGCAATCTCAAACCTTTAGGATGCACCATGTCGCACAACAGCTTTGGTCAACTTTTCCGCTTCACCACTTGGGGTGAAAGCCATGGACCAGCGTTAGGCGTGGTGATTGATGGGTGCCCTGCGGGTTTGGCCATTTCAGAACCGATGATCCAGGAAAAACTAGACCGCCGCAAACCGGGTCAATCCAAATATACCACCCAACGGCGTGAACCTGATCAGGTGAAAATCCTGTCTGGTACATTCGAGGATGAACGCACCGACGGGCTGCGCACCACAGGCACGCCGATCTCACTGATGATCGAAAATACCGATCAGCGCTCCAAAGATTACGGCGACATTCGCGACAAGTTCCGTCCGGGGCACGCGGATTTTACCTATGAGCAAAAATATGGCATCCGCGATTATCGCGGCGGAGGTCGTTCCTCGGCGCGGGAAACTGCGGCACGTGTGGCGGCTGGGGCCGTGGCCCAATTGGTGGTGCCGGACATCAAAATCCGCGCCAGCCTAGTGCAGGTTGGCCCACACAAAATCGACTATGATCGGTTTGATTGGGACGAAGTGAACAACAATCCCTTCTTCTGCGCTGATCCAGTAGCGGCGGAAGAATGGGCGACCTATCTCGATGGGATCCGCAAGGCTGGTTCGTCTGTCGGTGCAATTATCGAAGTGGTGGCTGAAAATGTACCTGTCGGCCTCGGCGCGCCCGTATATGGCAAGCTCGATCAGGACTTGGCCTCAGCCATGATGTCCATCAATGCGGTGAAAGCTGTGGAGATCGGGGCTGGATTTGATACGGCGGAAATGACAGGCATTGAAAACGCCGACGAAATGCGGGCTGGCGAAAATGCACCCTATTTCAAGAGCAATAAAGCGGGCGGCATTCTGGGCGGCATTTCCAACGGCGACCCGGTTGTGGTGCGCTTTGCGGTGAAGCCCACCAGCTCCATTCTGGTGCCGCGCGAAACCGTCACCAAAACTAATGAAAATGCCGACATCATCACCAAGGGCCGTCACGATCCTTGTGTCGGTATACGCGCCGTACCTGTGGGCGAAGCGATGATGGCGCTGGTATTGGCGGATCATTTCTTGCGCCACCGCGGCCAGACAGGCCGCGAGGGCGGGATTGGATTTTAGCTCGAACTGTATTTGCCAACTACATAAATGTGGGCGCAGTTGACTAACGCTATGCAAAAATGCATTGGCGAACTAAATCGCGCTATCTTTTTTTGAGTTCGCTATACAATTTTGAGCCTGCCCAAATCACACCGGCAAATGCCGTGTAATAGAAAAACTGGTCTGCCGCAAACAGGTAATTGTCGATCAAAATGATGTATTGGTCGACCGTGTTCATGCCGACGGTGCTCATATTTTGATTCACGTAAGTAGCAAGAATTGACGCCAGAGAAGAAATGAATCCGTATATAATAAGGATTGGTGGAGTGTTCTTGAGAATTTTTTCCATAGAGCTCGTAAATATTCAACAATTTTGATTTAAAAAATAACTATTAAAATCTGCCAAATAATCAATGTGATTGAAAGCTCTAATTGCAGATATATGCTTTATTTCACAGGATTGTTCAGCATGCTAACCCGTTTTGCGGTACCAGTGAATGAACTCCTGGTTGCCGTCGCCACCCGCTATGGGTGAGGGGACCTCTGCGCGTTTTTCCCAATTCTGTTGCACCACAAAATTGTCGACCCGTCGGCGTGCCGCCTCAATGGCTGCCACATCTTTCACAATGCCGCCTTTGCCAACTTTCTCCCGGCCCACCTCAAATTGAGGCTTCACCAGCAACAGCGCATCTGCACCCGATGTGCAAAGCGCCAGCGCGGGCGCGATGACCTTGGTGAGGGAAACAAAGCTGATGTCGCTCACCAAAAGCTCAATCGGCTTGGGCACAATTTCATCGGAAAGAAGCGTTGCATTGGTGTTTTCGAGGTTCACCACCTGCGGCGCGGTTTTGATTTCATCGGCGAGCTGGTTGCGCCCCACATCCACCGCGAACACGGTTTCCGCTTCCTGCTCCAACAATACCTGCGTAAAGCCGCCCGTGGATGCCCCCAGGTCGAGGCAGGTTTTGCCCGTGACCTCAATGCCGCTTGCTTTTATGCCCGCCAACAGTTTGAGTGCAGCGCGCGATACATAAGGGGCGGTGGGGTCATCAATTTCCACCACATCTTTGTCGGAGATCTTTAACCCCGCTTTGGCGGCGGGGCGCCCATTAACGGTGACGCAGCCGCGCAAAATGGCGTCGCGCGCACGCGCGCGCGAACGACACAAATCATTTTCGTCTAAGAACTGATCCAGCCGCTTCAAGTTCAGCCTTCAATATTCAACAAGCGCTTGAGTTTGGCCACGGCGCTTTCCTTGCCTTCGCCATATGCAATGGTGCCTGCAAAGACGCCATTCTCGTCCAAAAGATAGAGCGTTGCCGTGTGGTTGACCAAATAGTCGGAGCTATCTTCATCGGTCACTTTTTCGGAAAAAATGCCATATTTGGATTTGATCTCGTCAACTTGCTCTGGCGTGCCAGTCAGGCCGATAATGTCCTCGCCAAACGAGCTGAGATAGGCGTCCAATTGTTCTGGCGTATCCCGCTCTGGATCAACTGTCACAAAAACGGTTTTGATGTCCTCGCTGGTCAGATCAAGCGCCTGGCGCCAAACATTGCTTTCATAGAGCGTGGTGGGGCAAACGTCTGGGCAGAACGTGTAACCGAAAAACATCATGGTCGGTTCGCCGGCCAAATCATCCTGCGTGAAGGTCTCGCCCTTGGTGCTCACCAATTCAAAATCGCCGCCAAAACGCACGGTTTCTGAAGCGGGTAAAGTTTGGCGATAAAGGGTGAAAATGGTGGCAGTGACGCCGACAATTAAAACAAGTGCCCATAGGATTAGGCGCACACGTGCGAGGCTCATGATGTATCTCCAACTCAGCTTGGACTCGTTTGAAACCTAAATCCAAGCCCTTGTAAAGGCGATGCGACCCATCGTCCTTGCAGCATTTATTTGAATCAATGTGTGAAGTTGCCGACTCTATTTATGAATAAAGTCAATTAAGACTATGGCGTTATTCGCCTTTTTCGATCATGGATTTGATTTTAACCGCCTTTTCAAAATGGTCCAGCCGATGGGTTTCAATCCACCAGCGCGCGGCTTCCATCAGGATTTCCGGCGTATCATTTTTGTTTTTGAAAAAAGCATAAAAAGAAATGCCGACATTATCGCCCTTTTGGGCGATCTTTTTGTCGCACACTTCAACGGCCTTTAGCCGCAAGCTATCGCGCATTTTGTGGGGCTTTCTAGCTGTCGAGTGGCTCAGTGCCCTGCGGCTGGCTATTGCCGTCTAGCGTGATTTTTTCGATCCGGGCTTCGGCCTGTTTCAGCAATTTCTCACAATGGGCCTTCAGCAGACCGCCGCGCTCATAAACCTCAATGCTTTCCTGCAAGGGCGCACGGCCAGCTTCAAGCTTGCCCACAATTTGCTCAAGCTCGGTCAGCGCGGTTTCAAAATCCATCTCGGCAATATCGCTATGCGTTTTCTCGCTCACGCCAAATTCCTTCTAGTTCTTTTGCTGCATCAAAGGGCGCGCCCATTTCTCCATGCTCTAGCATATTGATATGCGCCGCAACACCTTCAGCCAATGCATTTAGATGATATCCACCTTCTAATAGGGATACGATTCTGTTGTCACATCTTTTGTCAGCAATATCCATAATTTTGCCAGTGACCCACGCAAAGTCCCGCGGCTCCCAATTGAGGGAGGCGAGCGGGTCGCGCTGGTCGGCATCAAATCCGGCAGAGAGCAAAATCAGATCGGGGTTAAACCGATCAAGCGCGGGCAAAATACGATCATTGTACGCTTCGCGCATCGTCGCACCATTCGTGCCTTGAGAAAGCGGCGCATTATAAATATTGCCAGCGCCCGTTTCGCGCTTTTGTCCCGTGCCCGGAAATAAGGGCATTTCGTGGGTGGAGCCATAAAACATATTGCGATCATTGTAGAAAATGTCTTGTGTGCCATTGCCGTGATGCACGTCGAAATCGACAATCGCCACACGTTCCAGCCCATATTTTTCGCGCGCCCAAAGCGCGGTGATGGCAATGGTGTTGAACAGGCAAAACCCCATGGGGCGATCATGTTCGGCGTGGTGGCCAGGCGGGCGAATGGCGCAAAAGCCATTTTGATGGTGGCCCAACATCACGCTTTCCACCGCGTCCATGGCCCCGCCCATGCCGCTCATCACAGCTTCAAAGCTGTTGGCCGCAATAAAGGTGTCGCCATCAATCTCTGCAATGCTTTCAACAGGGCGGCGCGATTTCACCAACTGAATATGTTGTTGGGAATGGGCCAGCTCCACCAACCCCAAATCGGCATATTTGGCTTCACTTTTGTCAAAACCAGCGAACTGCGCATGGTTGAAAAGCAAGTCGAGATAATGCAGGCGGTCAGGGCTTTCTGGATGCCCTTTTGGCATTTGGTGCTGTGCACCTTGCGGGTGTTGGATAAGCAAACATGCCATCTAATTTGTTTCGCCTTTACTTGCGTTTGCTGAACTTGATTCTTGACCTTCTTGCAAAGCCTTGTCAAACAGCACCGATGAGAGAGCCGCGCGATAGCACACATTTAGTTAAAATTGAACAAGCTGCCCGAATTTTACGGGACGGCCATGTGGTGGCGATGCCCACCGAAACTGTCTATGGGCTGGCGGGCGACGCGGCGCGCGATGATGCGGTGTTGGAGATTTTTGAAACCAAGGCCCGCCCGCGCTTCAACCCGCTGATTGTGCATTGCGCGGATTTGGAAATGGTGCAGCGGCTCGCGATATTCCCCGAGTTGGCGCAAAAACTGGCCGATCAGTTTTGGCCTGGCCCACTTACCATGGTGTTGCCCAAGCGGGTCGATGCACCAGTTTCAGACTTGGTGACGGCAGGTTTAGACACAATCGCCATTCGCATGCCCAAACATCATTTGGCGCGTGAATTGATTACAGCGGCAGGTTTTCCCGTGGCGGCGCCGTCGGCCAATCCGTCCGGCAAACTATCGCCTACAACAGCACAACATGTGCTGGATGGGTTTGAAGGGCGTGTGCCAGTGGTTGATGGCGGTCCTGCGGAAGAGGGAGTGGAATCCACCATCGTCGCCGTTAGCGATGATCAATTGGTGCTGTTGCGGCCCGGCACGATCGCGCGTTCACAGCTTGCAGAAGCGACCAATATGCCAGTGCTCGATCCGCAAGACAAAACCATCAAAGCGCCGGGCATGTTGCTGTCGCACTATGCGCCCAACGCCGCTGTACGCTTAAATGCTGTGGATTGTCATGATGGGGAAGCGGCGCTGAACTTTGGCGCAAGTGGCCTTGAAAGCAAGCATGCAACGCTCAACCTCTCGCCAAGTGGTGATTTGGCGGAAGCAGCGCGCAATTTGTTTAGCTTTTTACGGCAGGCGGATCAGCAGGGGGTGCGCACCATTGCAGTGGCCCCAATTCCAGCGGATGGGTTGGGCGAAGCGATCAATGACCGCTTGCGCCGCGCCGCTGCAGACCGCAATTAGCTTTCTTCGCGCGGCGTATAGGGCTTTTGATCACGCCAAAACCGCATCAAGCTTTCAAGGTCGGGATCTTTTTTCTCTGGCAGCACAATCCGCAAATTGACGTAGAGATCACCTTCGCCAAACAACCCTTTGCCTTTGAGGCGCAAGGATTTTGACGTGTCCATGCCCGGTTGGACTTTGAGCTCAACTGCGCCGGATAGGGTAGGTACACGCACTTTGCCGCCCAACACGGCTTCATAAAGCGTGATCGGTACATCCACGCGCAAGTCGTCGCCATCCTTGCGGAAATGCTTGTGCTTTTTCACTTTGACCTGCACCAACACGTCACCGCGCTTACCTCCCATAGGAGAGGCTTCGCCTTGACCTTTCAGGCGCACTTGCTGCCCGTCATTAAGCGGATATGGCAAGTTGACCGACAGCACCTTGCCATTTGGCAGAGTCACTGGCACCGGTTCACGCGCATGAATTTCTTCCAAGGTCACATTCAGGCGTACCTTGACGTCTTCGCCTTTGGGGCGATTGCGGGCACCAGTGGAAAAGTTGCGGGCGCTGCCCATACCCATGGGACCAGCGCCGCCACGGCCACCGAAGCCGCCGCCAAGGCCGCCCATAAATTCTTTTAAGATATCCTCAGGGTTGACCCCAGAGCTTTGCTGGCCACCACCGCGCGCGCCACCCCCGCCAAAGCCGGAAAAATCAAATCCGGCCATTTTAGGGTTGCCATCGGCATCTATTTCACCGCGGTCATATTGCTGGCGCTTCTGCTTATCAGACAAAAAGTCATAAGCATTCGTGGCTTCAGCAAATTTTTCCTGAGCCTTCGGTTCTTTATTTTGGTCCGGGTGATAGGTCTTCGCCAGTTTACGATAGGCAGACTTGATCTCCTGATCGCTCGCCGAGCGCGCCACACCCAAAACGCTATAGGGATCACGCATAAAACGAGTCACTCCAAAATTGGCGTTGATCGAAATTCTCTATCAACGCGATTTTACATTTGCTTCATATATGGAGATGGGCACCGACAATGTCCAGCTTTTGGCGGTGAAAAGCCCTCATTTTCCGGTCAAAAACTATATTGGCAAGGGGCGCTGCTCTTCAATCGCCTCCATGGCGAAATATGAAGTGACCGAATCGAGTTCCACCTTCGATATGAGTCGCTGGTAAACATCATCATAGCTCGACATGTCCTGCGTCACCACTTTCAGGAAATAGTCATAGTCGCCACCAATGCGGAAAAAGTCGATCACCTCAGGGATGGTTGAGACATGCGCCCGAAACTTTTCGAGCCAATCGGCCGAGTGGTGCCGGGTGCGCAGCATAACAAAGACCACCAACCCAAAGCCCAGATCATCGCGATCCAGCAAAATCGTTGAGCCTTTGATAAAGCCTGCGGCTTTGAGATTTTGCAACCGACGCCAACATGCATTTTGGCTCAAATGGACCAAATCGGCCAAATCACGCTGCGTCAGAGACGCATCGCGCTGCATGTGTCGCAATATAGCACAATCATAATGATCGAGTTTATGTCCATTCATGTGGTCATTTGACCAAATATTGATCACTTTGTCCATAAATTTAGAGAGAATTTCTCACTAAATTCGCGCAGTAATAGATATTCGAGATCGAAAGAGGGTCAAAATGTGCCGTTGGATCGCTTATTTGGGTCAACCGACCCATATGGAAGATTATCTATATGATGGGGAGCATGCTCTTTGCGGGCAGGCGCAAAAATCCTATCAAGCCAAGCTTGGTGTCCATGGCGATGGCGGTGGCTTAGGTTGGTATAGCCGAAAGCCCTTTCCTGGCCTTTATCGCAATGCGGGTCCCGCGTGGAGCGATCCAAACCTGCGCGAGATCACCTCGCAGTTGGAAAGCAATCTGTTTTTTGCGCATGTGCGGGCGTCCACTGGCGCGCCGAACATCTTTGTGAATTGCCATCCGTTTCGCTGCGAAAATTGGCTGTTTATGCATAACGGCCAAATCGGCGATTTCGAAAAGGTCAAACGACCGCTTGAGCAAAAGCTCGATGACCAAAGCTACCAAATGCGCCAAGGCGATACGGATAGCGAACTGATTTTTGCTTTGCTGTGCACCAATGGCTTAAGGCGCGATCCGGTGCAGGCGATTGAAGCGACAATAGATCAAATTCTGGATCATATGCGCCACACAGGTGTCAAAGCGCCTTTCCGCGCTACTTTCGCTTTAGCCGATGGTGAAAATGTCTGGGCCATCCGCTGGTCAAACGACGCCCACGCCCCATCGCTCTATCAACGGCTGCAGTGCGATCATTTTTTGCTGGCCTCAGAACCCCTCGATGACATTGAAGACAATTGGCGCGAGGTACCGCCCAATTCGCTCGTTCATGCCCAGCTGACCAAAGATGGGCAGGTCCAGATGTCCCAATCATTCCTATTTGAAAAGGTGGCCTAAATGTTTGAGAAATTTACACAAAAACTGGCTGTCCAAAACGATCTTCCTGCATTTCTGCGTGATCAACTAATTGGCGATAATGTGATGATCGAGGGGCCATTCGGGCCACAAAAAATGGTCTACGCAGATTATGTTGCGTCCGGGCGCGCCTTGCGGGTGATTGAAGATTTCGTCGCGGAAGAGGTGCTGCCCTATTACGCCAATTCGCATACCCGCGCGTCCTATTGCGGGGAGAAAATGACCGCTATGCGCGAAGCTGGCCGGGCCGAAATTGCCCGCATAATCGACGCGGGCCGCGAGCATTCGGTGATTTTTACTGGGGCTGGTGCGACAGCGGCGATCAATCGTTTGGTCAAGTTGGTGGGGCTGGAGGATCTGGTGCGGGCGGATCAAGTGCCAGTCGTATTTTTGGGGCCATATGAACACCATTCCAACATTTTACCCTGGGTCGAATCGGGCGCAAAAATTGTCTATGTGCCCGAAGCCGAGGAAGGTGGGTTGGATTTGCATGCGCTTTCTAACCTGCTTGATCAATATGCCCACCATTGTTTGCGCATCGGCAGCTTTTCTGCCGCGTCCAACGTTACGGGCATCACCACGGATGTTGTCGCCACCACGCAATTGCTCAAGGAAAAAGGGGCGCTCAGCTTTTGGGATTATGCTGGCGGCGCGCCGTACCTCCCGGTGAGCCTTACCCCAGCGCCAGGCTTGGAAATTGATGCCATCTTCATGTCAGCCCATAAATTTGCCGGCGGCCCTGCCGCTTCAGGCATTTTGGCGGTGAAAGATGAAGTTGTGCGGCGCAATGTGCCTTCATGGCCGGGTGGCGGCACAGTCACCTATGTGTCCGAATGGGACCGTGACTATGTGGATTCGATCGCTGAACGCGAAGAGGCGGGCACACCCAATATTATCGGCGATATACGCGCTGCCCTGTGCTTCTTGACCAAAGAGGCGCTGGATGCCGACATGATCGCCACCCGTCAGCAACAGTTTGTGCGCATGGCCATGGCGCGCTGGAGCAATAACCCCAATATTCATTTGTTGGGAAATCTGGACGCCCACCGCATCCCGATTTTCTCCTTCATCGTCACCGACAATGAAGGGATGCCCGTGCCGCATAATTTTTTCACCCGGGCACTGTCCGATCTTTACGGCATTCAAGCGCGCGGTGGCTGTGCGTGCGCCGGACCATATGGCCACCATTTGTTGAATATTGATCAGCATCAATCCGAACAGGTGCGCAATGAGATAAAGCAGGGGAACGCACTAGCAAAGCCCGGATGGGTGCGGCTGAATTTCAGCTACCTCTTTGATGATCGAAAAACCCAATTCATCATTGATAAGGTTGACGAATTGGCCAATAGTGCGGGCACATATCTGGATCAATATCAGCTTGATCCGCAATCTGGCATTTTTTGCCATAAGGCGGAGGGGCTGCAAGCGGTCGGCTAGGCAGGTACTGCTCCATGCCGACTCTAAAAAAGGAACGGCATAAATGGCGCAGGACAATATCGAAGCCTTGGTGAAATCTCGCAACAAAGAGCTATTCGACCCCGCATTCAAAGGGGAAATTGACCCTTATGAATTGTTTGATCGCTGGCTGGAATTGGCGTGGGAAAAAGAACCACGCAACGCCAATGCCATGTCGCTGGCCACGCTGGACGCTGACGGGCTGCCCAATATCCGCATTGTGCTGCTTAAAGAACGTGAAGATGACGGCTTCACCTTTTATACCAACACAACCAGTGCCAAAGGTGATGAACTGGCCAAGCATCCAAAGGCGGCGCTTGGCTTTTATTGGAAGTCCCTGGAATGGCAAGTGCGCGTGCGCGGCAAGGTGCAGCCTGTGAGCGAAGAGCGCGCAGACGCATATTATGCGTCACGCCCACGCGGGTCGCAAATTGGTGCCCATGCCTCAGATCAATCAAAGCCATTGGCGTCGCGTCAAGAACTGATCGATCGGGTGGAAGAGCTGACAGAAAAATATGAAGGTCAGGACGTGCCGCGTCCCGATCATTGGTCAGGCTATACGGTTTTGCCGAGTGAGATTGAATTTTGGTGTGATGGCGAATTTCGCCTGCACGACCGGGTTCGATTTACGAAAAACAAAAATGGCGAGTGGCAACGCCAGCGCCTGAACCCTTAGGTAAAATAGCACGTGCGCATTTTCATCAAAACCTCAGCTTGGGCCGTTTGGGCGGCGCGTTTGGCGCGCCTTGTCATTCCGCTCTATGTGGTGTCGGTGTTGGCGCATCATATCGAACTAATTGATGGCCCAATTTTCGTCACCATGTTTGCGTTGGCCACCATATTGGGGATGGCCGCGCTGGCGGTGGGCCTCATTGCCTTTATACGCTTGTGGTACACAGGCGATCATGGATGGGGCATGGCCAGTTGGGCCAATTTGGTCGGCATTGCTGTGGCTGGTCTTTTGGGGCTCACAGTGCTGTTGGCCACCCAACACCCGCAAACCAACCAGGTGACGACCAACATCAATAATCCACCACCTTTGGGGGCACCGTCGCTCGAAACGCCGGCCAAACAGGCTGAGCTTGAGCAAATGGCGCAGGAAGTGGCGATTAGCTTTCCCACCGCCGTGACCCGTGCCTACCCACTTGGACCCAACGATATACTGCCCCTGCTTGAACGACAGATCGCGGCAAAGGGGTGGGACAATGTGAACCGCCAATCAGCGACCGAGACGGAAACGCTGTACATGGGCGATGTTAAGACATGGTTGGGTTTTAAAGATCGCGTTTCCATTCGTGCAATTTACGATCAAAACCAGAGCGAAATCGATATGCGGTCTGCTTCCTATTTTGGTGAAGCGGATTTGGGCACCAATGGACGGCGCATACAATCCTTCTTGGCAGATTTGGATAGCGCCGTGCGCAAGAAACTCTTGGACCTAAGCCGCGCCGCGCCTTTGCAAGAGGAACCATCGACTGAGGAGGCGGACTAGGCTGTGCTATAAACCGGCTGCCGCAACAGCCGCGTGTGCTTTCGCAGTTTGTCCTGTTCAGTCAAAAAATGCAGATGCGCCTTCACCGTGAGCAGTGCAGCGCCTTTCACTGCCATCGACACGTCGGGATACATTTTATCCGTCAACTGCCAAGCGGAGAGCTTTGCATTTTCTTTAAGCAGGTCAATAATTTGCGCGTTGCGTTGAAGGCGATGCCCTTTGAGCGCTTTGGCAAACTTTTTGCCCTTTACGATTCGGTCGCCATGGGCGGGAAGATATATTTGTCCCGGGCAAGCCAATAAAAAGTCTATCGATTCCAAATAGGGGGCCAAGGCGCCATCCGGATCGGCAATGAGCGTGGAGTTCCACCCCATGATGTGGTCACCAGTGAGAATGTGCGCCCGGTCCGATAACGCAAAGCAAATATGGTTGGCACAATGCCCGGGCGTTTCGATCACTTCGATTTCCACCGCACCAAGCCGAATAATGTCGCCTTGTTTCAAGGTCCGATCAGGCCGTAACCCGTAATGCCCTGATCGTCTCATCGGGTCGATTTCAAATAGGCGCAAGGCACGCGCGGGCCGATGCGGGCCGCCAAACATCAGCGGCACATCATATTTATGGGCCAGCTTGGGGGCCACGGCCGAATGATCGCGGTGAGTGTGGGTGAGCAATATGGCAACAACTTTGCGCCCATTTAGCGCCCTGTCGATGGCGTTAATATGCGCTTGCACGTCGGGGCCGGGGTCAATGATGGCCAACTCGTCTTGGCCCACCAAAAAGCAATTGGTGCCCGTGAACGTGTAGGGCGACGCATTTGGCGCAACGATTCGCTCAACAAAAGGCGCAACGCTTTCCGCCTCACCAATTTTGGGCGAAAAGTCTGTTTGATAGCTGGGTGCAGTTTGCTGTTGCAAAGTCATGTTCGCCTTGGCGTTGAGCGGATAATGCGTAAGAGGGCTTAATTAGTAGGGGCAATTCCAAAAGACTGCAACAATGGGCAATTGAGTCAAATTGTGTGTGAATTGGCCAGAGCTAGTTTAGACTTGTCCAAGCGCTTGGCTGGTCGTCAAATTCTCGATAAATGACCAATAGTTGACCCCTTTTGCACCGCTTTGGCCGCCTAAAGGCAAGTTTGTGCAAAAAGTTTGAAAAAGGTGGTTTTCAAAGGTTGCACATCCAAATGAAAACGCATATATACCGACACCGTTCAGTCATTTATTTGACGAACATACTGGGGCGTGGCCAAGTGGTAAGGCAGCGGTTTTTGGTATCGCCATTCGCAGGTTCGAATCCTGCCGCCCCAGCCATCATCTTTCCAAAATTATTGATTTGAATCCGCAGCATTTTGCAGGCGACGAAACTGCGTTTTTTGTCGGTGAGCTGCTTCGGTTTGAGGCTTAACCGTAATGCTTTTTCTTCGACATTTTGCCGATGCCCGGATTGAATGAATTGGTCGGGTCACAGCACTGATAATGCGCCGCCAAATCGGGTTTGGCCACGTAAAGATGCCCCACATTATGTTCGGCGGGATATTCAGCGCCGCGCTGGTCCAGCAACTCAAGCATCTGCGCCTTCAACGCCTTGAGGTCTGCGCCTTTTTTGACGATATAATCCTGGTGCAGGACATGGCAGAAGAAGTGCCCGTAATAGAGCTTATGCACCAATTGCTCGTCAATTTCTGGCGGCAATTGTTCATACCAATCCAGATCATTGCGCTGCAGGGCAATATCCAGCGGGATAATCTCTTCAACCTCGGTCCCATGGATCGCCATATAACGCACAGCAGCGCCGGCGGCGGCAAACCGATGTAGCCCCGCCAACTTGGCTTCCCGTGCGCTGCATTCGAAAGAATCACCATCACGATCGGCAAACAGCTTGGCCAAATATGCTGCCGCCTCGTCGACACCCTCATCGCGCATCTTCAGAATCAAATGATGGCGATAGCGTTGGCGAAATTCCATCATCCGTTTGGGCAAAACGCGCGGGGTGAGGCGGGCAAACAGTTGCATGAGACGGTCGGTCAAATTGGCGAAGCCGGGAACATTGCGCAACCGCGAATCGATCGCGCCTTTTAAGGCGAAGAAGGTCGGCAAGCGGTCTGTGCCCAACCAATCGATCATCATCACCGTGTCTTTGCCGTAGCGTTCGGTCAGATCAAACACTTCGCGTTCCATATATTCGCCAGAGACAGGCAATGAGTCAAAATGCGCCAGGATATGCCGACGCAATGTGGTGAGATCTTCGGTATTGTTGGTGCCGATATAAAATGTCTTTTGCTTTTCCGGCTGGGGGTAGCTGTCGAGGCGCACCGCGAATATCGCCATCTTCCCAGCGCAGCCTGAGGCTTCGTGCAGCCGTTTTTTGTCGGCATTGAAGCGGGCTGGCGTATCCGCATCGACAGCACGCACATGGTCCGCATAGTCTGTGGCCGAGGCTTTGCGGTTGGTCTCGGCCGGGTTTTTGTCGAAGTCGCCCTGTTCCAGCCGCGTGAGTATCTCCTCGGGTGTTTCCCCTAAATCGATCCCCAAATGATTGACCAATTGAAGCTGACCATCCGCATCAATCTGCGCAAACAGCGACAATTCGGTGTAGGCGGGCCCGCGTTCAACCAACGAGCCACCAGAATTGTTGCACACGCCGCCAACGATGGATGCGCCGATGCAGGATGAGCCGATCACCGAATGCGGCTCGCGGCCGAGCGGCGCCAATAGCTTTTCAAGCGAGAAGAGGGTGGACCCGGGAAAACCAATCACTTGCTTGCCCTGATCAAGCAAATGGATTTTGTCCATCCGCTGGGTATTGATCAACACCACGTCGCGATCATAGCGGCCCGACGGGGTGGAGCCTTCCGTTAAGCCCGTATTGGCGGCTTGCATAATGATGATTTTGTCTGCTGCCCAACAGGCCTGCACAATTTGCCATTGTTCCAGCAAAGTGCCCGGCTGCACAACACACAGCGCTTCCCCTTCGCCAGAGCGAAAGCCGCGCCGAAATCGTTCGGTGGCACGTTGACCTGTGCGCACATGGCGTTTGCCCACAATGGCGCGAAATCTATTAATTAGGTCTTCGTTGGTCATTCAGGTCATTCGCCAAATTGGCCGCAACCATCTTTAAAACGCACATTATGACGACCCAGTTGATCAATGGTGCTCACGCCCATCAGGCGCATATCACGCTCAATTTCCGCGCGCATCAAGCCAAGCGCGCGTTCAACGCCGGGCTGGCCCGCTGCGGCGAGCGGATAGAGATATTGCCGCCCAACACCAACAGCCTTGGCGCCAAGCGACAGCGCTTTAAGCACATGAGTGCCGCGCTGAACGCCGCTATCCATCAGCACGTCAAGGCGGTCACCAACTGCATCGACAATCTCCGCCAACTGATCAAAAGGCGTGCGCGACCCATCAAGCTGTCGGCCGCCATGGTTGGAGAGCACAATGCCCGTGCAGCCAATATCCGCCGCGCGGCGCGCATCCTCAACGGTCATGACGCCTTTTAGGCAGAATTGTCCGTCCCAATCACGCACCATTTGCGCAACATCGTCCCAGTTCAATGTGGGGTCGAGCATTTCGGTGAAATAGCCGCCAATTGAACTTGTGCCGCCGCCCATCGATACATGCTCTTCAAGCTGCGGCAGCCGAAATTTTTCATGGGTCACATAATTGATGCCCCACATGGGCTTGAGCATAAATTGCGTCAGACCAGCCAGATTTAAGCGGAATGGAATTGAGAAGCCCGTGCGCAAATCGCGCTCGCGATTGCCACCTGTGATGCTGTCGACGGTCAACATCATCACATCTACTTTCGCCTCTTTCGCACGTTGCATCATCGCTTTGTTCAGCCCGCGGTCGCGGTGGAAATAAAACTGATAAATCTGCGGGTTTTTGTGCTTTTGCCGCAATTCCTCTAGCGACACTGTGCCCAAGGAGGAGACGCCAAACATGGTGCCATATTTTTCCGTGGCGGCAGCGACCGCGCGCTCACCTTTGTGATGAAACAGCCTTTGCAACGCAGTGGGCGAACAATAGACCGGCATGTCGAGCTTTTGCCCCATCACGGTGACCGACATATCAATGTCGCGCACCCCGGCCAAAACTGATGGCAAGAGGTCACATCGGTTAAATGCCTTGCTGTTCTCCGCCAATGTCACTTCATCGTCGGCACCACCATCAATGTAATTAAAGATCGGTCCGGGCAATCTGCGCTTCGCCAGCTTGCGAAAATCTTGGAAATTATAGCAGTCTTTCAAACGCATGACGCGTGCCCCTTTGTAACCCTCCGCGCGGCAGTAATTGCAGACGCGGCCTTCAACAACTTGCCTTTCTTTTTAGCGCCTATTGCAGTGATAGAAAAGTCGCCCTAGGCCGGATTAGACCAATGGGGACGGCCTAGCGGCCCCGGGTTGGCCAACCACTATTAGCGAAATGGCGCATTGGTAGACCGACCTGGCTATGCTATTGATCGCCCAAAAGCGCCATAGGCAGTAAGAGGGGATCATAAATGCAGCAAACTGCAAATCCGGTTTTGGTAGAGTTCACACGTGGAAATTGGGTGGAAAACCGCCATCGCGCGGCCTTCTGTGTTGCCGATTCCAGCGGCAAGATTGTTGCAAGCGCTGGCGATGTGGATCACCCCATTTTCCCGCGTTCTGCCATTAAATCGTTGCAAGCCCTGGCCTTATTCGAAAGTGGTGCGGTTGATCAATTCGCCCTCGATGACCGCGACCTGGCACTGGCCTGCGCGTCTCATAAAGGCGAGCCGATCCACGTGGAAGGCGTCGAACGGTTTCTCGACAAAATTGGTATGAGCGCCGACCAGCTTGAATGTGGTGCGCACGTGCCATCCGACAAAGCCGCGCGCGAGGCCATGCGGGCGAAAGGTGAAACGCCGACGGCGTTGCACAATAACTGTTCCGGTAAGCACACAGGCATGTTGGCCGTGGCCAAAGCCATGGGTGTCGATCCGAAGGGCTATATTGAGCAAGACCATGCCGTGCAAAAGCTGGTGCGTTCCTGCGTTGAAAAAGTGGTGGGTGACACGATGAGCACCGACAGATGCGGTCGCGACGGGTGTTCAATTCCAACTTGGGCGTCGCCCTTGCGCGGGTTTGCCACTGGATTTGCCAAACTGAGCGATCCAAATTCGGATTTACCTGCCCTTTATACGCAAGCAGGGCAGCGCCTGTTTGACGCATGTGCGCAAAACGCCATGTTGGTCGCAGGCACTGATCGCATTGATACCGATGCGATGGAGGCGTTCAAAGGCCAATTGATGATGAAAGTCGGCGCGGACGGCGTATTCTGTGGCGCCTTGCGCAATAGCCACTTAGGGTTTGCCCTGAAAGTGGACGATGGCTCTGTTCCTGCCGCTGAGGCAATCGTCGCCGGGCTGGTGGCCAGCTTGGCCGAGGCATCAGACGCCCAAAAGAAATTGCTGGCGCAATGGTCTCACAAAACCACGAAAAATTGGCGCGGCTTTGAAGTGGGCGCAGCGCATTTGAGCGGCGAATTCGCCTCGTTCCTTTAGTGGTGAGCTTTTAGGGCCTAGCCGACAACATTGTTGGCGACAAAAATATGGTCTGGCGATTTCTTCGCCAGATCATCAAATTCAACATCCCGCCATTTGCTTCCCACCATCGGTTGCTCACACTCAAAAAGCGAATTGCCCGTAATATTGATCGGGCCATCGCCTTCAACTGCCGAAGCGGCAATGCCATATTTGCATTTGCGCACCAAATTGCCATTGGCCAGCAAATTGCGGTGATAAGGACCCCAACCGAGCAGGAGGCCAGCGCCGGGCACATTTTCCACCACATTGCCCGATAGCACGCAATCTGCCTCCGCAGCGATGCCGAGTGGAATGGTGTCGGGATTGTTGGGGCTTTTTTCCCAAATATTGCGCACAATATTGTTGGCGCACACAGCCAAGTAGCCGCCATCATTGTAATTGGTGATTGAAATGCCGGTGGCCGCTTCGTCAATCACATTGTTGCTGATCAAAGAGCCCGAAAACCCGAATTCGGAGAAGATCGCCACTTCACCCAACCGCTGACAATTATTGCCGATGATCTGCGTGTTGCGCGTGCCGTTGGCGCGCACCGCTGTAAATCCACAATCTTTAATTACATTGTTCGCCACGATGACATTCTGTGCTCGAAACACGTTGATGCCATTGCCATTTTGGCCGTTGCCGCCGCTACGCCACTCAATATTTTCAATCTGATTGTGGGTGACAATCGTGCCATCAAAGCCCGGTTCATCACGCCAAATCAAAATGCCATTGTTGCCGCATCCATTGATGATGTTGCCGCGCACTTGCGATTGCACGCCATTGGTCAAAAAGATCGCCGCGCTGCCCACCTGTTCGAAGCGATTGCTGTTGAGTTGCACTTGCGCGTCATATCCCCAAACGCCGTGTTTGGCGCTGGCGAAAAAGCCGCATTCCTCAATATTCACATTGCGCACGGATTGCATGTAAAGGATCGCGTCCGCCGCCAGGTCTTGCGCCCCCACCAAATCAAACTGTTCAAGGGCGATATTTTGCGCACCGACCAACGAAAAAATAGGCTTATCCGTGAGCTGCACCAGTTTGGTCGCGCTGCCTGCACCAATGATTTGTGTGCTGGAAGGTAAAGTAACATTTGATATCTGGTAGCTACCAGCGGGCAGGAAAAGCTTTTGCTTGGCGCTGTTGGCTGCATTGATCGCGGTGGCCAATGCCTCGGCCTGGTCATAAGGCGCACCGGGGGCGAGGCCAAAATTTCGGCCATCAAGCAGGGCGCCGCTCACATTGTTTTGCGCCATAAGTGGCGAGGCAACGCCCATAGCTGAGGCAGCGCCTAAAAAGGATGCGCCGCCAGTCATCAAAAAATGTCGCCGATTTATCATGCACCCCTCCCGAACTGCTAGTCTATTGAGCGTGAAATACCGTTCAATTGCAAGCCAAGAGGACCCTGCTGGTTAACTTGGTTCAGGTTTTCCGCAGTTTAACGGCGGTGCCCGAGCAGGTCACCATCAACATGGCACCGCGTGACCCAACAGTTTCATAGTCGATATCAATGCCGATAACGGCATCGGCGCCGATGGCGCGCGCCCGATCGCACATTTCTTCAAGGGCGGCTTTGCGTGATCTGCTCAATGTTTCTTCATAGGCACCGGAGCGGCCACCGATATAGTCGGTCACGGTCGCCATAATGTCGCGAATAAAGTTGGCACCCAGAATAGTTTCCCCCATCACGATGCCCATATATTCGGTAATCTCGAAACCATCGAGCGTGTCCGTTGTCGTCGTCAGCATGTCCAGCCCCCAAAATAAGTCTGCTCGACAAATGGGGCATCGCTTGTGTCTTTTCAAGTCAAACCACCAACTGAACTGATGTGTTGGGCATATTTGTCAAAAAAAACAATGGTCCTATTGAGATTTGTTCATCGCACGGCTTATATAAACCTTCAAAATTCTGGAAGGGCCATTGGATGTTTGTTGACGGCAAGGTTTATCTTGGCACCAGCACCCAAGCTGAATATCTCGATCTGAAGTTGGCCAATCGCCACGGCTTGATCACTGGGGCAACCGGCACAGGTAAAACTGTAAGCCTGCAAATCATGGCTGAAGGCTTTTCGCGGGCAGGGGTGCCTGTGTTTTGCGCTGACGTGAAGGGCGACCTCTCCGGTGTTGCGGTAAGCGGCGAAACCAAAGACTTTTTGGAAGAGCGCGCTCAAAATATTGGCTTTGACGATTATGTCTATGAAGCCTTTCCGACCATCTTTTGGGATTTGTTCGGCCGCCAGGGCCACCCCATTCGCGCCACCATTTCCGATATGGGCCCGCTTTTGCTGGCCCGGCTGATGGATTTGACCGAAGTGCAAGAAGGCGTGATCAATATCGCCTTTGCATACGCGGATGATGAGGGCATGTTGCTGCTGGACCTGAAGGACCTGCGCGCGATTTTGGCCGATATTGACGAAAATTCCGATATTATTTCCAGGCGATATGGCCGGGTCTCCCGTGCCTCAATCGGTGCCATCCAACGCTCGCTATTGGTGCTGGAGCAGCAGGGCGCCGAAAACTTCTTTGGCGAACGCGCGCTGGATATCAGAGACCTGATGCGCACCGACAAAGACGGACGCGGTGTTGTGAGTGTGTTGGCGGCAGATGAATTGATGCAATCGCCGCGCCTTTACGCCACGTTTTTGCTGTGGCTGTTGTCAGAGCTATTTGAAGAACTGCCAGAAGTTGGCAATCCGGACAAACCGCATTTGGTGTTCTTTTTCGATGAAGCGCATTTGCTGTTTGATGACGCGCCAGACGCATTGATGGATAAGGTTGAGCAAGTGGTCAAACTGGTCCGCTCCAAAGGGGTGGGCGTTTATTTTGTGACCCAAAATCCGCTCGACATTCCCGACCCCGTGCTGGCGCAACTGGGCAACCGGGTGCAACATGCTTTGCGGGCCTATACGCCGCGTGAGCAACGTGCGGTGAAAACAGCGGCCGATACATTCCGGCCCAATCCAGCATTTGATACCAAGGAAGTGATCACCCAATTGGGTGTGGGTGAAGCGCTGGTGTCAACGCTTGAGAAAAAAGGTGTTCCCTCGATCGTTGGGCGCACCATGATGCGGCCACCATCATCGCGACTTGGCCCGATCACGCCAGAGGAGCGCAAGCAGATTATCGCAAACAGCCCTGTGGCAGCGTTGTATGATCAAACCATGGATCGCGATTCTGCTTATGAAGAACTGCAGCGCCGTGCAGAGGCAAAATTGCGCGAAGAAGAATTGCAGCTTGAGCGCGAACAAAAAGATGATTTTGGCGACCTTTGGGACACGCGCACAGGCTACCGCGACAAATATCGCGATGATCGCCCCAAAACAAAACGCAAGACAAGTCAATCCCGGCGTCAAACGCCAACAGAAGCAGCCGTAAAAACCTTCGCGCGCACCGTTGCGCGACAGTTGGGGAACCAACTGGTTCGTGGTATTCTCGGTTCACTCAAGCGGGGGCGTTAGAATGAAGGGAAAAAAACCAATCAAGACTGCCGGATTTCTGGTGCCTGCAGACCGGGCCGAACACCAAAAGCAAATCACAAAGGCCCACGCGACTGGCGAATTTTTGGCGCAGAAGAAGGTCGATATCTGCTGTGCGATGCCGACCGGAGAGGTGGCTTCAGGCTTTGTATCCGGGGCGCTGTCCAAAAATGGCCGGGTGATGGTCTATCATCAAGAAAATACGCCAAGCGTCAAATTACCTGACGGCGCTGAAATCATTGAGATAAACGGGTCGCCAATCGAACCCATCGCACAATCGGTTTCACATTTCTGGGTGCTGCCTTGTGGCGTGCAGGATTTAGGGCGATATTTGGAAACATGGCTGGCCTCAGCCTGTCGGCCCCTTGTGTGCCTGTCCAAAAGCGACGAGTTTTTGTTGCTTCGCGGCTTCATGCAGGATGTGGTGGCCGTTGATCGGCCCGACGCACTGGAGCGCATTATTTTTGCCAGATCAGTGGAAGAAGGCTGGGATAAAGTCGCGACGCTGTTGTCGGAAACACCGCGCTAAATTCTCAATCAGTAGATGTTCGTAGGTAGGTGCCCCGTGTGAAATGAGGGGCCTTAATGCGGCTTATCGCTCATGCTGGTCAGCTTGTCGCGATAGGCAGAAAACTCAATCACATTGTCATGCTGGGCGCTCATTTGCCCAAGCTGCCCATGGTCAAAGGGACGAGGCTGGTTCTCATTGTGGGATTCATCATCGCGCCAATCGCGGCTGGATGCCGCTGAAGTGGGGATGCGCACAAATTTTCCATTGGCCCCAAGGCGGGCGCTTACCCGCTCCTTGATATAGGCCGGAGACATGGGTTTCACGATGATCTCATCAATGCCGGCATTGACCACACTGGCCTGCAATTCCCGGTCAATATTTTTAATCATGGTGATGGTTTGTAACGTCTCAACATCAATGCTGGGATTGCTGCGCAAGCTGTTCAAAACATCTGGTGCAGAGCGGTCAGCGAGCTGATAATCAAGGATCAAGAGGTCAAGCGGCGCAATGTCGGCATAGCGCAAAAGATGGGCCGCGCTGGAAAATTCACGCAGGCGAAGACCCGCGACATCACGCAGGACCATGGCCAAGATTGAACTTAGCGCTGAGTTTTGCGTCAGTATTCCAACGACCTTGGTTTCGAACAAATCACCTCTCCCGTGGTTAATGAATGGTTAACACTGGAAAAGGTGATTTGCCTAGAGATTCGTTGTTTTTTTCACAGACCAAAAAAAATCCGCCAAACCCAGGGGCTTGGCGGATCGTAAATTTTCACCATTGAATCGTGGGATTATTTCGCAGCTTCGTAAAGCTCTGCCACATATTCCCAGTTCACAAGTGAGTCGAAGAAAGCTTCGAGGTATTTTGGACGCGCATTGCGATAATCAATGTAGTAGGAGTGCTCCCACACATCGCAACCAAGCAACGGTGTTTCGCCATGAATCAGCGGGTTTTCACCGTTTGGCGTTTTGGTTACGGCCAGTTTGCCGTCTTTCATCACAAGCCATGCCCAGCCTGAACCGAACTGAGTCGCACCGGCATTCAAGAATGCTTCGCGGAACTCGTCGACAGAGCCAAGATCTGATTTGATTTGAGCTTCCAAATTACCCGGAATTGAACCGCCACCATTAGGCTTCATCCACTTCCAGAAGTGATTGTGGTTGAAATGCTGAGCCGCATTGTTGAACAAGCCAGCATTTTTGCCATAGCTTTCGCGCACAATATCTTCCAAAGATTTGCCTTCAAGACCAGAACCTTCAAGCAGCTTGCTGCCGTTGGTCACATAAGCCTGATGGTGCTTATCATGGTGATATTCCAGCGTCTCAGCTGACATATATGGGTTCAATGCGTCGTAGGCATAGGGAAGTTCTGGCAATTCAAAAGACATGATTGGCCTCCAATATTGTTCTTCGTTGGTCTTCATTTTCTAAACTCTTATACGCGGTTCTTTGTTCCGCAACAAGAGGTATGGAAAGAAAAAGCTTTCTTTATTTAGCGCCTTTTGTGGTTTGTAAGGCGAACGCATAGGCGAGGGCGGTTTCCTTGATTTTTTCAAAACGCCCAGACATGCCCGCATGACCGGCGCCCATATGTGTTTTTAAAATCAGTGGGTTATCGTCGGTCTTAAACTCACGCAATTTCGCCACCCATTTGGCTGGCTCCCAATAGGTGACCCGTGGGTCCGTCAGCCCAGCCATGACAAAGATGGCAGGATATTCCTTGGCCTCAATATTGTCATAAGGCGAATAGCTGGCGATATATTCATAGTCCTCTTTCGAGGTGATTGGATTGCCCCATTCCGGCCATTCCGGTGGGGTGAGGGGTAGCGTATCGTCAAGCATCGTGTTCAGCACATCTACAAACGGAACGAGCGCAAGAATAGACGCAAACAAATCAGGAGCCTGATTGGCGACAGCGCCCATCAACATGCCGCCTGCCGAGCCGCCCATTGCGGCAATATTGCCTTTTGAGGTGTAGCCTTGCTCCACCAACATTTCACCCGCCGCAATGAAATCATTGAACGTGTTCTTTTTGTTGTGTTTTTTGCCTGATGTGTACCAGTTATAGCCCTTTTCCATGCCGCCACGAATATGGGCGATGGCATAAACCATGCCCCGATCGACCAGCGACAAAGTGGAGATTGAGAAACCAGCGGACATGGACATGCCATATGAGCCATAGCCATAGAGCAACAGTGGCGCACTTCCATCGGGTTTGAAGTCTGCACGATGCAAAATCGTTACGGGCACCTGCGCGCCGTCGGGCGCAGTCGCAAACAGGCGGTGTGTCACATAATCATCCGGATTATGGCCCGAAGGGATTTCCTGCGTTTTCAGCAATGTGCGTGATTTGCTGTCGATGCGATAATCAAACACTTGCGGTGGCGTCGTGGGGGAAGAGTAAAAATAGCGAATTTCATCGGTATCAAACTCGTAACCTGCTGAAACTGAAAGCGTATAGGCTTCTTCTTTGAAGCTGATTTCTTCCTCGTGACCAGTTTCAAGATTGCGCACAATGATGCGCGGCAGGCCTTCAAACTCTTCCTTGCGCACCAAATAGCGCGATTTCAAGAAATATCCCTTCAGCAACACACCAGGGCGGTGTGGCACCAAATCGGTCCAATGCTCAATGCCCGGATTGTCAATTGGTGCGGTTGCCAATTTGTAGTCCTCGGCACCATCCGCATTGGTGCGGATGTAGAACAGGCCGTTCGCATCATCAATGGAGTATTCGCGTCCATTTTGCCGCGCAGCCACCAATGTCGGCGCGCCCAGCTTGTGAGCATCGATAAAGCGCACCTCGCTGGTTTCATGGTCGTGGCTATCAATGATGATATAATTGCCCGAATTGGTTTTCCCTACGCCCAAAAAGAACCCTGAATCCGGCTCCTCATAGATCATCGCATCATTTGCGGGATCATCGCCCAGCTTGTGGTGAAATACCTTGTGCGGGCGGTGGTTATCGTCCTGCACCGTGTAGAAAAAACTCTTGGAATCTGCAGCCCATGTCACGCCGCCAGTGGTGCTCTTGATCTCGTCTTTAAGCTCTTTGCCGGACTCGAGGTCGCGCACATAGATCGTGAAATATTCAGAGCCATTGCGGTCAGCAGACCAAGCGAGAAGTTTATGGTTGGGCGAATGCGTCGCCCCGCCAGAACGGAAATAGCCCTCACCAGCCTCTTTGTTGATGTCGAGCAGCACGGTTTCATTGCTGCCATCGCGATCTGTGCGGCAAATTTGTGAATATTGCTGCCCTTCAAGCGTGCGCGAGAAATAAGCATAGTCGCCATCTTTGAATGGCACAGAGCTGTCATCTTCTTTAATCCGGCCCCGGATCTCTTTATAGATTTGCTCGCGCAAATCGGCACTATCGTCCATATGGGCGTTGAAAAAGTCATTCTCGGCTTCCAGATAGGCGCGAATGTCGCTGTCGAGTGCCTCCGGCTCGCGCATGACTTGCTGCCAATTATCGTCGCGCAACCAGTGGTAGGGGTCGTTCCGTTCAATATCGTGGTGAACGGTGACATGATCTTTTTTTGCAGCCTTCGGAGGCGTTAGTTTGCTCATATTCTCAATCATCTTCCGGTTGCGGCACAAAGTTTAGTGCAGTGCCGTTGGTGCAATATCGCTTTCCTGTGGGTTGTGGCCCATCCTCAAACATATGTCCAATATGTGATTGGCACGCCGCACACACAATTTCGAGCTTCCGGGCAAAAAATGTGCGCTGCACTTGCAGCTCTACCGCGCTTTCTGGCGCTTCATCAAAAAAGCTTGGCCAGCCCGAGCCTGACTCATATTTATGTGTCGACGAAAACAGCGGCGCACCACATCCTTTGCAAAAATACTGGCCCTGCGCTTGCTGGTCATTATAGGGATGCGAAAAAGCCCGCTCTGTGCCCTTCTGGCGCAAGACGTGGTATTCGAGTTCGCCGAGTTCGCGACGCCAATCCTGTTCGGATTTTTGTGTGTTAGATGTTTTGGACATGCTCAAAAAGGAAAGTTTCGGTTTGATTGTAACTTGGGTCGCTCTGCCGCAACAATCAAGTCTTTGCAAATTCAATTCTGATGTTTATACGATATTTCCGAATTTGATGATCCGAAAACACTGCAAAACCGTTGTTTCAACGGCGCTTGCCCTTGTCGGTTTCCTTCAAAATGGGTCAAATTGTGCAACAATTTCTGCGATTCGACCTGAGACGCGAAAAATTGCGCTCTAATGCCAACCGTGCTGATCCCAGTTCGGCAAATTGCAAGATAAACGTCCAGGCCAATGTGGACGTGCCAGATGGAGAGTGATCATTGTCCGACTTGCCAAATAATCATGCACTGCTGCTGATTGCACTGGCGCCATTTATTGCCGCCCTGTTTGCTCCTTGGGTCAATCGGTTTGCTCGGCCCATCTCAGGTTGGATATTGGCCACGGTCCCCGCAGCAATTTTTCTGGTGCTGACCACCTATATCGCCGACATTGCGGCTGGCGGCACAAAAAACTTCGCCATCGCATGGGTCAACTCCAATTATTTTCCACTGCCGATCAATCTGAGTTTTTACGTTGATGGGCTGAGTTTGGTCTTTGCCATGCTGATCTCCGGCATCGGCACATTTATCGTCACTTACTCCGGCGGCTATTTGAACGGGCATCGCCATCAAGGGCGGTTCTTCTCGTTTATCTTGATGTTTATGGGGTCAATGCTTGGCCTCGTGTTGGCTGACAACATCATGACATTGTTCGTGTTTTGGGAATTGACCTCCATCACGTCCTTCCTGCTGATCGGCTTTAACCACAACAAAGAGGCATCGCGCCGCGCAGCGATTCAGGCGCTGGTGATAACAGGCGGCGGCGGCTTGTTGCTCTTGTTTGGCCTGCTGATGATCTTTGCGGTGAGCGGACATAGCGAGTTGAGCACATTGATGCGCGACCCAAACGTCCTGCGCGATAGCCCCTTCTATCTGATGGTTTTGCTGCTGGTGCTGGGTGGTGCCTTTACCAAATCTGCGCAAGTGCCATTCCACTTCTGGCTGCCAAATGCCATGGAAGCACCAACGCCGGTTTCAGCCTATCTGCACTCGGCCACGATGGTGAAAGCAGGGGTCTATTTGCTGGCACGTATGAGCCCGGTTTTGAACGAAACCGTATATTGGAACACGATTTTGCCCATCTTTGGCGGGATCACGCTGCTTACCGGCGCGATCATGGCGCTGCGGCAAACTGATATGAAGCAAATGCTGGCCTACACCACCTTGGGGTCCTTGGGCATGCTGGTAATGCTGCTGGGGTTAAGCGAGAAGGTCGCCATATTGGCCGCCTTGCTGTTCCTCGTGGCGCACGCCTTCTATAAGGGCGCCCTATTTATGGTGGTTGGCGCGATTGATCATGAATCCGGCACCCGCGACCTGACCGAAGTGTCGGGTCTGCGCTATAAATTGCCATTCACCTTTATCGCTGCGCTGTTGGCGGCCATATCCATGGCTGGCTTCCCGATTTCACTCGGCTATTTCGCCAAGGAAGAAATCTATCTGTTGTTCGGTCCAGAAAATATCTGGAGCATGTTGCTCGTGCTTGTTGCCTTGCTTGGCAATGGCTTGATGATGGCCGCAGGTTTGGCAATTGCCATCAAACCATTCTTTGGTCCAAAATTGGAAACGCCAAAATCGCCGCATGAAGCGCCGCTTTCAATGATCTGGGGGCCTTTGGTCCTCGGCGTTTTGGGCTTTGCCGCGGGGTACTACATCACAGATGTGGGCGAAGTGTTCTTCGGTCCAGCGGCCACAGCCATTTACGCCAAACTGGTCGAGCCGCACCTCAAACTTCACTTCGATCTGCTGCTCGTGACATTGTCTGTTGCCACTTGGGTTGTCGGCGGCCTGGCGTTCTATAAGCTTGACGCCATCCGCAGCTTTTTGCGCCGCGTGGCCAATGTGTGGCGTTGGGGACCAGACCAAGGCTTCGATCAATTTATGTTCGGCATGATCCGCTTCGCGGATTGGATTACCCGCGTTTTGCATCACGGGCGGTTGGAGTTCTATTTGATCCTGGTTTTCGTTTGTTTAGCAGGGGCCTTGTTTGCGCCGCTGGTCATACAGAATGCACTGCCCGAAATTCCAGCATTTCCAAATCTACGCTTCTACGAATGGGCCATTCTGGCCATTGCTGCCCTTGGCTTGGGGGCCGTGATCGTCGCCAAAACCCGCCTCGTGGCGATCGTATCGCTTGGCATTCAGGGGTTTGCTGTGGCCATGATCTTCTTGCTGTTCGGGGCTCCAGATTTGGGTTTCACCCAATTGATGGTTGAAACCCTTTCAGTTGTTATTCTGGCATTGGTGATGACTCGCCTGCATCTGGACCAGCGCGACGCTCGGGTGTTGGAAGAGGCGGTACGCGATGGGGCAATTGCCATCGTGTGTGGCTTTGGGTTTGTGGCGCTGCTGCTGGCGGTGCTCAGCGTAGAGCTCGACACCAGCCTCTCAGAATTCTTCGTGGAAACCAGTGTGCCGATTGCCCATGGCCGCAACATCGTCAATGTGATCCTGGTCGATTATCGTGCGCTGGATACGCTGGGTGAAATCTCAGTGGTGATGACCGCGGGTATCGCAATATTGGCGCTTATCGGTATTCGCCTTGGCGGCCCGAAACGTGGCATTGGGGCGCCGAAGAAACTGGCCCCGAAACCACGTCAACCAAAACGCACAACCGCGAGAAGCAAAGGAGCGCGCGCATGAATACGGTGATATTTAGAACCGTTGCCCCTTATTTGGCGGCCCTGATGGTGCTGTTTTCAGTGTTCGTTTTGTTGCGTGGCCATAACGAGCCGGGCGGTGGCTTTATTGGCGGATTGATCGCCGCTTCGGCGATCGCGATTTATGGTATTGCCGCAGGTGTTGATGAAGTGCGCAAAGCACTCGTTTTCCATCCCATCGCGGTGGCAGGGTTGGGTGTGTTTCTCGCGGGCATCGCGGGGCTTATGTCTTTATTTGTCGACGCGCCGTTCCTTAAAGGCTTGTGGCTGTTCCTCGAATTGAGCGACGGCAGCGAGTTGGCGCTGTCCACCCCCCTGCTGTTCGACATCGGCGTTTATTGCGTTGTGGTCGGGGCGATCTCCTCCATCGCGCTGGCGCTGGAAGAAGATGAGGAGACACGCTAATGGAAATCGCACTCGCTTGCCTCATTGGCCTGTTTTTCACCGTCGCGATATATCTTTTGCTGTCACGCTCTTTGATCCGCATGTTGCTTGGCATTGCCATCATCGGCAACGGCGTAAACTTGCTGATTTTCACGGTCGGTCGTGTCACACGAGAAGTGCCGCCTATCGTGCCAGATGGCGAATATGCACCACTGGAACCTATCGCCAATCCGCTGCCACAGGCGCTGATTTTGACTGCGATTGTAATTGGCTTTTCATTGTTCGCCTTTTTGCTGGTGCTGACTTACCGCGCCTATCAGGAACTGGACGCCGACAATACTGACACGATGCGTGTGGCAGAGCCCGAGGATAGCCCTCGACCGCCGCTGAGTTACTAGGAGACTTTGATGGCTAAGACGCCGCTGCCAAAAAATCTCGAATTGCCACCCGCAATGATTGAAGGGGCAACATCAGTTGCCGATTGGGTCATTGTCTGGCCCATCGCGCTGCCCATGCTTGGGGCGGCGGTGCTGCTGATGGCACGCAAGCGCCCGGAGTGGCAGGCACCATTTGCCTTTTTGATTTTGCTCGCCACCCTGGTGGCCAATGTGATGCTTTATTTGCGTGTTCAGGCTGAGGGCCCGTTGAGCATGACGATGGGCAACTGGTTGCCCCCCTACGGCATCAGCCTTACCGCAGATTCGCTAAGCGCATTGTTCTCAATGGTAAGCGCATTCATCCTGCTGATCGTCATCTTGTTTGTGCAGTCAGAAATTGAAACGCGCGAAAACAAATATGGCTATCATCCCTTGCTGCTCTTATTGCTGACCGGGGTCTCTGGCGGGTTTCTGACAGGCGATTTGTTCAACCTATATGTCTGGTTCGAAGTGATGCTGATCGCATCATTTGGTCTGCTGATCATCGGCGGGCGAAAGATCCAACTTGATGGTGCGGTCAAATATGGTTTTCTGAACTTCCTCGCGACCACGTTTTTCTTGATTGCCATTGGCTTTTTATATGGCCTTGTCGGCACGTTGAACATGGCGGACATCGCGCTGAAAGCGCCGCAAGTTGAAGGCGGTGCCATTGCTGCCGTGGCGGCATTGTTCTTCTTGGCATTTGCCATGAAAGCGGCCGCATTTCCGCTTAATTCCTGGTTGCCAGCGTCCTATCACGCGCCGGACCCTGCTGTTTCCGCCGTTTTTGCAGGCTTGCTGACCAAGGTGGGCGTCTATGCGCTTGTGCGGACCCACCTTTTATTGATCCCGCAATCGCATGGGCAATTGCAGGTGGTTATGGAAGTTGTGGCGGGTGCGACGCTTATTCTGGCCCCACTCGGCGCCATGGCCCAAACCAACGCGCGGCGCGCTCTGGGCTTCCTCGTTATTGGCGGCATCGGCGCCATGATGGCCGGTTTGGCCATCGGCACACCGCTCGGGGTGTTCGGCTTGGCAGCCTATGCAGTCAATTCAATGCTGGTGATGACTGCGCTTTATCTGGTGGTCGGGTTGGTAGAACGCATGGGCGGCACCAGCGACATCCGCAAACTGGGCGGTATTTACCGCGCCAATAGCTGGCTGTCGATTATGTTTATCGTGCTGGTCTTTGCGGTTGCCGGCTTGCCGCCATTCCTCGGTTTCTGGCCGAAAATGATCTTGGTGTTGGCCGGGATTGAAATGCAAAGCTTCTGGCTTGTCGGCCTTATTCTACTCAATTCAATTCTCACCTCGATTGCTGGCTCCAGACTTTGGGCACATATCTTCTGGCGTGACGGCCGAGAGGGTGTAAACTCAGAGCAGATCAACACCAAAATCCGCCCACTGCCACAGCGTGCAGTCGTTTGGGGGCTTTTGCCAACCGGCGCGCTGGTGGCCTTCATCATTGTGGCGGGTCTTTGGCCCGAACCCCTGTTCAGGGCGGGCGGAGACGCCGCAAACGATGTGCGGTTGGCGTCCGACTATGTTGGGGCTGTGTTTGAACGGGTGCCTGAAACGAAAGGAGAGGGCGAATGACGCTTTTGCTCATATCAGTGCTGTTGGCCCTAACTTGGGCCGCGATTACCGGCACATTTTCTCTCGGAAATTTGATTTTAGGATTTGTCGTCGGTGGCGCGTCACTTTGGGTGATCCGGCTGCAAGTGGGACAGGCACAGATATTACGTAAGTTGCCCAAAATCATCTCTTTGGCACTATTGTTCCTTTATGAGTTGATCTTGAGTGCGTTTAAAGTGCTGGTGTTGGTGTTGTCACCCAACATGCATAAGAAACTGCAACCTGCGATCATTGCCTTCCCATTGCGAGCCAAGACCGATGCAGAGATCACTTTGCTGGCAAATCTGATCACGCTGACCCCCGGAACATTAAGCGTGGACGTATCTCCGGACCGCTCAAGCCTTTATGTGCATGCGCTGGAAATGCCGGACAAAAAGAAGATGATTAAAGACATCGCCAACGGCTTTGAGGCTAAGATTATCGAGGTATTTGAACCATGATCGGCGGCGCAGAATTCCTAGAGCTTGCAATCACTATTGCTTTGGGCTTGCTCAGCCTCGCATTTTTGATTGTTTCAGTGCGCATTTTGCGCGGTCCAACATTGCCCGACCGTATTTTGGCCTTAGACATGCTGTTGACTATTGGCATTGGCTATATTGCCGTAATCGCCATCAAGACCGGATATGCGCTCTATTTGGATATTGCCATTTCGCTGGCATTGGTTGGCTTTTTGGCCACGGTCGCTTTCGCCCGCTTTGTGCTTCAACGCTGGAAAATCAAAGCGGAACGTCTCGAAAACGATCGCAAGGATATGGGAGTAGAGGAATGATACAAGAGATTATCTCCTACATGGTGGGCATCCTGTTGATCGTCGGCGCTATTTTCTCGCTTGCAGCGGCAATCGGCCTATTGCGCCTGCCAGATCTCTACACCCGTATGCATGCCGCCTCAAAAGCAGGGACATTGGGTGCAGGCTTTGGCTTTTTGGCGATTGCCTTGGCTTCTATGGAGGGTTCAGTGATCTTGCGGGCCTTTGCGGGCTTCGTGTTCTTGCTGCTTACCGCGCCCATTTCAGCCCATTTGTTGGCCCGCGCCGCTTACTTTGCTGGGTATAAACCAGCACCGGTCACTAAGGTTGATGAAATGGACCCCAAATAAAATCCTGTAACTGATGCCAAACTGTCGCGGTTTTTAAGAAAGAAAGTGCAACTTTTATCCGATTATTGGTTGCAATTTGTACTTTCGCATAATAATGAAGTGTTCAATATTAGCGTTCGCTAAGATAGAAGCAATCTGCAGGAAATGGTTAAATAATGACTGAGCAACAAGATAATAATCAAGTTGACCTTAAATCTGAAATCATTGAATTAAGCACTGATATCGTAAGTGCTTACGTGTCTAACAACGCGGTAAGCCAAGCAGATTTGCCGAAATTGATTGCCGATGTGCACGCCACTTTGGCTGGCCTGGCGACTGGTCCAACAGAAGCCGAGCAGGAGAATCGTAAGCCTGCTGTGCCTGTTAAAAAATCAATCACGCCAGACTATATTATTTGCTTGGAAGACGGCAAAAAGTTCAAATCATTGAAGCGTCACTTGCGTACGCATTATGATCTGTCTCCAGAAGAGTACCGCGAAAAGTGGGGTTTGCCGAGCGACTATCCAATGGTTGCACCAAACTATGCGGCTGCGCGGTCACGGCTCGCCCGCGAGATGGGCCTGGGGCGTAAAGCAGGAAAATAGTCTGCTTTTTTGCCATCAATTGCGACAAGGTCGGCCATGTGCCGGCCTTTTTTTGTACTATTTCAGGTTGCATTTGACGCTTGGGTTAATAGGTTTAACACCTTGATTTAAAAGCAAATCACCGTCTTATTGTTAATTTTAACTTAAGAAACTTATCCCCGGTCCTTCCCACGTAGGTTATAGGAATATATACCTAAAACTAGGGAATGATCATGTTTATTTATAGAATTTGCACCCATAATAATCAGGTTGAAACTAACCTTAGCGCCACCACAATGCGGCTTCTGGATCAGGATCTAGAAGCACAATTCATCCTTAACCTCGTCGCATGCGCCCGACAAGTCCACCCCTTTGAGCTGTTGGGTAAACCGCGCGGCGATGGCAATGTGTGTTTGTCGCGGCAAATGGCCATGTATTTGACCAATGTTGTACTGCGCCGCTCCCTCACATACACCGGCGCATTGTTCAATCGGGATCGCCGGACGGTTTCACATGCCTGTGGCCGTATAGAAGATTTGAGAGAACAACCCCAGTTTGAACGTGTCTTGAGCTGTTTCGAGCGGACTGTGGTTCTCGCCATTCAAGATCTAAAGCTGGCGCAGGAGTGCTGCTCATGCGCTTGATCAAACGACAGCTCAAGTTTGTACGTTTGCTGCATAAGGGTGGCCAAGTTCTTCAATGTGGCCAACTGGTGCGCGTATCCGATGGCGCCCGAAAGGCGTCACTTGAGCCCCAGTGCCTGCGTGCCTTAATCAGTCAAGGCGTATTGCAAGGAACCGGCACCGATCTCAGCACGACAAAAGAAGCCGCGCACTGGATGCGGCGGCAAAAGCTGTGGTTGGCCAACCCAAATCCACAGCAGCAATCGCCAGATCAATGTGAGCCAATCGGGACGGCATTGCCAATTGTTGGCAATGGTCAGCTAAACCGCCTGTGCCGGAGCACGAACAAGCGCGGTGGCCTGTTGTCCCCGGACCATATCTTGGCCGCAAACCGCTTGGAACGCCTAGTGGAACGGGCCATGCTCACCCCGCAAATCACGCGCGATTACAGCCAGCTCAATTCCACGTTGGGACAGTCCAAATCTCATGGCCAAAACGATATTAGCGACATGGCGGCAGACGCCAGAAAAGAATTGGCCCGTCTTTACGCTCAATTGCCTGCTGACTGTATCAATTTGTTGGTCGATGTGTGCGGGTTTTCAAAAGGTCTTCAGGAAGTTGAAGCCAACCGCAATTGGCCGAGGCGCAGCGCCAAGCTTGTGGCCAAAATTGGATTGGATCAACTTGGTGCGATCTGGGGCATTGGTGAACTTGCGGTCCCCAATCATTGGCGGCGTAAAGGATGAATGACGCGGTGGTGCGGCTGGAGGCGTTATCCCGCCGCTGCCACAGCTTCGACCCGCTGGATCATTGCGCGCAGGCCATTGGCGCGTTGTGTGGTCAAATGCTCCTGCAATCCGATGGCCGCAAAGTCGCGTTCTGCATCAAGCTCTGCGATCTGATCTTTGCTATGGCCGGAAAAATAGGCAATGACGATCGCAACCAAACCCTTTACGATCATGGCATCGCTATCGCCTTTTAGGATCAATACGCGCTTTCCATCGACCTCTTCGAAATCAGAGGTCAACCAAACCTGAGAAACACATCCCTCGACTTTATTTGCCGGGCTATAGGCCTCTTCGGGCAAAGGGGGGAGGGATTGTCCCAATTCGATGACATATTTGTAGCGGTCTTCCCAATCATCCAGAAATTCGAGATTTTCTTTGATGTCGTCAAATGTCATGGCGCGCTCCTTTTGCCCAGATTTGATAACCAAATCGGACTGATTTGACCACCCGGCACCATAAAAAAAGAGCCGTGGCACCTGGGGAAGGTGCACGGCTCAGAATAAGACCGCATTTGGAGTAGCATCGGGGAAGTGATGCGGTCTCGTTTTCAGTTTAACCTGCCCAATCGGGACGTGGTGGCGGTACGGGGAACGATGCCATCCCGTCTGATAGAGTAGGGTTATTCAACGGCTTGGAGGCCAAAGCACTGGCGACAACAATGTTCTTCATGCTGCTGCAACCAATATCGGTACAGTTGAGATGACCTGCGTTTTGAACAACAAAGTCGGTGGCCCCATTGACCGCCGCATTTGCTAGAGCTTTTGAGGCTTGTTCAGGCTCAAACGCGAAGGGTTTGATCACTAGAAATCCGATCAGCAGCCAGAATGAACAGCGTAATATAAACACTTTGGCTCCCCCGTTTTTTCTCAACTTAAAAAATCATTGGAGCCAACATAACCAACAGCTGTAAAACCGAAATTCAGAATTTTGATAAAATTTTATACAAATACATTTTTTTGCGCAAAAGCACGTCTGGTGGCCGGTTTGGGAGGGGCTGCATGCCCCGGTGACTATGAGATTTATCAGATCGAAGTAGTGGAACGACTTTTCGAAAAGATCGTTGGTCATAAGTGTTGCAGGCATTTGAAACGCAGAACTTTGACCAACGCAAAGAAAAGAGGCGAAGATGATCGAATGGTTATTTGCGCATAGTCGAATTATCAATTCGGCCACGAATATCGCCATGCTTTTGATCTGGATTGGTTATTTGCAGGTTTTGGTTTCAAGCTATCACCGACAGACGCGGTCAAAAATTATGATCACCCGCAGCGGTGTCGATAATTTGCAGTCGCGTTGCCTGGTTTGCAACATGAGTTCAGAGCCGATTTATCTCTTGAGCTTAATGATTGAGCTGAAAACTCCTGACGACTTGAACAGCTACCCCATCACTGAAATTGAAGGCTTTGAGAAATGGGACAACCCATCAGATGTCGACCTTTGGAGCCGACAAGGCCCGCTTGACCCTGGCAAGGTTCGCGACATGGGGTCATTTAAAGAGATGATTGCACATGCCTTGCGCTACACCAAAGACACTGACATGCCTGATGAGGCGGATTGGCCCGCAATCGAGAGCCTCGAAATCAAGGTCATCGCCAGCTATGGGTCAGAAAATTTGCCCGTCGGTGCAAAGCGAAGATTTGACGTGAAATCAGATCACCAAGGGTGGGTTCTTCGCCCGGATGCAGCAGTGGCGCGACAGATTCGTGCGCGGGGTGAACGCAAACGGTTGGGCACATTGTTGGAAGAGATACGGTCCTGAATTAAAGGGCCGTGATGTCAGAACAGATGCCTAACCGCGAGATTTACTTAGCTTTGGTCCTGCGGACTGTGCCGTTCGGTAGTAATAAAACACTTTGTTTACCACACTAGATAAAAGTGTCGCTAAATCAGCCCTTTTCGCTGGCTGGGCGGTCGCCGTTTAATACCCCTTTAGATTCTTATTGTCATGGTGGAGCCAACCAAAAAAAGGCATCAAGCGGAAAAGTAATGCGTAATCCCTTGACCAAGATACAAGAGGCGTATCGGTCACCCCGAAATGGGGCCGTTCATGACAGTGTCGACCAGTTGCGACAACGGGTAATCCAATCCAATGCGATTTTGGGATTGGCTCTTGTTGCGTTTGCTGTGCCGTTCGCGGCGATGCTCGCCTTGCACCAAGATATGCAATTGGTGTTCCACGCTGTTCCATTGGCGATTGGCTCCCTGGTCTCATGGCAATTGGCGCACAGCGGCAATGTGCGCTGGGCAATGCTTGTTCAACTCTTGGCCTTGACCGGTATGGGCGTTTGCGTGACGCTATTGGATGTGCAGGATGGCACAATTGGCATGGCGGTTGCGGCGATCGCCGCGCTCTATGCCTATTTGTTGGGTGACTCCAAAACCACCAAAGCGGTGGCGGGCATTGCGATTGTTGGTTTTGCCCTGCAGGGCGGCCTGCTGATCCAAGCCTTCAGCGGTGAGCCCAAAATTGTCGCGAGCCACCTCGACCTTTCAGTTCTCTATGTCATGATCCCTTTGGGCTTTGTCGGTGTGTCCTTGGCACTGCTGCGGGAAGCTTATTACACGCATTCGAAATCCCAAGTGCGGGCCTTCAAGCATTTGGTGGAAAGCGTGCAGGACGCCGTCGCCAAATACACAAGCGAAGGTGAGCTAACCTATCTTTCACACACAGCCGAGGCATTCTTCGGGTGCAAACGCTATGAATTGGCGGGCAACGGATTTGTTGAACGTATTCATATTCTAGACCGTCCCGGCTATTTGAAGGCCTTGGATGAGGCGCGCGTTAAAGGTGTGCCGCGCAGTGTGGAAATGCGGATGCAATGCGTGCGTGAAGAGCAATATAGCTTTATTTGGGTCGAGGTTTCCTTGTCGCCGGTGCAAGAAGCAGACAGTGCTGGAGCGGGTCATGAAGTTGTGGCAATCATTCGCGACATCACCGCACGTAAAGATCAAGAAGTGATCACCCAAAAAGCCCACCTGGCAGCAGAGCAGGCGAACCAGTCCAAATCGCGCTTTTTGGCGACCATGGGGCATGAGTTGCGCACACCACTCAACGCTGTTGTTGGCTTCTCAGATATGATGTTGAACAACATTGGCGGTGAGCTGAGCAAAGACCACCAAGAATATGTGACCATGATCCGCCAAAGCGGTGTGCATTTGCTGGATACGGTGAACATGTTGTTGGATATGTCAAAGATTGAAGCCGGGAAGTTCGAGCTGCAGACCAATCAATTCGATCCGGCTGCATTGATCGAACCGTGCTTTGCCATTGTCGCCAGCGCGGCGCAGGCCAAAAACATTACGTTAAATGCCGAGCAGGGCAAATATTTGCCGCCCATGGTGGCAGATGAACGGGCCTGCCGTCAGATTTTGATCAATCTGCTGTCGAACGCCATCAAGTTTAGTCCGGAAGGCGCGACAGTGACCTTGCGTATCCGGCCCATGGGCACACGCATTGAGCTTAGCGTGCTCGATCAAGGTATCGGTATTGCGCAAACGGATATTGAACGTATTGGTGAGCCTTTCTTCCAGGCGAACAATGGCCTCACACGCGAATATGAAGGCACAGGCTTGGGATTGTCTATTGTGCAAGGTTTAACCGCATTGCATGGCGGCGAGTTTAAAATCAAATCTCGCCTGAAGCAGGGCACAACCATGAGCGTGTTGTTGCCAGTAAACGCAGAACAAACCTTGGACGATGTAGCCGAAAACGTTGAGGCGATCAGCGACATGCAGTTCAAAGCCGAAGCGGAACGGGCCGCCAAGGAAGCTGAACAAGAAAAAGCCGCAAAAGTAAGCTAAAAGGGGATCGGGGATATGAGCGCATATAGCGTTGGACATTCAGGAGATGAGCGAGATATTCAAGGGGTCACCATGCAGATTTTGAGTGGCGCATGGGCATTCGTGCGCACCCACCCAACAAATACAATTTGCACTGTCTTGCTGACTGTCGGGATTGGCGTCTCGGGTTGGAATGCGCTTTATGGCCAAAAAAATCTGCATCCTGCGCCATTTTGGGGTGCAGTTGAAGCTGAGGCCCAGACCGAAACAACCGCAACGCCTCCCGCAATCGTGCCACCAGCGCCCGTTCAGCGCAGCGTAGTACAACCGGCCCCGGCAACAGATAACGCGCCCACCAGTTCAATTTCGGCGCCGAACACGACCCCTGTTCGCATTCCGGCCGAGGTGACTGGCAACCCAACCACATTCAATGTGCAAAAAAACCTGGCCAAGCTCGGCATCTTTAAGGAGACGGTCGACGGCTATTACGGACCGAAAACCGCAACGGCGATACGAGCTTTTGAGAGCCAATATGGTCTGACACCAACAGGCGCAGTCAGTGACGAGCTGTTGACCAAGCTGGAAAATGTTGTGAGCGGCGCTCAGAGCGCGGCACCGGCCAGCGCACCTGCGGCAAGCGCAACCAATGATCCACTGGCTGAAATCGCCATGCGGGCGGTTGAGGAGCAACCGCAAGCCAGCACACAAAGCTATTCCCGCGAATATGTGATCAAAATCCAAAAGGGGCTTTATTCACTTGGCTTCTTGCAAGGCGCCATTGATGGGGTGCCCGGTGCACAAACCGAACGCGCAATCCGTCAATTTGAGGTGTTCAACAATTATCGCGAAACTGGAGAAATTTCGCCAGAACTGTTTGATATGCTGCTCGCGGCCAATGCCAGCTTTGAATAGCACCGGGAACACATGAAACGCTTACGCGCAGATCTATGGGTTTCGGCCTTTGTGCGGCTGCACACCCAGCGGGGAAATATGTGCGTCATCCGACAGCGTGGCGATGAGATTGCGGGCCAAATCTGGATTGAAGTTGATCATCTGGATGGCAGCAGCAGCCTTTATGTGCCCGCCATGCAGCTCGAACCTGATAGCCAGGAGCGTATTTTTGAAGCTCGTTTTGACCACGCCACCTATCAGGATGTAAACGCACGCATCCAGCAGGAGCAAGCATTTGACCCCGATTTCTGGGTCATCAGCCTTGAAACCCGCGACACGGATATTGGTTTAAACGTGAGTGAATCGTCCGCCTAGCGCGAATTGCGCAAGCGACTAACCGCATTTGCAGCACGATCCAGAACATCCGAGCTTTGCGCCCGTTGTTTTGCTGCGGAGGCAGCCGCCAATGTGCGGATGCTTTGGCGTCCGGCCGGCATATGCTCAGTTTTCTTATCCAGATCGCTCAATTCAACATCGCCGCGCCAAAGCGAAAGAATAAACACCATGGCTTCGGGTTTTAGATGCTGGAACAAATGTGCGTATTGCTTCAAATCTTTGGAATTGTCGCGATCGCGCGAACTGGCGTGGATCAGCACTTTCAAGCCATCCTGCGCTTTGCAACCGAATGCACGCAACACCACAAAGAGCGCTGCGCCGCTCACATCATGGGCAATTTCGCCACATTTCAGTTCATCGAGGCCAGTAACCTGGCTCAACAGCCGAGTGACCTTTGGGCGCTGATTCTTCGAAAGCAGCTTCATCATGGCTTGGGTGAATTCGCTGGTGGCGACTGAAATATGCTCAAACGTGCGGTGCATCGGCGTTTTAGGCGTATAGCGATTCTCGAATGCTGCCAGCACCTTGATCCGATCTGATTCTTTCAGATCAAAGAAGGCGTGTAGCAAATAGGCCTTGTCGAAATCATCACGCGCGGCGAGGGACCAAGCCACTTTTTGATCCATGCCCGCAGCTTTTGAGATCGCGCGCAAATAGGGGCCTTTAAACTCAATAGAGGGGTTGGCTGCCAGTGCGCGATAAACCTTGCGGCTATTGATGGGGAAGAGGGTGGCGACCAGCTTGCTGCTCAAATTGGGCCGCGTGGCAATTTTAGCAATCTGGTCAGCGTCATTCTTGGCAATGATCGACAACAAAATGTCGTCAGAGACTTCTTCACTTTCAGACAAGAACTGATCCACATCCTCGCCGATATTGTCCATCACCAACCTTTCCAGCCGTGGCGACAGGTAAGGTGCGTTCATTAATTTGAGCGCGGCGCGTGTGCGGGCCTCCGATTCGGCCGATGGAAACAGCCGTTCTGCCAATTCTTCAAACTGTTGCAGCTCCGCATAGTCGGGCTTAGGCCGCTGTGCAAATGCGTCGCAAGCGGCCACCAACAGGGTGTTCGCGCGTTCAATGCCGCCGTTCTCGATTAACAATTTAAACGTTTCGTAGGGTTGGAAGCCGATCATCTCTTGCCTGATTTTACCAAAGTGGGTCAAAACAAATCACTTACCCACTTTTTTCATTAATTCGTTAGCAGACTATTAACCTTGACGATTTCTTAATCATTTTTGCACAAACATTAACATGTTCGTATTTCCGATTGTGAGTATCGAGAGCTTTATGACGACATAGACACAGATTTTTTCAAAAAGAGGCCCCCATGGGGAAAGTATTATCATTTCAACCGCAGCGCCGAATTTCGCGAGCACATAAATTAAGTGGGAACGCGGAAAATATCGTTATTTTTCCAGGTATACGTTATGAACGAGCCAACAGCGCAAGTGATCAAAAACGCCGGAAAAATAAGGTGCGTAAACCGCACTAGATTTAAGGCTATGCTGACTTTATTGGTGCCATTGCTGGCCCTGAACGCGTGCGCGCGTCCGGTCGGTGACTTTGGTCGCGCCGAAGATAGCGTCATTCATGACGAGATTTTGCCGCGCGTTGGTGCCATGGTGGCGAATGAACGGGGTGAACCCGTTTCGCGGTTTATACTGACTGATGAAGAAAAGCTCATGCGCAATCGCGTATGGCGATTCTTGATTGCCCCCCACGCAAATGACTGGATGTTTGACGCCGCAGTCGAGCTGCAGCGCACCCGGTTAACCGAACCAACGGACCTTTCCTACACAACAGACCGCTATTACACCCATTTGCGCCTTTCGGACTATAATTCAACCACCACCCGATATGTCACAATCGCAGAAGATGCGCGGACTGATTTGAAAACCGTGCCGGGCACTTTCCACGCCATTTGCGAGGTTATGGAAATTGAACGTCGCCGCACTGTGGCGCTTAAAGGCCTTTATCCGAACAATGATGCGGTGCGCAAAGAAGTGCGGGCGCGTGAATTTGAAAATGCCAATGTGATTGCATGGTTCACACGCGCTTTGGATTATCGCTATAAGAGCTATGATGTAGCGCTAAATCGACTGCTTGTGGAAACGCCGCATCAAGAAGCTGGCCTATCAAATGTTGCTCTGAACCGATTGGCCGTTTTCGTAGACCGCGCCAAACAAGGTGAGTTCTGTGATCCATTCACTGACCAAACCTATAAGGCGCACCAAGAGCTACCTGCGCTTCAATCCCGCTATGAAAATATGGATTACAACACCCCCGAAGAAGCGGTCATTCTTAAATAGCCGCATCATGTGTGCAGCTGATTTGGCTTAACGCTTCATCGTAACGTGTTTTCAACGCATCATGCTCCGGCCAAAGGCGTATTATGGCCGTAAGCTGGTCGGTTGGTGCGTTCACGATCAAAAATCCTTGCCCGATTTCCAAGCCTTCTTCCGCCAAGAGGCGCGATTGAACGGGGTTGAACACGCCAATCTTGATGTTGTCGCCACTGCCAGCACGACTGGTGGTTGAATAAATCACGCGTCCATCACGTGCTGCGATGGCCACTGACCAAAAACTATGGGGTAAATTGCCGTCAATAAAAATTGGCCCTCGCGCCAAATCAAACTGACAAATGCCATAGTTCAGGGCAGGGTCAAGCTGCAGCGCGCGTCCTAATTCATTGTCATCAGGATCAAGCGCAACAAATGCTTGATCCGGGGCGATGCCCGCAAGCCGCGACCATGCATCTCGCTCTGCAAAGCTGGGCACCAGCAAAATAACGCTGAGATGAATAATGCCGCCCAATATCAGTCCGGCCAAAAGCCAAAGTGCAAACCGCGCCATCAACAGGCCTCCAATTGCACTTGTGGCAGTTCGATTTCTTCAGAACCCAAATTGGTGAATGCGTTGGTATCATATAGAGTGAGGAGCAACTCAATACGCCCCAATCGATCGGTGTTGACCCAATTGCCGGGTTTGACCTTGGGTGCGATGGCCAAGTCAAATGCGCCATCCGATGAAAATTGCATTTGGCCACTTTCCGCATGTCCGAACACTTGGTTTGTGCCGGGATCGCGCACCTGGATGGTCCAAAGCGCATGATTGGGCATGTGCCCGCGCACACTATATTCACAACGGCCGCTCAATGTGTCGCCATTTGTGTCTCTTTGAGCAAAAAACCGCACGCCTTCGCCTTTGCCGAGCGGCAACATACCTTGGCGGGCCAAATGAGCGCGGGCATAGGGATCAATTTGCGCTGTGCCCAATTCGGGCCATCCGGACCAAACGCCATAATGTGTCGCGGTCAGCTCGCGACCTTGTTCAAGGCTATAATAGCTCAGCCCAAATCCCACACCTAAAGCGGTGATCACCAAGACAATTGGGTAGATAAGCTGCTTCACAGTTTGGCCGCTCCGCCATCTTCAAGCGCGGCTTGGCGCTGGTTGTCCGGGGCGCTCTCGGCCTCAATCGATGTGTGCAACTGATCAAATAGGCGATGGAGTTCTCGCAGTTTTTCACCTGCACGAGGGGTCAGCGACGGCGGGCGTTGCAACACCGGTTCGCCATCTTCGCCAATGCCGTCTGCCGGAACACTTGGGGTATCGATGCGCTCAAAATCTGCGCCGGGGAGATCCTTGATATCCACGTTTGAATGGGCGTAGGCCATAAATTTCTGCCATGTCTGCGCGGGCAGGCGCCCGCCTGTCAGATTGTTTGTGCGGCTATAATTGTCATTGCCATACCACACCGCAGCGACATAGTTGCCCGTATAGCCACAAAACCATGCGTCCCGATAAGATTGGGTGGTGCCTGTTTTGCCAGAAGCGGGTGTGCCAGGCACCTCGGCGCGCCTACCAGTGCCCGCGGTGACAACGGAGCGCAGCATATTGTTCATGCCAGTGACCGTGCGTTCGCTTAAAACCCGCTCCGGCGGTGGGTTATCTCTGGCATCGTAAATGCTCTGGCCGCGCAACGTTGTGATCCGGCTGATGCCATATGCTTTGGCGCGAAAACCGCCATTGGCAAACACAGCATAGGACGAGGCCATATCGATCACACTTGTCGAAATCACCCCCAAGGGCAACGAACGTGTTATCGGGAAATCATTTTCAATGCCCATTTTATGCGCCAACTCCGCGATGGGCGCGCGTCCTGTAGATTGGGACAAGCGCACCGGCACGGTGTTGATGGAGCGGCGCAAAGCGTTTTTCAAGGTCACCCGACCAGAATAAGATCGGCCATAATTGCGCGGACACCAATCGCCAATGCAAATCGGCCCATCATTGATAACTGTGTCGGGCGAGAAACGCCCGGTTTCAAGCGCTGTCGCATACACGAATGGCTTAAAGGAGGAGCCAGGCTGCCGCTCGGGATTAGTGGCCCGGTTGAACTGGCTTTTGCCATAATCTGTGCCACCCACCATGGCGCGCACGGCGCCATTTGGCTCCAGCACCACCATAGCGCCTTCGCTCACGCGATAGGCTTGCCCTTCTTCCCGCAGAATTGAATTCACACTATCCTCGGCATGGCTTTGCAGCACAGGATCTATGGTTGTGCGCACCACGAAACTGACCGAGTCATCCGCATCGGCAACAAGCTCTTTGACGTTCTCAAATGCCCAATCCAGGAAATAGTTGGGCGAGTCGATTTCATTTTGTCGTTCAATTGGCGTGGCTGGCGCGCGCCGTGCGGCGGTGACTTGACCTTCAGTGAGAAATCCGGCCTGCACCATATTGGTCAGCACTTCATTGGCACGTCCGCGCGCTGCCGCCAAATCCACATGCGGCGCATATTTGGTTGGGGCTTTGAAGAGCCCGGCCAACATCGCTGATTCTGACAAGGAAATGTCCTGCACCTTCTTGCCGAAATAATATTCGGCAGCCGCTGCCACGCCAAAGTTGCCGCCGCCCATATAGGCGCGGTCAAAATAGAGCTTCAAAATCTGATCTTTGGTGTAGTGGGTCTCGAGCCAGAGCGCCAAAAAGGCTTCTTTAATCTTACGCTCGAACGTGCGCTCCGAAGTCAAAAACAGGTTTTTCGCCAATTGTTGGGTAATTGAGGAGCCACCTTCAACCACCGAGTTGGCGCGCACATTGGTGATCATCGCCCGGGTGATGCCCACCAAGTCGATGCCAAAATGGTCGTAAAAACGCCGATCTTCAGTGGCCAGCGCAGCCTGGATCATATAGGTCGGCAGCGTTTCGAGCGGCACGGAATCGTCCGTGCGGATGCCGCGCCGGCCAATTTCATTGCCATATCGATCCAAAAAGATGACCGAATAATCCTCAGCCTGGTTGAACTCGCCGCTGGCTGTCGCGTTAAAAGAGGGCAGGGCCAACGCCGCCATCAAAACAAGGCCCATGGCGAAAAAACTCAAGCCATCTGAAACCAGCTCAACAATGAGCCGACGAAACCCGGTGACCTTGAATTTGGCCATGATATCGCTGAAGGTTTGGTAGCCACGGCCCAAGGATTGGAAAAAGTCATAAAGTGAAGAATCGAGCCAAGCGTCGAACCGAATAAACTGCGACGCCTTTTTACGCTTTGTCTTTGTATAAAACGGATCTTGCACCGATTCACCACTCAGTAAATTTGCTGCTTTTTGCACCAAAAAGTGCTAAGCGCTTCTACCCAAAGCACAGACATAACATATGTTGACCCATTTTTGAGCAAAAACACAGGCGAATTACAATGAATTTTTGGGAAGAAAAATCCCTCGACGATATGAGCGATAGCGAGTGGGAAGCCCTGTGTGACGGTTGCGCCCGGTGCTGCCTGATCAAGCTGGAAGACGAGGACACGGGTCAAATTGTGACGTCTGACGTGCACTGCAAATTGATGGACACCAATGATTGTAGCTGCACCCAATATATGGACCGCCAAAAGCTGGTGCCCGATTGTATCAAGCTGACGCCGCAAAATGTGCGCGAGATTAAATGGATGCCCGTAACTTGCGCCTACCGCCGTTTGCTTGAAGGTAAGGGACTTGCATGGTGGCACCCGCTGGTCTCGGGAACGACCGAAACGGTGCATCAAGCGGGCATTTCAGTCAAAGATCGTGCGGTGAACGAGGAATTGGTGGGCGAAGATGAGTGGGAAGACCATATCGTTGGCTGGCCCGAATTTGACCCTACTGCGGAACCAGAAGGCGACGAATAGCGTTTAAGTTGCAACAGAGCGGGGATTTATTGTGACTTTAGAGGAATTCGCGGAAGACATTTGGATCACCGACGGCCCCGAGATCGTGGCAGCAGCAGGGTTTCACTATCCGACACGCGCGGCGGTCATACGCTTGGCCGACCAGAGCTTGTTTGTCTGGTCACCTATAGAGCTAGATCAAGCGTTGCGCGATGCTGTGAACGAACTAGGTGAAGTGAAATACCTTATCGCACCCAATAATTTACATCACAGCTTTCTAGCCGAATGGCGCCACGCTTATCCATTGGCCAAGCTCTACGCGGCGCCGGGTTTAGTCTCCAAACGGGAAGATCTAAAATTTGATGGCATTTTGGGTGATACGCCGAACATGGAATGGGTCGACCAAATCGATCAGGTGGTGGCAGATGGCAATGTTTTAACCAATGAAGTGGTATTCTATCATCGCAAAAGCCGCACGGTTTTATTTACCGACCTGCTGCAACAAATGCCAAAGGATTGGTATCGAGGCTGGCGCAGAATAGTGGCGATGCTAGATTTAATGACCGAGGATCAACCGACTGTGCCGCGCAAATTCCGGTTGGCCTTCAAAGATCGAAAAGCCGCGCGACAAGCCATTGATAAAATCGAAAGTTGGCCCAGCGAGAAGGTGCTGATGGCTCATGGTACGCCGGTGCACAGCAACGGACAGCAATTTATCAAAGATGCCTTCAATTGGTTGAAATGAGAAAAAAGTCTTGTAATAGGAAAATTGTCCTTGACAGCGTGACGCTCATTTGCTAGTGTTTGGATATGGTCGAAGAAGTGCGGCCAACACATAAGGCGCAAGCCACCAGATATTATTGAATGCACACCCGCCCCAAAAGGCGGGTTTTTTATTGGGAAAATGAATTGAAACGTAGCGAGGCGGAGTGGGACGCGATCAAGCAGGCCTACCAATCAACCGACATGCGGGTGAGCGAAATTTGCACTACCTACGATTTATCGCCAGCGACGCTTTATGCCCGAGCGTGTCACCAAAAATGGGAAAAACGCACGCATCGTAAGAAGCGCCTCAATGCTGATGGTTTCCGCCAACGTCTAGCCACGATTTTGGACCTCAAACTGAGTGAAATCGAACAGGACTTGGCAGGGGCCAAAACCGCTGACCTGACGGCGATTGCCAATTTGCTCAAGCTGTTTGACAAGGCGGACGACACGGCGGGAGAAACGAAGAAAACGGCCACGCCATCGCCAAAAGAGTTGACCGCTTTACGTCAACGCATTCTTGACCGGATCGATACGTTGCGCTGTGACGCGAAATAAACAGATTATTGCCGACCTCAGCGATGAGGAGGTGCGCGCGCTGGCGCATGACTGGCGATTTTGGGCGCGGCCTGATCAGCTTGCCCCTCAAGGAAATTGGCTGACATGGTTGCTGCTGGGTGGCCGCGGGGCGGGTAAAACACGCGCTGGGGCCGAATGGGTGCGCGAAAAGGCACTGGGCCTGAACCAACAGGCGGTTAGCCCGATTGCGCTTGTGGGCGAGGATATAGCTGATGCCCGCGCCGTGATGATTGAGGGCGTTTCCGGCCTCCTGCAAATCCACCCGGCGGACCAGCGGCCGGTGTTTCACAAATCACGCGGCGAGTTGGAATGGCCAAACGGGGCGATTGCAAAATTGTTTTCGGCGCACGACCCGGACGCATTGCGCGGGCCACAATTTGCGGCGGCCTGGGCCGATGAATTTTGTAAATGGCCAGACCCGCAAATGTGCTGGGATATGCTGCAATTCGCTCTCCGAGTAGGCGAGAATCCACAGCAATTGGTCACGACAACGCCGCGCCCCATTCCGGCGCTCAAAGCACTGATGGCAGACCCAAATTGTGTGGTCACCCATGCCCGCACCACAGACAATGCCCACAATTTGGCACCAAACTTTTTCACCACGGTCACCGCGAAATATGCGGGCACACGCTTGGGACGGCAGGAGCTGGAGGGCGAACTGGTGGAGACGATCGACGGCGCGCTTTGGAGTCACGATCAATTAGATCAAATACGCGCAACTGCGCCAACCCAATTTGACCGCGTGATTATCGCCGTCGATCCGCCTGTGACGAGCAACAAGCACTCTGACCAGTGCGGAATTGTGGTGACGGGGCAATTGGGAGAGACAACTTTTGTGTTGGCCGATTTGTCGTTTAAGCCAGCGCCAGCACTGAAATGGGCGCGTAAAGTGATCCGCGCGTTCGAGCAGTTCGACGCGGATCTGGTGGTGGCAGAGACCAACCAGGGCGGTGATCTGGTGGGGCTAAACCTCAAGCAATTGGCACCCACCTTGCCGCTCAAACAAGTGCGCGCCCATCGCGGCAAGTTTGCCCGCGCTGAACCTGTCGCACTGCTTTATGAGCGCGGCCTGGTGCGCCATGTGGGCGATTTGCGCGAACTGGAAGATGAAATGTGTGCCTTTGCGCCGGGCACCAACGCCAAAGGTTCGCCTGACCGTATGGATGCCCTTGTGTGGGCAATAACCGAACTCGCGCTTGGTGGCGACACACGCCCGCGCATCCGCAACTTCTAAGTATATTGGAGACATCATCATGGTTTCATGGATCGACCGCTGGCGCGGCCGACACCGTACGCCTGTGCCCGAAACAAAGGCGGCGAACAGTTCCTTCGTCACGTTGATGCGGCAACAATCGGCACAATGGTCGGCCAAAAACTTCGCCGCCCATGCCAAGCTGGGCATGATGGGCAATCCTGTTGCCTATCGCGCCGTGCGGTTAATCGCCGAAAGCGCTTCGCGCGTGCCATTGCACCTGATGCAAGATGGAAAGAAGCAAAGCAATCATCCGGCTTTGGCGCTTTTAAGCCGCCCAAACAATGAAACCAGTTGGCCCGACCTGACGGAAGAATTGATCACCTACATGTTGCTGGCGGGCAGTGCCTATATCGAGATGGTGCGGGTGGATGAGTTGGCGCAAATGTTTGTGTTGCGGCCAGACCGTGTGACCCCATGTGTGGGCAAAGATGGTTGGGTTAACGCCTATATCTATCAAGTCGATGGCCACAAACGAAAAATCAAAGCTGAGGGCGCGCAAGGACATACCTTGCTGCATTTAAAAAATCTGCACCCGCTGAGTGACCATACGGGGCTCGCCCCAGCGGCAGCGGCAATGCAGGCGATCGAAACACACAACAGCGCCTGCGATTGGCACAAGGCGTTGTTGGACAATGCGGCGCGTCCCTCGGGGGCGCTGGTCTACAATGCGCAACATGGCAATCTGAGTGATGAGCAGTTTGCGCGGCTCAAAACCGAGCTGGCGGATGGGTTTCAAGGGGCAGCCAACGCTGGTCGCCCCATGGTGCTTGAGGGTGGCCTTGACTGGAAGTCGATCGGCTATTCGCCACGCGACATGGATTTTCTGGCGGCAAAAGACAGTGCCGCCCGCGACATTGCCACAGCATTTGGCGTGCCGCCCATGATGCTGTGCCTGCCCGGCGACAATACCTACGCCAATTATCGCGAGGCAAACCGTGCCTTTTGGCGCCAAACCATGATCCCGCTGATGACACGCATTTCGGCAGCGCTGGGCCAATGGCTGAGCGAACATTTTGATCAAGAACTGCACATCAAACCAGATTTTGAAGCTATCGAAGCCATTGCCATGGAGCGCCTTTCAGGTTGGGCGCAAATCGACGGCCTCAACGCACTAACCCGCGCCGAAAAGCGCGAATTGATGGGCTTTCGCCCACAACACCACGAAGGGGAGGACCATGAGTGAACTTACATCCACCATCATTGAACGCGGAGATTTGGCGCATTTAGCGCTTTTTTTATGGGCAAGCGGTGCCTCGACGCTGCTGGTTTGGAACATGCGGCAATTGGCTGATGCCCACCGTCGTTTCAACCTGTTTGTACAAGAAATCGCGGCCCTGAATCGACTTTTCAAAAACGGGAGCTAAACATGCGTTTTTTAAAGCAATTTTTCAAATCATCGAACAATGAGCATATTTCAAAGCAGGATGCGCAGCAGACATTCCGGCAATTCGCCCAAAACTTGATGGCGATGAAGGCGCGTCGCCGCTCGCCACGATTGCGCAAGGTGGTGAGCCATTGAGCCGCAGCATAACCATCAGCGCGTCTGGCCGATTTGAGGGCTATGCCAGCATTTTTGGCAAGATCGATAAAGGTGGCGACGTGGTGATGCCCGGCGCGTTTGCGAAAAGCCTCAAAAATCGACCTGCTCGCCAAGTACGCATGCTGTTTCAGCATGACCCGAAAGAGCCAATTGGCCGATGGTTCGACATTTTTGAAACCGACATCGGGCTGAAAGTGCGCGGCCAACTCACGTCAAAAGTACCGCGATCTGACGCGCTGGCAGCGCTGATCGAGCATGGCAGCGTCGATGGATTGTCCATTGGATTTCGCACCGTGCGGGCCAGCCGGGCCAACGCATCGAAACCAAGGCGGTTGTGGGAAGTGGATTTGTGGGAAATCTCCGTGGTGACATTTCCCATGCTTGAAAGCGCACGCATTCACCCCGCCGACCTAGCGCAACAATTGCGCCGGACCAGTCAAATTTTTGCCTCCAAACCTTAAGGACCACAAATGAGCAAAACCAATCAAACCGATCTCGAAGTCAAAGCGCACACAGGCGCGACCGATGATGGATCAATCAGCGCCATGTTTGACGATTTTATGGGCGCTTTTGAAGAGTTCAAATCCACCAATGACGAGCGATTGAGCAACCTGGAAAAACAACGTGACGATGTGTTGTTTGATCAAAAGCTGGATCGACTGAACGCCGCGATGGACAGCCAAAAGCAAAGCATGGACCGCATGGTTGCGAAGTCTTTGCGCCCAACGCTCGGCCAAGAGGCTGCACCGTTCCTGGATGGCGAATATAAGGATGCCTTTTCTGCCTATGTGCGAAAGGGCGAGGAAAAGTCGCTCTCCATTGGGTCCAACCCAGATGGCGGTTATTTGGTGCCGGACGAGACGGACACTGACATTACCCGTCGCCTAACAGCGATTTCTCCTATCCGCGCCATCGCCAGCGTGCGGCAAGTGTCGTCTTCAATTTATAAGAAGCCCGTGTCCATCACTGGACCAGCTGTGGGCTGGGTGGGCGAAGCTGACGCGCGGCCCGAAACCAACAGCCAAACACTGGCCGAAATTGAGTTTCCAACCACCGAGCTTTACGCCATGCCCGCCGCAACCGCGAGCTTTTTGGATGATGCAGCGGTGGATGTGGAGCGCTGGATCGCCGACGAAGTTGAAACGGCATTTGCTGAGCAAGAAACAACAGCCTTTATCATTGGCGACGGCGTGAAAAAGCCGACGGGCTTTTTGTCCACCCCTCAAGTGGCGGAAGGCAGCTGGAGCTGGGGCAATTTGGGCTACAATGTTACCGGTGTTGCCGGAGATCTGCCCGCAGCGGACGAAAGCGATGTGCTGATCGATTTGGTCTACACCCTTAAGGCCGGATATCGCCAAAATGCAAGCTGGCTGATGAACCGCACGACGCAAGCTGCTTTGCGCAAACTCAAGGACGCTGATGGCAATTATTTGTGGCAACCCGCCACCCAGCCTGGCGGTAATGCCAATTTTATGGGCTTCAACTTGGTGGAAGCGGAAGACATGCCCGACATTGCCGCTGATGCGACACCTATTGCGTTTGGCGATTTCCGCCGCGGCTATCTGATTGTTGACCGCCAGGGCGTCAATGTGATCCGCGATCCATATTCCGCCAAGCCATATGTGTTGTTCTACACCACCAAACGCGTGGGCGGCGGTGTGCACGATTTTGACGCCATCAAATTGTTGAAATTTGGCACGTCTTAATCCCCGGATATGTCTTTCCCTCCCCAACTGGCCGGTCTTCTGACCGGCCTTTTTTATTCCAAAAAGAAAGGGTGCCATGACCTCCATATTAGTTGCTGGCCCGGCGGTTGAGCCGCTCAGCCTGACCGAAGTCAAAACCTATTTGCGGCTAGACAATGCTGACGATGATGCGCTTTTGGGCACCCTTATTGCAGCCGCGCGCAGCCATATCGAAAGTGTAACCCGCAAAGCCATGATCTCCCAACAGTGGAAGTGGGTGAGCGATCTGTGGCCGGAGAAGGGCGTCAGTCTTCCGATTGGGCCATTTCAAGAACTGATTAAGATCAGTCTGTTTGCCCCGGATGGGAGCGAGACGATATGGCCATTGGCCGAAGTGGTCCAAGATAAGCAAAGCGGCAAATGTACGATCCACTTGGCAGCAACCAACAGCACGTTTCCGCGCTTACGCGATCATGATGCCGTTGAAATTACGTATCAGACTGGCTTTGGCGATGCGGCAAGTGATGTGCCTGAGGATTTGCGTCTGGCGATGCTGCGCCTGATTGGCCACTGGTACGAGCACCGTGAAGCGGTGATGCTGGCGGGCAGCGGTGCGATCATCCCCGCTCAGTTCGATCAGCTTATCGGCAGATATTGTGAGGTGCGGCTTTGAGCATCCATCGCAAACAACCAAGCCTTGCCAGCTTGCGCAACCGCGTCAGCCTATGGCGGCAAATCGAAACCGACAATGCCTCCGGCGGCACAGAATTCACCTTGGCAGCCCTAGGCCAAAGTTGGGCCCGGCTAGAGGTGAAATCGGGCCAAGATGGTTATACGGGCGCTGGAACGTCAAATGCCACGCAGTTTGAATTTACGTTGCGCTATGACGCGACATTGAAAGTCGGCGACCTGATTGAATGGCAGGGCGCGCATTATCAGATCGATCACCTTGAAAATCTCGGCCAGCGAAATGCTTATCTCGTTTGCGGCGCCAAGCACATTGAGTGGGAGGGCGCACACCATGGCTGATTTCGCACTCAACTTGCAGACAGAACTGGTCGAATTGTTGCGCAATGATGCGGCGCTGACCGCGCTAATTGGCAGCAACAAGGTTTTTGACGCGCCGCGGCGGGGGCAACGTCCACCCTTTATCATCATCAAAAGCCATGATTTTTCGCCGCGCGATGCCATCGCCACCTCGCTCTACGATCATGAGGTGGAGCTTGAATTTTGGCACGCTCGCGGCGCGCGAGAACTTGGATTTCAAGTTGCCGAGCGTGTGGTGGACCTGTTTTTGGCCCATCCATTTGGCGTCAGCTTTCGCGCTGTGCGGCAAAATCACCGACACACCAAAACAAGCATTGAGCAACGCACAGGCTGGGCAAAAACCTTGATTGGCCTGCGCGTGACCATTGAGCCATTGAGCTAAACCAAAGAGGATATTATGGGCGCACAAAGCGGCAAAGACATGCTGCTCAAGCTGGACGAAACCGGCACAGGCAGCTTTATCACAGTGGCGGGTATTCGCTCGCGACAACTGGCATTTAATGCCCAATCGATTGATACGACGGATAGCCAATCTGCAGGCCAATGGCGCGAGTTGTTGCAAGGCGGCGGCGTGAAAACCGCGAGCCTGTCGGGCAGCGGCATTTTCAAAGACGCAACCAGCGATGCAAAAATACGCGAGCTTTTCTTCGCGGGCACCGTGCGCGATTGGCAGGTGATCGTGCCCGACTTTGGCACAATCGAAGGCAAGTTTCAGATCACAGCGCTTGAATTTGCCGCCAATCACAATGGTGAAGTGACTTTTGACGTTGCGCTGGAAAGTGCAGGCGAAATTACATTTGCGGTGATCAGCTAATGGCCAATCCGAAACGTGGTGAAATCGATTTGATGATTGATGGCCAAAAGCACACCCTTTGCCTGACCCTGGGCGCGTTGGCCGAGTTGGAAGCAAAGCTGCAGCTCAATGACCTCAACGGTTTGGGCCAACGCTTTCAGGAAGGTCGGATCAGCGCCCGAGATATCATCGCCATATTGGGCGCTGGTTTGCGCGGGGCGGGACACCCGATTAGCGATCAGGACCTCGAAAAAAAACACATTGAAGGCGGGGCAATGGGCGCAGCCAAGGCCATGGCGCAACTGCTGCATTTGACCTTTTCAGCCCCGTTGGAGCAGCAATAATGCACGAACATCCGCCCTTTCCGTGGATGGAGCTGGCGCAAATAGGATTTGGGCTGATGGGGCTGTCGCCAGCAGCGTTCTGGGCATGTAGCCCGCGCGAGCTGACACTTGCAGCACAAGCCAAAGGCCATGGTCGTGGCACTGCTGCGCCGCTTGAGCGGGGGCAGCTGACAGAGCTGATGGCGAATTTTCCAGATGGAGACCAAAATGCAAGAACTTGAGAGCCTGGAAAAAACGAAGGAAGAACTCCACTCAATCCCGGCAGAGCTAGATCGCATCGACAAGCTGGCCAAAAGTGTTGGCGACACCATCACCAATGCGTTCACAAACGCGTTGGTAGAAGGAAAGTCGCTGAAAAACCTGCTGGTCGATATTGCGCGTTCATTTGCCAGCATCGCCGTAAAGGCGGCGTTGAAACCCCTAGGGAATATGATCACAGGGCTTGTTGCCGACCTTTTTAAGGGCACCAACAGCGCACTGCCGCCGATTAAACCTTTTGCCAAAGGCGGCGTGATCAACGCGCCCAGCTACTTCCCGATGCAGGGCGCGGTCGGCCTGGCGGGTGAGGCCGGGGCCGAGGCAATCATGCCGCTCAAACGCAACAGCCGCGGCGAACTGGGCGTGGCGGCAGGCGCTGGCCAAGCCCCCATTATGATTTCAATGACGGTAAACGCCCAGGATGCGCGCAGCTTTGCGCAGGCAGAAGCCGAGATTTCTGCCGGGCTATTGCAGGCAATCAAACGAGGACAGCGAGCTTCCTAATGGCATTTCATCATGTGCGTTTTCCCATCAATATCGCCTTGGGCGCCCGCGGCGGCCCTCAATGGTCGACCGACATTGTGTCGCTGGTGTCGGGCGCTGAAGAGCGCAACACCCGCTGGTCGCGGTCGCGCCGCAAATATAATGCGGGCTATGGCGTGAAGAGCGCTGCAGACATGCATCACATATTGGCGTTTTTTGAAGAGCGGCGCGGGAGGTTTCATGGATTTTTGTTCCGCGATCCCCTCGACTTTCAAACGAGCCAAGACATGGTCACGCCATTCGATCAGGATCTCGGCTTTGGTGACGGCAGCCAAACCGAGTTTCAACTGTCCAAGCAATATGGCAGCACCTACGATCCATATTTCCGGCCTTTGACCAAGCCTGTCGCTGGCTCGGTACGCGCGGCGATGAATGGCACGGAGTTGACTGCGGGCACAGACTTTACCGTTGACGCGACTACCGGACTGATCAGTTTTACGAGCGCGCCTGCCATCGGGGCGAGCCTGACCGCCGGTTGCACGTTCGATGTGCCTGTGCGGTTCGATGTTGATCATCTCGATGTCGAACTGTCGAGCTTTGATGCTGGCATAATCCCTTCCATTCCCCTTATCGAGATTTTGACGTGAGACAATTTTCACCTGAATTTGACGCGCACCTTAAAAGTGGCGCGACAAGTCTTTGCAACTGCTGGTTGGTGACTTTGCGCAGTGAACAGCAATTGGGGTTTACCGACCACGATCAAAAAATCAGTTTTGACGGATTTACATTTGAGCCAAAGGCAGGGTTCCAACCAAGCGCGATGACCGCCAAGCGCAATGAAGCCATCGACACCGCCGAGGTGCTCGGCTTTGTGGATGATGAGCGCATCACCAGCGCAGCGCTGCGGGCGGGCCTGTTTGCCAATGCCGAAGTGGCCTGGTGGTGGGTGAATTGGCGCGCGCCAAGCGAACGCCACTTGATGCGACGCGACTATATTGGTGAAATCAAACAGATTGACGGTCGCTTTGAAGCCGAATTGCGGTCGCATCACGCCAAGCTCAACCAAACCCGCGGTCGACTGTTTCAACGCCATTGCGATGCTCAATTCGGTGATGCGCGGTGCAGCATAGATGCCACGGCACCAGCTTTCTCCAGTTCGATCACAATCACAGAGCTGATTGGCGATGGACAAATTGAAGTGAGTGGCCTTGAAGCGCGGCCAGCGCAATGGGCCGCCCATGGCACTATGGTTTGGCAATCTGGCGCACACAAGAATGACAAGTCAGTGATATACGGCCATGCCCGCGAAGACGGTGTAGACATTTTGACATTGGGCGCACAAACAAATGCGGCGCTTGCGGCAGGTGACCAAGGCCGGGTCACAATTGGATGCGACAAGCAGTTTGCCACCTGCCGCGATACCTTCAGCAATAGCGCCAATTTCCAAGGCTTTCCCCATATTCCCGGTGATGATTTTGTTCTGCGTTATCCGCGCGCAGGGGACGAGTTGAATGGTGGGGTGTTGTTTAAATGACGACATCTGAAAGCGTAATTTACTGCGCCAAAAGCTGGCTGGGCACGCCCTATCTGCATCAAGCAGCGGCAAAAGACATTGGCTGTGATTGTTTGGGGCTTATCTTGGGGGTGGGCCGCGAGCTAGGTGTAGCGCTGCCCCTCACAGTGCCAGCCTATTCTGCCAACTGGCGCGATCCCCATTCCGGCGGTGAACTCGAACGCATGGCGGACCGCTTTTTAGTGCGACAAGCGCCCGGCACAGCGCACCCGGGCGATATTTTGTTGTTTCGCATGCGACGAGACCTGCCGGCGAAGCACTGCGCTATTCTTATTGCGCCGACCCAAATGATCCACGCGCAAGAAGGGGTGGGGACCATTCAACTGACTTTCGACACCCCATGGCAGCGCCGACTTGTGGCGCGTTACAACTTTCAAAATTAAGGCATTTCTTTTGGCAACTCTTCTACTTTCAGTTGGCGGGCAAGCGCTTGGCGCTGCCATTGGCGGCCCTGTGGGCGCAACCATTGGGCGCGCATTGGGCGCGCTGGCCGGCAGTGCCATTGACAATCGATTGTTCGGCGAGGACCAACCCGACCATCAAGGTGGAGTGCGCCTGCTCGGTTCCCGCGAAGGGGCGCCGATTTCACGCCTTTATGGTTGGTCACGCCTTTCCGGCAACATCATATGGGCCACTGAGCTTGAACGGCGCACAACAGCTTCCAGTGGCGCTAAATCCATGTCGACACAAGAGGATGACAGCAAAATCATCGCCAACTTGGCAGTTGGTTTTTGTGAAGGCGAGGTGGCGCATCTCGGCCGCATCTGGGCTGATGGTCAATTGTTGGATACGCGCAATCTGACCTACCGTTTTCATAAAGGCAGCGCTGATCAATCCCATGATAGCCTGATCGCGGCGCTGCAAGGCACTGAAAATTGCCCGGCCTATCGAGGTCTTTGTTATATCGTTTTTGAAAACCTTGATCTTAGCCAATTTGGCAATCGCATACCGCAAATCTCGGCAGAGCTTTGCCGCCCTGTTGGTGATTTAGAACGAAATCTCAAAGCAGTTTGTGTGATCCCAGGATCAACCGAATTTGGCTATGATCCAGCGCCGCGTGTGTGGCTGATGGGTTATGGCGAAACCCAAACTGAAAATGCGCATCACATTGTTGGGCGTTCAAATTGGGACGTGTCCATTGACGAACTGACGTCACTTTGCCCAAATCTAAAACATGTTGCGCTGGTGGTCAGCTGGTTTGGCGATGATTTGAGGTGCTCTACATGTGAAGTTGCGCCGCGTGTGATCGATCATGAACGTCAAATCAAAGATGTAGAGTGGCGCGTGGCCGGGCTGACGCGTTCTGCTGCGCAGATCGCGAGCGACAATGGCGATGGCCCCGCATATGGTGGCACGCCATCCGATCAGTCCATCATAGACGCGATCAAGGACCTGAATTCCCGCGGCATCAACGTCACGCTCTACCCGCTGATGATGATGGATGTCCCGGCAAACAATGCGCTGCCGAACCCTTATGACAGCGCCCAAAATCAGCCGCCCTATCCGTGGCGTGGACGTGTGACCATAGACCCAGCGATCGGCCAACCGGGCAGTGTCGACAAAACAGCGGCGGCAAGCAGCCAAGTCGCTCAATTTATGGGGGCCTGTCAGCCCTCGGATTTTGGCGTGAATGGTGAGCAAATGCTCTATAGCGGGCCCAACGAATGGCGCTACCGCCGCTTTATTCTGCACTATGCCAATCTGGCGCGGGCGGCGGGTGGTGTCGATGCGATGATTATCGGCTCTGAAATGCCGGGGTTAAGCTTTGCCCGAGAAAGTCAAAGCAGTTTTCCCTTTGTGTCGGCGCTACAAGATTTGGTGGTGGACGTGCGGCAGATCGTAGGCGCAAGCTGCAAGCTTACCTATGCCGCCGATTGGAGCGAATATCACGGCTATCAACCAAGCGATGAGCCGGGTGGGAAATATTTTCATCTTGATCCACTTTGGGCGCACCCGCAGATCGATGCGGTGGGTATCGACAATTATATGCCACTTGGTGATTGGCGACCTTCGGCCGAACATGCGGATAAGAATATCGCAGCGCATGAAAAAGATTTGGACTATCTGGCGGGCAATATTTATGCGGGTGAAGGCTATGATTGGTACTACGCTTCAGCCGAAGCTCGGTCCCAACAAGACCGCACACCGATTGCCGATGGCGCCGCCGGCGAAGCCTGGGTATGGCGATTTAAGGACTTTAAATCTTGGTGGGAAAATGCGCACCATGATCGCCCCAATGGCGTGAAGGATGCAACCGCAAGTGCCTGGGTGCCGCAGAGCAAGCCACTATGGCTGACAGAGTTGGGCTGCGGTGCAGTTGATTTGGCGGCCAATCAACCCAACGCATTTTCCGATCCGAAAAGTGTTGAGCATAAATCTCCATATTTTTCCGATGGGTCGCCAGATCCGGCCATGCAACGCCAGTTTGTGCGGGCGCATTTTGAGTTTTGGCGCGAAAATGGTGCCCACTATGCCGCCACGAACAATCCGATTTCCACCATTTATGGCGGGTCAATGTTAGATCCCGATCGGGTCTATTTGTGGGCATGGGATGCGCGCCCCTTTCCAGCATTTCCGCTGCTCCGGGACGAATGGTCTGACGGTGCCGCCTATTTTACGGGTCATTGGCTGAATGGCCGCTTGGGCGGGGCGACAATTGACGAAATGGCAGTTGCCATCGCCAAGGAAGCGGGCATCGACTTGGCGACCACAGCCAGTTCGAGCTTGTTTATTGAAGGACAGGTGACCGCCGGGGCCGCAACCGTACGGGCAGAATTGGCGGGCCTGTTGGCAAGCGAGGATTTGTTCATCGACGATGTTGGCGGGCAGCTCACACTCACAAATTCTCGATGGCATATTCCGCACCAGATTTCCTATGATCAACTGGCGGTGATCGACAATGAAATCGTCAATATCAAATATCCTGACGCTGAGGATCAGGTGCGGCGCCTCGATCTCAAATATGCGGAACGCCTGGCGGACTATGCGGGGGCGACCGCATTCTACGACAGCGCGCGAGAAAGCGGCGACAGGGCGAGCTTGAATTGGCCAACAACACTCGACCCGACCACAGCAGGGCACATCGCAGCCGCCCAATGGCGCAACGGACAAGACGCGAAAGTGAGCTATCGGTTTGATCTGCCGCCTTCATTGGCCGCCTATCATATTGGTGATGTGTTGGCGGTGGAGCAGACGACCCTAGCGGCGACCATAGACGCTATGCAGACCGGCCACACTCAACGTGTGTCCCTAACCGTACCAGCGGACATTGATGGTCATGGCGGTACGAGTGAGACAACGCGCACCGGACGAGCGCTTGAACCAGCACAAAGCGCGCCCATGATTGTGCTGGCGCAAGTGCCAAATGCCGACGCGTCTGAGCTCACGACCAAGATGCTTGCCGCTGCCTATGCCAAACCATGGCCGGGCACCATTCGATTGACCGATAGTGGAGGGCAGGGCCTTGCGGAAATAGACAACCCTAATGCCGTTGGGATTCTGCAAGAGGACGTGCCGATCGCGCACCAGATCGCGATGTGGGCGCATGATCAATCTTTATTGGTGCGGATGCTCGAGGGACATTTGTCTTCTGCAAGCGCGTCCGCCGTTCTGCAGGGGCTAAACCGCCTATGGGTTGAATGCGCTGACGGCACATGGGAACAAATAGGCTTTGCCAACGCGACGCTGGTCGCGCCCAAAACCTATCGATTGACGCAATTGCTGCGCGGTCTGGGCAAGACCCAATTTGCGGCACGCCAAGCCAGTGTTGCAGGTGGCCGCGTTCTTGTGGTTTGGGACACAAAAGCTCTCGATATGAACAGTGAACTGGTTGGTGCAAACCTTGAGCTCTATGCCTATGCCGGAGCGGCTAGCCCGGAGGCAATCTCGCTCAGCTTTACGCCGCAACTGGAAGCGTTGTTGCCGCTTGCCCCTGTACATGTGAGCGCAAAGCGAGACCCGCTTACCCAAGACATCAACATTCAGTGGGTGCGATGCACGCGCATTGGCGGGGACATGTGGCAAGGCGCTGACGTGCCGTTAGACACAGACAATCTGCAATTCAATCTGCGCATTGGTGTTGGCCCCACGGTGGCACGCGTGACGCAAGTTTCACAATCGAATTTCACCTACACCTCTGCAGCCCAAATCGGCGATTTTGGCGCCCTCGCAGATGGCATTTGGATTGAGATTGACCAACACAGCGCCATTTGGGGCGCTGGCCATGGGAAAAGGATCGAGTTTAGTGACTAATACTGCAAAATTGGGGCTGCCGCTGATTCAGCCGGACCAGGCCCTGAAACATGTGACCCATAACGAAGCGCTGAATGCGCTCGATTTATTGTGTCAAATTCAACTGGAGCAATTAGACGCGACCACGCCGCCGGACCCTGCCACTGTCGGCAAAGCCTATGCGTTGGCCGATGTGCCAAACGGCGAGTGGGGCGACCATGGCGGTGAAGTGGCGTTTTACACTGACGCCGGGTGGCGCTACGCCGTGCCGCAAGACGGATGGTTGGCGTGGAATATGAACGATCAATCGCTCTATCTTTTTGAAGCAGGGGCCTGGACATCATTTTTGACCCGCTTTGACGAGCTGAACAACTTGAACCTTCTAGGGCTTGGCGCCACCGCAGACAGTTATAATAAACTCCTGGCCAAAACGCCTTCCAGTCTGTTTTCGGCAGAATATCCAGCCGATGGCGGTTCGGGCGACACGCGGGTCACCTTGAATAAGGCCGCTTTGGGAAATGCGGCGATATTGGCCCTGCAATCCAACTGGTCGAACCGCATGGAAATGGGCCTGTTGAATGATGATGATCTCACACTGCGGCTCTCACCCGATGGCAGCGCTTGGGCTACATTGTTTAAAGGTAACGCGCAAACCGGGCAGCTTGAATTGCCCAACGGTGTCGCCGGCGAAGTGCAAGGGGTGACGCAAAAAGCCTCGATTTTACCCGACAGTGGCCGCTTCGCCGCCGAAAAAACAGGCACAGTGACGGCATTTGTTGCGCCGAGCTATCTGAAAAATGAGAATGGCTCGAGTTTCAGCAGCCATGCAAAGTTTCATTATGACAGCAGCACCTATGGCGGTGCAGGGACGGCGCTGGATACTGAGGTACAGGCTTTGGCGGATTTGCTGCGCGAAAGCTGGGCTGCCCGCTACCACCCGGAATTCTGGGTCGCCAAATGCACTGCGGCATCAAGCGGCTATTATGAAAACACACAAAGCGGCGTCTCAAAATATCGACAGCTTGCCTTTGACGGATTGTTTGGCACACGGCAGTCGGCATCCATCTATGTAAAAGCGAAAACAGGCACCTGGCTGCTCTCTGCAAGCGAATGCGACGTGCAGGTCGATGGGGTGGCCGTGTCCGGTTATCAACTGCTCACCGCAAGCGACGGGTGGGTGCATGTTGGTGCCCAATATGCCGCGGCATCGCGCGCGGCCAAGCATCAGTTTGTCGATTTGCTGCCCTTCTACGCCAACAGTGGCGATGAGCTGCTGTTCGCTTTGCCTTCGGTGTTCAATGATCGGATCAAGATTGACCCGCTTGAGGGCTTGGTTCCGAGTATTTTTTCCGTTTCATAAAGGTCAGCCCATGAACAGTTTCCAAACGGCCCTCGCGCATGTCTTTGCGCAGGAAGGTGGCTATGTGGATCACCCAAACGATCCCGGCGGTGCAACCAAATATGGGATTACGCGAACAACTTTAGCCAGACACCGCAATATCCAACCCGCCAACAAGTTGCCGAAGTCGGAAGTGCGCCACATGCGTAAAAGCGAGGCCACAAAGATCTACCATCAATATTATTGGCGCCCAATTCACGGGGCAAACCTGCCGTCTGGTTTAGCCTTCTGCTTGTTTGACTTTGCCGTGAATTCAGGACCCGCACGCGCGATCAAGACCCTTCAAGCCTTGGTGCGCGTGCCGAAGGATGGGCGCATGGGCCCGGTAACGCACGCCGCGATTAAGGCAGCGTTGAACCTTCGGTCAGAGGGGTACCTGATCGAGCAGCTTTCCAGTCAGCGTCTACAATTTTTGCGGCGGCTGCGTCACTACTCGACGTTTGGGCGGGGATGGCGACGCCGTGTGGCAAGCACGCGGCAACAAGCGCTCAAGATCGCACAATCCAATTCATCGAAAACTAAGAGGAATAAAATGGTCTATCTGCAAGGATATAAAACCTATATCACCGCCGCATTGATGTTGCTTGTTGGCGTGGCGCAACTGGCAGGCGTGGAGGTGCCAAATTTTGATCAGGCCAATGTTGGCCAATTGATCATGGAGGCGTTTGCGATCATCTTTTTGCGCAAAGGGCTCAAAGAAAGCGTGTTCAACTGACGTTCATTTTGTATTCAGCTTCATGCTGCTAACAATGATGCCATGACACAAAAAAGACTCTTCAACCGAATTGCGACTGCCATTTTGATGGCAGTTGCGCTGATTTCGATCCCCACGGCGCAGGCCCAAAACGCTGGCTGCACGGTGGACCGCATGGTGATCAACCGCGCGGTGCAAAATGGTGAAATTCAGTCATTTGTACAAATCAAAAAACAGATTAAGCTGAAGCGGGGTGACAGGGTTCTGCGCGCAGAATTGTGTGTGCGGCCAGCAGGTCCTGTTTATGCACTAATGATTGTGAATGACAATGGTGTTGAGCGCCGCCTAAACGTAGATGCGGTCAGTGGCAGGGTCATTCAATAATTTGGGGTCAGTATTATGCGCATATTGGTGGTCGAGGATGACCCAGATCTAAACCAACAGCTTTGTGCCGCGTTCGAGGAAGCCGGCTATGTCGTCGATAAAGCATTCGATGGGGAAGAGGGCCATTTTCTTGGCGACACTGAACCCTATGATGCTGTGGTGCTCGATATTGGTTTGCCGGTCAAGGATGGGATCTCAATTCTAGAGGAATGGCGCCGGGAAGGGCGAGATATGCCCGTATTGTTGCTCACAGCGCGTGATCGTTGGAGTGATAAAGTGCAGGGCATTGATGCCGGGGCTGACGACTATGTGGCCAAACCGTTCCACATGGAAGAAGTGTTGGCGCGCTTGCGTGCATTGGTGCGCCGCGCAGCCGGACATGCCTCAAACGCCATCGAAATTGGACCCTTGCGCCTAGATATTGGCGCCAACAAGGTCACACTTGATGGCGCCTCGATAAAGCTCACATCGCATGAATATCGGCTTTTGTCCTATTTGATGCATCACAATGGCAAGGTGATTTCGCGCACCGAACTTACCGAACACCTTTATGATCAAGACTTTGATCGGGATTCGAACACGATTGAAGTGTTTGTCGGACGGTTGCGCAAAAAGCTGCCCGATGGCTTGATCGAAACTGTACGTGGCCTTGGTTACAAACTGTCGGCTGAATGACGAAAAGCGTTTCAATCTTTACACGTATCTTTGTGGCGACCGCTATCTGCTTGGTGATCGGCTTGGGCGCGACGGCGTGGGCGCTCTCAATGGTCTATGCCCGTGCGCTGGAGCGCAATATTGATAATGTGATCGAAAGTCAGTCTGACCAGCTTATAGGCTCGATTTTAGACGAGGATGACCCAGAGGACTGGGCGTTTCAAGATATTGACCCTCGCTATCAGGAATTGGGCAGCGGCTGGTATTGGCAAATCACCAACATTGAAGGCCAACCGCTGGCCACCTCACAATCCACATTTGGTGTGGATGTGCCTGACCTGGAAGCGCCATTTGATGAACAAAATCGTCGACGCGCTGACGTGCGCGATGCAGACGGCATCTTGCAGCGCGTGTCGGAACGTAAGCTTTTTACCCAAAATGGCAATTACCGTGTGCTCGTTACCGCCAACTGGGATGAGTTAAACAGCGATGTAGCGCTGTTTCGCAATCAGACGATTTTAGCGTTGAGCGCGGTAGGTATTGTGCTCGCTTTACTTGCAGCCTTTATCGCCCGTTTGTCTCTCGGGCCGATGAAAGAACTGCGCGAGGAAATCGGCCGTGTCAAAAATGCCGAGGCCGAGCAAATTGAAGGCATTTATCCGCATGAAGTTGCGCCGGTCAAAAACGAGTTGAACGCGCTGTTGTCGACCAACAAGGAGATTGTGCGTCAAGCGCAAAACCATGTTGGTAATTTGGCCCACGGTCTGAAAACACCACTAGCCGTGTTGCGCAATGAAGCGCGGGCAAAACAGCAAATTGAAAGTAGCATGGTTCGCACGCAACTCTCCCGCATGGAAGACATTGTGCAGCGCTATTTGCAGCGCGCGCAGATGGCAGCTCGCTCCCAGCTTCAAACGCAACATACGCCGTTAAACCCGGCCATAGACCTATTATTGGCGGCGATGCGCAAAATCCATCACCCAATCGCATATCATTGGAGCGGCACACAAACCGAACGTCCGCTGAGTGTGCGCATGGACGCGGGCGACCTTGACGAAGTGCTTGGCAATATTTTGGACAATGCAGGCAAGTGGGCCAGTACGGAAGTAAGAATTTCTTGTCAGTTCACGGGTGAACGCGTTGAAATAACCATTGAGGACGATGGCGATGGCGTCCCCCATCAAAAGCTAAAGACTATAGCCGAACGGGGACATCGTTTGGACGAAAGCACACAAGGAAGTGGGCTTGGTCTTGATATTGTTAAAGAACTTGTTCAATTAAGTGGAGGGCAAGTCAAATTTGACTGTCCAAAAGATTCGGGATTGGCTGTTTGTTTGACGCTACCCTGCAGATTAGGGTAAAGCGCCGAATTTGGCCGCAATTGCATGACAAAGGTGAGGGCATGAAAAAGCAAGCAAGAGATTTCGCAAAATTTGCGGTGATACTGGGTGCGACTGCGTTGGTTGCAGGTTGCGCACGCCTCGATATCGGTACGAGCCGCACGACCTATGCCAGCAATAATTCCGCGACGGCCTCCGCCGCGACGACCACAACACCAACCGTCAGTTCTGCGCCCAGCGATGAATTTCGTTCAGGCCAAATCCTGGCGTTTATCAAGCCAGAAGCTGCGGCATTGTTGAGCGAAAAAGAGACCAGCGAAGCAGCCAGCGCACAATATTACGCGCTTCAGTTCGGACGTGTTGGTGCGTTCCGTACCTGGCAAGGCGACAGCGAAGCCAAAGGTGAAGTGACTGTTGGCCCCTATGTCAAAGTCAATGGCCGTGATTGCCGCGAATTTACACACACTGTTATCATCACTGGCAAACGCTACGTTTCCACAGGCACTGCCTGCCGTGTGGCAAATGGCGAATGGAAAGTGGAAACCGTCTAAGCAGCTGGCAGAAAGCGTTTATTTACTAAAGCCGCTTATAGTTAAGGCGTATTATTAGTAAAGATGCGTTTATATGCCCCTTGCCTCGTCGTATCAGTTTTCAACAGAGGGCCTTGATCCCGTTGGGTCAGGGCTAGACCCGTTGAACGCGTTTGGCGAGAATAGATCTAATGATAGGGTCGCCAAATATGGTGTGCTCGGCGCCGTCTTTGACTTGCTCGATCCAGTGATGATGCGATCATCCCCGATGATCACCGCCACCGCGATCGAAAAAAAACATCTTGAGAAGTTTTGGGTTTGGTTGGAGCGAGAAGGTGCGCCCAGTCTTGTGGAGCAGCTCAAGTCGCAAGCTATTGAGAATCCTAAGCAAATCAACAGTCTAGTGGCCGCAGCATTTGAAAATCTTGTTGAACCGCTAGAGCGCCAATATGCAGCGGCGCAAGAGAACGGCGAAACGCAACGTCGTATGACGATCCAATTGGGCGGCTATGAGGTTTATGAGTCATTTCCGCTGATACTGACGGCGATAAAATACTTCGATCAGCTGCGGGCGGCCAAACAACTCGCGTTACATACGCAGCAATATGAGACGGAAGAAGAATATTCCGATCTTGTTGAGGCAATCGACCTTCCAAAAGGCCCGGCCCAGAAGCTGTGGTGCACGGCATTCGTCTACAATCTAGCATGGCCAGGCAAATTTATGCTGGGTGTGCTCGATCATTGCTATGGTGAAACTGAACAGACTGTGCGCAAATCTGGTTATGGTCCCTATGGCGATGCCATGGTCGTCAATCTTCAACAATTGGTCGACACCATTGAAAAAGAAGCTGGCCTCTTCTGTGATATCGATTTGATGTGCTTGGCAATTGATCGCTTCCACCGTATTGCGCGGGTGCTTCATTCCTATCTGGATTTGGGCAAATCGAGCCAGTGGAACCATTGCATTGAAGTTTTAACCGCCAGGGCAGCCAAAATACTGGAAAAGCGCCTTTCGGAAGTGGTGCCCAACGTCACGAACGTTTTGCGCACGCCGACACAGAATGCACATGTATTGTTCACCACAGACAAGGTCTTGCAGGCTTACAACAGTGTGTATTTATTGGATGCAGCGCGAAATGCTAAAGAGTCGCTCGCAGTGAACACTGTTGTAGATAGAACTTGGGCTGAGCTGGGCAAGCTTCTGGAAGTGTTGCTTGAGCGGGCATTGGTGGATCAAAAAGCTGCGGCATTTGGTGATACCCTTGCGATTGCAAAGGTGGATATCGCCATCAAGCTCTGCGCGATCCGGTTCGGGGCTGAGTACGCGCAAATCATGGCGAAAAACAAAGACAATATCGAGCGACGCAAGCTCAACCACACAAAAGACTAAACAATTGCATTTATGTGCGCCGGTGACATTTGCCCGTTTCTGCGCTCCACCGAAATATTCAGTCCTTCGGTAGCAATGTCGCCGTTGCAATAGGCCAAAATCTTGTCACCATCGATTTGAGTGATCACCCCGATCACGCCGATCGTTTTTTCTTGACCAGCGACAAAAAGCATTTGCCCTGCGCGCAAGCGTTCTTCATTTTTGGGCCGGATTTCCGCCTGCTGCCCATTGGCAATCATATCTTTAAAATGAGCTGGAATTTGGCTGCTTAATTCAGGCAGCGTCTGCACATCCTCATAGTAACCATTGGCGAAATATTGCCGCAGTGTTTGGTCTGTTAACGGCAAAGCGCGTAAGAAGTAATTGGTCGCCTCGGGGTAGTCATAAAACATGCTGTTGCGCCGACTGGCGATCTGGGGCAGGGCTTGGCGGTAGGCTGCAGGGCTTTCATAAACTTGGGAATTATGAACTTGTGCCGCACCATGCGAAAGCCCACGCAGCCCAAGCTGCGATAAGGCTTCGGTTACACTTGTGAGGCAATCATATTGTGAGCTGTAACCCGCCGCAGTGCCCACAATTGCGATATGTGCAGGCCCAGCATCGGGCAATATACGATCTGACCTTGAATCTATTGCACAACTGCCGCCAGCCTTCACCCATAGATTATTATCAGGCTGCGGCGGATAGCCAATCATCAACGCCTGCGCCTCAATCTGAAATTGTTGGTGCTGCGCATCATAATGGGTGGGATTGAAATGGCTCTGCACCTTGTCACTTAACGGCGCTGCCGATTGCAGGCGTACCGCAAATCCCAACTTTACGCCCACCGCTTTCGCAAACTCGATATGGCGAGAATTCGGACTATTCCGCCCATCAAATGCTTTGACCACATCTAGACCTGCCTCTTTGAGGTGCATGGCAAGGCGATATGCGCCATTTTCGAGGGTGTAGATTAGGTTTTGCTCAAACCTGACCAAGCCATAAGCCCATAGATCGTGAAACGCTTCCTTGCTGTCCAAAACGCGATGGGGCAGATGATTATCCAGTGTAAAGCCATGATGATCGCCGCCTGTCGCGATGACGAGGTGATCGAAATTCACCCAGCTTAGTTCAGTGCGTTGTCCGCCATCATGAAACAAGCTGTGTTGGACCAACAGGCTTTTGTCCCGAATATCTATTGCCTTGCTGCCCGTGAAAACGCGAATGCGGCTTTGTGTCTCCACCTGGTCCACGAGCGTGCTTAAGAGCTCATCGGGATCTGTCTCATCTGCCGCCTTGCCATAATATGCACAGATCCCGCCCAACATTTGATCTTTTTCGAGCAGTAAAACGTCGTGATTAGCTTGGGCGGCTTCAATCGCTGCTTTCATGCCGCTTATCCCACCCCCAACGACAACCGTTTTTTGCGTCAGGCTGTTGGCATGTTGCAAATCGAAATGTTCGTTTTGGTTCCAATTGATGGCCAAGGGTGGGTGATTTTTGCCGCGAAAGAACCGCAGAATGCGCGCCCAAAGCCCCAGAGGGGCCACATCAATTTCCAATGCATCGCCGTCATGCAAGACCAAATCAGCAATCAAGATCTTTGCTTGCTTAGACGAGCTGGCCTGATAGCGCGCAAAGATTGGCATGGATTTATTAAGAGATAAGCTTTCACCGAAGGGACCATTGACCTCAGTAATATTGTTGGCCACCAAAGCGGAATAAAGAGTATCACCGAAAAAGGCGCTGAGCTTGCGCTGGTTCAATGTGAACTCGATCGGGCGATCAAAATCAATAAGGTGCGCAAACTTTTGCTTGCCGATTTTCTGGATGCGCTTAGCCATGAGCGCCATCCATTTCGGCGCGGAGCAGGGTGCCATCGCCGCCGCGTTGCCGATCAAGCTGCGCGTGTTGCCAGAACGGGTCTGCTGGTTGTGTGTTTCCCGATAGAAGCTGGGCGATATGCTTGGCAAGTTCGGTTGCCAAGGCAAGTTCGAAATGCTGCGCACCGAGAAAACACAGCGCTTTGCGCGCGCCCACCACGTCAAAAATCGGATACCCATCCTTGGCATTTAACATGCGCAACTGATCGATTTGGCGCACGCGCCGATCTGCAATGTCGGGGTGATGTTTGAAGAGGTGCGTCGCCAGCTGGTCTACGCGCCCGGGCGCGCTGAACAACAGATCAGCATCGCTTTGATGGAACTGCCAAAGCCCCGTGCTTACATCTTGTTGTACGGCGAGACTTGATGGCTTGTGTTGCTGAAAACGCATGATTTGCTGCATGTGGGGCACAATTGGCGTGTCTTGGGGCGCCGCCATCAACTCCTCATGGATCATGTCCTGATCCAAAAGCAGAACACGCTCAGCTTTGAGTGCCTGATTGTCGGCCCGACCAGAAAATCGACCATCTCGTGTGATATGGGCAGTGTTCAACGACGAGCGTTCAACCGAACCATAGTGGCCATGTTCCTCATTGGACGCAGCCATGGCGCGGCTGATCAACGCGCCATCGAATATTTGAGCTTCAGGGAAGACCAATTGTTCGCTTTGGCTTTGCGAATGCACGCGCCGTTCGCACACAACATCTGCATGGATGGCGGCACCTTCAGCGAATTCGAGCAAAGGCAAATGCTGTCTTCTGCTTGCAAATGCACCAATGGCCTTTGTCTGGACCAGTTTGTCGTCGTTTAGTGGTGACACCAAACGTTGGGCAGCAAGAGCGCCTTCGCGCACATGCCTAAAGAAGAGCGGAGAGGTGCAATATCCCGCAGAAAGTTGAGGGGAAGGCGCGAGCCGATAGGCTTGATCACGGTCAAACACCAGCAAAACACGTAGATCATGCGATTGTGCAAGGCGAAAGGCCAAAACCCGGGCTGTTGCCGTACTCCCAAAGATGACCAAATCGTATTTGTCTGCCATATCAACTAATTGTGTTCCACCCCACGCCCTTGAGTTGCACCACGTCCGGCGCGATGCGTCAATCCGCCTGATCATATTTGCTTAAGATTTTCCACTTTTTGAGGTAAGTAGACCATCAGACTGCAAATACATGCATAAAGGTTGTCCAAATTGAATTCGTTCTGGTTAACTGCAATCCTGCTCGCGTCCGTTGTGGCGCTGGTTTTGTTGATATCTTCACGGTCGCGCGGCCAAAAGCATGCTGCCGACCATGATGAAGATCACTCCACACAAAACGCAGACGCCGCATTCTATAAAAGCCAATTGAAGGCCTTGGAGACAGACAAGGAATCTGGGCTTCTGGATGACGAGCAATTCCGGGTTGCACGCGCAGAGCTTGCACGCGAAGCATTGGCGTCACAAAAGCAAGCGCAAAATAAGAATGCCCAGGGGCAGTGGTCCTTGGCTTATACGCTTGTCGCGCTAGTGGCATTTATGGCCATTGGTTTGGGCACCTATTATTATTTAGGAACGCCAGCGCTGAAGAATCAGCCCCTTGCCACCCGCTTGGCAGCCATTGAAAACTTGGATGTGGACGACGCCGTTGCCAAAATTGAAACGCAATTGCAAGCGACACCGGATGATATCCGCGGCTGGCGCGTGCTGGTGCCTGTATATGTGCGTCAAGGCGCCATCGATAAAGCCATTATTGCGTTTGAGAATATTGCGCGGATTGAGGGCGAAAATGCGGAAAACATCACGGATTTGGCCGAGGCACATCTGATGAAGGCTGACGGGAAACCCACACCCGAAGCGCTCGAGTTGCTGGAGAAAGCGACCAATCTTGATCCACGTCACGTGCGCTCCCGTTTTTATCTGGCAAATATTGCGCTAAACAATGACGAGTTTGAGCTGGCCAAGAAAAGATGGTTGGATATTTTGGAGTTGGCCGAAGGTGATGAGCCTTGGATTAGCTCGGCGCAAAATGGGCTTGCCGCCGCACGCGCAGGGCTGGGCGAGATCGGTCCATCGCAAGATGATGTTGCTGCAGCTGCTGAAATGGATGAAGCTGACCGCAATGAGATGATCGCCCAAATGGTCAAAGGCCTGGCGGAGAGGCTCTATGAAGACGGCGGGACTGTCGACGAATGGGCGCGCCTGATCCGATCACGAGTTGTATTGGGGCAACTTGATGTGGCCGAACAAGATATCGCGCGGGCACGCGCGGCCTTTGAAAACAATCAATCTAGCGCAGCGGCTTTAGAACAAGCGATAGCGCAGGACGTAGAACAAATCGAAAAGGATCAAAGCGAGTGACACGTAAGCAAAAGCGTTTGGCCATCATTGGTGGATTGTCAGCAGTTGTGCTGACGGCGGTCGTTTTTATTGCCATCGCCATGCGTGGCACGGCTTCCTTCTTTGTTGTTCCAAGTGAGATCAAATCGCAAAATATCGCGGTGGATCAAGCTGTGCGCCTTGGCGGGATTGTAAAGTCTGATAGCTGGGAGCAAGATGGCACATCGCATAATTTCCTGGTGACGGACTGTCAGGTCGATATTGCTGTGCACTTTAGTGGGATCGTGCCGGATTTGTTCCGGGAAGGTCAGGAAGTTATCGTCGAAGGGGCGATGACAAATGGGGGGCTGTTTGAAGCCACTAACGTGTTGGCCAAGCACGATGAAAACTACGTGCCTAAGGAAATGGTTGATAAATTTGAAGAGCAGGGGCTATGCCCCGGCCACACAGATCAGGCATCGGGATAAATATTATGTTGAGCATTGAACTGGGTCATTTTGCGCTTGTATTGGCCTTCGCGCTGGCCATTGTCCAGGTTGGGGTGGCCATTTATGCATGGCAACGTCCCAATGAAGGGGGCTATAGTTTTGTGCAACAAGCCAGCGGCTTGCAGTTTTTGCTGGTTTTATTGTCCTTTGCCGCCCTCGTCGTGGCGTTTGTCACATCTGATTTCTCACTGAAATTGGCTTATGAGCATTCGCATTCGCTGCAACCCACGCTTTATAAGTTCACTTCTGTCTGGGGCAATCACGAAGGCTCCATGCTCCTGTGGGTTTTGATCTTGACCCTGTTTGGCGCAGCTGTAGCCGTTGGTGGATCTAACTTGCCGAAGGCGACATTGAACCTTGTGCTTGGCAGCCAGGGCTTTCTGGTATTTGCCTTTATCGGGTTCACAATCTTTACGTCCAACCCATTTGAACGTTTGCCGGAGATGCCGCTTGAAGGGCGCGATCTAAATCCGATCTTGCAAGATATCGGCCTGGCGATCCATCCACCGTTGCTTTATCTCGGCTATGTTGGATTTTCCGTGTGTTTTTCATTCGCCATTGCGGCATTGATTTCGGGCAAAATTGACGCTGCATGGGCACGCTGGGTGCGGCCATGGACCATGCTGAGCTGGATTTTCCTCACCTTGGGCATCGCAATGGGATCTTATTGGGCTTATTACGAACTCGGCTGGGGCGGCTGGTGGTTCTGGGACCCCGTGGAAAATGCTTCCTTCATGCCTTGGCTTACCGGGACAGCTTTATTGCATTCTGCTTTGGTGATGGAAAAGCGCGGCGCACTTAAAATTTGGACAGTTCTGCTGGCCATCATCACCTTCTCCCTGAGCCTTTTGGGCACATTCTTGGTGCGGTCGGGCATTCTCACCTCCGTGCATTCATTTGCCACCGACCCGTCGCGTGGTTTGGTGATCTTGGGCATGTTGACCTTCTTCATCTGCGGCGCCTTTATCCTGTTCGCGTGGCGTGCACCTGCACTTAAAGCGGGCGGATTGTTCGCCCCGATTTCGCGCGAAGCCGCGCTCGTGTTCAACAATTTGTTCCTTGCTACCGCGACCATAGCGGTGTTGGTGGGCACACTTTATCCGTTGGCGCTGGACGCTTTCACCGGCATTAAGATCTCCGTTGGCGCGCCGTTCTTTGATCTTACCTTTGGCGCATTGATGGTGCCGCTCTTGTTGGTGCTGCCATTCGGGCCATTTTTGCCCTGGAAGCGCGCCAGCATTGCGCAGGCGAGTAAGCGGCTGTTTGGGGCCATCGTGTTGAGCTTTGTGTTGACGATTATCCTTGTCGCCTATTTGTGGGATGGCTTTAGCCTTACACCGTTGGGCATGCTGCTCGGATTTTGGGTGATCATCGGCTCGCTGGCCGATTTAGCCGAGCGGGCGAAACTCTTCAAGGTCGCACCTTCCGTCTCGTTGCGCCGCCTTGCTGGTTTGCCCAAAAATGCATGGTCGACCAGCTTCGCGCATATTGGCATGGGCCTCACTGTGTTGGGTGTGGTTTTGGTATCAGCTTATGAAACGGAAACCATCACAACGATGCAGCCGGGCGAGCAAATCGAAACCTATGGCTATTCAGTTCGGTTTGTAGAGGAAGTGGATCTAGCTGGACCAAACTTTACCTCCGAGACCGTAACCTTCGCTGTCGCACCTCTTGGCAAACGCGAAGACATGGTCTCATCCGAGAAGCGTACCTATCCTGCACGGCAAATGCCGACAACCGAGGCGGGGATTAAAACCTTTGGTCTATCGCAGGTCTATATTTCTATTGGCGACCGTGTGGGCGAAAATGGGCGCGTTGTGAGGATATGGACCAAGCCATGGATTCTGCTGATTTGGCTGGGTTGTCTGGTCATGGCCGCCGCTGGCACTTATTCGCTGACGGACAGAAAATACCGCATTGCCGCTCCGAATCTTGTTCAAAAACAATCGGTTGGAGCTGCAAAATGAATCGGTTTCTGATGATCTTGATTCTAATTGTGAGCTTCGTGCCGCAAGGCTTCGCGGTGCAACCCGATGAAGTGTTGGACGACCCGGTCCTTGAGGAGCGTGCCCGTGACATCTCTGAGGGGTTGCGGTGCTTGGTGTGTCAAAACCAATCGATTGACGATAGCGATGCCGACTTGGCTCGCGACCTGCGCATTGTCGTGCGGGAGCGTTTAGTCGCGGGCGACAGCAATGACGAGGTCGTCGATTATGTGGTCGCGCGCTATGGCGAGTTTGTGCTGCTCAAACCGACCTTTTCGGGCCACAATTTAGTCTTGTGGATTGCGGCACCTCTTATATTTGTGATTGGCCTTGTGATCTTGTTTGTTGTTTCAATGCGGCAACGCAAAGTGTCAAATGCTGCAGCCATGACGCCTGAAGAAGAGCAGGTTTTGGCTGAACTAACAGAAAGCGAGACAGATAGTGCCAACAAAGATCAAACCAGCCGCCAGTCAGCGGATTGAATTTGAAAACAGTCGTGGCATTAAAATTGCCGCCGCGCTGGATGTGCCGAAATCGACAATTCGTGCCTACGCAGTCTTTGCTCATTGCTTTTCGTGCTCCAAGGATTTTGCTGCCAGTCGTCACATTGCAAATGCTTTAAAAAATGCGGGTATTGCGGTCCTGCGCATTGATTTTACAGGCCTCGGCCATTCTGACGGTGAGTTCTCGAACTCCAACTTTTCGACCAATCTTGAAGATTTGCAGGCCGCGTGCGCCTGGTTGTCCGAACATCACCAGCCCCCGCAAATGCTGATCGGTCATTCCTTAGGCGGCACAGCAGCGTTGATGGCAGCGTTGGATATGTCCAACATCAAGGCGGTGGCCACCATCGGTGCACCAGCGGCGCCAGATCATGTGCTGAATCTTTTGGGCGATAAGCGCGAAGCGATCACGCGCGACGGTGAAGCCGAAGTTCTGCTCGGCGGGCGCCCCTTCACCATTCGCCGCCAGTTTGTGGACGATGTCAACGCTTTCGACCTGCCCAAGCGCTTGCCCGATTTACGCGCTGATTTGCTGATTTGTCACAGCCCAATTGATGCGGTGGTCGGTATAGAAAATGCTCAAGACATTTTCATTGCCGCGCGTCACCCCAAAAGCTTTGTCTCGCTCGATCAAGCGGATCACTTGCTGTCCAAACCCGAAGACGCAGCCTATTTGGCAGGCGTGGTTTCCGCATGGGCCGCGAGACACTTCCCCAGCCCGGACAAATATTACGAAGATGCTGGACACATCATCGCCGCGGAGAGCGGCGAGGGGCCATTGCACCTCAATGTGAATGCGGCTGGACACGCGTTGCAGATTGACGAACCCGAATCCGTTGGCGGGACCGACCGTGGACCATCGCCCTACGACTTGCTCGGGGCCGCGCTGGGTGGGTGCACCACCTTGACCCTGCGGCTTTATGCCAATCGCAAAAAGCTCGACGTTGAGCACATCGAAACCTACGTCGACCATGAAAAGCGTCATGTGAACGATTGTGAAGATTGCGAGGATGGCAAAAAGCGAATTGACCATTTTGATCGCAAAATCAAAATTGTCGGCGACATCACGCCCGAACAACGCCAACGGATGCTGGAAATCGCTGATATGTGCCCAGTGCACAAGACATTGGAACAGCAATCACATATCAGCACGGCGCTCATAGACGACTAGCCAATCTTGTCATGCCAGACGCTTCGGGATAAAAAGCGCCATGGATATGTTCATGGCGCTCCTGCCATCCGATTTGGCACCGTCTTTCTCGTTGCTATTGATCTTTGCAAGCTTTTTCACATCAGCCACCACAGCGGCGTTTGGCCTTGGCGGCGGCGCGATGTTGATTGCCCTGATGACGACGGTGATGAATCCGCTGATCGCCGTGCCGGTGCATGGCGCCGTTCAGCTCGGCAGCAATGGCGGCCGTGCAATGGTCCGTTTCCCCCACATTGTCTGGCCATTTTTCATTTGGTTTTGCATTGGCAGTGCCCTTGGCGTCGCCATAGGCGGACAGATCGCGCATCTTTTGCCCGAAAACTTGTTTCGCGGACTGATCGGGCTGTTCCTCATCTATATCGCTTGGGGCCCGAAGCTAAAAGCGGTGCTTACTTCATCTCCCCTGACAGCATTGACCGGCACGGTGACCGCCACTATCGGCATGATTACAGGTGTGTCCGGCCCGTTGGTGATCGGCTTTTTGCAAGGCTTGGCAGATCGCCGCGCAATCATCGCCACCCATGCCGCGTTGATGACCGTGCAAAACATATTGAAACTGGCCGCGTTCACGCTTTTGGGCTTCCAGTTCGCGACGTACTTGCCCCTTATTCTCATGATGGTCGCGACGGGTTTTTTGGGCACACTTGTGGGGTCAAAAATGTTGGATGGTCTGTCGGAACAAATCTTTCGCAAAATCTTTAAGCTGATACTGACGATTTTGGCGCTGTGGCTGCTGGCGCAAACCATTTTGGCCTAGCCGCCTCGAGTGCCAAAGAATACGACAAGAATATGCCATTGTTTGCCATAGTTTAGCCTGCAACATTACAAAAATTTAATCTTCATGTAATCATGTCGCAAGGCGCACTTCTCCATATTGGCGGGCATAGCAATTCCAATCCCGATAAGGAGGATTTTGATGCAATCAGTATCAAAGACCAAACGTAACAGTTTTGCAGCAATTGCTGCCGCTGCGTTGATTTCAACCAGCGCGATTGCCACTGGTGTGCTTTCGACAGCGCCAGCCAATGCCCAGATCTCCATTGAGAATGTGGCCCCCTTTAGTTTTGCAGACCTGGTGGAAACAGTTAGCCCCGCTGTGGTGTCCATCCGAGTAAAAACCCGCATCGAACAAGCCCGTGGCCCTATGGGCAATCGTGAAGGTTTCCGTATGCCTGATTTGCCCGAAGGGCACCCGTTCGAGGATTTCTTCAAGCAGTTTGAAGACCGCCGCGGTGATCGTGATCGCCCGCGCGAGCGGTTCGGCCAAGCCGTTGGCTCAGGCTTTGTGATTTCAGCAGACGGTTTTGTGGTCACCAACAACCACGTAATTGAAGATGCTGAAGAAGTGATGGTGGTGATGGACAACGGCGACGAGATGATCGCCAATATTGTTGGCACCGACCCGCGCACGGATTTGGCCTTGCTGAAAATTGAAGCGGCCAGCGACATGCAATTTGTCGAATTTTCCGACAATGAAGCCCGCGTGGGTGACTGGGTTGTCGCCATTGGTAACCCGTTTGGCCTTGGCGGCACAGTAACGGCTGGTATCGTTTCAGCCCGTGGCCGTGACATCAATGCCAATGCCTATGATGACTTTATTCAAATTGACGCGGCGGTAAACCGCGGTAACTCTGGCGGTCCGGCATTTGATACAACCGGTAAAGTGGTTGGCGTGAACACCGCTATCTTCTCACCAAGTGGCGGCAATGTTGGCATCGCATTCGCCATTCCCGCTTCAACGGTCAAACAAGTTGTGTTTGATTTGATGGACGACGGCAATGTCACCCGCGGTTATCTTGGCGTATCCATCCAGAACGTCTCAAAAGACATCGCGGATAGTGTTGGCTTGGATAAGGCCCGTGGCGCGTTGGTCACCGAACCGGCTCCAGATAGCCCTGCACAAAAAGCAGGTATTGAGTCCGGCGACATCATCACGTCTGTGAATGGCGAGGATATGGACGATGCACGCGACCTGTCGCGAACAATCGCCGAATTTTCACCAGGCACAACGGTAGAAATCGGTATCTGGCGCAACGGTGAATCAATTGAGTTGCGTGTTGAATTGGCCCGTTTGGAAGATGAGCAGGCGATCAATGACGAGGAAGAAACACCTCAGATTGAGCCATCAGAGCCACACGACACCTCAACTGGGTTGTCATTGATGCCGAACGATGATGGCGATGGCCTGATGATCGTGGACATTGACCCTGAAAGCCGTGCTGTCGAAAAAGGGTTTGCCCCGGGCGACATCGTGCTTGAAGCCAATGGCGAGCCAGTGAACACGATCGCGGATTTTGAGACTCAGATCGAGAATGTGCAAGAAGCAGGACGTTCAACGATCTTGGTCAAAGTGGCCCGCGAAGGTGTTACACGCTTCGTCGGTCTTGCGATTGAATAAAGTTTAAGCCAACATCTGTCGCGCCCATGGGCGCGGCAGATAATATTTCATCGAGTATCGGACGTAGCGCTATGAAGGTTTTGTTGATTGAAGATGATCGTGACGCTGCGAATTATATGATTCAGGCACTCGATGAGGTGGGTCATGTGACGCACCACGCCGCTGACGGGGAAACCGGTTACGCCATGGCATCATCGATGGACTATGATGTTTTGATTGTGGATCGCATGTTGCCCCGTCGCGATGGCCTGTCCATCATCGAATCTCTACGCGCCGAAAACAACACAACCCCCGCGCTTATTCTTTCCGCCTTGGGTGCCGTGGATGACCGCGTACAAGGTCTGCGCTCGGGCGGTGATGACTATCTGACAAAGCCTTACGCATTTTCTGAATTGCTGGCCCGCATTGAAGTGTTGGCCCGTCGCGCATCTCCGGCGGAGGCCGCCACTACTTATCAGGTGGGCGATCTGACCTTGGACCGTCTCTCGCGCAATGTGGAGCGGTCGGGTGAGGCCATCACCTTGCAGCCGCGTGAATTTCGTCTGCTGGAATATTTGATGAAACATGCGGGCCAAGTGGTCACCCGTACCATGCTGCTCGAAAATGTGTGGGACTATCATTTTGATCCACAAACCAACGTGATCGATGTGCATATGTCTCGCCTACGCACCAAAATTGATAAGGGCAAAGCCCAACAATTGCTTCATACCATTCGCGGCGCAGGATATATGATCCGTGAATAGAATTTGGCGTATCTGGAAAACAACGACCTTTAGGCAAAGTGGCTTCTTCGTGCTGCTCTTTGTGTTGTTTTCAGTGTTTATCCTTGGCTATATCGCCTATCAAACCAGCATTCTTATCCAACAGCAGCAAATTGGGGCGATCGACCGTGAGTTGGGGCAGCTAAACCGCACCTATCAGCGCTCTGGTACGCCGGGGCTTATCCGTGGCGTGCAGCGCATGGCGGATCGGCCGGGGCCGGGCATTTATTACGTTGCTGATCCCACTGGCCAGCAACTGGCAGGCAACGTGGATCAAATACCCACCTTTGTGTTGCAGACGCCGGGCATTCACAGTTTCCGCTATGAGGTTGAAGAGCCGTGGTCCACTGAGCAAAACGACAATGATGATGAACGCCGCGAGCGTGACAAGCGCGAGGAGCGGCCGGACCGTGGCCTTGCGCTGGTCAAAAGCTTTCAATTGCCCTCAGGCTTTTATCTGGTGGTCGGGCGCGACATTGAAGAACGTCGCGGGTTCAGTGCGATTATTTTTGAGGCATTTGGTTGGGGCGTTCTCTGGATCATCATATTGTCGGTGTTGCTTGGCACGCTGCTGGCCCGCAATATTTTGCGCCGTCTGGATATGATTTCCGCCGCCTCGAAAAAAATCATGACGGGTGATTTGGCCGAGCGGCTACCACTGACCAAACGCAATGATGAATATGACCGCGTGTCGAAAAATCTCAATGAGATGCTTGATCGAATTGAAAATCTGATGGCCGGCCTCAAAGAGGTGACGGACAATGTGGCGCACGATTTGAAAACGCCACTCACGCGTCTGCGCAATAAGGTCGAGCGGGCGTTGCAGCATGATGATGATCCGGAACAAATGCGCAAGGCGCTCCAAGCGACCATTGACGAAAGCGACCAATTGATCCGCACTTTCAACGCGCTGTTGTTGATCGCCCGTGTCGAAGCGGGCGCGCCTGATGGCTCATTTGAACCTGTGGCGATTGATCAGATCATTGAAGATATTGTCGATTTATATCAACCCGTTGCCGAAGATTCCGGAATCGAATTATCCACCGATCTGGCGACAGTACCTCACGTCAAAGCCAGCCGTGAACTGATCGGGCAAGCCATCGTTAATCTGGTTGAAAATGCAATCAAATACGCCAAGGGAGCGAAAGGCACGCCGAGGATTGAGATTGGCCTTGAACAGCATGCCGAATACATCCGAATTTGTGTGAGCGACAACGGCACAGGCATTCCGGAAAAGGACCGTCAACGGGTGCTGGAGCGGTTTGTGCGGCTGGAGGCGAGCCGATCTGAAACCGGGTCTGGATTGGGGCTTTCTTTGGTTTCTGCCGTTGCAAGATTGCATAAAGGCACGCTAGAAATAAAGGACAATGATCCGGGCACAAAAGTGCTGATCACCCTGCCAAAGGAAAGCTAATATATGTCCAAACCGCTGATGGCCGAATTGAAACCCCTTCGCTTCAATGTTGGCTCTGCGGAAGAATTCGACACCTGGCAAGATGCACATGGTGCCGATCTAAGTGCTGATGTGAAAGCATTTTTGGCGCCAGTGTTTGCGGCCTCGCCATTTTTGCTGGATTGCGCCCATCAGGAAGCCGAGTGGCTGGTGACCGCTTTGGCAGAACCCTTCGACCAAACCATCAAGGATTTGCTTGCCGACACCGATCAACTCGGCCAAACGCTCGATGAACACGAACTTTCCCGCGCATTGCGGCAGAACAAGCGCCGGCTGGCGCTGATTGCTGCACTGGCTGAAATCGGGCAGGCGACACGCACATCGACAACAACCAGTGCGCTCGCTTTGTTTGCTGATCGCGCTTTAGATGCGATCCTAGATTTTCTGGCCCGCGATTTGGCAGAGCAGGGCAAGTTTGAACTCACTAAAGACAAGCGCCCCTCCAGCCAGCTTGGCATTTGTATTTTCGCTTTGGGCAAGCACGGTGGCCTTGAGCTCAACTATTCTTCTGACATTGATATTGTTGTTTTCTTCGATCCCGATCGCTCACCGATTATTGAAGATCCGCGTCACGGGCGCATCTATGAGAAAATTGTGCGGCAATTGGTGGCGTTGATGCAGGATCGCGACGAGCATGGTTATGTGTTCCGCACGGACCTTCGCCTGCGGCCCGATCCCGGTTCAACGCCAGCGATTATTTCCACCCGCGCCGCGATGACCTATTACGAAAGCCGGGGGCAAAACTGGGAGCGTGCAGCATGGATCAAGGCGCGACCATGCGCGGGTGATCTTGAGGCAGGCGACGCCTTTTTGGCAGAACTCACCCCCTTTATCTGGCGCAAACATCTCGATTACGCGACCATTGACGATATTCGGGCCATCAAGCGCCAGATCAATGTCGCCAAAAACATTGTTGGTCGCGAGGTATATGGCCACAACGTCAAGCTCGGCTTTGGCGGTATTCGCGAGATTGAGTTCTTCGCCCAAACCCAACAGCTTATCGCAGGCGGTCGCGAACCCGGATTGCGGACCAGATCAACTGGCGACACGCTCGAGGCGTTGGCGAGTTGCAATTGGATATCCAAGACCATCGCAGATGAGTTGGAGAAAAACTATTGGTTTTTGCGCGCCGTTGAAAATCGGGTGCAAATGCTGCGTGATGAGCAAACCCACCAATTGGGAGAGAATGATCAAGCCATTGCCCCGATTGCCTCTTTGATGAATTTCGAAGATGTGTCGTCGTTTAAATCCGCCTACCAAGATTGTCTGGTGCGGGTGGTTGGTCATTATGGTGAGTTGTTCTCCGATGATGGCGACGAGCAATTGGTGCAAAAGCTGGTTTTCACCGGCAGCGACGACGATCCAGACACGTGGCAGGCCCTGTCGGACATGGGTTTTCGTGACCCCAGCAGCGCCATCACCACGATCAAAAAATGGCATTATGCCAGCTATGCCGCCACGCGGGCCGATAAGGCGCGACAGAACCTGACGGCGCTGGTGCCGCATCTTTTGCAGTCTTTGTCCAATGCCCGCAACGCCGATGAGGCGCTAAATCGATTTGATATCTTCTTGTCCAAATTGCCCGCTGGCGTGCAGCTTTTCGCGCTGCTGCGCAACAATGAACGTTTGCGCCATTTGCTGGTCGATTTTATGGCATCGGCGCCGCGCATGACCGACGCAATCTTGCGGCGCGTGCATATTGTTGATGGGTTGATTGATCCTGCCTTTTATGACGAAATCCCCACCGTTGCTGCATTGACCCAAAAGGCCAATGACTTTTTGGGTGAGGCCCGCAACTATGAAGACCTGATCGATCGCTCACGCATTTTTGGCCAGGAGCAGATCTTCCTGACCAGTGCCGGGCTTATCGCGGGTACGGTGACGCCGGAACAAGCCACCGAACAATTTTCCGCGCTGGCGCAAAACCTGATGGAATGGCTGTTTGAGGGCGTGCGTAAGGAGTTTGAGTATAAGCACGGCAAAGTGCCCGGTGCGCAGGTGGCGCTGCTGGCCTTCGGCAAATTGGCAAGTGCTGAAATGTCCGCGACGTCTGATCTTGACTTCATTTTGCTCTATGACGCGCCAAAAGGAACTGAAGGGTCTGATGGTCAGCGTCCGTTGGAAACGCCCCACTATTTCACCCGTCTGACCCAGCGCCTCGTCGCTGCGCTTTCAGCGCCGACAGCGGAGGGCGTGCTTTATGAGACGGATATGCGCCTGCGTCCATCCGGCAATGCCGGACCATTGGCCACCAGCTTTGCTGGCTTTGATCGCTATCAACATGAACAGGCGTGGACGTGGGAGCACATGGCGCTGTCCCGCGCTCGTGTGGTTTTTGCCGACGGCGATCTGGGCGATCGGATACACACAGTGATATCAGACGCACTCATTGCCCCACGCGACAAAGATCAGCTGGTTAAAGATGTGTGGGATATGCGCGGCCGCATTGAAAAGGACCGCCAAGCCAAGTCCACTTGGGATCTTAAACTGGCCATCGGCGGGGTTATTGATTTGGAGTTTATCGCCCAATTCGCGCAACTGGCTTTTGGTGATCAGTTAGACGTGCCACAAGCACCTCCGGCGCGGGTATTTGAGCGGCTTTCGGAAACAGAACTCTTGCCTGAAGCGGTGGAGCTTAAAGAGATTCACGCCGAATATAGCGCGGTCCTGCAATTAATGAGCGCATGTCTCAATGATCCATTGAAGGTGGACACGTGGAGTGAAGGTTTTAGAGAGCTTTTGATCCGTGTAACCCACTTCCCCTCATTGGAGGCATTGGAAACAGATTTGAAGGCAAAGCAACAGCGCGTGCGTCAATTGATGGAACAGTTTGTGGTTTAGCCCTTAGGCCACGTGATCAAGTGCAGTTTCAGCAACGACTTCATATTTTGGCAGGCTGATCAACACGGTGGTGCCGATGCCCACCGCGCTGTCGATATGAATGCGTCCGCCACTTAGTTCAGCGATGGCGCGAGCAGTGGAGATGCCTAAGCCAAGTGAATTCTGTTCTTTCGCGAAGGCCGCTTCACCCAGAACAAATGGTTGGTTGAGCAAAGCCATGCGTTCGTGGGGAATACCGATCCCCGTATCAGTCACTTCGATGATGATGCCGTCGGCCCCATCCCATGAATTGACGGCGATCTTGCCGCCTTTGGGCGTAAACTTTACTGCATTGTCCAAAATATTGCCCAGCATGCGGCCCATAAGGTTCTTGTCCGCAAACACACTGCCATTGGCACTGGCAAAATCAACAAACTCAACACCGATACGGTCGGCGCGGGCTTTATATTTTGCGGTTTGTGACTTCAACAAATCATCAACAGCCAGTGGTTCTTCGTTTTGTGCGGTTTGGCCGGATTCAAGTTCAGAAAGCTGAAGAATGGCGGCAAATGAGTCCAGCAATGCTTCGCCGGATCTCTTGATGTCACCGAGATAACCAATATAGCGCTTGTCGCCAAGCGGACCGAATGGCTCATGCTGCACCAGGTCAGCAAATCCGATGATGTGGTTGAGGGGGGTGCGCATATCGTGGCTTAGATGCGCCAAGAAAGATGTTTTGGAGCGGCTGGCGGCTTCTGCAGCCAATTTGTCTGCAGTGCACTGGCGGATCAGTTTTTGCCGTTCTTTTTCCAGTGAATTATTGTCGTGCTTTGCCCGCACTTCTTCGGAAATGTCGGTGATGATGGTCACAAAATTGCGCTTGGCTTGGGCAATATCTTCGATGCGAATATGTCGGCCATCCAGGCATGCCGCCGTGGCAATGCGGTGATCTTCCATGTCGCAAACAGTTTCAAACCGGTTGGGATTTGCGGCCATCGACATGATGTTGGTGAACTTACGGCCACGCAATTTGGTGCCGGTTGAAAGGCCCATCATGTCGCGGTAGGCGTGGTTGTGCCAGAGCAAATTGCCGTCGCGATCCCAATAGGCGATGCCGTGGGGCAAATTGTTCAACGCCCGCAACAGCTCTTTGTCCTCATTGGTTTCGTGAATGCGCATTAAATATTCGAGTTGCTGCCGCTCATCTTGCGCACTCATCCGCAAAAGAGCGATGCCGCCGAGGGCGCTCAATGTGCCCACCGCAAACAACTGCATGCCAACGCCCATCCCGTTGGTAAAAAATACCGCGCCGAGCACGGCAATAAACCATGCCAGCGCGAGTTTTCTCGTTGTTGGAACGAGAGATTTTGGGGGACGAATTGCGGTGTGAGGAGGGGGCGCAATCACTTTCTTTGTGCCAGCTTCAGTGAGCAAAGATTTGGTGTTTTTGTGCGGATGTCCAAAGGCAGCAGAAGATCTCTTTTTCAGGTTTTTCAATCGCTTGTAAAGCTTATTAAAGAATCCTGTCCCGACTGCGTCGGATGTCTCCATCGACAACATTTGAACTCTCCAAAGATTTTAAAAAGTGCCCCCAAAGAGCATCAAATTGCCCTTCGATAGAACCAATTTGAATCAAAAAAAGGGGCCTTGTCGACCCCTTTAGAGTAGGCAAATTTTGCCCTTGTAAAAACCGTGAGTCTTTTGAATCACTTATCGGGGAAAATATTTTAGCCCGCTAATGTTTTGTTCACCATTTCAGATAGGTTTGGCGAAATGCTTTCCTCATCTTTCATTCTTTCAAGCGCCTTCCGGGCGGCATTTTGGCGATTTGATTCGTAATTCCGCCAAATTCTGAACGCCACCGCAAAACGGCCCGCGACCTGCGGGTTGAACTTGTCGATTTTCAAAATCGTGTCGGCGACGAGGTCGAAGCCCGCGCCATCTTCGCGCGCGAACTGGGTCGGATTGCCTTGAATGAAACTGCCCACGAGTGAGCGCACCCTGTTGGGGGTCTCAAGTGAGAACCGTTCGTCTTCCATCAACATCTTGATCCGATCAATTGCGCGGTTGTCGTCAATTGATGCACTCAGGCCGAGCCACTTATCATAAACCGTCATCGGCTCTGCATAGTTTGCCTTAAAGTGCTCGAGCAGTTCTTCGGCGCGTTCCGGCGCGTATGCACAAATGATCGCCAAGGCCGCCTGCCGATCCGTCATATTTTGTGCCGCTTGGTAATGGCTTTCCACCATTTCAAAAATCTGCTTGTCCTCTAATGCCGCGAGCAGTGCCAACGATTGAATGCGCAGGGCACGCAAGCCAGACTGTTTTGCGTCCGGCTTGTACGTCTCAGGCAGTTTTACAGCAGAATATAGCGTGACCAGCTGACCACGTAGGCTGTTTGCCACCAATTGCACCGCTTGGCGTCTCACTTGCTTAATGCGTTCCGGGTGGATGTTCTTGCCCAGCCGTTGGGCAAAATCCTGGTAGGTCGGCAGTTTTAAGCAAAGTGCCTTGAACGAGGGAGAAAGCTCCTGGCTTTCCAGTGTTTGGCTCAGGGCGGACGCAACCTTTTCGAGGTTGTCTTCATCCAGATTTGGCCCGTCTTGCGCCATAGATGGCGTTACAATATTCAAGATGGCCGATTGCAGGCTTTCCCAACGGTTGAAGGGATCGCCATCCAATCTCGCGCGATGTAAGTCTTCCTCAAGCGGCGCACGCGTTTGCACCGAAACGGGCGCCGAAAACTCTCTAAACAGCGACAATACGGGCGCGCTTGAAACGCCATGAATCGTGATGCTCGCTTCACTTTGATCCAGCACGATCAAATCGTCATGGACTTCAGCGCCTTCCGCGCGCTCCCATGACAAGTCTTCGCCATTGCTTGAAACCAAACCAAACTTGATCGGCAGCACCATGGGCGACTTTTCACTGTCCCCTGGCGTGGAAGGCACATTTTGCGTGAGGTTAAGCGTGAGCACTTTCTCGTCCGCATCATAGGCGCTGCTATAGGTCACCTCTGGACGACCCGCCTGCGTATACCATTTCTGGAACTGGCTCAGATCGCGCTCGCTCACATCCTCAAAGCATTTGATAAACTGTTCGATGGTTGCCGCATCTCCATCATGGCGGTCCAAATATAAATCGACGCCCTTATGAAAGGTTTCCTTGCCCAGCAAGGTCATCAACATGCGCACCACTTCGGCGCCTTTTTCATAAACAGTCGTCGTATAGAAATTATCGATCTGCTCATATTGGCTCGGGCGCGGCGGATGGGCGAGGGGGCCGCTATCTTCGATAAATTGAGACTGGCGCAAACCCTTCACATCATCGATGCGCTCCACATCCCGGAAACGTTCATCCGAGGAAAACTCTTGATCGCGGAAAACGGTCAGGCCCTCTTTCAAGCACAATTGGAACCAGTCGCGACAAGTGACTCTGTTGCCGGTATAATTGTGGAAATATTCATGGGCGATAATGCGCTCGATAAGGGCATAATCTTCGTCGGTCGCCGTGGCAGGATCAGCCAAAACAAAGCGGTCATTGAAAATGTTCAGGCCTTTGTTTTCCATGGCGCCGGCATTAAAATCGCTCACGGCAACAATGTTGAAAACGTCCAAATCATATTCACAGCCAAACCTGTCTTCGTCCCATTTCATGGAGCGGACAAGCGCATCCATGGCATAGGTGCAAAGTTCAGCCTTGCCCGGTTCGGCATAGATGTTGAGATCAACTTTTTTGCCGGATTTTGTGGTGAACTTTTCTGAGATATGATCGAGGTTGCCCGCCACCATCGCAAACAAATAGCTCGGCTTCGGGTGCGGGTCGTGCCATTCGGCAAAATGCCGATTGTTGCTCATCTCACCGCGATCAACCGGATTGCCGTTGGATAGCAGCACAGGCGCCAGATCTTTGTCAGCCACCATCTTTACGGTGAACACCGACATGACATCAGGGCGATCCAGGAAATAGGTGATGCGCCGAAACCCTTCAGCTTCGCATTGGGTGCACCAGTTGCCCGAAGAGCGGTAAAGCCCTTCAAGGCTTTTATTTTTCTCTGGTTCAACGTCCACAACTGTGCTCAGCACAAAGCTCTCGGGCGGGGCCAGCAGCACGAGGCCTTTGTCACTCAGCTCATATTGACCAGCGCCCAAAACCTCGTCGCCAATGGCAATCGAGACCAATTCGATGTGCTCGCCATCCAGCTCAAGCGGCGCGTCTTCTGCGGCACCAGCACGGCGTTCGATGTGCAAATCTGTCGTGATACGTGTTCGTTCGGGGGCGAAGTCGATCCACATCTCCGTTTTCGGAATAAGGTAATCGCTCGGCTTATAGTCTTCTAAATAAACGTTTTTTTGCTCTTCGCTGCGCATGTTTCTTATCCGGTTGTGGGTGGGGCGATGCTCAATAATGGAACATTTTGTCGCACTGTTGCATGAAGGCAACAGCCACGAATCGTGTTTGGCGATATTCTGAACGGCTGGGTCGCAATTGCCTAGCGCCTAATCTTAAAGGTTCACCATGTTAAATTCTATTTTTAATTGGTTCGAGCGGATTTATCCGCCGACCGAGCTTGCAAAAAATCCGCACCCACCGCAAGGGGTGAAGGATTTCTATATTTATTTCTTAACGCAATTCCGCTGGGGTTTGGCGGCCAAAATGGCTTTGGTCGCAGTTGGCGCCACCATCGACGCCATGATTCCTGTGTTTTTAGGGCAATTGGTGGAGCTAACGACCAATGGCACACCCGGCAACGTATTTGCGACCCACGGCATGATGCTGCTTGCTTTCGCTTTGGTGATATTGGCGCGCCCGGCGTCTTTCATCCTGAGCGCTTTGCTTCAGTTTCACACGATCTTTCCGCCCATGATGGCGCGGACTCGGTGGCAGAGCCACTGGCATGTGGTGCGCCAAAGTTGGTCCTATTTCCAGCGTGACTTTGCTGGGCGTATTGCCAACAAAATCATGGAAACGGGTAACTCCTTAGTCGATAGCGCCATGCAGGTGATCGACTCTGTTTGGTACATGATCATTTTCTTGATTGTGGCCATCACAGTGTTGGCCGAAGTTGAGCCGATTTTCATCGTGCCTCTTTTGATTTGGCTTGTTGCCTATGCCGCGATCATGGTGTTCTTCCTGCCGCGCATTGCGCGCCGCTCGAAGGAAAACTCCGATGCCCGTTCGGTTGTGACCGGGCGGATCGTGGATTGCTATACCAACATTCAAACCCTCAAAACCTTTGCATCGAGCAAGTTTGAGGATGAATATGTTGCTGGGTCGGTTAAGAGCCACACCAAAGTGCTGCACCGGCTCATGCGTGAGTTCACACAAATGTGGAGCTTGCTTTATGTCATCAACGCCCTGTTGATGGTTGGGGCAGGCTATATGGCTATAATCTTTTGGAATAATGGTGATTTGTCGCCGGGTAAACTCGCGACCATCATTCCCTTTATTTGGCAAACTGTGAACATTTCGGGCTGGATTCTCGATGTTGCCTCAGGTGTGTTTCGCGACATTGGCAATGTGCAAGACGGTATGGATACCATCGCCCGTCCCATCACCATGCTGGACGATGAGGACGCACCAGAGCTAGAGGCCGAAAACGCGCAGATCGAGTTCAATCAGGTTCACTTTGCCTATGATTCCGACAAGGTGAAGGACAAGCCGCGTGTCATCGAAAATCTGAACCTCACCATCAAAGCAGGGGAAAAGATCGGGCTGATTGGTCGCTCTGGCGCGGGCAAATCCACCTTGGTCAATTTGTTGTTGCGGCTGTTTGATGCGCAGGCTGGTGAGATCAAGATCGATGGTCATCGTATTGATCATGTGACGCAGGATAGTCTGCGGCGCGCCATCGGCTTTGTGTCGCAAGACACCTCTTTGCTGCACCGTTCTGTGGGCGAAAATATCAAATATGGCCGCCCCTATGCCAGCGATGAGGACATGATTGCCGCCGCCAAGCAGGCCAAGATCCACGATGTGATTTTGGGTTTGGAAGATGAAAACGGCAACAAGGGATATGATGCCCGCGTCGGTGAACGCGGCGTCAAACTCTCTGGTGGCCAACGTCAACGTATCGCCATTGCCCGGGTGTTGCTCAAGGATGCGCCCATCCTGATTTTGGACGAAGCAACTTCCGCACTGGACAGTGAAGTGGAAGCGGCCATCCAGGAACAGCTGCAACATTTGATGACCAATAAAACGGTTATCGCGATTGCGCACCGCTTGAGCACGATCGCTGCAATGGATCGGCTGTTGGTGATGGATCAGGGACGTATCGTGGAAGAGGGCACGCATGAGGAACTGCTGAAAGCCAATGGTCATTATGCATCACTCTGGCGTCGTCAATCGGGTGGTTTTGCCAATATGGAAGGCGCTGATCCCGCAATCCCCAGCTCTTGAAATCTAATAACAGCTAGAATATAGAAAGAATAATCTTTCTAAAAAGGTCGAGAATAATGATAAGAAGAATATTTGATTGGTTTGAGCGGCGGGTCGAACCGTTTCCAGCCAAAGAACCGCAGCTGCCGCCTAAAACGCTCGTGGCGTTTTGTCGGCACTATTCAAAAGGGCTGGAGCTTTGGCTTGTGCTCATGGCGCTCGGCGCTGCCATTTTGGCCATTCTGGAAGTGGCGCTGTTCGGCTTTTTGGGCAATGTGATTGATTGGTTGTCGACCTCCAATCCTGAGACATTTTTGCAAGATGAGTGGCCGACATTGTTGATGATGGCGGCAATCATCTTGGTGATTAAACCTGCCACAGCGGCGTTCTCATCCTTTGTGATGCACCAGACATTGCTCGGTAACTTCCCGATGCGCATTCGCTGGGATGTGCATGGCTATTTGATCCGCCAATCCATGACCTATTTTCAGGATGAATTTGCTGGTCGTATTGCCACCAAACTGATGCAAACTTCGTTGGCGGTGCGCGAAACCGTTATGAAGATTTTGGATATCCTGGTTTACATCTCGGTTTATTTCATCGGCATCTTATTTGTGATGGCCAGCGCTGATTGGCGGCTGATGGCACCCTTTGCGGTTTGGTTGGTCGTCTATATCACCGTTATGCGCTATTTCGTGCCGCGCATGCGCGACGTATCGCAAAAGCAGGCGGATGCTCGCTCTGTTATGACAGGGCGCATTGTGGACAGCTACACAAACATCGCGACCGTGAAACTGTTTTCTCATTCGGGTCGTGAGGCAAGCTATGCCCGCGACGGCATGGATGGGTTTTTGCAAACCGTTTATAAACAGATGCGTTTGGGTGCCAGCCTCGACATCATTATTGATGGGCTGAACTCGCTTTTGCTGTTTTCGGTGGGCGCAATGGGCATCTATTTGTGGCTCAACGGTGTAATGACGCCGGGCCCTGTTGCCATCGGCATCGGCATTGTGCTGCGGATTTGGGGCATGTCTCACTGGATCATGTGGGAAATGTCAGCGCTGTTCGAAAATATAGGTACGGTGCAGGATGGGATTAACTCCATCTCCTTGCCGCGCTTGGTCTCCGATAAAAAAGGGGCAAAGCCGATTGGCAAAGTGGATGGCGACATCAAATTCAACAATGTCACCTTCAATTATGGTGCTGAAAAAGGCATCATCACCAATTTGAATCTGCATATACCACAGGGCCAAAAAGTTGGGCTTGTGGGGCGCTCCGGTGCCGGTAAGTCGACATTGGTGAACATCTTGCTGCGGTTTTATGATGTGGAGCGGGGCACCATCATGATTGATGGCAAAGACATTTCGGAAGTGCAGCAGGACACATTGCGCGAGCAATTGGCGATGGTGACACAAGATACGTCATTGTTGCATCGGTCGGTGCGCGAAAACCTGCTTTATGGTCGTCCGGATGCCACTGAAGAAATGATGATTGCTGCGGCCAAAAAGGCGAAAGCCCACGAGTTTATCCTCGATTTGGTCGATCCGCAGGGCCGTCGCGGATATGACGCCCATGTGGGCGAACGTGGTGTGAAGCTCTCTGGCGGCCAGCGCCAGCGTGTCGCCATTGCCCGCGTGTTGCTCAAGGATGCGCCGATCCTGATCATGGATGAAGCCACTTCGGCTTTGGACAGTGAAGTGGAAGCCGCCATTCAGGAGCAACTGCATCAATTGATGGAAAACAAAACCGTGATTGCCATCGCCCACCGCCTATCCACCATCGCGGAGTTGGATCGGTTGATCGTGATGGATCAAGGCAAAATCATTGAAGACGGCACCCACGCCGAGTTGCTCGAGCAAAACGGTCACTATGCGTCTCTGTGGAAACGCCAGTCCGGCGGCTTCATTGATTATGGTGATGAGGAAAACGAAAAATCAGCATAACAAAAAGGCGGTGGAGACACCGCCTTTTTTATATCTGAATATTATCAATCAAGCGCACATCTTCCAAGAACACGGCGGCGAACAAACGGGCTGGTCGATCCAGATTGGTGGCCAGTTCGAGATTTTCCAGCTCCCGCACTTCAAAATAATCCACTTTGCCAAATCCTGCGTCAGCCAGTTCCGATTTAGCGGTCGACATTGCCTTTTCCATGGGCGTGCCACCCTTTATCGCCTCGGCGCTCTGTTGCATGATTTGATGTAGTTGTAGCGCAATCCGTCGCCCTTCATCGCTCAAACGCATATTGCGCGATGACATGGCCAACCCATCATGCTCGCGCATCGTTGGGCAGCCAATGACATCAATATCGATATTGAGATCTGCCACCACTCGACGAATGACCTGCAATTGCTGGAAGTCTTTTTCACCAAAAAAGGCTTTGTCTGCTCCCGTTTGCAAAAACAGTTTGCTGACCACAGTGGCCACGCCGTCAAAATGGCCTGGCCGCGATGCCCCACAAAGGCAGTCGGTCAAACCTTCCACACTCACTTTGGTGGCAAATCCTTGGCCATACATTTCATCAGCACTGGGCAGATAAACAAGGTCAACGCCTAACGGGTCGAGCTGTTCAAGATCGGATTGCTCCGTGCGGGGATAGGCTTGCAGGTCTTTAGGGTCGTTAAATTGCGTCGGATTGACAAAGATTGACACAATCACTTTATCGCTTTGCGCTTGTGCAGCCTTTGCCAAGCTGAGATGCCCTTTATGCAGCGCACCCATTGTCGGCACAAAGCCGATGACATTGCCGCGCGCGTGCCAGTCTTTTTGCACAGCACGGAGCTCTTTGACGGTCCGAACAATCTGCATGCGCTAGCTCTTTTTAGCCTTGGCGGCATAAACATGCGCATCTGTGGGGAAGCTGCGTGCACGCACTTCGCGGGCATAATGTTCGATCGCTGCGTCGGCTTCGTCTGCCAACTCTGCATAGCGTTTGACGAATTTGGGTTTAAAGCTGGAAAATAGGCCCAATAGATCATCGACAACTAAAATCTGGCCGTCGCAATTAACAGAGGCACCGATGCCGATGGTCGGCACGCCAACGAGTTTGGTGATCTCATCAGCCAAAGGCTGCGTAACCATTTCCAACACGATGGCAAAGGCACCCGCGTCTTCAACAGCCTTGGCATCTTCCATGATGCGTTTGTGGTCATCGCCACGACCTTGCACCGAATAGCCGCCCATCGCTTTCACAGATTGCGGGGTGAGGCCAATGTGGCCCATCACCGGAATGCCGCGCTGGGTGAGATAGGCGATCGTCTCCGCCATATGCGCGCCGCCCTCAAGTTTCACCGCTTCACACCCTGTTTTGCGCATCAGCTGCGCTGCATTTTCAAACGCCTGCTCTTTATTATGCTCATAAGAGCCGAACGGCATATCCACCACCAGCAGCGCCTGGTCCACGCCGCGGCGCACCGCTTGTCCGTGCATGATCATCATGTCCATGGTGACGCTGAGCGTGCTTTCAAAGCCGTGCAGCACCATGCCCACACTGTCGCCCACCAGCACCACATCGCAATGCTTATCCACCAGCCGCGCCATAGGCGTCGTATAGGCGGTGAGGCAAACAATAGGGTCTTGTCCCTTTTGCGCCTTCAGCGCATGGCCGCTTGGTGTTTTGAATTTGGAATTGGCACTCATTTGCGGGTCCTTTTGTGGGTCGCGCTGCAACATTCAGTCCGCACTGACGAATTTGAGCGCACTTTGGCGCTTCGCAAAGGATAAATCAATTAGGCCTTTGGTTAGGCCACGCTGTCCGGGCCACAATAGATGCCATAGAGCGTATACAACACCGCTTCAACCTCGCCTGAGGCAAGGGAATAATAGATCACATTGCCGTCGCGCCGTGTTTTGACCAGTTTGAGATTGCGCAATTTTGCCAAATGTTGCGAAAGCGCAGGCTGGGACAGGTCAACTTCCCCTGCCAAATCCAGCACAGACATTTCGTCTTCCACCAGCTTGCACAAAATCAAGAGGCGTTTGGGGCTGGACATTGCCGACAGAAGCTCCGAGGCCTCGGTTGCCCGTTCTTGCAAAAGTTCAAACTCGCTCGGTGCACTCACAACTATTTCCCTTAAACTGTTGTTGTTTTTTAACAAATTTTTTCAATTCCGCAAATTCAAATTTTATGAAAATCAGGACTTGCAATATATTAGAGTTTGCTTATATACCAATATGTGAGATGACACAAATAGAATAAACGAACGATAGGGTACGTATATATGACTGAATTTACGCCAGTTGAAGCCATAATAGGCGGCGGGCTGATTGGCATCGCATCTGTGTTGCTCATGGGATTGCATGGGCGCATCGCAGGCATGACTGGGATTTTGGCGGGTCTTTTGCCGCCATTCTCAGCCGATAAAGGGTGGAGAGCTGCCTTTTTGCTTGGCGCAATTTCCGGGCCACTTGCGATCTTTTTGATCTCAGGCACCCCGGTTGATTTTCAAAACCCAGTGCCAGTTTGGGCAATGATCCTAGGCGGTGTGATCGTCGGTATCGGCGTCAATTACGGCTCAGGCTGCACATCAGGGCACGGCGTTTGCGGCATGGCGCGCTTTTCCATTCGCTCCATCGCGGCCACGGCCACCTTCATGCTTTCAACCTTCATCACCGTTTATGTGGTGCGTCACATTTTGGGGGTGTTCTAAGATGCGTTTGATTTCATTTTACGCCATCGGCTTGGTTTTCGGCATGGGCATCGCCCTGTCTGGCATGGCCAATCCCGCCAAAGTCCTCAACTTCTTTGATGTTGCAGGCAATTGGGACCCAAGCCTCTTGCTGGTGATGATTTCGGCCTGGTTGGTCACCGTTGTGGGCTATTTCTTTGTGCTGAAACGGCCAAAACCAGTTTGGGCTGAAGTGTTCAGTCTGCCCCAAGCCAAGCAAATCGATTTGCCCCTTATTGGCGGCGCCACAGTATTTGGCATCGGTTGGGGCTTAACAGGCTACTGCCCAGGCGGGTCCATCCCGGCGCTCGGCCTTGGTTTGCCTGAACCTTTCATTTTCGTTGCAGCCATGATTGGCGGCATCATTTTCGCAAAGTTTTTGCGGTCACGCGCCACCTTCGCGCAAACCGTACGTAACTCGAATTAACTAGGAGAATATAAATGACACAAGCTCTCCCATTTACACCCGATCTTGAGCAAAAACCGATCGTGACACCGTTCTTTGATGAACCAACCAACACGATTTCATATGTGGTTCAGGACCCGAACAGCAAAAAATGCGCCATTGTCGATAGCGTCATGGACATTGATTATGCAGCAGGTCACATCACTTATGATGGCGCAGATCGCATCATCAAATATGTGCAGGATGAAGGTCTTGAAGTGGAATGGTTGATCGAAACCCACGTCCACGCAGACCACTTGTCAGCAGCGCCATATATTCAATCGAAAGTTGGCGGCAAGTTGGGCATTGGTGAAAACATCACCATTGTGCAGGACACATTCGGCAAAGTCTTCAACGAAGGCACCGAGTTTCAGCGCGATGGCAGCCAGTTCGACAAGCTCTTTAAGGATGGCGACAGCTATAAAATTGGCGAACTGACCGCCTATGTCATGCACACACCCGGCCACACGCCGGCATGTATGACCCACACCATTGGCGATGCCGCTTTTGTGGGCGACACCTTGTTTATGCCAGATGGAGGTTCCGCTCGCGCAGACTTCCCCGGTGGCGACGCCCGGACCCTCTATCGTTCCGTGAAACGGGTGCTGCAACTGCCTGACGAGACTCGTCTTTTCATGTGCCACGATTACGGTCCAAACGGCCGCGACATTGAGTGGGAAACCTCTGTGAAAGAGGAGCGTGAGCACAATATCCACGTCAAAGACGGAATCTCAGAAGATGAGTTTGTCAAAATGCGCGAAGAGCGCGACGCGTCGCTGGATATGCCAAAGCTGATCATCCCATCACTTCAAGTGAACATGCGCGCGGGCAAAATGCCGCCAAAAGATGATGATGGTCACGTGTACCTCAAAGTGCCCGTCAACAAGTTGAAATAGGAGAAAACCGATGCAACTGAAACAGATCAACAAAGACTATTTCATTTCAGGCCAAGTGGGCTTTTCCGACCTGCAAGTCCTGGCAGATCACGGCATCAAATCTTTGATTTGCGCACGTCCTGACAATGAAGAAGGCAACCAGCCACAATTTTCGGACCTGCAAAAACAGGCCGAAGCTGTGGGCATCAAAGCCGCACATGTGCCGATCAAACCCGGCCAGGCCTGCGGCGATGATGTGGACAAATTTGCTAAGGCATTCAACGAGCTGCCAAAGCCGATTTTGGGATATTGCCGCTCTGGTATGCGCGCCCACGCTTTATGGGAACTCGACGACGAGTCTCGCGCAAACCGCTAATTTTTCTTTGAGTTGAAAGTGAATGCCAATGCTTGATCGCATCAAAAAGCTGCCCGTCTTTGATTGGGGAAAAACCTATAATGGCGAGATTTTCACGGCGGATATGATCGCCGCGATCATCGTGACCATCATGTTGATCCCGCAATCCTTGGCTTATGCCTTGTTGGCCGGGCTGCCGCCGCAAATGGGGCTTTATGCATCCATCTTGCCCTTGGTCGCTTATGCGCTTTTTGGTTCGTCACGCACCTTGGCAGTTGGTCCTGTGGCAGTGATTTCCTTGATGACTGCTGCCGCTGTGGGCAAACTTGCCTTGCAAGGAACGGCTGAATATGCGGCTGCTGCAATCTTATTGGCGTTCATTTCAGGCGTGATGTTGCTGGCGTTGGGCCTATTCCGGATGGGTTTTCTTGCGAATTTCCTTTCCCATCCGGTCATCGCCGGCTTCATCACCGCCTCTGGTATCATCATAGCGACCAGTCAGCTCAAACACGTGTTTGGCGTGGATGCCCACGGGCATAATTTGTTGGACTTGATAACCTCCTTGGTCGCCCATGTGGGGGAGATTAATTGGATCACCGCCGCAATAGGCATCCCCGCCGCCTTATTCTTGTTTTGGGTCCGCAAAGGGCTCAAACCGCTTCTGATCAAACTAGGCCTCGGCAAGCGTTTGGCTGACATTTTGGCCAAAACCGGCCCGGTATTTGCTGTTGCCATCAGCATTGCCATTGCCGCAGCATTTCAACTGGATTCACAAGGCGTCGCGTTGGTGGGCAGCGTGCCGCAAGGTTTGCCCGCGCTGGCCTTACCCGCGTTCGACTTAGAGTTGGTCTTTGCCTTGGCAGGATCAGCAGCCTTAATCTCGGTTATTGGCTTTGTTGAATCGGTCAGCGTGGCGCAAACTTTGGCGGCCAAACGCCGTCAACGCATTGATCCGGACCAAGAGTTGGTGGGCCTGGGCGCTTCCAACTTGGCCTCCGCCTTCGGCGGTGGCTATCCGGTCACTGGCGGCTTTGCCCGTTCGGTCGTAAACTTTGACGCTGGGGCGCAAACGCCTGCTGCAGGGGCTTTCACAGCTGTTGGTATTGCGCTGGCCACTTTTTTCCTCACACCCTTTCTGTTCTATCTGCCCAAAGCAGTGTTGGCCGCCACCATCATTGTGGCCGTGCTCAGCTTGGTCGACTTTTCGATCCTGGGGCGTACCTGGCGCTACTCCAAGGCCGACTTCGCCGCCGTTGCCGCAACCATGGCCATTACGCTGATTTGGGGGGTCGAATTTGGTGTGACAGCGGGTGTGATTACCTCAATCGCCATCCATTTGTACAAAACATCAAAACCACACACCGCCATTGTGGGGCGTGTGGAAGGCACCGAGCATTTCCGCAATGTCGATCGCCACGATGTCATCACCTCAAAGGAAGTGCTTTCGCTGCGGGTCGATCAATCGCTCTATTTTGCCAATGCTCGGTTCTTGGAAGATAAGGTTTATGATCTTGTTGCCCAAAATAAAGACCTTAAACATGTGATTTTGATGTGTCCGGCGGTCAACGAAATCGATATGTCCGCACTGGAAAGTCTTGAAGCGATCAATGAGCGTTTGGCCAATTTGGATGTGAAGTTGCACTTTAGTGAAGTCAAAGGCCCGGTGATGGACAAGCTGGAAAAGTCCGACTTTTTGCAACACCTGACCGGCGAAGTGTTCTTGTCCCAATATCACGCCTATCGCGCTTTGGCGCCGCACACCTGCATGCCGCCAAACGGCGTCACCGCAGCAAAGTAGTTGAGGTTGTAACTGGCGCAATTTTCCCTAGTTGATTGATTCAATTAGTTCAAATGCGGCCCTTCGCGGAATATATTCGTCAACGCCTCTATAATAGGGTGATAATGCCCTTGCTAAACTTCGTAGCGGCGAGTGGCAGGACATTAACTTAAAGATACCCAGCACTCCTGCTGATCTCGCCCTGCGAAACGCAAACTAGCCACACTTTAAGCCAAGTGTGGCTTTTGCATTTCTCATTGACCGTCACATTTTCCCTTGCCCACATTGTGTAAAAAAGTGGGGATTGAAAATGAACGAGCTTAAAGTCGCCATCGCGCAAATCGCACCGGTTTGGCTAAATCGCGACGCCACCTTGCAAAAAGTCGCCGACTTTATTCGGCAGGCGGACGAGGAAAAATCCGATCTGGTTGTGTTTGGTGAGGCCTTGGTGCCGGGTTACCCATTTTGGGTGGAACGCACCGAAGGCGCGCGGTTTAATTCGCCGCTGCAAAAACAAATGTATGCCCATTATCTCGATCAAGGTGTGGTGATTGAGCGCGGTGATTTGGCCCCGCTGGCAATACTATGCGCAGAGCATCAAATCGCAACCTATCTTGGGGTGATGGAACGCGCGCCAGACAGAGGCGGCCACAGTCTTTATTGCACACTGGTTTACATCGATAAGACAGGCGAAGTCGGTTCGGTCCATCGTAAGCTGCAACCCACTTACGAAGAACGTTTGGTCTGGGCGCAGGGCGATGGTCATGGTTTGCGCACCCATCAATTGAACGCGTTCACTCTGGGCGGGCTGAATTGCTATGAAAACTGGCTGCCCTTGGCTCGTGCGGCGCTTTACGGTCAGGGCGAAGATCTGCGCATTGCCGTGTGGCCAGGCTCCAACGGTTTAACGCAGGACATCACTCGATTTGTTGCACTGGAAGGGCGGTCTTTCGTCGTGTCGGCGTCAGGTATTATGCGCCCATCAGATATGCCCAACGATCTACCCGTCTATGAGCTGATGATGGAAAATGCGCCCAACTATTTTGCCAATGGCGGCTCCGCGGTTGCGGCGCCCAATGGCGATTGGCTGCTGTCCCCACAAACTGAACAAGAGGGGCTGTTCTGCGTCGAGCTGGACCATCGGATGGTGCGTGAAGCGCGACAAAACTTTGATGTGGCTGGCCATTATGCACGCCCCGACGTAACCCGCCTTGAGATTAATCGGGAACGACAATCGACCGTTCATTTCACCGAATAGGGCAGGCGCACCAACGCCTGCCACAACGTTTTGGTCTCGAATTGGTGCGTCAACTTTCGGCCATACCGCGCATTTAGCAGTTGCTTGTTGCATCTAAATTGTGAATGGTGCGCCCAATCGGGCGAAAGCCCAGTATGTCCCTCAAATTGTTTCAGTTGGAACTGAAACCGGAAAGGATAACCTGAGATGAACACCCCAAAAATCGCCGCTATGCTTGGCCTTGCCACAGGTTTGCTTGTAAGCTCTGCTTCATTCGCGGCCGAGTATAATTTCAAATTGCATCACTTTTTGGGGCCACAAACCCCGTCGCATCTGGAAACAGTTGCGCCATGGGCTGAAGCAATTGAAAAGGCCTCTGATGGCCGCGTTGAGATCGAAATCTACCCCTCAATGTCACTGGGCGGTACACCACCTGAGTTGGTTGGCCAGGCCCGTGATGGGGTTGTCGATATCGTGTGGACCGTGAATGGCTATACCGCTGGCCTTTTCCCACGCACGGAAGTGTTTGAATTGCCCTTCGTGCACCGCAACGATCCAGCCGCCACCAATTTGGCCATGCATGATCTGTTTGAAGATCACTTGCGCGAAGAATATAAAGGCCTTGAGGTCATGTTTTTGCATGTGCACCAGGGCAATGGCTTGCACACTGTCGACAAGGACGTGCGCACTCCGGCAGATGTGGCGGGGTTGAAAATCCGCACGCCATCACGCACAGGCGCGTGGACCATTGAAGCGCTGGATGCCGCGCCCGTCGCGATGCCAGTGCCAAGTTTGCCGCAAGCCTTGTCGAAAAAGACAGTTGATGCGGCTTTTGTACCGTTTGAGATTATCCCTTCACTGAAGCTGGAACAGCAAACCCAATATCAAATTGAAGGCGCAGACCAAACCCGCTTCGGCACATTGGTGTTCCAAATGTCGATGAATAAGGGCAAATGGGATAGCTTGCCGGAGGATATTCAGCAGATCTTTAAAGATCATTCTGGTCCCGAATGGCTCGCGCAATTGGGCCAGGTTTGGGCGGAAAACGATATTGAAGGTATCGAGCAGGCCACCGCGGCGGGCAACGAACACATCGTTTTGGAACAAGCGCAGACAGATGCTTTTGAACAAGCGTTGAAGCCTGTTATTACCCGCTGGGTTGATGAGGCCAATAAGGCCGGTATCGAGGGTGAGGCATTGTTGCAATCGGCAAAGGATGCGATTGCGGCGCACAATCAATAATCAATTGCGCATTTGATGCTCAAATAGAAAAGCGCGGCTCCTTGTGAAAAGAGCCGCGCTTTTTTTTACGATCGTGAACGATATGGCTTACATGCCGATTTTATCGGTCACAATTGATGTCCACGCATTTTTAGGTGGCGCTGAAATCACCGGATCAGAACCGCCAGCCAACAATGTAGCCACTGTGCGGTTATAATCGTCTTCATCCAAACTGCCATCTGTGCCCGCAGTCAGCTTAGAAACTTCGCGCATCATGCGACGCTGGTGCTCTTCAGTTTGAGCGCCAGTATCATCATTTTCTAGCACGATGTCAGCAGCTTCGTCTGGGTTCTCTTCCGCGTATTTCCAGCCCTTCATTGAGGCTTCAACAAACCGCGCGAACTTGTCGACCATTTCTGGATCATCAAGGTCTTCTTCCAGCACGTATAGGCCATCTTCCAACGTGGCAACGCCCGCATTTTCATATTTGAAGGTCACCAATTCATCTTCAGAAATGCCTGCGTCAATGATCTGCCAATATTCATTGTAGGTCATTGTGGATACGCAATCGGCTTGTTTTTGCAACAATGGATCTACGTTAAAGCCTTGCTTCAAAACGGTCACACCGCCTTCGCTGCCGTCAGTCGGTAGCCCCAACTGGCTCATCCAAGATAGGAATGGATATTCATTGCCAAAGAACCACACGCCAAGCGTTCTGCCGGGGAAATCGTCTGGTGATTTGATGCCGGTTTCTTTCAAGCAAGTCAGCATCATGCCGGAGCGTTTGAAAGGTTGGGCGATATTGACCAAAGGCACGCCTTTTTCGCGTGAAGCCAAAGCAGATGGCATCCAGTCAACGATCACGTCAGCGCCGCCGCCAGCAATCACTTGTGGTGGCGCAATATCTGGACCGCCTGCCTTGATTTCCACATCAAGACCAGCTTCATCATAATAGCCTTTGTCCTGTGCAACATAATATCCGGCAAATTGGGCTTGCGTGACCCATTTGAGCTGCAGCGTAAGCTTGTCTTGTGCCAAGCCTGTTGTTGCGGCCATAAGGCTGGTTGCCAGCCCTAAAGTCAGTGCGAGTGTTTTTTTCATCCTGTTTCCTCTTCAAAGTCCTCTATAAATTCCAAATCGGTTGTTATTATTATTTTGTCCGATAGGAAGGGTGCCAAAAAGTGACTGCCCGTTCCAGCAAGGCAAGAAGCCCATAGGAGAGGGAGCCGGCGAGAGCCGCGACAAAAATCTCAGCCCAGACCATGTCAACATTCATCCGCCCCACCTCGGTGGAGATGCGGAAACCCATGCCAACAATCGGTGTGCCGAAAAACTCGGCAACAATCGCGCCAATCAATGCCAATGTGGAATTGATTTTAAGCGCATTAAAAATAAACGGCATCGCCGCAGGCAGGCGCACTTTGAGCAGCGTCTGCCAGTAGTTTGAGGCGTAAGTGTGCATCAAATCCCGTTCGATGTGACCTGTGGCGGCCAAGCCAGAGACCGTGTTCACCAACATGGGGAAGAAGGTCATGATCACCACGATGGCGGCTTTTGACGGCCAGTCAAAGCCGAACCACATCACCATAATGGGGGCCATGCCTACAATCGGTAATGCGGCCACCAAATTGCCCACGGGCAACAGGCCTTTGCGCAAAAACGGGATGCGGTCCACAATGATAGCGGCAACAAAGCCTGAACCGCAGCCAATGGCATATCCAGCAAGAACAGCCTTCAAATAGGTTTGCTGAAAGTCAGCCCACAAAATATCCACTGAGTTGGTGATCCGGCCCCAAATCATAGATGGCGGCGGCAACAACACGGTTGGCACGTTAAACCCGCGACAAAATCCTTCCCACAGCATCAGCAAAGCTGCGCCAAATAGAATGGGGATGAAAATATCCACGCTGGTTTGCACGGTGTTGTCGTCGAAGCGCATTTTGGCCAGCTTTTGGTTGATCGCCCAAGTGGCAATCCAGAAAGCTAGCGCGACAATAATCCAAGTCATATTCATGCTGCCATCCCCATGCGTCGGGTCACTGTGCGACCAATAACATCAACAACCATCACCAAAGCGGCGGCCAATAAAGAGGCTGCAATGAGCGCTGACCAGATTTGAATTGTTTGGCCGTAATAAGAGCCAGACAAAAGCCGCGCGCCCAAGCCTGCCGATGCACCAGTGGGCAATTCACCCACAATCGCGCCGACCAATGAGATTGCGACTGCAACCTTCATCGACGTGAACAGAAACGGCACTGAAGCAGGCCAACGTAGCTTCCAAAACACCTGGGATCGGCTGGCATTATAGGTGTGCATCAGGTCCAAATGCATCACTTCGGGCGAGCGAAGCCCTTTCACCATGCCCACAGCCACCGGGAAGAACGACAGATACATGGAGATCACCGCTTTGGGTAAGAGCCCCGAAATACCAATCGCGTTCAACACCACAATCACCATCGGCGCGATGGCCAAAATGGGGATGGTTTGTGAGGTGATGATCCACGGCATCAAACTCTTGTCCAAAACCCGCGAATGAACGATGCCGACGGCCAGTAAAATGCCGAGCACAGTGCCCATGGCAAAACCCAGCAAAGTTGAAGAGAGCGTCACCCACGTATGATAAACCAATGAACGTTTAGACGTGATTTTCTTTTCAACGGTTGTTTCCCAAATCTCCACGGCCACTTGATGCGGCGCAGGCAAAATGGGTCGCTTTTGCGCCATGGTGTTGGCGATGAGCTGGGTGGTTGAAATTTCGGTGTCCGCCCGTGCAGCCTGATCGCGTTCAAAGGGCGCGTTGAGCACCACCGTGAACACATACCACAGCATGAAAATGCCAATGAGCACCGTACCGATCGGGATTAACCGATCATGTAAAAAAGCGGAAAATCCCTCTCGATCATGTGTCATCGGCATGCCCCAGCTTTAGGCCTTCGCGCACCTGATGTGCAATTTCGATGAAACGCGGGGTTTCGCGAATATCCAATGTGCGATTGTCCCCCAAATCACAGTCGATAATCTCGTGTATTCGGCCCGGACGGGGGCTCATCACCACAATCTTGGTGGACAGGAACACCGCCTCAGGGATCGAGTGGGTCACAAACACCACGGTCTTTTTTGTTTTGGCCCAAAGATCCAACAATTGCTCGTTGAGATAATCCCGCACGATTTCATCGAGCGCGCCGAAGGGTTCGTCCATCAACAACATATCCGGATCAAAGCTCAGCGCCCGGGCGATGGAGGCACGCTGCTGCATGCCGCCCGAAAGCTGCCATGGAAACTTGTTGGCAAATCCATCAAGATTGACCAATTCAAGGTTCTTTTTCACCAGCTCTTCGCGCTTGGCTTTGTCAACGCCCATCACCTCAAGCGGCAAGGCGATATTGTCGCCAATGGTCCGCCATGGATAAAGCGCTGCCGATTGAAACACATAGCCATAAGCCCGCTTCATCCGCGCCTCTTCAGGCGTCATGCCATTGACTTCAATGGAGCCGCCCGTGGGCTTTTCCAAATCCGCAATCACCCGCAAAAGCGTGGTCTTGCCGCACCCGGAAGGGCCGATAAATGAGACAAATTCGCCCCGATCAATGCTCAGATCAATTCCTTTTAGGGCATGAACCGGGCCATCATTGGTTTCAAAGGTGAGGTCCAGATTCTGTGTCTGGATTACTGTGTTCTGCTCCATTATTCGGATTAAACCCCACTTGCCGGAATGCCGGTACGTTCAACTTTGCGCGGTGCGGTCAGCTCTTTCCATTTCGACAAGGCTTTGTTGGTGGCACCGAAGGAATCGCGTTCCACAAACTTGCCATGGCCTTCCTCAGTTTTCACTGCACCGTCATCAATCACCACTTTGCCGCGGCTCAGGGTGAAGCGGGGCAGGCCTTTCACATGCTTGCCTTCAAACACATTGTAGTCGATGGCAGATTGCTGTGTTTTGGATTCGATGGTCTTTTCCTTGTTCGGATCCCAAACCACCAAATCAGCGTCGGCCCCCACCAAAATCGCACCCTTTTTAGGATACATGTTGAGGATTTTCGCACTGTTGGTGGACGTAACCGCCACAAATTCATTCATGGTCAAGCGGCCGGTATTCACCCCATAGGTCCACAGCATCGGCATCCGGTCTTCCAAACCGCCTGTGCCGTTCGGGATCTTGGTGAAGTCGCCCACGCCGTAGCGCTTCTGCTCGGTGGTGAACGCACAATGGTCCGTCGCTACAACTTGCAAGCTGCCTGATTGCAGACCGTTCCAAAGGCTATCTTGGTGCTTTTTATTGCGGAACGGGGGTGACATTACCCGGCGGGCCGCATGGTCCCAATCCTTGTTGGCATATTCGCTGTCATCAAGGGTGAGGTGCTGAATGAGTGGTTCGCCAAACACACGAATGCCGTTTTGCCGCGCGCGACGAATGGCTTCGTGCGCCTGCTCACTGGAGGTGTGCACAATATAAACCGGCACGCCTGCCATATCGGCAATCATGATCGCGCGGTTGGTGGCTTCGCCTTCCACTTCCGGTGGACGAGAATAGGCGTGTGCTTCCGGCCCATTATTGCCATCGGCCAGCAACTGCTCCTGCAATTGCGCCACCACATCGCCATTTTCCGCATGCACCAAGGGCAGGGCGCCAATCTCGGCACAGCGCTTGAAGGAGGCATACATTTCATCATCTTCCACCATCAAGGCGCCTTTATAGGCCATAAAATGCTTGAAGGTGTTGATGCCCTGTTTGGTGATTTCAGGCATCTCGTTGAATACCTGCTCATTCCACCAGGTTACGGCCATATGGAATGAATAATCACAATTGGCACGCGTGGATTTATTGTCCCACATTTGCCGCGCTTCCAACAGCGATTGGCCAGGGCTCGGCAGACAGAAATCCACCACCATGGTGGTGCCGCCGGCCAGCGCCGCGCGGGTGCCGCTTTCAAAATCATCGCTGGAATAGGTGCCCATAAAGGGCATCTCCATATGGGTGTGCGGGTCAATACCGCCCGGCATCACATAACAGCCTGTCGCGTCCAGCACTTCATCGCCAGAAAGGTTGGGCCCAATCTCGGTGATCACGCCGCCTTCTGTTTTGACGTCTGCCTGATAAGTCAAATCTGCGGTGACAACTGTCCCGCCTTTGATCACTTTCGATGCCATATCTTCCTCCTATGGGTCGCTCTTTTGAGCCGTTATTAGTTCCTCTTAGATCTTAGAGTTGATCTCTAATGTATGCGCCGGATTTTTCCGGTCGTTTTATTGTGTCCGATCGTTTGTCGGACGCGGGGCTGTCGATAACCCTCTGCTGTCAAAATGCAGCTTTTTCCTGTAGTCGCTGGCCCGGAGCTGTGCCCTGGGCCAGTCAAACTCACTCCACAATCTCCGCCGTTTCCACCACCGCGTGGAACAACACATCCGCTCCGGCCGTGGCCCACTCTTGTGAAATCTCTTCATCCTCATTGTGGCTCAAGCCATCAACGCAAGGACACATCACCATAGCGGTAGGGGCGGTGCGGTTGATCCAACAAGCATCATGGCCCGCGCCGGAAATAATGTCACGATGAGAATAGCCCAAGCGCTCCGCTGCGTCGCGCACGGCTTTCACACAATCCTTGTCGAACTCAACCGGATCGAAGCCACCAACTTTTTCAAGTTCAACTTCAAGTCCCATTTCGTCGCAAATCTTCTTTGCGCCTTCGGCCAAACGCTTTTCCATATCCTGGATCACGCTCAAGTTTGGCGACCGGAAATCAACGGTGAACACGGCCTTGCCGGGGATCACGTTGCGGGAGTTCGGGTAAACATCAATATGGCCCGCTGCGCCCACGGCGTCTGGCTTGTGCGACCAGGCGATTTCATCCACTAGCTCCAAAATCCGCGCCATACCGAGGCCGGCATTTTTGCGCATGGGCATCGGGGTGGAGCCGGTGTGGCTCTCTTTGCCGGTCACCGTCACCTGCGTCCATGAAAGGCCTTGGCCGTGGGTCACCACGCCAATGTCTTTGCCTTCGGCTTCAAGGATAGGACCTTGCTCAATATGCAATTCAAAGAAGGCGTGCATTTTGCGGTCGCCCACTTCTTCTTCGCCCTTCCAGCCGATCCGTTCCAGCTCAGCGCCAAACTTTTTGCCTTCGGCATCTTCGCGATCATAGGCCCAATCTTGGGTGTGCATGCCAGCAAAAACCCCGGACGAGAGCATCGCCGGGGCAAATCGTGTACCTTCTTCATTTGTCCAGTTGGTAACAACAATTGGACGCTTGGTCTTGATCTTCATGTCATTGAGTGACCGGATGATTTCCAACCCGGCCAACACGCCCAGCACTCCGTCATATTTGCCGCCAGTGGGCTGGGTGTCGAGGTGGGAGCCAACATAAACGGGCAGGGCATCCGGATCGGTGCCTTCATGGCGCATAAACATGTTGCCCATCTGGTCAACACCCATACTCATGCCTGCATCTTCGCACCATTTGCGGAAAAGATGGCGCCCTTCGCCATCTTCATCGGTTACGGTTTGGCGGTTATTGCCACCGCGCACACCGGGACCGATTTTCGCCATTTCCATCAAGCTGTCCCAAAGCCGGTCGCCGTTGATTTTGTGATTTGTCCCTGGTGTTGTCATTGGTCTCTTCCCTTAGATTTTTATTGTCTCGCTCACGATGGGAAGGTGAATACTGCACCTTCTTTAATGCCGCCCGGCCATCTTGTGGTGACCGTTTTCAGCCGTGTGTAAAAATGAACGCCCTCTGGGCCATACATGCCATGCGCCCCAAATGAGGAACGCTTCCAGCCGCCAAAACTATGATAGGCAACAGGCACGGGGATCGGCACATTCACGCCCACCATGCCCACTTCAATCTTGTCAGCAAATTCACGGGCCGCATCGCCATCGCGGGTGAAAATCGCCGTGCCATTGCCATATTCATGGCTGTTGATCATATCCACGGCTTCGCCATAATCCTTGGCACGCACAACGGACAGAACGGGGCCGAAAATCTCTTCTTTATAGATCGACATATCAGTGGTGACGCGGTCAAACAGTGTGCCGCCGACGTAATAGCCGTTTTCATAGCCCTGAGGGGCGTAGCCACGGCCATCCACCACCAATTCGGCGCCAGCTTTCTCGCCTTCATCAATGTAGCCCAAAACTTTATCTTGATGCGCTTTAGTGATCAGTGGGCCCATTTCAGCGTCGCCATCGCTGGCAGGGCCAACTTTAAGCGCTTCCACGCGCGGCCGAAGCTTGGCCACCAACGCATCAGCGGTTTTCTCGCCCACAGGCACCGCAACCGAAATCGCCATGCACCGTTCGCCAGCCGAACCATAACCCGCGCCCATCAGAGCGTCCGCAGCTTTGTCCATATCCGCGTCAGGCATCACAATCATGTGGTTTTTCGCGCCGCCAAGGGCCTGAACGCGTTTGCCTGCATCGGTGCCGCGCTTGTAAACATATTCGGCAATTGGGGTAGAGCCCACAAAGCTGATGGCTTTCACATCAGGGTGGTCCAACAGCGTATCAACCGCCAATTTGTCCCCATGCACCACATTGAGCACACCATCGGGGAAGCCAGCTTCTTTAAACAAGTCCCACACCAACATCGGGGCAGATGGATCGCGCTCCGATGGCTTCAACACAAAAGTGTTGCCGCACGCGATGGCCACGGGATACATCCACATCGGCACCATTGCTGGAAAGTTGAAAGGGGTGATCCCCGCCACAACGCCCAGCGGCTTGCGGTCTGCAACTGTGTCGACCGACGGTCCAACATTGCGGCTAAAATCGCCCTTCAATAAAGAAGGAATGCCACAGGCATATTCCACCACTTCAATGCCGCGGGCCACTTCGCCCAGCGCATCATCATGGGTTTTGCCGTGTTCTTTAGAGATTTCCCGCGCAATATCATCTGCATGCTTGTTCAACAACTCGTTGAACTTAAACATAAAACGTGCGCGCTTGAGCGGCGGCATGTCGCCCCACGCAGGTGCAGCAGCTTTCGCTGCCGCAACGGCTGCGTTCACCTCATCAGCGGTGGAAAGCGGCAAGTCTGCGCTTTGCTCACCGGTCGCCGGGTTAAATACGGGCACACGGTTCGAGGAGGTGGACGTGACTTTTTCGCCATTGATGGCGTTTTGGATAATGTTCATTTATGCGGCCTCATTCAAAACGGTGCGTAGGGTGTCCACCAACTGATCAATATGCGATTTCTCGATGATCAATGGCGGGGAGAGGGCGATCGTGTCGCCCGTCGTGCGGATCAATAGACCGCGTTCATAAGCGTCGAGGAAACATGAGAAGGCGCGCTTGGTCGGTTCGCCCGCAATCCCTTCAAGCTCAATCGCACCAATCAGGCCAATATTGCGAATGTCGATCACGTGCTTTGCATCTTTGAGCGAGTGCAATGCGTCTGCCCAATAGGAATCCAGATCCGCCGCGCGGGTGAGCAGCCCTTCCTCAGCATAGGTTTCCAGCGTTGCCAAACCTGCGGCGCTGGCAATCGGGTTGCCCGAATAGGTGTAGCCATGGAAAAACTCGATCAGATGTTCCGGGCCATTCATAAAGGCATCGTGAATTTCATTGCTGACAAAAACGGCGCCCATGGGAATCACCCCGTTGGTCAAGCCTTTGGCAGTGGTGATCATGTCGGGCATCACATCAAAGTGCTGTGCCGCGAAGGGAGAGCCTAAACGGCCAAAGCCGGTGATCACTTCATCAAAAATCAGCAAAATGCCGTGCTTGGTGCAAATATCGCGCAGCCGTTTCAAATAGCCCTTTGGTGGGATCAACACGCCTGTTGAGCCGGCGACGGGTTCGACGATCACGGCCGCAACAGTAGACGCGTCATGCAGCGCCACAATGCGCTCCAACTCGTCGGCCAAATCGCCGCCATGTTCTGGTTCGCCGCGGGTAAATGCATTCTGATCCGGCAAGTGCGTGTGCGGCAGGTGGTCAACGCCGGTCAGCAGCGTGCCAAACATTTTCCGGTTGGCCACAATGCCCCCCACAGAAATGCCGCCAAAATTCACCCCATGATAGCCGCGCTCACGGCCCACAAGGCGCGTGCGCGATCCTTCACCTTTCACCTTGTGATAGGCGAGGGCGATTTTGAGCGAAGTTTCCACCGATTCCGACCCGGAATTGGTGAAGAACACATGGTCCATGCCATCGGGCGCCACATCGACCAATCGGTTGGCAAGCTGGAAGGCTTTCGGGTGTCCCATCTGGAAGGCGGGGGCATAGTCCAACTCGCCAGCCTGTTGCTGGATCGCTTCGGTGATTTTCGGGCGGCAATGGCCCGCGTTGCAACACCACAGGCCTGCGGTGCCATCAAGCACTTCGCGGCCATCGCTGGTGGTGTAGTGCATATCTTTTGCACCCACAAACATACGTGGTTGTTTCTTGAATTGCCGATTGGCTGTAAACGGCATCCAAAATGCGTTTAGATCATTAGGTACATTTGTGGCGTCAGACATTTAAACGCGCCTCCCCCTCGCGAAATCGTTGCAGATCAACCAAGTGCTTGCAAGGTGTAAAATACTATGCAAAAAATTGACTGCTTGATCAAAGTTTAACAAGTCTATGCTAATGGTCAAGCGCAAACTGCGCTGTATTTGCATGAAATATTATGAGTTTAACTTAACACATGTTTTAGGTCATCGCGGCGGCTTGTCTCAGTCAATCGGGTCAGTAAAGTAGCAGTTTGGCGCGGCGTATGGTCGAAAAAAAGATGTTGGCGAGGCGGCGAAAAGAATTCGAGAATCTAAATTATAATGATAGTGGGTAGCAGCGTTGACGATTACTTGGGGAAGGTCAGCATATTAGCGGTTAGCTATTTGTAGACTAAGGTCTTGGTAATAAGCGCTAGACGCTCGCGTGAGATAAGTTTATGTGAAGCGGTGATGTTCGGAAAATCCCTTATCGATACGACAACTTTTGTTGCAACGGGATGACCAAACACAAGAATTGAGATGAAGGGATTGTCCATGGTTGGGGCTGGAATTCAAAAGCCAAAGCGGCGCACACGTATTCAACGTGCGAATGAGAAAAAAATTCTTGAGGCCGCGTTGGAAGTCTTTTCCCAAAATGGTTTCCGGGGTTCCACAATTGACCAGATCGCCGAAGAGGCGGGAATGTCTAAACCCAACTTGCTCTATTATTTCAAATCCAAGCAAGACATTCACGAAACGCTTTTGTCGCGTTTGTTGGATTCCTGGCTCGCCCCGCTGCGGGAGTTGAGCGCTGAAGGTGATCCGCTGGAAGAAATCTTGAATTATGTGCGCCGCAAAATCGAAATGGCGCGGGACTTTCCGCGCGAAAGTCGCTTGTTCGCCAATGAGATTGTGCAAGGTGCGCCGCGCATCAAGCCCATTCTAGAGGGCGAAATCAACGATCTTGTGCTCGAAAAATCGACCATCATGCGCAAATGGATGCAGGAAGGTCGGATCAAGCAGGTTGATCCGCGGCATTTGATTTTCTCGATCTGGGCCACCACCCAGCACTATGCGGATTTCGAAGTGCAGGTAAAAGTGGTGATGGGGCAGGGTATTGACGATCCGGCTCAGTTCGAGGCGACCAAAGCCTATTTGGAGCAGCTTTTCACATCCTTGCTGAAAATCGACTAGCAACTAGCCTTCCTTGGCAAAAGCCAAAACCGCCAGCGCCAACACAGTGACCAGCGCCCCGACGGCGACGCTTGGGTTTACCCAGCCGCGCCCGCTCACGCCTTCAATCAAAATGATAAAGCTCGGCGTGAGATAGCCATAGGACATCACCTTCGATGCGGGCAGCCGCAGGCTGGCATATTGCAGCAGGAAAAAGGTGAGGGCTGTGGTGAAAATCGTTAGATACAGACCGGCCCAATAGACGACCGCTGGCAGGTTCAGCCAATCGGTTTCCATAATGCCGTAAACCGCGTAGATGCTGAGGCAGAAGGCGCAGGCGGCCAATGTCCAAAATGAAAATTGAACCACAGGCTCACCGTGATTAAGCCGCCGCACCAGCGGCGCATAGGCCCCGTGGGCCACCACGCCGATAAAAAAGATGGCCTCGCCCGTGCCGATATTGAATGACAATAAAGCGTCCAAATCGCCGCGAAAGATCACCCAGATCGCCCCGATGGCCGCAATGGTCAGGCTGATCATCATGCGTGGCGATACCCGTTGGGCCAAAAACACTACGCCAAATCCGGCCGAGATAATCGGCATCAATGTGAACACCGCCCCTGTCGATACAGGAGAAGCGATTTGCAAGGCTTCGAACATGGTCACAAAATAGACACCCATCAACGATCCAAGGATCAAGAACCGATAGGGTTTGGCGGGCAGTAATCTTTTGCCTTGGGTCAACGGCACACGGGTGAAATAGGCAATCAAGGCCATCACGATGGAGGCCAAAACAAAGCGCGAAGCGCTTAAGGCGCCCGCATCAATAAAAGGTGCTGCCAAGGCGCCGAATGAAAACGAGGCAGCGATCAGCATCGAGAAGAGTATCATAGCCAAATGGCCGCGAAGTTTTTCGCGGCCATCTATTGTGCGCTTAAAATAAGGGCGCTCAGCTGTTAGGGCGGGATCTTGCGTTATTCTGCCGCCTCCGTCTTGGCGCTGGGATTGTTCGGGTGCGTTGTCCAGTTGGCATATTCTGGATCAACCGGTTTACCTGTGCGTGGATCTGTTCCGTCGATGGCTTCCATCGTGATGCAATCATCAACCGGGCAGACATTCACACATAGATTACATCCCACGCATTCCTCGTCAATCACTTCAAAGTGGCGTTTGCCATCCAGCATATTGGTGATCGCTTGGTGCGATGTGTCTTCACAGGCAATGTAGCAACGGCCACATTCAATGCACAAATCCTGATTGATCTTGGCTTTGGTGACATAGTTGAGGTTGAGATATTTCCAGTCCGTCACATTCGGCACGGCACGGCCCACAAACTCATCAATGGACTTAATGCCTTTTTCGTCCATCCAATCGCTAAGCCCGGTGATCATCTCCTGCACCACTTTAAAGCCGTAGGTCATGGCAGCGGTGCACACCTGCACATTGCCACAACCAAGGGAGATAAATTCAGCTGCATCACGCCATGTGGTGATGCCGCCAATCCCTGAGATCGGTAGTCCGGCTGTTTCTTGATCGCGCGCGATTTCCGACACCATATTCATGGCGATGGGTTTCACCGCTGGTCCGCAATAGCCGCCGTGCGAGCCTTTGCCGTCAATCGTCGGCACAGGGGCAAAATTATCCAGATCAACTTCAACAATGGAGTTGATGGTGTTGATCAAGCTCACCGCATCCGCACCGCCATTTTTGGCCGCACGCGCTGGATAGCGCACATCGGTGATGTTCGGCGTTAGCTTCACGATAACGGGCTTTGAATAGTACTTTTTGCACCATTCAGTGACCATTTGGATATATTCCGGCACCTGGCCAACAGCGGCGCCCATGCCGCGTTCGCTCATGCCGTGTGGGCAACCAAAGTTCAGCTCAATCCCGTCAGCACCTGTTTCTTCCACCAGCGGCAGGATTGCTTTCCAGCTTTCTTCCTCGCAAGGCACCATCAGCGATACGATGATCGCACGATCGGGCCAGCGCTTTTTCACTTCTGTGATTTCTTTCAAATTCACATAAAGATCGCGGTCGGTGATCAATTCAATATTGTTGAGCCCGATAAGGTGCCGGTCATGGCCATAAATCGCGCCATAACGCGGGCCATTCACATTCACTACTGGGGGGCCTTCTGAGCCGAGTGTCTTCCAAACGACACCGCCCCAGCCCGCTTCAAATGCGCGTTCCACATTGTATGCTTTGTCGGTAGGGGGCGCAGATGCCAGCCAAAATGGGTTGGGAGACGAAATGCCTAGAAAATTTGAGGTTAAATCAGCCATGATGTTTCTCCTCCTAACCCTGTAAAACTGAATTGATATGTTGTGCTGCGACTTTGCCGTCTTCAACGGCCACCACGGTCAAATCTTCGCCGCCGACGATGCAGTCGCCGCCCGCCCAAATCTTTTGGTGCGAGGTTTGCCGTGTGTCGCTCACTTTGATCCGACCATGTTCAAGTTCCACCTGATGATCGCTCAAAAGGCTTGAATCAAACTTTTGGCCAATGGCTTTAAAGATTTGATCGGCTTGAATAATTTGCATTTCGCCTGTCCCAGAAAGCTTGCCGCCTTCATTCGATGTGGTTTCTACTTCCAGCCCGCAAACTTCGCCTTGGCCATTTAATTGAATGCTGTTTGGCTGCCGCCAGTGCATAATCTTAACGCCATGGGTTTGCGCCAATTCCTGCTCATAAAGGCTGGCATTCATCGCGTCTTGTCCGCGACGATAACAAATGGTCACATTCTCTGCGCCAAGCAATTTGGTTTGAATGGCAATATCGATGGCCGTCATGCCACCACCAATCACCACAACATTGCGCCCCACAGAGAGGCTGGATTTGTCTTCGGCCTGACGAAGGGCCGCAATATAATCAATGGCGTCTTCACACCCGGGCGCATCTTCGCCTTCAAGATTGAGACGGTTTGTGTTCTTTAGCCCGAGACCCAAAAACACAGCATCATAATCGCTGGCCAATTGGTCGAGCGCGATTTCCTGCCCCAGCCGCTGGCCAGTTTTGATTTCAATCCCGCCAATTTCCAAAAGAAACTCAATTTCGCGTTGGGCGAAATTTTCGGTCGATTTATAGCTGGCAATGCCAAATTCGTTCAGACCACCCGCCTTGTTGCGTGCTTCAAATACAGTCACGTCATGGCCTTCGCGCGCCAAATGGTGGGCACAGCTCATGCCTGCAGGGCCCGCGCCCACAATGGCAACCTTTTTGCCAGTCGCCGCCTTGCGGGTGAAGGGGTGAGGACGGTCACCTTCCATAAAGTGGTCCGTCGCATAGCGTTGCAACTGACCGATTTTAACAGGCTTGCCTTCTGCCTCTTCGCGCACACACACTTCTTCGCACAAGGTTTCGGTGGGGCAAACGCGGGCGCACATGCCGCCCATTATGTTTTGATTGAAAATCGTCTTGGCTGACCCGGTGGGGTTATCAGCGGCGATCTGCCGAATGAAGAGGGGGATGTCAATAGAGGTTGGGCAGGCGGTCATGCACGGTGCGTCATAACAAAAATAGCAGCGCTCCGCTTCCACCTTCGCTTCGTGCCAGTCTAGTGGTGCGTGTAAATCCGAAAAATTCTCATCATATTGCGCGGAGTCTAAGCGTGCACTCTGCACATCGCGCGACAATGGCTGTCGATCAGACATCGTTTCCCCTCCCTAATTTGCCACGACCTGTTGGTAAGCAATTGTGCTGGACAAAAGTCTCCTCAAACTTTTTCAGCGCTCACGCGTCGTGATCCGATTTGAAAATCTTGAATTATTTTTATCAAAAGGTCAAATTTTTTTTCGCACTAATTTGAGGGGGCTGAAACCATGGCAAATAATACGTGCATAAATTGGCGAAATAGGCGACCAAATGGCGCATGTCGACGCCGACATCTTGAGAAGTTCATCAAAGTGCGTTAAGAGCGCAGCTGCGAATTGTTCGCATTCTATAGTGCTTTCATTTGAAACAAATAAGTGGTGCTCATCATTTGGAGCAGCAGGGCACTTTTGGGCGAACAATCAACAGAATTTTGATCGAAAGAGGTGATGATAATGGCTCATGTAGGCATGCAACTTCCAAAGGTAGCTTTCCAGACTCGCGTTCGCGATGAGTCAATTGAAGGCCCAAACCCATTCCGCTGGGAAGAAAAGACAACAGACGATTATTTCAAAGGTAAACGTGTGGTGTTGTTTTCACTGCCAGGTGCGTTTACCCCGACATGCTCCACTTATCAGCTGCCAAACTATGAGAAATTGTTTGGTGAGTTTCAGGAAGAGGGCATCGACGCCATTTATTGCTTGAGCGTGAACGACGCGTTCGTGATGAACAAATGGGGCAAAGACCAAGGCGTTGAGAATGTGGGTTTGATCCCTGATGGTTCTGGCGAATTTACCCGTAAGATGGGCATGTTGGTCAAAAAAGACAATCTTGGCTTTGGCTATCGCTCATGGCGCTATGCCGCCATCATTGAAGATGGTGAAATTGTGGGCTGGTTCCCAGAGGCGGGCTTTGAAGATGATTGCCCAACAGACCCTTATGAAGTGTCGAGCCCAGAGCACGTCATCACATGGTTGCGTGACAATAAGCCATTCGACAAAGAGCAAGTTGCGTAAGCAATAACTCAGATCGAATCTTTTAAGGCGCGTTGCAAAACGCGCCTTTTTATTTGCTGTTCTCGCGCGTTTCTAAAAAGCTGATCAGCGAGGCGCTGGCGCCCAAAATATGCGCACGCGTCAGTTCGGCGGCTCGTTCCTTGTCGCGCGCAATGCAGGCTTCCAAAATGCCCATATGCTCGCGCCGCGCCCGTTCCATGCCATCCGTCAGCACCAATTGCGCCCGCAAATAGCTCTCAATGCGATCAAGCGCCTGGCTGACAATTTTCAAATGGTAGGGGCGCTCCGCTTTAGCATAAAGCGCATAGTGAAAATCACGATTGAGTTCACCATATCGTGCCGAATCGGTTTCGGTGGCGAAGGCATCGCAGGCGCGGCGGGCTTTCTCAATCGTTTCATCATCCATGTTCTCCACCGCATAGCGGATCACTTCGCCCTCCAGCAGCGCACGAAACTCAAAAACCTCACGCACCTCATCGACAGAGAGGGAGGTGACCGTGGTGCCCTTATAGCGTTCTGTCTTCACCAGCCCTTGCTGCTCCAGCCGGGAAAGCGCCTCACGCACCGGGATACGTGATGTGTTGAACATCTCTGCCAGCGCGTCTTGCCGCAAATGTTCACCCGCGCCAATTTCGCCGGTGAAGATCGCTTCGCGCAGGGCTTCAAAGATTAGATCGGCTGCGGAAGCCGACGCGCGCACATTGGTTGCGTTAAATTTCATAAGACTCTTATGCTCAAAAACAATTTGATCCCAACATATCTGACAGACATGGATTCCGCCAAGTCTGTATCATGGTATTGTTTCATAATGCGGCTCAATTGCCCTATGCAGGGCGGCGGGCCACGATGAAAGGCGCTGCCGTATGGCCGCCAAATGTCTTTTGCTCAATAATTTCAAAACCAGCCTTTTTTACCATCTGTGTGAGCGAAGCGCGTTGAAGCAGATGGACATTGGGCGGCGCAAGCCGAAACAGGGTCATTGCGGGCAAAACCAAGCGGGGCATAATGCCCATGTCGCCGGGACAAACTGTTTTTGAAATGAAAAGCCCATCCGGTTTCAGCTGGTTGAAAAGGCTTTTTAATGTCTGTTCCGTGTCCGGCACCAGATGCAGAATATGGAACGCACATACAACGTCAAAAGGCGCTTTCTCAAAGCTGCTGTCCGCATCAGCAACCACAAATTCGGTATTGTCTGGCGCAGGCTTTCCTTTGGCGATGCGGATCATTTCTGATGAGATGTCGGACGCCGTCCAGCTGGCCACTTGCTCGGCCATGCGCACCGCCGTGCTGCCCGTACCGCACCCAATCTCCAATACATTGTCGCTGGCCGACAAATGCAGACCAATCTCGGTGAGCATTTCTTCATAAGACTGGACGTCACTGAGTGGTTTGGCGGCATAACCTTGCGCCTTTTTGTTCCAAAATCGGGCTGTTTGTGCGGTCATTGGGCGTCCTATCTCTGAAAAAATCTGGCTTACATGTAGTGTCGAAATGGGCTTCTGCAAACTGCCTGCAATTTTTAAAATCATAACCATCTGAAAAATATACGCTTTTTCATTGCCGTCTACATCTTATCCAAAAGAATGATATAAAATATAAAGAATATTGTAGATTGTATCCAATTTGATTGCTATAGAAAGAGGCGTAGAGCGCGAAATGTTGATCGCGCATTGGATGGTTTGGTTTGTGCACTTCGCTGTGCCGAAGCATTTCCTGGTGGTGCCGCAAATTATTGCAGTTGAAGCAGGGCGTCCGGTGTGCGTGAGAGCAAATCGCCAAAAACTTATTCGGGAGGACCGTATGAAACTTCTAAAAGTGGCCGCAATGGCGGCAGTGATGGCTGGATTGGCCGCACCACAAGCGTTCGCAGACAAGCTGGACGATGTGATCAATAATGGCGTGTTGCGCTGTGCGGTGGTGTTGGATTTCCCACCCATCGGTTATCGCGACGCCAACAATGAGCCTGCAGGCTTTGACGTTGAATATTGTAACGACATGGCGGCAGCGCTTGAAGTTGACGCTGAAATCGTGCCGGTGACTTGGGCAGAGCGTTTGCCTGCCATCGTGACCAACCGTGCCGATGTCGTATTCGGTGGTACATCAGATTCCCTCGCACGTGCGAAAACAGTTGGCTTCTCAATTCCTTACGCCATCTACTTTGCGCAAGCAGTTGTGGGTAAAGATAGTGGCATCGAGAGCCTGGAAGACATGAAGGGCAAGCGCGTTGCAGCTGCTGTGGGCACCGTGCCTGAGCAGGAATGGATGAAAATTGCTGAAGAGTGGGGCGAAAGCAACCTTTACCAAGGTTACCAAAGCGAAAACGAAGTGTTCCTCGCTGTTGCCCAAGGTAAAGCCGATGCCGGCATCACCACAAACACAGCTGTAAAGCCTGTTTCTGACCAGTACGACTCAATTGTGCCTGGCCCACGTATGCCATGGACAACTGACTACACCTCAGTGGCAGCGCCGCGTAAAGACGTGTCTTGGCTCAATTATATCAACCTGTTCATCACCCATCAGGTGCGCTCAGGTCGTTATGAAGAGCTTTGGCAGAAATATGTTGGCGATACAGCGCCAGAACTGCGCATCCCAGGCGTGATGTACTAAGCGAATTGAATTGTCTGCCCGCGACACGCCCCCTCGTGTGTTGCGGGTGGATATCACCAACCTCGGGTCCAGACCCTAACCAAAGGAGGCGACGCAGTGAACTTCGATTACACGTTCCACTGGCGTCCGGTGTTCCGCAAACTGCCTGAGTTGCTCGAAGCCAGCTTGGTCACTTTGCAGGTCTCGGTGCTCTCAATGATTATTGGCATTGCCATTGGCTTGGTGCTTGCATTGCTGCGCATCGGCGGTCCGAAGCCGCTGGCCTGGGTAGCAAGTGGCTGGATCGAAACAGCCCGGAATACACCGGCCTTGTTTCAGCTCTTTTTCTTTTCGTTCGGCCTTGGCGCATTCGGGTTGAACCTGACGCCTTACCTGATCGTGTTGATGGGCTTGTCCTTTAACAATGCTGGCTATTTGGCAGAAAACTTCCGCGGTGGCTTCCAAGCTGTGCCCGATACGCAATTGCGTGCGGCGCGTTCATTGGGCATGTCATCAGCGCAAGCCTATATCCGCATCATTATCCCGCAAGTGTTCCGCATCGTTTATCACCCGTTGACCAACCAGTTGGTGTGGGCGGTATTGATGAGCTCACTGGCGATGATTGTCGGCTTCCGTGAATTGGCCGGCGAAACTCAGGCACAAGCCTTCAAGACCTTCCGTATTTTTGAGTATTTCGCGGTCGCCGCGCTCATCTATTACGTGATGGTGAAACTCATTCTCGGCATCTCCAGGCTTTTGGCTTGGCGTTTGTTCCGATATTAAGCGGAGGATATTCAGATGAACGAACCCATCTCATTTTTCTCCGGTTTTGGACCAAAAGACCTTTGGTATCTGGCGCAGGCCGCGTGGCAAACCCTTTTGATTTCCGTTTTGTCGATCTCGGCAGGTACGGTCATGGGCATCTTTTTCGGCTGGATCTTGTCGGAATCTAAAGTCGTCGGCTCAATCACGATTGGCTTTGTGCTGGATGCATTTCGCTCCGTGCCGCTGATCATCCAATTGGTGCTGTTCTACAATCTGTTCAACGTCATCGGTTTGGCGGTGAGCCCCTTTACAGCTGGCGTGATCATTCTGGGTGTATACACCTCAGCCTTGGTGGCCAATGTGGCCCGCGGCGGCATCGAATCTGTCGGCAAACCAATGCGTCGGGCAGGGCGGTCTTTGGGCTTGAGCTATTTTCAAACCATGCGCCATGTGGTGTGGCCAATTGGCTTGCGCGCTGTGTTCCCCTCATGGGTCGGTGTTGCGCTTGGCGTGTTGAAAGATAGTGCTCTTGTGTCCGTTTTGGGCCATCCAGAACTCTTGAAAGTCGCGCGTGATTTGATCACGCGAACCCAACAACCCTTGCTTGTGCTCGCGGTGGCCGGTGCGTTCTATTTCGCATTGTCCTTCCCAATTTCCCGCTATGCAGCACATCTTGAAAGGAAGTGGCAGTCATGATCGAAATTAAAGAACTGCACAAATATTTCGGTGATTTGCACGTGCTTAAAGGCATTGATCTGAATGTGGAAAAAGGCGAAGTGCTGTCCATCATCGGTGCGTCGGGCTCAGGAAAATCCACCTTGCTTTATTGCATCAATGGGCTGGAGGCGATTCAAAAGGGCGAAGTGAAGGTCGACGGCGTGTCTGTGCACGCCAAAGAAACCAACCTCAACAAGCTGCGCACAAAAATGGGCATGGTGTTTCAACAATGGAACTCTTTTCCCCATTTGACCGCATTGGAAAATGTTGCCCTAGCCCCCCGCATTGTGAAGGGAAGATCCAAGGCGGAGAGCCGAGAGATTGCCCGTGCCCAGCTTGAGCATGTGGGCTTGAACGACAAAATTGATGTCTACCCCTCAGCTTTGTCCGGCGGCCAGCAACAGCGTTTGGCCATTGCCCGCGCATTGGCCATGGAACCGGAATATATGCTGTTTGACGAAGCCACATCCGCGCTGGACCCAGAATTGGTGGGCGAAGTGTTGGACACAATGCGGCTTCTGGCAGAAGAGGGCATGACCATGATTTGCGTCACCCACGAAATGGGCTTTGCCCGCGATGTGAGTGATCGTGTGGCCTACTTCCATGAAGGCGTGATGGAAGAAATCGGCCCGCCGGACCAAATATTTAACAACCAGAAAAGCGAGCGCACCGCCAAGTTTTTGGCCAACGTGCGATAGATTTTCTATAACCACTGATAACCGAATCCGTACAGGCCAAAAAAAGCGGCCTGTGCCACGAGAAAGCTATGGCGAAGGAACAAGAGCAATGACTGCGAATATTTTCACCGGCTGTATCCCAGCTTTGATGACCCCTTGTAAGGCGGATCGCACGCCTGATTTTGATGCATTGGTGCGCAAAGGCAAAGAGCTGATCGAAGCTGGCATGTCTGGCGTGGTCTATTGCGGCTCAATGGGTGATTGGCCGTTGCTTACTGATGAAGATCGTCAAACTGGCGTTGCCCGTTTGGTGGAAGCTGGCGTGCCAACTATTGTGGGCACCGGCGCGGTCAATTCAAAGATCGCTGCTGAACATGCCGCCCACGCTCAAAAAGTCGGCGCACATGGCTTGATGGTGATCCCGCGCGTTCTGTCACGCGGCACTTCCATCACCGCACAACGGGCCCACTTTGCAGGCATCTTGAATGCCGCGCCTGATCTGCCCGCCGTGATTTACAACAGCCCTTATTATGGCTTTGCCACCCGTGCAGACCTTTTCTTTGATCTGCGCGAGGATCATAAAAATCTGGTCGGCTTTAAAGAGTTCGGCGGCAAAGACGATCTGCGCTACGCTGCTGAATATATCACCAGCCAATCCGACGATGTGACACTGATGATCGGTGTGGACACAACTGTTGTACATGGCTTCGTCAATTGCGGCGCAGGCGGTGCCATCACCGGCATCGGCAATGCCTTGCCAAAAGAAGTCCTGCACCTCGTAGCCCTGTCGCAAAAAGCAGCAACTGGCAACGCCACCGCGCGGGTAAAAGCCAATGAGCTGGATGAAGCCTTGGCCGTTCTGTCCTCGTTCGATGAGGGCGCAGACCTGGTGCTTTATTACAAGCATTTGATGGTGCTCAACGGCGACAGCGAATATGAGCTGCACTTCAACGAAACCGACAAATTGTCGGATGCCCAGCGTAATTACGTTGAACAACAATATGCTTTGTTCCGCGCTTGGTATAAAGATTGGAGCCAGCAACCGGACGTGTTGGCTCTCAGTGAATAATACGAAAATACGCCAAACCACGATCCTGTAGATTGGAGTAACTAATGGAATATAAAAGCTTTATTGGCGGTGCCTGGCATGAGACATCTGACAGCACCCCCAATGTGAACCCATCGGACACCTCAGACATTTTGGGGCATGCCGCCGTGGGTGGCGCTGATGATATGGCCCGCGCAATCGACGCGGCCTCTGGCGCCGCCGCACAATGGGCGAAATCCACACCACAGCAACGTTTTGACGTGCTAGACTTTATCGGCAGTGAGATTTTGGCGCGCAAAGCGGAACTGGGTGAATTGCTGTCACGTGAAGAGGGCAAAACCTTGCCTGAAGGTATTGGCGAAGCCGCACGCGCTGGCCAAATCTTCAAATTCTTTGCGGGCGAAACCTTGCGCCAAACTGGCGATATTCTCGCCTCTGTGCGCCCCGGCATTGGTGTGGACGTTACCCGTTCGCCCGTTGGCGTTGTCGGCCTGATTACACCGTGGAACTTCCCCATCGCAATTCCCGCATGGAAAATTGCGCCTGCTTTGGCCTTCGGCAATGCTGTTGTGCTGAAACCTGCGGAATTGGTGCCCGGTTGCGCCCATGCTTTGGCTGACATTATCTCCCGTTCTGGCTTGCCAGAAGGCGTGTTCAACCTTGTGTTTGGCCGCGGCTCTGTTGTCGGACCAGAATTGATCGGTTCGAACAAAGTCAACGCCATCAGCTTCACCGGCTCCGTCGGCACAGGCCGTGCCATCGCCGCCGATTGCGGCAAATTGCTGAAAAAAGTGCAGCTTGAAATGGGCGGCAAAAACCCAATGGTTGTGCTGGACGATGCAGACCTCGACATCGCCGTTGATGTGTCCGTAAACGGTGCCTATTTCTCCACTGGTCAACGCTGCACCGCCTCATCACGTTTGATCGTGACCGAAGGCATCCACGACAAATTTGTTGCGGCTGTTGAAGAGCGGTTGAACAATCTCAATGTGGGCCATGCCTTGCGCAAAGAAACCCATATTGGCCCGGTTGTGGACGAAAAGCAGCTTCAGCAAGACCTGGATTATGTGGACATCGCAGCCAAAGATGGCGGCAAAGTCATCGGCGGTCAGCGCCTGAACCGCGACACAGAAGGCTTCTTCATGGCGCCTGCCTTGGTGACTGAAACCACCAACGACATGCGCATCAACCGCGAAGAAGTGTTTGGCCCCGTGGCCAGCGTCGTGCGCGTGAAGGATTATGATGAGGCGCTTGCCGTGGCCAATGACACCGAGTTCGGTCTGTCATCCGGCATCTGCACCACATCGCTTAAGCACGCGTCTCACTTTAAAGCCAATGCCGAAGCCGGCATGGTGATGGTGAACTTGCCAACCGCTGGCGTGGACTATCACGTGCCATTTGGCGGCACTAAAGGGTCCAGCTTTGGCTCACGCGAGCAGGGCACTTACGCAGCGGAATTCTACACCACCGTTAAAACAGCTTACACCCTCCCATAAGGTGTGCGTCCGGCGGCGGTGCACGCCGCCGGGCATTTCTTCAATTTTAAGAGGCGCTTATGGCCACGCAACCCAAACATGATGTGATTATTATCGGCGCCGGCATCATTGGCTTGGCCATCGCCCACTATGTGCAGCAGACCGGGCGTAAAGTCACTTTGGTGGACCGCAAGGGCGTGGCGCAAGAAGCCAGCCTGGGCAATGCCGGGGCGTTTGCCTTGGCCGATATTCTCCCACTGGCCTCGCCGGGCATCATGCGCAAAGCGCCAAAATGGCTGCTTGATCCGCTGGGCCCGCTCTCGGTGCGCCCGCAATATGCGCTCAATATTGTGCCCTACCTGCTCAAATTCTTCCGCGCCTCATGGCCGGATCAATATCGCAAATCCATTGTCGCTCAATCAGCCTTGCTCGACCTTTCTGCCAGCGAAGTCGATCGCATGGCGCAGATTCCGCAGATCGGCAATCAGATCCGCACCGATGGCGCGCTGCATCTTTATGAAAGCGAGCGCGAGTTCGCCGCCAGCCAATCCAGTTGGAAAGCGCGGCAGGAGTTCGGCATTGAGTTTGAACATCTGGACGCCACCCGCTTGGCCGACTTGCAGCCGGGCCTCTCCAGTCACATCAAACGCGCCACCTTCATTCCCAAATGGCAAACGGTCAATGACCCGTTTGAATTTGCCCAAACCCTGTGGAGCATGGTGCAGCAGGAGGATGGCGGCGAGCTGGTGGAGCGCGAGGTTCAAGCCATTTCCAAAGCGGGTGAGGTGATGCTCGCCAATGGCGATATGCTCTCGGGCAATCACGTGGTGGTTGCCGCTGGCGCATGGTCGCATCAGTTGGCCGAGCAGGTGGGCGACAAAATCCCGCTTGAAAGCGAGCGCGGCTATAACACCACTTTGCCCGTCGAAGCGTTCGACCTGAAGCGTCAATTGATCTTTGGCGAGCATGGCTTTGTTATGACTCCGCTTTCCACCGGTATCCGTGTCGGCGGCGCAGTTGAATTTGCCGGGCTGGACGCCGCACCAAATTACAAACGCGCTGAGATTATGCTGCAAAAAGCCAAGCGCTTTATGCCAGACTTGAAAACAGAGCAGGGCACCCAATGGATGGGCTTTAGACCCTCCTTGCCAGACACATTGCCCGCCATTGGCAAAAGCGCCCACACGCCCAATGTCAGCTATGCTTTCGGTCACGGTCATTTGGGGCTCACCCAATGCTTTGCCACGGGCAAACTGATGGCCGAACTGATCGAGGGGCAAACCCCGTCACTTGATTTAACTCCCTTTAATCCGTCTCGTTTTTAGGAAACTCCCATGGCGAAACACAGCTTTTTCTGCATTGATGGACATACTTGCGGTAACCCCGTGCGCCTTGTGGCGGGCGGTGGGCCAGACCTGAAAGGCGCGAACATGATCGAAAAGCGCGCCCACTTCCTGGCCGAATATGATTGGGTGCGGCTCAGCCTGATGTTTGAACCACGCGGCCACGATGTGATGTCCGGCGCGATCCTTTATCCGCCCACCCGCGACGATTGCGATATCGCCATTCTATTTATCGAGACTTCCGGCTGCTTGCCCATGTGTGGCCACGGCACCATCGGCACTGTCACCATGGCGCTGGAAGAAGGGTTGGTCACGCCAAAAGAACCGGGCGTGCTTTATCTCGACGCCCCCGCCGGGCGCATCAAGGCCGAATACACTATGAATGACGGTTATGTGGAAGAAGTCCGCATCACCAATGTGCCGAGCTTCCTTTATGCCAAAGGCCTCACCGCCACTGTACCTGATTTGGGCGAAATCACCGTCGACGTATCCTATGGCGGCAATTTCTACGCCATCGTTGAAGCGCAGGAAAACTTCAAGGATATTGAAGGCCTGTCATCGCTCGATTTGATCCGCTGGTCGCCGCAATTGCGCGCCGCCCTTAATGAGAAATATGAGTTTGTGCATCCCGAACATCCTGAGATCAACGGCTTGAGCCACATCCTTTGGACAGGCGCCGCCCGCGACCCCGAAGCTACGGCCCGCAATGCGGTGTTTTATGGCGATAAAGCCATCGACCGCTCACCTTGTGGCACCGGCACATCGGCCCGCATGGCCCATTGGGTCGCGCTTGGTGATTTGGCCGTGGGCGAAGATTTTGTGCATGAGAGCATCATCGGCTCGCTGTTCCGCGGCCGAGTTGAAGCCGCCACCAAAGTGGGTGACCGCGATGCCATCATTCCATCTATTGGCGGCTGGGCCCGCAAAACCGGCTACAACACGATCTTTGTCGATGATCGTGACCCATTCAAACATGGCTTCATTTTGCCATAGGCAAAGGGGCGAGGGAGGAATTTATGAAAATCACTGCACTGCGCGTTTATCAAATTGATTTGCCGTTGAGAGAAGGCCGCTACAACTGGTCAAACGGCAATTTTGTCGAAGTGTTTGATTCAACCGTTCTGGCGGTGGAAACAGATGCAGGCATCACAGGCTATGCCGAATGCTGTCCGCTCGGCTCCGCCTATTTGCCCAGCTATGCCAAAGGCGTGCGCGAAGGGCTGAAAGAGCTGGCACCCCATGTGATCGGCCTTGATCCACGCGATTTGAACATCATCAACAACGCCATGGATGCGGGCCTGCGCGGTCACCTATACGCCAAAGCCCCCATCGATATTGCCTGTTGGGACATTTTGGGCAAAGCCACCGACCTGCCAGTTTACACCCTGTTGGGCGGCAAACAGCAGGAAAAGGTCGCGCTTTACCGCGCCATCTCGCAGGAAGACCCGGAAGTGATGGCCAAGAAAATCGATGGCTATCGCAATGAAGGCTACACCAAATTCCAGCTAAAAGTCGGCGGCGACGCCAATGACGATATTGCCCGCATCCACGCCACCCGCGAGGTGCTGGACCGCGGCGAAGTGCTGGTGGCCGATGCCAACACAGGCTGGAACCGTCACGAAGCCGCACGTGTCGCCGCCGCCGTGGCTCATTTGGATGTTTATATCGAGCAGCCCTGCATGACTTATGAAGAGTGCTTGTCCATCCGCCGCCGCACCGCGCGTCCCTTCATTATGGACGAGAACATCTTTGATGAAGCCATGCTGCGCAGAGGCTTAGCCGACGACGCAATGGACGCGATCAATCTGAAAATCTCCAAAGTCGGCGGCCTCACCAAGGCGCGCCTGATGCGTGATATTTGCGTCAATGCAGGTCTGGCCATGACCATTGAGGACACATGGGGCGGCGACATCGTCACCGCCACCATCGCCCATCTGGCCGCATCCACCCCGGAAGCGTTCTCGTTCTCTGCTACCGACTTCAATTCCTATGGCACCGTCGATTTCGCCGCAGGCGCCCCTAAACGCGTGGATGGCTTCATGTCGCCAGCGGACGCGCCAGGCTTGGGCGTAGAGCCAGATTTTGACGTGTTGGGTGAACCCGAATTTGAATTGAGAGGCTAATATGCGGTCGAGCAAAACCATCCATGTGGTGTCCTGCCACGCCGAAGGCGAAGTGGGCGATGTGATTGTCGGTGGCGTTGCGCCCCCGCCGGGCGAAACCCTTTGGGAGCAGCGCAAATTCATCGAACAGGATGAAACCTTGCGCAATTTCGTGCTGAATGAGCCACGCGGCGGCGTGTTCCGCCATGTGAACCTGTTGGTGCCGCCAAAGCATCCTGAAGCGCAAATGGGCTTCATCATCATGGAGCCGGCCGACACGCCCCCCATGTCCGGCTCTAACTCCATCTGCGTGTCCACCGTGCTGCTCGACAGCGGCATTCTGCCGATGACCGAGCCGGAAACGCATCTGACCTTGGAAGCACCGGGCGGCCTGATCAAAGTGGTGGCGCAATGCAAAAATGGCAAAGCCGAAAGCATCACCGTCACCAATGTGAAGAGTTTTGTCGACCAATTGCAGGTGCCGCTTCAAGTCGAAGGCTTGGGCGAAATCATCGTCGACACCGCCTATGGCGGCGACAGCTTTGTGATGGTCGACGCCGAAGCGTTGGGCCTTGAGATCAAACCGGAAAATGCCAAAAAACTGGCAGACCTCGGCACAAAAATTACCGCTGCCGCCAACGCACAGCTTGGCTTCTCCCACCCGGAAAACCCAGATTGGGATCATATCTCTTTTTGCCAGTTTATGGGCAAAACCACCCGTGAAGGAAACAGTCTTTCCGGTGCCAACGCCGTGGCCATCCGTCCAGGCAAAATCGACCGCTCCCCAACAGGCACAGGCTGCTCCGCCCGCATGGCGCTGATGCTGGCCAAAGGTGAGATGGAGGCAACCGACAAATATATTGCCACCTCGATCACAGGCTCAAAGTTCAATTGCGATATTGCCGAACAGGTCAAATGTGGCGACCGCAACGCCATCCTGCCGCGCATCAATGGTCGCGCCTGGATCACTGGCACCCATCAACACATGCTGGACCCGTCAGACCCATGGCCAGAAGGCTACCGCCTCAGCGACACATGGCCGATGGATCAGGACTAAAGCTCATCCCAAGGGGTAAGGTTATGGCGCTTGCGATCCCAGCGATAGTAAGCCGCCATAATCGCTGAATAGATCAATCCGCCCAGTAATCCGGTCCCAACCATAAAGGTGGCCGTCATGCCCGGCCAACTGAATGGATTGAATGTCCAAAGCACAATCCACATAATCTGGAAAAACACCCCATGGGCCAGAAACACTTGGCCGAATGATGCATAGTGCGGCGGGGGCACTTTCAGGCCCAGTTTGCGATAGATTTTGTTGAGCGGTTGATCGTGATTGGCGCCCCAAATCTTGGAGGCACGAAGTTCTTCAATCGCTTTTTCGTATTTTTGGGCGAACGCCATAAGCATTTCCGCGATAAAAGTGAATCAACTCACCACCCGAAAGTGGCGACATTCAGTGACTTACGCATCAACCCGTTTTGGCGCGTCGCGCACCACGCTATCCAGCTCCAACAAAACGCGAATATTGCGGCGATTGTCGGTCAGGTCCGCAATCGTATATTCATCCAATACGTCGAAGAACGCATTCAATGCGCGGTAAAGGGCGTGGTTAAACCCGCAGGTGCCGATCAAGGGGCAGGTGTTTGAATCAAGGTCGAAACATTCGGCCATGTCGAAATTATCTTCCGTGGCCCGGATCACTTTGCCCAAGCCAATTTCTTCCGCAGGTCGCTTCAGCTTGATCCCGCCATGGCGCCCGCGCACGGTTTCAACAAAACCGCCGGCGTTCAAAATCTGCAAAATTTTAAACAAGAACGTTTCGGAGATGTCGTAGAACTCCGCAATATCGGAGATCTTGCTCAGCTTTTCATTGCTGGCGCAATACATCAATATGCGCACAGCATAATTGGACTGTTTTGTTAAACGCATCGTTTTGTCCTAACTTGAGAATTCGCCTCATCATAAAACGTGCAGGTGAAAATGTCACATGGATTCTGAGGCTCAACCCCATTGCATTCGCCACATTCCATATGTTCTACAACCTTGCTAACTCATCATGCGAAAGCCTTGAACAATGACCGAATTTTTGCTCGCCCTTTTTGTCTTCCTCTTCGCGCATATTCTGCCTCAAATTGGTGACCTGCGGGGCAAGATCATTTCGCTAACCAACCGTAAGACATACATAATCGGCTATTCGATTCTTTCAACAGTTTTGCTGGTTTGGTTGATTTCCGCCGCGTTGCGTGCGCCCAAAACGGTTTATTATGCCGCCGATCCAACAACGGTGCGCATTGCCATGGGGCTGATGCTTGTTGCTGTAATCCTGTTTGTCATGGGGGCGATGCGGCCCAATTCCTTGTCGGTGTCATTTCGTCGCAACATCGATGTGGAAAACAAAAAGCCCGGCATTTTGACACTTGTTCGCCATCCGATCATCGTCGCGTTTGGCCTGTGGGCGTTTGCCCATATCATTGTGAATGGCGAACTGGCCAACATTTTGTTGTTTGGCATTATGCTGGCATTCTCCGTGCTGGGCATGATGCGTCTGAACAAAACAAAGGCGACAAAGCTTTCCGCCGCGGCATATCAGCAGGCGTTGCAAAAAGAGGCAGGCTCATTTGGCCAACGGCTGCGCCGCGCCCTGGATGGCCAGTTCTGGATTGAACTGGTGATCGGCGCCGTGCTCTATATGGCCATTTTGCATGCCCATGGGGCGGTGATCGGCGTTGACCCGCTAGCCTATTTCTAGGCGCTGCGGGTCAGATATTTCCTGAGGGCAGGCGCCAGTGAGACGTTCAGTCCCGTCAAGCGCCACGTTGTGAACCAAATGGCCCCTGCGCCAATAATAAAGGAAATGGCGGCTGCGCTCGCAGCGCCCACCAATCCGAACGGCGGAACCAAAAGATAGTTGGCAACCAGAAGAACGATGAGGCCCAGCAGTATGGCGGGCAGGCTGGCATAGGGCTTTTTGCGTGAGGACAGAATAACAGGACCGGGGCCAAAAGCGGCACGCGCTACGAGCGCGCTGCATAAAATCGTGAGCGGCACGACACCTTGGTCAAACTCGGGTCCGAAGAAATAAAACACAACCGGGCTGAAGATCATCACACCGATGGTCAGTACAATGGCCAGGCCCGTGCCCACCATATTGGCGTCGCCGATTTTGGCCTCAAGGGCTTCAAAGTCTTGTCTTTCTTCTGCATCCAGCAAGTCTGGTGACACCACCGCGCCAATCGCGATAATGCCGAACGAGGCCAGCACAAACATGCGGGCGCACACCCCGAAAATCGCAATTTGCTCCTTGTCCAGCAAGGTGGACAATAGCAATAGGTCAATATCAAAAAAGAAGTCAGAACTGAGCGCGACAATAATCCAGGGGAGGGCGTAGACCCACCATCGCTTGGCTTCAAACGTGGGGACAGGCGCATCGCGCGGCAAGGCTCGGATGGCGCGAACAGTGATAAAGAAGTGGACGGTGGCCAAGCCCAGATAGAATAGGGCAACCCACCAGATCAACGCGCCCACACGGTCGTTTTCAACGCCGATAAACAGCACGATCACAATGCCCAGTACAATGAAGAGCGGGCGAAAAATCGTATCTGCAAAAAGACCAAAGAAGGGTTTTTTAAGCCCGACCAAAATTGCACCGTTCAAATTGACGATGGCTGTGCCGAACGCCATCATCGCGATCGTCGGCCAAATGCTTTGCAGCAGGGTGCCCGCTGGGCCAATGAAGTGAATGAGCTGGCCAACAACATAGAGTAATAACAGGCCGGGGAAAATTGCCATGCCATAGGCCAAAATGGCAAAGCGCGACAAGGTGGCGCCATCTTTTTTGGCTTTATATTCTGCAGCAAAATAGGCCCCAACCGTTTGAAAACCCATCGGCAATGCGATTGCCATCAGGTTTGCCGCGGCAATCGCCAGCAAATATTCGCCAAGCTGTGCGGCACCCCACAGGCGGGCGATCATCGCCTGCGCCAAAAAGATGACGCCAGCGCCGCCAATGCGCACAGCAAAAATCAAAGCGGATTTAGACGCCAATTGGCGGCGTTCACCCATAAGTCGTTCTCCAGTTTCCGACTTGGAATAGCGCATAAGCGGTTTAAATCCCGCTAATGCCAGCAATCACTTTCGGTTAAACACTGTATTGATGATCTTTTTGCGCTGTTCCGCGGGCATCGCCTGCATAATAGCTTTCAGCTTTGGGCGCATATGTTTCAGCCAGATATTGGCATAGATAAAACCTGTCGTCGAAAGCGGTTTGATCAAGTCGCTCGCTTCAACTTCACCCGTCGCATAGATCATTTTGTAGGGGACAGAGGGGATCATAAAGTCAACATATTTGATGCCAAGGTCATAGCAACTCTTGACGATCTCACCCAGGTGCAAGCGACCGGGGCCAGCATAGGCATGCTCTTCATTCCAGGTGGACATATAAGCGTAATAGCGGTCTTTATAGACAAAGCCCCACTGATCAGCCACAGCTTCACCATTTAACGTCAGGCAAAATGCAAGTGGCTTCACGCTGTCATCGGTGCAGTCTTTAAACCGATTGAGAAATGCGCGGAATGAGTCATCTTGAAAGGCGCGTGATGTAAGGCCCATGCGTTGCTGCCATTCAACGCGTCCTTCAAACGAACGGTCGATCACCGCGCCAAGCATGCTGCCCTCAAAGGCATGAAAATGCGCAAGCTCACCTTCGCGTTCGAAGCGATTATACGCATTGCGCAAGCGTTTGCGCGTCGCTTTTTTCAAAGCCGCGTAATAGGTCTCATAGCTGTCCCATTGGGTCAAATCCACATAGGGCGCTGCTTTCTCTTCCTCTGCATGATCGAAAAAGGTGCGACTGCCCGCATAAAGCGGCCCGTCATACCGTACTTGCCCGAAATGCACATAGTCAGCATCAGATTGTTTGATCACGTCGTGCATCGCCGCAAACAGTTTTGTTGCGTCAAAAGCGGGGTCGGCCAACATTTCGGTATATTGCTGATAAGGCTCGCCCAACCCGGTGAGCACTTTTCGGCCCTTTTTGTGCCAAATCGACAAAGGCAGCAAGGCCACCAATTGGCCCTGCTCAAATGTTGAAATCACATAATAATCCTCGTCGCCATTCGCGCGATCAAGCTCAAGGATGTGCGCGCACCATTCAAAACTTTGAAATAGCGCAACCCCTTCCGATTTATCTTCCAGTGCCTGCCATTGGTCTTTTATCGCTCGGATTTCGTTTGCCGAACGAAGCACCTTTGTCTCAAAGGTCATAAAAGCTTTGCCCCGAAGCTATTTAGTAAACTGATAGGCCGGAATGTCTTTCACGCCGTCTGGCGCATCCGGGTCCACCGCAAAGTCTACATTATAAGGTTTAACATCTTTGCGCTGGATACCGGAAAATTTAACTGCACCGGCCAAAACCAGTTTGGTGTAAAACGTTAGCCCACGTGTGCCGCGATCAAGGTTCTTAAGCCCCATTTTGCGCAACATGCCATTGGCAAAGTTCACCGCATATTTATTGCGCAGCGCATCCGTCCAATGTTCTGTGGTTACAGACACGTTCATGCAGTCATAATTCTCAACCCGGTGCGGGCAATTCAGCGGCCAATGCAGCATTTCGCCCGGTTCCAAATCATAAACGGTTGCATAATCGTCAAACCACTCTTGAAACTGGATGTCGGTTTCATGGGCTTCGTTGATCACGACCTTTTCAATGCCATTGGCGCTCAAAAAGGGCGGCTCAGCGGGATAAACAAAAACCTTCTTGCGTCCGCGCACCTGCCACAATGATTGGCCGGGCACGTCCACATGATATTTCACGCGCACATTGGGCGATGAGATCAGAATGGTCATGTTCTGCTTGTAGGTTTTCAGCCCGGGTACATGCTTTTCAAAATCATCATAGATGCCGCGCAACATGTCGTCGAAGGCCGGATTTTGCCGGCCCGGCGCACGCAAATTGATCCAAATATTGCCAGCCTTTACGGCCTCTAATATCTGCTTGCCAGAGGCATTGCCAAACTCGCCCTCGCGCCGCACGCCGGTTTTCGGATCCATATAATTGACGTGATAATCGTTTCGGTCGACATTTTCCAAAATGCTTTCCAGCGCTTCATCTGTGAAAAGCCCGGTGTCACCCAATTTATGTTGTAACCGCAGCGGATGTTGTCCAAACAATGACGCATAGTGCCCCTGCCAGTCGGTCAAAATCCCATCAATCCGTCGATCGAGCATATCCCTCGTCCTTTTAATTCCATCTCTGCGAAAAACTTAGGCGCACTGTGTGTCGATTGGGTTTAACCTGTTAAATAGAAGGGGAATAATTCACGCTAAGGTTAATTTTTGCTTGGCGTATTGACTGAGGACAGAGTTTTGCCGCTTCTCAATTGTCAAATTGCACGAACTGGGCCAAACTCCCCACATTCTTTGTCAGAGTATTTACCATGAACAAATCGTCGTCGTCATTGTCCCACAGCGAAACCATAACACCAGCCGATTGTGCCAAGGCAGTTCGGTTTGCCCAATTGCACAAAGACGGGCCCTTTATTCTCGCAAATGTGTGGGATGCAGGTACCGCCCAGCTTATGGCCGCCCTCGGCGCCAAAGCGCTGGCCACGTCATCGGCTGCTCATGCCTTCACTTTGGGCCGCCCTGATGGTGGCAAACTATGCCGTGAAGAGGCAATTGCACACGCTGTCAGCATCAATGGGGCCACAACTCTGCCTGTTAATGCGGATTTGGAAAACGGCTTTGGCGACAGCTTGGATGATGTCAAAGCAACCGTCCGTCAATCCGTTGCGATGGGGGTAGCCGGGTGTGGCATTGAAGATATTCAGTTCCCAACGCAAACAGCATATGATTTTAAGGCTTCAGTGGAACGTATTGAGGCAGCGGTGGACGCCAAGAAAACGGCTTGCGACGAGACAGGTATGACCTTCACGCTCACCGCCCGCGCCGACGGCGTCATGGTGGGGCACTATGGATTAGATGAAGCCATCCGCCGGATAAAAGCCTTTGAACAGGTGGGGGCGGACGTGGTTTATGTGCCCATGCCCAAATCATTTGAAGATCTTGCGACCATTGTCAAATCGGTCGATATACCGGTCAATGCGCTGTGCGCGGGGCCTTTCACCCAATACAAAATTGCCGACTTTGCCGAAATTGGCGTCGCGCGGATCAGCTTGGGCAGCAGCTTAGCGCGCGCCGTCCACAAAACCATCGTTGATGCGGCGCAGCAGATGTTTGACGGTGCCGAGTTTAGCGCACTGTCTAACGGCATTCCCGGCAGCACAATTGATGAATTGTTGGCCAAAGGCGGCATGGGCGATGGATTTGAATAACGGCATCCATTTTTCAGGTGCGATATTAAAATCACACTTTGAGTTATTTTAAACGCGCGCAGCACACGGCCCTAAAAAAGCCCGTTTGCGCCACCCACATAAATATAATTGAAACCAATGCGGACTGCGCTGCGTTTCATATTTATGGTCCATTTGCGGTTAGGTGCAATATGAGAGCGATATTGAAAATTTTTACTGCGGCCGCACTTGTGGGCAGCATGGCATTTGGTTCTGCTCAGGCGCAGGACATGGCTGACTATGCCGATGCTCAATCATGTTTGGACCATGTGCAAGAGCTCGAAAACCAGTCTCTATCAGCCGATCTGAACGCGGAAGAATTCAACATGCTCATCGAACTCTTGGTGGAAGCGACAGATCTTTGCCGCGCAAACGCATTGGTGGATGCAAAGCAGCAACTGGAAAACGCAGTGGACATGATTGAAGCCAATTCATAATCCCACCGCATCTTTGGACACCGAATTCAAGTTGCCAAATCAGGGCAGCCAGCCTAAATTCTCCTTATGAAAATAGACAGTTCTGCTAATTACGCGATCTTGCATCGGGCTATGATGGCCCTTGTCGCTCTGGTCCTTATGACCAGCATTGCATTTGCACAAGCCATTGATGTTGAGCAAAAGCTGGAGGAGCTCGACAAGATCGAGCGCAGTGTTGAGTTTATTGGCCGCACGATCGACAACGCGGACAATGACAACACTTTGATTGGCGCTAGATCAAAGCTGCTTGATCTACAATCCGCGATTGATGCGGTTGTCGTGCCTGTCGAAGAGCGGATCACGGTACTGACCGCTCAATTGGAAGCCTTAGGACCAGCGCCGGCCGAAGGGGGATCCGAAAGCCTTCAAGTGCGTAGCGACCGAGAAGAGACCATGGCGCAACGCCAGGAACTGCGTATCGTCACAACGCGCGCTGATGAACTAGATCAAAATATCAACAAAGCCTTTGAGCGGATTGCGGACTTGCGGCGGCAGATTTTCACCAATCGCTTGTCGCAACGCTCGCCCATAACCATCGATCTTTTGGCCAGTATTTCGGGTGACAGCCTCACAGCCATCTCCCGGTTCCAATCCAAATTGCGCACGTGGTGGACCGTAAAAGTCGCACCCGATCCGCGCCCATTTGGTTTGGTGTTTGCTTTCTTTTGCATCTTGCTGCTCGGCGTACTTGTGCTCACCCGCCGCGCCAATAGCATCCTGTCGTCTAGCACATCTCGGCTCAACGCACTCATCCTGCCGTTCGCCACCACCATCATTCCCGTTGGCCTGTTGGGCCTGGCCCTCGCGCTGGGCTATTGGGCAATGGATTTTGCATCATTGTTCAATGCCGAGCTACGTGTTTTTGTGCGCACCTTATTTATTGTGGTGTTTGGCGTTTCGTTCGCTTTTCGCCTGAGCCGCGCGGTCTTTTCGCCCGGTAATTCAGAGTTGCGGCTGGTGCCACTGTCCAGTTTCGCCGCCCAGCGCATTCACGTGCTCGTCAGCTCCTTGGCGCTTGTGCACGCGCTGGATTATTTGACACGTCAACTCGGCCAATTGGTTAATGCGCCATTGGCCTTCACCATTGGCAATAGCTTTTTGGCCTCCGTGCTCATTGCAATATTGTTGCTCTTGTTGGCCCGGGTGCGCGACAAGCGTGAGGATGATGTGTCCCGCAGCCTGCCGCCTTGGGTGCGCATTCCGTTGTTGTTGGCGTCCATCGCCATCATCTTGGCCGCTGTGGCTGGCTATATTGGCCTTGCGCGCTTTATGGCGCAGCAATTGGTGGTCACAGGCACCATTCTTGCGACAGCATTCTTGGGTTACCTGCTTTCCTCTGAGGCGGGGAAGCCTGGTGTGCTGGCCCCCACCCGCGTGGGCCAGTGGCTGAAGGATCGGTTTTCACTGGATGAGACCGATGTCGATCAGTATGCCCTTTTTGCCAGCATTGGCTTTTTCATTTTGGTGTTGCTGGCGGCCATTCCGGCCATTTTGTTGCAATGGGGCTCACGGGTTGAAGATTTGTTCGCCTGGATGCGACAAGCGATCGTCGGCATTCAAATCGGCAGTTTTGAGTTTTCCCTTGCCAGTATTTTTTACGGTATCATCATTTTCGCCATCGGCGTTGCGGTCACACGCCTGTTCCAAAGCTGGTTGGGCAACACGGTGCTGGAGCGGACGCGAGCTGACCATGGCGTAAAGGATTCCATCCGTACCGGCGTCGGTTATGTCGGTATTGCGCTCTCGATCTTTTTAGGCATCACCGGGGCAGGGGTGGATTTGGGCAGTCTTGCCATCGTTGCCGGTGCGCTGTCATTGGGCATTGGTTTTGGCCTGCAAAACGTGGTTTCCAACTTTGTGTCTGGTTTGATCATGCTTGTGGAGCGCCCCATCAAGGTGGGCGACTTTGTGCAAGCCAGTGGCTTCTCCGGTACGGTGTCAAAAATCAGCGTGCGCGCGACAGAGATCAACACAATTCACAACCAGACCATCATCATTCCCAACTCCGACTTCATCAACGCGCCTGTTGGCAACTGGACGCACAAAATCCGCTCGGGGCGGGTGGATATCCCCATCGGCGTTGCTTACGGCAGCAATCTTGAATTGGTGCGTGATTTGATGCTGGAGTTGGCGCACGATCATGAAAATGTCTTGAAAAGGCCTGAACCCTTTGTGTTCTTCGAAGGGTTTGGCGATAGCTCAATCAATTTCCAACTGCGCATCCACGTGAACGATTATACAATCTACCCACGTGTGCAAACCGATTTGCTTTTCGCCATCGACAATGTGTTCCGCGAAAACAATGTGGAAATCCCGTTCCCACAACGCGATCTCAATATCCGCACCGCTGATCCCAAAATTATGGATCAGCTCACCGGTAAAGCACAGGCAAAGCCAAAGCCTAGATCGCGTGCAAAGCCAAAATCGGATGGCGAGACGGGCAGCTAAATAATCTCGTCTTCGTCAAATAGGGTCGAGCCTTCAACGTCTGCGGTATAAAGGTCTAGCGCCGTTTCCGCATTGCGATGGCGTGCGGGCTGCGCAATGTGAAACGTCGCATCGCCTTCATTGACAATGGGAAGCTCGCTTCGGCCAATAATCACACCATCGGTGTTGGCCGTAATGGGGGTTTCCACTTCGCCAAACGGGTCGGAGACAACGCCCAACACATCGCCTTTTACAACAGTGTCGCCAGACTTTTTGAATGTCCGCAAAAGCCCGCCAGCGGGCGAACGCATCCAATAGCTGTCGCTGCACACAAGGGGATTGGCTTTGGAGGGGGCAATAGGCTTGCCCGCAATCATGCCAAGGCCATGAAGGGTGCGTAGCACCCCGGTGGTGCCAACGCGCACGGCAAACTCATCAAATCGCAGACCGCCGCCCGCTTCGTAGAGCAGAACGTCACAGTCCACTGCGGAAGCGGCTTCGCGCAGCGAACCTTCACGCACCTTTGATGTCAAAAGAATAGGCGCGCCGAACATGTCGGCAAGTTCACGCAGTTTCGGGCGACCTGGCGTGACCCTGATTTGTGGATAATTATCGCGATGGCTCGCGGCAGAGTGCAGATCAATGCCAAAATCTGATCGTTTGACGATTTCAGAGATAAACAGATGCGCTAGCCGTCCCGCCAATGAGCCCGTTTCAGAACCGGGGAAGCTGCGATTAAGGTCGCGGCGGTCAGGCAGATAGCGCGAATGGTTCAAAAACCCGAAGGCATTTACAATCGGGATGCAAATGAGGGTGCCGCGCAGCCCGCGCAGTTTTGGCGATTGCAGCACGCGGCGTACAATCTCCACGCCGATCACTTCATCGCCGTGGATCGCAGCGCTGACAAAAACGATCGGGCCGGGGCGTTTGCCATTGATAACATGGGTCGACATGGTGACGGGCGTATGGTCTGAAAGCACGCTGACAGGTAAGTCAACAGTCCGTCGCTCGCCGGGCAAAATGCGCTCGCCGCCAATCTCAAACGCCTCTGCTTTCATCTGGCTAGCCTTTGCCCTTCGTCTTTGTGGCCCATGGTTTATGGTGCTTTTCCATAAACTCAATGATCTTGCCAGCAATGTCGAGCCCAGTTGCTGTTTCCACGCCCTCAAGGCCGGGTGAAGAGTTCACTTCCATCACCACCGCACCATGGTTGGAGCGCAGCATATCCACACCACAGACATTAAGGCCCATTGATTTGGCTGCCCGGATGGCTGTTGATTTTTCTTCCGGCGTAATCTTCACCCGTTTGGCCGAGCCACCCCGGTGCAGATTTGAGCGGAAATCGCCTTCTGCGCCCGTCCGTTCCATAGCCGCGACAACCTTGCCGCCGATCACGATGGCCCGAATGTCGGTGCCGCCAGCTTCTTTGATGAACTCTTGCACCAAAATATTCACGCCAGCCCCGCGGAAAGCTTCAATCACTGATTTTGCGGATCGGTTACTATCAGCCAAAACAACACCAATGCCTTGGGTGCCTTCCAATAGTTTGATCACCAATGGCGCACCACCTGCCAACCGCAGCACTTCTTCGGTCTGGCGCGGGTCATGGGCAAAAGTTGTCACGGGCAGGCCAATGCCATCGCGTGCCATCAATTGCATGGAGCGCAACTTGTCGCGTGAGCGGCCAATGGCCACAGATTCATTGAGCGGATAAACACCCATCATTTCAAATTGGCGCAACACGGCGAGGCCGTAATAGGTGATGGAAGAGCCAATACGCGGAATAACCGCATCATAGCCCGTCAGCTTTTCACCATTATGGAACACCTCGGGCCGTCGGGAGGCGATGTTCATATAACATCGAAGTGTGTTGATAATATCGAGTTCGTGTCCGCGGGCCACCGCTGCTTCTTTTAAGCGCTGGTGGGAGTAAAGCGAAGAGTTGCGCGCAAGCATTGCAATTCTCATAAGGACCTCAAGTAAGACGTTTCCTGTGAATGTTTCGCGCTTTATGCAGTTGTACGTTTGCACGCATCTTTTTCGCGCGACGCGCGTCATAAAGCAGTTAAGGTGTAGCATTGCACAGATCAGGTGCCGCTAAAAGAGGGATCTGTGCCAAGGCCCTTGAACAACAGCACAAAAATCGCTTGTGCTTGAAAAAACTGGGCTACTTCACCAGTGATTTAATGTCCGCGACAAGTGCGCCACGGTGCTGGATAACTTGTCCGGCCACCTTGTGCGCAAACTGCGCAGCGTCGACCATATTTTTGCCCGACAAACGCGCCGCAATATAGCCGCCGTTAAAACTGTCGCCGGCACCTGTGGTGTCGACAGGTTGTATAGATTGGCCGGGGCCAACCCATTCTTTTTGCTGACCATCGGTCAACAATGCGTCTTCTGGCCCCGCCTTCACCACAATTTCGGTGCATCCGGCACGTAAATACCGTTCCGCCACCTGCTCAGACGATTTTTCGTCAAACAATACATATTCGTCCGGCACGGTCGGTAGGGCCATCGTGCACACCGCTGAGGCCTTTGCTGTCCAATCGGCCATCTCCTGGCGATTTTGCCATAGGGAAGGGCGCAAATTGCTGTCAAAAATCACCTGTTGCCCATTTTCCTTTGCCGTGTTGAGCACGTCAAGAAACTGGGCGCGTGTATCTGGCTGCAAAATGGCCAAGCTGATGCCGGAGAAAAACAGCGCGTGGTCCCCAAGCAATGTGCGCTCTAGAAAACCGATGTCCTGCGCCATTTCCTTGGCCGCCGAAGCCGAGCGCCAATAGCTGAACATCCGCTCGCCATTGTCCAACGAGATCATATAGAGGCCAGGTGATTTCCCCGGCAGATATTTGATCAAATCGGTGCCGATACCGTGGCGTTCGAGGCTCTTGGCCAAAGCCTCGCTTTCAACGTCATCACCAAGGGCGGTGAAATAGTCGACATCAAACGATTGAGGCAAGAAGCTACGGGCATAATAAGCCATATTAAGGCTGTCGCCCGCATATCCCTTTTTGTAGAGCCCATCTTCCAACGCACTCATTTCGATCATGCATTCGCCAATGGAAATCAGCTTTGTCATCAGGGCTCTCCAACAAATTTGCGCTACCTAAAGCGAGGGGGACGGTGCCGCTTTTATCCTTAAGACCCAGCATCGTGCAAGGCCCTGAATATCTAATGCGGTACGCTTCAGTTAGGCAAACCAGCCCGTGGTGGTCAGCTGGCTGGTGTCCAAGCTTGGTGTATCAACCAAGTTTGGGGTCTCGCTGTCATTCGATTCCGCATAGATGTAAATGGCGGCAAACGCCACAACGATTACGGCCAACGAAATTGCCAAAACCCGCGTGCTAAAGCCACGTTGCCCCTGGCGGGCTTCGGTTTTTGTTACTGTCTCAGGTTGTTCATTTTTTTGGTCTTGCATAAATACCTCCTAACAACAACAACGCATGAACCCCGCTTTTGGTTCAAATAGGCGACAAAGCCATATTTTTATGGTACTAGCGCCCACTCAAACTCAACTATTGTGAATAAAGCAGCATGAGCATCCAGCAAGCGCGCAAATTTTCTGTGGCCCCGATGATGGATTGGACAGATCGCCATTGCCGATTTTTCCATCGGCATTTGTCGCGTCATGCCTTGTTGTTTACGGAAATGGTGACAAGCGCCGCGCTTATTCGTGGCGGTGCTGATTGGCTCCTCAACTATAATGACGATGTGGAACATCCCATCGCTGTTCAACTCGGGGGCTCTGATCCAGAGGAGCTGGCGGCGGCCACCAAGCTTTGCGATCAGTTCGGCTATGACGAGATCAACCTCAATGTTGGTTGCCCGTCAGATCGCGTGCAGTCAGGCCGCTTCGGCGCTTGCTTGATGGCCGAGCCAGCGCTGGTGGCCGAGTGCGTCCGCGCCATGCGTGACGCAACGGATACGCCGGTCACGGTCAAATGCCGCATCGGCATTGATGATCAGGATAGCGAAGAAGATCTGCGCACTTTTGTGGATCATATGCTTGAAGCAAAAGTGGATGCGCTTTATGTCCACGCCCGCAAGGCATGGCTGAAGGGCCTCTCACCAAAGCAAAACCGCGAAGTGCCGCCGTTGGATTATGAGCGCGTTTATCGATTGAAAAATCATGTCGGCGATCTGCCCTTGATGATCAATGGGGGCATCGAAGATTTGGCGCAATCCAAAGCCCATTTGCAGCATGTGGATGGCGTAATGTTGGGCCGCGCCGCCTATCACAATCCTGGCCTTTTATGGGGCGTGGATGCCGAGATTTTCGGCGACGACACACCGCCCATCTCCCTTGAATCACTTTGTGAAGTGATGACAAATTATGCTGAAATTCAAATGACTAAGGGCGCGAGATTGAATCAAATTGTGCGCCACATGCTCGGCCTTGGATTTGGCAAGCCCGGCGCACGTCGCTACCGCCAATTGCTCACCGTCGAAGCGGTAAAATCGGAGCGCGGCGTGGAGCTGATTGAAGAGGCGTTTGGCCTGCTGATCGCCGCACGACAAGCGGCCTAATCGGTTAATGTGAGGCGGTCACCTTCAACGCTGAACCCTTGCAGCGTTTGCATATAATTCATGCCCAATAGATTGGCGTTTAACGCCTCTGGTCGCGCTACCATGGCATCAATGTTTTCGCGCACAATGCCGCCAACCTCAATGCGATCGAGTTTGATTAAAGCAGCTTCGGTCTGGCCGTTTGCCGTTTGCACGGGGATGGAATAGATCAATCGTGCCGGATCATATCCGGCAGCGCGGGCGCTGTCGGCCGTCAACACAATGGTGGTTGCGCCAGTGTCGAACAAAAAGCGCTCATTGTTGCCGTTGACCTTGGCATTGATCACAAAGTGATCATCGGCGTTTCGGGTGAACATCACCGTGCCTGTTTCGCTGTCCGTAAAGCCCGTGCCCGGCGATAATTGTGTCCAAATGCGTGCGCCAAAGCGCTCAAAATCGGTACGGAAACTGTAGCCGACAATAATCGCCACAAAGATCGCGCCCCACATCACCATGCCGGTGAACATTTCACCCAGCCGGATGCGTCGCCCAAAGGCACCACCTGCGACCAGCACCAGCACGGCGATCAAAATGATCAATTGCCCGAAATCCTGCTCGGCCAAGCCTATGGCGGCCCCTGCGTTTGAGGAGATCAGAAAAGCAAGTGCAAACGCCACCAGCAGCGCGATGCCGATAAAAAGCAAAAGGACATCCTTTCAAAGTGTGGCCAAAACCTACATCAAGATAAAGGCACTCAATGCGGCAATTTCAAGAAGCAATTGTAACGCACCAATTGTGTCGCCGGTTTGACCGCCCAAAAATCGCTTCAGCAGATTGACCCAGAATGCGCTCAGGCCAGCCCCTAAAATAAGCGCCAGAAACAAGGCAATTGGCCCGGCAAACAGCCACACGAGTAAGCAGAACAAAATCAACGCGGGCACAAGGCCGCTGATAAAATCGCGCTTTGATAAAATGCCCGCCCCCGCCGACGCGCCGTCGCTGCGGGCAGGGGGCAAGATGACCGCCACTATAGGCGCCGTTTGTCGCGCGATCATGGCGCTCGCCAACCACAAAAGAGCCGCCGCAACCGGGCTCATGGCGATTAATGTGCCCAACGTGATCACGCGCAGCATGAAAGGGGCGATCAACCCCAACACGCCATAGGTGCCGTGCCGCGAATCTTTCATGATCTCCAAGCGTCGCGCCACATCATGCCCGCCAAACAAGCCGTCCATCGCATCGCCAAAGGCATCTTCGGCCATCGCCCCGGTGATCACGGCACTCATGGCAATCGCAAGTGTAGCCACAAACAAGGATTGCACGCCAAAGGCGCCGAGCAACAAGATCGTCAATGCCGGGAAAACGCCAATTATCAAACTGCTTATGGGCAAAAATTGAATCATTTTGCCAAAATTCAGCGGCAAATGTGGGCTGTCACCTGTAGGCAGACGGGAATAAAACCGCATGCCCATCACAATCGCATCCGCCGCTGAAAGCCGTTTTGGCGGCGGTGGCGCTGCCCCGTCATCATTGTCATTGATCGGGTTCGCATGAGGGGGCGGCGTGCTGGTCAATTGCTTTTCCTTAAATGTTGGATAAAAGGGGACGTCCATTTAACCATATGCGAGTCGATACCATGACCGAACAAGACCAGAAAAGCCCTTTTGACGATTTCAAAGAATTGCTGATGCTGTTGCCGAATGGCAGCGAGGAAGCTGTTGAGGCAGTGCAAGCGCGCGATGCGCAGCTGACCAAGCCTGCAGGATCGTTGGGCGAATTGGAAAAAATGGTTGAATGGCTCGCCCGTTGGCAGGAAAAGAAAAGCCCCACCTTGGACAATCCTATGGTGGCCATTTTTGCGGGCAATCACGGCGTGGTGAATCAGGGCGTTTCGGCGTTCCCACCGGAAGTGACGCAGCAAATGGTGGCCAACTTCACCAATGGTGGCGCGGCGATTTCTCAAATTTGTGCCAAGCACGAAATCAATTTGCGCGTGTTTGAATTGGCGTTGGAAATGCCGACAGGCGATTTTACCCAAACCGCAGCCATGGATGATCGCACCTGCGCCGCCACCATTGCCTATGGCATGGAGGCCATTGCGGGCAAGCCGGACCTGCTGTGCATCGGTGAAATGGGCATTGGCAACACCACGCCCGCAGCAGCAATCTATGCCGCGCTGTTTGGCGGCACGGGTGAAGATTGGGTCGGCCGCGGCTCCGGCGTCGATGATGCGGGGGTTAAGCGCAAGGCCGACGCCGTGAATCGTGGCCTTGAGTTGCACCAGGATGATTTGGATACACCATTGAAAATTTTGGCCCGTCTCGGCGGGCGCGAAATTGCGGCAATGGCGGGCGCGATCATCGCGGCGCGTCACAATAAACTGCCGGTTATTGTTGATGGGTTCGTGGCGACTTCTGCCGCCGCCGTGTTGCACGCAGCAAACCCCATGTCGCTAGATCACTGCATCTTTGCGCACCAATCAGCCGAAGCAGCGCACAGCGACGTGTTGAGCAAAATGGGCAAGAAGCCATTGTTTGATTTTGGCATGCGTCTAGGCGAAGGTTCGGGGGCCGCGTTGGCAGCTTCAATGGTGCAAACCGCGCTGCATCTGCACAAAAATATGGCCACCTTTGAAGAGGCCGCTGTGGCAGGCAAGCAGTCAACCCATTAGGCTCAGCCCTTTAGGCTTGCTGTTCGGCACCTGATTTATAGATTTGCAACTTGCGGCGCTCGGCACGTACGGGCGCCATCGCTTCCATCACGCGTGAGCGGGGGAAGGTAGCGATCACTTCGGTGCCAAACCGCAGCTTTGAGAAAAGGTCGAAGCGGCCACCGTGCAGATCCATGATTTTCTGAACAATCGGCAAGCCGAGGCCGGCGCCTTGCTCTGCTGTTTTTTGTGCCAAAGAGCCTTGGCCAAATGACGAGAGAACCGTCGCGATTTCGCTTTCTGGAATGCCTGGGCCATTGTCGCGAACAGAAATCATTTGGCAGTTATTGTCGCCAGCCGCGACCTTAAAGATAATTCGGCCAGACTGCGGCGTGAACTTGATGGCGTTAGACAAGAGATTCAAACATACCTGACGAATCGCGCGTTCATCGCCCCACAATTTTGGCAGTTTCTCATCAAATTCGGCCACCAGCTCAATGCCTTTTGAGCGCGCGCGAATCTCCAGCATGCGCCGACAATCTTCTGCGATATTGACCAGAGAAATAGCTTCTTCGTTCAGCTCATACTTGCCCGCTTCAATCCGCGAAAGATCAAGCAACTCATTGATCAGGTTCAGCAAATGCTGCCCAGAGGCGTGTATGTCTGCTGCATATTCTTTGTAATTGGGGTTTTCAATTGGCCCCAATACCTCCGATGACATGACCTCGGAAAAGCCGATAATGGCGTTTAGCGGCGTGCGCAATTCATGGCTCATGGTCGCCAGAAAGCGCGACTTGGCGATATTGGCCTGTTCGGCCTCGCGTCGCGCTTCGTCAGACATGCTTTTGGCTTCTTCAAGCTCAAAAATCAGCATGTCTTTTTCAGCCCGATGCTCCAGCGATTTGATGGCAGATTTGTGCAAGGTGCGCGCCAGAAAGTTGAAGAAAACCCCAGCCCCGACAGCGAGAACGGCCAATGCATAGTTCAACATGCTGCCTGACAGCACCAACATACCGCCCACGGTCAAAATCCCTGGGACAGAATTGGCCAATGTCGCTGAAGGCACTGCGCGAGAAGAGATGGCATTTGCCGCAACGCCAACGAGCAATATTGCCCACTGAATGACAGCAACTTCTTGTGCTGCCGCGGTGATCGGCAAAAAGGCGATCGTTGCCCAGCTCACCCCATAAACGATCTCGACAATCACAAATGTCGTGGTCTGCCGCCGTGCATTAAAGCGCGATTGACCTGCCTTCAAAAACTGTTTGCAAGAAACCATAACAGCGGTGTGGCCGACCATCACAATCGCGGCCCAAGTGGCCAAATAAATCAGCGGCACCCAAACTGAGGTCAAAAGCGCGATGGCAATAACCAAAATGGGCATGGCATATTTGCCGGACAGGCGAGTGCCAGCATAATCGCGCAGCAGTTCATAGTCATAGGACGCCATTGTGCCTGAACTGGAGGTCAGGCGCTGACGCGCATCGCTCACTGCACGCTGATGCGATTTTCCGCGATCAGAGCGCACAGCTTTTTTTGCCTCTGGTGAAGAGTCTATGGACATTAGAACGCAATACTCACAAATTGTCCGAAAACTACGGTTAAAATTACTCTAACGGGTGATGGTTAACTCCCCGTTACGAAAAAACTTAGGATAAGCATGAAGCGCAGATTTTTTTCCCTTCGGCGGGCTGCCACTTTTGTCATAATTGCGGGGCTGCTCGTTGCAATGGTGGTCGGTACGCAGACGCCGTCCAATCAGTCGCTCTATGGAGTCGCTAGGGTGAGTGATGGCGACAGTGTTCGGCTGCAAAATCAGCGCGTACGCCTCGTGGGTATAGACGCACCTGAGTTGAAACAGAATTGCCAACGTAATGGCAAAGACTGGGCATGCGGTGAAGCGGCGCGCTCCGCGTTAAAGTCAAAAATTGCGGCGCAAGAGATCACCTGTACGGGTGATCGGCGGGATCAATATCGCCGTTTGCTGGCCGTCTGTTATTTGGGGCGCGAAGATCTCAATGCGTGGTTGGTGCGCGAGGGATGGGCGGTGTCTTACAATGATTATGCCATTGATGAAGTACTGGCGCGCCGGGACCGTCGCGGCATTTGGGATAGCGAGTTTGAATCGCCGCATAAATGGCGGGCTATCCGCGGCGCTGCAGAAAGCTCAAGCCTTGGCTGGCTGACGCAATTTTGGCCGTTTTAGAATTTTATGTCGATTTGTTGAATTAATATTGCCCTCTTTTGCGATTTGGCGTATTTAAACATCTCCGAATAGAAGATTTTTCCATTGGTGCGCTATGCTTGATAAGATTGATCGTAAAATTCTCGCCCTATTGCAAAAAGACGCCACGATGCCTGTGGCCGAGATTGGGCGCAAAGTTGGCTTGTCGACAACGCCTTGCTGGCGGCGCATTCAAAAGATGGAAGAAGATGGCGTGATCAAGCGCCGTGTGGCCGTGCTCGATCCCGCAAAAGTCAATGCGGGCGTCACCGTTTTTGTCTCTGTGCGGACCAATCAGCACAACGACGCTTGGCTGAAGAAATTTGCCAGCGTGGTCGAAGCCCATGACGAAGTCGTCGAGTTCTATCGTATGAGCGGCGATGTCGATTATGTTCTACGCGTTGTGGTGCCAGATATCGCGCATTATGATCGCTTCTATCAAAAGCTGATTTCTGAAATGTCCATGAGTGACGTGAGCTCAGCTTTTGCCATGGAGCAAATCAAATACACAACGGCGCTGCCCTTAGACTTTTCCGAATTCGATAAACAAAAGAAATAGGGCTTAGCCGCCGGTCACTGACATGTGGCGGCCCACATGGCGCTGGGGCTTTAGCCGGTCAATTTCAAAATCATGCCCTTTGGGTTTGATCGCCATGGCGTGATCCAACAGATCGGCAACAGCTTGTGGCCCATCCTGGCGCAACGCGTCGCGCAAATTCACTTTGTCATTTTGTCCAAGGCACAAATAAAGCTCGCCCGTCGCCGTCAGGCGCACCCGATTGCAGCTCTCACAAAAATTATGGGTGAGGGGGCGGATAAAGCCAATACGCCCGCCTGTTTCACTGACGCGTTTATACCGTGCTGGACCGCCAGTATCTAACGGCAAATCCTCAAGGGTATAGCGCGCACCAATATTATCGATCACCTCGGTCAGCGGCAAATATTGATCTTGACGATCAATGTCCACCGCGCCCATGGGCATGGTTTCGATCAGGGTTAAATCCATGCCCTTGCTGTGCGCCCATTCCATCATCGGCACAATTTCATGATCATTGTCGCCGCGCAGCGCCACCATATTGATCTTGATCTTCAAACCGGCTTCAAGCGCGCATTCGATGCCGTCCAACACCTGCTGCAAGCGGCCCCAGCGGGTGATCTTGGCAAACTTGTCTGCGTCCAAAGTGTCCAGAGAAACATTGATCCGCTCAACTCCACTCGCCACCAACTGGCTGGAAAAGCGTTTGAGCTGGCTTCCATTGGTGGTCAAGGTCAGTTCATCAAGCGGGCCATCATTCTTTTGCTGCCCCAATCGCTCAATCAACGTCATGATGTCGCGCCGCACCAGCGGCTCACCGCCTGTCAGGCGCAGCTTCGTCACGCCACGGGCGACAAAAATCGAAGCGATTTGCTCTATCTCTTCCAAGCTCAGCACTTCTGACTTTGGCAAAAACGTCATGTTTTCCGCCATGCAATAGGTGCAGCGGAAATCGCAGCGATCAGTCACCGAAATGCGTAAATATGTAACTGCGCGACCAAACTGATCGATCAGCGGTCTACTGGAAGAATTATCACTCATGTTGTGAAAGCTAACTTCAAAGGGTTTGCGGTTCAATCAAAAGCGCACGAAAAAACCGGGCTTTTTGCAAAACCCGGTTCAATTCTTGTTGATCAGCAATTGACCTTAGTGGCGAACGATCACGCGTGCGCCCACTTTTGAACGATTATATAGATCAATAATGTCGTCATTGGTCAGTCGAATACAGCCAGATGAAACAGCTTGGCCAATTGTCCAAGGCTCAGATGTGCCGTGCAATCGGTAAATTGTGCTGCCAATATAGAGCGCACGGGCGCCCAGTGGGTTTTTCGGGCCACCTGGCATATAAGCAGGCAGACCAGGTACACGCTTGCGCATGGCTGGTGGAGGTGTCCAGCCGGGCCATTCTGCTTTGCGGGTAATGCGGTGTGTGCCAGACCAGCGGAAACCGTCACGCCCAACGCCAACACCATACTTTACAGCTTTCCCGTCGCCAAGAACGTAATAAAGGCGACGCTCTGAAGTTTCGACGACGATCGTGCCTTTGGCAAGCTTGGTTTCGTAATCTACTGTCGTGCGCCGAACGCTAGAACCGCGCCGACCTGAGGATTGCATCTCACTGGCATCGACCCAGCGGTTATTTCGTGAGTCATAAACGCGGTCCGCGGACGCCTCAAGAACAGTGCCTCCAACCAATGCCACGCTGAGCAAAAGCATAATTGTGCGTTTGAGCAATTTCATAGCCCCATCATCTCCAAATGAATTCAAAATGTGCTGTGTTCGGCAAAGCCCTCGTCCGAACGGCACCCCTCCTAAAAAGCAAGTTTTAGGTTAAAACAATATGAAACTTAACTGTTCTTGTCCAAAATAATTTGGCAAAGCAATAAATTTATTGTGAATTTGCGCCGTTCTTTGTTAAGTCGAGAGCAAATCATCGGCTTTTACAATTATTGTGAGATTATCTTGTCTGACGAACTAAAAAAACAAGCAGCACTCGCCGCCATGTCCGAAGTGAAATCTGGCATGAGAATCGGACTGGGCACCGGCTCAACCGCAAAGCACTTTGTTGATTATTTGGGGGCAGAGGTGGCCAAAGGGTTTGAGTGCCTTTGTGTTCCAACCTCTATTGCCACGATGCAACAGGCGCAAGCGCTCAATATTCCGCTGACGACATTGGATGAAATCGATCGACTGGACGTGACGGTTGATGGCGCTGACGAGATCGACGAACAGATGCAACTGATCAAGGGTGGCGGTGGTGCATTGCTGCGCGAAAAGATCGTTGCAGCGGCCTCTGACAAAATGGTGGTAATCGCTGATACATCAAAACTGGTCGAAACGCTTGGCAAATTTGCTTTGCCCATTGAAGTGAACAAGTTTGGTCTGGGCGCTACGCAAAATGCTGTCTCTGATGTGATGCAACAAACTGGTGCTGAGGGCGGGTTGGTTTTGCGTCAAAGTGGTGACAAACCGTTTGAAACCGACGGCGGGCATTTTATTCTTGATGCATCTTTTGGCCGTATTTCCAATGCACAAACAGTGTCAGAAAAACTATTGAATGTTCCCGGTGTCGTGCAACATGGCTTGTTTTTGGGCCTTTGTGCAAAAGCTTATTTGGCTGACGCGACAGGGGTAAAACAGCTTGGATAAGCAAGCGGGGAGTAAATGGATATGAACAAAATAATTGCACTTTTGGTCGCAGGTCTCTTGTCAATCGCCACATCGGCCACAGCATCTTCACAAGAGATAACCCCCGAACATCTGGCGGTGGCGGAAGAGTATGTCGAAATGACAGACACAGGCAAAGTCTATGAAGTGTCTCTTCTCAACTCCATACGCCGCGTGGCTCAAGCACTTGCACAACAAGATCCAGAGATGACTGAAACGATCGTAAAAACGGCACGGGAGGTTGCGCAGGAGTATATCGACGCAGGCAACCCCCTTTATAAGCAATTTGCCCGGATTTACGCCATTCGGTTTACGCCTGAAGAACTTGGTGAAATTGTAGAATTTTACAAGAGTGACACGGGCCAAAAACTCCTGAACAACAATGTCAGCATTAATAGCGATTTGAAAGCTGCCGTAGAAGTTTGGGAAAACAACTTTTTGGTTGAATATGAGCGTAAAGTGAAATCAGCTTTGGCTGAAGAAGGTGTTGAACTTAACTAGTCCTTCCATCAGCACAATTATGTGAAGCCTCTTGGGTTGCCCAAGGGGCTTTTTTGTGGTCAATCACAGGCAATTAAATATGGAGTTATTTCATGGGACGTCATTTTGATTTGATAGTGATTGGTGCTGGCTCTGGCGGCGTGCGCGCTGGGCGTTTGGCGTCAAGCTATGGCGCGAAAGTTGCGGTCATCGAAGAATATCGCTTGGGCGGAACCTGCGTTATTCGCGGTTGCGTGCCGAAAAAGCACTTTGTTTATGCCTCGCGGTTTCCGGAGCAATTTGAAGTGGCCAAAAGCTTCGGATGGTCCATGAAAGACGTGCAATTTGATTGGGCAACCCTGCGCGACAATAAAGATAAAGAAATCAAACGGCTTGAGGGTATCTATGGCAATATCCTTGATAATGCGGGCGTCACGCTGTTTCGAGATCGGGCGGAGTTGACCAGTGGCACTTCAGTGAAGCTGCAAAAGGATGGCGAAGAACTAACGGCAGATCGCATCTTGATCGCCACGGGCGGCACCCCCTTTGTGCCAAACATTCCGGGCGCGGAATTGGGCATTACCTCAAATGAAGCGTTCCACCTTGAAAATTTGCCGGAAGAAATCTTGATTGTTGGCGGCGGTTATATCGCGGTCGAGTTTGCCGGTATTTTCGCTGGCTTTGGTGTGAAGACGACATTGGCTTATCGCGGGCCGCAAATCCTACGTGGTTTTGATCAGGACGTGCGCGACGCAGTTGCTTCGCAAATGCAAGAGCGCGGCATTGAGATTTTGACAAACACCGATCTTGAGTCTTTGGAAAAGTCGAAGCAAGGGGCGATCAAAGTCAATTATAATACCGGGAAATCGCAATCCTTCGGCGAGGTGATGTTTGCCACGGGCCGCACGCCGAACACCAAAGGGTTGGGCCTTGAATACACCGACATTGAAGTCGGCGCGCGTGAAGAGATCATCGTTGATGAGCAATCACGCACATCATGCCCCACTGTATTTGCTGTGGGTGACGTGACCGACCGCGCTGCCCTGACGCCGGTTGCGATCCGGGAAGGGGCCGCGTTTGCAGAAACGTTCTACAATGATAATCCCACATTCGTGCACCATGACTTGATCCCCACAGCCGTATTTTCTGAACCGGAGGTGGGCACCATCGGCATGACAGAAACCCAGGCTGGTAATCGCTACCACAAGGTCAATGTTTATAAAGCCGCGTTTCGCCCGATGATGAACACGTTGACCGACAAACCCGCAAAAGAAATCTATAAGCTGATTACTGATGCGGATACGGACAAGGTTTTGGGCGTGCACATCGTTGGTCACGCGGCGGGCGAAATCATTCAAATGGCGGGTATTGCGGTCACCATGGGGGCCACCAAAGCAGACTTTGATCGCACCATTGCAGTGCATCCAACGGCGGCGGAAGAGTTGGTGACCATGAAACAACCCAGCTATGTGCTGGAATATGGCAAAAAGGTCGAATAGTTTTGAAAGGCGCCGGGCTTCGGCCCGACGCCTTTTACCTTGCCTTGATCCGAACATGCCGCTTTAATCTGCCCAATCAGGGAGGCAGAAATGGGTAAGGTTTCCGGAATTGGCGGTGTGTTTTTCCGCAGCGATGCAGGCGATGAACTCACCACATTTTACCAAGAAATGTTCGACATAAATTTGGGCGCTTGGCTTCATCAGGAGGCTGGGCCATCGGTGATCGCGCCATTTAAGCCCGATACCGAATATTTTGGCCCCAAGACCAATCAGTTCATGATCAATTTGCGGGTGGAAAATATTGATGATTTCATCCAAGAATTGCGTGCGCGTGGCGTACAGGAAATTGGTGCGGACGACGAGGAATATGGCCGGTTTTTCCGCTTCCTTGATCCGGCAGGCAACGCTATTGAATTGTGGGAGCCGCCCGCAGGAGAACTGCCAGAAGACTAAATGACCACCCTTCGGGCTAGACGACGGTCAAATCGGCAACGAAGGACCGCACCGATCCACATACCTCTAACCAATGGCGCGGGCCAGTGTCGTTTGGATGCGATGCAAGAGGCGATCTAACTTACGAGGATCCATCTTCTCCGCCTGATATTGAACGATAAAGTCGAACTTGGCCTTTGGGGCACACACGCCGACAAGCGCGGTCTTTAGTATCCGGCGCACCGGACGCCATAGGATAAGTCGATCAACCCACCAGGGTGAACCCATCGTTGTAACAGCAATCACATGCTTGAGGTTGTCCAGTTTAGGATGCAGCGTAGACAGGTCCGCGGCGTGATCAAAAGCCACGCCTGGCGCCCATACCCGATCAAACCAGCCCTTCAAAATGGCCGGAAAACCAAACCACCAAGTTGGGAAAACCAGGATCAATATGTTCGCGGCCTCAAGCTCGGCAATTTCCTCTTTGAGGCGCGATTGATCATAGGTCTTGTAGAAGCTGGCTCTTTCCTCCGGCCGTAAACGCGGGTCGAAATGCTGATCATAGAGGTCGCGATGCGCCACCATCGCATCCCGTGTCGCCAACCCGGCCTTGATCTGCTCGGTGAGATGAGCACAAAGACTGTCTTTTAACGGGTGAGCGGAAATCACGAGCACATTCGACATTTTGTCTCCTATGCGCCAACCAAGCCGCGCAATGCCGCGCCGACCAGATAGGCAAGGCCAGCTGCAGACATGCCAATGGCAAATGTTTCCAATGCACTTGTCCACCAGCTCCAAGTTGACCACAACGACTTCACAGCGCCGATGGCCAAAAACACAACACCAGTCATGGTCGCGGCAACAATTGCGCCGGCGGGCAGGCCAAGGAAATAGGGAACGAGAGGCACAGCACCACACAAAAGGAAGGCCCAAAAAGTAGCCAGCGCCGCCCGAATAGGGGAGCGCTGAACGTTTGATAGGCCATATTCCTCAGCCATCATGGTTTCCAGCCACATATCTTCGTGCGTTGTGATCAGATTGACAATTTCCTCAAGCTCTTCGCCAGAATAGCCTTTATTGGCAAAAATTTGCCGCACTTCCTCGCGCTCGCCTTCTGGATGTTGGCGTATATGACGCTTTTCCACTTCGAGCACGCGGTTATAGTCGTCGATTTCAGCTTTTGTGCCAGAATAGTTCGAGGCTGCCATGGAAAAACCGTCAGCGAGCAAATTGGCAATGCCCAACACCACAACAACGCCTGCGGATAGTTCTGCGCCGACAACGCCCGCCACAATGGCAAATGTCGTTACAGCGCCGTCAATCCCGCCATAAATCCAGTCGCGCAAATAGCTGATTTTCGGGCCAACGCTCAACCGCGAATGAATGTCGGTAAACTTATGAGAATGGTTGAGGTCGCGCATGTTCAACTCCGGCGTTGGGAAACAGTTTGGTTCATACCGATATTGTCAGGCAAAAGCAAAGCGACATTTTTTCGCGATTGCCGAACCCAAATTGGCCTTAATAACTGGTTTCTGTCGGGAAATTCTGGTAAATCCTACGGGTTATGTAACTAGAAAATGTGAAAGCGAGTAAAAATTATGCATAACTGGACACCTGATAGTTGGAGATCGAAAGACATCCGCCAGGTTCCGGCTTATCCAGATAAGGCGGAGCTGGCTGCTGTTGAAGAGCGCCTTTCAAACTTTCCGCCGCTCGTATTTGCAGGCGAAACGCGCGGTTTAAAGGATCAATTGGCAGACGTGGCAAAAGGCAAGGCCTTTTTGCTGCAAGGTGGCGATTGTGCCGAAAGTTTTGCCGAGCACCATGCCGACCATATTCGGGATTTTTTCCGTGTCTTCTTGCAAATGGCCGTAGTGTTGACCCATGGAGGGTCCAAGCCGGTTGTTAAAGTTGGCCGTGTTGCCGGGCAGTTTGCCAAGCCGCGTTCATCAGACAATGAAACAATCGACGGCGTAACGCTGCCAAGCTACCGCGGTGACATCATCAACGATATCGAGTTCAACGAGGCGTCTCGGGTGCCCGATCCGCAACGTATGATCATGGCCTACCGCCAATCCGCAGCGACATTGAACCTGATCCGTGCCTTTGCCTCTGGTGGCTATGCCAATTTGGAGCGCAATCACGATTGGACTATGGAGTTCATTAAGGGCACCAACTCTTACGAAAAGTATGAGGGCGTGGCGCAAAAAATTGATGACGCGATCGACTTTATGCGCGCCTTGGGCATCAATGCGGATAACACACCGCAATTGCGTGAGACCAAATTCTATACCAGCCACGAAGCATTGTTGTTGGGCTATGAACAGTCGTTGACCCGTCGTGACTCAATCACCAATGATTGGTATGCCACATCAGGCCATATGCTTTGGATTGGTGATCGCACCCGCGACATCAATGAAGCACATGTGGAATATTTTGCTGGCATCAAAAACCCAATTGGCATGAAGTGCGGTCCAACAATGGAAGCGGACGATCTGTTGCGTTTGATCGACAAGCTGAATCCAGAAGATGAAGCAGGGCGCCTGACGCTGATCACCCGTTTTGGATCCGACAAAGTTGAAGAGCACTTGCCGCGCCTTATCGAGGCGGTGGAAAAAGAAGGGCGCACAGTGGTGTGGTCTTGCGATCCAATGCACGGCAATGTGGTCAAAGCATCGACTGGGTATAAAACCCGTCCGTTTGATCGGATCTTGTCCGAAGTGAAGAGCTTCTTTGAAATTCATCGTCAAATGGGCACCTATGCAGGCGGTGTGCATGTGGAGATGACAGGCAAGGACGTCACTGAATGTGTTGGCGGCGCGTCTGCGGTTACTGAAGCTGAATTGTCCAGCCGGTATCACACCTATTGTGATCCGCGCTTGAATGCCTCTCAATCTATTGAGTTGGCCTTCTTGGTGGCCGAGGAAATGAAAACACAACGGACCGAGCGTCCACGTGAACTGGCTGCGATCTAAAGCAAACACACGCTAGAAATGATATAGGGGCGTCACAAATTTTGTGGCGCCCTTATTATTTTGTTAAGACAAACTTAGCCGCACATTAACCTTAATAGCCCATAAATATGCACAATTGTTTTGAGTTCGGAGTGCATCATGCGGCACACATCAGTTTGCTATATTTTATCAGCTCTTGTCGGATTAACTGCAGGGCAATCGGCCTTGGCAGCAGATTTTCCATCAGATTTGCGCGGCGGCTACACGGAGCAGGGGTGGGAAGATTCCTCGTTTGAAGGGGTCGGCCTCACAACCGGTGTTCGATATTGGTATGCACAAGGCGGGCAAAATGTGGAAAGCTTTGGTGAAAGCTTCACGTCAAACGACACAACGCATTTCGGCGAGCTCTATTTGCGTGTTGACGATGATTATACCAAGTCATTCGTGAACTTGGTTGGCGGTTACTCCGCATTGATCAATGGTACTTATTCAAACAGTGCTGATGGCGTAACCGACGCCGCAATAACTGATGGCAAGGTCGCCTATTTTATGGGTGACTTTGGCTATATGCCCATTCACTTTGAGGATGGCGACAATTCTGGCGGTTTGGGTTTGATCGCTGGCTATCAGTATTGGAACGACTCGCCAGATATGGGCCGGGGCAACTTCGCGACCATCGATAGCGCTGCGGACGTGTCTTGGGATGTCGGCACAGGCGAGCCCATTTATGGCGGTGACAGCACTGTCAATAATCTCGACGTCAATGCGTTGCGCTTGGGCGTAGTGGGTGAGGCTGATATGGGGGCATTCCACATCTCTGCTGAGGCCGCAGCAATTCCTTATGCGCAAGTCAATGGCACGTTGGCAGCACGGATCGTGCCAACCACTGATTTTGGTACTTATCAAGTCACTCAATCCGGCCCGACTGAGTTTAGCGGCAATGGTTATGGTGGCACCGCGCAAGTGATGGTCGGCACCAGCATTGACAATTGGAATTTCAATGTCGGCGGCCGTGCATGGTATTTGGAAGCACGTGGCGAAGCCCGCTACGAAGTCGCTACCGTTACCGACGGGGTGGACAGTGAGCCAGACGGCACCTACGAGACCGATGGCACAGTTGCCCTGCAAAATTATGTCACCGATTTGCAGGCCTTCTCAATGTGGCGCTACGGTATTTTGGCGGAACTGTCCTACTCGTTCTAACATCCTCACCAAACACACTGTTCAAGGCCGGGTTTCCCCCGGCCTTATTTATATGTGAGCCCTTGCCCTTAAAGGGGCAAAGCGTTAAAGCATGGGCTGTTTTGAACCTTCATGATGGACGGGCCGCGTGGCTGATAAATTGCGAATTGCATTGGCGCAACTTAACCCTACAGTTGGCGCACTTTCCAAAAATGTAGAAAAAGGCAAAGCCGCGATCGACGATGCGGTGGCCGCAGGCGCGAACATATTGATGTTCCCCGAACTTTTCCCCACAGGCTATTTCCCTGAGGATTTGTTGTTCAAACCCCAATTTGTCAAAAAGGCAATGGAAGCCGCCAAGGAATTGGCCGCGCATGGGCGCGATAAAAACATTTCACTTCTGATCCCATCGATTTGGGTGGATAATTTCCAACTTTACAACGCCGTCTTGTTGGCAGAAGGCGGCGACATTGTCGATTGGCGCGCCAAGCACGATCTGCCCAATGATGACGTGTTTTACGAAAAGCGTTATTTCACGCCCGGCAATTTGCCCGGCCCCTTCAACATTCAAAATGTGCGCGTTGGCGTGCCGATCTGTGAAGATGTGTGGCGCAAGGAAGTGGTGGAATGTTTGGCCGAAACCGGCGCAGAACTTTTGCTTTGCCCCAATGGCTCACCCTATTGGCGCAACAAGCATGATTTGCGCATGAATGTGGTGGTAGAGCGTGTGGTCGAAAGCGGCCTGCCGATGCTCTATCTCAACCAGATTGGCGGCCAAGACGAGCTTATCTTTGATGGTGCGTCCTTCGGGGTGAATGCAGATCGATCCTTGGCCTTTATTGGCAAAAGCTTTGAAGAAGAACTGATCATTACCGATTGGCACCGCGCCGAAACCGGCTGGGTGTGCGACACCGACAAGGTTGAACCGCTGGCCTCAAATGATGGCGCTCCATGGCGCGCCTGCGTTTTGGGTTTGCGCGATTATTTGCACAAAAACCATTTCCAAAAAGTGGTGTTGGGCCTCTCAGGCGGTATCGATTCTGCCGTTGTGGCGGCCATCGCGGTGGATGCCATCGGCGCAGAAAATGTGCACTGCATTATGCTGCCTTACAAATACACCTCGGAAGACAGTCTGAAAGACGCCAAAGACTGCGCTGAAGCATTGGGCGTGCGCTATGATGTCGTCGCCATTGGCGATGCAGTGGAGGCCGCGACCGATGCGCTGGCTCCTCTGTTTGAAGGTCTCAAGCCAGGGCTGGCGGAAGAAAATCTACAATCGCGTATGCGCGGCACCTATTTGATGGGCGTCTCCAATAAACTTGGCTCCATGCTCATCACCACCGGCAACAAGTCCGAAATGGCTGTGGGTTACGCCACGATCTATGGCGACATGAACGGCGGGTTCAACCCGATTAAAGACCTTTATAAAATGCAGGTCTATCATCTGGCCGACTGGCGCAACCACAACATGCCGAAAAACTGCCTTGGCCCTGAGGGGCGGGTGATTCCGCAATCCATCATTGAAAAAGCGCCAAGCGCAGAGTTGGCACCAGATCAAAAAGATCAGGATAGTCTGCCGCCTTATCCAGTGCTGGATGCGATTTTGGAAGGCTTTGTGGAAGGCGAAAAGAGCTTTAATGAAATCGTAGGCGAGGGGCATGACCCGGAAGTGGTCGCCAAAGTGCAAAAATTGCTTTATATCGCCGAGTACAAACGTCGACAGGCCGCGCCTGGGCCGAAATTGACGCAAAAAGCGTTCGGCCTGGGCCGCAAATACCCCATCACAAACGGTTTTCGCGACGAAGGAAATTAGGAAAAATTATGTCTACAGTCGTGCGATTTGCACCATCCCCAACGGGATATATTCACCTCGGTAATGCGCGCCCAGCTTTGATGAACTGGATGTTTGCGCTGAAAACAGGTGGCCAATTCATTCTGCGCTTTGACGATACGGATCTGGAGCGCTCGAAAAAAGAATATGCTGACGCCATCGAAAAAGACCTCGCCTGGCTCGGCATCAAACCCCATCGCTTGGAGCGTCAGTCAGAGCGTAAAGCCGCGCATGATGCTGCCCGAGACAAGCTGATTGCTGATGGTCGTCTATATCCGTGCTATGAAACCGCGGACGAGCTGGACCGCCGCCGCAAGCGCGCCCGCGCCATGGGCCGCCCGCCGATCTATGATCGCGCCGCACTCAAGCTGACCGACGAAGAAAAAGCCGCTTTTGAAGCCGAAGGCCGCAAGCCCCACTGGCGCTTTAAGCTGGAAGGCAAAGAAGTGCATTTTGATGATGTGGTCCGCGGCGATCAGGTCGTGAACACAGACACAATGTCCGATCCAGTCTTGATCCGTGCAGATGGCTCTTATCTTTATACGTTGCCGTCCGTGGTGGACGATATCGATATGGGCGTTACCCACGTGATCCGCGGTGAAGACCACGTCACCAACACGGGTGCACAGATTGAGCTGTTCGAAGCCCTGGGCGCAACGCCCCCAACCTTTGGCCACCACAATTTGCTCACCGACGCCACAGGCGAAGGCTTCTCCAAGCGCAAGGGATCGTTGTCGATCACCAATTTGCGGGAAGAGGGCTATGAAGCGCTGGCAGTTGCGTTGATCGCTATTCTAACCGGCACCAGCCAGCCGGTTGCACCGCATGAAAGCCTGGACGAGTTGGCACAGAGCTTTGACATCTCCATGGTGTCGCGTAGCGCCGCACGCTTTGATCCTGCCGAATTGGATGGCTTCAATGCGCGCATGGTGCATGGCTTGAGCTATGATGACGTGAAGGATCGCTTGGCTGAACTGGGCGTTGACGATGCCGAACAGCTTTGGAACGCGGTGCATGAAAATCTGCAAAAGGTTCACGATATTCGCGACTGGCAAAAGCTGGTCTCAGGCCCGGTTGAAACTGTGGTTGCTGATGAGGATAAAGACTTTATCGCCACCGCTGCCGAGCGGTTGCCACAAGAGCCGTGGGACGAGAACACATGGTCAGAATGGACGAATGATTTGAAGGCCGAAACAGGCCGCAAAGGCAAGCAATTGTTTATGCCTTTGCGCTTGGCGCTCACAGGTCAAAGCCATGGACCAGAGCTTAAGACCCTTCTGCCACTTCTGGGACGTACGGCGTGTCTGGACCGACTATCCTAACGGTTTTGTCGCCGAAATTCACAAGGCGAAGTCCGGAATAAGAGCTGGCGGCAGTAACTTGAACGTTGTTGCCGCCATTTTCAAGTCTGGGGTCGGGGCGCGGCAATGGAATAAAGCTGGCCGCTGCGACCTCAATTTCCAGTCTTTTGCGCGGATCGCGACGAGGCAGGGGAAAGCTCAAGTCGCCGAAGGTGATCACGGCATTCGATGAGTTTCCACCCGCAGCCAATTCAATTTTGCCATAGCTTGCAGCATCTTGCGGCTGGCAGGTTTCATCATAAACTTGACGATACCGGAAGGCATTCGGACTTTGACTATAGGGGGTACCGTTAAGGTCGATCATTGTTTCGGGCGACCCATCCGAATTGGAATAATAATAGAGCTTCACATCACCCTGCCGGAAATTGCCTTTGCAAACGGCTTGATCGTCCGGGATGTATTCGGGAAGGGTGGAAAAGCTCACGGGCCAATAAAAGCCATCGCAACTGCGCGCACAAACGGTGCGATAGGTCTCGCGATTATAGAGGTCGTAATAGTCTTCCTCGATAATATCATTGTCATCGTTCGATCCGAAGATCCGTTCAAACAATGATTTACGCTCGGGCTGGCGATTATTTATGGTCCGGTTGCCGCTGTCATTGTTGCCACATCCAAACCGCGCATATTGTTGTAGGGCTTGTTCACGGGCCTTGGCCACTTCTGCCCCTTCTTGCACGCGCGCTGCCAAACTTGAGTAGTCCCTGCGTTCGCTCTGAATTTTGCGGCCAATGGAGCGACAGGTGGAATCCAAGCGCTTGCCGGCGTTGAGCGCCTTTTGGCACCCGCGGCGCACAAATTCGCTTTCCCAAGCCTTCACTTCTTTTTGCGCCTCGCGCAATGCGTTATAGTTGTCGCGATAATTGCGGAAATTGCGATTGCGTTCGAATGAACGGATTTCGCGTTGCAAACCACGGCAGCTATCAGCTTGCGCAAAGGCAATCGACTGCGGCAGAAAAACTGAAAAACATAAGACCACGAGGGTTGCAAAGCGAAGCATAAGACCATTCATTTGATTTATCGGGCCACACTGACTGCTCTTTAAGACGATTTGGTGGCAAAAACTATCCGTCACTGGCAAATTATTGTGGCAAAAACATATTAATTCTGATTCTCAGGGTCTAGACCCAAATGCACTCTAGACAAACCGGCACCAGCAAGGGGGCTTTATGAAACTGGCAACATTGGACAATGGCACACGCGACGGACAGTTGGCGATCGTCAGCAAAGATTTGAAGCGATGCACCTCTGCCTCTGCCATTTCGCCAAACTTGCAATCGGCGCTGGACAATTGGTCGGATGTTTATGCTGCGCTGGATGCGCTTTATCACAAGCTCAATGAGGGCGACATTGCTGGTAAGGCGTTTGAGCCGCATCTCACCTTGGCGCCGTTGCCGCGCGCCTACCAGTGGATTGATGCCTCAGCCTATTTACCGCATTTGCAGCGTGTACGCGCCGCAAAGGGCTCGTTGCAGGACCCGCAAGATGAAAAGCCCATTATGTATCAGGGCGGATCAGATCATTTGTTGGGGGCCGAAAAGGATATTGAAGTCACTGACGATGATTTGGCGCTGGATTATGAAGCTGAAATCGCGGTGATTTTGGGCGATGTACCGCTTAATCCAAGCGATGATGATGCCCGCAACGCCGTGCGATTGATCACCCAGTGTAACGATGTGTCCTTGCGTCGGCTTGTGGCGGGTGATTTGCAGGAAGGGTTTGGTTTTTTTCATTCGAAACCCGCTTCAGCCTTTGGCCCAGTTGTGGTCACGCCTGACGAGCTGGGCGCCGCATGGGGCGAGGGGCGCGTCACGGGCCAGTTGCAAAGCCGCGTCAATGGATTGCTCTATGGCCAGCCACGCACGGAAAAAGAAATGGTGTTCGACTTCTATCAACTGATCAAGACCGCAGCGCAAACCCGCAGCTTGAGCGCCGGGACCATTTTGGGCGGCGGTACGGTCGCCAACACGCATGATCAAATCTTGCCCATTTCCAGCGATGGAATCGGCTTTTCTTGCATTGTGGAAGCGCGCATGGCGGAAAAAGCAGCCGATGCCGAGCAGCGTACGCCCTTTTTAAAGTCTGGCGATCAGGTTTCGATTCAGTTTTTGACCGACAATGGCGATGCACCATTTGGTGAAATCAAGCAAACGGTTCGGCTTTTGAACAAGCCCGATTAGGCTTCGCCGCAAACCCATTTTGTCCTTCAACTAAAGTCAAAAGGGCAGCCGCAAATTTGCGGTTGCAATTAGTTTCGCGCGTAACTATTATGTCGATATAGTTACCGTTGTAACTAATTGGAGGAAAGAATGAAGATCGAACAAATTCACCACGTTGCCTATCGCTGTAAAGACGCTAAAGAGACCGTCGAGTGGTATACAAAAATGCTCAATATGGATTTTGTGCTCGCGATCGCTGAGGATCATGTGCCCTCAACCCATGAGCCTGATCCCTATATGCATTTGTTCCTGGATGCAGGGAACGGCAACGTGTTGGCCTTTTTTGAATTGCCCACAAAACCGGAAATGGGCCGTGATGAAAACACCCCGGTTTGGGTGCAGCATATCGCTTTCAAAGTGAAAGACCGTGATGAATTGATCGAGTTCAAAGAGCACTTGGAAAAGAATGGTGTGGACGTATTGGGCGTCACAGATCACTCAATTTTCCACTCCATCTATTTCTTTGATCCCAACGGTCACCGCGTTGAATTGGCCTGTCCAGATCCCGAAGAAGAGAAGCTGTTGAAGCGGCTTGATGAGGTGAAGTGGGATATGCTTGAAGAATGGTCCCGCACCAAAAAAGCACCAAAGCATGCAGACTGGCTGCACCAAAAGGAATTGGCTGAAGTCTCATAAAAGCCAGATTTTTGTCGCCTTCTATCACGTAAATGTGAGCGCGCATCGCACTGCGATGCGCGTTTTCATTGATGCAAATGTAACTTTGTAATGGCATACTTCGATAAGTTTTGTGCAATCGCATACTTGCAAGTGATAGGGAGAAGACAATGAAATTCAAGATGATCGCGGTGGCTGCCACTTCAATCGCACTCGCCATGGGGGCTGTATCTGGTATCAGCGCCCAAGAAGACGTAATTGCTGAGCGTCAGCAAACCATGAAAGACATGGGTGCTGCACTCAAAGCGGGCAAGCCTGGCGATATTGCGCCATTGGCCGCAAAGCTGAAAATGCTGTTCCCTGAAGGCTCAACAAGCGCTGATTCAGAAGCGACACCATTGATTTGGGAAGAATGGGATCAGTTTGTCGCTTTGTTCGACAAGCTGGAAGCCGCGTCGAATGCAGGTGCAAGTCCGCGTGATTTGGGCGGCACATGCAAAGAGTGCCACGACACATATCGTGAGAAAAAAAGCTAAAATCATCTGAATGATAAGAATTTAAGGGGAGCCGTCTGGCTCCCCTTTTTTGGTTTTGCGCTAAAAAAATCTATTTCGGCTTGATTTTCTTGGCACTTTTCGCTCAAAGTGCGCCCATGAAGCAAAACCGTAACCAAATCTGTATTATTGGCTGCATTATTATCCGCTAAATCTTAGCGGCGCGGTTTTGTATTTCCTAATTCCATGACATTGCAAAATCCTCGCCGCTGACGGCCGATTATGGCTGGCCGCAAAATCAATATTGGGCTGAGGGACATGACTGAAATTCAACTGTACAACACACTGACACGCCAAAAAGAGCGCTTCGATCCGATCGATCCCAACAATGTGCGCATGTATGTGTGTGGCCCCACCGTTTATGATTATGCCCATATCGGCAATGGACGCTCCGCCGTGGCCTTCGATTTGCTTTATCGGCTGCTGCGCCATGTTTATGGCGCTGAACATGTCACCTATGCGCGCAACATCACGGACGTTGACGACAAGATCAACGCCCGCGCCGCAAAAGAGCATCCGGGCATGGAGCTGAACCAAGCCATTCGCGAGGTCACCGAGCGCACCGCCGCGCAATATCAGTCCGATATGCACGCGCTAGGCAATCTGGACCCGGATTTGCAACCCCGCGCCACCGATAATATTGCGCAAATGATCACCATGATCGAAACGTTGATCGACAAGGGCCATGCCTATCAAGCGGGCGGCGAAGTGCTGTTCGATGTTACCTCCATGGCCGACTATGGCAAATTCTCCAACCGCAATCTTGATGAGCAGCAGGCAGGCGCGCGCATCGAGGTGGAAGAACATAAGAAAAGCCCAGGCGATTTCGTGCTCTGGAAACTCTCAGATGAAAACCAGCCGGGATGGGATAGCCCTTGGGGCAAAGGCCGCCCGGGCTGGCATTTGGAATGCTCGGCCATGACCGAGCGCTATTTTGGTCAGATTTTTGACATCCATGCCGGCGGCATTGATCTGGTGTTCCCGCACCATGAAAACGAGATTGCCCAATCGCGCTGCTCTCATGGGACAGACCGCATGGCCAACTATTGGCTGCATAACGGCTTTTTGCAGATCGAAGGTGAAAAAATGTCCAAGAGCCTGGGCAATTTTTACACTATTGCTGACTTGCTGGAGACCGAAAGCTTCGGCAACCGCAAATGGCCGGGCGACGTTTTGCGCCTTGGTTTGATCATGACAAATTATCGCGAGCCGATCGATTTCACCCTGAAACGGCTTGAAGAGGCGGAGAAAAACCTTAATCGCTGGAAAGCGACCATGTTGAAGTTGGGGTTGGATTTTGTGGAGGAAAACCGCGCCGAATATGAGGCGCTTGGCCCATGTTCAAAGCTGTTGGCGCATTTGGCCAACGATATGAACATGTCCGGTGTGCTGGCCGAGCTGCATCGCCACGCGGGCGGTGATCGTGAGCATAATGCGCGGCGCTTGTTTGGCTCGATGCAACTTTTGGGTCTCATCACCTTTGATGACATGTTGGCCTATCAAGCGGCCCAAAATGCGGGGCCAGAGCATGAGCAGGCCGATCAGATCGAAGCCAAAATTCAAGCGCGTTTGGATCATCTGAACGCCAAAGAATGGGGCGAAGCAGACGCGATCCGCGATGAACTGACCGCCATGGGCATCAAACTGAAAGACGGAAAAGACGAGGCGGGCAACCGCATCACCAATTGGGAGGTCGCATAAATGTCCGAATCAATTCACACCGGGGGCTGCCAGTGCGGCGCAGTGCGCTACAAAGCGCTGGGCGATGATTTTGGCGGGTCCATCTGCCATTGCCGCATGTGCCAAAAACAGTCTGGCAGCTATTTTGGCGCATTCGCCACCTTCAGCAACGATAAGGTGACCTGGACGCGGGGACAGCCAAGCTATTTTCAAAGCTCCACAGTCGCCAAGCGCGGCTTTTGCAAAGATTGCGGCACCCCGCTTACCTATGAGTGGGACCGCGATGGTATTTCTTTGTCCATCGGCAGCTTTGACGATCCAAACAAAGTCGCCCCCACAAAGCAGCTCGATTATGCAGCACGCATCAAAAGTTTTGATGATCTGCACGAATTGCCCATCCGCCCGGAAGACCCTGAGTTCCAAGCTCAGCTTTCTGCCATGAAAAACTTCCAGCACCCCGATCACGACACAGCCGAATGGCCCGATAGTCAGGACTGAACATGACCAAAGAACGCCTATATTTATTCGACACAACATTGCGCGATGGTGCCCAAACAGCGGGCGTAGAGTTTTCAGTTGAAGACAAAATTACCATCACCAAATTGCTCGATAATTTAGGCGTTGATTATATTGAAGGCGGTTATCCGGGTGCCAATGTGGTCGACACCGAATTTTTCGAAAAAGACCGCACCAAAAACGCTACGTTCACCGCCTTCGGCATGACCAAACGTGCGGGCCGCTCCGTAGAAAATGACCCCGGTGTGCAGGGCTTGCTCAACTCGGCGGCCAAAGCCATCTGTTTTGTGGCCAAGGCGTGGGACAAGCAGATCGAAATGGCCATGGGCATTTCGCAGGCCGAGAATATCGAAGCAATCCAGTCCAGCGTTGAAGCAACGCTTAGCGCACAAAAGGAATGCATCGTCGACTGCGAGCATTTCTTTGATGGTTACAAGTCCAATCCGGATTATGCGATCTCCTGCGCCAAAGCAGCCTATGATGCAGGTGCCCGTTGGGTCGTCTTATGCGACACAAATGGCGGCACCATGCCTGATGAGATTGAAGCCATCGTCACCCATGTGCAGCAATCTGTGCCAGGCAGCCATCTTGGCATCCATGTGCACAACGACACGGAGCAAGCCGTGGCCAACACATTGGCTGCTGTGCGGGCAGGGGTGCGCCATGTGCAAGGCACCTTGAATGGCATTGGCGAACGATGCGGCAACGCCAATATGATCTCCTTGATCCCAACTTTTGCGCTTAAAAAGCCATTCTGTGATGAGCTGGAAATTGGCGTTGGGCAGAAGGAACTCGAGGGGCTGACTTCCTTATCGCGGCAGTTTGATGAGTTGCTCAACCGTGCCCCGGCGCGGCAAGCGCCTTATGTGGGCGCGACTGCCTTTGCCACCAAGGCAGGCATTCACGCATCAGCAATCCTCAAGGACCCATCGTCATATGAGCATATTGATCCCGCCTTGGTGGGCAATGAGCGCAATGTGATGGTGTCGCAGCAAGCCGGAAAGTCTAATCTACTGACTGTTTTAGAGCGCGTGGGCCTGAAGGTTGAAAAAGATGAGCCGCGCCTTGATCAGCTGTTGCGCAAGGTGAAAGAACGTGAGGCACGCGGCTATTCATATGATGGCGCTGATGCGTCATTTGCTTTGCTCGCCCGTCGCACATTTGGCCAACTGCCTGAGTTTTTCCGGGTGGAAAGCTTCCGCACCTCAGTTGAGCGACGCTACAACGCCAATGGCGATTTGATCACCATGTCCGAAGCGATTGTAAAGATCGAGGTGAATGGTGAAATGCTCATGTCTGTGGCCGAAGGTAACGGTCCGGTCAATGCGCTCGATTTGGCCATGCGTAAAGATTTGGGCAAATATTCGGACCGCATTGATGACCTTGAATTGGTTGATTTTAAGGTGCGTATCTTAAACGGCGGCACGGGCGCGGTCACCCGTGTATTGGTTGAATCGAGAGATAATACTGGCGAACGCTGGTTTACCGTAGGTGTTTCTCCAAATATCATTGATGCATCGTTCGAGGCGCTGTATGAATCAGTGACTTATAAACTTATGAAAACCGAGTCTTAATGGAGTAATTTGCCCGAAGTGCAGGGTAGTTTTAAGACTAAGGGGAGGCGAAACTGGCGGATACGGCATCAAAATCTAATCTTTACGTTGCTTTGGGCTTTACAGCGGCCACTACATTGATTGTTGGTGGCGTCGTTGTGGCGCCGGCCATCAACTCATGTTCGGAAAAAGACGGACCATTTCTAAGCTGCGTTGCGTCGCAGGTTATGGGGCGGTCTTCACCGGACCAGTCAGCAAATGTGGCCACTGAAGCCAATGATGCCGTTGAGACAGAAGATGAGCGTTTGGCAGCAGATCCCGCGCCAGACGCTGATACTGATATGGCCGAGGCCACAGAGCCTGTCGTGCCAGACTTCACCATCGCCCGCGCGGCGCCAGACGGTATGGTTGTCATTGTTGGTACCGCCGATCCTGAGCATGAAGTCTCTGTTTTGGCAGATGGCGAGATATTGGGCAAAACCGAGCCGGAACGCACAGGTGAGTGGGTATTTGTCCCTGAACAGCCATTGGCTTCTGGCGGTGTTGAAATCACTGTGCAAGCGGCAACCCCAGCGGGCGGCATCATCAAATCCGCGAAGTCGGAAATTGTGTTGATTGATGAGGCGCGGGATAAAGAGCCCATCGTGATCGCCGCCGTACCTGGCGAAGCCAGCGAGATTATTCAAGGGCTTGATGAACAGCCCGACGACGCGACCGAAGCGCCGATCGAAACAGCTGATGCCCAAACTGAGGCACCTGCCGAGACGACAAGCGATACGCCTGCGGCCACAGAATCGTCCACCGATATGACAGAGGAAACGGCGACTTCTGAAACTGAAGGTGCTGAGGACATTGAGGTTGCAGAAGCGCCAAGCGACGATAGCGCAGAAATGAACAATGCGGACGCAGAGCAGGCAACTGAAGCCGAACCAGCCGCCGAAGCCGCAGAGGTTGAGCAGGTTGCCGAAGCGGAGGTGAATGCCGACGCTCAAGCCACCGAAGAGGCAACCTTCACAGAAGAAACGGAAGTTGAATCAGAAGTTGAAGTTGCTGACTCAACAAGCGAAGAGCCTGCTCCAACCGATTCAAATGACTCGGAAAATGCGAGTGAAGCCGACGATGTTCAGGTGGCGGAAGCCGAAGAAACGGAAGCAGCAAACGCGCCAGCCGATACACCTGAGCCCGAAGCCGCAACTGACGACGCTGCACCTAGCGAAGAGGCGACCAGTGACGACATGGACGTGGCGGCGCTGGAAACAGATGATCGCGATAGCACCGCCGCCGCCGAGCCGGATAGCGCAGCAGACGTGCTTGAGGCCGTTGAAGCGTTCGTACAGCCGACAATTGATGCAATTGAAATTGACGGGCAACAGAACTTCATCGCGGGTGGTGGCCCGGAAGGTGGCATTGTCCGGCTCTATGTTGAAAATGAATATGTGGCCGATGCCGAAGTGCAGGATGGTCGCTGGCTGGTGGAAACCGATGATGTTCTGACGGAACCAAGCCAACGTGTACGAGCTGACCTAATTGACCCCAACACGGCCAGCGTGATTGCGCGGGCGGAGGTCAACTTCGTTGTTGAACGTGTCGAAACAGCTGAAGCGGAGCCTGAGGCTGATGCAGAAACTGCTGTGGAGGAAACCACAACCGATGAGAGTGCTTCAGATGAAAGCACTAAGGACGTGGCGACCAATGATGCATCTGTCGCCTCGAGTGACGAGGTGACAACTGCTGAATCGGAGGAAGAAACTGCTCCGATGGCGACTGCAGAATCTGACACGCTGGCAGACGTGGCTGAGGAAACAGCGCCTGCTGACACCAACGATATGGTTGTCGCGGACGCGACCGAGACGTCTACTGACGCGGATATGACAGAGGAAACGGAAGCGCCTTCTGTGGCGGAAACGCCGTCGGCATCTGCTGAAACGGAAGTCGAGATGGAAGCTGGTGACGAACCGGCTACGGCTGAAACTGTGATAGACACGCCAGCCGACGCGACGTCGACACAAGAGGCGGTCATGGATGCCACCGAAGGTGAAGAAACCACCTCTGAAGACGGTGCGATGCCAATTGAAGAACCTGCTGAATCGGATGCAGCGATGGATGTGGCTGATAGTGAAGAGGCGGCTCCGGCGTCTGAACCGGATATGGCCGACGAAGCACCGGCGGAAGATGCAACCGATATGGCAGAAGCGCCTGAAGCGTCCGCAAGCTCGGATGCCAGCACCGCTTCAGCTGAGCAAGAGATGGTTGCGGCGGACGATGCTGAGATGGACGAAGAAACGACATCAGCGGAAGCTGAAATTCCAACCATCACCGCGGTCGCCGTGGACGATGTCGAAGGTCGTTTCGTGTCTGGCAAAGCCATCATCCGCAAGGGCGATAATTTGTGGACCATTGCCCGCCGGGTCTATGGTCGAGGCATTCGTTACACCACGATTTATGAAGCCAATGCCAATGAGATCAGCAACCCGAACTTGATTTTCCCCGGGCAGGTATTTGATCTACCTGACGATGTGGAACGTAGCGAATAAAATTGCCCCTTGCAGTTTGGTGTTAAACCCTTTATCGTAAAAATACGATGAAGGGTTTTTCATTTTGACGGCTGGGCATCAGTTCCGCCCTCACTTGAAATGAAATACCACCAAGATACGGGGCCATTTGCGCCTGCTCAGCTTTCAATTGTCTTCCGCATTATGGAGTTAGCGTATGCTATCTGATCCTCAAGATGAAGAATTGGCCAAACTCACCCGCGCTGTCGGGCATCCGGCACGTGTGGCGATATTGCGTTATTTGACACAGCAAAAAACACCCTGCTGTGGGGATTTGACCACCTGTATAGACTTGGCCCAGTCAACAATCTCTCAGCATTTAAAAGTGCTTTTGGAAGCCGGGATAATAGAGCGCAAAGGACAGGGCACAAAGAACTGCTATTCCATCTGCGCAGCGCCCCTAGAGCGGCTTATCGCAAATATAGAACAGATTTTGGTCGACGATGCGGCCAGCACAGAAAAACTAAAAGCGAGTACAAATAGCTAATGGCAGACAATCAAGCCGATAAAAATAAAAAGCAGACTGTCAGCGCCGAAGAAGGTGACGTACTTTCGACAGTGAAAAACCTTTGGCCCTATATGTGGCCAAGCGACCGCCCTGAGCTTAAATTGCGCGTCGTATGGGCCATCCTGGCTCTATTGGCTGCAAAGGGTGCAGAGGCGCTCGTGCCGCTCGCCTATAAAGGGATCGTTGATATTCTCGGGCAACCAGATGGCATGGAAACGGCCATGTGGCTGGGCATATCCCTGCCCATATTGCTGGTGATCGGCTATGGCGTCGGCTCCATCCTCGAAAGTGGCTTTATGCAATTGCGCGACGTGCTGTTTGCCTCCGTGGGGCAACACGCTGTGCGCCAGTTGGCGCACCGTACATTCCAGCACCTCCATGCATTAAGTCTCCGCTATCACCTGCAGCGGCGCACTGGCGGCCTTTCCCGCGTCATTGAACGGGGGACCAAGGGGATCGAGACCATTGTGCGCTTCACAATGCTGAACACGGCACCTACGCTGGTGCAGTTTTTGATCATCTCCACCATCTTCACCTTCGCCTTCGGGTTGACCTTTCTTGCGGTATTGGTGGTGACCATTTGGGGCTACCTCTATTTCACCATCAAGGCGTCAAACTGGCGGATCGGTATTCGCCGGGCCATGAACGAGAGCGACACGGACGCAAACTCCAAAGCGGTTGATAGCCTGCTCAATTTCGAAACGGTCAAATATTTCGGCAACGAAGAGATGGAAGCCCGCCGCTTTGATGGGGCCATGGGCAAATATGAGCGCGCCGCCACCCGCATGTGGACCTCGCTCGGCTTTTTGAACTTTGGCCAAGGCGTCATTTTCTGGGTGGGGATGATCGTCATCTCCATGATGTCGGTAAACGGTGTCATGTCCGGCGATATGAGCGTTGGCGACTTTGTGCTGATCAACATGTACATGATGCAAATCTATCGTCCGTTGAACTTTATCGGGTTCGTTTATCGCGAAATTCGCCAGGGCCTGACCGATATCGAGCAAATGTTCCAGCTTTTGGATCAAGACGCGGAAATCGAGGATAAGCCCAACGCCAAGCCAATCAAGGTGACCGGCCCGGTCCTGAAATTCAACAATGTGAAATTTCACTATGATTCCAATCGCGAAATCCTGAAAGGCATTGATTTTGAGGTGCCTGCGGGCAAAACGATTGCGGTCGTGGGGCCGTCCGGCGCAGGCAAGTCCACCATTTCACGGCTGATCTATCGTTTCTATGACGTGATTGAAGGCAGCGTCGAAATCGATGGGCAGGATGTGCGTGACGTGACGCAAAAGTCATTGCGGACGGCTGTGGGCATGGTGCCGCAGGATACCGTGCTGTTTAATGACACCATCGAATATAACATTCGTTATGGCCGCCCCGATGCATCGGATGAGGAAGTGCGCGAGGCAGCACGCTTGGCGCAAATCTCTGACTTTATCGAAAGCCTGCCCGACGGCTTCAATACGCAAGTGGGTGAACGTGGTCTCAAGCTCTCCGGTGGTGAAAAGCAACGTGTGGCGATTGCACGAACCATTCTGAAAAGCCCGCCAATCCTGATCTTGGACGAGGCCACCTCGGCGCTCGACACTCAAACCGAACAGGAAATCCAGTCAGCGCTGGATGCCGTGGCGCAAGATCGCACAACATTGGTGATCGCCCACCGTCTGTCCACCGTGGTCAATGCCGATGAAATCATTGTGCTGCGCGATGGCAAGATCGCCGAGCGGGGCAATCATGAAGGCTTGCTGGCGCAAGACGGGCTATATGCTCAAATGTGGAACCGCCAGCGTGAAGTTGACGAGGCGGGCGAACGTTTGCGCAAGGCGCGTGAAACCGCTGGCAGCGAAGGCTTTATCTCGATCGACAAAGATAAAGAACCATCGCAATAGCCTCATCTCGCACGACACAAAAAAACGGCCCCGCAAGGGGCCGTTTTGCTTTGGAGGTTGAAAAGGCTGAACCTATTCAGCCGCTTCCGGGGTCGGGCGCGACACGATGGTCACGCCATTCTTTTCTTCAGCCAGCAAGGCGCCTTCCACCGGCCTGCGGATATATTGCTTGGCACTATCCGTATCGCCGGGGATGGTCGCGTCGGAAGGCTGATCCTGGGGCGCCGCGTCTTGCTGCGCTGCAACTTGGTCTGCATCGACTTCACCATCTTCAGCCTGTTCAGCGTCAACGTTTTCCTCGGCCTTGGCAGCAGCGGCTTTGCGGCCCACTGTTGATGTCCAGACCCAAACGAAGAAGTCTTTCCAAACAGCTGGGGCAGACAACATCACGGGCACCATGATCAAGGTCAGCAGCGTTGAGAAGCTCAACCCGGCAATCACGGCTGTGGCCAATTGAATCCACCACGCACCGGATGGGTCACCAATAACGATTTCGCGGGCGAAAAAGTCAATTGAAACACCCATCGCCATCGGGATCAGGCCGAAGACGGTCGTAATGGTGGTCAACAAGACCGGGCGCAATCGCTGCGATGCGGTCATCAAAGATGCGGTGATCGGGTCAACGCCGTCTTCCTTGCGGAAACGGTTATAGGTGTCGATCAACACAATTGAGTTGTTCACCACAATACCGGCCAGCGACACGATACCCACACCAGTCATGATGGCAGAAAATGCCTGACCCGTGATCATCATGCCCAGCAACACGCCTGCAACAGACATAACCACCGTCGAAAGGGTGATAAACACCTGATAGAAGCTGTTAAACTGGGTCAACAAGATCAAGAACATCAAGAACATGGCGCCCAAACCAGCCTGTTGCATAAAGGCGTTGGTTTCCTGGGTTTGCTCATCAGCACCCGCAAACTCGAAGTCTACGGTTGATGGCCAGCTTTGCCCGTCAATCCACTCTTTCAGTTGATCCACTTTTTGCGCGGCAGTCACAGGTGAGCCATCTTCATTTTCAGCTTCTGCCACATTGCCCCGCACACTCATGGTGTACTTCTCATTGCGGCGTTCAATGTTCGCCACTTTTGGCACCGCTTTACGCTCGATAAAGTTGGAGACTGGCACCAAACCTTGGTTGGTGATGATCCGCAAACTGTCTAGCGCGTCGAATGTGCGCTGTTCTTTCGGCAAACGAACCTGAATATCCAACTCGTCATTGGCATCATCAGGACGATAGCTGCCAATGGCGACGCCTGACGTGACCAATTGCACATAAGGTGACAATTCACGCACACCAAGTCCAAACAGGGCAGCCTTTTCGCGGTCAACCTTGATTTCCCAGTCAATGCCGGGCAGGGGACGCCCGTCTTCAACCTCGATCATGTCGCCCATATCGTTTTCGATATAATTGCGGATCTTGGCCACAACAGGTGCCAATTCATCATAGCTTTGGGCCACAACACGCATATTCACGTCTTTACCCGTTGGGGGGCCTTCTTCGGCTTCCAACAGTTCGACGCCAATCCCGGAAATATCCGCCACATTGGCGCGGATGTCCGCAAAGATTTCGGTCGCATAACGACGGTCGCGGAAGGGTTCAAACTCCAGCTGCAAATTGCCGATGGTGTCTGGTGGTGTTGAAGTCACCGCACCGGTTGAGCCAAAGTTGAGTACAGTATCTTCAATGCCTTCAACTTTGAGCACTTGCTGCTCAACCTCAATCAGCAGATCGCGGATTTCCACCGGCGAATAGTTGCCCCGGCCCGTAACCGCCACTGTGGCATATTCCGGCTCGATCTTGGGAAACGCTTCAACGCCCGTTGGGTTGTTGGCAAATGTGTAGAACACGCCGCCAATAACGCCCAGTCCCACAATAAGAACGAACAAGGGGCGACGGATAATCATATTCATAAATCGAATGTAAAGCCCCGTCAGGCCCGGCACTTTTTTCGGGTCGAAATGGTTGTGCACTGACAATGATTTTGCCGCGGCGATTTCTTTTTCGCTCACGCGTTTACGCGCGACCAAACCGCCAATGACGGGCAAGAAAATCATCGCCGTGATCAAGGAGGAGATCAGGGTAATGATCACCATGATCGGCAAATAGCTCATAAATTTACCGATGATCCCCGGCCACAACAACATCGGCGTGAAGGCTGCCAATGTGGTCGCCGTGGAGGACACAACGGGCCAGAACATCAGCTTTGCCGCGCGGATAAAGGCTTCGCGTCGCTCCATGCCTTCCGAGATTTTTCGGTCAGCATATTCCACAATCACAATGGCCCCATCCACCAACATGCCCACGGTCAGCACAAGGCCGAACATGATCATCATGTTGACGGTGTAACCCAGCAATTGCAGGAAGAAGAACGCCATCATAAAGCTGGTTGGAATGGCAACACCCACCATGATCGCAGGGCGAATGCCCAGCATGGCGATGGTGACAATCATCACCAATGCAATCGCCGTCAACACAGCAGATTGCAGCGAATCCAGCATATCTTTCGAGAACTTGGCTTGGTCCAGCATAAAGGAGGCGTGGATCGTCGTCGGCCATTCGGCCTTGGCGGCTTCCACAACCTTATGCACATTATCAGATGTGTCGATGATGTTCGAACCGAGGCGCTTGTTCACCTCAAGAATAATCGCAGGTTCACCGTTCACGCGGGTGAAGTCTGTCGCATCTTTAAATGTACGCTGAATGGACGCTACATCGCCAAAAGTGACGATGGTGCTGCCATCAGTTTTCAAGGGGAGGGTGAACACGTCAGCCGCATTCTCAATCAAACCAGGCACTTCCAAGGCGAATTTGCCTTGGCCGGTGTCCAATGTACCAGCAGGCACAACAAGGTTGTTCCGGGCCAACGCATCAAAGAGCTGATTGGTCGTCAAATTGTAGCTTTCCAGCTTCAGCAAATCGACAACAACGTCCAACACTTCTTCGCGGTCACCCGCCATATTGACGTCACGTACCGTGGAAATGCCTTCCAAATCTTCTTGCAAGTCCTGCGCCACGCGCAACAAAGTGCGCTCTGGCACATCGCCTGAAAGCGCAACTGTAATGGTGGCAAAACCATTTGCAGAAATCTCATGGATGGTCGGTTCGTTGGCATCGTCAGGCAGCTTCGACTTGGCAGTGTCGACTTTTTCGCGGGTATCGACCAGCGCCTGATCTTTGTCAAAATTAATGTCAAACTCCAAAAACACAGACGCGTGGCCGGTGCTTGAGGTCGATGAAATTGATTTCAACCCATCAAGGTTGCGCAACTCGTTTTCCAACGGACGTGCCAATAGCCGCTCCGCATCCGATGGAGACACACCCGTCTGCGAAACAGATACATAAAGGTAAGGCACATCCACATCGGGCTGGCTTTCCTTTGGCAGATTAATATAGGCGGAGATACCTGCCATCAGCATCACCAGCATCACAACAATGACGGTTTTGGGACGCCGAAGAATGTTCTCGAGGGCACCAATCATGATGTTGTCTCCTCAGTTTCATTGTCGGCCAACACTTGTTGGCCAGCGACAACATATTCCTGCCCAACGGTGATGATGTTGATGCTTTCGGGCAATCCGGTCACCCAAATGCCTTGTTGGCTGTCTTGGACGATTTCAATCGGATGAAAGCTGACTTCACCGTCCTTCACCGCGCGCACGCCCAAGGTGCCGTCATTGTCCAATGTCAGCACAGATTGGGGGATCAAATGCGCCGGCACAGTGCCCAAAACAGCACTTGCTTCAGCGGTAAGTCCTGCGCGAACCGAATGATTGGGGTTCGGCAATTCAACTTCCACTGGGAAAGCGCGTGTCGCTGTGTTGGCTGTGGGGCTAATATAGGCCACTTTGCCTTCAATTACCCGTCCAGTGATGGTTTTAACTGTCACAGGCAAGCCAATGCGCACCGCATCAATATTGCTTTCTGCGACATCACCAACAAAGATCAACGGGTCCATCTGCACCAGCGTCACGCAAGGGCCACCAGCGGACAACATGTCACCCGGCTGTGCCATTGGCTCCTGCACAATGCCACCGGCTTCCGCGTAAATTTCAGTGCGGGCCAATTCTGCCTTGGCTTCATCCAACTGCGCCTTAGCTGCTTTCAAGCTGGACTCATAAGCCGCGGCTGAGTTTGTCGGGGCAAATTCCTTTTCACGCAGCTTTTTGTTGGTCTCGAAATCGGCTTTCGCTTGTTCGTAGCTTGCCTCAGCTTGCGCCAGGCGTGCTTGTCTCGTGCCCGCATCGATCGAGCACAGCAGATCGCCTGCCTTCACAACATCGCCTTTATCAACGTGGCGGCTCTCCAAAATGCCGGTGGTCTCGGCCCGAATGGAGAGGGTGGCTTTTGCCGCCGTGTTGCCGCGAAGGGTCACTTCCAGCGGCAAAGGCTGAATTGTGAATGTGCGGGTGCGCACCGCCTGCAATTCTTCGGCAGCGGCTGTTTCGGCTTCAGCTTCTGCTTGGGCCACTTCATCTTCAGCAGCTTGTTCTTCGTCGCTTTTGATCAAGCCAAACTCTGTCATTAAGTCTTTGGCTTTGTCCGCGCCGGGCAAGTCGACCGCATCAAGCGCTTGTGTTTCGCCATTGCCGGGGCCTTGCCCGCCTTGCACCAGGTAACCAGAGGCCATCCAACCGCCGATACCCACCAACAGCAGGAATGCAACGCCATATGACATTAGAAATCGCATAAATCTCGTCCCTATTCGGCCGCGCGGGCAGGCACATCTTCTTGCTTGGCCAGCGCGATTATTTCTTGTTTATTGTCAATTAGATATTGGCGGGCACTGCGCATGCAGTGCTGCCCGAAATTCAAAACCCAGCGTTCTGAGGGCTTGGTAAATTCTTCTTCCAGCTTTTTGACGTTCTCAATCGCGTCGTTGCATTTGGCGATGCGTTCATTGACGCGTTTTTCCACCAACGAGCGGGGCAGGTCTTCAACAAAGCGGAGGAAAAGCAAAAACTCGGAGCGGAAGACATCATCATTCAATTCGTCATAAAGCGAATTGATGAAAAACTCGCGCCCGGTTGGCGTGATCTTATAGACACGTTTAGAGGGTTTTCCCTCTTGTGCCACGGTGCGGCTGGTGACATATGCCTCTTCCTCCAATTTGGACAAAGCAGGGTATATGGAACCAAAACTGGCTTCCATGAAATAGGCATAGTCGCCCTCTGTAGAGCGCTTGCGAATGTCATATCCGGTGGTTTCGCCTTGAGTCAAAATGGCGAGACAGATGGTTTTTACATTCATTATAAATAGTCGCCTCATATAGGATCGATATATATCAACTCTATATATGACGGAAAATCATAATGACAAGAGACTTGACTTCACTTTTTTGTAAAAGGGCAACAAAAGGTAAATGAGCGCACCCATTGTTCCTTTTCATAACGCGAATGCGTTTCGATTGGATTAGAATACAGCGTAAATAAGGTCTTACCGGACCTTTTCAATAGCCCGGCGCATAATGTCAGCACATTTTTCCGCCAGCGCAGGGGAAGCGGCAGCCGCAAAAAACGGATTGAGAAAGTCCGTCTCGGTTTTGCCGTAGCGCATTTTCCCGCCTGTGGCTTCAATCAAAGCCCCACCGGCATGGCACAAGATCGCATGGCCCGCGGCGATATCCCACTCACAAGTGGGCGTGAACCGGGGGTAATGAAGGGCCGTGCCCTCAGCCACCAAACAGAATTTGAGCGAAGACCCAACCGAGACATCTTCGCAAGGGCCAGCTTCATCCAAAAAGTGCTTGATGGCGCCATGGGCATGAGAGCGGCTGGCGACGATCTTGCACTTCATATTTGGGTCGGCGTGAATTTGTTGCCAATTGATGGGTTTGTCACCCTCAAGTGTGGATTTAAACGCGCCGCCAGGCGTGCCGATATAGGCCGTGTCCTTGGCGGGTGCGATAATGACGCCATAGGTCGGCACACCGTGCTCCACCAAAGCGATGTTCACCGTGAACTCGCCATTGCGCTTGATAAACTCTTTCGTGCCATCCAGCGGGTCGACCACAAAAAAACGCTCACCCAATGTTGGGATGTTGCCTTCTGCCACGCTCTCTTCGCCCAAAATCGGAATGTCGAGCGCTGCCAGCTTACTGATGATGATGTCTTCCCCCGCAGCATCCGCAGCGGTCACGGGCGAACCATCATCTTTGCGTTCCACCGCAATATGCCCCTGATAATGCTTGAGAATGACATGGCTCGCTGCGAGAGCCGCCTCAAGCATTTGCGTGGCGATCGCATCAAATTGGGGCATGAAACTGCTATTCCTGGTCGTTGATCTTGATATCAAGGCCAATATCAAGCGGCGAGGCCGCCATCGTGATTTGACTGGTGGAGATGAACTCAACGCCCGTTTCTGCCACTTTGCGCACACTATCCAGATTGATGCCGCCAGAGGCTTCAAGGCGGGCTGCCCCTTTGCAAGCGTGCACCGCTTCGCGCAATTGCTTCGGGCTCATATTGTCGAGCAACACTGCGGTTGCCCCTGCGTCCAACGCGTCGGCAAATTGCTCCAGCGTGTCCACTTCAACTTCAATCGCAATCATATGGCCAGCAAAAGCTTTAGCAGCGAGCACAGCCTGCTTTACGCCGCCCGCTACCGCAATATGATTGTCCTTGATCAGGATCGCGTCATCCAAGCCAAATCGGTGATTGGCACCGCCGCCGCACTTCACAGCAAACTTTTCAAACGCCCGTAGGCCGGGTGTTGTTTTGCGGGTGCAGCAAATCTTGGCCCCAGTGCCGGCAACTTCATCCACGTAACGTTTGGTGAAGGTGGAAATGCCGCTCATATGGCACATGAAGTTCAGCGCAACGCGCTCGGCCGACATGATAAGGCGAGCGTTGCCGGATATTGTGGCAATGTCTTGACCGGGCAGCACCGCATCGCCGTCTGTGACATGCGCTTCAAACTTCAGCCCATCGCCAATTTGCGCAAAGGCGGCTCGGGCCAGCTCGATGCCGCTAATGATGCCAGCTTCGCGCACATTCATCACCGCGACGGCTGTGGCGTCAGGGGAGAGGGTTGCTTGCGTGGTTATGTCCCCAGCTTGCCCCAAATCCTCCAGCAAAGCATTGTCCACTGCGCGCCGAATGAGCGGCTGCGCAAGTTGGGCAGGTAAAATCTGATGAGAAGCCAAGATCAACTATCCTTTTGCATTTTATGGGAGGTAGCTTTAGCCATGCCCTACACCATAATCAAGCAAACAGGTGCTCTTTAGGGACTATTTTATAGGAAATAGTACCGGCTCATCGCCAATTTTCCATGGCGTGAACTTGGGCATAATTTGACCGAAGCGGTCACTATTCAAAAAATAGTCGAGCCAAGCGATCAAATGGGGACGGTCTTGCGCCCAAAACCAGTCACGATCGACATGCGCGAATTGGCGGATAAATGGCCAAATGCCTAAGTCTGCGACACTGATTCGACCGTGAAACAGAAAGCCATCATCCGCAAGGCGGGCATCAAGCATGTCGAGAAAGGGAAGGGCGCGATCGCGGGCTGTCGCACCGCCGTCAAGCTCATATCGTGTTGGATATTTATAGCGGTCGAGCAGGGGCTTGAACTCTTTGTCCGATTGCTCAATCAGAGCGTGCATCTCATCGAGATCCTGCCCACCATGCTGCAAATCTTCCGGATCGCTTTGCGCCAACGCCCATTTCAGAATGTCGTGGCTTTCTTCAATCACTTGATCGCCCAAATCTAACACGGGAACGGTGCCCTTGGGGGATGTCTGCAAAAACGTCTCAGGCTTGTCCCGCAGCAAGATTTCGCGCAATTCAACCTCTAATTGCGCGGCTTGAATGCCCAGCCGCCCACGCATGGCATAGGGACAGCGACGAAAGCTATAAAGGATTGGTCGGGTCATCTCTTGCTTATGACAAACCTAACCAACTGCAGCAACACGAAAAACAGCACTTCACATGCAAAAATCGGCATTAAACTGTGGGTAAATTTACTATTTTTCTTTAATTGTTTTGTTTAACACGTTGATTGGTAACAATTTTGACACAATCATGGTTAATTGTTGCATATTGCTATTTAAATAAAATTGATTGAAAATTCCGTTAATATGTTGTTAACTGAACCCCTATTTTTAAAAATGTTTTAGTATTTAGTATCATGTCAGATAATGCAGCTTTCAGCCTGCCGAGTTCCGACTTTGTAGGCGAACAAAATCCAAAAAATGAAAACACGGTGCTGATGCCGCGATCAGCAGCACCTTCAAATCTTTCAAACCGGTTTTGGCCAGAGCTTGGTCAACTGGAGAATGCATTTGATATCTCCCACAGCACCTTGTGGAGCTTCATGAATTTCGAGGGGCGGGCCGCTTATAATCCGGCTTTGCTCGATGATTTCCATGGCTGGCATTACAATATTCGGTCATTGAAAGAGGAAATGGGCGAGCACTTCAAATTTGTTGTGCTCGGGTCTCGGCATCCAGATTTCTTCTGTTTGGGCGGCGATCTTGACTATTTCTCCCACTGTATCAACTCAAAGGATCGCGACGGGCTCTATGCCTATGGTCGATCCTGCGTCGAAATATTGCACAAGAACTGGCGCAGCATTGATAGCGAACTCCTGACCATTGGTTTGGTGCAGGGCGATGCGCTTGGCGGTGGCTTTGAATCCCTATTGTCGTTTGACTATATTTGCGCCGAGAAGGGCACCAAGTTTGGGTTTCCTGAGCAAATGTTTGGCCTGTTCCCCGGCATGGGCGCGCTCACCTTCCTGGGGCGGTCCTTGGGCTTTGCCAAAGCCGAGCAATTGGTGCGCACGGGCCGCACGCTCAGCGCAGAAGAGCTATACGAAATGGGCGTTGTGCATATTTTGGCAGAAAAGGGTGAGGGGCTGAAAACGGTTCAGCGTTTCATTGCCAAGAACGAGCAAAAGCAAGCTGCCCTTTGCACCTACCGTAAGGCCGTGAAGCGGGCCAATCCAATTCCATTTGAAGAGTTGGATGACGTGGTCTCGCTGTGGGCGGATGCCGGTATGCGTATTTCTTCCCGAGAGCTAAAAGTGATGCAGCGACTTGTTGCTGCCCAGTCTAAAAAAGCTGCGCCCGCTGCAGAGTAGCGGGCGCGGTAATTCATAAGCTATGCAAATTGAAAGCTATTGCGCGGCGGTTTTATCGCTGCGCTCAGCGATCTCTTTCAAAAAATCGCGGTCAAACTTCCCTTTGCCAATTTCCAATAGGCTGACAATGTCTTCATTGTTCAATGGACGACATAAATGGAAACCTTGAATTTCGCTAACGCCTGCGTCGCGCAAATATTCAAGCTGCTCTTTCGATTCAACACATTCTGCCACCACGCGGATATTGAGCGCTTGGCCGATATGGGCCACGGCCGTTGCCACTGCTTTGGAGCTGGCATTTGTTTCCAGGTCCCGCACAAAGGACCCATCAATTTTGATCTTGTGATAGGGGAACGTGCGCAGCTGAGACAGTGAGGAGAAACCTGTGCCAAAGTCATCCAGCGAGATTTTGACGCCGATCGCTTGGAACTGATTCAAAATATCCAGTGTGGCAACCTCATCTTGGAAAAACGCTGTTTCTGTGATTTCCAGTTCCACCCGCTCCGGCGCCAGTTTATAGCGACGCAATTGCGATTTCAGATATTTAGGAAAGTCAGTGTCTTGGAATTGCACGGCACTGAAATTGACTGCAATTGGCGTGTCCGTTGGCCATTTTGAGGCTTGGCGTATCGCTTCGCGCAAAACCCAACGACCAATCTCAATCACCTGGCCAGTCTGTTCGGCCACCTGAATAAACACGGACGGGGCAACGCGGCCACGTTTTTCGTGTGTCCAGCGAATGAGCGTTTCTAATCCCGAAATTTCAAATGTGTTCGCGTCAACAATAGGCTGAAAGGCCAGGCGGAATTGGTTCGCTTCCAGCGCATATTTGATGTCCAATTCCATCGCGCGGACTTGTTGTGCCTTTTGGTCCATTTTAGGTTCAAAGAACTCAAAACGGTTCCGGCCAAAGTTCTTAGCGGCATAAAGCGCCATATCGGCACGTTTTAACAAGAGGCCCGAATCTGTGCCGTCCTTCGGTGAAATCGCAATGCCGATCGAAGCGCCAATACGAACATAGTGAGAGGCAACATTGAACGGTTGCTTGAGCGCATCAATAATCTGGCTGGACAAAATTTCAGGGGTGCGCGCGTGAGGGGAGAGTTTTTGGATCACCAAAAACTCGTCGCCAGCCATCCGGCCAACGTCACACTCATCCATGCAGACATCGCAAATGCGCTTGGCCACTTGCTGCAGCAAATCATCGCCCACAGGGTGGCCCAATGTGTCATTCACATTTTTGAAGTGATCAAGGTCGATGAAGTAAACAGCAACTTCTTGATCAGTGGTGTTGTTCTCCAACACGTCGCGAAACGCAGTTTGCAAGGAGGTGCGGTTCATCAAGCCCGTCAGCTGGTCGACCAAAGCCAGGCTTCTGATTTTCGCCTCGGCTTTTTTCTGCTCGGTGACGTCAGCAAACACCAACACGCGGTTGCCCGTTGAAGTTTGTCGCGAGGACACATCAACAAACCGCTCATCCTCTAGCTGAACCGTTTGCTCAAAGTTCGCCTTGGCCTTGTCCGTTTCAACATTGCCATTGAAGGCAAAATGATCCCGGTCTGCCGGATGGATCAGCGTGAGCACTTCTTGAAATGATTCACCCTTGCGCAATCGATCAGGTGGGCACCCTAAAATTTCACATAAGATGGGGTTCCAAACCAAGAGCTTATTATCCCGGTCAAACATGCAAAGGCCGTGTGACATGTTTTTCAGCGCCCCGTCGAACAGATTTGCTTGTTGTTCGAAGGAGTCAGCCAATTCCTTGTTCAGTTCACGAGTTTCAAGCGCATTGATAATGGTTTTGCGCACGGCCAAGGTAATGTCCGTCATGCCGAACATGAAAATCAGCAACGCGGCACCCACAACCTCATAAAACACAGTATCGTGCAGCACCAAGCCCAGGCCCATAGGCACGGATGCAAAGTAAAGCTGACCCAGCGCCACCCAAGGGCGGCTGGCATTTCGACCGGCAATAGAGGCCGCATAGGCCGCTGTGGTCGTGGTCAGCATCAAATGGATGGCACCATTGTCGATGCGCAATACCGCAAAGAATGTCACCATGCCCAAGCACAATGAGAACGCGGTGCCGCCAATGGCGTAGGCCCATTCCCATTGATTGACATTTTGCGGTGTAACAGGTTGGCCAGAGCGCAAATAGTAAACGCCAAGCGCGATGCGGCCCAATGCAATAATAACAACGGCATACGCCATGTTCTCCACCAGCGCATCATTCGCGGTGAAGGACAGAACCGTCGCGATAAAAAGACCGGCAACTGCGCCGGAAATAAGGGAGGCAAACGGGTGAAAAAGCCCATCAACAAGCTGCGCCCGGATGGTCGCGGATAGGTTTTTCTCGGATCGAATGGTCTCTATTAGTCTTTTAAACATATGATCACCAACATAGAATTGGACGATACGTGACGCCAGTAATGAAATTGTTCTTATATCGAGAATTTAGAATATATTCTTCTTTAAAAAGTTAAGTTTTTTCCCAAATTCTGAATATCTTTCACCATTGCGCATCGCTGGCCTTTGCTTTAGATTTAATTTCAACACGTAACACATCGTCATTGGGGCGCCGCAGAAGCGTAGCGACCCGGACTGGATGGAGCAATTAAAGTGACCGATAAGAATCGGTCCGCAAACCAGAAACGCCCATCACAGCCCCCTATAAAGGGCACAGGTGAAGGGCATTTGGCAACTGGTCCTGAGGACCAAGGCGCCAGAGGTGGCCATGGGCGATCTCCTGGCCATTCGCGGACCCATAAACGAAATGGCCAACGCCACACAAGCGCGCGCGGTTCCACTAAACCCAATATTTATGGGGCCTTGGACTTGGGCACCAACAATTGTCGGCTGTTGCTGGCGCGTCCCACCGATAGCGGCTTCAAAGTTGTGGACGGTTTTTCCAAAATTGTGCGATTGGGCGAGGGGATGTCGACCACCGGCGCGCTGTCGCCAGCTGCAATGAACCGCACCATTGATGCCCTCAAACAATGCAAAACAAAGATTGGCAATCATAAGATTGCCAAGCTGCGGCTTATCGCCACCGAGGCGTGTCGGTCGGCCAGCAACGCCACTGAGTTTTTGCAGCGCATTCAATCGGAAACCGGGATTGAGCTTGAAGTTGTTGATCGGAAAACCGAGGCGCAATTGGCTGTAAACGGCTGCGCCGATCTGGTGGATCAAGGGGCCAGCGGCGCGGTGATCTTTGATATTGGTGGTGGGTCGTCTGAATTGGCGTGGCTTGATTTTCGGGGCGGACGCCCCAAGGCCCGCGGCAAAATGGCAGCGTCGATCCGGTCTTGGCAATCCCTGCCGGTGGGGGTGGTCTCCATTGCTGAAAAGTTTGACGGGGTAAATGTTACCCCTGAAAGCTTTGAAGACATGATCGACTATGTGCGCGAGCATCTCAAACGCTTTAAAGGTCGCGAAAAGCTGAAACGCGCCATTGCTGAAAGCAAGATGCATCTGGTGGGCACCTCGGGCACGGTCACGACATTGGCGGGCCTGCATTTGGGTCTTGAACGCTATGACCGATCCAAAGTCGATGGGCTTTGGATGGGTGAGCAGCACGTAATAGACACCATGCGTGTGTTGCTGAATATGGATTATGACCGCCGTGTTGCCAATGCGTGCATTGGCCGAGAACGCGCCGATTTGGTGATTCCCGGCTGTGCTATTTTTGAAGCCATCCGCCGCGAATGGCCCTGCGACCGCATCCGCGTGGCCGACCGGGGGTTGCGCGAAGGTATTCTGATTTCCCTGATGTCGGAGGACCGTGTATGGTCCAAACGGCCCGGCAAGGGACATGGCGCCCAATTTGGCAAAAAAGCCTATCGGCGGCGCGAAAAAGGGGCGAAAGCATGAGCAAGAAGCCAAGTAAAGTCGGCGGTGGCGGCAAGAAAGCCCGTGGCAAGGCCATTGCGAAAGCAGCAGGTAAAGCAAATTCGAAAGCCTCCGATCGCGGGTTGAAGACGCGGGTGAAAACGGCCAAGGGCCGCAAGATTTCATCAACGCTCTGGCTGCAACGCCAACTGAATGATCCCTACGTGCTGCGCGCCAATAAAGAGGGGCGACGCTCTCGTGCTGCGTATAAGCTGATTGAGCTGAACGAAAAGCACAATATTTTGCGCCCCGGCATGCGGGTGGTGGACCTTGGTTGTGCGCCCGGCGGCTGGTGCGAAGTGGCCACAGAGATTATGGGCGCGGACGCCGATGATCCCAAAATCGTGGGCATCGACTATTTGGAAATGGAACCCATGCCCGGTGTCATCTTCCTCCAGAAAGATTTTAACGATGACGACGCGCCCGACATGCTGATCGATGCGCTGGGCGGCCACAAAGTTGATCTGGTGCTTTCCGATATGGCGGCGCCGACCACCGGCCACAAAGCCACAGACCATTTGCGCATTATGGCGCTGGTGGAGCTGGCATCTGATTTCGCCATCCAAATCTTAAAGCCGGACGGCGCTTTCGTGGCCAAGGTTTTCCAAGGCGGCACCGAAAACGAGTTGCTCGCCCACCTCAAGCGCCACTTTAAATCGACCTTCCACGCCAAGCCCCCAGCATCGCGTCAGGATTCCTCCGAAAGCTACCTGATCGCCAAAGGCTTCAAAGGCTGACGCTAGGCCAAAGGTTTCACCTTGGCCTTATGCCCGGCAACGTCATCACCAACCTGCTTTGACAGCCCCAAAATTGGGATCATCGCCAGAGCAGTGATGGCGGCGAGAATGAAGAACGCCAGTTGCATTTCACGCACTCCCACTTCAGTGCCGTTGATCAGTGAGAACACATCCAGCAACAAGGCCGCAAAGGCCACGCCCAGCGCGAACGCCAACTGAATGCTCACGGAGCTGATCACAGTGGCTGAGCCGGATTGGTTTTCCGGCGTTTCAGCGAAGGTGAGGGTGTTCAATGAGGTGTAATACATCGACCGGAAGAAGCCCATAAACAGCAGAATCGACATGATCAACCAGATCGGCGTTTGCGCCGTGAAGAAGCCATGGGTGACTGCCAGCAATGCGGACATGGCGACGCCAACGATCAAAAGGATTCTAAATCCAAACACTTGCAACGCAGGCTTGAGGAAGAACTTCATCAAGATCGCGCCGCCGGCGCCGATAAACGAAATCATGCCGGACTCAAACGGGCTATAACCAAAGCCCACTTGCAGCATCAGCGGGAACAGGAACGGAAACGCACCGCCCGCCACGCGATAGATAAAGCCAGCAATGATCGACGTGCGGTATATCGGCTCCTCAAACACTTTGAGGTCCAGCACCGCATTTTCGGTGCGACGCGCGTGGAAATAATAGGCGATGCCGGACAGCGAGCCGAGCAGGGCAACGGACGCCCCAAACCACGGCGGCAGCGCGGGCATGGAGATGACCGACAGACCAAAAATGATGCCGGAGAAGGCCGTGCCGGTGAGCAGAAAGCCGATCACATCCAGCTTGCGGCGCTCGCGGTAACCTGTGCCGCCCATATATTTTGTCACCAACACAAGCCCGATCAGGCCGATGGGAATGTTGATGTAGAAAATCCAGTGCCAGGAGAAATATGTGGTCAAAAACCCGCCAATCGGTGGTCCAGCCAGCGGGCCGAACAGGGCGGGCATGGTGAGCCACGCCCACGCATTGACCAGATCCTTTTTCGGCGTATTGCGAATAAGGATCAACCGCGACAGCGGCGTCATCATCGAGCCACCCATACCTTGCAGGAACCGGGCCGCCACAAAGGAGAACAAGGAGTCTGCGAAGGCGCAGGCAATCGAACCTAGCATAAACACCACAATCGCCCCGCGAAACACGTTGCGCGCGCCATAACGGTCGGCCATCCACCCGCTGATGGGAATGAAAATCGCCAGCGCCACCAGATAGGAGGCAAGCGCAAGTTTCAGCGAAATGGGGTCTGTGCCAATGTCGGCAGCGATGGCGGGCAGGGCTGTGGCGATGACGGTGGCATCCATCAACTCCATAAACAGCGCCACCGCCAAAATAAGTGGCGTGATGCGATCTGACATACGATTGTTGCTTTTTGATTCAGTGGTCCAACCAGTCTATCGGTCTTATTTCTTCCTGTCACCCCGGATGACTTATTTTACGTGTTTAGGCATTGGCCAATCCCGTTGAAATTCATGTGCACCATCTTATAGTGAGAAAAGCTCAGGGAGAGATTTATGGCCAAAGGTGAATGCAATTGCGGCGCGGTGGCGTTTGAAATTCATAAGCCCATTCAAGACGTTATTATTTGCCATTGCTCGATTTGCCGCAAGGCGACAGGCAATAATGGCATGGCGCTTGTGCTCGCCATGAATGAGGAATTTTCCTGGCTGCGGGGGCAGGAGCATATCCAATATTGGAAAAAGCCCGATGCGGATTGGGAAGGCTGGTTCTGCCAAATTTGCGGCTCCACCTTGCCCGGCCGGAACGATGACACGAAACTCTATGTGCCCGTCGGCCTGATCACCGAAGGCGGTGAAAATCTGCGCGTCGCGCACCATATTTTCACCGCGTCCCGCGCGGCGTGGGATGAAATTGGCGACAATGGCAAACAGCATCCCCATGCATTCGGCTCCTATCAAAACGAATAGGCAGCACTTTAGGCTGCCGGACAATATCCGTCAGTTTGCGGGGCACGAGATGGTGCAAAACTCGCAATGTTGCGCTAGAAATTGAGCCTATTCCCATCTCGCGCCAACGGCATTTTTCGCTAAGCCAATCTGGTTCGGGGTGCTGACCCAATATCCCCATCCTAAGAAGAACGCCCTCGGTGTCGGGAAAAACCAACATGGCGGCGCGGCCACCGCGTCCGGCAAACCCACCGTCTCTCCCTTCGCGCGGCCAGCTGGCCGCATATACCCCGATCATCCGTCAACAATCCGCTTGGGGCAGGAGATGAGTTTGATTTTATCATGGTCCAGAGGGGCGGGGATAAGTTTTCTTGATGGAAGTACAATATGTGGCTCTAGATGAGCTGGCTCTGCTCAGTTTTGTTGTTTAATAAAAGATATTTAGCCTGAGGTTTCTTGCATGCGGAAATGGACCAATGATTGAGAATCACAACTCAAGGTTTAGAAATTGTTGGCGTTTGGCCTTATCTGTTGTGCAGTGATCGGGCGTAATTTGGACGCCGAAATCAAGCCGAGCAATGACCAAAGGAGAACCGAATTTAAAGTTGGAATTTCAATCTACGTCTAATTTTACAAACAAAAAATCCCCGACCAACGGCCGGGGATTTAAAAAATGCTGCTGTAGCGTAGATTAGAAGTGCCAGAGGGCAGAAGCGCCTAAACTGTGGCCGGAATAATCATTTGCTTGTGTATACCAATATTTGTATTCGAGATCCAAGGACATTTCGTCAGAAATGGCAAACTCTGTGCCAATACCCGCTGTTGAATATAGTGCGCCGCCGTCAAAAAGATATTGGCCAATTCCGCCGTATACAAGCACACTATCAGTCACTAGATAACCCATTCGGCCTTCGACGCCGATGCCATAACCGTAGTCGGCAATATTGATAGCGTCATGGACATTTGCCCAGCCCTCGACACCAACAAGGAAATCATTGTAAGTGGCATTAAAACCAATAATAGCATCAACATAAGCCCGATTAACTGTGTTGGTATCGTTGCTCAGTGAACTTCCGCTTAAACCAATACCAGCATAGAACCCATCCCAATCAAAGCCGTTTGATTCATATTCTTCAGGCAATGGTGGATACTCAACCGGATCGGCTGCAAGTGCCGCGCCGCTCATCAGCAAAGTTGATGTGGTGATCAGAATTGATGTTTTAAATAAAGACATGGATTCTCCCCAAATGATTGAATTTCCACCGTTATGTATTTGTTAGGGTTAATATAAGGTTGATTTTGCTGGATATTTTTAAAAAGCTTGGAAAAAGGACCGTCAATACTGCCAACTAGCGCGTCGTTAATAGGAAACGATGGCGGGAAGGGGCGGGAATGCTTTTCTTAAAAACTTCTTAAAATTTAAGCGCTGCCCCTCTATGCAAACACAGAGTCGCGTGGTATTGACCCTCGCCAACCATAGTATGGTGGCGCTTCCCCCACCGTCCTGTGATCGTTCCGAAAAATCTGCTTCCGACGGAGGGCTCGACCCGTGGCAAAAATCATTTCCACCGCAACTGGCGATATCGCTTTAACTTTTGACGACGTGCTGTTGCAGCCCGCTGAATCCAGCGTGATGCCTGCAGATGTCGACATCCGCACCCGCGTGACCAAAGACATTGAGCTGACATTGCCCATCTTGTCTTCCGCGATGGACACGGTGACCGAATCCAAAATGGCCATCGCCTTGGCCCAAGCAGGGGGCATGGGCGTTATCCACCGCAATTTGACGCCGGAAGAACAGGCCGAGCAGGTTAAGCAGGTCAAGCACTTTGAAAGCGGCATGGTGGTCAACCCGATCACCATTGGCCCAGAGGCGCCCTTGGAAGCAGCTTTGGCGATCATGGAGCAGCGCAACATTTCTGGTGTGCCTGTGGTGGAGAATGGTGGCATGGGCGGCCGTAATATAGGCAAGCTCGTGGGCATTTTGACCAACCGCGACGTGCGCTTCGCCACCAACATGCAACAGCCCATTTCTGAATTGATGACCCATCAAAATCTGATCACAGTGAAAGACGGGTCAACGCAGGACGAAGCCAAACGCCTGCTGCACGCCAACCGGATTGAAAAGCTGCTGGTGGTGGACGAAAACTATCACTGTGTCGGCCTGATCACCGTAAAAGACATTGAAAAAGCCCAACTGAACCCGAACGCGATTAAAGACAGCAAAGGCCGTTTGCGCTGTGCTGCTGCTTCAACAGTAGGCGACAAAGGCTATGAGCGCTCACTGCGCTTGATCGATGCAGAGGTTGACCTGTTGGTGATCGACACAGCACACGGCCACAACACGCAAGTAGCGCAAGTTGTGTCGCGGTTGAAGAAAGAAAATTCAAAAGTGCGGATCGTTGCAGGCAACGTGGCCACAGCCGAAGCGACACGCGCACTGATCGATGCGGGGGCAGACGCCGTGAAAGTGGGCATTGGGCCTGGCTCAATCTGCACCACACGCATCGTCGCTGGTGTGGGCGTGCCTCAGCTGGCCGCCGTGATGGCGTGCGCTGAAGAGGCGGCAAAGTCTGACATTCCGATCATCGCCGATGGCGGAATCAAATTCTCAGGGGATTTGGCTAAAGCATTGGCCGGTGGGGCAAATTGCGCCATGGTCGGTTCGCTTTTGGCGGGTACAGATGAAAGCCCCGGCGAAGTTTACCTCTATCAGGGCCGCTCTTATAAATCCTATCGCGGCATGGGTTCTGTTGGCGCCATGGCGCGCGGCTCTGCCGACCGCTACTTCCAGCAAGAAGTCAGCGACAGCATGAAGCTGGTGCCTGAAGGCATTGAAGGCCAAGTGCCATATAAGGGCCCGGCGGGCAATGTGTTGCACCAACTGGCTGGCGGCTTGCGCGCGGCCATGGGCTATACCGGATCGCCAGATTTGAAATCATTCCGCGAAGAAGCGCAATTTGTGCAAATCTCTGGCGCATCATTGAGTGAAAGCCACGTGCACGACGTGTCGATCACCCGTGAAAGCCCGAACTATCGCGGTGGGCGTTAATGACAGGTTTTGAAAAGCTGCTTTTGCTGACCACCTTTGCACAAGTGGCTCTAACGCTTGGGGTTCTATTTTACCTGGGGCGGCTGCGGCTGCCCTTGGTGCAATCGGGCGAAGTGAAAGTGGCGGACATCGCGCTGAATGACGGCAATTGGCCGGAACAGTCGCAACAGGTGGCCAATAATTTCAACAACCAATTCCAATTGCCGGTGCTGTTTTATGCCGGCGTGGCGATTTGCCTTGCGGTGCGGTTTGTGCCGGGCATCTTTTTGCTGTGTGCGATTGGCTTTGTGATCACGCGATATGTGCATGCCTATATCCATTGCACCACAAACCGTGTATATCGCCGGTTCTACGCTTATTTTGCGGGCCTTTCCTTGTTGACCATCGGCTGGATTGACCTCGTGATTGAGCTAATTTGGGTTTTGTGAGGCGAGAATGCGTTTACCGGGCAGATTAAGTGCAGCGATTGAAGTGCTCAATGATATTGAACAGCGCAAGCGGCCTGTGGCCGATGCCCTGAAAGATTGGGGCTTGTCGCATCGCTTTGCCGGGTCGGGCGACCGCGCCGCCATTGGCAACATTGTGTATGATGCCCTGCGCAAAAAACTGAGCAATGCCCATATTGCGGGTGGCAACACCGGGCGGCATTTGGCGCTGGCGACCTTGGTGCGCGAGTGGGGCGAAACGCCCGAAAGCCTCAACGCTCAATTTGAGGGCGATAAGTTTGCGCCCGAACCTGTGAGCGAAAAAGAGGCCGCGATGCTGACGCGCGCCAATCCGCTGGCCGATGCGCCACTGCACGTGCAGGCGGACATTCCCGAATGGTGCCAAAATTCGTTTGAGCGCAATTTTGATGAGGAATGGGTTGATGAGGGCGTTGCCCTGGCCAGTCGTCCGCCAGTTGATTTGCGGGTGAATACGCTCAAATCGAACCGCGACAAGGTGCTCAAAGCCTTAAAACGCGTCAAGCCGGTGGCCACTGAAACCGCCTTAAGCGGTGTTCGTATGCCCGCGGGCACGCGCGACTCGCGCACGCCGAATGTGCAGGCAGAAGAAGGCTTTCAAAAAGGCTGGTATGAAATTCAGGACGAAGGCAGTCAGATCGTTTCCGATCTCATCTTTGCCCGTCCGGGGGAAAAGGTGCTTGACCTATGCGCCGGCGCGGGAGGCAAAAGCCTCGCCATGTCTGCTGCGATGGAAAACAAGGGCCAAATCTTTGCTTATGACAGCGACCGCAAGCGCCTGTCGGCCATTTTTGAGCGCATCAAGCGCGCGGGCACACGCAATATTCAAGTGCGCCAGCCCGAAGATGGTTCGCTGGACGACCTGCTCGACAGCATGGATAAAGTTGTGGTTGATGCGCCGTGCACCGGATCCGGCACCTGGCGCCGCCGTCCCGACGCCAAATGGCGCCTAAGCCGCGAACAACTCGATGTGCGCCTGCAAGAGCAAGAAGAAGTGCTTTCGCAAGCCATTTCCTTTGTCAAAGTTGGCGGCTTTTTGGTTTACATCACCTGTTCCGTTTTCCCAGAGGAAAATGAGGGCCAGATTTATGCGTTTCTGGATGAAAATCCAAGCTTTGAACTGGTGTCGGCAGGGGAGGTTTGGCAGGATTTGTTTGGCTTTGATAAGCCGCAACCTTGGTCATCAGACCTCAAATCCATTACCCTGACGCCCGGCACAACCGGCACGGATGGATTTTACTTCGCCGTGATGCAGCGTAACGCCTAAAATTATTGCCTGCTTTAGTGGAACGTTAAAGCAAACAGCCTAACTTGGCGAAAATCCCTTTCGTCAGAGGCGAAGATGGCACCTGCGCAGCCAAAAACCAAAATCCGCGTGGCCGAACTGCTTTCCGCGCTCAGCCATGCGCTGGACATCACTGAAGGTCAGCCCGTTGGCCACTGCGTCCGCGCGTGTTGGACCGGCATCAATGTCGGGCAAAAACTTGGGCTGACCCAAGCGCAATTGTCCGACCTCTATTACACGATTTTGCTGAAAGACTTGGGCTGTTCCAGCAATGCAGCGCGCATCTGCGCGCACTATCTGGCCGACGATTTGACCTTTAAACGAGAGTTTAAAAAGGTTGATGGGAGCCTGCCGCAGGTCTTAAATTTTGTGATCACCCAATCGGGGGTCAAAGCCAGTATGGCCGACCGATTCCGCTCGATTGTCAGCACGCTGCGCCATGGTGGCGAGATCACCCGTGAACTGCTGGAAACACGGTGTCAGCGCGGGGCAGAAATCGCCCGGCAAATGCACTTCAACGACAATGTGCAGCAGGGGATTTTGAATCTTGATGAACATTGGGATGGTCGGGGACAGCCCGACAAGCTGAAAGGCCCGGAAATCCCGCTTTATTCGCAAATCGCACTGCTGGGGCAAGTGGTTGACGTTTATTATATGAATGACGGTCGTGATGAAGCGATCAATGCCGTGCAATCGCGGTCCGGCAGTTGGTTTGATCCAAAGGTGGCCGATGCTTTTTTGGCGTTGGCCGATGACCAAGCCTATTGGAAAACCTTGGCACGAGATGACCTTTCAAATGTCATTTATGAATTTGAGCCCGGCCAGGGCGCACGCATCGCCGACGAAGACTATTTGGACGACATTGCTCAAGCCTTTGCGCAGGTGGTCGACAGCAAAAGCCCCTTCACAGCGGGCCATTCCGAACGGGTGACATTATTCGCCGATCTGATTGCCGAGCAGATGGGCTATTCAGCAGAAAAACGCCGCTGGTTGCGCCGTGCGGCCCTGTTGCACGATATTGGCAAGCTGGGTGTGTCCAACTCCGTGCTCGATAAGCCAGGGCGGCTGGATGAGGATGAGTTCAAAGAAATCAAAAAGCACCCCGTTTTTTCCATGGAGATATTGGCCAACATCAAAGCTTTTGGCGACATCGCACCTGTCGCTGGCGGTCACCATGAACGTTTGGATGGCAAAGGCTATCCCAACGGTCTTAAGGGCGATCAGATCGATATGGACACGCGCATCGTGACCGTTGCCGACATTTTCGACGCCTTGACCGCGGATCGACCTTACCGCGCGGCCATGCCGGTTGAAAAAGCACTCGGCATTATGCGCGAAATGGTGGATGACGCCATTGACCGCAATTGCTTCACCGCCCTTTGCGCAGCGATTGCCAAATTCGACCAATTGCCGACGATAGAAAACCATGCAGGCGAGCTGAAAGCGGCCGTATAGCGTCTGAATATTCGACGTCTTCTAAGAGAAGTTTGAAAATCGCACTTATGGCAACGTCGAAAAATATTCTTCTCAGCGCATTTTTGATTGTATTGCTTGCGGCTATTGACTGGGGGATATTGTCCCAAATCATCGCGTCAATCATAAATGTTTTTGGCACATCGCGAGGCGTAGGGTTTGGCATTACACTTCACTATACGCACCAGCTGTTTGCCGCGATAACGGCGCTCGGCCTGCTTATTTCGACATTTCGCCATGTCAAAATTGCACTTATCGCGATGCTGGTCGGGCACGGCGCAGTGATGATTTATCTTTGGCCGAGCACAGATGCGAAAAAGTTCATGGCGGTGGTCGTCAGTTCCTACATCTTGTCTTTTCTAATGCTGAAACTGCTCAACAAAGCACGTTCCTATTTGCGCCTCACGTGATCAGCACACAAATCATTTGCCGTCCTGTTGCCCATAGGCGTGAAGAACCCGCAACGCCATCAAAGTGGTCCAGCGGCTGGGTTGGCGGCCTTTTTCCATTTTGAAATGTACTTGTCCCGCGCGCGCAGCCTCGGTGCGCCAGCGGCCATCCTTTCGCCGCTTGGTGCGCAAGACATCTATTGCATCTTGCATTCGATCATCCCATGGGATCTGCGCCGCCTGAAAATAATCGAGGGCCCGCAAAATATTGTAGTACCAGCGCGGTGGAAAGCTGAGTTGCAAGAAGTCTTTGCGAATAATCTCACCCGTATGGTCCGACTTATAGAAACGGTGCAGCAAAATGAACTCGCGTGCCGCAGCTGCGCAGGCCTTTAATTCGTCGGCGCGATAGGTGTAGCCATTGCGCAAATATTCGTGGATGCCTTCCAGCACAGAGATGGTGGAATGCAACGAGCTGTGATGCGCGCCCGAACGGTTAGACATACAGTTAAAACCGCCATCTTGCATGTGTTGGCCGAGCAAAAAGTCGATGATTGATGCCACATCAGGGGCAGGGGTGCCAAAATAGCTGGCATAGTTCAGCACCATGCCGTTGACGCAAACATCACTGCGGGGGTGGGAATACCCGCACCGAATCCCGCCATCATCGGCCTTTTGCTCAGCAAAAATCTTGCGGATGCTATCGCGGATAGGGTCATGATCGGGGGCAATATTCAACAATTTCAGATCCAGCAGCGTATAATGCGAGCTGATCCATTTGGGTTGATAGAAGCGATCGCCCCACACCCCGTCGGGCTTCCGCGCCGCCAAATACTGCGCGCCCCACCCCTCCGTTGCAATGCGCGCACGAATTTCGGGCCGTTCTTCGCCAAGCAAATCGCGGTAGGTTTGGTATTGAATGGCCGGATCACCCGCCAAAAGCCAATCGATGATTTCATCCTGGGTCATGCCAAAAAGATTAGCATGGGCGTGTTAGGTCGTGTTGATCTCGGTCAAAGCTATGCATGGATGCTCCGGCCGTGGATTACGATTTCTGTTGGTGTCATTTGAGTTTCCGCACCCCACTGCACCCATTTTGTTAGCATTGACACCACCCACATGTTTCACCATCCCAAAAAAGGGGTTTGCAGCGATGGGGATGTGGAAGTGAAGGTGTGCCTGAGTAGCTGCGCCCAAAGATTGCGGGGGCGCTACTTGGCGTGAGCACACTACCGGCGGCGGGTGCGCGCACAAAAGCACACCCATAAAAAAAGCCGCTGAAAAATCAGCGGCTTTCAAATTTTTACCTGTCAACCAAACTACGCTGCGTCGCGACGTGGCTTGCGGCTGCGTGGCTTGCCGCCTTTGCGGGGGGCATTTTTTGGGGCAGAATTTTTGTGCTGCCCGTCACGACCGCCGCCGCCATTGTTACGGCCACCGCGTGGTGGGCCACCGCGACCGCGGCGTTGGTTGCGTTTTGGTGGGGCGCCACGTGGGATTTCGATTTCCACGCTTTCGCCTTCCAAATCAACTGCAGGAATATCCAACTTGATCAAACGCTGGATCAGGCCCAAATAGGGGCGCTCTTCAGCATCACAGAAGGAAATCGCCAAGCCAGATGCACCAGCACGGGCCGTACGGCCAATACGGTGCACATATGATTCAGCCACTTCAGGCAATTCATAATTGATCACCAAGCCAACGCCAGGCACGTCAATGCCCCGCGCAGCAATGTCAGTCGCGACCAACACTTTGCAGGCACCTTTTTTGAATTGCTTGAGCGCACGCTCGCGCTGATTGTGTGACTTGTTGCCGTGGATCGCAGCGGCTTTGATGCCGGACACGCCAAGACGCTTGGTCACTTTATCAGCACCGCGCTTTGTGCGGGTGAATACGATGGCTGTTTTGTCATCATGCTCCAACAATACGTCAGAGATCGCTTCAATCTTGTCGCCTTTGCCCATGGAAATAACCATTTGCTCGACTTTGTCGGCAGTTGGTTTGTTCGATGGCACAGAAAGCTCAAGCGGCTGGTGCAAATGTGAATTGCTCAGCTTGCGGATCTCTTTTGGCATAGTAGCAGAGAACAGAAGGGTCTGACGCTCAGTTGGTGTCAGGTTCAAAATCTCTTTGATGGCAGGCAGGAAGCCAATATCAAGCATTTGGTCGGCTTCGTCGAGAACGGCAATCTGCACATCATCCAATGTCAGCGCATTTTGCTTCAACATGTCCTGCAAACGGCCTGGTGTGGCGATCAAAATGTCGACACCCTGCTGCAACTGGTTTTTCTGCACGCGATAAGACACGCCGCCAACAATAGTGGCCACACGCAAATTGGTGCGGGCCGAATAGTTGCGTACAGATTCGTGAATCTGCGCAGCCAACTCACGGGTTGGTGACAAGATCAAAGCGCGCAAACGCTTGTTCTTTGGCACCGCGCCCTGGGCTTGCAATTTATGCACGATCGGCAGCGCGAACGCCGCGGTTTTGCCGGTGCCTGTTTGGGCGAGGCCCACAATATCACGCCCATCCAACGCAGCCGGAATGGCTTTTGATTGAATAGGGGTGGGCTCGTTCAAGCCTAGTTTAGGCAAAACGGCAAGAATCGGCTTTGCTAAGCCGAATAATTCAAAACTCAATGGGATATCTTTCGTTTGTTGGCGCCGGCAGCATCCGAGTCACGTTGCTCGGCATATGGCATTGATTGCCATTCTGATAGCGCGTGGCCAAAAAATCATTTTCGGGCCGGTCCAATAATGCGCCCATTCAACATTTAGCGCGATGAAAGTCAAGCGAATTCAGGAAATAAGCCCGATTGCGCCGTTTTCCGGCACAAATTAGCTATTGCCATTTATGAGAAAATATCTCATTTTAGAGAAATGGAGGCAATATGGACAGTTTTTCAACCAATCTGGCCGCACGGCTGAAGCAATTGCGATTAGACACCGATTTGACGCTCGATCAATTGGCGCAGCAAAGCGCCATTAGTCGCGCCACCCTGTCACGTCTGGAAAAAGGTGAGGTGAGTCCAACCGCCGAAGTGTTGGGCAAATTGTGTGCGGTTTATGGCCTGCCCATGTCGCGGCTGATGGCGATGGTGGAAGACGAGTTTGTGCCCTTGGTGCGCGAGGCTGACCAAGAGGTGTGGCACGACGCCAAATCCGGGTTTACACGCACCAAAGTGTCGCCACCCGCTGAAAAACTCAAAGCCGAAGTCATTCGCGGCACGTTGGAACCGGGCAAGCAGATTATCTATGACCAGCCGTCGCTGGCGGGGTTAGAGCATCATTTGATCATGCTGGAGGGCGCGCTCTTTATCCGCGTCGATGACCATCACTTTAGCCTGAAGGCAGGCGATTGCCTGCGCTATCAATTGTTCGCCAGTTCGGAATTTATCACCCCACCGGATAGCGGTGCGGACTATTTTATTGTTCTTGTGTGAGGCACCATGAAGATTATTCGCGCAACCCTGGAGGCGTTTGACGAGCAACTCGATCAGCTTGTCGAGATTTTGCAGCAAACGGTGAACAATGGCGCCGCGGTTGGCTTTATCGCCCCCTTGAGCGCTGAGCGCGCGCGTCAATTCTGGCAAGAGTCGATCCGACCCGCCGTGGCAAGCGGCGACCGGGCCTTGTTTTTGGCGCTGGAAGAGGGGCGGGCCGTGGGCACGGCGCAATTGATATTAGGGATGCCCGACAATCAGCCCCATCGTGGGGAAGTCTCTAAAATGATGGTGCATCCTGACCATCGCCGCAAAGGCATTGCCCATCACTTGATCGCGCGGCTGGAAGAGGAGGCAAGGGCCCATCATCGCTGGCAGATCACGCTGGACACACGCACAGGCGGCGGGGCAGAACCGTTCTATCACCGCATGGGCTATAAGGTGGCCGGGATCATTCCCAATTTTGGAAAAAACGCCACCGACGACGCATTCCACGCCACCACCTATATGTACAAAACGCTGGATGAGCGCCGATGCCAACAGGCTGGCTAATCGGCGGGCTGATGGTCGCCGCCATTTTGGGCGGCGCATTGATCGCGGCGCAGGGTCCCATCTATGCCCGTATGGCTGTAGGCCTGGGCAATCCCATCATTGCGACACTGATTGCTTTTCTGATTGCGACCTGCGCCATCAGTTTGGTTGCCATCCTAACAAGGGTGCCGATGCCCGATGTGCAGGCGGTGCGCACCATGCCACCCTGGGTGTGGCTGGGCGCACTGATCGGCGTCTATCAAGTCTTGGTGTCGATCTTTGCCGTGCCGCGACTGGGCGTGGCGCCCTTTATTCTGGTGGTGATTGTGGGGCAGATTTGCGCCAGCTTGCTTTATGACCATTTCGGCCTGTTTGATCACAAAATACGGCCGGTGAATGTGCAGGCGATGCTCGGCGCAACACTTGTCTTTATCGGCGCGTTGCTGGTGATTTGGCGGTAAATTCAAGTTGCCGGGCAGCCCGGGCAAATAAAACCGTCAATTGCACTCACTTTTTGCCAGAATCGGCGTGAATCCCGGTTGCGGAATCTCACAATTGCGGGTAAAGCGTCGCCATGACAGACATCATCCACGACACCACCCAGAATATCCTCATTGTGGACTTCGGTTCACAAGTGACCCAGCTTATTGCACGTCGCGTACGCGAGGCGGGCGTTTATTGCGAAGTTCATCCCTTCAACAATCTTGGCGACAAGCTTGAAACCCTCAAGCCCAAAGGCGTGATCCTTTCCGGTGGCCCGGCAAGCGTGACCGATGAAATGGCGCCAGAAATCCATCCCGACATCTGGGCGCTGGATGTGCCAGTGTTTGGCATTTGCTATGGCCAGCAAGCCATGTGCATGTCCCTCGGCGGCAAAGTTGAAGGCGGCGACCACCGCGAATTTGGCCGCGCTGATGTGGAAATCATCGCGCCATGCCCGCTGTTTGAAGGCGTGTGGGAAGTCGGGCAGAAATACCCCGTTTGGATGAGCCATGGTGACCGCGTGGTGGATATTCCCGAAGGGTTTGTGGTGAAAGGCAAATCGCCCGGCGCACCTTTTGCGCTGATTGCCCATGAAGCGAAAAAGCGCTTTGCGGTGCAGTTCCACCCCGAAGTGGTGCACACCCCGGATGGTGCGAAACTGATTTCTAATTTCGTCCATAAAATCTGCGGATGCGACAATTCATGGACCATGGCCGCCTATCGCGAAATGGCAGTTGAGCGTATCCGCGAAGAAGTGGGCGACGCAAAAGTGATTTGCGGCCTGTCCGGCGGCGTGGATTCGTCGGTGGCCGCGGTTTTGATCCACGAAGCGATTGGCGATCAGCTGACCTGTATTTTTGTGGATCATGGCCTGTTGCGCATGAATGAAGCAGAAGAGGTGGTGACCCTGTTCCGTGACCACTACAATATTCCGCTGGTGCATGTGGATGCCGAAGACACCTTTATGGGCGAGTTGGACGGCAAGTCTGACCCGGAAGAAAAGCGCAAAATCATTGGCCGCTTGTTCATCGAAACCTTTGAAGAAGAAGCGAAAAAAGTGGGCGGTGCTGAGTTTTTGGCGCAGGGCACACTTTATCCCGACGTGATTGAAAGCGTCAGCTTTACCGGCGGTCCCTCCGTGACCATCAAATCCCACCACAATGTGGGCGGCTTGCCGGAAAAGATGAATTTGAAGCTCGTTGAGCCGCTCCGCGAACTCTTCAAAGACGAAGTGCGCGAACTGGGCCGCGAGCTTGGTTTGCCCGACAGCTTTGTGGGCCGCCACCCGTTCCCCGGACCGGGCCTGGCCATCCGCTGCCCCGGCGGTATCAACAAAGAGAAAGCCGACATTTTGCGCAAGGCCGATGCGATCTATCTCGATGAGATCCGCAAATCCGGCCAATATGACAAGATCTGGCAGGCATTCGCCGTGCTGCTCCCGGTGCAAACCGTCGGCGTGATGGGCGATGGCCGTACCTACGAATTCGTATGCGCCCTGCGGGCCGTCACCTCCGTAGATGGCATGACCGCCGATTTCTATCATTACGATATGGAATTCCTCGGCCGCACTGCCACACGCATCATTAACGAAGTCAAAGGCATCAACCGCGTCGTCTACGACGTGACCTCAAAGCCCCCAGGCACGATCGAATGGGAGTGAGGACCGACGCGTAGCGGAAAATTGCTCCGGTGGAGCAATTTTAGGTCCGAACGCCCGAAGCCAGCGCAGCGCGGCGTAGGGCCGGAAGTCGGCGACAAACACCTCAAAAATTCAAACGGCGCATCAATCGACGCGCCGTTTCTTTTTACCTATCGAGGTAACACTGAAATTGTGAACTGCTCTGGCGCGACTGCTGTCGGATCAAACGCCGGCAGCTTGTTGAGCTTGCCTTCCAACACGTAGATTTTTTCGCCATGCAAAGCCAACGATGTTGGGGCATCAAAGGCATAATCGAGCGGTGTGACCTTCGCCTCCAGCCCATCGATCTCGATGTGCACGACTTGGCCACTGGAGGCTGCCACCAATATACCGTTGCCATCGACGGCGCGTATGCCATCAGGGGCATAGATGGGTTGGCTGAGCTGGAGTTCTTGCGCCACAGTAGGGGTGCTGGTGAGATCAATACGGAAGAACTGGCCGCTGTTGAACTTGGCGACGATCAGGGCATTGTCCAAAATTGTAATGCCGCTCAGATTGAAGCCTTCGCCGCTGAACCGCTCGTCTTGTACCAGAGTTTCAAATGCGTCCGCGCCGGGTTTGAGTGACAAGATACGCGGCACAAAAGAGTCGGTGACGTAAATGGTGCCGTCTTCCCCTTGCGCCAAATCATTGCACAGGCCGCCGCCGGGAAGGTCCCAACGCTTTTGCAACGCGCCGCTCGCCACGTCAAACGCAAGCAGGCCCGGAGCTGCGGAGCCGCTTAAGCTGTTCAACCCCAAGTCTGAGCTACAGGCGTAAAGAATGCTCTGCTGCGGCGAGAGCAAGAGGCCGCCAATTGATATGGCGCCATTTGTGCCGCCCTCAACGAAGATTTTTTGCGCGCCGCCATCGGCTGGGAGATAGATAATGTTCCCCAAGGTCACGCTGCCCGTATAGATGCCACCGGCGCTGTCGATGGCGATACTTTCGGGAAAGCTGGCGGATTTGGGAAGCACGATCTGGTCGCGTGCGGGGGCAGTTGTCGCAAGGGTTGCGACAGTACTCAACGCTAAACCGAGCGTCATGAGCGTAGATTTTGCACGGATAAATGACTTCATGTTCTGTCCTTTCAAGTTGAAGAACAGAAATAGGCGCTCTATGGTCGTGCGTAAATTATCATTATATGCAAATATGGAGTGCGAAAATTATCATGCATGATTGGGACGATTATCGCTTTTTGCTTGCCATATACGAGGCGCAGAACATTTCGCGGGCGGCCAAACAGCTGCAAGTGAACCACGCCACCGTGTCGCGCCGATTGGCGGCCCTTGAAGCAGGCCTTGGTACACGCCTGTTTGAGCGCAAGCCGGAAGGTTATGAGTTAACCGAGGCGGGGTTGCTCATGGTTTCGGCCGCAAAAACAATGCAGAACGCGCTGGCAGACGCAGATCAACTCGTGCGGGCAAATGATCAAAGCTTTACGGGAGCGGTGACCTTCTCCGCACCAGAAAATCTGTTGCAAACGGTAATCTTACCCAAAATGGGCGCGTTTAAAGCCCAATATCCAGACATTTGCGTCAATTTCGACAGTGCCGACGATATTGTGAGCATTCAAAAGCATGATGCAGACATCGCGTTGCGGGTGACCGCCGCGCCAGCCGAAGGCTTGGTGGGCCGAAAGCTGGTGGCGCGGCATTTGGCACTTTATGCCGCCAAAAACTATTTGCCCGCACCAGGCGCGGTGCATAGATGGATCGGACGCATGGGAGACAAGCGTACACCCAGCTGGGTCAAAGACTATTATCCGGATGCTCAGCCATCGGTGCGCGTCAGCTCAAATGTTGCCTTGCATCAAGCAGTGCGCGCAGGGCTGGGCATGGCGCAGTTGCCCTGTCGCATTGGCGATGATGACCCAATATTGCAGCGCATTGCGCCCTTCAAATCAGAAAAAGATCGCGATCTTTGGTTGCTCTATAATCCGAATATGCGCCATACACCGCGACTACAGGCTTTTGCGCGATTTCTGACCAAATTGATTTTGGCGGAGAAAGATTTGTTTGACGGGTCCGCTGCCGAGGCCATGCCGCATTAAGATGGCTAACCGTCACCTCTTTTGAAATGCGCCAGCTGATCCGCATGCGCCTTGATAAAAGCAGGGCGGGCTTCGCCCCGCTCTTTCAGGGCGCGGCAAGTCGGATAGCCGGCCAAGCCGTCAAACCGGTCAATCAGGCGCAGCACATCCACCATGGCAATATCGGCCACCGAGAATTGATCGGTCAACCACTCCCGCTCCGCGAGGGCTTTTTCCAAGTTGGTCAGGCGGCTGGTGAGGAAATTGTCGAACATGGGATAGCCGGACTGATCATTGTCCGTGCCGGAGAATTTGAACAGTGACCAGGGCACGCTGGCCATTTCCATGGAGTTAAGCGCCGCGAACACCCATTGGGTGACATTGTAGCGGCGCGCCTGATCTGTTGGCATCAGCTTGTCGCTTTGCTCGCCCAAATATAAAAGCGCGGCACCGCTTTCAAAAATTGTCTGGTCCTTGTGTGTCAGCATTGGTGCCTGACCAAAAGGATGTTTGGCAAAATGGTCCGGCCCGCGATCTTGAAATGAGGTGCTTTCCACGCGATAGGGCAGTTGCCCTTCCTCCGCCGCCCAGCGCAAGCGCAAATCGCGCACATAGCCCCGCGGCACTTCGGGAACCCAATCATAGGTGGTGATGATGAACTCAGACATAGGTGCCTCGCAAAAAACAACTAAAAAAACAAGTGCTGGCAGTTTCTTACACCTTGGTCAAGGGCAGGGATAAGTGCTTGGTACACGGCTTATAGTCGTTGCATCCATGAAAGAACCTTCCTACATTGAGCGCAAATCACCAAAGGGGGATAAGATGGTTTGGCTAATTTTGGGCATTGTTTTGTTTTTAGGCGTTCACTCGGCACGCATGTTGGTGCCGGATTTCCGAGAAAAATTCATCGCCAAGCGCGGTGAGATGACGTGGAAGGGCCTTTATGCGGTTGAATCGCTGATTGGTCTTGCTCTGATCGTTTGGGGCTATGGCCAAGCGCGCATGGACCCGGTGATCCTTTATGAAACACCTTATTTCTTCCGCCACATCGCCTACGCCCTGATGTTGATCGCCTTCATCGTTTTGGCAGCGGCTTACGTGCCGGCCGGCAAAATTAAAGCGGCGGTGAAGCACCCAATGATCCTGTCCGTCAAAATCTGGGCGCTGGCGCACTTGCTGGTCAATGGCGATCTTGCCTCTCTCATTCTATTCTTGAGCTTTTTGGGCTGGGCCGTTTGGAACCGGATCAATGTGAAACGCCGGGGCGAACCTAATCCAGTTGCAGGACCAGTGACCAACGATGTAATCGCCATCGTGATCGGCGGTGTGGCCTTTGTCCTGTTCGCTTTCTGGGCGCATGGCGCATTGATCGGCGTGCCACTATTTTAGGGTAGGGCGAGATTGCAGTGCATTTCTGCTTTGAACCCGGGCCGGTAATTCGGCTCATTTAGCCTTTGACGATTTGTAAGGCTTGATCGCGAATGGCGTTGAGGCTTTCGCGATCATATACACCGCGCGCCAGCACGCGCAGGCCAACAACTTGGGCAAGCAGCGACTTCGCTGCTGCCTGAGCGTCAACCTTGTTGGAAATTGTGCCTTGTTGGTGACCCCGTTTTACACATGTTTCGAAAAACAATTCGAACTCTAGGAGTGCAGACGTCACCATCTTCTGTATGTCGGGATCATGGTGCGGGAGTTCGAGTGCGGTATTGACCAGCATGCAACCTTTGCGTTGACGGTCGGCCTCACTCTCTTCGATCATTCGATCAAACAGTGCCTCTATCGACGCCACCGGATCATCGATGGCCGCCATCTCAGTCAATAATCTCTGACGGTACAGGCGGTCATACTGCATCAACGCGCGGACGAATAAATCCTTCTTGCTCCCGAAGGCATTGTAGAGGCTGCCCTTATTCACCGCCATCGCATTCACCAGATCAGTGATCGATGTGGCTTCATAGCCTTTGGCCCAAAAAACCTCTGTGGCTTTTAAGGTGGCTTCATCCAAGTCAAAATTTTTCTTCCAAGGCATGGTGCTGCGTTCCAGGTAAATGATCGCTCAATGCAACATACTTTTTTTAGACCGATCATTCAACACAAAGCCTGATCCGGGCGGTCTTGTGCTCGCTGAAGAACGTCCAGTATCCCACAAAAATAAGTAAAAACATGGCGTTATAGATTTTTCGACTTTTGTATTGACCGATCGTTATAAACTATGCAGTTTGTTTATACCGATCGTTATAAACAATCGGTCGAGTTTGAAACCGATCAAAGGATTAAGTCCATGACTGAATTTCGCACTTACGCCGTGTCCACGGCGCCAGAAGCATCCAAACCTCTGCTTGAAAAGGCAAAAACCATTTATGGTTTTGTGCCCAACCTTTTGGGCACCATGGCGGAAGCGCCTGAGATACTTGAAGGCTACATGACGCTTTCTGGCATTTTCGACAAAGCTGACTTCTCTGAAACCGAGCGTCAGATCATATTGATGACCAACAACCGATTGAACGGCTGCGAGTACTGCATGGCCGCACACACATCGATTTCACAAATGGCCAAAGTGCCCGCTGAAATCATTGAGGCCTTGCGCACAAACACGCCAATTGCTGATGCCAAGCTTGAAGCCTTGCGCACTTTCGCTGGTGTGATCAATGAGAGTCGCGGTTGGCCATCTGATGCCGAAGTCCAGGCCTTTTTGGATGCTGGCTACACCCGTCGGCATATTCTGGATGTCATCCTTGGCACCAGCCTTAAAGTCATGTCAAACTACACAAACCATATTGCTGAGACAGATATTGATAAGGCTTTCGCGCCCAACGCCTGGTCAGCCGACCAAGCCAATGCCGCTTAATTGGCAACGCGGCAATTCAGGTGCCCGGCCATTGGGTCGGGCCCCAATCCCCGGCACTGAGCACCACATGAAGGATACCAACCATGCTACTTGATACCCCCATTTGCGACTTCGGCTGGAAAGCACCTGATTTCACGCTCAAAGACCCTGATGGCAACAGCTTCACCATGTCGGATCATTTGGGCGAGAACGGTTTGCTGATCGCCTTTATTTGTAATCACTGTCCCTATGTGAAAGCGATTGGTGAGCGGTTGGCTGCCGATGCGAAAGAATTGCAGAGCCAGGGAATCAATGTGCTGGCGGTGATGTCAAACGACTATCAACATACCCCCGACGATAGCCCGCCGAACATGAAAAAGTTCGCCAGCCACTTCGGATTTTCGTTCCCCTATTTGGTTGACGAAACGCAGGAGGTTGGCCGCGCTTACGGGGCCGTTTGCACGCCAGACTTTTTTGGCCTCAACAAAAATGGCGAGCTTCAATATCGCGGCCGCCTGGATGATGCAGGCATGGGAGATTCAACCGGGCGCACCAAGGAACTGATCAATGCCATGCAGGCCATCGCAAAAACCGGGCAAGGGCCACAAGAGCAATTCCCGTCGATGGGCTGTTCGATTAAGTGGAGCTAGACTGGGGTGATCGCTTCATTTATCTAGCAATCAGGCGATTGTCGCGAACATTAGCTGCTCATCACCGCATCTGCTTCGATCTCCACCAGCCAGTCTGGGTTCACAAACCTGTCGATTGCCATGATCGTGTCGACCGGGCGAATATCGCGGAAATATTCCTTGCGCACGTCAATCGCGGCCTTCCAATTGTCAATGTCGGTCAGGATCACACGTGTGCGGACCACATGATGTAAGCCTGAGCCTGCTTGCTCCAATGCTGACTTGATGATCTCGATGCATTGCCTTGTTTGGGCGGCAACATCGCCAATGCCGACGGTGTTCCCGTTTGCATCCACCGGGGCGGTGCCACCGATTGAGATGAAGGGCCCGACGCGCACGGCGCGCGAGAAACCGACGATGGCTTCCATCGGGTTGCCATTTGAAATCAATTCACGGTCGAATTTCATGCTATGTTCCTTTTTTGGATGCGGAGACGATATCATAAATCGCACCCAAATAGGGGGAGGCGAAACAATGACACAATCTGAGTTTGACGCATGGAGCGCGGGCCAAAGCTATGAACATTATATGGGCCGATGGAGCCGCAAGATCGCGTCGAGGTTTGTCGGTTGGGTTGATCCGCCCCAGAACGCCGATTGGCTCGAGATCGGATGCGGCACCGGTGCACTGACCGAGGCGATCCTTGCCACGGCGAACCCACGATCCATCGTGTCTACCGACAAATCTGAGGATTTTATCACCCACGCCGCGGCGCAAATCGCGGATGATCGGGTTTCGTTTAAAGTGGCGGAGGCCACAGACATTCCCCTTGCAGATGCGTCAGTGGATTGGGTGGTTTCCGCGCTAGTGCTGAATTTCATCCCGGACAAACTGAAGGCGCTGGATGAGATGCGGCGGGTTTTGCGGCCAAATGGCACTGCCGCCTTCTATGTTTGGGACTATCCCAGCGGCGGCATGGGGTTTATTGATGCGTTTTGGAAATCAGCCGCTGCGATCGATCCGGAAGCGGCGCAGCTTGATGAAAGCGAACGGTTTCCGTTCTGCCAGAAAGAGGGGTTGGATCAGCTCTGCCGCGACGCAGGTGCCACCGACACCGAGATTGTCGCGATTGAGGAAGAGACGCGGTTTCCCGATTTCGAAGCATTTTGGCATCCGTTCACATTGGGAGCGGGGCCCGCGCCGGGATATGTTAAGAGCCTGCCAGACGAGCGCCAGCAAATGTTGAAAGATCATCTCGCCGATAAACTTGGGGCCAGCGGCCCGGTCTCCCTGCCGGCAAGAGCATGGGCGGTGAAACTGAAATGGCGCTGAGGATCTCAACGCGCAACAGGCAGCGAGCGTTGCCGCCAGCCGAATGATCATCAAGTGATCAATCGTTTGACTGGGCGCAGTGAATGCAAAAGGGAGCTGCGGGGTCTACCTCTAGTCGCTTTTTGGCGATGGGCTCGCCGCAGTCTTCGCAAAAGCCATAATCATCATTTTCGATGCGGGTGAGGGCCATTTCGATGCGCGTCAATTCACGTTTGCGTTGCCGATTTTGGGCTTGTGCCATGGCTTGGCCCTGCAGGGCATCCATGCGGGAAAGACGGCCAACAGATTGCTGGTCGAGTTCAACCGCTTTGCGCGCCTCTTCGCCTAAGGCGTCAATGGCTTGAAGCTCTTGCTGCTTTGCCAGCAAAACTTCTTTGAAGTGTGCGATTTCTTGTGTGTTTAATCCGTCCATAAGCTGCTGATTTTAACTGCATTTGGAAAAATTCAAAGGGGGGTAGAAAATTCGCGGCAATTTGCCCAAGATAAATTGCATTTTCCTTTGCATCACACTATGGTGCGGCACTCAAACACGGCCCGAATAAAGAGCATATCTAAATGTCAGACGAAATTTTTAACGAAGTCAATGAAGATCTCCGCAATGAACGCATGCGCAAGCTATGGCGCCAATTTGGCCCATGGGTGATTGGCGCAGCCGTGGTCATTGTGCTGGTGGTCGCCGGCAATGAAGCGTGGCGCTGGTGGCAGACTTCGCAGCAAAACAACTCGGCTGAACAATTTGTGGCTGCGCTCGACCTTGTGGAAGAGGGCAATTATGAAGAGGGCATCGCCGCGCTCAACGAAGTTGAAGCGAGCGGTGCAGGCAATTATCCGGCGCTGGCCAGCTTCCGCGAAGCAGCCGCATTGGCGCAACAGGGCAAAATCGATGAAGCGGTTGCTGCCTATGATGGCATTGCCAACACGCAGGGCGATCAACGCTTGCGCGAGTTGGCCGCTTTGTTTGCCGCCTATTTGCTGGTGGATGGCGGCGATCCGCTGGCCGTGACCCAACGGGTGGGCGACTTGCAAGTGGATGGCCATCCGCTGCGCAACGCGGCCCGCGAAGCCATTGGCTTGACCTATTATCAGGCTGGCGAGTTTGAACAAGCACGCACGCAATTCGATGCGGTGGCAAACGATCCGGCCGCGCCGCGCAATCTGGCCCAACGTATTGGGCTTTATGTCGCGCAGCTTGAATCGCAAGGCATTACCGGCACGGACGCTGCGGGCGCGAGCGAATAAGCGCATAGCGCATTTAATTCTGGCCAATTGGAGCCATCAAAATGACTGTATCTGTTGCGATCGTTGGGCGCCCCAATGTCGGTAAATCGACATTGTTTAATCGCCTGGTGGGCAAAAAACTGGCGCTGGTGGACGATTCCCCCGGCGTAACGCGTGACCGGCGCGAAGGCACGGGCCGCATCGGCGATCTCACCTTCAATCTGATCGACACCGCAGGCTATGAAGATGCGGACGATGGCAGCCTGGAAGCGCGCATGCGCCAGCAAACGGAAGAAGCGATCCGCGTGGCGGACGTGATTCTGTTTATGATCGACGCCCGCGCTGGCGTGACGCCGATGGACGAGCATTTCGGCCGCTTGCTGCGCAAGGCCGACAAGAAGGTGACACTTGTCGCCAACAAATATGAAGGCCAATTGGCTGATGAAGGCCTTTACGAGGCCTTCAAACTGGGCTTTGGCGAACCGATTGCGCTCTCCGCCGAACATGGCATGGGCCTGGCTGATCTTTACAATATTGTCGCCACCACCATTGAAGAGGCAGCAGAAAACCTGAAAGAAGGCGAAGCTGAATTTGAGGCGGCGGTGGCCAACCTTGATGAAAGCATGATGCCCGAAATCAATGTTGAGCTGGAAGAAGATGGCAAAGGCGTTGAAGACGGCAAGGGCACTTATGACCCGAACCGCTTTTTGAACGTGGCCATTGTGGGCCGACCAAATGCGGGCAAATCAACGCTGATCAACAAAATGGTGGGCGAAGAGCGCGTGCTGACCGGCCCAGAAGCCGGGATCACCCGCGACGCCATCATGGTGCCATGGGAATGGCAAGGCCGAACCATCAATCTGGTGGACACGGCAGGCATTCGCAAAAAGTCCAAAGTACACCAAAAGCTGGAAAAACTTTCGGTCGCCGATGCGCTGCGCTCCATCCAATATGCTGAGATTGTGGTGCTGATGCTGGATGCGACCATCCCGTTCGAAAAGCAGGATCTTCAATTGGCCGATCTGGTGGAACGTGAGGGCCGCGGCATCGTGATCGCCCTGAACAAATGGGATTTGGTGAAGGACAAGCAAGGCCAACTCAAAGAGATGAAAGAGGAGTGTGAGCGCCTGTTGCCGCAGCTTAAGGGCGTGCCTCTGGTGACTATTTCTGGCCTGCGTGGCAAGAATATCGACCGCTTGATGGAAGCCGTGCATAAAGTGGAAAAGACTTGGAATTCAAGGATTTCCACAGCGCGCTTGAATCGATGGTTGACCGGCATGACCGAGAGCCATCCGCCCCCAGCCGTGTCTGGACGCCGCATCAAATTGCGCTACATGACCCAAGCCAAAACCCGGCCACCTAGCTTTATTATCTTTTGCTCGCGGCCAGACGCGCTGCCCAAATCATATGAGCGTTATCTGGTCAAAGGCTTGCGTGAAGCGTTTGGTTTGGAAGGTGTGCCGATCCGCATCTGGATCCGTGGTGGGCAAAATCCTTACCACGAAAAAGGCAAGTTTAAGCCATCATAGAATTTCAAAGGGTCGCGAAAGCGGCCCTTTTTTTTGCGCCAATGGCTAGCCGCAGTCGGTGAGGTTTTCAATTCTCACCCATCCATATTCGCCACATTGCCAAATATCTTCTTGCGTGGCGTCATGCCGAACCCAAACCCAACCCTCATGTTGCGCCTGGGCCAATTCTTCATTCGGATAGAGAACAAGATCGTCCAGAGGGATTTCGCGGATGATTTCTGACGTGTCATCGGGGGCAGCATAAAGGTCGACGCCCGTTGCGCTTGCGATGTTTGACGTAATGGCGCAGGCCTCGGTCGCAAGGGCCGCGGAGGGCATGGCGAGAAAGAGGCCAACCAAGAATAGGGCAGAATATAAAGACCGCATTGTCGAGACGCTCCCGTGCACCGTGCACGCGGTCAACCCTACGCGCCTTTGGTGAGGGCAACAAGATGCCCCTATGCCTTTTGCACGAAGGCAGCGGCGAGGGCGGAGCCAATGAGCCCCGCTGCAGCACCATATTTGATGGAGATCTGTCCGGCCCGGTTTTCAAACAAAAGCCGACTATACCCCGCCAATAGAGCGCAGATGGCGAAGATTAAGAACACCAGCCCCATAAAGAGCGGCACCAACACCAGCAATTGCGCCATAACGTCGCCGCGATGATCGATAAATTGCGGAAAGAAGGCGACCAGAAAGCCGATGGCTTTGGGGTTGAGCGCGGTGATGGCGAAGCCTTGGGTGAAGGGGTGCAGCACTTTTTGATCGGCCTTGATCGTGATCTGTGCGGGCGCCCGCAATTGCTTGATGCCCAGATAGATCAAATAGACCACACCCGCCCACTTGATGATGTTGAACGCCATCACAGAGCTTTGCAGCACCGCCCCAAGGCCGAGCAATGATATGGTCAGCAGCATAGAATCCGCCGCCAGCACCCCAAGCGTATATTTCAGCCCGGCAATCGTACCTTGGCGAATGCTCACCACCAGCAGCAGCAAAATGGATGGGCCGGGCACAATGGTGATCAAACACGTGGCGATGATAAAACCTAAAAGCATGGGGCTACTCCTTCGGCACAAATAGGTCATAAGTCTTGCATCAAGAAAAATGATTTATCGCGATGGGTCCATTCGCTGGATTGATGGAGATGACTTGACCAATCGCCAAAGCCGGATTAGCGTCGAACCTCGTTTCACCCTGCAGAGTTCCGAACATGACCACCGTTTCTTTAATCGCATATTGCATTGCGCTTGCCATTGCCGTCGCCATTCCGGGCCCCGGCATCATGGCGCTTTTGGGCACGGCCCTTGGCCGCGGTTTTAAACCTGCGTTCGCCATGCTGGTGGGCATCACCTTTGGTGACCTGACGTGGCTCACATTGGCCATTCTGGGCCTTGCCGCCGTAAGCGAGCTATATGCAGACGCATTTCTGGTCGCCAAATTTATTGGCGCGGCCTATCTGCTCTACTTGGCTTATCGCTTCTGGATGAGCAGTGATGCCCCAAAGAAAACTGAAGTGGTCAACAAGCGGGGCATATTTGCGCTCACGCTGAACGGCTATATCATTTGCCTGAGCAACCCAAAGCCGATCCTGTTTTATCTGGCGCTGGCACCAGTACTGCTCGATATGAGCGCGATCACCGTTTCAGATTATTTTGTGATCTTGGGATGTACCGCCGCCATTCTGTTGCTTGTGGCTGTGCCCTATTTGCTCCTTGCTGCAGGCGCCCGCGAATGGCTCTCCTCCACCCGTGTCTATAAATGGATGAACCGCTCCGCCGCCGTGATTATCGGCGCGGCAGCATTGGCCATCGGCTTCCGGGCGCACTAGACGAAGACAGAAGTATTCTGCTGTCAATTAGCCGGGGTTGACCCGGCAATTTCGGATGACCGCCCGCTTGAAGAGGCAGGAGCTATTAAAGGTGTTTTTCGCTTTCGACATGCTGCTTGGACCCTCGGGTCAAGCCCGAGGGTGACGGAGGGGAGGCGGTTGCGGGTGAGCTTATTCAAGCTCACAATTGTAGAAACCGCGCGCCACATTGATGCGACCACCGGCGTCATAGCAAGCGTCGACAACTACCCACCACTCCACATGCATGCCGAGCCAAACGCCGAGGGCGAACAAGGCAAAACCGCCGATGAATAGGGCGGTTTTACGGCTCATAGCGGTGAGGTTTTGCCGTCGTTTTTGAGGTCAATATACTGGCCATTTTCAGTATAATCTGGCGAAATCAAATCAATAAATTTCGGCGCAACCTCGCGCGGATGTGGAATTGTTTCCGGATCTTCACCAGGCACCGCTTTGGCGCGCATTTGCGTGCGGGTGGGGCCGGGATTGATCACATTGATGTTGAGCTTGGTGTTGGCATTTTCGCCAGCATAAGACTTGGCCATAGCGTTGAGCGCCGCTTTGCTGGCCGCATAAAGGCCCCAATAAGGCTTGCAGCTATAGGCTGAGCTGGACGACACAAACAAAACACGCCCCGCATCAGACTGCTTGAGCAACGGCTCCAACGAGCGGATCAGGCGAAAATTGGCGGTCACATTCAGTTTGAAGACCTTATCGACTTCTTTCGGCGCCAAATGGCTGACGGGGCTAATGGAGCCCAACATGCCCGCATTGGCCATAAGCCCGTCCAGCTTGCCCCAGCGCTCAAAAATCGCGCCGCCCATGCGGTCGATTGCATCGCCGTCCAACAAATCCAACGGCACCAAAGTGGCGCTGCCACCAGCTGCTTGGATTTCATCGTCCAAATCTTCCAAGCCGCCAACAGTGCGCGCAATGGCGATCACATGTGCACCGCGCTTGGCGGCTTCAATGGCGCTGAAATAGCCAATACCGCGAGAGGCGCCGGTGATCAGAACCACGCGGTCAGCAAGATCGTTTTTATCTGTCATGGATTATCCTGCCTCTCTGAGCATGGAGCGTTTTTTGAGATTTCCTTTTTCCGCTTCCAGATCGACAAGGCGGGTTGGATATTCGCCTGTGAAATAGTGATCTGTGAATTGCGGATTTTGAGGATCGCGCTTAATGCCGCCAACAGCGTCATAGAGCCCGTCTACTGACAAGAAATGCAGGCTGTCGCAGCCAATAAATTCGCACATGGCGTCATGATCGACATATTGATTGGCAATCAGCTTGGATGGGTCCGGCGTGTCGATGCCGTAATAGTCAGAATGGGTGATCTTTGGGCTGGAAACACAAAGATGAACCTCTTTCGCCCCGGCTTCACGCACCATTTGCACAATTTTCAACGAGGTGGTGCCGCGCACCACAGAATCGTCGACCAAGATCACACGCTTGCCATCAAGTTGACCGCGGTTGGCGGAGTGCTTCAACTTCACCCCAAATGCGCGGATTTGCTGGCTCGGCTCAATAAAGGTACGGCCTACATAATGGTTGCGGATAATGCCCAGTTCAAACGGGATGCCGCTTTCTTGCGCGTAGCCAATCGCTGCCGGCGTGCCGCCATCGGGGATCGGCACAACAACATCCGCATCGATTTTGGCTTCACGCGCCAGATTGATGCCCATCTTTTTGCGCACATTATAAACGGAACGACCTGACACAATGCTGTCAGGGCGGGCAAAATAGACATATTCGAACAAGCACATGCGCTCAGGCTTTTCGCCAAACGGCATCAGCGATTGAATGGTAATTTCGCCATTGGCTTGCCGCTCACAAATGATCACTTCGCCATTTTTGATGTCGCGTACAAATTTCGCGCCGATAATATCAAGCGCGCAGGTCTCAGAGGCCAAAATGGGGGCGCCGTTCAGATCGCCCAACACCAACGGACGAATGCCATTGGGGTCACGCGCGCCAATCAATTTGGTGCGGGTGAGGGCGATCAAGGCATAGCCGCCTTCCATCTGGCTGATGGCGTCGACAAAGCGATCCGATGACCGTTCTTTTTGCGAACGCGCGATCAAATGCACCACAACTTCTGAATCAGAAGTCGATTGGCAAATCGCGCCGTCTTTGATGATTTCTTTGCGCAGCTTCAGAGCGTTAGTGAAATTGCCATTGTGCGCCACGGCGATGCCGCCAGCACTTAGCTCAGCAAATAGCGGTTGCACATTGCGCAGCGCGGTTTCACCTGTTGTTGAATAGCGCACATGGCCGATCGAAGCTTTGCCCGGCAGCTTTTCCAGCGTGGCCGCATCGGTATAATGATCGCCCACAAGGCCCATATGCCGTTCGGATCGGAACTGTTCGCCATCAAAGGTGACGATGCCAGCGGCTTCTTGGCCCCGGTGCTGCAAAGCGTGAAGGCCCAAAGCGGTGAGGGCAGCGGCGTCATCTTGATCGCCTAATATGCCAAATACGCCGCACTCCTCACGCAAAGTGTCCCCATCAAGATCAAACGGTTCGTTTTCATCTTGGATACCGGCCTGACCGGTTGCGTGTGGTGCGTGCATCAGCATTCCCGCCCTATGATATGAAAGGGGTTACCTATATAATTTCGGCTCAATACGCCGCTCTTTGATGAGAGTCAACTGACCTCACCATCGGCACCGCTCAACAATTAGGCGCAAAGGGCCCTATGTTGAACTTGTGCCCAATTCTTCTTCCAACTGATCGGTGCCTTCAGTCACAGGCACCTCTTGCTCAGGCGCGCTGCTGCCGCGCAAGAAATCCGTGACCATTTCTTCCACATTATCGGGCAAGGCTGCGATCAAATCATCTCCGAATGAGGTGAGCATTGGCATGGTTTTACTGTCGGCAGAGAACCGCTGCAGCTCGCTGGCGAAAAGCCATTGGCCGAAAATCAGCAACACAACAACGATCAGCACGCCGCGAATGCCGCCAAATACAAAGCCAAGCGAGCGATCCAATGGCCCGATCTTGCTGTCGCTCACCAAATCGGCGATCCACATGGTCAAAAGATGCAATATGATCAAGGCGACAATGAAGCTGGCCAAAACCGTCACAATATCCGCGACAGTTGGGTCGGCCACGTAGCTGCGGGCCAAATCAGGATTATTGGCATACATCCACCAGGCAAACACGGCGGAGCCGCCCCAGGTGACCAGCGACAAAACTTCGCGGGTCAAGCCGCGCATGGTGGCCAGAAGTGCCGAAATCAACACAAGGACGCCAACGATAATATCAAAGGTGGTGATCATCAATAAATCCCTTTTGAACCACTCTGTGCTTCATTTACCCTTTATCGGCCAGCCTGCCAAGGCTTAGCTGAGAATTAAAATAACCTGTGGACCACGGCCTACTCGACAGGCTCGCGCTGCGGGTTTGCCCGCGCCTTGCTGGCAATTTGCGCCACAAGGTCCGCCAATTGTTTGTGGGTGCCCAAATTCATGCTGAGCCCTTTATCCACATCTTTGAGTTCTGCCGTGTGCGCAATGCTAAAGCCAAGCTTTTGCGCTTCTTTCAAGCGCGTGCCCGCATGGGATACAGGTCGAATGCCACCGGACAGGCTGACTTCACCGAAATAAACCGCGTCTGCAGGCAATGGGGCGTTTGTCAGCGAAGAGACCAGCGCCGCAGCGACCGCCAAATCGGCCGCAGGTTCAGAAATCTTCAGTCCACCCGCCACATTGAGGTAAATATCGTTTGCACCAATCCGAACGCCGCAATGGGTTTCGAGCACCGCGAGCACCATGGAGAGGCGCGCATTATCCCAGCCGACAACGGCGCGGCGCGGCGTGCCCAAAGGCGAGGGCGACACCAGGGCCTGGATTTCCACCAGCACCGGGCGTGTGCCCTCCATGCCCGCAAAAACGGCTGAGCCCGTCGCTTCCTTATCCCGTTGATCAAGAAAGAGGGCTGAAGGGTTGGCCACTTCGCGCAGGCCCATATGCGCCATTTCGAACACGCCAATCTCGTCGGTCGCGCCATAACGGTTTTTAACCCCGCGCAAGATGCGGAAATTGTGGCCGCCTTCGCCTTCAAAATAGAGCACCGCATCGACCATATGCTCAACCACACGTGGCCCAGCGATCTGACCATCCTTGGTGACGTGGCCGACCAGCACAACCGCTGCGCCGGATTTTTTGGCAAATCGGGTCATCGCCTGCGCACTGGTGCGCACTTGGGTCACGGTGCCCGGCGCACTATCAATGCGATCAGTCCATAGGGTTTGAATGGAATCAAGGATCACCAGGTCTGGCTTGCCTGCAGATTCAAGTGTGGCCAAAATGGTTTCGACATGGGTTTCGCTGGCCAATTGCACGGGCGTATGCTCCACGCCGAGGCGGCTTGCCCGCAACCGCACTTGCGCGATCGCTTCTTCGCCTGAAATATAAACGACATTGTGGCCTTTTGCGGCCAACGCGGCGGCCGCTTGTAACAAAAGCGTCGATTTGCCGATGCCTGGATCGCCGCCCACAAGGCTGGCCGACCCCACAACAAAGCCGCCACCTGTGACACGATCCAGCTCTGAAATGCCTGTGGTGATGCGCTGGGCATCGTCAGTGGCTCCAGTGAGCGACACCAATTCAATCGGACGACCGGATGCTGTGACGGATTTTGGGCCCGAGCCAACCCCTGAATTGACTTGTTCTTCAACAATGGAGTTCCACTCGCCGCATCCATCGCAACGACCGGCCCATTTGGACGTGACATTGCCGCAAGCCTGGCAAATAAACTGCGCCTTTTGCTTAACCACTAGTCTGACGCTCCAATGTAGGTGCGGCGGTAGCGGCCGTGTAGATCAGTCAAAATCTCATAGCCGATGGTGCCTGCCGCATCTGCCAGATCATCGACAGAGACATTTGGCCCCAAAATTTCAACCATCTCACCCGGCACTGGGCCGTTTGGTCCCAAATCGGTGACGTCAATGGCGGTCGTATCCATGGAGACACGGCCAAGGACCGGCACCAACTGGCCCTTAATGGCCACGCGTGCGCCTAAATGATTGTTGGACGAACTGTGGGCGCGCAAAAACCCATCACCATAGCCAATAGAGGCGAGGGCGATGCGGCTGTCCCGCTCCAAGGTATAATCTGCGCCATAACCAACAGATTCGCCTGTTTTGGCATCGCGCACCTGCAAAATCGGCACTTCAAGATTGACCACATGCGACAGGGGATTTTTGCGGCCAGAGATGGCGCGACCGCCATAAAGGGCAATGCCCGGACGAACCAATTGGAAGTGGTTTTGCTTTGATCCCATCAACCCGGCGGAGTTGGCGAGCGAAGCCGGCGTTTCTGGAAAATGCGCCATGATCGACTGGAAAAATGCCAATTGGGTGCGGTTTTTCTCATGAGTGGGCTGATCACCGCAGGCCAAATGGCTCATGATCATTTGCGGCTGATAACCGGTTTTTTCCAATTGCTGGCGCACCCAGCTCACATCAGAAAGCCGAAAGCCCAATCGATTCATGCCTGTATCGAAATGAAGGCTTGAAGGATAGGCTTCGCCCTGTTCCACACAAAAGGCCAGCCATTCTTCCAGCATCGACATGGAATTTAGCACAGGCATCAAGCGCGCCTGGGCGTAAATCTCAGCGGTGCGCGGCCAAAGACCGCCCAGGATGAAAATGTGTGCGGCGGGCAGCGCTGCACGCAGCCGCAACCCTTCCTCCGGGTTGGCCACAAAAAAGAACTGCGCCCCTTCATTCGAAAGCGCTTTGGCGACTTCTTCAAGGCCCAACCCATACCCGTTCGACTTCACCACAGCAGCGGTGAGGGTGCCGGGGGAGATCTTGTCCAAGGCGGCCCAATTGCGCGCAATTGCGTTCAAATCAATTGTGAGTTGACCTGAACTCAAGAGCGAGGAAGCGGAGATGTCGGTCATATGTGTGTCCAATGGCTCAATACAAGGCAAATGAGATGCAGATCAAACTATTCCAACTGCTCTGGCAGATACTCATCTTTGGCCAAATTGCCAAAACGTGTAAGATTCGCATTAAAGTGTAGCTGTACTGTGCCTGTAGGACCATGCCTTTGCTTGGAAATAATCACTTCGGCGCGTCCCTCAACCTCATTCATTTTGGCTTGCCACTCGAAAAATTCAGGTGTGTTTTCCTGTGGCATCTTGCCTTTGAGGTAATATTCTTCCCGATAAACGAACAACACCACGTCGGCATCCTGCTCGATTGACCCCGATTCCCGAAGGTCAGCAAGTTGTGGCCGTTTGTCATCCCGTGCTTCCACCTGACGTGAAAGCTGGGAGAGGGCGATGATGGGGACTTCCAGCTCTTTGGCCAAGGCTTTCAAGCTGGTGGTAATCTCGGTCAATTCCTGCACCCGGTTGGCCTGAGATTTTGCAGAAGAACCAGACAGAAGCTGCAAATAGTCAACGATCAGCAGGTCCATGCCTTTTTGACGTTTCAAACGGCGGGCACGGGCGGCCAACTGGGAAATGGCCAAGCCACCAGTATCATCAATATAAAGCGGCGCTTTGGCCATGATGTTGGAGGCTTCAACCAGCTTGGAAAACTGGTTTTCGTGGATTTTACCGCGCCGAATATCGGACGAGGAAATACCCGACTGTTCCGCCAAAATACGCGTGGCGAGCTGTTCCGCGCTCATCTCCAAGGAGAAGAAGGCGACCACGCCGCCATTGGCGGGCTTGATGGTGCCATCTGGCAGCACCTCTGGCTCGTAAGCCTTGGCGATGTTAAACGCGATGTTGGTGGCCAAAGATGTTTTACCCATCGCGGGCCGCGCCGCCAGAATGATCAAGTCAGATCGTTGCAGGCCACCCATTTTTTGGTCCATATCCACTAGACCAGAAGCAAGACCAGAGAGCGACCCATCACGACGATAGGCTTCGCCCGCCATATTCACCGCTTCGCGCAGGGCCGCACTAAAATCAACAAAGCCACCATCTGACCGGCCTTTTTCAGCCAGTTCAAACAGCGCTTTTTCGGTGTTTTCAATTTGCAGGGAAGGCGGGCTGTCAAAATCTGCCGTATAGGCCTCATTAGCCAGTGTTTCACCCACGATGATCAGCCTGCGGCGGATGGCCAGATCATAAATGGTTTGTCCATAGTCAGACGCATTGATGATGGTGGTCGCGTCGGCCGCCAAACGCGCCAAATATTGCGTCATGGAGAACTCGGGCGTCAAATCATCCGGCAAAAAGGTTTTGACGGTGATGGGGGTCGCGCGTTTGCCGGTGCGGATAATCTTTGTGCACACCGAATAAATGTCCGCGTGGACTTGTTCATAAAAATGTTCGGCCAGCAGAAAATCTGACACACGGTCAAATGCCTCGTTGTTCACAAGGATCGCGCCCAAAAGCGCTTGCTCTGCTTCAACATTGTGTGGCGCCTGCCGATAGTCCTCGGCCTGCGCTACGTCAAACTTTTGTGCCGCTTCCATTCTTATACCCCTTGGGTCCTGACCCCGAACCAATTGTCCATATTATGACGGGTTTGGCCAGTCACAACCCAGATGAATTCACTTTTATTGTTTTGCCTATTCGTTGCCCTGTGATCAATGGGGAAAAGATACAATAGGCGGAAAAACACACAACGTTTCTCAATGGCAACAAAAAAGGCTGGAGCAAAACTCCAGCCTTCATAAATTTGTCTGCAAAGAAATGCTTATTCAGCTTTTTCTTCTTCCGCAGCAGCCTCTTCGGCAGCTTCAGCTTCGTCCGCTGCTTCTTCAGCAGCTTCTTCGGCGGCGTCTTCAATTTCTTGAGGGATCTCGTCGAAATTCATGACGGTCATGTCTTCGCCTTGTGCCTGACGATCAGCTTCGTCTTGCGAACGTGCAACGTTTACAGTGATTTCAGAAATCACTTCAGCGTGCAGGTTCAACGCAACTTTGTGCAAGCCAACAGCTTTAATTGGTGCGTTCAACTCAACCTGTGAACGGCCAACCTTGATGTTGTCTTCAGCCAAGCTGTCTGTAATGTCACGAGCAGAAACTGAACCGTAAAGCACACCAGTTTCACCAGCCTGACGCAGGATGGTGACTGATTTGCCGTTTACAGCTTCGGCAACAGCCATCGCTGAATCGCGACGCTCAGCGTTACGCTTTTCAATTTCTTCACGCTCAGCTTCAAAACGGGCGCGGTTTGCTTTGTTGGCACGCAATGCCCGGTCAGTTGGCAACAAATAGTTACGTGCAAAGCCGTCTTTAACGGTCACTTCGTCACCAATGGTGCCCAAACGACCAACGCGCTCAAGAAGGATAACTTTCATTTTAAATCTCCAATGCTGTCCCGCAATTTGCGGTTAGGGGAGGTTTCCCCAACGTTCGGCGAACCGAACTTAACTTACAACGTAAGGCAAAAGGCCCAAGAAACGTGCGCGTTTGATTGCGCGTGCCAATTCACGCTGCTTTTTCGCAGAAACAGCAGTGATACGGCTTGGAACAATTTTGCCACGCTCTGAAACATAACGCTGCAACAAGCGAACATCTTTATAGTCGATCTGTGGAGCGTTAGCGCCAGAGAAAGGACATGTTTTACGACGACGCTGGAAAGGACGACGTGTTTGTGTACCGGATAGATCACGAATAGCCATGCTCAACTCTCCTTAGAAACGACGTGGGCCGCGACGATCATTGCGATCATCACGTTTTTGCATCATTGGCGATGGGCCTTCTTCGTGCTCATCAACGCGAACAGTCATAAAGCGCAACAAATCTTCATTAATGCGCATTTGACGCTCCATCTCAGCAATTGTGGTTGCTGGCGCATCAATGTTCAGCAAAGTGTAGTGTGCTTTGCGGTTTTTGTTGATGCGGAATGTCAATGATTTCAGACCCCAATATTCAGTTTTGTTCACTGAACCACCATTTGTGGTGACAAGGTCTGTAACTGTTTTGGTTAGCTCTTCCACCTGTGATGTGGAAATATCCTGACGTGCCAGGAAAATATGCTCGTACAATGGCATATTATTCGCCTTTTGTTTGGTTTACACTTTCGTTCATCCGCCGGCGCAAAGCCCCTTTGAAGCCTTCAAAAGGCGTCAAAGAAATCTTACAAAGAGCGGGAACACGGGAGGCCGATGCCCTTCCTGGCATCATCTGCTGCGCTTGCCAATCGGCAATAACAAACAGTCCTCCGTTCAGCCCCCGGCCAAACGAACTTGGGCTATGTAAATCGGACAGGTTGAAAAAGCAAGCCTAAAGCACCGATTTTCTCGGCTTTTTTGGCTGGTCAATCCCCATACTTACACACAGGCGAAATCGCAATTGGCCGAGTTTGTCCTTGCGTCTCAATCTGAGCAAACTATAAACTCCCCGAAAATTTATAAGAAAAACGGGGAGAGGCCAATCTATGTCCACGTCAAATGTACGCCCATTGCAGGCCAAAGATAAAGAGCGCTGGACGGAGCTTTACGCCGCCTATGCGCGTTTTTACAATTCGACCCAAAATGGCGACATGCGTGAACAAGTCTGGTCTTGGTTGATGGACGACACCAATGAGCTGCAAGGGCTTGTGGCAACGGACAAAAAGAAAAATGTTGTCGGCATCGCCCACTTTCGCCCGTTTTTGCGCCCTTTGGCGGCCTCGAAAGGGGCGTTTCTGGATGACCTTTTTGTTGACCCATCCCACCGCGGCACTGGCGCGGCTGAGGAGCTGATCAATGAAATTAAGCGGTTGGCGCAAGAAAATGGATGGTCCATTGTGCGCTGGGTGACTGCAGATAATAATTACCGTGCGCGTGCTGTTTATGATCGCATGGCGCGTAAAACCGACTGGCTGACATACGATATTCAGCTATAGTTTTTTGGATTTAAGTGAGGCCTTAAATTATGAGTTCTACCGCATTCACATTCCCCGGGCAGGGCAGCCAAGCCGTCGGCATGGGCCAAGAGCTGGCCGAAAACTTCGATGTGGCGAAAAAAGTGTTTGAGGAAGTCGATGACGCGCTTCAAACCAAATTGTCGTCCATCATGTTTGGCGGCCCCGATGAGACCTTGCGGCTAACCGAAAACGCTCAACCCGCCTTGATGGCTGTATCAATGGCCGTGATCCGCGTGCTGGAAAGCAAGGGCGTTCATGTTGGCGATGTGGCCAAATATGTGGCTGGACACTCTTTGGGCGAATATTCAGCCCTGTGTGCCGCTGGCGCACTATCCATTGGCGATACCGCACGTCTGTTGCAGGTGCGTGGTCGCGCCATGCAACAAGCTGTGCCCGTTGGCGAAGGCGCGATGGCCGCGATCCTCGGCCTCGAATATGCCGATGTGGAAGATGTGGTGCAAGCCGCGGCCCAAGGGTCCGTGGTTGAAGTTGCCAACGACAATGCGCCTGGACAAATTGTGGTTTCAGGGGCGGCCTCTGCGGTGGAGCGCGCTGTAGAAATGGCCAAAGCCAAAGGCGCAAAACGCGCCATGCTGCTGCCCGTGTCAGCCCCTTTCCATTGCACCATGATGGGCCCAGCTGCTGAGGCCATGGAAGCTGCATTGGCCAGCGCTGATTTGAAAGAGCCGGTGGTGCCTGTAGTGTCGAACGTGCTGGCCGCGCCCATTTCAGACCCGAGCGAAATTAAAAAACGCCTCGTGGAGCAAGTATGTGGCAAAGTGCGTTGGTCGCAGTCCGTTGAATGGATGACCGGCGAGGGCGGCATTGATACGCTTGTCGAACTGGGCACAGGCAAAGTGCTGACTGGCTTGGCCCGTCGCATCAACCGCGATGCAAAGGCCATTGCGGTGAACACGCCTGCGGATATTGACAGCTTGGTTGAAAGCCTGTCCTAGAATTTGTTACACAACCCCGGAATGATAAGGGAAGAATAAATGTTTGATTTGAGCGGCAAAAGAGCCTTGGTCACCGGCGCAAGCGGCGGCATTGGTCGTGCCATCGCCGAAAAACTGGCCGAAGCGGGCGCAACCGTGGGCCTTTCCGGCACACGCGTGAACGTACTGGAAGAAGTGGCGAGTGGCATTTCTGGCGACACACATATTTTGCCTTGCAATCTTTCGGATAAAGACAGTGTTGATGCGTTGATTCCATCCGCTGTCGAAGCCATGGGCGGCCTGGATATCCTGGTCAACAATGCGGGCATCACCCGCGATAATATTTTTATGCGCATGAAAGACGAAGAGTGGGACGATGTAATTGCGGTGAATTTGACCGCAGCGTTCCGCTTGTCGCGTGCAGCTGTTAAAGTGATGATGAAGCAGCGTTATGGCCGCATCATCGGCATCACTTCTGTTGTCGGCGTGACCGGTAACCCCGGCCAGGGCAACTATGCTGCATCTAAGGCTGGATTGATCGGCATGTCTAAAGCGATCGCCCAAGAAGTGGCGAGCCGCAATGTGACGGTAAACACCATCGCACCGGGCTTTATCGCCTCTGCCATGACTGATGAATTGAATGAAAAGCAACGGGATGGTATTTTGGCCACAATTCCGACAGGTCGCTTGGGTACAGCAGACGAAGTTGCTGCAGGCGCAGTGTTTTTGGCCAGTGACGAAGCATCATATGTGACCGGCCAAACCATGCACATTAATGGTGGCATGGCCATGATTTAGACCATGGTGAGAATTTGTTTCTCAATATGGTCAAATGTGGAAAAGTATGATAATGCCCCGTCGAACACGGGTCCAAACAAGCCTTAACCTTGATTTTATTCAAGATGAGGTGCATTTAAACGGACAACTCGCCACAAAATGTGGTGCCGTTGAACTAAATTGAAGACTTTTAGGTGAAGAGGAACCAAATATGAGCGATATTGCAGATCGCGTTCGCAAGATCGTTGTTGAGCATTTGAATGTAGATGCCGACAAAGTGACAGAAAAAGCCAGCTTTATTGATGATCTTGGCGCGGATTCGCTCGATCAGGTTGAACTGGTTATGGCGTTTGAAGAAGAATTCAGCGTTGAAATCCCTGATGATGCCGCCGAATCTATCCAAAAATTTGGCGATGCAGTTTCTTTCCTTGAAAAGGCTGTGAAGTAAGACCGTAAGCGGCCGTAGGACATCATAGATGAAGTTGCGCAGAGTTGTTGTCACCGGTCTTGGCATTGTGAGCCCTTTGGGCGCGAATGTTGAGACCGTCTGGAAGAATATTCTTGACGGAAAGAGCGGAGCCAAAAAGGTAGACGAATTCGACGTGTCAGATTTGGCATGTCAGATCGCCTGCCGCATTCCGCTTGGTGACAGTGCAGATGGCAAGTTCAATCCTGATGACTGGATGGATGTAAAAGAACAACGAAAGGTAGACCCTTTCATTGTTTATGCCATGGCGGCCGCAGGTCAGGCGCTTCAAGACAGTGGTTTTGAAGCGCAAACAGACGAACAAAAAGAACGGGCCGGTGTTTTAATCGGCTCGGGCATTGGCGGCGTAGGGGGCATTTATGATGCGTCCATCACGCTTGCTGAAAAAGGCCCGCGGCGGATTAGCCCGTTTTTTATCCCCGGACGCTTGATTAATCTGGCCTCTGGCTATGTTTCAATCCGTCATGGATTGAAAGGACCAAACCATTCTGTTGTAACCGCCTGTTCAACTGGAGCGCACGCCATTGGCGATGCGGCACGGCTGATCGCGCTGGATGATGCAGATATTATGGTCGCTGGCGGCGCAGAATCGCCGATCAACCGCCTTTCCTTGGCAGGTTTTGCGGCATGTCGCGCCCTCTCAACAGGTTTTAATGACGATCCACAACGCGCCTCGCGCCCCTATGACAAAGACCGCGATGGTTTTGTGATGGGCGAAGGTGCCGGTACCGTCATTTTGGAAGAATATGAACATGCCAAAGCCCGCGGCGCCAAAATCTACGGCGAAGTGGTCGGCTATGGCCTTTCCGGTGACGCCCACCACATCACGGCCCCTGCGGCCGATGGCAATGGCGGCTACCGCTCCATGCAAGCAGCGATCAAACGCGCTGGAATGGACGTGAGCGAGATCGACTATGTAAACGCCCATGGCACATCAACGCCACTCGGCGATGAGATCGAACTGGGTGCGGTGACCCGATTGATGGGCGATCACGCGAAGAACGTGACCATGTCGTCTACCAAATCAGCTGTTGGCCACTTGTTGGGCGCAGCGGGTGCCGTTGAAGCGATCTTCTCCATTTTGGCGATGCGCGATAATATGGCGCCACCTACCATTAATCTTGATAATCCTTCGGTCGAAACTGAGATCGATTTGGTGCCAAACAAGTCAAAAGCTAAAGAGATCAATGTGGCGCTGTCCAACTCATTTGGCTTTGGCGGCACAAATGCCTCATTGGTGTTCAAAAAAGTTAGCTAGGGTTTAAAAGCCTGGATCGACAAAAAGAGCGGGGAAGATAAATCTTCGCTCTTGTTTTTGCCCCAATCATCTATTCAGTATAGCGCCAAAATCATAATAAGCAGGGTGCCATGTTTGGAAAACGCAAAAACAAAATCCGCAAAAAGCCAAATAAATTTGTGCAGGTCGCAAATGCCTTCATGTCCCTGATTATTTTGGGGCTCGTGATTGGCGGCGGCCTGATTTATTATGGCATTAGCCAGTTCAATGCGGATGGCCCTGTGGACAGCGAAATCATTTTTGCCGTCCCTCAAGGCGCAGGCGTTTCCACCATTGCCCGCAAACTGCAGGATGAAGGTGTCATCACCAACTCATTCATTTTCCGCTTTGGCACCGTGGCGCTGGATAAAGATACCGAGATTAAGGCCGGCGAATATCGCATTGCTGCAAATTCATCCATGCGGGATATTTTGACCGAACTGACCGAAGGCCGAGCCATCCAATATAATGTGACGATTCCTGAGGGCTTCACCTCGTGGCAAATCGTGGAACGCCTTAAAGCAGCCGAGCTTTTGACAGGTGAAATTGACGAAATTCCAGCCGAAGGTGATTTGTTGCCAAACACCTATAACTTTGAGCGTGGTGCAACCCGCCAAAGCGTGTTGGAGCAAATGAAAGTGGCGCATGACGAAGCGCTGGCTGAGATTTGGGAAAACCGCGTTGAAGGTCTGCCGATTGAAACGCCCGAAGAACTGGTGATTTTGGCCTCTATTGTCGAAAAAGAAACCGGCTTGGCCGAAGAGCGCCCCGAAGTGGCTGGTGTCTTTATCAACCGTTTGAACAAAGGCATGCGCCTGCAATCAGACCCAACAATCATTTATGGCATCACCAAGGGTGAGGGCGTTTTGGGACGCGGGCTAAAGCGTTCTGAAATTGACGCCAAAACTGAATATAACACCTACCAAATTGATGGCTTGCCGGTTGGCCCCATTGCCAATCCTGGCATTGAATCCATGAAGGCTGTGGCCAACCCGGCAGAGACTGACGCGCTCTACTTTGTGGCAGATGGCAGCGGCGGCCACGCCTTTGCCAACACATATAAAGAGCATCAGGCGAACGTGGCGGCATGGCGCAAAATCGAAAAAGAACGTATCGCGGCAGAGGAGGCGGCGGCACAGGCAGAAAAAGAAGCGCTGGAGCAAGAAGAAGCTGAAAAGCTGGACGAAGACAGCAGCAATCAATAAAAGAGGCGCAAGAAAAGGCGCAAAGGAGAGCTGATATGTCCAAACCCATCGCTAGCATGACCGGTTTCGCCCGGGCATCAGGGGGCATTTCTGGCGCGTCTTTTAATCTTGAAATCAAGTCGGTCAACTCACGCGGGTTAGACCTGCGCTTGCGGGTGCCGCAGGGGCTTGATGATTTGGAAAATGTGCTCCGGCAGAAGTTGACCAAAGCGTTGACCCGTGGGGCAGTGCAGGTCAATCTCAACCTCACTTATGAACATTTGCAAAGTGAAGTCACCGTCAACGCCCAGGCGTTGAGCACGGTGCTGGCCGCGATTGATGATTTGAGCGGCAAAGTGGAAGCGGATCGTCCACGACTTGACGGGATTTTGGCCCTGAAAGGCGTGTTGGAGCTCAACGAAGCCAAGCTCAGCGATGATCAATTGGCGGAACTCAAAAATGAAATCTTGGCGGCAGCCGATGCCGCAATCGCCGATCTGATCGCATCGCGTCAGGCGGAGGGTCTAAACATTCAAGCCTTCCTGACCCAGCGCTTGGTCGAAATAGCTGAATTCACCCTAAAAGCGGAAGAGCATCCCGCGCGAAGCCGCGAGGTCATTTTGGAAAAGCTAACAGGGCAAATTGCCTTGTTGCAAGAGGGCGACAACGGCTTAGCCGAGGATCGACTGCACGCCGAAGCGCTGGTGCTGGCGACCAAAGCCGATATCCGCGAGGAACTGGACCGTCTTGCCGCCCATGTGGCCGCTGCGCGCAAGCTTTTAAATGGCGGCGGTGCCGTGGGGCGCAAGCTGGACTTTCTGGCTCAGGAGTTTAACCGCGAAGCCAACACCCTATGCTCAAAGAGCAATCATGTGGATCTGACTGCAATTGGCCTTGATCTCAAAGCCGCAATCGACCAATTACGTGAACAAGTACAGAATATAGAATAGGACCTTCCATGTTTGATCGTCGGGGCTTGATGCTCATTCTTTCGTCGCCATCCGGCGCAGGCAAAACGTCAATTTCGCGCACCATCTTGCAGCAAGATCCAAATCTCAAATTGTCGATCTCAGTCACGACGCGGCCAAAGCGGGCCAACGAAGTAGATGGCGTGGACTATTTTTTCAAAACTGTCGACGAGTTCAACGAGATGCGCGACAAGGGTGAACTGCTGGAATGGGCCGAAGTGCACGGCAATTATTATGGTACGCCGAAAGCAGCCATTGAAATTGAGCTTGATGCCGGGCGCGATGTTTTGTTCGACATCGATTATCAAGGGGCCATCCAATTGTATGAGAGGTGCCCTGAAGACATCATCGGCGTCTTCATCCTGCCGCCCTCCATTGCGGAGCTGAAACACCGCCTGGAGCGCCGTGCGGATGATAGCGCCGAAGTGATCCGTCGTCGCCTGACCACAGCGCAACAAGAGCTTAAGCAATGGGAAAGCTACGACTACATCATCGTGAACCACGATCTCGATGATAGCTGTGCCGCCGTTGCATCCATCCTTCATTCGGCACGTATGATGCCGTCACGGCAGAAAAACTTGTCCAACTTTATCAGTGGCTTGCAAAGCGAACTTGATTCAATCTTGTGACTGGGTGAAAAGCGCGCCAAATGGTGAACGTCGTTCACCATCACGCATTTTTTATGGCGCGAAACGTTCACAAGCCTGTACAATGATTGTCTAACGTGCTAATTAATTAGTGCTGACAAAGAGATGTGCAGAACTGAAATTTTGGAAATTTTCCGCCAATTTGGATGTTTTGCCAGTCCACCATCTTTTTGTATTTGCGCTCACGATACTCAATATTAGGCACGAATATTGCTGTGTCCACCCGCTCGTGGTTCGAGCGGGTGTTTTGCATTTTAGGGGTAGATTCCTAGCGATTTGCCTCAACCCACCTGGCCATATCGACAAAACACTCCACATCCAGTTGCTCCGCACGTTCGGTGCCTTTCAGTGACAATGCGTCAAACAGGGCCGGTAAATCTACATTCAACGCTTTTAGGCTTTGCCGCAGCATTTTGCGACGTTGTCCAAAGGCGGCGCGCGTTACATGCTCAATAGTGTTCGCCGCCACCTGATTGGCACTCGGCTTCGGCACCATATGCACAATGGCTGAGCTAACCTTCGGCGGCGGCGTAAACGCGCCTGGGCCGACATTGAGGCCGACTTTGGCGTCACAGCGCCATTGCGACAAGATTGAGAGGCGGCCGAACGCTTTGCTGCCGCTCGGGGCGCAAATCCGGTCTGCCACTTCTTTTTGAAACATCAAGGTCAAACTGTCGAAATAGGGGGGCCAAGGATCGTCGAGCCAGCCTGTGAGCAGCGGCGTCGCGATATTATAGGGCAAATTGGCGACGATCTTCGTCGGACCATCAGCCAAGGCGCGATAATCCACCTCCATCGCGTCACCAGCGATGACTTGCAATCGATCAGGATAAGCCGCTTCAATTTCTGCCAGAGCGGGCAGGGCACGGTCATCGCGTTCTATCGCGATAACTTTCTTCGCGCCTGACGCCAACAACCCACGTGTCAGCCCGCCTGGGCCAGGGCCAACTTCAATAATGGTGTGTTGATCCAGCGGCGCTGCAATGCGCGCGATACGAGCGGTAAGGTTCAAATCGAGCAGAAAGTTTTGCCCCAGTTCTTTTTTGGCCCGCAAACCATGGTTGGCGATCACCTCGCGCAAAGGTGGCAATTCATCTATCTGGCTCATAATGCACAACCAATCGGGAACGGGGGACTATGTCTGCGTCTCAGGCTTTTGTGCCATTTCATCTGCGATGGCAAGTGCTTTTAAAAAGCTGTTCGGCGACGCGGTGCCTTTGCCAGCCAAGGTAAGTGCGGTGCCGTGATCTGGCGACGTGCGCACAATCGGCAGGCCTAAGGTGATGTTGACGCCTTCGTCAAAACCAATGGCTTTGACGGGGATCAGAGCTTGATCATGGTACATGGCGATCATCGCATCATATTGGGACCAGATATGCGGCGCAAAGGCGGTGTCGGCTGGCAATGGCCCGGCCACCTTGATACCTTCAGCTTCCAGTTGCTGTAGGGCGGGCACGACAATGTCAATCTCTTCACTGCCCATCGTGCCATCTTCGCCCGCGTGTGGGTTAAGGCCTGTCACCCCGATTTGTGGGTTTTCGATACGAAACCTGTTCTGCAGGTCGCGATGAACAATCCGGACAGTCTCCATGATCAATTGCGGCGTTAGCGTTTCAAACACTTGCCGCAGTGCCATATGAATGGTCACCGGCACCGCGCGGCGATCCCCATGAGCCAGCATCATGATTGGGGTGAGGGGGATGCCGTCTCCAGCGCAAAGCGCTGCCAGATATTCGGTGTGGCCCGGAAAATCAAAGCCTTCCTTATAAAGGTTCGCTTTATGGATGGGCGCGGTCACCAAGCCACGGCATTGCCCTTCATTGATGGCATTGACGCTCTTGCTGATTGCATCAATCACCATATTGGCAGCTTCTGGCACCAACACACCCGGCTGATTTGCAACGCGATGTCCCAAATCCACCACAGGCAGGGCGTGTTCAAAGACCTCAGGCGCTGCGGCTGGATTTGTGGCCTCAATCTTTATGTCCAATCCCAACTGCTCGGCCCGTGACCGCAGCAAATCGGGATCGCCAAAGACGCAAAAAACGGGCAGCCGGTTGGCCACCCGTTTTTCAAAGCTCTGTAAAATCAGATCCGGACCGATGCCCGCAGGCTCTCCAATTGAAACAGCAAGCGGTGCCAAACCCATGATTTACCTATATTCAATAGACGCACGTTCACGCAATGTCGCGAGATATTCCTCAGCTTCGTCTTTCAGCTTTTCTGTACCAACTTCATTGCGCAATTTGTTTTTGACGAAGGTCAAATCTTCTGCTGCTGTCTTGGCGCAAATGGCCAACATCTGTACGCCGCTGGCAATTGTGCGAGGCTTCGAGATGCCGCCCACATTCAGCTTGGCAAGTTCTTGTGCAACCGGCTTGGCCAATTGTGTCGAGTGACGACGGCCCATCTTGCGCACCGCAGCGTCACGATAGGAAAGCGCCAGATCAACTGCATTGTCGCAGCCATTGAAGTTGCGACGATATTGATTGGCTTCGTTCGTACGTGAGCGCGTTGTCCCCGTTGTGTTGAGGAACACGATTTCGGTGAGCATGAAATCGTAATTTGTGGTCTCACCGACTTCTTCGCGGGCCGCGAGGTCGAGTTCCAAATCTGAGATTTGTACTTTTTGGCGCAACACGTTGGCCACCACGCCTTGCCAGGCCAGCTGCGCTCGCAGTTTGTCTTTCAAGGTCTTTGATTGTACCCCAGCGGCATTCAAAATCTCATTCAGCTTCGATGTCGAAAGCTTAAGATTAACGGCGACTTTGGCATATGCATCGCGCACGGCTGAATCGGGAACCGAACGACCGATGCGTTCCATCTCGCCGATCATCAAGGCTTCGTCAATCAGCTCTTCTTTTGCCAATCGCAAGCGGTCATTATTAGATTTTCCACGTCGCTCCAACCGCATGAATTTTGCCCGTTGGCTGATATCCGTGTCGGTGATGGTTTTGCCATTGACGACAACCTTAACTGTGGCCGCAAAGCTGGCTGGTGCGAAAGTGGTTAAACTCAACATCGCGATGAAGACAAGGCTGAAAATGCGCATACTCGATAGTTCCCAATTTAATCTCGGAAGGTGTTTAGCACACATGCAGACCAAATGCGGCTATTTTTTGAGGTAGTCTATGGAGTCACCACTAAAAATCATAGTCGTAAGCGTAATCGCCAATCATTTTCAGGTTGAGTTTCGCCCCTATGGTGTCCTTGGGATCAAGCGTATTGGCGGATGAACGGTTATAATAGATCGTCCCACCCAAATAGCCATCATCATAGCTGACATCGCTGCCGTAGCTCACAAAGCTTTGATCCGCGATATCATAGTTGGAATAGGCGCCAACACTCCAATAATCATCAATGAATATGCGGACGTCGCCGCCCACTTCATGCCGTTCCTGCGTCGCGCCTGGTGAGACATTCTGGTGGGCATAGCTATAGAATGCGCCGGCACTGAAAATGTCGGTGGTATATTTTCCTGCAATTGAGCCCCTGGCAACTTGCCCATTTTGCGGATCAATCAATGTCTTGGCGCCAAGTGTGACGCCGTCAAACGGCGCGCCTTGGATGCCCGCAACAATATAGGAAGGGGATTGATCTGCACCGCTGCCGATGCCCGTTTGATTGGGATTGGCAACAGATGCGGCGTTGGTGCCGCCCAATTGGAAAGATTGACCCACGACAATATCGACCCAGCGGCCATTCCCAAAGTCAGCGTTATACTGGCCGCCGATCGCCAATCGCGTGCCGCTATCCTGCCGATCTTCGCCGGAGAACCGATTGAAACTGAACAGATTACTGTCATCAAACACAAAGCTTTGCGCATCATCATTGGTGATGCCGGTATTTGTGGGGCCGCCGCGGGAAACAAGCTGCAAGCGCGGGGCAAAATAATGCTTGGTGCCAGAGCTGTCGGTGCCCACCAGGGGCCAACTAACATCAAGCGCTGCGATTGGTGTGGCGCTATACACCAGATCGGCCGCTGGCGCACCAGCATATCCGCTCGCCCCATCATATTGGGCCACGTCAGCGCGGGCACCCAAATAGGGGGCAATCAATAGTCCGCCCGGCGCAACCCATTGCTTCGACCAGCCCGCTTCAAGCGTCAAATGCGACTTCGCCCCTTCAAAACCAAACACGTGTGGCGTGCCGTTTACAATGGTGGCGTGATCATCTGCGCGTTCAAGATGGATCAACTTGCCAGATAGACGTACTTCGCCCCAATCATTGGCCAGCTGCTGAACATGGTTGGCCTCAATTTTAGGGGCAATTAACGCCTGCTGCGCTTCATTGCTCGCCCCGTTTTCGTCTAGGCCCACATATTGCTCAACACGCGCATCGACATAGCTATCCTCTTCGAGGTAGGTGCCATAAACACGATTGACCGCATAGTCGCCTTCGCGATCACCAACATCATAGTCGGTCAAGAAGGAGCGATCAGAGAAAAGCGTATATGCGCCTCCAATGGTCAAATGTTCAGTCGGCGTATATGTGGCTGAGGCTTGCACTGCACCTCGCATATTTCGATCACCCAACTTGCCTGCAAAGGCTGAAGGGTTGAACTGATAAATCCCATAGCCAGTGACCTTCACAGAAGTCACTCTGGTTGAACGCGACCAATCCAATTGACCCAATACACCTTGGTTGGTGAAAATCGTTGGTGTCAGCGTTAAGTTGGTGCGCGGATCATGCAAGATAAAGCCAGGATAGGCGATGCCTACGCCCAACTCTGAGGAATAGGACAGCCGTGCTTTAAGCAGTTCGTCATAATCGGTCAAAGAGGGGTCTGGGATTGTGAGATAGGGGATCGTCGCAATCGGCACACCAGCGAACACCATAGAGGGGCGCTCAAAATAGATTGTTTTTTCTTCGGTGTTGCGGACAATGCGCACCGCTTTGATCCGCCAGCCAATTTCACGTCCATTTTCATCGATACAAGTGCCGCAAGGGGTAATGTCTGCATCGTTGAGGTCAAGGCTGCGATTGGGTTTGATTTCCGCTTCTGCGGCGGAGAGCCAGTAGCCTGCTTCATCCTGAAAAATCAGGTTCTCAAGTAAACCCTGGCGAAAATCGCCCGTTAGATTGGCTTTGTCGGCAACATAGACCAACCCGTCCGGGTCTCTTACCGCAACGTCACCCACAAGTTCGACTTCGCGCGTGTTGCGATTATAAACCACACGCTGCGCCTTGATGAGATAGCCTTCTGCCGAAAGCTCAACATCGCCAGTGGCGATGATCAGGTTTTGCTCTTGCAATACCGTAAGTGTTTGCGCGGTAAAATTGAGATCACTTGTCGTGGAAAGGGCTTGGCCAGCAAAATAGTTGGAGGGCAGAAGCTCGGTCTGTTGCGCCATTGCGGCAGGCACAAATGCGCAGGTCGCCAGCAAACCAAGGCCAAGCAACGCAGACTTGAACTTCCCCTTATGCGTGCATATACGCGTCACGCTCATCCATCTTCCTTTTGCAAAAGAACAGTTGTGCCAACCACAATTGCTACAATCGCCGGTCCCCATGCCGCCAACAACGCATTGATATCACCGGATTCCCCAGCGCGGTCGGCAAGCTTAGTCAAAATATACACGACAAACCCTAACAAAATTCCGTAAATTATGTGAGTACCCGACGTGCCCAGACGTGAATAACCCGATGTAAATGCAAACGCAATTAATAATGTGCCAACGAGCACAATTGGCAAGGCCTCCAACCGCCGCATTCGCATTTGCGCGGCATATTCAGCGGGGGTTGTGATGGTTTTATCACGTAATTGCGCTTTCAACTCAAAAATGGACATTCGCGAGATAGACCCCAGCTGCAAACGCAATTGCTCCGCGCTGAACGTTGTGGCGAGGGTGAAGGTCTCAAATCGCTTGGTCGGGACACCGGATTCGCTGATGGTTCCATCGGTCAGTTCCCACTCATAATTCTCATAGCGCGCCTGCGCCGCGATAATCTGGCGATTGTCGCCATTTTTGCCGCCCAACATGAATATCCGAACGCCGTTCATGGCGTCACCAGTGTTTAAGATCTCATCGGCCTTTATGATATAGCGGCCATCCGCGTTTTGCTGTTCGATCCAGCCGGAACGACGATTGAGTGTGCCGGACGTGGAGGATTGAGCCTTTATTTGAGCGTCCACCACATCATTTAAGCGCAACACGATGGGGTCAAGCGCATAACTCACACTCAGGCCAACAAGAATAGCGAAGATCAGCGGCGCACGCACAAGCCCCCAAATGGAAATGCCAGAAGCTTTGGCGACGATTAGTTCGCGATGATTTTGCAAATCGCTGATGGCGATCACGCCGCCAATTACAAAGGAAATCGGGAGGAGGTCCATGCTCCACACTGCAGCGGTGAGTGCAGCAGACGAAAGGGTCGTGAGCGGATTTGAGGTAATGCCAGCGCCCGCCCGGTTGCCAAATTCAACAATTTCGATCAAGCCGACCAACGCAAAAAACAGGCTCATCACCAAAAGGACCGATTTGAAGATCTTGATGCTCACATGTAGGCCGAGATAGGTCATGTAGCGCCTCCCAGTTTCGGTGGGCGCCGCAATAACCCTTGCCGCAAGGCCAAGGGGAACACCACCAATAGCGGCAAAAGGGCCGGGACATACACCAGGGGCGCGAGGGCCGGGGAGCTAAACACGAATTGCTCGACCCCGGTGCCAACAACTTTAACGACCACCGCGATGCTCAACACGACGAAATCGACGCTGACACGCGACCTACCGCGCATTGTGTTGGGACGAGATACCATGAAGAAGGCGAGCAGGCCCATGGTGAATACATAAAGGGCACCTGCATTACGCAGATGAAGGCTGTATTGTTCGCGCGCTGAAAGGCCGTCGGCGCTGCCCCGCATAAGCAGTTGCAACGAGTTGGAGAGAACACTGCTTGCCGAATTGCTGTCGGTAATGTCAGCCAAGGCCAAGGAATATGTTTCAAATTCCAAGCCACTCATTTTGCCATTGGCGTAGGTATAATATTGGATTGCGCCGCGCTTTAACCGCACCGTGAGCACATCGTCCACCTGAGCGAGTTGCGATTCTTCGGCCACGATGGTTTGCGACCGCAATGGATCGCGCGTGTCATAAATGAAAAAGCCTAGGCCCGTGCCATCTGGCGCACGCTCTCGGATCATCATCGTCAAGCCGGGGGCAACTTGAGTAAAACGGCCCGGTCGTGATGAGTTGGCCACCAAATCCGCGTTAATCTGATCGCTTTGCACGGCAATATGATATTTGGCTGTTGGCACGATAAAATGGGCCAAGGACAGGCTGGCAAAAATGGATAGACAGATGAATATGGTCCAAGAGCGGATTAACGGGCGAAGGCCGACCCCGGCATAAATCGGGAAAATCTCTTTCGACAACTGCAACCCGCGCACTGTGCGCGAAACGCCCAGCGCCACACAAAGAAATAACACAATGTTCAAAATATCAGGAATGCTCAGGAATGACTGATAGATCATGGCGCTAATGCCTTGACCCTTATTGGTCACCAAGTCGACGGCCCTTAGCAGTTGAATGAGCCAGCCGAGAAAGCACAGCAAAAATGCGATGCCTGCTGCCGCAACCAAATATTTTTTAAGTATGTAGCGAGTCAGCAGTTCCATACATAACTTTTGCCACAGCTTTGGCGGCGCCACCATCCTTTTTAGCAGCAATTTTATCTATCGAAATTTTTTTGATCCTGGTTGCACTTTTCTGCGTTCTGACGCAGTTTATTAAAAATCCAAAAAAAGCGCCCAAGCGCGCACCTCCAAACAAATGGGATAGAGAAATGGGTCAAACGTTGACAATTGCCATTGCCGAACATGGCAAGGGCGCAGGCGAAAACATTGTGATCACCGTAGATGCGGACCTCAAATTCAGCGGCGAGAGTAAAGCCATTTGGGATCAAACGGGTCTTGATATTGAAAAGCTGGCGCGCGCGGCAAAATTCAAAGGCAAAAAAGGCAGCTTCTTGCCGATATTGGCACCACAAAATCTCGATGCTGATTTGCTTGTAATCGCGGGCACGGACGGTCTGCTCAAAGACAGCCCAAAATATGAATTTGCCGGATTCGGCGGCAAGCTCATTGACCAGTTGAGCACTCGACCGGGCGCAAACACGCGCGTGATCTTGGATGGCGATATTTTTGAAGCAGAAAATGTTGCGGAAATCGCTGCTGGCCTTCAACTCAGCAACTACCGTTTTGATAAATATAAAACCAAAACAAAGGATGAGGAGCGGCCCGCCGAACTGAAATTGACCCTTGAGGTGAATGATGTCGCCGGCGCCAAGGCCGCGCATAAAACCCGTGATTGTGTGACACAAGGCACATTGTTTGCGCGTGACTTGGTGAACGAACCCGCCAACACCTTGGGCACGTTGGAATTTGCCGACGCTGTCAAAAGCCTTGAAGCAGATGGCATGGAAGTCGAACTGCTTGATGAGCCCAAAATGAAAGAATTGGGCATGGGCGCACTGTTGGGCGTGGCGCAAGGGTCAGTTCGTCCGCCACGCTTGGCGATCATGAAATGGAATGGTGGCGCGAAAGATGAGGCGCCCGTGGCGTTCGTCGGCAAAGGCGTTGTGTTTGACAGTGGGGGCCTGTCCATCAAACCCGCTGGTGGCATGGAAGACATGAAAGGCGATATGGGCGGCGCTGGTGCGGTGGCCGGATTGATGAAAACCGTTTCGCTGCGCAAACCCAAAATCAATGTGATTGGCGTGATCGGCTTGGTTGAAAACATGTTGGATGCCAACGCCCAACGCCCGGGCGATATTGTCACCTCCATGTCTGGCCAAACCATCGAAGTGCTCAACACTGACGCGGAAGGGCGTTTGGTGCTGGCAGATGCGCTTTGGTACACAAAAGAAACGTTCAAGCCGAAATTTATGGTCAACCTTGCGACATTGACAGGCGCCAATATGGTGGCATTGGGCAATGAACATGCGGGACTGTTTTCGAACAGCGATGAACTGGCCGAGCACATCACGGCAGCAGGCTTGGAAACAGACGAAAAAGTCTGGCGCTTCCCAATGGGCCCCGCCTATGACAAGCTGATCGACAGCAAAAACGCCGATATGAAAAATATCGGTGGCCGCTGGGCAGGGGCCATCACTGCGGCGCAGTTTTTGAAGCGTTTTGTGGGCGAAACCGATTGGGCGCACCTTGACCTATCAACGGCAATGAATGTGCCAGCAACGGCGGTCAATAAAAGCTGGGCCACAGGCTTTGGTGTTTATTTGCTCGACCAAATGATGCGCAATCACTACGAATAACCAAAACAAAAGGAGCAGGCAGCGTGACAGAAATTTTGTTCTACCATTTGGAGCAAAAGCCTTTGGAGGCCGTGCTGCCTGTCTTGCTTGAAAAGACGCTTGAAAGGGGCTGGCGCGCTATGGTGGAGTGCGCCAATCCAACCAAACTCAGTGCACTGGATGAGGCGCTATGGACGTTTCGGCCCGACAGCTTTTTGCCCCATATGGTGCTGAGCGATCAAATGGAAGTGGATGAACTGGCCGAAATGCCAGTGCTGATTGCGAATAGCGCCGAAAACCCCAACAACGCTCAAATCCGCTTTTATGTCGAGGGCGCGGTCCCCGAAAAAGCGGATAAATATGAGCGGGTTGTGTTCATGTTCAACGGCCATGACCCCGACGCCGTCACCCGCGCGCGGCAGGCGTGGAAAGCCCTTTCGGAAGAGCACGAGCTGACCTATTGGCAGCAAGAGCCCAATGGCCGCTGGGTGAAAAAGGCGTAGGCTATTCTTCTGCCAGAATATCCTCGATCACCAGATCAAGGAACAAGTCCGTCAATTCATAACACATAACAATTTCAGGTACTTCGGGATCGTAATATGCATTTGCCTCGTCACAGGAAGTGGCGCGGAATACTGTTTCTTCTGGCAAGGTGTCCGCAAAACGCTGCTGCAACTCTTCCATCATGCCCGAGTTTTTAACGAGAGTCGCGGAAAGCTCGGTTTCATCGTTGGGTTCGTCATAGACAATCTTGGCGGTGTAGCCTTCACCGCGCGAGGGGTCGATAAAGGACTCGGTCATCACAGCCCAAGATTGCTCCAACTGCTCGTAGTCCACGGCACACAGATCAATTCGGTCCTCATCCAATCCATATTCTGCAGCAAATTCGCCAAAGGTCTCAATGCTCTGCCCGGCCATGAGGCAGACAATTTGATAGGAGCGCTGGATGTCGAGGCTGTGGCTGTCGTAAAAATCAGCTTCCTCGAAATCTTCGGTGTTGGAGATGTCTGATAAATACCAGCCGTCGGCCGCGTCGAATAGGATGTTGTCAAATTCTTCGTCGCGCTCGCTCAGCAGGATGACCGAAGCGATATTGTCCGCCGCATCTTCCTCTTTGCCCAAAATCGGCAAGCCAAATTGGGAAATCACCAAGTGGCCGAATTCGTGATAAAGCACGAAACGTGTGTTGTTTTGCGCAAATTCCACCGCTTCGTCATATTGATCATCAGTGAGGTCTTGCGCCAATGCGGGGGCGAATGCCGCCCCCAGCAAAATCAATAGACTCAACACAAAACGCTTCATACTTACCCCCGCTAGAGGCCAAGTTCGTCCTGTGCCTCTTCCAATGTTGCCAGCTTTTCCAGCCAAAGCTCTTCCGCTGTTTCAATATCTTTGGCTAAATCTGCCCGATCTTTGCCCAATTGCACAGCTTTTTCCTGATCTTTTTGAAAAAGGTCCGGGTCTTCAAGCGCTTTGTCGGTTTTGGCCAACTGCTGATTCAGTTTTTCAACCTTTGATTCTAACTGCTTGATTTCCTTGCGTAAGGGCGCGAGTTGGGCGCGCTTTTCCGCGGCAACTTTGCGGTCCTTCTTCTTGTCGCCGGGGCTGTTGGCCTTGTTCGGCTCGGGCTTATCACGGGTGCCGGTGAGGGAGCGTTGGTAGGTGTCCAGATCATAATCGCACACCGAAATAGTGCCTTCCGCGGCAATCCAAAGCTGGTCCACTGTGGCCTCGATCAGGTGCCGATCGTGGGAGATGATCAGAACTGCGCCTTCATATTCATTGAGCGCCTGCACCAAAGCGTCACGGCTATCAATGTCCAAATGGTTGGTCGGTTCGTCAAGGATCAAGAGGTTGGGGCCATTAAACGTCACCAACCCCATCAAAAGTCGCGCTTTCTCACCACCGGAAAGATTTTCCGCCAGCGTATCCATCCGCGATGTGGTCAAGCCCATTTGTGCCACACGGGCGCGGCGCTTGGCCTCGCTATCATAAGGCATGAGCGGTTCCACATGCTCCAGCGGTGTTTGCTTGGGCTTGAGCATATCCATCTGATGCTGGGCGAAGTGGGCCACATTGAGCTTTCGCGCCTTGGTGAGGCGGCCATCCATCAATTGCAATTCGCCCGCGAGCAATTTGGCAAAGGTGGATTTGCCGTTGCCGTTGATGCCAACGAGCGCAATGCGATCTTCAGGATCGATACGCCCATTCATACGGCTTAAGATTGGTTTGCCGTCGTAACCAGTCGAGGCGTTTTCAAGATCAATGATCGGCGCAGAGACCGCGCGTTTGGGCTGAGGGAAGGTGAAGGGGGCCACATGTTCATCAAACAGGGCTTCCACCGGCTTGATCTTTTCAATGCGCTTCAGGCGTGACTGCGCCTGCTTGGCCTTGGTGGCCTTGGCGCGGAATCGATCCACAAAACTCTGCATATGGGCGATCTGCTCAAGCTGCTTTTCGCGCTGCTTATTGTTGATGTCCATCTGCAGGCGGCGGTTTTCTTCAAACTGGTCATAGGCACCGCGATAAAAGGTGAGGCCACCCTTATCCAAATGCACAATGGAACTCACCGCTTTGTTCAGAAGGTCGCGATCGTGACTGATCATAAAGACCGTATAGGGATAGTTCGCCAGATAGCCTTCAAGCCATAAGGTGCCTTCCAAATCCAAATAGTTGGTCGGTTCATCGAGCAACAACAGGTCTGGCTTGGCAAACAAAACGCCAGCCAGCGAAACACGCATACGCCAGCCGCCAGATAAATTAGCGCAAGGCTCGTTCTGCTTGGTCTGGTCAAAGCCCAAGCCTTTCAGAATCGCGCTTGCACGTGCCTCGGCGGAATGGGCCTCGATTTCGGCCAAGCGTGTGTGCACCTCGCCAATGCGCATCGGGTCGGTCACCGTTTCGGCTTCGGCCAAAAGGTTCAGGCGCTCTTTATCCGCTTCCAGCACAATATCCATCACGCTGTCTTGCGTCGCGGGGGCTTCCTGGGCGACGGAACCCATTTTGGCGCGGTGGTGAATTTCCACGGTGCCGGAATCTGTAGGGATTTCGCCCTTCAGAATGCGGAACAGGGTGGTTTTACCCGAACCATTGCGGCCCACAAAACCCGCCTTGGAACCGGTGGGCAAAGTCAGGCTCGCATTGTCAAACAGCGTACGACCTTCAATGGAGTAATTTAGATTGGATATTTTCAGCATTTTTCGAGCAGCTTTCGAACGGCCTAATTTTGTTCATTATTCGAGATTAGTTTGAGCATTCACACCAAATGGCGCGCCATTATTTAAGCGTTGATGTTTTAGGTGTGCATTGAAAAATTTTCAAACAGGTCTTCGAATGAAACTGCCGAAATCCATAATACTGACTTTGCTCTTTATTTTTGCACAACCCTTAGCGGCCAGCGCTCAGGGCGTCAACACTGGCCCGCAAAAACCAATGTTTAACACCAAACCATCTCTCGGGTTAACACCCGAGAACATCCCATCTGTAAGACGTATCGGCACCGATCAAATCAAATTTGAATATATGTACTTCGCCCCCAATGGCTGCTGGAGCTTGGCGGGACACACATTGGATGTGGGCCGCTTTGTGGCCGACCTCACGTTCACTGTGCAGATTGAAGGCGGCATGTGCACCATGGCGATCAAACCGCTTAATATGGAAGTGTGGTTCGATGCGCCCAAAGATCTCGACCGATTGCGCTTTGAGGTGAAGGATCAATCAGGACAAGTGATCGAATCCCAAGAATTGCTGATCGAATAGGGGCATTTTGCCCCTGTCATCAGTCTGTCATAGCTAAATGATCTTGGTGCTTGTCATATCCCGATAAGGTCTATAAAACGCAGGCCACATCCCACAAAGCAAAATAAGGGTATTTCAATGGCTTTGGAACGTACATTTTCTATTATTAAACCTGATGCCACAAAGCGCAACTTGACTGGCAAAATCATCGCCAAGTTTGAAGAAGCTGGCTTGCGCGTTGTTGCATCAAAGCGCATTCACATGACACGCGAGCAAGCTGAAGGCTTCTACGCAGTGCACAAAGAGCGTCCTTTCTTTGGTGAATTGGTTGACTTCATGATTTCTGAGCCCGTTGTTGTGCAGGTTTTGGAAGGCGAAGACGCCATTGCGAAAAACCGCGAAGTGATGGGCGCAACAAACCCAGCTGACGCGGCTGAAGGCACAATCCGTAAAGAGTTCGCGCTTTCAATCGGCGAAAACTCAGTGCACGGTTCAGACGCACCAGAAACTGCTGCGGAAGAAATCAAATATTTCTTCTCTGACGACGAAATCGTTGGCTAATCGCTGCGATTTTGTTAGTTTTTAAGGGTCGCTTCGGCGACCCTTTTTTATGCCTTGAACCTTGCCTGAAAGTCCCTTCATATGTCCGTTGCCCGCATTGAACGCACCGTCTGTCCTCACGATTGCCCATCCACCTGTGCGCTGGATGTGGAGATTTTGGAAGATGGCACCATGGGCCGGGTGCGCGGGGCGAAGGATGATCCATACACAGCAGGCGTGATCTGCGAAAAGGTCGCCCGCTATGCGGAGCGGACGCACCACCCAGATCGCTTGCTTTATCCGCTGAAGCGGCTGGGGGCGAAAGGCGAAGGCAAGTTTGAGCGCATTTCATGGGATGAGGCGCTGGATATTGTGGCCGAAAAATTCCTCGCCGCCGAAGAGGCGTTCGGCGCGGAAAGCGTGTGGCCTTATTATTATGCGGGCACCATGGGCTATGTGATGCGCGACGGGATTGACCGCCTGCGCAACGCCAAAAACTATTCGCGGCAATATGGCACCATTTGTTCCATGATTTCATGGGCCGGCTATGTGGCGGGCACAGGCCGCTTGCAGGGCGTGAACCCGGAAGAAATGGCGCAATCGGACGTGATCGTGATTTGGGGCACCAACCCGGTGCACACCCAGGTCAATGTGATGACCCACGCCATGAAGGCCCGCAAAGAGCGCGGCGCGAAAGTGGTGGTGGTCGATATTTACCGCACCGCCACCATGCAACAGGCCGATATGGGCGTGCTCTTGAAGCCCGGAACAGATGGCGCACTGGCCTGCGCCCTGATGCATATTTTGTTGCGCGATGGCAAAGCCGATCGCGAATTTATGAGCAAATACACAGACTTCTCCCCAGAGTTTGAATCACATCTTGAAAGCTGGACGCCCGAACGCGCCGCGGAGATCACCGGATTGGAAGTCGCCCAAATCGAAGAGCTGGCTGCATTGCTAGGCAACAACCCACGTGCCTTCTTCCGGCTCGGCTATGGCTTCACCCGTCAGCGCAATGGCGCCACCGCCATGCATGCAGCGCTGTGCTTGCCCGCCATGCTGGGCGCATGGCAATATGACGGGGGCGGGGCGTTCCATTCCAACTCGGGCACATGGGGCATCGATAAAAGTCTGATCACCGGATCAGACCTCGCCACCAAGCCCCAGCGCTTGCTGGACATGTGCGAACTTGGCCCGATTTTGACCGGTGATCAAAAGGCACTGAAAAACGGTCCGCCGGTGAAAGCCATGCTGATTCAAAACTGCAACCCGGCGGTTGTGACGCCGGATCAGGAACTGGTGCGCCAAGGCTTTAAGCGCGACGATCTGTTTGTGGTGGTGCACGAGCAATTTATGACCGACACCGCCGAACTGGCCGACATTGTGCTGCCCGCCACCATGTTCACCGAACATGAAGATTTTTATACCCGCAGCGGTCATACGCGTATTCTCTACGGCCCGAAAATCCAAGAGGGCCCGGGCGAAACCCGCTCCAATCACTGGTTGTTCAAGGAACTGGCCAAACGGTTGAACGCCAAGGGTGCCGCCTTTGAGATGGAAGACCGCGAACTGATCGACGAGACGTTCCAAAAGTCAGGCTTTGGCTCGCTAAACGAGGTGGCGGAAGAGGGCTATATCGAACGCGCCGACACTGTGGCCGACGCCCATTATCGCGATGGCTTCGCATGGGACGATGGCCGCTTCAAATTCGCGCCAGACTGGCCCGCCACGCAAGAGCGCAAAGCGGTAGAATTTGTATGCGACCCGGCCATTCTGCCCAAATTCGCCGACCATTGGGAAACCATTGAAGCCTGCGACGAGGTGCATCCGTTCCGCCTGGCCACCAGCCCAGCCCGCGCTTTCCTAAACACCAGCTTCACCGAAACGCCCGGTTCACAAAAACGCCACCCGGAACCGACCGTGTTCGTCCATCCAGAAGATGCCGCCGCGCTCAACATCAACGAAGATGATTACGTCACCGTCGGCAACAAACGCGGCGAAGTGATCCTCAAAGCCAAAATCTTCGACGGCATGCAACGCGGCGTGCTGATCGCCGAAAGTCTGTTTAAAAACAAGGCCCATAAAGGCGGCAAAGGAATCAACACTTTAATCGGTTCCGACCCCGTGCCCCCGTTTGGCGGCGCTGCGTTTCATGATTGTGCGGTTTGGGTGAAACCTCACCCGTAAACCTGCCAAAAGAAATAGACCGTCAGCCCCAAGCCATAGACGATCACAAAGCGGCGCACATAGAGGGCGGGGATCAGATAGGAGAGGCGGGCGGCGAGGTAGCCGCCTAGGGTGGCGCCCACAAGGGCGACAGAGCCTTCCAACCAATATATCGAGCCGCCAATGGCCAGCCGGATCACGGCGGTGAGGGCGACCAAGGTGGAGAGCCACAGCTTGATGCCGTTCATGCCATTAATGTCTTTATAGCCCGCCAGCACCAGAAACGCCAAAAGGATGATGCCCAGCCCGGCATTGAAAAAGCCGCCATAAAAGCAAATGGCGGTGAGCAACAGGGCGGTGCCGATGGCCCCCGCGCGGGCCGCGCGCTTGCTGCCGCTGCTGCGCGACACCAAATAGCTGTTCAACTGCCCGCCAAAGCTGAAGGCGAGCACGGCGAACAGCATAAGCCAGGGCACAATGGTGCTGAATTGCGCGTCGGACACGAGCAACAGCGCTTCGGCCCCCAAATAACCCGCCACCAGCGCGATAATAGAATAAAGCACGATCCTTTGCCTGTTGGCCATGATCGCGTCGTAAAAGCCAATGGCGCCACTGGCATAGCCGGGCAGGCAAGCAAACGTGTTGGTGGCGTTGGCGGCCACAGGCGGCACGCCCACCAGCATCAACGCCGGGAAAATCACAAATGACCCGCCGCCAGCCAACGCATTTAACGCCCCGGCGCCAAGCCCGGCAAAAAACAGAATGATCCAGTCCAAAATATTGTCCTTTTGATCCAATGATGCGCGCAATAATTATCCAAGGATTGGACAATATGAAACAAATTCGTGCTGTACACGTTTTTGTGTTTGAAATGGGGTTGATAGTTTATCGTAAAATTACGATAAACCGACCTTAACTTATTCAAACCAGTGAGGCACTTTATGTCAACGGTACAAAACAAGCCAATCGATCTTTACTATTGGACCACGCCAAATGGATGGAAGATTTCAATCCTTTTGGAAGAGTTGGGCGTGCCTTACAATGTGCACATGGTGAACATTGGTGCGGGCGACCAGTTTAAAGACGATTTTTTGAAAATTTCACCAAACAATAAAATTCCTGCGATCGTTGATCCAGAAGGGCCGGGCGGCGAACCAATCAGCGTGTTCGAATCAGCGGCCATCATGAAATATTTGGCCAAGAAGTTCGATAAGTTCTACCCCAGCGACGAGCGGGCGCAGGTGAAGGTGGATGAATGGTTGTTCTGGCAAATGGGCGGTTTCGGCCCGATGTTGGGGCAAAACCACCACTTCAATAAATATGCGCCAGAAAAATTGCCTTACGCCATGAAGCGCTATGAAGATGAAACGCACCGCCTTTACGGTGTGTTGAACAAGCGCCTGGCTGACAACGACTTTGTGGCTGGCGACTATTCCATCGCCGATATGGCCATTTATGGCTGGGCAACCCTTTGGGAAGGCCAAGGCATGGATATTGAAGAGTTTCCCCATGTGAAAGATTGGCTGGTGCGCCTGGGTTCTCGCGACGCTGTGGCCAAGGGCATGGAAGTGGGCAAGGAAGCCCGCGAGCAGCTTAACCTTGCCAACGACAAGGACGCCCAAAAAGTGCTGTTCAATCAGCGTTCAAAATAACAAAACCGATCGGATTTGGGTTAAGGCGCGATCTTAACCCAATCCTCTTTCAGGCAAAGAATGCTGTAAAACAAACACCCTTTCAGGCGAATGGTTTGAGGATTGGGCATTTTAGCCGTGCCTTCATACATTTTGCCATCCAGCGGATTATAAAGCTCGCCCACAAATGCTTTGGGTTCTTCGCTTTTGCTAAAAGTGATCAGCAAGATGCCTTCAATAGGGCGATTGCGCAATTTCGGATCTGGATTGCGCTTATCTGTTAAGCCCGGCTTGGCTGCTTTGGTCACCACCCCACAAAACTGCCGCCCACACCGATCAATCCGCACTTCCGCGTCAAGTCGTGTGCGCCACGTGCCGACAGGGTTAAACGCCTGCGCGAAGCCAACAGTCGTCGGCATCACCAGGGCCAGCGCCAGCACATATTTGAACAGTGGTTTCATCGCATTTAGCAGCATATTCATTCCCAAAAACAACTTATTAAAACACGATTCGCAGCAAATTTTCGTCAGTAATAAACGACGGATAAGCGCCACGATCTTGAAACTGATTTTTACAAAGGGGCGTTTCGCAAACTTTAATATGTGTCCGAAAATAGGCACATCTGCCGCCCACATATTATTATGACTTCCAAATTATGAACCCGCGACGCAACTTTCAAGCATAAGCGTACACAAGACATTGTCAAAATTTTGAAAAAATGGCTTGCATCCATGATGAGCTTAAGGTTATTCACGACCCCGGAGAGGTGGCCGAGTGGTCGAAGGCGCTCCCCTGCTAAGGGAGTAGGCGGGGAACCGTCTCGAGGGTTCGAATCCCTTCCTCTCCGCCATTCTTTCAGGTTAGTATTTGAATTTTCACGGCAAAATTCCTGCGGTGTTGTTTCGGCTTACCATCTAGCCCAACAGTCATTCCCTATCCTGGATTGCCCCATAGTTCTTCACCGGCTCTCGCTGTTCGAATATGTGGACTGGCCAATTCCCGTTAGAATCGCAGCAATCCACTGCTCGAAGTAAACTTGCACAGCGACAGAAGCGCAGTGTGCGCAGCAAGGTAAGGCCTATTTCTCGGCTGGGCGCCTCCTTTGACCCCTTCAAACGAACGGGGCTTGCCCCTCAGTCCTACGATTAGCATCTCCGCTGAAGTTTCGACCTGCAACTGCGCAAGGAGGAGATGAACCATGAAATTTGAACGCCCGGGTATTGGCGCGCGGGTTGGGCAACTTGGCTATTTGCTCAAGCATACTTTTACCATTGTCGCGCGAGATGACGATATTATCGTGCCTGTTCTCAAGATGAGTGCCATGGCCGTGTTGGTCGTTTGCCTGTTTTTCGGGGGCATTGCGGCTATTGTGCTCGGCAAAGGCGGCCTCGGCACCTGGCTAATTCTATTCGGGATTTTCGCTTTCATATTCAAGTTTTTTTACTACAACATGACCGAGCTGGCGCTCAGCCGCCTGGTTTATGAAACAGCGATTGGCAATGATCCGGATGGCAAGAGCGTAAAAAAACAGCTTAAAGGGATGCGCGGGCGTTTGTGGTTGCTCAGCCTCGCGGATATGCTGAGCGTTTGGATTGCCAGCCAGCGCGGCAAGGGCGGCTTTTTTATTCGCATCATCATGGGCGGGCTTGTGGAGATATGGGACCTGGTGAACCATTTTCTGCTGCCGGTGTTTGCCATAGACAAATTGTCGACGAGCGAGGCCACGCAAAAACTCACCGCGTTAAAAGACAATGTGCCCGAAACGCTGGTTGGCGTGTTTGGCATCGACATAGCGGGGGGCGTGGTGCGCGCCATTATTGGGCCTGCTTATGTGCTGGGTGGCTTGATTGGTATCGCGATCGGCCTGTTCTTCGGCGGCGCCATGCCGGAAGGTTTTTCGGGCGGCAAAATCGGTGATGTGTTCCCAACCGTTCCCGCTTGGCTGCCATTCGGCCCGGAAACAGTCTTCAGTTGGATGCCGTTCTTCATTGCCATATTTTTGTGCTTTGTGGGCAACGCCGTGCTTGCCCGCTTGGTAACGGCAGTGAAGGTTGTCTATTTCACACTTTTCTATGCGCGGATCGCCCATGCTGAAGCGTTGATGCCTGATATTCGCGAGGAGATGGAAAGCTATCTCAAAATGGATGGAGAGGCAGATAGCGGCATGTCGACGGCCTAGATGATTGTTTTGGCTGTGAAACTATTGATGTTGGGCCCCGTTCAAACAAACGGGGTCTAACGGGGACAGGTGTGGCATCGTTTGGCCTACAACGGGCTCAAATTTTTGAACAAGGAAGATATGAAATGTGGGATTTCAACATCGGCAGTGCATTTGGAATGATGGGGCGCACCTTGCCCTTCATCATTTTGCGTATGGCGGTTTATTTCGGGATTGCCATTGGCTATGTCCTTGTCACCGGCACTGGAGCTGGGATCGGTTATGGCGTCGGCATTGTCGGCGGCCCGGATTTTCAGGCCAACAGCACCATTTGGGGTGGCATCATCGGGTTCGGCGTCTTTGGTGCGGTTATGTATTGGGCGCGCGAATATATTCTTTATATCGTCAAGGCTGGCCATATTGCGGTGCTCCTTGAACTGATGGATGGCAAAAAACTGCCGCAAGGGCGTAGCCAGCTGACGCATGCGACCACAGTGGTGAAACAGCGTTTCGGGCAGGCGAGTGTGCTGTTCGCCATCGATCAGCTGATCAAGGGCGTGGTCAAGGCGATTTCTGGTTTGGTGCGGGGCATATTGACCGTATTGCCGATCCCGGGGGCGCAACAGCTCGCCGGCATCCTGAAGGCGTTTTTAAGCGTCGCAGTCGGTTTCGTGGACGAGGTGATCCTTGCCTATGCGATCCGCACACAATCTGACAATGCATGGATGTCTGCCAAGGAGGCATTGGTGCTTTATGGCCAGAACTACAAAGTGATGCTGAAGAACGCCGCGTGGCTGGCATTTATCGTTTATGGCCTAGGCTTTTTGGTCTTTTTGTTGATGCTCGCGCCAGCGGCGCTGATCGTTTATCTGATGCCTGGCGGATGGACGGCAGGCGGCTTTATCTTTGCGCTACTTTTCGCGTGGAGCGTCAAGGCGGCACTGCTCGAGCCGTTCGCCATCACCTGTATGATGCAGGTCTATTTTAAAACGATTGAGGGCCAACGTCCCGACCCTGAATGGGAGGCCAAGCTTGAGCAATTGTCGAAAAAATTCCGCAAGCTAAAAGAACGTGCACTCGGCTCGGCCGGTGAGAGTGGGGCGGCTTCCGGCGTTGAAGGCACCTCATGATGATCAGGCATCTTCTGGCCCTTGTCTTGCTGATTTTGTCCGCAACTTCTAGTCTGGCACAGATGGATGGGCATGGGCCAGACGCTTGGCAGGTCAGGGGCGTTGCTGCCAACGACAATTTGAATGTGCGTGCCGGACCGGGAACCAAATATATGGCGATTGGTGCATTCGCTCACAACGCCACAGGGTTGAAAATGATCACTTGCGTCCCGTTTCTAACCCAAGAGCATTATTATGCCCTCACAGATGCCCAACGCGCCAGCCTTCCGGCCCGATGGTGCCTGGTGGAAGGGCGTGACCAAAAGACCAAAGGCTGGGTTTCGGCCCAGTTTTTGGGTGAAGATGTTTCGCGTTTACAGCCGGAAATGGATCCGCTGGTTAGCGACGCGGAGGCGTTGGTGCGCCATGTCTATGATCTGCAATTGAGTGCAAGTAGTGGCGGTGCCCTTGGGCCGCTGCACCCATCTGTTGCACGCAACTATTTTTTCGCCGATGTCGTGGCGCGGCTGGCGCAGGGCAATGTTGGTGCCGATCCGCTATTTAATGCACAGGATACCCAGATCAGCGATTTGAAGGTCTTTGCGCCAGATGAGCGGACTATGTTTCGAGGGCGGATCACGGTGCATGCGACATTCAAGAATTTCGGGCGCCCACAATTGGTGGTTTTCCATCTGCGGGTTGATGGATCGCTTCCCGATCCGGCTCTGCGCATTATGCAAATCGAACATGAAAATTGGGTGTTTCCCTGAATAAAAGCGGCCCTCATGTCGTGACCTAAACGCCCATACCAATCAGAAATTGAAAGTGAGGCTCCAGCATGAAATGTGTACCGTTTCTCGCCCTGACGATCTTTGCAAACCCCGCTTTCGCTCAGGCACCGCCTTGTGATGGCACCTATGAGTTGTTCAGCGGCAAAATTACAACCGATGTGATGCCCGGCAACACGCTGCCCGATGCGGAACGCATCGCACGGGCCTTTAATAATCGCGAGGGCCTCGCCGGTCAGGTCATCCGTAAGCCGCAAAGCGAAGGTCTGCATGAGGTGAAAGTCAGTCAATGCGGCCGACAATTCGTCTTATCGCAAAACGACAAAAACATGCTGTTTCTGCAATCTGCTACAGATGAAACACTCTACGTTGCCCAAGACATTGGCACCCAAAAGGCTGAATTGACGTTCCGTGTATATGGCCATGCGTCCATGATCGGGCGGATGGCTGGCGAAGTGCAGGGGTTCAGCTTCGACTATCCCGCAGCGATGGAGCCGCGCGCGCTTGCCATGCCCGACATGGAGGGGTGCCAGGGCGAAAACCTCAGCGATAGCGACTCTGACATGACGAAATCAGCCGCGGCGCAAGGCTTGGCGATGGCACTTGCTGACCAAGGTAAGACAGCGGCCCAAGGCTATACGCTAAGTGATTACGTGATGACCAGTGCGAAGGACAGTGGCCGTGAGAGCAGCTGGTTGCATCTGGGCGAAACCGGCAGGATATTGCCCGTCAAACCAGGCGAGGACAGCCTGGAACGTGTCTGTGCGCTTGGTGAAACTGGCTTGCTTAATCCGCCACGCGTCCGGCTGAATTTTAAGCAGCGCGAGGTTGATGGTGAGATATATGTCTTTGCCCAGGTGATCGACATCGAAACCGGCATTATTCGCGAACAGCGCGAAACCGTGGCGGCTTCGACCTCGGCCACAGATCGAGCAGAGGCGATGAGTGCAGCAATGGCCCAACTTGACACGCCAGTTGGGGCACCGAGTGGAGGATATAGTCAATGATGCAGAGTTTTAGAATTTGGATTGCGCTGCTTTTCGCCGCAATGTGCGGCCTTGGGAGCAATGTCAGTGCGTTGGCTCAGGACGGGCTAGAAGTGGACAGCACTTATTGGGAATACAACTGGGAGACAGATTGCACCGTGATTGACGCCAGCCCGCCAGAGGGCCCGGGTGCCTATGCGCAACTGCTATGTCCTGGTCCAGGCGACTTGCATTTGATGCTGTCAGATGATGATGGCCGAATTTCCCTCGATTACACCAAAAACCCCCAATTTGGGCCCTGGGAGAGTTTTCAAACCTTCAATAATGTGGCGCGCACCGTCGAATGGCGCGGCCAACGCCTCAATGGCGATATGGTGCCGTTTGCCACGATCCATCGCTGGTTCGTCGGCGCCGGGGAACAGCAGCACCAGTTTTTGGTTGTGAGTACCGTTGCGCACGCCCCCGATGCGGAGAGCTGCATGGTGGGGTATATTGATGCGAGCAACACACCTGACGCCAACAAAATGGCCCGCCGTGTGGCCGATAAGATTGCCCTGGGCTTCAGGTGCGGCGAAGATCGGCCCCGGGCCTATGGCTGGGTCGACCCCACCACCCCGAGAACGACCCGCGCCGGGCACTAAATGTTATTCGGAGACCGCTGAAGCCCGGTCGAGATCGGGGAGTGGACCGTCATCGTCGCGTACGACAATTTGATCGAGTACATTGCGGCCATCGTCGGCTGTTTGGTCCAGCTCTTTGATGTCGCAAGGGATATACGCCCCTATGTCGTCGCCACCGGGGCGGGACAAGATAATATGGTCGCTGGCTGAAATTCTGTATGCCGCTTCTCGCGATCCGCTGCGTCCCCCTTCGCCGGGTGCACCGCTGACCACATCGCAGGACATTTGGCCGCTGGAAAACTGGCATTGCCCGTGCCCTTGAAATTCATACGGTGCGCCACCGTCATTGCCTGCTTCGGTGTTGAGCTTTTTGGCCACCATAAAGCCATCTGGATAGTGGACATGTGGTGCGCGCGCACACTGACCGGCAATTTCGGCAGGCGACCGTTTATCAGGGCTCGCCCCGTTGAACCAAGCATAGACGCCGGGCTTAATGTCACCTTCCTGCGCTGCCAAGGAAATGGGTGCCCCCATGGCCATCGCCAGAAGTGTTGTTGCCATCGTCGTTAGCGTGCAAAACTTTGTCATTTTCAACCTGCTTTTCTATGTTTGAAATCTGACCGGGGAGTAAGGTGAATCCAGCACCCCAGTGCCCACGACTATCTAGCGTCAGGCACTGAATCGCCCCGTTTGTTTGAACAGGCCGCGATCAATTTGTCAGGGGCAGGGAAAGGGTAAAGGTGGAGCCGACGCCTTGTTGGGATTGAAACCGCAGGGTGCCTCCAAGTAGATCGGACAGCTTTTGAGATATATTCAGCCCAAGCCCGATTCCTGAAATGTTGCGCGCGGTTTTCGCTCTGAAAAAACGGGTAAAGACGCGTGATTGCTCATCTTTGGACATCCCGATGCCCATATCATGCACACTGATGGCCAGTCGATCCGCTTCAGCCCGGGTTACGATGTTCACCACTTCATTCGCCGGAGAGTATTTGATGGCGTTGCTCAATAGGTTGGTCAGAATTTGCTCGACCAACAAAGGGTCGGTGACCAAGTTTTTGGGGGTCTCCGGCGCAATCTGCACCTCAATGCGCCGTTCGGGGGTAAGTTCGCGCTGCCGCGCCGCCACACCATTGATCAGTTCGGCTGTGTCGCAGGTCTGCATGCTCACTTCGAGTTGTCCACCTTCCAAGCGTATGGACTTGAGCGTCATTTCCATGAGCCGGGTCAAGTTCGCGACCGCCTGCCGCACGCGTCCGGCCCGCTGCACAATCTCGTCCCGTGTCATTGCCGCGCGATCCCGACTGATGCGTTGCATGGATGAATCGATGACGGCGAGTGGCGTGCGGAACTGGTGCGAGACCAAATCTATAAAGCTGCGATAGGCTTCGCGCATTTTTTGTTCGTGCAGCAGCGCTTGCTGCGCGAGATGTTTGTCGAGTAGGGCGCGCACCATGATCACGCAAATCAACAAACCCAAACCATATAAGGCAATGACAGAGACGATGACCTGAGCAATCGATGCGTTAATCGCGTCGCTACGAGCACCTGTCTCATCCCAATGCACAACCATCGAGCGGTTGGCCGCGTGCCCGAGATCGGTAACAAGCGGTGCCGTGACCTCATGAATCTGCATGGCCGCATCAACGTCACCTTGTTTCAGATCAGCAATGTCACGTTCAATCGCCAGGACCGCTTTTTGATGGTCTGCGATGGTTTGCTTAAAACCGATCTGCTCCAAGTGGCGTGCCTGCGGGCCCTCCAGCAACTGAGACAGGCGACTGAGAAGAAGATCATATTGCAACTGGCGGTCGGCCTCATAGGGCATGTTCGCCACATCGCTCGCGACGGCCTTATCGAGCAACAGGGTGGTGGAGCGTGTGCGCTCAAGCACCCATACCATGTTGTCGGTAACACTGCGTCGCGTTTCAGCTTCCGTGCTCGATAGGCGCATCAGCGCAAATCCCAACAACACGGCAAAGCTCACGATCGCGAATCCGGTGAGCACATAGCCTATGGCGGCCCGTCGGCTCGGCGTCATTGGATTTTTAGGCTGTCGAGATGCCATACCCAGCGATAATCATATCGGATGTCCTGAAGTTCTTCGACATCGTCACGCGGATAGACGATCCAGAGCGGCCCCTTATCCCGGGCGGTCAATTGCTTGCCATTCATCTCCATGGCGACGAGGACATCGAAATCTTTAAAATCGCTCATGGGAATATCGACCACATAATCGTTGAGCGCGTGCGCTGTCGCCATCTCACCTTCGGCACCTACCAGGTCCAAAAGGTCCCGCATCAAAAAACCCTCAAAATGCTGGGGGCCATCTGTCACGGATGTGTGCGTTTCCAATTCATGCCGCTCGAGTTCGTTTAACATTTGACGGTCAAAAACCGCTTGGCCATTCAGATTTGTCCGCGCAATTGCGCCTTCTATGCGCAGCACCGTTTGCCCTGTCGGCATAGGCAGGCTTTCAGCTGTCTGCGCAAAGGCAAGCGTGGTTGCGCCAGCCAAGAAAGCGGCAGCCATCAGAGCGTATTTCAAAAACTGATATGGTCGCAATGACGCCCCCAATACGAAACTCTTCAACTGCTGGATACAGAACAACAAATCCGAGCGCTTATGTCCACATATAGGGACGCCAGAAGATAGTTCTATCATTGCACCTCAATGATCGCCCGACTTAACACCGTCGGGCCGGCAAGGTCGAGCAAGCGGAACTCATAAGTGCCGGGTTCATCCGGCATCGTGAACATGAGCGGCGGTTCGTTGTCGGTCTTTTTGGCCTCGATCCAGGTGAAATCTGCCTGATCTCGTCTGGCAAGCGAGATACGTTGACGATCACTCTCTGATGAAGAAGTCCAACCAACCTGCACCGTTTCGCCGGGTGCTGCCGTTTTGGGCACATCAAGCGAACCACCGGTATCGAGCGCAGCATCTTCGGCGACCACCTCCACGATGGCCCGTGCCAGTGTCCGGCGTCCTTCATCGAGGACGTATCTAACCTCATACATTCCGGTTTCCTCTGGTGCCCGCAATGTCGCCTCGGTATCGTCTCTGACGCGCTTATGTTGCTCGACAGCGTCGTCCTCAGCGCCCATTGGCACAATGGTGACGATATCCCGGCTGTTGGTGTCGCCTTGCCACGTCACGGCAATATCACCCTTGGCGCGCACTGTTTCAGTCGCAGTCAATTGGACCGAAGGTTCAGTAACCTCAACAGGCGTAGACGCTAACGTGCGGCGACCTTCGTCGATCACATAGCGAACTTCATAAAGACCGGGTTCACCAGGCACCCGCAAACCAGAAGAACTGTCGTCCTTGACGCGAATGTGGTTTTCGATTTCGTCTTCGTCAGCCCCGGCGGGCACAATGGTGATAATGTCGCGACCTGCGACTGCTTTACTCCAGCTCACCTCAATACTTGACCCGGCGAGGGCGGTTTCCGGAGCCGCCACAGTCACCTCGGGTTCAGTGACCTCAACTGGGGTTGAAGCCAATGTGCGACGACCTTCATCGATTACATAGCGTACTTCATAAAGGCCGGGCTCACCGGGTACCCGCAAACCAGACGAACTGTTGTCCTTGACCCGGATGTGGTTTTCGATCTCATCTTCATCGGCCCCGACGGGCACAATGGTGATGATATCGCGGCCAGCCACAGCTTTGCTCCAACTGACTTCGATGGTTGACCCGGCGAGGGCGGTTTCCGGAGCCGCCACAGTCACCTCGGGTTCAGTGACCTCAACTGGGGTTGATGCCAACGTGCGGCGTCCCTCATCGATCACATAGCGAACTTCATAGAGACCGGGTTCACCAGGCACCCGCAATCCAGAAGAACTGTCGTCTTTGACCCGGATGTGATTTTCGATCTCGTCTTCGTCAGCTCCGGCGGGCACAATGGTGATGATATCGCGGCCTGCGACTGCCTTGCTCCAACTGACTTCGATGGTTGACCCGGCGAGGGCGGTTTCCGGCGCTGTAACGCTCACTTCTGGCTCAGTAACTTCGACCGGGGTTGATGCCAACGTGCGGCGTCCCTCATCGATCACATAGCGAACTTCATAAAGGCCAGGCTCGCCAGGTACCCGCAAACCCGAAGAACTGTCGTCCTTGACGCGGATGTGGTTTTCGATCTCGTCTTCATCGGCCCCGGCGGGCACAATGGTGATGATATCGCGGCCATCCACAGCTTTGCTCCAGCTGACTTCGATGGTTGACCCGGCCAAGGCCGTTTCCGGAGCCGTAACAGTCACCTCGGGTTCCGTGATCTCAACTGGAGTCGATGCCAATGTGCGGCGCTCTTCATCAAGCACATAACGAACTTCATAAAGGCCGGGCTCACCGGGTACCCGTAGGCCAGAAGAACTGTCGTCCTTGACGCGGATGTGATTTTCGATCTCGCTTTCATCCGCCCCGGCGGGCACGATGGTGATGATATCGCGGCCATCCACTGCGTTACGCCAGCTCACCTCAATGTCTGACCCCGCCAAAGCGGTTTCTGGTGCAGTAATGCTAACGTCATATTCTGGCTCTGGCTCAGGTTTCGGTTCGGTGGGGGTGGCCACGGTCGCGCTGACCTCGCCAAGGGCCGCTTGCAGCTCACCTGCATCCGACGCGGCAATAAACCTGCCACCGGTTTTTTCCGCAATGCAGGCGAGTGAATCTTCTTCTTCCTGGCTGCCAAGCCCAAAGCCAATCACATGCGCCGTGAAACCAATTCCAGCCCTATTTAGATCGTCTGCCAAGGCGCAAGGATCACGCTCGCAGCTCTCGATCCCGTCAGAAATAACAACCACAGTTGCCGGATTGTCGCGAAATGCTAGTTCGTTAGCTGCTCGTTCGATGGCAGCGCTTAATGGCGTTTTGCCACGCGGAGTGATTTGCCGAACCTGCTCAAGAAATTCAGTTCTATCCACACGCCCCGGTGCGATGAGAGTTTCGATATCCGAACAATCGCCCTCGCGACGGTGACCATAAGCCATAAGACCGATATTGGCGTCGGCGATCCAATCGCCCATCAGATTTTCCATCGCGTCACGGGCAATTTCGATTTTGGCGACGCCTTCAATCTGGCCCCACATCGAGTTGGACCCGTCGAACACGACCATAACGTCATCAACGGCATTAGCAGGACTGCCAAACAACAGGCCAGTGGCCGCAGCAATAGCAAAAACGATGCGTTTCATGAGCTCTTCTCCCCGGCAATTTATACCTTCACATAAACGAAACTGCACAACAATCCCCCCTCCAAACGAACGGGGTGAGCTTTGGGCAGCGATGTGCAAGACTTGAATTAAGAGTCCTTGGGCGATTTCATGGAGTCCAAAATAGAATCAACACTTCCATCAGAAAGGTAGGCGTCCATCCCGCATCAGCCAAAACCAGTTATTATGTGCATAGAGGACGAGCCAGACCTTCTTGGTGACATTGGCGAAGAGCTCACTGCTGCTGGCTATTCACCGGTCTTGGCGGCCAACGGGGTGGAAGCACTGCGCGAAATGGAAACGCTCGTTCCCGATCTTATTATGTGCGACATCACCATGCCGCGCCTTGGCGGACGCGAGCTTTTGAAAATTTTGCGGACTCAGCGGCCGGATTTGGCGGATGTGCCGTTTATCTTTTTGACAGCATTGGGCGAGCGCGAAGATGTAATTGGAGCCAAATTGGCTGGTGTAGACGATTATCTGGTCAAACCCGTCGATTATGATTTGATGCTGGCCTCCATTGATGCCCGCCTTGGGCAGGTTGCACGCATACGATCCAAATTCGATGCGGACGTCGCCAGCACGTGGCAGGCCCTCAAAACTCTTTCCGCCGGTGATGCCGTTTGGAACAGCGCCGCTGCCCACGCGCTCAATTTTCTGGCGCTGGGGATCGTTTTTCTTGATGGCGATCACCAGGTGGTTTTTGCGAACGAGGCGGCCCAAGTTTTTTCCATTGAGGCCGATGGGCTAAGTGTGGATGGACAGATCCAACTACGCGAACGCGCTACAGCCAAACAGATGTATTCAGCAATTGCAGAGGCGACCGAAGCCAGCCAGAATGGCGCAGAGTTCGTGTCAGGCGTGGCTGTTGGTGGCGTTGCCGATGTGCATGACATGCTTGTTCTAATCTGTTCGCTTCCCGGCGCCATGCCAACGGGAAAAGGGGTGCCGGTTGCCGTGGCTTTTCTATCTGATCTGGCGCACCGTCCGCACCTGTCCCGTGATCTAATCGCCTCTCTCTTCAGCTTAACGCCAACTGAGGCAGAGATCGCACTAGAATTGACGCAGGGACATCGGCGCGAAACCATTGCGGAGCGGCTCGGCATTTCCAACACCACCGTCGCATTTCATATGCGCAATCTCTTTGTGAAGACCGACACAAATAGGCAGGCAGACCTTGTCGCCAAAATTCTTGTTGGTGTCGGGGCTCTTTCTTTGCCGAAAGGATTAGAAAAACCGCAAGAAGGATCTAGCGATTAGCAGTGCTTTTTAGACACTGTTGCCATGGCGCCGGGAAGTGAACGGAGTCTTTGAATGATCGTGCTGAAGGCACAATTTGCTCGCAACAAGAAAGATTGATTTGAGCAATTATCCTCTGCAACGAGGAAAAGTTATGTGCCCAAGCTATCTTGATACATCCATTGCGCCATCGAGTTGAATGTTTCAGGTGGCAAAATATTTCCGCGGGAAGGTGACATTTCTTAACCTCAATCAACTAGGCTTAACTCTACTTCAACATACAGATATGCGAAAAAAAAGTGGAAGATTTCGACCTGTTTGCAGATGATATTGACGCGGTTAACACCATCGTCAAAACGCAGGAATCGCTGTTCGATACCGAGCAGCGATTGGGCGCCATGCTTGACGCTATGCCCATTGGGCTTCTGTTTCACACTCAGCAGGGTATTCTTTATGCGAATGACCAAGCCTGCCAATTGCTGCATGCAAAAAAGTCTGAATTGTTTGGGCGCCATTTTCTAGATTTCATTCGGGAAAATGAGTTTTTGGAGGTCAATGAACTGCTGCAAAGTGCATTCGCAGCGGGCCAGAAAGCCGTCGAAATTGAAAGTGTAATCTCCTGCAAAGACCGATCAGATAGATTGATCAAAATCACGACCAGTCGGCTGCCTTGGGACGGGACGCCGGTGATCCAGATTTTGTTTCAAGACATCACCGCACAAAAGCGGGCTGAGCAATCCTTGCGCAAGCTCTCCATAACGGATGAACTCACAGGTGCCTACAATCGCCGTCATGTTTTTTATGAAGCAGAAAGCTATCTGCAGCAGGATGTAGTGCCACCAATTACCATCGCCATGCTGGATGTTGATCATTTTAAGTCGGTCAATGATACATATGGGCACGCGCTTGGCGATAAAGTGCTTCAGGAAATCACCCGGATGGCGCATGAATTTGTGCCGACGATCAAAAACTGCAAATCAGCGATGTTTGCGCGTATCGGTGGTGAGGAGTTTTTGTTTTTATTGCCCGGCCCTCAAGCCAGCGAGGAGGTGGCGGTTGCTGATGAATTCAGGCGATCACTCATGCGACTGCGCATTCCAAATGATGATGGTCATTTGGTCAGCATAACGGCAAGTTTTGGAGTAGCTAGCTATCAGAAAACTGACAAGACCATCGATAAATTATTAAGTCGAGCCGACGCTGCGCTTTATCAGGCAAAGGAAAATGGCCGCAATCAGGTTTGCCTGGCTGCGTCCCATTCGCCACAATTGACTGAATAAGTCCCCACTCGGCGAAATCGCCATAACTCGCAGACAATATGTTTGGTCCACCTTCGCGTCCAGGCTCGACTGCCGACTTCGGGCCGAGGGCATCAGGGACAATGACGGGTACTTGATGTCGGCTATTGGGAGGTGTGACTGTAAGTAGTACTAAGGTGTCACACTTCCCTTTGGACCATAACTCGTCGTGTGTTTGTCGAGATGCCAAAAGCAGACTAAGAGCGTGGAAGTTTGATGCGGCATAAGTCCCAGCTTCGGCGGAACTGTTGCAGTTGCTCAGTGAAGTCTACAAGCGCAACTTGGCCGGCATTACCTACGCATCTCGCTTCTTGACCAGAAGAATATGCTCGCAAAACAGCACCGTTTCGCCGCGTTGATTGAGCACGGAGCAGGCTTCCGTGATCTGGCCAAATGCCGCTCGTTTCGGATCGTCAATAGCTTTGCTGATTTCAATCTCCGTATGAATGGTGTCGCCGATAAAGACAGGCTTGGGGAAACGCAAGCGTTCATAGCCGTATGTCATTGCGTGGGGATTGATGGTGGTGGCTGTTAAACCAATCCCGATTGTAAAAGTCATGGTCCCGTGGGCAATCCGCTGTTTGAACGGTTGGGTTTTGCAAAATTCTTCATCCATGTGGTGGGGAAAATAATCCCCACTATGCCCTGCATGCACAACAAAATCTGTTTCAGTGATCGTGCGCGCCAAAGTGGTTCTTCTCTCCCCCAGGCTGAATTCTTCAAAGAATCTAGGCTCTTGGTTCATATCTTTTCTCCATGTTTTGTATATAAAACTATATTTGACATATGAAAAAATCAAGATTAAAGTGCTTTCAAGTTGGAGGAGAGGGTTCGATGACGATTCAAATTGGCACTCATGTGCGACCGCCAAAAGATATGCCTGAGGCGCACGGCGAGGTGCCGGTCTGGAATGCCGAAAATTGGTATTACGAAGATTTTGAAATTGGAGATCGCTTACGCAGCCTGCGCCGTACCATTTCAGAAGGGGAGGCGATGCAATTCAACACAATGGTGATGGATTTGCACCCCTATGTGGCTGACGCGCACTTTGCTGAGAAAGAAGGGGTTTTCGGCCGACGTCTTGTGGCGGGCGCCCAAGTCTTTGCTTATGGTCTTGGACTAGCGGCCACCAATTGCCTCAATTCCTTTTCCTATGGATATGACCGACTGCGCTTTATCAAGCCGGTATTCATTGGTGATACGATTTACACAATCCGCGAAAATCTTTCCAAAGAACCCAAATATGACGATATGGGCCTTGTGCGGGTGAGCTACTCCGTTTTCAAGGGTGAGGGTGAACAGGTGCTCTATTGCGAGCATCTGATGACCGTCAAGTATAAGCAGGCAAGCGCTGAGCAAAGTCAGGTGGGTCGCAAGGCTGGGGAGGGTGATAGTGAGTGAATTGATCACCCTGCGCGGCATGACTTGGGACCACATACGCGGCTTCGACCCGATGGTGGTGACCTCGGAAGTGTTTTGTGACCGTCACGACCGAAACGTCCGCATCGTTTGGGAAAAGCGATCACTACAAGCTTTCGCTGATCGGCCCATTGAAGAAATGGCGGAATATGATCTGATGGTGATCGATCACCCGCATGTGGGCGATATCGCTGACACGGGGATTTTGACCCATTTTGACGGGCAGGGTTTTGATCCCGAGTTGACCACGCTCGAATCGCAGTCAGCAGGGCTCTCGCATCCCTCCTATGCATTTAATGGCCATCAATGGGCGCTAGCAATAGATGCAGCCACCCCTGTTTCCGCTGTGCGACCCGATCTCCTGCCAATAGTGCCGGAGCATTGGGATGAGGTGGTTGAACTCGCAGAGGCCGGCAAAGTGATCTGGCCGCTAATTCCCATCAACGCTTTGATGAGCCTATTCAATGTGTTGGCCAATATTGATGAAGATTTTGGTCAGGACGAACAGGGAATGGATGTTGATGTGGGCGAATGGGCCATCGCGCAAATGATGCGCGTTGCGCGGCATTTGCCGCGTGAAAGCTTTGATATGGATCCGATTGCCGCCTATGAATGGCTGTCTTGCCGTTCGGCGCAAAGCTATTGCCCATATCTCTATGGCTACACCAATTATGCCCGCACAGGTTTTCGACCGCATCTGGTTACGGCCGCAAATATTCCGGCCTTTGGTTCAAATGGCCCGAAAGGGTCGCCGATTGGCGGAACGGGCATTGCGGTCTCCTCCCGTTCACGACACCAACAAATTGCACTCGAATATGCATTTTGGATTGCATCGGCAGACTGCCAAAAAGGTTTGTTTTTTGATGCAGGTGGACAGCCTGGTAACCGGGTTGCGTGGACTGACGCCCGGTGCAACAGCCAATCGGCAGACTTTTTTAACAACACGCTGGAAACGCTGGAGCGGTCATACCTACGACCGCGTCACAAGGGGTATATGTGGTTTCAGGACCGCGCCGGCGAGTTTGTGCGCAATGCGCTGATGGAAGAAATCAGCGTTGGCGAAGCCATTCGGAAAATCAATGAACACTATAAGCGGAGCTTGCCTCAATGAACGGCGTGGCACACATAAATTCAGATATGCTGGAAGGCCTCTTGGTGGTGGATTTTTCCCAGTTTCTGGCCGGGCCGCTGGCGGGCTTGAAGTTGGCTGATTTTGGCGCGCGCGTCATAAAGATTGAGCGCCCCGAAGTGGGGGATCTTTGCCGCTATCTCTATCTATCTGAAATTGACGTTGCGGGCACCAACACACTGTTTCACGCTATTAACCGCAACAAGGAAAGCTATGCTGCGAATTTGAAAGATTCAGCAGATTTGAACAAGGTTAAGCAGCTTTGTGCCAAGGCGGATGTGGTGATCCAGAATTTCCGCCCCCATGTGATGAAAAAGCTTGGTCTGGATTATGAAAGCCTCAAGGCTATCAATCCCGGGCTCGTATACGCTTCTATTTCCGGCTATGGTGAAACAGGAGATTGGAAGGATTTGCCCGGCCAGGATTTGTTGGCTCAGGCCAAATCCGGATTAATGTGGCTATCTGGCGATGCCGATCAGGCTCCCACGGCCATGGGGTTGGCTGTGGCTGATCAACTGGCCGGCAATATGGCCGTGCAAGGCATCTTGGCGGCCCTTGTCCGGCGCGGATTATCGGGCCGTGGTGCCCATATTCAAACCAGCCTGCTCGAAGCGCTAATTGATTTCCAGTTTGAAGTGCTCACCACTCATCTGAATGATGCTGACAAAAGTCTGCCTAAACGCAGCGCAGTGAACAACGCCCATGCTTATCTCGCGGCACCCTATGGGGTTTATGCCACCCAAGATAGCTATGTGGCCATTGCCATGACCCCCGTCGACCAGCTTGGCGCACTGATCGGGGCGCCCGATCTTGCCGCGATGCACGACAAGGACAAATGGTTTGAGCAACGAGACGAGATTAAGCAACTTCTAGCTGACCATCTCAAAACCAGAGATACGGCACATTGGATGAAGTTATTCGTGGATGCGGATATCTGGGCATCCGAGGTGTTGAATTGGCCAGAAATGTTCCAATCAAGCAGCTTTCAAGAATTAGATTTGATCCAGACTTTGGATCTTGGCGAAGGCAAAACCATCAAAGCGATGCGTTCGCCCATTCGTGTTGACGGCGAGGTGCTCAAGAGCACCAAGCCCGCACCGACCATTGGAGAACAAAATGCTCAAATCGAGCAGGAGTTCTCTTTAACGGCTTAAACAGCTTTTCACGCAAGGGAGGAATTGATGAAACTGTTAGGAAAAATAACAACAACGCTTATGGCAGGTGCAACTGCACTGTCCATGGCAGGGGGCATGGCCCATGCCGGTGAGTTTGATGGCTATACGCTGCGCGTCAAACTGATCGGGGGTGCTCAATATGAGCCACTTTATACCCGCATCCCCGAATGGGAGGAAATGACCGGTGCTAAGGTCGAAATCCTGTCCCGTAAAAACCATTTTGAGCTGGACCGTGAGATTAAACAAGACATTGCGTCGGGCTCAATCAATTGGTGTGTGGGGTCAAACCACACCAGCTTCGCGCCTCAATATGGCAGCCTCTATGTCGACTTGAATGTCATTATGGATGATGAAGCGATCAACGCCATCTCAGAAAATGTGATTAATGCAAGCACTGTTGATGGTCGGTTGGTGCAACTGGCCCGCCACTCAGACGTGTCCAACCTTTATTACATCAAGTCTTTGTACGAGGATGAGAAGAATAAGGCCGACTTTAAGGCTGAATATGGCTATGATCTAATGCCGCCCGAAACATGGGCTCAGGTCAAGGACCAGGCCATTTTCTTCGCGGATCCGCCAAACTTTTATGGCACCCAATATGTGGGTAAGGACGAAGGCATTTCTGGCCGGTTCTATGAAATGCTGATCGCTGAAGGCGGCACATTCTTTGACGCGGACGGCAAAGCGGCCTTTAACTCACCAGAAGGCGTGCGCGCGCTGCAATGGTTTGTTGATCTGTACGAAGCAAAAGCAGTGCCTGCCGGTGTGCCCAACTATCTTTGGGACGATACGGGCCTTGGCTTTGCGTCTGGCAACGTGGCCCTCAACCTCGATTGGGGCGGCTGGGCAAGCTATTTCAACAGCGATGACAGCAAAATCCAGGGTGATGTTGGTCTGATCAGGGCGCCAAAAGGCTCCAGCGGCAAACGCACTGGTTGGTCAGGCTCTCACTCCTTCTCCATCACTGAAGCGTGTGACAACAAGCAGGCTGCCGCTTCGTTTGTGTCATTCTTGACCAACTTTGACAGCCAAATGATAGAAGCGCGTACGGGCCTATTGCCCACACGCCCCGATGCCATCGAAGCTATCATTGAAGAATCCAAGCAAGCCGGTGATGATTGGCTGGTACATGTTTTTGAAACATTCGGTGCCTCTATGGCAGAGGATGCATTTGCTGTGCCATCAACACATCTCTGGATTCCTATCTCCAATGAGCTGTTCCCTGAACTGCAAGCTGCCATTGTTGGCGAAAAAAACGCCCAGCAAGCGTTGGATGACGCTGCAGCAGCAGCTAACCAGCTGATTGAGGACGAAGGCTAAGGCTTAGCCTTACCCCAACACAAACAAAGCAGCGGGACTATTGTCCCGCTGCTTGCTAAAATTGGGCAGAATTGTTGGAGATGAAATGTCAGTTTTGACAAATATCAAGAGAAAGATGTTCTCGGAACAGGCAACACCTTATGTGTTGTTGTTGCCAGCCATTATCATGATTTTGATTGTGGTACTGTTCCCGCTACTCTTTTCTCTTTACACCAGTTTTACCCCTTACAAACTGACAAGGCCGGACACTTTGTGGAAGTTTGTGGGGCTTCGCAACTATGAGCGCATTTTTACAGACTGGGATTTCTGGGTGGCCTTTGGCCGTACCGTCCTGTTCCTTGCCATCGTTATAAATCTTGAGTTTCTGTTTGGCCTGGGCATTGCCTTGCTGATCAACAGGATCACTTGGGGTCAGCGTACGCTGCGCACCATCATGATGTTTCCCATGATGTTTTCGCCGATCTTGGTAGGGTTCCAGTTCAAATTTATCTTCAACGACAATATCGGGCTCATGAACAATGCCTTGCAATCGTTAGGCATTACGGATCAAGCCATCCCTTGGTTGGTTGATGGCACATTGGCCATGGGTGCGATTGCCTTTGCCGAGATATGGATGAGCACAAGCATCTTCGCCATTTTGCTGCTGGCCGGGCTATTTGCCATGCCCAAAGACCCGCTGGAGGCGGCGCAAGTGGATGGCTGCAATGCTTGGCAAACTTTCCGACACATCACGTTGCCCTATCTGATGCCGTTTGCCTATATCGCCATGACCATTCGGTCGCTGGATGTGGCGCGCGCCTATGATGTGGTCGACACCATGACCGGGGGCGGGCCTGCAGGCCGCACCGAGTTGCTTTGGACCTTGATTGCCCGCACTGGCTATGACAGCGCGAGCATGGGTAAAGCAAACGCCATGGCCTATGTTTCCATCCTGCTCTCGATTGCGTTCACTTATTTCTTCTACACCAAACTCGTCGCAGCCCGGCGCTATATGGGAGGCGCACAATAATGAGCTCGCAAACCAAAACAACATTGAACTGGATCGGCACATTTATTGTGATGTTGATCATCACCATGCCTGGAATTTGGGTTATTCTATCCGGTTTCCGGCCCTTGCAGGAAATTTTGGCGAAACCAGCGATCTGGATTCCACAGCGGCTGACCCTAGATAATTTCCGCGCAATCTTTGGCATTGGTGAAACGCAGATCGCGATCCCGGTCGTGGCCTATTTCCGTAACTCAATCATCATTGCCACCACCAGCACCTTGGTTGCCATTGTGGTGGGGATTTCTGGCGGCTATGCCTTTGCCCGTTATCGCTTTCGGTTCAAAAACACTCTGTTTCTGGGGTTGATGTTGTCGCGCACCGTGCCCGGCATCGCCTTGAGCTTGCCTCTATTCATTCTATGGGCACGTCTGGGCTGGATCGACACACAGTTTGGTTTGATCCTTGTCTATGTGGCGCTGAATGTGCCTTTCACCATCTGGTTGATTGACGGCTTTTTCCGTCAAATCCCGAAAGAACTGGCCGAAGCGGCTGAGGTGGATGGTTGCACAAGGTGGCAGGCTTTTTGGAGAATTGAGTTTCCGCTGGCCAAATCCGGCATTGCCTCCGCAGGTATTTTCGCCTTCCTCACCAGTTGGAACGAATATGCTCTGGCCAGCAACCTGACCCGGTCCACAAACAGCAAAACACTGCCGGTGGGGCTGACCGATTTCATCGCGCAGTTCACCACCGATTGGGCCGGCATGTGCGCCATGGCCTTTATCATCATTGTTCCAGCTCTCGTGCTGACATTTATCGTTCAAAAACACCTCATTGCCGGCCTCACATTCGGCGGCGTAAAGGGATAAAAATGACTGAAGTTTCACTCCAGCAAGTTGTAAAACGCTATGGGCAGCTTGAAGTTGTTCATGCCATTGACCTTGAAATTAGGCACTCTGAATTTGTCGTGCTGGTCGGACCATCCGGGTGCGGTAAATCCACAACCCTGCGAATGATTGCCGGGCTTGAAGAAATCTCCGATGGCACCATCAAAATCGGCGACAAGGTGGTGAACAAATTGCCGCCGCGGGACCGCAACATCTCAATGGTGTTCCAAAATTATGCGCTCTATCCGCATATGAGTGTGCGCGAGAATCTGGGATTTGGACTGAAAATTGCCAAACATCCGGAAAGCGAAATTAACAAGCGGGTTGAAGAGGCAGCGGAAATCTTGGGCCTGGGCATGTTGATGGATCGGCTGCCGGCCGAATTGTCAGGTGGCCAGCGTCAACGGGTGGCCATGGGACGTGCTATTGTGCGCAACCCGGATGTCTTCTTGTTTGACGAACCCTTGTCCAATCTGGATGCCAAACTGCGCGTACAAATGCGCACGGAGATCAAAAAGCTACACAAGCGGGTCAACAACACGATTGTTTATGTGACCCACGATCAGGTTGAAGCCATGACGCTTGCCGATCGGATCGTGATCATGCGCGATGGCCATATCGAGCAGGTGGGCAGCCCGCTTAAGGTGTTCGATCACCCCAACAACACTTTCGTGGCCTCATTCATCGGCAGCCCTCCTATGAACCAGCTGTCTGGCAAGGTGATCGAGAAAGAGGGCGTGCCGCATATAGATCTTGAAGGTAATTTGACTATTCCGGTGCCGAACCGGGCAAGGAACCATGTCCAGGTCGGACAACAGGTCATTGTTGGCGTGCGGCCCGATGATCTGACCCCCGAGGGACACGGCATGTCAGATGTGGGCGAAATTGTCAGTTTTGATCTCAGCGTAAGCATTTCCGAACCGTTGGGCACGGAGTCCATCCTGTTCTCAACCATTGGCAACAATGAAGTACAGGGCAAAATGCTGAACCCGCGTCCGATCGAGGGCGAGGAACGACTGACCTTCAACCTCTCGCTGGATCGTACTCACCTGTTTGATGCCGAGACCGGCCAAAATGTGCTTGGACATTCCGATGGCTCAAATTGAACATGTCAAACTGCTGATGGTTGATCTTGCGCCGAAGGTGAAGCGCACGGATGCCATTCAAAGCTTTGAAAGCCAGGAAACACCCATGGTGTTTATCACCGATAGTGATGGTGCGACTGGCATCGGCTACAGCTATACGATCGGCACAGGCGGACCGGCAATCATGTCGTTGTTGGAAAAAACGCTGGCACCACGACTATTGGGGCGCGACCCGACGGAAATTGAAAAAATCTGGCGCGATTTGCTTTTCGCGACCCACGCCACGAGCGTGGGGGCCATAACCTCACTGGCGCTCGCCGCCATTGACACCGCGCTGTGGGACTTAAAATGCAAAAAGGCCAGCCTGCCACTCTATAAAATGGCAGGTGGGGCCAAAGATCGTATGCCTCTTTACTCTACGGAAGGGGGCTGGTTGCATTTAAGCCCCGAAGAGTTGGTGGCTGATGCATTGGCGCGCAAAGCCGAAGGCTTCAAAGGTGCCAAAATCAAAATCGGCCACGAACTGGCGGCCCATGATGAGGCGCGTCTGCAAGCGGTGCGCGAAGCGGTGGGTGATGAATTTGAAATCATGACGGACGCCAACCAAGCCTTTTCACTATCCGAGGCGCGGCGTCGTACCAGCTTATTGGAAAAATACAATATCGCCTGGTTTGAGGAACCGTTGCATGCGGATGACGTTGGCAGTCATGAGGTGCTGGCACGGTCCACCAATGTGCCGATTGCCGTAGGCGAAAGCATGTATTCCGCTTCGCAATTCAATGAATATTTGCGCCGCGATGCCGCCTCCATTGTGCAGGTGGATGTGGCACGGATTGGGGGCATTACCCCCTGGCTCAAAGTCGCGCATATGGCTGAAGCATTTAACGTTTGGGTTTGCCCACACTTTTTGATGGAGCTGCATGTTTCCTTGTGCTGTGCCGTGCCCAACTCCCGCTGGCTGGAGTATATCCCCCAGCTTGATCGGATCACCACATCAGGCATGGCAATGAAAGATGGCTTCGGCATGCCTGCGCAAACACCCGGACTGGGCATAGACTGGGATTTTGGCGCCATTGACAAAATGGCGGTCGAAGGTAGCCGCAGCGAGCTGGATAAAGCGGGGTAGGGCATATGGCTAATTCTCAGGACCAACTGCTTGAATCTCTACGCAGCTGCTACACTGGCGTCGTGCACGACATTATGCGCAAAATGGGGTTGCGCAACTTCACCTTGCCGCACGAAATCACCCCGTTATTGCCTGATCAGGTGCTTTGCGGGCCAGTGTTCACGATTGAGGGGCGCGTCGACGAAACTGCCGATGGTCATCAGACGCTGCTTGAATGGACAGGATTGCTGTCCAGAGCCAAGTCGGGCCATATTTGGGTATCACAGCCCCATGACCACACGATCGCCCATATGGGAGAATTGTCCTCTGAAACATTGATGGATAGGGGCGTGCTTGGCTGCGTTGTCGATGGGGGCATCCGCGACACTCATTTTCTCAAAAAACAAGGTTTTCAGGCCTGGCGACGTTTCCACACACCTCGCGATGTTGTGGGGCGCTGGCTGCCAACGGGCTTTGATGTGGACATCATCATCGGCGAAGTGCTGATCCAGCCGGGCGATTTTTTGCTCGGCGATTTGGATGGGCTGGTGCGCCTGCCCAAAGCCAATGTGGCTGACATTGTCGCCCAATCCATTGAAGCGATGGGAACCGAAAATAAAGTACGCACCGCCATTTTGGCCGGAACTGATCCGCAGGAAGCCTATTTGAAATATGGGAAATTTTAGAGATGCGGATAACCGGTTTAGACATAAATTGTTGTCGACTGGATAGTTCGCTCCTAGCGGCCGGGGCCCTCAACGGTCATGCCGTGTCGCGGCCCATCGAATTTCTTGTCCTGTCTTTGCAAACAGATGTTGGCATTGACGTTGCCTCTTTTGGCTTTGCTGGCGCCTCTGCGATAGGATCAGGCCATCTTGCAAAAGCCGCGTTTGAACCATTATTACTGGGGCAAAATCCACTTGATCGCGAAAAGATCTGGCAACAATTTAGAGTTGCAGACAGATGGTGGAACCATTTGCCAATCTATAGCTACGGACCAATTGATATATGTCTTTGGTTGATCGGCGCCGAAGCGGCAGGACAACCTTTGTATAAGTATATTGGGGCGCACACTGACGAAGTGCCGACCTATTGCAGCTCGTTGGTTTTGCCCTCAATCGAGGCATATTGTGACGAGGCGCGCGCCGTAAAGCAGCAAGGTTTTAAGGCCTACAAAATACATCCGCCGGGCAGGGATATCAGTGAAGATATTGAAATTCATCGTGCGGTTCGCAAAGAAGTGGGGCCAGATTTTACGCTTATGTCTGATCCGGTCGCACCCTACAGCTTCGATGAAGCGTTGCGGTTGGGCCGTGAACTGGAAAAGCTCGGCTATCTTTGGCTAGAGGAGCCCCTAGCTGATGAAAATGCGGCGGCTCTGCGCAAGTTGACCGCTGCCTTGGATATACCAATTGTTGGTACTGAGGTGCTGGCAAAACACCCCTACAGTTTGGCTGAATATCTGTCGACCAATGTGGTCGATTCCATACGTGCTGATGTGTCCTGGTCGGGCGGCGTGACGGGCGTATTAAAATCCGCGCATCTGGCCGAAAGTTTCGGTGCAAATTGTGAGTTGCATTCAACGATATTTCACCCGTTGGAATTGGTGAACCTGCATCTTTGCGCAGCAATTTCCAACAACAGCTATTTTGAACTGCTGACACCAACCACGAAATTTGACTTTGGATTGGCGACGCCCATTGAAATCAATCAGGGCATGGCCAAGCTTCCGGAAAAACCGGGTCTGGGCCTCGAACTTGATTGGTCGTTCATCGACAATTGCACGATTGCAAAGGTGTAACTTATGAATAAAAAAGACAAAACAGCTTCACCAATGCAAACAGACAGCCGCCTAATTCTATTGGACCCTAAGGATAATGTATTGGGCGTGGCGCGGCCCATTCGTGCGGGCGAAAAATTGATTATCGAGGGTGAAGCAGTGGTGCTGGACCAGCACGCGGGCATGGGCTTTAAGATTGCCCGCCATGATATTGCGAACGGCACGCCTATATTAAAATATGCCGCCAAGATCGGCGTGGCGAGCATGGATATCGCCAAGGGTCAATTGGTGCATGTCCACAATCTGCGCAGCACCTACATGGCCAACACTGTGACCACCAGTCATGACTATAAAAAGGATAGTTCATTGCCCTAAACGGCGGGACTGTTCGAGATTGTGAAAGGGAAAGCATATGATACCGTTGATCGATACGCATCAGCACCTGATGTATAAGGACCGCTTCACCTATGAATGGGCCGGTGGGGTGCCACAACTCGCAGAAGCAGACTTTCCGCTCACCGCCTATCAATCTGCGATCGACAAGGGGCAAATTGCGGGCAGCATCTTTATGGAGACCGCGGTCGACAAGCCGCACTACAAGGATGAAACCAAATTTGTATCATCATTGTGCGAAGATCCAGACAATAACATTCTTGGGTTGATCGCTGCGGCCTTTCCCGAAGATGAAGATACATTTGACGAATGGCTGGAAGAATCCTCTGAAAATCCGCATCTTGTCGGCTATCGCCGAGTGCTGCACGTGGTGGATAATGCGGTTTCTCAAGGTGAAGTGTTCCGTCAGAATGTGCGCAAAATTGGTGATAAAGGAAAGACATTTGATTTGTGCTTTCTCGAAAGTCAGCTCGATGTTGCGTTTGATCTGGCGCAGGCGTGCGACAATACCCAATTGATCCTCAACCATTGTGGTGTGCCGGATGTTGCATCGGGTGACCGAAAGAACTGGTATGAGAAAATGGCACGTTTGGCGCAGCTGGAGCATGTCGCCGTCAAGATCTCCGGTGTTACCGCCTATTGTGGCCCGGACCAGAATGTGAAAAGCGCTGTTTTGCCATATATCGAAGAGAGCATCAGTCTTTTTGGCTGGGACCGCTGTGTTTGGGGCAGCGACTGGCCGGTGGTCAATATGGGCGATGGTTTGCCAAGCTGGCTAAAAATCACACGGGAGATTTTTGAGAGCGAAGATGCAGCCAATCAGCAAAAGCTGTTTCAGGATAATGCGAAACGCATTTACCGACTTTGAGCAAAAATATGCCGCACCGAAAGGGGTGATTTAGGTGTAAAAGCACCTGTTCAGATTGTCTTGCCCAACATTCTGCCTTAACTTGCCGTCACATGCTTTTGGGAGTGCATTTGTGAGCGATTTGGAAAAATATAACGCGCCAGCATTGGATAAAGGGCTCGACATCATTGAAACGCTTGCTGAGGCCGGCGAAAGTCTCACACAGGGCGAGATCGCCAAGCGGCTTAATCGCTCTGTAAGTGAGATATTTCGTATGTTGGTGGTGTTGCGGCGCCGGGGTCTGATCGCACTGGACGAAACCAGCGACCGTTATTATCTGACCACCCGCCTGTTTGAGCTTGCGCACCGCATTCCGATTGTAAAACGCCTGACGGTGGCAGCTGCCCCTGTGATGCAGCGCTTGGCGGTGCAATCAAATCAATCAAACCATTTGGCCGTGCGGTCTGCCGACAGCATCGTGATCGTGGGGCAGGTGGATAATCCAGGCAATAATGTTTTGAGCGTGCGCATGGGCGCGCGCATTGAGATTTGGCGCACATCGTCAGGGCGGGTGATCTTGGCCCACTCTGATCCTGAACAACGCGAAAAGGCGATCGCCGCCATACCCCATCCCGACGAAGTTCCCGCTAAACAGCTGCGTACCGAATTGGACCAGATTGCGACCCAAGGCTATGAGCAATTGCACAGCCTTGTGGTGAAAGGCATTGAGAACATCAGTGCCCCAATTTTGGGCTTTGACGGGTTTGCCGCCGCTGCGCTGACCATTCCCTATATGGAACGGTTACAAGGTGGCGTGCCGATCGAAGATTGCCTCGACATGTTGCTCGATGCTGCCGAAAGCATATCTGTGCAACTGGGGGGACCAGCACGCGGCCCTGATCTGGGACGAACCTAGATTTTCGGCAAGGGGTGGGCTGGCACCTCATTGGCTTCAAAACAGGCCTCTACGAGCGCCATGGTTTCAAGGCAGTTTTCCACATTGGTTTCCAGTGCTTCATCTTCACCTATATGAAAACGCTGCACATTGCGGAAGATGCCGGAAAACGCGTCCAGAAACCATGAGCCTTCAAGCGGAACTTCTTGCCATTCCTGCTCATGCGTGGCGAGCCAAAGTTCATCAGGCTCACCTTCTGGATAATTCAGATTGACGCCAATCTGGGTCACAATCGCGCCCTTGTCGCCTTCAAACCGGAATGAACATTCCTGAAATTTGCGGCCATAATCATGATTGTGATTGAGGGACAACGTGCAGCGCAGCCTGTCGCCATAATCAAGAATAGCTGACGTACGTGTTTGCGCCATTTTAGCGGACCGCGGGTCACCGATTGTGCGGGCAAAAACACCTTTGGGTACGCCGACCAAAGAACGGATCAGATCTAGATAATGGATGGAGTGCACCGCAATTTCGATCCGTTCAAGCTCCTCCAAAAACGGCCACAATTCCCATGGTGTTTTTACATTCAGATGCATTTCGATCTCAAGCAGCTCGCCCAGAACACCCTTACTAAGGGCGTCCCGTACGGCCAGCATTTGCGGGCTGAAGCGCAATTGAAAATTGATTCCGGCCTTCAGATTGCGGTCACGACAGATCTGCAAGATCTCTTTGGCTTGTTCAAAGTTTGCCCCCATTGGCTTTTGTATCAGCACCGTGGCGCCTTCGGGGATTTGGCGCAAAGTCTGCGCAATGGCTGTAGGGGGCAAGGCAAGGTCGTAGATCACATCCGTGCCGTGGACAACGGCGTCAGCTAGAGTGGCAAACACGCGCTGGATGCCCCACTGCGTCGCCACTTCCTGAGCGCGCGCCTGATTTATGTCAAAAATGCCTGCAACTTCAATTTGTTCTGATTTGTAGGTCGGCAAATGTGCATCCACCACAATGCCGCCTGCGCCGATCACAACCGTCGGTGTGGTACGCGATGGTTTTGGCCAACTTTGCATTAAATCCATAAATTCCTCCTCCCGCCCAATGGCCGTAGCACAGAATGGACAAACTCAAAAATATGATGTTTCATTAATAAAAATAGATTTGACATATAAAATAGTCAAGTTTAGTTTATGGGAAACTGAGCAATGGAGCGGGCAATGCAACGCATGGGAATGGTAATTGGGGTGCGGCCTGAATTTATCACGCGCTATAAAGAGCTGCACGCCGAGGTGTGGCCAGAGATTTTGCAAAGCATCAGCGACTGCAACATCAAAAACTACTCTATCTTCTTGCGGGAGCCGGAAAACCTATTGTTTGGCTATTGGGAATATGTCGGCACGGATTTTGAGGCGGATATGCAGAGAATGGCTGACATGCCCATCACCAAAAAATGGTGGGAATTGTGCATGCCGTGCCAAAAGCCGCTCGACAGCAAGAAAGAAGAGGAATGGTGGGCGCCCATGGAACAGGTCTTTTTTCATGCCTGATGTTTCCTTGCGAACAACGCGTTAGACGAAAGTACCTTTATGAGCGCAAAGAGCAGCAACACAGATGCGCGGCTGATTTTATTGGATTCTGCAGACAATGTATTGGGCGTGGCACGCCCCGTCCGCGCTGGTGAAACGCTGCAAGTGGAAGGGGAAAAGGTGACGCTTGATCAACATGCTGGCACCGGGTTTAAAATTGCGCGTCGTGCTATCGCCAAAGGCGAAGAAATTTACAAATATGGTGCTGTCGTGGGCGTAGCGAATGCAAACATCGCCAAGGGAAAGTTGGTGCACGTACACAATATGACCAGCGGGTATATGCCGAATACAAAGCCCGCTAGCAACAACAAACAGGAGACATCATGAAGGGCTATTTGCGCGCCGATGGCCGTAAGGGCATCCGTAATATCGTCACCGTAGTTTACCTAGTCGAATGCGCCCACCATGTGGCGCGGCAAGTGGCCCAACGCTTTGCCCCGCAAGAGGTGCAGGTGATCGGTTTTCCCGGGTGTTACCCGAATGAATATGCCCAATCTATGATGGAACGGCTTTGCACCCACCCCAATGTGGGGGCGGTGTTGCTGGTTTCGCTCGGCTGCGAAGGCTTCAATAAGTTGAAGCTGAAAGATGTAGTTGCCGAATCCGGTCGCCCGGTTGAAGTGTTGACCATACAAGGCGAGGGCGGCACGGGCAAAACCATGCAAAAAGGGATCGAGTGGGTCGAGCAGCAATTGCAAAGCCTGAAAGATGCGCCGACGGTTGAAATGGACTGGTCTGAATTGATTGTCGGCACGATTTGCGGCGGTTCTGACGGCACCAGCGGCCTCACAGCCAACCCAGCAATCGGGCGGGCATTCGACCAGTTCGTGGAAATAGGCGCGGCCTGTATTTTTGAAGAGACTGGCGAATTAATCGGCTGCGAGCCCCATATGGCGAAACGCGCTGCAACGCCAGAATTGGCCAAAGAGCTGGTGCAAAGCATTGAAAAAGCAGCGCGCTATTATGAAGTGCTTGGCTATCCAAGTTTCGCCCCCGGCAATGCCGACGGCGGGCTGTCCACCATTGAAGAAAAGTCTATGGGTGCTTACGCCAAATCCGGCGCGTCCACCATTTCTGGCTTGATCAAGCCCGGCGATATTCCACCGTCTGGCGGCCTATATTTGCTGGACGTGGTGCCAGATGGCGAAGTGCGCTTTGGCTTCCCCAACATCGTCGACAATGCCGAAATTGTTGAGCTGATCGCATGTGGCTCGCACGTCATTTTGTTCGCCACCGGGCGTGGTTCGGTTGTGGGCTCCGCCATTTCACCTGTGGTGAAAGTGTGCGCCAACCCGCTTACTTATAAGCGCATGGCTGACGATATGGACGTAAATGCGGGCAAGATTTTGGACAATGAGGCCAGCCTCGATGAAGTGGGCCAAGAGATCGTAGATCTTGTGGCGCAGGTGGGCGAGGGCGAAATGACCCGTTCCGAGGCGCTGGGCCATACTGAATTTATCCTCACCTATAAGAGTTTTGAACCGATTGGACCGGCCTGTTTGCCGGCCGCATAGGAGTTAAAATGCAACGCGTAAAAGACAAGTTTTGCTTGGTCACCGCAGCAGCCCACGGCATTGGCCGCGCCAGTGTAAAACGTCTGGTGGAAGAAGATGCCACTGTTTTGGCGACCGATATTGACGAGGAGGGCTTGGCCTCTTTGGCGGAAGAAACTGGCTGCGCCATAAAGGTGCTCAACGTGATGGACAAGGATGCAATCAAGGCGATTGCAGATGAGTATCCAGACATTGATGTGCTGTTCAACTGTGCTGGCTTTGTGGCCAATGGCACTATTTTGGAGTGTGACGACAAGGATTGGGAATTCTCATTCAACCTCAATGTTACCGCCATGTATCAGATGATCAAAGCGATTTTGCCCAACATGATCAAAAAGGGCGGCGGGTCGATCATCAATATGTCCTCAGTAGCCTCAAGTGTGACCGGTGCACCAAACCGTTTTGCTTACGGTGCATCGAAAGCGGCGGTGATTGGCTTGACCAAATCTGTCGCGGCTGACTTTGTAAAAGACAGGATTCGCTGCAATGCAATCTGCCCGGGCACCGTGCACTCGCCTTCGCTTGAGCAGCGCCTGGCTGCGCAGGGGGACTACGAAACTGCAAAGGCACAATTTATCGCACGTCAACCCATGGGACGCATTGGCGAGCCGGACGAAATTGCTGCACTTGTGGCCTATTTGGCCAGCGATGACAGTGCATATACTACAGGCCAAATTCACATCATTGATGGCGGCTGGACGATCTAAGAGGAATAACAAAATGAAGCTTTTGCGCATTGGCGAACCGGGTCAGGAAAAACCTGCAATCTTGGGGCCGAACGGTGAATTTTATGATGTGTCGGCCCATATTGATGATATGGCGGGCGAAGCACTTTCTGATGAAAAGCTGAATGAGCTTTCTCAATTGGACTTGGCGGATTTGCCGCAATTAGACCCGAACCAGCGCATAGGCGCGTGCGTGGGCAATGTGGGCAAATTCATCTGCATCGGCCTCAACTATGCTGACCATGCTGCAGAATCTGGCATGGACGTGCCGTCCGAACCTGTGATGTTTTTTAAAGCCACGTCGGCCATTAGCGGCCCGAATGATGAGGTAGAAATTCCCCACAAATCAGAAAAAACTGATTGGGAAGTTGAGCTGGGCGTCGTGATCGGCAAACGTGCCAAATATGTGGATGAGGCCGACGCAATGAATTATGTGGCAGGCTATTGCGTGGTCAATGATCTGTCTGAGCGCGAGTTTCAGATTGAACGCCAAGGGCAATGGGTAAAAGGCAAATCTGCTGATACATTTGGCCCGATTGGCCCTTATCTTGTGACCCGCGATGAGGTTTCAGACCCGCAAAATCTGGATATGTATCTGGATGTGAATGGCGAGCGTCGACAAACCGGCAACACCAAAACAATGGTCTATGGTGTGGCCGTACTGGTGTCCTACGTGTCGCAATTTATGAGCCTACAGCCGGGCGATATTATTTCCACAGGCACACCCCCAGGCGTTGGCATGGGCATGTCGCCACAAACCTATCTGAAGACCGGCGACAAAATGGAGCTGGGCATTGAAGGGCTGGGTGTTCAAAAGCAAACCTGTGTGCCAGCCAAGAGCTGATTCACAGGTGTAGCAGGAACCCGCTTGCGTCAATTATTACGCTGGGTGAGGGGCCGAGTGCCCCGTTCATCCTCGCAACTACCTCATTTTGAAGAACGACATTCAGAGCATTTTGCCATAATCACCAGAGACAGTGGTGACGAGTTTAATGTTCCAGCCCTCTATTGGGGGACTTAACAACGGATGGAGTATGGGCAATACCGGTATATGTGCAAGATTCGCATTACTTCGGTATTAGCCCCTCCAGCACGTGGCTAAATCAGTGGTAGCATTCTCGCTTTTGCCCAACAGGTAAATTCTGGATGTCCGCTTCAGGCGGGAAGCGTCTAAAGCCCAGTACCAAAGAATTTCCGAGTTCGGCACTTGGCTAGATTTCGGTATCGATTGAACCATCAAAATTTGCTTCTAGAATTCACTTAAACATCTGTTGAACGCTTTTTGATGTTTCCCTCAATGCTTTCTCGATTTCGCGCCTGTGCTTCACAAACCTGTTTGATGGAACGGGCATAGAAATCGCATGGAGGTCGCCTGACCAATCGCGAAATGAAAAACCAGCCGCGCTGATTCCCGGTGTGTGTTCGTCAATGTCGAATGCGATTCCGCTCTCGGCGATTGCATCCAGCATTGAATTGAACTGGTCCGCATCGCCAGAAATTCCGTTTCGTTCCCACTCATGTCCAGCCAAGTCCATCGCTTTATCCCGTTCCATCTTGGCTAAACACGACTTCCCATTGGCCGTCGTCGTCAATGGGAAAACCTCACCAACCTTCGAGACAGTTATCAGTCGGTGTGTGCCAGGAACTTGGTCCAAGAACGTCATTCCCACACCACGAAAAGCAGAGAGATCGGTTGTCTCACCGGTCTTTTGTGTGAGTTCCGTCAAAAGCAAACGACAATGCTCGACAACATCATAATGCGCAGCTCCAGCGAGCGCGGTGATGCCCGGGCCGATCTTTAGCCCACGTCCTTGCGCGTCATTTATGAGCAAGCCTTCGCTTAAAAGCGCGCTCGTAATACGTTGAACAGTCGACCTTGGCAAAGACACTTGATCTGCGATTTTCCCAAGACTTAGCCCATCATTTGAATTCCCAATTACCCGCATAATCTTGGCTGCACGGGAGATCACCTGGATGCCGCCTTTGCTTGAAACTTCCGGTTCCTCAATCATTTAATTGCTCATTCCATTGTTCAACATTACCCTATATTGCACCACATGGTGGTACATATCAATCACATTGTGATTTTTTTCTTGACTGCATAGCGGTACAAATGCATCATATTGCGGGACATTGATTTGAGGAGGTAGGCAAATGGTGAAAATTCGGGGAATCGAATTTCAAGCGGATTTAAACAACGATATGGGATTGGAATTTTACAATCTGAGCCATCGCTTTGGGTTTCAAAATCCCAACTGGCCATATTTTCAGGACACTAAGATTGAACGCATACATTATATGGCGAAGTCGGGTGTCTTGAGCCAACGCATCACAACAACGATGCACGCCACAACCCACATTGATGCACCAGCCCATGTGGTGCAGGGCACCCCGTTTATTGATGAAGTTCCGCTTCCACATTTCTTTGGCACGGGCATTGTTGTTTCGCTGCCAAAGAAAAAGTGGGAGCCGATCACAGGCGATGACCTTGAAAAGGCGTGCGGACACGCCATCCGCAAAGGCGATGTTCTGATCATCAATACAGGATGGCATCATGATTATGAGGACGGAGACTATTTTGCCTATTGTCCGGGCTTTGTGCCTTCCGCCGCCGAATGGATGGTTGAAAAAGGCGTGAAGGTTGTTGGGCATGACACGCAAGCAAATGACCATCCCCTAGCAACTGCCATTGGCCCACAACGCAATGGTCCACTACTTCCGCATTTAGCTGAAGAATATAAAGAATGGTCGGGTGGCCGCGATTGGAAAGACGATTTCCCTGAGTGGGAGCCATGCCACAACATCCTTTTCAGCAATGGCATTTTGGGCATTGAAAATGTCGGTGGAGATCTCGACGCAGTTACCGGCAAAAGATGCACCTTTGCCTTTTTCCCCTGGAACTGGGACCGCGGGGACGGGTGCATTATCCGCCTCGTTGCCATGATTGATAAGTCGCAGAACTATCGCATTGAAGCTGGCGAAAACATCTAGAAAACAGAGCGTTTCAGCGGGGAGGATTACGATGCACGCAAAACGATTTGATGAGGCCGCGCCATATGAGGCACCTAACCACTACGGTTGTTTTGGCCTTCGTTTGCAAGGCTTTGAGAGTGGTGGTCCGAAAAACCAGTGGATTGGACTGAGCCAGTTTCTCCCTGGAGGAGGTGCGGGGCCGGATTCCACACCTTTTGAGAAGGTCTATGTCGTGCTCGATGGGGAAATCACGGTCGTGATTGACGACATTTCCACCGTTCTTCGCAAATATGACAGCTGCACCATCGCCCCCAATGAAGTGCGGACTATTATCAACAATTCGAAACTCACATGCACCCTGCTTGTGACGATGCCTTATGCTGTGGAGACAAAATCATGACTTCTATGTCGGCTCCCTTGCAAATGTTTGATATCACCGGAAAAACGGCTCTCATCACGGGTGCATCGGGCGCGTTTGGCGCGGTTGCCGCCCGCATTTTGGCCGCTTCTGGATGCAATCTGGTTCTTGCTGCAGGCAACAAGGACTCGTTGGACTCCATCGCTTCTGAGTGTGAAGACCTTGGCGCGCCAACTGTTAAAGTGAATGCGCGGCCTTCAGATGAAGCTGCCTGCAACCAAATGGTTGAGGCGGCGATAGACAATTTCAAAACACTGGACATCTTAGTCGTTGCCTCGGGCATGAACAAAGTCGCGCCGGTAGAGGAAATGGAACTTGAAACATTCGAAGCGGTAATGGATGCCAATGCGCGGCAGTCATGGTTGATGGCACGCGCTGTTGTGCCAACAATGAAGGCGCAGGGAAGCGGTAAGATTGTACTGGTCTCCTCTGCTCGCGGGCTCTTAGGGCATCCAGCAGGTTATTCAGCCTATTGCGCCTCCAAGTCTGCCACCGACGGACTTGTTAGGGCGCTCGGATGTGAACTCGGGCCAACCGGAATAACCGTAAATGCGATTGCGCCCACGGTATTCCGCTCACCCCTAACGTCTTGGATGTTTGAAGATACTTCTAAAGCCAAGAAAGTGCGCGATGGCTTTCTGGCCCGCGTTCCACTTGGCCGCTTGGGTGAACCTGAAGACCTTGCCGGGCCATTGTTGTTTTTGGCTTCGAACGCTTCAGCATTTTATACCGGTCACATTTTATATGCTGACGGCGGATACACGGCAGGCTGATGATGTCCAAGCATATTCAAAATATAGCGATTATTGGCGCTGGACTGATGGGGCATGGGATTGCGCTCTCATTTGCCCGGGCAAATCTTAACGTGACAGTGATGGACCCATCTCAAGATGCGCTTGATACGCTGCACGCAAGAATTGAAGGCAGTATGGTTTCAATGGGTACGGGTCAAGAAGACATCAGGTCTGCGATCGCCCAAATAGCCGTAAACCAAGACATTGGTGCGGCTGTAAAAGAAGCCGACTTAGTGATCGAAGCGGGCCCCGAAAAGCTGGAAATAAAACGACAAATTTTTGCTGAGGTGGAGGCCGCTGTTAGCGATGATTGCATCTTGGCTTCCAATACTTCTGTATTGCCCATCACCAAGATCATGTCGCAGCTTTCAATCAAATCACGCGCAATCGGCACGCATTGGTGGAACCCGCCACATCTGATGCCGCTCGTTGAGGTCATTCGCACACAATGGAGCGATGAGACTGCGCTCTCACAGGTCACAGACTTACTCAAGGATATGGGTAAAAAACCTGTTCGGGTGGACAAAGACATTCCGGGTTTTGTTGGTAACCGCTTGCAACATGCATTATGGCGCGAAGCCATTAGTTTGGTCGAAAATGAAGTTTGCAGTGCTGAAGCCGTAGATACTGTGGTGAAAGCAAGTTTTGGCCGACGGCTGGCCGTGTTGGGGCCGCTCGAAAACGCTGACCTTGTTGGAACCGACCTTACTCTGGACATTCATAAGACGGTGCTTTCTGATCTAGACGCACGCGGCTATCCGTCCCCCTATCTGCAATTTCTGGTTGAGACCGGCAAGCTAGGCATGAAAACTGGCGAGGGTTTTAGAACATGGGAACACGGCGAACCTGAAAAGCTACTCGAACACTTGGTGAAACATTTGAAGGCTCAGAACACTATCGAAGACATTTGAGAGCAGTGCCCCAGGCACATGAGGAGGAGAAAACTATGTGCAATACAAACAGATCACGGCGTAAATTTATAAAGGGCGCGGCAGCGACCCTGGCCGCGCCCGCTATCCTGAACATTACGCGAGCATATGCTGCAAATCCAACAATTAAGATTGGACATGTCAGCCCCAAAACCGGCCAATTGGCTGGTTTCGCAGAAGCAGATGATTTTGTGCTTGAAGGCATTCAGCAAATCTTTTCAGCCGGAATTCAAAACAACGGAAAGATTTGGGATATCGAGATTATTTCGAAAGATAGTCAGTCGAACCCGAACCGAGCCGCAGAAGTTGCGTCGGATTTGCTGCTAGGTGATGAAGTTGACATTATTGTTGCGGCATCGACACCAGATACCGTGAACCCTGTGGCGGACCAAGCCGAGATTAATGATGTTCCATGCATCACAACTGATTGCCCATGGCAGCCCTTTTTCTTTGGGCGCGGCGGCGTGCCGGGGAAAGGCTTCAATTCCACCTATCACTTTTTCTGGGGGCTGGAAGACATCATCGCTTCATTTCTTGACATGTGGGATGGTTCGGGCGTTCTCAAATCTGTAGGCGGATTGTTTCCCAATGATGCGGATGGCAATGCGTGGGGCGATAAAGAAGTTGGTTTGCCAACACCTCTGGCCGAAGCTGGGTATTATCTAACGGACCCGGGCCGGTATCAGCCGCTTTCCGACGATTTTTCAAATCAAATTGCGGCCTTCAAAGAGAACCGCGTTGAGATCGTTACCGGCAACATGATCCCGCCAGACTTTGCGACGTTCTGGGCGCAAGCTGCACAGCAGAACTTTAACCCAAAGATTGTCACAATCGGCAAGGCATTGTTGTTCCCTTCAGTAATAGAGAGCTTAGGTGAGCGCGGAAACGGTTTGACATCTGAAGTTTGGTGGTCACCGAACCATCCGTTTTCCTCATCAATCACCGGGCAGTCATCCAAAGAGTTGGCTGATGGCTATACAAGTGCAACTGGCCGACCGTGGACCCAACCTATAGGGTTTAAGCATGCTCTATTTGAAGTGGTTGCTGACGTGGTGGCGCGTGCGGAGGATCTTGAAGATCCGGAATCAATTATTGCCGCAATTGCTTCAACTGACACAGACACAATTGTTGGTCCCATCAACTGGGCAAGAGGTCCGATCAACAATGTGACCAAAACACCGCTGGTTGGAGGGCAATGGCAAAAGGCCAATGATCGCATGGAATTGGAAATTGTTGCGAATGGGCCCGCGCCAGAAATTGCAACAACATCTGAACTCAAATTGCTTGGCTAACAAGCGGGACGGGCGCTCATTGCGCCTGTCCGTCAAAACGGAAAGCTGCAATGAATTATATATTGTCAGTCAGTGATCTCTCAAAATCATTTGGCGCGGTAACTGTTGCGGACGAGCAGAATTTTGGTGTCACACAAGGCGAAGCTCTTGGGATTATTGGACCGAATGGTGCCGGCAAAACTTCGCTTTTTAATCTGATCACCGGCACGCTCGCACCAACAAGCGGCACGATCACCTATTGCGGTGAAAGCATCACAAAACAATCTGCTGCACTCCGTTGCAAGAAGGGGATAGCGAGAAGTTTTCAAGTGCCTCAACCGTTCTCCGGCATGACTGTTTTTGAGAACGCACTGGTTGCTGCGACCCAGGCTGCAAATCTGCGTGGACAAGCAGCCTATGACTTTTGCATTAAAGTCTTGGAACAGACCGAATTATTGGCGAAGGCAAACATCGTAGCTGGTCAACTTACCCTGTTGGATCGCAAACGGCTGGAACTGACCCGAGCACTATGTACCAAACCAAAGTTATTGCTTTTGGACGAGATTGCTGGCGGTTTGACCGAGAGCGAATGTGTTTCGCTGGTTGATACGATTAAGGCGATTCACGCGGAGGGCGTGACAATCATCTGGATCGAACACGTCGTGCATGCACTCTTGGCTGTTGTTGATAGGCTTATTGTAATCGACTTCGGGAGAATTGTGGCAAACGGGAATCCGCAGCAAACAATGAACAGCGATCAGGTTCGCGAAATCTACCTTGGGATTGACGCTGATGTCTGATGAATTCGTGACCATAACAAATTTAGACGCACACTATGGCGACTTCCAAGCACTGTATGGCGTAGATATGCATATAGATCGGGGAGAAGTCGTTGCCGTGATTGGCGCCAACGGTGCGGGGAAATCTACCTTACTTCGTTCGATCTCAGGGCTGATGCCAAACGGGTCAGGTCAGATCAAGTTCAAAGATGCCGATATCAGCGGTCTGCGCGCTGACGAGATTGCTCATCTTGGCTTGGCTCTAGTTCCAGAGGGGCGCCAGCTTTTTCCTTCCCTGTCGGTTGAGGAAAACCTGATCATAGGCGGTCGACTTCAACGCCCCGGACCATGGAATCTGGAATCAGTTTATGCACTTTTTCCTATTCTAGCTGAGCGGCGAAATTCTCCCTCTACTGCTTTGTCTGGCGGCCAACAGCAAATGGTGGCCATAGGGCGTGCGCTTATGGCCAACCCCGACTTGATAATGTTTGACGAAATCAGCCTGGGTCTCGCGCCGATTGTCATTGGTGAAATCTACAGTGCGATTCCCGATGTGATCGGGCAGGGGGTGAGCGCAATCATCGTGGAGCAGGATATATCCAAGGCGCTTTCGATTTCTTCCCGAGTTTATTGCTTACAGGAAGGGCGCGTGGCCCTTGAAGGGAATTCAGACACAATTACGCGAGAAGCGATCTCGCAAGCATATTTTGGAGTGTGATGATGGATTGGGTCAACGCAATTATTCAAGGCACATTACTCGGCGGGCTCTACGCGCTGTTTGCGGCAGGTCTTTCATTAATTTTCGGCGTAATGCGTCTGGTGAACATAGCGCATGGGGATTTGATCGTTTTTTCTGCATATGTATGTCTGACAATCACCACCAGTTTGGGAATTCACCCACTAGTTGCGCTTGTACTTGTGGTGCCCATTATGGCTGCGATAGGTTATGGCCTGCAACGAGGTCTTCTAAATAAAACATTGGGCACAGATATTCTGCCGCCACTTCTCATAACATTTGGCCTAAGCGTCATTATTCAGAACACGCTTTTGCAGGTCTATACCGCTGATCCGCAAAAACTCAGTGCAGGCGATCTTGAAATAGCCAGCATTAAAGTCGGATCACTTGCTGTCGGTATGCTGCCATTGCTTACCTTTGCGATTGCAGTCGCGGTCATCGCGTCACTGCAGTACATGTTTTACAAGACAGCCTTGGGCCGAGCTTTGCGTGCAGTTTCCGACAATCAGGAAATCGCCCAACTCATGGGGCTGGACAAACGCCACATTTTTGGCATCGCCATGGCCCTTGCTTTGGCGGTTACCGCAGTGGCCGGTGTACTGCTCGGCATCCGGACAAGTTTTGATCCATCTGTTGGCGGTGGCCGACTCATTTTCGGATTTGAAGCGGTTATCATTGGCGGGCTTGGTAATATTTGGGGAACACTGGCTGGTGGTGTCATCCTGGGCGTGGCGCAAACCATCGGGGCGAAGATTGACCCTGGTTGGCAGATATTAGCTGGGCACATCGCGTTCTTGGTCGTGCTCGCTGTACGTCCAAACGGCTTGTTCCCGAGGATGTCAGCATGAAAAACGATAACACTGTAAGATTTACACCAAAGAATTATGTCGTTACGGCCGTTCTGCTGGCAATCGTCACCGCAGCTCTTGCGGCAGCACCCTACTGGCTGGGCCGGGCAGACCTTCGGTTGGCAGGCGAAATCATGCTGTATATCTCTTTGGCTACGTTGTGGAACCTTTTGGCTGGCTATGCAGGTCTCGTGTCCGTCGGCCAGCAGGCATATGTCGGTCTGGGTGGATATATGCTTTTCGCGTTCACCATTTTCATTGGTGTTCCCCCAATACTCGCAATTCCCATTGCCGGTGTGATTGGTGCTCTGCTTGCAATACCGGTCGCATTCCTGGTTTTCAGGCTTCGCGGGGCGTATTTCGCAATTGGCACTTGGGTTATTGCTGAAGTATTTCGCCTCAGTTTCGCACAAATCAGCGCATTGGGCGGGGGATCTGGGACATCGATTCCTGCAAGTATTGTTAAATCAATGGCGGAGACACGCGCTGCCAGAGAAAGCTTGAGCTATTGGCTCGCATTTGGGCTCGCTGCGTTCATTATTCTGTTCGTCTATCTATATTTACGTTCTTCCAAAGGTCTCGCTCTCACTGCAATCCGGGACAATGAACTGGCTGCATCTTCGCTCGGCATCGATATTTGGAAAACAAAGTTTTTTACATATGTCGTGTCAGCTGCGCTCACAAGCATGGTCGGGGCGTTGATTTTCCTTCAAAAGCTGCGCATTTCGCCCGATGCGGCGTTTAGCGTCAATGATTGGACCGCATTTGTGATTTTCATCGTCGTAATTGGCGGCATCGGCACAATTGAAGGCCCCATTATCGGCGCCATTATCTTTTTTGCGCTCAGAGAAACCCTCGCGGACCTCGGTACGGGCTATCTGATAACGCTCGGCGTTGTCGCGATCATCATCATGCTGAAAGCACCAAATGGGATCTGGGGAATTCTCCGTGATCGATTTGATATCAGCTTCTTCCCACTTTTGTATCGAGTGGAAAACCAAAAACAGGACAGATAAATGGCACGCCAACGAAAAACTATTGTCACATGCGCTATCACCGGGGCAATCCATACGCCAACGATGTCTGATGCCTTGCCTTTTCATCCGGCTGACATCAGGGATCAGGCCGTAGCTGCAGCGGAGGCTGGCGCTTCGGTTCTCCATCTACATGCCAGAAATCCGCAAAACGGTTCCGTTTCCATCAACCCCGATGACTTTCAAAAGTTTCTGCCCGATATAAAAAAGAGAACAGATGCCGTGATCAACATCTCTACCGGTGGTAGCTTGACCAATAGTGTTGAAGAACGCATTGCTCCAGCCCTTCGCTTTTCGCCGGAAATGTGTTCGATGAATATGGGGTCAATGAATTTCTCGTTTCACCCACTCGCCAAGCGCTATGATGAGTTCAAGTTTGATTGGGAGAAAGAGTATATCGAAAACTCAGAATCCTATATTTTTAGAAACACCTTTGCCGACATCAAAAATGCAGCCACTCAGCTTTCACCCCTCGACATAAAGTTCGAGCATGAATGTTACGATGTCGGGCATTTGTATAATTTGAAGTTCTGCGTCGATATCGGTCTGTTCAAGGCACCAATTTTTATTCAGTTCGTACTAGGAATTCTGGGTGGTATTGGACCCGACCTCGAAAACCTGGTGTTCATGAAGCAAACGGCTGATCGGCTGTTTGGCGACGATTATGAATGGTCCGTTCTCGGCGCTGGAGGTGCGCAGATGTCTCTAGCCACTAGTGCAAGCCAAATGGGAGGCAATATTCGAGTAGGGCTTGAGGACAGTTTGTTTATCTCCCGCGGAAAGCTCGCAGAGAACAACGCCCAGCAAGTCGCAAAGATCAAGCAAATCATAGAGTCGTTGGGTTGCACGGTGGCAACCCCGGATGAAGCCCGCGAAATGCTTGGGCTCAAGGGTGCTGACCGGGTCAGCTTTTGATCTACCTGCAACCAACCTTCAGGTTTAGCCAGCGGCCATCGCCAGACCAAACTGCCAATACATGAACGACCGTTCTCCGCCATTTTTCTGAAATGTTTGGATTTGCAACGCACTGTATTTGGCTTGGATTCATCGTGGCCGTTTGCACGGCGCGTATAGGGTGTAGCGGCACTGATGACAATTTGTCGGGCGGTCGCCGGTGTGCGTGGTTGCGAAAATCATGCTGCCTCAGCAATAAGCTGGCAGTTGGGTGCATGACTCGAATAGTGCAGCCAGGAGCCGCAGCCCGCAAAACAAGCGGGCAGGGGCGTATGTGCCGTAAATGCCCCGAAGAGCAATAGAATAGGGAGGCGCGCCGCCTATTTCGCGTGGTGGGCGCGCCCTTTGTCATCGAACAGGTGCAGCTGGCTGGTGTCGAACGTGAGGTGAACCAAGTCACCCGGTTTTACCTCGGAGTGTCCGCCATCCTGAGCGATGAGTTCGGTGCCATCTTCAAGACGCAAATGCACAAGCGTGCGCTCGCCCAGCCGTTCTACCACGGTGGCTGTGCCGGTTGTGGCTGCCGGTGTCGCGCTGACCCGCACCGCTTCCGGACGAATGCCCAATTCGTAGGCGCCCGGACCCAGATCAACCGAAAGCTCGATTTGCGACCCGTCGCCCAGTTTTGCCTGTTGCTTGCCCGCCGTGCCGCTCAATTCGGCCTGGAGAAAATTCATCCCCGGGCTACCCACAAATCCGGCAACAAAGCGGGAATTGGGATAAAGATAAACATCCATGGGGGTGCCAATCTGTTCGATCTGGCAATCGTTCAAAATGATGATCCGATCCGCAAGTGTCATGGCTTCTGTCTGGTCGTGCGTCACGTAAATCATCGTGGATTGCATGCGTTGGTGCAGCTCTGCCAGTTCCACCCGGGTGCGCACGCGTAGCGCCGCGTCCAGATTGGACAAGGGCTCGTCAAACAAAAAGGCGGCCGGTTCCTTAACAATGGCCCGACCGATGGCCACGCGCTGGCGCTGGCCCCCAGACAGCTGCGCAGGCCGGCGGTCCAGCAACGCATCCATTTCCAGAATGCGCGCGGCGTCATTGACGCGGCGTTCAATCTCGTCCTTGGGCATGCGGATATTTTTGAGGCCGAACGCCATATTTTCGCGAACGCTCATATGCGGATAAAGCGCATAATTTTGGAACACCATGGCCACATCGCGCTGACCCGGTGCAAGATGTTCCGAACGCTTGCCGCCAATGGTCAACTCGCCCTCATCGATGGTTTCAAGCCCGGCAATCATACGCAGCAGGGTGGATTTACCCGAGCCGGAAGGCCCGAGAAAGACAACCAGCTCACCAGATTCAATATCGAGGGATATCCCGTCGATCACCTGAACGCCACCGAAGCTTTTGCATACATTATTTAATGATATTTCAGACATGTCCCGCCCTTTGTCCTTTAGATTGAGTGCACATCATCCCTTGATCCCTGCGCTCAGCGTGATGGCTTGTGTCACCCGTCGCTGGAACAACAGATAAGCCAGCGCCACAGGGAAGCCAGCCAGTACGGCCGCCGACAATTGCCGCGCATAATAAACGCCGAAAGCATCAAATACCTGGGTGATGCCGACCGTGATGGTCATCATTTCGGTTTTGGTGACCGCCAGGAAGGGCCACAAAAAGGCATTCCATGCCCAGATAAAGATCACGATAGAAAGGGCAGTGGTGACGCCCCAATTCATCGGGATATAGATTTTGAACAAAATATCCCACTCGCTGGCATTATCCATGGCTGCCGCTTCGCGGAAATCCTTGGGCACCTGATCGAAAAATTGCTTATAGACAATGATAATAACCGGATGGATGAGCTGAGGCAGGATAATTCCCGCCCAGCTGTTCAGCATTTTCAGATCTGCCATCAACACAAAATGGTTCACAATCAGCACCTGCGTCGGCACCATAAAGCTGGCCAAAATCAGCCACCACAAAGCTGTGCGACCCGGAAAGCGAAGTTGCGAAATCGCATAGCCAGCAAACAGTGAGGTCGAGACGGTCAATACAGTCACACCCACTGCGGTGACGATGGAATTTATGTACCAGGTGCCAATCTGCGTTTCGGTGAGGGCAAACCAGTAATGCTCGAAGGTTAGTGTTTCTGGCCACAATTCAATATAGGGCCGAATGACTTCATCCTCTGGCTTAATCGAACTGATGATGCCCCAATAAATGGGGAAGGCCCACAAGATGGCACAGATTACGGTGAAGACCGTAAATATGCCGCCGACCCAATTGATGCGTTTGATGGTTGTGGGGGTCATTTGCGCCGCTCCGAAAACCGCATGAGTTGAAAATTGAGCACTGAGATAATGATCACCATTATGAACAGCACCACTGCGATGGCGGCCGCGCGCCCGCCCTGATTGTTCACAAAGGCGCGTTGGAAAATGTAATAAACCATCACCAGATTGTCGTTTGGCCGTCCGCCCTGGCTAAACAGATAGACCTGATCAAAAATCTTTAACTGCAAAATCAGTTGGATGGTCAGCACCAGCCCGGTTACCGGCCAGAGAAGGGGCCAGGTGACATGCCGGAACATGCGCCAGCGCGAGGTGTTGTCGAGTGCCGCAGCCTCGTAAATCTCTTTGGGAATTGCGCGTAGGCCGGCCAGAAACAGCAGGATGGAAAAGCCGCAAGTCCACCATATGGTGACAAAGGCAACCGCAGGCATAAACCAGGTTGTGGTTTTGAAAATTGGAATACGATCAAGCCCGAAAATATCCAGTAAATGCATGGCAATGCCGAACTGGAAATTCAGCGTCCAGTCCCACAGGCGAAAAACCACAGAGACCGGCAAAATATAGGGCAGAAAGAAAAGCGATAGCACCAGCGCCTGCACACGACCGGAAAGGCGTGTCACGCCCATGGAGATGGCCAGCGCCACCAGCGTGCCAGGAATAACCGTGAGCGCGACAAAGTAAGCGGTGTTCCAAAAGGCAGTGCCAAAACGGCGATCGCGTGGCAGCCGTTCATAGTTTTCCGTGCCCGCAAACTCGCCTGGGCCGATAAGCGGCGCGTCCTGAAACGATAGGAAAAACAAATCAATAGTCGGATAAACGAAGATCAGGCCATAGATCGCGACAAAGGGCGCGATCAGGATATAGGCGATCAGCGTTTCTCTTTTGGCGTTGCGCAGCACAACCTAATCCTTTCTGTGAACCAAGTGGTACCGGGGCAAATGGAGAGACAACGCCCCGGTACGGATTTAAGCTTCAGGTCCAGCTTACATATCGTTTAGCTCATACTGGATTTCGGATACCGCTTCTTCGGGATCCATTTCACCATTGAGCGTTGGCACAAAGTAGGTGGACATCACATCAAAGATCGGACCTGCAACACCAGCCAGCGGTGTTTTTGGGTCATAGATCATGTTTGCGGTGAGTGAAGAATAAGTGGAATTTGGTTCCATCGCCTTATATTCATCCATCGCAGTGATGTTGCTGTTGGCCGGAATGTGACCCGCAGTGGCCCAGAACAAGGAGTTCTTGGACATCCAGGACATCACTTCAAGCACGGCTGCACGCTTTTCTTCAGACATGTCGTTGCCTTTCGGGATGGCAAAAACGTGGCTGTCTGAATAGGTGGCAGGATGATCGAAGATCACGGGCAATTCCACAGCGCCCCATTCGAACAATTTGCCTTCCTTGTGCAGGTCCACCATGGTGGGCACTTCCCACACACCATTGATCATCATGGCCGCTTCGCCGCTGGTGAACAGCGCTACTGTGGCCGGATAATCGGTATATGTGGATTGCAGACCCTCATTGGTCCACTGTTGCAGCACGCTCAGTGCGTTTTCCAGCTTCTCTGCGTTGTCGCCAACAAGGAACTCGCCATCGGTCATCAATTCACCATCTTGCTGACCCATCAGCGAGTAAATGGTGCGGAACATGAAGTTACCGTCCGCTGTGACCGAAGCCAGCGGGAATTTGACCGACTCGGCGTCTTTCAATGCCTGCAAGGTGGCGTTGAAGCCTTCGCGAGAATCTAGACCTTTTGGCTGACCATTTTCGTCCAAAAGGCCCGCTTCCGCCAAGACATCCTTGTTGTAATAAAGCACGATCGGGTGCGTATCCAGTGGCACGCCATACTGTTTGCCATCTGCTGAAACACCATCCCAGATTGAGTCAGCGAAATCTTCCTCGCCGAGCCCCATGGTCTGCCAGTCTTCGTCGGTAATCTCCTGCAACAGGCCTTGCTTGATGGCCAGCGGAATACGACTGGCGTGGTAGGTCATAATGTCAGGCGCTTCGCCTACGGCAACCGAAGTTTGTACTTTGGTGTAAAATGGCACGCCCCAATCGAGTGTGGTGCCATCAATCTCAATTTCGCCCTCATGGCCTTCATTGAAATCGGCGATCATTTGCTTCATGCGAACGCCGTCACCGCCGCCCAGAAAGTCCCACCAAACCACTGTTTCTGCGGCTTGTGCTGCTGATGTCGCCAATAACGCACTGGCAGCAATAGCTAAAATCTTTCTCATTTAATCCTCCCTTTTGGTCGGTTCTCGACCCTTCCTGAAATGACACACATCTGGGAAACCCCTCCTACGGATCTCGGATGTGTACCCAATTTCCCGGTATTCAACTCATAGCTGAACCCGGAACATCGAATATGAATATGGCGGCAAGTTCAGCTCGAGCTTGCCATCGTCCACGCGTGCGCCGTCGCCTTTTTGCGGAGCAACGTTATTTGGTGCGTTCTGCGTGTTTGTTGCTTCAAGATCCTCATGGCGGATCAAGGTGTGCTCTACCGCTTTGATTTCGCCAAACCCTTCAATGGACAAATCTACCTCCAAAGCCTCTTCACCATTCCTGTTGATGGCAAAGAAGGTCAGCGTGCCTGCATCTGAATCATGCACGCCGGCAATATCGAGATAGGACACGTGATCTGCCACATCAGCCTTGTACCCCGGGCAATCCACGTCGAGCCGCAACGCTGTGCCACGCCCGTGGGCTGAGGCAAATTTGAACGGATAAAAGATTGTTTGGCGCCAGGCATCGCCATTGGGCGCGGTCATGATGGGGGCAATTACATTCACCAGTTGTGCGATGCAGGCAACCCGCACCACATCCGAGCGACGGATGAAGGTGTTGATGGCGCAGCCCACTTGCAGCACATCTTCAAAATTATAGACATCTTCAAGCAGGTGCGGCGCAAAGGGCCAGTCCCACTCGGCAAGCTTTTCCATGTCGGACTTGCGCTCATGATACCAGACATTCCACTCATCAAATGAGATTTTCACATCATGCTTGGCGCGCTTTTTTGACTTGATGAAGTCGATAACGCCCGAAACTGTGCCGATATATCTGTCGAGTTTTTCCGGCAGTGCGAGGAATTCTGCCGTGTTTTTCTCATAGTTCTCAAAATACATATGCAATGAGATCAAATCCACATTCTCATATGTGTGCTCAAGCACTGTGGCTTCCCACTGCGGAAAAGTAGACATGCCTGGTCCGGATGAACCGCAGGCCACCAACTCCAGATCGCTTTGGTAGCCGCGCATGGCCTTCGCCACTTCATTGGCCAAATGACCATATTCATCAGCAGTCTTGTGACCAACCTGCCAGGGGCCATCCATCTCGTTGCCCAGACACCAGGTCTTAACATTCCATGGGTCTGACTGACCGTTTTTGCGGCGCAGATCCGACCAATAGGTGCCGCCGGGATGGTTCACATATTCAAGAAAAGCACGTGCTTCATCCAGACCGCGTGAGCCCAGATTTACGGCAAGCATCATTTCTGTATTTGCTTTTTCAGCCCAGTCAGCAAACTCATGAATGCCCACATGGTTAGATTCGCTGGTGCGCCAGGCGAGGTCCAGACGGGTAGGGCGTTCGTCCTTCGGCCCGATGCCATCTTCCCAATTATAGGCTGAAACAAAATTGCCCCCAGGGTAGCGGCAAATCGGCGTGTCCAGTTCACGAACCAGTTCCAGCACATCACGACGCATCCCGCTCTCATCAGCTTCCGGATGATCAGGTTCATAAATGCCGGTGTAAACTGCCCGACCCATATGCTCGAGAAACGACCCATAAAGCCGCTTGTCGATATCTGCGATTATGTACCGCGAATGCGCTGTGACATTGGCCTTCATGTGGCCGCCTCCCTTTTATATCGAAATATCCGGTTTGTACCAAATTTTCCGATACTGTCTCTCAAGTGAGGCGAGTTGTCAACATTCTATTAAGCGCGCAGGCGCATAATTATGTCCTGGTCATAGTTGCCGAAGCCGCGGCCAAAGATGTTGATGCCGCCCGGATGATCGGCATCTTCACGCACGCCGATCCGCATGCGAATGGAGCGGTGCGCATCGATGTCAAGATCATTTATCTTTATATCTGAGACCTTTACGCCATCCACATAGGTGCCGGTGCCATTGATCCGCCAATGCTTGAGCTTGCCATATTGGGAGCCCTTAAGTTTCCACCAGTCAGGGGTGAAGACACCTTGCTTGTCGCCAAAATCTCCCGGAGATGTCCATGTGGCGACATGCACGCCGTTGACCCATATCGAGATATCTGATGGCCAATGAGCGCTTGTACCCGGCACTTCAGAGCTCAGTTCCATGGAAAACTCTACCGAGCTTGGCTGCTTACCCGACAATTTCATATTGTTTGGAAATTGATATTCCACATAGCCACGTGTGAACCACAAAAGACCGGTTTTCATCCGGTCGGGCTCAAGAAATGTGTCCGGCACATCCAAAAGGCCAATAACCCCATCGGGCGCGCAAAGCCCGCAGGGGGCCGACACATCGCTGCCGGTGTAAAGTCCGATTGGCATGGAAACCTCAAGGACATCATCATCTTTTTCCTGCTGTAAATCACTGAAAGCAATAAGAATTTCGGAAAAATTGGATTTACAGATCTTTTGGCTGCCCTTGCGGGCTTTGACCGACTTGGTGGTGACAAGATTGACATCTTCAAGGATTTGCAAATTAGACGAAATGGTGGATTGCGGCAGACCCAACCGTTCTGAAATCTGGTTCACATTAAGTGAGCCCTCTGCCTCAAGCAGGCGAATAATCCGCACGCGTACTTCACTGGCGAGCCCCTTAATTACATCAAGTTGTTCTTGCGGATCGATGATTAGATATTGGTTGGACATAATTTCAATTTCTCTTGAATTCGACCAATCTTTTATATCAAAAAATCGGGTATAAACAAGTCCAAATGATATCGCCGTCCAAGCCGGCGAAAATGTCCCCTTCGTTTGCAAGCTCATCAAGGCGCGTGGCGACCTCGCATAGCACGCGCACCTGTGGCATGTCCGTTCAACTCCTTGACGGGCTTGAGGCGATCTAGGTTGACGAACATCACCGCCTAGCTTGCGGCCTCCTGTGCTGATGTCTCCACTGCCTTGGTCAACAGCTCCAGGAACACGCAGGGGGCAAGAAGCGGCGTTTTGTGTCTTTGGCAAATAGGTAGTCTTGGCGCGCTGTCGGTCAGCATACGCCGCGCTCTTCTGAAGTCGATTCCAGCTCTGCTTGATCTTAATTAACATCCGCCCGACAAAGCCGAGCTCGCCTTGCCGAATGGTTCGCAAATAGTTTGGTGGCGGTTTGCTGGCAATTCCTGCCAGCAAACCAGGTTTGATAAAGCTCATTACGCTTTTAGGTCTTCAGGCAGAACTGCCTCCGGCATGTTCTGGTAGCAAACTGGGCGCAGGAAGCGCCGGATGGCCAAAGTGCCGACCGACGTGGCACCAAAATTGGTTGAGGCTGGGTAGGGGCCGCCATGCACCATGGAATCGCACACCTCAACGCCTGTTGGGAAACCATTTGCCAGCAATCGACCGGCCTTGCGTTCGAGGACGGGCATCAGGCTTGCGGCCTGCGCATGATCCGCATCGTCAAGATGCAGTGTACAGGTCAGTTGCCCTTCAAGATTTTTGGCAATGGCCAGCATTTCCGCATCGTCAGCCGCACGAATAACAATGCCAAGCGGCCCGAATACCTCTTCGCCCAATTCTTTATTGGCAAGCCAGGTGGCGCCATCCGTCTCGTAAAGATAGGGGGTGGCATTGCGCAGATCGCAACTTGTGGTCAACAATTCGCGCACACCCTGGGTGCTGGCCACGCGGTCGCGTCCTGTGCGATAGGCATTGGCAATACCGTCGGTCAGCATGGTTTGAGCATCAGCATCACCAAGCGCATCTTTAGTTGCAGCGACAAACTGGTCTGCCGCTGGGCCATCCACCACAATGCTGATTCCTGGATTGGTGCAGAATTGCCCGGCGCCCATGGTCAATGAACCTGCCCAGCCCTTGGCAATTTCTTCTGCCCTTTCTTTGGCGGCATGATCAAGGATGAACATGGGATTGATGGACCCCAGTTCCCCGAAGAAGGGAATCGGCTCGGGGCGGGCTGCGCAAAGATCATAAAGAGCACGGCCACCTGCCAGCGAACCGGTAAACCCAACCGCCTTGATCAGCGGGTGGGTCACCAGTGTTTCACCTACTTTATGGCTGCCGCCCTGAACAATGGAAAAAACACCCGGATGCAGATCGCACTTTTTAATGGCTGCGTGAATGGCCTCGGCCACGATTTCGCCAGTACCGGGGTGGGCCGGATGGCCTTTGACCACAACCGGACAGCCCGCGGCCAACGCAGAGGCGGTGTCGCCCCCGGCGGTGGAGAAAGCGAGCGGGAAGTTTGAAGCGCCAAATACGGCGACCGGGCCGATCGGGCGCTGTATCATGCGCAAATCGGGGCGCGGCAGCGGTTGTCGGTCGGGCAGGGCCTCGTCATGCCTCAGATCCAGATAGTCGCCTTTTAGAATATGATCGGCAAATAAACGCAACTGGCCGGTGGTGCGGCCGCGCTCGCCTTCAAGGCGGCCAGCGGGCAATCCGGTCTCATGCGTCCCTATCTGGGTAATCTGTTCGCCACGCGCCTCAATCTCGTCCGCAATGCACTTGAGAAAATCTGCGCGCACCTGCCGGCTGGTGTAGCCGTATGACCAAAAGGCTTCTTCTGCCGCTTCAACAGCATCATTCACCATCTCAGGTGTGCCAGCGGTAAAATTATGGGCCTGGCCACTCGCCGGCGCGTTGGTAAAACGCTCATCGCCGCTTGTCCATTCGCCAGCGATTAGGTTTTTCCCGTGGGGTTCAAATGTCATCTCTTGATCCTTGGTTTTTGTGAATTTTGTAACTTTTGCAGCATTTCAAATGTTCAAAAAGTTTTCGAACATTGTCTGACATTTTCTCTCCAAAATTGTCTATGCCTTTGATTTAGTTTGGATTATCTCGCCTGTCGTTTTTAATTTTATCCTCAAAAATATCTGAGGAATCGTCTTGCCAAATTAAATAATAATACTATAGTACTTTTTATTCAATCGGCCCAGGGAGAGATGGGTCGATGAATTCATAGGGAGGTAAATTATGATTTTCAAAACTACTCTTGCCAGTACAGCTATGGCTGCTTCATTGCTCATGTCAGGTTCAGCTCTGGCGCAAACTATTGGCTTTTCACAGGTCGGCTCTGAAGGGGATTGGCGTCCAGCATTTTCTCAAAATATGCGAGAAACCGCTGAAGATTACGGCGTTGACCTGAAGTTTGCCAATGCGCAAGGCAAACAAGAAGAGCAGCTTCGTGCTGTTCGGGCATTCATCGCGCAGGGCGTTGATGCCATCGTGGTCGCACCGGTTGTGGTGACTGGTTGGGAATCTGTGCTTCAAGAAGCTAAAGATGCCGAGATTCCAGTCTTCTTGGTCGACCGTGATGTGGAAGTGAGTGACAAGTCACTCTATGTGACCCGCATTTCTGCCGACTTTAACCTTGAAGGTAAGCTTGCCGGTGCTTGGTTGGCAGCCGAATCTGTTGGCACCTGTAAAATTGTTGAGCTGCAAGGCACAACAGGTTCTGCCCCAGCCATTGAGCGTAAGGGCGGCTTTGAAGCTGTGATTGATCAGTTCCCAGCCATGGAAATTGTGGCCACACAGTCTGGTGACTTCACCACTGAAGGCGGCAAAAAGGTGATGGAAGCATTCATCAAATCAACCAACAATCTTGAAGGCATTTGTGCATCATTCGCGCATAATGACAACATGCAGTTGGGTGCCATTCAGGCGATGAAAGAAGCTGGTCTGAAGCCAGGTGAAGACGTGTTGATGGTGTCTGTGGACTATGTGCCTGCCATCGAAGACGCGCTTGAAGCTGGTGATGCCAATGCGTCTGTTGAACTGCGCTCAGCAGTTGGCAAATTCATCTACCCTGTCATTCTGGATTATCTTGAAGAGCCAAAAGAGCTCGACAAGTGGATCGTTATTCCAAGCGATCTGCACACCCAGTAAATCGACAGCAGTGCATTTTTCCTAACTAGCAGCATCCCGCCTTCTGGCGGGGTGCTCGCCAGCAAAGGGAAATCTGATCTGCAATGGTGACCAAGAAGTAGCTCATGACCACACAAAACAAATTGAGGCAACCTGTCGAGATGAAGGGGATATGCAAGAGCTTCCCCGGCGTTGTCGCGCTCGACGATGTTGACCTGACCTTGCGACCAGGAGAGGTACACGCGCTGTTGGGAGAGAACGGCGCTGGAAAATCCACTCTTGTGAAAGTTTTGACCGGCGCGATTTCCCGCGACCGGGGCGACATAATTCTCGACGGCACCCCCGTTGAATTTTCCACCACCGCTGAAGCAGCCAATTTGGGGATCAGCACCGTATTCCAGGAAGTCAATCTGGTCTCGGCCATGTCGGTAACCAAAAATCTGGCGCTGGCCAGCCAAACGGGTCGTTTCGGCGTGATTTCGTGGAAAAAGGCGCGGCAGGATGCGCGCGAAAAACTGAAAAGGCTCGATCTCGATATTGATCTGGAGCAACCGGTGGGCACTTTTTCGGTGGCCATTCAGCAGTTGATCGCAATTGCCAGCGCTCTAAACGATAACACCAAAGTGCTCGTGTTGGACGAGCCGACGGCAAGCCTTGACGCGCAGGAAACGCGCGCGCTGTTTGATATTGTGCGCGAATTGAAATCGCGCGGCATCGCAGTGGTGTTTATCACCCATTTTCTGGAACAGGTATTTGAAATCAGCGACCGTATTTCGGTGTTGCGTAATGGGCAATTGGTGGGGACTAAGCCCATTGATGATATCTCCCGCGGTGAGCTGATTTCAATGATGATCGGCAAAGAGTTGGGGGAGGTGGAAAGCGCCTTTTCCCGACGCGAAGGCAAAGAACCCGGCGCGGAAATTGTGCGCGCCGAAGGATTGGGCCGCCGCCGCACCCTGCAACCGTGCGATATTTCCCTGCATAAGGGTGAAGTGGTGGGCTTGGCTGGTTTGCTTGGCTCCGGCCGAACCGAACTGACCAAGCTGATTTTCGGCGCGATCAAAAACGATAGCGGCACAATGACCGTAAATGGCAAGCAGCAATTGCCCAACACACCGCGCAAATCCATCAATACCGGCATTGCGCTTTGTCCTGAGGATCGTAAGACCGAAGGGCTAGTGGGCGAATTGACCATCCGCGAGAATATTGTCCTGTCTATGCAGGCCAAAAAAGGCTGGTTGAGGAAAGTGCCGTTTAAAGAGCAGCAAAAACTGGCCGCTGAAATGATTAAGGCGATGGATATCGCCACACCGGATGCTGAAAAGCAGGTGCGGCAACTTTCCGGTGGCAATCAGCAAAAAGTGGTGCTGGCCCGCGCTTTGGCGTCCAAGCCGGATGTGATGCTGCTTGATGAGCCCACACGCGGGATTGATGTGGGGGCCCACGCCGAAATTATCGTGTTGATCCGAAAGCTTTGCGAAGAGGGATTGGCGCTTTTGGTTGCTTCATCTGAGATTAACGAGATTGTCGCTGTTGCAGATCGCGTAGTCATTTTGCGGGACCGTTCCAAGGTCGGCGAATTGGTTGGGCAAGATGTAACGCGTGACGCCATCATCGAGACGATTGCGGGGGAAGATGTCGCAGATTCCTGATATAAATATGGGCGGCACCACCAACTGGTTCGCCAAAATACGCCATAGCCGAGCCGTCTGGCCACTTATGGCGCTAGCCATCATTTTGATTATTGATGCGATCATTATGCCCGGATTTTTCGAAATCCGCATCGTTGAAGGTCGTTTGTTTGGCAATGTGATCGATATTCTGTACCGGGCGGTGCCCACCGCGCTGATTGCCCTTGGTATGGCGATTGTTATCGGCAGCCGGGGCATCGATTTGTCCGTCGGCTCCATTGTCGCCATTTGCGGCGCGGTTATCGCTTGGCGCATCAACGCCGGTGACCCGCATTTGCTGGTATTCTTCTATGCGCTTTTGGCCGGTGTGATCTGCGGTATGTGGAATGGCATGCTGGTGGCCGGTCTTGGCATTCAGCCCATTATCGCCACCTTGATTTTGATGGTGGCCGGCCGTGGCATCGGTCTGCTGATCAATTCGCTTTATGGCGGCATCAACCCAAGCTTTGAAAGTGAGTTGTTGCAGGGCATGAGCACCGGGAGTGTTCTTTATATTCCCACCCGATTATTTGCGGCGGCAGCAGTGTTTTTCGGTCTCTGGCTATTAATACGCCGCACCGCACTTGGCCTCTTTATTGAGGCAGTGGGGGGCAATGCTGCGGCGTCAGCACTGGCAGGTGTAAACTCGCGCCTCATAACCTTTGCAGCCTATGTTGTTTGTGGCTTCACGGCCGCCTTTGCCGGGGTGATTATGACAGCAGATACCCACACGTCAGACCCGGTCAGCATCGCCATGTTCAGCGAGCTGGACGCGATCCTTGCCGTGGTGATTGGCGGCGCTTCACTCTCAGGTGGTCGGATCTATTTGGGGATGACTGTGATCGGAGCACTGGTGATCCAGGCGCTCACCACCTCAATCCTCATCTCCGGTCTGCCACCGGAATATAATTTGATCATTAAAGCTCTGGTGGTTCTGTTCGTGCTGTTCCTGCAGTCAGAGAACGCCCGTGCAACCTTTGGCCTAATGTTCAAGCGAGATGTAAAATGACACTGAATAAGAAATATCTACCGCTAATCGCTACGATCGTCGTTTTTGTCGCCCTGTTCGTGATTGGCGGCTCCATGTATCGCAACTTCTTGTCGACGATGGTGCTGGGCAATATTCTGGCCGACAATTCATTCATCATTATCGCGGCCATTGGGGCGACCTTTGTGATCCTTTCCGGCGGCATTGATTTGTCCGTTGGGTCCATGATCGGCTTTGTGGGCGTCTGCATGGCCGTGCTCGACAGCATGGGTTGGCATCCGCTGGCGACCGCCATCTTCATGCTGTTCTTTGGTGTCGCTTTTGGCGCCGCGCAAGGGTTTATCATCGATTTTTGTAAGATCCAGCCCTTCATCGTCACGCTGGCGGGCCTGTTTTTACTGCGCGGCCTTTGTTTTATGGTCACGCTCGATTCTGTGCCGATTCAGCATGAGTTTGTACAATTCTACTCTTCCATCAAAGTGGATCTGCCCGGGCGCGGTGTATTGCGCAGTTCAGCCCTTGTGATGTTGGTGGCGTTGGCGCTTGGCATTTTCATTGCCCACTTCACCAGATTCGGCAATCACGTCTATGCCATGGGTGGCGACGCCGAATCCGCGCGGCTGATGGGCGTCAATATCCGCACAACCACGGTGAAAATCTATGCATTGGCTGGTTTTTTCAGTGCATTGGCGGGCGTCGTTTACGCGCTTTACACCTCCTCTGGCTACCCGCTTGCGGGCAGCACCCTGGAATTGACCGCCATCGCGGCGGTGGTCCTCGGGGGCACCTTGCTCAGCGGTGGCGTTGGAATGGTTGCGGGCACGCTTTTTGGCGGTATGATCCTAGGGTTGATCTCTACCTTGATTATTTTCAACGGTTCGCTCAACAGCGCCTGGATCATGATAAGCAATGGGGCTCTCTTGTTCCTGTTTATTGTGATGCATCGCGTGCTGGTCGGCTCTTTCGACCTTAAAGGAGGCACGAAAGAGTAAATGATAAAACCCACCAACGTTTGGTCGCAGGAGTAAAACCTATGACGTCTTCACGCAGTTCGGCCGTCGACTATATGATGTCGATATCTCATTCCATTTCCGCGGGCGATAATATTGTCCACCGTTTGGGACGCGAGATTGTCGATGGTCGACATGCGCCTGGCGATCGCTTGCCGGACGAGGCGACAATGCTGAAACGCTATGGCGTGTCGCGCACAGCGCTGCGCGAGGCCTATAGCAAGCTAACCGCCAAGGGCATGATTATTGCCCGCCCGAAAGTGGGCACAAGCGTACGCCCTTCGAGCGACTGGAACATGCTCGATGCAGACGTTTTGACCTGGCATTTGCAAACCCGGCCCCTCGCAGGTGTCGCCAAGGACCTTTATGCCTTGCGCCGCATGCTGGAGCCGGGGGCCGCCGCCATGGCGGCAACCGCCCGTACCGAGGCGGAACTGCAAAAAATCGAAGATGCCTATAAGCAAATGCAGGCCACTTCGACTTATGAAGCTGAGCTGGTTGAAGCGGACCTTCGGTTTCATGTTGCCATATTAAACGCCACCCATAACCATTTTATCGGGGCGTTCAGTTCTCTAATTCACGCCGCGATGATCAGCACCTTTGAGGTGAGCTGGCGCGGGGCGGAAGTCTCCGTATTCAAACAGGAACGTCTGGTGCAGCACGGTGATGTGCTGGAGGCCATCCGGGCGCAGGATGCGGATCTGGCGCGGCTGCGCATGGAGCGGCTGCTGGATGACTCAATCGAGGACGCGAGTGAGGTACTCGGCCAACACGTGAAAGGAAGCCGATAAGGCAAGTATATCTATGGGTAATCAGTTTCAACCGGCAAAATGGCCACGCAAATTACGGTCACAAGAATGGTATGGCGGCACCTCGCGGGATGCGATTTATCACCGCGGCTGGTTGAAAAACCAGGGCTATCCGCATGACGAGTTCGACGGGCGACCGGTTATCGGCATTTTGAACACCTGGTCGGACCTGACCCCATGTAACGGCCATTTGCGTGAACTGGCAGAAAAAGTGAAGGCCGGTGTTTGGGAGGCGGGCGGTTTCCCACTGGAAGTGCCTGTATTCTCCGCGTCGGAAAACACATTCCGGCCCACAGCCATGATGTTCCGTAATCTTGCGGCTATGGCCGTGGAAGAAACGATTAGGGCCCAACCATTGGATGGGGCGGTGTTGCTGGTGGGCTGTGACAAGACCACCCCCAGCCTGCTGATGGGCGCAGCATCAACTGACATTCCTTCAATCGCTGTCTCCGGGGGACCCATGTTGAATGGATGGTTCCGGGGGGAACGCATAGGCTCGGGCACCCATCTTTGGAAGTTTTCTGAGGCCATCAAAGCTGGAGACATGACCGGCGATGATTTTGTAGAAGCAGAGGCTGCCATGTCTCGCTCTACCGGCACATGCAATACAATGGGCACCGCCTCGACCATGGCCTCAATTGCCGAAGCACTCGGTATGGCCATGTCCGGCAATGCGGCCATTCCTGCGGTGGACAGCCGTCGTCGTGTAATGGCGCAAATGTCCGGTCGGCGGATTGTACAGATGGTCAAAGATGATCTAAAGCCCTCTGACATTATGACGCGTGAAGCTTTTGAAAATGCTATCCGCGTCAATGGCGCCATTGGCGGCTCGACCAACGCTGTGATTCACCTGCTGGCGATCGCCGGGCGAGTGGGGATCGACTTGACCCTTGACGATTGGGATCAGCTGGGGCGCGATATTCCAACCATTGTGAATTTGATGCCGTCGGGCAAATATTTGATGGAAGAGTTCTTCTATGCCGGCGGGTTGCCCGTGGTCATTAAACATCTGGGGGAATCCGGCAAATTGCACAAGGATGCGCTCACAGTGTCTGGTGAGGTGATCTGGAATGAAGTGAAGGACGCGGTCAATTATAATGACGACGTGATTTTGCCCGTGGAAAAGGCGCTGGCCGACCAGGGCGGTATTGCGGTGCTGAGAGGCAATCTGGCGCCCAATGGGGCGGTGTTAAAACCATCTGCCGCGTCGCCTGATTTGATGGTGCACCGGGGCCGGGCGGTCGTTTTCGAAGATATTGACGACTACAAGGCGAAGATCAACGATGATGATCTGGATATTGATGAAACCTGCATCATGGTCCTCAAAAACTGTGGCCCGAAAGGTTATCCGGGCATGGCGGAAGTGGGCAATATGGGCCTGCCGCCCAAAATTTTGAAAAAGGGCATCACGGACATGGTGCGTATTTCAGATGCACGCATGTCCGGCACGGCCTATGGCACCATTATTCTGCACACTTCGCCCGAGGCTGCCATTGGTGGGCCATTGGCAGTGGTGCAGACGGGCGACATGATCGAAGTAGATGTGCCGGGGCGTCGCCTGCATCTGGACATTTCTGAAGAGGAGCTGGCGCGTCGCCTTGCGGCGTGGGCGCCCTCCATTGAGGCACCGCCAAGTGGCTTTGCTCAATTGCATCACCAGCATGTTGAAGGCGCAGACAGCGGTGCAGACTATGATTTTCTGAAAGGCTGCCGGGGCAATCCGGTGCCAAAGGACTCGCACTGATGGAACCACGTAAACTGGCTTTGGTGGGCATTGGCAAGATCGCCCGCGATCAGCATATACCCTCGCTTAATGCTTCTAAAGACTGGGAGTTGGTAGCTACCGTGTCGCGCCATGCTCAAGTGGATGGCATTGAAGCATTCGAAGATATTGAAACCATGTTGGCTGCGCGGCCGGACATTGACGTGATTTCACTTTGCGTGCCGCCAGCACCGCGCTTTGCTTATGCGGCAGCGGCACTGAACGCCAATCGCCACGTCATGCTGGAAAAGCCGCCCGGTGCGACGCTTTCGGAATGTCATGTGCTGGAGCGCATGGCCGAAAAGGCCGGGCGCAGCATTTACGCCACCTGGCATTCGCGCGAGGCAGCCATGGTGGATACCGCCCGTGACTGGTTGAGCGACAAACAGGTGCACCGAGTTGAGATGCAATGGAAAGAGGATGTACGCTATTGGCATCCGGGACAGGACTGGGTTTTTGATCCCGGCGGTATGGGAGTCTTTGATCCCGGCATTAACGGCCTGTCGATTCTGACAAAAATCCTGCCAAAACCCTTGCACATTACCAGTGCGACGCTCGATTTTCCTGAAAACCGGCAGACCCCGATCGCTGCACAATTGGCCTTCCACTATCCCGGCGCGAGTGGTTCTTTCGCTGAACTGGACTGGCTGCAGCAGGGCGATCCGATCTGGTCCATCTTTGTGGAGACCGATGCCGGCGTACTGACATTGGAAAATGGCGGCGCGCGCATGCTGATTGACGGTGAGGAAATCAAAAGCGCGGAAGATGCCGTGGCTTTGCAGGGCGAATATCCGCGGCTTTACGCCCGGATGAACGACCTAGTGGCCAAAGGTGAAAGCGAAATGGACCTGCGGCCCATGTATTTGGTGGCAGATGCGTTTGCCATTGGCGAGCGTCGCACCAAACCTGCTTTCGAGTGGTGAGGGCTATGTCTGACGCACCGGATACATTTGCCGAAAAGGGCCAAATCGACGCTCAACAGGTGTCTGCATTTGGCCGAGGCCCTGCTGGCGAGCAAATTGATTTGATCCGCATCGCCAATGGCGGAACCAAAGCAGCCATTATGACGTGGGGCGCGACTTTGCAGGACTTGCGCCGCACAGAATCTGATCACGCATTGGTATTGGGCAGTGCGGATTTTGCGGCCTATCTCGGGCCGATGACCTATTTCGGGGCGATTGTCGGTCCGGTGGCAAACCGGGTTGCAGGCGGTCAGTTTGTGCTGGACGGCACCCGTTTTGATCTGGAGGGCAATGAAAACGACAAGACCACCCTGCATGGGGGCGCCGCAGGCACCGGGCAGCGCAACTGGACGCTGTTGGCATGTGATGCGACAAGCTGCACCCTTACTGTGACCCATCCGGACGGGGAAGGGGGCTTTCCCGGAAATGTGACGGTTCAGGCTCATTATGCCCTAGACGAGACGGGCACATTGACCCTCGACATCCAGGCGCGGACAGACCGGACAACCCATTTGAATTTTGCCCACCATTCCTATTGGAATTTGGATGGTCATGCTGATCTGGCCAATCATACCATGTGCATTAATGCCAGCCAGTATTTGCCAGTGGACGCGGATTTGATCCCAACAGGTGCACTGGCACCGGTGGCGGACACGGCCTTCGACTATCGCGAGATGGAGCCGATTACATCGCCGCCCGACATGGCGCTGGACCACAATTTCTGCATCGATTCCACAGACAATGAACTGCACCCTATGTGCAGCGTGCGTGCTGGCCAATATCAGCTTGATGTGTTGTCGACAGAGCCGGGCCTGCAGGTGTTTGATGCCACCGGCATGGATACCACACCTTTCTATGGTCACACTGGCCAGCCTTATGGCCACCATGCAGGTCTGGCACTGGAGCCGCAAAATTGGCCCGATGCGCCGAACCAGCCTGATTTTCCTTCAACCCTGATCCGCCCGGGCGAGACCTACCGTCAGCGCACCCATTTCCGGATCAGTGTTCTTTAGAACTGACATATAGGATTCAACCCATGAAACAGCCTTTGACCGGAATTTTGCCCGTTGCGCCCACGCCATTTTTTGACGATGGCCAGGTGGATGAAGATGGCATGAAAAATGTGCTTGATTGCATGATTGATCAGGGCGTGGATGCCATTTGCTTGCTGGCCAACTATTCAGAGCAGTTTGTGCTGTCTGACGACGAGCGCGCACGCCTGATGCGCGTTAGCCTGGAACATGTGGCAGGCCGCAAGCCCATCATTGTGACCATCAGCCATTTCTCCACCGCCATTGCCACGCAACGCGCCAAAGCGGCGGAGGCTTTGGGGGCTGATATGGTGATGATGATGCCGCCCTATCACGGGGTCGGCTTGGTGCCGGGACCAGATGGTATTTATGAGCACTTCCAAGCGGTAAGCGATGCGATTTCTATTCCGATCATGGTGCAGGACGCGCCACTTTCCGGCGTCAGTCTGCCAGTTGATCTGTTGGTGAAGATGGCGCGCGAAATTGAAAATGTCAGCTATTTCAAAATTGAAGTGCCTTTTGCCGCGGACAAACTGGCCGCGCTCATTGAAGCAGGGGGCGAGCATATTGTAGGGCCCTTTGACGGTGAAGAGGCCGTGACCCTTCTGGCCGACCTCGATGCCGGGGCAACCGGCACGATGACCTCTGGCCTGCAACCGGAAAAAATCCGATCTATCGTGACGGACTTTCATGCAGGGAACCACGATGCGGCCTTGGCGCAATGGAAAGTGTGTCTGCCACTAATCAACCATGAAAATCGGCAATGTGGCCTCAAAGCCTGCAAGACCGTGTTTAAAGAAGGTGGCGTGATTAAAAGCGATTATGTGCGCCACCCGCTCAAACCCATGAGCCAGCGCACAAAAGACCGCTTGCTCCAGCTTTCAAAAGAATTGGATCTGATTGCCCTGCGTTGGGGCAAGTAAGGCGGGCGGTTGGCCGCAATTGGCGGCCAACCCATTCTCTATTATGTGGCAGGCGGTGGTGCGGTCCACGGCCATGCAATGGCCACAAGGCCAAACCAGAACAGCATCCAAAACAGGATTGCCAGCGCCGCGGCCATGCCACTCACTGCATAGCGGTAATTGCCACCATGCTTGTAAGGCCACCGCTCTCGCGTATAGGGCCAGCTGGGCCAGCCAATAACCACAAGCAGCAGTAGAAATAGCCAGAAATAAAACAGGAATTCTGCCATAAGTTCACCTCCGTTTCTGGAGTTGTCCTGATGGTATAATGCTTGAGGGCGCAACCTGTTCCGAATGACAATCAGGGCAGGTTGTTGGCTTATGGCGTTTCAATCTTTGGCAGACGTTCCATTTCACGCTCAAACATCTCGCGCAATTGGTCGGCAAATTTGCGGGCGGCCACGGGCAGGTTGCGCTTGTGTAACTGGCCGACAAACAAAAATCCCGGCTCGATCTCATGTGCTTTAAAGGGACGATAAGCCAACTCTGATTCCTGCGGCGACGCGCTGATGGTCAGCGGCAAATCCAATGCCAGCCCCGCGCCTTGGCGTGCCAGATGGCGCAACAGCGCGGAATCATCGCTTTCAATGGTCGGCTTGCAGTTCAGTCCCTTTTTCACACAGGCGGCCTCAACAATCTCGCGAATCCCTTCGCCGCGCGGCGGCAATAGCGGGTTATGCTCCAAAAAGTCCACCAGCCGCAATTCCGGTTGTGCCGCAAGCGGATGATCGGCCGCCATGGCCACGGACAAATGCTGTTGCTGGTGGGAGATCACTTGCATATCCGCCAATCGGAGCGGTTGAAACATCACCACGATATCAGCCTCAAGATTGTGCAATTGCTGTTCTACTTGTCCGCGATCATAGGCATGCAGTGAAAAAGTCACCCCGGGGAAATCTGCACGATAGGCCTGGATGAGGCGCGGCAGCAGGCGGCCTCCGATTTCCTTGGTGGTGGCAATGCGCACATGCCCGATTCGCACCCCTGAAAGGTCGGCAATCTGCGAGCGTACCCGTTCCAGATCCGCCATTTGGGCCCGCACATGGTGGATAAACAACTCGCCTGCACTGTTGAGCCGCACCCCCTGTGCATGCCGTTCAAAGATTTCAATATCCAGCTCTTCCTCAATCGCCAGAATGCGGCGATTGAGCGCTGACGGCGTGATGGCCAGTACTTCCGCGGCCCCACGAATGGAACCCGCGCGGGCCACCGCATCCACATATTTAAGCGCCAGCATATGTCGCATAGAGGTCTCCTTGCGGGTGTGTCCTTTTTTGCAACGCTTAATGGATTTTTTAGCAGCAGACAACAACGCACTGCTTTGGCAAGGTGAAATTAGGTCAGCAATAGTGACGCGAAAATGGCGCGCAACCCGACAAAGACCGAAACAAGGACAAGGTGAAAATGTTTTCAAACCCGCTCGAAACTCTTCTCTCCCGACGCCGCTTTATGGCAACTATCTTGGGGTCGATCGCCGCGATTGGCTTGAGCGCCCCGGCCTTGGCCGATTGGCTGGATGTTGAAAAAGACGAGCTTAAACTGGGCTTCATTAAACTCACAGATATGGCGCCACTCGCGATCGCCTATGAAAAAGGCTATTTCGAGGATGAGGGGCTCTATGTGACGCTGGAGCCGCAGGCGAACTGGAAAGTGCTGCTGGACCGCACCATTACCGGAGAGTTGGATGGGGCCCATATGCTGGCGGGTCAACCCTTAGCCGCCACCATCGGCTATGGCACCGAGGCGCATATCGTGACGCCTTTTTCCATGGATTTGAACGGCAACGGCATTACGGTTTCCAACGAAATTTGGGAAAAAATGAAACCGCATCTCGAAATGGATGCGGAGGGCAAGCCCGTACACCCGATCAGCGCCAGTGCGCTTAAGCCAGTGGTTGAAGAGCTCAAGGCGAAAGGCGAGAGCTTTAAAATGGGCATGGTGTTTCCCGTCTCCACGCACAATTATGAGCTGCGCTACTGGTTGGCCGCAGGGGGCATCCACCCGGGTCTTTATTCTTCAAACGACACGTCGGGGCAGATCGATGCAGATGCTTTGCTGTCTGTAACGCCACCGCCGCAGATGCCACCCACCTTAGAGGCCGGCACCATCCACGGTTATTGCGTGGGCGAGCCATGGAACCAGGCCGCCGTGTTTAAAGGCATTGGTGTACCGGTGATCACCGACTATGAAATCTGGAAAAACAATCCGGAAAAAGTGTTCGGGCTCACCAAAGAATTTACCGAGAAATATCCCAACACCACATTGGCCCTGACCAAGGCTTTGATCCGCGCCGCCAAATGGTTGGATGAAAACGACAACGCCAACCGCGAAGAGGCCGTGGAAATCCTGGCCCGCTCCGAATATGTGGGCGCTGATGCCGAGGTGATCGCCAATTCTATGACCGGCACATTTGAATATGAAAAAGGCGACAAGCGCGCTGTGCCGGACTTTAATGTGTTCTATCGCTATTACGCGACCTATCCCTTCTATTCCGACGCCGTCTGGTATCTGACGCAGATGCGTCGCTGGGGCCAGATCGACGAGCATCAGCCCGACGAATGGTATGACGAGGTCGCCAAATCCGTCTATCGCCCGGACATCTATTTGGAAGCAGCAGAGCTGCTGGTGGAAGAGGGCCATGTGGACCGCGAAGACTTCCCATGGGGAACAGATGGCTACAAAGCCCCAACCCCGGCTGAAGATATCATCGATGGCATTCCGTTCGATGCGAAATCACCTAACGCCTACATCGACAGTCTCGAAATCGGCCTGAAGACCGATGAGTCTGTCGCAGCAAACGGCAGTTAGGCAAGGAGGGCGCTGGTTGGCCGGGCCCCGCGGTTTGGCCAACCAGCGACAATTCCAAGAAATATTGAGGCAAACAGATGACCGAGATTTCAAGCGCAGAACAAATGAATGCCGAACCCGTTTGGCGCAAACGCTTTTTGAATGGCCTTAACCGGGCCAATGGCTGGTTTGAGGCGCTTGGCTTTGCCTGGGTGGCCCCGTTGATCAAGTGGGCCATGGGCGAAAGCCGCAAGGAACAAGCCAAGATTTTGCGCCAGGTGTTACTTGTGCCAATGATAGGCATCGCTGCCTTTGTGTTGATCTGGGCCGCGTTGGCCCCGCAGGTGCAAACCTCTTTGGGGACCATCCCCGGACCAGTGCAGGTGGTCGAGCAGGCGGGCAATCTGTGGCAGGACCATGTGCGCGAACGTGAGAAAGCGGCGGCCTTTTATGAACGGCTCGACGCGCGCAACGCAAAACTGATCGAGCAGGGCCAGTCAGACCGGGTCAAGCATCGCGAATATACCGGGCAACCGACCTATATCGACCAGATCTTCACCTCACTGTTTACCGTGGGGCTGGGCTTTTTCATCGCGACACTAATCGCCGTGCCCCTAGGGATTGCATCCGGTTTATCTAAAACATTCAATGGTGCCATTAACCCATTGATCCAAATATTTAAACCGGTTTCACCTTTGGCCTGGCTGCCGATTGTGACCATGGTGATTTCAGCGACCTATGCCAACCCGATGGACTGGTTGCCCAAATCCATGATCACCTCTGCTGTGACCGTAACCCTGTGTTCGCTCTGGCCATCATTGATCAACACCGCGCTGGGCGTGGCCTCTGTCGACAAAGACTTGATGAATGTGGGTCGCGTATTGCAGCTGCCCACCTATAAAACCATCACCAAACTGGTGCTGCCTTCCGCATTGCCGCTGATTTTTACGGGTTTGCGCTTGTCACTGGGTGTGGGCTGGATGGTGCTGATCGCCGCCGAAATGCTGGCGCAAAATCCTGGTCTGGGCAAATTTGTCTGGGACGAATTCCAAAACGGCTCCTCCCAATCGCTGGCGCGGATCATGGTGGCCGTGCTCACCATCGGCATTGTCGGCTTTATGCTGGATCGGCTGATGTTCGCCCTGCAACGTGCCTTCACCTTCAGTGCCAACCGTTAGGAGCGAGATATGACCATCCTCGAAATCTCCAAACTTTCGGTGCACTTTGGTGAAGAACCCAATTGCCACGAAGTGCTGACCGACATCGAACTGGATGTGGCGGAAGGTGAATTTGTGGCGATTGTGGGTTTTTCCGGCAGCGGCAAAACCACATTGATCTCAGCGCTGGCAGGGTTGATCAAACCCACCAAAGGGGGCGTGATCTATCGTGGTCGTGAGATTGATGGCCCCGGACCTGAGCGGGGCGTGGTGTTTCAATCCTATTCGCTGATGCCTTGGCTGACCGTGGAGGGCAATGTCGCGCTGGCGGTGGATCAGGTGTTCAGCGACAAACCGGTTACTGAGCGCAAGGAAATTGTCACCCGCTATATCGAAATGGTTGGCCTCGACCATGCGAAGAACCGCAAGCCCGCCGAACTCTCCGGTGGCATGCGGCAGCGGGTGGCGGTTGCGCGCGCGCTGGCCATGCAGCCTGAAATCCTGTTGATGGATGAACCTCTCTCCGCACTTGATGCGCTGAACCGCGCCAAGCTGCAGGATGAATTCTCCGATATTTGTCAGAGGGAGAAAAAGACCATCGTCCTGATCACCAATGATGTGGATGAGGCGATTTTGCTGGCTGACCGGATCATCCCGCTTAAACCGGGTCCCAACGCCACATTGGGGCCGGACTTCAAAGTGGATATTCCGCGGCCGCGCGACCGGACAGCCCTGAATGATGATGAGGATTTCATCAAATTGCGGGCCGCCGTTACCGATTATCTGATCGATGTGGGCGCTGCGCGAACAGAGGATTCCGACGATGTGGTGGAATTGCCCAATATCGTGCCCATGGATTTCAGCAAGGGTGAAAAACTGCCGACAGCCTATGAAGAAGCCAGCAAAAGCAGCAAGCAGGAAGGCTTTTTGCACTTCTCAGACCTGAAAAAGGTCTATCCCACGCCCAAAGGGCCGCTCACCGTGGTGGATGGCTTTGATATGAAGATCAATAAGGGTGAATTTGTCACCCTGATCGGCCATTCCGGGTGCGGCAAGTCTACGGTTCTGTCCATGGCGGCAGGGCTTAATGAGATTACCGAAGGCGGGATCATCCTTGATGGTCGCCACATTACCAGTGCCAGCCCGGATAAAGCGGTGGTGTTCCAGGCCCCCAATTTGATGCCGTGGCTGACCGCCTATGACAATGTGGCGCTGGGGGTGGACAAGGTCTATCCCGAAGCCAGCAAAGGCGAACGCCACGATGTGGTGGAATATTATCTCACCAAGTTGGGACTGAAAGACAGCATGCACCGCAAGGCAGATGATCTGTCCAACGGCATGAAGCAACGGGTGGGCATTGCCCGCGCTTTTGCCCTGTCACCCAAATTGCTGTTGCTCGATGAACCCTTCGGCATGCTGGACAGCCTGACCCGTTGGGAGCTTCAGGATCTGCTGATGGATGTGTGGAAACGCACCCAGGTGACCGCCATCTGCGTGACCCATGATGTGGACGAGGCGATCCTTCTGGCCGACCGCGTGGTGATGATGTCCAACGGTCCCAATGCCAAGATTGGCAATATTATGGAGGTGGACCTGCCGCGACCACGTTCGCGCAAGGCATTGCTCAACCACCCGGATTATTACGCTTATCGCGAAGAATTGCTTGAATTTCTGGAAGCCTATGAAGGGGGGGCCAACCCAAGCGAAGACCAGTTGGCAGCCATCAAGGAAAAGCGCGCCGCACGGCTGGCCCGTCAACGCAGCGCAGCAGCAGAATAGGAGACGGATATGCAAAAGCAAAAATTGGTCATTATCGGCAATGGCATGGCGCCTGGGCGCATGCTGGAGCATTTGTTCGAGCAAGAGCCGGATGCCTATGAAGTTACTATTTTCAACGCCGAACCGCGCGTGAACTATGATCGGATCATGCTGTCCCCAGTGCTATCGGGCGAAAAGGCATATGAAGACATCATCATCCATGGGGATGGTTGGTATGTTGACCACGGGATCACTCTCTATAAGGGCCACAAAGTCACCGAAATTGATCGTGAAAACAAAACGGTGTCCTCTGATCAGGGCGTAACCGAAGCCTACGACAAGCTGGTGATCGCAACGGGGTCCAACCCCTTTATTGTGCCGGTGCCTGGCCATGATCTGGCGGGCGTTCTCGCCTATCGTGATCTGGACGATGTCACCGCCATGATGCTTGCGGCGCAATCGCGCCAAAAGGCGGTGGTGATCGGGGGCGGTCTGTTGGGGCTGGAAGCGGCCGCCGGGCTGCGCGAACGCGGCATGGATGTGACCGTGGTGCACCTGATGAACACGCTGATGGAGCGCCAATTGGACCCATCCGCTGGCTATCTGCTGCAAAAAGAGCTGGAAAGCCGGGATATTGCGGTGAAGACCGGAGCCAATACCAAACGCATTATCGGCGACAAGAAAGTCACCGGGCTGGAGCTGGAAAGCGGCGAGGTGATCGATTGTTCGCTGGTGGTGATGGCCGTGGGCATTCGGCCCAATGTGGCGCTTGCGCAGGACGCTGAACTGGAGGTCGAACGTGGTATTGTCGTGGATAGCGCCATGCGCACCTCCGACCCCGATATTCTGGCGCTGGGCGAATGTGCCCAAGTGGATGGCCAGGTTTATGGCCTGGTGGCGCCGCTTTACGACATGGCACAGGTGGCCGCACGCACGCTAACCGACGACTTTTCCAAGCCCTTTAAGCATCAGGACACGGCAACCAAGCTGAAAGTGACTGGCATTGATTTGTTCTCTGTCGGCGACTTTGCCGAGGGCGATGATCGCGACGAGATCGTTTTGCGCGACGCCAATGCGGGCATCTATAAGCGCGTGATTTTGCAGGATAACAAGATTATCGGCACCGTGCTTTATGGCGACACGTCCGATGGTGCCTGGTTCAATGATTTAAAAAAGAAACAAACCGACATCAGCGAGATGCGTGAAAGTTTGATCTTTGGCCAGGCCTACCAGGGAGGGGCCGCAATGGACCCCATGGCGGCCGTTGCAGCGTTGCCCGATGATGCAGAAATCTGCGGCTGTAACGGCATTTGCAAATCAAAAATCGTCGGCACAATCACGGAAAAGGGCCTGACCACGCTGGACGAGGTGCGTGCCCACACCAAGGCATCCGCCTCTTGCGGCACCTGTACCGGGCTTGTGGAACAATTGATGGCCCTGACATTGGGTGAAGAATTTGATGCGGATGCTGGCAGTTCCATGTGCCCGTGCACCGATCTGGGCCATGGCGATGTGCGCCGCCTGATCAAAGCCAAGGGGCTGAAAAGCATCCCGGCTGTGATGCAGGAACTGGAATGGAAAACCTCCTGCGGCTGTGCCAAATGCCGTCCGGCGCTCAACTATTATTTGGTGTGTGACTGGCCTGATGTTTATGCCGATGATTATCAATCTCGCTTCATCAATGAACGGGTGCACGCCAACATTCAAAAGGACGGGACCTATTCTGTCGTGCCCCGCATGTGGGGCGGGATGACGTCCTCCAAAGAATTGCGGGCGATTGCCGATGTGGTGGACAAATTTGATATCCCGAGCGTCAAAGTTACCGGCGGCCAACGCATCGACATGCTGGGCATCAAGAAAGAAGACTTGTTGGACGTTTGGGCCGATTTGGGCAAGGCCGGATTTGTTTCCGGACAAGCCTATGCCAAGGGTCTGCGCACCGTGAAAACCTGCGTCGGGTCAGATTGGTGCCGCTTTGGTACGCAGGATTCCACCGGCCTTGGCATCAAGCTGGAAAAGTTCATGTGGGGGTCTTGGACCCCGGCCAAGTTGAAATTGGCGGTCTCCGGCTGCCCGCGCAATTGTGCGGAAGCCACCTGCAAGGACATTGGCATCATCTGCGTCGATAGCGGCTTTGAAATCCACTTTGCTGGCGCGGCGGGCCTAGACATCAAAGGCACGGAAGTGCTGGGCATGGTGCCAAGCGAAAATGAAGCGCTGGAACATGTGGTGGCGCTGGCGCAAATGTATCGTGAGCAAGGGCATTATCTGGAGCGCATCTATAAATGGGCCAAACGCGTCGGTCTCGATGAAATCCGTAAGCAGATTATGGACGATGAGGAACGCCGGCAGGAATATTTCGACCGCTTCGTCTTCAGCCAGAGATTTGCCCAAGTGGACCCCTGGTCCGAGCGCGTTTCAGGCAAGGACAAGCACGAGTTTAAACCCATGGCAGCCCTTGAACTGGAGGCGGCAGAATGAGTGTAGCGCCCGCAATTCAAATAGACGACTTTGTGGATATTGGCAGCATTGACGAGGTGCCGCGCCGCGGCGCCCGCTGCGTGACCAGTGGGGACTTGCGCATTGCGATTTTCCGCACCCACGATGATCAATTTTTTGCCCTTGAGGACAAATGTCCGCACAAGGCCGGGCCGCTTAGCCAGGGCATTGTGCATGATGGCTGTGTCACTTGTCCGCTGCACAATTGGGTGATTTCACTCAGGAGCGGGGAGGCGCAGGGGGCCGATGAGGGCGCAACACGGACCTTCAGTGTGCAGGTGCGCGGTGATCGGCTGTTGCTGGACATGGCAGAGCTGACAACATGAGTGAATGCGCCACCCGTACCACCTGTCCCTATTGCGGCGTGGGCTGCGGCGTGCTGGCCGCGCCGGGCAAGGACGGCGTGGCAATCAAGGGTGATCCGCAGCACCCCGCGAATTTCGGACGGCTTTGCTCCAAAGGTTCCGCTTTGGGGGAGACGCTGGATCTGGATGGGCGCTTGCTACACCCTGAAATCGGGGGCAAGCGGGCCGGTTGGGACGAATCGCTGTCGCTCGTGGCCGAGCGCTTCAGCCAAACCATCGCCGAACATGGACCAAACTCAGTAGGCTTTTACCTGTCCGGGCAAATGCTCACAGAAGATTATTATGTCGCCAACAAGCTGATGAAAGGCTTTATTGGCACGGCCAATGTGGACACCAATTCCCGACTATGCATGGCCTCAACGGTGGTCGGACACAAGCGGGCCTTCGGCGCTGATATTGTGCCGGGCTGTTATGAAGATTTGGAGTTGGCCGATCTGGTGATTTTGGTGGGCTCAAACATGGCCTGGTGCCACCCAGTGCTGTTTCAACGCCTGCAAGCCGCCAAGGCCGAGCGCCCACATATGAAAATAGTGCTGATTGATCCGCGCCGCACCAAAACAGCGGAAATGGCGGACCTGCACCTGCCAATTGCCCCGGATGGCGATGTGGCGCTGTTCAACGGCCTGTTGCAATATCTGGCGGACGCCGGGCAGCTCGATCAATCCTATATTGATCGCCATACGAACCATTTTGACGAAGCTCTGACTGCAGCGGAAATGGCGCCTGAAGCGCTGCACGCCAAAACCGGCCTTAGCGCCGAACAGCTGGGCAGTTTTTATCAATTGTTCGCGCAGAACGACAAGGTGGTGACTTGTTTCAGCCAGGGGGTGAACCAGTCGAGCGAAGGCACCAACAAGGTCAACGCGATTATCAATTGCCATTTGGCCACCGGGCGCATTGGCAAACCGGGGGCTGGGCCATTTTCGTTGACGGGCCAGCCTAATGCCATGGGTGGCCGTGAAGTGGGCGGGCTGGCCACCATGCTGGCCGCGCACATGGAAATTGGCAACGAAGCCCACCGCGAACTGGTGCAGCGCTTCTGGCAATCCCCCTCTATGGCCAGTGAGCAGGGGCTGAAGGCGGTTGATATGTTTGACGCCGTGGCCGATGGGAAAATCAAAGCCATCTGGGTGATGGGCACCAATCCGGTGGTGAGCATGCCTGATGCAAATAAGGTGGCCAACGCCCTTGAGAATTGCCCCTTTGTGGTGGTGTCCGACATAATGGCAGACACCGAAACCGCGCGCTTTGCCCATGTGAAACTGCCGGCCTTGGGCTGGGGCGAAAAGGACGGCACCGTCACCAATTCTGAGCGCCGCATTTCGCGCCAACGCGCCTTTTTGCCAGCACCCGGTGAGGCACGCGCTGACTGGTGGCAGATGGCGGAAGTGGGTAAACGGATGGGCCACCCTTCCGCGTTTGACTATAGGTCAGCAAGCGACATTTTTGCCGAACATGCGGCGCTGTCGGCTTTTGAAAATAACGGCACCCGCGATTTTGATATGGGTGAATATGCCAGCCTTTCACCTAAAGATTATGATCAGTTTCAACCCACTCTGTGGCCCCGGCGTAAAGGCCAGAAAGGCGTCTCCCAACGCTTCTTTGCCGGCGGCCACTTTTTTACACCAGACGGGCGTGCCAATTTTGTCGCGACACCGACAGACACCGCAACGGCGCAGGCGCAACCCACCACGCTGCGCTTGAACACAGGTCGGGTGCGCGATCATTGGCATACCATGACGCGGACCGGCAAAAGTGCAGCGCTGAGTGCCCACATTGCTGAACCTTATTGCGAAATATCACCCGCCCAGGCGGCAAAAATTGGGGCGCGAACCGCCGAATTGGTAGAGATTTCAGCGGCAGGGCAAAAAGTGCTGGCGCGTGCCATCATTAATCCAAGGCTGGGGCACGATCAGATTTTTGTGCCCATGCACTGGAATGGCAATTTTTCATCCAACGGCCGCATCAATGCGCTGGTGTCGGGTAAGACTGATCCGTTTTCGGGCCAGCCCGCGCTCAAAGCGGCGCAAGTGGACGTGCGGGCAACCAATATGGGCCTATATGGCTTTATGGTGACCCAGTCCGCGCCCGCAGAACTGAACAACACTTATTGGGCCAAAGCGATCACCAAAAAGGGTTGGCGTGTTGAGTTGGCGGAAAAAGACGCCGCCCGCCCCATTGAAAAGACCGTACGTGCCATGTCGGGTTTGGACATGGCGGCGGCGGACGCGCACTATCACGATCCAAAAACCGGCCAGCATCGGTTGGCCTGGTTTGCCGGATCGCAATTGCGGTGCGCACTGTTTCTGGCGACGGAGCCAGTTGCAGTCTCCCGCGCCTGGGCCGTGGATCAACTGGCACAGATTTTTGAAACGCCAGCAGAACGCTATCGTCTTTTGGCCGGTCGACCCGGCAAGGATATGCCCGATCCGGGCCCCATCGTGTGCAGTTGTTTTTCCGTGGGCGCGAACCAGATTGCCGACGCGGTGAAGGGGGGATGCACCAGCGTGGCCGCGATAGGGGAGAAGCTGGGCGCGGGCACCAATTGTGGCTCTTGTAAACCCGAACTAAGCGAGTTTATTGATGAATTTACCCTTTCTGCCGCACAATAGAATTGCGGCCAAATCCCGAGCCAAACACACCACCGCCCGCATAGGCAAATTGGCGGTGCTACCCGTTTTTTTCGATTTGAACGGCGAAAATGTGCTGGTGATTGGCGGCACGGACGCCGCCGCCTGGAAGGCCGAATTGCTGGCCGCGGCAGGCGCTCATGTGTTAATCCACGCGCCAAAACTGAGCGTCGAGTTTAAAAAGCTGATCGCACAGTCTCCTCAGCATTTCAGCCATAGGACGTCGAACCAGTGGGATAGCGATTTCGCCGATGTCAAACTGATCATATGTGACGCGGCAGATGCAACGGAAGCCAAACGCGTCCGCTCAATCGCGTCGCTCTATGGATTGCCGGTGAATATCATCGATCAACCGGAATATTGTGACTTTCAATTTGGCTCCATCGTTAATCGTTCACCGCTGGTGATTGGCATTTCCACCCACGGCGCCGCACCCATTTTAGGGCAGGCGGTGCGCCGCCGCATCGAGGCCATCTTGCCCAATGCACTGGAACAATGGGCAGCCATGGCGCAACGTTTGCGCCATACGGTCATGACCTATTTGCCCATGGGCGAAAAACGCCGCACTTTCTGGGAGCACTTTGTCGATCAAGCATTTGCGGGAGCGCCCAAAGCGGACACCGAGACACAATTGAAAAAGCGATGTCTAGATTTGGCAATTGATAAGCAAGCTAAGGATCATGGCTCAACAACGATCACGCACATCGAATATCATGAGCGGGATCCTGAAATGCTGACCATAAAAGCGATTAGGGCGCTGCAAGCGGCGGACATGGTTGTTTATGACGACAATGCGCCCATGCAGGTATTAGAATTGGCCCGGCGAGAAGCAAAACGGATGCCGCTGTGCGAGTTTGATGAGAAAAACGCAGGCACTTACGAAGCAAAATTTATCGTGAAATTGGCTTCCTAGAATCAATGTGTCGAAAGTTTTGGCGCTAGACATTAGTGCGCGCTATCTCTGAAAAAGACATTAGAGAAAGAATGCCAAAAAATGGCCGGTTCTTATCGCGCTGCTTCTCGAATTTCATTTAATCGTGCCGAAAGAAGTCTGGACTCGGCAAAAATGCGCTGAAGGCAGTAGAGTAGAACGTTTTGTTTTAGATGAAATAGTTTCTATAGATGAGGTTCGTGGCGTATGCGGAAACCTACTGATAATGTTACGATAATGATAAAATGAATACTAAGGTTCATATAGTCGCGAATTGATTGAAGACTATAATTTCTGATTACAACAGAGAAGCAGGGGTTTGGCATGATGTGTCTGAAATCTTGCTTGTACGGGCATGTAACCGACACAATTCTCTTATGTAGCAATGAGTTTCATTAACCAACGGGCAATATTTTAATTAACAGGACTTGCAAATTCGTAGGTCGTTATATAAAACAAAGTGTGTCCTTTTAAGGTTTTGTTAAGCCTTTGGGGTGCTTTGGGCTACTTATGGGGGAGATAAGGGCGTGCCAAAACTAATTGCACTTTGTGCTGCATTGCTAATTTCGCTTTCTTTTACAAGCGCTTACGCAGCTGATCCGCTGGCGGGTCAGGCAAGAGCAGGCAATTGCCTTTATTCAGGCCAATCTTCCATCATGGATTTAGCAGATTCGGAGATTCAGTCTCTGGTGGAAGAATACTATGCTTCCGCAAAAACTGCCCTTGAGGACCCAATCATTAAAAATTCAAAAAGTGCGGCATATGAGTGGGCTGGTGAGACCAAAATCGCTTGCCAGACCTCCATTGGCTACATGAAATCCGGACATCTTGATGCGCAGTCGACCCAAAAATGCGACTGCTTTTACCGCCGCATGGTGAACGCGCGTTAGTACTCAAATTTGACATTGGATAGTGGCAGATGAAACCGATCAAGGGCATTAAAATCATCAAGGGTTTGGCGGCAAGCGCTTTTATTGCATTGAACCTCAGCGCCTCAGCATATGCTTTGTCACTCCGAGACGCTGTCGTAATTGCGGTAGATTCAAACCCGGAGATTGGGCAGTCCATGGCCAACAGAGAAGCTGTGGAATTTGAACTGAGACAAGCGCTCGGTTTGTATATGCCGCGTGTTGATCTTGAAGTATCCACAGGTATTCAGCGCCTGGATAATCCGAGCCGTCGTTTCTCTGGCATCCAAGATGATCCGCTTTACCCGACACAAGTAGATGTGGTTGTGTCCCATGACATTTGGGACGGCGGTTTTCGTCGTGCTGAAGCCAATCGGCAAGCCGCTCGGGTGGATGGCGCATCATTCCGCGTTCTGGAGCGTAGCGAATTCATCGGCTTGGAAGTGTCCCGCGAATATTTCCAAGTTCTGTTGCAGCAGCGCGTTGTGAACATCGCGCGTCAAAATGTTGCCTTTCATGAGCAGACGCGAAACGACGTTCGCGCAGCCGTAGAAAATGGCCAACTGACTGCCGCGGAATCTCAGCAAGTTGAGGAACGTTTGAGCCAAGCACGCGCAAGGCTGACCGAAGCTCGCGAAGCGTTGGATTTGGCGCAGATTGGGTTTTATAAGCTGGTTTATGTGCCTTTCGAGGCAGGCCAAATGCCATCCCGTATTTCGCGTAGCTTTATGCCCAACTCATTGTCACAGGCGATTAGCCAGGCACGGGCAAATAACCCAAGGCTTTTGATGGCCAGTGCTGACATTGATGCCGCGGCGGCGGTCGTTGAACAATCTCGCAGTGGCTTGAACCCAAAGATTAATCTACAGGGGCGGGCATCGGCAGGGTATGATGTAAACGGCGTCGACGGAGCAACTAATGACCTGCAGGTCAAGTTAAGCCTCAAATGGAATCTATATGACGGTGGGATCAAGCGCGCTGAAATTCAAGAGAATGCGCGACGCGAGACAGAAGTCGCTTTAGGCCAACAACAAGTTTTGCGTGAAGTAGAAGAAGCTGTGCGGATTTCATGGACGCGGATGGGGCGGCAAGGCTCATTGTCTGCGCAATATGGTTCGCAGTTGAAAGCGTCAAGTGATCTTGTTGAATCCTACCGCAGCCAATTTAGCGTCAACCAGCGTTCATTGCTCGATGTGCTTGACGCCCAAAATACGCGTTTTAATGTGCAAGTTCTTTACGAAACTGCCCAATATAGCCAGCGCTTCGCCGAATATCGTTTGTTGGCGGCAACAGGGCGGCTGCTCGAATATTTGGGCCTTGATGCACCAAGTCAATCGAATGCGTATGCGCGCAAGAAATTGAATACCCCTTCGGCTGATAGCTACCAACCACGTGTGCTTGAGCCAGTTAACTTCGAGGAACCTATCGACCTAACTTCATTTGTTAATTAATTTTTTTGTTAATATTTCCCATTTGTAATCAGGGCACGTAATTACGTGTGCCCGCTGGCGTTTATTTTAGCGCACCGACAGAGGCAATTTTCGCCTCTGCCGCATGCGGGTTTGTTTGCACAAATGGGTGTGTTTGCAAAAACAAGATGTTAGTGTACGAGGGTAAATTCTTGGGTGATGTAAGCGCTGATAGTATCCAGGAGATACGCGTTGACCGCCATGCGCGCGAGGTCGAACAAGTCGCTTTGTTCATTTCGCGGTACTTTGATCGTGCGTCTACTATTGATCAATTAACTGCCGGCCTGCCGCTTAAAAACAACACACTTGAACTTTCAATATTGCCACGCGCACTTCAGCGCCTTGATCTCATTTGCACGCCGATATCCGCGCCAATCGGTAAAATTGCAGACTATGATATGCCTGCAATTCTGCAGCGCGCCGACCAGACGCTGTTTATTCTGATTGAGCGACGCGAAGATGGGAAATATTTGACCTTTGATCCCAATGTGGGCGCGAAACAATTGCTCACCCCCGAAGAGATAGGGACGGACACAAAGACCGGGTTCAGCGTGCGACCCGAAAGCATTTCTGACCAGAAGAAGCCGCGAAAGCATTGGCTGGCGCACGCACTTGCAAACCAAAAGCGCGCCATATTTCACATTATTGTGGGCACAGTGTTTATCAACATATTCGCGGTGGCCATGTCACTGTTCACCCTGAATGTTTATGATCGTGTATTGCCCAACAAAGCAATTTCAACTCTTTGGGTGTTGGCCATCGGCCTCGGGATTGTGTTTCTTTTTGATCTTTTGCTGAAGATCGCCCGCGGCGCTTTGATTGATGATGCCAGTCGCACAATTGATTTTCGACTGTCTTCAGCCCTATTTGATCGGGTCATGAATTCTCAGATTGCAGATCGACCAACATCCACAGGCGCATTTGCGGCAAGAATTAGCCAGTATGAAGTGTTGCGGGAATTCTTTGCCTCGAGCACCATCGTCATGTTTATCGATGTGCTGTTTTTGGGCTTTTTTGCTTTTGTTGTTTCGCTCCTTGTGGGGTGGGTCGTCATCTTTCCGCTAATCGCATCGGCGCTGGCTGTAATTGTCACCATCATTATTGGATTGCGTGCGGGGCGTCATGTCAGGGCGGCAATGGCCGAAATCTCGACCAAAAATTCTGTGTTGTTCGAAACGCTCGGTGCCGTGCAAACGGTGAAAGCGGCGCGCGCTGAAGGGCACTTCCTGCGCAAATGGGAAAACACAGTTTTGGTTTCATCGCAAACTCAAAACAAGGTGCGAGCCCTGCAATCGACTGCGATCCATTTCACCGCATTGATGGGGCAGGTCGCGTTGGTAAGCATCATCATCGCTGGCACCTATCGATTTGCAGCAGCTGAAATCAGCATGGGGGCCATCATTGCGTCGATGATGTTGTCAAACCGCATCATCGCGCCAGTCTCGCAAATATCCAGTGCGATTTTAAAAACGCGCGGGGCCGGAGAGGCGTTCAAAACATTGAGCGAATTGATGAAGCTGAAAGATGAACGCTTTCAGGATCATCGTTTCATCCATCGAACAATCGGGCAGGGTCGAATTGAGTTTGACAAAGTACGCTTTGCTTACCCCCAGTCTAATCGCTTCGTACTCGATCAGGTCAGCTTTAAGATCGAAGAAGGAGAGAAGGTGGGCATTATCGGCCGGATTGGGTCTGGAAAGTCCACGATGGGTCGTTTGCTGCTGAAATTTTACGAGCCAACCGAAGGCAGCGTTCTGGTCGATGGTGTATCGATCAGCCAATATCATCCTGCCCATCTGCGCAAAAGCATTGGCCTTGTGTTGCAAGATCCTGAGCTATTCGAGGGGACTGTACGCGAAAATATTATTCTTGGCGCGCCGCAGGCGAGTGATGAAGAAATACTGGAAGCTGCGCGTAAAGCGGGTGTTGAACGCTTTGTGGCGTTGCATCCTATGGGCTTCGATATGCCCGTGGGTGAGCGCGGCGCCCTTGTTTCGGGCGGTCAACGGCAAGCGATTGCATTGGCGCGCACATTGTTGGCGGACCCCAAGGTGCTTTTTCTTGATGAACCGTCAAGCTCAATGGACATGGCGACAGAACGTGAACTTGTTCAGCATTTGAGAGAGAGCCTGAAAGAAGATCACACAGTCATTATAGCCACCCATCGACAAAGCCTCCTAAGCCTTGTTGATCGGTTGCTGGTGATCGACAATGGTCGCCTTATTGCAGATGGGCCGCGAGACGAAGTGTTAGCGCAACTCAAATCGAACGGAGCTTCGGCATGAGTTTAGATGAAGCACAAATTCGTCGAGGCTTTACGGGCATGTCATTTACCGCCCCGAATAGAGGCGCGTTTGTCATTTTGTTGGTGGCAATATTCAGCACCTGCGCGCTCGTCTGGGCATCTTTTGCCAAAGTGGATGAAATCTCCCGTGCGGACGGGCGGATCATCCCAACCGGCAAAACGCAAATTGTTCAAAGTGGCGTGTCTGGTGTGGTCGATGAGATATTTGTGCGCACCGGGCAGCACGTCAAAAAAGGGCAAATTCTTGTACGCCTGGATGATACGACCACAGCTTCTTCCGCGGGCGAAGTGGAAGCCAAGGTTCGTGCGTTGGAAGTGCAAATTGAGCGCTTGCGCCACGAAGCCGGCTTGCAACCAAACCAAACATTTAATTGTCCAGAAACGGTTTTGGCGGTTGAACCTGAGATTTGCGAAAATGAACACCGTCTCATGAACGCGCGTGCGGAGAATCTGGCAAATTCGAAGGGTGTTTTTATTTCGCGCGTTGAGCAGAGACAGCGAGAGCTGAACGAGGCAACGCAAAACCTGACACGGCTTTCCAACAGTCTCAACCTGGCCCAAAAACAACTCGCTTTGATTGAGCCTTTGGCGGCCAAGAACCTCGTGTCCCAAACAGAGCTGCTGGCAACTCAACGTGATGTTTCGGAACTGACCGGGCAAATTGACGCCTTGAATGAAACCAGAGCGCGTTTAACCGCAGCATTGCGGGAATCTGAATTGCAGGCGGGATTGACCGAAGCGCAATTCAAGGAAGAGGCGCTTGGGGAACTCACCACGCGGTTGGCGGAGTATGCATCAACGAGCCAGGCATTGCGCGGAGCGACGGATCAGCTTTCGCGCACAGAAATTCGGTCCCCTGTCGATGGCATCGTCAACAATTTGGATATCAACACCATTGGGGCGGTTGTGCGCGCCGGTGACCGTATTCTTGATATTGTCCCGCTGACCGAGCAGTTGCTGGTTGAAGCAAAGCTCAAACCCTCAGATGTGGCCTTTGTCCTGCCAGGGCAGGAGGCTAATATTAAGCTGACCGCATATGATTTTTCCATTTATGGCGGGCTTAAAGGGACAGTACAAAACGTATCCGCAGATTCAATCGTCGATCCAAATACGCGCGAAACATATTATGTGGTCTTGCTATCAACGCCATCATCGGTTCTTGAATTCGGCAACCAGTCACTGCCGATTTTTCCGGGCATGGTCACGAATGTCGAAATTCTGACGGGCCAGAAGACAATTCTTCAATATCTTTCAAAACCCATCACAAAAGCACGTGATGAAGCATTGAGGGAGCGTTGATGGAAAACGAAAACATTGATTCAGCGCTTTCCCCCAGTGACCTTGAACACTTGCATGCGGATTTGGAGCACGAATTCCACGCGATTTCGAATGGCGAAACCCGCAAGGGCATTCGGCTTGAGAAAGTGTTTTGGCGCGCGATCGATATGTTGGCCGCAGAAAAAGGGCTAAAACCGAACGAGTTTGTGCGTCAGCTCGTGGTTGAAAGTCAGCGTATTAATGGCAACACCGCAAGCGTCGTGCGCACAGTTGTTGCCGGTATGTTGCGAAACGAGTTGGATACATTGCGCGCCGTCGGCAATGAAACCATCAAGCGCATTCAAAAAGTGCCCGTACCTTCATTTGCCATTGACCGTCAAAAGCGCCTTAAGCAAGTCAATCACGAATTTTTGCATGTTGTGCGGGTTCTGTCTGGGCAGATGACCATGAAAGTGGATGCAAACCACATCCAGTTGGTTCTCGACAAGCCAATCGAAGAGTTGTTTGCCATGCTTGAGGCAGATGAAAGCTCAGTAGATTGTGGCTATTTGTTGCGTATTGGGCAGCAACAACGCCGCGGCCAAGCGCGAGTTATTTGCTTGCCAGTTTTTCCCGAACCATGTTTGATCGGTTTTATTAAGTCATAAATTGGGGTTGCGGCCATGATTAATTCAGTTTCCATCCAGTTTGCCCATATTGGCCGCCTGGTTGTGGTTTTTTTCTGCATTCTAAGTTTGGCGGCCTGTACTGTTGGCGGCGTGAATGACCGCAAAACCTCAAGCGCAAATCAAACGCCGGAAGCGGAACGGATCGGTGCTGGAACGGTTACTGTGGGGCTTTTGGTAAATGACGACTATGACGGCTTAAGTGATGGCGCGGTCAATGCGCCTTATCTTGCAGGTAAACTGGCGGCGCAAAAACTGACTAAAACACCGATTACGCTGGTGGTGCGTCGCGCTGGAAATGATGGCGCATCTTTGCGCAACAATGCAGCTTCTTTGAGGAGTGCAAATGTCGATATTATCGTCACAGACGTCGATGCAGCGCAAAGTGCACAACTCGCAGCCGAACTTTCCGGCAGTTTAATTCCTGTGATCACGCTGGCACAAGCGGCCAATATTGATCGCATGCTTTATTCCGCGCCGACTGATGTGCCAGGTGAGGCGGGCGCGATTGCAGAGCAAGCGCGGGCCTTGAAGGTCAAAAAGGCATATATTATTCGCACAGAGTCTGCGCGGTCCGGTCAACTTGTTGGTCAACTAGAGGGACAATTGGCTCAAAAACGCATCCAAACCGAGACGATATATGTTGGCTCTGTTGATGTGACGAGCCTGCAGCAACGCGCAATCGAGGCACAATCAGCAATCATATTTGCCACATCGCCAAAGTTTGCAGCTTCATTTTTGGATGGCCGTGCCGGCCAGCCTCAAGTGCGCACCATTTTCGGCAATGGCGACTGGGCGCTGGACACCAATGCATATGCAAGTTTGGTCGGCGCCTACATCCCAACACCAACAGAAAACAAGCTTTCAAGTTTCGCCCAATTGTTCAAAACAAGTTTTGGGCAAAACGCATCTATCCGCAGTGCAACAATCTACGACCTCGTGGTTCTGACTGGCGCATTGCCGCAGATCGCAGGTGCAGAAGCATATACCCCGCGGATATTGACCAACGATAAAGGCTTTAAGGGGCAAATGGGTTGGTTTCGCTTCGATGATGAGGGGCGAAGTATTCGTAAATGGATAGTAGTAAAAAGACAGTAGACGGCAAATAGTCCTAGTTGCATACTATGTTATGCAAATCCATTAAGGTTAATCAACAATTAAAGCCAATTGCATAACCTGTTATGCAATTGGGAATACATTCTATTGCGCCGAAAACCACGCTTCGCTTTATTTATTAACAAATTGTTAATTTATGAAGTTGGGTGGAGCGGTCTAATGGCCAATGATGTCAATAAAGATCTAGCACAAGATCAAAATAGCAATCAGAACGTATTGGAAGACACTATCCTGGTCGCGCAGGCCGATGAGGTGGAGCCAAATCTGGAGGCGGATGACGCTGACAACAATGAAGCGCCCCAAGAGAACGCTGAAGAAAGCGCTGAAGAGGGCGGTAACGCCCCGTCTCAAAGTGAAGTTGTCCGTATTGCGGCACCGCTTGGTGAAGATAATGTCGCGCGATTGCCAGCCGACGCTGACCTCACCCAGCCAAGAATAGTTGATGGCGAGTTGGAATTCTTGCAACCTGATGGCACCATTTTCTTTGTGCCCGATGGCGCAGTCCAAGGGATGAGCATTTTTGTTGGGGACGTCGAATTTCCATCAGAGGCTCTGCAAGCTCTTTTCGATGCGAACAGTATTCAGCCCGCGGCAGGGCCATCGGTAACTGGTGAGGCGGACACGCCACAGCCCGTTCAAGATTCTCACGGCGCTTATCAAGACAGTTCGCAGGGGTCGATTGGTGACGGCCTCGGTATTTCCCCGCTATTGCCGCCAACCGCCTTGGCGTTCGCAACACCCGAACAAGAAGAAATCTATGAAGGACCTGAAGTCAATGTCGACCCGATTGGGTTGGACGACACCAACTGGGTTCAAGAAGACGGTGGCAGCACGGCAACAGCAGGAACTGCCTCTCGCATTCAGCTGCAGTCTCCAGAGGCAACTGGTAATGTTTTGGAAAACATTGACCACCCTGGCGCACCTTCAGGACAATTTGGTGATCAGGCTGACACGGACGAGAACCCCACTGACACCCTGACTGTCACTAATCCAGGTACATATATCGGCGAATATGGCACATTGGTGCTCAATGATGATGGCAGCTACACCTACACGCTGAACAATAATGATCCCAATGTCCAAGGGCTTTCCGATGGTGAAACGATCACTGAACGTTTCCCATACACAATTTCCGATGGCAATGGCGGCAGCGGCAGCGCAACGCTGACGATTACGGTCTTTGGCAGCGACGATGGTGTTTACATCACGGGATTGTCTGTAGAGGGGCCGGACGAAACGGTTTATGAAGCCAACCTCTCAAATGGTAGCGCGCCAGACAACTCAGCGCTGACCCAGGCCGGTGACTTCCAATTCAGTTCAGTGGACGGCGCAGAAACGATCACCATTGAAGGCGTTGTCATTTTCGAAAATGGCGCTTTCGTCGGCGGCACACCTACAATCACCACAAGCATCGGCTCGCTCACCATCACATCATTCGCGCCTGTGACCAACGGCAATGGAGAGGTGATTGGTGGGACAATTAGCTATAGTTATACGCTGGACGACAACACAGAGACCCATAATTTCAGCGGCAACGATACAATCACTGAACTTTTTGATGTGGAAGTTATCGATCAGGATGGATCGGCTGACACTGCGACATTAAACGTGTGTGTGGTTGATGATGTACCCACAGCGGTTGCGGATACGGGTGGTCCTGTTACTGAAGGCGGTACGCTGAATGTTGCGGCGGGTGCTGGCGTTTTGTCCAATGACACAGAAGGCGCCGATGGGGCTACGATTGCAGGGGTGCGCGCTTCAGGTGGGGATACCACGAGCGATGTCTCTGGTGGTGTGGGCGTTGAGATTGATGGTGAGTATGGCAAGCTGACGCTTAATGCTGACGGTTCTTACACCTATGTCTCGGATGCTGATGACATCAGTTCTGATGCTCAAGATGTGTTTG